>CAWHRE010000010.1:0-2137884 GCA_963831705.1 uncultured Actinomycetota bacterium | reverse complement strand
CCTGCGTAATCGCGAAGTCCGCACTTCCGGTGATGGTAGCGGTGCCGAAGTGTTCGTCCGAGCCGCCGTTGGAATTCACCGTGATGGTCTTCGTCGACGGCAAGCCGACCGGCAGAGTGCCGAAGTCAAGGCGGCCCGGAGACGATGATGCGGCCGGCCCTGGTACGACCGTGGAGTTGAACCGGAATTCGCCAGTAGCGGGGAATTCAGTGCCTTCGCACTGTTGGCTGAAGGACGCCGCGAATGTGCTGTGATGGCGTTGGAATCGTCGTACGTCACTTGCTCGATATCAAGCGTCCCGCTGTCCTGATTGCAACCTCGCCCGTCGCCGTCGATATCCAGGCCGATGTGGGTGGCATCCGCCCCCCTTTGGGTTGTGTACGTCCCTACGTGCAGCAGGCCACCGGTCGGCGCAGCGATCAGGGCGGTCCAGATCGTAAGCGCACCGGGCCCGGAAAACTCCAGCCCCGAGGTGCCGTACGCGCCTTCGGTCATCCCGGTCGTCGGTGTCCAGCGGAAAGCCTCGCCCGGAGCAAGCAGATAGGATGCCTGACCGCCGTTCAAGGTCCAGTCGTTGTACGGCGGAGCGGGTGGTGCAGCGCTCGCCATTGCCGGCACGACGACCACGCCCGCGATCATCAGCGCGCCGAGGACCGCAATCCGGATGGGACCGCATGATTTGACCACTCCTCGGGAACTCGATGCTGGAAACGGCCACGGCAAAGAGCAGCTTATTCTTCCGTATAATGCGCATCTAATCCCTATCAGGCAAATACATCAATGGGTCCCGGCGCGATAGTTTCTCACGATTATTCCGCGCGGACTAGGGCTAATTTGCTTTGATTACGCCACCCGACGGCGGGCCTAGCGCTCCGAGATCCGACGTTCCGGAACCGCTGTCGTCCATTACTTGATACGACCGGCAGCAAACTGCAACACACTTAACCGTGTCGTTCCACAACGACCTCCGCACGACTGAACAACACAGACACCACGGCCAAAACACCATCGGGGACTTCGAATACGCCGCCGCCAGAGTCATGACACGGCCCATCGGCGAACCCGCCTGCGGCATGGATGGAGCTGTTGCGTTGTCGCGGTGATGGACAGGGATGCCTCAGTGAAACCTGAGGTCAGATCGCGTGCATCAGCTCGGTGAACGCACCGGCGACGCGGAGATGGTGTGGCAGGTCAACGCCGAGTTCGTAGTGTTCGCGGCGCAGGTTCTGCATGAGTCCGATCCCGGTGATGATGACGCTCGCGGTCCGGTTGGTCCGTAGACCGCGCATAGGCGGTGACCGGTTGTTTGGGCCGGCTATCGTCGGCTTCGGCCCGGTTGTTGGCGTACTGCTTGACGTGATGCCACGCCGACGGGACCACCTCGTCGAGGATCCGCGGATAGACCGGTGACATGTCGGTGACAACCTCGACTGGGTCACCTTCAACCTGTTCAAGGCTGTGCGGAAGAACCGGCGGACCGCGTCAGCATCACGGCGCCAGAACTTTCCGAAAGGCACCGATCTGAGCGTTCACAGCGCCGAATGCCTTGTCGCGTTGACCGCTGAACTCAACGGCAGACCACGCAAGTGTCTCGGCTGGAATTCTCCCGAGAAGCGACTTACTACGCTCTGCCAATCGGCTGTCTAACCACACGTGTTGCGACGATCCCCGGAATCCGCGCTGACGTACTGGGTCCGCATCGACACCACGGAGGCGACGACCACGGCCACCGACGACACGCTCAAGGTGCAGGTGCACGGTGGTCCGTACGCAGGCCAGCTTCAGCAACCTGACACCGATCTGGCGGCTGCCAGCAGAAGACCGCTAACCTGACGCGGTACGCCGGCCAGACCCTCAAGGTCAAGTTCACCGGCAAGGAAACCGACGCCGACGGCGGAACGACCGATTTCGTGGTAGACGATACGGCCGTGAACACGTCGGCAAGCTGACGTTGCGATCTATGAATGATCTGCCGCAGGACGAGGAGCAGCATAGCGAATGATTGGCCGGAATTCGATCGGTCGGACAATGCAAATATATGATTGCGTGGGTGAAAGGTCCTAAGCGGCCCGAAAGATATCGATAGTTTCGGTGAGTACGTATGGCTCGGCCGAAGGACCGAGCCATACGTATCTAACTCGTGGCGGGCGTCGGTGCGGCCGAGGCCGAGAGCGCTACCGCCGCCTGATCGCGAGCCGTAATCGCCTGCTTGGTCGCTGCGAATCCCACCGGATCGGCATCAATCACCTGGCGCTCGTACGCCGATTCGACGGTGAACCAGATGCCGACCAGATTCGTCTCGGACTTACATGAGATGTCGGCAAGTGCCACCGCGACGTCGTGCGAGTTCGCGGCACCGGCGAAATCCGGATCGCCGGCTGCGGCGAGCGGATCGGCGTAGTGATAGCCGGATCGCGCCATGCACGCCGACCACTCCTTGAATGCGGCGACGACACGGCTGTCGGCCCGGGACTGCGCGAAGGACTGGAACTGAAGCGTGTTGCCCTTATGCATGTCGACCGAGGCCGGGACCGAACCGCTGAGCTTACGGTCGGCCTCGCCGATACAGCCGCCGTTGGGCACGGTGATCCCGTTGACCTCCGATTGCCCCTCGCCGGAGAGGGCGGTCTCGCCTGCGCTGCCGATATCGGGTTTGTCCGGCCGTTTCTGGAGAGCCGGATCGCGTGGACCGAGTCCATAACCGTAGTGCGCGGCAAGAGTGGCGTCGGTAATGCCGTACCGGCGATCGGTCAGGCTCACCGGACCGTACGTACTGCCCAGAATCGGTTTGATGTCGTACTTGATGCCAAATCGAGCCATGCAAGAGCGGATCAGCGCCAGATCCGCCACGCCGAGCCGATCGTCCTCGGCGGAGCTCGGGAGGTAGTCCTCGACAGGCAGCCGCAGCGTAGAGCTGTCCAGGATTTTTGGGACCGCTCCGATCGCCGGTTCTCCGGTGGAGGTACTGGCCGAGGCCTTGGCCGTCGAGCATCCCGCCAGTACGAGCAGCAGCAAGGCCGATGTCAGGAACAGGGTGTGATGACGATTTCTAAGCACGATTCCTCCGCGTCCTACAGGCGGTCGCCGCCCCCGCGATTCGTGGGGGCGGCGACGCCGATCAGATGGTTCGGTCAGCACGAACTCGACGAGTAGTACGCCGAGGAGATCGTGTTTTCGAAGGTCGCCGAAGCGTTGCCGCTGTACCCGGCCGGAAGGCAGCCGTGCGATCCGGTGTAGTTCGAGTTGGTGAACACATGCCACCAGAACGTGTCGCGGTTCCAGTACGACTCGGTGTTGTCGTTGGCGGGAACGCTCGTTCCGGGGAACTTGTCCGCGGCGAAGTTCGTGTCCGACACGAACAGGTCCAGGACGTAGCCGCCCTGGTTCTGCAGGTAGTAGAGTCCGAATTCTCCGCTTTCCAGGACTCCGTTCTTGCCGGTGGCGGCGCTCGCCGGCGCCGCCGTGGCCGCCACAGCGGTGAGCGCGACGATGGTCGCTCCCGCTGCCGCCATGATTCGCTTGATCTGCATGCGTCCTCCTGGTTGTGACCTGTGGTGGGATTGCATGGCCATTTGCCCGGGCTCCGAAGTCTCTGGCCGAAGGAAATGGTGGTGGGAGCCGCCCGTCCGGGCATCCGAAATCGGACGCAACCGGAAACCGGATGCAACAACGCGCGATATGCATTGACGGAGGCGCGTGGAGGCTCTGCAATGAACACATGGGGGATCTAGAGACAAACTTCGATGGGTTACGAGTCCGGCTGAACCAGCTCCATCGCGCCGTGGGACGACCCACGTACCGCCAACTCCGCGACCAGGCCGCGCTCGCCGGCTACAGACTGCCGACATCGACGTGCCACGAGCTTCTGACGGGTTCGAGAATGCCGCGATGGGCGACGGTCGAAGCGTTCATCGTGGCGTGCATGGGGCACGCAGACAGCCGTCGGCCACCGATTCCGGTCCCGGCGCAATGCCGTGACTTGCCCACGTGGCAGAAGCTTTACGACGAGGCTGAGCAGGACTTCGATCATCGGGATGGCACCAACCCACGCGCAACGAGGCCTGGCCAAGCCAACCGGGGGCCAGATCAGTGGCAGATCTATATGGACTTCGCGCTGTCGGTGAACACCGCGCACAATGCGTTACGGATGATCGCCCACTCGCAGGCGGACGCGCCGAACCTGCACATGGATGCGAACCAGGCCGTCGACGATTCCGGCCTGTACGCGGAGCGGGAGAAGCTTCTCGCGGCCGGCTCGCCCGACGTGGTCATCGCCGGGGAGCCGGTATTCCTTCAACTGATCGCGGTACGTGATGCGATCCGGAACGGCGCGGAGCTGGCGTCGGTGGAATATCACCGGGCGTACCGCCCGTTTGGCGAGGCACTGTGGACGTTCCGGATGGCTGTACGCGCCGAATTCGGCCAAACACGCCTGACTCCTGAGACGCTGAGCCAGTCCGGCCGGTTCGAAGACGAGCCCTGCGCCGACTGCGTCGATTTCGGCTGATGGGGACACGCTCAGGACACGCTGTCCGCCACCGTCTCCCGGACCACCCGCGCAGGCAGAGTGGCCACGACCACGAGGCCGCCCTCGTCTCGTGGATAGGCGGCCACCTTGCCGCCATGAGCGCGGGCGACCGCTCGCACGATCGAAAGACCCAGGCCGCTACCCTGCCGTGAGTCGACCCTCGCGGTACGCCGCCGGAACGGCTCAAAGATCTCTTCCAGCCGGTACGCGTCAACCAACGGTCCCGTGTTCGCGACCCGGATCTCCACGACCGCACCCATCGCCGAGCACGACACCCACGCGCGGCCACCCGGTTCGTTGTGCCGGATGGCGTTCTGCACGAGGTTCGTGGTCAGTCGCTCCAGAAGGACCCGGTCACCGACCGTCGATGCGGGATCGGCGCTGACCGTGACCGTGACGTCGTGACGTACCGAGTCGTGCTCGAGCATATGCACCGATGACCGGACAACGTCGGCCAGATCAACCGTCACCGGTTCCAGCGGACGTTGCTCGGACTCGGCCAGCGCGAGCAGCCCCTCGATCATCTTCTGCTGACGGTCGTTGACCAACAGCAGGGACGCGCCGAGTTCACGAAGTTCCGGCGACGCATCGCGCTGTTCCATCGCCACCTCGATAAGAGTGCGATTGATCGTCAGCGGCGTACGCAACTCGTGCGAGGCGTTGGCCACGAACCGGCGTTGCACGTCGAACGCCTCGTCCAGCCTTCGCAGCATGTCGTCGATCGTGTCGGCCAGCTCCCGGATCTCGTCCCTCGGACCGGCCAACGCAATGCGTTCCCGCAGGTTCCCGCCGGCAACACGCCGTGCGGTCGCGGTAATCCGTTGGACCGGCCGAAGGCTCTGCCGGGCGACCAGCCAGCCCAAGCCGACGCCGCCGACGACGATGATCGCCAGCGTGACGGACAGATTCTTGGTCATCGAATTGAGGGTCTTCTGCCGGAACTCGTCGCGTAGCGCCTGCTCGTACAACTGCTTCTTCTGTAGTTCCTGCTCCTCGGTGGCCGCGTCGGTGGCCGGCGTATCAAAGTCCGGCGAGTTCACCACCGCGCTGCTGGTCTGCTGGACATACAACGCATCGCGCATCAGTCCGTACGTGATGCCGAGGAGGACCACGCCGGCCGCCAGGAAGATGGCGGCGTACAGCAACGACAGCCGAGTCCGGATAGTCCACCTCGGCGGTTTCATACGATCCGGTACCCGACGCCGGTCACCGTCTGCACGACCTCCGGCGGTCCCAACTTGCGGCGCAACGTCATCACGGTCACTCGTACGACGTTCGTGAACGGGTCGACGTTCTCGTCCCAGGCTCGTTCGAGCAGAGTCTCGGCGCTTACGACGTGCCCATCGGCCCGGAGCAATTCCTCCAAAACCGTGAACTCCTTC
Organism: uncultured Actinomycetota bacterium; assembly: GCA_963831705.1. Taxonomy (GTDB): domain Bacteria; phylum Actinomycetota; class Actinomycetes; order Mycobacteriales; family Micromonosporaceae; genus DASQPR01. The sequence continues at coordinate 2,131,974 of CAWHRE010000010.1, read as the reverse complement.
CGGGACAGCGGGACGTATCGCCCAGCGCGGTACACCTCGTGCCGTCCGGGATCCAAACGCAGTCCGGCCCGATCGAAGACCGGCATCGACGCCGACCGCGACCGGCGGCCGAGCGCTTGCACCCGGGCCACGAGTTCGGCGAACGCGAACGGTTTGGAGAGGTAGTCGTCGGCTCCGAGGCTCAGGCCCGCGACCCGCTCGGTGATCGCGCTCGCCGCCGTCAGCATCAGGATCCGGACGCCGAGACGCATCTCGACGACGGCCCGGCACACATCGTCGCCGTGCACCACCGGCAGGTCGCGGTCGAGGATCAACACGTCGTACTCGTTCACCGCGAGGCGGTCCAACGCGCTCTGCCCATCACCGGCCACGTCCACCGCGAAATATTCGCGCCGAAGTCCGGTCGCGATCGCCTCGGCGAGCAGCACTTCGTCTTCCGCGACCAGCACACGCATGGGTACATAGTGCCTGAGCAGTGGATAAAATCTGGATAAGGAAATGTGCTGACGGTGGATTTATGTCCGGAATGATGTCCTTGGCGCATGACCAGATACCGTCACACGCTGATCGCGATCGCACTTCTCGCCTCGATCGCCGGCTGCGCCTCAACGGCCAGCCCGAGCCCGAAGACATCGACCGGGCACTCCGCCGCCGAATACGCGACGTGCCTGCAAAATCACGGATTGACGATGGAGCAGTACACCGCAGACGACGGCAGCACGCAGTCGCGCCCGGACAAAAACCGCAACGCCCTCTCCGCGATCACCGCGGCAACCGATGCGTGCAAGGCGCTTCTGCCGACGGACACCGGTGTCGCACCGACGGCACCATCGGCCGCGGACATCGAAGCGCGGCGGCAGTACGCAGCATGTATCCGGTCCAAGGGCGTACCGGACTTCCCCGACCCCGATCCGCAGACCGGCGACTTCGTCATGGACGGCGACCTCGGACAGAAGATCAAAGAGAATCCGGCCACGGCCGGTGCGATGCAGGCCTGCCAGGACAAGCTGCCCGGGTCGACCGGCGGCGGAGTGATCGGCGGATGAGACGGATTCTGATCGGCGGCGGGGTCACCGCCGCCGTTCTGGTCGCGAGCGTCCTGGTGGCCGGCCATTTCAGCGATTTCCGGGACACCGCCCAGCCACAGGTGACCGGACCGGCCACGACCGTCCCGATCGTCCGCCAGACGCTGACCGATGCGACGACGGTTACCGCTGAGATCGGGTACGGCACGGCAACGCCGCTGCAGTCACGGGCGACCGGCACGCTGACCTGGCTCCCATCCGTCGGTACGATCGTCGCGCGGGGCGACACGCTGTTCCGCGCGGACGAGATCCCGACCGTGATCCTGTACGGGCCGCTGCCCATGTACCGCCCGCTGACAGTCGGCACCGTCGGCCCGGACGTCAAGCAATTCGAGCAGAATCTGCGAGCGCTCGGCTACACCGGATTCACCATCGACCAGCACTTCGACAGCAGCACGCTGAACGCCATGCACCGCTGGCAAACCCATCTCGGCATCGAGCAGAGCGACAGTCTGGACATGAGTCGCGTGGTCTACGTGTCGGGTCCGGTCCGCGTGAACGAGCAACTCGTGCAGGTCGGCGCCGACGCGACCGGCGCACTGGTGAAGGTGACGGCTACGACGAAGGTCGTCACGGCCACGGTGCAGGCGGTCGACAGCAACTGGGCGACGATCGGGGCCAAGGTCGACGTGGTCATGCCGGACAACACCACGACGCCGGGAGTGGTAGCCGCTGCGGTTCGTCAGGCCCCCAGCGACACCGGCGGGGACAACACCGTCGCGGTCACCGTGACGGTCGCAGCCCAATCCGTGCTCAAGGGCACGGACGCCGGTATCCGTTACGTCGCCGCCGAGCGGCCGAATGTGCTGACCGTACCGATCGCGGCGCTCCTCGCGCTGCCACAGGGCGGCTATGGACTGGAACTCTCGGACGGACGGCTGGTTCCGGTACAGACCGGGCTGTTCGCCAACGGGCAGGTCGAGATCAGCGGATCGGGCCTGGTCGCCGGCCAGGCCGTCGGGATGCCGCAATGATCGAACTCACGAACGTCTCGAAGCACTATCCCGGTGGAGTCGCGGCTCTGAACGACGTTTCGATGACGATCGAACCGGGCGAGATGGTGGGCGTTGTCGGGCCGTCCGGATCCGGCAAATCCACCCTGTTGCACCTGATCGGCGCGCTGGATCGGCCTACCGAAGGCACGGTACGGCTCGCCGGCCTCGATATCGGGAAGCTTCGTGACGACGAATTGTCGGCACTTCGCGCGTACCGCATCGGTTTTGTGTTTCAGCAATTTCATTTGTTGGCCGGGCTGAGCGCACGTGACAGCGTGGCCGACGGCCTGCTCTACACCGGAACGTCGATGCAGCAACGGCGGGTGCTTGCCGAGGAAACGTTGCGCAGCGTGGGGCTCGGCGATCGACTGAGCCACCGGCCCAACGAGATGTCCGGTGGCGAGCGCCAGCGCGTCGCGATCTCCCGGGCCGTGGTGGGCAAGCCCGACATCCTGCTGGCCGACGAGCCGACCGGAAATCTGGACTCGGTGGCCGGCGCGAGCATCATGCGCCTGCTGCACGAACTGCACGCCCGCGGAACGACGGTCGTGGTGATTACCCATGATCACCAGATCGCCGCACAGATGCAGCGCTGTGTTGAGCTTCTCGATGGAAAGGTGCGAAACCGATGAAGCCCTCACGGCTGTCAGCGATGGACACGCTTCGTGTCGGTACGATCGGCCTGACCACGAGGCCCGCACGAGTGATCCTCTCGGCTCTGGGCATCGCGATCGGGGTGGCCGCGATGCTGGCGGTCATCGGCATTTCGGTATCCAGCAGCGTCGACCTCGATCGGACCTTGGCTGCGCTCGGAACGAACCTGCTCACCGTCACGCCCGGGCAGCACGTGTACGGCGGGCAGGCGGAACTGCCGGTGTACGCGACCGGGTCGGTCGCACGTATCCACAGCGTGACGAACGTTTCCGCGGTCGGTCGGGTGAACGCTTCGGCGTACCGTCAAGATCACATGCCCGCTGGTCAGACCGGCAGCATCAGCGTCTTCGCGGCAAAGCCGGATCTGCTGTCCGTTCTCGGGGCATCGATGAACCAGGGCGTGTGGCTGAACTCCGCAACCGAACAGCATCAAGGTGTCGTCCTCGGCTGGACCGCCGCTGCACGCCTCGGCATCCACACCCCCGGCCTCCGGATCTGGTTGGGCGGTCAGTGGTTCAGCGTCACCGGCATCCTCAATCCGATTCCGCTGGTCCAGGAGTTGGACGCCGCCGTATTCATCGGCTGGCCGATGGCACAGACCGGACTGCAGTTCGATGGCCATCCCACGGTCCTCTACATCCGCGCCGATGACTCGGCGGTTGAGGAGGTCCGTTCACTTCTCGCAGCGACGGCCGATCCGGCCCATCCCGAGGAGGTGCTGGTGTCACGGCCATCCGATGCGCTGGCCGCACGGCGTGCCACGAACCAGACGATGACCGCATTGCTCACCGGCTTGGGCGCCGTGGCGCTCCTGGTCGGCGGTGTCGGCGTGGCGAACACGATGGTGATTTCCGTTCTCGAACGACGTCAGGAGATCGGCCTTCGCCGCGCCCTCGGTGCGACGCGGGCACACATTCTGCGACAGTTCCTGGCCGAGTCGATGCTTCTCGCCGTTCTCGGTGGCCTGGGCGGAGCGTTCGCCGGAGTCATGGTGACCGGCGGCTACGCGATGGCGCATCACTGGCCGACCGTGATGCCGTGGTGGGCTCTCGTCGGAGGACTTGCGGCGACCATGGCGATCGGAACGATCGCGGGGCTTTACCCGGCCGTACGCGCCGCCCGACTGTCGCCCACCAGCGCGCTAGCGCTCTAGGGCGGCGCCGCCGGAATTGACTTTGGGGTTGTGGCTGCCTCGGGTCGAGTCGAGAGAGCCACAACCCCAAAATCATCGAGCGTGAATGGTACGACCGGCCTGCGCCACGAACGACTTGTCCATCTTGAGACTCCAGCGCGGATCGGTGGCGAACGCGATCACCTGGTCCATCGTGAGGATCGGCTTTGCCCGGGTCGGGAGCTGGTCGCGGCCTTCGGGACCGTTGGAAGCCTCGACGATCACGTAGATGCCATCGGCACGCTCGAGTTCCACCCGGTATTCGATGATCGAGCACTTCGCATCGGAGCAGCCCGGAAATGGCCCAACCGTCATCAGGAGCGCCTTGCTGCCGTGCGGCAGGTTGCGGGCCGTACAGGTGAAGCCGGGCGTGTCGGGCGGGCACTTCATCACCGGTACGGTCGGGTCGAACTGCACCGGCTCATCCGAGACGCTGGCCGACACGGTGGCCGGCCCCTTTCCGTCCTGGTACAGGAACGTTCCGTTGGCCCAACCGGGTGATTTGCCGAAATCGATCTGGGAAAGCGTCCCCGGGAACGGCATCAGCGTCGTCATCAACGCGACCACCGCCTGGCCCGTGGTGGTCTGGCCCGGGTACGGCGGATGGGTGGGCGGATTGCCGTCCGGCGAGCCGGGTGGCGGCGGAGCGTAGCTCGGCGCGGCAGCAGGCGTCGGACCAGCGCCTGCCGACCCGGCCTGAAGTGGATTTGGCGTCGGTGCGCCACCCGCGATGAGCGCACCGACAATGGCGAAGGCCGCGATGCCGGCCAACGAGCCGCCGATGATTCCGTAGCGTTGAAGCCGACGGCGACTGGCTCCGGCCGCAGCCGCGTCGGCGACCATCGAACCAAGCGGCGGCGCGTCGCTGCCGGCCAGCTCCCGGGCGATTCGTTCGCGGAGTTGCGTGTCAATGTCCATGAAAGCGTTCCTTTCAAGCGGGAAGTCAGGGCAGGAGCGTCAGGGCGTCCGAGCCGAGCACGGCACGGAGATCCGCGAGCGCGCGGACGGTGAGGCTCTTCACCGCGCTCGCGGTCATTCGCAGGATCGCGCCGGTCTGTTCCACGCTGTGGTCGTCCCAGTAGCGCAGGATGATCACGGCGCGACGATTCGGAGCGAGCGCGCGGAGCGCGTCGACGAGCGTCAGACGCAGGTCGGTCTGATCGCCGGTGCTGGACCGATCGGGAACGTCGGCGACCGGCCGTTCCGTCCAGCGGCGACGTCGTTTCTCGGTCAGCAGCTCACGCAACAGGACCTGGCGGGCGTACGCGTCGACGCTCTCGCGGCGGTTGATCCGTGGCCACGCCACATATACCTTCGTCAGCGTCTGTTGGGTGAGGTCCGCAGCGAGATGCCAGTCACCGCACATCAGGTACGCGACGTCGCGCAATCGGCCGGCTCGCACGACCGCCCAGTCGGTGAATTCTTCGTGCACTCCCACAGTCAGCCCTTCGGTTGGACGGCTGGTTCGTCTGTCACCAGTAGAGACGCGATGACTCCGGGAACGGATGCGCGGCCGAACGGGGCATCGAAACATTCCGATTCTTGATAGCGTGCTGCCCACCTCGATCCGTTACGTACGACGGATCACCAATCACAGGGGCTGGCATGAGACGCATCCTCCTTTCGGCAGTTGGTGTGTTCACCCTGATCTGTTCACTACTCGTCATCTGGACCGGACCCGCCAACGCTTCCGACGCTTGTACGTCGGGCACAAGCGCATCCGGCACACCCGTCTACTACTGCGGCGTTTGGGTGCCGTCCGGAGGTGTGCCGATCTACGCGAGCACATCGACCGGCTCGGCCATCGTCGACCGGTTGCACACCGGCGGGACCGCGAACTGGTTCTACTGCTCGGAGAGCGGTGGCACCGCGACCAGCGGCGGCTACAGCTCGACGAGCTGGGCCCGTACGATCGGCGACGATCATGCAGCACAAGGTTACGTGCCCGCGATCTACTTCAGCGGCGCTGAAAACTATTGGCCGAGCCTGCCCGGATGCAGCGGTACGAGCGGATCGGGCTCGACGATCTGTACGCCCGACGTGAACCACGCCGGCGTGGAAGTTGGTTACTGCCCGATCTGGACGCCGAGCGGCGGCGTACCGGTCTACTCATCGACATCGACGACGTCGGGCATCGTCGATTATCTGCGTACGGCCGGCGACACGAATTGGTTCTACTGCCAGCAGAACGGCGGTACCGCCACGGTCGGCGGCTACAGCTCGACGAACTGGGCCCAGACCGTCGGAGACGATAGCGGCGCCACCGGATGGGTGCCGGCCGTCTATTTCGACGCGCCGCAGAACTACTGGAACGGTTTGAGCGCTTGCAGCAGCCCGCCACCGCCACCGCCGACCGACAGCTCGTGTACGGCGAGTACGAACTCGTCCGGCGTTGGCGTCTACTACTGCCCGGTCTGGCTCCCGTCCGGGGGCGTTCCGGTTTACTCGGGTACGTCGACGACCTCCACGGTGGTCGATCACCTGCACACGGGCGGCTCGGCGAACTGGTTCTACTGCAGTCTCGACGGTTCGACCGCAACGGTCAGCGGTGCCAGCTCAAGCAACTGGGCAAAGACGGTTGGCGATGATCACGGTGCCACCGGATGGGTGCCGGCCGTCTACTTCACCGGCGCTCAGAACTATTGGCCCGGCCTGACGACGTGCAGCGGCACGACGAACAACCCGCCGCCGACGCCGCCGAGCAACGGTGGCGCGACGTCGAGCGGATCGTTGAACTGCGACGGAACGACGGTAACGTACACATCGCTGCCGGCATTGACGATCGCGCTGGTAACGAACGCCTGCAACCTCCACGGGACATACTCGTGGGGCGGCGGGCACGTCGGCATTCCTGGACCGTCCTATGGGCACTACGACGGATCGGACTCGGCCTCGCTGCACGACGACCAGGTCAAGGGCATGGACTGTTCGGGCTTCGTCCGCTATGCCTATTATCTGACGGTCTACAACGATGCGCTGAACGGCTACACGTACCAGCAGTGGAACTTGGCGCAGGCGCTTCCGCACCAGGTCTCGTTCAACACCAGCGGTAGCTCGACCTGGTCATACAGCTCGGCGACCAAGAAGTGGACAGGTGGACCGTCCGCGGTCGGTTACGAGCCACAACTGAGGGTCGGAGACCTGCTCTGGTACGGCCACGACGGCAACGAGCACATCGCGATTTACATCGGCAACGGCAAGCAGGTCAACGCGTACCAGTCCGGCGACCCGTACGGCGTGACATCGGTCAGTCACAGCACCTTCTGGGGTTCGGTACGACTCTGGTAAGGGCAGCGGCATGAGTCGGCGGCCGGCGCGAAATGTGCTCCGGCCGCCGATATGTCGTACATCGTCGGTACGGTCGTCGCATGGCTAAGTTGATTTACGCCGCGATCACATCGCTGGACGGATACACCGTAGATGCGGACGGATCGTTCGACTGGGCGGCGCCGGACGAAGAGGTGCACGCGTTCGTCAACGACCTGGAGCGTCCAATCGGCACGTACCTGTACGGTCGTCGGCTGTACGAGACGATGACGTACTGGGAATCGGTTCCGGCCGACGGCGACCAGCCGGCCGTCATCTCGGACTTCGCGTCGATCTGGCAGGCGGCCGACAAGGTCGTCTACTCGACCTCGCTCGACGCGGCAACGAGCACCCGAACGCGGATCGAGCGGACGTTTGACCCGGCCGAGATCGAGGCGCTCAAATCCAACGCGACGAAGGATCTCACGGTTGGTGGCGCCGGATTGGCGGCCACGGCGTTGCGGGCCGGTCTGGTCGACGAATTTCAACAATTCCTGACGCCCGTGGTCGTCGGCGGTGGCACCCGGGCACTCCCCGATGGCGTACGACTGAGCTTGGAGCTGGTCGACGAAAGACGGTTCCGCAGCGGGGTCGTCTTTCTCCGCTACCGCATCCGCTAGTACCCGTGGCAGGACCTGCGCTACAACGTTGCGAGTATTCGCCGAGCCTCGGCCTCGTCGGCACGGGCGACCAATACCTCGACGCCGTCGAGCTGGAGCTGCGGCACCGTTCCGCCGGCGTCGTCCGCCGAGAATGCCGCTCGCAGGCCGTGGCTGCGCAGCAGCCCAACGATCAACTCCGCCTCCGTCCGGCTGGTCACCACTGCCACGGATACCGTCTCATCGTCCACCAGCCCAGTCTAGGATAGATGACTGTGTCCCGTCATAAACGGATATTTCCCGTGAGGCTTCTAGCGCTCGGGCGAGGGCACTCAGGGGCGGCGACGGGCATAGCCGCACGACATCGCAGCGACGACATCAATCGGTAGATGGAGGTCATCATGAGCGGTTCGAGCACCGAAACCCTGAACAGGGCCCCGCGTGCGGGGACGATCGACATGAAACTGGAGGTAGTCACGCTGCCGGTTTCGGACGTCGATCGGGCGAAAAACTTCTACCAGAACCTCGGATGGCGACTGGACGCAGATATCGCTCAGGGTGATGCGTTCCGGGTCGTTCAACTGACGCCACCGCACTCGGCATGCTCGATCTCCTTCGGAAAAGGCCTGACGACGAACCAGCCCGGCTCGATGAAACGGTTGGAGGTCGTGGTCAGCGACATTGATGCGGCGCGTGCGGATCTCATCGATCGCGGCGTCGAGGTGAGCGAGTTGTTCCACCTTGACGGCGGCCCTGTACCGGGGCCGGATCCGAGGCGTCAGTCCTACAACACGTACGCGACGTTCAATGACCCCGACGGCAACGAGTTCCTGCTCCAAGAGGTCACGACGCGCCTTCCCGGACGCATGTGGGAAGACTGACGATCATCGTTTTGGCTGAGGCACGTCGGGACCTGTCCGGGTCCCGACGTCCTATGGGAGGGCGCTCATCGTGCGATACGTAGATACCCCGACCCGTACCGTTCGGGCCGACAACGACATCGATTACGCCTACCGAATCGTCGAGTCCCGCTCGAGCGAGGCAACAGCGCCACCGATCATCCTGTTGCAACATTTCCGCGGGAACCTCGACAACTGGGACCCGGCACTAGTCGACGCACTGGCTCGCTTGCGCTCGGTAATCACGTTCGACAACACCGGCGTCGGCTCGACCACCGGCTCGACCCCGCACACTGTCGCCGAAATGGCCGCGGACGCCATCGAGTTCGTCACCGCGCTCGGCGTACCCCAGATCGATCTTTTGGGCTTCTCGATCGGTAGCTTCGTCGCCCAGGACCTGGCTCTGACCCGACCCGCGCTCGTTCGACGTCTCATCCTGGCCTCGGCGGCGCCGATGGGTGCGGCGGGCATGCACGGCTGGGCGCCCGACGTGATCGGAGCGGTCGGCGGCCAGCAGCCCAGCCTCGACGGATATCTTGAGGTGTTCTTCACGCCCTCGCCGGAAAGCCAGGCAGCCGGCAAGGAGTGCCTCGGCCGCTTCGGTGAACGCCAGACCGATCGCGACGCACCCACCACATGGGCCACACGACTGGCCCAATATGACGCGGTAACGCACTGGGGCATCCCCGACCATGGACGGCTACAGCGAATCCAGGCGATCGCGCAGCCCGTGCTCGTCGCGAACGGCGACAGCGACCGCATGATCTTGCCGCGCTACTCGCATCTGCTAGCCGGGCTGCTGCCGACCGCAATGCTGCGGCTCTACCCGGATGCCGCGCACGGCTTCCTGTTCCAGCACCACGAACAATTCGCGGCCGATGTCGACGCGTTCCTCACATCGTGACGGACTGAACGCCGCCGTCGCCGTGCATACGCGACGACATTCCTCAATATTTGCGGTGCGGCGTGGATAGGCAGCGGCGGCAAAAGATCTTGGCAAGTTTCGGACGCCATGACGCTGAAACTTGCCAAGATCTTTGTGGTCCTACGCGGCGACGAGTTCAGCGTCCGTCTGCGGTACGCGTGTCATCACCACCGCCGAGGCCACCGCGAACGCTGCCGCCGACACGAGCACCAGGCCCGGCATCGGAATGCCCAGTGACCACGCGAACACGCCGGTCGCCACCACCGGGACCGCGGTCTCGGCGATCGCGCTGATTCCGGTCAACGCGCCCTGAACCGTGCCCTGCTCATCGTCGCCGGTGAGACCGGTGATCCAGGACTGCATGGCATTACCGCCGATCGCCGCGATCGATCCCATCGCCATACACGGCACGATCCACCAACCGGCCGGCACCAGACCGAAACCGGCCAGGCTGACGGCACCGGCCAGCGCGCACACGATCGATGCCCGGCGTACGCCGAGCCGCTCGACGAACGCGCCCGAGACCCACGCCGACACCCCCGCGCCGATCACCGAGCTGATCGCCAGTACGACACCGATCTTCGTCGTCGCCCATCCGAAGCGGGCGACCATCACGAACACCCACATCACCTGGTTCGCCATCCGGGCGATGTCGCTCAATAGACGCGCGACGGCGAGGTGCTTCAGTTCCGGTCGCCGCAGCATCGATCCGATCGCGCTGAACGGATTTGCGACCCGCCACGCGATGCTGGTCCGACGGTCACCGCGACGGGATTCCGGCAGCACGAGGAATCCGTACAACGCGTTGACCAACGAAAGTACGGCGGCGGCGTAAAACGGCAGCCGGATGTCGATGCCGCCGAGCAGACCGCCGAGCACCGGACCGGCCACGAAGCCGATCGAGAACGCCGCTCCGACGTACCCGTACGCTCGGGCCCGGTCGGACGGCTCGGTGATGTCGGCGATGTAGGTGTTGACCACCGTCACCGTGCCGCCGAGCGCTCCCGCCGCCGCATGGGCGACAAGGATCGTGATCGCATCGTTCGCGATCGCGTGGGCGAGCCAATCGACGCCCAGGATCGACATGGCACCAAGCAGGACGGGACGACGCCCGTACCGGTCGGACAGGCGCCCAAGGAACGGTGCGGCCAGGAACTGCGTGATACCGAATGAGGCATCGATCAGGCCGGACCAGCGGGCGGCGCTGGATGCGTGGCCGGTGATCGAGATCATCAACGTCGGTATGACCGGCACCACGATGCCGAGGCCGAGCATGTCGATGAAGACCGTGACGAGTAAGAACGCCAGAGCGGGCGAACGGCGCATGAACGTGCTCCTTCAGGTGGGAGTGACCCCCACCCGAAAGCACGGAGGATAAACGTATCGCGTACGTCAAATAATTTTTTGACCTGCGGCTTTACATTCGGACCGGGCCGGTCGAACCGCGCACGATGAGTTCGGTGGCCAGCTCGATATGCAGTGCGTCGAGCCGGTGACCCTCCAGAAGCCGGGTCAACAAACCGACCGCCATCCGACCCATCTCCTGCAACGGCTGTCGCACCGTAGTCAGCATCGGCGTTGTAGCCTGCGCCAGATCGATGTCGTCGAACCCCGCGATGGACAGGTCGTTGGGAATGCGGAGGCCACGCTCGGTAGCGGCGGTGATCGCACCGACCGCGACCTTGTCGTTGAAGCCGATTAACGCGGTCGGCGGCTCGGCTAGATCGAGCAACGCGCTGGCCGCGCGGTATCCGCATGGAGTGGTCGGTTCATCCGAGCGCACCAGCCGAGGGTCAGGCAGGACGCCGACCTCCGCCAGCACCGACGCGTGGCCGGCGAGGCGAGCACCGCTCGCCAGCCAGTTGTCCGGCCCTGCGATCACGCCGATCCGGCGATGCCCGTTCTGGACGAGATGCTGCGTGATGCTTCGAGCACCGGCGAAGTGTGCGGCGGAGACCGCCGCAATATCACGGGGCATCGGCTCTCGAGGATCGATCACCACGAACGGGAAGCCACGTGCCCGCAGCGCGCGCAGATCCTCGCTCGGCTCGGGTGGGAGTACGAGGATCGCGCCGGCGATATCGGTCCGTCCGGCCAACGTCGGCAGGACCGCCATGTCCTGCGCGGCTTCGCCGGCGTCGAGCAGCAGCTGACGGCCGTGGAGTTCGAGCGTCTCGGCCACCGAGGACACGATCAGGCCGAAGTAGTCGGTCAACAGGTAGGGGCAGCGGAGGTAGACCGTGTCCGCCACCGGCCGCGTGGCCGTCGTACGCGGCGCCGGCGCCTGCGCGCCAAGCTGCTCGACCGCACGCTGAACCAGCTCGCGGGTGTGCGGCGCGACGTGAGCGTGGTCGTTCAGGACACGGGACACGGTCGCGATCGAGACACCGGTCTGCGCGGCGATATCGCGGACCGTGACGCGTCGGCTAACCGACCTATCCATTTGTTACACCTGCTTGTTTCACGCCGTACAGCATACGTGTTGCGAGTTCAGGACATCGACCATTGACAGCGGTCACTGGCGCTGGTTTCCTGTTTGTGTCAGAAACGTTGCTGATCTGTTTCATTTTGTTTCATTCAGAGACTTGGAGGGATCATGTCTCGGTTCAGAAAGGTGACCGCGCTATTGGGCACGGCCGCGCTCGTTTCCCTCGGCATCACCGCGATCACCGCCGACCCGGCGCAGGCGGCCGGCGCATCCGTATCCGTCTGGGAGACCACCGCCGACCAGTCCCGGCTGCTCGCCGCTCAATCCGGCGCCACGTTCGCAACCGGCTCCGGTTCGGCCAGTCAGACGATCACCATCAACCCGGCCACGACGTACCAGTCGATGACCGGATTCGGGGCATCGTTCACCGACTCGTCCGCGTGGCTCGTCTACAACTCACCGCTACGCAACACGATCATGACGAAGCTGTTCGATCCCACCCAGGGCATCGGGCTCGACTTCCTGCGCCAGCCGATCGGCGCCTCGGACTTCGCCCGGTCGGTGTACAGCTACGACGACGGTGCAAGCGACCCGACGCTGTCCCGGTTCTCGATCTCGCACGACAACGCGTACATCCTGCCGATCCTTCAGCAGGCCAAGCAATTGAACAGTGGCGTCACCATCATGGCCACGCCGTGGAGCCCGCCGGGCTGGATGAAGACCAGCGGCAACATGATCGGCGGATCCCTCAACACCGCGAACTTCCAGGTGTACGCGAACTACCTGGTCAAATTCCTGCAGGCCTATCAGGCGGCGGGCGTACCGGTGGCGCTGCTGACGCCGCAGAACGAGCCGGAGTACTCGCCCGGCAACTATCCGGGATCCACGATGTCGTCCGGCGACGAGGCCACGTTCATCGGCAGCTACCTCGGCCCGGCGATCCACAACGCCGGCCTGAGCACGCAGATCATCGCGTACGACCACAACTGGGACGACACGAATTACCCGGAGTCGATCCTGGGCAACTCGACCGCCGCGTCGTACACGGCGGGCATCGCCTGGCACTGCTACGCCGGTACGCCACCCGCACAGACCACCGTGCACAACGCGTACCCGTCGAAGGACGCGTACTTCACGGAGTGCTCCGGTTCGCAGTCGTCGAACCCGGCCAACACGTTCTCCGACTCGCTCGACTGGCAGACCGAGAACCTGATCATCGGGGCCACCCGCAACTGGGCGAAGTCCGTCGTCACATGGAACATGGCGCTCGACCCGAGCGGCGGCCCGAGCATGAACTGCACGACCTGCACCGGTGCGGTCACGGTCAACAACACCTCGGGTACGGCGACGTACAACGCCGAGTACTACGTCCTGGGCCAGGCCAGCAAGTTCGTCAAGCCCGGCGCCGTTCGGATCGATTCGAACACGTTCGGCAGCGGCAACCTGGAAGACGTCGCGTTCAAGAACCCGGACGGCTCACACGCGCTGGTGGTGCTGAACGCGGACACCGCGAACGCGCACACGTTCAACGTTTCGGAGAACGGCCAGTTCTTCACGTACACCGTGCCGGCCAAGGCGGTGGCGACGTTCACCTGGATGCCGAGCGCCGGCGGCGGCGGTGACGTGACACCCCCGTCCGCGCCGTCGAACCTGACGGCAGGCGGCACCACCGCCAGCTCCACGACGCTCAGCTGGGGCGCATCGACCGACAACGTCGGCGTCACGGGGTACCGCGTCTATCGCAACGGCACGCAGGTTGGCACGCCGACGGGGACGTCCTACACGGACACCGGGCTCGCCGCCTCGACCACCTACAGCTACACGGTCAAGGCGTACGACGCGGCCGGCAACGCGTCGCCCGCATCCAATACGGCCGCAGTCACGACGAGCGCGTCGGGCGGAGGTGGCAGCGGCACGATCGACTCGACGAAGTGGTACACGGTCGTGAACACGAACAGCGGCAAGTGTGTTGATGCCACCGGTGGGGGTACCGGCAATGGCACCGCCGTACAGCAGTGGACCTGCGGCGCTGGGAACACGAATCAGCAGTGGCAGTTCCAGGCCACCGACAGCGGCTTCTACAAGGTCGTCACGCGCAACGCCACCACCGAGGCGTGGGACGTCACCGGCGGCGCCGGTGCGACCGGCGACGGCGTGAAGATCCAGCTCTGGGCGTACAGCAGCGGTACCAACCAGCAGTGGAAGCCGACTCACCTGGCGAGCGGTGCATGGACATTCAACCCGCGCAACAACACGAACGAATGCCTCGACGTCACCGACGTCTCCACCGCCGACGGCGCCCGCATGCAGCAGTGGACCTGCTCCGGTGGACCCGCCCAAGCCTTCACGCTCAATGCGCAAAGTTGAGGAGAGTAATGCGTAAACGTACGAAAGCTCTGGTCACCGCCGGAGTGCTGGTCGCCGCGACGCTGGCCGGACCCGGTGCGGCCTCGGCCAACTACGGTCATCCACCGGCGCCGACCACCGCGCACGTGTGGATCACCACGCCCGACGGTACGGACAAGATGGCCGACCTCGGCACGGTGGCGTTCAGCGACGCGCCTACCACCGATCCAACCGTGGTCGTAGATCCCGGGCGCACATTCCAGACCATGCAAGGATTCGGCGCCGCGATCACCGACTCGTCCGCGTCGGTGCTCTACACGCTGAGTCCACAGGCCCGTACCGCGGCGATGACCGACCTGTTCTCGCCGACCACCGGCGACGGGCTGGACTACCTGCGGCAGCCGATCGGCGCGTCGGACTTCGTGACCACCGCCGCGTACACGTACGACGATCTGCCGGCCGGTCAGACCGACTACAACCTCACGCACTTCAGCATCGCGCACGACCAGGCCCAGATCCTCCCGCTGCTTCGGCAGGCCGAGCGGATCAATCCGAGCCTGCAGATCATCGCGACGCCGTGGAGCCCACCCGCATGGATGAAGACCGGCGGCAGCCTGATCGGCGGGCGGCTGATCGACGATCCACGCATCTACCGCGCGTACGCCGCATATCTGTTGAAGTTCGTTCAGGCCTATCGGGCGAACGGCGTACGAGTCGACGCGATCACCGTGCAGAACGAGCCGCAAAACCGGGCGCCGGCCGGGTACCCCGGCACCGACATGCCGTCGTGGCAGGAGGAGAAGGTGATCGACGCGCTCGGACCGATGCTTCGCGCGTACGGGCTGAGCACGAAGATCTTCGCGTACGACCACAACTGGACGGAACACCCGAACGACCAGGCGTCCACGCCGCCGGACGAGACCGCCGACATCAACGACTACCCGCAGCAGATCCTCGATTCCAGCGCTGCTCGTTACGTCGCCGGCACTGCGTACCACTGCTACTACGGTGATCCGAGCGCGATGACCGCGCTGCACAACGCGTACCCGACGAAGGACATCGACTTCACCGAGTGCTCGGGCAGCCAGTCGAGTGATCCGGCGAATACGTTCTCCGACACGGTCAAGTGGCACGCTCGCAACCTGATCATCGGAGCTACCCGGAACTGGGCCGAGACCGTGATCAACTGGAACATCGCACTCGACCCGAGCGGCGGCCCGCACGTCGGCGGCTGTTCGACGTGTACGGCGGTGCTGACCGTCAACCCGGACGGCACGGTCACGCGTAACGCCGAGTACTACACGCTCGGGAGTCTGGCCCGGTTCGTGAAGCCGGGCGCGGTCCGGATCGCGAGCACGTCATTCGGTACGACCGGCTGGAACGGCCAGGTCATGGACGTCGCGTTCCGCAACCCGGACGGCAGCACCGTGCTGGTCGCGCACAACGAGAACGACAACCCGCAAACCTTCGCGGTACGCGACGGTACGCAGGCGTTCACGTACACGCTGCCCGGCGGCGCGCTCGCCACGTTCGTTTGGCGGGGCTCGACCGGCAGCACCGAGCTGCGGCCGGTGAGCCCGACCGGCTGGACCGCGACCGGCAACCCGAACGGTCCGAGCGATCCGTGCTGCTCCGGCGACGTCGCGGCGAACGCCGTCGACGACGACGCGAGCACCCGGTACAGCTCTGGTACTGCTCAGTCCGCCGGACAGTACCTGCAGGTCGACTTCGGCCGGATCCAGCCGGTACGCCAGGTCGTGTTCGACACCGGTGCTTCGACCGGCGACTACCCGCGTGGGTACGCGGTAACGGTCAGCGTCGACGGAACTCACTGGACGACGGTCGTCGCGAACGGCATCGGCACTGGCCAGTTCACCACGGTTGAACTCACCCGGGCGGTTCGATACGTCCGGGTCACGCTCACCACGGCCGCACCGAACTGGTGGAGTGTCGCGGACATCCGCGCATATGAAGCTGCCCGGTAGGGGGTAGAACGCGGTGGGCCGGGCTTCCCAGCAGCCGGTCCGGCCCACCGTCCTATTTACCGAACCTGGTCCCAGTTGAGGAGCGGCGCACCCAGCGCGGCAACCGAAGCGAGCAGGCCCAGCCGGGCCGCGCGGAGCTCCAGATCGTCGTCCATCACAAAGACATCGTCGAAGAACGCGGTGACCGATGCGGTCAACGGCCGCGTGGCTTCGGTAAATGCGACCAGGTCAACGGTGTTGTGCACGGCGGCCCGGGTCTGCGTCAAAACCTCGTCGAGGCGTACCTCGGCCGGCTCGCGCAACTTCGCCGCGTCGTACCGGGGTTCGGTGCCGGACGGCACGATGCGGCTCGCGCGCTGGATCGTCTCGGTCAGTCCGCGGAAATCGGGGTCACCGATCAGCGCGTCGAGCTGCGCGAGCGTGGCGTCCACGGTGGCCGGTCGATCCGCGTGCACAAACACGGCCCGGATCCGGTCCACCGGTACGCCTTCTTCGGTGAGCGTCTGCTCCAAGCGTCCGTTCATGAACTCCCGCAACCGCATCTGCACGTCGTCGGACACCTCGACCGGCTGCAGCTCGGCGGCGAGTCCGATGCCATCGGCGAGCGACAACGACCAGAGCGCCGGAACCGCACGATGCACTGCCTGCGCACCGAGTGCGGCTCGCCGCAGCGCGTACTGGTCGCTGCTTCCGGTGGGCAGACCGACCGTCGCGGCCAGGCCGGCCAGATAGTCCAATCGGTCGGCAAGCGATAGGACCGCACCCGCGTTCGTCGCCGGCATCGCGTCGCCGGCCGAACGCGGGCGCTCCAGGTCATAGAGCGCTTGCGCGACCGCCTCGGGCTCTCCGGCCGCGGTCGCGTACTCCTTCGCCATAACGCCGGCGAGGCTCGTCAACTCGGTCACCATCTGCGAGCCGAGATCAAATTTCGTAAGCGGAGCGGCACGTTCGATGATCTTGCGATCCGCTTCGTCCAGCCGTACGGCCTCGGCCAGCCGCAACGCGATCGCGCCGATGCGATCGGCCCGGTCGTACATCGTGCCCAGCCGGTCAGCGAACGTGAGCGTGGCAAGACGCTCGCGCATCGCGCTGGGTGCCACGGTCGAGTCGGCACGGTAGAAGAACGCGGCATCCTCGTACCGAGCGCGCAGTACCGACTCGTTGCCGGCCCGTACGACGTCCGGATCGATGTCACCGTTCGCGATACAGACGAAATGCGGCATCAATGAGCCTTCGGCATCGCGTACCGGCAGATAGCGCTGGTGCTTGCGCATCACGGTCGTGAGGATCGCATCCGGCAGCTTGAGATAGTCCGTCGCGAACGAGCCGAGCAACGGCGTCGGCGACTCGATCAGGTACGCGATCTGATCGAGCAGCGCGGCATCTTCGTCCACATTGACGTGTCCGGAAACCGCTGCGGACAGGGCGATCGCGCTGTCGACGATGGCGATGCGGCGCTCATCGGCGTCCGCGATGATGCCGGCTTGCCCGAGCACCTCGAGGAGCGTCTCCGCGGACGGGACCGCCACTTCTGGCTGAGCGTCGTTGCGCAGTGTACGGGTGACGCGATCGGAGACCAGCGTGCCGACCGTGATCGGCACGACGATGTCGCCCCACAACGCGGTCAACCAGCGGATCGGCCGCGTGAACGACAGCTGCGGCTCCAGCCATCGCATGTTCTTCGCCGAGCGCAGCCCGGTCACGACGGCCGGAAGCACGTCGGCAAGGGCCGTGACGACATCCCGGCCGACCTCGTCACGCGTCACCGCGACGTACTCGACGCCGGCCACATCGATCCGGTCGAGCTCGCTCGCCTCGACACCCTGCGATCGGGCGAAGCCCTGCGCGGCCGGTGTCAGCGAGCCGTCCGAGGTGAACGCCGCCGACACCTTCGGACCGCGTACCGACCGGGCGTGATCCTGCTCGCGCGCTGGTACGTCGTCGACCGTCACGACAAGCCGCCGGGGCGTGGCGACAACGCGGGCGGGACCATGCGTGAGCCGGGTTCCGGCCAGCGCGTCGATCATCAGGCGGTGCATCTGAGTGGCGGCCGAGCGCGCCTCGGCCGGAGGCATCTCCTCGGTACCGATCTCGAACACCAGGGTTCGAGCCTCGGCCGCACCGGCCCGCGGCAGCTCACCGAGGATCTGCGCGAGGGCGGGCTCGCCGACGATGCCGAGCGGATGCCCGAGTTCGGCGCGGCGCTCGATCCACAATTCGGCCACTGCGGCGGCCAGCGCTGCGCATGCGTGCGAAGTCGGCGGTGCGCTCGGCGGTCGAGACGGCGCCGCGTGCGTCGAGCACATTAAAGGCGTGCGAGCACTTCAAGACAAAGGTGTACGCCGGGACCGGCAGACCGAGTTCGATCATCCGATCGGCTTCGGTGAAATACACGTCCAGCAACTTGCGAGTCGCGTCGATGTCGGCGTCGTCCAGGTCGTACCGCGACATCTCGTACTCGGACTGACCGAAGATCTCGCCGTAGGTCACGCCCGGCGCGTACATGATCTCCTTGAAGTGGCGTACGCCCTGCAACGCCATCATGATCCGCTCGACACCGTACGTGATCTCCACCGAGACCGGCTTGACGTTGACGCCACCGGCCTGCTGGAAGTACGTGAACTGGGTGATCTCCAAACCGTCGAGCCAGACCTCCCAGCCAAGACCCCAGGCGCCGAGCGCGGGTGAGGCCCAGTTGTCCTCAACGAACCGGATGTCGTGCGCGTGCACGTCGACTCCGAGCGCCTCCAGGCTGCCGATGTAGAGATCCTGCGCGTTGCCCGGCTCCGGCTTGAGAATGACCTGGTACTGCGTGTGCGTCCGGATGCGGTTGGGGTTCTCGCCGTACCGCGCATCATCCGGCCGTACCGACGGCTCGACGTACGCGACCTTCCACGGCTCCGGACCGAGTACGCGCAGGAACGTCGCCGGGTTGAGCGTGCCCGCTCCGACCTCGGTGTTCATCGGCTGCACCGTCAGGCAACCCTGCGCGATCCAGTATTCATCCAATCGCGCGAGCGCATCCTGCATCGTCAGCACGTCGTCCCCCTTAGTACCGCGTGGATCCACATTCTACGGCTCGCGATATTCGCGCAATTATGCGGCTTTAGCGTGCCCCCACGAAATCGACGAATTCCGTTAGCATTTTCGCGCACCACGGTTATTCCGAGCTCTTTACCCCCTAACTGTTTGGAGCATCATGCGAAAGCGGATCGTCCGCCGGATCAGCGTGTTGGCAGTCGCCGCGCTGATCGGCGGAGTCGGGGCATCCGTCCCAGCACGAGCCGACGACACGACCGGATCCATCGTCGGCCAATTCACCAACTCCCACGGCCAGCCAATCACGAACGCGAGCGTGCAGGTCTGGGACGCCACCAATTGGTCAACCGTCGCGTACGCCTCCACCGATGCAAACGGCGACTACGAGGCCGACGACATCCAACCAGGCTCGTACTTCGTGGAGTTCGACTTCTCCGGGCTCACGCTCTACTCCGGCAATGCCGTCTACCTCGGCGAAGGGAAGACGTATGAGGTAACCGCCGGCGGGACGACCACGGTCGACGATCAGGCGCTGGCGACCGCGACGCTGACGGGAACTCTCACCAACAGCGACGGAACGCCGGCCGCCGGTGTCGGCATCGGTGACCAGTCGGACGCGTTCCCCGGCATCAGCACCACCACCGATGACGGCGGAGCGTGGTCGTTGCTGGTGTTTGCACCGGCCAGCTACTACATCTCGTACGCGTTGCCGAATGGTCTGACCCAGTGGTCCGGCGGCGACAGCGACATCAACGACGCGGTACCGGTATCGGTCACCGCCGACCAGACCCGCACCGTCAACGACGCGGTCCTGCCGACCGGCACGATCAGCGGTCGCTACACCGACGCGAACGGGCAGCCGGTCGCGGGTGCCCAGGTCACCCTTAGCTTCCCGTTGACCGGCAACACCGCGGCCCAGGGCACGACCGACGACAACGGTGACTACTCGGTGCCGACGTTCGCCGGGAAGTACACCGTGCAGTTCGCGAGCCCGGATGGCCTGCAGCAATTCGCGTACGGCGCGCTGGACCCGCAAAGCGCGACGCTCTTCGCCGTGACCGCCGAGCATGACACCGAGGTCGACGACTCCGAACTCGGTACCGGCACGGTCACCGTGACCGGCGTGAATGCGAAGACCGGGGTCGCCGTCAAGGCCTTCTGCGTCTATGTCGACAGCCAGTACGTCTGCACGAAGAACGGCACCGCGGTGGTGCCCAACGTCCGCCAGGGCAACGAGCAGATCCAGGTCACCGCGACGAACCCGAAATACATCTGGGCGGCACCGCAGCACGTCGCGGTGGTGGCCGGTCAGAACGTCGCGTTCCAGGAGTCGTTCCAGCCCGGCACGCTGGTGAAGACGACGATCGTCGACTCGACCACCGGTGCGCCGGTCGCGGGTGCGTGCGTGCTCGCGTTCGTCCCGGGTTACACGGTCTGGCCGGACGGCGGCGGAAGCTGCAGCGATGACACCGGAGCGATCACCATCGGGCCGCTGGCGCCCGGCTACTCGGACTCGCTGTTCGTCACCGCGCCCTACCAAAGCGCGTACGGCGACCAGTGGGTCGGTGCCGACGGTCACGGTACCGGCATGGAGCAGAACGCTCTCGTCATCAAGGCGACCGCCGGAAAGACCGTCACGATCGGCAACATCCAGATGGATCAGGCCGGATCGCTAACCGGTACGGTGACCGACAAGGCGACCGGTTTGCCCATCAAGAGCGCGGGCGTCGGACGGAACACGTTCTCGGCCGGGTCGGGCGCAGCTGGTGACATCGTCGCCACCGACGCGAGCGGCCGCTACACCCTGACGAACCTCGGCCCGTACCAGTGGCCGATCTTCACGAACGCGAACGGTTACGCGTCGCAGTGGTCCGGCGGCGTTGGCAACCGGTACGCGGCGACCACCGTCCAGATCACGTCGGGCGCGACGGCCACATACAACGTCGCGATGAGCGCCGGACCGCATGTCACCGGCACCGTGTCGAAGTCGGATGGCACACCGCTCGGGCAGGCCGGCATGATCGCGATCTACAACGCGAAGACCGGCGACACCATGGGCTTCACGTGGTCGAACCCGGACGGGTCGTTCTCACTTCCGGCAATCGGCAAGCAGAACGTTCGGATCGAATACTGGTTCCAGGACCTGTCCGGCACGTACGACGGCTGGTACGGCGGACCGACCGAGGCGCAAGCGCAGGTGGTCTACGTTTCCAAGGCCGGCGCGACGGTCAACATCGTGTTGCAGCCGGGCACGGGTCAGTAGAGGTATGCGGATCGCGTGGCGGCTGTGGCATTTCGCAGCCGCCACGCGGCTTCCGGCCGGTCCTACGAGCCGCCGGTCACCGTTGTCGCGGTGAGCTCGCCGGAGCTGGACGTCGAACCGGTCACCGTGATGTGCTGTCCGGCCTTCAGAGAGCTCACCGACGTCGAGCCGACCGTAGTGACCGCCGTCGCGGATGTCGTCTTGACGGTCAGGACGCTGCCGTCGGAAAGCTGCACGTAGATCGTTGAGCCGTCCACCAGCGTGACCGTGCCGGTGCTCGTCGCCGGGGCGGTCGAGGCGGTCGGTGCACCGGACGCTCCGCCGAACGCCGGACGTTGGCCGGTGCCGAACGCGGTCGGGGTCGCCGCCGCGGTAGCACTGTGGTGCTTCTCCAGCTGAATGCCGCCGAGGAACGAGACGGCCAGGATCGCCACCGCCACGAACAGCCCGGTGGCGCGATTGCGCCAGTCCCTCGATGCGTGCCTCATTGTCCGCCACCCGCTCCGCCGCCGAAGCCACCCGCGCCGCCACCAGTACCGCCGCCAGGGCCACCGCCCGCACCGCCGCCGAATGGATTGCTGTCCGTTGTTCTCGTGCCCGTGGTCGAGGAGGTACGCACAACCGGCAACACGATCTGCTCGCCCTCGGTCAGCCCGGACTTGACCTCGGTGTACGAGTCACCGACGACGCCGACCTGCACGGTGGTGACCACATCCGCGCCGTTGACAACCGCGGTCACGGTGTGTTTCGTACCGCTGGTGGTGATCGCGGTTGCCGGTACGGCGAGCACGTTCGCGGCGGACGCGGTGGTCACGACGGCGGTCGCGCTCTGGCCAATCCGGATGCCGTCCGGCAGGCTGGTCAGCTTCACGACCACGCCGTACGTGGTGACGTCACCGCTCGTCGTCGCGGTCGGATCGATCGAGGCAACCGTTCCGGTCGCCGTCGCGCCGGTCAACGCGGTCCACGTCACCTCGGCCGGCATTCCGGTCGTGAGCTTGGTCGCGTCGGCCTCTGGAAAACTCGTGTCGATCTCCATCTTCGTCATGTCCGCGATCTCCATGAAGCCGCTGGAACTCGACGACGCGCTGCTGGATCCGACCACACCGTTCTGCGCGACGATCGTGCCGGTGATCGGCGCGGTCAGGACGGTACCGTCAACCGACGCCTTCGCGCTGGTCACCGCATCCTCCGCGTTGCCGACCTGAGTCTCGGCCGCATCGATCGCCGACGTATCGGCATCCGACTTCGCGGTTGCCAGCGTGTCCTCGGCCGACGTCAGATTGTCACGTGCCGACCGGAGCGTCTGGTTCGCCGCAGTGGCATCGATGCGGGCGAGCGTCTGGCCCTTGGTCACGTGTTGCCCGAGCGCGACTGAGATCGCGGTCACCGTCCCGGTGGTCACGAACGTCGCGGTGATCACGCTTGAGCTCGCCACCGTGCCGGAACTGGAGACGGTCGCGGTCACCGTACGGGTGGCGACCTGGGCGAGATTCTGGGCATCGGCCGCGGCCGCCGGAGTGCTGTCGGCCGCCCACACGATCGTGTACGCCCAGAACGACGCGCCGATCGCGACGGCGGCGAGTGCCACGTTCACGGTCAGGGCCCGGCGCCGCCACGGCCGGGCCAGAGTAGACAAGTCCATGTCGAGATAGTGGCCACCCGGCCTCGATACGTACCGAGCGTTTCCACGTGGTCGCCTCGGAGTCACCTCAAGCCTCGCTCGGAACGCGGACCTTCGGGATGGTCAGGTTGGGCGGCTAGGCTGTTCGGGTGCCGGCTCCGCTGCTCCTCGTCCTGGATGGCAACAGCCTGCTGCACCGCGCCTACCACGCCGCCGCGACCGGCGAGGTCCGCGACCAGCAAGGACGCCCGGTCTGGGCGCTGAAAGGCCTGGTCGGCTACGTGGCCCGAGCCGCCGCGCGACTGCGGCCGGATGCGGTCGTGGTCGGATTCGACTGTCCGGAGCATTCAGCCCGCAAGGCGGACTATCCACCATATAAAGCGCAGCGCCCGGAGAAACCGGCCGATCTCGCGGAACAAATCCTGGCCGCGCCCGGCCTCCTGCGTGCGGCCGGACTGACGATCGTGGTGCCGACCGCGTACGAGGCCGATGACGTCCTGGCAAGTTGTGCCGCCCATGCGCGTACCAGCGGCTGGCGGTCCGTCCTGATGACGAGCGATCGAGACGCGTTCGCACTGATCGACGCGACCACCTCGGTGCTGCGCATCCGCAACGGCGGTTTCAGTGAGGCCGTGCTGGTGACGCCGACATCGCTTGAGGAGATCTACGGCGTTGCCCCGACGCAGTACCGGGACTACGCGGCACTTCGCGGCGATCCGTCGGACAACCTGCGTGGCGTGCCGGGATTCGGTTCGGCGACATCGGCTCGACTGCTCGCCGCGTTCGGCAGCGTTGATGCCGCATGGGAAGCCTGGGATCGTGGCGACCGGCAGGCCGTGTATGACGTGGTCGGAGATCGGCCGGGGGACCACCTCGGCTCGGCTGCGGCGCGCGAGGCGGTGGCCCGGAATCGGCGGCTCATGTCGATGCGGAACGACCTGCCGATCCCACGGCTCGAATCGGTACGCCTGCCGATCGATCGCGCAGTGATGCGGCTGGCACTCGCCGCTCGCGGCATCATTCTTGGGCCGTCGTTGTGGGCGCTGGTCGGAGGCGCGCCGCCGCCCGGCACGCCGCACGCGGTACCCGCGCCGAAACAGTGGACGACACGTCGCAGACGGTACGACCCAATGCCCGGCCAGCTAGCCCTCTTCTAGCTGCGGAACGACTCCTCGAATGCGCCGATGCTCGCCATCAGCCACAGCGTTTAGGAGTCGGAACCCAGTCTTGCCGAGACGTAGCGGAATTCGACCGGTGTACCAGGGCCGCCGCCCGGACGGGACTCGTATTCGCCGACACCTACGCAGGTGAACAGCAACGTCACCAGGTCGTCCGGTTGCTCCAGGAACGCGGGCATCTCCGAATCGATGAACGTCATGCCGGTCGCGCTGGCCCCGAGCGCGTACGCCGCCAGATGCAATCGCCCCTCGACGAGACCGGCGGCAAGCTGCGCATCGCGGTAACCGCGATCGTCGAGTTCCGACCCGGAGATCGCGGAGATCACCACGTACGCGGCCTCGGCTCCGAGGGACTGATCGAGACAGATCCGCAGCAGCTCGTCGCGCAGATTTCCGGATCTGATCGGGCTGTCGAGATCCGGCCAGCGGTAGAGTCCCGGTCCGACGTCGTCCACCCCGTGTACGGCGATCCAGTGCGGCACGTCGATCCCGCGCATGGCAGCCCGCATCGACCATTCCAACGTCGTACGTGGCACTGTCGCGTTGCGGTCCATCCGGCGCTGGGATCCACGACGGAGAACGACCTCGTCCAGCGACGGCGCGTCCGGGACGTCCGGCAGCTCGGCGGCGACCGGCCATGGCGAACCGAGCGAGGAGCGTTCACCGGCCCGCTGCGCCTCGGTCACCACCGGGAACTCCACCGGCGGCAGGAACCCGTCCGCCGCAGGGCCAGAAGACGAAATCGCGGGCGTACCGTCGCCGAACGACACCAGTGCGATCGGCTGCTCGTGTACGCCATCCGCGCCGACGAGATCGCGTACTTCTGCGTCCGGGAACAGCGTCCGCAGTTGCGGTCGGAGGCCAGCGCTTTCCGCCGCAGCGGTGAGTTGGGACAGCAGCGTGCCGCCGTCCCAATACACGTGCCGCCAGCCTCGTTCGGCGTAGCGCCAGCCGGTCCGCCACGGTATCCCGGTCACGACCAGAGTCGTCACATCGCCGCCAGCAGGCGGTCCGACCTGCACCAAAACATGTTCCACCGGGTCATACCAGTGGACGCCGTCAGGTACGCCGGCCACGTTGCGCGTACTCGCATAAAGCTCCAGCGGGAACCGTGCCCCGGCCGAACCGGATGCCCGAAACAGCATCCGAGTCCCGTTGCGCTCCAGAGTCCGCACGACGCCGCCACCAAGGAACAGCACGCGTCCCAGCTGAGCCGCGTCGAGTGCGCCGTCGGCGATTGGGACGCCGGCCAGCACGGCGGTGGCGGTCGTGCCGGGTCGAGGAAGGTCGCGTGGCAACGCCACGACCGGCAGATCGGCCGCGTACTGCTTGGCCGGTGGCGGCGCGATCGCTCGATCGTTCGGAACGAGGTCGTGCCGCAGCCTCGGATCGTCGGCCGGCACGTCCCACTCTCGCTCGGTGTTGTAGGAGGTCAGCCTATGAAGAAGCCCGGCGCCACGATCAAAGTCCAGAGTCACGGTTTGAAGTCTGCCAGGCCGAGCAACTGATTTCGGAGAGCAGCCATATGCTCGCCGAGGCGAACGTTGCGAGTTACTCAGGTAGGAGATCGGCACATGCAGGTAGGCATTCACTTCATGAACTTCACGCTCCCCGGCGGCCCGGCAGGGCTGCGGCCGGCGCTCGGCGACACCGCGAAGGCGGCCGAGGACGGCGGTCTGCGCCTGGTTCACGTGATGGACCACTGGTTCCAGATGGAGCACTTCGGCAGATCGCGCACGACCCGATGCTCGAGGGCTACACGTCGCTCGGCTTCGTGGCCGGCCAAGACCGAGCGGATCAGGCTCGAGCCTGATGGTCACCGGTGTCACCTACCGGCACCCGGGTCTGCTCGCGAAGATCGTCACCACGCTCGACGTGCTGTCCGGCGGTCGCGCGATGCTCGGCGTCGGCGCCGCCTGGTACGAGCGCGAGCACAAGGCCCTCGGCGTCGCCGTTCCCGCCGGTCGGCGAGCGGTTCGAGCGGCTCGAGGAGACGATCCAGATCTGCGAGCAGATGTGGAGCGACAACGACGGGCCCTACGACGGCAAGTACTACCAGCTCGCCGAGACGATCTGCTCGCCGCGCCCGCTCGCAGTCGCCGCGTCCGCCGATCCTGATCGGCGGCGGCGGCGAGAAGAAGACGCTGCGGCTCGTCGCCCGATACGCGGACGCCTGCAACCTGTTCGCGACCACGCCGGACGAGGTCAAGCGCAAGCTCGACATCCTGGCCGAGCACTGCGAGAACGAAGGTCGTGACCTGGCCACAATCACCAAGACGCTCACGGCCCGCGATCCGCTGTCGGATCCGGACGCGTTCCTCTCACTGATGGAGGAGTACGCGAAGATCGGCATCGACCTCGTCGAGATCGCACCGATGGGCCCCGATCCGGCCGGCTACGTGAGCCAACTGTCCGAGTACGTCATTCCGCGCCTCGCCGAGATCGGCTGACCTCGTGATCGTGTAGCGCCGGCACGCCAGAGCGTGTACGGCGCTACACGATCACGTTGCCCAGGGTGCAAGATCGATGGCGTGTGGATTCTCGCCGCCGTAGCGCTCGCCGCATGGCTATGGCTTTCGATAGCACGTGGGTTTTACTGGCGTACCGATATTCGTCTTGCCGAGACACCGGGGCCGGAACGCTGGCCGAGTGTGGCGATCGTGGTACCGGCTCGCGACGAAGCGGACGTATTGCCGGAGACCGTACCGACGTTGCTGGCTCAGGATTACCCCGGCGACGTACGGGTGATCCTGTGCGACGACAACTCGACCGACGGTACCGGCGAACTGATCAAGACACGCTGGCCGGACGTCACCGTGGTACACCCGGGACCGCTGCCGGATGGTTGGGCCGGCAAGCTCTGGGCGCTGCGAGCCGGTGTCGAGGCTGCCGGCGACGTCGACTATCTGCTGCTCACCGATGCCGACATCGCACACCGGCCGAACTCGCTGACCGCGATGATCAGTGCCGCCGAAGCGCACGGGTACGCGCTCGTGTCACAAATGGCGAAGTTGCGCGTACGCACCGGCTGGGAACGCCTGATCGTGCCGGCCTTCGTGTACTTCTTCGCGCTGCTGTTTCCATTTCGGTGGAGCAACAAACCGGGTGCCCGAACGGCAGCTGCGGCCGGTGGGTGCAGCCTCATCCGCCGTACGGCGCTGGAAAACGCGGGCGGCTTCGATGCGATCCGGCGGGCGATCATCGACGATGTCGCGCTGGCGAAGGCCGTGAAGGCGAGTGGCGGTCGGACGTTTCTCGGACTCGCGGACGACGTGAACTCGGTCCGGCCGTACCCGGGACTCGGCATGCTGTGGCGGATGGTCAGCCGCAGCGCGTACGCCCAGCTTCGTCATTCGCTCTATCTTTTGATCGGTTCCGTCCTGGGTCTGGCCTTGATCTTCTGGGTGCCGCCGCTGGCCACGATCGTCGGCGCAGCCACTGGCGATCCACTGACCGTCGTGCTCGGCACGGCTGGATGGCTGCTGCTCGCTGGTCTGTACGTGCCGATGTTGCGCTACTACCGGCTGTCGCCACTGCTGGCGCTCGCACTGCCATTCATCACGACGCTCTATCTCGGCATGACGATCGACTCGGCGATCCAGCACTACCGAGGCTCCGGTGGCGCGTGGAAGGGCCGGGTCTACTCAGCGAGCTGACTACAGAACAGGATGACATTGACGTATCTGAATTGTTAAATCTAACGTGTGGTTGCGTTGGCATCCGACACACGTTAGGGAGACCCCAATGTCCCGCAGACTCCTCATGATCGCTGCAACCGTCGCGCTGATCGTCGGTGGTGCGGCCGCCCCCGCCATGGCCGACGGAATCGTCGACCCGGCCCCGATCGCGCCCGGCAACCCGTTCATCGGCGAAGTCAACGGCGCCGCCAGCAACGCCGTCATCAAGGTCAGTTGCCTCGGTCCGGTCGTCACGCAGATCGGCCACCCGGCCGCCGGCCAGTCCGTCAAAGCGCTGCCGGTGACGCCGCCGGTCAGCAGTCTGACCGGCTACACCGGCACCGCCGCGAACGAGATCGAGGTGGTGTTCGGCACGGCGTCCGGCACCGTGACGCCGACCATCCTGCACGATTGGGCGGTTTCGGCGCCGATCCCGGCCGGGTTGACGTTCCCGTGCTCGGGCACCGGTGCGGTCGCGTTCGTACCGTTGCCGACCAGCCCGACCGCTCGGACGTACACGGTGAACGTCACGTTCGTGGCGGTCCCGTAGCCATGATCGACACAACTTCACGGATGTTGTCGGGTTAACGGATCTCCAATCCAACAACATCCGCGAAGTTGCGGCGTAGGGCGGCCGGCTCTTAGGTTGCGGCCGGGAGGCGGAGCGTCATCGTGAGGCCGCCGCCCGGTGTTGACTCGGGCGTCAGCGTCCCGCCCATGGCCTCTGCCAGACCACGGGACAGCGCCAACCCCAAGCCGACGCCGGTCTCGTTGTCCCGGTCACCGAGGCGCTGGAACGGCAGGAAGACCTCGTCCCAATGGGCGGCCGGAATGCCCGGGCCATGGTCGATGATGCGCGTTTCCACAAATCCGGCATGATCACTGACCGACACGATCGGCGGTCGGCCTTCCGGGCTGTAGCGAACGGCATTTGCCAGCAGGTTCACGAGTACGCGTTCGATCAGCATCGGATCGGCGAGGATGTCCGGCGGATCGACCGGCATGTGCAACTCGATCTTCTCCCCCTCCGGTCCGAGATCGTCGAGCGCGCGCGCAACGACACCGTCGAGGCTGATCGGCTGCCGGACCATGCCCAGGGAACCGGCCTGCAATCGGCTCATGTCGAGCAGGTTGTCGACCAACCGGGTCAGCCGGTCCAGCGAGATCGATGCGGCTTCGAGCAGCTCATCGTGGTCGGCGGCGCTGAGTTCGACGTCCTGACTACGGAGGCCGTCGATCGCGGCCCGGGCCGACGTCAACGGCGTACGCAAGTCGTGGCTCACCGCCGAAAGCAGCGCCGTACGCAGCCGATCCACCTCGGACAGCGTCGCCGCTGACGCTGCCTGATCGGCCAGCCGCTCCTGGCGCAGCGCGACCGACGCCTGCGCGGCGAATGCCTCGACCACCCGACGATCCGCCGCCGCCAGCGGATGCCCGCGCAACACCAGCGAGAACTCGTCATCCACCGGCACCTCGGCATCGCCCTGTTCGGGTGTGCGGCACGGCTGGTCGCCAACGGCGGCTGCGACGACCCAGGCGCCCTGGTCCCGGTACACGTCCGGGCCTCCCGGCGTGCCGGGCCGGCGTTCGAGCAACGTGACGCCGGTGAACCCGTACGCCTCCCGGAGCTGATCAAGCAGGGCCGGAAGCACGCGACTCCCCCGTACGACGCTGCCGGCCAGCGTGGACAGCGTCTCCGCCTCGCTGCGGGCGACCGCTGCTTCACGCGTACGGCGGGCCGCCCGGTCGACGGTGACGCTGACCGCCACCGCGACCGCGAGGTACACCACGAGCGCCAGGACGTTCTCGTGCTCGTCGATCGTCAACGTATGGATCGGCGGCGTGAAGTAATAGTTCAGCAGTACCGTGCCGACCACGACCGCAACAAGGGCCGGCCACAATCCGCCGACCAGTGCCACCACGACCACCCAGCCGAGGTACAGCAGGATGTCGCTCGGCAGCGAAAGCGATCCGCGCAGTTGGGACAGCGCGAGCGTGAGCAGCGGAAGTCCGGTCGCGGCGAGTACGAAGCCCATCCAGCGACGCCGGGATGTCAAGGCGGACTCCGGCACGTCGATCCGGCTTCCGCGCCCGACCTCCTCGTGCGTAACGAGGTGTACGTCGATCGCGCCGGATCGCGCCGCCGTATTGAACCCGACGCCAGGCGAGAGCAAATGCGCCAATCGGCCCCGCCGACTCGCGCCGAGCACAAGCTGACTCGCGTTGACGCCACGGGCGAAGTCGAGCAGCGCGGTGGTGATATCCGCGCCGACCACCTGGTGGTAACTGCCGCCGAGACTCTCCACCAGCGAACGTTGCCGTTCGAGATTGGCTGGGCTGCCGCCGGATAAACCATCGTTGCGTGCTACGTGCACGGCGAGAAGGTCCGCACCCTTGGTCCGGGCGGCGACGCGCGCAGCCCGGCGGATCAGGGTGTCACCCTCGGGTCCGCCGGTCAGAGCGACGACGACGCGCTCACGCGCTTCCCAAGTCGCCGAAATGTTGTGATCGGCGCGGTACCGGTCGAGCTGCTCGTCGACCTTGTCGGCGAGCCAGAGCAGCGCCAACTCGCGCAGCGCGGTGAGGTTTCCGACCCGGAAGTAATTGCCGAGCGCCGCGTCGACCTTCTCCGGCCGGTAGATGTTGCCGTGCGCCATCCGCCGCCGCAGCGCTTCGGGCGCCATGTCAACGAGTTCGATCTGCTCGGCTCGCCGTACGATCTCGTCCGGCACGGTCTCACGCTGCGGCACACCGGTGATCTGCTGCACGACGTCATTGATCGACTCAAGATGCTGCACGTTTACCGTGGTGATCACGGTGATTCCAGCCGTGAGCAGCTCTTGGATATCCTGCCACCGCTTCGCGTTGCGCGCGCCCGGGACGTTCGTGTGCGCCATTTCGTCGACGAGCACGACGTCCGGCTTGCGCGCGAGGATCGCGTCGACGTCCATCTCGGTGAATGTCGAGCCCCGATACACAATCTCGGCTCGGGGGACAATTTCAAGATCTTCGAGCATGGCTTCCGTGTACGGTCGGCCGTGCGTTTCCACGAACCCGACCACGACATCAGTGCCGCGTTCCCGACGTCGATGTCCCTCTTCGAGCATTCGATACGTCTTTCCGACGCCGGGGGCCGCACCAAGATAGACGCGCAGCGCTCCAGTGGTCACGCCACTCCTTTCCTATCATTCCCCCCGTCGAACCTTGGCTAACTGTGGAACGGGTAGTGCTGGTCGAGCGCGACGTTGAGTTGCAGCACGTTCACCGCCGGCTCGCCCATGAAACCGAGTCCTCGTCCAACCGTGTACTTGGCAATCAATTGATGCACCGATGCCACGTCTATGCCGCGTGTTTTCGCGATCCGCGGAGCCTGCAAGTCGGCGTAGGCCGGGCTGATCTGTGGATCCAGGCCGCTGCCGCTGGCCGTGACCGCGTCGGCGGGCACTGCCGGGTGCGCGGGAGCGTCGCCGCGGATCGGTGTGATCGTGCCGAGTTGGGTGTAGTCAATGCCGAACTTGGCACATTGCACCGCCACCCCCTTGTACGTCGTGATGAACGGTGTGGCCGGGCAGGCCTCGTTCACCGAGTACACCGCCGTGATCTTCCCGGTCGGGGTGCCACCCTCCCGAACCACGACCAGGACCGCACCGAGGCCACCTGGGGTGCAGTACGGTCGCGCACCGGAGACGCCCTCGAGCTTGCCGACGTCCACGCTGCGAGTGCAGACCTGGGTGAGCAGGCTTTGTTTGCCGGTGTCGGTCTTGTCGGCCGGGTTCGGCAGGGTGTCGACGACGTTTTCGGGCCCGAGGTTGGAGGCCGATGTGGCGGTCGGGTCGTAGCCGTCGCCAGCCGCCGACGGTCGGGACTGGAAGTACTGCGGCAGTGCGTTGCCGTTGTCGTCGGTGAACAACTGCCCGATCTGCGAACTGCCGACGGTCGTACCGCCCACCTTGATCAATGACCCGTCGGCCGGGTGCTGTAGGCCGGGTATCTGGGCGATCCCGGTGACCAGCAGCGGATAGGCGATACCAGTGATGATCGTCAGTACGAGCAGTGCCCGCAGCGCCGCCACATGTTGAGTGATCCAACCTGGAGTACGCATTATCTAATCCCTCTACCTGATGCCGGGGATGAATTGGATGATGAGATCGATGACCTTGATGCCGGCGAACGGCAGGATGATGCCGCCGACGCCGTAGATCCAAAGGTTGCGGCGCAGCATTGCCGCGGCTGACGACGGCCGGTACCGTACGCCGCGCAAGGCGAGTGGGATCAACGCGACGATGATCAGGGCGTTGAAAATGACCGCGGACAGGATCGCGGAGGTCGGGCTGTGCAGCCGCATGATGTTGAGTTGGTTGAGGCCGGGGTAGATCGCGGCGAACATGGCCGGGATGATCGCGAAGTACTTCGCGATGTCGTTGGCGATCGAGAACGTCGTCAGCGCACCGCGGGTGATCAGCAACTGCTTACCGATCTCCACGATCTCGATCAGCTTGGTCGGGTCGGAGTCGAGGTCGACCATGTTGCCGGCCTCTTTCGCCGCCGACGTACCCGTGTTCATCGCGACCCCGACATCGGCCTGGGCGAGCGCGGGCGCATCGTTGGTACCGTCGCCGGTCATCGCGACCAGCTTCCCGCCCTCCTGCTCCTTGCGGATCAGCGCCATCTTGTCCTCAGGCGTCGCCTCGGCCAGGAAATCATCCACCCCGGCCTCGTCCGCGATCGCCTTCGCAGTCCGCGGGTTATCGCCGGTGATCATCACCGTGCGGATGCCCATCCGGCGCATCTCGTCGAACCGCTCCCGCATCCCTTCCTTGACGACATCCTTGAGGTGAATTACCCCGAGGACGCGGGCTGACGAGCCGGTCCGCTCCCCGACGACGAGGGGTGTACCGCCAGCGGCCGAGATGCCGTCGACGATCTGCGCCGTCTCGGCCGGTACGACACCGCCGTGACCACGGACCCAGTCGGCAACCGACGCGGCGGCACCCTTGCGCAACTCCCGAGCCGGCCGCGATCCCTGGCCGGGCAGGTCGACGCCGGACATGCGGGTCTGTGCCGTGAACGGTACGAACGTCGCATCCCGCAACTCCCCGGCCGCACGTTCGCGCAGACCATACGTGGTCTTTGCGAACACGACCACGGAACGGCCTTCCGGGGTTTCGTCGGAGAGGCTGGACAGTTGCGCCGCGTCGGCGAGTTCCTCGGCGGTCACATCCCCGACCGGGACGAAGTCGCTGGCCTGCCGGTTGCCGAGCGTGATCGTGCCGGTCTTGTCGAGCAGCAGCGTGTTCACGTCACCGGCGGCTTCGACCGCACGACCGGACACGGCCAGCACGTTGCGCTGCACCAGGCGGTCCATACCGGCGATACCGATCGCTGACAGGAGTGCGCCGATCGTGGTCGGGATCAGGCACACCAGCAGCGAGACGAGCACGATCCCGGTCACCCCATGCTGATCCAGGGCGAGGTTGTTCGGTGCGAACGCTTGCACACCCTTGGAGAAGATCGCCAGCGGCTGCAGCGTCGCGACCGCGAGCAGGAAGATGATCGTCAACGCTGCGAGGAGGATGTTCAACGCGATCTCGTTCGGCGTCTTCTGCCGGTTCGCACCCTCGACCAGCGCGATCATCCGGTCGATGAAGCTCTCCCCCGGCTTCTGCGTGATCTTCACAACGATCCGGTCGGACAGCACCTTCGTGCCACCGGTCACCGCACTGCGGTCACCACCGGACTCCCGGATCACCGGCGCGGACTCACCGGTAATCGCGGACTCGTCCACACTGGCGATGCCCTCGATCACGTCACCGTCACCAGGGATCGTGTCACCGGCCTCACAGACGACGTAGTCGCCCTGCTGCAGCAGGTTCGCCGCGACCGTCTCCTCCGGGAGGTTGGTCGCGCCGGGCTTCCAACCCGACACACGCCGGGCCATCGTGTCCTTCTTCGCCGCCCGCAGCGTCGCAGCCTGCGCCTTGCCGCGGCCCTCGGCGACGGCTTCGGCCATGTTCGCGAACACGACCGTCAGCCACAGCCAGACGGTGGTGACCCAGGCGAACACCGACGGGCTCTGAATCGCGAGCACGGTGGTGAAGATCGAGCCGATCTCCACGATGAACATGACCGGGTTACGCCACAACGTGGCCGGGTTGAGCTTGCGGACGGCATCCGGGAGTGATTTCCATAGTTGTTTCGGATCGAGCAGACCACCCGATATCCGCCGTGGAACCGCCGGCGCTTGAGCCTCGACGGCCGTGGCGGCCAGGTGGGCCGTCGATATTCGTGTCTGGGGAATAGTCAGATCGGCCATGTCAGTGCAGACCTTCCGCGAGTGGCCCCAGTGCCAAGGCCGGTAGATACGTCAGCGCGACAATGATCAATGTGACGCCGACGAGCATGCCGACGAACAGCGGCTTGTAGGCGGGCAACGTGCCGGCCGACTCCGGCGCCGGCCTCTGGCGGGCGAACGCACCCGCCATCCCAAGAACGAACACGATCGGCAGGAACCGGCCAAACCCCATGGCCAGGCCGAGCGCCGTGTTGTACCAGGTCGTGTTGACCGTCAGACCCGCGAACGCGGAACCGTTGTTGTTCGCCGCAGAAGTGAACGCGTAGAGAACTTCGGACAGCCCATGCGCACCAGGGTTCAGCATCGACGCGCGTTCATTCGGGAACGACATGGCCGTACCGGCGCCGATCAGCACGATCGCCGGTGTCGTCAAGAAGTACAGGGAGGCAAACTTGATCTCGCGGCCGCCGACTTTCTTCCCCAGATACTCGGGTGTTCGGCCGACCATCAACCCGGCGACAAACACGGTCACGATCGCAAGCACCAGAATTCCATACAAGCCGGAGCCGGTGCCCCCCGGCGCGACCTCGCCGAGCATCATGTCGGCGATCGTGACCGCACCGCCCAGCGGCGTGTACGAATCATGGAAGGAATCGACCGCACCCGTGGACGTCAGCGTCGTTGCGCTGGCAAACGTCGACGAGTCCAATACCCCGAAACGTGTCTCCGTGCCTTCCGTCGCCGATCCCACCGCCTGTGGGACCGTGCCAGCGTGTGCCCCCTGGGCGACATTGATCAGTACGACACTGCCGATCGCGAGGATCGCCATTGCCGCCACGATTGCGTAACCGTGCTTGTTTGACCCGACCATCCGGCCGAACGTGCGCGGCAGGCTGAACGAAATCACGAGCAACAGGAAGATCTCGATCCAGTTCGTCCACGTGGTCGGGTTCTCGAACGGGTGCGAGCTGTTGACGTTGTAGAAGCCACCACCGTTCGTACCCAATTCCTTGATCGCTTCCTGACTCGCGACCGGACCGCCGGTGACGTGCTGGACCGCCCCATTGAGCGTGTGCACATCGGTCGCGTGGAAGTTCTGGATCATGCCGGCGCCGACGAACACGAGCGCGGCGATCACCGAGATCGGCAGCAGGATGCGGACCGTGATCCGGACCAGGTCGACCCAGAAGTTGCCGAGATTCGGCGTCGCCTTGCGGGCGAGACCGCGGACCAGGGCGATCGCGACCGAGATGCCGACGGCGGCCGATACGAAGTTCTGTACCGCGAGGCCGGCCATCTGCGTCGCGTACGTCATCGTCGACTCGCCGGAGTACGCCTGCCAGTTCGTATTCGTCACGAAGCTGACCGCGGTGTTCCACGACAACGCCGGACCAACGTTCGCGAAGTTCGGTCCGGGAGCGTGAATGTACGACTGAAGCCGCTGGATCGCATACAGGAACAGGATGCCGACCACGGAGAATGCCAGCACCGACCGGGCATATACGCCCCAGGACTGCTCGCCTTCCGGATTAACGCCGATCGCGCGATAGATGCCGCGCTCGACCCGGCTGTGCTTGACGCCGGTTACTACGCGGTACATGTAGTCGCCGAACGGCCTGTACGCCGCGACCAACGCGGCGACCAGCACAACGATGAAGAGAATGCCAGCGCTCGTCGAACTCATCAGAATCGCTCCGGGAAGATGAGGGCGACAACGAGGAAGACTGTGAGGCCGAACGCGAGAATCAGCCCGACCAGGTTGGCGGCGGTCATAGCTTCTCGGCTCCCCTGACAATCCATATCAGGATGGCGAACAACGCGATCGTCACCAGCACGAAGACCACATCAGGCATCGTGCCTCTCCTTACTCTTCGGTGGTGAAAGGCGCCGGCATCAGCCGCTGCGGCCGCGCCCGGCAGGACACGTAGGCAAAGATCAGTGTGGTACCCGGCCAACCGGCCCAAAGCGATGTTCGAGAAATCCGTTCGTGATTAAGTCCGCCGCACCCAGTCAATGACGCTGCGCCCAGGGGTCGCACGGCTTCCTAACGCATTCCGAATGAAGAACGCTCATTTCCTAACGCAATCCATACGCCCATCACCGACGTCAATCCGCGACAGATTGTCGAGATTCTTTGCAGACGCCGCCGCGGTGAGATCAACGTGTATTGGCGTCTGCGGTTCCGGCGCTGGTTAGGACACGTTCATGTTCATGTTTCAACCTGCGAAGGTGACCGAATCCATACAGCACTCACGCCGTACCGTCCTCAAGGGCGTCGCGCTCTCCGCCGCCGCAGTTGCCGGTGCCACCGCATTCCGCGGCTTCGACGCCGCCGCTGCTGCCGCGCCGGCGCACGACGGCATCTTCGGCTACGGCGTGGCCAGCGGTGACCCGACCGCTGACGCCGTCGTCATCTGGACCCGGGCGACGCCACCGCCACGCCGAGTCGGCGACCCGGTCGCCACGCCGGGCAGCGGACTTGGCGTTCCGCTGCTGGTCGCCTGGGAGGTCGCGTACGACCAGGAGTTCCGGCACATCGTCCGGGCCGGTGTCGTGCGCACCAGCCCCCGAGTCGGACCACACCGTGAAGGTCGACGTGCGACGGCCTGCAGACGTACACCCGGTACTACTACCGATTCCTGGCGAAGGGCGAGATCAGCCCGGTCGGCCGCACCCAGACGGCGCCGGACGACGCGCACCGGATGCACGCGCTGCGGTTCGGCGCTGGTCTCGTGCAGCAACTACACCGGCGGCTACTTCGGCGCCTACCGCGCGCTCGGCCAACGCGACGACCTCGACTTCGTGCTGCACGTCGGTGACTACATCTACGAGTACGGCAACGGCGCCGACCGCTACGGCCCGGCGGCCCTGGTCGGCAAGCGCGACGGCGTCCCGGCGACCGAGACGATCGACCTGCGCGGGCTACCGGCTGCGGCACGCGCTGCACAAGGCCGACCCGGATCTGCAGGCGGCGCACCGGCAGCACCCGTGGATCACGATCTTCGACGACCACGAGGTCGCCAACAACACCTGGGCAACCGGCGCCGAGAACCACACGCCCGGCGTCGAGGGCGACTTCTGCGACGCCGGCGCCGCGAGGCCTACGAGGCGTACCTGGAGTGGATGCCGTTCCGCCTGCCCGAGCAGCGACACGTCCCGCACCAGGGCACCCGGTTCTTCAAGCGGTTCACGTTCGGTCCGCTCGGCGACCTGTCGGTGCTGGAGACCCGGCAGAACCGCAGCGAGCAGATCGACGTCGCGCCGTTCACGAAGACCGGCGGCGGCTTCATCCCGATCGGGATCCCGCCGGTCGACGCCGCGCTCGCCGACCCGACTCGTCACCTGCCCGAACCGGAGCAGCTGGACTGGCTCAAGGACAGCGTCGGCCGGTACCGGACGGCGCTGGCACCTGATCGGCAACCAGGTCGTGATGACGCCGGTCCGCTGTCCCGGGCGCCGCGCTCGGCGTGCCCGCGAACCTGACGCTGCTCAACTCCGACCAGTGGGACGGCTACCAGGCCGACCAGGCCGACACTGATCGCCCACCTCGGCGCGCAGCCGCACGCGCCACGGCGACGCGGTCGTGCTGACCGGCGACATCCACTCGTCCTGGGCGATGGACATCCCGTCCGATCACACGGCGACCGGCTACACGTCGGTCGGCGTCGAGTTCGTCTGCCCGTCGGTGACCAGCGACGGCTTCTACGAGACTCGTCCGCGCGTCGTTGCCGGCCGGCACGCCGGCCGCGGTCGCGCTCGGCGCAACCGAGGGCGTGATCGGCGCGGTCGCCGCGACGAACCCGTGGGTCAAGTACCTCGACGGCATCGGGCACGGCTTCACGCTCGATCGACGTCACGCCAGACCGCGTGCAGGCCGACTACTACCTGACGCCGGTCCCGACCGACGCGCTGCCCGATCCGCGCGTCGACCCGAGCGTGGCACCGGTCTACTCACGCAGCTTCCAGACCGTTGCCGGAAGCCGCCAGGTCAGTGCCGCGACCGGACCGGTCGGTCCGCGGTCGGACACCCCGCACGCGCGCGCTTAGGTAACCGGCCGCCTGGACTTTGGTTCAGGCGGCCAGTTCAACCATCGGGAGTACGACCGGCATCGCGATTCGATCGACCGCGTCCCGATAGTGGCCGATCAACTCGTCACCGAGCGCCGCCCACGTCCGATCCTGTACGGCGAGCCGGCCCGCAGCACCGAACGACCGTCGCATCGCCGGGTCGGCCGCCATCGCCAGCACGGCTGACACGATCGCGTCCCCGTCACTCGGCGGGACCAGCATCCCGGTACGGCCGACGCGTACGAGGTCGAGCGGCCCACCGACCGACGGTGCGATCACCGGTACGCCACTGGCCATCGCCTCCTGCACGGTCTGGCAGAACGTCTCATGCGGCCCGGTGTGTACGAACACATCCAGGCTGGCATAGCTTCGAGCCAGATCCACGCCGCTACGGCAACCGAGGAACGTGGCGTCCGGTATGGCTGCGCGTACCGCGTCGCCGGTCGGGCCGTCCCCGACGATCACCACCCGTACGCCCGGCAGCCGGCTCGTACGTGCGAGCAGCTCGACCTGTTTCTCCTTGCCGAGGCGCCCGATGTATCCGACGATCAACTCGCCATTCGGGGCAAGCGTGCGCCGGAGTTCATCGTCGCGACGGGCCGGGTGGAACAACACGCTGTCGACGCCACTACCCCACCGGCCGTTGACGGCGATGCCGTTCGCACGCAACTGATCGGCCGTCGCGGTGGACGGTACGAGCGTGCACGCGGCTTGGCGGTGCACGCGGCGGACCCAGTACCACGCGAGTGCCTCGGTGAACCCGACGCCGTATGCGCGGGCGTACGCGGGGACGTCGGTCTGGAACACGGCGACGGCCGGAATGCCGAGGCGGCGGGCGGCCGACGCGCCCCAGGCGCCCAGGATGAACGGACTGGCCAGATGCACCACGTCCGGCTGAAACGCGAGCAGCGCCGCGGTGATGCGACGCGACGGGGCCGCCAGCCGTACGCTCGGATAGCCGGGCATGGACATCGCCGGTACGCGAACGACCGGGTAGCCGGGATCCGGTGCTTCGCCACCACCGCTCGCGGTCGGCGCGATGACCAGCAGCTCGTGGCCGCTCCGGACGATGTGCTCAGCCACCAGGGCGACCGAGATCGCGACTCCGTTGACATCGGGCGCAAAAGACTCGGCAACGAGCGCGATTCGCATGGCCGGGACGCTAGGTTACGACCGGCGTCGGTCGGACCAATGCCGGACGACCGGGCGACGAATGCTCCGCTAACAGCACACCCCTTGACCGGGTGGTCGGCTTGCTAGTTGGCCCACGGCGGCGCGACGGTCGAGCCGTCCGCCATCGTCGCCCGCAGCCCGATCGACGTGGTGACCCACATCGTGGCCGGCTCGTCGCCGACGTTGTCGACACAGAACTCGGCGCCGGGCGGCACGATCGCGACATCGCCGGGCGCCAGATCCGCGGTCTGATCGTCGATGCGGCACCGGAGCCGCCCCGACATCAGCCGGACCACTTCCTCGTGTGTGACCACGTGGGCGGCGCCGGCCGTACCAGCGGCGATCTCGGTCGCCCACGCGCACAGCTGTGACGAGCCCGCGCCCGGATTCGCGTACGCATGGAACCGCGCACCGTGAAGGTCGTACGTGGTTGCTTCGGTTCGATTGATGAATGGCATGTATTTAGTCAAGCAGCTTGTCTTTATTTCGTCAAGACACTTGTCCATGTGCGAAACTGAGTGACATGGATCAAGCTGCCGTCGCTCGCGGCATGGCCTACACGCTGCTCGCCGCGAGTGGATCTCTGGTCGCCCGGATCCACGACGGCGTCGTCGCGCGCGGCTTCGACGACCTGCGACCGGCGCACGGCTTCGCGTTCGTACGGCTCGCGCCGAGCGGTGCCACCACCGCCGAGTTGGCCGAACACCTCGGCGTCACGAAGCAGGCCGCGAGCCAACTCGTCGAGGAACTCGTGACGAAGGGTTACGTGACCCGCAATCCGCATCCGACCGACGCGCGGGCCCGCTTGATCATGCTGACCGACCGTGGCTGGGCCTGTACGCGCGCGGCGGACGAGGCGGCGGCGATCGCGGTCCAGCCGTGGATCGAGACGCTCGGCGCCCGGCGCTTCGAGGCGTTGTGGGCCGACCTCGCACGCATTACACCGGCCGGACCGATCCGCCCGACCTGGTAGCGACCGATTTCCGACAAGGCCAATCGCGGCAAATCAGGCGTGGATAACTTTCATTTTCGTCCATGAGGCTCTAGATTGCGCGAATGCGAACGCGAGTCATTGCCTTCTCGGCGATCTACTACATCGGTATGATCGCCGCGCTCCTAGGCGTCCTGTTCAAGGAGTGGGTGAACGTGGTTCCGCACGGAATCGCCAGCCAGATCGGGCACAACAGCGAGGGCTACCTCGCCGCGATCATCGTCCCGGCATGGATCCAATTCGTGCGGCCGAAGCTCGTCGGCAAGAGCGCGGAATGGTTTCTGACGGGCGTTTTCGCGCTGGCATTCCTGGCGTTGACGATCGTCATGCTCAACACGAATTGGCCGAGCCAGTACAAGACGCTGAACGAATCGACGCTCGCGATCGCGATCCTCGTCCCCTACGTCCAGTTCCGCCGCCCGCTGCCGCGCCGGTTCGCGGCCATCGCGACGATCGTTCTCGTCATCGCAACGATCGCCAGCGTCAAGACATGGTTCACGACGAACCTCGCCGAGGCGGTCGGCATGGTCATCCTCGCGGTGGCCGGCCTGGACCTGATCGACCGCGGCATCCTCGAGCCGAACGCGGTCACGTCCACGGTCAAGCGCTGGAGTTGGTACGCGTTCCTGGTGATCGCGCCGATCTTCTTCGGGCTGTGGGAGCACAAGTGGAACGCCGGTACGACCGGACTGATCGGCACTCCGGTGCGCTGGATCGTCCGGATCAACGAGTCATTCATCTTCGCGATCGCGATGAACTTCTTCTTCGCCGTTCTGCTCGGACGGACGGGCTCGAACGAGGCGCCGGCCGTTGCAACGACGCCGGCGCCCGATCCGGAGCCGGCCGTACTCGTCTGATGCTCGGATGATGAGCGACGAGATCAGCCGCGCGGCGATCAGCGGGTGGTGCCGGCGCTACCTCGGATCCGGTGTCGTGAAAACGCTGTTCACCACCGGTCACCTGGCCCACGTTTCCGGAGTCCGGTTGCGTGGCAGTCGGGACGTGGTCGTGAAGATTCGCGCGGACGAACGCCGTCTGATCGGCATGCACCGAGGTACAGCGAACGTTGTGGCGAGCCGGATTCCCGTGCCCCGAGCCGCTGTTCGGGCCGATGCCGCTGCTCGGATACGTCGCAAGTGCCGAGATGCTGATGCCGGGCGGCGATATGCTGCCGGTCACGGGTGACGCGGTGAACCGGTACGCCCAGTTGCTCGCGGACTTCATCTGGCTCGCGCCTCCGCTGAAACGATCGGAGCTGGCGCCGAACCCGCCGTGGGTCGCCTGGGATCACGATCAGGGCGGTGTCTGGCCGGCTCCGGACGACCGTGATGCCGATCTCAACGCCCATCCGGAAACCGCGTGGCTCGACGAGATCGCAACACGGGTCCAGGACCGGCTCCGGCGTGCTGAGCCAGCGCCGGACGTTGTTGGACACGGCGACTGGGAGGCTCAGAACCTGCGTTGGCGCGATGGTCGGCCGTACGCGGTGCACGACTGGGACAGCGTCGTATGTGGACCCGAGGCCGTCATCGTCGGCTTGGCCGCTGCGGTCTGGCCGTGCGGTGCCGAGCTACGGGCTGCGACCGTCGAGGAGTCGGCCGCGTTCGTCGAGGCGTACGAGCGGGCCGCCGGCCGCCGATTCAGTGCCGACGAGATTGAGGTGAGCTGGGCGGCCGGGCTCTGGGTCTATGCGTTCAACACGAAGAAGGCGAGCCTCGACGGCGACCAGTGGTTGACCGAAGCCGAAGCGACGGAGAGGCTACGTCTGGCCGGCGCCTAAGACCGGCCGCGAACCTGGGCTCGGCCGGATGCGCCGTTGTGCGTGACGCCGGTCGACGGCGGGCGGCCGTTCGAGCCGTACACGCCGCCGGAACGCGACTGCGGCTCGACGTATTCGGTGGCGAGGTCGTGCACCGCACGGGACACCCGCGACCCGAGTTCGGCGCGATGTTCGCGCAACTCGACGTCGATCTCGTCGCGACGACGGCGCAAGGCCGCGTAGCGTTCGTCGCCGGCCGTTTCGAGGTCGGCCGCGTGCGCCGCGTCGGCATTCGCGAGTTCGCGGTCGACCAGCCGGTCGTACGTCGTGATGCCACCGAAGAACTTCACCAGGATCGGCATACAGTCGATCATGATGAACAGCAGTCGGACCGCCCACGTGCCGAGCAGCAGCGTGGTGGACGATCGCGCGAGCTTGCTCAAGGCTCCCATCCGTTCCAGGATGCCGATCGTGCCCTGATGGCTCTCCGCGATCGCGACGGTCTGATCGATCATCTGCGTACGCTGCTGTTCGAACGTGCCCTGTTCGGTCGCGACCTGCGCCTCAAGCGTCTGAATGTCCTTCTGGAGCGCGGTCAGCTGCGCGGTTTCGGTCGCGATCGGGTGCGCCTTCGCGTACGCGTCGGCCTCGGCGCGTAGCCGGTTGCAGTTCGGGCCTACGCCGCGCTGTCCGGTGCGGCCCGGACCCGATACGCCCAGGCATTCCAGCCGGGCATCGTCGTTCAGCGCGGCGAGCGCTTTGGTGTCCGTCGTGATCTCGGCACTGAGCTTCGTCGCGTCCGCACGCTTCGCGGCGAGCTGCGCCTGAGCCGAACCTGGCGTCACCGGAAACGTCAGCACGTAGCCGTTGCAGCCGGCCGGCACCGGTGCGCCACCGGGCACATCGGACTCCGGATTGCAGTGGACGAGCTTCGTGCGCAGCGTCGCGAGATCGGCCGTGCGTTGATCCTGGATGCTCTTCACGATCGCGGACTGGAACACCCGGAGCACCAGCGGTTCGGCGATGATGATGCCGAACAACAGCGCCATCAGTACCCGCATGATCAACGTGCCGTACCGGCGATGCCAATGCAGACCGACCGAGCTGGAGATCAGCCAACGGTCGAAGTTGAAAATGAACAGACCCCAGATCAGGGTCGGGACGATCACCCATCCGGACGACGTACCGATCGCTTCGCTGATCGCGAAGAACATCGAGAATGCCGCGATCAGCGCGGTGCCCAGCACGACGCCGCCGAGCGCGGTGTAGCGGGCGCGCTCCTGCGGTACGCGCGCGATGAGTGCCTCATCGACGCCGGCGATACTGCGCAGCCACTGACCGACGTTCGGTGCGCGATAAGTCCAGGTCCGCCGTTGTTTCTCAACAACCGTTGCGGGTACGGCCGGCTCCTCGACCTTTACCTCGCGCTCCACCGATTCCGGAACCGCATCGAGATTCTGCGTATCGTCGAGATCGACGGTCCGATCGCCCGGTTGCTGAAAGTCCTGGACGTTGTCGAAATCGGTGAGCGGCGGCTCCGAGAACTCCAACCGGCGCGTGACCTCCGCAGAGTATGACGATGG
Source organism: uncultured Actinomycetota bacterium (assembly GCA_963831705.1). Classification (GTDB taxonomy): domain Bacteria; phylum Actinomycetota; class Actinomycetes; order Mycobacteriales; family Micromonosporaceae; genus DASQPR01. Next base: position 2,087,934 of record CAWHRE010000010.1, on the reverse strand, counting down.
CTCGTCAGGATGCATTGCCGTCCTCACCTCGTAGCGGCACCGGGCGTTCCGGGGCCGGCCTGCGGGCGAACTTCGCCGAAAGCAGGCTTTCGGCCTGTTGGTGCAGGCTGAGTTCGGGCTCGATCGGAACGATCGGCAGTGTGGCACCCGCGATTGTCGCCTCCGCATGTACCTCGACCGCCGCGACGACACATTCAACGCCACGTACGTCCGGTGGATTCACCGTGCAATGCGCGCGCAGTTGGGCTTCGATCCGAAGGATCGCCTCGGCGGCACGCTCCGGGCGGATGTTGCGGCCGAGCGTCGCGAGTTCCCGATCGGCCGCGACATGCGTGGCGAGAACGGAGTCGAGGTCGGTCAGACCACCGGTCGCGACCCGGACCGGATCGGTGACAACGCATCGGAACGTCACCGACACCACCAGGTTGACGCCGGCACGGTTGGACGGCATGGAGCGGCGCACTGTGACGAGTCGATCCCGGATCTGTACGAGACAGACCGCGGTCGCTTCGATCACGTGCGGCTCGTTGCCGCTGACCCGTCGCGAATACGGGTCCTGGTAACAGCCGTCGTACTCGAAGACGTAGACCGAACCTGGCTCCTGTTTCGGTAGGCTGGCCGGGTCGCGCCAGGCCGCCCGGAACATCCGGGGCCGTACGACCGGGGCGAGCGTGCGCTCTTCGATTACCGGGTAGCTGCCCGTGGTCATGCGCTCCACCCCCGCTTCGACGGCCCGTAGACGCACGCTATCGCAGGCGCTCCAGCGCCAGACGGACATTCGCGAGTCTGCGTCACTTTAAAGGACTTACGCATCTTAGAGGTTGCTCAGGCATGTCCGGGTTGTTGCCGTACGAACCCGCGCAGACATGCAGACGTACGTACGAAGATTGCATCGTTAAATTCGAATCTTGCGAAGATTCCATCGAATCCGGTAACTTACGTTGCCGACCTGGAGACGGACGGACGACCCGTCTCGTGGGCCGGCGCTGGGGAGATAGCACGGATCCTGGGGGAACGATGATCGGCGCGGTGTGCTCGCACCGCGCCGATCATCGAGCACGCGAAAAAGCCCGACCGCTCGGGTCGGGCTTTCTTTCGTCAACCGACTAGAACGACGTGACCGACTCTTCCTTCACGACGTTCGCGAACTCCTGCGTCAACGCGTCTTCGTCGAACCGCGAGTCGGACGACATCGGCTTGGCCTTCGCCGTACCGACGGCGGTGTAGCCGTCGCGACGGTGGCGAGCGATGTACGCGCCGGCCGCCACCGCTGCGATGCCGACCGCGCTGGTCAGGACCACGAGTGCCTTACGAGCCATGCGAATCTCCCCTATGTTCAGTGCCAGCTATCGGGCCGAATGTCCGACTCGACGTTACGTCCACTTCGAACGCACACGCACGCGAAACGCGGAAGTATCAGCCCGTAAGGGAGATTTTCAGAAGCTCGGACAGCTCGGCGATGGTCGTATCCGGATCGCGGTGATGGACGGTCACCATCCCGAGCGCACGCGCCGGTTTCAGGTTGCCGGGCAGATCGTCGACGTAGATGCAGTCGGCCGGATCGAGATGGATCGCGCGCGCGCCCATCTCGTAAATCTCCGGCGCCGGCTTGCGGATGCCGACGTGGCCGGAGATGACCACGCCGTCGAACAGCTCCGTGAGCAGATCCGGGTCGTACCGGCTGACGCCCCACGAGTTTGAGATCAGACCGGTTGCGATGCCGTGGTGACGAGCACGCCGTACCGCCTCGATCATTGCCGTGTCGCCACGCGTTCCACCCATCAGGCGCCGGATCAGATCATCCCCGGGTACGCCGAGCAACTCGCCGAACCGCTTCTCGAAGTCCGCGTCCGCGAGCGTGCCGCACTCGAGCCCGACCAGCAGATCGTGCGCGCGTGGATCGCTCCGGAACAGATCCCGTACGGCCGTCGTTTCCAGTCCTTCACGCCGGCAGAACGCTTCGAACGACTCGAATACGTTCGTGGTCAGTACGCCGCCCCAGTCGACCAGCAATCCACACGGCACCCGTTCGTCATCAGGCATATTTGCGCAGCTCCTGGCGGGCCAGCGAGCGGCGGTGCACCTCGTCCGGACCGTCCGCGAGACGCAGCGTACGTGCGGCCGCCCACAGGTTCGCGAGGATGAAGTCCTGGCTGACGCCACCGGCGCCGTGTGCCTGGATCGCCTTGTCGATGACCCACTCGGTCATCAGCGGTGTGGCGATCTTGATGGACTGAATCTCGGTGTGCGCGCCCTTGTTGCCGACCGTGTCCATCAACCAGGCGGTCTTGAGCACCAGGAGACGAGCCTGCTCAATCCGTACCCGCGACTCCGCGATCCACTCGCCGACGACGCCCTGCTCGGCGATCGGTTTGCCGAACGCGGTCCGGGACAGCGTCCGGCGGCACATCATTTCGAGCGCCCGTTCCGCCATGCCGATCAGGCGCATGCAGTGGTGGATCCGGCCGGGGCCGAGTCGCGCCTGCGCAATCGCGAACCCCTCGCCAGGCCCGGAGATGATGTTCGACGCCGGTACGCGTACGTCGGTGAACGTGATCTCGGCGTGCCCGCCGTGCGAACCGTCGTCGTAGCCGAACACGGTCATGCCGCGCTTCACGTCCACGCCCGGCGTGTTCCGCGGAACCAGGATCATGCTTTGCTGGCGGTGCCGCTCGGCACCCGGATCCGTCTTGCCCATCAGGATGAAGATTTCGCAGCGCTCGTACATCGCGCCGGACGACCACCACTTCGTGCCGTTGATGACGTACTCGTCGCCGTCGCGCTCGATCCTGGTCGCGATGTTGTTCGCGTCCGATGACGCCACGTCCGGTTCGGTCATGCAGAATGCCGAGCGGATCTCGCCGTCGAGGAGCGGCTTCAACCAACGTTCTTGCTGCTCGGGCGTACCGAAGGCGGCTAGCACCTCCATGTTGCCGGTATCGGGCGCGGCACAGTTGAACGCCTCCGGCGCGAGCGACGGGCTCCTGCCGGTGATCTCCGCCAGCGGCGCGTACTGCAGGTTCGTCAGGCCGGCGCCGCCAGAGTGATGCGGAAGAAACAGGTTCCACAGTCCGGCTTTGCGTGCCTCGGCCTTCAACTCTTCCATCAACGGCGGGCGGCTCCACGGCTTGCCGTCGCGGATCTGCTCGTGAAACAGCGCTTCGTTCGGGTAGACGTACTCGTCCATGAACCCGGTCAGTCGAGCGCGCAACTCCTGCGTCTTGGCGTCGAACTCGAAATCCATCACATCTCCTTTGATGCCAATGCCGCGTGGCCGAGTTCGACCAGCGGCTCGACGATTTCGCCCATCCGATCGAAGCCCGCGCCGACGGTCTGACCGGCTTGATAGCGGTAATAGATGCCCTCGGAGATCACCGCGAGCTTGAAGAAGCCGAATGCGACGTACCACGGCAGGCGGTCGAGGTCGACCGATCGCCGTTCGGCGTACCGGGCCATGAGTTCGCGGCCGCTGGGGAATCCGACCGATGCGCTCACCGCCGTGGTCAGCGCCCGGCTCGGCACGAGCGACATGCCGTCCCAGTAGACGAGGAAGAGTCCGAGGTCGGCCAACGGATCGCCGAGCGTCGCCATCTCCCAATCCAGCACGGCCGCGACGCGGTCGTCATCGCCGATGATGCAGTTGTCCAGTCGATAGTCGCCGTGCACGATCGCGGCCGGACCGCTCACCGGAATGTCGGCCGTCAGCTGCGCGAACAGATCGTCCATGCCGACCAGGTCACGCGTACGCGAGGATTCGAGCTGTTTGTGCCAGCGACTCAACTGTCGCGTGAGGTAGCCGTCGGGCCGACCGAAATCGCCGAGACCGATGCTGACCGGATCAACGTCGTGCAGGTCGGCGAGCACGTCGATGAGCGCCTGCGACATGCCGACCGCGCGCTCGGGCGAGAGTTGACCCGTCTCACGCGCGCTGCGATAGACCGTGCCGGGCACGTTCTGCATCACATAGAACGGTGCGCCGATCACATCCGGGTCCGCACACAGAAAATGCGTTTCGGGCACGGGTACGGCCGTCGGTCCCAACGCGGTCAACACTCGGTACTCGCGTCCCATGTCGTGCGCGGTGGCCAGGACGTGACCGAGCGGCGGGCGGCGGAGCACCCACGAGTCGGACCCGGCCGCGCGTACAACATAGGTCAGGTTTGATTTTCCACCCGCAATGACCTCGGCGGACAGCTTGCCGTCCGCGAACCCGGGATGGCGTTCGTCCAGGTATCCGCGCAGCGCGCCGAGATCAAGACCAGGCGTACTCACAGCTCGACCACCACTCGACCGGTCGTATCTCCGGACGCGAGCTTCGCAATGCCGGCCGCCGCCTGATCGAACGGCAGGCGCTCGCTGACCAGTGGAACCGCCGTCCCGGCCTCGGCCAATGCGGATAAGTCGCGATGCGCGGCCTGGATCAGGTCCGGATCCATCTTCTTGTACAGCCCCCAGTGCAGCCCGACCACCGAGTAGTTCTTGACCAGTGCATGCGATGCGAGCGCCGAGGGGATGTCACCGCTGGCGAAGCCGACGACGACCAGGCGGCCCTCGAACGCGATGCACTTCGTCGACTTCGCGAACGCGTCGCCGCCGACCGGGTCGTAGATCACATCGGCACCGAGCCCGCCGGTGACGTCCTTGACCACCGCGACGAAATCCTCGGTACGACGGTCCACGACGACATCGGCGCCGAGATCGGTCGCGACCTTCGCCTTCGCGGGACCGCCGACCACGCCGATCACTCGTGCCCCGGCCGCCTTGCCGAGCTGGATCGCGGCACTTCCGACGCCTCCGGCCGCGGCATGGATCAGCAGCGTCTCGCCATGATGAAGGTGCGCGCGGCGATGCAGCCCGAACCATCCGGTCTGGTACGCGATGTGGAACGCCGCGGCCTGAGCGTCATCCAGGGCAAGCGGTGCGGAGAACGCATCGTCGGTGCCGAGAATTGCGTACTCGGAGAGGGCACCGGTGGTCGGCGTACCGATCACGCGGTCGCCGACCGAGAACACCGCGCCCTCGCCGGCCTCGACCACGGTGCCACAGAGCTCGACGCCGGGCGTGAACGGCAGCGGGGGCCGGACCTGGTAAAGGCCGCGGCACATGAGGACGTCCGGAAAGTTCAACGCGACCGCGCTGACCTTCACCAGGATCTGATCCGGTCCCGGTACCGGCCGATCCACGTCGTGAAGCTCCAGCACGTCCTGCGGCTCGCCCAGCGATGTAACCTGCCATGCCTTCATTGAATGGCCTCCCCTGCATATTGCTCGACTTGCATCTGCAGCTTGCGCATGCCGCCGATCCAACGTTCCGGCTGCGCAGCGCGAGCGACGTAATACTCGGCCGCCTCCGGGTGCGGGAGGATGAGGAATCGTCCGTCCGCGAGCGCTTCGACGACCGAGTCCGCGAGCACGTCGGTCGTGATCGCGTTCGGTACGAGCACGATCTTGCCGGTCTCGCCGGATGCTTCCAGCATCGGTGTCCGTACGCCCTGCGGGCACAGTGCCTGAACCGTGATACCCCGATGCCCGTACGTGATCGACATCCACTCGGCGAACGCGAGCGCGCCGTGTTTCGTCACCGAGTACGGTGCCGCGCCAAGCATTGTCAGCATGCCCGCCGCCGAGACGGTGGACAGGAAGTGGCCCTTGCCTCGTTCCAGCCAGTCGGGCAGGAGTTCACGCGCGGCCCGTACATGCGCCATCACGTTGACCTGCCATGCGAGATCCCACGCCTCGTCCGGTGCCTCGGGGCCACCACCGGTACCGACGCCGGCGTTCGCGCAGAACAGATCGATCGCGCCGAGGTGCGCTTTGGCTGCCTCGACCAGCGCCTTGACGCCGTCCGTGCTCGCTGCGTCGCCCGGCACCGCTAGGCCGCCGATCTCCGCCGCGACGCGTTCGGCGCCTTCGGCGTTCAGATCGTTCACGACGACGCGTGCCCCGAGACTCGCAAAGCGCGTCGCCAGCGCAGCTCCGATCCCGGATCCACCGCCGGTAACGACAACCCCGGCTCCCTCAAGCTCCATCTCTGTGCGCTCCCTTGCGCTCGCAAAGCCCTCAGACCTCAAGTTGATCCTGGAGTTGGTTAGCGCATCGACGACGTGTCGTGCTCATAACTCCAGGATCAACTTCTCTTATGCGTAGAACCGGGCGACCGACTCGGCCACACAGACCGGCTTGTCGCCACCCTCGCGCTCGATCGTCGTCACCGCGGTGACCTGAAGCCCACCGGTGACCTCTTCGACATCCTTGATCACGACGTGGCCGCGTACCCGCGAATTGACCGGTACCGGCGACGGGAACCGCACCTTGTTGACGCCGTAGTTCACCGCCATCTTCACACCGTCCACGTGCATGCGCCCGCCGGTGATCACCGGGAGCAACGAGAGCGTCAGATAGCCGTGCGCGATCGTGGTCTTGAACGGGCCTTCCGCCGCGCGCGCTTCGTCCACGTGAATCCACTGGTGGTCGCCGGTAGCGTCGGCGAACTTGTTGATCCGATCCTGGTCGATCGTGATCCAGTCGCTGTAGCCCAGATCCGCGCCGGCCGCGCCTCGCAGATCTTCGATCGACGCGAACGTCGTCATCACACGCCTCCTGTCAAGCTGATGCCGCCGTCCAGCACAAGGGTCTGGCCGGTAATCCACGATGCGTCGTCGGACGCGAAGAACGCGACCGCGGCCGCAATATCGGCCGGTACGCCCAGGCGGCCCAGCGGGTAGCCCTGCGCGACCTCGGCTTCGCGGCCTTCGAAGAGCGCGGAAGCGAAGACGGTCTTCACGATCGCCGGTGCGACCGCGTTCACCCGGATCGTCGGTGCCAACTCGAACGCCAGCTGCGACGTGAGGTGAATCAGCGCGGCCTTGCTTACCGCGTACGCGCCGAGGCCGGGGGCCGGCTTCGTACCGGCGATCGACGACACGTTGACGATCGAGCCGCCGTTGCGATCCATCCACGACGAGTGTGCGAGCTTCGCCCAGGAAATCGCGGCGAGGATGTTGACCTCGAACACCTTCCGGATCGCGGCGAGGTCGGTGTCGAGTGTCGGGCCGAACACCGGGTTGATGCCGGTGTTGTTGACGAGGACATCCAGTCGGCCGTACGCGCTGATGGTCTGGGCGACCGCGTCGGCCTGGTGCTCCGCGTCATCGGCCTTGCCTGCGACGGCGATCGCGTGACTCGGTCCGCCGAGCTGCTCGACCGCGGATTCGAGCGCGTCCGGTTTCCGAGCGGTGATGCACACCTTCGCGCCTTCGGCGACGAGGCGCTCGGCGATGCCGAGGCCGATGCCGCGGCTGGCGCCGGTGACCAGCGCGACCTTGCCGGCAAAACGATTCATGTTGAGACTCCTCCATCGCTGACTAAGCGCTTGCTTAGCATCGTGGTGTTGCCGCTGCGTGTCAAGGTTCGCGTTCGCGCCGGGAGCCCCGCCCTGGCCTTGTGTGCGAAGGCAAATGTTGCGGGCGCAAGTAAAGTTGAGATACTCTCGACCCATGACGATGCCTGCCCTGTATATCGGTCACGGCGCTCCACCGCTGGTGGACGACGAGCTCTGGACGAGTCAGCTCGCCGCCTGGTCGGCCGACCTGCCCCGACCGACGGCAATCTTGGTCGTCTCGGCACACTGGGAATCAGCACCGCTCACAATCGGCGCGACCGATTCCGGGACGCCACTGGTCTACGACTTCGGCGGGTTTCCGGAGCGCTACTACCGCACGACGTATGCATCACCGGGCGCACCCGAACTCGCCGCGAAGATCAAGAAGCTGGTCGCCGACACCGAACCCGTCGCCGAGCAGCCGCGCCGCGGTCTCGATCACGGCGCGTACGTGCCACTGACCGTGATGTACCCGGACGCCGACATCCCGGTGCTCCAAATCTCGATGCCCACGCTGGATCCGGCGAAGCTGCTCGCGCTCGGCAAGCGCCTGGCGCCGCTGCGCGATGAGGGTGTGCTGATCATGGGTAGCGGGTTCCTGACCCACGGCTTGCCGTTCCTTCGCGACTTCACGGTCGATCAGAAGGCGCCGGGCTGGTCCGCCGAATTCGATGCGTGGGCGGCCGACGTGCTGGCCCGAGGTGCGATCGACGAGTTGATGGACTTCCGCAACCGGGCGCCGGGCATGCCGTACGCGCATCCGACCATCGAGCACTTCGCGCCGATGTTCGTCACGCTCGGCGCGGCGTCCGACCCGGAAGCACCGGTCGACCAGCGGATCGACGGCTTCTGGATCGGGTTGTCGAAACGGTCATTCCAAGCGGCGTAGCTGCCGAACCATCTCGAACGAACCCGGCTGCGGCAGATATCCGTACGCTCGGTTGATCGCGATGATCGGCGCGTTCTCGGAGTCGTTGCTCGCGCGCAGATAGTCGGCGCCGATCTCCAGCGCGTACGCGATCATCGCGTGCTTCAACGCGGCTGCGATGTGGCGGCCTCGATGCGCCGAGTCCACGCCGGTGAACTGGTGATACAGCGAATTCGTTGACCGGTGGTAGGACAGCGCGCCGATGCCGACCCATTCGTCGCCCGCGACCGCGACGAACTGCCCGGCCGCCCGGAACCACGATGCTTCGAAGAACTGGCGAGTGAATTCCGCGTACGGCCGGCGCCTGCGGACCTGATCACTCGGGATGTCGGCGGCAAGTCGCTCGTAGAGGTCCCAGAACGCATGCCGGTTCGCCTCGTCGTCGCCCATTTCCTGCAGCGACGCGACGATGATGCCGGCGGCGGCGGGGCGGACGAGGACGTCACGGTCGACCGTCCGGGGATCGAGGCGTGACTCGGCGACGCGACGCACGATCGAGAAGCCGTGGTGCTCGGCGAACCGTACGCCGTCCGCATTCGCCTCGCGGACGTTGCCGCGCATCGTGAGCGCGTCGCCGGCCAGGGCGCGATCGGTCACTTCGGCCAGCAGGCCGGCCCCGACGCCACGGCCCCGACTCTGGCCGGCCACGACGACGCGCGTCGTGAACTGGCGGTCGGTGTGCCAAGGCTGCCGGTACGCGTCGGCGTAACCGGTACGGTCGGCGGTCATCACACCGTGAAAGATCGTGCCTTCGACGGCGTTGCCGAACCGTCGCCGCGCGTCGGCCAGGGAGACCGGCTCGCCGGCCGCCTCGCCCAGCAACGCCGCGAGCGCCTCGACATCCTTTTCCAGGTCGAAGTCGCGAAATCCGGTGCCCATCAGGGAATCCTGCTTCTTCCGGACGACTACGGCAAGTCCTTAACCCACCAAACGGCGCAAATCTCCGTCAGATTCCCGCGCGCTGCTGAGGAATCCCCAGAAGTTCATCGGCGACGACGGTGGCCCGCTGTTCGTACCACCATTTGTTAATCTTCGGAGCGACGAACAGCGCGATCCCACCGACCACGAACCCGGCGGCAACGTCCGTGGCGTAGTGCACTCGCAGGTACATCGTGGAGAGATAAAGGCCGAGCGCCACCGGCAGGTACAGCCAGAACAGCCGGCGAGCGTCGCGCCACATCATCCCGAGTACGACCGTCGTCATCGCCGTGTGCAGGCTCGGGAACGCGTCCCGGGCCTGCCCCTTCATCCGCGAGATGATGTCGAGAATGCCGCCGTGACCCCAGCCGATCAGCGGTTGCGAGTAGACGTCGTGCTGGAAGATGTAGGGCCCGACGGCCGGGAACGTCAGGTAGCCGATGAATCCGAGCAACGCGGTGACCGTGATCGCGAGCGCGAAATCGTGGAACTCCCGATAGCGGCCGCGCAGGTACTGCACGCCGGCGTAGATCGGCGACGCGAACGCGTAACTGAGGTAGCACGCGGTCATCACGTGCGTCATGCCGATCGAGCCGATGTGCGTGTCCAGCCACATGCCGACGTCGACGTGCAGGAAGAAGTGGTCCGAGGCGACCAGGAAGTGGTCGTAGGTGTGCACGCGGAGTACCGGCGTGAGGTCGTGCAGCGCCTCGTAGAACGCGAGGCACATGAACAGCGGCCCGAATTCCCGGGTGGTGATCCAGGCCAGGCGCGTGCCTTCGCGTAGCCGATCGCGGCGGGTCGTCACGGTCCGGGCGCGGAAGTAGCCGCGCAGGAAGATCAGCAGCGATACGCCGAGGATGATCGCGACAAAGCGCAGGCCGCGCAGCAGGCGGTGGTCGACGATTCCAAACTGCCCGGTGACCAGCACCAGCACGACGAGTGCGGTCGCGAACAGGCCGAAGAGGCACTCCTCCGGGCGGACTCGCCGAGTGACGGCGCGAACGGCGGCGGCCCGACGTGAGCGACGAACGACATCGCCCGGCCCATCAACGATTGCCTCGTCGATACCCGTTGTTTCCACAGTCGTAACCACGCCGCGATGCTACCGAGGTGCGCCGACATGTCGCAGTCCCAATTTCGTCTCGAACGCGCGAACTGCCGGTCAGCGAGGCCGGGAAGTCCGGCTGCGCCGACGTCGTATTGCCGATCGCGACCTCGTCACCGGCGTCGCCGGACGAGAAGTAAACGCCGATGCCCTCCGCCGCCGCCTGGATGAACAGTGGCTCGTCCAGCTTCATGCTCGCCGGTCAACGACATCAGCACTCGATGACGTTCACGGCGAGTCCGCCACGCGAGGTCTCCTTATACTTGATCTTCATGTCGGCGCCCGTCTCGCGCATGGTCTTGATGACCTTGTCGAGCGACACGAAATGCTCACCGTCGCCGCGCATCGCGAGCCGAGCCGCGGTGATCGCCTTGATCGATGCGACCGCGTTGCGCTCGATGCATGGGATCTGCACCAGGCCGCCGACCGGGTCGCAGGTCAAGCCCAGGTTGTGCTCCATCCCGATCTCGGCCGCGTTCTCCACCTGACGCGGCGTGCCGCCAAGCACCTCGGTCAACCCGGCCGCCGCCATCGAGCAAGCCGAGCCGACCTCGCCCTGGCAACCGACCTCGGCACCGGAGATCGACGCGTTCTCCTTGAACAGCACACCGACCGCGGCCGCCGTCAACAGGAACCTGACAACGCCGTCGAGCGTCGCGCCGGGCACGAATCGTACGTAGTACAGCAATACCGCCGGGATGATGCCGGCGGCGCCGTTCGTCGGCGCGGTCACCACGCGACCACCGCTCGCGTTCTCCTCGTTCACCGCGAGCGCGAACAAGGTCACCCAGTCCATCACCTTGAGTGGGTCGGTGCCGAAATGCTCCGATTCCAACGTGCGCCGAAGCTCTCCGGCTCTCCTTCGGACCTTGAGGCCGCCGGGCAGCACGCCGCCGGTCGCGCATCCCTTGTCGACGCATTCCTGCATGACGCGCCAAATTTCCGCCAACCCGTCGCGGATTTCGGACTCTGAACGCCATGAGAGCTCGTTCGCGAGCATGACCTCGGAGATCTTCAGGTCATTCGCCTCCGCGTGGGCGAGCAGCTCGGCACCGGTACGGAACGGATATTTCACCGGCGTCTCGTCGAGCTTGATGCGGTCGGCACCGGTCGCGGTCTCGTCGACCACGAACCCGCCGCCGACCGAATAGAACGTCCGCTGCCTGATTTCTTGGCCGGCACCGTCGAACGCGGTGAACATCATTCCGTTGGGATGGAACGGCAACGACCGTCGACGGTGCAAGACAAGATCAAATTCAACATCATGCGATCCGAGTACGCTCAGCCGTCCGTCGCGTTTCATCGCAGCAACCCGCTCGGTGATCGTGTCGACGTCGACCGTCTCCGGATCCTCGCCGGCCAGCCCGAGCAGCACTGCCCGATCGGAGCCGTGACCGTGGCCGGTGGCACCGAGCGACCCGTACAGCTCGGCGGAAATCTTTGTGACCTTGGGCAACATTCCGTCGGCTTGGAGCCCGGTCGCGAACGTGTGTGCCGCCCGCATCGGACCGACCGTATGCGAACTCGACGGTCCGATCCCGATCTTGAACAGATCGAACGTACTGATCACGCCGACATCTCCCCGAACTCCGCAGCCCACATCGTTGTGACCGCGCTGTCCGCAAGCCTATCCCGGTGCGCCCCGCTGCCTGAACGGTCGTTCGGCAGCGGAGGCGCACCGGAGTTGTCAGCTCGCCGGGTACGTAAAGAACGTCCCGTTCATGTCGACGATCACGTCGACCGCCTGGTTTCCGCCGTTGAAGATGTCGATCGCACCATCGGACCCGACCTGCATGATCGACATGTTCGCGACGCTCTGGCCGGACACGTAGTTCAGCGCCGAGGCCGACGGCTGGGTGGTGCCGTCCGGATAGACGACGAGCCATCCACCGGCGGTCGCGTCGGTCGCGGTCAGGTTCAGCATCGCGGCCTTCGTACCGGCGGCCACCACCCCATCCGCGCCGGTCACCTGCAGCTTCAGCGTTGCCCCGGCAGCGATCTTGGCGACCTTGCCGCCGGTACCGGTGCCGTGACGGGTGTCCAGCAACCGGTACGGAGACAGCGGGACGTACATCGACGCGTCGCCGTAAAGGTTGTAGTAGCCCACGAGATCGACGACGAAGTCGACCGCGCCCGGGCCGGCGTTGTACAGCACGATCTTGCCGTCGCTCATCGGAACCACGGCCAGGTTCGATACCGTGCTGCCCTTCGCCCAGTTCGACGTCGAGGTGGACGGCATCGGCTGCCCGTGCCCGTACGCGATCAGGTAGCCGCCGGATGTGGTGTCCGTCGTCGCGATGTTCACCACCGCGTCGGCCGCGTTGTTCGGCACCGTGTGAGTGCCGCCGATCGTGACGGTGACCGAGCCGTGTCCAGCGATCTTTCCGGCCGTGACGCCGGTTCCGTCGCGTGTGTCGAGCACGCGGGCCGGGTTCACCGCCACGTACGTACCCGCGCCGTCGTTGCGGGAGTCCTGTCCGAACGTGTCGATGATCAGATCGATCGGACCGGCGCTGCCGTTGTAGAACGAGACGTCGCCATCGGAGTTCGCCATCGCCCGTACGCCGTTCGCGACCGTCTGGCCCGCTGCGAAATTCAGCGTCGATGCGTTCGGGATCGCCCCGGACGGGTAGACGGTCAGATATCCGGAGTTCTTCGCATCGGTGACCGTAACGTTCAGCTGAAGCGCATCCACGTTCGAGAATGTGTCGTTCAAGTCGCCCAGCGACAACGTGAGAACGCCGTGCGCCGGTACCTTCTTGCCGACCTGGCGGCTGTCGTAGTCACGGATCGGCCAGTTCCACGCCACCCCGTAATCGTCACCGACGACCGCTTTGACGGTCGAAGTCGTGGTGCGGCCGAGCAGATCGACGTCGGTCAGCTTGACCGTGTAGACGCCCGCCGCCGGGTACTCGTGGCCCCACGACGTCTGCGTCGTGGCCAGGCCCATGCTCGAGCCATCGCCGAAGTCGATCGTCCGGCTGGACAGTTCCCAACCGTTCGGACCGAGAGGCAGCCCGAACGTCACGCTGCCGCCCATCACGTTGTCGTCGGTGCCATTCGCCGTGTACACGAACGGCCCAACGGTGAGGTTCGCGGCCGGCGGCGTCGTCGTACCCGCTGAAATGGTTTGGTAGTAGGACACCGTCACCCCGGAAGTGTCGGCGATCGTGGTCTTCTCGTAGTAGATGCCTGGCAGCGTGTAGACGTGGGGAATCGAGGAGTTGGCGACGGCAGTGACCGGATCGGATCCGTCGCCGAAGTTGACGGTAGCGGTCAGCGGCTCGGACCAGCTCGATGTAAAGGCGCCGATCGCCAGCGTCGAGCTCAGCGGTGCGACTCCGATCAATGGCGTGGCGGTCGCCGTCGTCGTGATGCCATCGGGGCGTTCCAGCGCTCCCCGGTCGGCGATACTCGATCCGGTGCCGCTGTTTGCCGACCGCGGATCATCGGCACGTACTCGCCCGTTTATATCGGTAGTCAACTCGCCGGGTGCGGACATGTCGGCGGAGTCGATCAGCGGTGAGCCTTCCGCCGGTATGCCGAGAAAGAACTTCGTCTGGTCGATGTCGTGCGCGCCCTGGCCGGTAGCGGCGTCGAGCGCGGCAGCGGTCGCGTACCGAGTCGTCCCCCAGACATACTCTGAAGCCGTCGCGACCGCGTACACCGAGTTGTAATCGCTGGTCGCGGTCGCGTCGGCCAACACCTGGATGCCCGCTGCCGACGTCGGTGCGGCGGCGCAGCTCTGGATTTCCATGACGTTGTTCTCGATCGTCGCGGACGTGCCACCGTCCACGGCGATCGCGCCGCCGCACGATGCCATCATCGTGTTGCTCGTGATCGCGACCCGCGCGGCGCCACTGACCGAGATAGCTCCGGACCGGGCACCGGTCAAGTCGTTCGTCGTCAGGGTGATGTCGTGCGCGCCGGACTCGACCCGCAGGTCGTAGCCGAAGCTCTGCGTGACCTGGGTGCGCGAGACGGTCACGTACGAGGACGTTCCGTCGATGAGAACGCTCGCCGGCGGCGTGCTGACCGTGCCGCCCGCCTGTTGGGCGCTGTCGGAGTCCAGCGTGATGTGGTCCGATCCGACGATCGCGAAGCCGTTCTGCTGCCCCCAATACTGGCTGAAGATATTCGATAGCTTGACGTCGTGTACGCCGGAAAGCTCCACACCCGCTATCGAGTCGTCCACCACGAACTCAGCGAGGACGTCTACCTTCCGCGTGTCCAGCGGACTCGCATCGACGCCAACGAATGTGATTGGCTCCGCCGCGGTCCCCGATCGCGTCAGCTTGAACCGCCCGTACGATTGCACAGGTCCCGCCGGGTCCGCCGTGATCTGCACCGTCTGACCGGGCATTACGACGTTCGCGGCGGCTTGAATCGTGCAATACGGAATTGCCGCCGTGCCCGAGGCCGCATCGCTGCATCCGGCTGCATTGTTGACATACAGCGTGTTGGGCGTGGTCGCACCGGCCGAGCCGGTCAGAATTGCCACACCGGATCCGGCCACCACAGCCAGGCCGACGATGCCGCGCAATAGCTTTGAACGACGCATTTCTCCCCGTTTCGTCGTTTAAATTCCATTGGCTCAATGCGCGAACGCACTGATGCCGCGGGAGATCATAACGACGAGTCGTAAATACGAACAAGCGGCCGAGCGGATCGAATCCACCCGGCCGCTCGCTTGCTGCCCGAACTATCCCGCAGGGGCAAAATTGATCGTGACAGTCGTGAAGCCCAATGAGCGCAATAACTCCTGAAGCATCGCCCTGGTATTCGTCGCTGCTCGGGCGGCTAGCTGACTGTCGACGGCCGCTGCCGAAATCTTCTGCTCGGCGTACAGGTAAAGCTCTTGTTCCTTGTTTGCGTCGTTGTTGAACAGGTTGCCGACCTTGTTGATGATGCCGGTCTGCTCCGCATAGACGTAACTGCGGCTGTTGTCGATCGTCGCCGGAGCGAGTTGCGGCGCCGGCAGGTTGATCGTCACGGTCTTGCGATCGGCCGAAGCGATCACGTCGGTCGGGCCGACGTTGCTGAAGTCGACGTACGCGTCGACGGAGCCGTTCGCCACGAACAGCGACCGATCACTCAGCAAGATGTCCGGAATGAACTTGTGGTCCTGCTGAATGTCGACGATCACCTGGAAGTTGCCGCTGGCCGCCTCGAACCGGGCCAGATCTTGGATCGAGACGAGCAAGACCGGGCCGCTGCGGTCGGTGGTCTGCGACTTGAACGGGTTGCCGATGTGCGGCCACTTGCCGAACAGCGTGGTCGCGAGCAACAGCACGACGATGACGCCCACAATGGACGCCAGCCAGAACGCACGCCCGGACCACCGCGACAACCGCCGCGATACAAAACCGGGACGCTTGGGCGCGGCGGGCTTGGAGTCCTCCGGCCAGCCGGTCGCCGACTCGATCTCGGGCGACGGCGACGACTCAGTGCTCAGCTGTTGCTCAGTCCTCAGCTGTTGCGTTGGAGGCAGTTCGTTCGACATACCGCAACGTTATCGGCTGCGTATGACATTGGCATCACGAGAACGCATTGATGCCGGTCAACTGCTGTCCGATCACGAGCTGGTGCACCTCCGAGGTGCCCTCATATGTCAGGACACTCTCCAGATTGTTGGCATGCCGCATCACCGGATATTCACCGGAGATTCCGTTCGCGCCGAGGATGGTCCGGCACTGACGGGCGATCGCGATGGCCTCACGTACGTTGTTGAGCTTCCCGATGCTGACCTGCTCCGGCGTCAGCGTGCCGGCGTCGCGGGATCGGCCGAGGTGCAGCGCCAGCAGATAGCCCTTCTGCAGCTCGACGGCCATGTCGGCCAGCTTCGCCTGGGTCAGCTGGAAGCCGGCGATCGGCTTGCCGAACTGTTCGCGCGTCGTCGAGTACGCGATCGCGGTGTCCAGACAGTCGCGTGCCGCTCCGAGCGCACCCCAGATGATGCCGAACCGCGCTTCGGTCAGGCACGACAGCGGCGCGCGCAGACCCCGAGCCTCGGGCAGCGCGGCCGAACCCGGCAGGCGTACGTCGTCGAGTGTGATCTCGCCGGTCACCGACGCGCGGAGGGACATCTTGTGGGTGACCTCGCGAACCGAGACGCCGGCCGAGTCCATCGGCACGACGAAGCCGCCGATCCCGGCATCGGTCCGCGCCCAGACCACGGCGGCATCGGCGACCGGCGCATTGGTGATCCACATCTTGCCGCCGTGGAGGATCCAGTCGTCGCCGTCGCGGCGGGCACGCGTACGCATCGAACCCGGGTCGGAGCCGTGGTCCGGCTCGGTCAGGCCGAAGCAGCCGATCGCGTCGCCGGCGGCCATCCGTGGCAGCCACTCGTTCTTCTGTTCGTCGGAACCGAACTTCCAGATCGCGTACATGGCGAGGGAGCCCTGGACGCTGACCAGGGAACGCAGGCCGGAGTCGCCGGCTTCGAGCTCCATGCAGGCGAGGCCGTATTGGACAGCGGTCGAGCCGGCACATCCGTACCCGTGCAGGTGCATGCCCAGAAGGCCGATCGCACCGAACGCCTTCGCAAGATCACGTGCGGGTACGTAGCCGTCCTCGTACCACTGGGTGATGTTGGGTTTGACCCGCTCTTCAACCAGCTTGCGAACGACGGACCGGATCTGGAGTTCCTCGTCGTCGTGCAGCAGGTCGATGCCGATCAGATCGAGGGGAGCGCGAGTCATTCCTCCACGTTAGCGGCCGTCGCGACCGGCTCCACTCGGGGAAGGCCGAGGACCCGCGCGTGGATCGTATTCCGCTGCTGCAGGGCGGCCCGGAGCGCGCGGTGCAGGCCGTCCTCCAGATACATCACGCCCTCCCACTGCACGACGTGCGGAAAGAGGTCGCCGTAGAACGTCGAATCCTCGGCCAGCAGCCGGTCGAGCGCGAGTTCGCGCTTCGTGGTCACCATCTGGTCGAGCCGGACCGGCCGTGGCGGGATCTGCGACCACTCTTTGAGAGTCAACCCGTGTTCCGGGTACGGCCGCCCGTCCGATACCGCCTTGAAGATCACGCCGGTCGCTCCCCTCGCTGCCGGTGATGCCAGCGCCACACAGTGTTCGCGCGGGACCAGCCTAGCGAGTCAACGCTCGTTCTGCGCGATCGAGGTGATGCCGATAGCACTGGCAGACGCACCGAGGCCGTCGCAGGTCACGGTAGTTGCCCTGCGACGGCCCACATTAAGTACTACTTCATTAGACGCGTAGCGGCCGCACTTCGGTTGCAGCCGTTCGGGGCATACTTCACGACCAGCGGCCGTGATGTACCACCTCGTCGACGGTGCGACGACCACGCTTGAGTGATGGAGATGCGAGGTCGGGGGCACGATAGCCAACCGAAAGGACACCGATCGGCCGGTACGACTCGGGGACACCGAACGCCGTACGGTAGTCGTCCAGCCGATCTGCGGGTACGCCGAAGAAGCAGGTGTCCAGCCCGACGTCGACCGCGCCGAGCATCATCATCAGACTGGCAAACCCCGCGTCGATGTCCCAGTACGGCACCGGCCAGCGGTGGTCGTCGCGGTCCGACCAGCCTTTGTCCGGCTCGGCATATCGATCGAGGTAGATGCCCTTGTTCGCATGCGCGATGATCAAAACGGGTGCCCGCCGCATGCCCCGCAGCCAGTTGTCCGGTGCTTCGTCGGCGGACGTCGTGGCCTGCCAGAACGCGTCGCGATCGGTGTCCTCGGTAAGCACGAGGAAGCCCCAGCCCTGAGAGAAGCCGGCGGAGGGCGCATGGATCGCATACTCCAGCAGCTTCTCGATCAGTTCGGGCGGGACCGGCCGGTCGGGGTCGTAGTTGCGAACCATCCGGCGTCGGCGGGCGACGCTAGCGAATTCCACGAGGACTCCCCTTTACGAAGCTTAAGACGCGCGGATGCCCCAGCTTCCGGTCCACGTCGCGCCCGGTTCGAGCGTGATGACATCACGGCCGGAGCGGAACGCGTCCGGCGGGCAGGTCATCGGCTCGATCGCGACCGACCGGCGATTCCGCTCGACCGGCAGCGTGTCGCCGGTATAGACCTGCAGCCAACCGAACGCGGCATCGGCCCATAGCTCCCGAACTCGGTCACCGTCCGCGGTCTCCAGGCGCGCGGTCCAGCCGCCATCGGGGTTCCGATGAATGTCCCCGAACGCGGTGTCGAGGTGCGCATCACCGATCCGACGCGGCTCGGTGAAATCGAACGGGCCACCGGTCACCTTCGCCTCACCCATCGGGAGCATGCGGCCGTCGACCAACAGGCGGCTGTGGGCCGGCAGCGTGAGCCTCAGGTCGTCCACCGCAACGCCGTCAATGTGCAGGTACGGGTGGGTGCCGAGGCCGAACGGGCACGGCGCGCCGCCGACGTTCGTGGCCGTGTGGTCGACCCGCAGACCGTCGTCGCTGACCGACCACACCGTCTCCAGATGCAGTGGCCAGGGGTAGCCCGGCTGCGCGGTCAAGTCGCACGCGAGCGTCACCCGATCGGGCGCTACGTCGATCGCTCGCCACGGCAGCCACTTGGTCAGGCCGTGTATCGCGTTGTGCAACGCCGGTTCGGTGAGCCCGAGCTGTTCCGCGACGCCGTTGAACGTGTACTTGCCGTCACGGATGCGATTCGGCCACGGCTGGAGCACCTGGCCGGCGCCGCCGGGGCAGATCTCGTCGTCGGCGTACCCGTCGACGACCGGAGCACCGGCGAGCGCATAGGTGCGCAGCCCGCCTCCGACCTCGACAATGACGGCGCGGTGATCGCCGGAGACGATCTCCCATGCAAGGCCCGAGGGCGAGTGGATCTCACGCATGGACCGACCTTAGGACTCCGGCGCTCGTACCGCCAGTTTCGTACGGGTTACACCGCGGCGTCGGGTGCGCGGTACCGGGCGAGCGCCGGGAACGCCACCCCGATCACGATCGCGGCGATCACGCAGGCTACGCCACCGCCGACCCACGCGATCGGGACGCTCGTGAAGCCGGCCATCAAACCGGCACGGAGATCACCGAGGCGAGGGCCGCCGGCGACGACCGCCGTGAACACGCCTTGCATGCGGCCACGGAGATCGTCCGACGTGTATGTCAGCAGCATCGTTTGCCGGTAGACCGCACTGACCAGGTCGGCCGCACCGCCGATCGCGAGCAGTACAACGACCAGCCACAATTGGTGGGTAAGCCCGGACAGCGCGATCGCGATACCCCAGCCGATCACGGCAAGGATCAGCGCACGGCCCTGCATCCTGACCCGGGCAATCCAGCCCGACGACAGGCCGGCCACGACCGAGCCGATTGCCACCGCACTGTAGAGCCACGCGATGGAACCCGCGCCGAACGTGTCGGCCGCCGCCGCCGGGAACAGCGCTCGCGGGTTCGCCAGCACCATCGCGACAATGTCGACCGCGAACGAAAGCAGCAGGACCGGCGTGGTGGCCAGGTACTTCAGGCCGAACATCACATCCGCCCAGCCGCCACCGCGCTTGGCCGCAGAACGCTCGATCGGTGGCATCGGAGGCAGGCGCAACGCCGCCCACAACGCGACCGTAAACGTCAGCGCGTCGACCGCATATGCCCAGGTCACGTGGTAGTTCGCAATTACCACGCCAGCCACCAACGGTCCGAGGACCTGGGCGGCATTGGACATCGTGAAGTTGAGCGTATTCGCCTGGGCGATCTCCGACTTCGGCACGATCCGCGGCACGATCGCCGATCGGGTCGGCATGCTGACCGCGACCGCGCCGGACTGAACGGCCACGAGCACGAGCAGCAGCCATCGGTTGTTGAGGTTCAATGCGGACTGCGCGAGCAGCGCGAGCGTCATCAGCCACATCAAGGTCGACGATGCCAGCAGCAGCTTGCGCCGGTCGAGCACGTCGGCCAACGCGCCGCCCCACAGAGCGAACACCAATAGAGGTACGAGCCCGGCGACGCTAACCAGCCCGACCCAGAGTGACGAATGCGTCATGGCGTAGATCTGCACCGGTACCGCGACGGCGGTGAACATCGCGCCGAAGAACGAGGTCGCCGAGCCGATGAACATCCGCCGGTACGCCGGGTGGCGCAACGGGCGGGCATCGATCGCGTACCGCTTCCAGCCGGTCTGCTCCTTGGGCAGTTGTTCGACCGGTGGCGGCCCCGATTCGAGCTCGCCCTCCTCCACGCTCGTCACGGGCCCAACCTCTCGATGATCCAGTCGTCGTCCGCCATCCGGCGATAGCGGAGGCGGTCATGCAGCCGACCGACGCGCCCGTGCCAGAACTCGACCGTGTACGGGCGTACCCGAAGGCCGCCCCAGTGCGGAGGTGCCGGAATGTGCTCGACGTCGGCGAACCGCGCCTCGGTCTCGGCGAGCATCCGGTCGAGCGTCGCACGAGAATCCACGACCTGCGACTGTGGGCTTGCCCACGCACCGAGCTGCGACTCGCGCGGTCGCGATGCGAAGTACGCATCCGTCGTCGCGCGATCGACCCGTTCGACTGGCCCGGTCACGATCACCTGCCGGGCGATCGCGAACCATCCGAAGACCAGGCTCGCGTACGGGTTCGCCGCCAGCTCACTGCCCTTACGGGACATGTAGTTGGTGTAGAACGTGAAACCGTCCCGGTCGACATGCTTCAGCAGCACCGTACGGGCGCTGGGGTGGCCGGCCTCATCGGCGGTCGCGACCGTCATCGCGTTCGGTTCCGGCAGGCCGGCGGCGGTGGCCTCGGCCAACCACGCCTCAAATTGGACGAGCCAGTCGTCGGCGAGCGTCTCCTCGCGAACTCCCTGGTCATCGGCGTGGTACGGGCGTCGCATAGCGGCCAGATCGAGCTCGGGATCCGGTGGTGTGGTCGGCGTCACGTTTCCATCCAACACCGGCGCCCTGACGTGCGCGAATCAATGTTGTTTGGAACACACTTCCCATGTGTCGGAAAATATGTCGCCTGCAGCACATGCCGTCCCGCTCGCACCTGGCCTGGCCAGAGGGCAAGATGACAGCGACAGACTTACTACTGACGGGTCGTTAGGTTTTTGCCACGGGGCCGCCCCGTCCTACGAGTTCACAGTCCAGGAGACGCCAGATGTCCGATTTCAAGCCTGGCCTCGAGGGTGTCGTCGCCTTCGAGTCGAGCATCGCCGAGCCCGACAAGGACGGCGGCGCGCTGCGGTACCGCGGTGTCAACATCGAAGACCTGATCGGCAACGTGTCCTTCGGCAACGTGTGGGCTCTGCTGGTCGACGGCAAGTTCGGCCCCGGCCTGCCGCCGGCCGAGCCATTCCCGGTGCCGGTGCACTCGGGCGACATCCGGGTCGACGTTCAGTCCGCGGTCGCGATGCTCGCGCCGTACTGGGGCCTTGGCCAGCTGCTGGACATCTCGGACGAACAGGCCCGCGACGACCTGGCCCGGGTCAGCGTCACGGCGCTGTCGTTCGTCGCGCAGAGCGCACGCGGTCTCGGTCTGCCGGCCATTCCGCAGAAAGAGATCGACAAGGCACAGACAATCGTCGAGCGGTTCATGAAGCGCTGGCGCGGCGAGCCGGACCCGCGGCACGTCAAAGCGGTCGACGCCTACTTCATGTCGGCCGCCGAGCACGGCATGAACGCGTCCACGTTCACCAGCCGGATCGTCGCCTCGACCGGTGCCGACGTGGCCGCCTGCATCTCCTCCGGCATCGGCGCGCTGTCCGGCCCGCTGCACGGTGGTGCGCCGTCGCGCGTACTGCACATGATCGAGGAAGTTGAGAAGTCCGGAAACGCGGACCAGTACGTACGGGATCTGCTGGACCGGGGCGACCGCCTGATGGGCTTCGGCCACCGCGTCTACCGCGCCGAGGACCCCCGCGCTCGCGTCCTTCGCCGGACCGCGAAGGAACTGGGCGCGCCACGCTACGAGGTCGCGGACGCGCTGGAGAAGGCGGCCCTCGCCGCGCTGCGCGAGCGCAAGCCGGACCGCGTTCTCGAGACGAACGTGGAGTTCTGGTCGGCTGTCGTCCTGGACTTCGCCGAGGTCCCGTCGCACATGTTCACGTCGATGTTCACGTGCGCTCGGGTCGCCGGTTGGAGCGCGCACGTTCTTGAGCAGAAGAAGCTCGGCCGCCTCGTCCGCCCGGCCGCGATCTACGTCGGTCCGGCTCCGCGCAAGCCGAGCGATGTCGAGGGCTGGGAACTGATCCAGCACTGATTCGTTAATAGGGCGATGGCACTCTCCATCGCGTTCTTGTGGTGAGAACAGGGTCCCCAGGCAATTTGCCTGGGGACCTTCGCCGTTACATTGGGGCCATGGTTCTCGAGATCCCGGCCGAGCTTCGGCCGGTCGACGGCAGGTTCGGCTCCGGACCGAGCAAGGTCCGCATCGAAGCGCTGAACGCGCTCGCGGCAACCGGCACGAGCTACCTCGGCACGTCCCACCGGCAGGCCACCGTCCGCAACCAGGTGGCCCGGTTGCGTACCGGGATCGCCGATTTGTTCGGACTGCCGGACGGGTACGAGATCATCCTCGGTCTCGGTGGCGCCACGACGTTCTGGGACATCGCGACGTTCAGCCTGATCCGGGACCGCGCCCAGATCGCCACGTTCGGCGAGTTCGGCGCGAAGTTCGCGACCGCGGTGTCGGACGCGCCGTTCCTTTTCGCGCCGACCGTCCACGATGCTCCAGCCGGTCAGGCCGCATACCTGGTCTTAGAGGACGGCATCGACACATACGGCAGCCCGCAAAACGAGACGTCGACCGGCGTCGCGGTGCCGGTGAAACGCGTCGGTACCAGCGGTGATGCGCTGATGTTGACGGATGCGACATCCGCCGCCGGCGGCCTCGACATCGACCTGCGCGAGACCGACGTCTACTACTTCGCGCCGCAGAAGGGCTTCGCATCCGAGGGCGGCCTTTGGCTCGCTGCGATGTCCCCGGCAGCGCTCGAGCGAGCCGCCGAAATCAAGGCGAGCGGCCGATTCATCCCGGCCACGCTCGATCTGATGACCGCGATCGAGAACGCGCGCCTCGAGCAGACCTACAACACGCCGGCGCTGGCCACGGTGTTCCTCGCCGCCGAGCAGACCGACTGGATGAACTCCCACGGCGGCCTCGCCTGGGCGACGAAGCGTACGGCGGCGAGCGCGGCCGTCCTGTACGACTGGGCCGAAAAGTCGCCGGTCGCCATGCCATTCGTGGCCGATCCCTCGATCCGTTCGAACGTCGTCGGTACGATCGACTTCGTTCCGGAGATCGATGCATCGGCGATTGCAAAGACGCTCCGGGCCAACGGAATCGTGGACACCGAGCCGTACCGTCGACTCGGACGCAATCAGCTACGCATTGCGATGTATCCCGCCGTGGATACATCGGATATTGAAAAGCTCACGACCTGCATTGACTATGTGATCAAGCATTCGGTCGGCGTTTCGTAACTGCGCGAGGCGCGCGCAGCGCGTACCGTGGACTTTCACGGCAGGTCTAACGCGGACGGAGGTGTGCGATGCGGCCAGTACGCTTCGTCGCTCTTTCCGAGGACGGCCAGGCGGCAGTGCTCGCCGACGAGGTCGGTCGGCTTCTGACGCTGCCCATAGACGAGCGCGTCACGCTCGCTTTGCGCGCCGAGAAGGGTTCGACCACGAACCCGTCGCTGATCACGGCGGTCGACCCGGACAGCGTGCTGTCGCCCCGCGACATCCAGGCACGGATCCGGGCGGGTGACTCCGCCGACGAGGTCGCGCGCGTCGCCGGCGTACCGGTCGATCGGGTTCTCCGCTACGCGGGCCCGGTGCTGCAGGAGCGCGCCATGCTGGCGCAGCACGCCCGCCGGACGAAGCTCAAGGGCCAGGAAAAGAACGCGACGCTTGCGCAGGTCGTGGACGCTCGCCTGTCCCAGCACGGTGTCGACGCCGAGAAGATCTCCTGGGACGCGTACCGGCGTGACGACGGCACGTGGCGCATCGTCGCGACGTGGCCGAGCGGCAAGGCCACCGCCCAGGCAATGTGGGAGCTCGACAAGGCTCGTCAGCTGGTCACGCCGCACGATGACATGTCGCAATACCTGTGCGCGCCGGCTCCGGTCGCACCGGTCGACACGAACCGCACGATCGGTGCCCCGACCCGCGGCGACTCGAGTCGTGGCGATCTGTCCCGGATGGACCCGACGCGCAGCGGCCACGAGCCGATGCGGCCGTCGCCGGACACCGCGCGGCGCGAAACACGTCCCGGTCGTGGGCTCGGCCCCGATCCGGTCCGGGCCGGCCGGGATGCGTTGCTGGCCAGCCTGGAACGCCCGTTGGAAGCTGACAAGACGCGACCGGTGGTGCGCGCTCGCGGTTCCGCGTTCGACGCCGACCCGGATGCTCCGATGGAGGTTCCGGCGGTGCCCTCGCTCGCGGTTCTCCGTCCACGCCGGACGGTCACGCCCGACGAGCAGCCCGTTGCCGAGGGCGCTCAGCCGGCTCGTAAGCGCGCCCCGAGCTGGGACGATGTCCTGTTCGGCTCGGCTCCGGCCGCCCGCGAAAGCAGCTGACGCTGCCGATCGACCGGTACGACGAGACGGCGTACGGTCCTGAGCACGCCGACATTTACGACGACCTGTACGCCGGACGTGGCAAGGATTACGAGGCCGAGAGCGCGCTTCTGATCGATGAAATTCTCGCCCGGAAGCCGGATACGACCAGACTGCTCGATGTCGGCTGCGGTACCGGCAACCATCTGCACTATCTGCGGCGGCGGTTCGGCGACGTGTCCGGCGTCGAGCCGTCCCCCGCGATGCGCGCGCTCGCCGAGCAGCGGCTCCCGGGCGTACCGATTCTGGACGGCACCGTCGACACGCTGGCGACCGGTCGGTCGTACGACAGCGTGATCTGCCTGTTCTCCGTCATCGGCTACGCCGATGACCTCGGGAACGCGATCGCGAGGATGGCCGGACACCTTGACCCCGGCGGCGTTTTGATCGTCGAACCGTGGTTGTTCCCGGACCGGTACGACGTAGGGCACGTCGGCAACGACTTCACGAAGGCGGGCGAGCGCGCGATCTTCCGGATGTCGCACTCCGGACTCGACGGCGACGTCAGCGTGCTGCGAATGGAATATCTGGTTGGCACGAATGAAGGCATCACGCACTTCACCGACGAACATCGGCTGCGGCTGTCCACGCGACGGCAATACCAAGCCGCATTCAAGAAAGCCGGATGCACGGTCGAATACCTCACGCCGGGTTTCGGTCGCGGATTGTTCATCGGAGTAAGGCACCCCAATCTTCGTCATGCCTTACCGCCCGACGTAGGTTAGAGGTCATGGAATACACGAATCTTGGCCGCACCGGCCTTAAGGTGAGCCGATTCTGCCTCGGCACGATGAACTTCGGGCCGATCACGACCGAGCCCGACAGCTTCGCGATCATGGATCGCGCGCTGGAGCACGGCATCAATTTCTACGACACCGCGAACGTGTACGGCTGGAAGACCGGCGAGGGCGTTACCGAGCAGATCGTCGGTCGCTGGTTCGCGCAGGGTGACGGGCGTCGCGACAAGGTCGTTCTCGCCACCAAGGTGTACGGCAAGATGAGCGACTGGCCGAACGACCAGGGCCTGTCCGCACGCCACATCATCAAGGCATGCGACGAGTCGTTGGCCCGCCTGCAGACCGATTACATCGACCTCTACCAGATGCACCACGTCGACCGTACGACGCCGTGGGAGGAGATCTGGCAGGCGATGGAGACGCTGGTAGCGCAGGGCAAGGTGCGCTACGTCGGCTCGTCGAACTTCGCCGGCTGGCACATCGCCCGCGCGCAGAGCTTCGCTGCTTCACGTCACTTTCTTGGGCTCGTTTCGGAACAGTGCATCTACAACCTGATGACCCGGTACGTGGAACTCGAAGTCGTACCGGCCGCGATCGAGTACGGCCTCGGCATCATCCCGTGGTCGCCGCTGCACGGTGGCCTGCTGTCCGGCGCGCTGGCAAAGCAGGCGGCCGGGACCGGCAACCGGTCGTCCGGCGGACGCTCGGCGGACGGCCTGGCCGAGAATCGCGAAACCATCGAAGCGTACGAGAAGCTGTGCGCCGAAATCGGCCACGACCCGGCGAACGTCGCGCTCGCGTGGCTACTGTCGCGTCCCGGCGTAACCGCGCCAATCATCGGCCCGCGCACGATGGAGCAGCTGGACAATCCGCAGGAAGCCTTGACCATCACGCTAGACGATCCCACGCTCGCTCGTCTGGATGAGCTGTTCCCGCCAGTAGGCAACGGCGGCCCCGGCCCCGAGGCATGGGCCTGGTAGCCCGCGCTCGCACTTAGCGACAAGTTGATCCTGGAGTTAGTTGACGCATCGACGGCGTTTCGCTCCACTAACTCCAGGATCAACTTCTAGTTATCCACAGGCGCGCTGTGGATAACCTCGTGCCGCGGGTGCGGTCCCAGGTAGCTGGCTACCAGTGCGATCGAGTCGATCGTCCACGGCGGACCCTCGTACGCGCCGAGCGTCGCCAGATCGTCGGCGATCGCGGCATCGGACAGCCGGTCGCCGGGCCGGGCGAGGGTCAGGTGCGGCTGGAAGCGCTTCATGTCGTATGGGATCCGGGATGCCCGCAGCTCGCCGCGTACAGCTTCGGCCACGCGCGCCAGCGCCGGCACATCACCGCCGAGCGCAGCCCAGAGCAGCGTGAACCGGCCACGACCAAAGCGGCCGCCGCCTTTGAAACTCAGCGAGGGCCGGATCGGTGCCAGCCTCTGTGCGGCTCGGTCGATCGCGCGTTCCGCCTCCGGCGTCAGCTCGTCCGGCAACTCGCCGAGGAACGCGAGCGTGACGTGCCAGAGCGGCCTCGCGGAGATCCGAGCGTTCACGCCTGCGGACGAGATGTGCATGGCATCGACGCAGTAGGCGAGATCATCGAGCGCTTCCGGCGGCGGGTACGCCGCGACGAACAGCCTCACGCGAGCCGCGCCGATCGCATCAGCCGCGCCGGGAGTTCATCGATCGTACGGAGACGCTGCTGCGGTGGTACGTCGGCGTACCGGTCATCGGGGTCGATCAGGAACGCGTACATGCCGTGGGCCTGTGGCCCGACGAAGTCCGCGTCGTACGTGTCACCGACGAACGCCGCCTGCGACGGTTCGACGCCGAGCCGGAAGCGACCAGAGAGTTCCTTGACCAGTGCGGGAACCATCGGATGGATCGACGTCAGGTACCGGGCGCATCGCTCAGCCACCGGTGTCGCATGCCGGTCGTACGCCACAAGCGTGCCGAAGAAATCAAACAGGATGTGCGTGACCGGCTTCCCCATACCAAAACATGATGCCAGGTGCGGTGCGGCGAGTTTTGCGGAGTTACAGGGGACGGGTGCTGTCGGTGTCCAGGACGAAGCCGGCCTCTAGGAGCAAGCCTTCTACGCGCAGGCGTTCCAGGTCCAGATCAACGCCGGTCAGGCCGTCCATGTGCTCGTCGACTTCGAGGGCGCGGCACGCGTACGCGAGTCTGCGGTCGTACGCCCTGGTGGCGGCGACGAAACGCGGCGTCCCGGATTCGCAGATCCGGCGCGCTCGGCTCAGCCGGTGGATCTCGGCAGCAATGCGCTCCAGCGGCGGACCGATCGTCTCCGGTTCGGTGACCGTTGAATCGACCGGCGCGTCCGAGGCGAGATGCGCCTCGCGGCGGATGCGTTGTCGCTGTCGCTGGAATGTACGCACGAACGCGTCGACGAAGACGAGGAACACGAGCAGGCACGGCAACATCGCCAGCGCCACCAGCGCCAGAACGATCGCCAACGCCTCGACCACGGCCACGATTAGTCACGCTATGCCGATCAGCCGGTAACCGCCAGCAATATTTTGTGCCACCGTGCGATCGACGGCCGGAAATCTACGACCGGCTTGCCACCAGGGCCGCTTCGGCAGTCGGAGACGCTTCTTCGGCGTCGGCTGTCACCGCGACGAGCGATACCACCGGCTCGGTCATCCTGATCCGCAGCGGTCGAATTGTGGCTTCCACCCGGCCACCGGTACGGCGGATCTCGTACACGAGGATGACCGCCGCGGTTACCACCGCGATCAGGCCGCCGAGCCAGATCGCGGCCCGCGTACCGAACGCTTCCGCGGTCCAGCCGACCAGCGGCGCGCCGATTGGCGTGGTGCCAAGGAAGACAAGCACATACAGCGCCATCACCCGGCCACGGAATGCGGAGCTCGTCCCCATTTGAACGCGCTGGTTCGTCGCTTGGGCGAAATAAACCATGAAGAACCCAGCCGGTACGAGCACGATGGCCATCGTCGTGAACGTGGGCGCGAATCCGACCGCTACCTCAAGCGCACCGAACACCATGCCGGTCACCAGGACCAGCCACGCCGACGGTCGAGCCTTTCGCGCGCTCCCGGCGAACGCGCCGATCAGGGCACCGATCGCGAGAGCGGTGGTGAGCAGGCCGAACTTGTCCGCTTGGGTGTGGAACACGTTCTTTGCCATCAGCGCCAGCGTGATCTGGAAGTTGAAGGCCACCATGCCGACGATCAGCATCAGGACGATCGGCATCAACAGATCGGCGCGCTGCCGGACGTACCGTAGACCGTCAATGATCTTGGCCTCTCCGGCCGCGACCCCACCGAGCGCCTTGCGGTGCAGCTTGCTCGGATCCATCCGGCTGATCGCGATAAGCGGTGCGATGAACGAGAAGCCGTTCACGATGAACGCCTCGCCGGTGCCGAGGCGCGCGATCACGAGGCCGCCGATGGCCGGGCCGATGATTCGTGCCGAGTTGAACGTCGCGCCGGAGAGCCCGAGCGCGTTCGGCAGGAGGTCACGCCCAACCAGCTCGGACACGAACGATTGCCGGGTCGGCGTCTCCACGGAGTTGACCATGCCGTACAGCGCGGCAAACACAAGCACGTGCCAGAGCCGCACCGAGCCGCTGACCACCAGGACACCCATGAGCAGGGCAAGCAGCCCGTACGCGGAGTTCGCGATCATGAGCAGGCGCCGCTTGTCGAACCGATCGGCGAGCTTCCCGCCGTAGAGCGAGAGAAGGAGAACCGGCAGGAATTGGAGCGCGATCACGTACCCGAGTGCGGTCGGTGAGTTGTGCGTGAGCTTCAGGACGAGCCAGTCCTGCGCGGTGATCTGCATCCATCCGCCGAGCAACGAGATCAGTTGCCCGGTCGCGAAGAGACGGAAGTTGCGTACGCTCAACGCCCGGAATGTAGTTTTCCACCGTGCCTGCACAGGCTCGTGCCTTCTTCCTTAACTAGTTTTCGCGCTTTCTTAGCTAGCTCTCGCGCGCCAACCGGATCAACAACTCGGATGCGGTTTGTAGCGTCGTACGTTCGTCGTCGCTGAGATCAGCGAGCCGTCGCGTGAGCCATGCGTCCTTGACCCGGCGCTGCTCAGCGAGCGCGGCGTGACCGGCCGCCGTGAGCGAAAGGACGCTCTGCCGGCCGTCGGTCGGATGGGGTGCACGCTCGACCAGTCCTCTGGACTCCAGCTTGGCGACGATCTTCGTCATCGTCGGCGGCTGGACCCGCTCGACCTCGGCCAATTCGGTCGGCGTCAGCGATCCGGCCAGGTGAAGGCTGACCAGCGCGGAAAGCTGGGACTGCGTGATCTCCCCCAGCGGACGTACTTGACGCAGCCGGCGGTTCAGACGGGTGATCCCGTCCTGCAGATTGGTCGCTACCTCCTCGGCACTCACATGCTTAGCCTAACTAATGAGCGTGGCTAACCACATGAATATTCCGAATGAGCCTGGTCACAACGCGTCTACGGTCAGCGTGGGATCGCCGATGGGGTGTGTCTCGGCGTTGAAGAAGAGGACTTCATGCCGGTCCAGGCGGGCGATCAGATCCGCCTGTACGCGACGCATGCGCTTTGTCGTGGACGGCCGCATCGAGATCGCAATCCGGCGCCGGAAGCTGTTGTTGATCGCGTCCGTGATGTGCGAGTCCTGCGGGCCGAACGACCAGCCGAAGATCACCATGTTTCCGCGATCCCGGGACAGCTGCGCCAACGCGAACGACAAGTAGTCGTTACTGCGGATCGCCCGCAGCTTGTCGGTCGTCGTACCCTCGCTGACCAGCAACGGCTGACGTTCAGGCCGCTCGCGGAAGCGATCTTCCAGCCCGACGAGATCCATCCCCTCGACGCGATCCCACTTGCCGGTCGCACCCGTACGTTCGTCGCGCCACAAATGCAGTCCGCCGTGCAGGTGGTAGAGCTGCGTACGGTTACGGAACCGGGCCGCGGACGGCTGTGCCGTCACGTCGAAGATGATCGGGTCCGACGGCTCGTCCCGGATGAAGAAATCGGTGAAGGCGGCAAAATGCCCGCGGGAGAGCAGGCTCCAGTACACCAGAAGGTCATAGTTCGTCGTGAACACCTTCCGGTAGCCGAGCAGCACGTCGGCGACGTGGTGCCGGGTCGACTCCGGAATCTCTTCCCACTTCACATGCGTACGGTTGACCGCTTCGAACAGCGCGTCGCGAATGTTCGCGTACTCCGCCGCCATCAACCGAGCGCTCGATCGCGGCGTGCCGAGCGCGTTACACACCCGCTGAGCATCGCCGAGCAACTCGAGGGCGAGTTCGAAGTTGGTCGTCCGAAACTCGGTGAACACCTTCTTCGCGTTGACCGAAAGATCGGCCTGGTCGAACAGGTAGTCATACGAGAAGTTCTTCGACACGTTCGCGCTGGCGCCGTTGCCGAGAAATAACGTGTCCCAATTGCCCGTCGCGGCGACGACGCGCCACGGCGGTAGCAGGCTTGTGCTGATCGGCAACTCGACTCTCCTTGTGGGCTGTCTTGCTCCCACAATTATCGAACACCAGTTCTAATCGATTTACGTCGGTGACGCAAGTGAAACTAGTCACGCGTATACGTTTCGTCTAGAGCATCATTTACGCTGCGCATGTGGCCTCCGTTCCTCATCCCGGCGCAACGCCTCTCCGCCAGCTCAAGCCGCTCGACCCGCCGACGGTCCCGTTCGCGATCGGCGGCATGGCGATCTGGGCGGTCGTCGGACTGGTGTTGCTCGGCTTCCACTCGACGCTGACGGCGCACGGCCACACCGACTGGCTCTGGATCTGCCTCGCCGGCTTCCTCGCTGGGTTCCCGGGACTCGCCACGATGATCGTCCATGACCGGCACCGACGGGAACGACGCGCGGCAGCTTCCGCTGCACCCGCGGAACCCATCGGATAGCGTCGAGTCCATGCCAACTAGAACCTCAACAGCGCAATGGCAAGGCACGATCAAAGAGGGCGCCGGCACGATGAAGCTGGGGTCCGGCGCGTACGAGGGGAATTTCTCGTATCGCTCCCGCTTCGAGTCGGGCGACGGCACCAACCCGGAGGAGCTCATCGCCGCAGCTCACGCGGGCTGCTTCTCGATGGCACTGTCCAATATCCTCGGTCAGGCCGGACATACGCCCACCTCGATCAACACAAGCGCGGCCGTACATCTCGGTCCGGGCGGCATCGACAAGATCGAGCTGGACACGGTTGGTGACGTCCCCGGAATCACCAACGACGAGTTCGTCGGCTTCGCCGAAACCGCGAAGGCAAACTGCCCGGTCTCCAAGGCCCTCGCGGCGGTCGAGATCACGCTAACCGCCAAACTGGCCTAATCCGCAGGTTGATCCCACTCGCCTAGGCCCAGGTTTGGTCCTCGTCGCCCAGGCCGGGTCCATCCTGCTCGCCTGGATGATCCTGCTCACGTGGATGATCCTGCTCGCCTGGATGATCCTGGAGTTAGTTAGCGCTTCGACGGCGTGGCGTGCCACTAACTCCAGGATCAACTTGGGCATCGCTCGAGCATCCAGCGGTGCCAAGAATCGCGATCTGCGCAAGCCGCACGCGCGTGGAGACCGCAAGCCGAGGCCGCCCGACGGGCCGTAATCCACGGATTCTGCGAACCTTGGACTCGCACAGAGCCCTGCGTCGTTCGTGGTCACCACCTGTCGCCAACGTATCCATCGCCGGGCGGTGAACGACAACTCCAGGATCAGTCGGTGTACTCGTCGGTTTCGGGCTGGTCGGACTCGGCGTACGGAGCGAGCTCGACCGGCTGCGAAACGTCCGCCACGTCTTCCGCGAACGGCTCGGTGCGCTCGAGAGTGCGGGCCGCCTCGTTCTCGGCAACGGGCGGGACCTCGGAGCCGAGATCGAACTCGCTCGGCACTTCGGGCTGGTCGCCATAGTCCGAACCGAGGTCGGCAACGTCCGATTGCGCCTCCTCGACCGGAGTCGGCTCGGGCAGCTCACCTCCGGCGGGCTCAACCGGGATCGGCTCGAACAGCTCTCCGCCGGCCGGCTCGACAACGATTGCCGACAGGTCCTCGGTGTCTCCGGACGCCGGCTCGACGTCATAAGGACGCTCGTCGACCGGCTCGACGGCGGAATCGGTCTCCGTCGCAACTTCGGCATTTTCTGCTTCGCGCCGGTCGTCGGGACCGTCCGAAAGAGGCACGTCGTGCATGGCAGTCTGGAACGGTTCCGCGACGAAATCGGGCGCATCTTCCGCGAACGTCTCGACGTCACCTTCGGTCGCGGTTTCGGCGACCGTGTCTACGTCCACGACGACCTGCTCGTCGTCCGAAACTGCCTCGGCCAGGTCGCCGTCGGATGAGGGCTCGGCGTCGTCACTTGACTCAGCGTCGGCTTGCCAGGCCTCGCCGACGTCGGCAACGGACTCCGCGCCAGCTTGGCCTGTCTCGGCAACAAACGCCGATTCGAAGTTGTCAACAAACTCCGGCCCAGCATCGGCAGGCTCAACGTCGCCAGCGAACCCCGGCTCAGCGTGGTCAAGGCCGGCCTCGCCGGCGAATTCCGGCTCAGCGTCCGCGACAGTCTCGGCATCGGCGCGCCCGGTATCGCCAGCGAACTCCGGCTCAACGTGGTCAACCTCAGCGCCATCGGCAAGCCCAGGCTCAACGTCGGCAAGCCCGGTCTCAGCAACAAACTCCGGTTCAGCGTCACCCAGCTCAGCCTCGCCGATGACCTGCGATACGTTGTCGGCCGGCTCCTGGCCGACATCGCCACCCGAATCCGACTCGGCCCCAAATTCCGCCAGGTCGCCGTAGCCCACAACGTGCTCGCCGTTCGAATCGAACTCAGGAGCGGACGCCGGCTCGGTCGGCGCAGACTCGGCCACGTCACCAGGGTCCCCGCTCGGATCGAACTCAGGAACCGCCGTCACATCGATCGGCGTGGCCTCGGCACCGAACTCAGGTGCGACATCCCCGACCAAGCCGCCAGATTCGAGATCCGCGTCTGCGTCACGCTCAAGCGTCTCGGCCGCCCGATCCGTCTCGAACTCGGCCGCAGGGTCGGAGGCGACCCCAGCCGATCCGGCATCGAAGATCGATCCGGCGTCAGTGCCGTACTCAGGTTCGGAGACGTCGGACGCGGCGTCAAACGTCTCGACCGCCACGTCCGGGCCGGCCTCATCCGCCGCGTCGACGTCGAACAACGTCGCCGCAACCGACGACAGGACCTGCGCCGGGACATCATCCGGATCGATCGCAACGGCGGCGTCCTCGGCCGAGGCTGCCAGCGCCAACTCTTCCGCCGCGACGGCAAGATCGTCGTTCGACAGAGTGTCGTCGTTCACCAAAGCAAGATCGTCAGCCGACACCAGGGGAACGGCAGGCTCGTCGGTCGCAACCGCCAGATCATCAGCCGGTACGGCCGGCTCAATGTCCAACGCGGCTTCGAGCGGGCCGAACGCGGCTGTGACGCCGACCGGCTCGATCTCCGCGTCGTCGTAGATCGTCGGCGCTTCGTCGACCTCGACAACCTGCTCGATCAGCACTTCCGAATGGGCCCCGCAGCCATGATCGGCCGACACCACGCGGCCGTCGTCCGGCGCGTACAGGTTCGCGCAGGCCCCGAACAGTGCGCCCATGGACCCGGCCATGGGCAGGTAGAAGCCGCACGACACACAGCGGGCATTCGACGGAGCCGCCGTCGCGATCGGTGCTTGCGGGCCGTGATCGCCCTCGTACCAGCGCTCGGCCGCATCGATTCGGCCGTCGCGGGACATCACACGCACCCGCCCGAGGCCGAGTTCCCACACCACGTCGTCGACGGCCGGGTCCTCCGAGAGCAGGTAGCCCGGGACCAGTCGGTCATCGTCGGCCGCGGTCGGCATGAGATCGCCAACCCCAAGATCACCAGGCTGTACGCGCTCATTCCACGGCAGCCAGTCGGGCGTCGTCAGCGCATCGGGGCCGGGAAGCAGCACGGTCTCGCATACCGTGACCTGTTTGGACCTCGACGTACGCGCGACCGTGACCGCCCACCGCCAGCCGCGATAGCCGATCATGGTGCACTCGAAGTAATGCGTGACCAGTCGTTCGCCTTCGGCAGTCGCCTCGATATAGGGACCGGCGATGTCTTCGGTCACCGCGTCGCGCGCAAGGTCGACCGCATCGGCGCAGATTTGATCGAGCTTCGGCCGGACCAGGCCGGCGCGTGTGGGGGCTACCGCATGTGTCACGCCCCCCATTCTCGCCTATCTCGATCGATGAGGCCGTGCGGGTACGGTCGATTGGCCGGTCTGTGCCCGGACAGCCGCCCTCCCGAGTCGCTGGGGTCTATGTCGCGGGTAGCACGAATACGAGAGGATGGGTGGCATGCCGGTTACGAGCAGCGCTGGGCGTGCCCTGGGCACGACGATCAAAGGAGCACGGCTGACCGCTCGTGGCGGTACACGGGCCGGCCGTTGGCTCGGCCGCGGCGTCGGCGTCATCCGGCGCAAGGG
This sequence comes from uncultured Actinomycetota bacterium, assembly GCA_963831705.1. Classification (GTDB taxonomy): domain Bacteria; phylum Actinomycetota; class Actinomycetes; order Mycobacteriales; family Micromonosporaceae; genus DASQPR01. The sequence continues at coordinate 2,052,903 of CAWHRE010000010.1, read as the reverse complement.
CGGTGGCGGCGACAGCGGCATGATGCGCCTGCTCGACCTGCACGCGATCTCGTGCGCGGGTGACACTCTCGTGACGCTCGGCCTCGCCGGTACGGTCTTCTTCAACGTCCCGGTCGGCCAAGCGCGTGGCCGGGTCGCGCTCTATCTGCTCATCACGATGCTGCCGTTCGCGCTGCTCGCACCGCTGGTCGGCCCGTTGCTTGACCGATTCCGGCACGGCCGGCGGTACGCGCTGGCGGCCACCATGCTCGGTCGGGCGTTCCTGGCCTGGGTCATTTCGGATTCACTCGGCGGACTGGCGCTCTATCCGGCCGCGTTCGGGATCCTGGCGTTGTCCCGCGCGTACGGGGTGGCCCGCAGCGCCGCCGTTCCACGCGTTCTGCCACCTGGCCTCGGACTCTCCGAGGCCGGCGCGCGCGCGTCGATCTTCGGTACGCTGGCCGGCGCCGCCGTCGCCCCTCTGGGCGTCTTGGCCTTCTGGGTCGGGCACGCATGGCCGCTGCGCCTCGCGAGCCTCATTTTCGTCGTCGGCATGGTGATCGCCTTGCGGCTGCCGAAGACCGTCGACTCGGAGGAGCCCGAGACCGTTCCGCGGATCTTCAAGATGCCGAATCGCGACAGCGTCAAGGTGCTATCCGGTCGCTTGATCATCGCCGTCCTCTCCGGCAGCGCGATCCTCCGAGCCGTGTACGGCTTCTTGACCCTGTTCCTGGCGTTCTCGATCCGCTCGAACGACATGTCCACCGAACTCCTCGGCATTCACCTGTCACAGACGAAGGCCCTGGCGTACGCGGTCGGGGCGCTCGGCGTCGGTACGTTCATCGGAACCGCGATCGGCAGCCGGACGAAGATCTACCGCCCAACGTTGCTGCAAGCGGGCGGCATCGCGGCCGTCGCTCTCGCTGCGCTGGCGGCCACCGGGATCTACAGCCTCGGCACCGTGATCATCCTGTGCCTGGTCACTGCGATCGTCAGCGGACTGGCGAAGCTGGCGGTCGACGCCTCGATCCAGGAACAAATCCCCGAACAGGTACGCGCGAGCGCGTTCGCGCACTCCGAAACGCTGCTCATGCTCGCGTGGGTGGGCGGCGGCGCGGTCGGGCTGATCCCGTTCCCGGGCCGAGTCGGGCTCGGCATCGCCGCCGGCGGACTCGTACTGGCCACGATTCGCGCCGCTCTCATCGCGGTCAAGTTGCGCAAGGACCGGCTCTCCGGAACGGCACACAGTGGCGCGACGGTCGAGCTCGTGCGGCCATCGGACGCTGCCACGGAATTGCGTGGTGCGGCCGACGACCAGCGGCGTTATGTTCCGGCAGCAAGCCAACCAGCAGCAACCCAACCGGCGCGGTCGGGCGCGAGCGGCAACGACGGACCGGATTACGCGTACCCACGCGACTTCGAGCCGTACGACAACGGGCCTGCGCCGACGAAGGTCGAGGACGGCCCGGCCGCCGCGCGGGGAGCTTCGAACGTTCCGGCCGCCGCACCGAAGACGCCGCGATGGCGCCGCCGCTCGGCGCGGACCGCGGCACCAAGTCCGGTGCCGAGCGCATCTGTCGGTCAGACGCCATCGGCACAAACGAAACTGTTGCCGCAGGGCGAGCCTGACCAGCCCAGATATCACCTGTACCGGCCATCGTCTGCGGACGGCAGCGCAACGCAGCGCGATTCCGGCGCATGACCCGGATCCTGATCGTCACGGCGGTCGAAGCCGAGCGCGCAGCGGTCCTGCGTGGCCTCGGCCGCAACCCGGACGAGCCGGCCTACAAGGCAACAGGCGAAACTGCGCGCACTGGCGGCGGCAATGCCAGCGGCGAGGCAGCCGGCACGGCAGCAAGCGATGCGGTCGGCGACGCGCCGAAGACCAGCGGTGATGTGGATGTGATCGTCGGGGGCGTAGGACCGGCCGCTGCGGCGGCCACCACGGCGGTGCGGCTGGCGGCGGAGCGAGCGCACGGTCGGCCGTACCACATGGTGGTGTCGATGGGGATCGGCGGCGCGTTCAGCGGACGCGCAGCGATCGGCGACGTGGTGGTTGGGACCGCGAGTATCGCCGCCGATCTCGGCGCACAGTCACCTGACGGATTTCTCTCCGTCGCCGAACTCGGATTCGGCCGGGTCGCGATCGACGCCGACTACGAATTGGTGGAAGAGCTGGTCAAAGCCGGTGCGTCGAGTGGATCGATCATCACCGTCTGTACCGTCACCGGCTCGGCCGAACGCGCCGTCGAACTCGCCGAGGCCCATCCGGACGCGGTCGTCGAGGCGATGGAGGGGTACGGCGTCGCGTGCGCGGCCGAGGCCACCGGGGTGAGGTTCGTAGAGGTACGGACGATTTCGAATCTGGTCGGACCGCGCGACCGGGCGGCGTGGCGAATCGGCGATGCTCTGACAGCGCTGTCGGCGGTGGCGGAGACGGTGGGTACGTTGGGAGGGTGAGTCTTTCCCTCGCTATTTCGCCTTGCCCGAATGACACGTTCGCGTTCGACGCGCTGGTGCACGGCCGGGTCGCCGGAGCGCCCGCGATCGATGTCACGTACGCCGATGTCGACGTGACCAATACCGCTTCCCTCGACGGAAAGTTTGACCTGGTCAAGGTCTCTTATGCGGCGTTGCCCTGGCTGCTCGGTACGTACGAGTTGTTGCCATGCGGCGGCGCGCTCGGACGCGGTTGCGGGCCGCTCGTGCTGGTCAAGGACGCGACCGACTCGTTGGACGGCAAGGTTGTCGCCGTCCCGGGCGATCGCACCACAGCGTACCTGCTGTTCCGGCTGTGGGCCGCAGACGTGGCGCCGGCGAAGATCGAGGTCGTGCCGTTCCACGAGATCATGCCCGGGGTTGCCGACGGTCGGTACGACGCTGGACTGGTCATTCACGAGGCACGGTTCACGTATCCACGATACGGCCTGACCGCGCTCGTTGACCTTGGCGAATGGTGGGAGCGAGACACCGGCCTGCCGATCCCGCTCGGGGCGATCCTGGCGCATCGTGATCGCGTAGACGCGGCCGCGGCAACGGAATGGGTCCGGGATTCGGTCCGGCAAGCTTGGGCCGATCCGAGCGCATCCGAGGCGTACGTGCTCGAGCACGCGCAGGAGATGGAGCCCGCCGTGGTGTCGCAGCACATCAACCTGTACGTGAACGACTTCACCGAGAATCTCGGCGACGAAGGCTACGCGGCGATTCGGTCGCTTCTGGACCGTGCGGCCGACCTGGGTCTGGTACCGCCGATCCCGGCTGAACTCCTAAAGCCCACAAGTTGATCCTGGAGCCAGAGCAGCAGAAACCGCCGGCTCTACTGTCTTTGCCGCTGTCGCGGCGGGCGACAACTAACTCCAGGATCAACAGGGTCTAAGCGAGCGGGGCTAGACCTCTAGCTCCTTGGCCACGGCGTGCATGAGTTCGGCTACCGTTTTGGCGCTCTTCTTGTCCGGGTAACGACCCTTGCGCAGATCCGGTGTGACCTTGGCTTCGATCACTTTGATCATGTCCTCGATCAGCCCGTGCAACTCCTCGGCCGGACGTCGACGCAGCTCGGCTACGGTCGCCGGCGCCTCGATAATCTTGAGCTGCAGAGCCTGCGGACCCTTACGGCCGTCGGCGACGCTGAAGTCGACACGCTGGCCCGGGGTCAGCTCGGCGACACCGTTCGGCAGCGCAGCCTTGTGCACGAAAACGTCCGGTCCATCGTCACGCGTGACGAATCCGAAACCCTTTTCCGTGTCGTACCACTTCACTCGGCCCGTTGGCACCGCTTACTCCGCCCAGTTGCTCTCAGGATTGATCGCTACCAGGCTATCGACAACGCGACAAACGCCCAAGTTGTTTCGCTTACAACAGAGACCTACAGGTGGGCGGGCGGTGCATCGGCAGTGGGATGTACGTACGTCAGCTCCGAGATCGGCAGCGGAAACAGCTGGTCATCGCCGAACGGCGACGCGGATCCGGCCCGATCGAACAGAACTTCGGTCATCGGGAGATGGCCCTCCGGCACATACCGCATTTTGGAGCGAATGACCACGTCAGTGGACTTATTGGCGGACGCCATCGCGTTGTCCTTTCACGTCGAACCAGTCACCGTCGAGCACATGTGCGACCAGTGTTTCACATGACATCGTTGGAGATCTCGTGCCCGGCACCGGCAGCGGTTCGGGCCGCGGGCGGATAGCGTAGAACGACGATGACCGGCAATCTGACCGACTTCCTTCGCGCGTACTCCGACGACGCGCTCGCCGCGCTGCTCGCTCGCCGCCCGGATCTGCTGACACCGGCCCCGACCGACATGTCCGCACTGGCCGCTCGGGCACAGTCCCGCGTGTCGGTGGCCCGAGCGCTCGAAGGGCTGGACCTCTTCACGCTGGAGATCCTCGACGCCGCCCGGCTCAGCCGGGACGTCGAGGACGGCGACACCACCTCGGTGGACGCGATCATGGCGTGGGCCGCGCCCACGGACGGCCGTACGGTCCGCGCGGCGCTACGGCGCCTTGAAGATCTTTTAATCGTGTACGGCCAGCCGAACGAGCTGCATGTCGTGCCGAGCGTGGACGAGATCTGCTCGCCGTACCCGGCGGGACTCGGGCGCCCCGCAGAGCAACTGAGCAAGGACGCCGCCGTGCTGGCCAACGACGCGGCCGGGCTGCGACGGGCGCTCCTGGCCGCCACGCCCGCCAGCCGAGCGGTGCTTGACCGGCTCGCCGACGGGCCGCCGATCGGGACCGTCACGCCCGGCGCGATCGTGGATCCCGAGTCGGCAGTCGGCGCGCTCGTCGCCCGGAGCCTGCTGGTCGCGGTCTCCGAGGACACCGTCGAGCTGCCCCGCGAGGTCGCGTTCGCGCTGCGCCGCGATGGCCGCCTCGGCACGCTGCATCCCGAGCCGCCGGTCACGTCCGGCACCTCACGGAAGATCGCCACCGTCGATTCCGCCGGTACCGGGCAGGTCATGGAGGCCGTACGCCAGACCGACTCGGTCCTGACCGCGCTCTCCGATGAACCGGCGGGCATCCTGCGTACCGGCGGCCTCGGCGTACGCGATCTGCGACGGCTGGCCCGCGCGGCGGACATTCCGGAACCTGCCGCGGCGGTGCTGCTCGAAGTCGCCGCAGCGGCCGGCCTGCTCGGCGAGTCCGATCCCGGCCTACGGTCGCCCAGCGGCGATCCGCGAATCCTGCCCACCCTCGCGTACGACCAGTGGGGCGGCGCGTCGATCGCGAACCAGTGGGCTCGTCTGGCCCGGGCCTGGCTCGGCATGGATCGCCAGCCCGGCCTGATCAATCGGCGTGCGCCGGTGGCACCGGCGGCCCGGCGCGCCACGGCACCGGACCGCCCGGCCAGCGTGCTCGGCCCGGACCTGGAGCGCACCGGCGCCCCACGCCTGCGCGCCGCGGTCCTGGGCATCCTGGCCGAACTCGAGCCCGGTGCCACGCCGAGCGTGGACGAAATTCTGATCGCCCTGCATTGGCGGGCCCCACGGCGTTCGCCGTGGCAGCCCGGCAATCCGGACTCGACCGCGACCGACCCGGTCCGGTGGACGCTCGACGAAGCCGCCCAACTCGGTCTGATCGGGCTCGGTGGCCTCACCACGTACGGCCGTCTGCTCCTCAGCGAGGTGCTCGCGGCCGCCGGGCGCGACGGCGACGACGATCCGCTCGGCATCTGGGGCGCCGACGGCGGGTCCGCCGCGGTCGCGGCGCTGGACAAGATGTTGCCGGCGCCGGTGGACCACGTGCTCGTCCAGGCAGATCTATCGGTGATCGTGCCGGGGCCGCCGGAGCCGGGTCTCGCGGCCGAGCTCGCACTGGTCGCCGAACCGGAGTCGGCCGGCGGCGCATCGGTCTACCGGGTCACACCGGAGCGCATCCGAGACGCTCTCGACTCCGGCTACAGCGCTACCGAGCTGCACAAACTCTTCAAACAACGCTCGCGTACCGGTGTGCCGCAGGCTCTGTCGTACATGATCGATGACACTGCTCGCCGCCACGGCGGCCTGCGGCTCGGGGCGGCGGGCTGCTATCTGCGGAGTGACGACGTCGCGTTGCTGGCCGAGATCCTGGTCGACAAGCGGCTGGCCGACCTGTCCCTGCGTACGCTCGCGCCGACTGTCTTGGTGTCCGGCTTTCTGGTGGGCCGAGTGCTCGAATCGTTGCGTTCGGCCGGGTACGCGCCGGTGCAAGAGGATTCGGGCGGCGCCGTCGTACTCGGTAAGGCACGGGCGTTTCGGGCACCGCCCAGGCGTACCCCGGTGTCCGGTTCAGGATTTGGGGACGGGATCCGCGGGCTCACCGCGGCCCGGCTCGCGGCAGTGGTCGAGGCTCTGCGACAGGGCGACGCGCTGGCGCGATCGGCGCGCCGTGCGCCGGTGACGATCCGCGAAGCCGGCAGCGGTGCGACCGGCGTCCAGGCGCATACCCAGGCGATGGCCGTGCTGCAGCAGGCGATTCGCGACAAGCTTCGGGTTTGGGTGGGCTACGTCGATGCGCACGGGGCTACCGCGTCCCGGCTGCTGCGGCCGGTGTCGATCGGAGCCGGATATCTCCGCGCGGAGGACGAACGCACCGAGATGCTGCACACACTTGCGCTGCACCGGATTACGGCCGCGGTCGTCGATAGTTGACGACGCTTTTTGCGGCGCCGGGCATCGTCCGTTCGCACCCGTGCACCGTGGCGGGGGCGGGCATGCCCCCAAACACGCCCGCCCCGCGTTTCCACGGCACCGAACGCACGCGCCCCGGCACCGCCATCATGGGACCGGCGATGCGTCCGGCGGTGCGGCGACACGTTGCCGATGTTCGTCGAGCCCATGCATAAGCTATGACGCTGTCGCGTTCGATTAGGTTGCTTGGAAACTGCCGCATCAGTCGTTCGATGATGACGTATGTCCGGTTCGCCATTTGCGATTCGGCCGGAAGGTGGGCATCTTCTGGGAGACTGAGCTCTTCCGTGCTCGCCCGAGCGGCGTATTCGAGCTACCGTCGAGTGTTGCTCTGAAGCGAAAGGCACGATGTTGACCGGTGGCCCATTGATCGTTCAGTCCGACAAGACCCTGCTTCTTGAAGTCGATCACCCCGACGCGCGCGCCTGCCGGATGGCGATCGCGCCGTTTGCGGAGTTGGAACGCTCACCGGAACACGTTCACACGTATCGATTGACGCCACTCGGGCTGTGGAATGCTCGCGCGGCCGGGCACGACGCCGAATCCGTCGTCGATTCGCTGCTCAAATACTCTCGGTACCCGGTGCCGCACGCTTTGCTCGTCGACGTGGCCGAAACCATGGACCGATACGGCCGTCTGCAACTCCTCAACGACCCGGCACACGGACTCGTCCTGCGGGGGCTGGACGCCGCCGTATTGACGGAGGTCGCGAAGTCGAAGAAGCTCGCCGGCATGCTCGGCGCCCGACTCGATTCGGACCTGATCGCGGTACACGCGTCCGAGCGCGGCCACCTCAAGCAGGCGCTGCTCAAACTGGGCTGGCCGGCCGAGGACCTGGCCGGCTACGTCGACGGCGAGAAGCACCCGATCTCGCTCGACGAGGGTGACTGGCACCTCCGCTCGTACCAGCGGGAGGCCGTGGACACGTTCTGGGCCGGTGGATCCGGCGTGGTCGTGCTGCCGTGTGGTGCCGGCAAGACGATGGTCGGCGCAGCCGCGATGGCCGAAGCCGGTGCCACGACGTTGATTCTGGTCACGAACACGGTGGCCGGCCGGCAATGGAAGCGCGAACTGATCGCGCGGACATCGCTGACCGAGGAGGAGATCGGCGAATACTCGGGCGAGCGCAAGGAGATCCGTCCGGTCACGATCGCGACGTACCAGGTGCTCACGACGCGGCGCGGTGGCTTGTTCCCACACCTCGACGTGTTCGGTGCACGCGACTGGGGTCTGGTGATCTACGACGAGGTCCACCTTCTGCCGGCCCCGATCTTCCGCTTCACCGCCGATCTGCAGGCGCGCCGCCGCCTCGGCCTGACCGCGACGCTGGTCCGCGAGGACGGTCGCGAGGGCGACGTGTTCTCGCTCATCGGCCCGAAGCGCTACGACGCGCCGTGGAAGGACATCGAAGCCCAGGGGTGGATCGCGCCCGCCGATTGCACCGAGGTCCGCGTCACGCTGACGGACGAAGAGCGGATGACGTACGCGGTGGCGGAGCCCGAGGAGCGCTACCGGGTCGCGGCGACCGCACGAACGAAGCTCCCGGTGGTACGCGCATTGATCGAGAAGCACCGCAACGATCAGGTGCTGGTCATCGGTGGCTACATCGATCAGCTGCATCAGTTGGGCGAATACCTCGACGCACCCGATCGTGCAGGGCTCCACCACCAACAAGGAGCGCGAGCGGCTGTTCGACGCGTTCCGGACCGGCGAGGTCAAGACGCTGGTCATCTCGAAGGTCGGCAACTTCTCCATCGACCTGCCCGAAGCGGCGGTCGCGATCCAGGTGTCCGGCACGTTCGGATCGCGGCAGGAGGAGGCGCAGCGCCTCGGTCGCGTACTGCGGCCGAAGGCAGACGGCCGCCAGGCGCACTTCTATACGGTCGTCTCCCGCGACACGATCGACACCGAGTACGCGGCTCACCGGCAGCGGTTCCTGGCCGAGCAGGGGTACGCGTACACGATCGTGGACGCCGACGACGTTCTGTCCGCCTGATGCTGATCGACGCGTGGCTCGCGCTGTTCCCGGCTGACCGCGCGGCCGGGGAGCGGCTGATCGAGATGTGGTCCGAGCCGCACCGCCGCTACCACACGGTGCATCACCTGGAATTCATGCTGTCCATCGTGGACCAGTACGAGCACGAGGCCGACGATCCTCGTCTCGTCCGACTGGCGTGCTGGTTCCACGACTGCGTGTACGACCCGAAGCGGACCGACAACGAGATCGAAAGCGCCGCTCTGGCCGCCACGATGCTCGGCGAGCGTCGCGTATCCGACGATGACGTCGCCGAGGTGATCCGCCTGGTGTGGCTCACCACGCGGCACAATGTGGAGGACGGCGACCGCAACGGCGCGCTGCTCTGCGATGCCGACCTCGCGATCCTCGGGACCGCGCCGGAACGCTACGCCGAGTACGCGGCCGAGGTGCGCGACGAGTACGGGCACGTACACGACGACATGTTCCGGGCCGGTCGAATCGCCGTACTGCAAGGGCTTCTGGAGCTTCCTCGGCTGTACCGGTTGCCCGCGTTGTACGACGCGTGGGAGGTCCGAGCGCGCGCCAACTTAGCTGGAGAAATCACCGCACTCCGTGCTTTGGCCGTCTAAGTCCGGAACGCTTCAGCGCGTCGACTATTTCTCGCGTTCTGACATGAGATGCTCCTCGTATGACCGCAACAGGTACGAGATCAGCTGGAATGTCATAGTGGTCGCGCTCGAACGCGCGCGCCGGCACGCCGAGCGCCTCAGCGAATGCGTGCAGCTCATCGAAGGATACGTCGCTCACCATGTGCGCCCAGTAGCGTCCGGCGGCACGACCCTTACCCGGCCAGACCGGACTGTCGACAAGGATCATGTCGACCACGTTACCGCTCTACTCAGGCGGGAACCGATCGCGTCGGAGTGCCCCTGCGGACTTCGGGTGCTCCCAACCGAACCGCGTCCGCAGTGAGGTCGTCCGGCATCCGCTGGGACTCGCGTTCCGCTTCGACCCGCGCGAGATAGTTCGCCAGTTCGCGTTCGGTGGTGGCCGCGTCCCAACCGAGCACCCGAGCCATCAACTCGGCCGTGGCGGCGGCCGATTCCGCACCACGATGCACGGTCTCGATCGAAATCCGGGTACGCCGCGTCAGCACGTCTTCGATGTGCAACGCCCCTTCGGCGGCACACGCGTACACGACTTCGGCAGCCACGTATTCGGGTGCACCGGGCAACGCACTGGCCAGCAACGGGTCGCCGTCGATCAACGCGAGCACCTCGGTCGTCAGCGACCCGTACCGTTCGAGAAGGTGCTCGAGCAGGCCGACCGAGACGCCTCGGCGCCGGGCGATGTCGGCGCGGTTCGTCCACATCGCGGCGTACCCGTCGCTGCCCAGCAAGGGCAGACGATCGGTGGCCGAGTGCGGGGCACCGCTCGCACCGAACGACGCGCCGAGGCGGCGGACCACGCGATCGATCACGTCGGCGGCCATCACCCGGTATGTCGTGTACTTGCCGCCGGCCACGACCATCAGACCGAGCATCGGCTCGACCACGGCGTGCTCGCGGGACAGTGCCGACGTGCTCTCGTCCTCACCGGACAGCAGCGGGCGCAGTCCCGCGTACACGCCTTCGATGTCCGATGTCGAGATCGGGCGCTCCAACCATTGGTTGAGCTGCTCCAGGATGTATTCGATGTCGCGGGCCGACGCGGCCGGATGGCTGCGATCGAGGTGCCAATCCGTGTCGGTGGTCCCGATGATCCAGTGGCCACCCCACGGCAACACGAACAGCACCGAGGTTGGCGTACGCAGGATCAGACCGGCATCGCCGGAGATCACCGACCGCGGGACGACGAGGTGAACGCCCTTGCTCGCCCGGACGCGCATACCGGTTCCGGCCGGTACGGTCGGCTCGCCGATCAACGCGCCGATGTCGTCGCTCCAGACGCCGGTGGCCGCCACGACCGTACGGGCGGACACGTCGAACTCCTCGCCGGATTCCATGTCCCGAACCCGTACGCCAGTGACCTCTCGGGCGTCCCGGATCAACGCGACGGCCGAGGCACTCGTCACGATCGACGCACCGAGGCTCGCCGCGGTGCGGCCCATCGTCGCGACGTACCGGGCGTCGTCCACCTGACCGTCGTAATAGCGGATCGCGCCGGTCAGAATGTCTTCACGCAGCGATGGGAACAGCCGCCGGGCGGATGTCTTCGTGAGATGCCGGTGTGGTGGCATGCCCCGGCCGCCACCGATCAGGCCCGCGAACGCGTCGTAGAGCGCGATGCCCGAGCCGAGGTAGAAACGCTGCCACGCGCGTCGCCCGAGCGCCCGCGCCGACTCGACCACGCCACTTGTCGGGACGGTGGTCAGCGGCACCAGAATCGGGACCGGCCGGACCAGGTGCGGCGCGAGGCGGGTAGTGAGTAGCCCGCGCTCGTGGAGTGCCTCATGCACCAGACCGAATTCGAGCTGCTCCAGATAACGGAGGCCGCCGTGGATCAGCTTGCTGGACCGGCTGGACGTACCGGCCGCCAGGTCACGCGCCTCGACCAGGGCAACCGACAGGCCACGGGAGGCAGCATCGAGCGCGGCACCGACCCCGGTGACGCCGCCACCGATGATCAGCACGTCGAACCGCTCGCGCCGGAGCCGAGCAAGATCGGCGGTACGCCGCTGCGGCGAGAGGGCACCGGCGGCAAAACGGGAGACCGTGGGATCACGTCGCACGCATCGAGGCTATCCGCTTGCGGCCACTCATGGCGCACACCCGGCGTGGACACCGTACGGTTTGGCGCATGGGCAGCATCGATGCCGTACCGGCGTGGCCAGTCTCACATCCGCCACCCGGTAGTGGCCCCCATCGCGGTCCCGGCCGTGGCGAGATCGTCTGTGCCGTGCTGCTCGGCGCGTGGATCGTGTTCACCACCGGGGTCGTTCAGGCCGTTACGTGGCTGATCGAGCAGATCAGCGTGATCGAGGGCCTGTCCTTTGCCGCACCGGCGTGGCCGGCCGCCGTCTGGATCAACGCCGCGCTCGCCGGTACGCCGGCGATTCTGCTGGCCACCACGTCGCGCCGGGCAACTACGCGAGCCGTCGGCCGGTCCTGGTCGATCGCGACCCTGATGCTCGGCATCGTCGGCTCGGTGCGGGCGATCCCCGCCCAACAGAACTTGATCTACCTGGCCGTTCTGGCCGCTACCACGCTCGTCGCGGCCTTCGTTCTCCAGATCGTGTGGCGTGATCGCCGGCCCGGGAACGGCTCCTCGATCCTGCTCGGGCTCGCCGCCGGAATCTTCGTGTTCGTTCCGTGGCTCTGGGTCGGGGCGCTCGGCAGTCCGCTCGAGTCCGCGCTGGCCGTCGTCGCCGCGGCCGGCTGCGGTTGGCTCGCCGCGCTCACGCTCTCTCCGATTCTCGACACGTACGCGTCGCAGTCGTCACGGTGGACGCGCGTACTCGTGGGTGGGCTCGCGGCCGGTGTGGCGCTCACGCCGCTGGCCGCCGCGTTCGCGGGCAGCGGGCCGCATCTGGCCCTGATACTGCTCCTACCCGCGCTCGGGATCGTTGCCGCCGCGCTCGGTCCGGGCATTCTGGCCACCGCGGCGTTGATCGGCGTGGCCGTGCTGGGGCCACTGGCCTTCGTGGAGCCGGACGAGACCGGCCTCATTCTTGGCTTCCACGATGTCGGCTACTGGGCGCTGATCGGCGCGCTCATCTCGTTCGCCATCGGGCTTCTGTTCGCGATCGGCGCGCTCACCGGACGGCGCCCGAACCAGGTCGCCGGTACGGTCGCCCTGGTCCTGGCCGCAGCGTCGGCAATCGTCGTCTACCCGCTCGCCGGACACCCCGGCTTCTTCGGCGAGCAACTGTTCGTCGTGATGAAACAGCAGGCTGACGTAGGTGCGATCAACGCCACCGGTACGCCGGCCCAGAAGCGCGCCTCCGTGTACGCGTACCTGACCGCGTTCGCCGACCGTACCCAGGCTCCGCTGCGCGCCGAACTCCGCCGCGATGGCCTGTCGTTCACGCCGTATTACCTGCTCAACGGCATCCTCGTGGACGACGGCGAGCAAGCCCGAATCTGGCTCTCACGACGCGACGATGTCGATCGCGTACTTCTGAATCCGCGGCTGCGCCCAATACCGTCGGCCGGCGCGCCGATGACCGGTGATCTGCCCGCGCCGACCGGCCCGGAATGGAACATCGCCGAGGTCAAGGCGCCCGCCGTGTGGGCGACCGGCGACACCGGCCGAGGCATCGTGATCGGCGGCTCCGACACCGGTGTCGACCGTCAACACCCGGCGCTCATGGCCAACTTTCGCGGCGGCACCGATTCCTGGTACGACCCGTGGAACGGCGCCTCCGCGCCCGTTGACGAGCAGGGCCACGGTACGCACACGATGGGCTCGGCGGTTGGCTCGGGCGGCATCGGCGTCGCGCCCGGAGCCCTTTGGATGGCCTGTGTCAACCTCGGCCGGAACATGGCCAATCCGGCCTACTACCTGGACTGTATGCAGTTCATGCTGGCGCCGTTCGGCCGCGGCGGGAACGCGTTCGCCGGCGATCCGAGTCGTGGCGCAGACATCCAAACGAACTCGTGGGGCTGCCCGCCGATGGAGGGTTGTGATGCCCGGTCGCTGCAACCCGCCGTGAACGCGTTGGCCGAAGCCGGCGTGTTCTTCGTCGCGGCCGCCGGCAACGAAGGCCCGCGCTGCGGCTCGATCGATGATGCGCCGGCGCCGTACCCGGCGACATTCACGGTCGGAGCAGTTGACCGGCATGGCGACATCGCGTCGTTCTCCAGCCGTTCGTCCGCCACCAACGCCGTTGGCAAGCCGGATCTGGTCGCGCCCGGAGTGGACGTGGTCTCGGCGCTGCCCGGCGGCGGCTATGGCTCGCTCGACGGCACGTCGATGGCGACACCGCAGGTCGCGGGCGTGGTCGCACTCATGTGGTCGGCCAATCCGGCGTTGCGCGGGGATGTTGCCGAGACCGCGCGCATCTTGCGCCAAACGACGCAGACCGCGTACGCGAGCGCCGACTCCGACCCCTGTACCGGTCCGGCACAGATTGGATCCGGCCTGGTCAACGCCGCCGGTGCGGTGGCGATGGCACGCAACGTCATCGATTGACCAGCTCGGGCATTAGCAGCCCGAAAAGGCGATTTATCCGACAAGATGTTAACTATGACGACGGCGACCGCGAACGTGCCCGCAAAGGCCAATAACCGCGCCGTACTGCTCGTTTCAATTGCCGCCGCACTCGGTGGGTTCCTTTTCGGGTTCGATACGGCAATCGTCAACGGTACGGTCGACGCCGTCAAAGCCCAGTTCCACATATCGACCGGCGCGATCGGCTTCGTCGTGTCGTCGGCGCTCCTCGGCAGCGCGGTCGGCGCCTGGTTTGCCGGACCGCTGGCCGACCGGATCGGCCGCGTCAAGGTGATGGTCGGCGCTGCGATCGTATTCATCATCAGTGCGATCGGATCAGGACTGGCATTCGACGCGTGGAGCCTGGTCTTCTGGCGCGTTTTCGGCGGTCTTGCGGTCGGCGCGGCCAGTGTGATCGCGCCCGCGTACATCGCCGAGATCGCACCCGCCAATCTGCGCGGCCGCCTGGGCAGTCTGCAGCAGCTCGCGATCGTCACCGGCATCTTCGCGTCGCAGCTTGTGTCGTACGGGATCGCCCAATCCGCGGGCGGCGCGGACCAGCCATTCTGGTGGGGCGGCGAAGCCTGGCGCTACATGTTCGCCAGCGCGGCCCTACCCGCGATCCTGTACGGCGCTTGCGCTTTGAGCATCCCCGAATCACCGCGCTACCTGGTCCGAAAGAACCGCCTCCCGGAAGCTCGCCTGGTCATCAACAAGATGATCGGCGGCGACGTCGACGTCATGATCGCCGACGTTCAGCGCTCGCTGGAGGGCGGGACCGATCGGGTCAAGCTATCCGCGCTACGCGGTCCCCGATTCGGCCTGTTGCCGATCGTCTGGATCGGCATCCTGCTGTCCGTATTCCAGCAGTTCGTCGGCATCAACGTGATCTTCTACTACTCGGCCACGCTGTGGCAGTCGGTCGGCTTCTCGGAGAGCAACTCGCTGTTGATCAGCACGATTACCAGTGTCACGAACATCGTGACCACGATCGTCGCAATCGCGCTGATCGACCGGATCGGACGCAAACCGCTGCTGATGATCGGCGCGATCGGCATGTTCATCACGCTCAGCACGATGGCGATCTGCTTCTCACAGGCCACCGGCCACGGTTCGCACGTAACGCTGAGCGGTGGCACCGGCAAGATCGCGCTGGTCGCCGCGAACCTGTACGTGTTCGCGTTCGGCATGAGCTGGGGCCCGGTCGTCTGGGTGCTGCTCGGCGAAATGTTCAACAACACGATCCGGGCCACCGCGCTCGCCGTCGCGGCCGCCGCCCAGTGGCTCGCGAACTGGGCGATCTCCACGAGCTTCCCCACTCTCGCGAGCGCCGGTCTGGTGTTCGCCTACGGCCTGTACGCATTCTTCGCCCTCGTCGCCGGAGTCTTTGTGATCCGAGCGGTCAAGGAGACGAAGGGCCGCACTCTGGAGTCGATGTAGGACACCGGCCCGACCGCATAGAGTCGAAGACGTGATCGATTACAGCACGCCGGGACCGCTCACCGATCTACGCTCGCTCGACGTCGAGCTGCTCGCTGATGTCCCGTTCGACCCGGTCGAGATTTGCCGGCTCGTACACGGGATGGTGATCCAGCCCAACGACGCGACCGCGCTCGGCACGATCTCGGCCGAACGTTTCGAGCAACGCAACATCCGGCCGGCCGCCGATCTGATCAGTGCACTGCTCGCGAACCATCCGGTACCGCTGCGCACCGAGCGCGCCCCCGAGCAGCGAGTAATCGGTACTTGCCGGCACTTCGCGGTACTCAGCGCGGCGCTGATGCGCTCGCGCGGCATTGCGGCGCGAGCCAGATGCGGCTTCGCCACCTACTTCCACAAGGGCAAGGGCGTCGACCACTGGATCACCGAATTCCGGCACGTGGACAACGAACGCTGGGTCCGGATCGACGCCGAAATCCTCGGCCTCGACGTGCTGCAACACCCGGAGGATCTGTCCGTCGGCGAGTTCCTGACCGGCGGCGAAGCGTGGGCTCTGCACCGCGCCGAGTTCATCGACTCCAGCCAGTTCGGCGTGTACGGCACCGATCATGCGTGGGGCCCGGCCGAGATCCGGGGCAACGCGATCCGCGACCTAGCAGCACTGAACAAGGTCGAGGTGCTCCCGTGGGACGAATGGGGCCAGATGGCCGACTCGTACCGCGGACGGACCGGCGCCGACTACGACGAGTTGCTCGATCTCGTCGCCACCGCGTGCGAAGCCGATGATCCCGAATTCGTGGCCGCCGTTTACAACCACGAGGAGTTGCGCGTACCCGGCGAACTCAGGCGCTGAATACGGCCAGCGACGGACCCCGTTCGGCCTGCGCCTTCTCGGCGGCCGCCTCGGTCGCGCGCAGCACGCGCAACGCGTTCTGCCAGGTCAGCTTCGCGAGATCGGCGTCCGACCAGCCGCGCTCGATCAGTTCGGTGAGCAGGTTCGGGTACGCGTCGACGCCGGTCAAGCCGTCCGGCGGCTGCGGCATGCCGTCGAAGTCGCCGCCGATACCAACCGCGTCGATGCCGGCCACATCGCGGACGTGCTCGACGTGATCAGCCACGTCGCGTACGTCGCATGCGGGCCGGGGGTGCTCAAGCATCCAGGCTTTGCGGCGCTCGGTCCACTCCGGACCGTCCTCGGTGTAGGTCTTCGCGAGTTCACGGCCGTACGCGATCATCTCGTAGAACCACGCGCGGCACGGCTCGTTGACGAACGCGCAGACGAACGTGACCATCACGATGCCGTTCGTCTCGCGTACCCGGCGGAGCACATCGTCCGGAACGTTACGAGGATGGTCGGTGACGGCCCGCGCGCTGGAATGCGAGAAGAACGCGGGCGCGGTCGACGTGTCCAGCGCCGCGTGCATGGTCGAAGGTGCGACGTGCGCGAGATCCACCATCACGCCGAGGCGGTTGCATTCCCGTACCACCTCATGGCCGAACGGCGACAGACCACCCACGCCGACCTCGTCCGTGGCGCTGTCGGCCCACGGCGTGTTGTGGTTGTGCGTGAGCGTCATATAGCGCGCTCCGAGCGCGTGCATCGCGCGCAGCGTGGCCATCGAGCAGGCGATGGAGTGGCCGCCCTCGATGCCGATCAGCGAAGCGATCCGGCCGGACGCGTGCGCGGCTTCGACCTCGTCCGCGGTCCGCGCCAGGACGAGCTGGTCGGGGAAGCGGGCCACGAATTGGTGCACGAAGTCGATCTGTTCCAGCGTCGCGGACACCGCCGCGTCCGCGGTCAGCCGCTCCGGCACCCAGACCGACCAGAATTGCGCACCGACGCCGCCGGCCCGCAAACGCGGCAAGTCGGTGTGGAGGCCGGTCGCGGTCTGATCGAGAGCCAAATCAAGATCATCCAGGTTGTACGCGACTCGGTCGCGCATCTCCCACGGCAGGTCGTTATGTCCGTCAATAACCGGCGCGTTCTTGAGGAGTTGCGCAATCCGAGAGTCCACCATGTCGACGGACGCTACCAGCGCAATCGAGACGAGTCACCTGCATGATCAGCACAACTTCACGGATCTTGCCGGGTTGGAGATCCGATAAGGGGACAACATCCGGGAAGTTGCGACGATCTTGAAACGTGCGAAAAGGGCGGCCCGCGTCAGCGGACCGCCCTTTTGTCGTACTAGGACTTCTTAGAAGTCCATGTCTCCGCCGCCACCGGGGCCGGCCGGAGCGGCCGCCTTCTCCGGCTTGTCGGCGACGACCGCCTCGGTGGTCAGGAACAGCGCGGCGATCGACGCGGCGTTCTGCAGCGCGGAGCGCATGACCTTGGTCGGGTCCAGGATGCCGGCCGCGAGCATGTCGACGTACTCGCCGGTCGCGGCGTTGAGGCCGAAGCCGACCTGCAGGTTGCGGACCTTCTCCACGACGACGCCACCCTCGAGGCCGGCGTTGACGGCGATCTGCCGCAGCGGGGCGTCGAGCGCGACGCGCACGATGTTGGCACCGGTCGCCTCGTCGCCGACCAGGTCCAGCTTGTCGAACGCGGTCTTGCCGGCCTGCACCAGCGCGACGCCACCACCGGGGACGATGCCCTCTTCGACGGCCGCCTTCGCGTTGCGAACGGCGTCCTCGATGCGGTGCTTGCGCTCCTTCAGCTCGACCTCGGTGGCCGCGCCGACCTTGATGACCGCGACGCCGCCGGCGAGCTTCGCCAGCCGCTCCTGCAGCTTCTCGCGGTCGTAGTCGGAGTCGCGACTTCTCGATCTCGGCGCGGATCTGGTTGACGCGACCCTGGATCTGGTCGGCGTCGCCCGAGCCCTCGACGATCGTCGTCTCGTCCTTGGTGACGACGACCTTGCGGGCCCTGCCCAGCAGGTCGAGGCCGGCGTTCTCCAGCTTGAGGCCGACCTCTTCGCTGATGACCTGGCCACCGGTGAGGATCGCGATGTCCTGCAGCATGGCCTTGCGGCGGTCACCGAAGCCCGGCGCCTTGACGGCGACCGACTTGAACGTGCCACGGATCTTGTTGACGACCAGCGTGGCCAGGGCCTCGCCCTCGACGTCCTCGGCGATGATCGCGAGCGGCTTGCCGGACTGCATGACCTTCTCGAGGATCGGCAGCAGGTCCTTGACGGCCGAGATCTTGCTGTTCGACGATCAGGATGTACGGGTCGTCGAGGACGGCCTCCATACGCTCGGGGTCGGTCACGAAGTACGGCGAGATGTAGCCCTTGTCGAAGCGCATGCCCTCGGTGAGCTCGAGCTCGAGGCCGAAGGTGTTGCTCTCCTCGACCGTGATGACGCCTTCCTTGCCGACCTTGTCCATCGCCTCGGCGATGATGCTCGCCGACGGTGGTGTCAGCGGCGGAGATCGACGCGGTCGAAGCGATCTGCTCCTTGGTCTCGACGTCCTTGGCAGATCTTGCGCGAGCTCCTCGGCGACGGCGGCCACAGCAGCCTCGATGCCGCGCTTGAGCGCCATCGGGTTCGCGCCGGCCGCGACGTTGCGCAGACCCTCGCGGACCAGCGCCTGCGCCAGCACGGTCGCCGTCGTCGTGCCGTCACCGGCCACGTCGTCGGTCTTCTTCGCGACCTCCTTGACCAGCTCGGCGCCGATCTTCTCGTACGGGTCCTCGAGCTCGATCTCCTTGGCGATGCTCACACCATCGTTGGTGATCGTGGGCGCGCCCCACTTCTTCTCGAGCACGACGTTGCGGCCCTTCGGGCCCAGCGTCACCTTGACGGCGTCGGCGAGCATGTTCATTCCGCGCTCGAGTCCACGGCGAGCTTCCTCGTCGAACGCGATAATCTTGGCCATTCGGCGTTGTCCTCCTGGACACTCGCGGCGCATCACCCGAGGCGACGCAGTCCGCATGGTTCGCACTCTCTATCCCACGCAGCCGGGTGGCTCCGTGGTAGGTGCTCGGACGAGCACCGCCGGCCGGACCGGACAAAGCCCGCGACGACTTGGCTCACGATCGTGCGATCATGAAGCCCGCACCGGACCCCGACCTTCGAGTTCAATTTCTTGGCACTCACATAGCGCGAGTGCCAATGTCTTGTTTAGCACTCTACCCCGGCGAGTGCAAGCAGAACGCCGGTCGTGGCGTGCGGCGGGTCACATTGGCTGATGGCACAAAAAGGCGCCGGCGGCATCAGCCACCGGCGCCTTTCAGAGCCCGTACGAGGGTCAGAGCGCCTGGTTCATCATCGGCGTCGTAGTGATCATTTCCTTGGCGCGCATCTCGGCGTATGTGAGCGTGACGCCGATGATCAGAATGATCGTGCCGGGGATCCCGAGGACCGAACTGAGCACTTCGCTGACGATCCGGCCCGGCGTACCGCCCGCGGCTCCGAGGACGCTGCTGAGAATCAACGAGACCACGCCGACCGCGAGACCCAAACCGTATACAGCCAGAATCCGGCCGAGCACGGCTCCGAAATTCTTGTTGACCAGACGGAATGATTCCGAGACCGAGCCTCGACTGAAGATCACCAGCGGCACGATCAGGCTGCCGGCGATTGCGAAGTAGAGGCCGGGCAGGATGCAACAGACCGTGCCGACCCCGATCAGCAGCGAGTACACGAAGACCCAGCCGAACACGCGCGGGAAGTTCTTGAGACCGTACAAGATCGCGGTTCCGAACGGTGCCGGTTCACCGGCGGCCTGGCGGGTGAGGGTCCAGATCGAGGCCGCCCAACCAACCGCGCGGCATACCGCAGCTAGCACGCCGAGCACGATGCCCACGCCGACGAACTGAGCGAGGCCGTGTGGGAACACGAACGCGCTGTTCGGATCGTCCTGCTTCTGCTGGAGCGCATGCTGCAAGTCGGTTAGCGTAGTCGACTGCGCCGCGTAGATGCCGAGCACGATCGCGGGCAGGCCGGAGGTGACGCCGATGATCAGCGCCAGCGCGCCCCAACTGCGCGCGAATACCTTCCACAGCCGGGACCACCAGCCGGCGAACCCTTCACCGGGTGGCGTGACGAGCGGGTCGACGGGCTGACCGTACATGTCGTACAGCGGCTGGCCGCCGGGAACCTGATAGCCGTACGTCGGGTACGGGTACTGCGGCGGGACCATGCCCGGCGGCATTCCCTGCGTCGGTACACCCGGTGCCGGATAGGGCGGCGGGTAAGCACCGGGCGGCGCATATCCGGGCGGTACGCCATAGCCTGGCGGCGGGTAAGCGGGTGGGTACTCCTGCGCCGGCGGATAGCTCGGCAGCGGCGGATATCCGGCGGGCGGTTCCGAGCCCTCGGGGTATGGGGGCAGGTCGGTCACGTAAGGCTCCTTCGGCTGGCTGCGCGGACGCTACGCGAAATCGCCCGCGAACGTTGCCCTCCGATCAGCCAGATTTAGGTGAGCGCCGCCTCACACCACGGTGAAGCGGCGCTGCCACGAGGCCGGCCGGCGACGTCAACCGGTGACGCGCACCTGCTCGGCCTGTGGGCCCTTCTGGCCCTGGGTGACCTCGAATACGACCCGCTGGCCGTCATTGAGCGTCTTGTATCCGTCCATCGTGATCGCGGAAAAGTGCACGAACACGTCTTCGCCGCCGTCAACGGCGATGAAGCCGTAGCCCTTTTCACTGTTGAACCACTTCACCGTGCCTTCTGCCACCGCACACATCCTCATGTCGATCGATCCGTGCCACGTCCAGACCGGCACGCTAACACCAGATCCGAAGCAGCGCAGCCCGAAAAATCGGTCGACTTCGTGCTCGTACGCTCCGGGCACGACGTTCGGCCCGCGGATAGCCGATAACCGCTGGCGAGCGACCACACATTCGGGTACGACTAGGACGTGACCGATGACGTGACGATCCGCCGCGCCGAGACCGCCGACGCCGGCCGCGCCCGTGCGCTGCGTCTGGAGATGCTGGCCGATACGCCGCTGGCCTACCTGACCACGCTGGATCAAGTCGCCGAGATGCCGCATGCGGAGTTCGTCGGGCGGATCACCCGGGCGGCCACCGGTACGCAGATCGCGCACTTCATCGCCGCGCTTCCCGACCGTCGCCTGGTCGGACAGGTCGTCGCGATCGAAAACGCGGAGAACCCGGACGTCACGCGGCTCATCGCGGTCTACGTCAGCCCGAGCCATCGCGGCGGCGGCGTCCTCGCCGGTTTGGTCGAAGTCGCCGCCGCCTGGTCGCTGGAGTGCGGCCGGAAGCGCCTGGAACTCGAGGTCGTCACGACCAACGGGCGCGCGAGCCGGGCGTACCGGAAATTGGGCTTCGAAGATGTGGGCGACCCAATCCCACACCCGACGCTATCGGCGCTGAGTGAGCAGTTGATGACCCGCGCTTGTTAGGTGTTAGACGTGCCGCCGTGACTGCACAATCCGGAAACGGTTCGAGACGTAGGCACCGTCGGTCAACGCGGCGTTCGCGGCCGGGTTCGCGCCGCTGGCGTGGAAGTCCGAGAACGCGGCCGACTGATTCACGAACACGCCGCCGAGCAGGTTGCACGACAGGTGCACGCCGACATCCAGCGCCGCGTCCTCCATCGCGTTCAGCACGGCCGGGTCGGTCGAGTAGACCGCCGCGGTCAGCGCACCGCGCGTGCCCACGATCCGGCGGAACAGCTCCAGACTGTGCGCGGTCGAGTCGGTCGCGACCACGAACGAGATGGGCCCAAACCACTCGTTGTCGAACATCTCCTCATTCGCCGCGTCCTGTCGCAAGACCAAGGGGGTACGCACGGTCGCGTCCGGGAACGACGGATGCTTCACCTCGCGCGAGTCGAGCACCACGTCGCCATGGTTGCGCGCGGCGCCGATCCGCCCGACGATCGCCGGGTTGACGATCGCGCCGGTCAGCTCGACGCCCCGCGCATCATCGCTGGTCAGCGTCTCAACCGCGGCGGCGATGCCCTGCGCGACCTGATCGAACGTCGCGTGTCCGGCCTCGGTGGCGATGCCATCGCGCGGGACCAGGATGTTCTGCGGTGTCGTACACATCTGACCGCTGTAGAGCGTGAGCGAGAAGCCGATGTTGCGGCACATCGCCGCGAAGTCGCTGGTCGAGTCGATCACGATGGTGTTGACGCCGGCCTTTTCGGTGTATACCGAGGCCTGGCGGGCGTTCTCTTCGAGCCAGTCGCCGTACGCGGTGGAGCCGGTGAAGTCGACGATCTTGACTTCCGGACGCAACGCCAGCGTGGACGCGAGCTTCTCGCCATCCGCCTCCGGCGCGAGCAGGATCAGGTTCGGGTCGAAGCCCGCCTCGGCGAGCACGTCGCGGGCGTACTTCACGGTGATCGCAAGCGGCAGCACGGCACCCGGATGCGGCTTCACGATCACGGCGTTGCCGGTGGCCAGGCTTGCGAACAGACCCGGGTACGAGTTCCACGTGGGGAACGTGTTGCAGCCGATCACGAGCCCGATACCGCGCGGCACGACGTGGAACGTCTTTGTCATCCGCAGCGGGTCGCCCTTCCCGGCCGGCTTCTCCCACTGTGCCGTCGCCGGGTGACGCGTCATTTCCGCGTGCGCGTACGTGATCGCTTCGAGGGCACGATCGAGCGCGTGCGCGCCACCGGCCTGGAACGCCATCACGAACGCCTGACCGGACGTGAACTGCACGGCGTTCGCCAGCTCGAAGATGTTCTCGTGCAGGCGGGTGAGAATTTCGATGCAGACGGCCGTACGGGTGTCCGGGCCGGCATCTCGCCAGGACGGCATCGCGGCCTTCGCGGCGGCCACCAACGCATCGACATCTCCGTGCGGGTAACTCACGCCGAGGTCGACGCCGAACGGAGATTGTTCGGTCGTGACCTGCCCGTCCGTACCGGGTTGGGTCAGCGGGAACTCGGCGCCGAGGTACGCCTCGAACGCGGCCTGGCCCGCCGGGGCGGCGGCTTCGCCGTACACCTTCGGGCTCGGGGACTCGGGGAACGCCGACCAGTAGGTGCGGTCGGCAATTGCAGCGTGGGCACGCTCGATTGTGGCGGCGTGCTTCGCGAAGAGGGGGTGCTCGGGCGAATCCTGGGTCGCAGTCATGCCGCCCATCATGCCTCTCCGGTCCGCGACCCTGCACGGAGCCTCGCACTTAATGTCATGATTTAACCGTGGATCGTGCGCAGCGAAATCGACTCAACGGGACTACGTATGCCGGACTCGCGCTCGCCGCAGCCACCGGCTGCTCCCGGACGAACGGCCCACTTGGCACCATCGTCGCCACGAATTACCCGCTGTCGGTACCGTCCGCGGCCTGCTTCGTCATCGGTGACGTCATCTTCTGCCGACACGACGCGACATGGCTGTTCGCGCCGGAACGACGCGGCGTGCTCGTGCACGAACTGCGGCACACCTATCAGTACGCGCGGTGGGGACCACTGTTCTGGCCGCTCTACTTTGCCGGTTCCGCCTGGTCGTACGCGCTGACCGGCAATTTCGGCGTCCGCAACGCATTCGAACGTGGCGCCGGGCTGACCGAGGGCGGTTACGTCCACGCCCCACTGCGGCCCGTGCTTAGCAAGTGGGCACCTTCGTTCCGGATGGCACGCTGACGTACGCGGCCGAAACGTAGTTGCCCGCGGCCAGGCCATACCAGTACGACGACGTGATGCTGCGCGTGATCACCTGGCCCTTGACCCGGCATTGGATCGGCAGCAGCGCCCGGGTACCCATCTATCTCGCCTCCCCATGATCACACCGGCGAAGTGATCGTATGGGGGGCTATATATGTCTATTGTGGCGGATTTGGGTTATTGATAGAAAAATGGACTCGTGAGACCACGAGTCCAGGGCTGCGTTCCTCCGCAGAAATTGGTCGAGAGGACGTGTCGCACGACGCCTCCGGCGCCGGGTCGCTCGACCCCGATTTCTCGGATTCGAGCGGCGATACGTCCCCCCGCAACGAGCATCTTGCTGCCTCGCGCAGCCGTCGTCAAGGCCGCTACGCGTCGAAAATTCAACTCACAGCAAACCCATAGTCACACATAGCTACCCTGCGTGCGGATGCAATTTGCACAACCGGGCATAAGCCCTACAACCTGGGATCGCGTCTTGGGACGACTCATCGCTATCGATGCATTTTGACTACGGTGAGTAATGCTGTCAATTTGCTATGAGATCAGACCGGCTTCTCGCACCGACTTCAGCGACGGCTTCACGCGGTGGGTCGGGCCGACTCGATCAGAGACCGCGTCGAGCGTCTTCAGGCCGTCGCCGGTGTTGAAGACGACCGTCTCCGCGTTCGGATCGAGCTTGCCGGACGCGACCAGTTTCTGTAGAACCGCTACGGTCGTCCCGCCTGCGGTCTCGGCGAACACGCCGGTCGTGGCGGCGAGCAGCTCGATCGCAGCGCGAATCTCGTCATCGTTCGCGTCGTCCATCCAGCCACCGGTCCGGCGTACGGTTTCGAGCGCGAACGCACCGGCCGCGGGGTCGCCGATGTTGAGCGACTTGGCGATCCCGGTCGGCTTCACCGGTGTGATCTCGTTGACCCCGGCCTTGAGCGCAGTTGCGATCGGGTTGCACCCGGCCGACTGAGCGCCGAACACCTTCCAGCCACCGGCCGGCGCCTCGGCGAGGCCGATCGCGACCAGCTCGGTGAAGGCCTTGTCCACTTTGGTCAACAGTTCGCCCGAGGCCATCGGGATGACGACCTGCGCCGGGATTCGCCAGCCGAGTTGCTCGGCCACCTCATATCCGAGCGTCTTCGAGCCCTCGGCGTAGAACGGCCTCAGGTTGACGTTGACGAACGCGGTGTTCTCGAACTCGTCCACCTCGGTGAGCTGCGAACACAGACGATTGACCTCGTCGTATGAACCTTCGATCGCAACCACGTCACCGCCGTAGACCGCAGTCATGACAATCTTGCCGATCTCAAGATCCGCCGGAATGAAGACGATGGACGGTACGCCGGCCCGAGCCGCGTGCGCCGCAACGGAGTTCGCCAGGTTGCCGGTCGATGCGCAAGAGAATCGCGTGAAGCCGAGTTCGGACGCGGCGGTCAGCGCGATGGAAACGACGCGGTCCTTGAACGAATGGGTCGGGTTCGCGGAATCATCCTTCACCCACAGCGGTGCTTTGATGCCGACGGCGGCCGCGAGACCGTCCGCCCGGACGAGCGGCGTCATACCCGGGTCAAGCGAGACGCGGGTCGCGGGGTCCTGGCCGGTGGGGAGCAATGCGGCGTACCGCCAAATGTTCTGCGGTCCGGCTTCGATCTGCGCGCGCGTGACCTGCGCGATCTGCGCTTCGTCGTAGGCGATCTCCAGAGGACCGAAACACTCGTAACAGGCGTGCTGTGCGGCGAGCGGGAATTGGGCTCCGCAACCGCGGCAGACAAGCGCGCGAGCTGGGGAAGCGGTGTTTGTCGCTTTTGGAAGGGTACTGGTCATCCGGAGACGTCCTCTCATCTTCCCGGCCGCCGAAAATGGCGAAACCGGACGGATTTGGCACCTGCCGCATCGAGCGGTGGTTGCCGGGGCGTCAACGGGCCGTATCCCTCAGCCCCTCTGGATGAGGTATGCAGTTGTGTTTAGAAGCGTAGCCGTGCTCACGTACGCCCAGCGTCCGGTCCCAACAGTTGGTAACAACGTGACACGCCCCACCTTCTAGGAGACGACGTCTTTTCGGTGGAAGCGGAAGAACGCCAGCCCGAAGAAGATCGTCGCGTACGCGATCGCGACGATCGCGCCCTTGACCATGTCGGTGGTCTGGATCGGCGTGGAAAGCAGGCCGAGCCACGAATCCGCATAGTGCGTCGGCAGGTAGTCCCGGATCGAGCCGAGCGCCGTGATCTGGTCCAGGATGCTCGACAGGATCTGCAGCAGTACGGCGCCGCCGACCGCACCCAGCGGCGCGTCCGTCGAGACGGACAGCAAGAACGCCAGCCCGGCCACGATCAACAGCGTCACGGCCAGGTACGCGACGATGCCCAGCAGGCGCCAGAAGGCCGGCCCGGGCGCGATGCTGTCGGAGACGTTGGACTGCAGTGGATGCCAGCCGTACCGGAGCGTGCCGACGCCCAGCGCGACGCCGGTGAGCAGCACCAAGGCGACTCCGCTGAGCGTCAGCGCGACCAGCAGCTTGCTGCCGAGCAGGCGGGCCCGCGGCACCGGGATGGCCAGCAGATAACGCAGTGATCCCCATGATGCTTCGCTCGCCACGGTATCGCCGCAGAACAACGCAACCACGACGATGAGCAGGAACGATGCCGAGACCAGCAGTGTGAACAGCGCGAAGTTGAGGCCGCCGCTGGTCGCGATCGTGGCGAGCGCGGCGAACTGTCCTCGTTCGTTGCCGTTGCTGTTGCTGTTGTTGTTGCCGAACTCGAACGCGACCAAGATGATCAACGGCAGGATGGCCATGAAGCCGAGCGTCAGCTTGTTCCGGCGGCGGGCGAGTTGGCGGCGCATCTCGGTGCCGTACGAGAGCGTCGCCCCCGGCCGGTAGCCGACCGCGCCGGCCTGTGCAACCTCAGACACCGTCATGATCGCTCTCCACTCGCCTTGGTGTCGCCGCCGACCAGCGTCAGGAACGCATCCTCCAGTCGACGGCGCGGCGCCACCCGATCAACCCCGATACCCGCTCCGACCAGTGCCGCCACGACCTCCGACCGCGGTATGCCGTCCATGTCCACGACCAAACCGGCGCCATCCGGGGCAACCGAACGAACCCCGGAGATCCCATCCAGTACGGCCGTCGCCGCGACCACGTCGGACACGTCGAACTGCACGGACGGGGATTCTCCGACGATGTCGTCGACCGGGCCGTCAGCGACCTTCTCCCCCTTGTGCATGACGACCACGTGGGTACACGTCTGTTCCACCTCGGCCAGGAGGTGGCTGGAGACGAGTACGGCGCGGCCGTCGGTGGCGTACCGCTTCAGGACCCGGCGCATCTCCGCGATCTGCGGGGGATCGAGCCCGTCGGTCGGCTCGTCGAGGACAAGCAACTCGGGCAAGCCGAGCATTGCCTGCGCGATCGCCAGCCGTTGTCGCATCCCGTGGCTGTATGTCTTCGTGCGCCGGTCGATCGCACCGCCGAGCCCGGCGATCTCCACCGCTTCGTCCATCCGCGCCTCGTCGGCCGGGCGGCCGGTGGCTCGCCAGTACAGGTCGAGGTTCTGGCGCCCGGTCAGGTGCGGCAGGAATCCGGGGCCTTCGACGAGCGCCCCGAGCCGAGAAAGTACGGGCGAGCCGGGGAGCAGCCGCTGGCCATACACGTAGATCTCGCCGGCGGTCGGCTGGGTGAGTCCCATCAGGACCCGCAGCGTCGTGGTCTTGCCGGCGCCATTCGGACCGAGAAGACCGAGCACCTGACCACGCGTGACGGTGAGGTCGAGCTTCGAGACCGCGACGAAGTCGCCGTACTCCTTGCGTAGGTTGCGTACGACCAGCGGGGTATCGGCGTACTCCGGGTCGACCGTCAGAATCCGCCGGTCCCGGCGTTTGCGGGCGATGACGATCGCGATGACGGTGGCGAGCGCGACGAACAGGACGACCGCGCCGAGCGCCCACCACCAGGCGGCCGTACCGCTGGCGATCGCCGTCGAGTTCACCGTCGGCAGCGCCACGACGCCGTCGGTCACGCCGACCATGTACACCGTCGGTGCGGCCGGTGTCAGGAATGCCTGATCCGACGTTGCCACCGTGATCCGCAGAAAGTGTCCGGCCGGGAACTGATGCACGATCGCGGGCAGTGCCACGGTGACCGGCTGCGCGGCGTCGATCGTTGGGGCAAGGTTCGTCAGGCGTACCGGCGCGACGAGGCCATCGGGCAACGTCAGCCCGTTTGCCGGATCGACGTCGTAGAGCTTGACGAACACGACCGCCGAACCGGTCGTCGACGCCACTTTGATCTGCACCGATGGCGAGCCGACCACGTTGATCGACGAGGTCAGCGGCGTCGAGTAGAAGTCGGCGTGCTGACCTGGGATGTCGGTGACGAAACCCTTGACGAGTGAGGTGAGACCGCCGCCCGTACCCGGTAGTGAGCTGAGCGCGGCCGGCGACGAACTCGGCGGGTTCGCCGCGGCCTGTGGTGGTCCGGACACCGTGACCGTGGCCGGGATCTCACCGCCGAGGCCGGGGTAGTACGGCACCTGGAACGCGCTCGCGACCAGGCCGTTGCTGTTCGCGTCGAGGCCGGCGATGCGCGAGTAGGTAAACGCCGACGACGGCTTGGAGCCGGTGTGCTTGAGGTAGAAACCGAGCCACTGATCGGTCAGTTCATTGAGCCGGTCCTGGTCGGACTGCGGACCGGCGCCACCATCGTGGCCGCCGGTGAACCACGACACGGTCACCGGCGTACCGGCCTTGGCGATCCCGGTCGCGTTCGCGTCCGCTTCGGACAGCGGGAACAGCGTGTCCGCCTCGCCCTGAATGAGCAGCGTGGGAGCCGTGATCTTGGTGAGAATCGAGGAGGGGCTGGACGCATTGAGCAGCGCGATCTCGGCCGGCGTAGCGGCTCCGGTGCTCGCGATCGAGAGGTACGCCTGGCAAACGTCCGCGGCGAACCGCCCGCACGCCGGATCGGTGTTCGCATTTGGCAAGGCGGAGCCGCTGCTGCCGAAGAACAGTCCGGCCCACGCCTTCTTCCATACGCCGGTCTCCGGCCCGCTCCCGGTCGCGTTTGGCAGGAACGCGTTGGCGAGATTGTTCCAGGTGATCGACGGGACGATCGCGTCCACGCGCTTGTCGTAGCCGGCCAGCAAGAGCGAGAAACCGCCACCGTACGAGCCACCGACCGCCGCGACCCGCGGATCGTTCGACCCGTTGCGCTGGATTTCGGGGCGCGCGGCCAGCCAGTCGATCAGCCGGGAACCGTCCTTGATCTCCCAGTCCGGACTGTCCAGGTGGATCTGGCCGCCGCTTTTGCCGAAGCCTTCAGCGGTCCAGGTCAGCACCGCGTAACCCTGTTCGGCGAGGTGCTCGGCCTGCCCGGCGACGCTTTCCTTCGTACCTCCGAATCCGTGCGCGAGGAGGACGGCCGGTACCGGGTCGGATGCGGAAGCCGACTTCGGCCGGTAGTAAGTCGTGTCCAAGCGGACCGGGGTGGTTCCGGTCGGACCGGTCATCACCGTGAGGAACTGCGGGGTCGTGGCGTAACTCGTGCTCGACGGCGCGGCGGCCCAGACGAGCAGACCGATGATCACTACGGCGATCGCCGACCATGTGATGACACGCCGGCGGGTCCAACGCACCCGCGGTAACGCGCGGCGCAACCGACCGGCCAGCGGAGATGACATGAGGATCACCGTACGGTGTCGGGTTCTCATGGTCGTCAACCGAGGGGCGTATCGGACGACCGCGTCGTACGCCCGACGATGACGTCGCCCGCCACGGAACGTGATTACGCTGGCCAGGTGACCTCAGATGCGTTGACGCTCACCGCCACGCTCCGGCCCGCCACCCTCGACGCCCGCCGAGGCATCGTCCGGCTGCATGCCGAGGTGCTGACCGCGCTTGGTCTGCGACCCGGCGACGCGGTCACGCTCACCGGCCGCCGTACGACCGCGGGGCTCGTCGCCATCGCGCCTGCGGACGCGAGCCGGTCGCTGCTTTACGCGGACGACCTGTTGCTGGGCAACGTCGGGACGCGCGATGGCGGGGAGATCACGATCGAGCCGGCCACGATGACCGCGGCTCGACGGGTCGCGCTCGGTGGCCCCGCGCATCTACGCGGCATGCTGACGTCGGAGATGTTGCGGCTCGCGCTGCTGGGCAAGGTGGTGACCACCGGTGATGACGTGTCGCTGCTGCCGCAGGACGTGATCACCACTGAACGTACCGGTCCGGTGATCCTCGCGGCGCGCGCATCGCTGCGGAATTCGGTCGGCTACGCGTGGACGTCCGCGCTGCTCACGGTCAATGCGTGCGATCCGCCGCAAGCCGCGCTGGTCACCATGGACACGGTCGTCGTGTGGCAGGACAGTGCGCTGGAGGTACGCCCGACCGTGCCTCCCCCGGCCGTCTCGCCCCCGCCTCGGCTGGACGACCTTCCGGCATTGCGCAATCAGGCGGATGAACTCACCGAGCTGCTCGACCTCGGATTCCACCACGGCGAAGTGCTCGGCCGGCTCGGTACGACGATCTCGCTCGGCGTCCTGATCACCGGACCAGCCGGCTCGGGCAAGTCGGCGATGGTCCTGGCCGTCGCGGCCGGCGTGGAAGCGCAGGTTACGCAGGTCTCCGGACCGGCCGTCGCGGCGCTGACCGGCAATGACGCGGCGGCTCGACTGCGTACCGCGTTGACGCCTCGACCGACCTCAACGGTCGTGCTCGTGTCGGACGTCGAGGCGCTGATGCCGCGCGACGAGCCCGGTCCACTTTCCACGGTGTTCCGGCAGCTCGTCGCGGATGCGTTGACCGCGGGCGTCGCCGTCATCTGTACGACCAGCCGCCCGGAAGCGGTCGATCCGGCGCTGCGGTCGCCGGGCCTCCTGGATCACGAGATCGCGGTGCCGCTGCCCGACGCGGCGACCCGGCGGCAACAGCTGGCCGTCCTGACCCGACAGGTCCCGCTCTACGGCGACGTTGCGCTCGACGACATCGCATCGCGTACGCCCGGCTACGTCGCGGCCGATCTTGCCGCGCTCGTACGCGAAGCCGGGGTCCGGGCGGCGCTCCGCCAGAAGTCGTCGACGCAACCGCCGACCGTGGGACGGGTCGACTTCGACGCGGCGCTCGAGGTGACCCGGCCGACCAGCATGAACTCCTCGATGCTCGAACTCGCGAAGATCACGCTGGATGACGTTGGTGATATGGCCGATGTCAAGCAGATGCTCACCGAATCGGTGCTCTGGCCGCTCACCTACCCGGACGCGTTCGCCCGTCTCGGCGTCGAGCCGCCACGCGGCGTACTTCTCTACGGGCCACCGGGATGCGGCAAGACGTTCCTGGTCAAGGCGATTGCCGGGACCGGCAAGGCGAACGTCCTGTCGGTCAAGGGTGCCGAGCTGCTCTCGAAATGGGTCGGCGACAGCGAACGCGCGGTCCGCGAACTCTTTCGCCGAGCGCGGGACGCCGCTCCGACGCTCGTCTTCCTGGATGAGATCGACGCGCTCGCACCGATCCGTGGGCAGTCCACCGACGGCGGTACGACCGACCGGGTGGTGGCCGCGCTGCTGACCGAGCTGGATGGCGTCGAGCCGCTGCGGAACGTCGTCGTGGTCGGCGCGACGAATCGACCGGATCTCATCGATCCGGCACTTCTACGGCCGGGGCGCCTGGAGCGGCTGGTCTACGTGCCGCCGCCGGATGCTTCGGCGCGAGCGGAGATCCTACGGTCGGCGGCGCGTACCGTCCCGCTGGCCCCGGACGTGGACATCGCGGCGTTGGGTGCAACGCTTGTCGGCTTTTCGGCGGCCGACTGCGCCGCACTGGTACGTGAGTCGGCGTTGGCCGCGATGCGCCAGTCGATGGACGCCGCGACCGTCACCGCAGCCGACGTAGAAGCGGCCCGGCATCGAGTGCGGCCGTCTCTGAATGAGGCACAGGTGGCCGCTTTAGCCGCATATGCGGATTCGCATTCGGTCCGCTGACGCTTGGTTAACGAGCCATTCGGGTACGCGCCCGAGTTGCCCGCAATCTCCGCAATCGGCCGACCACCATTGCATCGAATTCCAGGGCGGCGGGCAGATCCAGGATGTGGTTGAGCAACTGGTAATAGCGGGTCGCGGACAGGCTGAACTGCTCCCGAATCGCCTGTTCCTTGCTGCCGGCATGCCGCCACCACTGTCGTTCGAAGATGAGCACCCGGCGCTGCTGGTCGGTCAGCCCAGGGTCGGTCTTCTCGACCGGAGCGGGCGTCGCCGTATCCCAATCCGGGTCGTCCCAGTCGTCGTCTACGCTCGCATCCGTTTGCACGACGGATGTATCTCTCGCCGCGTCGTCGGCTAAACCAGCGATGTCGCTCTCATCAGACTCCGTATCCGCGCCCTCGTCGATATCCAGGTTTTCGGCGATATCCATGTCTACGGGGCGCAATACGGTGGTCATGCGGGAGACATTACCGGTCTACGGCGACAAGAAATACAAGCGACATTTTCCGCAAATCGCCATCTACGCTGGTGAATCCCGTTAGAACACGTGTTGCAAAACAGTGACCTTTGGCACATCTAAACTCTGACCACCGTTAACCCGGCCGACTCGAACGTCTCGACCTGTTCATCGGTTGCACCGGCGTCGGTGACCAGGGTGTCGATCCGCTCGATCGGACAAATCCGGGCGAATGCGTGCTGTCCGAGCTTCGAACTGTCCGCGATGATCACAACCCGCCTCGCCCGCGCCACCATCAGGTTGTTCATCGCGGCCTCACCCTCGTGATGAGCGGCCGCGCCGAGCGTGACGTCGAGCGCATCCACACCCAGCAGCGCGATGTCCAGCGTGACCTCGCGCAAGATGCCTCCGGCCAGCGGACCGACGAGTTCGAACGACTGCGGCCGGACCACGCCGCCGGTCACGACGATCTTCATGCGAGAGCGTACGAGCAGCTCGTTCGCGATGTTCAGCGCATTCGTAACAACGGTCAGCTGGGCACCGTCCGGCGTGGTCGCCAATTCCGGCCGTACCGCGAGCGCCCGGGCCACCTCGGTCGTCGTCGTCCCGCCGTTGATCGCCACCACCATGCCGGCCGAGACGAGCGCCGCGGCCGCCGTACCGATGCGCTGCTTCTCGGCCGAATGCTTCGCGGTCTTGTAGCGCAGCGGCAGATCGTACGAGACGCCGTTCGCGACCGCACCACCTCGAGTACGGGTGATCATCTGTTGCTGGGCGAGCTGATCGAAGTCGCGGCGGATCGTGGCCTGGGAGACTCCGAGCTGGTCGGAGGCGTCCTCGACGGTGACGCGGCCGCTGTTCGTCAGGAGTTCCAGCAGCGTGTTCCAGCGCGCATAACGATCCACTGGGACTCCCCTTGCACAGAAGATGAGTGATGTGTGCACAATCATGCGCGAAACGCAGCCCGACGTCGAGTAGGGTGCGCAGAATGTGACGCGCTCGTGCCGGTTGCTTTGCTGCGCTGCGACCGATTCGCGTCGGCGATCAGGAGGACCCCGTGACCGACGTGGTGATCGCGATGGACGTCGGCGGTACCGGCATGAAGTGTGCGTTGGTCGACCGAGAACACGCGATCGTGCACGCCGAACGGCACGCGACCGGCGCGGATCGCGGTCCGGAGGCGGTTGCTCAGACAATCCTGTCGGTAGCTTCCGACCTGGCCGAAACCGCCCGGGCCGCGGGCTTGACGCCGGTCGCGGTCGGGCTGGCCGTACCCGGGGTTATCGATGAGGCAAACGGCGTCGCGGTGTGGTCGGCGAACGTGGGCTTCCGCGGCGTACCACTGCGTGATCTTGTAACCGCGCACGTCCGACTGCCTGCGGCGCTTGGCCACGACGTGCGCGCCGGCGGTCTCGCCGAAGCGCGACTCGGTGCGGGCCGCGACGTACGACGGGCCTGGTTCGTCGCGATCGGCACAGGCATCGCCGCAGCCTACGTAGCCGACGGACGGGTCGACCCTGGCGCACACGGCGCATCCGGCGAAATCGGCCACGTCGTGGTCCGGCCGGATGGTCCCCAGTGCGGCTGCGGCGCGCGCGGATGCGTTGAGGCGGTCGCCTCGGCGTCCGCCGTGGCCAGGCGATATTTCGAGGCAAGCGGTACGCAGGCGACCGCCCGCGAAGTCGTCGAGTTCGCGCGAGACGGCGACCCGATCGCGGTAACCGTGTGGGCCGAGACGATCGACGCGCTCGCCGACGGCCTGCGCATCGGCATCACGCTGCACGATCCCGACATGATCATTATCGGCGGCGGCCTCGCGGAAGCCGGCGCCGAACTGCTGGAACCGCTCGACGCCGCCGTCCGGGGTCGCCTGACGTTCCAGACCATGCCGTCCGTGGTACGGGCGACGCTCGGCGACGAGGCCGGTTGCCTCGGCGCCGCCCTGATCGGATGGGAGGCGCTGTGACGCTGGTCAACGGCCCAGGTGAGACCGCATACGTCGGGCGGATCGTGACGCCCGAGGGCGTCGTGGAAGGCGTACTCCGCGTCGACGACGAGCGAATTTCGGCCATCGTTCCCGGGCCGGTCGACCCGGGCGCGCCCTGGATCGTGCCGGGCTTCGTCGACATGCACTGCCACGGCGGCGGCGGCCACACGTTCACCACCGGCGATCCCGATGACGCACTACTCGCGGCCGCATTCCATCTGCGCCACGGCACGACGACCGTGATCGCGAGTCTGGTCAGTTCACCGTTCGACGTGATGCTCTCGGCCACTCGCTCGTACGCGCCGCTGGTCCGCGCGGGCGTGCTCGGCGGCATGCACTTCGAGGGGCCGTACCTCTCCGAAGCCTGCTGCGGCGCGCAGAACCCGTTGTTTTTACGCGATCCATCAATCCCGGAGATCACCGCGTTGCTCGACGCGAGTGGTCCGGATGTGATCCGGATGATGACGATCGCCCCGGAGCGCACCGGCGGCCCGGAGGCAATCCGGTTTCTGGCGTCGCATGGAGTGGTGGCCGCGATCGGACATACCGACGCCACGTACCGGCAGGTTGCCGACAGTGCCACCGCTGGGGCGACCGTTGGTACGCACGTCTTCAACGGCATGAAGCCGCCGCATCACCGAGCGCCCGGCCCCGCGTACGCGTTGCTGGGATCGCCCGAGATCGTCTGCGAATTCATCGCGGACGGCGTGCACCTGGCCGACGAAACGTTGGAGTTCGCGTTTCGGGTCGTCGGTCGCCGGGCGGCGCTGATCACCGACGCGATGGCGGCAACGGGCATGGCCGACGGCGCGTACGAGTTGGGTGGTCAGGCCGTACACGTGGAGGGTGGCGTTGCGCGGCTCGTGACAACCGATGGAACGCCGGGTTCGATCGCCGGATCGACGCTGACGATGGATGCCGCTTTCCGGCGGGCCGTACGCGTCACCGGGTCGATCGTCAAAGCGTCACACGCGGCATCCACGACACCGGCACGCGTGTTGGGGCTGGCCGATCGTGGCGCGTTGACGGTCGGGCTCCGCGCCGATCTGTTGCTCCTCGACGACGCGCTGACGGTGACTTCGGTGCTGCGAGCCGGTTCCTAAAGTTCCACCCACGGTGATCGCGAATCTTGGCAGCTCACGCGCGGTGATCGCAGATCTTGGCAGCTCACGCGCGGTGATCGCAGATCTTGGCAGCTCACGCGCGGTGATCGCGAATCTTGGCAGCTCACGCGCGGTGATCGCAGATCTTGGCAGCTCACGCACGGTGATCGCAGATCTTGGCAGCTCACGCGCGGTGATCGCGAATCTTGGACCGAGTGGAAGTCCAGTGCTGTGATCATGCGGATTTGATCTCGTCCAACTTCCAAGATCTGCAATCATTGTGAAGCTATTCGCGGCGTTCCAGCGCCGGAACGGCCCAGCCTCGGCGCGTTAGCCAACCCCCCAGGGGGATGTCGTCCCAAGGAGTTCGGCCGATCAGGCGCCATAGAAGCGAGCCGATCATCAGGCCGCCAATGGTGTCGCTCAACCAGTGAAAGCCCAGGTAGACGGTGGTGATCGAGAGAATCACCGGCGGCGCGATCCGGAGCACCCAAAGCCACCGTCTCGGTACCCACAGCGTGAGCAGCAACGCCAGCGTGCCGTACCAGACGATCGCGTTGCCGAGATGCCCGGACGGATACGACGCACCGCCGCTGCCGAACAACTCGGGATGCGCGATCGGAATCGGATCGGTATTCGCGTGCGGTGCGGCCCGGTCGGTCCAGCCCTTCAGGATGCTGAGCGTCACCGACGTCAGTACGAAGGCCGCAATCACCGGGAGGATCGGTCGTACCGAGTGTCGCTGCCAGCAGAGGAACAGTCCGAGCAGGCCGCACACCGATGTGAAGAAGCCGCCTTGGCCCAGCAGATTGCCGGCCCGCGCCAAGATGTGCAGCGCTCGCGGCTGGTGATCGTCGGACCAGTTCCGGACGGCCAGGTCGACGTTCAGCAAGTGGCCATGCCACAGCAAGTAGGTCAGGGCCGCGAACGCGACCAGCAACAACGCGTCGAACCACCAGCCCTCGGGGACGACGCGACGCGCGTGGAGCCTGGTCGTCGGGTCCGCTACGGGCATGCAGGCACCGTAGCGGACCCGATCATCCGTACTCAGGTCAGGTATTGCTTGATCTTGGGATAGATCAGCGCCATCCGGACGCCGGAGTTCGGGCAGCCGCCGAAGTGGTGCAGCGCGATCACCTTGTTCGTCACGCGTGAGATGACCGGCGAGCCGGATGAACCGCCCTGCGTGTCGCAGTAGTAGGACACGTCCGAGTTCGCGATGAAGCCGTCCGCGGTCGGGTCGTCGACCTTGCAGTCGCCACCGTTGTCCTCGTCCGACGCCATCGCGATCTCGGTGGGATCGCCTTCCGGGTGCTGCGGAATGTAGAGCTCGGTGCCGGACTTCACGGGCGTGGTATCGATGTTCAGATATCCGAACGGCTGGACCTGCGCGAAGTCACGCACGCTGAACAGCGTGAAGTCGAGGTTAGCGTCGGTCGCGTACAGGTGGTCGCCCCACACCTTCGTCGTGGCCAGCGTCGCGTAGCCGCCACAGACCGCGCATTCGTAGTTGAACCAGGCAGCCGCGCGACCGCCTTCGATGCCTTGTTCGCTGTGAGCTATCGGATGTCGGCGCCGCGACTATCGGATGGGGGCGGCTCGGCTATCGGATGGGGGCGGCTCGGCTATCGGATGGGGGCGGCTCGGCTATCGGATGTCGGCACTCTGGCCGAGGATGTGCGAGAGCCCGACGCGGGTCGCGACCACGACCAGGCGATCGCCGACGACCAACCGACGGTCGCCCAGCGGCGACAGGACACCCTCGATCTCGCCGGCCGGGATCAGCGCGATAACGCGGGCCAGCCCCGGCTCGTACACGTCGGAGACGGGACGGTCGGCGAACCACGAGCCTTCGAGGACCGGCACGTTCGCGACGAGCAGCACCCGCCGGCGTACACCGATCGTGCCGATGACTTCGCGACCGACCATCGCGGCGGCGAACGCGGGCGCCGCCAGGAACGACACGCTTCGCGAGACCGTGATCTGGAAGACCCGCTTGATCCGATCGGCGAAGTCGCCGTCGAAGAGGCGGAGCACCACGCGCAGATCTTCGCGTTCCTCGCGGCCCCGGAGTGCGTACTCGAGGTTGACGACATCGTCCGCAGTGAGCACGACGAGCGCGGCCGCGGTCGCGACGTTTGCCCGATCGAGCGTGCTCCGGCGGCTCGCATCGCCGACGATAAAGTGAATCTTGCGGTCTCGGACGAACGCTGCGCCGTACGGGTTCTCGACGTTGTCGACCGCTACCACTTCGATGCCACGATTGTGCAGCTCGGCGAGGACTCGCGTACCGAGACGGCCGAGCCCGACCACGATCACGTGATCCCGGTCAGGTGCGGCCAGCGCGCCCGACGGCAGAGCGAGTTTCGAGTTAACACTGGCCTGCACGATTGCGGCCGAGATGATCGGGATCATGGCAACGCCGGCGATCGTGACGATGGTCTGCACGATCTGCGCCCAAGCGGACAGCTTCGGATCGGCGTTACCGGCGCCCACCGACGTGAACAGCATTTCGTAGATGGCTTCCCACGGCGAGATCGGACGATCCGCGTACCAGAACAGCCCGATGCCGCTGAGGACGATCGTGCTCAGAAATGAGAGTGCGACCACGATGCTGCGACTGACCAGCGGCAACGCGTCCGCGCCGAAGAACGTCCGCCGAACGTTGCCGAACAGGCGCCTGATCCGATGGTGCCGTACGGCCGGCGGTGGATCGACGTGCGTACCGCTGTGCATGGCGAGCACGAGATCGGCCGTGGACTGGTCGTCCGGGAGCAGGACCGGCTCTTCCATCCGCGCGGTTCGGGCAAGTCCACAGAGGATCTCATGTCCGTCCAGGTCATTGCGTGTCGTCACGTGTGCGATCTTCGTGCCGATCCGGACGATCGTGCCCTCGATGGAACCCAGCGATGCGCCGACGAACGCGGGTGCGCCGATTTCGATATCGGACAGGACTTGAGCGTCCTCGAACAACGCTTCGACGCGCTGGCCGAGCGTGGAGTTGTGGATCCGCAGCACCAGTCGTACGCCCGGGCAGAGCTCTTGGGCTTGCAGGGCCGCGTACACATTGGTCACGTCATTGCGGCTGACGAGCGCGACCGCCTGCGCGGCACCGATTCGCGCGGCGCGAAAGGCGGCCGTGTCGGGCTGCGCCGCTTGAACCACATTGACCCGGTTCATTCGCGCGATGCGCGGACCGTGACCCGCCAGCGGATCGGCGAGGATCGCTGTCACCTGCGCTCGGTAACGCGTAGAAAGCTCTTCTACCAGCCGAAACGCGAGAGTTGTGTCGCCACAGACGATGAAGTGTCTGGCCGCTTCGCCCGTCACCTCGGTGCCTCCGGCGCGTTGAGCGCTCACGTAGGAGGCGGAATACGAAGCCGGTGCATGTGATGCGGCGGGTTCAGACGGGCGCGACACGCTCCGGATCGTAACGACCATCGCATTCACCCGCCGACCCGGAGAGATTAGTCTGTTTCGTCAAGCACGATCCTGATAGCTCCATCGTTACCCCCTTTGTCCCCGTCAACGCCGCAAGGGTTGGCGATACGCGACCGGACGGATAGACGATGAATAAGTGGTTACGCCGTGCCGCAGGTACGGTTGGCGTCGCCGGCGGCCCGCTGCTGCTGGCAGGCGGTGCCGCTCAGGCCGACGCCCCCACCTCTGACGCTGCATTGGCGCCGGGCGGACTCATTCACAACCTCTTCACGCCATTAGGTGCCACCAACTAGGGCGTTTCCTTCGATGTACCCGGCACCACGATCGATGCCGGCTTGCTGCCGGACGGCCCGCTCGCCCTGCAGCCGAACGACGGCCGGGTTGGCGTCACCGCGCACACGCTCACCAAGAACGGCGTGCCGCAGGCTCTGTTCCTCAACGGCAAGCTGCCGGACGTACTGGACATGCTACCGATTCAGGGACTCGTACCGCCCGGCATCATCGGGCCGGTCACGAACGCCGCCTTCGGTGCGGGTGGTGGCCTGACAACCACCGTTGCCGACACGACGAAGACGGCGGCCGGATTCCAGTCGCCCGGCACCGGCGTGCACGCCGTGGCGACCGACGTCTCGAACACGCTCGTCGGACCGTCGACCGAAAGCCTTCCGCTGGTCGGTGGACTCGTCGACAACCTGCCCGTGGTGGGTGGCCTCCTCGGCGACAGCGGGCCGCTGAGCAATCTGCCGGTGGTCGGCTCGTTGCTCGACGGAGACAGCGGCGGTCTGCCGGTCGTCGGTGGTCTGGTGCAGAACCTTCCGCTGGTCGGTGGCTTGACGCAAGGGCTCGGCTCGACCGCGCCGACCGAAAACCTCCCGGTCGTCAGCGGCCTTCTTCAGAACCTGCCGATCGTCG
Organism: uncultured Actinomycetota bacterium; assembly: GCA_963831705.1. Classification (GTDB taxonomy): domain Bacteria; phylum Actinomycetota; class Actinomycetes; order Mycobacteriales; family Micromonosporaceae; genus DASQPR01. Next base: position 2,013,274 of record CAWHRE010000010.1, on the reverse strand, counting down.
GCGGTCTGACGAGCGGCCTGCCGGTCGTCGGTGCGAACAACAACAGCAACCCGCTCGGCGGTCTGCCGGTGGTCGGCGGCCTGCCGCTCGTCGGCAACCTCCTCGACAGTGCCGACCAGAGTTCCGCCAATGGGACCGACGGTGGCGGCCTTCCCGTGGTTGGCAGTCTTCCCGTGGTTGGCGGTCTTCTCGGCGGTGGTGGCGCATCGAGCGGCGGTGACGGCCTGCTCGGTGGTAGCGGTATTCCGCTCAACGGCCTGACCGCCGCTCTTCCGCTCGCAGGCGGACTTACGAACGTTCCTTCTGCGGCACCGACGGAGGACCTCCCGGTCGTGGGTAGCCTGGTCCAGAACCTGCCGCTGGTTGGTGGCCTCGCGGGTGGACTGCCGATCGTCGGCGGTTTGGTCGGCGGTGGCGACTCCAGTGGCATCAGTGGTCTGCCGATCGTCGGCGGCCTCGTGCAGAACCTACCGATCGTCGGCGGTCTGACGAACAACCTGCCGGATGTCGGCAGCCTGACCAACAACCTGCCCGTGATCGGCAACGTCACCCCGGTCCCAATGCAGGGAAACGCGCCGGACGTATCGGTGTCTTCCGACGCGTCAGCTTCGGATGCATCGTCGTCGGCGTCGTCCGACACGAGTGACTCTGGGTCGTTCGCGCCGGTGACCAATACGGTCACGCCGGTGCTGAACTCGATCGCGCCGGTCGCGAACTCCATCGCGCCGGGCTCGGACTCGGTCGCCCTAGCTCCACCTCGGTCGCGCCCGGCTCCGACTCGGTCGCTCCTAGCTCCAACTCGGTCGCGCCTGGCTCCGACTCGGTCGCGCCTAGCTCCACCTCGGCCGCACCGAGCGATGACCGTTCCGCCGATACGCCGGATCCGGCCGACGGTCGTCCGGTCGCGTCCGGTCAGACCGGTGGCTTTGTCGGTTCGCCGACGGACGAGAGCGCATCGCTGCCGGAAGACCTTCCGCTGATCGGAAGCCTGCCGATCGTCGGCGGCCTGCTCGGTGGCGGCGGCGGGCTGCCGATCGTCGGCGGGCTGGTCAGCGGTCTGCCGATCGTTGGCGGCCTGGTGCAGAATCTGCCGGTCGTCGGCGGCCTGATAGGCAACTCGGGTGCCGGTACCAGCGGCATCGCCAACGCGCTTCCGGTAGCCGCTCGGCGCGATCGGGGCGCTTCCGCTGGTCGGCGGGAACGCCTGACGTTCGGCACGAAAAACGGGGCCTCGGACCGATTGGTCCGAGGCCCCGTTTCAGTTTCGGTGGAATTTGTTCCGATGGAACCTAGAGACGGGCACCCGTCACGGCGTGGAACGCGTGGTGCGAGCCGGCCCGCGGCATGACGTACACGGTGTCGCCCATGTTCGGCGACGTACGGCCGGCGACCCGGACCACGATGCGCTCGGTCGTGTCGTCGAACTTGGCGGTGCCGTAGACGTACGCGTCCGAGCCCAGCTCCTCGACCAGGTCGACGACGACCGGAATGCCGCCCTCGCTCTGCCCGACGAGCGTGCAGTCCTCGGGACGGAACCCGATCGTCACCTGGTTGCCGCCGCCATCGGCCTTCGCGGCCGCAGCCTGCTCGCGAGTGACCGGCAGGACGAAGGAGCCGAAGCTCGCACCGTTGTCGGTGAGCGCAACGGTCTTGATGTTCATCGCCGGCGAGCCGATGAAGCCCGCTACGAAGACGTTGTTCGGCGTGTCATACAGAGCGCGGGGGGTGTCGACCTGCTGCAGCACACCGTCGAGCAGAACGGCCACGCGGTGACCCATCGTCATGGCCTCGACCTGGTCGTGCGTGACGTACACGGTGGTGATGCCGAGCTGCGCCTGCAGCGTCGCGATCTGCGAACGGGTCTGGACACGGAGCTTGGCGTCGAGGTTCGACAGCGGCTCGTCCATGAGGAACACCTGCGGCTTGCGGACGATCGCGCGGCCCATCGCGACACGCTGACGCTGACCGCCGGAGAGCGCCTTCGGCTTACGGTTCAGGTACTCCTCGAGCTGCAACATCTGCGCGGCCTTCTTGACCGCGTCGTCGATCTCCGACTTCGGCGTCTTGCGCAGCTTCAGCGCGAACGCCATGTTGTCGTACACCGTCATGTGCGGGTAGAGCGCGTAGTTCTGGAAGACCATCGCGATGTCGCGGGCCTTCGGGGGGAGGTTCGTGACGTCGCGGTCGTTGATGTAGATCGCGCCCTGGTCGACGTCTTCGAGGCCGGCGAGCATCCGGAGGCTGGTCGACTTTCCGCAGCCCGACGGGCCGACGAGGACGAGGAATTCACCATCCTGGATCTCCAGGTCGAGCTGGTCGACCGCCGCGCGCTCGGTGCCCGGGTAGATCCGGGACGCCTTCTGGTAGGAAACTGTAGCCATGGCAAAAGCCACCTTTCACCGGCAGGAACGTGCCGGACGATCCGAGTAAAAGGGTTCGCCGGTTCCAAGCGGGACCGGTGGGCTCACGTTATGCGGTGGTCAAGGCACTTGCCAACCCCGTCCCATGATCGGGTTCACGGTTTGTCGAGGTTGTCGGATATGTGCGGGCGGATATGCCTGCGCAGACCTCAACCCTCAACTTGTACGATCACTGGGAGCACCGTCGCGGTGCCTTGCCGACGTGGCGCAATTGGTAGCGCACCCGACTTGTAATCGGAAGGTTGGGGGTTCAAGTCCCCCCGTCGGCTCCAAACACGCGGGTAACCGACCCCGCTACGTGCGGACGCGTTGTCCACGCCTTCATTTGCGCTCACGAAACGTCGGAGCGGATCGCCGCGTCGTCGCCGCTGAAGTCGTGGCTCCACTCGGCCGGTGGGTGCGACAGGTGCCACCTCACCGAATTGCGCAGGCTGATATCAGGATCGGACTCGCGCCAACCGAGCACATCACGGGCCTTCTGCGGACTCATCAGAAGATGTTGATCGGCGGCACCGACGGAGCCCAGATCGGCGGGAAGGGTTTTGTCGTCGACCCGGATCAGATCCAGCGCCGAGCCGGTCGCGGCGATGATCTGTTCGTAGAACAGCCGCATTGATGCGGTCTGCGATTCAACGATGTTGAAGCACTCGCCGCGACCACGATCGGTGGCCACGGCGGCCAGTACGGCCTGCGCGACATCATCGACGTAAACCCGGCTCAACAGGAACGAGCCCGACCCGACCGGCAAGAATGTACGTCCGGCCCGGATGCGGCGTAGCACAGGCTCGAACAGGTGTTGATAGTCGTGCGGTCCGTAGACGGCGCCGAGCCGCAGGATGGTGGCTTCGGCGGCTCGATATGCCTCCTCGATCTCCAGATTCTCCCATTCGGGGCCGTCCAGATACCGTGCCGTACGAAGCGGTGACGACTCGGCCAGCGGTACCGCGTCAGTCTGGCGCCCACGCACCGCACCCTCGTACGCGCGATATACGTCGCCGCTGGAAAGTGCGACGAGGCGGAGACCAGCAGGCAGCGCCGCCAGTGCGGCGTCGGCTCCAGCGATCATGGGGTTGTTGCTGTTATCCAGGCACCGATAGCAGCAACAACCCCATGATCAACGGGCTAGAACGACGCGCCTACCGACTTGTTCATCACCTGGGAGACGTACAGCTGCTCGCCGCACGCGGTGTACTTGAAGTCGACCTCTAAGTAGTCGCCCGCCGTACCGGTGTATTGCGGTGCCTGGAACTCGAAGCCGGTCGCGTCGCCGCACTTGCCGTCGCCGACCGGGACCTGGCTCCACTTCAGGAAGAAGATCGCCGAACCGCCGGGCGCCAGCGTCTGCAGTCCTCCGGTCGCACCGATCTGCTGAAAGTCCGACGGAATCGGGTCGACCTTCCAATCGAGATTCGCCTGCACCTTGCTGCCGCCCTGCGTCATCAGACCGAACGGCGAGATCCCGGGATTCTTGTTCAGCGTGCAGGTCGTCGTCGATTTGTTCGTCACCGTGAACAGCTGCACGATCGTACCCGCGGCGCCGGACTCCTGGCCGACCTTGATGCTGAGCACGCCGACCTTGCAGGGAGCGACCGCCACCGGCTTCGATGTGACGGTCGCGGTCACCGTGACAACCGGAGCGGGCGTCGGCGTCGTAGCGGGCGTGGTCGATGGCGTCACGGGCGTCGGAGACGCCACCGGAGTGGACGCGGTGGAGCCGATGCCGGCCGCGCCGTTCTGCTGGGCCGACGACGTACACGCGGCCACCGCGAACACGGCCGCGACCGCACAGGCGGACACGAAAAGCCTCTTGACCACGAGAAACTCCCTACCAGGACGACAATGCGTAGCGACGGTATCCCGACCTACGCGCCGACCCGCGACAACTGTCGACTAACCGACGATGTCGATCCCGAGAGCGAGCGCGAACACCTTCGACAGACTGACGAGGTCGTCGCTCAGGATGGCAGCGCCACGCAAATGAGCGACTCCACCGACGCCCTCCAACCAGCACTTCTCGAACCGGGCACCGTCCGCCGTGGCTTGCGAGAACTGCGCCCCGGACAGGTCGCATCCGAGGAACGTGGCACCGCGGATATCAGCGCCGGTGAAGTCGGCGCCGGTCATGTTGCAGTCGCGGAACTCCACCCGGCGCATCTTCGAGAATCGGAAGGCGGCGAGGTCGAATTTGACGTCATGGAACGAAACGTCAACGAGGGAACTGTCGACGAGTTGGGCGCCGGTCATGCGTACACCCGTGAATTGAACCCGCGTCAGCGCCGCGGACCGCGCGCTCACGTTCGCGGCGTCACCACGATCAATCACACAATCACGGAGTACGGCCTGCGACGCGTCGGCAAAAGCAAGGTCAAGTCGTTCCAGGCGGGAACCGACGACCTCGATACCGGTCAGATCGGAACGGCCGAGGGCGACCGCCGCAGCGTGCACGTTCTGATACCGCTCATCGCCCGCGACCGGCGTTTCCAGACGCGCCGGCAGGCGTGGCGCATGCGGTGTAGTGGTCGGCATGCGTCGACCTTACGACGCCGTCAGCGGCGCGGAGAACACGCGGCGGCGGGACGCGCAACCGGCGCGGCATCGTCGAAATCGACGTCATCCTCAAAGTCCATGTCCACGTCCTCGACCGGACTCAACCGTTCGGCGCGTCGCCGCAGCCAGGTTCCGGCCGAGGCGGCCAGAATGCAGACCGCGCTCACGATGAAGATCAGGGCGGCCAAATCGATCGGCCAGCCGAGGATGCCGGAGACGCCGAGCCGCCAGCCGGAGAGCAGGATGATCGAGAGCCAGATCGACGCGGTACCGGCGACCGGCAGGTCCCGCCACGCGAGCCACCCGACGCCCGCCGCGATGCCGAGCGCCAACACCAGCCAGTCGATGCCCGATTGAGGAGCGACGCTCCGCAATGGATCAGCCGACGGTACCGACGACCAATCCCATCCAAGCGCGACTCGCCAAATGCCGATCGTGACCGCCGTGACGGCGGCGACCTCCCACGGCTCGGAGATGCTCGCGAGCCGCATCCGGACGCGTGATGACGCCGAATCCTTCACGCTGCGTTCCATACTCGGGATTAACGATCGAACTGACGAGCCGTTGTCGGCAGCTCACCACGTTGTGCCGGCAGAACCCGAGCGTCGATCACCTCGGCCTCGGGCACCAGCTCGACGAACAACGCGCACGCCGCCTCACATTGCAACCGTCGCTGGTACGTCCGGCTGGATGCGGCGGCGTCAACACCGAAGATGCGCAGCCGCCAAGCCCAGTCGGCGCGGCCGGTCCGAGATGCCACCACGACGCCGGCGACGACGTCCCGGCGAAGGCTGGCGACGGCTTCCATGCAGACGTCGACGTCGTCGAACGTGGATGCGGACCGGGCCACCTCGCGATTGTTCGCGGCAAGCATTCGCCAGCCGAAACGCGCGCCATCCTCGACCCGATCAACGTGCTCCAAGGGCCTGCCTGGGCGACCACGGCTGGGCGCGATATAGATCGTGATCCGGGCCGTTGCCACAAAAGCTCCCTCGTCCAGTGGCGATTGGATAACCGTTCGGCTCACAGATTGGCGCATCTGGATGACACGACAGTGGCATTGAAATGAACAAACCGCCTCAATGTGCGGAGAACCTCCGGAGTTACGGCGCGCGCGATCCTGCTAGCGTTGGTGTTACTCACGGGTACAGGTAATACAGAGGTGAGTCGATATGACGCAGCATTTCGAAGTAGTGATCGTCGGTGCGGGCTTCGCCGGTCTCGGCCTCGCCATCCAGCTCAAGCGCCGCCGCGTGACCGACGACTTCGTCGTGCTTGAGCAGGCCGAAGAGGTCGGCGGCACCTGGCGAGACAACGCATACCCGGGTTGCGCCTGCGATGTTCCGTCCCACCTGTACTCGTTCTCGTTCGCTCCGAATCCCAACTGGTCGAACACGTACTCCGGACAAGCCGAGATCTGGGCGTACCTGCGCGCGTGTGTCACCCGGTTCAAGCTCGAGCCGCATCTCCGCTTCGGTTCCGGCGTGTTGCGTACGACGTGGGACGGCGCCGCCGGACGATGGCTGGTGGAGACCGCGAACGGTGATTACACGGCAACGCACGTGGTGATCGGCACCGGTCCGCTGAGCGATCCCGCGGTTCCGGACCTTCCCGGCCTCAATTCATTTGGCGGTACGGTCTTCCACTCCGCTCGCTGGCAACACGATCACGACCTGACCGGCCGGAGCGTCGCGGTCATCGGCACCGGTGCGTCCGCGATCCAATTCGTTCCGCATGTCGCGGCCAAGGCCGCAGCGCTGACGCTGTTCCAACGCACAGCCCCGTGGGTGATTCCGCGCGGTGCACGAACGATCACGGACGCCGAGCGTGCGATGTACCGATCAGTCCCCATGGCGCAGCGCTTGAACCGCTGGGCGACGTTCTGGAGCCGCGAGTGGCTCGCGGTCGGATTCCTGCATCCACGGATGATCGGCCCGGCCCAGCGGATCGCGACGAAACACTTGCAGCACCAGGTCCGAGACGAGACGCTGCGCGCGAAGTTGACGCCGACGTACCGGATCGGGTGTAAGCGGATTTTGATCTCGAACGACTACTACCCTGCACTCGCCCGGCCGAACGTCGAGGTAGTGACGGAAGGCGTCCGGGAGGTCACGCAGCATGGAATCGTCACGGCGGACGGGGTCGAGCACTCGGTCGACACGATCATTTTCGGTACCGGTTTTCACGTCACCGATGTTCCGATCTCCCATCATGTTCGCGGCCGCGACGGCGTTGTACTGGCCGATGCCTGGTCCGAGACGATGACCGCCTACCTCGGTACGACCGTCGCCGGCTTCCCGAACTTCTACCTGTTGCTCGGACCGAATACCGGACTCGGCCACAACTCGGTCGTGCTCATGATCGAGGCGCAGATCAAGCAGGTCATCGCGGCCATCTCGCACGTACGCCGGACGGGTGCGACCGCAATCGAACCGACCGAGAAGGCGCAGCGGGCGTTCGTTTCCCGGATCGATATCCGGATGCGCCCGACCGTGTGGATGCAGGGCGGATGCAAGAGCTGGTACCTCGATGCCACCGGCCGGAACTCGACGCTGTGGCCCGGATTCGTGCCGACGTTCCGGCGCCTGCTCCGGCGCTTCGACCCGGCCGCGTACGAGGTCCGCTGACCGCCGGACTAGCGGGAGCGAATGAACTCGCAATCGTGGATTGGGCGCCCGGCGGCGGTACCCCTGCGTTCGTACTTCGTGATCGGCCGCTCACCGCGCGGCGCGAAGCCCTCGTGCGCGTTGAGCAGAGAACCGTCCGCGCTCAGCACCTCGAGCATCTGTTCCGCGTAGTCGGGCCAGTCGGTCGCGGTGTGTAGGAGGCCCCCGATCCGAAGCCGGTCGCGCATCAACGCAACGCGAGCTGGCTGGATGATCCGGCGTTTGTGATGGCGCGCCTTCGGCCACGGGTCGGGGAAGAACACGTGAATCGCGTCCAACGTGCCCGGCGCGAGCGAGTGCTGCAGTAATTCGAGCGCGTCGCCTCGGGCTGCGGCGACGTTCGCCAGACCGGACTCTTCCGCGTGGGCGAGAAGGTTTCCGAGCCCGGGCGTGTGCACATCAACCGCGAGGTAGTCGCGATCGGGATCGGCAGCCGCCATCGTGATGGTGGCGTCACCCATGCCACTGCCGATCTCCAACACGAGCGGCGCGACCCGGCCGAACATGGCGATCGGATCGAAGACGACACGTTCGGTCTCGTCGACGTCGAATCCGCGTTCCGACCAGAGGCGGCTCAGCGCGTCGGCCTGGGTGGTGCCCATCCGGCCGCGGCGCGGATGGAACGTACGGATCGGAGGTGCGTTCGTCGTCACAACGTTCGAGGTTACCCGGCCTCGAACTGCTGGCCGTGCAGCGACGTACTGTGAGGTAACCGATGGAAAGGACGCTTGTGAAGATCCACGAGATTCCCGTACGGACACTTGCCGGCGAGCCGACGACGCTCTCGGAGTACGCGGGCAAAGCCCTGCTGATCGTGAACGTGGCGTCGAAGTGCGGGCTGACGCCGCAGTACGGAGCGCTCGAGCACTTGCATGAGGAGCTGGCCGGTCGCGGATTCGCGGTCCTCGGCTTTCCGTGCAACCAGTTCGGCGGCCAGGAGCCGGGTACGTCCGAGGAGATTGCCGAGTTCTGCTCGGCGACATACGGCGTGACGTTCCCGATGTACGAGAAGGTCGACGTGAACGGCGACGGTCGGCACCCGATTTACGACGTGCTGACGTCGACACCGGACGCCGACGGCAAGGCCGGCGACATCACCTGGAACTTCGAAAAGTTCTTGGTGGCTCCGAACGGCGACGTGGTCGGCCGGTTCCGGCCGCAGACGACGCCGGACGACCCGGCGCTCACCGCCGCGATCACGTCGGTGCTTCCGGCCTGACCCACGTTGATTTGACGCCTTCGCGGCGGCCACGGATGCTCGGGCCGCCGCAAAGACGATCAGGTCACTCGTCGGATGCGAACGTAACGAGACCGACGATCCAGCCCACGAGCAGGCCGTACGTGCCGCCGGCGATCGCGTTGCCGAGCGAGCCCGCGAAGCTGGCGCCGCTGCCGAAGAACGTGGCGAGCAGACCGGCGAACGCGCCCGCGAAGATGTACGCGGCCCACCCGTGCAGGAAGTGCCCGATCGCGCCGCGGAAGCCGGACCACGGGCCGCGACCGACCAGCCGTACGAAGATGTACGTGAGGACCACTACGAAAATCGCGCGCAGATCGGCGGCGATAAGGTCACGAATCGACGCCTTCGTCGTGAACTCCCAGTGCGGCCACCGCAGCCACTGCAGGAACACGTCACTGACGCTGTGACCCTGCGCATGGTGGTTCACCCAGTTGTCGTAGCTGCTATTCCCGAACGCGATAACCAGGATTAACGCGGTAATCGTCGCGAGGGTAGCCGAGGTTCGAGCATTGAAACTAGCCATGCAGCAGATGATCGTGGCGGGCGAAATTCGTTGTCAACGACGGATGTTCGAATCCGTCACGGGCGCATGAACCGGCAGACGGTGGCCGGTCCTACTTTTTCATCAGATAGTCAATGAACTCGGCGCGTACCAACGGCTCGTTGTCGCCGTACCCGTGGCCGGTGAACTCACGCCACAGCGACACGATGTCGGACAGGGACGCACTGAACGATCCGACCGAGCCGTCCAGCAACTCGTAGTCCTCGGCGGCCGGCAGAATCCGGATCACGTTCACGAAGAATCCGAAGTCACGATGATGCCAGGCCTTCGCAAACGCGCGCTCGCGGAGATCCTCGGTAGACAACGCGTCGAGCTTGGTCAGCGAATCATCGGTCTCGGTCGGCTCGGTGGTCATGGTCGAGAGCCTACTCGGCCGAGTCGCCGACCCCTGGCCGCACCGTGCTCGATCAGCGCGTCCAGTGATCGTCTGCGAGGTCAAGACGGGTCGGATCTTCGGGCGCCGCTCGCAACGCCGGCTGATCCGCCCAGCTGCCCTGCTTGCGACCGAGCCAGCTCAGCGTCGGATCATCCAGCACGGGTGCGTGCCTCGGCCGGCCGTACGCCTCGACCAGCCGCGTCACCAGTACGCCGAGGCCGAGCGCGACCGCGATCACGGTCAGCTCGCCGCCGCGCCAGTTTCGGAGCGTGACGTCGTAGATCACAAGTTCGATCAGTGCTGCGGCGGCGACCGTACCGAGGATGCCGCCACGACGGCCGTACGCGCTGACGCCACCGAGCAGTGCGACCGCGAGACCGGCGCCGGTGAGCGTCAGGCCGTCGTTCGAGACCATCGCGCCCTGTTCCATCGTCAACGCGATGCCGGCGATGCCGGCCAGCAGCGATGATCCAACGAGGGCGAGCGCGGTGACCACGGCCGCGGCCCGGCCACGACGATCCGCCGGGTCCGACACGGACCGCATCCGGCCCAACCCGCGGCGGATCGGCCGTAGCGCGCCCAGCACACCGCCGAGGACCGCGAGGAGGGCAAATCCACCGAACCAGTAGTAACCCTCGTGGGCCGTGTCGTACTGGTTGGCCAGGACAGCGGTGCTCGGCAGGTGGGTGCACCAGATCAGGACGCCGAAGTACGCGCCGAGACTCGCCGCCCAGCCGGGTACGTGGAAGGCCGTGACCACGATCGCGATCGCGAGACCACTGATCAGCGCGGCGCCGAGCCCCAGCCCGGCCGCGGCGTAGAAGCCGCTGTGCTCGTGCACGCCGAACACCAGCCCGGACAGGACAACGATCGGGCCGATGGCGAGGTTGACCGCGCCGGCTCGGAGCGAGATCCCTGCCGCCAGACCGAGCAGGCCGATCCCGGCCGCCGCGACCATGACGGTACGCAGCGGCGTGCCGGTGAGTGAACCGCCGTGGGTATGCATCACCAGGAAGGCCGCGCCGACGCCCGCGAGGATCAGAAGGAGTTCCCAGATCACGTGAACGGCGAATCGGTCCCGGCCAGGCTCACCGTGTTCCGGGTCGTCGAACGCGCCGTCGAGTTCGGCTGCGGTGACGGCCCGAGGCCCAGGCAGTGCGAGTTGCGATGCCTGTGCCTCCGGCTGCGGCTGGTACTGCACCTCGATCGGCTCGATCGGCAAACCTTCCGGGGAACCGGACGCCTGCCGGAATTCGGGCTCCACTCGGAAACCGCGCTCTTCGGGATAGGTCATCGCAGGGATCTCCAAACGGCACGGACTACGCTGGTTTCAGCTCGTACGGTGCCCGACCGTACCGCCGATATCGCCGGCACGGAAGTCTGTGCGTGCGCCCGCGTCCGCTATGCCTCTTCCGTCCCTGATTCGTCGTCCGGTCGGGGCGGAACGCGGCACGCGCGTTCCAGGAATAACGCGGCGACCAGCAGGGCGACCGCGCCGACGAACCCGCCGATCGCCGGTGGGAGGTCGCCGGAAGCGGCGGAGAGCCGACCGCGCTCGCCCAGCAGCCAGATCGTGATGGCAACGAAGAACCCGCCGAACAGTGCTCCGACGATCGACGAAGCCTTCGCCAGGACGACGTACCGAACCGCCATGTGCGGATCGACCGGCATCGTGCCCGGCTTGCGTTCGATACGCGCGCGGGTCGCGAGCGCCGCCGCCGTCTCCAGTACCGCGAGACCGATCGTGATGAACGTGGGCAACCAGGTCAGCGACGGGAAGTCGTTGTAGTCCCGGGCGATCACGATCCACCCGACCGCGGCCGCGCCGAGCGCCGCCACGATCAGCGTGGCCGGGTTCGTCGGCTGCAGACTCGGCTTCTGTTGACGACCGTCACGCTGATCGGAATCGGTCCGGTTCGAACTCACGTCATCGCTCCAAAGAGAGATCGGCCCGCGGTGTCATGCCGGGGAGGTCGGCGGCGACGGCCTCGGAACGCATCAGATCGGCGACCCAGCCGTACCCGGGAATCTGAGCGTACGGCTGGATGTCGAGCCATGGCCGCAACACGAACGCGCGAAGGTGCGCTCGCGGGTGCGGCAGCGTTAATTGGGGGTCGGACGAGATCACCGGCAGCCCGTCATCGGACCACACCATGATCACGTCTACATCGAGCGTACGCGGTCCGTACCGGCGCTCCGGGTCGCGTACCCGTGCGGCTCTATTCTCCAGATCTTGGGCACGCGCAAGCCAGCCGGCCGCGACCTCCTCGCCCGCGACGAGCGCCGCGGCATTCAGGTAAGCCGGCTGATCGGGGTCGCCCCACGGCGGCGTTTCGTAGACGCCCGAAACCAGAAAAAGCACGTCGTCCAAGGCGTCGACGGCGGCTCGAAGGTGTTCAAATCGATCACCCTGGTTGCTGCCGAGCGACAGCAGCGCGTTCGTCACGGCCGTTCCCTTCGCAGCGTCACGGCGACGTCGGCGAACGTGTGGGCGATCGGCGCCTGCGGCTTGTGCACCGTCACGGTGGCCGCATCGACGCGCAGGTCGCGCAGGCAGACCTCGATGAGCCGGTGCGCCAGAGTCTCGATCAAGTTGACCGGAGGACCGGTGATCACCTCGACGAGTGCATCCGCCAGTTCCCCGTAGTGCACGGTATCCGCGACACCGTCGCTGGCCGCCGCGATGGCCAGATCGAGCTCCAGCGTGACATCGACGACGAAGTCCTGGCCGGCCGAGCGCTCGAACGCATAGACACCGTGCGTGCCGTGCGCACGGAGGCCGGTCAACGAGATCCGGTCGGTCATCGGTGTGCCCTGGTCGCGCGCCAGACTCGGATCGCGTCGACGTTCGCTTCGACGTCGTGCACGCGAACGCCCCACACACCCGCTTCGACCGCGAGGACGGTGGTCGCGACCGTCGCGGCGGTGCGGTTGGCCACCGGTCGCGGCACACCAGTGTCATCCGCGAGCAGGGCTCCCAGATACGACTTCCGGCTCGCACCGAAAAGAACCGGATAACCCAGCGCGAGTACGGCGTCGAGGTGCGCGGACAGGGTCCAGTTGTGCTCGGCCGTCTTCGCGAATCCGAGGCCGGGATCCAGAATGATGCGATCGCCATCGACGCCTGCATCGAGCGCGGCATGCGCCCGCTGGCGAAGCTCGGTGCACACCTCCGCAACGACGTCGGTGTACGTCGCGAGCTGCGACATCTCGCGCGAATGGCCTCGCCAGTGCATCAATACCCACGGGCACTGAGCGTCCGCAACCACCTTCGCCATCAGCGGGTCCGCGAGTCCGCCCGAGACGTCGTTCACAACCACCGCACCCGCGGTGAGCGCCGCACTCGCGACCTCGGCACGCGTGGTGTCGACGCTGACCAGTACGCCGGCCGAAGCAATTTCGCGGATCACCGGAACGACCCGGCCGATCTCGACGCTCGCGTCGATCCGCTCGGCGCCCGGTCGGGTCGATTCACCGCCGATATCCACGATGTGCGCGCCCTCGGCCACCATGAGCAGGGCGTGCTCGATCGCGGCTTCGATGCCTTGGTAGCGGCCACCATCCGAGAACGAATCCGGTGTGACGTTGAGGACGCCCATGACGACAGGGTCATCGGCCATCCGGTGCAACAGAGCGTCCGTCACACACGTCACCTTAGTTGTTCGTGAATTCCATGTTGTGCCGCGGCGTCGTTCGCGACCAATGCTGCTATTTGTCGGTTATAGGGATACCACGCCAATCGGTGTCGGCTCGGTAATCGCGTAGTCACGGATGTGAATGATCTTCGCACCGATGAGTGAACCGTGAGCTGCGGATCTTCGTAAAACCCCTGCATGAGGCATGTTCATGATGATTCACGGGCATCCACCACGAACGCCCGCTTCTTGTTCGGTAGGGGACGGCAACGTACGCTCTGCAATATTCACCAAAGCTGTTGTCAGGTCTCGGACTACGCCACATTCGTCGAAACCCACACGTACGACATCGCACGGCGTGCGGGAGGGATATAGATGATCTTAATATCGCTGGCCCACGCTGTACTGCTGTCCGGCTCCGTCCACAGCCACATCCTGGCTGATACGCCGCAGCCGAAGGAGATCAACACTCAGGGCATCGTTTCGTTCTTCGCCAGCAAGATCGCACCGATCCTGCTCGCCGTCCTCGGTGTCATCTTTCTCGGCCGCGCCAGCAAGGGCGAACTGTCACGCGTACTGACGAGTTCGGCCATCGCGATCATCGGACTCGCGTTCATCGCGGGCGCGGTCTCGCTGTTCTTCGTCGGGGACTATCTCATCGGCCTGGCCTTCAAGTAGACCGAGATGCGGCTACGTACAGACGATGACATCTACCGGGCTCGGCTGGTCTATCTAGGACCCCCGGGTTACACGCTGCCGGTTCAGTTGTCGTATGCGCAGTACGGTGTCTTCGTCGTTCTCGTACCTCTATTCATGTTCATCCACTATTTATTCACGTTACACGTCGACATCTTCCCAGCCTGGGAAATCGCGCTCGCGATCGTGTCGACGTCGTTCATCTTCCGGCACGTCGACCCCGATCGACCCGCGCGCATGGTGATCCGTACGGCGCTGACCGACTGGCACTCCACTCGCGAGCCGATCGCCGAGCGACGCGAGAAGCGGTTGGTCGCGTCGCGCATCCACATTCGCGAGTCGGTCGACGGGCCGATCCATCGCCGGAGCAGTACGGCATGAGCACCTCCCCGCCCCGGTCTCGCGAACCCGAGCCGTCGAGCGCGCGTGAGGATGTCGACGCGGTCGAGGTCAGCACGCTGCCACAGGGTTCGGTAGCGGTATTCCAGGCGCCACGGCCGCTGGCTTCGCGTACAGCGGCGAAGGCCGAGCCCGACTGGGAAGAGATCGAGTCGCCCTTTCTCGGGCTGGTCGACACCGTGGCCGAGGAGCCGGACATCACCGCCGGACAGCATCGTCGGCCGGCCTCGTTGGAAGCTCACGGGCCTGTCGACGTCCGCGAGGACGATGGTGATCTCGATGAGATGCTCGATGCGACCTGGGCGCCGGATACTTCTCCGGTCGCGCGGTCATCTTTTGCTCCAGAGGATGAACGCGCACCGTCGTCATCCTTCGTGGCGCAGGACGATCGTGCTCGGTCGTCAGCTTTCGTGGCGCAGGACGATCGTGCTCGGTCGACAGCTGATTCCCGATCGTTGAGTGAGCCTCGCCAACGTTCGTCGTCCTCAACACCCACATCCTCAACATCCACATCCTCGACTTCGTCGAGCCCGCCACGCGAGCGATCGTCGACGCCGAAGGGTACGAAGCCTGGCGTTCCGACCCGCACGCCCGGTTCCCGGCCGGCGTCGGCGGGGCAGCCCAAGACGAAGGACCGTGACGCTTCCGCCGAACTTGCGATCACCGAGATCGCCGGCCACCTGACGTTCACCCCGAACGCCGTGACCGCCTGGTACTCGGTCCCCGAGGTGCGCTGGGCATTCCGTCCCGATCCCGAACGCGAGACCCTGCTCTCCGCGATCGCGGAGCAATACTCCGGACTCGCCGGGTTCCGTCTCCACATCAGGCGCACCACCAGGCCGTTCGCGGCTGACGACTGGGCTCGCGCGATGGACCGCAATACACCGTCGCCGCTGCCCTCGGTCGCCGGTGCCCCGTCGTGGTCCGATCATGTGGTTGCCGCCCAGCATCACCTGCGGTCGATCAATCACGCGGAAGGGCAGACGTACCTCGGCGTGACGTTTGCTCGCCGCTCTTTCGGTGCATCGTTCTCCGAGCGCGTCTCGAATCTGTTCGGCAAGGGCGTGCCGGAGGGCGAGCGGAAGCGGATGGCCCGCACCGTCGAACAATTCGACGAGGTGCTCGGTGCTTTTGGTATGCGTGGACGACGGTCCACCGCACAGGAACTCGAATGGCTGCTGTACCGGTCGGTCGCGCTCGGCATGGCGCCGCCGAAGATCTCGCCGGTCGAGCACGGCCAGTGGGAACGGGGCGATCTGCTCGCCATTACCGAACAGATCGAGCGCTACCGCACGCCGTACGGCACGACGGTAAAGCTCGTGAATCGAATCACCGGCGAGGAGCGGCACGTCGCCGTACTCGCGGTCGGCCGAATGGAGCCGCTGGAGATTCCGGAACGGCACGAGCCCTGGCTGCACTTCCACGAGCGGTTGCCCTGGCCGATGGAGCTGTCGTCGCGCGTCGACATTCTCGGCCCGAACGACTCGTTCCGTAACCTCGAGCACCGGCTCCGGATGATCCGCTCGCAGCAACTCGACTACGCCGAGCACGGAATGGATGCTCCGCCGGAACTGGAGCGACTCGCGCAACGAGCACTTCGGATCGGCGACGAGATGACGACCGGCCTACCGGTCGATTCGTCACGCGCCCACGGCTGGCACCGAATCGCGGTCAGCGGCAAGGACCGCGAGGAATGTCTCGAACGCGCCCGGCGCCTGACTGCGCTCTACTCGCGGGAACTGCGAATCTCGCTTCAGCACCCGAAGAACCAGGATTGGCTGGCACGGGAGTTCATTCCGGGCGAGCCCGTTGCGAACACCGGCTACGTACGTCGGATGCCCACGAAGCTGCTGGCCGCTGCGTTACCGCAGGCCGCGTCGAAGGTCGGCGACAACCGTGGCGATCTGATCGGCCGTACCGCGGGTACCTGCCGCCGCCCGGTCTTCCTCGACCTGCATTTTCCGATGGAGATCCGCGAACGATCCGGCCTCGCCGTATTCGTCGCCGAGCCCGGCGGTGGAAAGTCGACGCTGCTCGGTGCGCTCGGATATCTGGCCGCCCGCCGAGGCGTCCAGGTCACGCTCCTCGATCCGTCCGGCCCGCTGGCACGGTTGGCCGCGATGCCCGAGTTGGCGCCCTACTCGCGCGTACTGAATCTGACCGGATCTGAACAGGGCACGCTAGCCCCGTACGCCCTGATCCCGACGCCGTTGCGCGAACACTTCGGACCTGGCCCTACCGGCGATCGCGAATTCGAGATCGCCCTGTCCAATGCGCGTGCCGAGCGACGGATGCTCGTCCAGGACATCTGCTCGATGCTGGTCCCGCCGCAGGTCGCCCGTGAGGCATCGACCGCGACGCTGCTTCGGCATGCCGTTCGGGCGGTACCGGCCGAGGAGACCTCGTCGCTCGACGACATCGTGCGCTGCCTGTCCGAACTCGGTGATCCGACCGCACGTGAGCTGGCACACCTGCTGCTCGACACGGCCGAGATGCCGCTCGCGATGCTCTTCTTCGGAACGCCTCCGCCCGGCCTGCTCGGCTCGGATGCGGCACTCACGGTGATCACAATGGCCGGCCTCCGATTGCCGGATCTCAAGATCGAGCGAGAGTACTGGTCGGCCGAGGAATCCCTCGCGCTTCCGATGCTGCACACTGCGCACCGCCTGGCCGTACGCCGTTGCTACGGCGGATCGATGCACGCACGCAAGCTCGTCGGCCTCGACGAGGGCCACTTCATGGAGGGCTGGCGATCCGGGCGCTCGTTCCTGGTCCGGCTCGCTCGAGACAGTCGCAAATGGAACCTGGCAGCGCTTGTCGCCTCCCAGAACCCCCAGGACATCCTCGGTCTCGACGTACAGAACCTGGTTTCGACGGTATTCGTCGGGCGTATCGCCTCGGATCCCCAGATCGCCGCCGAGGCATTGCGGCTGTTGCGCGTACCGACCGACGACGGTTACGAGGAGACGCTCGCCTCCCTCTCGGCTACCGACACCGGGTCGTCGGACCGTCTCGGATTCCGCGAATTCGTCATGCGTGACGTGGACGGTCGGGTTCAGAAGATCCGCGTAGACGTCTCGTACGTGAAAGGCCTGCTCTCGTACTTGGATACGACGCCGTCCAACGCACCACCCACCGCACCCACCCCCCTCGATGCGGAGGCGTGATGACCTCACGCGAGGCCGGCCCATCGGTCGGCGAGCGCTTTGTCGCGTTCATGGCCGCTGTCATGCTGCTGGCTCTGGTCGTCATGGTCAACCCGACGCCTGCAGCGGCGGCACCCGGCACGTTGTCCGGGCAATGTTCGGTCGCCCAATGGCAGTCGCCGTCGAACTTCACCATGTGCGTCGGAAAGTTGCAGGATCTAACCGCGTCCCAGCTGCAATGTCTGTCTGCGCCGGTACCGGAGGCGCCAGACGCCGGCCTGGCCGGTTGGTTCGCCTCAGAACCAGCCTCTTCCAAGCTCAACGGACCCACCGGGATATATAGCCAGTACGGATACGCCGGATACGACTACACGACGTACGACCAGGGCTGCGTATCACCGTTGACGCATCCCGCCAGCTCGTTCGAGGACACCATCGCAAACGGTGAATTCATGATTGCGTCGGCGATCATCGGCGCCGCTGATGCACTGCGCGAATTTGCCTGGGAGCCGCAGAGTATGTGGGGCTGGGCTGATCCGCTCGTCGATACTGCGACGAAATCTCTGTACGCGAAGGTGTTCACGGTCTTCGGATCGCTGACGCTCGCCGTAGTGGGCCTGTATCTATTGTGGCGCTCGCGCCAGTCGGATATGAGCAATGCCGTCACAACCGCCGGTTGGGCGATCTTCGTGATGGTGATCGTGACAGCAATCGCCGCGTGGCCGGTACGGTCGGCGCACCTCGCGGACTCAACACTCGTCGGCGGCCTCAACGTCGTTCATACCGCTATCGGCCCCCAGTCAGATACGTTGCCGCCATCGAAGTGTCTGTCCGATGTGCCGGATGACTGTGTTGACCACCGAACGCCCGCCGTGCGAGCAAGCGACACGGCTACGCGGAACATGATCTATAAGAACTGGCTTCGAGGGCTTTTGGGGTCAGCCGATAGCCCCACTGCCGTCAAGTACGGCCCGGTTCTGTATGACTCGAAGTCGTTGACGTGGGCGGAATCAGCAACAAATTGCAAATCATCCTGACACTCGCAACGCGCTACGATCGCGCAAACAGCATGACATGGATGAAGGTTGCTCAGCAAATCAAGACTGAGGATCCGCAGGCATATAGCTATCTGCAGGGCGAACAAGGAATGGATCGCATCGGTGCCGGGTTCATTGCAATCCTGTCGTCGCTGTTCTTCGGAATGTTCGATATCACTGCCTCGATTCTCGTACTCATCGGCTTTCTGATCTTCCGGTGGGCGGTCATCGCATCGCCGATCCTCGGAACGATCGGGCTTCTGCGACCGGCGAGCTCCGGGCTTCGGCGCTTGGCCAACGCCGTACTCGCTGCGATCTTCAACATCATTATCTTCGGGACCGGAGCGGCGGTTTATCTCTTTGCCGTTGACCTGATCATGGACACCGCGACGCTGCCTGGCTGGCTTCAAGTGGTGCTCGTCTGGTTGGTCGGCGTGGTCGGTTGGCTCTTGCTCAGGCCGTATCGTCGGATCACTCAAATGGGTGGCAAGGATTCCACTGCTGCCATCGTCTCCGCCGGTACGTGGCATCGCCGTTTCCTTCGGGACGCACGTGATGCGGCTCGGCTCGAGATCGCTACGCCCGGCGGAACAGCTGAACCCCGGTTCGGACGTCCGCGAGCGGGCGAGCCGGATGTCCGCGTACTTCGGCCCGAATCGCGTACCGAGGATCTCGTCACAGTCGGCGGCGGCTCCAGCGATGCGCCTGCGCCACGGGCCGTCGAGCGGACATCTCGGCCGGAGACTACGTCTCCTCGCCGACCGGCTGGCGATTGGACGGAGCCGGATGTCCCGGACTCACCCTCGAACTACGCGATCTACCGTCCCGCAAGTACTTCCGAACCTACGGCTGACCCTCGTCCGACACGCCGGCCGGAGTCGAGCACGGTCGGGAGTTGATGTAAATGCGCCAGATCTTTCGTGCGATCGGACTTCGCTACGGGGTTGGGCTCGGGCTCATTGCTCTGGTTGTGGCTGTGATAGCAGTCGCCAAAGTGCTGCCGCACAGGGATCTGGGAGCGAATTCGGGTGTCACAATATCCGTAACCAGCTCACCGATACCGTCGATCTCCAGCGAGCCGGACGACGGGCTGACCAGCTTCGCTCCTCCGCCACCCCCGAGTACTAGTCCACGTGCCGCGACCCCCACAACCGTCGCTACCGATTTTGCCCATACATGGCTGCGTCATGACGGCGTCACCGAAGCGGCGTGGTACCAAGCGATCACGTCCTACTGCACGCCGGACCTGGCGGCGCAGTTTGATGGCGTTGACCCGAGCGACGTACCTGCGACTCGCGTCGTTGGGACGCCGACCAGCACCTACTTCGCCTCAACATACGTGCAGATCAGCATTCCGATGGATGGAGGAACGCTCGTTCTCGGCCTTACCGGGCCCAACGGTGTATGGCTGGTCCAGTCGGTTGACTGGAACCGGAACTGAGTCGCCATGAAGATGCGAACGAGAGTCATTCTCGGACTTGCTGGTTTGGCGGCACTCGCCATTGTCTGCTGCCTCGGTGTCGTGACGGTATACGTCGTCGGAGGTTACGGATCAGGTGGCTCCGACGCTCAAACGCAGAGCAACACGACCGCGTGCGGTCAGCACGGCACCGTTGCTCCCGGGGGCAAACTGCCGACCGTATCGTCGTTGGCGTCCGACCAGACCCATGATGCCGCTGTCATTATCGCGGTAGGCCAACAGCGAAGCGTTCCACCGCGTGGGTGGGTGATCGCGATTGCGACCGCTCTGCAAGAATCTGACCTGCGAAATCTACCTAATCTCGGCGCTTCCAACGACCACGACTCGCTCGGACTCTTTCAACAACGCCCGAGCCAGGGCTGGGGCACAGTCGCACAGATCCTTGATCCGGTCTACGCAACGACCAAGTTTTATGAGCATCTCGTCAAGGTTCCGAACTGGCAGACGCTGCCGTTAACCGAAGCAGCGCAGGCCGTTCAGCGGAGTGCATTCCCGGACGCATACGCGAAACATGAACCATTCGCTACCGCCATCGTCAACGCGCTGGCCGACGGTGCCGCCCGTGGAGTGGGTTCGGAGGTCGAGTCCACGTGTACCGGCCCCGGCCAGATTGCCGCCTCCGGCTGGACTGTGCCGGTCGTTGGATTCACGATCACTTCGGGATTCCGTACTCCGGAGCGGCCGGCGCACAATGGCGTAGACCTTGCTGTAGCGCGCGGTACGGTGATCCGGGCGGCGTCGGCCGGCGTCGTCTCAGTTGTGGCGTGCCAAGCATCGACAAGTGCAGGGGCTCCCTACAGTTGCGATCGCGATGGTGGGCTGAACATCGGCGGATGTGGTTGGTACGTGGAGATCGAGCACGCAGGCGGCATCATTACGAGGTACTGCCACATGGAATCGCGACCTCTGGTGACCGTTGGACAGCAGGTCACGGCAGGTCAACCGATTGGTCACGTCGGAATGAGCGGGCACGCCAGCGGGCCACATTGCCATTTCGAGGTACATATCAATGGCGATCGCAGCCCGACGGGGGCGATCGATCCGGTGCAGTTTATGGCCCAGCAGGGGGCTTCCCTCACTGGAAAGCCGTGATCGGCAACGCGCGATGACCGAGCCTGAATGGACACCCGAAACCGTCGACCCCGTCACGCCCCAGGCAATCGTCCCGGCGCCGGCCGCCGGTCGTACCGACCTTCGCGGGAGACGCCTGTTGATTGGACTACCCGGCTTCGGCTGGCGTGGAGATCTTCGTGGAGACACTCCAGTCGTGCAGGCCAGCCGGACTTACGTGCCGGTGCTACCAGAGCATGAGTGGTACCGAGCAGAGGCCGAACAGATCGAGGTCTTCGCACCGCTGGTGCCAATCGATCGGGTATGGGTAGAGATTGAGTCCGCATCTGCGTCCGACACAAATCCGTCGGATCTGTTCAGCCGGCTCGTCTCGTTGGATGCACCGCCACGGCGAGAGCCGGTACCCATCCGCAACGCGACCGGCATCACCGGACGACGTCTCGTACAGGCCGACGGTCCAAAGTCCACGCGGGACCTGCGAGCGGTAACCGAGCCATACCAAAACACCGAGGGTGACATATGTGCACGGGTCTGCACCGAGCTCGACTGGTACCGGTGGGGCTGGAGCGGAAAGCCGCCCCGTACCCGCGAAGTCCCGATCTACCTATCTGTGGATCGAATAGGGCAACTCCCGCGGACTAGCGAGACATGGTGGCCGAACAGACTCGCCATTCTGGATCCTGATGATCTTCAAAGATCCATTGGCTGTTTAGATCTTCAACCGTTCCATCGATCGTTGCAGATTCTGTAAGCGTAACACTGACACTCGCAGCGCTCGGCCCAGTTGGGCTGACGTCGAGTGCACCCCACGAAACGCTTATATGAACTCCGAGGGCCCGCTCGCGATTCGTCAAGGTAGATCGGAAAGCCACGAAATCTTCAAGTCCGGCAGCATCCTGGCATGTGAACTGGGCCGCTTCAGAGTCATCTCGGTCTACCAAGAACGCCTGCAGGTAGCTGTCTACAACCACGTCTGGCGCACTACGGTCAGGTTTTGTAGCGTCATTGTATTTACTGAACGCACAGACGACTGCGCCAGCACACAGGACCACGGCCACTGCGGCAACAACCCATGACCGCCTTGGCCATCTCGACATCGAGCCAGACCGAAGCGCTCCCGGCGGCGGTTCGGACGGAGCAAGCGCGACAAATAGTGCCGGCGGAGTGAGTGCGCTGCCTTTGGACCAGTTTCGGGTCCCCGCAACATCCTCGTTGTCGTTCGGAGATCGCAGAGATGCTCCTGGCTCGCCAGGCAGCCTTGGATCCATCGCTACAGAGTAGCGAACTCTCGACCTAGACGCAGCCAGACAGCCACGAGAAATTTACGCCTGTGGATAACTTTTGTACGATCGGCAAACCGATAGACTTCGATTAAACCGTCGTGTTCGACCGAGCGGGAGTCACAGTCGTGGACTTGCCAACGCAGTACAGCTACCAGCCACCGGCAGAGGTCAGGGTCGACATTCAGACTCTCCGCCAATTTGGCGTCTTTCTCCGCGGACAACTGGACGACGACCTCTCGCCCATGATGGCAAGTGTCTCTAACGCGCTTGCCGGTGGTGGCGACATCGGTCCAGACCTCCCCAGCGAGGACCTTCAACTGATGAACATCCAACATGCCGCATGCGTATCGGGCATGATTGATCAGCTTAGAGCTATTCAAAAAGGCATCTCGATACTAGCCAGTGCGGCGCTCGAGATTGCTGACCGGTACTCCTCGAGCGACATGCTAGCCCACACCACGATTGCGAACATAACGCCAGCGCTAAATCTGGCCGTGAACGCAACGAGTCCGTTGGATGGCCGACCATGAGACTCCCGGAATCTTACTACAAATGGACACAATTCAGTGTGCCAGAAATTGCCACCATGTTGAATCGGCAATATCAAGATGCTTGGGACCAGGCGATCGCATGGCAGATCGCCTTCTCTACTCTTGATGCGCACCGAAGAGTCCTCGCAAAAGCCCGAGCGGAACTCGCCGATGCATGGCCCACGAAGTACAGCAGCGCGGCGGTCGAATATATGTATCTATTAGAGGACTTGGATCAGTCGTTGGCCACCACGGCCGATGCTGCCGACGCCAATAGCCGTGCAAGATCCGCAGTTCTAGACGCGTTAGAGAATGCTAGATTGGGAATCGACCTCTTGCAGCGTAATTGGCAAGCCCAAGTCACGAATATTCCTGACACCACAGATCCGACGAATGCGAAGAAGTCGTTGAACGATGCGGCGCACAAACTGATGGACCAGACGGATGAAATCATTTTCGAGAGCAGATTACAACTGCAGAAGCCGCAAAACTATCTTCCCCCAAATCGAACCGGCCAGGAGACGGCGACTTCAGTCTCGACCGGCTCTCTTTCATCTGAGATTCCTCAGGGAAATACGAACCAGAACGATTCGATGACCACGCCCGTCGAGGACTCGGTAGCGTCGCAGCCGAGTCCTCGACGGTCTAAAACCGGGCCGCTGACGGCCCTGCCTTTACCGACATTGAGTCATCGAATGGATGTCGTATCGGGTTTATCCGTTGGAATCCTGAGTGTGGCTGGTGTGGCGGTTAAACCGAGCTACCCACGTCAAGATCGTCGGGCTACTAGCGAACCGGGCGTCGCGAGCGCCCAAGAAACGGGGATCCACCAAGTCGATGCACCCACCGAGTTGTCGACAAGACCTGGCTATGGGACACCAAACCAAGATAATGTCGCTTTCCCAGCAGCGCCGGTGGGCGCATTGACCCGAACGAGCCAACGTGGCGCACGGCCCAGGCGTAGGCCTATCAAGAGCACTCCAAACGCCCTCGTGACGGTTCCTAGTTTACTCGTTCCGCGAATTGACGAACCTGCGGTTCATGATCCTGGTCCCGGCGTGATTGGGATTGACCGTTGATCGCATCAAATGGCCTAGTGCGTTTTATCGCCATTTCCATCTTTGCGATCGGAACTCCTACGGTGCTTGCGGATAACGAGACAATTCGCGGTCATGAGTGGATGATAGCCACGCTAAACCTGGCGACTGCGCAACGATACTCGAGTGGAGTTCACGAGACGGTCGCGGTGTTGGATTCAGGGGTTGACTCGACGAATCCAGACCTGGAGGGAAACGTCGCTACCGGAACGGATCTCAGCGATCCGACTCGGCCATTGGGATACGGCAATGGAGAAATAGATCTTGCAGGACACGGAACGGCTATGGCGGCATTGATTGCGGGACATGGACACGGGCCGGCCGGATCTGATGGGATACTGGGCGTCGCGCCCGCTGCGAATATTCTTCCGTGCAGGACACAATCCTCGACGTTCGACCTCGCTCCGTCTCGGCTAGCAAATGGCGTTAGATGGGCCGCTAATCACGGGGCTTCAGTAATTTCGATCTCGCTTGGAATAGGCATCGACGACGATGCAGTTGCGCAAGCTGTCCGCTACGCTGAGTCTAAGGATATCGTTATCGTCGCTGCGATCGGAAATACAAGCGATTTCCGATCGGCTGCGTTTCCGGCGGCGTATCCGGGGGTTATTGCTGCTGCCGGTACGGATGAGCATGGCAACCACGCTGCTATCTCCGTTACCGGGCCAGAGGTAGTTCTGGCTGCTCCCGCCACCAACATCTATTCGGACGGCATCAACCACACCTACATCACAGGCAGCGGAACCAGCAATTCCACGGCGATCATTGCCGGCGCAGCGGCCCTCGTACGTTCTCGGTTTCCAAAGCTGTCTGCTGTCGAGGTCATCCACCGGCTAACAGCGACCGCAATAGACAAGGGACCCAAAGGTCGAGATGACGAGTACGGATACGGCGAACTCAATATTGTTGCCGCCTTGACTGCCAACGTCCCACTTCTCACCGATTCAAGCTCGAGCGCGACACCGACTCCCACGGTCGCTCCAACGAGCCAAGCCCCGCCGACCCAGGGCAACCCGAGCCATGCTGCCGCACCGATCGCGAACGAAGGCCGTTGGCTCCCGATCACTGGAGCAGTTCTCGTCGTCCTCGCGTTGCTAGCGGTCTGGGCATACATCAAACGCAGAAGTTCATCTCATTAGTCGGCCGCAGGGGACTGCGAGATCTCTGAGGGTGACCGATCACAGACCCAAACCCAGAAGCGCCCCGCCAACCGACTTGGCCCGCCACCAAACCGCCGCCTACGAACACAAACCCCACGAACACAACGCCAGCGTGCGAACGTCGACAACTTGGCCCAGCTCAGATCGGCATATCAGCCAACTCGACCAACCACGCACCCACCCGGGGCCAGCTCAAAGCACGACCCGCCGACAGGAGGTCGGCTTAACCAACGAGCCCGCCCGAACGACGCCCGCTCAAACCGACGACCCGCCCACATGACATCGACTCAACCAACGAGCCCGCCGGGGAGCCTCAGCCAACGACCTCGGCCACATGAGGCCGACTCGACCGCCAACCCCAGCCGCACGAGGCCCGCTCAACCAAGGAACCGACCGTACAAGGACAGGTTCAACCAACGACCCCACCAGCCCAAGCCCGAGTCAATGTAAATCGGGCTACAACATCGACCAAACTGCTCCAGCATTCCGAAGGCCGACGTGTCATACAGAAGATGACACCTGAACCGCCGAGTCACGATGACCGATGTCGAGCGCCGACTGGTCTACGGTCAGAGGACCGAGGAGGTGAACGGTTGGCTCGCGTACGCACCAACATCGATCGCGCCGCTGCCCTACATCGGCAGGCGGTAGCTACGACGGACGCCGCAGCGGCGTCCTTGGATCTGTTCACACCCGGGGTGTCGCCGCCTCGATTGGTTGCTCGCCAACGCGAGCTCGCCGTACGCCTCACCGAACTGGCCGAAGCCGCGGCTCCGGGCTGGCTCTCCGCCACCATCGACGCTTCGATCAATTTGCCGACGGGTACGGAGTCCGGTCCGGCTCCCGCGGTACGGATCGGCGTCGCTCATCCGCTGCCCGACGCGTCGTTCCCGGTCGTCGTCCCGTTGATCGGTATCGGCCACATCGCGGTCGACGGCGCACGGCATGACCTGCGTACCACCGCGCTTCTCCGATCTGTGCTCTTGCGTTTGATCGCCGCAACCACGCCGGGTGCGTTGCGGGTCCGGGCCGTAGACCCGACCGGAATCACGTTCGCGTCGTTCGCCGGCTTGTTCGATGGTCGCCTGATGCCGCGCCCGGTTGCGGATGTCGCGGGCCTGCGGGCGTTGCTCGCCGAGGCAGAACAGTGGGTACGCGTACCCGCTCCGCCCGGTCGTCACCTGTTGCTCGCAATCGCTGGACGGCCCGCCGGCGCCGATGAAAGCGACCTCGCGAGAATCCAGGAGTTGGCCGACGTCGGACCTCAGGCCCGCCTGCACCTGTTGATCGGCGATTGGCCGGCGAAGCGACGGCTGCCGAACACGACGCACATCCGTTTCCAGGGTGCCGCGACCGTTATCGAGGATCCTCCATACGGCCGGTTTGGCGCGGATGGCTCGTTGAATTCGCCGGTCAATCTGGACCGCGATCCGCCTACGGCCCTGATCGACGACGTGTGCCAGCGGGTCGGCGCGCAAGCCGAAGCCGCCGCCACGCTACGGCTCACTGATCTCCTGCCGACCGAAAGCTGGCAGAGTGATGCCACCGATGGCCTGGCCACGATGGTCGGTGTGACGGGAAACGCCCCGCTGACGCTGCGGTTGAACGATCTGACGCCGCACTGGTTGATCGGCGGCCGCTCCGGTGCCGGGAAGACGGCGTACCTCATTAACGTCCTTTATGGACTTTGCAGCCGCTACTCGCCGACGGACCTGACGCTCTACCTCCTTGATTTCAAAGATGGTGCCTCATTCCCGGAGTTCACACCGACGGAACTCGAACCGTCCTGGATGCCACACACGCGTGCGGTCGGGATTGAATCGGATCGAGCGTACGGGCTGGCGGTCCTGCGCGAACTCGAGGCGGAAATGGGTCGCCGCTCAGAGATGTTCGCGGCCGCTGGCGTAAGCCGGTTCACGGAGATGCGTGCCACCGCCATCCTGCCGCGCATTCTGTGCGTCATCGACGAATTCCCGGCGCTGCTCAGTGGCGGCGACCGGATTGCATCGCAGGCGCTCACGCTGCTGGACTCGGTCGCCAGAAAGGGCCGTACGTTCGGCATCCACCTAATCCTGGCGAGCCGATCGTTGCGCGATGGCGACTTCGAGACCCTGTATGCGAAGCGGGATTCGTTCTTCGGGCAAATCCCGGTCCGGATCGCGCTTCCGGGCGGCGCGGATGTGCTCGATACCCGGAACAACGCCGCCGATGCGCTCCGACTCGGTACGGCCATCGTGAACACCGCCGGCGGGTTCGGCGGACCGGCCAACGCCTCCCGAGCACACGAACGCCTGGTCGAGTTCCCCGATCCGCACGCCGAACCAAGAACCCTGGCCACGCTGCGCCGACGTCTCTGGCTCGCGCGTCCGGCCGGAGCGAAGGCGCCGTACGTGTTCGAGGGCTACGGTCGACCGGATCTCCCGGTGAAGATTCCACGATCTCGGCGCCCGGCCGCGTACCTCGGACGATCGATGGACGTGACGTCGAGCGAGGCGACGTTCCCGCTCGACGCGACGCCGGGACGGCACATCGCCGTCATTGGGCCCAGCGAATCGGGCGCCGCCCTGCTCGACGCGGCCGCGCGATCGCTTGCGGCTCAACACAAGCCCGGCTCGGTCAGTTTCGTCATCGCGCCACTCGTTGCGGCCGCCGAGGACGTGGCTCCAGCGCTCGCCGACACGCTGACCGCAGCCGGACATCCGACCACGGTCGTGGACGCCAACGGCCTGCGCATCGTGTTGGAGTCGGATGCCTCGAATACGTACGTGATTGGCTTCGGCATGGACGGCACCAGCGGTGACCTGCGGGGATTCCTTCGCGACGGTCCCGCCAACCGATCGCATCTGATCGGTTGGTGGAGGGGTCTGCGACGCTTCGGCGAAGACACCGGCGGGGCGGCGGGGCGTGACGACGTTGCCGGGATCGTGCTGCTCAACGTGCCCGTGAACGACGCCGCCCGATTCCTCGGTGAGGCCGATCTCGACTGGAAGCCCGGACCGAATCGCGTACTTCTCCATGACCGGCATACCTCCCGGACCGAGGTCATCGTGCCGTTCGCTCGCTCTCGAGAGGAACGTTCATGACCACCGACACGCACACGACCGCCCGTACGTTCCGAGTCCACGATGGACATCGGCGAGGGGATGATGCCGCGCCCGCAACCCGCGGCACCGCATGGGCGACCTATCTCGACGCAGTCGCCGAGCTCGATGCGGCCCGCCGGAACGCCTCGGCGTCGGTCGCGTCTCAGGAGCGCTCCGCGACGTCCGCCCGTACCGACCTGGCCGGCGTACGGCGACGCATTGAGCAACAACGTGCACGACTGACCAATGCGGCGATGCATGCGCATCGACCCGCTCCGGTCCTTGAGCCGCATGCCTCGGACCGATCGAACGCGTCGATCCTCGTACCGGCCGACGTGATGGATCCGACGCCGGGCGTGAACGCCGCCCTGACGGCCGCGTGGGCCGCGCTTGGGGCATCGGACGCGATCCTGGAAATCGTCGCCGAGGCGCCATCTGGCGGCGGTTTACTGCCGAGTTGGCAACCGCGCCTGCGCAACCTGATCCCATACGGTTGGTACGCGCTTCTCGCTACGATCGCACTCGTCTTCATCAATCGGTCCGGCAGCAGCTCGAATGGTGCACGGTTGATCGCGCTGGCGTTCGATTTCGCGGTACCGGCCGGCGCTTTCCTGCTCGGCGTGGTCAGCATTGACCTGCTGTTCGCGCTCAATCGAGACGGTCGCAAACCCAAAAACATGCGCGCCGGCTTGCTGATCTGCGCGATCCCTCTCGCGCTCGGAGTCGTGCTCTCACTTCTTTAGCCGGAGTACGCCCAGCTCCGCGCCCGCTCGCCCGATGCCAATCCCACGATCCGGATGATCGATGTCCGATTTGACGGCACTCTGTCCACAGTGCGTCGTTCGGTATTGCCCGCCGTACGCCGGAACCGGTTGCATGGCAGGCAGGTGTTCGCCGACGGGTGGAGGCAATCGTGACGTTCAGCGTCAACAGCAGGGCTCTGGCCGGACTTCCAATGTTCCTGGATCGTCGAGCGACTGATCTGTCGACCGCAACGACATACGTCGCGGACAACACGTCGATTCAGCCGTTCACGCTGATGAATCTCTGGCACACCCATCAACGGGTCCTGGCGACAATCGGTTGGTATCTCGTCGAGACACGACTGGCCTATCCGCAGAACGACGCGGAACGGATCAGGGCGGCTATCGAATCGTATGCGCACTCCGACCTGCGGGCCGCCCAGCGCGCCGATGCCGCGATCGCCGGTCTCCCCCGCGATCTGCCGAACGTTCCGGCCATGACGCCGACCGAGCGGTCGTACGGTCCGGCCATCTTCGACGACCGGCTCACGCCCACGATTGCCCTGATTCCTCCGTCGAGCCACCTGGACGACTTCCCGTACCAGGCGTCGTGGTCCGACTTGCTGAGCCCGACCAGCCTGGTTCGCGACGCGATCTGGCGAGCCACCTCGGTCGCCGCGGACCTCGGCCTCCTGGACCGACCCATCGACGTGGTGCAGGATGTCGTCCCGCCGTTCATCGGCGACTGGCCGGGCCTGCTGCGATGCGCGGACGTATTCGACAGCCTGGGCGCGATGCTGGGCATGTCACAAGATGCGGTGGACGATGTCGCCCAGCTCGTACCAACCGTCTGGACGGGCAACGTGGCCGGGATGTGTGGTCGGAACCTCGGCTACTTCGCAGCAGATCTTGGGCAGGCCATTCCTCCGCTGGCTGGCCTTGCCGACACGTACCGTCAAGTCGCCAAGGGCGTCCGAGCCAATATCGTGCTGGCTACCACGATCATCACGGCGCTCAGCGATCTTGCCATCGACTTTGTCCTCGGCCTGGCCAGCGCCGGTCTCTACACGATCTTCAGCGTCGGTTCGAACGTTCGCAACATCGTTCACCTGGTCAAGAAGCTTCTGGAGATCGCGAACGCCGTCGCGGACGCAGCCTCGGCCGGAGCGGCGATGGCGTCGGGATACCTGAATCGATTCGGCGTACTGCGGACGGTCGGACCGCTACCTACGTTCAACGCCGCTGGCCTGCTGCCGACCGGCGCGATCCCGATCCTGCGATGAATATGCGACGGATGAGGCGATCAGCGTTGCTGCATGAGGCTCATTGCCTCGGCGCGCGACTTGGCATCGGCGCGGAACAATCCGCGTACCGCGGACGTGGTCGTACGGGCACCCGTCTTCTGGATTCCACGCATCTCCATGCACAGGTGCTGGCAGTCCAGCACGACGATCACGCCACGTGCCTTGAGCGTTTCGGACAACTGGTCGGCGATCTGGGACGTCAACCGCTCCTGCACCTGAGGACGTCGCGCGTACACGTCCACGAGCCGGGCCAACTTCGACAGGCCTGTGATCCGCCCGTCGGTGCCGGGGATGTAACCGATGTGCGCCACGCCATGGAACGGAAGCAAGTGGTGTTCGCACATCGAATACAGCTCGATGTTGCGGACCAGGACCATCTCTTCGTGGCATGCCTCGAACGTCGTCGTCAGCACGTCGGCCGGATCGACTCGGAGGCCGGCAAACATCTCCGCGTACGCCCGGGCGACCCGGCCCGGAGTCCGCTGCAAGCCGTCTCGATCAGGGTCCTCGCCGATCGCGATCAGGATCTCCCGGACCGCGAATTCGATCCTTTTCAGGTCGACCGCATCTCCGACCGGGCCACCGGCGAGTTCCCCGTTGACGAGACGGGCGGCGAGATAATCGAGCGTCTCGCCGTCCGTCTCATGATCGTCTACGTTCAGTGGACGCCGTCCTCGTAGCTGTTGCCGCTGCCGGCCAGGACACCATTCGCGGATGCCTGAGCCTGCGCGTCAACCTCGGCGGGCGTGAGCACCGGCGGCTGGTCCGAGACCTTGCGCTTGCCGAACGTGCTGAACGGTGCCATCGGCGGGCGCTTGATGACGCGTGCGCAGATGCGCTCCATGTCGGCCTGCGTGATGGTTTCCTTCTCGATCAGCTCGAGCACGATGTTGTCGAGGACGTCGCGGTACTCGACCAGGATCTCCCACGCCTCGTCGTGCGCGATCTCGATGAGGCCCCGAACTTCGGCGTCGATCTCGGCCGAGACCGACTCGGAGTAGTCGCGCTGGTGACCCATGGTCCGGCCGAGGAACGGCTCGCCGTCCGTCTGGCCGTACTTGATGGCGCCCAGCTTCGAGCTCATGCCGTACTCGGTGATCATGGCGCGAGCGATCGCGGTTGCCTTCTCGATGTCGTTGCCGGCACCGGTGGTCGGCTCGTGGTAAACGAGCTCCTCCGCCGCACGGCCACCGAGCGCGTACGCCAACGTATCGATCAGCTCGGCCCGCGTCTGCGTGTACTTGTCCTCGGTCGGGAGAATCAGCGTGTGCCCAAGCGACCGGGCACGCGACAGGATCGTCACCTTGTGCACCGGCGCGGAGTGTGGCAACGCCCAGGCGACCAGGGCATGTCCACCCTCGTGGTACGCGGTGATCTTCTTCTCGCGATCGTTCATCACCCGGCTGCGGCGAGCCGGTCCGGCCGTTACCCGGTCGATCGACTCTTCCAGGTAGTCGTTCGTGATCGCGCGCCTCTCGCTACGAGCGGTCAGCAGCGCCGACTCGTTGATCACGTTCGCCAGGTCGGCACCCGTGAATCCCGGTGTACGGCGAGCGACCGAGTCAAGGTCGACGTCCGGCGCGAACGGCTTGCCCTTCGCGTGTACCCGAAGAATCTGCTTGCGACCTTCCATGTCGGGCGTGTCGACTGCGATCTGGCGGTCGAAGCGGCCCGGACGAAGAAGCGCGGGGTCGAGGATGTCGGGCCGGTTCGTGGCGGCGATCAGGATCACGCCGCCCTTCGTGTCGAAGCCGTCCATCTCGACGAGCAGCTGGTTGAGCGTCTGCTCGCGCTCGTCGTGACCGCCACCCAGGCCGGCACCGCGGTGACGACCTACGGCGTCGATCTCGTCGACGAACACGATTGCGGGCGCATTCTCCTTGGCCTGTTGGAACAGGTCACGTACGCGGGAGGCACCGACACCGACGAACATCTCGACGAAGTCCGAACCGGAGATCGTGTAGAACGGAACGCCCGCCTCGCCGGCCACGGCGCGCGCAAGCAGCGTCTTACCGGTACCGGGAGGGCCGAAGAGCAGTACGCCCTTCGGGATCTTCGCGCCCAATGCCTGGTACTTCGCCGGGTTCTGGAGGAAGTCCTTGATCTCCTGAAGCTCTTCGACGGCCTCGTTCGCGCCGGCGACGTCGGCAAACGTGGTCTTCGGCGTGTCCTTCGAGATGAGCTTCGCTTTGGATTTACCGAAATTGAGCACACGACTGCCGCCGCCTTGCGCCTGCGACATGAAGAACAGCAGCAGGATCACGATCGCGGCGATCGGCAGGAAGTTGAACAACAACGTCAACAAGACGCTGTCCTTGGTGACCTTGGTATCCAAGGTGGTCGTCTGGTTCGCCTGCTGCAAGGCCTTGAGGCTGTCGTAGGCCTGGTCCATGCCCGCGCCCGAGGGGAACTGAGCCTGGATCTTGTCGGTCGAGGTGCCGTCGGCGAGCTTGATCTTGGTCTTCAGGTCGAGCTGAACGGTCTGCTCTTTGTCCTCGATCACGGCCGACTTGATGTTGGTACTGGCCGGTGGCACGTTTATCTGCGCCAACACTTCAGACGTCTTGGCGGTCGAGTAGCTCGGCCCGCTCGTGAAGTAGAAGCTGAGCAAGATCGCAGCAGCCACGAGGAGGAACACCCATATCGTGGGGCGGCGCAAGAAACGGTTACGTTCCATACTTGATTTTGGGACGCCGAAACGCCCAGCTCCTCCAGATCCGTAAGAGAGCTAGTCCCGGCACGCGCCGACACTTCACCACCGGCACTCATCGCGCCATTCCGGGTCGACGGCAAAACGCGAAGGGTGGCCCTGGCTATTTGAAGGTACACCGTAAGCCTGAGGGGCGCGGCCTGGCGCCTACGCCTTATCAGCATAAAACGCCTATATTGCCCGTTCGCTCTGCGCGAACCTCTTGTTCACGCAGGCGGCGATACGGCGTAGATCACACCGACGCTCTATACCCGCGCATAGACGCTCGGTTTGAGCACGCCAACGTAGGGCAGCTCACGGTATCGCTCGGCGAAGTCGAGGCCGTACCCGACGACGAATTCGGTCGGGATATCGAATCCGACGTACTTGACGCCGACCTGGACCCGGATCGCATCGGGCTTACGCAGCAGCGCGACCACCTCGACCGACGCTGCCGTACGGCTTTCGAGGTACTTCAGGAGCCACGAGAGCGTGAGTCCGGAGTCGACGATGTCCTCGACCACGATGACGTGGCGGCCGGCGATATCGCGATCAAGATCTTTGAGAATCCGTACGACGCCGGACGACGTCGACCGCTGCCCGTACGAGGAGATCGCCATGAACTCCAGTTCGACGGTCTGACCCTCGCGTCCGAGGGCCCGCGAGAAGTCCGCCATGAACATCACGGCGCCTTTGAGGATGCATACCAACAACACGCTGTCCACGTGCGCGTAGTCGGCGGCGACTTTGCGCGCCAGCTCCTCGGTCTTCTCGCGGATCTGATCCTCGGTGACGATGACGCGCTCGATATCCGCGTCGTACCAGTTCTGTGCTGCGTCGTCGCTTCCACCCATACATACAGCCTGCCGGATGACCCTGTTCCGGCGCGCAGAGGGTGTCAAGAATTGTCAGAGAATCGAAGCCCCGCGGCCGACTCGCTGACCGGCGTCGGTTGGCCTCCAGTCGGCGTAGTCACGCGAATCGACACTCCATCCGAGCTGCGAAGCGAGCCCCAACGCCGCCACGATCAACACGGCAACGATCAATCCGATCATGGTGCGCCTCCAAGAAGTTTTGTTCTTCTATCAGGCTGACTGACCGATTTCGAGCCAACCAGTGGCAGGATTGCCCATGACCATCGAATTTCTGCCATTATGAAGTCGTGGACATCATCAACGTGGTCGCTATCGCGATGGAGGACATCGCACCGTTCGAACTCGGCGTCGTCTGCGAAGTGTTCGGCACGGATCGAGCAGCCGACGGATTCCCGGCGTACCGGTTCGATGTGATCTCGGTGGACGCGGCGCCGGTGCGGACGAAGTCCGGATTCCACATCACGCCGACCGGTGGCTTGGACCTCGCCGAATCCGCCGATCTGGTCGCGGTCCCGGCGTACCTGATTGACACGCATGTGCCCGAGGTGGTTCTGGAGACGTTGCGAGCCGCGCACGCCCGCGGCGCTTGGATCTTGAGTGTGTGCTCCGGCGCGTTCGTGCTCGCCCAGGCCGGGCTACTGGACGGCAGGCGATGCACGACCCACTGGCGATACGCGGACGAACTGGCTCGGCGCTATCCGTTGGCCGAAGTCGCGATGAACTCGCTCTACGTCGAGGACCGCCGGGTGCTGACGAGCGCCGGTACGGCCGCCGGCATCGACGCCTGCCTGCACCTCGTCCGCAAGGTCCACGGGACGGCGGTCGCCACCGCGCTCGCCCGCCGGATGGTCGTGCCGCCACACCGTGACGGCGGCCAGGCGCAGTTCGTCGAGGCACCGCTGCCGCGCACCGCCGACTCGACCGGTTCGCTCGACCCTCTGTTGGCATGGATCGTCGAACATCTCGACCAGCCGATCACTGTGGACGATCTCGCCGAGCGCATCCACATGGCGCCACGTACGTTCGCCCGAAGATTCCGCGCCGAGGTCGGCGTGACACCCCACGACTGGCTGACCGCGCAACGCGTTCTGCTCGCCCGGCACCTTCTCGAAGAGACCGAGCTCGGCGTCGAATCGGTGGCGGCACACGCCGGATTCGGTGACGCGGCAACGCTTCGGCACCATTTCGCACGGCGGCTCGGAGCCACGCCGCATAGCTACCGATCAACGTTTCGTGCGCGAACGTGACCACATCGGCCACTTGAGAGCACGCGCCACGATCGGATTGGGCCAACCTCCACGCGACATGGACCGATCGTCCGACAGCTATGGCCGAATGGCCCAACGACTGCTATACCTCTCTACTAACAAGAAAGTTTCCTGAGAGTTAGTAGAGAGGAAACCGTATGCGGCGCAACCGAATCATCGCGTTGGCCAGTGCCAGTGCCGTCGCCCTTCTGGGCACGTCAATTGCCGCGTTCGCGGGCAGTCCTGCACAGGCTGCAACGCTCACCAGCAACTGGTACGGATCAGCTCCGTACGTCATGCCGCTCGACAACAACCCGCCGGATCTGCCGACGGTAATGGCCGCGACCGGCCAGAAGGCGTTCGAGCTCGCGTTCATCCTGGCTCCGAACGGTGGCGGCTGTTCGGCGACGTGGGGTGGGACCGCGCCGCGTCTCGTCCGACACCGCGGTGGCCAACGTCATCGCCGGCGTACGGGCGCAGGGTGGCGATGTGTCCGTCTCGATCGGCGGGTATGGCGGCACCAAGCTCGGCCAGGTGTGCAGCTCGGTCGACACGACCGCAGCGGCGTACCAGGCGGTCATCTCGAAGTACTCGCTCAAGGCGATCGACTTCGACCTGGAAGAGCCGGAGTACGAGAACACGACGGCGGTGAACAACGAGATCGGTGCGGCCAAGGAGCTCCAGCAGAACAATCCCGGCCTGTACGTCACCGTCACGGTCCCGGGTACGACCAGCGGTACCGGCTACTTCGGACAGAACGTTCTGAACACCGCGAAGGCCGACAGCTTCACGCCGGCCAGCTTCGGCATCATGCCGTTCGACGGTGGCTTCAATGGTGCGGCCTCGCAGACCGCCGCGCTGGAGTCGTTCCACACCCTCCTCGTGAACACGTTCGGGTGGAGCAGCGCCACCGCGTACAACCACGAGGGCGTGTCCCAGATGAACGGCCGGTCCGACACGGGTGAGATCTTCACCCAGACCGACTTCCAGACCGTGCTGAACTACGCGACCAGCCACGGCCTCAGCCGGTACACGTTCTGGGCGGTCAACCGCGACCGTCAGTGCTCACCGCCGGACAACAACGGAACCACGTCCGGTACGTGCAGCAGCGTCGCTCAGGGCGCGTGGGACTTCACGAAGCTGACCACCACGTTCGCGGGTGCGACACCGCCCACGACGGTACCGACGAACCCGCCGACGACGACGCCTCCGGGCTCGTGCACCGCGGCGGCGTGGGTCGCTGGGACCGCGTACAACGGCGGGGCGATCGTCTCGTACGGCGGCCATCAGTGGACCGCAAAATGGTGGACCCAGGGCGACATCCCCGGCAACAACTCGCAGGCAGTGTGGACCGACAACGGCCCGTGCAGTGGCGGCGGCGGCACCACGCCAACGCCGACACCCACGCCGACTCCGACCGCAACGCCGACACCCACGCCCACCCCGACGCCGAGCCCGACCGGCACCGGAACCGGCACGGCATGGGTGGCCAACCACGCGTACGCGGTAGGCGCGATCGTCACGTACGGCGGTCACACCTATAAGTGCCTCCAGGCGCACACGTCGCAGGTTGGCTGGGAGCCGCCGAACGTACCGGCACTCTGGCAGTTGATTTCCTAACCGGCACAGCAAAGGAGCCGGCCCTCCACGCTGAGGGCCGGCTCTTTATGTAGCAACTAGTGCAGGACCGGCGAGAGCGCGCTGATCAGCGCGTGCGAGTTCGAGTCCTGGCTGATCTCCCACGCCATCGCGCCGCGCAGGTTCAGCGCCTTGATGAGTACGGTCCGCTCGCCGATCGAGGCCGGGCTGGTGAACGTGATGACCGTCGGGTACCGTCGCCGGGCCGGTCGTCAGCGTCGGGTGCGACGCCGCCGGGCTGGACAGGTACGGCTCGCCGGCGAGCAGGTCCCAGTAGCCGTGTAGCCATTCGCGCCGGTCTTGCCGTCGGCACTCACGTCACCGTCGCCGTCGACCAGCTCGTGGTACGTCGGCTGCGGCGCCGAGTCGGCGGTGCAGGCTGTTCGAGTCGAGCCCGGTGTTGTCGAACGACGTGTAGAGCCCGTGGTTCGCTGTGCCGGTGTTCAGGTACTGGTTGCCGTAGAACGGCACGCCGACCACGATCTTCGTCGCGCGGTACGCCGTTGAGCAGGTAATAGCGCGACCGTACCGACGGTGTTCCAGGTCAGGTCCTTGGCGTTCGGGTCGCGCGGGTCGCGACGTGAACAGCGTGTCCGGCGCGGCCACGGTGCCACCCGGCACGTTGAAGTCGTAGGTCATCACGTTGTCCCAGTCGAGGTACTTCGAGATCGCAGCCGAGCTCGTAGTACTTCGTCGAGCTCGTGGCCGCCGGCAGAGCCGCGTGAGCAGGTAGTGCTTGCCGGTCGTCGCGCCGTACGCGTCGAGCTGCTTGCGGAACTCCGCAGCCAGCAGCGTCGCGTTGTGCCGGTCCGCCGGGCCGATGTTGACGTTGCCGCCGGCGACCTGCGTCGGGTACTCCCAGTCGATGTCGATGCCGTCGAACAGACCCGCCGCCGCGCCGTCGCCGCCGGCACCGGCCGGCCAGCCGCCGCCGGGCAGGTTGCCCTTGATGAACGTGTCGATGCACGACGACACGAACGCCTGGCGTAGCGTCGGGCGTGGCGGCCAGCGACGAGAACCACGTCGACATGCGTCCAGCCGCCGAGCGAGATCTCGACCTTCAGGTTCGGGTTAGCCGCCTTGAGCTTCGCGAGCTGGTTGAAGTTGCCGAACAGGTGCTGGTTCGGGTCGTCCGGAGTCGTCCGCGACACCGTCGACCGTGTCGTCGCCGGTCCAGTAGACCTGCTGGTAGTCGGCCCACGGGTCGAGGACGTTGCAGCCGACGGCGCCGGTGGCCGGGTCGATAGGTCGGGTTGCCGAACGCGTACTGGATGACGTTGACCTTGGTCGGCCGGGATGTCCTTGACGTAGTAACCGCGTCCGTAGACGTCCCAGTCCGCGAAGTAGGCCGA
Source organism: uncultured Actinomycetota bacterium (assembly GCA_963831705.1). Classification (GTDB taxonomy): domain Bacteria; phylum Actinomycetota; class Actinomycetes; order Mycobacteriales; family Micromonosporaceae; genus DASQPR01. The sequence goes on along the minus strand of CAWHRE010000010.1, from coordinate 1,974,998 downwards.
GACCACCTTCGCCGGTGCCGCGTTCGTCGGCGTTGCGTGGCCGGTAGCCGCGTTCGCGGGCACGGCCGCGGCGAGACTTGCACCGATAACCAGCGCCGCCAACGCGGCAAGCCGCTTGTTGACAGTGACCATGTCGCTCCCTTGCTCGGGTAAACACGCGAATGCATCACACCTTCGCGGAGCGACAACTATCTGTCAATAGTCTTAACAATTGAGCCAGGTTTCCTAATCGTCGACACGACCGCGGTTCATTTCGCATATCGACCGACGATGGCACGGCGGCGAACGACGACAATGGACGGACGTTTGCAAAAGACGAAAATAACGCCGTTACGAGAGTCGCCCGAGTTTTCGGGAGACGAGAATCCCGCCGGGCAGAGCGGCCGGACCTTGGCCGCGCCACGCGACGACCAGTGCGTCCAACGCCGCAATGTGCGCCGATGAGAGCGAGCCGCCGGGCACGCCCAGGTGCAATGCAAAACCCCGAAGTACACGGGTACGCACAGCCGGGTGCAAATCCAGGAGCGTCGCGCAATCCAAAGTTCCGTCCGACGCCGTCGCAGTGATCCGGGCCGCGTCCGCCAACTCGTCGAGTGCGTCGTTGTCGGTGCCGATCAGCGATGCGGTACGGGCCAGATTCGCGACCACGCCCGGCCCGAGCGCATCCATGAGCGTGGACATGGCAAGGCGCACGCGTACTCTCGCGAATTTGGATTCTTGATTGTGTGGATCGTCCCAGACGGCGATCGATCGGGCCGCACACGCGGCGCGCGTCTGATCCCGTGAGATGTCGAGGAACGGCCGGACGACCGGGACGCCGTGGATGAGCCGCCGGACCGGCATGCCCGCGATGCCACGTGGCCCGGCGCCCCTCGCCAGCGCGAGGAGCACGGTTTCGGCCTGGTCGTCTCGGGTGTGACCGACGAGTACCGCGACCGCGCCGTGATCCCGCGCGGCCGCCGCCAGAGCGACGTAACGCGCATTCCGCGCGGCCGCCTCCGGACCGTCGCCGACCGGTGCGGCGTCCACCGACACCGCCAGCGCGGGCTGGAATCCGACCGATGACCCCCAGCCGGCCACGTCCTTGGCTCGTCCGGCCGAACCGTCCTGAAGACCGTGATCAACGGAGACGAGACCGGCACGGAGTCCCATACGCGGCGCGACGAACGCGGTCGCGTCGGCGAGCGCCATCGAGTCGGCGCCGCCGGAGCATCCGACCAGTACGAGCGACGACGGCGACAGCGCGCGTAGCACCGCCTCGACCGCGCTTCGCGCGGCTGCGACCGGCGGCTCCGGACCCATGATCAGCCGAGAACGCGGGTGATCCAGGCGTCCGGATCGGAGATTTCGCTCGTCTTCGGCAGCGTCTCCGGGGAGTCCCAGATGTGGTTGAAGTCGTCGATGCCGACACGCTGCACGATCGCCGCGACGAACTTGTGGCCGTCGGCATACTGCCGCATCTTCATCTCGATGCCGAGCAAGCGACGGATCGCACGCTCGATCGGGTTGTGGCCGGTCCGGCGCTGGTTAAAGCGGGCGCGAATCTCGCCGACCGTGGGAATGACTTCCGGGCCGACGCCGTCCATGACGAACTCGGCGTGGCCTTCGACCAGCGTCATCAGGCACGTCAGCTGCGCAATGATCTCTCGCTGCGCGGGCGTCTGGACGAGGTCGATGATCGAGGTGTGCGAATCCGGGTTGCGGACCGAGTCGGCCAGCGCGGACAGTCCCTTCCGGATCCGGTCGGCGAACTGCTCGCCGTTTACGTCGGAAGAGTTCGCGAACGCCTGGACCTGCCCGAGGAAGTATTCGCGCATCCACGGCACGCCGGTGAACTGCACTCGGTGGGTGACCTCGTGGACGCAGACCCAGAGGCGGAAGTCGCGCGGTACGGCACCGATCTTGCGCTCGACCTCGACGATGTTCGGGGCGACCAGCAGCAACTCCCCCGGGTCGGACGAGAAGACCTCGAACTGCCCGAGAACGCGACCGGACAGGTACGCGAGGACTGTTCCGGCCTGCAGCCCAGCGATCCGCGGACCGACCGCACCGCTGATCGCACCCATCTCCTTGCCCTGCGTGAGCCGGTCGGCGAGCGGGCCGATAACGGTCCGAAGGCCGTCGATGTTCGTACTGGCCCAATCTCCTCGGTCGACCACACGGACCGCGTGATGACCGACCTTCGGCGGCATTTTGGCGAAGTCGAGGACGTGCCCGGCCGCCTCGTCGGTAAGAATTCGCAGGTCCGCGACGACGTCGGCCGCCTCGGTCAGCGTGATTTCAGGGCCGCCCTTGCCGAGCGTCCGAGCGGTGGTGCGGGCCAGATCCCAATCAACGAGCTGCGCCATGGATCCACCGTACCCGGATCGCGCAGCGGATAGACCGAACCTCAGTCGCACCCGCATTGTCGGACCGCGGCTCCGATGCCGTCGATCGCGGTCGTCACGCCGGCCGCGGGTGCCTGGTCGGTGAGGACTACCAGGATCAACGTACGGCCGGATGCGTCCACCACGTATCCGGCGAGCGCGCTGACGCCGTCGAGCGTGCCGGTCTTCGCCCGGATCATGCCGAACGTGTCCGCCATGCCGGCGTGCTTGAACCGGGTCGCCAGCGTCCCGCTGTACCCGGCGACCGGCAGACCGGTGAACATGGCGTGCATCTCGGGATGGTCGGGTGACGCCGCGTACGCCAGGATCGCCGTCATCAGTTCCGGCGTGACCCGGTTCGAGTGCGAGATGCCGCTGCCGTCGACGATGTCTACGCCATCCATTGGCATGCCGAGCTTCGTCAGTTCCTCGGTCACCGCGGCGGCCGCACCGGCGAAGCTGGCCGGGTGGCCAGTCGCGAGCGCGACCTGTCTCGCCATCGCCTCGGCCAGCATGTTGTCGCTGTTTGCCAGCATCGTTTCGATGATCCGGACCAGCGGGGCGGATTGCACCGATCCGAGTACGGCGCCTGGCGCGGTCGGGGACGAGGGGTTATCCGGTTTCTGCGGTGCGACGCCACTGACCACGGCCGAGGCCGGTAGCCCGAGATAGCGAGCAAACGCGTCCGCTGCGCCGGTCGCGCTGTTCTCGTAGCGCACCCCGTAGTCGAGATCCTTCGGATTGACCTTTCCGCCATCCGTCGAAAGCGCATAGACGCTCGTCAGGTACGTGCTGTGGACATCCTCGTCATCCCAGCCCGGACCGACTGCACTACCCGAGTAGAGCGACGTGTCCACAATGACCTTCGTCGGTTTGACGCCGCCGAGCGCCTGTTTCACCTGCGCGGCAAGATCCTGCAGCCGACCGGCCTCCGGGTATGCGCCAACCGCTCCGGCGGTGAGCGTCGGATCGCCCGCGCCGACGATCACGACCTGGCCGGGCTTCGGCCCCGCGACGACATTCGTGGTGATCCGGTAGTTCGGTCCACGGGTATCCAGTACCGCGATCGTGGTGGCCAGTTTGAGCGTCGACGCCGGCGTGGTCGGGCTGGTCTCGCCATGCCCGTACAGCATCGCGCCGGTAGCCAGGTCGGCAACTTCAACCGACACGTGCGATCCGAGATTGGGCTGCTTCAACGGTACGGCGAGGGCCGCCGCCAGTCCGGCCGTGGACGGCATCGGCGCCGTCGCCGGTACGTCGCCGAGGGCCGGAACGGGCACCGCGATCTGCGGTCCGGTCGCCGGCAACGGGCCGCGCGGAATGCTCCGGTTGTGCATGACGACGCCGCCACCGATGGCCAGAGCCGCCACCACGATCAAGACAACCAACGAGATCACGACGGTACGCGCGCGGCGCTTCGACCGCCGCGGACGTACGTCCGGCGGCGCGACGTCCGGCGATTTCGGGTCGTGGCCGAGGGCCCAGACCTGGAATCCGCTCGTTGGATCATCCGGCGGCTGCGCCTGTGGCCCGCGTACCGGCGGTTGCTGCTGACCGGCTCGGTGCGCGTCCTGGTCGGCCTGGGGTCCGCGAGCAGTTGTTCGATCGGTCTGTGGCGACTGGTTGGCGTTGCTCGGGGCGGTCCGTCCGGGTGGTTGCGGACCTGCATTCGCGTGCTGCGACGACCTTGGCGGAGCCATCGGACCGGTCGGGCCGGTCTGCCCCAGACCGCCATGGGTCGGATTGCCTTGGGTCGGATTGCCTTGGGTCGGATTGCCTTGGGTCGGATTGCCTTGGGTCGGATTGCCTTGGGTCGGATTGCCCAGGGATCGGCCGCCTTGGGACGCGCCGCCGTGGGTCGGATTGCCCTGGATTGGATTGCTCTGGACTGGATTTCCCTGGGGCCGCTGGCCCTGCGGTGCTTGCGGTCTCGTCATGGGAGAAGTCGGTGCGGCCGCGTGCGCGCGTGGATCGAGCCTCGGCGCGTTCGGCCCGGCCTGCGGCGGCTGCGGACCGGTCGGTGGCATAGGTCGGTCCCGGGCCGGCCCACCCGATTGCATCGAGCCGCGACCGGTCGACCGGCCGTTCGGGCCGTCGGCCCGGTCCGGCGGTGGTGGCGTACGCACCGACGGTGAGCTGTCGGGATGTGGCGGCCGACCGGCGTAAGCCGCTGGTGCCGCAGGACCGGCAGGTGGGTCGATGAAGCCGTCCCAGACCGAACCGGCCGGTGGACGAGCGGGCGGCGACGCCGGCGGGACCGATTGCGGCCGTTCGACCGGCGGCGGGACCTGGGCACGACCGCCGACCTTCGGCGTCTGCGGCCGGGTCAGTTGCGGTGCGTTCGCCCGGGCGTTCGTCGTCCCGTCGGCCGCGGTCTGCGGCGTCGTACCGTGGTCGGTCGGGGTCTCGGTAGTGGGGGTCCGAGTCGTCGTGCGGTGGTCGGTCGGGGTCTGGGTCGTCGGAGACGCAGGCCGGGTCTGCGTGGTCGGAGACGCAGGCGGGGTCTGGGTCGCCGGAGGCGCGTAGGCCTGCGGTGGCATCTGCACGTATGGTCGCGGCCCGGTCCATTGCGGTGCCCCTGAAGCCGGTGCGGAAGACGTCGGTGCGGAGGACGTCGGTGCGGAGGACGTCGGTGCGGAGGACGTCGGTGCGGAGGACGTCGGTGCGGAGGACGTCGGTGCGGAAGAGGTCGGTGCCGCCGGGCCGGGCGAAGTCGGTTTGCGTGGCGGTTCCGGCTCGTCCTCGACGAACGGGCGGTCGACGATGGGTACCGAGGCGCGCGCGACGGCTACCGTCGGCGCCTGCTTCTTCAGCGTCGGAGGAACGGCGGCCGGGGCCGGAGGCGCAGACGTGGGCGACTGCGGGACCGAAACCGGCTTCGATACCGCCGGGGAAGTCGTGGAGCTCGCCGGTGGTGCGACCCGCGCTCGGCCGGACGCAGGCGAGGCGGGAGTCGTCGCAGGTGGCGCGGCGACCGGCGATGGAGGCCCGAACGCATGGAACGTCTTGTCCGGCGCGGGCTCGTCGGTCGAGGAGGGCGTCGATGGCCGAGTCGGATTGCCGACAGCTACCGCCTCGGGCTCCGAAGCCGATTCGAGCAGCTCATCGGCGCTTTCGTCGGCCGTCGGCGCCGGCTCTTCCGGGGCCGCCGCCCTCGCCGCCTCTTGATCGAGAGCGGCCAGAAGTTCGTCAAGAGTCGGTACGGGACGGTCGAGAAACTCGGGACTGAGATCGAGCGAATCGTCGTCGTCCGAGTCGTCGCCATCAAGGCTGCGGACTTCGTCGACCGCCTCGTGGTCGCTCGGTGCTGCGCCGGTTTCGACGGCCTCACCAGGCAACTCAATAGAAGGCGACGGATCAGGCGTGTTCGTTGTCACGGACAATTCTGACATTTCTTCGCCGCGAGGCGTGCCGGATATGTCGTCCTGCCGGCCCGACAGGTCGGTCGGGGTCGATTCCACATCCGGCGCGGGGAGCGCCTCACCGGCCTCGGACACGCAACGAACTCCCATCCTGATCTTGTCGGGCACCGTAGTGTGAAACTCGCCTCTCCACGGCGCCCCTATCCGACGTCGCGTCGTCGTTAGGCGAGACTAGTCGACACAGGCACGAGTTGGCGCCTGACGAGGATGTGAATCAATCTCCGACTTGACCCAAGGAGCGGCGTGAGCATGGATTTCGACGTCACGGTTGAGATTCCCAAGGGTCACCGGAACAAGTACGAGGTCGATCACGCGACCGGACGGATCCGTCTCGACCGAACGCTGTTCACGTCGACCCAATACCCGGCCGACTACGGCTTCGTCGAAGGTACGCTCGGCGAGGACGGCGACCCGCTGGACGCACTCGTTCTCGTGCAAGAGCCGACGTTCCCGGGCTGCCTGATTCGCTGCCGAACAATCGGCATGTTCCGGATGACGGACGAAAAGGGCGGCGACGACAAGCTCCTGTGCGTCCCGGCGTTCGACCCGAGACACGAGCACCTGCGCGACATTCACCACGTCGGCGAGTTCGACCGGCTGGAAATCCAGCACTTCTTCGAGGTCTACAAGGACCTTGAGCCGGGCAAGAGCGTCGAAGGCGCATCGTGGGTCGGCCGGACCGAGGCCGAGGCCGAGGTGATCCGATCCCGGGACCGGTACACGGCGGCCATCGCCGCGGGCGAATATCACGACCCGGGCTTCCCGTCGGTCTACGGCCACCCGACACCGCCCGGAAACATCAACGAGTAGCGGTTCGCCGGTCCGACCAGAACGCCAGCGCGGTCGCCATGATTGTCGCGACCGCCGCCGCGGCCAGGATGCGGATCTCGCTGTACCGGGCGGGCAACGCCAGCGCAACAACTGCGCAGACAAGTGCGCCGGCTCCGACCAACGCGGCCCGGCCTGCGTGGCGAGGCGGCACGCTACGAAGGGCATCGACGGTCGCGGTCACGGCGATGACCGCGACGGCCGCGATCGCCACGGCGGGCGTACCGAATTGGATGCCGTACCGGATCGGCAGTGCGGGCACGAAGAACATGGCCAGGCCGGTGCCGAGCAGCGACGTCTCGATACTGACCAGCGGACCGCCGGAATCACTCACTCGCGTCGCCGCCCACCGCGCGGCGATCAGAACCAGGGCGGCCACGAGCGCAATCGGCGCATCCCGCCCGACGCGGCCCAGGTTGTAGAGCAGGACCGAGTCGTACGCGCACAGCACCAGTACGCCCATGCCGGCCGCCGATACCGCGAAGGCGAGCAGCCCGGACGCCGATACTGTCCGCCACTCGCGGCGACCGGCGTGGCGGCCGACCCACCGGATGCCCAGCGCGGTCGCGATGGCGGACACACCCCGAAGAACAAGATCACTCCAGGTGTACGGGTTCCGCAGGTCCCATTCGACCAGCCCGAACACTATCGAGTACGCGATCGACGCGGCCCAGATCGTGGCCGTACCGGTCAGCCGGGCGTACAGGCGATCGTCGAACCATCGCGCGACCGTGAGGTAGGCCAGCAGCCCGAACGGCAATTCGAGCAGCGCCGGTACGCGCAACACCGATGGCGCGAGCAGCGCCGGATCCGGAAAGTGGCGAGCGAGCCACCCGATTGCCGGGTCGTGATCGGCTAGATCGAAGTAGCCGCTGGGCAGATAGCGCGCGACAAATGACGGATCACCGCCATGGACTCGGATGATGTAGATGTTGACCAGGACCTGATTCGCGAAGATCAGCACCGTCACGACACCGAGCCACAGACCCGGCTCGCCCAGCCAGTAGTGACCCGGGGGCTGACCGATGGACGTTGGGCTCATCGGTCGGCGGTTCAACACGAAACCAGTCACCACCGCCAGCATGATCAACGAATCCAGCACAAAGCGCATGGGCTAGAGCATGGTCGACCAGCGCAACTCGACTGATATGAGCGTCGCCCTTCAGATTCGCAGCAAGATCCGCACGATAAGGAAGAGTTTTGGGATCTCCGACATCGGCGCTAGTGGAGGCCGTGGGCTTGGGCGTACAGGTGTAGGGCGCCGCAGACCAGCGGGGCGACGGCGAGAATGGCGAGCGCCTCAACCAGATCTCCGAAGCGCGCGAACGCCGGTGATGTGATTGCGCCGGTACCCGCGAGGATCGCGATCAAGCCGACGAGCGCCGCGCCGCCGATCACCAACGTTGGCGCCGCACCGCTGGTCAGAGCCCATACGCCGGCGCATCCGGCGAGCAGCGCAGCCGCGATCAGCCCGACGACACGGTGTCGTATCGACCCGTACGCGCGGGTACGCAAGCCGAGCACGACGGCGCCGACCACCACGAGCGCCCGGCACCACCCGTCACCCGTGCGGACGAGCACGAGTCCGTCCACCAATGCGACGATCCCAACCGCGCCGAGCAGGCCGATGACCACTGAATCGGTGCGTGCCACCGCGTCCGCGAGCGCCGCCGGACCGCCGTCGGCGTGCCATCGGGCCACGCCACCGATTCGTAATGCGGCCGCCGGGATCAGGCCGGCCAGCAGCAGTACCGCCCCGAGCACGAGCGCGGCAGCGTCCGACGGTGACATGATCCGGTCGAGACCGGCACCGGCGGCGAGGACCAGCGCCGCCACCGTCCCGGAAATGATCGGCTCGCCGGCCCGACCGACGGCGGCCAGCGCGATCCCGCCCACGATCGCGGCGGCCACGCAGCCGGCGAGGACGTCCTGTGCCGTTGGCGGCCGACCGGACGCCAGAAGGCCGGCGACGAACGCGTACGGGAGCGCGATCGACGCGACCAGGGTGCCGGACCAGGCATCGCCGCGCGCGCGGGTCAGCGATGCGCCGACGGCCAGCATCACGACGGCGATGGCACCTGCCACCGCGGCAGCCTGCCGGTGCGGCTCGTCGCGCAGGATCGCCGCGAGTGCGACGAGCAGCGCGATCGCGCCACCGATGCCGCCGGCCCACTGGGTCGCCGCCGGACTCCACGATCGATCGATCGTGCGGGTGGCCGCGATGGCATCGCCGATGTCGTCGTACTCCGGCTCCGGCCAGGACGCTTCGGCCGTGACGAGATGAAGGATCGCTCCGTCGCGTACACCCTGATCTTTGAGGGTTTCCGACGTGGACAGCACTGTGCCGTCCACGCGGCGGACGACCCACGCGTTCCCGCCCTCCGCGAGCCCCTCGCCGCCCGCGCGCAGAAATGCAAGCAGAAGATCGGCAACGGGTACGTCTGCCGGTACCGCGACGTCGAGCCGCCGCATCGGCGTATCGACAGTGATACGTGCGAGATCTCGGGTCGCTACGGCCATCGGAAAGACCTACCACGAGCGACCCGTCGCGCGAAAGACTGAAAAGTGTCTATCGGTTCGCGGACACTGACGCCTAGCATCGTGACCGTGAGCACGGGGCCGATCCGACGAACCGCCCGACAGCCGGCGCCGCCGATCCCATCCGGCAACATCATCGTTCCGGTGCCGGCACCGCTGGCGAACGCCGGGCCGTCCCGCTGGGTGCACGTCATGATGGTCGTGCCGATGCTGGCCGGGACGGTCGCTACCGCGCTGCTCTTTGCCGGGCGCCAGGGCGGCACCTATTCGTACGTGGTCGGTGGCGTGTTCGGTCTCTCGTCGCTCGGCATGGTCGCCACGTCGATGGTGACGGGTGCGGGCCGTCGTGACCGCGTCGACGTGGCCGGTGCCCGCCGCGCTTACGCGGATGAGTTGGACGACATACGGCAGCAGGTCCGCGCGAACGTAATGGCTCAGCGAGCCGCGATGCGCTACCGGCATCCGGCACCGGAAACGCTGGTCACGCTCGTGGCGAGTCGTCGGTTGTGGGAACGACGGCCGGGCGATGCGGACTTCGGCGCGGCCCGAATCGGCTCGGGCCCGCAGGATCTGGCAACCACGCTCGTCCCGGCTGCGCCGCCGACAGACGACCTCGACCCGGTCGGCCTCGCCGCGATGCGCGATCTGGTCGACACGTACGCGGTGATTGACGATCTACCCGTCGCGATCGCGATCCCGGCGTTCGGCCGCGTACACGTCAACGACCCTGGCACGGCCCGGGCGCTCGTGGCGCAGCTGGCGTTCGCGCACGCACCCGCTGACCTGATCGTCGCGGTGTGCCCGTCGGCCGAGACATCTGCGGACTGGGAGTACACGAAGTGGCTGCCCCATGTCGGGCATCCGACCCGTCGGGACGCGACCGGACCGGTACGCATGGTTCGCCACCGGCTGGTCGAACTGGAGTCTCTGCTGGACGACCTCATCGCGGTACGTGGCCCGTTCGGGATCGGTACGCGCCCGGAGGGCCCGTTGATCCTCCTCGTGCTGGATGGCGGGGATCGGACCTCGGCCACGCGGCTGGGAACGTCGGTCGGCGTCGCGGGCTGCTGCGTGATCGAGATCGACGGGTCGCCGAATGAAGTGGAACGCAGCACGATGTCGCTCACGGTTGGCTCGGATGGCCGTTTGCTCGCGGACGGCAGCGTGGTCGGCACTGCCGATCGGCTCGCGGTATCGGACGCGGAGGCGCTCGCCCGCGCGATGGCACCGATGTTCGCGGAAAGCAGTAACGCGCCGCGCGCCGATCGCGCTCGAACGATGACGCTCGACGTGCTGCTCGGGCTGGATGAGCACGACACACCTGCGCGTGGAATCGAGGCGGTACGGGCAAAGCGTTCGGCGGCCGACCGGCTGCGCGTCCCGATCGGCTTCCGGACCGATGGTCAACCGTTGCTCCTCGATCTGAAGGAGGCGGCTCGGGACGGGATGGGGCCGCACGGTCTGCTGATCGGCGCGACCGGCTCGGGCAAGTCCGAGCTGCTGCGGACGCTCGTGCTTGGGCTCGCCGCAACGCACGATTCCCGCGAGCTCAACTTCGTCCTGATCGACTTCAAGGGTGGCGCCACGTTCGCGGCGTTCGATCGGCTCCCGCATACCGCCGCCGTCATCACGAACCTGGCGGACGAGTTACCGCTGGTGGATCGGATGACCGACGCACTCAACGGAGAACTCGTCCGGCGCCAGGAACTACTCCGCAGCGCGGGCAACCTGGCGTCGCTGTCCGACTACGAACGCGTACGGCCTGCGTTGCCACCACTGCCGGTGCTGCTTGTCGTGTGCGACGAATTCTCCGAACTGCTTTCGGCGAAACCCGAGTTCATCGACCTGTTCGTGGCGATCGGCCGGCTCGGGCGCTCGCTGGGCGTACACCTTCTGCTGGCGTCTCAACGGCTGGACGAGGGGCGGCTGCGAGGCCTGGACACGCACCTGTCGTACCGGATCGGCCTGCGAACGTTCTCGGCGATGGAGTCCCGGGCGGTACTCGGCGCGCCGGACGCATTCGAGCTGCCCCGATCACCCGGGCACGGCTTCCTGAAAGCGGGGACCGAGCCGCTCGTACGGTTTACCGCCGCTTATTCGTCGGGGCCGTACGCGGGCGTTGTCAATGCACCATCGTCGCCGTCGACGGATGTGTCCGGCTGGGAGCTTCTGCCGTTCACAGTAGAGCCGGTCGGGCACTCCGAATCGGCCGCACCGGTCACGTCCGTCACGATGACGACGCTCGATGCGATCACCGCCGCAATCGGCACGGCCGGGCCGCCCGCGCATCGTGTGTGGCTACCGCCGTTGACCGTCTCGGAACCACTGGATGCCGTCCTGGGCGCACTCGCCCCCGATCCCGCCCGCGGCCTCACCACCGCCGACGCACACCTTCACGGTCGATTGAGCGTCCCGGTCGCGGTCATCGACAAGCCGTTCGAGCAGCAACGCGACCCGCTGTGGCTGTCGCTTGAAGCAGCGGCCGGCCACGTCGCGATCGTCGGTGCACCGCAATCCGGCAAGTCGACGCTACTCCGGACGCTGATCTGCGCGGTGGCATTGACGCATACGCCGCGCGAGTCCACGTTCTACTGCCTCGACTTCGGTGGCGGTGCGCTCAGCGGCCTGCGGGAGCTGCCACACGTCGGCGCGATCGTCGGGCGGCTCGAGACCGAGGCGGTACGCCGGACGGTCGGCGAGATTTCCGCGCTGCTCACCGCACGGGAACGGCAGTTCACGGCGGAGCGGATCGACTCGGTCGCCGAGGCACGGAGTGCGGCGGCGCTCGGCGGGTACGGGGACGTCTTCCTGGTCATCGACGGTTGGGCCAGCGCACACACAGATTTCGAGGATCTCGAACCGATGATCACCGATATCGCGACACGCGGCCTGTCGTACGGCGTGCACGTGGTCATCACGGCCGGGCGCTGGGCTGATTTCCGGCCGGCTCTCAAAGACGTGTTCGGCTCCCGGCTGGAGTTGCGGCTGGGTGATCCGAGCGACTCCCAGATCGGGCGCCGGATCGCGATGACCGTTCCGGCCGGCGTACCGGGCCGGGGGTTGACGCTCGACGAGCGGCATTTCCTCGCCGTCGCGCCTCGATTCTCCGACGGCGGTACCGGCGACCTCGTCAAGGCGATCGCGGCGGCGTGGACCGGGCCGGGAGCGCCGGCCGTACGGCAGTTGCCGACCGTCCTGCCGTATCTGCGGCCTCTGCATGACGGTCCGTCCATCGATCTGCCCCTCGGCATCGCCGAGACCGACCTGTCCGTCGTCACGATGGACTTCGCGGCCGACCCCCACCTGCTGATCTTCGGCGAATCGGGCAGCGGGAAATCGTCCGCACTCCGGTCGATCGCCGCGTCGATCATCGCGAGCAACGCGCCCGAGCAGGCACGATTGGTCGTCATCGACTACCGGCGGACGATGCTCGGCGAGGTCGAGGGTGACCACCTGATCGGGTACGCCACCGCAGCCGGCCAGGCCGCCACGCTGCTTGCTTCGGTCGCCGACTACATGCAGAAGCGACTGCCCGGGCCGGACGTGACACCGCGACAACTGCGCGACCGATCCTGGTACACCGGACCGGAGTGCTTCGTACTGGTCGATGACTACGACCTCGTGGCAACCGGTGCGAACCCGGTGGCACCGCTGCTGGATTATCTTGCCCAGGCACGCGACGTCGGCCTGCACGTGATCATCGCGAGGCGATCCGGGGGTGCGGCGCGAGCGATGTTCGAGCCGGTCACGGCACGCCTACGCGAACTTGCGTCGCCCGGACTCGTACTGTCCGGCGATCGTGAAGAAGGCGTACTGATCGGCAACGTCCGGCCGCAACGGCTCCCACCAGGTCGAGCCGTGTACGTCAACCGCCGTGACGGCGCTCGAATGATTCAGCTGGCGTACCTGCCGCCGACTGCCTAGTCGGTGCAGGATCCGGTGCTTACCCCTCGTTCGGCGGTCTTGCCCGCGGCGACGATGGGAGCGGCCTCGGCCGCGGTCAAGGCGAAGCCAACATCGGGATCATCGGCGGCCGCGGCGAACACCACACCCAGCACGTCGCCGTTCGAGGAGATCAGCGGACCGCCGGAGTTACCGCTGCGCACGAGTCCACGGATCGTGTAAATATCCCTGGTCACCGTACGCGTGTTGTAAATATCCGGACCGGAAATCAAGCTGGCGTCGCGAATCCGGGACGGCTCGGCATCGTAACCGCCGTCAAGCGGGTAGCCGAGCACAATCGAGTCGGCATCGGTCTTCGCGTGCCCGGCCGCGAACGACAGAGTCGGCAGCGAGAGTCCGGGGACGTCGATGACCGCGAGATCTCGCTCCGGATCGAAGACCACCACATGACCGGACATCGTGCCGTCGAGCGTATTCACGTTCACCGACCGCGTACCGGCGACCACGTGCGCATTCGTCAGGACGCGCTCCGGCGCGATCACGAATCCCGAGCCCTCGATCCGACGGTCGCAGGACGGCGCACTGCCTTCGATCTTGACCACCGATTGATGCATCTGGCGAACCAACGCGGTTCCCGCGAGCGCCGGATTCGGTGCCGGCACCTGGCGGACGTTCGTCGGGATCAACGCACCGAATACGTTCGGGAACCCGTCGGTGTCGACGGTCGTACGGAGGGCATTCGACAGGGCCTGTGCCTGCTGCGGCATCACCGCGTTCACGCCGTGAAGGACCGAACTCGATCGAACGGCTTTGGCGAGGCCGGGCATCGACGAGGAACCGAGCGGTCCCGCTACCAACCACGCGACCAGCAACAATGCGACCACGGACACGAGCGCACCGCCGGCGTCATCGATGCGCAGACCGGTCCGGCCGTGAATCGTCCGCCGGATGCGGATGCCGAACCAACTGGCGATGCCCTGGCCGATCAGGGCCAGACCGAACACGGCCAGCAGCGACACGATCAGCCGGGCAACCGGGTTGGTAAACAGGTTCCCGAGCGCGGGACCGAATTGCAGCCCGATCGCGGCACCACCGAAGAATCCGAGGAAGGACAGCAGACCCACGACGAATCCTTGCCGGTACCCGTTCATCGCGAACACGACGATGAGGACCAGAAGGATGAGGTCTACCAGGTGGCCGGACACTCGTTCAGCGTACGGGGCGAATCAATGCGGCGCCTGGCTCACGCAACGAGTGGACTCACCCGCCGAGTGGACTCACCCGCTGAGTGGAACCAGCGGACCTTTCGTATCCCAGGGCTGCGTCCAGCCGCCCAGGTCGAGCAAGACCGACAGGATCCCTGCGGTGAAGCCCCAGATCAGCATGTCGCCGGCCCGGAATGCGGGGCCGATCCAGCCGCTCGGATGCCGTACGCGGACCCGATTCGCCGGCTCCGCCAGTTCGGCGATCGGTACTCGGGTGACGCTGGCCACCTCAGCCGGATCAACCGGTGCCACCGGATGCGGCGCCCGCCACCAGGCCAGGACCGGCGTGACCAGGAAATTGCTGACCGGAATCCACAACGGTGGCATGGTCAGCTCAACGTCGACGCTGGCCGGATCGAGGCCGACCTCCTCGTTCGCCTCGCGTAGCGCGGTCACGACCGGATCTGTCTCGCCCGGGTCGGTCGCACCGCCGGGAAACGCGGGCTGACCCGCGTGGTTGCGCATGTCGGCGGCCCGCTGAAGGAGAAGGATGTCCGGCGAGCCGGAATCGTTCTCACCGAAGAGGATCAGCACCGCGCTCGCGCGTCCGCCGGCGGGTGGCGCGACCATTCGCGTGAAGTCTTCGGTCTTCGAGTCCGCAACCCGCGTACGCAGCGGCTCCCACCAGCTTGGCAGCGTCATTCGACGGTCACACCGAGGTACTTAGTCGTGGTCTGGGCAAGCGTTGCTTCAGTGACATCGCCGCTGGACAGCATCGTGGCGATGTGGCCGCCGGGCGTCACGAACAGCAGCGTCGGCAAGCCCGGCGCGGCGACCGCCTTGAAGTACACGCTGTCCGGATCGGAGAGCATCGGAAACGTCAGGCTCATGTCGGAGGCCATCGATCGGCCCATCGCCTGGACGTCGGCCGTGTCGACGCCGATCACGGTGAGCCGGGCGCCGGCCGCATCCGCGAACTTCTCGAGAGCCGGCAATTCGGTTCGGCACGGCTGGCAGTATTCGGCCCAGAAGCTGATGATCATCGGAGTAGCGATCTTCGGGATCGCCACGTCGCCGGTACCGTCCAGACAGCCGAGCTTCAGGGCGGGCAACGCAGGGCTGGTCGCCGCCGTCGACGTCACCGCCTGAAGTGACGACAAGCAGGTACCGGCCTTCGCCGATCCGCTGCAAGCGGTAAGAGCGGCCGCGGCGGCGAGGATCGCGACCAGCGTGACCAGAATCCGTCTCATAGGTCGATTCCGGCTCGATGCGCCAGCTCGACCACGCGGGGTCCCTTGAGCAGCTTCGCAGCCGCGAGCGGATCGGTGACGCCGATGCCGTACGACGGGCACATCTTCGCGAGCGTGCACGCGCCGCACGCCGGCTTCTGCGAGTGGCAGACGCGTCGACCGTGGAAGATCACGCGGTGCGACAGCATGGTCCAGTCACGCTTGTCGAACATCGCGCCGACCGCATGCTCGATCTTGACCGCATCTTCCTCTTCGGTCCATGCCCAGCGCCGGACCAGGCGGCTGAAGTGCGTATCGACCGTGATGCCGGGAACGCCGAACGCGTTGCCGAGCACCACGTTCGCGGTCTTCCGGCCGACGCCGGGCAACGTCACGAGCGCGTCGAGCCGACCGGGAACCACACCGTCGAAGCGAGCGACCAGCGCCTCGCCGAGACCGATCAGCGACGTCGTCTTGTTGCGGAAGAATCCGGTCGGCTTGATGATCTCTTCCATCTCGCCGCGATCCGCCCGGGCGTAGTCGGCCGCGGTCGGATAGCGCGAGAACACCTTCGGCGTGACCTCGTTGACCCGCACGTCCGTACATTGAGCGGACAGGATGGTCGCGACGAGCAGCTCCAGCGGCGTCGTGAAATCCAGTTCGCAATGCGCGTCCGGGTGGGTTTCGGCGAGTTCGCGGCCCATACGCCGAGCCCGCCGGACGCGGCCGAGTTCGGTCTCAGGTTTCACGCACGCGAGCCTACTTCGTAGGCCGACAGAAATTGTCGGACGCCACCCTGGGCTCGATCCAGCATCGAGCGACATCCGGGTCATTGCGGGCATAAGACGCCGGTACGCTGGCATTCGGCACTCGAGTAGACGATCATATTGCCGGGTGGTCGCCCGGTTGCGGCCCCTGTGTGCCTAGACTGACCTTGCGCGGCGTACGCGCCGGTAGCTTGACGGTCGTCGGCGGGACAAACGTTGGAGAGGGTACGCAATGGATGAAGTGCTAGCCCGCAGCGGCATCTTCCAGGGCGTTGACCCGGATGCGGCCGAAGCGCTCGCGAAAGACATGGAGATCATCGACGTCCGCAAGGGCGATGTGGTCTTCAACGAAGGCGAGCCGGGCGACAGCCTCTACATCATCATGAGCGGCAAGATCAAGCTCGGACGACGCGCGGCTGACGGCCGGCAGAATCTGATCGCCCTGATCGGACCATCCGACATGCTCGGCGAGCTGTCGTTGTTCGACCCCGGCCCCCGTACGGCGACGGCGACCGCCGTCATCGACACCCGCGTGGCCCGGCTCCGCAAGCAGGCCCTGCGCCCCTGGCTGAACAACCGCCCCGAGATCGCGGAGCAGCTGCTTCGCGTCCTCGCCCGGCGGCTTCGCCGGACCAACAATGCCCTTGCCGACCTGATCTTCACCGACGTTCCCGGCCGGGTCGCGAAGAACCTGCTGCAGATGGCCGGCCAGTTCGGCTCGCGCGACGGTGGCGTACTCCGGGTCACCCACGACCTCACGCAGGAAGAGCTGGCGCAGCTCGTCGGCGCTTCTCGCGAGACGGTCAACAAGGCGCTCGCCGATTTCGCATCCCGCGGCTGGCTCCGACTGGACGGCAAGTCCGTCATCGTCCTCGACCCCGAGCGCTTGGCAAGGCGCGCCCGCGTCTAACTCCCAAAACCCTGTTGATCCTGGAGTTGGTTGACGCGCCGACGGCGTGTCGTGCGAATAACTCCAGGATCAACTTTGTCGGTGCGCTGATCTAGGGTCGGCGACATGTCGACATGGTCTGAAATCGAACGTACCGAACCTGACGTACTGGTCCGCGACGAGCGAACCGCGCTCGACCAGCGCCTCGACTTTCAACGGCAGACGCTGCTGTGGAAGTGCAGCGGCCTCACGCCGGAGCAGCTTGCACGGGTGGCCTGCCCGCCATCGACGCTCTCGCTACTCGGCCTGGTCCGGCACATGTCCGCCGTGGAGCCGTGGTTCCACGAGTACGACCAGCAGCCCGACCAGGTCTATTTTCACGGGTACGCGGTCGACGGACCGAAAAACGCAGCGATCGACAACGTTGATCCATCCCGAGCGGACGAGGATCTGGCAAGTTACCTCGTCAGCGTCGAGCGATCCCGCGCCGCTGTAGCCGGACGCGACCTCGACGAGATCTCGCCGACCGACGGATGCACGCTCCGGTGGATCTATCTCCACATGATCGAGGAGTACGCGCGGCACAACGGTCACGCCGATTTTCTGCGCGAAGCGATCGACGGCGCCACCGGCGAATAACACCGGTGAAAAACAAGCAGGCTTGACTGTTTGTTTTTTGCCGACGAAACTGGATCGCGTGAGCCAGCAGGAACGCAGTCGCGCTACGCAGCAACGGTTGCTCGACGCCACCGTGGATTGCTTGATCAAGTACGGCTGGTCGGGCACCACGACCACGATCGTCGCCGAGACCGCCGGCGTGTCCCGAGGCGCGCAACTGCACCACTATCCGACGAAGTCGGCGCTCGTCCTCGCCGCCGTAGAACACCTCACCACTCGCCGGGCCGCCGAACTGCGTGCCGAGACAGCCGACCGGCCGGACCTGCCGGACCGCACCGAACACGTCGTTGACCTGCTCGCCAACGCATTCACCGGGCCGCTGTTCCAAGCCGCGCTCGAGGTGTGGGTGGCCGCACGTACGGATGACGGGCTGCGCGACGCGCTGATGCCGTTCGAGGCGACGATCGGCCGCGAGCTTTACCGGCTCACGGTCGATCTGCTCGGGGCCGACGATTCTCGAGCCGATGTCCGCAACGCCATCCAGACCACGCTCGAACTCATGCGCGGACTCGGCGTCGCGAACCTGCTCAGTGACGACTCAGGGCGGCGCAGCGCACTGCTACACGACTGGACACAGCATCTCGCCGCCGTCATCGGGAGCCCACGTGCCTGACATCTCCGTCCTACTCGACGATCTCGATGCCGAATCGGCTGCGCTGGACGCGATCGTCGCCGACGTTCCAGACCGTATGTGGTCACTTTCCACGCCGGCCGACGGCTGGACGATCGCCCATCAGATATCCCATCTAGCTTGGACGGATAGCGTCGCGTACCTCTCTGCCACCGACGCGGACGCGTTCCACCAAGCGCTCGCGATCGCCGTAGACGATCCAGACGGGTTCGTCGATCGCGCGGCCGTCGAGGGCTTGGTGTCCCCGAGCGAACTGCTCAACCGCTGGCGCGCCGGGCGCACGGCGCTGAGGTCGGCTCTGGCCACGGCGCCACCGAACATCAAACTGCCGTGGTACGGGGTAACCATGTCCCCGATCTCGATGGCGACCGGCCGCGTGATGGAGACCTGGGCACACGGCACCGACATCGCGGACACGCTCGGCGTACGGATGCCGGCGACCAACCGGCTGCGGCACGTGGTGTTCCTGGCCGTCCGTACGTTCGGATTCAGCTTTGCGGCCAACGGGCGGCCGGTTCCGGACGCGGAAGTCAGGCTCGAACTCGAAGCGCCCGATGGCTCCCTATGGGCTTATGGCCCCGAGGATGCAACCGACCGCCTCACCGGTACGGCCGAGGAGTTCTGCCTGGTCGCTACGCACCGACGGCATCGTGATGACGTCAAGCTCGTGGCGATCGGCAACGTCGCCGACGCCTGGCTCGACGTAGCACAAACATTCGCCGGACCACCCGGTCGACCGCGGCCGCCGCTGCCGAAAGGCGCCGCGTCGCACGCTCCAATCACGAAGCCAACGCCGAAGTCTTCGGAAGAGGCGACGCGGCTGGAGAACGGCACGTGATCCGGATCGGCAACGCGTCCGGGTTCTACGGCGACCGGTTCGAAGCGTTCGCCGAGATGCTGTCCGGCGGCCCGCTGGACGTACTGACCGGGGACTACCTCGCCGAACTGACGATGGGGATCCTCGGCAAGGACCGGGCCAAGGATCCCACCACCGGGTACGCAAAGACGTTCCTCCGCCAGATGCGTACGTGTCTCGAACTGGCCCTGGAACGCGACGTCACGATCGTCGTCAACGCCGGTGGCCTGAACCCCCACGCGCTCGCCGACGAGCTGCGCAAACTCGACCGGCGCGTACGGGTCGGTGTGGTGACCGGCGACGCGGTACCGACGACCGGGTTGACCGCGAACGCGTACCTCGGTGCGTTCGGCATCGCGGACTGCCTCCAAGCCGGCGCGAACATCGTCGTCACCGGCCGGGTTACGGACGCATCGCTCGTGGTCGGCCCGGCGATCGCGCATTACGGCTGGGGCCGGGACGACTTGGATGCGCTCGCCGGTGCCACCGTCGCCGGTCATGTGCTGGAATGCGGTACGCAGGCGACCGGCGGCAACTACGCGTTCTTCACCGAGATCGCGGACCTCCGGCATCCAGGATTCCCGATCGCGGAGATCGCGGCGGACGGCTCGGCCACGATCACGAAGCACCCCGGTACCGGCGGCGCAGTCACGATCGGCACGGTCACCGCCCAACTCCTGTACGAGATCGGCGCACCGGCCTATCTCGGTCCGGATGTCGTCGCGCATTTCGACACGATCCGGCTCGTCGAGGCCGGACCCGATCGCGTCAACGTGAGCGGCGTAAAGGGCTCGCCACCACCGCCGACGCTCAAGGTCGGCGTGACCCGGCTCGGCGGATTCCGGAACTCGATGACGTTCGTGCTGACCGGCCTCGACATCGAAACGAAGGCCGCACTCGTGCGAGCCCAGCTCGATGCCGCGCTCGCCACAACCGAGACCACCGGAACCGCGCGCACCCTTGCCGAGGCCGCCGACGCTACACGCGCCGGAGCCGAGGTCAACGATGCCGAGGGTGCCGGACGTTTGAGCTACGACCTGGCCCGGACCGATAGTGCCGGAAGCGGCCTCGCCGAAGGCGACCCGGCGAGGATGAGCACGGAGGCTGCTAGTGCGCTGTTGCACGTACACATAAAGGATCTTGATCCGAAGCGCGCGGGCCGCGAGTTTTCGCAGGCGGCCGTGGCGCTGGCTCTTGGGTCTTACCCGGGCGCGACGCTGACCACGGTCCCGAGCGACGCATCGCCGTATGCGATCTTCGAATCCACCACGATCGGCCAGGACGAGGTAGCGCATACCGCGATCCACCCGGACGGTACCCAGGTCAAGATCGACCCGCCGCCGAAGTTGATCCTGGAGTTATTTGAACGACACGCCGTCGCTCCGCAGCATTCGCTGCTGTCGCAGCAGGTGCCAACTAACTCCAGGATCAACATGGGTCTTGTGGGGAAGCGGGCGCTTGGCGAAGTAGTTGGCGCGCGGTCAGGGGACAAAGGGGCGGACGCGAACATCGGGTTGTGGGTTCGCAATGACCCCGCCTACGCATGGCTCATCGCGGAGATCACGGTTGACCGGCTGCGCGAGCTTCTGCCGGAAGCGCGTGATCTTGTGATCGATCGGTACGAGCTTCCGAATCTGCTCGCGATCAACTTCGTGATCCACGGAATTCTGGGCGACGGTGTCGGCGGTTCGACCCGATTCGATCCACAGGCCAAAGCGCTTGGTGAGCTGCTGCGATCCCGGATCGTGGAGGTTCCGGTGGATCTCCGATGAGCCGCCCTATGCCACAAATCGGACGTGCCGCGCGTGTCGCGGCCGGGTACGAGTCGTTAGCCAGGGGGCAGACGGGTGTACCGGCTCGGCCAACCGAACGGCCGATGCCGCGCACTGTGCAGTCGAGTGCCACCCCCCGAAAAGCGAGGACCTAATGCCGATCTTGAGTACGGCCGTCGACCCACGCGCGTCGTCCTATCTGGACAACCAAAGCGCGATGCTGGATCGGCTGGCTGAACTGGACGACGCGCTGAACACGGCGCGAGCCGGCGGTGGCGAGAAGTACGTGACCAGGCATCACGCACGCGGACGGCTGCTTCCGCGTGAGCGGATCGAGCTGCTGGTCGACCGGGACACGCCATTTCTGGAGCTGTGCCCGGTCGCCGGATTCGCGACCGACTACCCGGTCGGCGCGTCGATCGTCGGCGGCATCGGCGTGATCGAGGGCGTCGAATGCATGGTGATCGCGAACGACCCGACCGTACGCGGCGGGGCGGTCAACCCGATCACATTGCGTAAGAGCAACCGCCTCGGCGAGATTGCCGCGAAGAACCGGCTGCCGATCATCAACCTGGTGGAATCCGGCGGGGCCGATCTGCCGGCCCAGGCGGAGATTTTCATCCCGGGCGGCAAGGTGTTCCGTGACCTCACGAACGCGAGCGCCGAGCGGCTGCCCACGATCGCGGTGGTGTTCGGCAACGCGACCGCCGGCGGCGCGTACTTGCCGGGCATGTCGGACTACACGATCTTCGTAAAGAACCAGGCCAGCGTTTATCTCGCCGGGCCGCCGCTGGTGAAGATGGCGACCGGCGAGGTGACCGACGACGAGTCGCTCGGTGGTGCCTCGATGCACGCAACGAAGTCCGGCCTCGCCGACTTCTTGGCTACCGACGAGCGCGACGCGATCCGGCTGGCCCGGATGACGGTGTCGCGTCTGAACTGGCGCAAGCTCGGGCCGCCGCCCCGGGCCCAATACCCGATCGAGCCGAAGTATGACGTCGAGGACCTGATCGCGATCGCGTCGGCCGACCTCCGGGTGCCGTTCGATCCGCGCGAAGTCCTCGCTCGGGTCGTGGACGGCAGCGATTTCGACGAGTTCAAGCCGCTGTACGGCACGTCGTTGGTGACCGGGTGGGCGTCGATTCACGGGTACCCGATCGGCGTGCTCGCGAACGCACGCGGCGTGCTGTTCTCCGAAGAGTCGCAGAAAGCTGCCCAGTTCATCCAGCTCGCGAACGCTTCCGACACGCCGCTGCTGTTCCTGCAGAACACGACCGGTTACATGGTCGGCACCCAGTACGAGCAGGAAGGCATCATCAAGCACGGCGCTCAGATGATCAACGCGGTGGCGAATTCGCGCGTACCGCATCTGACCGTCAACATCGGAGCGTCGTATGGGGCCGGAAACTACGGCATGTGCGGACGCGCGTTCGATCCTCGATTCCTCTTCACCTGGCCGAACGCGCGATCGGCGGTGATGGGATCGGCGCAGCTCGCGGGCGTGCTGTCGATCATCGCGCGCCAGACCGCCGCGGCGACCGGGCGCGAGTTCGACGCCGACTCCGATGAAGTCATGAAGAAAATGGTCACGTCGCAGATCGACGAGCAGTCCGGCGCGCTTTTCCTGTCCGGGCGGCTGTACGACGACGGTGTCATCGACCCGCGGGACACCCGCACGATCCTCGGCATCTGCTTGTCGGCGATCCACAGTGGACCGGTTCGGGGCGCCGAGGGCTTCGGCGTCTTCCGAATGTAGTCCGGGCGTTCTAAGAGGAGATCGACATGATTCGCAGATTGTTGGTCGCGAACCGCGGCGAGATTGCCCGCCGTATCTTCGCGACCTGCCGGGCTATGGGTATCGAGACCGTTGCGGTCTACTCCGACGCCGACGACCAATCGGCACACGTCGCCGAGGCTGATTACTCCGTACACCTGCCCGGAAACGCGCCGACCGCGACGTACCTGCGCGGTGACCTGATCATCAACGCGGCCCGCCGGGCCGGCGCGGACGCGATCCACCCGGGCTACGGATTCCTTTCGGAGCGCGCCGACTTCGCCGAGGCGGTGATCGACGCCGGGCTGACCTGGATCGGTCCGAACCCGAAGACGATCGCGATCATGGGATCGAAGATCGAGGCGAAGCAGCGGATGGCCGAAGCCGGTCTGCCGCTGCTGCCCACCTGGATCGATCCGAGCCAGGTCGACGAATTCCCGGTGATGGTGAAGGCGTCCGCGGGCGGCGGCGGTCGCGGCATGCGCATCGCACGTGATCCGGCGCAGCTGGCCGAGGCAGTCGCCGCCTGCCGCCGCGAAGCCGCAAGCGCATTCGGCGACGGTACGGTCTTCTGCGAGCGCTACATCGAACGCGCCCGGCACATCGAAGTCCAGCTGATGGCGGACAACGAAGGCAACATCATGACGTTCGGCGAGCGCGAGTGCTCGATCCAGCGTCGTCACCAGAAAATCATCGAGGAAACGCCGTCGCCGGTGGTCACGCCGACGATGCGGGCCCGGCTGGCCGAAGCCACGATCGCAGTCGCCAGCGCGGTCGGATACGTTGGCGCCGGTACGGTCGAATACCTGCTCGAACCGTCCGGGGAGTTCTACTTCCTGGAGATGAACACCCGCCTGCAGGTGGAACACGCGATCACCGAAGCCGTGGTCGGTACCGACTTCGTCCGGCTGCAGATCATCGTCGCGGAAGGCGGCCCGTTGCCGTTCGAAGGTACCGGGCTTCCCCTGCGCGGTCACGCGATCGAGGCACGCATTTACGCCGAGGATCCGGGCCTCGCCTGGTTGCCGTCCACCGGCACGCTGCACCGGTTCCACGTACCCGAGATCGTCTCCGAGTTTCGGCCACTGCAGGCACCCGGCCTGCGGCTCGACTCCGGCGTCCAAGACGGCGCCGTGATCGGCGTGCACTACGACCCGATGTTGGCCAAGCTGATCGCATGGGCGCCGACTCGCGCTGAGGCAGCGCGTCTGCTCGCGTCGACGCTCGCGCGGGCGCAGATCCACGGCGTTGTGACCAACCGAGATCTGCTGGTACGCGTTCTGCGCCATCCCTCGTTCCGCTCCGGCGGCATCGACACGAGCTTCCTCGATCGACACCCCGAGGTCTTCGCGCCGCTCGTGTCGTCGATGGACACCGCGAAACTGTCCTGTCTGGCGGCCGCGCTCGCCTCGGCCGCTCGACGACGTGCTGCACAGCACGGTGGCCTGAGCGCCGGACTGCCGATCGGATGGCGCAACGTCGGTGGCGTACCGCAAATCGTCGCATACGTTGGTCCGGCCGACACGGTCAGCGTCACGTACCGATTCGACCGGTCCGGCAACCTCGCCTCATGGTCGGTACGCGGTGTCGATCGTGACGAGGCCGGGCTGCCGGGCGTACACGATCAGGCCGATCCGGACGCGCATCCACCGGTTGCCGTGGTATCCGCGACGGCCGATCGGGTCAGCCTCGACGTCGCCGGCATTCGGGTCGACTTCCTGGTCAACCGGATCGGCGATGTCTCCTACGTGGACAGCACCGAAGGTTCGGTGACGCTTACCGAGCTCCCACGTTTTCCGGTGCCGGAATCACACGACACGGTCGAAGGCACGCTGCACGCGCCGCTTCCGGGTGCGGTCGGTCGGGTATTCGTCGTACCGGGTCAGCGGGTCGCCGCCGGTGAACTGCTGCTCACGCTCGAAGCAATGAAGATGGAACACGCGGTACACGCGCCCGCGTCCGGGACCGTCGCGTCCTTGCCGGTCACCGTCGGCGCCCAAGTCGATACCGGGACGGTTCTCGCCGTCATCACCCCCGACTAGTTCTCACAGAGAGGCCAAACCCCTCATGGCCACGTTCGATCTAACACCGGAACAGTCGTCACTTCACGCCGCGGTAGCGATCCTCGGCGCGAAGTACGGCCACAAGTACTACGTCGACAAAGCAAAGACAGGCGAACACACCACCGAGTTGTGGGCCGAGGCCGGGCAGCTCGGTTACCTCGGCTGCAGCATCCCGGAGGAGTACGGCGGCGGTGGCGGCGGCATCACCGAACTCGCGATCGTGACCGAGGAACTGGCCGCCGCCGGTTCGCCGCTGCTCCTGCTCGTGGTGTCGCCGGCGATCGTCGCCACGATCATCGCGAAGCACGGCACCGAGGCACAGCGCAAGGACCTGCTGCCGGGCTTCGCCGACGGTTCGCTCAAGTGCGTCTTCGCGATCACCGAGCCGGAGGCCGGCTCCAACTTCCACCGGCTCGGCACGACCGCCCAACGGGACGGTACGGACTGGGTCATCTCCGGCCGGAAGTGCTTCATCTCCGGCGTCGACGAGGCGCCGTACATGCTGGTCGTCGCGCGCACGATGGCGGAAGACCGGTTGGTTCCAGCGCTGTTCCTGGTGCCCACGGACGCGACCGGACTGACGAAGTCCAAAATCGACATGGAGATCGTGTCGCCGGAGAACCAGTGGATGGTCTACCTCGACGACGTACGCGTACCCGGAGACGCGCTCATCGGCGACGGCGACTCCGGGCTTCCCGCGTTGTTCAGCGGGCTCAACCCAGAGCGGATCACGGTCGCCGCGATGAGCGTCGGCACCGGCCGGTACGCGCTGTCCCGAGCCGCCGCGTACACGGCATCTCGCAAGGTCTGGGGCCGGACGATCGGCAGCCACCAGGGCGTTTCGCACCCGCTCGCGCACGCGCAGATCCAGGTCGAACTCGCCAAGTTGATGGTCTACAAGGCGGCCGGTCTCTACGACGAAGGCCGTGATCTGGAGGCCGGGGTCGCCGCCAACATGGCGAAGTACGCCGCTGCCGACGCCGCCGCGCTCGCCGTGGACACCGCGATCCAGGCGCACGGCGGCAACGGCATGACCACCGAGTACGGCGTGGCGACTCTGCTCGGCGGCGTACGTGCCGGGAGGATCGCACCGGTGTCCCGCGAGATGATCCTCAACTACGTCTCGCAGCACGTGCTCGGCCAGGAGAAGTCCTACTAGGCGCGGGTTCTAGTCGTGAAACTCGCCGACCTGGGTCTCCGAGGCCCAACTGATCGTCGACTCATCGCCTCCGACGCGGGGTGACGGCGCGAACACCGAAGTCGTCGCCACCCCGAGCGCGGTGATCGGCAGGTCGGCGAGCAGGTCGCGGAAAGCGCCCGCGTGCGGCCGATTCTCGGGGCCGTTGCTCATCCCGAGCCGCAGCACGTTGAGCAGCTCGATGCCGACGCCCGGCAGGTCCGGGATCGGCTCCTTGAACAGCTCGACCAGCGCCAGGATGCTCGGCATGTTGTCGTCGCGCCAGCGCGGTGGCGCGCCTCGCAGCATCGCGTAGAGCGAAGCGGCCAGCGCGTACACGTCGGCGGCCGCGGACGGCGGCGTACCGTGGCGAAACAGTTCCGGCGGCGCGTACGCCGGCGTGAGCATGTCGAGATCGAGCGAGCTGTCACGCGTCTCGGCGATCACGGCGAGCCCGAAATCGGCAAGCGCCGGCTCCCCGAACCGGGACTGCAGGATGTTCGCCGGCTTCACGTCACGATGAAGGACGCCCATGTCGTGTGCGTCGGAGAGCGCATCGGCGATCTTGACGCCGATGTCCCGAACTTCGCGAGGTGCGAGCGGCGCACGGGTCATCCGATCCGCGTACGTGCCGGCGCACAACTCCATGATCAGGTACGGGTGACCGTCCTCGGTCACACCGACGTCGAAAAGGTCGACGACATGCGGATGGCCGGACATCTGCCCGGCCGCGTTGGCCTCGCGCAGGAATCGATCCTGGTCTTCCTCGCTGGCCAGCGCACGATGCTCGACCTTGACCGCGACCGGCCGACCGACCGACACCTGCCGCGCCTGATACACCGTCGCGTAGCCGCCGCGTGCCATGATCGAAAGACCGGTCAGACCGGGCACGGAAGGCACCGGAGCGGCGGCAGTCTCGATGGCTGTGGCGTGGTCACGCGTCACAGGGTATGCCAGTCCATAGACGAACCCGCAGCCGCTTACTCAGGTTGTTACTTACCGGTTTGCAGCGCCCTCAGCAGTCCAGCGGCCTGCGCACGTTCGCTCACCTGCTCGGATGCGAACGCTGCCGTCACCGCGTCGGCCGCCGCGGTACGCGCCTCGGCCGCGAATCCGCCGGCGTCGAGGGCTCGGGCCAGACTCATCAGCGCCGAGCATCCGCTGCGGACATCCTCGCCAGGCGCGTCGATGGATGCCCGTGCGGCCGCGATCGCTTCGTCGACTCGATCCGCGGCCAGTAACGCGGTCGAGTACCCGGCGAGCGCGAGCCGGCGCGGCAGCAACATCGCGGGTGCTGGTGATGCGGCCGCGACCGGTGCCAGGTGACGCAGCGCCGCAGCGGTATCCCCGGCGGCGAGCCGGGCCATGCCGAGTAGCACCCTCGGACCGACCTGCGCCGCTTCGAGCACGTTGTGCGGCTCGACGATGTCGAGAACCGCCCGGGCATCCGCCTCCGCGAGGACCGAGTCGCCCCGATCAAGGTTCGTGAAGCCGCGGATCGTCCGGGCCATCCCGATGAGGAGCGGATGATGCGTCCGCTCGCCGTACTCGAGAGCTTCCGAGACCAGGTCGATCGCGTGCTCCGGCTCGGCCAGTCCACGTGCGATGACGGCCCGCACGATCAACGCGAATCCGCGTCCCCAGTCGTCGGACGTGGCCGCAAACTCGCCGTACGCGCGCCGGGCGACCCGATCGGCGGAGGCGAGTTCACCGAGTTCAGCGGCCGCGTACGCCTCGACCGCGCGCAGCGTGGCGGTGGCCCACTGATCACCGACCCGCTCGCCGAACGGCAGGAACACGCGCGCCAGCCGGCGTGCCTCGCGTAGACGCCCGGCCAGCAGCCGGGTGAACGCGGTCGTGCCACGCAGCCACGCGCGCCCGACCGGATCGTGCTGCTCGGCGAAGAGCCGGGCGGCCCGGCCGAGCGTGGCATCCGCGCCGGCGAAATCGCCACGGGTCGTCGCGACCCACGCGAGGTTCTGCAGCGACCATGCCTGACTGCGCGGATCGTCGTCACCGACCGCCACCTGGTACGCCTGCGCCAGCCGACTCCCAGCCTCGGCCAGGCGCCCGGCCAGGAAGTCGGCCATCCCCAGGCGCCGCATCGCCTCGGCCGACACGTTCGCATACCCCGCCGCGGTGCCGACGGTGAGCGCGTCATGCCACATCTCCAAGGCCCGGTCAAGATCGCCGAGCACCCGGTACGCGCGGCCGGCCAGCAGCAGCGCGGCACCGCGGTGATATTCGTCGTCGCCGACGTTGGCGAGCATCTTCTCCGCCTGGATCAGCGCGTCCTTCGGGCGACCGAGTTGGAGCTGCGCCCGCGCGTACACGAGCCGGTCGGCCAGCGGCAGTACGTCGCCGGTGAGTGCGCCGGCCCGCTCCGCGTACCGGACCGCTTGCGCCGGCTCGCCGGTGTTGATCGCCCGGCGGGCCAACCGGCCGAGTGCCGCCACGCCGAGCGGCGCCACCGATCGAGCGGGGGCATCGGGGCGCAGCCCGACCGCGTCGGCGCCGTCGACCGCCCGCTCGACATGATCGGCGATGAATACGTCGAGATCGATACCCGGATTCGGCAGCGGCCCGGATGCGGCCCAGCGGGCCAGGTGTGCGTGCCGCTCGGCGAGGTCGGCTTTCCCGATGCCGGCGTAGACGGCCTCGCGGAGAAGCGGGGTCACGAACGCGTACCCGCCTCGGGTGCGGCGCAACATGCGACGGGACAGCAGTTCCTCGACCGCGCGCTCCAACTCGACGGCGGCCGCCGCTTGTCCGCGACGGCTGTCGACCCGCCGATCCCGAAGCGCTTCGAGCGCGCCGGATGGGACAGCGTCGCCGACGACGGTCGCGTCGCGCAGAACCGCGCGGGCATCCGGCGGCAGTGCATCGATGCGTGCGGCGAGAACCGCGGCGAGATCACGTGAGAGCAGCGCACCGCCGAGCGATCCGGCCGCAAGTGTCCAAGCCGGTGGCGTACCCGTGGTCTGCGTCAACGCGCCTCGCTCGATCAGCAACGTGACGAGTTCGGCGAGGTAGAACGGGTTTCCTTGGGCGGTCGCGAGCAACTTGTCGCCGTCCGCCGACGGCAACTTGCCACCACCGAGGTACGCGGTGAGCAGCCGGGCCGCGTCCGCACCACGCAGCGCCGACAACGTCGACACTTCGGCGTCGGCGAGCCGGGTCAACGCACCCGCCGTACGGACGACTTCCGGTCGCCCAAGCAGTACGACGAGGACGGCGCCGTCCAGCCGGGAAAGTGTCGCGCCGAGAGCGTCCATCGACTCGGCCGTCGCATCGTGTACGTCATCCACGATCAACAGCAGCGGGCTCTCGGTCGCGAGACCGCTGAGCAGGTCGGCGACCGCGGTCGGGACGGCCTCGACGTCGAACTTGTCGGCATCCGGCCGCCATACGCCGATCGGTGCATCGCGCTCGGGCGTCGTGTCCGCGTTCGCGAGCGCAGCGGTCAGCAGATCGATCCGAGGACCACTCGGCGCCCACCCGAGCCGGACGGCCAGACGGGTCAGCCGCTCCTCGATCGATGCGCGCGACGGATTCGCACCGGCCTCGGCCGGCATACCGATCGCGGCCCGGATGATGTCGGTGAGCGGCGCGAGCCGCCGATGCTCGCCGTACGCGGCGCATTGGACGCTCAGGACGCGTACGCCGACGCCGCTCGCGTACCGCGACGAGGTCACGTCGTAGTTCGATGCGAACCGTGCGACCTGCGCGGCGAACCGGCTCTTGCCGATGCCCGCCTCGGCGGTGAGTAACAGCACGCGTGGCGCGCCGCTGTCGTCGACTTCGGCCAATCGGCTGGCCACCCAGGCGAGTTCGGTCTCGCGGCCGGTGAACGGCGCCTCGTCGCCCATGCCGGAGCGAGTGCCCGGGGCATCCAGCAGACCGAGCAACTCGAACGATTCGACCGGAGCACGCTTGCCCTTCAAGCGCAGGGGACGTAGCGCCCGCCACGAACCAACCCGCCGGGTCGACGACGCGGTTCGCTCGCCCGCATAGACCGTACCGATCGCCGCCGCGTCGGCGAGCCGGGCCGCCGTGTTCACCGTATCGCCGACCACCGTGTATTCGAGCCCAGCCTGTACGCCGGCCAGCACCTCGCCGGTGTTGAGACCGATCCGGAGACCGGAGGGAGCACCACCGCCGCGCTCATCGTCGAGGACACGGCGCACCGCGCGTTGCATCGACAGCGCCGCCCGGACCGCCCGCTCAGCGTCGTCCTCATGGGCCACCGGCGCCCCGAACACCGCCATGATCCCGTCGCCGGTCAGCTTGTCGACGTGGCCGCCGAACGTTTTCACCGCGCCCGCGAGCGCCGCCAGAACCCGGTCGGTAACCGCGCCGACCCGCTCCGGGTCGAGGTCCTCGGACCACGCGGTGAAGTCGGAAAGGTCGCCGAACAGCACCGTGACGACTCGGCGCTCGGAGACCTGTGGGCGGGCGAACGGCTGTAGCGCCGCACCGCAGTTATGGCAGAAGCGCGCGCCTGGAACCGCGACGGTGCCGCAAACCTGACACGTCATGCGGGGTCCACGTCGTGATCGAGCAGTGCCGGATCGAGATATGCCAGAGCGGCCCGGACCGTCCATTCGGCAGCCGGTACCAGAGCGGGTTCGAGATCGGGGTAGACCTGTGCCACCACCTCGGCCGGCGTGCGCGCGCCGGCGCTCAACGCGGCGCGGACCTGCGTCAACCGCCCTTCGCGGTGCGTGCGATAAGTGCGTGCGACGAGTCCGCAGTCCGGCCGGACCGGACCGTGACCCGGAAGGACCGGCAGGCCATCCAGCGCGCCGAGTCGATCGAGGCTGGTCAGGTACGCACCGAGGTCGCCATCCGGCCACGCGATGATCGTCGTGCCCCGACCGAGGATCGTGTCACCGGTCAGCACCCCGGCACCGTCGACAATCAGGCTGATCGAGTCGCCGGTGTGCCCTGGTGTCGCCATGACCTCAATCGCGAGACCCGCCTGGTGGCGAACCTCGCCGTCGATCAACGGTGCGGTCGCCCGGCAGAGCTCGGGCAGTGCTGCGGCCACCGGGACGTTTCCGCCGAGCGCGTCGACCAGCGGCCCGACACCGGCCAGGTGATCAAGGTGTCGATGCGTCACGATGATCAATTCAACCGGACCGGCCGCGGCGAGCTCGGCAATATGTCCCCGATCGTCCGGTCCGGGATCGACGATCACACAGCCCGGCGCGCCGGGAGCCCGCAGAACCCACGTGTTCGTGCCGTCGAGCGTCATCGGACCGGGGTTCGGCGCCCGGACCAAGGCCGCCCAAGACGGCACCGACGTGGGGATCTGCTCGACTGGCATAGCGCCCATCTTGACACCGCCCGCCGACTTTCCGGGAATGCGGGAGAGTTCGATGCCTCAGGGTCGGATTTCCACCACGACGTCCACCTCGACCGGCGCGCCGAGCGGCAGCTCCGCGACACCGACCGCGCTGCGGGCGTGCGCTCCGGCCTCGTCGAACACCGCTCCGAACAGCTCCGAGGCGCCGTTGATCACGCCAGGCTGACCGGTGAAGCCGGACGCGGACGCGACGAAGCCCTGCAGCTTGACGATCCGTACGACGCGATCGAGCCCAACCAGCGCCTCGACCGCCGCGATCGCGTTGAGCGCACACCGGGCCGCCATCGCGTACGCCTCCTCGGGCGATACCTCGGCGCCGACCTTGCCGGTCCCCATCAGGGCACCGTCGACCATCGGGAGCTGACCGGACACGTAGACATGGCTGCCCGACGCGACCGCCGGCACGTACGCGGCGAGCGGCGGCACGACCGTCGGCAGAGTCAGACCGAGTCGGGCCAGATTCGCGTACGGGTCGGTCACGGCTTCGGCCTCTTCATGTACGCGACGAGCTGCTCGGCGTTCTGGCCCGGGACGACCGCCACGAGCTCCCAGCCGTCCTGGCCCCAGTTGTCAAGAATCTGCTTCGTCGCATGAACGAGCAACGGGACGGTCACGTACTCCCACTTCTGCATGCAGAGCAGAATACGCGCTAACCTAACGCCGCCAGAGTCTCGACCCGGGGAGCGGGGAGCGTCATGAACGAACCGCATGCACCTGGCCAGGTCGCGTACGGGGCACCGATTCCGAGCCAGGCACCGATGCCGGGCGTACCTCTGGGGGCCGCTTCCGGTCGCCCGGCGCGCAATCGCAGCAGCATGATCGTGGTGCTGGTCCTGGTCGGCGTACTGGTGCTGTGCGGCGGTATCGCCGGTACCGCGATCTATGTCTCGAACAACCAGTTCAGTGAGGGTGCATCGTCCCCCGAAGCCGCGGTGAACATCTACCTCACCGGTGTGTACCTGCACCAGGAGGCATCCGATGCGGAAGACGTGCTCTGCCAGCAGGCGGACCCGACCACGCTGGTGACCGAGAAGATCCGCGACGCTCAGGACGCCACCACGAAGTACGACGCGGTCTACTCCTGGAGCCCGTACGACGTGACCGGCCAGGACACGGCGACCGCGACGGTGACGACCGAACTGACCGCGGCGACCGACCTGACCGACCCCGCGCACTCGTACCGGAAGACCACCGCACTGACGATCCAGACGATCAATTCCGACGGTTGGTGGGTCTGCGACGTGCAGAGCAGTCCCAACTAGGTACGCTGCGGTCATCGTGGGTGATCACTGGCCGGCACGGCTGCACGTCGTCACGGGCAAGGGTGGGACAGGTAAGACCACCGTTGCCGGGGCCTTGGCGCTCGGACTCGCCGCAACCGGCCGCCGGACGCTGCTCGTCGAGGTCGAAGGACGGCAGGGCATCGCACCGCTGTTCGGTGTCGGCCCCCTCCCGTACGCCGAGCGGAAAGTCGCCGGCACGGCAAAGGCCGAGGTGCGCGCGCTCTCCGTCGATCCGGAAGAGGCGCTGCTGGAGTACCTCGACATGTTCTACAAGCTCGGTATCGCCGGCCGGGCGCTGCAGAAGCTCGGCGCGATCGACTTCGCCACCACGATCGCACCCGGCATGCGCGACGTTCTGCTCACCGGCAAGGTCAAGGAAGCGACCACGCGTACCGAGGGCGGGAAGCGGGTCTACGACGCAGTCGTACTGGACGCCCCGCCGACCGGCCGGATCGGCCGCTTCCTGAACGTCACGGCGGAGGCGGCCCGGCTCGCCAAGGTCGGACCGATCAAGACGCAGAGCGAGGGGGTCGCCGCCGTACTGCGATCGCCGATCACGTCGATCCACCTGGTCACGCTGCTCGAGGAGATGCCGATTCAGGAGACCGCGGACGCGATCGGCGAGCTGAACGAGCTACGGATTCCGATCGGTCGAGTGATCATCAACTCGACCCGGGCCCCGCTCGCAACGAGTGGTCGGGTGACCGCCGCGGAGATGCGCAAAGGACTGGCCGAGGCGGGGCTCGCCACCGACCGTACGACGGTTGCCGGGCTGGTGAAGGAGACGAAGGACTACATGGTCCGCCAGTCTCTCGAGCAGCACCTTCGAGCCGACCTGGCCGAACTCGGGTACCCGATGATCGAGTTGCCGTTCCTGCCATCCGGCGTCACCCGGGCCGGCCTCGACCGCCTCGCCGCCACCCTGGTCCCGCGCTAGACGCCGTCGGCGCCGGTCCGCGACGCCCCCGGGATACGCTGCATCGGTGGCATCGACACGAACCTCGACCGTGTTCCAGGCACCTCCACTCGACGTCGATGCAATCTTGTCCGATTCGTCCATCCGGATCGTCGTCTGCTGCGGATCCGGCGGCGTGGGCAAGACAACCACTGCCGCCGCGCTCGGACTGCGCGCGGCCGAGCAGCATGGCCGGCGGACGGTCGTCCTGACGATCGACCCGGCCCGGCGGCTGGCGCAGGCGCTCGGTCTGACCGGAGCTGCGACAACACGCCCCGGCCGGTCAAGGGCGTCAATGCCGCGAACGGCGGCGAGCTGCACGCCATGATGCTCGACATGAAGCGCACCTTCGACGACGTCGTGCTGCACACACCGACGCCGAAGCGTGCCGAGGAGATCTTCGCGAACCCGTTCTACCAGGCGATGAGCTCCACCTTCTCGGGCACGCAGGAATACATGGCGATGGAGAAGCTCGGGCAGCTGCGGGCCGCCGACGAGTGGGACCTGATCGTCGTCGACACCCCGCCGTCCCGCTCGGCGCTGGACTTCCTGGACGCGCCGGCCCGGCTGTCCCGCTTCCTCGACGGCCGGATGCTCCGCGTGCTGATGGCCCCGGCCCGAGCCGGTGGCCGAAGCATGTTCAACCTGGTGACCGCGTCGTTCGGGGTGTTCTCGCGGGCGGTACAGAAGATCCTCGGCGGTCAGCTGCTGAGCGACCTGTCCGGCTTCGTCTCGGCGCTTGGACTCGACGTTCGGCGGGTTCCGGGAGCGGGCCGAGCGGACGTACCGCATCCTGCAGGCGCCGGAGACCGCGTTCCTGGTGGTGGCGGCGCCGGAGCCGGACGCGATCCGCGAAGCGGGCTACTTCGCCGGACGGCTCGCCCGAGACCACATGCCGCTGCTCGGGCTGGTGCTCAACCGTACCCATGAGGTGTCGGTGCCTGGACTGTCCGCGGACGCCGCGCGGTCCGCGGCGGCCGAGCTGGACGCGGCCGGTGAGCACGCGAGCACCGCGGACGCGCTGCGGGTGCACGCCGAGCTGATCGAACAGGTGGTACGCGAGACCGCGGTCACCCGCTCGTTCACCGGCCTGCACCCACGCGTGCCGATCGTCGCCGATCACGGCGCAGCCCGCCGACGTGCACGACATCGACGGGCTGCGCGGCATTGGTGCGGCTTTTGCCTGACGTCCATCCGGCCTGGAAATCTCGTCTGGAGACTCACCCAGCGATCAGGCCTGTGCTAACCGGCGGAAACAAGCTCCCGATCCTTGGCGCCCTCTTTAGCGAGTGCCGCCTCGAACATCTTGCGCCAACTCGCCACCTGCGGGTGCCGGCGCAGCAGTGCCCGACGCTCGCGTTCGGTCATGCCTCCCCACACGCCGAACTCGATCCGGTTGTCGAGTGCGTCCGCGAGGCACTCGTACCGGACCGGGCAGCTGCGGCAGATCCGCTTCGCGACGTTCTGTTCAGCCCCCTGCACAAACAGAGCGTCCGGGTCACCGTTGCGGCATGCCGCAACGCTTGGCCAGTCAGCGATCATCCCCATCTGTCACCGTCCCCCTTCGTTCTTCCCCGTCAAGCTAACCCCCCGGTGTTGTCTCGCCTTGCGTTCCATCCGTGCTCCGGTCTCGATGGCCCCCGATTTTTCACCGTCGAGACGAATTACACAGATTTCTCGCATAGAGACAACATCACTCTCGAGAACTTGAGAGCCACGCGAGCTACCACGCCGAATCATCATGCTCCGTAGTCACTCGATTACGCAACGTTGTCAGCAAAATTCGCTAATCCGGACACACAGTGGGAAATCGCCTAGAGGCGGGAAGGGAGTGCGAAGGCGCCTTCGGTCACCCGAGCGCGTCAAGCTCAACGAGGCGGCGCCGCGTAGGACGTGGGTTCTGGAATTCATCCCGTACATTGACCCGGTGAACTGGATGCGGAAACACGATCACAGCCTCCTGTCGAACGCCGCTGCACTGGTTATCTGCGGTCTGCTCGCCGGGCTCGTTGTCGCCGCGGCCGCCTTCCCGGCCATCGCCGTGACCGCACTGGCGGCCAAGGCCGGTGCGGACGACTTCGACAACCTGCCGTCAACGCTTCGGCAGCAGCTGGCACCGCAGGCCTCGAACATCTACGCGTCCGACGGCAAGACCCTGATCGCGACGATCTACGACGAGAACCGCCACGACGTCACGATCGACCAGATCTCCCCGAACATGCTGAACGCGATCGTCGCGTCCGAGGACACTCGCTTCTACAAGCACCACGGTGTCGACCCCCAGGGCGTGCTCCGCGCATTCGTCAACAACAGCTCATCGGACGGCGACAGCACGCAGGGTGCATCGACGCTGACCATGCAGTACGTACGCCTGCAGACGTCCTACACGGCCACCTCGCCGCAGGAAGTGCTCGACGCGACCTCGGACACGATCGGGCGCAAGATTCGCGAGATGCACGAGGCGATCGCGCTGGAAAACCAGCTGACCGCGCAGTACGGCGGTGATGAACACGCCGCCAAGCAGGAGATTCTCCACCGTTACCTGAACATGGCGCCATTCGGTGAAGGCACGTTCGGCATGTACGCCGCCGCCGAGACGTACTTCAGCGAGTTGCCCAGCCAGCTCACGGTTGCTCAGGCCGCACTGCTTGCCGGTCTCGTTCAGGCGCCGACCACGCTCGACCCGAAGCTGTTCCCGAACGCGGCCAAGGCGCGGCGCAACACGCACGTGCTCCCGAACATGCTCTCGGCTGGATACATCAACCAGGCCCAGTACGCGACGGCGCTCGCGACGCAGGTCACGCTCAAGTTCCAGCAGCCGAAGCAACGGTTGCACCGCCGCCATCAACATCAAGTGGGGCTTCTTCTGCGACTACCTTCAGCGATGGTGGGACACGCAGGAAGCGTTCGGTGCGGATGAGTTCTCGCGCGAGAACCAGCTCGAGACCGGCGGCTACACGATCATCACGTCGCTGAACGTCGCGTACCAGGCGGCGGCGGACACGGCTATCAAAAACGAGGTCAGCATTACGAATGACCACACCATGATGCTGGCCGGCGTCGAGCCGGGCACCGGACAGGTGCAGGTCATGGCGGTCAACCGAACTTTCAGCAACGATCACCACGAACAACGGCCCATCGAAGGACCCGACGAAGGCGCGGTCGAGTCAAGGGCAACTACCCGAACACGACATTGCCGCTGATCAGCGGTGAACCGTCGATCGACGGGTACCAGTTCGGATCGTCATTCAAGATGTTCACGATGATCGCGGCGCTGCAGGACGGGTTGCCGCTGTCGTACAACATCGCGACTCAGTCGAAGTACATCTCGAACTATCCGTCCATCGCGGGCGAGGACAACTCGTGCCAGGGCTACTACTGCCCGATTTCCAGCGAGAAGCCGGCCAGCGTACAACATGTGGAACGCGTTTGGGCACTCGGTCAACGGCTACTTCGTCCCCTTGGAAGACCGGATGGACGTAAACGGCGATCCGTCTTCCGGGCCGGCCAAGGCGGTCGCGGTCGCCACGAAGCTCGGCCTCACGTTCCCGGATTACAACGGCGCGCCGGACTTCGACTCATTTACGCTCGGTGTCACGCCGACGTTCCCGCTCGAAATGGCGGCCGCGTACGCTGCGGTCGACGCGCAGGGTAAGTTCTGCGCCCCGACGCCGATTGTGTCGATCAAGGACTTCACCGGCCAGCCGCTCGATGTCGGTAAGCCGCAGTGCAGCCAGGCGATCGATTCGCAGATCGCGGATGCGGCCATCGACGCGGCAAAGTGCCCGGTCGGTAACAACACCGGGCACTGCGTCGGCGGCGGTACGGCCTCGAACACCCAGGGCTTCGGCATGGGTGGCTATAAGGGATGGGCCGGCAAGACCGGCACGACCGACAACGGCGCCGCGGACGCTTTCCTGGGCATGACGCCGTACTTGGCGATCGCGGGTGAGTTTGCGGACACCGACTGGGGCAAAGACACCAGCGACATCGAAGGACAGCACTTCAAGATCAATAAAGCCGTGACGCAGACGATGGCGGCGGTGGTCAAGGGCAAGAAGCCGCTCAACTGGCCCTTGCCGGTGGCGAAGTACACCACAGGTACGCATGCTTCGATTCCGACGTTCTCCGGCTGCCCGTCGAAGTCCAGCGTCATCTCGACGCTGCTCGGTCACGGATTCCGGTACATCGTGATGAAGGTCGGCATCCCGTCGGCCTGCCCCGACGGCTACGTGGACCACGTCGACCCGAGCGGTTCGTCGTCGGCCAACGCGGTGGTCGCGATCTACACCAGTAATGGTGTCGGCGTGGCGCCGACCGCGCCGGGCGGAACGCCGCCCAGCGGCACTCCACCATCCGGCAACCCAGGCGGTGGCGGCGGCGGCAACCCGGGTGGTGGCGGCGGCGGCAACCCAGGTGGCGGTGGTGGCGGTGGCGGCCCCGGTCATGGCTAGCTCGCCCGGCTTTTAGCGCCGGATCTACCCGAAATGGGAGCCCGTCCGATCGGACGGGCTCCCATTTTCTTGCTTCTGGCTCAGATGGACAGCTGGCGCCGAACCTCCGCTGCGACACGTCCACCCTCGGCCCGACCGGCGACAGCAGCGTTCGCAGCCTTCATCGCCGGTCCGATCGCACTCTTGCCGCTGACGTCCAGCCCGCTCACGGCGCCCGCGACGAGAACGCTCAGTTCCTCGTCGCTCAGCTGCGCCGGAAGGTACTTCTCCAGGACGCCTTCTTCGGCGCGCTCCTTCTCCGCCTGATCGGTACGACCGGCGTCAGCG
Organism: uncultured Actinomycetota bacterium; assembly: GCA_963831705.1. GTDB lineage: Bacteria > Actinomycetota > Actinomycetes > Mycobacteriales > Micromonosporaceae > DASQPR01. The sequence goes on along the minus strand of CAWHRE010000010.1, from coordinate 1,936,513 downwards.
AACGCGGTCGCCGCTTCCCGGCGCTTCTTCGCCTCGCGCTTGAGGACGGTGAGCACTTCGTCGTCGGAGAGCGTACGGGCGGCATCCCCCGCTACCTCCTCGTTCCGTACAGCGGTGATCGCCATGCGGAGCGTCGACGTCACCAGCTCATCGCGAGCCTTCATCGCGTCGCGGAGGTCGGATTCCAGTCGATCCTTGAACGTGGTCATGTGGCAAGAAACTACTCCGTACGGCATGCACATGCGCAAGACATTTCGTACGCGCATTACGCTGGCGTCCATGCGTACGCGTAGAGCAGTCCGAATCGCCGCCACGACCACGCTCGCGGCCGGCGCCGTGACGTTCGCCTATGCGTCGTTGATCGAACGCAACATGTTCACGCTGCGCCGTCGTGACGTGCCGATACTCGCACCCGACGCCGAGCCGCTGCGCGTACTGCACATCTCGGACCTGCACATGATGCCGGACCAGAAGCGCAAGCAGCAGTGGGTACGCGAGCTGGTCGGCACGGATCCCGACTTGATCATCGTCACCGGAGACAACATGGCGGCGCCGGACGCGATCCCAGCCGTGGCGCGAGCGCTCCAGCCGTTGATGGATCGTCCCGGGGCGTTCGTCTTCGGTTCGAACGACTATCGGGGGCCGAAGTTCAAGAATCCCCTCGGGTACTTCAATCGTGACAAAGAGTACGTACAGGGCGTGGAGCTGCCGTACGAGGAGCTGCGTAGCCTGTTCACGTCGGCCGGCTGGACAGATCTCAACAACGCCCGGACGACGCTGAAGGCCGGCGGTCGTACGATCGAGATCGTCGGCGTCGACGACCCTCACATCGATCGGGACGACTACGAACTGGTCGCCGGGCCGGTCTCCGCCGATGCCGACCTGCACATCGGCTTGGCGCATTCGCCCGAGCCCCGCGTGATCAACGAGATGGCAGCGGACGGATTCGACCTGGTCATGGCCGGGCATACGCATGGCGGTCAGGTGCGGGTCCCTTATTACGGCGCGCTCGTCACCAATTGTGGCCTGCATCGGAGCATGGCTCGTGGGCTTCACCGCTGGCCGTCGCCGGAGCGCGGCACATGGCTGCACGTTTCGGCCGGCCTCGGTACGCACCCGACCGCACCAATCCGCTTCTCCTGCCCTCCCGAAGCCACCCTGCTCACGTTGATCCCCAGGTAGCCCTACTTCCTCAGGATCAACTCCGGGTGGCCAGCCGATCCAGGCAGTCGTTCCAGCCTTCTTCATGTAGTTCGGCGGTCCGATCGTCGGCTAGTCGCTCGTGCCGCAGGCGGACCTCGGTCCCATCGTCATCCGGTGAAAGCTCGATGGTCACGACGCTTTCGTCGTCCTCGCCATCCCAGCGCCACGACATCACGATCCGACGCGTCGGAACGACCTCCAGATATCGGCCGGAGATCGCCATGTCCGCGACGAGCGACTCGATCCGGTATTCGCCACCCACCCGTACGTCAGCGGTGACTTTCGTAGCCAACTGCTCCGGCCAAAACCAGGCGGCGAGCGCCCCGGCGTCGGTGAACGCGGCCCAGATCCGTTCCGGCGCTGCGGCGAACGTCCGGGTAATCACAACGCTGGTCATTTTGGCTCCTCAACGAAGTCGGCCAGGGCATCGAATTGCCGCTCCCAGAACTCCTGATGGCGTTCGAGCCACTCGGTCGCTTCGCGGATCGGCAGAGGATTGAGGGTGAACACTTGGTGGCGGCCACGCCGTTCGCGAGTGGTCAGGCCGGATCGTTCCAGTACGGCGAGGTGCTTGCTGACCGCCGGAAGAGTCATCGCGTGCGGGGCGGCAAGTTCGCCGGCCGTACGGGGCCCGCGCCGTACGAGGTCTTCGATCATCGCTCGTCGGGTTGGGTCGGCCAGCGCTCCGAAAACGCCGTCGAGTGCATCCTTAACCATACGGTTAAGTATTACACGGTCGACCGGAGTAGTCGACGAACGCCCGCTCGCGACAACAGAAGAACGAGGATCAGGAGCGTCACTGAGAAGAATCCGCCCAGGCTGACGCGGTCACCGAAGACCAACGCAACGACTTCCAGCACCAGGAACTTGCTGCCGAACAGCACCAGCCACAGGGCGACGGCGCTGATGACCTTGCCGATCGGAGTCTCGGCCGCACGGAACCGACCTCGGACCCACGTTTTGGCGGCGACGACCAGTTCGAGTACGACCTTCAGCAAGACGGCGGTCAACAAGGAGAGTGTGAAGGTCTCGCTGATCACCTTCGGGAAGTACTCGACGAACAGGTTGAGGACCACTACGTACACGAAGACATCGACGATGGCCGCCGCGAAATTGGGCGTACCTCCGTCTGAATCGGACACACGCCCAGCATACGGAGTAAGCCCCTGCCTACCCCGTCTTGTGGGCATATGCCAGCCTCACTCGATCGAAGCGTGGCTAACTGTGGAAGGCCGGCGGAGTCAGAGGTGATCTCTCGCGCCTTTGGCCCGATAGAGGTCGCGAAGCAGGCAGACCTCCGCGCCATGGTGGATGACCTCGACATGGGTGTACAGAACAAGGCGCGCTATCGGCGCATCCGCGTACTCCGGTGGTGACAGCGCGCCCTGCGGCCGGACAAGGCCGGACGTACCGACGGCACGCACATCGCGAACCCATGCATCGTGACCGTCGTCGAGTTGGTGCAAGGCTCCGTCGGCGGTGCCTGCGTATTCGATTGTCGGGCGCCTCGCCGAGGGCCCATCAAAATGAGGGACGGCCGGTGACCCGAACACCTCAATGAGGTGGGCAAGCCGCCACGCGATCGTGGTGACCGGCTCCTGCTCATCCGGCGACCCGGTCCGATCCATGGTGAACTCGCCCGAACTCTCGCTGCGACGACTGATCGTCCAGCAGCCAGAGACGGGCTGCCAGAAATACTCGTCATCGGTCAAACCGTCCAGCCGCGGCCGGAGTTGATTCCGCCAATGCGATTCGAGCTGATCGACCAGTTCGAAGGTCCAGTCAACATCCATGCCGCGACAGTAGGCGGCCGATCCCAACCAGCTCCCTACCGATCCGCGGGCGACCCATCCGGCGAAACGCCGAATCGCACCAGACGCACCTTGACTGAGCCGATCTGACATCTCAGGCCCTTCGGATTTGCGCGACGTTGTTGGCCTCGGCGCCCCAAGAATCTGGGTAAGACCTTCGCAAACGCTCGGAGTCCGGTGGCTTGGCCGAAGATTCAACGTCTGTGTCGAGTAGCGACCACGACGAGCGTCACGACTGCGGCGCATAACACGAGGACGAGCAGGAAGACAGCGATGTGCCACGGTTTCAATGCGCCCATGGGCGCGGACGCTATCACCTTGGTCGCGGTCAACCCAAGGTCTCGCAACCGATCCCAGTACGGTGGCGCAGCGTTTTTCAAGCCCTCGATCTGCACTCGTGGATCATGGTACGGCGATGCGTCGGGTACGGGATCTGCCGTGTAATTCTGTACAGGTGCCTGGTGTGTGGGTTCGTTGATTTGCAAGATCGTCTCCCAGATTTCGCCCGGCGCCGCGTTGTAGGCATCGTGGGGCGGTCCGCAATCTGCAGGTGCAACCTAGTACGGCAGCGGCACTTGTGAGTTATGGGTTGGTGGCCAGGTCACGGCGTTTGTAGTGGCTGCGGCGGGCGGTGGCTTGGTGGCGTCGTCGCCACCAGGACCAGCGGATGGCGGCGGCGTAGCCGTCGTGTATCGGTTTGTTGGGCGGCGGTGATCAGTCGGCGGAGTTCACCGACGCTGAGTGGGACGTAGGCGTCGTGGCGCGGGTCGATCCGGTCGGGACGGTCGTGCGGCGGCGGTGATGACGAGGACCGCGAGAGCGATCATCGCTAGTAGTGCGAAGCGGTGCCAGGCGGTCCAGGTCCGGCACTGGTAGTGGTCGAGACCGACCTGCGTTTTCGCTGCCTGGAAGGATTCCTCGATCATCCACCGGCGGCCGGCGACGGTGACGAGCGTGGCGAGAGGGACAGGCTGCGGCGTCCAGCATCGGTAAAACGCGAGTTCACCAGTGTCGACGTTGCGGCGGATCAGCACGGAGTGCACGCCGCCGTCGAGCGTGGTGTGGTCGTGCACGAACGCCCAGTCGTAGAACCGTTCACCTTTCGACCCGGTGCCGCAGGTCCGCACCTCCCACGCCGTGTCGGTCAGTCCAGCGGCGACGTCGTCGGCGCGCATCCGGATCGACTCGGTGGCCTGGATGTACTGGTTACGGGCGATCGCCAGGACGTAGCCGACCCGTCGGGCTCGCAGTCGGGTCCGCAAGGCTGGGTCAAGGCCGTAGACCTCGTCACCGGCGACGAATGACGCCAGCACTCCGGCGTCTAACGCGGCCTCGATCATCACGGCCGCGAGCTGAGGCTTTGTCGCGAACTCCACGTCAGCCGGTATCCCGGCTACGTCGCGTCGTGGCCGGTCGTCGACCCAGGAGGCTGGCAGATACAACCGGACGTCGATCAACGCCCGGCCCCGCGGTGAGGCATACGTCAAAAACACTCCGACCTGGCTGTTCTCGACCCGCCCGGCCGTGCCCGAGTACTGCCGCTGCACCGCCGCCGAATGGATCCCCTTCTTCAGGTAACCGGTCTCGTCAACCACCAAAATCGCATCCGGATGTGCCAGCTCGCCGACGACGAGGTCGCGGAGGTCGGCGCCCAGACCAACATCGTCACAGATCACAGTGCGCAGCAGCCGCTGCATCCGGTCCGGGCTGTCATGCCCGGCATGCTCAGCCAGCCACCAGCCGTTCTTCGCTCCAACGGCGCCAGCAGGCCCAGCAGCAACTCACCGACGGTCCGCCGGGTCTCCGACCGGACAAAACGCAGACCGATCCGTTCCACCACGTCATCGAATACCCGCCGCCAGCCCGCGACCGCTACGCTGTGACCAGCGGCCACCACGAGATCATTTGTATTGTCCACAACAGACAATGATCTAGCGGTGGCCGTCTCCACGCCAGCTCAGATCATGTGCCAACGCCGTGCTAGTCCACGTGTCGTGCGCTTGCCAGACTCCCGATCTCCTCGACAAGACTCACCGGGACTAGGAACGCGATGTCCCATGCCTCGTCGTCATGTCCGATCAACACTGTCGCGATCTCCGGGTCCGCGCCGTCGGCCGGGCCGGCCCAGAAGACACTGCCGCCCGCACACGTTCCAGCCGCGATCGACCTGCGCCCAGCCCACGCCGCGGATCGAACACCGCGCAACTTGGCTAAATCCTCGAACGTCGACCACACGTTCAACTCCCAGTCATCACCACCCTGAAGCTTCAGCACCACCTCGTGCGGCGGACCCGCAGCGCCAAGAGACACGTCGATGACCGATTTCATACCGTGATCGTAAGCCGGCACGCGCAACTGAAAAGTATGTCGCTGGCTGCGCCCCCACCCAGATCAACTTATATGCCGCTGCCGTATTAGTACGACAGGCAGCGGCACTTGAGGTGATCTTGACCGCAATTCCTGACCGAGCAGGCCGGGCGCCTGACGCCGGACCACCGATTGCGCCGCCGCATTAGGTTGGTCAGGTGCTGAAAGATTTCGTGCTGACCTTGTTGGCCGTCGGATGCTGGATCCCCGGGTTTGGCTGGTTGCTGATGCGCTTACTCAAGCCGGCACGCGCAATCTGGCACGGGGATACCTCACAGGTGGCGCGGTGGAATACCAGTAGGTACATGGAGGTAACACCGCGCAGTTACTTCGCGTTGTTGCTCACCATGGCGCCGTTCGCGGCCGCCATGATCCTGATGCCAGTGGGCATGATCGGTCTGCAGGTCACCCGAAACAACCTTTGGCTGATACCCGCTGGATTCTCGCTCTTATGCATCGGCGTCATGCTCTGCGGCATTGCCCTTCATGCTCTGGTCAATGCGTTCAACCGGCCCAGATGGTTGGTCGCGCCACCCTATCGACATCAGCCGGGCTGGGTCGCCGAGCGCAGCGTCCGCCGCCGGAACCGACGTTCGCTCCAGCCCTCCAGATCAAGGTAAGTGCCGCTGCCGTACTAGGGTCCAATGGAAAGGTTGGCTCGGCGGATGAGTCGCTGGTGCTTTAACTGGGAGGATTCACCGGGCTGGTCGGCCGCACGAGCGAGTCGATCGGAAGACTTGCAGTGGCGGTCCCGTTTGTCGACGGGTCACCGAGTGGCCGGTCGCGTTGCTGGCGTCCGTAATTGCCTTGCCGCTGATGCCCCGGGCAGGGCATCGTCTGATCATGCTTGAAGTGCGTTCTTTGGGGTCAGATGACTGGCCGATCTGGCGGGAGCTGCGTCTCACAGCGCTTGCCGAGGCGCCGTACGCGTTCGGATCGACGTTGGCAGAGTGGACAGGAGCCGGTGATCGAGAGAGCCGCTGGCGAACTCGCCTGGAGATTCCTGGTGCGCGCGATGTCGTAGCTGTCCTTGACGGTCATCCGGTTGGGATGGCCAGCGGCGTCCCGGCTGAAGGAGGCGCCAGTGTCGAGCTGATCTCGATGTGGGTCAGCCCCGTGGCCCGTGGCCGGGGCGTAGGAGACATCTTGATCAGGACGGTGGAACGGTGGGCTGTGGAGCGGCACGCCAAGACATTGCGTCTCTCGGTGATGCCGGACAACTGCAAAGCGATCGCACTCTACGAACGCCACGGGTTCGCGGACGTCCTTGAGTTGGGCGATCTTCTGCCCGACGGCGTGCGCAGAGAACGGGTCATGGCGAAGTGCCTGGACAAACACGACTGGCTCTGACTCACTTGCACGGTGGATCTTGTCCGCGCGGCAAACCCTAGTTGTTGGGCTTCTTTGCTGTACGGTGCTCAGTCGAACAGTTTGTGCGGCGTGCGCTCTGCCTGGGACTGAATAACGTGGTCGACCGCTTGGGGCGCTCCGAGCTGCAAACCCCCGATCGATGACCGTCAGCCCGGCGGGCTGCACGATCAGTTCGGCATAGTCAGCTCAGCGCGGATTGCGGACCTTGCCCATCGCGTTGCACGGGAGGGCGTCCGGGCCCGTAGGCGACGATCCGCTGGACGAGGTCATCGCCAGCTATCTCGATCCCGACTGGGCACACGACCTTGCCTCTCAGGCAGGACGGATGGATGACCTGGTCGAGCGCCCGCCCGAGCTACAACAGCGCATGTCCGAACTCATCCAGGCAAAGCGATGGCAGCTCCAGCTATCACCGATGACGGTGCACGCCCTTTCATGCTCGGCGCAAAGTGATCATCTGGCCGATGTGTCACGCATCATCCCAAGTCAATGTGTCACGCGTCAATCCAAGCCCGACAGTGTGTCGGAGCGTGCGTCCGGCTCCGCTTGATGCATTACAGGGCGGGTTGGAATGATGCGCGACACTTCGCCAATTACCCGGTCGATTACCACCAACGCCGCGCTTGCGCTCAATTCGATCAACCAGTCCCCTGTGCCTGGCGGTATCCCGTTCGTGGGTTGAATTAGAGGTCTGGTCGCGAGGGCGCTACCACGTGACCACTCAAGGTCAGTTCGGATTAGCTCGACGCAGCGGACCGGAAATGCTCCGCGATCGGGGTACCGGCGAACTCGTCTGCCAGCAGACTGGCGAAATGATCGACCGATGTGCGTGGCCGGTAGCTCGCCTCCACATGCTGGGTTTGCCCTGCCTCGTTGTACTTGACCAGGACGACGCAGCCGAGCGGTCGGCCGCGGAATTCAGCAACGTAGTCTTCGATCCAACCGTGATCACCGTAAGGTCCGACGGAGAGGAACTCCTGGCGGTCGTAGAGAGACTTGATCTTGAGCACGACGGACCGAACATCCTTCGCCCCCACAACGACGCCGTCCAGCATTGAACCCTCCACAGTGGCGTCGTCGGCGATGTCCTTCAGCCATGGGGGGTAGTAGTCCTTGAGATTCGGATCGCCGCTGCGCATGTATTGGGCGAGCTTGTCGTCGGTATGTGACATCGCTGCTTCCCTCCGTTGCTTCGTGCCCGCAAGCCAGGGACCTGGCTTCCGAGGTGAGGAACTGTCGGGTCAAGCCCAGTGTCAACCATTTATGCCGGTGTCGTGAGCGGAAGTGGCGAAGCGTTGACGGCCCGGCTCAACCCGTCCTCAGACACGCCGGAACGCAAATCACGATCATCTAGCCGGACGTGTAACGGATCAAGTGAAGCGGATCCGTAACGCATCAACTGGAACTCGACAGCGTGTCGTATTCGAGGATGAAGACCAGGCACTGCGGGCGGCTGAGATCGCCACGGGTACGGCCAGCGGTGCAGTGAGCCGGCCCGAAGCTCGTGGACGTGGCGAGGTTGGCCGGCGTCTCAACCGGCACGGCGTCGGCGGTGCTCAACGGGGTCGACGTGGTGCGGCCAGTAACAGCAGCCCGCGTCCACGAAGCGGTGACGACGTTGGGTTATGTGCTTTCATCAACGCCGAGCGGCTTCGCCCCGGACTGGCGCCGCAGTAACTTCGCGACTTGGCTGCTTCAGCCGGCCGCGACTGGTTGATATCCGGCCAAGGCACCGCAGCCGGCACATCCCGTACCGGTGATCGGCGAACCTTGGCCAGGCATTGTTGTCCGAGGTCGCAATGCCTCCGGGAGAGCGGACGCCTGCTGGGGACCCTGACGAGCGCATGGGGCACGCGAACGGCTCGGTTCAGGCCCGGTACTCGCACGTCACCCAGCCGATGCGCGATCAACTCATGCTCGACCTGACGGACATGTGGCTGGCCGCCCTCGATGCTCGTCTGGCGATATCGCCTCGTTCGCCGGTGGCCGTACTCGACCGGCTGCTAGTCGCTCGTTCTGCGACCACGACGTGACTGACAAGATCAAGCCCCTGTGAAGCCCCTAGGCGATCATTGAAACGCATCAGGGCCGGTTTCCCAATACGGAGAACCGGCCCTGAGCTGCTATTACCTCTGTCGGGGTGGCCGGATTCGAACCGACGACCTCTTCGTCCCGAACGAAGCGCGCTACCAAGCTGCGCTACACCCCGAGGCGTGCCCGGCAATATTAGCTGACGCACGCCCAGAGGCAAATCCAGTACCCCCGGTCGTTCATCCGCGCGCCTGGCGATCATGATCCGCTCGGGAGATTGTCAGCTTGTGCGGAGCTTGCCCCGGTACCCTGGCAGTCATGCGCCTGCGCGTATGACCTGGGGCGGGACGCTGAACCGGCTCCAACAACCGACCTGGACTGTGCTGTGCCTCTTAAGCATGTGATCGACGATGTGGCGGCCGCACTGTGCCAAGGCACCACCGTCAACGAAGCGTGCCAAGCAGCCCTGGATGCGCTCGCACGGCATGCGGACCTGATGAGCGCTGTCTTGATCCGGACGAGAGATCAGCTGCGCTGCGTGGCTGCCTCCGGCACCTGGCAGGTGTACCTCTCGGTCGGGACGGGCGAGGGCGTCGTCGGGCGGGTGTACCAGACCGGCGAGACCGCCGTGGTAACAGACGTCACCGAAGACCCGGATTACATCTCGCTAGGCCCGGCGGTCACGGTCGACATTTGCGCACCGATTTTCGGAAAGGACAGCAATACCATCGGGGCATTCAATGTCGAATTCACCACGAATGTGGACGTTGAGAAGTGGCGTACCGCGATCGGGTCGATGGCCGCGTGTATCGGCATGCGGATCAGCGAGCTGGGCGGGCCGCCGGCCGAATCACGCAACGAAATGCTGGTTCGCAACGGCCTGACGCTGACCAACGCCGGGTCCGAGCCGGAACTGGCCAGGCTGTCGTTGAAGGCGGCACGCGAGGTATCCGACCTTGAAACACCGGTGCTCGTTCTCGCCACTGACGACACCGAAAGCAGCTTCGAGGTCATCGTCGACGAGACCGATCTCTCGCCGCTGGCTCAGCGCGTACGGGATTTGCCGGTTGCCACGTTGTCCGAGTACGTAACGCGTTCGCATCTGTATGGTGCGTCGTACTCGATCGGCGATCCGAACGTGCACAACCCCAAGGGCTTCGAGGCGCTGACGAACATCGGCGTACGCACGGTGATCGCGGTGCCGGTCGGTGCGTACTCGCCGCTGGGTGGCATGTTGCTGATCGTCGACGAACGGGCATCGCGGCCGCTCCCGGAAACGATCGCTCTGCTGAGCCTCCTGGCCGCGCAGGCGTGGAGCAGCCGGGAACGCATTCGAACTCTGGCGCACCTCCACGAACGGGCGCTCTCCGACCCGCTCACCGGGCTGCGTCATGGTGGATCGTTCGGCGAGCGACTCGTCACGGCGACGCCCGGACACACTGCCGTCCTCGCGATCGACGTGGATGGCTTCAAGAACATCAACGACACGTACGGGCACCAGGCCGGCGACCGGGCGCTCGTGGCGCTCGCGCAGGCCCTCACGACCGCGCTGCGGGTACAGGACGAGCTGTTCCGGATCGGTGGCGACGAGTTCGCCGCGATCCTCGAAGTACAGCGTTCCGGCGAGGCCGTGTACGTCGCTGAGCGCCTCATCACGGCAGCGCGCGCGGTTGGGCACACGATCAGCATCGGGGTGGCGGTACGCCGCTATGGCGAGCTCTCCGAGGAGACGCTGCGCCGCGCCGACACCGCGCTCTACCTCGCGAAGCGAGAGGGACGGGACGCGGTCCGGCTGGCGCCGTAGGAAAGTTGATCCTGGAGTTATCAGCACGACACGCCGTCGAAGCGCTAACCAACTCCAGGATCAACAAGAAGCGGCGAGGGTTAGCGGGAGCAGCCAAGCGGCGGGCCGAACGACACCGGTACGCCCGGCGAGTACAACACGCTGGCCGGGGCGCCCGAGATGCCGGTGAGCCCCGCTGCGCGTACCAAATCGTCGTCGAGGTGCTCGACCTCGGCGGACCGCAACGGCCAGGCGGGGTGGATGTTCGGCAGGTACAGCGTGCGACCGTGCCAATCGACGTGCAGTCCCCAACGGGCGGTCAGAAAGTCTTCCAGTGGCGATGGTTCGACGATCGGCGCACCGATGCGGACCCGCAGGGAAGAGAACGCGCGACGGCGTCGGGACGTGTACGTGATGCGATCGCCATCGTGGGCGATGTGCATCCGCGACCAGACATAGGGCAACGCGAAGAGTGTTCGTGCGACGAATACCGGCAGCAAACGGGTTGCGTCCAGCGACCGAAACACGACGCCGCGGCGACCGTGCGCGTCGACCGAGTAGAGGCGCACGTTCGTTTCCGGGAACGTTCCGAGGTACGGCAGGCCGGGCAGCCGACCGAGGCCGATCCGCCACATCCGGAACGCGACCAGACCGACCCAGCTGACGCCGTCGAAAACGTCGGGAACCGTGCCCGGCGGCAGCAGCGGCGCGACGCTTTCCGCCGGCACCGGCCAATGCAGGAACGTCAGCTCGCGCCACTCCTGCGTCAGGATCGTGCCGCGCAGCGTCCGCGGAGCCGTTCGGGTCACGATCTCGGTCACGACTTGAATTAAACGCTCGAAGGGCCGCCCCGAGTTGGCCCGGGACGGCCCTTCGACCTAGAAGCGGAACGTTACAGCGACTCGCCGGCCAGGAACAGCCAGCCATTCGGCGAGCCGAGGCCGGTCGCGTCGTCGTAGCCCTTGACCGCGGTCAGCGAGGTGTCGAAGCCGAAGCTCACGACGATCTGGCTGTCCGGGTCGGTCACCGCGCGCGGCGTCTTCGGGTTGACGATGTCGTTGAACTCGATCGACTTCAGGTTGTACATGAGCGGGTTCGCGAAGCCGATCGCGACCGGACGGCCCTGGCTGGCGAGCGCCTGCAGGCCCGCGAACAACGGGCAGGCAAGGCTGGTGCCACCGATGGCGAACGCCTCGAAGCCGGTGCTGATCGTGTCCTCGACGTAGTAACCGGTGAACGGATCGGCGTCCATCGAGACATCGGGCTCGACGCGCATCGCGGTCTTGCCGTTCATCTTCGATAGGCTCGCCGGGACCGTGCCCTTTTGGTAGTACGGCTGCGTGAAGAGCGTGCTTACGCCACCTCCGCCACCACCCCAGAAGTCGCCCGGAAGCGGCTCGTCGAGGTGCGCCGGCGATCCCTTCGTGGCCGGGTCGATGAAGTCGAGGTCCGAGCCCCACGAGGTCTCGAACAGCTTCGAGCCGTCCTTGTTGACGCCGAGGCTCGTACCGCCAACCGCGGTCACCAGCGGGTCGGTCGCGGAGTAATCCGCGGCCGGCGAGGGCAGCTGGTCAGTGTCGTCGCCGTCGTCACCGGAGGAGAAGTAGAAGCCGATGCCCTCGATCGTGGCCTGCAGGAACATCGCGTGCTCCTTGGCTACCTCGTCGCCGAGGCCGGCTTCGCCGAGGTTGCCGTACGAGTTGCTGACGATGTCCGCGACGTGGTTCTGGATCACGTAGTTGATCGCCTTGTCGATGCCGGCATCGCAGTTCTTCGCGCCGACGAAGTGGATGTTCGCGCCGGGTGCCATGCCGTGAACGGCTTCGACGTCGAGCGCTTCCTCTTCCCACCAACCGTCGGTGCCGCCGCACGCCTTGATCTGGTTGAACGACGTCGCGGTGCCTTTGTCGCTGTACTGGCCCGGCTTGAATGCCGGCACGCCGACCGTCTTGGACCAGTTGTTCGCGTCGGACAGCATGTTCGGGTTCGAGTACGCGTCGATGATCGCGACCGTGACGCCCTTACCGGTGAGGCCGGCCTTGGTCGCGTCGCCGATCCCGTACGCCGACTTGACCTGCTGCGGCGTGTAGCCACAGTTCCACGTCGGGAGCGACGTCTTGCCATAGCTCGACGGCACGTTCGCCCGGTACTGGCCCCAGTAGACCGAGCACTGCGGGTTCTTCGTGTCCGGCGTCACCTGCGGGGTGACGTTCGGCTTGACCGTGGTCGGCGCAACCTTGACCGCCGACGACGCCTTCGAGTGGTCGGTCGTGTGCACGAGCGACAGCGGCGACAGGCCGGTGACGCCGGAGACCAGCGACGCGATGTCCGACGGCAGCGTGGCGTTGCTCGACGGCGCGATCTGCGAGCCCTGGTAGGCGTAGTTCTTGAGCGTCACACCGAACGCCTTGTCGAGCTGCTTGACCGTGCCGCTGACGGTGATCCAGCGGTTGCCTTGGGCCACCTCGTCCACCGCCAGACCCTGACCGGTCAGGTAGGACTTCACCTTCGCGACGCTCGCCGAGGTCGGCGCGAACTGCGCATTGAACTGGGCTGCGGTCTGGTATTTGCCGTACGACTTGCTGGTCGGGTTGGAGACCGCGGCGGCGAGAAGCTCGGCCGCGTTACCGCCGCGAAGCGGCAGAACGACGTCGACCGAAAGAGTGGTGGACTCAGATGCGTTGCCGGTCGCATGCGCGGTAAGCGCCCAGGACGGCATCGAACCCGCGACGGAAACGCGAGACGGAGTGGCGGCAAAGCTGAGGCTGCCGAGGGCCGGCAGAACCAGCGCACCTGCTCCGATCACCGCGACCGCACGCCAGGAATGACGTAGCCGCATGGATCTCCTTTCACAAAAATCAAAAGCACGCGTTGGTACGGATGACAAACGTGTGCAGCGGGGGACGGCCGAAGGGTGAATTCGGCCCGCATCATCAGACCCAATTCGGAAATGCGATGTCAAGACCCGCAGGTATCGAAAGGGTCCCTGGCTTCGGAAATAGGGTGGATAAACAAGTGATCCCGGAGTCATCGAGGACTCCGGGATCACATACGAATAAGAATCGTGCTAACGGCCGACCCATTCGGTCGCGAGAAGTTCGGCAATCTGCGCCGTGTTCAGGGCGGCGCCCTTACGAAGGTTGTCGCCGGTGACGAATAGATCGAGCGCCCGGGGGTCATCGATCGAACGCCGGATCCGGCCGACCCAGGACGGATCGGTGCCGACCGCGTCGATCGGCATCGGGAAGTCGCCATTCGCGGGGTCGTCCACCACGATCACGCCGGGCGCCTTCTGCAGCACCTCACGCGCGGAGTCGGCGTCCACCTCGGTGCCGAATACCGCATGGATCGCGACCGAGTGACCGGTGACGACCGGAACCCGTACGCACGTGGCCGAGACCTTCAGATCCGGCAGGCCGAGGATCTTTCGCGACTCGTTGCGCATCTTCATTTCTTCGGACGACCAGTTGCCGTCCTTGAGCGAGCCGGCGAACGGGATCACGTTCATCGCGATCGGTGCCACGAACGGGCCGAGATCGTCGCCGATCGCCTGGCGAACGTTGCCGGTGTGCGATCCCATCGCGGGGTTGCCGGCCACCTTCTCGATCTGGTTGAGCAACGCGTCCACGCCCGGCTTTCCGCCACCGGAGACCGCCTGGTACGACGCGAGGACCAGCTCACGCAGGCCGAACTCGTTGTGCAGCGGCGCGACCGCCACGATCATCGAGAGCGTCGTGCAGTTGGCGTTCGCGATGATGCCCTTCGGACGGTTGCGCGCGGCCTCCGGATTGATCTCCGGTACGACCAGCGGTACGTCGGGGTCCATCCGGAACGCGCCGGAGTTGTCGACCGCGATCGCGCCCCGGGATACCGCGATCGGTGCCCACTCGGCGGAGATCTCGTCCGGTACGTCGAACATCGCGATGTCCACGCCGTCGAACGCCTCCGGCGACAACGCGACGACGGTGAGCTCCTCGCCGCGTACGACGATCTTCTTGCCCGCCGACCGGGCGGACGCGATCAGCCGGATCTCGCCCCAGCGGTTCTCCCGCTCGGAAAGCAGCGAGCACATGACCGTGCCGACGGCACCGGTCGCGCCGACCACGGCAAGCGTTGGCAGCCTAGACATCTCGTTACCGTCCCGTCCCGCCGTGCACCACGGCCTGCTCGTCACTACCCAGGGCAAACGCATCATGGACCGCCCGTACGGCGGAGTCGAGGTCGGTATCGCGGCACACAACCGAAACCCGAATCTCGGACGTCGAGATCATCTCGATGTTCACACCCGCTTCAGCGAGCGCGCCGAAGAACTTCGCGGCGACGCCGGGGTGCGAACGCATGCCCGCGCCGATCAGCGAGATCTTGCCGATGTGGTCATCGAACAACAGCGTCTTGAAGCCCAGCTTCTCCTGCTGCTTGCCGAGCGCGGCCATCGCGGACGGGCCGTCGGCGGTCGGCAGCGTGAACGAAATGTCCGTACGCCCGGAGCCCTCGGTCGAGATGTTCTGCACGATCATGTCGATGTTCGTCTCGGCGGCGGCGACCGTCTCGAAGATCACCGCAGCGTAGCCGGGCTCGTCCGGCACGCCGACGACGGTGATCTTTGCCTCGTGGCGCTCATGCGCTACGCCGGTGATCAGTGCTTGCTCCACGGGTAGGTCCTCCATCGAGCCGGTCACGGTCGTGCCGGGGTGGTTGGTGTATGACGAGCGTACGTGGATCGGCAGGTTGAACCGGCGCGCGTACTCGACGCAGCGGAGCATCAACACTTTCGCGCCACAGGCCGCGAGTTCGAGCATCTCTTCGTAAGTGATCGAGTCGATCCGGCGGGCGTTCGGCACGATCCGCGGATCCGCCGTGTAGACGCCGTCGACGTCGGTATAGATCTCGCAAACGTCCGCGTTCAGAGCGGCCGCAACCGCGACCGCGGTCGTGTCCGAACCGCCGCGGCCGAGCGTCGTGATGTCCTTTGTGTCCTGGGCAACGCCCTGGAACCCGGCGACGATGACGATCGATCCCTCGTCCAGCGCGGTCCGCAGCCGGCCCGGCGTGACATCGATGATGCGTGCCTTGCCGTGCGAGGACGTGGTGATCACACCTGCCTGCGATCCGGTGTACGAGCGAGCCTCGTAGCCCAGGTTGTGAATGGCCATCGCGAGTAGCGCCATCGAGATGCGCTCGCCGGAGGTGAGCAGCATGTCCAGCTCACGGCCGGGTGGCAGCGGGCTGACCTGGTGGGCGAGATCGAGCAGTTCGTCGGTCGTGTCGCCCATTGCGGAGACCACCACGACGACGTCGTTTCCGGCCTTCTTCGCTGCGACGATCCGCTCGGCGACTCGCTTGATCCGCTCGGCGTTGGCAACCGAGGAACCGCCGTATTTCTGTACGACGAGCGCCACGGGCGCACCTCCAACAGTGTGGACAACAGTGGGAAATAGTTTCGGCTGCACGTCGGCGTGCGACCACTAGGCTACCGGCGTGCCCCAACAGCGCGGAGCGTCGATCCCACCATCCGGCCCCGCCATGGTCAAGAATGACTGTGTGCACGAGCCCGCCAGCCAGCAGAAACGCCCGCGCACGGTCGCTTCACTCACTCTTGCCCTATTTGTCGTGACCGTCGGCGTGGCCGGCTGTGGCCGGACTCACCCACCCCAGATCAACGTGCCCACACCGACGGCGGCGACCACGCTCGATCCGGCCGGTCAGCTCGCCGGGCTCGCCGCAGCCGCGCAGGACCAGACGTTCGTCGCTGCGTACACGTATCGGGTGCACGGCGCGGCGGACCGGACCGTGGTCGTGTCGATTGCCACAGACGGTACGTGGAGCGTGAACGTCCCGGGCGGCGCGCTCGGAGGTGGCGCCGACGTGTCGATCGTGGGCGTCAAGGCCGGCGTCTACCAGTGCGTACTTGGCGGGTCGGCGACCACGCTCGCGCCGCCGCCATCGGTGGCGCCGAGTTCGCCGGCCAGCCCATCGCCCGGCGCCTCGCCGACGCCTGCGGCGCCCCGAAGATTACGGCGCCGGCCTGCGTCAAGGTTGCCGCCGCCGGGCATACCGTGCCGAGCAAGTACGACCCTCGGATGGAACATCCGTTCACCGATTGGCTGAAGGTACTGAGCAGCCAGAACGCGCCGATTTCGGTGTTCACCGCGCGCTCGGTCGGCGCTTCCGGCTCGTGTTTCTCGGTTGAGCCGAGCGCTGCGTCGCTCGCACCCGTGGTCGAGGCCGGTATCTTCTGTTTCCAGTCCAGCGGAGTGCCGACGAACGTCACTCTTTCGGACGCGTCGCTGACGCTGATCGGCACCCCGGCGCCGGGCGCCCCGACGAACACGCTGCCCGGCCCGATCACGGCCGGACCAGCCATTCCGACGAAGGCCGCCGCAGCGGCCTCATGATCGCCACAACTTCACGGATGTTGCGGGTCTGAAACCGGCGCGGCGTGGGACCGAACTGGCCAAATCGGTACGTGTTCCCGTAGCCTGTCTATGTGTCGTGGCAGGCCCTCCTTCTTCGCTGCCGCGACGGGGCCCCTTTGTGGCGCACCCCGTCGCGGGGTTAGCGCGCGCCGCCCTTCATCACCTTGGTTTCTGGCCGTTGACGCAGCGTCGCGTCCGCCAGTGCGGAAGTCGGTCCGATTTCCCAGATCACACACGTGCATGACCGTTCCACAACTGTGAGCAGGTGCCACGATGTCCGTATCGACGGATAGTCCCTTCGCAAAACAGACCACCAGCCGGATGCCGTTTGAGCGCTACACGGCGTACCAGAACGAATTTGTTGTTGATCTGCCCGACCGGCAGTGGCCCAGCCGCCACGTCGAGGCGCCGCCGCGCTGGTGTGCGGTGGATCTCCGTGACGGCAACCAGGCGCTGATCGATCCGATGTCGCCGGAGCGCAAGCGCAGGATGTTCGCGCTGCTCGTGGCGATGGGTTACAAGGAGATCGAGGTCGGATTCCCGGCTGCCAGCCAGACCGACTTCGACTTCATCCGGCAGTTGATCGAGCAGGGTCTGATCCCGGACGACGTCACGATCCAGGTCCTGACGCAGTGCCGCGAACCGCTGATCGAGCGGACGTACGAGTCGTTGCGCGGCGCGAAGCGCGCAATCGTGCACTTCTACAACTCGACATCGACGCTGCAGCGCCGGGTCGTGTTCGGGCTCGACCGCGACGGAATCACCGCGATCGCGACCCAGGCGGCGGCGCTCTGCAAGAAGTACGCCGAGATGATCACACCGGACACCGAGATCTACTACGAGTATTCGCCGGAGAGCTACACCGGGACCGAACTCGAGTACGCGCTGGATGTCTGCTCGAAGGTGATCGACGTGATCGATCCCACGCCGGACCGGCCGATCATCATCAACCTGCCGGCCACGGTCGAGATGGCGACGCCGAACGTGTACGCCGACTCGATCGAGTGGATGGATCGCCACCTGCCGCGCCGCGAGTCGGTCGTGCTGAGCCTCCACCCGCACAACGACCGTGGCACCGGCGTTGCAGCCGCCGAGTTGGGCATGCTCGCGGGCGCCGATCGCGTCGAAGGCTGCCTGTTCGGCAACGGCGAGCGGACCGGCAATGTCGACCTGGTCACGCTGGGTCTGAACATGTTCAGTCACGGCATCGATCCGCAGATCAACTTCGAGAACATCGATGATGTACGACGCACCGTCGAGTACTGCAATCAGTTGCCTGTACACGAGCGGCACCCGTACGCCGGTGATCTGGTGTTCACGGCCTTCTCCGGCTCGCACCAGGACGCGATCAACAAGGGCTTCGACGCGCTGAACGCCGACGCGCTGGCCGCGGGCGTCCCGGTTGAGCAGCACAAGTGGGCGGTGCCGTACCTGCCGATCGACCCGCACGACATCGGTCGCAGCTACGAGGCCGTGATCCGGGTGAACTCGCAGTCCGGCAAGGGCGGCGTCGCCTACATCATGAAGACCGAGCACCTCCTGGAACTGCCCCGCCGTCTCCAGATCGAGTTCTCCGGCGTGGTCCAGCGGCACACCGATGGCGAAGGCGGCGAGGTCTCGCCCGAGCTCATGTGGGAGATCTTCTCCACCGAATACCTCATCGGCCACCAGAAGTCGCCGCGCTTCAATGTAACGAGCTACTCCACCGCCACCGTGGACGACAAGTTCGAACTAACGGTTGCCGCGATAGTCAACGGCAATGCCACTGAGATGATCGGTGTCGGTAACGGCCCGATCGACGCACTCATCCAGGCGCTCGCCGACCTGGACATCTCCGTACGTGTTCTGGACTATGCAGAGCATGCGCTGTCCTCGGGTGGCGACGCGCAAGCCGCCGCGTACGTCGAGTGTGAGGTCGACGGCGTGGTCCGCTGGGGTGTCGGAGTCGACGCGAACATCGTCACGGCCTCGCTGCGTGCGGTGACCAGCGCGGTCAACCGCTCTTAAGGCGTCAGAAAGGGCCCGCCGACCTTAGGTCCGCGGGCCCTTTCCTTTATATAAAGGCGGTCAGTCTTCGACCGCCATTGGTACGGCAGCTCGCCCGCCCACAACGTCTTCGTCACCGGCGACCGGGAAGTGGCACGCGATCAGGTGATCGGTGACCTCGCCCGGCTTCGTCACCAACGGCGGCTCCTGCTCGGCACAGATCGACTGCGCCTTCCAGCAACGCGTACGGAAACGGCAGCCCGACGGTGGGTTAATCGGGCTCGGCACGTCGCCGGTCAGCAGGACACGCTCGCGCTCAAGCGAGTCACGGCGCCGTGGATCCGGCACCGGTACGGCTGACAGCAACGCCACCGTGTACGGGTGCCGCGCCTGCGTGTAGAGCGTGTCCCGATCGGCAATCTCGACGATCTTGCCGAGATACATCACGGCGACGCGATCCGAGATGTGCCGTACGACCGACAGATCGTGCGCGATCACCACGTACGTCAGGCCGAACTCTTCCTGCAAGTCCTCGAGCAGGTTCACGACCTGTGCCTGAATCGACACATCGAGCGCGGACACCGGCTCGTCCGCGATGATCATCTTCGGACGCAACGCGAGCGTACGGGCGATGCCGATGCGCTGACGCTGGCCGCCGGAGAACTCGTGCGGGTAGCGGTTGTAGTGCTCCGGGTTCAGACCCACCAGCTCAAGCAGCTCCTGCACGGCGCGCTTGATGCCGTTCGGCGTCTTCACCTTTTGGATCCGGAACGGCGCGCCGACGATCGTGCCGACCGTGTGCCGCGGGTTCAGCGAAGAAAACGGATCCTGGAAGATCATCTGCATGTCTTTGCGCAGCGGGCGTAGATGCCCCTGCGACATGTGCGAGATGTCCTCACCGTCGAACACGACCGATCCACCGGTCGGTTCGATCAGACGGGTGAGCAGGCGCCCGGTCGTGGTCTTGCCACAGCCGGATTCGCCGACGAGGCCCAGCGTCTCGCCGCCGTACACGTCGAACGAGATGCCGTCGACCGCCTTCACCTGGCCGGCTTGGCGCCTCAACAGGCCCTTGTTGATCGGGAAGTGCTTCTGCAGATCGCGTACGGCCAGCAATGGCTCTCGATCCTGTACTGCGGTCACGCGCCACTCTCCAGCTTCGGCTTGATCTCGTCGGTCCAGATCTGCTGGCGCAGCTTCGCCGGCAGATGACACCGCACCAGATGCGATGGGGGTCCGACCAATTCCGGCACCTCGGTGCGGGCCGCACCTTCCGTGAGGCGCTCGTACGAGCAGCGGGGGTGGAACGCGCAACCGCTCGGGATGTTGATGAGCGACGGCGGCGTACCCGTGATCGGGATCAGCCGGTCCGAGATCGGCCGATCGAGGCGCGGCATCGAACCGAGAAGACCCCACGTGTACGGGTGCTCCGGCCGCTCGAAGATGTCGATCGCCGAAGCGTGCTCGATGGCCTTGCCGCCGTACATGACGAGGACGTCGTCAGCCAGTTCGGCGACGACACCGAGGTCGTGCGTGATGATGATCAGCGCCGAGTTGAACTCCTGCTGCAGATCGCGCATCAGGTCCAGAATCTGAGCCTGGACGGTCACATCCAGTGCCGTGGTCGGCTCGTCGGCGATCAGCAACTGCGGGTCGCAGGACAGTGCCATCGCGATCATCGCGCGCTGGCGCATACCGCCGGAGAACTGGTGCGGATAGTCGTCGATGCGCTTCGACGGCTGCGGGATGCCGACCCGGCCGAGGAGATCGATCGCGTGCTTGCGAGCGACCGACTTCGAGACCTTGTTGTGAATCCGGTACGACTCGATGATCTGGTGCCCGACCGTATAGAACGGGTGCAGCGAGGACAGCGGGTCCTGGAAGATCATCGCCATCTTCTGGCCGCGCAGCTTGCGTACCGTCTCGCGCGGCGCACCGACCAGTTCCTGGCCGTCCAGCCAGATCTCGCCGGATACCCGCGCATTGCGCCGGTTGTGCAGTCCGAGGATGCCGAGACTGGTCACCGACTTACCCGACCCGGATTCGCCGACGATGCCGAGCGTCTTTCCGCGCTCCAGCGAGAACGACACACCGTCGACCGATTTGACGACGCCGTCCTCGGTCGGGAAGTGAATCTTCAGATCGCGGAGTTCGAGGAACGCATGGGGCTTGTCCGTGGTCCTGGGCGTCTGCATAGGCAGGCTTGTCGTGGTCATGCAACCCTCACTCGCGGGTCAACGACGGCGTACAGCACGTCGACGATCAGGTTGGCGATCACGATGAAGAACGTGGCGAGCATCGTGACGCCCATGATCTTCGGAAGGTCGTTCGCGGTGATTGCGTCGATCGCCATCTTGCCGACGCCCTGCAGCGAGAACACCGACTCGGTCAGGATTGCGCCGCCGAGCAACAGGCCGAGGTCCAGACCGAACACCGTCACGATCGGCGTCAACGCGGCGCGCAGGCCGTGCTCGACGACCACGTTGCGCTCGCGGAGGCCCTTCGCGCGGGCGGTCCGGATGTAGTCCTCGCCCATCGTGTCGAGCATGCCGGCGCGGGTCAGGCGGGCGTAGGTCGCCGCATAGAGGAAGGCAAGACAGATCCAGGGCAATAAGAGGTCGTACGCCCAGGTCGCCGGATTCTGTGTCAACGGCGTATAGGAACCGCCCGGGGCGGTCCAACCTAACTTGTAACTGAAGAAATACAGCGCTATCAGGCCGGTGAAGAAGATAGGCAGGGATACGCCGGCCAGCGCACCGCCCATCGCGAACCGGTCGAAGATGCTTCCGCGTCTCAGTGCCGACAGGACGCCGACCGCGACGCCGCCGACCAGCCAGAGGACGGCCGCACCGCCGGCCAGCGACAACGTCACCGGCAGCCGGCTCGTCATGTCCGGCCAGACCGGTTCCTGCGTGATGAACGAGTATCCGAGGCACGGCGCCGGACAGTGCTCCACGCCGTTGCCGTAGTTGTAATCCGCGCCGACGACGACGGCCTTCGCCCACCGGCCGTACTGCTCGTACAGCGGGTCGTAGAAGCCGAGCCGCTTCGCGATGTCGATGCTCTGTTGCTCGTTGAGCGACTTTCCGGTGTAGCGCGCGGCGAATGTGGCCGGCGACGCACCGGATAGGCGCGGTAGACCGAAGAAGATCAGGAATGTGATCGCGCTGATCACGAACAACATGATCACCGCGGTGATCAACCTGCGCAGGATATATGCGATCACAATGCTCGGCCCGGGCGGCCGGCCGGTTCAACCAGCCGGCCACCCAATGCCTTCACCTCTTTCTTCGGTCTACCGTCGCCTCGTGAGCGGAGTTGCGGGCCTTACTTAGGAAGCAGCGCCCAGGGCCAGGTAGTCGTACATGCCGAATGCCTGGTTGACGAACACGTTGGTCAGACCCTGTCCGCGCAGCGTGACCGCCTTGGCCCACACACCCGGCAGGATGACTGCCTGGTCCATGACGGCCTTGTCGACCGCTGCCCAGTCGGAGTTCGCCGTGTCGGCGTTCGTCTCGGCCATCGCGCCATCGATCATGGTGTTGATCGACGGGAAGTTCACGCTCAGGTTGGACGAACCACCGGTCGCGCGGATGACGCGACCGTCAGTGATCTGCTGGAGGAAGCCGAAACCGTTGTTCCAGTCGGCGCCCCAGCCGTTCGTCGCGAGACCAACGCCGTTGTCGATGTCCCACTGCGGACGGCCGACGTCGGTGGAGAAGTAGTCGCTCGTCGGAACGGGCTTCAGCGTCACCTTGATGCCGACCTTGCCGAGCGACTGCTGCAGCGCCTCGGCCGTGGCCTGCTCCTTCGGGCGGTCGGCGCGGTACGCCATCACCGTCGAGAAGCCGTTCGGCTGGCCACACTGCTGGAGAGCGGCCTTGGCCTTGTCGAGGTCACCGGTGTGGTCCGAACCGTCGGGGAACTCATCCGTCTGCTGGTAGCCCGGGATGATCGGCGGCATCAGGCTCGTGGCGATGTCGCCACCAGCCAGCGGACCGCCGTAGGCGGCCTGGTAACCGGTCTTGTCGGCCGCGTACATGACTGCCTCACGGCAGGCGATGTTGTCGAACGGCTTGACCGTCGGGAGGATCGACGTGTACCAGAGACGAGCAGCGGTCGGGTTGTCCGCACGCGCCTTGAGCGTCGGGTCGTTGAGCACCCGGGCCAGCGTTGCGGTCTGCACGCCGGTACCGGCGAGGTCGACCTGAATCGTGCCGGCGATCAGCTGGTTGTCCAGGTCGGCCGCGGCGATGCCGAGCTCGATGTGGTAGCTGTCCGGAAGCGCCTTGCGGTTCGGGTCGGTGGCCGGGTCCCAGTACGTGTTGCGGACCAGATCGAAGCCCTTACCGGCAACGTAGTTCGCGAACTTGTACGGGCCGGAGGAGACGACCGCGTTCTTGTAGTTCGCGCCGGTGTCCTTGGCCTGCGGCACCGGTGCCGTCGACGGGAGCATCGCGAAGTAGTCGAATCCACCGAACGGCTTGTTCAGGTGGAACACGATCGTGTACTTGTCCGGCGTCGAGATCGCCTGGTCGGTGTTCACGTTCGGCTGCTTGTAGGGGCCCGTGTAACCGGCCGGCAGGTCCAGGTAGTCGTTGAAGTAGGTCGGGCCGTTGACCAGCACCGACTTGTCCAGCGAGCGGAGCACGCCGTACTTCACGTCCTGCGCGGTGACCTCGGTGCCGTCGTCGAACTTGACACCCTGACGGATGTGGTACGTCCAGGTCTTGCCGCCGTCGGTCGGTACGCCGAGCGTGGTCGCAAGGTCGGGGACGAGCTTGTTGCCGTCAGGACCGGGGGTGGGGTCGAACATGACGAGCGAACGCGTGTACAAACGGGCGAGGTTCCACGACAGCGCGTAGTACGTGTCACCGGGGTCGACCGAGTCCCAGTCCTGGGTGATCGCCATGGTGATCTTGCCGCCCTTTTTGGTGGACGGGTCGAAGACGTCGTTCAGCGCGGCGTTGAAGGCCGGCTTCGCGGCCGTCCCTGTTCCGCCCGACGACGACGTCGACGGCTTCGCCGACGAACTACACGCGGCGGTGAGCATTAGTGCTAGTACGGCCGTTCCGACCGTTAGCACCTTGGTCCTTCGTCTCACTTGCATTCCTCCCTGGTGAATCGGCTCGGGTCACGAACCTGTTGAGATCCGAGTTTTTGGTCCCCGTTGGTGGAGCTATCGGCCCTTGGGATCGAACGCGTCCCGCAGACCGTCTCCGAAAAGGTTGAAGGCCAGCACGGTAAGGAAGATCGCCATGCCGGGGAAGAAGAGATAGCCGATGTCGGCCTGGTAGTACTGCGACGCGGCCGAGACCATCGCGCCCCAGCTGGCGGTCGGCGGGATCACGCCGACGCCGAGGTACGACAGTGCCGCCTCGAACAGGATGTTCGCCGGGATCAGCAGCGTCGTATAGACGAGGATCGGCGCCATCAGGTTCGGCAGAATTTCGTGTCGGATGATGTATCCGTTGCGGGCGCCGATGCTGCGGGCCGCGTCGACGAACTCGCGTTCGCGCAGGGACAGCACTTGGCCACGCACGATGCGGGCAATGTACGGCCAGCTGAAGAACCCGATCACGAAAATCATGATGGCGATTCGGAGACCGTTGCCGGAGAACCCGAACGCCGAGCTTGGAAGCACACCGACGAGCGCCAACGCGAACACGACCAGCGGGAACGCGAGGAACAAGTCCATCGCCCGGCCGATCACACTGTCCACCCAGCCGCCGAAGTAACCCGCGACGATGCCGAGCGGTACGCCGATCAGGATGGTGAGGAGCGTCGCGCCGAAACCGATGCCCAGCGAGATCCGTGAACCGTAGATCACGCGGCTGAAGATGTCGCGGCCGTTGCCCGGCTCGACGCCGAACAGGTACTGCTTGCTCACGCCGCCGAACGTGCCGGTCGGCATGCCGCCGGTGTCAATGTCCAGCAGACCCTTGGTGTGCTGGTGGAAGTCGTTCGGGGGGTGGCCGAGCAGTTTCACGATCAGGGGAGCGAACACCGCGACCAGGAAAATGAACACGACGAATACGCCGCCGGCCAGTGCCACCTTGTCCCGCTTGAGACGCGTCCAGGCGATCCGGCCGAGCGAGCGCCCCTCGATTACTTTGCCCTGCACCCTCACGGGCTCGTTGGGCTCAACGTCGGCGACCATCGGCTCTGGTTGGATCACCACGAAGCTGCCACCCCTCTTCCGGCTTGCGCCGGGTCCGCCCTACCAACATGGCCGCGCGGTTCGCGCAGCCATGCCGCAGCACCAGCCACGACCGCTCGACGACATACGAGCACTCGGTGTGGCCAGGGACACCGCTCCCAGGACCCTCTCGTGTCCATCGGGTGCGGGTCAAGGGGTGAAGGCGTCTGTAACCAAAGACTCGCTACACCGTGACTGTGGCGTTATAAGAAGCTTCTCGTCTTGGACATTTAGCCTGGTGAACCGCGACCGGTCAGCCCTTGCATTGCGGAAATAGGGTCGACGGTGCGAATCCGAGGGTGCGGCTCTTGCCCTTAGAGGGTGCGGCGACCCTCGAAGGCCCGGCCAAGCGTGATCTCGTCGGCGTACTCGAGGTCGCCACCGACCGGGAGCCCGCTCGCCAACCGGCTGACCATGATGCCCATAGGCTTCACGAGCAGCGCCAGGTAGGTGGCGGTTGCTTCACCTTCGGTATTCGGATCGGTGGCGAGGATCAGTTCCTTGATTTCGCCCGAAGCGAGCCGGGACATGAGTTCCCGAATCCGGAGGTTGTCCGGGCCGATGCCTTCCAACGGATTGATGGCGCCACCGAGTACGTGGTAACGCCCACGGAATTCGCCGGTCTTCTCGATCGCGACGACGTCCTTCGGCTCCTCGACGACGCAGATCGCGTCGTTACCCCGGCGAGCGTCCCGGCAGATCCGGCACTGCTCCTGCTCGGAGACGTTGAAGCAGGTAACACAGAACCGGATCTGGTCTTTGATCCGGCCGAGCACGCCGGCCAGCCGCTTCACGTCCACCGGATCGGCGGAGAGGATGTGGAACGCGATCCGCTGCGCGCTCTTCGGCCCGATGCCGGGCAGGCGGTTGAGTTCGTCGATCAGGTCCTGGAGCGCGCCTTCGTACATCGGCGGATCAGAACCCGGGCAGGCCGAAGCCGCCCATGCCGCCGGTGAGCGGGCCCATCTTCTCCTCGGTCAGCGCCTTCGCCGCGTCGGTGCCGTTGCGTACGGCCGCGAGGATCAGATCCTCCAGCGTTTCGACGTCGTCGGCATCAACAACCTTCGGGTCAATCTTGATCGACAGAAGCTCACCGCCGCCGCTGACCACAACGGTCACGAGACCATTGCCAGCCGTACCGGTGACCTCGGCCTCGGCCAACTCGGCCTGCACCGACGCCATCTGCTGCTGCATCTTCTGCGCCTGCTTCATGAGCTGCTGCATGTTGGGCTGTCCACCGGGTCGCACGGTTGATCTCCTCATCTGGGGCGCCACACTCTGCGCAAGAAGCGTAGCCCGTCCCCGATCTCAACCGTCCCCCGCCGCTCCCTCTCCCCCAACGTTCTTGTTTGATCGTGCTTAAGGGGTGATTTCAGATCTTGGTCGGTGATGGTGATCAAATCGCCATGATCGCAGCACTCAGCATCCACCCGCTCCAAGATTCGCGATCTTCGGACGTCACCCGGTCGCGGACTCGTGATCCTGAAGGCAGATACGTGATCCTGAAGGCAGATACACGCTATGCAGTGCGCTGCCTTCCGGATCATCCACGGTCGGCACGGAGCGTCGGGCGGTCGAAGTTGATCCTGGAGTTAGTGACGCGACACGCCGTCGAGGCGCTAACTAACTCCAGGAGCAACTGGGAGTTTGAGGGGAGCGAGCGTTAGCTCTCGGCTATTTTTTGGGCACCTAGCTCGGCGCGGAGCAGGTCGAGCGCCTGCTGTTCGGTGGTCGGCCGGTTGGCGAGATCGGTCTCGTCGTCAATCGGTTCGTCACCCGGGTCGAACCCGACGTGTACGTCCGGAACGACCGGAATGGCCGCGCTCACCGGGCCGTCGAATTCGGGATCCCACGGGGGCTCGTCGTCCGTACCGACCCAGTCATCGTCATTCCGGGTCGCCGGTTTCGCACTCTTCGCGGGCGGGCGCTGAGCGGCCGAAGCGTTCCGCCCGCTCGGTGCCTTGGTCGCCCGCGCGGCGGCACGCTCGACCGCGGCCGCTCCGGCGTTCGATGGCGGCCGAACGTCCTTCGTGACGACCGCGGCCGGCTCAGGCGGTACGCCACCATCGGCACCCGATCCGCCCAGCGTCGCCGTTTCCGGCCAGTCCTCCTCAACCTGCGGCGGGGCGACCGGCGGCGCAGAAACCCGAGGCGTAACGACCTGACGCGAAGCGGTCTGCGACCCAGCAGTCTGAGGCGCAACGGTCTGAGGCGCAACGGTCTGTGATCGGGCGGTCTGCGACCCAGCGATCGGAGGCGCAACTACCTGGGGCGCCACGACCGGAGGGGCAGCTACTTGTGGGACGGCTTCGGTCCGTACCGCGGTCGCGACGCCGCCACCCGCCGACGGCTCGCCGAACCCGGTGCCGGGACCAGCGACGACGTCACCGAACGCGCCACGATTTGATCCGCCGACAGAGTTCGTCACCTGGCTACGGGATTCCGTCGGAGTAACCCTGGCCGCCGGGGCCGAAGGTCGCTCCGACGCGTCCGCGCCCACCGGCGAGGTGCTCGATCCGCCGGAAGGTCCGGCCAATGGCGGAACCTCGCTGGGACGCTCCGCTGAGACTGACGACTGACCGGCGACCTCGCAGGAGATCCGCCACTGCCCGCCGATTACCTCGTAAAGCGCTTCCTGCAGGAGCCCGGGCGACGCGGCCAGTGCCTCGGCGTGGAACGCGTGCTTGAACACGAGCACCAGGAGGTCGCCCTTGACCTCGCGTACGGTCGCCTCGCGTACGACCGCCGCGGCGCGCGGACCGCCCGGCTTCCGCCGGACGAGCGTCAGAACCTCGTCCCAGATTCGCCGGACCCCCGCCGCGTCGACCGTCCCGGGTCCCGTCGCGACCGATCGAGCCGGCGCTTCGGTCGCAGCCGGTGGTGTCCCACCATCTGCGGACGGCTCCGAAGCAGCAGGAGCAGACGGCCCGGAACCAGGAGTAGGAGCGGAGGCAACGGAAGAAACAGGCGATGGACCGGAGGTACCGGGTCTCGACGGCGGCGGCGGCACGGCGATGCCGGACACCTCGTCCACCGACGGAGCGGCCGGCGCCTCTCGGACGGCTGCCGGGCGAGCAGCGGCCAGCGCGGCGCGTGCCGCAGCAGCACCCGACACCGAATCACCATCGGTGGACAGGGGCTGAGCGGGCCGTACAACTTCGGTTTGTGGATTGTCCGTGTCGGCGAGCGTGATCCGCCGCTCCATGCGTTCCATGCGCTGCAGCAGCGCGCGCGGTCGAATCGTCCGCTCCCGGCAGCAGCATGCGCGCCGCGATCAGCTCGAGCAGCAGGCGGGGCGCGGTCGTGCCACGCATCTCGATCAGGCCGGTGTGCACGATGTCGGCCATCCGGGAGAGCGTCGCCGGGCCGAACTGCTCGGCCTGCGACGCGCCATCCGGTCGAGCTCGTCGTCGGCGCCGTCGAGCAGACCCTTGGTCGACCGCGTCCGGCACCTGCTGCAGCACGATCAGATCGCGCAATCGTTCGAGCAGGTCGCCGGCGAACCGGCGGGCATCGTGGCCGGCCTCGGCGACCCGGTCGATCGTCGCGAATAGACCGACGCGCCGTCGCCGGCGGCCAGCGCGTCGCACATCTCGTCGATCAGCGCGACGTCGGTGACGCCGAGCAGCGCGACCGCGCGGGCGTAGCGTCACGCCCTCCGGCCCGGCGCCGGCGATGAGCTGGTCGAGCACCGACAGACGTGTCTCGCGCCGAGCCGCCACCGGCCCGGACGACCAGCGGGAACACCGCCGGCTCGACCGTCGACGCCCTCGGCCGCGCGCAAGCTGCTCCAGGTAGGGCCGCAGCACGCCCGGCGGGATCAGCCGGAACGGGTAGTGGTGGGTGCGCGACTTGATCGTGCCGAGCACCTTTTCCGGCTCGGTCGTCGCGAAGACGAACTTCACGTAATCCGGCGGCTCCTCGACGAGCTTGAGCAGCGCGTTGAAGCCGGCCGACGAGACCATGTGCGCCTCGTCGATGACGTAGATCTTGTAGCGGCTGGACACCGGCGCGAAGAACGCGCGCTCGCGCAGGTCACGGGCATCGTCGACGCCACCGTGGCTGGCCGCGTCGATCTCGATCACGTCGATCGAGCCGGCGCCGTCGGGTGCCAGCGCGCGGCACGAGTCACACTCGCCGCACGGCTCGGGCGTCGGGCCCTTCGCGCAGTTGAGCGAGCGGGCGAGGATCCGGGCGCTGCTCGTCTTGCCGCAGCCGCGGGGGCCGGAGAACAGGTAAGCGTGGTTGAGCCGGCCGGTGCGCAGCGCCTGGCTCAACGGCTCGGTGACGTGCTCCTGCCCGATGACCTCGGCGAACGTCCGCGGACGGTACTTGCGGTAGAGCGCCAAGGTCATCTGCGTCACCCCTCCCATGCCGGGTCCAAGCTTCTCACGCGGGGGCGACATCTTGGACAAGTCGGGACGAGACAAAAAGGCCCCTCGTGCACCCGCCAGAGCTCGCTTATCCTTGCTGCCTTCCGGCCCTGGGGAGGTTCACGAGGTGCACGCCGCACGAGGGGTGACCCCACCATACCCGAGTCGCGTGGGGGTCCGGTCGGAGTCTGTATCCTTCTCGACGGAGGATTCGCCTAGTGGCCTAGGGCGCACGCTTGGAAAGCGTGTTGGGATAAAACCCTCACGAGTTCGAATCTCGTATCCTCCGCCATCGACAGCCCTGACCGCGCCGGTCAGGGCTGTCGTCGGTTCAAAATCAATTGCAGCCGGTACGCGCAACCGGGCATCCTGGTGCCGAAAGGCCGGGGATGAAGTTGAGCCAGATACATGTCAGGAACGTCACCCTCGCATTCGGCAGCCTCACCGTTCTCGGTGGCATCGATCTCACCATCGGCCCCGGTGATCGCCTCGGCATCATCGCGCCGAACGGCGTCGGAAAATCCACGCTCCTCAAGGTTCTGTCCGGCGACCTGATGCCGGACGATGGCGACGTCGTAAGACGTCCCGCCACGACGACCGTGGTTCGGCTCGCCCAAGAACATGATCGCGATCCGGACGAAAGCGTGTACGACTACCTGGCACGCCGTACGGGTGTGCAGGCCTCTCAAGCACGGCTCGACGCCGCGACCGTAGCGCTGGAACGTAGCGAGAAGGCGGCGGACGAATACGCCGAAGCGTTCGACGCGTGGCTCGGTCTCGGCGCTGCCGACTTACCGGAACGCGCCGCGACGATCTCCGCCGACCTCGGCCTCGACCTCACGAAACACGCGCTGTCCGGCGGCCAGAAGGCACGGCTCGCGCTCGCCGCTGTCTTGCTCGCCCAGCCTGACATCCTGCTTCTTGACGAGCCGACGAACGATCTCGACGCGGACGGTCTGGCCCGGCTCGAATCACACGTCACGCGGAGCCCGGC
Source organism: uncultured Actinomycetota bacterium (assembly GCA_963831705.1). Taxonomy (GTDB): domain Bacteria; phylum Actinomycetota; class Actinomycetes; order Mycobacteriales; family Micromonosporaceae; genus DASQPR01. The sequence continues at coordinate 1,905,979 of CAWHRE010000010.1, read as the reverse complement.
CGGAATCGCCCTGGTCAGCCACGATCGTGCGTTCCTCGCCGCGACCGTGGACACGATCCTCGAACTCGACGAGTTCACAAGACGCGGGACGATCTACCGGGGCGGCTACGACGCGTACGTCGCCGAGCGGGATGCCGCACGACAACGAGCCGTCGACGCGTACGCGAACTACGAGGATTCCCGCGCCCGTCTCGTGGAATCAGCCCGCACGCAGCGGGAGTGGTCTCGTGAAGGGGTCGCGATCGCGAAGAACCCGCGTCGCCAGGCGGATCCCGACAAGCACATCAAGTCCGCGCACATCGCGAGCGCGCAGGCCACCGCCGGCAAGGCATCCCGAGCGGATCGGGCGATCGATCGCCTGGACGAGAAGGCGCCCGACGTCGTACGCGAGCCGTGGCGGCTGCAGTTCTCGATCGCGGAGACGAAACGTTCCGCGACACATGCCTTGACGCTGCGGGATGCGGTCGTGGAACGGGGTACGTTCCGGCTCGGCCCGGTCAACCTCGACGTCCAGTGGGGCGATCGGGTCCGGTTCGCCGGTCCGAACGGCTCCGGCAAGACGACCCTGATCGAGGCGCTGCTCGGCCGGTTGCCGCTGGCCGGCGGCGTGCAACAGACCGGTCCCGGCGTCGTGATCGGCGAGATCGATCAGACCCGGACTCTGTTCGAGACGGATACCCCGATCGTGGACGTGATCCGGTCCGAGGTCGATCTGGATGCGTCCGAGGCGCGTACCTTGTTGGCGAAATTTCGGTTGTCTGGAGACGCGGCGCTGCGACCGGCGTCGCAGCTGTCGCCCGGCGAGCGGACGCGGGCCGGATTGGCACTTCTGCAGGCACGCGGCATCAACTGCCTGGTTCTCGACGAACCGACGAACCACCTCGACATCGAAGCGGTCGAACAGCTCGAACAGGCTCTGACGAGCTTCACCGGCACGCTCCTGCTGGTCACGCACGACCGGCGACTGGCCGACGCCATCAAGGTGGACACGGTTATTGATGTCGCGGCGATCGCGGCGTCACGGTAACCTCGACGGCAACAGCGACGACGGAGCCGAGTAGCACCTCGATCATCGGAGTTGGAGAGAGCCGCCGGCAGCTGCGAAGGCGGACTCCGACCGATGTGTGAAGACCCTCCCGAGCTGCGACGAAGAACGGCCGCTGTGATGTAGGAGCAGGGCCAAGTAGAGCGTCGCCGAATCGCCCACGTCACGGGTTAGTAGAGGTCTCGTCGTCGCAAGACGGTGAGACGAAGGTGTGGTGGTACCGCGAGGATCCCGCTCGCCCACGCCTCTCTGGGGACGCGTTGCGAAACCAGAGGAGGCCAAAGCCATGCAACGCATCCTTTCCACCCAACTGTCCGCACACATCGGCGAGACCGTACGTGTCGCGGGCTGGATTCATCGCCGCCGACTCCTGAAGTCGGTCGCCTTTCTGATCCTGCGGGACGCCTCCGGGCTCACCCAGATCGTGATCAACGACGAGGCGACTCGAACGCAGCTCGAAGCGCTGCCCGAAGAGACCACGGTGAGCGTCGTCGGTACGGTCACCGCCGAGCCGTCCGCACCGGGCGGCGTCGAGATCGCATCTCCGGTAATCACGCCGTTGACCGACCCGGCCGAGCCGGCGCCGTTCGACCTGTACCGACCGGAACTCAAGGTCACGCTGCCCACGATGCTCGACCACGCGACGGTCGCGCTGCGGCATCCGAAGCTCGCGGCGACGCATCGAATCGCGGCGGCCGCGGTTGGCGGTTTTCGGACCGCGATGACGGAGATGTCGTTCGTCGAGATCCATACCCCGAAGATCGTGGGTACGGCGACCGAGAGCGGCGCGAACGTCTTCAAGCTCGACTATTTCGGGCGACCTGCTTACCTCGCCCAGTCGCCACAGCTCTACAAGCAGATGATGGTCGGCGTCTTCGAGCGCGTCTTCGAGGTCGGGCCGGTATTCCGGGCCGAGCCGCACGACACCGCTCGGCACCTTGCGTCGTACACGTCGCTGGACGCGGAGATGGGCTTCATCGAAGACCAGCGTGACGTCATCGCCGCCTGTTTCGCGACGGTACGCGGCATGGTGGAAGGCGCGTTCGAGCAGGCCGCGCCGTCGATCGAGCTGCTCGAAGTGGTCCGCCCGCGAATCACCGCCGAGCCGGTCATCGTGCACTTCGCGGACGTGCTGGAGATGTATTCGAAGGCGCACGGCGAGGACGTGACCGGCGAGCCCGACCTGGCGCCGGCGCATGAACGCTGGATCGGCGAATGGGCGCTCCGCGAGCACGGCTCGGACTTCGTGTTCGTCGAGGGCTATCCCACCGCGCATCGCGCGTTCTACACGCATCCGGACCCGGCCCGGCCGGGCTACTCGCGGGCGATGGACCTTATCTTCCGCGGCGTCGAGCTGGTCAGCGGCGGCCAACGTCTGCACCGGTACGGCGACTATGTAAAGGTGCTGGCCGAGCGCGGCGAGACCGAACTGTCGCCGTACGCGGGGTATCTCGACGCCATGCGGTACGGCATGCCGCCACACGGCGGATTCGCATTCGGGCTCGAACGATTCATGGCCCGGCTGCTCGACGTGCCGAACGTACGACAGGTAACGCTGTTCCCACGGGACCTGCATCGTCTCGCGCCGTAACGCTTAGAGGGCCGGGCCAAAACCCGGCCCTCTAAGATCTCTCAACGTGACGCATCACACCCGCATCCTCGCGGTCATCTCCGCCGGTGGGGTGATCGGTGCGCTGGCCCGGTACGGCATCGGCCGAGCGTTCCCCGCGACGCCGGGCGCGTTTCCGTGGGCGACGTTCGCGATCAACGTCGCTGGATGCTTCCTGATCGGCGTACTGATGGTCGTCGTCATCCACGTCATCCCGGCACAGACGCTAATACGGCCGTTTCTCGGGGTCGGCATTCTCGGCGGGTTCACGACGTTCTCGACGTACGCGGTCGACACCGTGCGGCTGCTCCAAGCAGATTCGCCGGCCACCGCGGTCGCGTACCTGTTCGGCACGCTCGCGGCCGCGATGCTCGCGGTCTACGCCGGTACGGCCGCCGCCCGCCTCATGGTCTTCCACCTGACGAATCGGGACGGCCGGGCGTGATCATCCTGCTCGTCGCGATCGGCGCCGCCGTCGGAGCACCGGCCCGATACCTGACCGATCGCGCCGTTTCGACCAGGTGGCGCACGGTCTTCCCGTACGGGACGCTGGTTGTCAACGTCGTCGGCTCGCTGATTCTCGGCGTACTGCTCGGGGGTGCCGCCCGGCACGGTGTCTCGGCGCAGGTCGCGGCGCTCGGCGGTACCGGCTTCTGCGGCGCGCTGACGACGTATTCCACGTTCGGCTACGAGACGCTCCGGCTGCTGCACGACCGCCTGTATCGCCCCGCGATCACGAACTTAGTGGTCAGCCTGACCCTCGGCGGGTTGGCCGCGTGGGCCGGAATTCTGCTGGCGGACGCGATCTGGACATAGAGCCGCCATTCGTTGGAAAGGGCTGCGACTAGGCTCAACGCATGGTCGGAGCGGACAACAGGGTTCGCGTGTCCGTCGAGGTCGATGGCGGCACGGCCGAACTCGTCCCCGACCCACGCCGCCGCCGCGGCTGGTTGTTGCTGCTGGAGGGCGTGGCCCAGTCGTACGTAGACCTGGACGATCCCGCGCATCTGGAATTCGAGTACGTACGCCGGGTGGCGAACGTGATCGACTCGGTCCGGAAGCCGTCCGGGCCGCTCAAGGCCCTGCATCTCGGTGGCGGCGCGATGACGCTGCCTCGCTACGTCGCCGCCAGCCGGCCGGGCTCCGATCAGCTCGTGATCGAACGCGATCCGGCGCTCGCGTTGCTCGTACACCGGCAGTTGCCGCTGCGCGAAGGCACCGGCATCGAGGTCCGGATCAACGATGGCCGGACCGCGGTCGAGACCGGATCGGACAACACGTTCGACCTGATCATCACGGACGCCTACGTCGGTGCGACCATGCCCCGCGACATGACGAGCGTGGAGTTCGTCGCACAGGTCGCGCGGCTGCTGCGACCAACCGGCACGTACATCATCAACATCACCGATCTGCCGATTCTGGCGTTCAGCCGGGGTCAGCTCGCCGCGTTGCGGTCGACGTTCGCGGACGTCTGCGTGGTCGCGGAGACCGGCATGTTGCGCGGTCGCCGATTCGGCAACGTCGTTTTGGCGGCGACCCACCAACCCGGTGGCCTCCGAACCCGTGCGATGGCTCGGGCACGCGCCGGCGAGCGAGCGCCGGCGCGAGTCGTACACGGTCATGATCTGACGGAATTCATCGGCGGCGCACACGCGCTGTCCGACGCAGCGCTACCGAGCGCGGACCTGCCATAGTCGTGCTTGCGGGCGAAGTACGATTGCGGTCTTGCCAACGACCCGTAAGGAAAACCGCCGATGCGATCGACGACGAAGGCACTCGTGACGTTGGCCGGTGTGGCCGGCACCTTGGCGTGGATGGCCAAAGACATTCCAGCTGCCTACGGCGCATTCCCGAGTGGGGAGCGAGCCGAGCGCGTCCGCCGTTCACCGCAATTCCGCGACGGCGTGTTCGCGAACCGGGAATCGACGCACACCGCGATCCGGACGCACGATGATCGACACCGGGTACGCGAGTTGTTGTTCGACCGCGAGGTTCGCAAGCCGAAGGGCCCGATCCCCATCGTTCGCGAAGCAACCGAAGATCCGACCGGGACGCTCAACATCACCTGGTACGGGCATGCCACCTCACTCGTGGAGATCGACGGCCGTGCCGTGCTCTTCGATCCGATCTGGAGCGACCGCTGCTCGCCGTCCCGTCTGTTCGGCCCGCGCCGGCTGCACGAGCCACCGGTCCGCCTGGAGGACCTGCCGACGATCGATGCCGTGGTGATCTCCCACGACCACTACGACCACCTGGACATGCACACAATCCAGTCGCTGATCGAGTTGCAGGATGCGCCGATCGTGGTACCACTCGGCGTCGGCGCGCACCTTGAATCGTGGAATGTGCCGGCCGAAAGGATCATCGAGCTCGACTGGAACGAAACCGTCACGATCAACGGCCTGACCCTCACCTGTACGCCCGGCCAGCACTTCTCCGGCCGGACGATGACGAAGCGCAACTACACGCTGTGGAGTTCGTGGGTTGTGGTCGGGCCGACGCGACGCGTTTTCTACACCGGCGATACCGGCTACTTCGACGGCTTCGCCAAGATTGGCGAGCAGTACGGGCCGTTCGACGCCTCGCTCATCCAGATCGGCGCGTACGACACGGCCTGGCCGGACATCCACATGATGCCCGAGGAGGGCGTTGCGGCCCACGTGGACGTACAGGGTGGACTGATGATTCCCGTGCATTGGGGCACGTTCTCACTGGCGTTCCACCCGTGGGCGGAGCCGGTGGACCGGGTCTGGCGCGAGGCCAAGGATCGTGGCGTCACGATCGCGATCCCGCGCCCCGGCGAGCGAGTGGACGTCGACAACCCGCCGCACCCGTCCGGTTGGTGGTCCGCCCTCTAGGTTCCACGCTCTAGTTTCCGCCCGGCCCGACCACGATCAGGCCGTCCTTCTGCGCGCCCAGTGAGTCCACCGCCGCTTTGGTGTGGTTCCACGATGTCGTGTACGTGAGCTTCTGCCACGCGGTCAGCCCCGGTTTGGCGAGCGCGGCCGGCAGATCGATCAGGCGGATCGGGCCGGTCTTCAGCTGATCGTACGTCGGAATCGCCTCGGCTTTCGTGACGCTGAAGTGCCCCGGCGTCACCTCGGTGAACGTGAACTCGGGCATCACGCCGTCCATCGTCGCCGCGCTAAAGCCTTGCTCGGCGATCTGGTTCCCCATGCCGTACACGACCCACTTGCCGTTGATCTTCTGGAACGGTTGCACGACGTGGACGTGGCAACCGAGAATCAGGTCCACATCGGGCGATGCGAGCAACGCGCGAGCGACCGCGACCTGCTGCGCATTCGGTGCCTGCTGATACTGCGTACCGAAATGCAGGCTCACGATCACGACGTCCGCGCCATCCTGCTTCGCTCGGTGCGCCGCCGCGAGAATCGCCGGCACGCTGATGAGGTTCGCGAGCCACGGCTTGCCTTTCGGCACCGAAATGCCGTTGAAGCCGTACGCGTACGAGAGTTGCGCAACCTTGACGCCGTTCACGTCGATGATGTCCGGCGTCGCCGCCTCGGCGGCCGAGCGTGCCGTCCCGGTGTGCTTCACACCGGCCGCGTCGAGATCGTTGAGCGTACGGGTGATTCCGGCCGCGCCGTCGTCGAGCGAGTGATTCGACGCGGTCGAGCATGTGTCGTAGCCGACATCATGGATCGTCTGCGCGATCGACGCCGGCACCGCGAATACCGGAAACCCCGTGTACGGCCCGCCGCTTGGCCCGTACGGCGTCTCCATGTGACAGATCGCGAGGTCGGCGCCCTGAATCCGGGGCGTTGCCGAGGCGAAGATCCGGTCGAAGTAGTAGCCCTTGCGACCGGCCGCGGCGGCGTCAACCTGTCCCTGGTGCCACAGCGCCGGATGTAACAGGATGTCTCCCGCGCCGAGCACGGTGAATTGCCGCGGCACGAACGGAGGCGCGGTCGTCGGCACACTCTTTGGCAGCGCGAGCGGCGCGATCGTGGTCGGCAGCTTTGCCGTGGTCGTGACCGGGACCGGCGCGGCGGCCGTCCATGTCGATGTGAACACGATGACGACCGCGATCACCAACCAGAAGCCGAAGCGCGCTCGCATGGCGAGAATGCTAGGGGTCGATGGCTAGGAAGTGGAGGCCCGAACTTTCTGCAACCAATCCTCGACGGTGTCCACATCGGGCAGTTCCGGCAACGGCGATGTCGCCGCGTCGAACGACGCTTCCGCATCGACCAGCAGGTCGCGGGCAACGGTCACGTCGTCGGCAACCCGCAGGCCGAAGTCGAGGTACCACTGCGGGTCGTCCAGCCGGATCCGCAGGACTCCAGTTTCGTACAGTTCACGCCCCTGATGTGCCAGTCGGGCGAGGTGGCGCGCATGCTTCGCGATCTTCGCGGGCGACTGTTGCCGGACGTCCTTGCCGGCCAGCCGGGTCAGCTGTTGCGACGCGTAGCCGAGATAAGCGTCGCGGACCTTTGGCGCGGACAGGAACGCGGCCCGGATCGCGATCAAATCGTCGCCGAGCGGCGTACGCACTTCGTACAGGTCGGCCGGCAACCACATCAGTTCGGATGCCGTCGGGTTGCCGGACAATGCCAGAAGGCAATACTTGCGCGCCTCGTGCAGAGTCCGGTCCGGGTCGCGTCGAACCATGCTCGCTTTGCGGTCGATCGGCAGGTCGAGGCCGTGGAACTGAGTGGTCGCCGCCGCGTACACGCCGAGTCGGTCGATGTCCGAACCGGCATGCGCCAGGCCGTACGCGGTCGACCCGACGATGCCCTCGAGCAGAACGTTTAGCTCTTCCATGACGCCAGCATGGTGCCCGCCGCAACCGAGATTTGGCGACGCCGGGGCACCACCGCCCGCCGAGCGAAGACATCGCCGTCGGCGCGCTCAATCTCGTCCAAAATCCCTTGATACAGCCGGTACGCCGTCCTGATGCACCCACGCGACCCTTGATCCAGCAACGCGATTCCGGGCAGCGCCGCCCGGTAGTGCTCACGAGCGCGATCGACTTCGAACGCGATCAGCCTCCTGATCGGCCGGCTCGCCGCCTTGGCGATCGTGCCTTCCGCCAGGTCGGCACGCGTGACGCCGAACTGATCCAGATCGGCCTGTGGTAGGTAAATCCGGCCCCGGGCGAAGTCCTCGCCCACGTCCCGGATGAAGTTCGTCAGCTGGAACGCTCGACCGAGTTCACGTGCGGCCGGATCCGCCGCCACCAGGTCGGAGGCGCCGAGAATCGGCAGCATCATCGCCCCGATCACGGCGGCCGAGCCTTCCATGTAGTCGATCAAGTCGGCGTACGTCGCGTACGTGGTGACCGTCAGATCCATCGCCATCGAGCGCAGGAACAGTGCGAAGTCGCCGCGATCAAGACGAAACCGCTCGATCGTGTCGAGTACGGCCGGCAGGATCTCGTCGTCCACCGGGGTGCCGTCGAGGCCGGCCAGAAATTCGGCGCCCCACGCTTCCAGCGCGGCTCGGCGCTGCTCGGGCTTAGTGCCGTCCAGCCGATCGACGATCTCGTCGGCGTACCGGGCGAATCCGTACAAGGCGTGGACATGCGGTCGTTTCCAGGCCGGAAGCAGCTTCGTGGCCAGGTAATACGTCCGGCCGTACCGGCGATGCAGTTCGCGGCACCGCGCGTACGACGCCGAAAGACTGTCCACGACACCAGATCTTTGCGGACGCCTCGGACCGGCCTGCAAGCGGATCGGATATCCGACATTTCAGGCACGCGCGAGCTGCCTGGCCGACCTTCGCTCATCCGTACGGGCAGAATAACGGGTATGCGGAGAGTCGAGGGTCCTACCGAGCGCGTTGTGATCGTGGGCGCCGGACTCGGCGGGCTCTCGTGCGCGCTGCGGCTCGCGGCAACCGGCCGACACGTCACGGTCGTCGAGCGCGCATCGGTGCCCGGCGGCCGCGCCGGACGCTTGTCGATCAGCGGGTACGAGTTCGATACCGGTCCCACCGTCCTCACCATGCCGGAGCTGCTCGACGAGCTGTTCGCCACGGTCGACGAGCGGATGACCGACTGGCTGGACCTGATTCGGCTGGACCCGGCGTACCGAGCCCACTTCCCGGATGGCTCCACGCTCGACGTGATCGCCGACACCGAGCGGATGGCGAACGAGGTTACCCGCGTCTGCGGCGCCCGCGAGGCGGACGGATACGTACGGTTCGTCGACTACGCACGCAACCTGTGGGAGCTGCAGCGCAACGACTTCATCGACCGGAACATGGATACGCCGCGCGATCTCATGACCGCGAATCTGCTGCGTCTCGTGGCGCAAGGCGGGTTTCGCCGGCTGGACACGAAGATCTCGCAGTTCTTCTCCGATCCGCGTACGCGCCGGATCTTTTCGTTCCAATCCATGTACGCGGGACTCGCACCGACGAACGCGCTCGCGCTGTACGCCGTCATCGCGTACCTGGATTCGATCGCCGGGGTTTACTTCCCTCGTGGCGGCATCCATGCGGTTCCGCTCGCGCTGGCCGGCGCGGCCGAAAAGCACGGCGTGACGTTCCGCTACGAGACCACCGTGACCGGCGTCGACATCGCGTTCGGGCGCGCCACCGGCGTCACCACGGCCGACGGCGAGCGCATCCCCGCCGACGTGGTGATCCTCAACCCAGACCTGCCGATCGCCTACCGAGATCTACTACCGAAGGGTCCGCGGAAGGTGCGGCGGCTGCGCCACTCACCCTCCGCGGTGGTTCTGCACATCGGATCCACTCAGCGGTACGCCAAAATTGCGCATCACAACATCCACTTCGGGGCGGGTTGGGGCCGGACGTTCGACGAGGTGATCAAGCGGGGTCGCCTGATGTCCGATCCGTCATTGCTCGTCACGAACCCGACGCGGAGCGATCCGACGCTGGCACCAACCGGCCGGGAGATCTACTACGTACTCGCGCCGGCACCGAACCTCGCGGTCGGCGACCTGGCGTGGCAAGAGGGCCTGGCCAGGCAGTACGGCGCCGAGCTCGTCACCACGCTGGAGTCGCGGGGCTACCTCGACTTCGGCGCGGGCATCGATCTGTCACACGTCGTGTCGCCGAACGACTGGGCGGAATCCGGTCTCGCCGCCGGTACGCCGTTCGCCAGTGCGCACTCGCTCTGGCAGACCGGACCGTTCCGGCCTGGCAACTTGCACCCAACGCTGTCTAATGTGGTGTTCGTGGGTTCAGGAACGCAGCCGGGTGTCGGCGTACCAATGGTGTTGATCTCCGGGAAACTTGCCGCCGAACGAGTCGCCGGGTGACCGCCCGGGAACAGCACCTCGTCGAACTTGTCGACGAGTCGGGTCACGCCACTGGCGCGCTGACCGTCGAATCCGCCCACCAGGCACCCGGACACCTGCATCGGGCGTTCTCGGTCGTCCTGGTCGATCCGGACGGTCGCGTGCTGCTTCAGCGGAGAGCGGCGGCCAAGACCAGATTCGCCGGCCGCTGGGCCAACGCGTGCTGCGGCCACCCATCGCCGGGCGTGACACCGGAGGCGGCGGCCGCCGTACGCATGTCCGAGGAGCTCGGCATCCAACCGGTGCCGTTCGAGGAGCTCGGCGTACACCTCTACCGGGCCGCAGACGTTGCAACCGGGCGGGTCGAGCACGAATACGATCATGTGCTGCTGGGCAGCGTACCCGCTGATTGTGTATTTGATCTTGATCCGGACGAGGCCGATGCGGTCCGCTGGGTGCCGCTGAAGGAACTTCGTGAGGCGCTGGATGAAGATCCACAAAGCTACTCTCCGTGGCTGTCCGGCGTCGTGGCGCTTTTGCCGTGAGTCGGTTTTGCAGGGCCCGAGCCATCGCGTATGCTTTGCAAGCCTCCGGCGGGCCCGGATGTGTGTTATTCCGACCCGCATCGCGCGATGTGCGATGATGTTGGATGCGCCCCCATCGTCTAGTGGCCTAGGACGCCGCCCTTTCACGGCGGTAGCACGGGTTCGAATCCCGTTGGGGGTACGGTAAGGCGCCGTGTAAGCTGACGCGGCAAGCTACAAGCAAGGTCCTGTGGAGCAGTTGGAGTGCTCGCCGCCCTGTCAAGGCGGAGGTCGCGGGTTCAAGTCCCGTCAGGACCGCTCAGTTCTTCCAAGGCCAGGTAGCTCAGTTGGTACGAGCGTCCGACTGAAAATCGGAAGGTCGGCGGTTCGACCCCGCCCCTGGCCACTTGGTCCTCGCCGGGCCAAACAAGCGACGACCTGCGGAAACGCTAGGTCGTCGTTTTGCGTTCCGACGCCGATGCTTCCACCGATCATGGGGTTGTTGCTGTTATGACCGACCGAATGACAGCAACAACCCCATGATCGACAAAGCGGGACTCGGTGCGGATGTGGCTGCCTACGTCGCCGTCGATGAAACTGACCTGCCCATCGCGGTCGCCGTTGGCGTAATCGATCGGCGGCTGCCGAGTCCTCGCCGACCCACCGGCCGAATCGGGTACGTCGAATGGCTCGCGACCGATCCGGCGCATCGACGCCGTGGCGCCGCCCGGATCGCGCTGAGCGCATTGCTGGCCTGGTTCGAGGAACAGGGCATCGCGACCGTGGACGTGCACGCCAGCGCAGCCGCCGAATCGCTCTACACGTCCGTGGGTTTCGCCGCGCCACGCGCGGTTCCGTTACGGCGAGTGGCGAAGAGTTAGACGCGTCAGGGCGCGTCTAAGCCTTCGGTAATCGGCTCGACCCGAGCTGGGATACCGGCGATGATCACTCACCATGGTCGCCGCACTCGAAATGTATCTGGACCCCGTCGCATCTCAGCGCCTTCGTACGCTCTGGGACGCGATGGAAGAGGCCGGCATTCCGAGCTTGCGCGACCTGACGCATCGCCGTCACCGCCCGCATGTCTCGCTGTTCAGCGCGCCCGCACTGGACCCGGATGCGGTCGCCGCCGCGCTACGTGGCATCACGGTTGCGCCACCACTACGCCTCAACCTGAACTTCGTCGGTACGTTCGTCGGCCGCGTGCTCTGGCTCGGACCGATCGTTACGTCCGAACTGCTCGAACACCACCGTCTTGTGTACGACGCGCTGACTGCGGGCGGTGTCGACGTCGATCCGCTCTACCGTCCCGGCGAATGGGCGCCGCACTGCACGGTTTCGATGCGCGTACCGCTGCGGCAAATGACCGACGCGATACGCCTGTGCATGGACACGCTGCCGATCGAAGCCACGGTCACGAGCGCCGCTGTGGCCGACTATGCCCGCGATATCTACCGGCCGCTCTGAGCACTAACGCAGCAGCTCGGCGGCGATCGGCAGGCGCGACTTCTCGTCCGGTGCCAAACTCGGGTTGGCCAACCGCATGGAAAGCGCCGCGTCCACCATCTCAGAGGACGGCCGTCCGGCCGATTTCAGAAATAGGGGTACGGCCGTCGCCGCGAGCTCCGCGATCGGATGCGAGGGATCCACGGCAATCTCCGCCATGATGAGAGCCGACAGCGCGATATCGAGTCCGGCCGGGCCGTCGGTCGCGTTCGCCCAGTCGATCACGACCGGGCCACGTTCGCTCATAATCACGTTCTCGGCGTGCAGATCGAGGTGGACGATCGTGTCTTCCGGATCCGACGAGAACCGGGCCGGCAGCTGGTGCAGCTCGGTGTGGAGAGCTGCGAGCTGCTCGATGCCGTACTCGGGGGTCAACAGACCGCCCAGCATCGCCTCGACCATGGTCGGTCCCACGATCCGCTCCATCAGCATGTCCGCGCCGTCGACCTGGAACACTCGCGGCACCGGGTAGCCGAGCTCACGGACGTACACCATGATGGTGGCCTCATGCTCGGCCGACCATCCGTTCCGGTACCGCCGGAGCACACGATCGTCGCCGACCGTGAAGACATCGGCCGTCCGGCCGCTCGCCAAAAGATCCATGGGTCGACGGTAGCGACGACTGGCGCTAAAAACATGCGTGACGTTGCCACAATGGCATACGTGCTCGAAACACTTCGCGAACGATTTCGGGGGCGAGCCTGGGTGCCGGTCACCCTCGGCTTATCCGGCGCTCGGGTCTGGCGCTTGGACGGCGACACCACGCTGTACGTGAAGACGACCGAGCACACGCAGGTTGGCGATCGGGGCGTTGCGCTGGCGGCCGAGGCCGAGCGCCTCGCATGGTTCGAAACGCAGGGCATCCGCGTACCCGAGGTGGTCGATGCGGACGCCGATGAGCAGTTCGCGTGGCTCGTCACGACGGCGCTCGCCGGGCGTACCGCTGCTGATCCTTGGCCTGCAGCGCAACTGAATGCGGTGATCGACGCGCTCGCCGACGTCGCGGTGTCCCTGCACGCGCTACCGGTTGTGGAGTGCCCGTTCGATCGACGGTTGGACGTGACGATCCCGGCGGCGCTGCGAGCCGCTGATCGGGGCCGACTCGAATCAGCTCAGTTGGATGCCGAACGAGCCGGCTGGTCCACGTCAAAGCTGGTAACGGCGCTCATCGAATCCCGGCCGACAAGTGAGGATCCGGTCGTTTGTCACGGCGACTTCTGCTTGCCGAACGTCCTCTTCGACCCTGTGACTTTGAGTTTCGCCGGGTTGGTCGACGTCGGCCGGGCCGGAGTGGCCGATCGGCACATGGATATCGCGCTGATCACGCGGAGTATCGGCCACGAGATGAACGACCAGTACGCGCCGAGCTCCGCCGATCGCCTCATGCAGAGGTACGCGGCAACCACCGGCACAACAATCGACCCGGACCGGATCGCGTTCTACCGGCTGCTCGACGAATTCGCCTGACCAAAGTTGATCCTGGAGTTATGACCGCGAAACGCCGTCGAAGCGCTAACCAACTCCAGGATCAACCGGAGGTTTTGGGCTACCTGTGGACGGCCGGATGGCTGTTGGTGGGCGTAAGCTTCGTACCGCCCAGGTCGGCTCGCTGACCGGCCGCGTAGCCGTGGCCTCGACCGCTGCCCGCCAAGCGGCGCTGACTCGCGAAGCGCAACTTCGGGTAGACCTCGGACATCCGACGGTCGACATGTGCGCCACGATCCGCAAGCACGAGCGCGACCGAGCGCCCGACCGGCTCCGGTACGCCGGCGGCGGCCCGCTCCTCGGCCGCTCGGAGCCTCGTGACCACGGCCGCGGTGAAGCCAAGTAGCCACGATCGCCGGTACGCCGCGATGTTCTCCCACGAGGGCGGCGCCTGTACGGCGAGCGACTGACTCGCCTGAACGAGCAGCGACGTGAACAGAAGCTCGACCCGGTCGAGATCGCTCGCGTACCCGAAGAGGTGCATCGAGAATGCCTTGCGCTCGCCGGAGCGGGTCTGCCGCCGGACCGCCTGGCAGCGCAGCGCCGACGCGACGCCGGACAGCAGCCCGCATTTGTCGATCGCGTACGGCGGGAGCAGATCGATCACCCGGTCGCCGACGACGTCGCTGGTCGGATCGGCCTCCGCCAGCATTGCCCGATCCACGCCGTATTTCGCGATCAGCTCGGCCGCCTTGAGGTTGAACGCTTCGGCTTCGGCCGGCGTACAGGCGGGGTTTTCGGCTTTCGCGAGGAGCTTGCGGACCTTGTCGAGCATCGCGTCGGACATGTGTACAGATTTACCACGAGCCGCGGACAGTTAAAGACGTCTGCGGAGCGTCTCGATCGTCGACCCGGTGAGCGCGACCATGCATGTGGGCAGTTGCCCATCGGCCACCGCAGCCGAGAAGAGGGCCTCGCCGGTCAGCCGGTCGGCGTTGACGTACGCGCTGACGAACCTGGCTACCCAGCGAGCGTCGTACGGCGCGTCGTCAATGCCCGGATAGTCGAGCGCCGCGCCTCCGGCACCCATACCGTCGCCGATCATCGTGGCGGCGAGGCACACGGCCACGTCGTACGCGAACGACATCCCGGAGCGCACGACCACGTCATCGAACCGGCCGGCGACTGCGAGATCATCACCGGTGAGCGCGATGTGGAGGATGCTCGTCGCGTCGTCGTAAGCGTCGGCAGGCTGGCCAGTCACCAGGTCAAGGTATGCGAAGCCGTCAAGCCCGGCTATCCCTTCGCGCGGCGTAGTGCGCAGGTCAGGCGGGCCGTGCAGATGCGTGCGCCGGATTCGTCGGTGATCACGATTTCATATGTGGCGGAGCTGCCACCGCGGTGGACCGGCGTTGCGACACCGGTAACGAGTCCCGCTCGAGCCGCCTTGTGGTGCGTCGCATTGATGTCGACGCCGACCGCTATGCCGCCGTACATCGATCCCGCGTGCATCGCGGCGCCGATCGATCCGAGCGTCTCGGCGAGGACGCAGGACGCTCCGCCGTGCAGCAGACCGTACGGCTGGGTGTTGCCCTCGACCGGCATGGTGCCGACAACGCGGTCCGGCGACGCCTCGATGAGCGCGATGCCCATCCGATCGGCGAGCGCCCCCGCTCCGGAGAGATCGAAGCCGGCCGTCGTGGTTTCCGAATCCATGAGCGAACGCTACCCGTCGGACGGCAGATGTCACCGCGACCGCCATCACACAACAACGCTCAGGCGCGCTAGTGTGCAGCCCGGAGTTCGGTACGGTAGGGAGCACCCGAATGCATTCACGCAAGCTCGGCCTGGTCGTCGCGGTAATCGCCGCGACCGGTCTGTTCACCACCGCGTGTACCTCCGGCACGACACCGTCGGCCGCACCGACCGTCGGCCCGTCCGGCATCTCGCTGTTCGGTACGGACGGCATCATGTCCAACGACTTCGGCGACTCGCTGACGCAGCCGGGCGAGATCAACGGCCTGGCCGGTACGACCGCGCTGGCGCCGCTGAGCCCGGCATTCACCGGCCGGCTCTTGAAAGTCGACCCGAAGCTGGACAGCTTCAACTATGCCGGCGAGGCGTACGACGCCGTCATCATCACGGCTCTCGCCGCACAGAGCGGCCGCAGCGTTGACGGTCCCACGATCGCGTCCTACATCGAAGGCGTCACGAATTCCGGCACGGAGTGCGATGACATCGCTGCCTGCTTCGCCGACATCGCGAATGGCGACAACATCGCGTACCACGGGATTACCCTTACCGGCGGCCTGACGAAGAGCGGCGAACCTGCCGCGGCCAGCTACGGCACGCTGCACTTCGGCAGCGACAACCACATCGACGATTCCAAGACCGAGTACGTGACCGCGGGCAACCCGGCCAGCGCCGCAACCGCCCCCGGCCCGGCGCTCGCCTCCGTGCACCACTATGACGGTCTGCCGCTCACGCTCGGAGTGCTCCTGCCGAAGACCGGTGGCCTGGCCGCGCAGGGCAAGCCGATCATCGCCGGCGTCACGCTCGCCGTGAACGACATCAACGCCGCCGGTGGCGTGCTGGGCAAGGACGTAACGACCGAGTTCCAGGACGACGGTACGGATCAGAACAAGGCGATCGCGGGTGCAAAGAAGCTGATCGCCGACGGCGTACCCGTGATTATCGGTCCTAGTTTTTCGGGTGGTGCCGAAGCGGTGCTGCCGCTAACCGAGAAAGCGCACGTCGTGATGTTCTCGCCGTCGGCGACCTCGGCCGAACTCGCATCCGCGAGCACCGATGGCATGTTCTTCCGGACCGCGCCGTCGGACGCGTTGCAGGCGCAGGCGATCGCGGACATCATCACGCGCAGCGGCGCGGCGAAGGTGTTCATCGTGGCGCGTGGCGACACCTACGGCACCGGTCTGGAACACGACGTGACGACCGCACTCGCTGCGGACGGGATCACGAACAGCAACGTGACGTCGGCGGAGTACGCCGCGACCGAAGGCACCGACAACGCCGGCACATACGCACAAATCGCCAGCGAGATCCGCGCGTACAACCCGGATGCGGTGCTGCTCATCGGGTATGGCGAGATCTCCGGCGTGATCACGGCGCTGTCCGCCGTCGATCTGAAGTTCAATGCCTGACCGAGCGGTCCGATTCTGTACTCCTGTCTGGCACCTGTTCCGTCCTACGCATAGCGTGAACCCGATCGCATCATTCGACCGCAGAGAAAGGCCCGAAAGATGGGCGAGCACGAGCACGTAGAGACGCGCGGCGACCAGCGCGTTGACATCATCGCGGCCGACTCGAACGGCGACGGCAAGGCCGACATCTGGGCGTCGGACACCGATGGCGACGGCAAGGCCGACCTGTTCCAGTTCGACACGGACGGTGACGGCAACGTCGACATCACGATGGTGGACCTCGACCAGGACGGTACGCCCGACTCGGTCGTCGACGGTTCGGGCGGCCACGCGCCGGTCTAGGTTATCCACAACCTTGCGAAGTTGATCCTGGAGTTATTCGCACGACACGCCGTCGAGGCGGTAGTTAGCTCCAGGATCGACTTGGGATTGGCGGACTTAGCTTCCGCCTAGGGCATTTATGGCCAGGGCCAGGGCTGCGGCTACTACCAGCAGGAATCCGACCGCTACCGCGAAGCTGCCCCACGGATGTTTTCGCTCCGGCGGCACCCTGGCTTCCGGATGGCCCATTCGGACCAACCTCGTGCGTTGCCGCAGTACGTTCTCGCGGAGCTGCATGACGTCCCGCCCGCCGCGAGACCTGGCCACGGCGAGCTTTGCCTGCGCCTTCTGCAGAAGGCCGACCGCGTTCGAGCCTTGGCGACCGCATCGCGCGTACGCGTACCTTCGGGCTGCGATCCGGCGCCGGCCGGTACGCAGCGCGTGCAACTCCTTGGATGTCGCGATCATCGGATCCCCGACCAACTCGGCCAGGTAGAAGTCGGCCTCGCTGCCACTCGCGGCACGGACCAGCAAGACGATCATCAGAAGCGCCGGCGCGCCCTTGATGAAGATCGCCAGGATGACGCCGAGACCGCCGAACCCGAAGCCGTCCGACAGCCACGGCGAGTCCCAGATGAAGTGGCATGTCCAGGCACCCAGCCAGCACAGGAACGCGACCGCGAAGCGCCGCCACAGCGGCCGGTTGCGGCGGATCACGAAGTACGCGACCCCGGCCCCGGCGAGCGCCGAGAACAGCGTGTGACTCCAGAGACCACCGAGGAAGCCGCGCAGGAAAAACGTCACCAGTACGGGCGACAGCGCATCGCCACGTCCCGCGACCGCCACCGCGTTGACCGCGTAGATGAAGTCCTCGACGACCTGGAATCCGAGCCCGACGAACGCGCCGTACACCGCACCGTCCACCACGCTGTTCACCTGGCGTCGTGCGACCAGGACGATCACGACGACACCGAGCGTCTTCAGCAGCTCCTCGATCGCCGGCGCCGAGATGGCCGGCCCCCACGAGACGGCGAACGACGGAGACACCAGTTTGGCGAGAAGGTCGTACACGGCAGTGTTGCCGGACAGCGCGGTCGACGTGGCGACCATGCCGCCCCAGCCTAGGGCCGCCGCCAGGAGCAGTGGAGGTTCTCGTTCCAGGAAGTCGACGCTGCGGGCGACGATCACGAACGGCACCGCGTACAGGCCAAACAGGACGGCGGCGAAGATCGAGGCATTCGGGTACACCGTGAACGCATTGCCGACCAGCGCGGCGACCCGGTACGCACCGATGCCCAGCAGCAGAAGCAGCAGCCAGAACGCCGGCAGTCGCACAGAGGTCAGAGCGCGGGTCCCGATCGGCGTTGGTTGCACCGGTGCGCTGTACGCGCTGCGGCTCGGGTCGGTCATGCGGCCGGGAACGTGATCGACGCGATGCTCGCCTCGATCTCCGGGAGTAGTGGACGAAGATCGACATCGGAGCCCGCGAACGTGACCTGCACCGCGAGTCCGTGCCGAACGAAGACCGCGTAGCGGCCATCACGGCCCGCGGAGGCGTACATGCCCTGCATTCCGGTGACGCCGTTATCCGTCCGGATCGGGCTCTCCGGCCCGGTTACCTGGTACCCACGGCTCGCCGTCAGAGTCGAGCGCAGATGCGCTGTCGCTTCGCTGAGCGAGCCCGTGTACGGCGTGGCCACGAGCGCGTACCGGACCGTACCGACGTAGAACAGCACCTGACCGGTGACCGTACCGGGGCGGGTCTGGGTCGCGTCGAGACTGGCGCCCGGCGGCGGCAGAACAGTCACACCCGCCCCCACCGTGTACGGCTGACCGGATATGACCGCACGTACGGCGGGAATCTCCCGATTGACGGCCGGCAGGCCGAGTCCGATGATCGCGATCGCCGCCGCCACTACCAGCGTGCCCATGAGGTTGCGGTACAGCCGTTGCCGCCCGGACCCCATAAGGCACGTTATCGTCCCGGCAGCCTGCTGAGCAGGGAATCGGCCACACGGCCTCGACACGGCTCGCAACGCGCCTAGGTATACCTAGAGCGCATCGAAGCGGCATAGGTACCGGCACTCGCCTGGAAGATAGGCAATCGCTGCCGATGGCACGCAGTGATCATCAGCCGAGGATGAATTCATCGCAGAGAAACACCTCGGAAGGGAAAGTCCCATGATGATGAACTCGTACTTCATGCTCGAGCACATCAAGGTCCACCAGGACGAGCTGACCAGTCTGGCGGAACGGCACCGCATCCTGAAGGCGGCACGGCAGGAACGCCGCGCGGAGCGTGCTTCGCAACGCGCCTTGCACCGAGCCCGGCAAGAGACGGTGAAATCGGCGGCCCCGTCGCCGGCGCCGATCGCCGGTAACCTTGCGTCGTGCGGTCGACACGTGGCGGGATCAGCTCGATGATGGTCGGGCGCGGCAACGAGTTGCGCCGGCTGGCGCAGCTCGTGCTGGCGCCCCGCTCGCAAGTTGCCATCATCGGTGGCGAACCCGGCATCGGGAAGACTCGGCTGGTTGCCGAGCTGATTGCCGGGGCGCCGGAGGGCACGTCCGTGTTCGTCGGGCATGCCGAGCCGGGAACGCTTGGCCGGCCGTACGAATTGCTGCTGGACGCGCTGGCCGGATATGACGTACCGGACCAGATCGCGCTCGATGAACTCACCGACGCGTCGCGGAGTCCGGTCGAGCGGCTGCACTCCGGCCTCCGGTTGATCGAGACGCTGACCGATGGCCAACCGGCCATCCTCGTGTTCGAGGATCTGCACTGGGCCGATTCGGAGAGTGCCGCGCTGTTCGAACGGATCGCCGACATCCCCGGTCGACGGCTTCTGATCGGCACGTACCGGCCCGAGGCTGTCACCCGACGGCATCCGGTCTCCGCGCTGCTGGCCCGGATGGAGCGCCGGCACGAGGTCACACACATCCAGCTCGGTCGGCTGGCCCCCGCCGAGACCGCGTCCTTCCTCGCGTACGCGACCGGCCGGCCAGTGCCGTACCGGGCCGCGACCGGCTTGCACCAACGTACCGGCGGAAATCCGTTCTTCCTGGAAGAGCTGCTGCGGTCCGCGTCGCCCGATCCGACCGGCCGGATCGATCTGGGCGAGCTGTGCGATCAGCCGCTGCCGTGGAGCATCGGTGAGGTCCTGAATCGTCAGATCGACGGCCTGGAGCCCGAACCGCGCCGGATCGCCGAAGCTGCCGCGATGCTCGGCCATCGCGTACCGTTCGATCTCCTCGCGACAGTCACCGCGACCAGCGAGGACGACCTGATCCCGGCGTTGCGCGCGCTCGTTGACGACGGCGTTCTGGTCGAGTCGGAGAATGATGAATTCACGTTCCGGCACGCACTCGTCCGAGAGGCACTAACCGGCCATTTGCTTGGACGCCAGAAGCGGCGGCTGCACGAGGCGGCGCTGGATGCCCTGCTCGCCGGTAACGCCGATCCGGCTCTCGTCGCACATCACGCCAAGGGTGCCGGCCGGTACGCCGACATGGTTGCCGCCGCTCGCCGAGGCGCCGCGCTCTACCTGGACATCGGCTCGCCGTACCAAGCCCTGCAACTGGCCGAGATGGGGCTGGAAGAGGCGGCCGACGACAACGAACTGCTCGGCTACGCGGCCCGCGCGGCTTGGTTGGCCGGCCTGATCGACGATGCGACCGGCTACGCGAACCGGTGGTTGGCCGGCGCGCCCGGTCCGACCGATCGCGCGGCAGCGCTCTACGTCTTGGTCCGGCTGACCTGGGACGCGGACCGGGAAGACGAGATGCGTCGGTTGACCGACGACATCGAGGCCTTGGTCGGGCGACTGCCGCCCGGCGCGGATCAAGCACGAGCGATGACCGCGATCGCGCAATCCGCGATGCTCCAGGACGATTGTGCCAAGGCGGTGCTCTGGGCGGATCGGGCGCTCGCGCTGGCCGAAGCGTTCAACCTCCCGGAGATCCGCCTCGCCGCGCTGGTGGAGAAGGGTTCCACGCTCGCCGATCAGGCATCGACATCGCATACCGGCCGGGAGATCCTGGCCGGTCTGGTCGACGAGGCGGAGAAGCGCGGCGAGTGGCTGCTCGCCGCACGTGCGCTCAACAACCTGGCACAGTCTCAGCCGCCACATCTCCTCACCGAGCACGCAGAGCAGCTCGAGCGGATGCGGCTCGACGCGGAGCGCGCCGGCCACGAGTCCACCGCGGTGGCGGCGTACTTCCAGGGCCGAGCTCGGCTCGCCATGCACGAAGGCGACCTCGGCGCGGCGATCAGCGCGCTGCAGGACGGCCGGCGGCGGGATCGCGGATATCTGCGGACCGGGCGGCGCGCTGACTACCACGCGGTGTTCCTGGCCGGCCTCTACCTCGAAGCGGACCGGCTGGATGACGTTGAGCAGATCATCACGGCGCTGCGGGCACTGCCCGGCCGGGCACCGATGGCCGTACCGGGGCTGGAGTTCCATCTGTGGTGCCGCCGTCGGGATGTGGCCCGCGCCGACGCGCTGGTGGAGCCGGTACTGGCCGCGACGGGCATGCCGGGATGGCACGGGCCGGACATGGCACACGATCTAGTCTCGGCGGCCCTGTTCGCCGGACTACCGTTGCCGCGGATCACGATCCTGGCCGACGCGCTGCTGTCACCGGACGTCTGGCGGCCTTGGCGAGACATTGTCGAGGCACAGCTCACCGAAGCTCGGGGACGGCTCGACGACGCGCGGGGTCGCTATACGGAAGTTGCCGACTCGGGCGTTCTGCCGCCTGAAGTGCGGGCTACCGCATTCGCCGGCATCGCGCGATGCCTGCTCGGCCAGGGCCGGGACATCGAGGCGCAGGAGCACATTCAGACCGCGAGCGACCTGCTCGCGAAATGGGGCGGATGGCGAGTGGCCGAGGTCGATGCTCTGCGCGCCCGGATCGGATGGGCGCCGACCGGGCAACCGCCCGGCGCACCGCAGCTCACGCCACGCGAACGCGAGGTCGCGCTGCTGATCGCGGATGGGTTGACCAACGCGGAATTGGCCCAGCGGCTCTACATCTCGCCGAAGACGGCCGCCGTGCATGTGTCGAGCATCCTGCACAAGCTTGGCGTCGGCTCACGCAACGAGGTCGCGCGGCACGTCCGGGCGTAAAGCACTCAGGGCATAAAGAAGGGGTACACGCCATCGACGCGTACCCCTTCTCGAAACTGCTGTAGTCAGTCGCCCTGACGCTGCTGCGGGATCTGCCCCTGCAGCAGGGCCCGAACCTCCGACTCCCGGTACCGGCGGTGGCCACCGAGCGTGCGGATGGCGCTGAGCTTGCCCGCCTTCGCCCACCGGGTCACGGTCTTCGGGTCGACGCGGAACATCGACGCAACCTCGGCCGGGGTCAGCAGCGGCTCTGGCTCGTGCGTACGCGATGCCATCGGTCACTCCTCCACAGGTGTCTACAAACGACGGCCGGGGTCCCGCCGGCCAGCGCGTTTCCATGGTCCGGCTAGTCCCGCATGTCCGACATGGACCGAACGGCTGAAGGTCCGTGGATGGACGGATGATGAATGACCGATTTTTCCGATTCTTTATACGACACATGGTGTCTTATTTGGACGCTTTTGTCACGCGTCGCAAGCGAGTCAGATACGAGCCGTGTTCGCCTCTAGTTGCATCGTTCCAGCAATTGGACGGCCCGCCAGCGCTGCCACCAGTCTGCTCGTACGCCTCGGTCGCCGAGTCGGCGTCGCCCTCGTGACAGAGCGGCCAGTCCGGCCGCCACCAGTCCGGGTGAATCGTCGTCGCTAAGTGCGTCATCTGACAGAAGAGACACCAGGCCGCCAGTAGTCCAACTCGACGATCGACCGCGGATGGAACTCCTCCAGCCACCGCGTGCTCTCCTCGACCGCCTCGGTGATCGGCGCGTCGCCGAGCGCCTTGCGCAGTACCGAGTGGGCCCGGTGGGCCCGGCGACGGGCCTTGGAGATCTCCGTCCGGTACCGCAGCACCCGCCGCCCGGGCGCGAGTCGACAGCTCGCGTCTCGGCGAGGTCGACGAAGACGAACCAGCGCAGCGGCACGCCCCACGTCGCGATCTGCTCGTGTACCCGCGGCATGCCCCTGCTCGAGCACCTGCGCCCCGCTGCGCCAGTCGTCCACCACGGTCCTGGCCAGCCCCGCCAGTACCGGCGGCACGAACGCGTCGGCGAGCACCGCCGGTACGCCGTCCCGGGCGGACAGGGCCGCCTCGGCGACCCGGAAGCGCAGGTTCCACGGGCAGACCAGCAGGGTCTCGTCGGTCTCCAGGACGTACGCCTCGTCGGGCAGGTCGGGCAGCCGGGTCCAGCCCGCGCCCAGCGCCTCCAGCACGGCCGTGCGCTGCCGGCCGGGGCCGTCGAGCGGGCGCGATCGCGCGGCCCTCCTTGACGTAGCGACGCCAGTAGACCTGCCGCTCCCGGTCGAAAGCGGTCAACGGTTCGTACACCCGAAGGTAGGCGGCGAAGTTCGAGGGCACGCACGGATCGTGCCACGCCATCCAGTGGATCACCACCGATCTACGCCGATGACGGCGCGCTGTCCACCTCCGAGTTCCGGCCGGCGCGACTAGGCTCGTCGATCCGGCACCACCCCGGCGGATCACCCCTGCGCCGCTCCCACGAGACACGAGCCCCACGAGGGAGTGTGCGCACATGGGCGTTTTCACCAGCGACACCGGTCACGAACAGGTCGTCTTCTGCCAGGACAAGCAGTCCGGCCTGCGGGCCATCATCGCGATCTACTCGACCGCGCTCGGGCCGGCGCTCGGCGGCACGCGGTTCTACCCGTACGCGACCGAGGAAGACGCGCTGCACGACGTGCTGGAGCTGTCCCGCGGCATGGCCTACAAGAACGCGCTCGCCGGGCTCGACCTCGGCGGCGGCAAGGCGGTCATCTGGGGCGACCCGGACCGGGACAAGTCCGAACCGCTGCTGCGCGCGTACGGGCGGTTCGTGGCCATCGCTGGGCGGTCGTTACTACACCGCCTGCGACGTCGGCACCTACGTCCAGGACATGGACATCGTCGCGCGGGAGACCCGGTACGTGACCGGGCGCAGCGTCGAGCACGGCGGCGCCGGCGACTCCTCCGATCCTGACCGCCTGGGGCGTCTTCCAGGGCATGCGGGCGGCCGCCGCGCACCTCTGGGGCACCCCGTCGCTGGCCGGCCGGACCGTCGGCATCGCCGGGCTCGGGCAAGGTCGGCCGGTACCTGGCGGCTCACCTGATCGAGGATGGCGCCTCGGTGGTCGCGACGGACGTCTCGGACCGCGCGCGATGGACTGGGCCCGGACGACGTACCCGCAGATCGGACCTGGTGGACGACCACGGACGAGCTCTGATCGCGCTCCGAGATCGACGTCTACGCGCCCGTGCGCGCTCGGCGGCGCCCTGGACGACGAGACCGTACCGGCGCTGCGCGCGGAGATCGTGGCCGGCGCGGCCAACAACCAGCTGGCCCACCCCGGCATCGACAAGCTGCTGGCCGACCGGGGCATCCTCTACGCGCCCGACTACGTGGTGAACGCCGGCGGCGTGATCCAGGTGGCCGACGAGATCGAGGGCTTCAACTTCGACCGGGCCAAGCTCCGGGCGACCAAGATCTTCGACACGACCGAAGCAGATCCTCGAACTCGGCCGACGCCGAGGGGGTACCGCCGGCCGTCGCGGCGGACCGGATGGCCGAGCGGAGGATGGCCGAAGTCGGTCGCCTGCGTACCATCCGGCTCTAACGATTTGTGACCCTCGGCCCAGGACAATTCGGCGCAAGCTGTCATCTCACGCCGGAACGTGTGGCCTGGGCCGCAGTAAGGACCGGATGGCGGTGGGCCGAGGTGTCGAATCTGGTCCTCGACATGTACCGTATGAGCCACGAGAGATGCCTGACGTCATCGGGGCCCGCCTGGAATGGGCTGCCCCGTAATTCTGTGCGAGGGGGTCGAGCCATGGGGCGCGGCCGTGCTAAGGCCAAGCAGACAAAGGTGGCCCGGGAGTTGAAGTACCACTCCCCAACACCGACCTCGCTGCGCTGCAGCGCGAGCTCGTCGGCACCGGTACGTCGAATGACGAGTTCGACGACCTTGACGAGTTCGACTCGGACGAAGACGACGAGGACGAAGACGACGAGGACGACGCTCGTTGGGCTCAACGGCCACGCTAGGTCCTGCGGACCTGGTCGTGGTGGGCGAGCTCAACTGAGCGAGTTCACAGTTCGGACACAGTAATGAGCACGCGGGCGTGATGCCCGGTGCTCATTACCTGTCTTCCCCTCGCATTCGATCCGCAGTGGGCTGCGTCGTGTCTTTACCGTGCGCAATTTCGCCTCGGTCGGCGTCGCGATCAGTGCTGATCTGCCGGTGGAATCCACCATGCGCAGATCGCCGCACCGAGCACGATGGCGCCGTCCACGACGAGCGTGCGGACGATGCCGTGCCCCGAAGCGCCGGATAGGTACAGCGAGCCGATCGTGGCGATCCCGACGACCGTGGCGAGTTGCACGGTCGTGGTGACCAGTCCGCTCGCGTCCGCCGCGTCCGTCGGCTGCACCGACGCCAGCGCGCGTGCCATCAGGGGCGAGAACGCCACTCCGGAGCCGAGCCCGAACGGGATCTGCGCGATAAAGAACAGCGCTCCCGGCGAGGGATCGTTATGCAGGGCCAACGCGATCAGCGCGATGCTCCCGGCGGCCACCAGCAGGCCAACCGCACTCATCCGTCCGTACCAGCGGGCCGGCAGACGGCGCCAGTTCAGGCTCGCGACCGCGAACGCGAGCGCCATCGGGACGAACGTGAGTCCGGCCCGCAGCGGGGAGTAGTGCAGCACGCTCTGCAGGTGCAGGGCGACCGCAAACAGGTAGCCGCCGTACGACGTCATCATCAGGAAGACCGCGGCGAGCGCGGCGATCAGGCCGGGCGCTCGGAGCACTCGGCCCGGCATCAGCGGTGCCACCGTGCGCCGCTGGACCATGATGAAGCCGCCGAACGATACGGCCGACACTGCGAGGCTGACCCGGCACCACACCGGCCAACCCTCCTGACTGCCGAACATCAGCGGTACCACCAGCGTGGACACCGAGATCGCCAACGTGACGAGACCGCCAAGATCAAGCGGTCGGCGGTCGGTCGCGTCATCCCTGGGCAGCAGCCGCGCGCCCAGCGCGAGCAGGACCACGCCGATCGGTACGTTGATCCAGAACACCGGCCGCCAGCCGGAGCCGGCGATGTCCACGTCCACGATGACTCCACCGAGCGCCTGGCCGAGCACGATGCCGCCGGCGATGACGGCGGCGTACCGGCCGAGCGCCCGCATCCGGGCCGGACCGGCGAAGTGTCGTTGGATCAGACTGAAGACCTGCGGAATCATGAATGCGGCGCCGGCGCCTTGCACGAATCGGCCCGCCACCAGCGCTCCGGTCGTCGGTGCGAGACCGCAGGCGAGTGATGCGGCGGTGAATAGCGCCAGGCCGCCAAGGAATGCCCGGCGCGGACCGATGATCCCGCCGACCCGGGCGCCTGTGATCAGCAGTACCGCGTACGCGATCGTGTAGCCCGCGATCACCAGTTGCAGCCCGGCGCCGCCCGAATGCAGGCTGGATCGAATCGTGGCGGCCGCGACATTCACGATATTCACGTCTAGGACGGCCATTAGTTGGGCGCCGAGGATGACGGTCAGGATCGCGGTCGTTCGTACCGGCGGCGGTACCGTCACGGCGACCGGGCGAGAAGCTGTCGTAGTCATGTTCACGAGCCTCACGCGGATCCGATACCAGTGTGTAGAGCCTGGTTATCCTGGTACTGACAGCACCTGGCAAGCAGTCGCGGACGGCGCGACGATGTGAGGATGACGATGGCGACACATCGGCGCGAAGAGCTGGCCACGTTTCTGCGCAGCCGTCGGGAACGGTTGACACCGGCGGCAGTCGGACTGCCACCGGGTCTCCGCCGCCGTACGCCCGGCCTGCGCCGCGAAGAGGTCGCGCAACTCGCCGGCGTTGGCGTCACGTGGTACACGTGGCTGGAGCAGGGTCGGTCGATCAACGCCAGCGTGCAGGTCCTGGACGCCCTCGCCCGTACGCTCCGGCTCGATCAGGCCGAACGCGAGCACCTCTACGCCTTGGCGGACGTGCCGACGGCGGCCGAGGTCGTCCACGAGGTGCTCGCGCCCGAGGTGCAGATGGTGCTGGATGCTCTCGTACCGTTGCCGGCCGCGGTCTACAACGGTCGGTACGACACGCTCGCCTGGAACGCCACGTACCAAGCGCTGTTTCCCGGTCTCACTCGCGCGCAGATCGGCAAGCGCAACGTGCTTTGGCAGATGTTCACGGTTCCGGCCTGCTGCTCGGCGATCGGCAATCGGGACGCCGAGGTGGCCTCGATGGTGGCCACGTTCCGAGGGGTGTACGCCCGGCATCTCACCGAACCGGCGTGGACGTCCTTCGTCGCCCGGCTGTCCGCCGCCAGCCCCGAATTCGCTCAGTTGTGGGCGATGCACGATGTGGCCAGCCCATCCACGCGGATCAAGACGTTCATCGCCAACCTCGGCGAGCGGAACGTACACACAACGGCGACCAGCCTCGCGATCTCGGCCACGCCCGAGGCACGGATCATCGTCTACACGCCCGTGGACGATATCGACCGGGAACGGCTCGTGTCACTGACCGCCGACCCACCCGAGATCGAGCTCTGTCCGTACCACGCGGCGCTTCAAGAACGCGAGGCGGTCAGCGTGGCCGGTTCGTGAACTGGTAGAACGTCGGAAACGCGTCCTCAAACGGGCGCCATCCGGGTCGGGTTGGCACTGCGTCGGATCGTGCCGCACGCGCGTCCCAGACCTCTTGCGCCTCCGCGAGCAGCGCGGTGAGGCCGGCTTCGGCCGCCTCCACGCGCGCGGTGACCGGATCGGCTTCGTCAGATCGCTCGTGCATGATCCAGCACTCCTTCCAGTAGGCGGATCTTGCTGTTGCGGCAGTGGTGCGTCTCCGTGCCGTCGAACCGCCCGAGTTCGAAGTAGCGATTCGCGGCGTGCGCGCCACCGCAGAAGCCGAAGTACGGGCACGCGGCCCGACACGCCTCCACACCGTCCAGGTACTCCGCGACCCAGCCAATGGGTTCGGCCGCCGTACGTTCGAGGATTTCGGCGAGGCCGGTCGTGATCACGTTGCCGTTCGCGAACGGCCCGTACGCGGCGTCGGTGAAGCCGGCCAACTCCGGCGACAGCAGGACGACGCTGCCGTCGTACCCGATCGTCGGGATCGGATCGATCCGGCGCGGCAGCAACTCGTCAGCGGTACCGGCCAACGTGGCGCCGGCGTACCACAACGCCCATTCGATCTCGCGCAACTCGATTGCCGGGTCCGCTCGCCAGGCACCGGTGAGCTCCGACCAGAACGCCCGTACGCCCTCTGGTTCGTGCGCGTTCGAGCGCGTGTTCGCACCTTCGCGCTCCTCGATGTTGATCCCGAGCGAGTGGCACCCGAGGTCGCGAAAGAACTCGTACAGTGGCGCGGCCAGGCCGGGCGCGGGATCGGACACGACACAGAGCGCGGCGAACGGGATGCCGCGATCACGCACCTTGCCGATGCCCTTCATGATCTTGTCGTACGCAGCTCGCCCGGCCCGGTCGACGCGTTGCGCGGTCTGCGCTTCGGTGCCGTCGATGCTGACGCCCACCCGGATGTCATGAGCGAGGAAGAAGTCACACCAGGCATCGTCGATCAGGGTCGCGTTCGTCTGGATGTGGTGCTCGACGCCGACGAACGGCGCCATCAACGCGGCGAGATGATCCGGGCCGACCGTCAGTGGCTCACCACCGTGCCAGATCACCGAGAAACGAGATGCGAGAACAGCCCAGTCGTTGACGGTCGCGGCGACCGCTCGGGCGACCGCGACCGGCATTCTTCGATCATCGGCTCGGAACGGCAAGTAACAGTACGCACAGTCCAGATTGCACAGTGTCGTCGGCTGCATGATGACGTAGCTGGGCATCGTGGCGATTCCCCGCATGCCGTGCCATCGCATACCGCTGTCTCGCGACACCGGCTCAGCCTATGGCCGAGCCGGTGCGTTTCCAAGCTTTCGACAACGCGAACTACCCGCGGGTATGCGAGCCCATCATCTGCACCGCAGCCGGGCCCGGCGATGATCTCGCCGGCCTGCCATGCGTGGAACCTTGCGGGCGGCGAGGAATGCCAGCGCCCGATCGGCGTCGTCGGCGGCGACGACCGCGAACATGCCGACGCCCATGTTGAACGTCGATTCCATCTCGGCGTCGTCGATGCGGCCCTTGGTCTGGATCAGCTCGAAGATCGGCTGCGGGCGCCACGTCGAGCGGTCAACGATCGCATCGACATGGTCGGGCAGGACCCGGACCAGGTTGCCGGGGATGCCGCCGCCGGTGACGTGCGCGTACGCACGAACGTCCGCCTCGCCCATCAGGTCAAGACAGTCACGGGCGTAGATCCGGGTCGGCGTGAGCAGTTCCTCGCCGAGCGTCCGCTGCCGACCGAGCTCCTCGACGATCGTGTCCAGGCGCAGGCGCCCGGCACCGAGGAGGACGTGCCGGACCAGCGAATACCCGTTCGAGTGCATGCCGGACGAGCCCATCGCGATGACCACGTCACCCGACCTCGACCCGGTCCGCGCCGAGCATGGCGTCCTCTTCGACGATGCCGACGCCGGTGCCGGAGATGTCGTACTCGTGCGGTGCCATCATTCCGGGGTGCTCCGCGGTCTCGCCGCCGAGCAGCGCACAACCGGCGGTCCGGCATCCGTCGGCGATGCCGGCGCCGATCTCGGCGATCTTCTCCGGAACGACCTCGCCACAGGCGATGTAGTCGAGCAGGAACAGCGGCTCGGCACCGCATGCGACGAGATCGTCGACGACCATCGCGACCAGGTCGACGCCGACCGTGTCGTGAATGTCCATCTGCTGGGCGATCACGAGCTTCGTGCCGACGCCGTCCGCCGAAGAAGCGAGGATCGGCTTGCGGTACTTCGTCATGTCGAGGCGGAAGAGCCCGGCGAAGCCACCGAGGTCACCGACGACCTCCGGGCGCCACGTTCCCTTGACCTTCGTCTTGAGCAGCTCGACCGCCTGATCGCCCGCGTGGATCGAAACGCCCGCTTCCGCGTACGTCGCCATCCGCTTGCGCGTGCTACGGCTGTTGGCTGCGTTCCAGGGCTCGGTGTCGGGTCGGTCACTCACGTCGGTCACTGTTCTCCCATACGGTGGTGCTGCGCTGATTACGGCTGGCTGTTCGGTCATGGACGCGTGAGTGCGTCCGCGCCGCCGGGACTCGGTATGTGGGCTGGGCCGTCAACGCCGGCGCCGTCGCCACCGATCCGGCCGACACGGCGGCCGACCCCTTCCAGCACATGCTTGCCGATCATGTTGTCGGCCGGCAGCTCAATCGGGTAAACACCGTCGAAGCACGCTCGGCAAAGCCGGTTCTTCGGCTGCTCTGACGCCGCGATCAGACCGTCGAGCGAGACATAGCCGAGCGTGTCGGCGCCGATCGACCGGCGGATGCCGTCGGTGTCCAGGTTGCCGGCTACCAGCTCGGCCTTTGTCGCGAAATCGATGCCGTAGAAGCACGGCCACTTCACCGGCGGCGACGAGATCCGAATGTGGACCTCGAGCGCGCCGGCTTCGCGCAGCATGCCGGACGATCGCGCGTTGCGTGTTGCCCCGAACGATCGAGTCATCCACGACAACGATCCGCTTGCCTCGAAGAACATGCCGCAGTGGGTTCAGCTTGAGACGGATGCCCAGCTGGCGGATGGTTTGGGAAGGCTGGATAAAGGTACGGCCGACGTACGCGTTCTTGATCAACCCGGCGCCGTACGGGATGCCGGACGCCTGTGCGTAACCGATCGCGGCCGGCGTGCCGGACTCCGGCACCGGGATGACCAGATCGGCCTCGACCGGATGCTCGGCAGCCAAGCGGCGGCCGACCTCGACGCGGGCGTCGAAGACGTTGCGGCCGGAGATCGTGGAATCGGGGCGCGCCAAGTACACGTACTCGAAGAGGCAGCCCTTCGGATCCGGTGCGGCGAATCGCTGCGAACGCAGGCCCTGCTCGTCGATGGCGATCAGCTCGCCCGGCTCGATTTCGCGGACGACCGAGGCACCGAGCGTGTCGAGCGCCGCGGTCTCGCTCGCGATCACCCAGCCGCGCTCGAGTCGCCCGAGCACCAGCGGGCGTACG
This sequence comes from uncultured Actinomycetota bacterium, assembly GCA_963831705.1. Lineage (GTDB taxonomy): Bacteria > Actinomycetota > Actinomycetes > Mycobacteriales > Micromonosporaceae > DASQPR01. The sequence continues at coordinate 1,874,951 of CAWHRE010000010.1, read as the reverse complement.
CCGTTCGCGTCGCGTGCCGCGTACAACGTGTTCTCGTCCATGTACGCAAAGCTGAACGCACCGCGCAGCTTGGGCAGCACGATCATCGAGGCGGCCTCGACCGACAGGTCCGGATAGGCCGTGAGCATCTCGGCAACCAACGCGGTGTCGGACGTCTCGCCGTGGGCGTTCTCACCGGCGAGCCGGGCGAGTTCGGCGGTGTTCACGAGATTTCCGTTGTGCGCGAGCGCGATCGTCGTACCCGCATCCGTGGACTTGAGCAGCGGTTGCGCGTTTTCCCAGGTCGATCCACCGGTCGTGCTGTAGCGCGCGTGCCCGATCGCGACGTGGCCGCGAAGGCTCAGCAGCGTCGCCTCGTCGAACACCTGGGCAACCAGACCGAGATCCTTGTACGCCACGACCGCGGATCCGTCGCTCACCGCGATGCCGGCGGCTTCCTGGCCGCGGTGCTGCAGGGCGTACAGACCGAAGTACGTCATCTTGGCGACGTCTTCACCCGGCGCCCAAATACCGATGATGCCGCATTCGTCCTGTGGGCCAAGGTCCTGCGGATCAAGGTCGTGTGTGAGTCGACCGTCGCCTCGGGGCACGTGCTGCTCCTCGTCTTGGTCGCCGACACCGTGCGGTGGGGGCCGGCGCGAGATGATCGTGTCTTCGACGGAGTGTTTGCGTGCCCATTTGGGGGTCACCACTTGCGGCCAAGTGTACGCGAGGCGCTGCTGGCGCCCGCCTGGCTCACCCCTCAGGTGTGTTCCGCGTAACCGGGCAGCGGAAGCAGCCCGGAAAGATCGGCGCGAATGCCACTCACTTGGATGACACCTTCGGCGAGCGCCGACTCCCACGTACGGCGGCCCGTCGCGACGTTTACCCAGGTCACCGCATCTGTCTCGATAACGTTCGGGGGCGTACCTCGGGTATGACGCGGACCGCTTATACACTGAACAGCACCGAAAGGTGGGATGCGTACTTCCACCGATCGGCCAGGTGCGAGCTGCGCTAATTCCCCCAAAAGCTGACGTACCGCATCACGGAGGCTGTTTCGTTCCGGTGTTATACCGTTTTCGACGGCCTTGATCACACGAGACACGACATCGGAATTTCCGTACGCAGGGGACACGTCGGGACGATACGACCTTCCCCCAGGTCCCGTCCAGACCGGCCCTCCCTTTCGGAAGCCGTTAGAAACCAGGCATAGTTGCCGACGGGTATGTGCCTTGTGCGGCTATGAAAACGGAGGCGGTTGGCGTGACTGCGGAACGACGTTCCTGGATTCGGCCACCTCGATCCAGAGCACTTCGCGCCGGAGCATCCGCCCTGGCCGTGCTATGTGTACTGCTCGCCGGTGCGTTCGCGTTCGCGACCCCGGCCCAGGCCGATCCCGCCTCCCTCTTCACGGTTTCGACGCCGCCGCAGATGGGCGACTTCCACCCGGGCGATCCGGCGCAGACGATCGCGTTCGTCGTCTCGAACAATGGTGAGACTCCGTTGCCAAAGCCTCTGACGGCGTCGATCGCGATGACCCCGGCCGACGACTTCACCGTCTCGGTGAGCGGCTGCAGCGGCGCCACGTCCGGACCGGGCACCGCGGGCTGCAACTTCACATTTGACCAGGCCACCTCGCAGGTCACGATCACGTTCTCGGTGCAGGAGAACGCTAACGTCACGGACGTCCAGACCGGCACCAACGCGGCGTACGGGATGACCGTCAACATCAGCGACAACCTGACCAACAGCAAGAGCACGAACAACAACGGCGCCAAGATCTACGGCATGCCGAAGCCGGTCGTGGTCAGTGGTGCCGTGTACGACGCCTCCACCGGCAAGGTGGTGCCGGGCGCGCTGGTGAACCTGATCGACGACACGAATGCGTTGTTCTCGATGACGACCGGCGCGGACGGAAAGTTCTCGTTCGCCGCGACGCAGGCCAAGCCGATCGTTGGCGCGCTCGCGATCGGCGCCTCGAAGGCCAACTACAACACCGTTCCGATGACCGTCCCGGTCGGTGCGCCGACTACCAATCTCCATCTCAGCCTCGAACCCAAGGCCGTGGCGAGCGCTTCCCCGACGGCTCCGGCCTCGGCCGGTCTCTCGGCCGGCGCCACGCCGACGTTGTCCGCAGCCGCCGGCGTCGTGCCCGGAAACACCGACACGACCGACGCGGCCGCGGCCGGCGGTGGCTCCGGCCTGAGTCTTATCCTGATCGGCGGCTTGATCCTGGTGCTCTGTGGCGCCGGTGTCATCGCGTTCATCTTCATCCGACGGAAGAAGGATGACGTCGGCGGCGCTCCGGTACCGGTCGGTGGCGGCGATCCGTACACGCCGCGTGGCGGGGGTCGTGGGCCCGACCGAACGATGGTCGCGCCCGGCCTCGGTGACGCGCCGACGATGATGCACCGCGCGGTCGCCGTTGACGAGTATCCGGATCCGTACGCGGCACCGCGGAGCGCGCCGCCCAGCCGCCAGCCGAATCCACGGCAGCCCGGTTACCCGCCGCAGCAGCCGCAGCCGTACGGCCAGCAGCCGCAGTCGTACGGGGCTCAGCAGCCCGGGTACGACCAGGGCGGATACCAGCAGCAGCCCGGTTATGACCAGACCCGGTACGAGCAGCCGAATGGCTATCGGGCCGGCGGCAACGGATACCCACCGGCCAACGGCTACCAGCAGAGCGGCTACCAAGACCCGGCACCGACCACACGGCGCCCCGTCGACCCGTACGGGCCGACCTATCCGCCGGCAGCACCGGACTACGCGGCCGAACCAACGACGTACGGCGCCTACCCGGGCAGCCCGGCCGCGACACCGGCCGGCTATCAGCAAGGTGGCGGCTATCAGCAGGGTGGCGGCTACCCGCAACAGGGCTACCAAGGCGGCGCTCACCAGCAGGGCGGCGGTCACCAGCAGGGTGCCGGTCCTCAGCCTGGCGGGCCACAGCAGGGCGGCTACCCGACGAGCCCCGGCCAGCAAGGCGGCTATCAGACCGAGGCCGGCTACTCCGCACCGGATCGCGGCGGCTATCAGCCGTCCGGGCCGACGTACCCGCCGGCCGGCGGCCAGCAGTACGGCGGCGGCCACCAGCAGCCCGGATATCAGCAGCAACCCGGTTACCAGCAACAGCCCGGTTACCAGCAACCTGGATACCAGCAGCCGCAGCAGGGCGGTCAGCAACCGGGCGGCCAGCAACCGGATCAGCAGTATGGCGAGGAGCCGTACCGATCGCCAGGCACCGGCTACCGCGGCGGCTACACCCCGCCCGACCAGCGAGGCGCAGTCGATTGGTTAGACGACTAGCCTCGTGGCGACATCGCATGATCGCGAGTTTGCGTCTCGCATCGTCGCCCTAGTGCCGGGTCCGACGAAGACACGGGACGCAAACTGCTGATCACCCAGGCACGCGATCAACTGTGTTTGGGAGGAGCGGGTCAGGCTATGTTCGTGAAAGCTCCGTTGATCAACATGGGGACCGTCGTCGAGACGTCCTGCTCGACGGCCACGTCCACGTCCTGACCGAAGTTTCGGGCCAACAACTCCCGTCCGGAAATGCAGCCGCGGATCGCCGCTACCGGATCGGAAACCGCGGCCAGCGCCGCCAACGTGATTGCCGCTTCGACCGACAGCCCACCGGGTACGTGCGATAGACCATCGAGGACCGTCGCCGCACCAAGAAGATCTTCCACGCAGGGGCGTAGCGTGCCATCCGGCCAGCGTTCACCCGACGCGATCACGCCGATCGGACGTTCGGCTGTCCCGTACCCCGAGTGGCTGAGCCAACGTACGACGGCGGCCGCGTTGCGCAAGCAAGCCGCGACCACCGGCGTGCCGGTAGCGCCCGCGGCGGCGCAGATCGCCGACCCGTTGGGCGACGGCAGGACCAGGTCCGCGACGACCGGCGCATGGACGAGTGACGCCGGGGACAGTGACCACGGCCGGCTCGGCGAAATCGAGCTCCGTTCGGCGGCGACCGCCGCGCCAATCCGATCCGCGTACTCGTCGGCCTGCGCACCCCACGGAAACGGATGTACGCGAATCCCGCGTCCGACCGCAACATCCAGTGCCGTCGTGAACGAGAGGATGTCCACGACGATCAGCACCGAGCACGAGCGCCCGAGTTCGGCGGCCCCGGCGAGCCCCCATTCGAACCGAGCGCCCGTGCCCGGTTGACCGATCACGTCAGTCGGTCTCGGGCAGTACCGGTACGGCGACCTTGGTAGCCACCCCACCGAAATACTTCGGAAGCGTTTCGGACCAGGCCGACCGGATCTCGTCAAGCGGCACCGAGAACACGTCGCGGACCACCAGATCGGGCGCCGAGGTGACGGTACCGAGGACCGACCACGGCACGTTGTGCTCGTCGCAGAGTGCCGTGAACGCGGTGTCGTGGCCACGCGGAACCGTGACGAGCGCACGCGCTGTGGACTCGGAGAACAGCGCCACGAACGGCGAAACGCTACGCGGCAGCGTGACCGTCACGCCGAGGTTCTTGCCGCAGGCACGACTCGACCAGCGCCTGTGCCAGGCCGCCGTCGGAGAGGTCGTGCGCGGCTGGACAGGTGGCCACGTGCGGCGGCGGTCGAGATCGCGTCGCCGAGCGCCTTCTCCTGACCGAGGAACACCTTCGGCGGCCGACCGCCGAGGTGACCGTGCTCGACCGAGGCCCATTCGGAACCGGACAGTTCCTCACGCGTCTCGCCGAGCAGCAACAGCATGTCACCGTCGGTCTGGAACCCCATCGGTACGCGCTCGGCCACGTTCTCGAGCACGCCGAGTACGCCGACGACCGGGGTCGGGTGGATCGGCGTCGTTCCGGTCTGGTTGTAGAAGCTGACGTTGCCGCCGGTCACCGGGATGCCGATGCTCCGCGCAGCCGTCGGCGAGACCGCGTACCGCCTCGGCGAACTGCCACATCACGGTCGGGTCCTCGGGCGAGCCGAAGTTGAGGCAGTTCGTGACGGCCACGGGTGCGGCGCCGGTGACGGCAACGTTCCGGTACGCCTCGGCCAGCGCCAGCTTCGCGCCCTCGTACGGGTCGAGCCGTGCGTAGCGTCCGTTGCCGTCGCAGGACAGCGCGACTCCGAGGTCCGATTCCTCGTCGATCCGGATCACGCCGGAGTCTTCGGGCTGGGCGAGCACGGTGTTGCCGAGCACGTACCGGTCGTACTGCTCGGTGACCCAGCTCTTGTCGCACAGGTTCGGGCTCGCGACCATCCGCAGCAGCGTCGCCCGCAGTTCCTCGCCGGTGCGCGGCCGGGGCAGCGTCTCGGCCCGGTCGGCCTGCAGCGAGGATCAGATCGGCCGGCTCGCGCATCGGTCGCGCGTAGACCGGGCCGTCGTCGGCGAGCGAGCCCGGCGGTACGTCGACAACGGTCTGCCCGTTCCACGTGATCACGAGCCTGACCGGTGTCGGTGACCTCGCCGATGTCGGTCGCGTGTACGCCCCACTTCTCGGCGATCGCGAGCACCGCCTTGAGGTTCTCCGGCGTGACGATCAGCAGCATGCGCTCCTGCGACTCGCTGGCGAGGATCTCGTGCGGCGCCATCGACGGCTCCCGCAGCGGTACGCGTTCGAGGTAGACCCGCATGCCCGTACCGGCGCCGGCGGCGGTCTCGGTGAGCGCGCAGCTGATGCCGGCGCGCACCGAGATCCTGGATGCCGACGACGAGGTTCGGCGGCGTAGATCTCCAGGCACGACTCGATCAGCAGCTTCTCCATGAACGGGTCGCCGACCTGCACCGAGGGGCGCCGGCTCTCGCCGCCCTCCTCGAAGCGTCGCGCTGGCCAGGATCGACGCACCGCCGATGCCGTCGCGGCCGGTCTTCGCGCCGATCAGCACGACGATGTTGCCCGGACCCTTGGCGTCCTTGCTCTGCAGGCCGTCCACCGGCAGTACGCCGAGGCACAGCGCGTTGAGCAGCGGGTTCGCTCTGGTAGCAGGCGTCGAAGACGAGCTCGCCGCCGATGTTCGGCAGGCCGAGGCAGTTGCCGTACCCGCCGACGCCGCCGACGATGCCGGTCAGCACGCGCTTCGTGTCCGGGTGGTCGATCGCGCCGAAGCGCAGCGGATCCATCACCGCGATCGGGCGGGCGCCCATCGCGAGGATGTCCCGGACGATGCCGCCGACGCCGGTCGCCGCGCCCTGGTACGGCTCGACGAAGCTCGGGTGGTTGTGCGACTCGACCTTGAACGTGACCGCCAGCTTGTCGGTGACCCGGATCACGCCGGCGTTCTCGCCGATGCCCGGCGAGCAGACGGTCGCTCTTCGGCGCCTTCTCGGCGAACTGGCGAAGGTGCACCTTGCTCGACTTGTACGAGCAGTGCTCGCTCCACATGATCGAGTACATGTACAGCTCGGAGTCGGTGGGACGACGGCCGAGGATCGTCACGATCTTGGAGTACTCGTCGGGCGCGAGACCGAGTCCCGCGTACGGCATTTCCTGATCGGTGGTCGCGGCCGCGGTCTCCACCGTGTCGACGATCGGCGTGCTCATGCGGCTGCTCCCGCCATGCTGTTGAGGACCGACGTGAAGAAGCCGAGACCATCGAGCGACGGGCCGGTCAGAGCCTCGACCGCGTGCTCCGGGTGCGGCATGATGCCGACGACGTTGCCGGCCTCATTGCGGATGGCCGCGATGTCACGCATCGAGCCGTTCGGGTTGCCGTCGATGTAGCGCGCGACGACCCGGCCCTCGGCCTCGAGCGCGTCGAGCGTGCGCTCGTCGGCGACGTAACAGCCCTCGCCGTTCTTCACCGGGATCAAGATCTCCTGACCGACCGCGAACTCGCCGGTCCAGCGGCTGTCCGTATTGACGACGCGGAGGCGCTGGTCGCGGTTGCGGAAGTGCAGGTGGCTGTTGCGGATCGAGCGCGCCGGGCAGCAGGTGCGCCTCGCACAGCACCTGGAAGCCGTTGCAGATGCCGAGCACCGGCATACCACCGTTCGGCCGCATCGACGATCGCGGTCATCACCGGCGCGAACCGGGCGATCGCGCCGCAACGCAGGTAGTCGCCGTACGAGAAGCCACCCGGCAGCACGACGGCGTCGACGCCCGTGCAGATCGGCGTCGTGCGTGCCAGAGTGCGACCGCGTCGGCGCCGGCGATCCGGACCGCGCGGCGGGCGTCCCCGTCGTCGAGCGATCCGGGGAACGTGACCACGCCGATCTTCACAGCTCGGCTTCCGATCCGGATCGTGAAGTCTCGATCACCGGGTTCGCCAGCAACCTGTCCGCGATCTCCCGAGCGCGTTCCAGATCGGGCTCGCCGGTGAATTCGATCTCAATGCGCTTGCCGATGCGTACAGCCGAGATGCCGTCGACTCCAAGGGAAGGCAGGGCGTTCGCCACCGCCTGGCCTTGCGGGTCGAGGATTTCCGGCTTGAGCATGACGTCGACCACGACGCGAGCCACGGGTACTCCCAGCCTGAGGTACTCAATCCGCCGTTTTGCGGGCGTCGCCCAGCGTACCGGGCGTGGCGGGCATCTCCGGCACCGGCCATCGCCGGACGTGGTGCACGTCGCAATGATCTACGTTAGGGCCGCGTAAGTGGTGATCGCCGCGAAGACCGCACACAGCCCCGACGCGATGTACGTAACGATCGAGGCACGAACGCGCTTGAGCAGGACCTGACCGAGCAGGACCGCTGCGCCGGACACCGCGCAGAGCCCGAGCCAGGACCCGAGGAAGACCCCGATCGGGTTGTAGTCCTTTGCCACGAGCCCGGCCGTGAGCAGCTGGGACAGGTCGCCCCACTCGGCCGCGAACAGGACGACGAAGCTCGCTCCGAAGGCTCGCGCCCAGGACGCCGGCTCCGCCGTCACCGGCTGCTCGTCGGACGCCTCGATCGCCTGCGCCCGGCGGGCGTGCCGGAACAGGATCACCGCAAAGACCGCGAACATCGCCGCCACGAACCATTGGATGTACGTCGACGGCAGCAGCGTGAGGAGCCGGCCGGCCCCGACCGCGACGGCGCATTGAATGAAGAACGCGGAGATCACACCGAGATAGACCGGCAGCGGACGATAGCGAGTGGTCAGCAGCAGCGTCGCGACGAACGTCTTGTCCGGTAGCTCCACCGGAACGATCAAGACAAACGCCGTCAGCGCAGCCGCCAGAAAGCTCACATGGTTCACGTGGTCGCGACCCTGGACAGGTCGAGCGATTCACACATCGAGATCACGTTCGCAGTCTTCCAGTCGTAGATCGCGAAATAGCATCCGGTTCACAGGATTGGCGCGGGCCGATACGCACCGGCTTCGGGGTGGTTCGCGACGATCGAGGCGATCTGCGCCGCTACCGTCGCGACCTGGGCCGATGCAGCACCGACGAAGCCCGACCGATCCGCAACCAGAGCATCGATGTCGGCCCGCCCGAGCCCGAGCCGCGAGTCGGCGGCCAGCCGGTCGAACAAGTCATTCTCGGTCGCGCCCTTCTCCCGCATGGCGAGCGCCACGGCCACCGCGTGTTCCTTGATCACCTCATGGGCCACCTCGCGGCCGACACCGCGGCGCGCCGCGGCGACCAAGACCTTGGTGGTGGCGAGGAACGGAAGGTAGCGGTCGAGTTCGCGCGAAATCACCGCCGGGTACGCGCCGAACTCGTCAAGCACGGTCAGGAACGTCTCGAACAGGCCGTCGATCGCGAAGAACGCGTCCGGCAGGGCAACGCGGCGAACGACCGAACATGACACGTCACCCTCGTTCCACTGGTCCCCCGCGAGTTCGCCGACCATGGACAGGTACCCACGGACGATGACCGCCAACCCGTTCACCCGCTCGCATGAGCGCGTGTTCATCTTGTGTGGCATCGCGCTCGAACCGACTTGGCCGGCCTTGAAGCCCTCGGTGACGAGTTCCTGCCCGGCCATCAACCGGATCGTGGTGGCGAGCGACGACGGCCCGGCGGCGGCCTGCGCCAGCGACGAGACCACGTCGAAGTCGAGCGAGCGTGGATAGACCTGCCCGACGCTGGTTAGAACGCGGGCGAAGCCGAGATGCTCGGCGACCCGGCGCTCCAGTTCGGCGACCTTGTGCGCGTCGCCGTCGAACAGGTCGAGCTGATCGGCGCTCGTACCCATCGGGCCTTTGATGCCACGAAGCGGGTACCGGTGGAGCAGATCGTCGATTCGGTCGTAGGCGATGAGCAGCTCCTCGGCCGCGCTCGCGAACCGCTTGCCGAGCGTTGTCGCCTGCGCCGGCACATTGTGCGAGCGGCCGACCATGACCGTGTCGTCGTACTCGACCGCGCGCTCGGCCAATCGCGCCAGCGTGGTAACGATCCGATCCCGGATCAGCTCCAACGACGCCTTGATCTGGAGCTGTTCGACGTTCTCGGTCAAATCGCGGGAGGTCATGCCCTTGTGAATGTGCTCGAACCCGGCCTTCGCGGAGAACTCCTCGATCCGGGCCTTCACATCGTGGCGGGTCAGCTTCTCCCGCTCGGCGATGCTTCCGAGATCCACGTCGTCGACCGCAGCGGCATACGCCTCGAGTACACCTTCGGGAAGATCAACCCCAAGATCCCGCTGCGCAGCCAGTACGGCCAGCCACAGCCTCCGCTCGGCGCGCACCTTCTCTTCGGGCGACCAGATCGTCACCAGATCCAGCGATGCATAGCGGCCGGCAAGGACATTGGGTACGTGCGGTTTCGTCACGGTAATACATTCTCGCAGCCGCTCACGGCCCGGCTCGTACTCCCCCGGTGGTACACGGACGGCACACGGTGTCGCTGCTCGGCGTACTCAGTTCTCGTTGATCATCTTTTAAGGTGTCGTCATGACCGGTTACCGCGCGACGTTCGGCACCATTACCCGCATTCTCGCGATGTTGGCAGGCACGCTCTGCGTGATCCAGATCGCGCTCGCCGGCTTCGGAGCGTTCGATGCGTTCCAGAAGCAGCACGGCTTCAGGGCACACGAGATCGTCGGCAACATCATCGGCGGCATCACGCTGTTGATCCTGATCACGGCCGTGGTCGCCCGGGTCAACCGCAACACCGTGATGTCGGCGGTCGTGCTGTTCCTGCTGGCCGCCCCGATCCAGCCGCTGCTCGCGGACTGGGGCAAGCATCACGCCTGGGTTGGCGCGATCCACGCGCTGGTCGGCTTGATGATCCTCGGCGCGTGCTTCGGCCTGTCTCGCAAGCTACCCGCGGTCACGCCGGTGGCGGCGGTTTAAGTCCCGACGCAATCGGACGGTGGTGCCGTCGCGAGTGTCGATCGCGACGGCATCCATCACCCGCTGGATCACCACGAGGCCGCGTCCACGAATCTGGCCGCTGCCGTCGAGCTGACGTGGCGGAATCCATTCGCCGTCGTCGTGGACCGACATCTCCACGTACGCCTCGGTGAGCCGCGCCTCGATCATTACGAGCCCTTCGCGATTGCCTTGGTAGGCGTGTTCGACCGCGTTCGCGACCGCTTCGGAACAAGCGAGCACTAGCGAGTCGCCGTCATCGGCCGTGATCGCGTGCGCATCCAGCCAGGCGCGCAGGTCACGCCGCAACTGGGTGAGTAGCCGCAGGTCGGCAAGCATAGATCGGCGGAAGGTGGTGTCGACGCCGGATGTGTTCGCGAGATTCATACTGCGCCCACCATACAAGCGCACCCATCCACTCCCGTAGATGCTCCCACCGCCCGCCCCGCCATCCCCGTTGATCCTGGAGTTAGTTAGCGCTTCGACGGCGTGTCGCGCTACTAAGTCCAGGATCAACTTCTCCCGATTCGGGATTGGCCTACGCTGCCGCAGGGCGACGTGATGCGGAGATCTTGGGAGCACCTGATGACGATGATCGACATGCCGAATGCCGGCTCGATTTACCGGAACGCGATCGTCGGCCTGACCCGGTCGCGTCGAACCACCGAACTCCCCGAGCGCGTACTCCGAGTCGCCGACGTACGCGTCAATCCGGACGCCCTGGCCGCGTACCAGCGCGTCTGCGGTTTCTTGCCGGCGAACACGCTACCGGCGACGTATCCGCATGTGTTGGCTTTTCCGATCGCGATGCATCTGATGAACGCGCCGGACTTTCCGTTCCGGGTGATCGGGTTGGTGCACGTCGCCAACGTGATCACTCAGATCCGGCCGGTGGCGACGACCGAATGCATGACCTTCACGGTCTCCGCCGTGAATCTTCGCGCTCATGATCGTGGCCGGCAGTTCGATGTGTTGACGGTCGGCGCGATCGAGGGCATCGAGGTGTGGCGGGGAATCTCGACTTACTTGCGGCGCGAGACGGCCACTGCGGCGGTCAAGCACGGAGCCGCCCAACGGCCGAATGACATACCTGACGACGCCCCTAACGATTCGGCGCGCTGGGACGTGGGTCGGGAGGTCGGCCGGGCCTACGCGCGCGTTTCCGGCGATCGGAATCCAATCCATACATCGTCGTTGGGCGCGAAGCTGTTCGGTTTTCGGCGCCCGATCGCGCATGGCATGTGGTCGGCGGCCCGATGCCTGGCCGAGGTGGAAGGAGATTTAGCCGACGCGTACGCGTTTGACGTGGTGTTCAAGCGTCCGATTCTGTTGCCGTCAACGGTGGCATTCGCTCGGCGCGGAAGCGAGATGACGCTCACGGATGCGAAATCGGGCATTCCGCACCTGGCGGCAACGCTGAAAAGTTGATCTTGATGTTATGAGCACGACACGCCGTCGAGGCGTCAACTAACTCCAGGATCAACCGGCACTAGGGGGCCAGACGACGCCGTCGAGCATGTTGGCGGCGCCCAGCCAGACGATGTTCATCAGACGACTCGCTACCGCGTCCGACGGCGTATCCGGATTATCGACCAGCCAGTCCGCGAGCGATTCGCTTGCGCCGACCAGCGCGTACGCGAGGGCGGTCAGGTCCGCCTGCCGCGGGCGACGACCCCGAGCCTCCACCGCGTGCGCGAGCAGCCCGGTCACCACCTCGACCATCCGGGTCCGCATGCGGGTGTGCTCACCCGCGAACGGGCCTTGGGCCTGCCGATAGAGCACGGTCCAGCCGTCCCGGTGCGCCGCGACGAAGCCGAAGAATGCCCGCATGCCCTGCCAGAGCTGCTCGTCGGGGCCGAGATCGGCATCGACCACGTCCACGATGGCCTGCATCAAGCGGGTGCCCTCACGGTGCAGGCAAGCGACGAACAGGTCCTCCTTCGCGCCGAGGTATGCGTACACCATCGGTTTGGACACGTTCGCGTGTGCGGCGATGTCGTCCATGGACGCGGCGTGGAAGCCCAGACGTGCGAACTCCGCCACGGCGGCGTCGAGCATCTCCTGCTCACGTATCGCTCGTGGGACCCGCCTCGGCGCCGTCGTACGAGGAAGGCGCACGTCTGTCATGCTTGCCATCATACCTACTCGTGCGTAATGTTACGCGTGAGTAACTTAATCATCGTACGGAGGATCAACGCATGGCCGACATCGACCTCTCCAACTTCGACTCGATCGATCCGAAGCAGTTCGCTCAGATCGTCAAGAACGCGACCACCGACCAGATCAACACGGCCCTGGCCGGCGACATGCGCGACAAGGTTCTGAACGAAATCTTCGGCCGCATGCCGAGCCTGTTCCGCGCCGACCGCGCCGGCAACACGAACACCGTGATCCACTGGAGTATCGGTGACGGCCCCGGCGGCCGCGTCGACACGTACGAGCTGGTCATCGCGGACGGCAAGTGCGTGCTGTCACCGGCGCCCGAGCACGAGGCGAAGCTGGCGCTGACGCTCGGCCAGGCGGACTTCCTCAAGGTCGTTTCCGGCAACGCGAACCCCGTGATGATGTTCATGACCGGCAAGCTGAAGGCCAAGGGCGACCTGGGCCTGGCCGCGAAGATCGCCGACCTGTTCGACATTCCCAAGAGCTGAGCTGCTGGTGAGCGAGTTCTCTCTTGATCTGAACGACGAGCAGCGCGAGCTCAAGGACTGGGTGCACGGCTTCGCCGCCGACGTCGTACGGCCCGCGGCGGCGGAGTGGGATGAAAAGGAAGCCACGCCGTGGCCGATCATCCAGGAAGCCGCGAAGATCGGTCTATACAGCTTCGAGTTCCTGGCGACGGTGAACGCCGACCCGACCGGCCTCTCCATGCCGATCATGCAGGAAGAACTGTTCTGGGGCGACGCGGGCATCGGCATGGCGATCGTCGGCACCGGCCTCGCGGTCGCGGCGATCTTCGCCAACGGTACGCCCGAGCAGCTGTTCGAATGGGTACCCGAGTGCTTCGGCGACGCATCCGATCCGAAGGTCGGCGCGTTCTGCTCGACCGAGCCGGAGGCCGGCTCCGACGTTGCCGCCATGCGTACCCGCGCTCGCTACGACGAGGCCACCGATGAGTGGGTGATCAACGGTCAGAAGGCGTACGCGACGAACGGCGGCATCGCGAACGTGCACGTGGTGACCGCGTCGGTGTTCCCCGAACTCGGTTCGCGCGGCCAGGCCGCGTTCATCGTTCCGCCCGGCACCCCCGGCCTTGTCGGCTCGAAGAAGCTGCGGAAACTCGGCCTTCGGGCATCCCACACCGCCGATGTGTTCCTCGACGACGTACGCGTTCCGGGCCGCTGCCTGGTTGGCGGCAAGGAGAAGTTCGACGAGCGCGTCGCTCGGGCTCGCGAGGGCAAGAGCGCATCCGGATCGGCCGCGATGCGGACGTTCGAGGCGACCCGACCGACCGTCGGCGCGCAGGCGCTGGGCATCGCACGGGCCGCGTACGAATATTCGTTGGAGTACGCGAAGAACCGGGTCACGTTCGGCCGCCCGATCGTCGAGAACCAGGCGATCGCGTTCACGCTGGTGGACATGAAGACCGAAATCGACTGCGCTCGGTTGCTCGTACACCGGGCGGCGTGGATGGCCCGGAACTCCCGGACGTTCGAGGCGGCCGAAGGTTCGATGAGCAAGCTCAAGGCGAGCGAGGTTGCCGTACGGGTGACCGAGCAGGCGGTACAGATTCTGGGTGGCGCGGGCTACATCCGCGAGCACCCGGTGGAACGCTGGTACCGCGATTCCAAGATCTACACGATCTTCGAGGGGACATCGGAAATCCAGCGATTGGTCATCGCCCGGGCAATCTCCGGCATGCAGATCCGCTGAATTCCGCAACGCGGCCCGTGTTCGATGCGAACACGGGCTGCGTTATGCCTGGCCAGCACATTGGTCCGAAACCCGCTACAGCCGTCCGGGTGACGAGCGATCGAATTCATGTACGAACGGCGATACGCTTCGGCGCGATCACACCGCGGCAAGTTTCGAGCTGCCATGCCCTACGAAAGGTACAGTTTTGAGTGTACTCAGCGCTGGGCCGTGCATAGAGTGCAACAGTGCCTGCCTACAGCAGTCGGCCAGCGTCCCAACCGAAATTAGCAAGGTCGAGTTTCATGGCCACACAACTTGGGACAGCTCCCACGGATTTGCTGACGCGGCATGACGACTCAAGAATTGCGGCTCATTGGCGTTCAGACCGTGATGGTTCACGGCGAGACCGCGCGGGCGGCAACAGTGAAGGCCGTACAGATGACGATGAACGTCGACTGGGGCTTCGGCAGCGACATGCTTCACGTCCGATTCACATCTACCTGCGATCTGTACGAGATCGAGGCAACCGGAGACGAGCCGATCGCCAACCATCCTGAAGCGCTACTCGGAAGGATCAGCGGTACGACCGTCGCTCAATACTTGGCGACCCCAGCGATCGAGCCACCAGCGGGTGACGAGTGGTACCGCGACTTCGTCAGATCGCGCGCCATGCCGGACGTCATGCCCTATATCCGTGAGCTCATCTCTTCGACCGCGGCACGCATCGGGTTTACAAACGTCACGGTGGATTCGATGCCGGTCCAAGGTTTCGAGTTGCCCGCCTCGGACCACGTCGTCGATCATGTTCGGATCCCGAACAGCGGTAGTCGGGGTTGACGCGCGGCGATACCATGCAGCATGTCTTTCAAGCGTACCGCCACGTCGATCTTGGCCGTGGCCTCCCTCGCATTGCTCACCGGCGTCCTCGGCGCATGCCATAAATCCACCACCGCGACGACGCCCACGGCATCCCTCACCGGAACGCTGCCGGCCGCATCCGACCTGCTGACCAAGGCCGGCACCGCGATGGGCAACGTGCAGACCGTTCACTTCACCATCAAGATCGATGGAACGCTGCCGAACCTTCCGCTACAGAGCGCGGACGGCGTGCTGACGCACGCGGGCGAGGCGAAGGGCAGCGCGAAGATCAGCGAGCTCGGGTCGACCATCGAAGCGGACTTCATCGTGGTCGGCGATTCGTTCTACCTCAAGGTGCTGGGTGCCGATTACCAGAAGCTGCCGCTGTCCAGTGCGACGAGCATCTACGACCCGTCCGCGATCCTCGACCCCAACCGCGGTATCCCCAAGGTCATCACGACCGCGCAGAACGCGAAGACGGTCGGCGCATCGGTGATCAACGGCAAGCCCGCGTACCAGGTCTCGCTGACGCCCGACCCGACCGCCGTGTCCAACCTCATCCCGGGCATGTCCGGGCAGATCACCGGCTCGGTGTGGATCGACGAGGCAACGAGCAAGGTGGTCCAGGCAGTGTTCTCGGTGCCGTCGAACGGCAAGACCGTGACCGCGACGCTCACGTTCGACAACTACGACGCACCCGTGACCATCAGTGCTCCCTAACGTCGCTCTCGACCAGTCGCTTTCCGCACCTCGCCCCCGGCGCCGCCTAGCCATCGGCGCCGGGGGCCTCGCTGTGCTGCTCGCAGCGATGGACGCCTACGTCGTCGTGAGCCTGTTCAAGACGATCCTCGACGACCTTCAAGTGCCCCTGAACCACCTCGAACGAGCCACGCCGATCGTGACCGGTTACCTGTTCGGATACGTCGCCGGCATGCCGCTGCTGGCACGGGTATCGGACAAGTTCGGCCGCCGGCTCGTGATCTTCCTGAGCCTCGCCGGATTTGCGATCGGCTCAGCGCTGACCGCGCATGCCGGGAGCGTCTGGGTGTTGGTCACCGGCCGTGGCATCCAAGGTCTCGCCGGTGGTGCGTTGTTGCCGGTGACCATGGCGCTCGCCGCCGACCTGTTCTCCGAGGCCCGGCGGGCAGCCGTGCTGGGTGGCGTCGGCGCCGCGCAGGAACTCGGCAGTGTCCTCGGCCCGCTCTACGGTGCGGCGGTCGCCGCGCTGGTCAGCTGGCGGTGGATCTTCTGGATCAACATCCCACTCGCGGCAATCGCGGCGGTCGCGGTCTTCTTCGCGGTTCCGGCCCGAGCAAAGGAACCAGCCGGTACGCCTCGACCTCGCGTCGACGTGATCGGCGGACTACTGCTTGCGGTCGCGCTCGGTGCTTTCGTGATCGCGTTGAACAACCAACACCCGGAGAACGGCGTACTCCCGTCCTACGGCCCCGAGCTGCTGATCGGCGGCGGGATCGTGCTGATTCTGTTCGTCGTGTGGGAGTGGAAGGCGCGGACGAAGCTGCTCGACCTGACCCACGTCGATCGGAGCGTGTTCTTCGCCGCACTCGGCGCCAGTCTCCTGACCGGCGCCGCGCTGCTGTCCACGCTGGTGTTCATCCAGCTTCAGGGCGAAGCGGTGCTGAACAAGTCCGCCGCCGCGTCCACGCTGCTGTTGGCCCGATTCCTGATCGCGCTGCCGATCGGTGCGCTCATCGGTGGCTTCGCGGCTCGCCGGTGGTCGGCCCGTTGGGTGGGCGTGGTCGGGCTGCTCGTGGCCACGGCCGCGTACGTCCTGATCTCCCGTTGGCCGGGAGATGTTCTGGCCGCGCATTACTTCGGATTCCTGCCGCAGTTCGACACGGATCTCGTCCTGGCCGGGCTCGGCCTGGGCATCGTGATCGCGCCGCTGTCGGTCGCCGTCCTGCGGGTCGTACCGGCGGAGTCGCACGGCATAGCGTCCGCGGCGCTGGTCGTGGCCCGCATGCTCGGCATGTTGATCGGGCTCTCGGCGCTCGCCGCCTGGGGACTGCACAAGTTCGACAATCTGACGAAGGGCTTGCAGTTGCCGTTCCCGGCGACCGACGCGGCCGTCACGAAATACGAGAATGCGCTGATCGCGGCGTACCAGAGTGAATTTCGGTCGATCTTTCTCGTGACCGCCAGCATCTGTGCGCTGGGCGCGCTGCTTACGCTTGCGATCGGCGGACGCCGCGCCGCATCTCCGGAGCAAGCGGCCTAGGCGATCGGGACCGTGACATCGCCTCGGAGTGCTGCCGAGGCGATGTCGCCCCGGTGCTGGGAGCCGGCCAGCGAGATCCCGTCGACGAGTTCGTAGGCGGCGGCGCGAGCGGCGGCGAGAGTTTCACCGACGCCGACGCAGTTGAGGACGCGGCCACCGGCCGACCGCAGCGTGCCGTCGTCGGATGCGCGTGCGGTACCGGCGTGCAGCACGCCATCGCGATCGGCACCCTGAATCAGATCGCCGGACGTGGCCGTGACCGGGTACCCGGCCGAGGCGATCACCACGGCAACCGCGAAGCCGTCCAGCCAACGCAGCGGCGGCAGCTGATCGAGCGTGCCGGTCGCGGACGCCGCCAGCACGCCGGCCAGCGGCGTCTCCAGCAGCGGCAGCACGACCTGGGTCTCCGGATCGCCGAACCGGCAGTTGAACTCGATCACCTTCGGACCGGACGCGGTCAGTGCAAGACCGACATACAGCACGCCGGCGAACGGCGCCTCCCGGCGAGCCATCTCGGCCAGCGTCGGCCGGACGACCGACGACATCACGTCATCCACGAGCGATTCCGGCGCCCAGTCCAGCGGCGCGTACGCACCCATGCCGCCCGTGTTCGGCCCCTCGTCGTCGTCGCCGATCCGCTTGAAGTCCTGCGACGTTATCAACGGGACGGCCGACGTGCCGTCGCAGATCACGAAGATCGAGACCTCCGGGCCGGCCAGATACTCCTCGATGACCACCGAGTGGCCACCGGAGCGGATCGCTTCCGCGTGCGCGAGGGCGAGGGCGCGATCGTCGGTCACCACGACGCCTTTACCGGCCGCGAGACCGTCGTCCTTTACCACGTAGGGAGCACCGAACTCGTCGAGCGCGCGTTCGACGTCGGCGAGGGAGTCGCACGTACGGGCGCCGGCCGTCGGGACGTGTGCGGTGATCATGACGTCCTTCGCGAACGCCTTCGAACCCTCGATCCGGGCCGCATCGGCGCTCGGCCCGAAACACGCGATGCCCGCGTTCCGGATCGCATCCGCGACGCCCGCGACCAAAGGGGCTTCCGGGCCCACTACTGCCAGATCGGCGCGCACATTCCGAGCGAGTTCCGCGACCGCCGACCCATCCATAATATCGACGGGCATCGTCGTAATGGACTCGTCATTTCGTAAACGCAGCAGTGCCATTCCCGGATTCCCGGGCGCACAAATCAGCGCGGTAACGGCCGGATCTAGGGAAAGCGACCTGGCCAGCGCATGTTCGCGACCGCCGGTGCCCAAAAGGAGTACGCGCACAACGAAGAATGCTACCGGTCCGGGCCGGAGCGGCGATTTGCGCATCCGCGGCAATTACCGGCCCTATCCCTGACCCGATACCGAACCCGAAAGTATTGACAGGTTGATTGACGCTTTGGCCATGATTGCCCGTGCGTTCGGCTGAGCCGAGCCGTCGGCAGTACGAATGTGCCGACGTGCACTTCCCCCAAAGTGCAACGGAAGGAGCTACATGCGTTCATCCAACGCGCGACGGGTCACCGCCCGCCGCGCACTGGTCACGCTGAGCGCCGCGGTACTGACCGTACCGTTGGTTGCCACCAGTGCGTTCTCCGCGCCGAGCGGAGCACGTGCGGCCATCGCAGGCACCGCGCCGTCGTGGGCCACGTCCAACCACGTGGTCGGTTCCCCGTCGTCTTCGACGCGGATCACCTTCAACGTCGTGCTGCCCCTGCGCGACGCGGCGGGAGCGGCGAAAGTTGCCGCGGCCGTCTCCAACCCCAAGGATGCGAGCTACGGCCACTACCTGACCGCGGCCGCGTTCAATGCGAAGTACGCACCGACCGCCGCCTCGGTCAAGAAGGTGTCCGACTACCTCAAGAGCGCCGGCATCAAGGTGACCGGCGTCGGCGCAGGCAACCGCTGGGTCGTCGGTAACGCCACGGTTGCGCAGGTCAACGCCGCGTTCGGCACGACGCTGCACAACTACAGCTACAAGGGCAAGACGCTGCGTGCTCCGGCTTCGGCGCTGACCGTACCGAGCAGCATCGCCGGGCTCGTATTCGGCTTCACCGGCATCACGCAGACGATCGCGAAGCCGGCCTCGTCGGGCTTCGGCAGCACTCCGGTGAACGACGCCGGTACGCCGTCGGATGCACAGCCGCCGGCCGCGCCTTGCTCGGCGTACTGGGACCAGTACGAGCAGACGGTTCCGCTCGCGTACGGCAAGACGTCGTTCCCGACGCCGGGCTGTGGCTACGGACCGGCCGACATCCGGGCGGCGTACGGCATTCAGGCCGCCGAGAACAAGGGCGACACCGGTAAGGGTGTCACCGTTGCGATCGTCGACGCGTACGCCAGCCCGACCGCACTGCAGGACGTCAACGACTACTCGGACCTCTACGGCGAGCCGGAAATGGCTCCCGGCCAGTACACCGAGACGACGTTCGGTCCGTTCAACGACCAGGACATCTGCCAGGGCGAAGCGGGTTGGAACGTCGAGGAGAGCCTCGACATCGACTCGGTCCACGGCGTGGCGCCGGGCGCGAACATCCACTACGTCGGAGCCCAGAACTGTGACACCGGCCTGGACGATGCGCTCAACTACATCGTGCAGAACCACGTCGCAAACATCGTCAGCGACTCGTGGGGCAACCTCGGCGAGGACGGCCTCGGTGACGAGGTGGCGATCGAGGACTCGATCTTCGTACAGGGTGCGGCCGAGGGCATCGGTTTCTACTTCTCGACCGGTGACGACGCGGACAACGTCGAGCTTGGTGGCCTGACCAAGCCGGAGCCGGACTTCCCGGCCTCGGACCCGAGCGTCACCGCCGTCGGTGGTACCACGCTCGCGGTCAACCAGAACGGCAGCTACAAGTTCGAGACCTCGTGGGGTCCGGACCTCGACCGCGTCAACTTCGCTACCTCTCCGTCGTCGTACCTGCTGCCGCTCCCGGGCGACCTGCTGGTGGATATCGGAGGCGGCGTCTACACGTCCGACGGCGGCGCCGGCGGTGGCGTGAGCTCGCTATTCGCCGAGCCGTGGTACCAGAAGTTGGCTGTACCGGCGAAGCTCGCGAAGCTCAACGGCGGCAAGGCGATGCGGGTCATCCCGGACGTATCGATGGACGCGGACCCGGAGACGGGCCTGATCATCGACTACGCAGGCGGCCTGTACCAGTACGGCGGCACCAGCCTCTCGACCCCGCTGATGGCGGGACTTCAGGCCGTGGCCAGCCAGAACCGCCGGTTCCCGATCGGTTTCGCAAACCCGCTGCTGTACGGGCTCGACCTGACCGGTGTTGCGTTCCACGACGTGACGAACCCGAAGTCGCCGATCGGTATGGCATCGTCCTCGGGTAAGACGCTGTTCACGCTCGGCATGGACTCGTCGCTCACGATGACGAAGGGCTACGACGACTCGACCGGTCTCGGCTCGCCGAACGGCAGCTGGTTCCTCCTCGGTGAGGCCCTCCTGCCCTAACCGCACCAAACCCAGTTGATCCTGGAGTTAGTTGACGCGTCGACGGCGTGTCGTTCTACTAACTCCAGGATCAACTTTTTTGCCATCCGGTGGGACAGCGTGTGACGTCGAACATCGATACAGTCACCGGCCATGACCCCCGATATGCGGCTACCGGCCGCGGTTCGCACAGCCTCGTGGCTACTTGTGGCTGTGGCCGGGCTATCCGTCCTGAACATCGTCAACACGATCGCGATCTTCCATCGAGCGTCTGCGGCGTCGGAGGTCGCGTTCGCCGACACCGCGGACGGCTTCGTCAACCCGAGCACCTTCCGTTTTCTGATGGACGCCCACATCGCGTTCGACTTTTTCGCCGCCGTGATCGCGATCGTCCTGGCATTGGTCATCCGACGACAGCCACTGGCCGGCCGGCTGGTGACGTTCATTCTGGCGAGCGTTGGACTGCTCTGCTTCGGCGTCGCCGGATGGGAGAACGCCGGCCATTTCGGCTTCGGTGGGGTGCCCGGAGACGAGGTCACCGTCGCGGCTCAGAAATCCGCGGCGGCAATTCCCGGATGGTCGGAGACGATCACGATGGGCGGCGCGATCGCGAGCATCCTGTTGTTGATTGCCGTCATCGTGCTGTTGAGCCGCCCGGCCGCCCGCAATATCCCCAGGGTGCCATCGGGAGCCGCGCGCGGTTGACGCGCCCTTGTCTCGACGCGGCCAGGCAAGCGCCGACCATCAGCACGACGGATCAACGATCACGAGATCGCACCGATCCGAGCAACGCCGCACGGCGGATTCGGCTGTAAAGGCCAAGTCGACGCCTGTGGATAACCTGTGGATAAGTCGAGCCAGTTGATCCTGGAGTTACAAGCACGACACGCCGTCGATGCGTCAACTAACTCCAGGATCAACTGGTCGCTTTGCTGCGCTCGCTACGCCGGGAGGAGTTCGTGGCGGAAGATGTTTTCGTCTCGGCCAGGGCCCACACCTACCACCGAAACCTTCGCGCCACAGAGGGACTCGATTCGTTCAATGTAGCGCTGGGCGTTCGGGGGGAGCTCGGCGAAGTCACGGCACTTCGTGATGTCCTCGCCCCAACCGTCGAGGTGTTCGAAGATCGGTACGGCATGGTGGAACGCGGTCTGCGTCATCGGAATGTCGTCGTAGCGGACCCCGTCGACGTCGTACGCGATGCAGATCGGCACCTTGTCCATCCCGGACATGACGTCGAGCTTCGTCACGACCAGATCGGTGATGCCGTTCACCCGGACCGAGTACCGGCCCACCAGCGCATCGAACCAACCGCAGCGGCGTTCGCGGCCGGTGGTCGTGCCGTACTCGTGGCCGACGTCACGCAGATGCTTACCGTTGTGGTCGAACAGCTCGGTCGGGAACGGGCCGGCGCCGACCCGCGTCGTGTACGCCTTGATGATGCCGATGACCTGCGTGATCTGCATCGGCGGAATGCCCGAACCGACGCAGGCGCCACCTGCGGTCGGGTTCGACGACGTGACAAACGGATAGGTGCCGTGATCGACGTCGAGCAGCGTCGCCTGGGCACCTTCCAGCAGCACGGTCTTGCCCTCTTCGAGCGCCTGGGCGAGCGCCAGACGAGTATCCGCGATATACGGCTTCAGCCGGTCGGCGTACAGGAGGTATTCCTGGTGCACGGCGTCGATGTCGATCGCCTTGCGGTTGTAGACCTTGACCAGAATCTGGTTCTTCTCACGCAGCGCAAGTTCCAGCTTCTGGCGGAGGATGCCCGGGTCGAGCAGGTCCTGTACGCGGATGCCGACCCGGCCGACCTTGTCGCCGTACGCCGGGCCGATGCCGCGGCCGGTCGTACCGATGCGGGACGACCCGAGGTAACGCTCGACCACCCGGTCCAGCGCGCGGTGATGCGGCATGATCAGGTGAGCATCACCCGAGATCAGCAGGTTGTCGCAGGAGACGCCGCGCTCGGCCAGCCCGTCGATCTCGGTCAGCAACACTTTCGGGTCGATCACGACACCGTTGCCGATCACCGGGATGCAGTCCGGGGTCAACACGCCCGACGGCAGGAGATGTAGCGCGTACTTCGTACCGTCCGGCGTGATCACGGTATGCCCGGCGTTGTTGCCGCCCTGGTATCGGACGACGTGGCTGACACGGGTGCCGAGCAGGTCGGTAACCTTGCCCTTACCTTCGTCGCCCCATTGCGCGCCGATCACGACGATCGCTGGCATGTTCTCCGCCTCTCAGCAGGGGCGCCAACGAGACCGGCTTCCCATCGGGGACCCCCGGTACGTCAGGCTAACAACCAACAGCACCGGTATGTGTAAGGAGGCCATCCCTATGCCGATGCCACAGGCGATCATCTTGAGCCTGGCGAACCAGCCGGACGTCGCAGACGATGACAAACCCGGCGGTTGCGGCATTGATGGCGGCTGCGGTTCGACCTGCGGTACGTCCCTGACGCGCGCCTGCGCGAGCGGGCCTCGCGTTCCGGTGCTGGCCTGCCGCGATGCGTTGACCGCCGGCGGCTTCGAGGTCGAATTGATCACCGCCACGTCGGACGGGGAGATCGATGCGGTGATCGCTCGCCTCGATGGCCCGGCACGATCCGATGGACTCATCTGGCCGGGGTCGGATGGCCCGGTGCTCGTCGTGGCGACCGAGTCGGACAGTCAGTTGCGAGCGGTCGTACGGCGTATGGTCCGCCGTTACGCCCCGGCGCCGAGTAAGCGGCCGGTCGATGTGGCGGACGGCCGTACGGTTCCGGATCTTCCGCCGATCGCGATCCTTCCCATGTTCCACACCTCCGATCTGGCCGAACGGCTCGGGCTCCCAAGGGACGGCGCGGACGTGGCCAAGGCGGTCGTCGCCGGTACGACCCGGCGTCTCGATCTGTTCCGTAACGACGGTGGATCGATCACGTTGCACGGTGCGGTGGTCGGTGGCGTGGACGCCTCCGGCGAGGCGGTGCCGTGGAACGGTGTGGTCGTGGTCGACGACATCACGCTCTCCGATGGCACCGAGCCGCTGCTCGCCTGCGCGGTCGCGAACGCCGACGGCTACGCGCGCTTGGACGAGATCGCGCTCGCGCCCAAGGCCGACGCGGCGAACGGGTCAATCACGGTCGCGATCGCGCTTCCGGTCGCGACGAAGTCGCGGTTAGGTCGTTCGAAGGTACGCCTAGAGGTACGCCGAGCCACCGGCCGAGCCGTCTCGGTAAGTCCACGTTTGGACGTACCGCTCGTCGACGACGGCGTGGAGAGCACCCTGACCAGGAAACGATCCTGGTGGATCGAGGCCGGCGCCTGGGCCGTCTTCACGGCCTGACATTCGTCATCTACGGTGGGTGACGTGGATGGATCAGATTCGATCTGGCCACCGGACGAGGTCATCGGCACCCCTCCCGCACCGACTCCGGTGGCGGCGAGCCCTGTCGTTGAGCCGCGGTCCGATCTGGATCAGGCATCGTTGAACGCGATCGGGCCGTCGCCGGATCTACCGGTCGGGCCGCCACGGGTCGTCACAGACCCTCGGCAGCCGTCGCCGGACGTTCCGCGTTCATCGGATCGCGTCGCTGACGACGGTTCTCGGCCAAACAGGACCGTGTCGGGTGAAGCGTTGGCATCCGGCGCCTCAACCGGCGACCCGGCATCAAGCGACTCGCCGCGATCCGGCGGCGCTGCCACGAGCGACCTCGCGATCAGGGGCACCGCAACCGACGCCGGCGCGTCGCACCGCCCCGGCGTGCCGATGCCCGATCCTGCGATCGAGTCGCCGAGTGATCGTTCGCGGTCGCCCTGGCTCGCCGACGCGTACCAGCCGATGCCGGAATCCGGGGCATGGAGCTCGGCACCGGCGGGCTGGGCCGCCCCAACGGCAGCAACCGACGAGCCGGAAGCGACGGAGTCCCCCGAGCCTCCCGAACCCGGCTGGGCGGACGTTGTGGCGCACGACGGGTGGGCGCCGGACGGCGTACCCGCATCGCATTCGCCTTGGGCGCAACCACCGCGCACCTCGCGCCTTGAGTCCTCCAGGGTGGAAACAACCGTGCCCGGAGCGTCGGCGATCGAGTCGACGGAAGCAACGCCGTGGGACCCAGTCGTATTCGACGTCTCGACGCCGGCTCTCGAACCGCCGTCGTTCGATCTCCATCCACGCGCCGACGCCAGTCTGCCGATGACGGTTGTCGACGATCGCGCGGTGCGGTTCATCGCTGCCCCTGAACCGTTCGAAACGCGCCCCGAACCGATGGAGGTGCGCCCGGAACCGATTGAGGCGGACCTTGATTCGTTGGGATCTGGCCGGCAACTGGTTCAAACCGGCTTCGAACCGATTCAGGCTGGTCCCGAACCGTTTCCGGTAACGCCGGAATCGCTGGCCATGGCAGCGGAAGGCGCCGACGAGCCGCGGCCGATGATGAGCCGGCGGACGTTGCGGGCCGTGACCGGGACCCGGATTGCGGTCATCAGTGGCGATGCCCGCATCGGTGGTCTCGTCGCAAAGCTGCTTGCCGACGCGCTCGAGCAGGAAGATGTCGGCGGTGCGCTCGTGCTCGATGCCGGCGTCGACGTTGGCGCACCGGCCTGGCGTACGGCCGTCGGCGGTGCCGACCGGCTCGTGCTCGCGGTCGACGCGGTCGGCAACGGCCCGGCAAAGGCGGCGAAGTTGCTCGATCGGACCGGCGTACGGAAGGCAACGACCGTCGTCATGCTCCCGCCGGCTCGACGCGGACTGAGCCGAGGCCACGAGGACATCGGCGCGATCCGCGCGCACTTCGAGGAGCGGACCGGCATCGTGCTGTTCGTGCCGAACGACCCGCAGCCGACGATCGCCTCGCTGGCCGCGTGGCGCCGGATCGTCAACGAGCTCAGTTGATCCTGGAGTTAGCAGCACAAAACGGCGTCGATGCGTCAGCTCCAGGATCAACTAGAGGTTTGGACCTGAGCTAGGGCTACGGGCTAGCCGGCTAGGGCGTCGGCCGCCGAAGGGTCGCAGTCACGGAGGAATTCGGCGCAGCGGGCGGCTTCGTCGGATTCACCGATCGCGTCCGCGGACCGGGCCAGAAGATGCAGGCAGCGCAGGAAGCCCTGGTTGCCGGCGTGCGACCACGGCACCGGGCCGTGTCCCTTCCAGCCGTTGCGGCGCAGCTGATCGAGGCCGCGGTGGTAGCCGGTGCGGGCGTACGCGTAGGCGGTGATGATCTCGCCGTTGTCGTACGCCTGCTTGGCGAGCGCGGCCCAGGCTGCGCTGCTCGTCGGATGATGTGCCGCGACCTGCTCCGCAGGCGTGCCGGCAGCGAATTCGGCCGCCGCCGCTTCATCCATCGGCAGGTACGTGGGCGGCGTTTCGGGCAGGAGGTTCTGCATTCGATCATTCAACCCCGCCGGGCGGCGTTTGCGCGCACCAAAGGGGTGAGCCGTTTGTCACGCATGGGGGAAAGCAGGTCCAGCGAGCGGCCAGTATGCATCGCGTGTCGACCCACGGAGAATAGGAAGTCCGGAGCCTCCCCAGGACCCGGTAAGGGAGTCCAGCGCACAGCGTTGGACTCCCTTCTCCCATGTATGGATGATGTGTTCGTGCCCAGCCCCATGCCGGCTTACATCATCGAGCCCACCGGTACGTCCATGACCGAGATCGAGACCCGCGAAGCGCTGGATCGATTCCTGGCCGCCGGCAGCATCGCCGGCGCGATCGTTCAAGGCCTTCGGCTCGACGTTGATCCACCGGACTTCAGCCATGTGACCGTGACCGATGCGCTGTTCGTCGGTTGCCGGTTCGCGACCATCGACGTCGGATTCGACCTGATCCGCCGTGGCGCGGAGATCGTGCCGCACTTCGCCCACCTGCCGTACCCGGTCGGGCCGAACGCGCTGTACACGCCGGAGTCGCTGTCCGACGGCTTCGCGATCGACGGATTCGTCGGCATGTACGACACCGCGATCTACGAACACTACGTCGCGCACGGCGGCGCTCTTCCGGACGTACGGGAGGCGCTGGCGCAACGACTGCACGACGCGGGGATCGACGACGCGCTCATCGACCTGACCACCGACTGGATCGCGGCACATGGCGCGGACAGCATCGTCGGCATCATGGGCGGGCACACGGAGTTACGGGGATCGGTGGCGTACCGGCTGGCGGCCCAACTCGGGCGGGATCTGACCCGGGCGGGTCGAGTGATCGTGACCGGCGGTGGTCCGGGCGTGATGGAGGCGGCGAACCTCGGCTCGTACATGTCGATGCGCTCTGACGCGGAGCTGGAAACCGCGATCGAGACGCTGACCGCGGCACCCGACGCGCACGACTCGGATCTGTACACGCGAGCCGCGCTCGACGTCCGCAAGCTGTTCCCGCCACAGGGCACGTGGTCGTCGTGCGGCGGCCTGTCGATCCCGACCTGGCTGTACGGGCACGAACCGGCCAACCTGTTCGCCGGTGCGATCGCGAAGTATTTCTCGAATGCGATCCGGGAGGACACCATCCTCCGGCTCTCCCGTGGCGGCATCGTGTTCGCCGCCGGACGAGCCGGCACGGTGCAGGAAGTGTTCCAAGCGGCGACTAAGACGTTCTACGCGAGCGACGGTGGCAGCGGCCCGTACGTGTTCCTGGACTCCGAGTTCTGGCGCGCGCTTCCGGCACCCGATCTGCTCCGGACAATGTTCGCGAGCACGCCGTCCGGAGATCTCTCCGGCCTTGTTCACGTCGTCGACGAAGTAAGCGAGGCGGTCACGCTGCTGACCACGGAAACGCCGGGCGGCACCAGATAGTGATGCCGCCCGGCGGGAACTGCTGAGGTAACTACTTTCCGATCGTCGTACCGGTCGAGCGCAGGTCCTCGCAGGCCTGCACGACGCGCTTGGCCATGCCGTTCTCGGCCGCCTTGCCCCAGGCCCGCGGGTCGTACGCCTTCTTGTTGCCGACCTCGCCGTCGACCTTCAGGACGCCGTCGTAGTTCGCGAACATGTGCGCGGCGACCGGGCGGGTGAACGCGTACTGCGTGTCCGTGTCGACGTTCATCTTCACGACGCCGAAGTCGAGCGAGTCGCGGATCTCCGAGAGCAGGGAGCCTGAACCACCGTGGAAGACCAGGTCGAGCGGCTTCTCCTTGCCGTACTTCGCGGCCACCGCAGCCTGGATCTCGCCGAGAATCTCCGGACGGAGCTTGACGTTGCCCGGCTTGTATACGCCGTGCACGTTGCCGAACGTCAGCGCGGCGAGGTAGCGGCCCTTCTCACCGAGGCCGAGCGCCTCGACCATCGCGAACGCGTCCTCAACCGTGGTGTAGAGCTTGCCGTCAGTCGCGCCGACCACGCCGTCCTCTTCACCGCCGACCACGCCGACCTCGATCTCCAGCACGATGTGGGCGGCGGCGGCGATTGTCAGCAGCTCGGACGCGATCTGCAGGTTCTCTTCCAGCGGGACCGCGGAACCGTCCCACATGTGCGACTGGAACAGCGGGGCCTGGCCGTGGCCAACCCGCTCGGTCGAGATCGCGAGCAGCGGCCGCACGTACCCCTCGAGCTTGTCCTTCGGGCAGTGATCGGTGTGCAGCGCGACGTTGATCGGGTAGTTCTTCGCGATCTCGTGCGCGTACCCGGCGAGCGCGACCGCACCGGAGACCATGTTTTTGATCGTCGGGCCGGACAGATAGTCGGCGCCGCCGGTGGAGACCTGGATGATGCCGTCGCTGCCGGCCTCCGCGAAGCCCTGCAGGGCGGCGTTGAGCGTCTGCGACGAACTGACGTTGATCGCCGGGTAAGCGAACGCGCCGGCCTTGGCACGGTCGAGCATCTCGGCGTAGACCTCGGGAGTGGCGATAGGCATGTTCTGAGCTCCTAGTTACCTTTTGACAGATTTCCCGGCCGCTGACAGTGTCGGGTGGACGAGGAGCCGGCCGACAACGCTGGGGCGCTGTCCTCGCACCGCCGAGTATCTCGCACCTCTGGTCGGCGTACCCGCGCGGCCCGTGGTTCGGTCCGGTAGCGTCGTTAACATGCAGCCAGATCCGATGGACCGCACGTCGGAAACGCCCGTCGAGGACGCGATGGAGCAGTCGATCCTGGCCGATCCAGTCGAAGCCACGACCGAGACGGACTACGCCGAAGACGTGCATCGTGGCCTCGAGGTTAACGAGTGGGACGCGACCGAGCAGGCGCGGACCGTCAATCTCGACACCGAGTACGAGTAGACCTACCTCGCCAGGAATGAGCAGGCCGCGTGATCGCCTTCGCGCGCAAGTAGCTCGGAGTGCAGGCCGCGGTGCGTCGCCCAGCCGAGAACGCCGCGGAGCGCATGCACACCGCACGCGTCGCGAGCGCCGATCCGGCCCGGCGCCATCTCCAAGATCGACATCACGGTACGCGCGGACGTACTTTCGTCACCCAAGTCCGATGTCACGATGATCACCGTGCCGGTCAGGTCATCCAGCGCGGACAGCGTAAAGACGATGTCGTCGGCGGCGGCGGGACCGACCAGAAGCGGCAGAATCATCGCGTGTGGCGCCACCACCTGGATAAACGGCAGCTGGATCTCCAGCGAGTGTTCGCGGGTGTGCGCATCGTCGTCGAGCAGAATGTGCCCGTCGCCGTAGAGCGCCCGGATCGTCGCGACGTCGATCGGCGTACGTCCGAGCGGGGTCGCCCAGTTCTGCGCACTCGGCGCAACGCAACCATCGATCGGTGCGCGATGGCGCGGGCCGAGCAGAATGACGCGCTCCACGTTGGCGCTGTGCCGACGCAGACGCGCGTAGACATGCGCGGCAATCCGGCCGGATACCGAGTAGGCCTCGTGCGGCCCCAAGTAGGCCGGTGCGAGTGGCTCATCGAATGGCACGTCGACCTCGTCGAGAAGCGATTCGATCGTCGGCCGCAGTGCCGAGGCACCGACCGGATACAGCCGCCCGGCAGCGGCCGGTGGCCGGCTTCCACTGGATGGCGGACCGAACCGTCGACTGTGGACGCCAGCGTTCCGGTTCGAGCCACCGTTACTCTGGATAGTTGACACCTCACGCACAGGAAGGGTCTACCACACATAGATAGGAGCGGCCGCATCTGTACGGCCGACATTAGCCGTCTGGACGGCGGCGTGGCATGCCAAGCCGGGCCGGCACCGCAGCGGAACGTAGCGCGAGATCCGCACAGAACTTATTGGCCCCACGACGGTACCGTCTAGCCGTGGATTGGAATCTTCGTTCGTGCGGCCGTCAAGGGCACGTCACATTCGCCCCCGACGAGCCGCCGCTGCGCGCAACGCTTCACGTCGTCACGCCGCAAGGCCCCGCTTGGCGATGCCTGCGCTGTGGTGATTACGTCATCGGCGAAGCGGCCGCCTCGGGGCCGGCCGCGGACGCACCGATTGTCCGGCGCGGCAAGCAGCTGCGCGACCTGGTCATCCTGCGGCTGCTCTCACTTGAGCGTCTGATCCGTGGCCTGGTCGTGCTGCTCGCCGCGTACGCGGTGTTCCGGTTCCGGGACAGCCAGGTGACCGTGCAGAAGGCGTTCAAGGAGGATCTCCCGGCGGTTGAGACCCTCGCGGAGAAGCTCCACTGGAACATCGCGAATTCGTCGATGATCGTGGACGTCCAGAAGATCATCGCGATCGACAAGGCCACACTGACGTGGATCTCGATCGGTCTGTTCGTCTACGGCGCGCTTCAGCTGATCGAGGCGACCGGTCTCTGGCTGCTCAAGCGCTGGGGTGAGTACTTCGCCGCGGTCGCAACGGCGCTGTTCATCCCGCTCGAGATCTACGAAATCACGGAGAAGCTGACCTGGGTTCGGATCGGCGCACTGATCATCAACATCGCTGCCGTGGTCTACCTGGTGGTCACGAAGCGCCTGTTCGGCGTACGGGGTGGTGCCGCCGCGTACGAGGCTGCTCGGCACGAGGAGAGCCTGCTCGAAGTCGAGCAAGCCTCGACCGAGACGAAGATCGGCCACCCGCAGCCGGCCGACGAGCCAGCCGCTCGGTAGATCTACCGACGGTGTGAGCCGGGCCCGGTCTTCGACTCTGTCGTGCCCATCACGACGGTCTGGTCCGGGTCCGGCTTCGCCTTGCGCTTGCGCAGGACATCAAGCAGGACCGGGAGCGCGGAGATCAACACCACGGCCAGGACGACCAGCAGGATGTAGTGGTCGACGTTCGACAGACCGACGCGCTCGAAGATCTGCTTGGCCAGCACGTGGCCGACGATCAGAATCGAGTCGGTCCAAAGGATCGCGCCGATCACGTTGCAGATGAAGAACCGGCGTACCGGCATCTCCAAGATCGCGGCGGCCGGATTCAGGAACGTCCGTACCACCGGGATGAAACGGGCCAAAACCACCGCTTTGGCGCCGCCGAATCGATTGAAGACCGCCTCGGTCTTCTCGACGTACTCACGTTTGAAGATCCGGGAATTCGGACGATCGAACAATCGGACCCCGTAGCGCTTACCCAGGAAGAAACCGAGCTGTGCGCCGAGAATCGCGGCGATCGGCGTGACGATCAGCAGCGGCACGAACGCGAGGTGCGGTGCGCCCTTGTCGACCGCGACCGTCGCGGAGAGGATCCCGGCCAGGAACAGGACGGTGTCGCCGGGCAGGAAGAACCCGATCAACAAGCCGGTCTCGGCGAAGATCACGAGCCAGAGTGCCCACGATCCGGCCCAGGACAGCAGGCTGTCCGCACTCAGCGGGTTGACGGCCAGCACATGGGCGGCAGCATCGAGGGTCACAGCGGTACTCACGATCGTGAAGAGTACTTGGTGCGACCGTGAAACGCTGCCGCCGCCCTATGCCGCCTTGGATCAGCTCCCCGGGCCGAGCGCGACGATCGCCTCCAAGAACACGTTGACGATGTCCTGCGGTGACATGAGCGGCAGTGGTTTGCCGCCGACGACCGTCGCGATGGAGTTCAGGTTCTTATTGATCGCGGTTGCGTTGGGGTTCACGTTGATCAAGATAACCGGGATCGGCGTCGCGACCGATGCTTGACCGCCAATGTCCGAAGTCAGGTCGTCGAGCTGCATGCTCTTGACGCCACTTGCCTCGGCGCAGTCGGTGAACACGACGATCGTATTGATCTTGCCAGCCTCGTACGTGCTCAGCATGTACTTGTACGCAGCATCGAGCGTCGGGTATAGGCCGCAGCCGCTTCGGCTCGCCTGAGCCTGCGCGCCCTTGATCGACGTATTCAGAGCGTTGATCTGGCCCGCCTGGTCAAGCTCCTTGATCGGGACGAGTTCCTTGTAGTCCTTCGTCCCGCCGAGACCGGGCGCGAACACCCACGTGCCGAGTTCGCTGTCATCGGTGAACAGCCCGACACCGCCGGCCGCGGCTTGCTGAGCCAGCACCATCCGGCTCGCATGCGGGAACGCCGACGAAAGCGCCATCGACGCGCCTTCATTCAGCATGACCAGTACGCGCGACCGAGTATTCGAAGCTCCCCACAGCGCGAGGGCGCCCGCCACCGGATCGTTCGCCGCACCGCTCAGATGCAACGGGCTGACCGGGACGATTGTGTTGAGGGCACCGTGGGCTGCCGGAAAGCCCGAAGCCGCCGCTCCCGAGGGCGTCCGGAACCCGGCCGTGGCGAAGATACCGGTGTACGCCGGCTTCGTGATCTCGTGCTCGAACATCGTGGCGGCGTCGCCAACGTCGGCCGACACCTTCTGGACGAGCGCGATCGGGTAGTCGAGACCGGCCAGGTCCTGATCCATCCGGACCACGTCCAGTGGCGCATCGGCGTGCGTCGCGTCGTACGCGAGGATCGACTGCTCGCTCAGGAACGCCGCCGTCATCTGTGGCGTCGTACGCGATTTGAAGGAAGTGTTCTTCGTCGTGAACGCCGCGATCACGCTCGCCGCATCGGTGGCCATCTCGGCCTCGGGGCTGGCCAGCCGGTAGTCCGACACGACCAGGCTGTAGTCCTGCTCGCTCCCGACCACGTTCGTGTCGATCTGATAAAGCACGGTGGCACCCGCCAGGCCTGCGGCATCGTTGCGGGGCTCGGCCAACCCGAGCTGGAACTTACTTGGGTTCTTCTGGTTCGGGTCGTTGTCGTCGATGCGCATCGGGCCCAGCGCGGCCTTGAGTGCCTGCGTCGTGATCGTGCCGTCGGTCAGCTTCAATTTGGCCGCGTCGGAGTGCTGGATGCCGATCACGACCGGGCTGCTCGCCAACGACGGAGGCGTACCCGAGACGAATGCCTCACTGACGTCGCCCTGAACCCGGTTGATCCACACCGACGAGTCCGGAATCCAGACCGCGGGCGAGGGCGGCGCCACCGCGCTCGACGGCGACGGATCGAGGCTGCCGTTGTTGACCGTCATTCCGGATCCCGCAACGAGCAGGTTCGCGGTCTGCGCCGGTGGCTCGGCGGTCACCACGACACGGACGCACCGGCCGTTGACGGTGGGATCGGTTCGCTCCCACTGGTCGGCCGCGGTAGTCAACGCTGGTGCGATGTCCGGCGCCGCCGCGACATCGAGCGTGACGCCGTTCTGACTACAGCCTGCGGCGGAGGCACCCACGAAATGGACGATGCCCAATGTCCCGCCGACGAGAACCGCGACGATGCTTGCGGCAATGGATCCGCGCTGCCGCCCGGACATGGGCGCAGGACGGTGCCGACCAGCCATTTCAAGCCCCTTAACTGTGCAAACTCTCGACAGCCTAGGGATCTTTCCGATCGACGCAAGGGGACGAATCGGCTATGTCCGACGTACACCGATAGTCGCTCGACAGATGTCACGGCATTGTGATGCAGACAGCACTGTGGCCGACCACCCGAAGGCGGCCGGCCACAGCGTCCGACCTAATTCATTGCGTTCAGTGCGCCGGCTCGGTGCGCGCGATCAATCGCACAATGACGACGGCTTGCAGTTCCGGCCGCCGCGCCGTCGTCCACCGAGCATCAATCCATGCTCGCGACTTAGCGAGCGGCCTTCTTGGCGCCCCGCTTGCGCGGAGGCGTCAACAAATCGGCGATCGACGCGATCGCCGACGGCACCAGGCTGTAGTAAGCCCAGACGCCACGCTTTTCCCGCTCGAGCAGCCCCGCTTCGGTCAGGATGCGCAGGTGGTGGCTCACCGTCGGCTGGGAAAGCCCCAGCGGAGCAGTCAGGTCACACACGCACGCCTCGCCATCCTCGGCGGACTGAATCAGGCTCAGGAGCCGAAGGCGGGCCGGATCGGCCAATGCCTTCAGTACCCCAGCTAGACGCCGCGCGTCGGCAGGTTCAATTGGCTCGCCAGCAAGTGGCGAGATCTGAGGCCTAGTCACTTCGGCCAACGCAGTCCCCACGTACTTCATCCTTCCACCAAAGCCATCGATTCACTTGCATATGCGCAAAAACGAATCGACATATCTTTAATCCGTCAGGCCGAGATCGGCCAGCGAAAATACAGCGCGGTAGTCCAGTCCGGCATCGCGAATGGCGATACCGGCACCCCGATCGACGATAACCGCTACGCCGACTACGTCGGCCCCGGCCTGTCGCAGCGCATCTACGGCCGTTAACACGCTGCTACCCGTTGTCGAGGTGTCTTCCACCGCAAGTACGCGCCGACCTGCAACATCCGGGCCTTCGACCCGGCGCTGCAACCCATGCGCCTTTTCCGTTTTACGTACAACGAACGCATCCAAGCCCCGTCCGCCTGCCGAGGCGGCGTGCAACATTGCTGTTGCGACCGGGTCGGCGCCGAGGGTGAGCCCACCCACCGCGTCAAACTCCCAGTCTGCCACGGTTTCCAACATGACAGCGCCGATCAGCGGCGCGGCGGCATGGTGCAAAGTAACCCGCCGGAGATCGACGTAGTAGTCAGCCGCTCGTCCAGAGGCCAACACCACTCGGCCGTGGACGACCGCCAGATCGACGATGAGTTTGCGCAGGTCGTCACGGCTGGACATGTCGAGCAGCGTACTGGTCGTCCGGATGGCATCCATCAACACCCACCCCTATTCACCGAGGTCGGAGCCCCAGATACTATTTGATCTTCCCTCTCGTGTCGCGCGACGCTCGGCGCAACAGGCCGATGGGAGCGTGCCGCATGCCGAATACCGCGACTTTGTAGCGCCAGTCCGGAATGCTCACCGCACGGCCTTTGGCCAGGTCACGCAGGGCGTCGCGGACCACATTGTCGGCATCGAGCCACATGAACGACGGCGTACGCGACATGTTGATTCCGGCCGATGAATGGAATTCGGTACGCGTATAGCCCGGACACAATGCCATCACCCGTACGCCCATCGGTTTGACCGAAAGGCCGATCGATTGGCTGAAATTCGTCACCCATGCCTTGCTGGCGGGGTAAGTGGAACCGGGCATCACCGGAGCAAAGCTCGATGCGGACGAGACATTGATCACGTCGCCACGGCGGCGTTCCACCATTCCGGGCAGTGCGGCATGCGTCAGGCGCATCACCGCATGCACATTCAAATAGAGCAGTCGCTCTTCGTCCTCGGCGGTCGACCGCAGAAACGACCGATTCAGCGTCCGGCCGGCGTTGTTCACCAAGAGGTCGTACTGGTTGGAGCGGAGGAGATCTTCGATCGGCGCGCACCCATCCGCGGTCGACAGGTCGGTGCCATGGATGTCGGCACGAATCCCGTATTCGGCCGACAACTCGGCCGCGGTCATCGCCAGGCGCTGCTCGTCCCGCGCCACCAGCATCAGGTCGTGCCCGGATGCAGCGAGCCGGCGCGCGAATGCGGCGCCGATCCCCGATGTGGCGCCGGTGATCAGTGCTCGTCTGGACTCGGTTGTGGCCATCGGTTATGCACCTCAAGACGTGGATCCCGGTAGGAGCGGTGGTTATCCGCAACCTACCGGGGCGGCACGTCGGAGCGAACTGCAGTCCGGACGATTGCAGGTCGTGCTTTAGGCGGTGGGCGGAGTCGAGGAGTCGTCCTGCGACGCCTCACCGGACTGGACCGGTGGGTATCCTGGCTGCTGTGGGTATCCCGGCTGCTGCGGGTATCCCGGCTGAGGATATCCGGGCTGCTCCGGGTAGCCCGGGTACGCCGGATAGCCCGGCACGTTGGGCATCACATTTGCCTTGCGGAAGAACTCGTTCGAGGCGGGTCGCGTCAGAAGGATGATCGCGACCACCAATGCGATCAAGATGAGCAGGCTGACCGCGATCTGCCCGTCACGGGCCCACGACGGGACCGCGTTCTTCAGTTCGTCTTTCTGAGCGGTGGTGAGATTGCTCGCCGAGCTCACGTTCGAGAGCCCGGTGCCGACGAGTCCACAGAACGAGCAGAGGACAGCGAGGCCGCCGACGACGAACGTCGTGATTCGCCAGCCGTTGCTACCGCGCAACACGAACACGGCCATCAACACGAAGACGATCAGGACGACGACGTAGACGCCGATGCCGCCGTAGACGCCGAGCCGCTCGGCCGATTCGACGTTCGTGTTGGCCTGGCTCTGCTGGAGCACGTCCTTCGCCGCGTTGATGATCTTGTTCGCGGTGGCCAGACTGATGATGACGTTCACGAGGTAGAGACCCGCGGCCACGAGAAGCAGATACGCGGCGTTGGTTACGGTGGACGGCCGCTGACGCGGACCGGCCACATCGATCGGGTTGTATGACACTCTTCATCCCTCCCAAGGATCGCGGACACGGTATCGCTTGCGCGCCTGTATGTCCGCCCCACGAAGGTCTGAAACGGTGTCACCTATCGTCGTCCGGCTCGGCTCCCGAGGTGGCTGACGGTCCCGGCGCGTACGGGTCGACCACCGGCACGACCGGCACCGTCCACGGAACCGCCGGCGGGTACGGATTCGGCGCGTACTGCCTGGTTGGCGGCGTGTACTGAGCCGGCACCGGCTCGTAATAAGGGGGTGGTGGCGGGTAGGCCGGCATGGCATACGGCGACGCGTACCCATAACCCGGCGCCGCGACCGGCATCGTCCCCGGAACCGCCTTCCGGAAGTACGCGGCCGACGAGGGCAGGGCGAGCAGGATGATCGCAAGCATCAACGCGAGCACATTGATGACTTCCAGGCTGATCGTCAATGGCCCGTACCAGATCGGCGGCCGAAGCAGTGAGCGCTCGGTTGCCCTGACTCCGCCGATCACGAACAGGAACCCGCATCCGTAACAGAGCATGCCGATGCCGGCGACGATGAACGTCACGATCCGCATCGCGTTGTTGCGGCGCAAGACGAGCAGACCGCACACCAAGAGCAGTGTCGCGATCAGCCCGCTGATGATGGTCGAACCGATCACGAGCGCTCGCGCCGCCTGCGCCGCCTGCTGCGGGGTATAGCCCTGCGGCGGCGTCAGGCTGAGGCCGTCGGCGAACGATGACATGCCGATCAAGTTCAGCACCACGCCCGCGATGACGGTTGTCGCCGACACGAACAACGCGAGCGCGGCCACCGATACGCCGACCGGCCTGAGCAGCGCGTTACGCGGATCGGTGGGCGTGTAGTAGGCCACGAAATCCTCCTGTGCGCGTCAACCACGGATCGACCGTGATCGACGCACACAGTACGCGCGTCCGACCGCTTGCGGTGCCCTCGTCAGGCTCCCGCGCCGTGCTCCCTCGACGTCACCGAGAGTCCGCCGGACGGTGCCAAGTCCACGATCACCTGGTCGCCGTCGCGAATCTCACCGGCCAGCAAGGCCTTCGCGAGCCGGTCCCCGATCGCCGACTGGACGAGCCGGCGCAGCGGCCGGGCACCGTACGTCGGGTCGAACCCGTTGCTCGCGAGCCACTCCTTCGCACCGAACGTGACGTCCAGCGTGAGCCGGCGATCTGCCAGTCGACGGGCCATCGCGCCGAGCTGGATGTCGACGATCGATGTCAGCTGAGCGATATCGAGCGCGTGGAACACTACGATGTCGTCCAGCCGGTTCAGGAACTCCGGCTTGAAGTGCCCGCGTACGGCGGAGAGCACGGCACCGCGCCGCTCGTCCTCGGTCAAGCCGGGCTCCGAGAGGATCTGCGTACCGAGGTTGGACGTGAGGATCAGGATCGTGTTGCGGAAGTCCACCGTCCGGCCCTGCCCATCGGTCAACCGACCGTCATCCAGGACCTGCAACAGCACGTCGAACACGTCCGGGTGCGCCTTCTCCACCTCGTCGAGCAAGATCACCGTGTACGGCCGCCGCCGGACCGCCTCGGTCAGCTGACCGCCCTGCTCGTACCCGACGTAGCCGGGCGGCGCGCCGACGAGCCGTGCGACCGAGTGCTTCTCGGCGTACTCGCTCATGTCGATGCGTACCATCGCGCGCTCGTCGTCGAACAGGAACTCCGCCAACGCCTTGGCCAGCTCGGTCTTGCCGACGCCGGTGGGTCCGAGGAACATGAAGCTGCCGGTGGGGCGATCCGGGTCCGCGACACCGGCGCGAGCACGCCGGACCGCGTCGGATACCGCGATCACTGCCTCGTCCTGACCGATCACGCGGGCGGCAAGAGACTCCTCCATCCGGAGCAGCTTCGCAGTCTCGCCCTCCATCAGCCGCCCGGCCGGAATGCCGGTCCATGCGGAGACGACGTCGGCAATGTCGTCCGCGCCGACTTCCTCTTTCAGCATCGCGCCGTTCGTCTGAATCGCGGTGAGTTCGGCGGTAGCCACGGTGAGCGCGTGCTCCAGCTCCGGAATCTTGCCGTAACGGAGTTCCGCAGCCCGGCCCAGATCGGCGTCGCGCTCGGCCCGCTCGGCCTCGCCGCGCATCGTCTCCAGCTGCTCCTTGGCATCCGAAATCGCCTGAATGTGCTGCTTCTCGTTCCGCCAACGCTCCGACAGAGCGGTCAACTGCTCGCGCTTGTCGGCCAGTTCTGCCCGCAGACGCGCCAGCCGTTCGGCGGATGCGGCATCCGGCTCCTTTTCGAGCGCCATTTCCTCGATTTCCAGGCGCCGCACCGCTCGCTCGACCTCGTCCACCTCGACCGGCCGCGAATCGATCTCCATCCGCAGGCGCGAAGCCGCTTCGTCGATCAGGTCGATCGCCTTGTCCGGTAGGAACCGATCGGCGATATACCGGTCAGATAGCGTCGCCGCCGCAACGAGTGCCGCATCCGTGACGCGTACGCCGTGATGCACCTCGTAGCGCTCCTTGAGCCCACGCAGGATGCCGATCGTGTCCTCAACCGACGGCTCGCCCACCACGACCGGTTGGAACCGGCGCTCGAGCGCTGGATCCTTCTCGATGTTGTCGCGATACTCGTCCAGCGTCGTCGCGCCGACCATCCGTAGCTCACCGCGGGCGAGCATCGGCTTGAGCATGTTGCCCGCGTCCATCGAGCCTTCGCCCTTACCGGCGCCGACCACGGTGTGCAGCTCATCCAGGAACGTGATGATCTGACCGTTCGAGCTCTGGATCTCCTCCAGCACCGACTTGAGTCGCTCCTCGAACTGGCCGCGGTACTGCGCGCCGGCCACCATCGCCCCCAGATCGAGGCTGACCACGCGCTTGTCGCGCAGCGACTCGGGGATGTCACCGGCGATGATCCGCTGCGCGAGACCCTCAACGATCGCGGTCTTGCCGACGCCGGGCTCGCCGATCAGCACGGGATTGTTCTTCGTACGCCGGGACAGCACCTGAATCACCCGGCGGATCTCGGCGTCCCGACCGATCACCGGATCAACCTTGCCGGCCCGCGCCTTCGCGGTCAGGTCGACGCTGTACTTCTCCAGCGCCTGGTACTGCTGCTCGGGGTCGGCGCTCGTGACCCGGCGGTCACCGCCTCGGACCTGCGGGAACGCGGCCACCAAGCCATCCTCGGTCACACCGGCGTTCTTCAGTGCCTCGGCGACCTGGCCGCCGCTGCCACTGCCCGGCATCTGCGCCAGTCCGGCGAGTAGATGCTCGGTCGATACGTACTCATCGCCCAGCGGCCGAGCGATTGCCTCGGCGGCGTTCAGTGCATTCACCAACTCGCGCGCCAGGCTCGGCTCGGCCACGCTGGACCCGCTCGCAGCGGGGAGGCGCTCGACCGCATGCACGGCTGCGCGCCGGATGTCCGCCGGATTCGCGCCGACCGCCCGCAGCAGCGCGGGTGCGGTCGAACCGCCGGTATCGAGGAGCGCGAGAAGAAGATGCCAGGTCTCCACGGTGGCGTGGCCGTGCTGGGTGGCGTTGGCGACCGCGGCCGCGATGACTTCACGGCTCTTCGTCGTCAGGCGCTCGGCGTTCATATAGCTCCCGGTTTGGTGTAGTCATCGGTTGGCCAGCGAGGTCTCGTCACCCGCCGGGCCAGAGTTGAGTCTAGTACACTCAAGTCTCATTGCCCACCGAAGCCGGGGTCCGCTGAGATCGATCGTGTCAGCGCCCTACCGTAGGCTCGGAGTCAGGAATCTGAAGGAGGCGCCGGCATGCTCGATCCGACCGAGTTGTACGAATTGGCCGACGATCTTCCGGCTGACGGGCTCGCCGGGACCGTGCTCATCCAGGCGATGACCGGCTTCGTCGACGCCGGCAACGCGACCAAGCTGGCCCGGGCGCAGCTCCTCGAGCAGCACGACGCCCAGCAGCTCGTCACGTTCGATATCGATGCGCTGCTCGATTATCGGTCCCGGCGGCCGACGATGATGTTCGTCGAGGATCACTGGGAAAGCTACGAGGAGCCGACCCTCGCGATCTACCTCGCGAAGGATCGCCAGTCGACGCCGTTTCTCGTGCTGGCCGGCCCAGAGCCCGATCTGCAGTGGGAGCGTTTCACGGTCGCCGTGATGGGACTGCTCGACCGCTTCGGCATCCGTGTGACGGTCGGCTTCAACTCGATTCCGATGGCGGTGCCGCACACCCGGCCGGCCGGTGTCACCGCGCATGCATCCAGACGTGAGTTGATCAGCGGCTACGAGCCGTGGCTCCAGCGCGTACAGGTGCCGGCGAGCGCCGGTCATCTTCTGGAATACCGGCTTGGACAGCAGGGCCACGACGCGATCGGATTCGCCGCGCACGTCCCGCACTACCTGGCGCAGACCGATTACCCGGATGCGGCCGACTTGCTCCTAACGTCCGTCTCGCGTACGACCGGTCTGCTCCTCTCGACCGACGAGCTGCGGTCATCGGCCATAGCCGTCCGGGCCGAGATCGACCGGCAGATCGCCGAGAACGGTGACGCGGTGGAGCTGGTCAACTCGTTGGAGCAGCAGTATGACGCGTTCATGCGGGGGCGCGCCGGTGGCGAGAACCTGCTGGCTCAGTCGGGGCCGCTGCCAACCGCCGAAGAACTCGGCGCCGAACTCGAACGCTTCCTCGCCAACCAGTCGAACCCGCCTGGTGACATCCCGGGCTCGCCGGGATCGCCTGGTTAACCGGTCTTGACCGCGGCGATCGCCATGTTCGTCGCGGTCGAGAACGCGGTCATCGTGCTCTGGTCTATCGGCGAGAACACGTTGGACGCGTCGCCGTCTGCGGTCGGATAGCTCATTTCGACCGTGACGTTCACGTTGGCCGCAGCGGTGAGAAGGACGATCGTGCTGCCGTCGGCCATGGCCCAACCGGGCGCGGTGAGCCGACTCTGGGCCGCCGGGTCGAGGGCGCCGAGCCCGGAGAAACCTTCGCTGTACCGGTCGGCTCGCGCGAACGCTCGGTCCTGTGCGGCTCGATCCGATCCACTGTGCAGTCCTTGGCGGTGGAACAGCTGGTACGTGATCGTGAGCGTGCCGTCCGGAATCTTCCACGTGCACGAAGTCATGGACATGGTCTGCGGTCCGGCATCCGGTCCGCTCGCATCCACCGCACGGGACAACCGATCGGACAAGGCGGCACAGGCCTCCGGCACCGTCGATGCCTGCGATCCAGCGAACCAGCCGAATGGGCGATCGACCGGCGCTACGACCAGCAGGAGTATGACGAACCCGATCCGGGCCCACTTCCGGCTGCCGTACCCGATCCGGGTCGGTGCAGTGGCAAGGCGGTTGTGCTCGCCGGCCAGAGCTCGGAGGTGGGCGACGTCCCGGTCGTACCCGCGATCGAAAAAGATCAGCGATGTCCTCGGGGCGGGCAACAGAATGCGTACCGGCATCCCGGTCGAAACCGACCGCTCGACCGCGAGCATTCGCCCCCAAGGCCGGCTGATCTCGACGAACTGATGGATGTCCGACCAGTCGATCGACTCCATCCGGGACGTACGGCGGAATCGGATGCCCGCCGATGCTGCGTAGACCGCACCGACCGCGGCCTGGCCGACGCCGACGATGCCGGCAAACGAGCAGATTCCGAAAAAGATCGGGACGGCCCAGATGTTGAGGACCCAGCCGACGATCGCGAGAACGCCGAGCAGTACGGCGGCGAGCAGACGCAGGATCAACACGGATCGAGTGGCCTTGACGACCGTGGTCCCGATGGAATCGATCCGAATCCGCGCCGGCTGCATGCTTTCTCGTTAGCACACAAACATGAATCCGCGCTGCCCCTACGCTGGCCTCGACGCGAACGTTCCACCTCATGAGTGCGGACGCGCTGCCGCATCTGACGACGAACAATTTCGGGCGGTAACAGCTTGATTACCGGCGTGAGATGCCTCTTCCGCGCAGCACGCGAACCGGTTAGGTTGACGGCACCCCCAGAATGTCGTCATTTAGTCGGCAAGATCCAGCTGAGCCGGGCACAGGAGTAGACGTGAGCGTGCAACAGACGACGTTTCGCGGCTTTGCTAACGCGGTCGACCCGACGGCAGCCGAGCTGCGGGCCTGGGCGTA
Organism: uncultured Actinomycetota bacterium; assembly: GCA_963831705.1. Lineage (GTDB taxonomy): Bacteria > Actinomycetota > Actinomycetes > Mycobacteriales > Micromonosporaceae > DASQPR01. The sequence continues at coordinate 1,832,721 of CAWHRE010000010.1, read as the reverse complement.
TCAGCCGGATTCAGTTTCGCTGTCATCGATGCCGTCCTACTGGGATCTGCTGGTCGCGGGTGATCGACTCGTGAACACGGTCTTCGATCTCGCGATCGACGTGAACTGCCCAGCACGCCGCTTCGCTCTGCACTGCCTCTACATTTACGCGGCCGACGGCATCCGTACCGATTTCAGTGCGCACCCGAAGCGCCGCCTGCGGAAGCTGGTCGAGCGCGCCGAGACCGAGGGTGATGAGGCCATGAAGACGTGGGCGTTCAATGTCCGCGTGCTGCTCGCCCGGCCGGAAATGTTCGACTTCCACGCGTGGTGCGAGGGTGGCTTGGTCCGCACCCAGGGCCGCATCGCCTGACACGCAGCCTGACAACGCAGTTCGGGCGCCCACCCGAAGGTTGAGCGCCCGAACCGAAAAGTTGCTACTTCTTCATTCTTCCAATGGCGTCCTTGGCGGCGTCCTGACCCTTGTCCACGGCGCCCTTCATCTTGCCCTTGGTCATGTCGTCGGCCTTGTCGCCAGCGGTGTCGACGACCTTGTCGGCCTCGTCGGAGTGACCTGACACGGCATCCTTCGCCTTGTTGACCATGTCACCCATCGAGTCGCTGATACCCATTCCGGCCTCGCTTCTCATCAGGCGAATTCCGACTTATCGGACTCGCTGTGACATCGACGCTACGCGATTGGGCAGGCTGACGCGCCGGTCTCGGCGTTATCTACCCGAATACACAGTTTTCCCAGTAAGGGCGGGTAGGCGTACCGTAGGGATCGCCCAAAGACCTCGGTAAAGCACGCAGGCTGAGGCGGTGTGAGCCACTAGGCACGCTTAAGGGCGGTCACGATGGAGATCGACAAATTCCGGATTCTTGAGCTACTCCGACAGCGCGGACTCGATGACCGTGCCATCTGGGTGGACCGCACGTTGCCTGATCGCGTTGATGTCTACAAGAACGCGGGCCTCTTCGACACTCTTCATATCGACCCGGCCGAGCTCGCGGATCGTGAGCCCAGCGAGAGTTAACTAGGGCGACGCGGTCGCCAAACCACCAGCGCCGAACTCTGCGCGTACACCGCGATGTCCCGTCGCGGGTACGCGGTCATCGCTTGCACCTGACCCAGGCGCTCATTCGCGTCCGTCAGGTCGGCTTCCAGATCCATGATCCGGCGCTGCAGGTCAACGACGAGCCGCTCCAGATCGATGATCCGGCGGATCCCCTCCAGGCTGACACCGTCATCCTGGCTGAGACGCTGGATCTCGCGTAGGACCACAACGTCACGCTCGCTGTAGCGACGGCCGCCGCCAGGCGTACGACCGGGCGAGACGAGCCCGAGCCGGTCGTACTGCCGTAGCGTTTGCGGATGCATCCCGGCCAGCCGAGCGGCGACCGAGATGATCAGCACCTTGGCATCGGACACACCCCTGCCAGGAATGTCAGACACGGTCCATCCGCCCTTCGATGTGGTCGCGAGGTGCCGGCGGGGTCGCCGCCGCGAACTCGTCGAGCGCCTTGCGCGCGTCCATCGACAGATCCTTCGGTACCGCGATGAACACGGTGACCAGCAGATCGCCGACCGCCTTGTCACGTGGTGCGACGCCCTTGCCGCGTACGCGCAGCGTCCGCCCGCTCGGCGTACCGGCCGGCACGCGCAGCGTCACCGAACCATCGAGCGTCGGAACCCGCAGATCCACGCCGTTGACCGCCTCCGGGAACGAGATCGGTACGGCCAGCGTCAAGTCGTCGCCGTCCCGCCCGAACAGCGGGTCCTCGCGCACCTGAATCAGCACGTACAGGTCGCCGGCCGGACCGCCACGGTCACCGGCTTCGCCGCGCCCGGCCAGACGGATTCGCTGACCATCCGAGACGCCCGCCGGAATGCGGATCGTGAGCGTACGGGTTTTCGTGACGCCACCGGTACCGTGGCACTCCGGGCATCGATCCTTCTCGTCGATGATCGTGCCGACACCCTGACAGTTCCGGCACGGCTCGGACAGGCTGAACGCGCCTTGGTTGTTCGTCACGAGACCGCTGCCCTGGCACACCGGACACTTGTGCGGAACCGCGCCCGGCTTAGCACCGCTGCCGTGGCAGGTATCGCAGACGCCGGGCGCCCGGAGCGTGATCGGCATCGTCACACCGCGTACCGCGTCGCCGAAGTTGAGCGCGACCTCGGCCTCGACGTCGCGGCCCCGGGTCTGCCCCGGGCGCCGCTGTGTCGTGGTCCGGCCGCCGCCACTACCACCGGAGAAGATCGACCCGAACAAGTCGGAGAACCCGGCACCGCCGAACCGTCGATCGTCCGTGCCTGCTCCGGACATGTCGCCGAAAATGTCGCCGAACTGCTGTCCACCCGGTGCGCCGCCACCGCCGCCACGCGTGGTGCTGCGACGGAACGCGCTCGAACCGAACAGCTGGCGCATCTCGTCGTACTCGGCCCGTTTCCGTGGATCGGACAGCACGTCGTTCGCCTCGGACACGGCCTTGAACCGCTCTTCGGCTTCCGCGTTGCCCGGGTTGCGGTCGGGGTGGTGATCCCGAGCCAGCTTCCGGTAGGACTTCTTGATCTCCTCCGCGGTCGCCGATTTGCCGACGCCGAGAGTCGCGTAGAAGTCCTTGTCGATCCAGTCCTTACTGCTCACCGAGGTACCGCCTCATTCACTCAGGGTCCGCGACCGCGACGAGCGCCGGCCGGAGCAGGCGATCGCCGAGAAGGTAACCCCGCCTCATGATTTCAACGCACGCCGTCTCCGTGACGTCCGGCGAACTCGTATGTGCGACCGCCTCGTGCAACGTCGGATCGAACGGGTCACCGACATCGCCGAACGCGGTCAGACCGAACTTCCCCAACGCCGCCGACAGTTGATCCGCGACGGAGGCAAACGGTCCGACCAGGTCGCCGTGATTACGAGCCCGATCCAGATCATCGAGTACGGGCAACAGCGACGTCAGCACCGTGCCGGTGGCCTGCTCGCTCGCAAGCGCCCGGTCACGATCCACGCGCTTGCGATAGTTCGCATACTCCGCGGTCACCCGCTGCAGATCGCGTGTCAATTCGTCAAGGCCGTTGCGCAACTCGTCCAGATCCGTGTTCATATCGTCGCCGGCTTCCACGGCCGCTACCGGTGCTTCCGGCTGCGGCGCAGGCTCTTCGTCCTGCTGCTCTTCATCACGCGTGACGTCGCCCGTCGCGGCTTCGGCCTCGGGGGCGGCGGGCCCGGCCGCAGCCGGACCCGTCGTCTCGTCAGGTTCATCCGCGCGCGGAGCATCCGCGGTTGGTTCGTTCGTCACTTGTTCTCATCCTCGTCGATCACCTCGGCGTCAACGACGTCGTCGTCCGCGCCTGCGCTGTCGGTCGGACCAGCGGAACCAGTGTCGCCACCCGCCTCCGCCGCACCCGGTGCGTTCTGACCGTAGAGCATCGAACCGGCCTTCTGCGACACCGTCATGAGGTTCTCGTGCGCCGACTTGATCTTGTCGAGATCCGTACCGCCGAGCGCCGAGCGGAGGTCACCCAGCGCCTCGGACACCTCGTTCCGCGCGTCGGCCGGCAGCTTGTCGCCGCTCTCCGCGAGGAACTTCTCGGTCTGCCACTGGAGTGCCTCGGCCACGTTGCGGGTCTCGGCCTCCTCGCGGCGACGCTTGTCCTCGTCCGCGTGGTCCTGGGCGTCGCGCATCATCCGCTCGATGTCGTCCTTCGGCAGCGCCGAGCCGCCGGTGATCGTCATCGACTGCTCCTTACCGGTGCCGAGGTCCTTCGCGTTAACGTGCACGATGCCGTTGGCGTCGATGTCGAACGTGACCTCGATCTGCGGCACGCCACGCGGTGCCGGCGCGATGCCGGTCAGCTCGAACGTGCCGAGACGCTTGTTGTACTGCGCCATCTCACGCTCGCCCTGGAACACCTGGATCAGCACGGACGGCTGGTTGTCGTCGGCCGTCGTGTAGACCTCGGAGCGCTTGGTCGGGATCGTGGTGTTGCGCTCGACCAGCTTGTGCATGATGCCGCCCTTGGTCTCGATACCGAGGGACAGCGGCGTGACGTCGAGGAGCAGAACGTCCTTGACTTCACCCTTGAGCACACCGGCCTGCAGCGCGGCACCCACGGCCACGACCTCGTCCGGGTTCACGCCCTTGTTGGGCTCACGTCCGCCGGTCAGCGACTTGACCAGGTCGGTCACGGCCGGCATACGGGTCGAACCGCCGACCAGGATGACGTGGTCGATGTCGGTCACCTTGACGCCGGCGTCCTTGATCGCCGACTCGAACGGGCCCTTGCAGCGGTCGAGCAGATCCTGCGTCATCCGCTGGAAGTCCGAACGCGACAGCGTCACGTCGAGGTGCAGCGGGCCGGACTCACCGGCCGTGATGTACGGCAGGTTGATGCTCGTGGTGTTCGCGGCGGACAGCTCGATCTTCGCCTTCTCGGCCGCCTCACGGAGACGCTGCATCGCCATCTTGTCGGCGGACAGGTCGATGCCGTTCTGGCCACGGAACGTCTTGACCAGGTGGTCGATGATCCGCTGGTCCCAGTCGTCGCCACCGAGGTGGTTGTCACCGCTGGTCGACTTGACCTCGATGACCCCGTCGCCGAGCTCGAGCAGCGACACGTCGAACGTGCCACCACCGAGGTCGAAGACGAGCACGGTCTGCTCCTTCGAGCCCTTGTCCAGGCCGTACGCGAGCGCGGCGGCGGTCGGCTCGTTGACGATCCGGAGCACGTTGAAGCCCGCGATGTCACCGGCCTCCTTGGTGGCCTGGCGCTGCGCGTCGTTGAAGTAAGCCGGAACGGTGATCACCGCGTCGGCGATCGTCTCGCCGAGGTAGGCCTCCGCGTCCCGCTTGAGCTTCATCAGCACGCGAGCCGAGATCTCCTGGGCGGTGTACTTCTTGCCGTCGATGTCGATGTTCCAGTTCGTGCCCATTTCGCGCTTGACCGAGCGGATCGTCCGATCCGGGTTGGTCACCGCCTGGCGCTTGGCCACCTCGCCGACCAGGACTTCGCCGTTGCGAGCGAACGCCACGATCGACGGCGTGGTGCGAGCACCCTCCGCGTTCGCGATCACTGTGGGCTCGCCGCCCTCCAGGACGGCGACACACGAGTTCGTCGTACCGAGGTCGATTCCGACCGCACGTGCCATGGTTTTTCCTCCGCGCTGATTTATAACTTGGCTGCTTGTTGGACGCTTTGAATGTTTCAGTGGGGGGCCAAAGTTGAGTGGCCCGGGCTCAATAGTGCCACGGCCTCGCTCACTGTCAAATCAAAGTTGAGTCTGGCGTACGCAAGATAAAATGATCTCCGTCACCGTCCTCTGAGCTTGTTTTGGGTTATTTCAGCCACAGATCGGGCAATCTAGGGACGTGGGCGAGTCAACGACCCGGTCGGGTACGCCGCTGCAGGCCGCGCTGGACAACATGCGCGCCGCGGTTGGCGATGCCCGGTTTCCGCTGGGCGTACCGTCGGCGGTAGAGGCCGATCGAGCGGCTGCCCGAATCGCGCGCCAACTCGACGACTATCTCCTGCCGCGGGTCGATCGGATGGACGCCCCACTGCTGGTCGTCGTCGGTGGTTCCACCGGTGCCGGCAAGTCGACGCTCGTCAATAGCATCGTACGAGCGCCGGTGAGCGCGGCCAGCGTGCTTCGGCCGACCACGAAGGCACCGGTGCTGGTCAGTCACCCCAACGATGCCGCCTGGTTTGCCGAGCGCAAGATCCTCCCGGGCCTCACCCGGACCAACACCTCCCGGAATGATCACACCAGCCTCCAGATCATCTCGGCGCCCGGGCTACGACCAGGGCTCGCGCTTCTGGATGCGCCGGACATCGACTCGGTCGTCGACGCGAACCGGGATCTCGCGAACCAGCTGCTGGCCGCCGCCGATCTCTGGCTGTTCGTAACGACCGCGGCCCGGTACGCGGACGCCGTGCCGTGGCAGGTTCTGCGCACCGCCCGCGATCGAGGGACGGTGCTCGCGATCGTGCTGGACCGCGTGCCGCCGGGCGCCGAAGAGGACGTCGGTAGCCACCTCCGGGAGATGCTGGGCGATCAACAGCTCGGCGACACCACGCTGTTCGTGGTGACGGAGACGCAGGTCGACGGATCCGGCCTTCTGCCCGAGGCACTCGTCGCGCCGCTCCGGGACTGGCTCGCTCAACTGGCCAATGACGCGGCCGCCCGAGCCGCCGTGATTCGCACGACGGTCAGTGGCGCGGTACGCAGCGTCGTCTCCGACGTTGACGTACTGGCCCAAGCCGCCGATCTGCAGACCCGGGCCTGGGCGGACCTCGACGCGGCCGCGATCTCCGCCTACAACGATGCGTACGCCGGGATCGAACACGGCATCTCGGACGGCGCCCTGTTGCGTGGCGAAGTTCTGGCCCGGTGGCAAGAGTTCGTCGGTACCGGCGACCTGATGCGCGCTCTCCAAGCACGGGTCGGGCGGCTCCGGGACTCGATCACGACCGCGATCACCGGCCGAAATCCCCCGGGCGGCGACTTGAAGCAGGCGCTGACCTCGGGCGTCGCCGCGTTGATCGAGGCGAACGTCGGGTCCGCGGCCGAGCATGCCGCCGATGCGTGGCGATCTAACCCGGCCGGTACCGCTCTGGTCACCGACGCGCTCGCCCGGCCGTCGCCGGATCTCCACGAGCGAGTCGAACGGCTGATTCGCGAGTGGCAGCGCGGTGTGCTCGACCTCGTTCAACACCAAGGCGAGAGGAAGCGCAAAGCCGCCCGGATCACCGCGTACGGCGTGAACGCGACCGGCGTACTCGTGATGGTCGGCGTGTTCGCGTCCACCGCGTTCATCCCGACCGGCGCCGAGATCGGCGTCGCCGCCGGTACGAGCCTCGCGGCGCAGAAGGTACTGGAGGCGATGTTCGGCGACGAGGCACTGCGGCAACTGTCCCGGACCGCGCGCGACGATCTTCTGACCCGCTGTCGTGCGTTGCTCGATCAGGAGCTGTCCCGCTTCGCCGGCGTACGGGCGACGATCAGCCTCGACCCGGGGCAGCCGGAACGCCTCCGGATCGCCGCCCAGTCGGTGGCCCATCAGGCACCCGCCGTGGGCGAAGCACCGAAGCTTCCGATCCCGGCCCCCGCGCCGCGTGCATCGGCCGCCCAATCATGAGCATCACCGACCGGTTGCGGGACAAGCTGCGACGGGACGGCTCGCGAGTGGACGCCGACCGCCTCGTACGCCGGATTGAGGCACTCGACCGATTCACGATCGCGGCGGCCGACCACGTACCGGCTGATGATCTGAGACCGGCCCGCGCGGTGGTGGAACGGGCCGGCGGACGCCTCGCTCTGTCCCGCGACCACACCGTGGTCGCGCTCGCCGGTGCTACCGGGAGCGGAAAGTCGAGCCTGTTCAACACGTTGACCGGGATTGACCTGTCGCCGGTCGGCGTGCGGCGGCCGACCACCGGCGCGACACACGCGTGCCTCTGGAATCCGAGCGGCGCCGAGGCCCTGCTGGATTGGCTCGGCATCCCGGCGAACCACCGGTTCACCCGCGACGAATTGACCGACTCGGATCCGCAGCTCGACGGACTCGTGCTCCTGGACCTGCCGGACTTCGATTCGGTTCAGGTCGCGCATCGACTCGAGGTCGATCGGCTGCTTCGGCTGGTCGACCTGATCATCTGGGTCACCGATCCGCAGAAGTACGCCGACCAGGTGATCCACGAGCAGTACCTCCGGACGTTCCACCGGCACGTGGACAGCACCGTGGTCGTACTCAACCAGGCCGACCGGCTGTCCGAGGCGGATGTGCGCCGTTGCCTCGCCGACCTTTCCGGGCTGCTCAACAAGGACGGTTTCGAGGCGATCCCGGTATTCGCCGTCTCGGCGACGTCGTCCCGCCCAGGGATCGTCGAACTCAAGACGACGCTGCGTACCGCGGTGTCCGAGCGGATGGCGGCGCTTCGCCGGCTCGCGGCCGACGTCGACGGCGTGGTCGAGATAAGCCAACCGCTGGTCGGACCGGAGCTGCCGAAGGGTCTGATGGACCGGATCACCGCCGATTCGGTCGCCGACGCATTGGCCGGAAGTGCCGGCGTACCGGCGGTGACCGAGGCGACCGAGGCCGCATACCGGTATCGAGCTCGGGCCTCGATGGGCTGGCCGGTCGTCCGGTGGATTCGCCGGATCAAGACCGACCCGCTCCGGCGGCTACGACTCGGCACCGCGAATCTCGGCGGCGAAGCGTCGTCGATTCCCGCCGCAGCAGCAGGTCAACGTTCGGTCGCCGAGTTGGCGATCCGCTCGCTCAGCGACGAGACCGGCCGCGGCCTGCCGCAGCCGTGGCCGGCCGCGGTCACGACGGCCTCCCGATCGCGCCTGACCACGCTGCCGGACGAACTCGATCGGGCGGTCGTCCAAACCGACCTCGGGATGAACCGCAAACCGTGGTGGTGGCGGGTGATCGGCTTCCTGCAGTGGGTGCTGACCGTGATCGCACTGCTCGGAGCCGTGTACCTGCTGCTCCGGCTCGCATTGATCGGGCTCGGCGTGATCACGCTCGACATCCCGTCGACGAACGTGCAGAACGTCGGGCACGTACCGTGGCCGACCATCGCTCTGGTCGGCGGCGCGGTTGCCGGCATTCTGATCGCGTTACTGGTCAAGCCGTTGGTGAGCCTCGGCGCGAAACGCAGCCGCCGTCGTGCGGCCGCTCGCCTGCATAAGTCGATCACCGCGGTTGCTCAGGAAGAGATCGTCAATCCGGTACGCAAGGTGCTCGACGACTACACGACGGCGCGAACCGCGTTGGGTGAGGCATCTCAATAGGCCGGCTCAGTAGGCTCGGCGTATGACCGACGAATCCGGGCTGCCCGCCCTCGTGCTGCGCGCCGCCCGCGACATCGGCTCGGTCGGTACCGCGTTCGACGCCGAGCTGTTGCTGTCCACGCTGCTCGGATCGGTCTACTCGGGGGTCGAGCCGGATCGAGGCGAGGCGCTGGATTCGTTCGCATCGGCATTCCGCGCTTATCTCGCCTCCGCCTCTGGTTCCACTTCCGACATCGCACCGCTGGTCCTCGCGGTGCTCGACGCACTGACCGGCACTCCGGTCTCCGCACCCGCCTCACCCACGTGGGCTGAAGCGCTCGGCACTGCCACACTGACCGGCACGTACGCGTACGGCGACCGGTACGGCGACCAGACCAGCTACGTGGCGACGTTCGCGTACGCGGATGCCGACGTCGGCGGCCCGGAACACGCGATCGTCGTGCTCGCGGACCACAATCTCGGGCTCGCGAAAGACATTTTCGTTGCGGCGCCCGCCGCCGGGCTACTGGACACTCTGCGTACCGAGGTGGCCACCGGCGCCGATGAGATGACGTGGTTCGCCGAGATCGCGCCTGCGACGTTGCGCTCCGCCGCCCTCGCGTACGTGCACCTGACCGATGCCGCGCCGGACGAACTCGACGGCGGATCGTTCGCCGCGAATCGGGCCCTCGCCGCGGCTCGGCTCGGCTCGCTGCCGATGGTTGCGGAAACGACCGACGCCGCCCCCCGCGAGGATCTGATCGCCACGTTCCTCGCATCCCCCGAAGCCGATCTCGCCGGCTTTGCCGACCTCGCCGGGGCACAGCGTGAGAGCTGCTCGTACTGCCTGGGTCTGATCGTCGACTTCGCGACCGCCCGAGGCGACGCGCTGCGCTGGAGTCCGGCCGGCGTGGAGACGTTCCTCGGCTCGTGGGTTCACGAACGGGCGATTCTCGACGACGAGGACGCCGCGCTACTGCCGGACGCGCTGCGCGCTTGGATCGCGTGGGCCGGACGACGGCTGGCGCTCCCGGAGAGCGCGTTGCAGGAGACTCTCGGCAGCGTACGTGCCGCGCGGGCCGAGTTCGCCCGGGTCAACGAGACCGGCGAGCGCCGATCTCCGGCCGTACGGGCAATGGCCGAAATGATGGCCGATGGCATTGATTTGACCGATATGCCAGCAGTGGAGGAGTGGCTGAGGACGTACAACGATCGCGGCTGATCCTCTGATAGGTTCGGCCGCGATGTCACTCCCACGCAGATCCGCCGTTTTGGCCGTTGCCCTGATCGTGGCCGGTGCAATGACCGCTTGCAGCAGCAGTACGGGCCAACCGACCGTGGCACCTTCTTCGCTTGCCCTGTCGCCGTCATCGGTTTCGGCCTCGCCACCTCCGTCGGTGTCGGCGTCGGCTTCTGCCAAGCCGCCGGTCTCATCGCAGGCCAAGCCCGGCGTGTTCGTCTTTCCGGTGGTCGGTAAGTACTCCTACGGGCACACCCATCACGACTACCCGGCCACGGACATCATCACGAACTGTGGCAACGAGGTGCGGGCGGTGACGTCCGGCGTGATTCTCGAGGTCACCCGGGTCGACCTGTACAAGGCGAAGGTCAACGCCGGCGCCACGCGCGGCGGCCTGTCGGTTTCGATAAAGGGCGACGATGGTCTTCGCTACTACGGATCCCACATGGAAGAGATCAACACCAATATCCAACCGGGTGTACGCGTAACCGTCGGAGAGCCGCTCGGCAAAGTCGGGCGTACCGGCGATGCCAGCGCCTGCCACCTGCACTTCGGCATCTCGCCGCTCTGTGCCGGTACCGGCGACTGGTGGAATCAACGCGGCGTGATCTGGCCCTGGCCGTATCTGGATTCCTGGAAGGCCGGCGGCAACAAGTCCCCGGTCGCGGCGATCAACGCTTGGAAGTCGAAGAACGGTTGCCCCACAAAGCCCCAAACCGACCCCTAGCTCTCCGCGTGGCGCGGTTCGGCGCGGTTCGGCGTGGCGCGGTTCGGCGTTTCCATACCCGCCAAGATTCCCGCCGGCCGTACCGGATTCGAGGATGTGTCCGGTCGTGGACCCGCCGACCACCGGAGGCATCACGGGCGGCGCAACTGTCGGCGGTGCCGTTGTTCGGGTGGTTTCCGGCACGATCACGACGGGTACGTGGGGAATATCACCCCCCATACGCCGGAGTGGCCACCGCCCGATAGCGCGCGTGATCGACCAGCGCGCTGCCGGCGATCGCAACGATGAGCGTGGCGACGCAGCTGATCACGACCAGGCTGGCGACGATAAGTACATGCCGATAGGGCAGACGCACGGTAAGGCTCACTTCGAAGCGGGGGAGATACCGCTGAATGACCAATTGAACACCTTTAGGGGTAACTGGTACTCATACGTTCGGGTGTGGCAGATATCCGACGTTCGGAGTCCGTATCCACAGGCATCCCACAGGCGTTTCGGGCCAGAATTTGGCCGCCCGGACTGTAGTTAGTGCAGGCTGTTCTGACATGCTTGATCCGGCGGCGACGGGGCCGCAGCATCGCTACCCTGCGTTTGGGCTGCCCCGATGCCACCGCTCCCCGGATTCGACCACACCCGGTCGACTCCCCGCGCATAGTGATCCCGACCCGGGCAGCGCGGTACTTCACGCACCGCCTCGGTAGGGTCACCCCACTGCCGAGGCACACGACAGGGAGAGACCATGGCGAAGGGCACCTCAGCCCGTGGCCGATCCGGCGCCAAGCCGGACCCGGACATGGTGCAGCTGCTCACCCCGGATGGGGACCGCGTCGACCACCCGGATTATTCGGTCGACTTCACCGATCAGGAATACCGCGACCTGTACCGCGACCTGGTGGTCGTGCGCCGGCTGGATGCCGAGTCCACCGCGCTGCAGCGCCAGGGCGAGCTGGGCATCTGGGCGAGCCTGCTCGGGCAGGAGGCGGCGCAGGTCGGTTCCGGCCGGGCGTTGCGTCCGCAGGACATGGCCTTCCCGACGTACCGCGAACACGGCGTGCTCTACTGCCGCGGCATCGACCCGATCATGCCGCTGAGCCTGTTCCGTGGCGTTGACCAGGGTGCCTGGGATCCGAACGAGTTCAAGTTCAACATGTACACGATCGTCATCGGCGCGCAGACACTGCACGCGACCGGCTACGCCATGGGCATCAACATGGACGGCAAGGTCGGCAATGACGACGGCGAGGCCGTGATCGCGTACTTCGGTGATGGCGCCACTTCGCAGGGCGACGTGAACGAGGCGTTCATCTGGTCGAGCGTGTTCAACGCGCCGATGGTCTTCTTCTGCCAGAACAACCAGTACGCGATCTCCGAGCCGCTGGAGCGGCAGACTCGCGTACCGCTGTACCAGCGTGCGGCCGGTTTCGGCTTCCCGGGAATCCGGGTCGACGGTAACGACGTGCTCGCGTCGTACGCGGTCACGCGCGCCGCGCTGGACCACGCTCGGCACGGCCAGGGACCGACGCTGATCGAGGCATTCACGTACCGGATGGGTGCCCACACCACGTCCGACGACCCGACGCGGTACCGGATCGCCAGCGAGGTCGACGAGTGGAAGATCAAGGATCCGATCAGCCGCTACCGCGCCTTCCTGGAGAAGGAGAAGCTGGCCGACACCGCGTACTTCGACGAGATCGACCAGTTGGCCACGGTCGAGGCGCTCGACCTGCGCGAACGCGTCCTCTCCATGCCGGATCCGTCCCCCGTGACGATGTTCGACCACGTCTATCCGAACGGTTCGCCGCTGCTCGATGACCAGCGCGCCGAATTCTCCCGCTACATGGAGTCCTTCGCTGGGGAGGCGCACTGATGGCCATCGAGACGCTCACGATCGGCAAGGCAATCAACACCGGTCTACGCCGCGCGATGGAGGACGACGCGAAGGTCGTCCTGCTCGGCGAAGACATCGGCAAGCTCGGCGGCGTCTTCCGTATCACCGACGGCCTGCAGAAGGACTTTGGTGAGCAGCGCGTTATCGACACGCCGCTGGCCGAGGCCGGCATCGTCGGTACGGCCATCGGCCTCGCGATCCGCGGATACCGTCCGGTGGTCGAGATCCAGTTCGACGGCTTCGTCTACCCCGCGTACGACCAGATCGTTTGCCAGGTCGCGAAGATGCACTACCGGTCACGTGGCAAGGTCAACATCCCGATGGTGATCCGGATCCCGTTCGGCGGTGGCATCGGCGCGGTCGAGCACCACTCCGAGTCCCCCGAGGCGTACTTCGCGCACACCGCCGGCCTCAAGGTCGTCTCGTGCTCGAACCCGAACGACGCGCACTGGATGATCCAGCAGGCGATCGCGTCAGACGACCCGATCGTGTTCTTCGAGCCGAAGCGCCGCTACTGGGAGAAGGGCGAGGTGGACACGTCCGGCACCATGGACGAACGCGTCCCGTTGCACTCCTCGCAGGTCGTACGCGCCGGAACGGATGCGACCATCGTCGCGTACGGGCCGATGGTCCGCACCGCGCTGGACGCCGCGAAGGCGGCCTCCGAGGACGGTCGCGAACTCGAGGTCATCGACCTGCGCTCGGTCTCGCCGCTGGACATGGGTCCGGTCTTCGAGTCCGTACGGAAGACCGGCCGTCTGGTCGTCGTACACGAGGCGCCGAGCAACATCGGCGTCGGTGCCGAGATTTCCGCACGCGTGACCGAGAACTGCTTCTATTCGCTGGAAGCGCCGGTCCTGCGGGTCACCGGCTACGACATCCCCTACCCGGCTTCCCGGGTGGAAGAGGAATTCCTTCCCGACCTCGACCGGGTGCTCGACGCAGTCGACCGCTCGTTCGCGTTCTAGGAGGCCGACCTTGTCCAGGGTAAAAGAGTTCAACCTGCCTGATCTCGGTGAAGGGCTGACCGAGGGCGAAATCCTCTCGTGGCACGTCAACGTCGGCGACACCGTGACCCAGAACCAGATCATCGTCGAGGTGGAGACCGCGAAAGCGGCGGTCGAGATCCCGGCGAAGTGGGCCGGTGTCGTCACGCAGATCTTCCATCCGGCCGGCTCCACCGTTGATGTCGGTTCGCCGATCATCGCGATCGACACCGAACCGGGTGCGGGTCCGCTCCCGTCTTCCGGTCCGTCCGCTTCTCCATCGGCCGAGTCACTGGCCGCCGTGGAGGTCGCGCCCGCCGAGGGTGCGGTCGAACCCGGCCTGATCGGTGGTCCGGCTCCGGGCGGCCGTACCGCCGTGCTCGTCGGTTACGGCCCAAAGACCGGAGCAGCCAAAAGACGACCCCGCAAAGACGATGGGGGTACGGCCGACTCCGTCCCCGTGGCGCCGCCGGTTGCTCCTCCGCCGCCCGCTCCCGCGCCAGTCGTCGTCCCCGTGGCGGCTACGAACGGCCACGTGCTGGCCAAGCCGCCCGTACGAAAACTGGCTCGTGATCTTGGTGTTGACCTTGCTCGTCTGGTGGGTTCCGGGCCGGACGGGTCGATCACGCGCGACGACGTGAACGCGGCGCTCGATGCGCCGGTCTCCGCGGAGCCGGCGTTGCCGGCGCCCACCGCACGCACGGTGGCTGCGTTTGGGGCCGATCGTGAGCAGCGGATCCCGGTGAAGGGCGTCCGGAAGCTGACTGCGGAAAACATGGTGACCAGCGCGTTTACGGCGCCGCACGTGACCATGTTCCTGACCGTGGACGTGACCCGGACGATGAAGGCGCTCGACCGCCTGAAGACGCATCCGGAGTGGCGTGACGTGCGGATTTCTCCGCTGCTCATGGTCGCGAAGGCCGCACTGATGGCGATCGCCCGGCACCCGATGATCAACTCAACGTGGTCCGCAGCGACGAACGAGATCATCGTCAAGGAGTACGTGAATCTCGGCATCGCCGCAGCCACCGACCGCGGACTGATCGTGCCGAACATCAAGGACGCCGGGCGGCTGTCGCTGCGCGAACTGGCGGACGCGATGACCGGCCTCGTGCAGGTGGCGAAGTCGGGCAAGACGGCACCGGCCGACATGAGCGGTGGCACGTTCTCGATCACGAACGTCGGCGTGTTCGGCGTCGACACCGGTACCCCGATCCTGCCCCCGGGCGAGACCGCGATCCTGGTGTTCGGTGCGGTTCGGGACACGCCGTGGGCGCACAACGGCAAGGTGAAGATCCGGAAGGTGACGACGCTCGGTTTGTCGTTCGATCACCGGATCGTCGATGGAGAGCTGGGTTCGAAGTTCATGCGGGACCTCGGCGCGTTCCTGACCGACCCCGAAGCCGCCCTGCTCGCCTGGTCGTAACCGCAAGACCCAGTTGATCCTGGAGTTAGTTGACGCATCGACGGCGTGTCGCGTCACTAACTCCAGGATCAACTGGGTTTGGGGTTCGGGTCGAAGCTGGGTCAGGCGGCGAAGGCGCCTACGCGCTTCGACTCGACCTCGGCTGCCAGGGCGGGTGCTCGGTTCAAGGCCTCGGTGTAGCCGAAGCTTGCCAGCCAGTTCGCCAGCATCAGGTGGCCGCCCTGCGTCAAGACCGACTCGGGGTGGAACTGCACGCCCTCGATCGGCAACGTACGGTGCCTCATCGCCATGATCACACCCGACGGCGTACGGCCGGTGACCTCGATCGAGTCCGGCAGCGTGTCCTCGACCACGGCCAGCGAGTGGTACCGCGTGGCAGTGAACGGATCCGGAAGCCCGGCGAGCACGCCCTGTCCCGCGTGGTACACGAGCGATGTCTTTCCGTGCAACAACTCCGGCGCTCGGGTCACGGTTGCCCCGTACGCGGCGCCGAACGCCTGATGCCCGAGGCAGACGCCGAACACCGGCGTGTCCTGCGCACACGACCGGATCACGTCCATGCAGATCCCGGCACGTTCGGGCGTACCCGGACCGGGCGACAACAGGATCCCGCCCGGCGCGATCCGAGCGATGTCGGCGATCGTGATCTCGTCGTTGCGCCGTACGTCGCACTCGACCCCGAGTTGCCCGAGGTACTGCACGAGGTTGTAGACGAACGAGTCGTAGTTGTCGACGACCAGGATGCGCATGCGGACCTACTTCGGCAGCTTCACAGGGGTGGACGGCGCATCCGTCGGCGTTGGCGGCGCGGTGAACGTGTCGCCGCCCGGCTGCGTCACCTGTACGCCGTTGTTCGGCAAGTGACGATCGACGATCGGGAACACGCCATACCAGAGTAGGCCGACGAGGCCGACGAGGAACACCGCGATCCCAGCGATCTTGCCGGGCAGACCGTATGGGAGCTTGCGCCAGATCCACGCGTACACGTCAGCTCCCCAGATCCACGGGCGGGCCGTCCTTGGCCGGTGTCGTCGACGTCAACACCGCGTGTACGGCCATCCGCTGGTAGTCGTTCCACTTCGGATTACACGTGGTCAACGTCATCATCGCGGCCGTCGGTACCACGCCGATGCGGTCCGGCGTCGGTGCGACCACCTCGATCGAGTGCGGCGTGACGATCTCGTTCTGGGTCACCGTGTACACGTACCAGTAGTCCTTGGTTTGGACCACGATGAGCTGGCCCTTCTGCATCTCCTGCAGGTTCCAGAAGATCGACGGGATGCGGTGGCCGGCGACTGAGAAGTTGCCGATCTGACCGGGCAGCGCGGTCCCCGGATAGTGTCCCGGCGCGTATTCGATGTCGGCCAGCGAGACGCCCTCGACGATCACCCAGTGCTGATGCAGTACGGGCAGGTAGAGCCGGGCGAACGCGCGGCCGCGCAGCGGCTCGACCGACTGCGCTCCGCCGGCACCCGCGACCGCCGGGCCGGAGCCTGCGCCGGGACCGTTCCAGTCCTGGGTGAGCTGCTGGTTGAGCGTGTTCTGGTGGGCGTCGACGATCGCGGTCTTGCCGTAGACCTCGTACAGCGCGAATAGCATGACGACGAGTCCGACCGTAATCAGCACCTCGCCGAGGCCTCGCGCATATTTGCGGATCGTTTCGCCCCGGCTCGACGGCGTACGGCCGGCCACGTGCGAGCCCGTGTACACGCGCCCGGGCGCTGTCCCGTGGGCAACGTCCGCGGTCACCTACGGCACCTGGGCGAACTGGAGCGATGTCGAACCGGTGTAGGGCGGCAAGGTCACGACTCCTTCATTCCGCACCACGTAACCGAGGTTCCACACGTCCGCGTTCTGGCGGTAGATGCTCACTGCTTGGGATGAATCCAGCGCGAGCTGCATGGAGGTCGGGTTACCGATGGCGGTGATGACGAACGGCGGGGAGTACACACGCCCCTGCAATAAGAGGGTGTTACCGACACAGCGTACCGCACTGGTCGAAATCACCCGAACACCCATTATTGTCATCGCTTCCGCGCCGCCCGCCCAGAGCGCGTTCACGACCGCCTGGACGTCCTGCTGGTGCACCACGATGTCGTCCGCCGTGACGCCCTTCGGCAACGGCTGGCCCGGCTGGTGCGGCGCGTCGTTCAACTCGACCGTCATCGCCTCGCCGCGCATGGCGGTCAGTCCGGCCGCAACCTGCTCGCCGTTGCCGCGGGTCTGCTGGGCCGCGATCGACGAGTCGGAGCCGGCGAGAAGATTCGTCTGGCCGTAAACGGAGTTGCGGAGCTTCAACGCCTGCGCCTCAGACTGCGCGATCTGCTTCGTCCGGTCGTTGATGAGCGTGGTCAGCTGCGGTGTGCGGTCGTCCCGAAGATCGGTACCGGCGGCGGTGCGTGCCGAGGTCGTGAAGAGCAGACCGGCGATCAATGCGACGACCGGGACGAAAATCGACCAGATCGAACGCGTACGGGCGCTCGGCCGGAGCCCTCGGCGCAGCCGCCGCACCACGGATCCCCAGCTAGACGCACCCGATGTGTACTCCATCACGCTCCGAATCGTTCGTCGCCTACTGTGTGGATGGCCGCATGCCGAAGCCAGCGAGGCGACGTTAGAGCCTAGACATCGCTACGCTGGTCGAAGACACTATTGCAATATCTTGTCCGGACCTCATTTGAATATCAACCTGCCCGGATTCCCCTCACCGGCGTACCCAACCGGGCAGCAACGTAGGAGTAACAGCCGTGCCGAAGTCCACCGTACGCAAGAAGAAGGTCTACACCCCGCCGTCGGACCTCGTTCCCGTAACCGGAGCGGTCAGTAAGCGTCCCAGCGCGCCGTGGGTCGGTGGGCTCGCGGTCGGGCTCATCCTCTTCGGCCTCGTCTGGCTCGTCGTCTTCTACCTCAGCGGCGGTAAGTACCCGGTGGAGAGCTGGGGCTACTGGAACCTCGGGGTTGGCTTCGCCGGCCTCGTGAGCTCGTTGATCGTCCTCTCACGCTGGAAGTAATGGCCTTTTTGTCTATAATCGGGCGCTAAATTACCTAGGTGTACTTTTCCCCAGAGTTATCCACAGATGTGGAGAAACTCGGACATCGGTAGACCGGACGGTGGGTTACTAGCCAGTAACCCCCGTCCGCTATGCTGCCCGAACGCAATGTGGCGGCCCTCGGGAGGGGACAGACGATGGGTGTTGTTCAGGTCATCGCGGCCATCATCGGGCTCGGTGTCACCGCGGTCTCCATCGTTCTGGTCGTACGAGCCGTCCGCCGGATCATCTCGGTGATCAAGCTCGGCCAGGCCGACCCGACCCGAACCGCGAACGCGGGTCGGCGTACGCGAACGATGCTCACCGAGACGCTGGGCCACACCCGGATGCTCAAGTGGACCGTGGTCGGCGCCGCACACTGGACCGTCTTCATTGCGTTCGGCTCACTGCTGTTCACGCTGATCGAGGCGTTCGGCGAGCTATTCAACCCGACCTTCCACATCCCGTGGCTCGGCACCTGGATCGTGTACGGGTTCCTGATCGAGCTGATCGCCGCCCTATGCTTCGTCGGCATCCTGGTGCTGATCGCGATCCGGCTGGCCAACCGCCCCGGTCACAAGAAAAACTCGCGCTTCACCGGCTCGACCATGTGGCAGGCGTACTACGTCGAGGCGACGGTCTTCGCGATCATCGTGTGCGTCTTCCTGATCCGCGGCTTCAAGGTCGCCGGCCGGCGACTTCCCGTTCCCGACCTGGGCCACACCGATCTCGCACGGTGTCGGCGACATCTTCAACGGCATGTCCGAGACGTCGGCGAAGAACGCGATCACGTTGACCGCCATGGTCAAGATCGTGATGAGCTTCGCCTGGTTCATCGTGATCGCGCTCAACGTCACAATGGGTGTGGCCTGGCACCGCTTCCTGGCGTTCTTCAACATCTTCTTCAAGCGCTCCGGGACGAGCAAGGCCGCGCTCGGCGCGCTGCGGCCGATGATGAGCAACGGCGCACCGCTGGACTTCGAGGAAGCCGACCCGGAGAAGGACCAGTTCGGCGTCGCGCAGGTCGAGCAGTTCAGCTGGAAGGGCATCCTCGACTTCTCCACCTGCACCGAGTGCGGCCGCTGCCAATCGCAGTGCCCGGCCTGGAACACCGGCAAGCCACTGTCGCCCGAAGCTGCTGATCCTCTCGCTGCGCGATCACGCGTACGCGAAGGCGCCGTACCTGCTGGCCGGCGGCGGGATGACGCTCACCGGCGAGGAGAAGGCCACCGAGGCACAACTGGCACACGTCAACGTGCTGGCGATGGCCGAGTCGCAGCGCCCGCTGATCGGCGGCGACGACGTACACGGCGTGATCGACCCGGACGTGCTCTGGTCCTGCACCACCTGCGGCGCCTGCGTCGAGCAGTGCCCGGTCGACATCGAGCACGTCGACCACATCGTCGACATGCGCCGGTACCAGGTGCATGATCGAGTCGAACTTCCCGTCCGAGGCCGGCGTGATGCTGCGCAACCTCGAGTCGAAGGGCAACCCGTGGGGCGCGCCGCCCGCGACCCGCGAGGACTGGACCAAGGGCCTCGACTTCGAGGTCCCGCGCGTCGGCGACGGCGGCGAGTTCGAATACCTGTTCTGGGTCGGCTGCGCCGGAGCGTTCGAGGACCGCGCGAAGAAGACCACCCGCGCCGTCGCCACCCTGCTGCACGAGGCGGGCGTCAGCTTCGGCATCCTCGGCAACGGCGAGACGTGTACCGGTGACCCGGCCCGACGGATCGGCAACGAGTTCGTCTTCCAGATGCTCGCCCAGCAGAACGTCGAGACGCTGAACGCGGCCGGCGTCAAGAAGATCGTCGCGAGCTGCCCGCACTGCTTCAACACGCTCGGCAACGAGTACGCGGCAGCTCGGCGGCGACGTACGAGGTCGTCCACCACACCCAACTGCTCGACGAGCTGGTCAAGACCGGCAAGCTGACGCCGGTCACGCCGATCGACGGCGGCGTGACCTACCACGACCCGTGCTACCTGGGCCGGCACAACCGCGTGTTCACGCCGCCGCGCGAGGTGCTCGGCGCCGCCGCACCGGAGATCACCGAGATGCCGCGCAACTCCGAGCGCTCGTTCTGCTGCGGCGCCGGCGGCGCCCGGATGTGGATGGAAGAGAAGATCGGCAAGCGGATCAACATCGAACGGGTCGAAGAAGCTATCTCGACCGGCGCGAAAACGATCGCGGTCGGCTGCCCGTTCTGCTCGACGATGATCGGCGACGGCGTGACGGCCAAGAAGTCGACCGGCGACGCCGACGAAGACGTCGAGGTCGTGGACGTTGCGACGGTGCTGTTGCGCTCGATCAAGCCGGTCCCGGCGAGCTAGAGGTTTTCGGTCCCGGCAAGCTCACGCTTGATCCGATCGGGCACAATAGTGGCCGAGGTGAGCCAACCATCAACGCCGCACTGACCGTCGTCGCACCACTGATCGCCTTCGTGCTGCTGACGGCTATCAACGCGTTCTTCGTCGTGGCCGAATTCTCGCTGGTCACGGTCGATCGGGCGACGATCGACCAGGAAGCCAAGGCGGGCGACCGGACCGCGAAGCTGGTCCGGCGATCGCTGCACCAACTGTCGTTCCAGCTGTCCGCGGCTCAACTGGGCATCACGATGGCCGCGCTGCTCACCGGCTATATCGCGGCGCCGGCGTTCGCGCATCTGATCCGGCCGCTGATCGGGCCGTGGGCGGGCGAGCACAGCGAGGCACTGATCCACGTGATCGCGCTCGCGATCGCGACCATCCTGTCGATGCTGTTCGGCGAACTGGTGCCGAAGAACGCCGCGCTGGCACGCCCCGAGCCGCTGATCCGAGCGACGGCTGGTCCACTCGCGCAGTTCGCGAAGCTGGCCAGCTGGATCATCACAGCCCTCAACGGTACGGCCAACTTCGTCGTCCGCCGGCTCGGCGTAGAGCCGCAGGAGGAGCTCGCGAGCGCACGTTCGCCCGAGGAACTTGGTCTGCTCGCCGCGATCTCGGCACGCGCCGGCGCAATTCCCGAGGACACCGCAGTACTGCTTCGCCGGACGATCCGCTTCGGCGACAAGCGAGCCGCCGAAGCGATGACGCCGCGGGTTGACGTATTCGGCCTGCCGCTCGACGCGATGGTCTCCACGCTGCTCGACATGGCGCGCGAATCCGGCCACAGCCGCTTCCCGGTATACGACGGCACGCTCGACCACATCGTCGGCGTAGCCGGCGTCACGGATGCCCTCGGCATTCCACCTGCCCGGCGCGCCGCCACGTTGGTCACCGTGATCGCGCGCGAACCGATCCTGGTACCGGAGAGTTTGGGCCTGGACGAAGTGCTCGCGATGCTCGAAGCCGGAAAGGCCAACATGGCGATCGTCGTCGACGAGTACGGCGGAACCGACGGTGTCGTGACCGTCGAGGACCTCGTCGAGGAGTTGGTCGGCGAGATCGCGGACGAGCACGATCCCGGTGGCGAAGGAGAGATCGAGATCGTCTCCGAGCATCTGATCGTCCCGGGCAGCGGAGATGTTCTGGTGGACGGCGTTCTGCGCGAAGACGAACTGGCCGAGCAGACCGGTTTCGCCCTGCCGGACGGCCCATACGAGACGTTGGCCGGCTATTTGATGTCCGAGCTTGGCCGGATCCCGGTCGCCGGCGATTCGGTGATCGTGCCGGGCTGGGAGTTCACCGTCGTCGAAGTCGAGCGGCACCGGGTGGAACAGGTCCGCGTCGCCCGTACCGCTCCGGACGAGGGGACGCCGTCGTCATGACCCTCCTCTACGTCATCCTGCTGCTCGCTGGTAACGCGTTCTTCGTGGCGGCCGAGTTCTCGCTGATCTCATCACGCCGGACCGTGCTGGAACCGATGGCGTCGACCTCACGCTTCGCGCAGATGGCGTTGAAGGCGATGAGCCAGATTCCGTTGATGATCGCCGGATCCCAGCTCGGTGTCACGATCTGCTCGCTCGGATTGGGAGCGCTCGCCGAGCCCAGCCTGTCGCACCTGCTCGAGCGGCCGTTCCACGCGTTCGGGCTGCACCAGGGCGCGGTGACCGTGGTCGCGTTCGTTCTGGCGCTGCTGATCGTCATGTTCGCGCACACGGTCTTCGGCGAGATGATCCCGAAGAACCTGACGTTGGCCGGGCCGGAACGGGCCGTGGTGTGGCTCGGACCGCCGATGTTGGGCTTTTGTATCGCGACAAAGCCGATTCTTGTCGCGGTTAAGTGGGCGTCCCGCCAAGTGCTTCGTATCTGGCACGTTGAAGCGACTGACTCGGTAAAGACGGTCTACACAACGACCGAATTGGCAAATCTTGTCGCGGAATCGCGGGTCGAAGGATTGCTCGACTCCGATGAGCATGCGCGAATCAGTGGAGCGCTCGCACTGCACGCCCGTACGGTCGCCGATGTGACGCTTCCGTGGGCCAGCGTGACCACGGTGGGTGACGACGTGTCGCCCGCGGCGTTGGAGGTCTTGGCCAGCCGTACCGGTCGTTCACGGTTCCCGGTGGTCGATCGACAGTCCCGCCGAGTGATCGGATTCGTGCACGTCAAGGACGTGATTGGCATTGTCGGACCGGCGCGGAGGGCACCGATCAGCGAAGCCACGATCCGCGAACTTCCGGTGCTCCGACCGGACCGCCCGTTAGCAGAAGCCCTGATCGCGATGCGTCGTGAACGACGTCACATCGTGTTGGTCAGCGACGGCCGTACGGTCGACGGGGTTCTCACGCTGGCGGACGTTTTGAAGGCAGTTGTCGGCACCTAAAGCTGGCAATTGTCCTATTTGTACTTACCTACTCTCTGTGCATATCCCATAGCGTTACGAAGTGTGGGGGCGTGTTGTCTTGCCGCACTGCATTCGCTTCCCTAAGGTGAAATTCCGTCGGCATTCGGTGTTGATAGTCATCCCGACTGTCACGAATCCGGCGCTGCCAAATCGCGCAATTTGCGAACCGGGGAACCATGCGTTATCTGGGGTGAATCGGCAGTGCCTGATCAACTCTTGGCACTGCGGTAGGGCGAACTTCCCGCCCGAATCCGTCAGCTAACCCGGTCGGCGGATGGAAGAAGGAGTCGCTGGATCGTGGCCATTCCCCCGTTGCCACCACGAACCGCCCGATATCTACGACGCGGCGCGATACTCATCGCTTCGCTGTCGCTCGCGCTCGGCGCCATCGTCGGCCCGGCGCTGCCCGCCTCGGCAAAGCCGAGTACGCAGCAGCAAATCGACGCGGACAACCAGCAACTTGAGGTCTATGCCGAGCAGTACAACGAGGCGCAGGTCCGGTTGACCGCCGATCAGAAGTTGCAGGCATCGCTCGCCGCGCAGATGGCACCGCTACAGCTCCAGGCGAACCTCGCCGACTCGAGCCTCAGCACGATCGCTACGGCGCTGTACCAATCCGCCGGCCAGACGCACCACACGCTGCAGGCGCTGATGAACTCGACCGACACCAATACCGTCCTCGACGAACTCGGTGATCTCAACGAGATGGCACGCGGCCAGAAGGCGAAGATCGACGGCGCGGTCAAGCTGGTTTCGCAGTACAAGACGAAGAAGGACGCGCAGGACAAGCTCGTTGCGAAGGACCAGCAGTTGGTCGCCTCGCTCGCGGCCAGCAAGAAGAAGATGGAAGTTGGTCTCGCCCAACTGAACAGCCTCCAGGGCAGCGGCCCCGGTGGCAGCGTCAAGGGCAAGAACTTCACCGAAGCGCAGATCATGGCGAACGGGCCGTGTCCGCGGGTGGCGGGCAGCGGCAAGGGCGCAATCGCGGCCAAGAAGGCGTGCTCGCTGCTCTGGCAGCCGAACAAGTCGCCGTCATTCGTCTGGTACATCCTGACCGCACCGAACTCCAGCCACCCGAACAACTACGACTGCTCGGGTCTCACGATGACGGCATGGGCCGCCGCCGGTGTGTCACTTGACCACTTCACGGGCGACCAATGGTCCGAGACGAACGGGAGGAAGTGGACGTCAACATCGATGTCACAACTTCGTACCGGCGACCTGATCTTCTATTACTCGCACCACACGCACGTGGCGATGTACATCGGCGACGGCATGATCGCGCAGGCGGCGCATACCGGAGCTCCGCTTGAGGTATCGCCGATCGGATCACCGACCGGATGGGGTCGACCCGCTTAGGTACGAAAGATCCTTCGACGAAGGCCGCGGACGTGATGTCCGCGGCCTTCGCCATGCCAGCCTTGCGGTACTTGCACCTTTTGCCCAAAAAGGCACAATGGACACTGTTATGGGCCAACACACCAACGGAGTTCCGCACGTCCGCCCTCACGGCGCGGCTCGTTCCGGCGTACGACCGTTCGCGTTTGTCCTCACCGGCGACGGCCGAAACTCGTTCGATTTTCCGTCGTCACTCGTACTTTGGGTCGGCGAGCCGGCGTGCCAGTCCCGCTGGCAACGTCAGCCCGCCCTACGACGAAGCCCACGACGAAGCCCACGCCGGTGACAAAGCATTCGCCCGCCACCAGCACCGCCTACAGCGTCACGTACGGCTTCAACCGCGGCGCCGACGATCTCGCCGCGGGCCTGCATGGCTCGCCGCCTCTGAGCGTCAAATCAGCGGCCGGTGGCACCCTGCGTACGACCAAACACGGCACCGGCGACGCAATCGGTTTTCCGGCACTCTGCGCCCATCCAGAGAGTGCGTCATGTCCTCGGGTGATTCTGGAGACGAACGGCGACGTGAGCCACCTCAATCCGGGCAGCGGCCGGATCCGCTGCGGCGCGACGGTCAAGATGCGCAGCGACCAGGCCAGCGACGGCCAGAACATCGTGCAGAAGGGCTTGCCCAGTTGTGCAGTCGTCGGTGTCTCGAGCTCGACGATCTATCTCGCGAAATCGTCGGTTGCAATCGATGACGGAGCGTGGCATTCGATCTCATGCGATCTGCATGGCGGCGTCCTGTCGATTACCGTCGACGGAACCGTACGCGGCAAGCGGAACGTGCCGAATGCCTTGGTAGTCAGCAATTCGGACGAGTTGCGGATCGGTGGAAAAGGTACGAGTACCAACAATGACCAATTCAACGGCGAGCTGGACGACGCCTGGGTCACCGTCGGTTCATGACGTCATAGGTGACGCTCTGTCAGGAGGTGAATCCGATTAGTACTAAGTATTCGCAAAACTTGCTTAGACGATCAGGCTTGCTTACCGTAGTCATCTGTCACCCGAGTTATCCGGCTGATCTATGAGGGATTGGCCTCGGGCGACCGCCTAATCGTGCGAACGAACCGGGGAACCACCGCAACACCGGGGTGAATCCGCAGGTGCCAGCTTCACAGCAGGCCGCGGTAGGGTGCACTTCCCACCCGAACCCGTCAGCTAACTCGGTAGGCGGACGTGGGAGAAGGAGTGCTTCACCAGTGGCTATTCGAGCCCTGAGATCCACTCGATGGCGCGCTGTGCTGTTGACTTTTGTGGTGACATCCGGGCTGTTGCTCGGCAACGTCAACCCGGCACAGGCAGATCCATCGGCGAGTTCCATCGAAAATCAGATCGATGCGAAATGGGCAGCCCTCGAACCGGCGCTCGAGAATTGGGATGCGGTTCACGAAAAGCTTCAGCAGCAGCAGGCAAAGGCCGCCGCGTTACAAGCGAAGATCGCCCCGCTCGCGCTCGCCGTTCAGGTCAAGCTGGCCCGCGTCGGTGCCATTGCCGCGCAGGTCTACCAGGCCGGACCGTCCCGCACGATGACCATGCTGCTGACCGATGGTTCGTCCACATCGGCCCTGAACGTGCTCGGCGAGGTCGAAGCGATCGCCAACCAGCAGCAGACCGAGGTCTCCCAAGCGGTCGCGTTGCGTGACTCGTACGAGAAGCAGGCCGCACCGGTCAACGCGCTGGTCGTTTCGCTACAACAGCAGCAGGTCGCGCTCGACGCCCAGAAGGCCGGGCTGCAGAAGCAGATCGACGCGTTGGACAAGCAGCGCCTCGCGGCCGGCTACAAGCAAGCTGCGGTGCAGCCGGTGGCCTGCCCGCAGGTCTACACCGGTGACCCGGGCAGCAAGGCCGCTCGCTTCGCCTGCAGTCAGCTCGGTAAGTGGTACGTCTGGGATGCCGACGGCCCCAACACGTTCGACTGCTCCGGACTTACATTGGCTTCCTGGCGTACGCAGGGCGTATCCATGCCGCACAGCGCGATCCAGCAGTCGCACGATTTCCCGGAAGTCGCGTACAAGAACCTCAAGCCGGGTGACCTGGTCTTCTACTACCACCCGGTCTCCCACGTGACGATCTACGTCGGCAACGGCTGGGTGGTCAGCGCACCGGCGACCGGCGAACAGATCACGATGCGAAAAGTCTTCTCCGGATCCGGACCCAACGGCGCGGTTCGACCCTGATCCACCAGTTTGCGGCGGGCGGTTCTCCTCACGGAGAGCCGCCCGTTTCGTTATGCCGGACGACCGTACGCGACCAGGATGTGCCACAAATACTTGATCAGCTGCCGCGTTTCATCTTCGTCGCCCCAATCGGACCAGTTCTCGGCCGCCGCCATCCCGACGATCGCCGCATCGATGCGCCCGTTCGTGTCCAGGTGCTTCGCCACGGCCGCTGCGAACGCCGGCATCTCCGGCACCCGAAAATCGGCCGGTACCTCACCGGCGTCGAGCACGAAGCCGGCGTGCCATTCCAGCGGCACTCCGACCCCACTGAGCAGCCGATCGGTCGACGTACCACGGAATGATGGATCGAGCACGATCGCTTCGACATCCGTGAACAGATCGATCCGGCCGTGCACCTGAGCTTCGATGTAGTCGTCGAGGGACCGACCCGCCGGCACAACAGGGTTCGCGCCGGTCGCGGTCGCACTCAGCGCACGCAACCGGTCTACAAGATCCGTTATGGGTACGCCCAGCGCGGCGCCGCTTCGCGACGACTCCAATAACGCCGCGAGAATCGGCCGGAACGCATCCGCGGTCCCGATGTCGGCCGGCCCGAGATGGCTATCGCCGAACGTGTACGTGGTCCGATCGTTGACGTGTGTCCGCAGGCGTACGTGGCACGAGCCGAAACGCGGCGCCGCGCCGTCCGGGTGATCAAGGAGGTTCAGCGCACCGTATTTCGGCCGGTCTGCGGCGACGACCTCGGTGCCGTGATACGCGCCGCCGAACAGCATCCGCTCCCATCCGTCACGATCGCCACCCGGAAACGCGGTCCGGCTGCCGTTGGAGATTCCGGTTTCGAACTGGGCCCGATAGACGCCGTCGGACGCAAGCGCCTCGGCCACCGTACGGCCGTCGGCCAGTAGCCGGTCCGGATGGAAGTTCAGCGTGACCCGGCCGTGCCGCCGAATCGCGTCGCAGATCACCTCGGCGTCGGCCAGTTCGCCCAGCCGGTCGTCGGAGGGCGCGGCGAGTGCAACACCACGTACGTACGCGACGGCCGCCGCCTGAGCCGCGGTGAGTTCCGACACCATGCGGCCATCTCACCAGAGTCGTGGCGATGCCGCGATCCGGTTTCCTGGCGACGCGTAGATCGCGGATCTTGGCTAAGGCACCGTGAAGATCGCGGATCTTGGTTGAGACGTGGCGATGATCTGAAATCTTGGCCTGAGTGGCGGCGCAGTGCCGTGATCTTGGACAAATAGCAGCTCTGAGCATCCACTCACGCCAAGATCCGCGATCTTCGAACGTTCCCGCGCAAGATCCGCGATCTTCGAACGTTCCGGCGCAAGATCCGCGATCTTCGGACGTTCCGGCGCAAGATCCGCGATCTTCGGACGTTCCGGCCCAAGATCCGCGACCTTCGGACGTTCCGGCCGCAAGATCCGCGATCTTCGGACGTTCCGGCGCAAGATCCGCGATCTTCGGACGTTCCGGCCCAAGATCCGCGATCTTCGAACGCTCTGCACAAGATCTGCGATCTTCGACGTCCCAAGCAAGGATCTGCGATCGCGCGGCGTCTCAGCCAGGATCTGCAGTCTTCATGACCCTCAGCCAAGATCTACAATCTTCGCCGCGTTCTCAGCCAAGATCTGCGTGTCCCGGCAATCGGGACGACACGTTGTTTAGCTATCCGGTAGGGAATAGTCCCGAGCAGGCAGTTGTTGCCCAGGTCGGAGGTCACTCATGGCGAAGCTCAACGCACGGGACGTGTTCTCGTTCCCGAACCCGGTCAACGAGGTATCGGCTCGAATCGTGGCCGGTGGCGTCGTCGTCCTGTCGGCTCTGACGATCATCTTCGACCTGCGGTGGATGACGATCGTGATCGCGTATGGGTTCATCGCCCGGGTGTTGACCGGGCCGACACTCAGCCCGCTCGGGCAGCTTTCGACGCGCGTGATCACGCCACTGTTGCGCGTACCCGCGAAGCTTGTTTCCGGTCCGCCCAAGCGGTTCGCGCAAGGTATGGGCGTAGCTTTCTCGGTTACCGCCGCGATCCTCGCTGTTGGTTTCGGCCTGACCACCGCGGCCTATATCGTGCTCGGCCTCCTCATCGTCGCAGCCACCCTGGAGTCGGTGTTCGCGATTTGCCTCGGCTGTCAGGTATTCGGGCTGCTCATGCGAGTCGGCGTGATCCCCGAGGAGATCTGCGAGGAGTGCAGCGACATCTGGGCTCGCCCTCGCGTCACGGTCTAACGTGCTCTGACCAGCGCGCTTTGCCGGATCGGCGATACCCATTGGTGGTAGGACCGTTCCTGGCCGCCACGCCGAACGAGGAATGCCATTTCGATCTGCATCTCGTAGAGCCACCAGTCCATCGACTGCTCGGCCCGAATCCGTGCCGCGACCTGCCGAATCCGGGCCGGCTCGGTGATCAGCTGCGCTTGGCCGCGAATGCCCGCCTCGTCATCACTGTCGTCGGCGGGATAGGCATGCAGTGCGTAGCGGCCGTCGCGGTCGAGGTCACGCCGCTTCGGCGAGTCGACGATGCAGCAATAGAGCCGCCCACCGACGATCGATGGCGACACCGGGTGGATGCGCGGACTGCCATCCGGGCGGATCGTCGCCAGGTAGCCGAGCCCGGCGCCGTATTGGTGGAGCGTCGCACGGATGGACGCCGCGAGCGCCGGATCGGCGGAGGCGAAGTCGGACCAAGTAGCCATGCGTTCATTTTATCGAACAGACGTACGATTTCGTCAAAACGCGCCACGAAAGAGGCACGAGAAAATGGGTTATTGTGTCGGAGTGCTGCTCTCCGACCGTGACCTCGTGGCCGAACTCAAGGCCGGCACGCTGGGGATCGAGCCGTTCGATCCGGCGCTCGTTCAGCCGTCGAGCATCGACTTCCGGCTTGACCACATGTTCCGGGTCTTCAACAACCACCTCTATACGCATATCGATCCCGCGACCCAGCAGGACGAGCTGACATCGCTGGTCGAGGTCGCCGACGGCGAGGCGTTTGTGCTGCACCCGGGCGAGTTCGTACTGGCGTCGACGCTCGAGGTGATCACTCTCGGCAATCGGCTTGCCGGGCGGGTCGAAGGCAAGTCCAGCCTCGGGCGTCTCGGTCTGTTGACGCACTCGACCGCGGGATTCATCGACCCCGGATTCTCCGGGCACATCACGCTCGAACTCTCGAACGTCGCGAACCTTCCGATCAAGTTGTGGCCCGGCATGAAGATCGGGCAGCTCTGCATCATGCGGCTCACGTCCGAGGCCGAGCACCCGTACGGTTCGGCCGTCTACGGCTCGCGGTACCAGGGCCAGCGTGGTCCGACGCCGAGCCGGTCGTGGCAGAACTGGCGTACGTGGCCGACCAACTCGTAGCGGTCGTTCCGCCGAGGCGATTGCCCGGGCTGGCCGACGTCCCGCACGCGATTCCATATCAGGGCAGCAAGCGTCTGTTGGCGCACGCGATCGTTCCGCTGCTGCCGCCGGACACCGCTCGGTTGCTCGAACCGTTCGCCGGCTCGGCCGCGGTTTCGATCGCGGCACGCCACCTCGGCATCGGTACAACCGCCGAGATCAGCGACATCAACGCACCGCTGATCGCGCTGTGGCGTGCCATCCTCGACGACCCGACAGCGTTGGCCGACGCGTACGAGCAACTCTGGACCGAACAGCTCGCCGATCCGCGCGCCTGGTACGACCAGGTTCGTGCCACCTTCAATACGACACACGAGCCTCGGCACCTGCTGTATCTGCTTGCACGATGCGTGAAGGCGGCCGTTCGCTACAACCGTGACGGCGAATTCAACCAGGCGGCCGACGCTCGGCGCCTCGGCGCTCGTCCGGCCGCGATGCGGCAGCGACTCGTCGCCACGGCCGCCACGCTGGCGGGCTGCCAGGTCGCCACCCGCGACTATGCGGAAGCGCTCGCCTCCGCACGCCCGACCGATGTCGTCTACATGGATCCGCCGTACCAGGGCGTCACCACGACACGAGATCACCGCTATGTCGCTGGTTTGTCCCGTGACTCGTTCATCGCTGCGCTTGACGCCGCTGTTGCACGTGAAACGTCGTTCATCGTCTCGTACGACGGCACGAGCGGCGACCGCGCGTACGGGTCGCCGCTCGCTTCCCGTCTGGGGCTGGTGCATCTCCACGTCGACGCCGGTCGGTCATCGCAGGCAACGCTCAACGGGATCGCGGCACGCACGATCGAATCGCTCTATCTGTCGCCGGCGCTGGTTTCACGCCTGGGACGGCACGGCATCGGCGTCGGCCAGACCGGCATCGAGCTGTTCGCGCAGCCTGCTCTTCGGCACCGCGCCGACCTTCTGTGACACCACGGCGCCGGCTCGGAAGACACTCAGCGTGGGCATCGACATGATGCCGTACCGGCGGGCGACCATCGGGTTGTCATCGACGTCGACCTTCACGAACCGGATCCGTCCCGCGTACTCGATCGCGAGTTCGTCCAAGACCGGAGCGATCCGGTGGCACGGCGGGCACCACTCGGCCCAGAAGTCGACGAATACCGGGATCTCGCTGCCCAGCACTACCTCGTCGAACGTCGAGTCAGTCACAGCTTCCAACGTGGCCACATCCCATCGCTCCTCGTACCGCATCGGTTAGTTGCTCATTGACCTGCGCGCGAACGGCTTGCATGGCGGAGATGTAGTGATCGAGATCGGCGAGCCGGCGACGCAGCAACTCGATCGAGTCCGGACAGACCGCGCCGGACTCGTTGCCCGCGCGCAGGCACTCGACGAACGGTCGGGTCTCGTCCAGACCGAATCCCATCGCAAGTAGCGACCGGATCTCGGCCACCAAACGAAGGTCGTCGGCGTCGTAGTCCCGGTACCCGTTGGCGTCGCGACGGGTGCTCAGGATGCCCTGGGATTCGTAATACCGCAGCGTCCGAGCGCTCGTACCGGCCCGCTCGGCCAGCTCACCTATCCGCATGTGGCAACGGTAAACCTTGACGCCGGTGTCAACGCCAGCCCTTGAGGCGTACGAAGAATGTGACGCAAATGATCGTGGCGACTTGGCCGGAATTTCAGCTCAAGTCGCCACAGTCATTTGCCGGTCGCTTTTAGTAGGGGATCGGCTGCCAGCCCTCGTTCTTTCCGACGGTGTCATCGCCTTCGATCTCGGTCCGGACGTCGCGGACCTTCAGGCCAGCCTTGTCCGCCTCGGCCAACGCGTCGGCGTCGTAGATCGACTGATTCCAGATGTCGACCATGTAGGTACGCGACTTCAGGTACTCGACGTACCGATCATGATGCGCGTCGTCCAGGCCGAGTGCTGCGAACAGCGCGATCCGGTCACCGTCCCGAGGCGCCTCGATCCACTTCGGGTACTTGTCCATCGCGGCCGGCTTCGGGTGTACCGAGTGGAGCACCCGCGGCAACGCCGCGTTGCCGCTGTGCGTGGTACGCAGGCTCCATACGCCGACGTCGCCAACCCGCGAACGGACGTACAGGTTCTTGCCCTGCTGGTTAGAGCACACGTCGTGCGACCCCACCCGAAGGTTGAGTCCACCGCTGTGCCGGTAGTGGTCTTGAAGGTAAATTCCGAAACGCAGGACCGTGTAACGGCCATTCCAGTCCGGCCCCTTCGGGTCAGCGCGGTCGGCGTTGTCCTTGTGGTAGCCGCGGCCGGTGGCGTTGATCGTGAACGAGCTGTCGCCGGTGTAGACGATCTCGTCGGAGCCGAGGATCTGACGGGCGATGTCGACCATCCGGCCATCCGTCAGTACGCGGCGGAGGCGCGGATTCGCGAGCAACTCACGTGGACCCTGGCCCTGCGACGCGAAGGCGTCCTCGCGCAGCTTCGCGATCTCGGCCGGCGTGTACACGTTGCGGACGATCTGGTAGCCGTTCTCCCAGAACGCTGGGACATCGACCTTGGGTGTCGCGCTCAACCTGATCTCCCCGTATGGGCAATGACGTGGACGTATGGGCTCGGTGCCTAAGCAACCTCGAAAATCGTTAGGGTAGACCCGAGCGCGTCATACCACAAGACGAGTCGATCTGCCCGACAAGCGGGAAGATTCGGAGTACAAGCTCGTCAACGATTGCGCCGGACGACGGCGAGCGCATTCGTGCATGCGCTCGCCGTCCGGAACTCAGCCGGTCGGGTACGCGAAATAGGTGCCCTCCAGGTCGACGATGACATCGACGGAATAGTTGCCACCGTTGTGGATGTCGATCGCCCCATCCGCGCCGATGGGCATCGTACTGGCGTTCGCCACCGAGGCTGACCCGACGAAGTTCAAGCTGGAGGCGGTCGGCCGGGTCGTACCGTCCGGGTACACGACGAGGAATCCGCCGCCCTTGGCCGCGGTCGCGGTGAGGTTCAAGGCCGCGGCGGTCACCCCGCTCACCGGTACGCCCGACTTGCCGCTGATCATCAGCTTGATGGTCTGACCCGGTGCGAGCTGGGCAACATGGCCCGCGACGCCGGCTCCGGTACGGGTATCCATGATCCGTGTCGGCGCAACCGGCATGTACACGGTCTGGTCCGGCGTGGTCCGCACGCTGTAATAGCCGGCCACGTCGGCGATGAAGTTCACCGTGCCGGATCCGTAGTTCTTCAACGTCACCTTGCCACCGGCGACCGGTACCACCACGAGGTTCGCAACGGTCTGCCCGGACGCCCAGTTGGACACCGAGGTCGTTGTGGTGCTGCCCGGCGCGTACGCGCTGAGGTACCCGCTGCTGTGCGTATTCGTGGTCGTGATGTTGAGGACGACGTCCTGCGCATCCGCCGGTACGCCGACCGCGGCCACGTCGACCGTTGCCGTGCCGCCGCCGGCGACGGCCGCGCCACCACGGGTGTCCAGGGCTCGAGTCGGACCGATCGGCTTGTAACTTGCCAGCGACGGGCCGACCGCCTGCGACCCGAACGTATCCACGATCAGGTCGATTGGCCCGGCGCTCGCGTTGTAGAAGTTCAGGGTTCCGTTGATCAGGTCGGTGCTCTGGTTCGCCACGGTCTGGTGGGCCGCGAAGTTCTCGACCGAGGCGTTCGGGCGATTCGTCCCGCCCGGATACACGACCAGGTAACCGCTCTGTGCGGCGTTCGTGACCGTCGTGTTGAGCACGACCGCAGCGCCGGTGGCGTGCAGTTGATCGGCGGAAAGCTGGAGCGTGCCATGACCCGGGATCTGCTTCTTGGCCTGGCGCGTGTCGTAGTCACGGATGGGCGTCCGGGCCGCGAAGCCCAGACCGGCGGCTACCACCGTACTTGCGGTCGAGATCCGGCCGAGAACGTCCGTCCTGCTCACGCTCACCGTGTAGTAGCCGGGCTGGAAGTAGCTGTGGGTCATGCCGTCGTACGCCAACTGGGGCGTCGATCCGTCTCCGAAGTCGACCAACGTGTTGCCATAGGCCTCGAACGAGTCCGGTAGCGAGAACGTGAACTGCAACGTGTCCAGGTCGTACGTTGTCGGGGACTCCTGCTGCAAAGCGGCTGCGATGGAAAGCTGCGAGGCCGATGGGGTCGCCGCCACCACCCACTCGGTGGGGGTGTATCCAACCGTGCCGTCGGTGTCCGTCGCCATTGCCGACACGTAGTACGTTCCGGTCGCGGTGTACGTGTGCGGCGGCGCTGTACCCGTCGACGTGACCGGAGCGCTGCCGTCGCCGTAGTTCGTCGTCACCGTCAACGGCTCTCCCCAGGCCGAGGTTGCGGCCGGGGCCGCGTAGGTCCACGGCACCACGCCTGCGGGAGGTGGGCTCGGCTGTGCGGGGAACGAAATAGAGTCCTGTAGTTCGACCGCACCGCGGTCGTAATAGGTCGAGGAGCCGGCACCGGTATTCGCCACCAATGGGTCGTCCCGTCGCGGCCGATTGGTGTAATCGATGCTCAGCTCTCCGACGGCGTTGACATCAGCGGAATCGACCGCCGGCGAGCCTTCGGCCAGGCCGCCCGGAGCATTCACGTCGTGGACGCCCTGCCCCGTGGCCGCGGTGAACGCGGCCGGTGTCACGTAGGCCTTGCCACCCCACATGTAGTCGGCTCCGCCGCCACGAGAGTCCATTGCGTTGTAGTCGACGTGCACCGTCGACAATGAGTCCGCCGCCACAACGATGCCCACGCCCGGGGCGTTGGTGTAGCTGATCGTGGTCAGGACATTGTTTTCCAGCGTCGCATTCGAGCCGCCGGTGAGCGTTACGCCGTTGCCGCCTTGGGTCCAGATGGTGTTGCTGGTGATCGACACGTGCTGAGCGCCGTTGGCGGCGATACCGACGTGGCGGGCGTTGACGTTATTCGTGGAAAGCACGATGTTGGATGCGCCCGAGTCGATGTGGACGCCATCGGATTCGCCGTCGTTCAACGACGTGCGATAGACCGAAATGTTCGACGACGTACCATCGACCTCAAGTGCGACGGCTGCGTTACCCGCGGAGAGCCTCTCCTGCGTAAACGTGACATCGTGCGAATCACTCAACAGGACCCCGGGCTCCGAATCATTTCCGCCCATGGACATCTGGAATGCCTGGACGTCATGAACCCCGCTGAATGTGAAGGCCGGCCGCACGTCGGCGGCCTGATCCCCGACGTAAAAATTTGATGCGGCTCCACTGACGACGTAGCCAAGACGCGCAATTGTGATCGGTGCCGAAGGCGTACCGGATCGGGTCATTGTCACGGCCGGGAATATTCCGTTGGCGGCAATCGTGTCACCCGGGTTCACGACGTCCAACGCGTGCTGCAGCGTACAGAACGGTGTCGCCACAGTGGCCGGACCGGAGTCGCTACAGGCCGCGGTTTTCGCGACGACCAGAATCGTTCCGGTATCGGCATCGGCGCGCCCCGGAATGGCGAATCCGGCAAGGAGTAGGAGCGCGGCGGTCAAGCCATGACGCAGCCGTACCCGACGTGATTTGGTCACGAAATTCCCCCGTGTTTATCTCAGATCTGATGCGAAAGCTTCTCATCGGTTGCGCGAACGGACAAGTGACAAATCGGTGGTCGCGGTTGCCCGCCATGACTCGCCCGACTTCCCCCACGCCCAGTCGGCCGGCATCGGTACCAAGCTGCTGGCGGAGGTATACGCAGCCGCACGACGGCACAACCGGAGCCTCGTCGCGGGCCTCGCGATACCTCACCCAGCGCGGTCACCAACCCGGCATGACCAGCATCAGATCCGGGTACCGGACGGTCGACCATGCCGGGTCCGATCAGGCTGTGCTGACCGAAGCGTGGACCCATGCGGATGGCTATTCATTGGTGCAGTGGCGCGATGCGGTACCTGAAGAAATCATTGGCGATATCGCCGCTCTACAGACCCGCCTCATGCTCGACGCCCCGACCGGTGACCTGGCGGTCGAGCAGAAGTCCTACGACGCGGATCGGGTACGCCGCGAGGAGGCGACCCAGCTCGGTCGTGGTTATCACTGGTACTCGACAGCGGCTCGGCAGCCTGCCCACCGGGGACGGCGTCTCGGTGTGCTCGTGAAGTCGGCCAACCACGCGTACGCACGGGCACACGAGCCGGCTCTCCAGGTTATCGACGCGTGGAACGCCGACGAGAACACGCATATGCGGCAGGTCAACGCAAGGCTCGGTTTCCAGCCGGTGGACGGTTGGTCGGTCTTCCACCTGCCGGTACCGACAACGTAACCGCAGCAGAGGAGTCGGCGTTGCCGGTCAGGACGTGTGGCGTAACAGGGCGGCCACGACGGTGGGCCATGTCGCGCGCGGTACGCCCTGGCCGATGCCGGGCAACGTGAGCAGCGTGGCACCTGGAATCTCGGCCGCCAACGCCACGCCGTTCCGGTGCGGAAAGAACGGATCCTCGTCCCCGTGGATCACCAGAGTCGGCGCGGTGATCTCGGAGAGCCGCTCGCGCCATCGCGGCCGACAATCGATGCCGGCGAACATGCTGCCCAGATGGCTCGCTCGCTGCGCCGTCGCGGTACGTCCCGCTCGATCGAAAACCGACCCGACCGTCGCCCGTACCTCTTGCTCATTGAATCCTCGCGACCCGGACATCAGCCGCGCGGAACCGGTCATGTAGTCGATCACGTCGTCGCGATCGGTCCAGTCCGGCTGGGGACGCCCGAACACCTGCGCCATCTCTGGCGCATGGTCCGGCAGGTCGGGATCGACCGGGCCCGGAGCGACCGGGCGGGTGGAAACCAACGTCAGTGACGCAACCTGCTCGGCGTGATCGAGAGCCAGCAATTGCGCCACGAAACCTCCGACGCCCATGCCGACCACGTGTGTACGTGCCAGGTCCAGCGCCAGCAACAGCTCGGACGCGTCGGTCACCAGGTCACGCAAGTCGTAGGCGGGCGCGTCCGGGTCGACGAACGTCGACTGGCCGGCATCGCGCAGGTCGTAGCGCACCACATACCGCCCGGCCAGCGCCGTGCACAGCTCGTCCGGCCAGCTCAGCATCGTGACGCCAACCAGCAGTACCGGCGGATCCGCCCGATCCCCGAACGTCTCCACGCACAACTCGACACCGTTGACCTTGATCTGCATTCCCGCCCCCCTTTCGAGCTATCAGATCAGACCAACCAGAACCCGGAAAGTCATCGCGATCAGCGCACCGGATAAGCAAAATCCGTGCTTCAGGTGCGTCTTCAAGTGACACGCTGGTCGGATGACGATTGACCGGTACGAACTCGTTGGCATCTTTGGCCGCGCTGTCGATGCCGGCGTCGCGTCGCTGTTCGTTGGCGCGGGCCTGTCCACAGCGGCCGGGTTGCCCACCTGGAACGACCTTCTGGTCCCGCTTGCCGCCGAGATCGGAGTCGCGCAGGAGTTCGCGGATCTTCCGTTGCTGGCCGAGTACTACGAACAAAACGCTCCGGGCCGGCGCCCGGCTCTGGAGGCCCATCTGCGCAATGCATTGTCGGCCTACAAAATGCCGGCGCAGAGCCATCACCTGATCGCGAAGCTTCCAATCGATGAGGTCTGGACGACCAATTTTGATCCGTTGCTGGAAATGGCGGCCCCCAATGCCAGTGTCGCCGCTCGGGACAGCGACGCTCTCGATATCGGTGCCGGCCGCCGAACGATCATCAAAATGCACGGCAGCCTCAGTGCGGATTCCCCGCCTACCTGGATGGCTCCCCCAGTGATCACTCGCAGTGACTTCGAGCAGTACGAGGACACTCACCCTCGGATGTGGGCACTGCTGCGGGCGTCGTATCTGACCCATACGATGTTGTTCCTCGGCTTCAGTTTCGCCGATCCAAATATCGACGTGCTCCTGCGACTTGCTCGTCGCTACGGCACAGCAGCCGCGGACCGTCACCTCACCGTCCTCCGCCGACCGACCAGCCCCGCCGCGATCCAACTTCATGAGCTTCGAGTCTGCGATCTGGAAAGTAGCGGCGTACACGTCTGTGAGATCGGCGATTTCAGCGAGTTGACCGCAGTGCTGCAGGCGGTCACCAGACGCACCCGTCCGGAACGCTTGTTCGTCAGTGGGAGCGGTGACCAGACCGACCTGGAGCCTTGGTACAACAAGGTCGCGGTCGCTCTCACGGCTCGTCCGCCCTCGTGGGAGATCACTTCGGTCGGCGGACCAGCAGGTTGGGGCGTCACAGACAGACTCGCCCAACTCCTGCGAGCCAGCGGCCGATACACCCCAGACCGGTTCCGGATTTACTTTCCCAAAGCGCCCGGAGAACACGCGCCGCCGACGGACTCCCGTGTTGGTACCGCGATCTTTACCGATCTTGACCAGGAAGAACTCGTCGGTAGTGTCCTCGATGAGTGCCGCACGCTTCTTGTCATCGGAGGTGGACGGCACACCAGCGCAGAAGTGCAGTGGGCACTCGATCGTGGGGTGAGCGTGGTTCCACTCGCTTCCAGCGGCGCAACTGCACGAGCCGTCTGGGAGGATTCAGAAGCACCACAAGACCTCGGCGGCCGGCCGTGCGATCCCCAGGTTTGGAGCAACCTGGCCGACCCCGATCCGGACATCGCCGTCATGGCCGCGATGGCCGCGATCGACCAAGCGATGTGCCGTCCCAAGTCCTAGCATCGCTGGTGAGGGACTTATCAGAAACCGGTGCTGGTGGAACAGTGCGAGCGCTGCGATCGTTGGCGCGTCTCTGAGACTCCCCTCGGCGATTAGTTGCCACACCTGTGATTCTGGGAACCAGCGGCTGATCAATCCGGCCTCCGATTCCTCCAGGTTGGGCTCGCCGGGAGTCAGGTCGGTCGCGAGGATCACGTGGAAGCCCTGGGTGCTGTACCCGCATGCCTCGAATAGGTAGCCCAGTGGTGTCATGGCCCCGGCGCGCAGGCCGGTCTCCTCAGCGAGTTCCCCGCGAGCCAGGGCGAGCGGATCCACGTCAGGGTTGGCCTCCCACGAGCCCTGGGGAAACTCCCAGTAGCGGCCTTTGACCGGGTACCGGTATTGCTCGACGAGGTGGAAGCCGCTGTCGGCGTAGGGGACCACGAGCGCGAAGTCTGGCTTGTCGATAACCCCGTAGATCCCTTCGACGCCGTCATGCCGCAGCGTCTTGTCCTCGCGCACAGTCATCCAGCGGTTTGCGTAGACCGTCGTGGAGTCGGTGGCGACGAGCTCGTGCTCAGGTAGAGGTTGGTGCACGTTCTCCGCAGGCATGGTCCCGGACACTAGCCGATCGCGCTGTACCGTGCAGGACGCGTCTTCGAGCGAGGCCAAATGGCGGCCCGGGCTTTTGTCGTGGAGCGGGTGACGGGAATCGAACCCGCATTGTCAGCTTGGGAACCATGCGACACCCGTAAATCGACCTGGCTGACCTCGGCGTGCTTCGGCCAGTAGTGGCCTGGCCGTACCTCGTGTAGCCAGCCGGAATGGCCCGTTGATGGCCCACGTCGAAGCGACTTTCAATGGACCTTTGCCGACCTCGACCCAACCCGTCCGCCGCCTGGCTTGGTACCGCCGCGCTTGGCTCTGAGGATCAGTAGTGCCCCGTCTGGGAATGAACGTCGGCCCCACGTTCTTGATCGCGGAATCGGTAATGGTGAGTTTTGCCCCCACCGTCGCCCGGTGGGGTGATCGCTGGGAACGAGTTCTGGCCCCATTTTCTTTGTGGTGAAATGCTCGAGCTGCTCTGCTGATGGGGAGGTCGGATGGCCGGGACGTCGAAGGTCGACCTGTTCGCCGCGATCCACCGGGACGCCCGGGTGGAGCAGTTGTCGATCCGCGCCTCGGCCAACAAGTACAACGTCCATCGCCGCACGGTGCGCGAGGCTCTGGAATCGCCCGTGGCCCCAGCCGCGCAAGAAGCCGACGCGCTCTGGAAGGGCCGCACCTACCCCTGACCGGGGCGTCGGTGCGGCATCGTAGGTTGGCGGTATGCCTGCGTTCCTGCGTACCGCCGTTGCGTCCGACGTCAACGCCCTGTACGACATCTGCGTCCGCACCGCCGACGGCGGAGCCGACGCGCGCGGGCAGTTCGACGACGACCGGCTGTGGGGCGACCTGTTCGCCGTGCCCTACCTGCAGCTCGAACCGCGGCACGCGCACGTCCTCGACGACGGCGGCGGGCAGGCGGTCGGCTACGTGCTCGGCACGCCGGACACCGCCGCGTTCGCCCGGCGGCTCCGCGACGAGTGGGTGCCGTCGACGCGGGACCGGATCCCGGTCCCGCCCGATCCGCCGGTCACCGCGCAGGACCGGATGCGGGCATTCCACCACCATCCGCAGTGGCGGGTCCGGCCGGAACTCGCGGCGTACCCCGCGCATCTGCACATCGACCTGCTGCCCGAGTGGCAGGGCCACGGGTACGGCCGCGCCCTCATGGCCCGGCTGACCGACGGCCTGCGCGCCGACGGCGTCCCGGCCATGCACCTGGAGATGCTGACCACGAACACCGGTGCCCGCCGGTTCTACGACCGGCTCGGCTTCACCGAGTTCCCGATCCCGGACCCGGGGACGCTGACCGTCCTGGTCCGGGACACCTCGCCACTCGATTAGCGCGCGCATCCGGTTGTTGCGCGGATTGTGTTCGACCCGCGCAGTGCATCTTCCCAACACATTCCGCACAGTTCCGCGCCTTCCTGCGAAACTTCGTCGCGTATTTTGGGCTCGGTCAAGGTGAACTGCCCAGCGCGGTCACGCAATACCTATGAACGCTGATCGAGCCGATTCGACGAGTGGATCGCGCTCTCACCTATCGCGAGGACGGCGGTTTCAAGACCGCAATCTGCGGGCCGTCAGGCTAGTTCGATGTCCATCAGCACATGCTCGTTGCCGCGCCTTTTGCCGCGGCCGTCACGCCTCACTAGCCGCAATAGCGGGGTGGCCCGTAGCCCCAATCGTCGTCCTCGGCGAACAATTCCGCCCGGTTCACTCGTGGTGGTCGGTTTTCATCCCGGAAAGGCCGTTGACGTGCGGCTACGTTACAGCGTCGTCCGGCCCGGTTCGGGCTCGTACGGGTGAGTTCGACGTCGTTCCCCAGCAAGATCCCCAGCAATTTTCGGGGAGCGACGCTGGTTCGGGGCCTCCATAACCGGAGGTCAACCATGGTTCATAAATTCCAACGATCAACTTTTCGCGCATCGTTCCCGTCCGCCTTCGGCAACTGGTGGTGGCCGATGAGCACCTGGCGCGCGAGCGTCGCGAAGCGGGTGGACGTGTACGCGGTCGCGTTGCATCACGCGGTGACAGTGGCCGAGGTCAGCGACCTCGACCTGTCCTACGCACCGCCGCTGGGGTCACCGTATGACGCGGTCCAGGTCGCCGCGCACGCCTGGACTCTCGCCGCCCGTACCGCCGCGACGATCGGATAGGCCATCCGGCCAGGAGGTTAGGCGGTGTCGGCGGGAAGCAGTTCGGCGACGAGGGTGGTGACCCGGTCGCGGATCTCGTCCCGCACGGTCCGGACGACCTCGATCGGTTGTCCGGCCGGGTCGGTCAGCGCCCAGTCCTCGTAGCGTTTGCCGGGGAACACCGGGCAAGTGTCGCCGCAGCCCATGGTGATGATGACGTCGGCACCTTCGGCGAGATCCCAGTCGAGTCTCTTCGGGATGCCGGTAGAGATGTCGATGCCGACCTCGGCCATCGCGGCGACCGCGACCGGGTTGATCTGGTCGCGCGGTTCCGACCCGGCGGAGCGGGCTTCGATGGTGTCGCCGGCGAGGTGACGCAGCCAGCCGGCGGCCATCTGGGAGCGGCCGGCGTTGTGGACGCAAACGAACAGGACACTCGGCCTGCTGGTGGTGCTGGTCATGGCATGGGCTCCACTGGTCGTCGCAACGAATTGATCGGAAAGTCGGCGCACGGGCAGGTCAGGTTCGGGCGGTCGCCGTGGTGGCCGCCGGTGTTTCGGCGTCGACGGCGGCGAGCACGACCGCGTCGTCGGCCCGGTGGTGCGGGTACAGGACCGCGATCAGGCCGAGGCCGACCAGCAGGCCGATGATCTGCGCGACCACGAATCCGGGCACGGAGACGGGCGCGATACCGGCGAAGGTGTCGCTGAACGCCCGGCCGATCGTGACGGCGGGATTCGCGAACGAGGTCGACGAGGTGAACCAGTACGCGGCGCCGATGTAGGCGCCCACAGCGGGGGCGGCGATGGCGGCCCGGCCGGTGCGGACCAGGGCGAAGATCAGCAGCAGCAGCCCGGCGGTCGCGACGGTCTCACCCAGCCACAGGTGTATCCCGGTGCGGTGCTTCGTCGACCATTCGAGGGGTATCGCGAACATGGCGTTGGCCAGAAGCGACCCGCAGATCGCGCCGCCGATCTGGGCGACGGTGTAAGTGCCGAGGTCACGGCCGGACAAGCCGTCGGGGCTGTGGCGGTGCAGCCACCAGTCGGCGGCCGAGACGACCGGGTTGAAATGCGCGCCGGAGATCGGCCCGAACACCAGGATCAGGATCGTCAGGGCGAACACCGTCGCGGTCGAGTTTTCCAGGAGTTGCAGACCGACATCAGTCGGCGACAGCCGCGAGGCCATGATCCCGGAGCCGACGACGGCCGTGACCAGTAGCAGCGTGCCGAGGAACTCGGCGGCGAGGCGCCGCCACAGTGGGCTGGTCACGCGCACTCCCGGCGGATCTCGGCGTTGCGACGCGCCTGGTCGGCGAGGTCGGCGAGGTGCGCGGCGGCGGCGGCCAGAGCGTCGGGGAGCAGCCGGTAGTAGGTGAACCGGCCGTGCGGCTCGCGCGCGACCAGCCCGACCTGTCGCAGCGCCCGCAGATGGTTGGAGACGTTCGACTGGGCGAGACCGAGGTCGTCGACCAGGTGGCAGGTGCACGCGGGTCCGGCGGCGAGGGCTTCGAGGATCGCCGCCCGGGTCGGATCTGCCAGCACCCGGAGCGTCTCGGCAACGCTCTCATCACCAGCAACTGATATCACCATGTGATGATGAAACAGCTTCGCTGGTAAGCCGGTCAAATCTCCGATCATGAACATTCGATGAACCCGCTCGGTCAGGTCAGCCTGCCGGGACGAGGGCGGCCTCGCCGATCGCGAGGAGCTGGGACAGGGCGTTGAGCTTGGCCGGGATCGCCCAGTAATAGACCCAGGTGCCACGGCGTTCATGGTCGATCAGCCCGGCCTCGCGCAGCACCCGCAGGTGGTGCGAGATCGTCGGCCCGGTCAGATCAAAGGCGGGGGTCAGGTCGCAGACACATACCTCGCCGCCCGCGTGCGAGGCGATCATCGACAGCAGTTGCAGCCGGACCGGATCTCCGAGTGCCTTAAACGCCGCAGCGAGATCGATTGCCTCGGCCGGTGTGATCGGCGCCTGGGAGATCGGCGCGCAGCATCCGGAGGTTTGCAGGACCGACAGCGGTTGCTTTGACATGACT
The DNA here is from genome assembly GCA_963831705.1 of uncultured Actinomycetota bacterium. GTDB lineage: Bacteria > Actinomycetota > Actinomycetes > Mycobacteriales > Micromonosporaceae > DASQPR01. The sequence goes on along the minus strand of CAWHRE010000010.1, from coordinate 1,789,557 downwards.
CTAGGTTGACAGATGTCGAAACAAGGTGCAAGCTCGAACCTACTTAGACAGTCATCAACTTAGGTGGCCGCCGATACAGGCAGCCAGCTAACAGCAAGGGAGACGTCAATGTTCGGACGAAAGAAAGCCACCGGCACCGTGACCTGGTGCGACGGCTGCTCCCTGGTATGCACCGCGGCATGCCGCGCTGCGGCCCGCCGTGACCGCGCCCGGACCCAGGCCCTGTCCTGGGGCGCCGGGTTCCGCTAACCCAGATCACCGGAGACACGAGACAGAGGAGACACGTCATGAGCGACAACACCACCACGAAGACCGGCGGATTCGCCGGCAACCCGGCCGAGGCGTTCACTCCGCCCGCAGCGGGCGGCTGCTGCGGCAGCCCTGCGCCCGTCAGCACATCAGCGGCAACGGCGCCGAGCGCGCCGGCAGCATCGACGTGTTGCGGCACGGCCGAGGCCGCCACGGCGGCCGGGGTGTGCTGCGACCCGGCGGCCAAGGCGGAGGCGGTGTCGGCAGGCGCCGGGTGCTGCGGATGACCGAGTCCAGCACGGGGCCGGCGAGCGACCTCGCCGGCCCCGACGACTTCCCCGAGGCACTTTCCCGGCAGCGCCTGCGCGCGATAGTCACCGAACTCGCCGCCGACCGGTACACCGGCCGGCGGATCGGCACCCCGGGCGGGCGGGCCGCCGCGACCTGGCTGGCCGGACAGCTGCGGGATCTCGGCGCCGCCGTCACCATTGACCCGGTCCCGACCGCGCCGGTGAAAGAGATGTCCGCGATGCCGGCATTCACCTGGACCGCCGACGGCCGCACATACGTCGGCGTGCACCGGCGGGACTTCGCCCAACACCTCGCCTCGGCACACCTGCCGAAGCCACTCGCCGCGCCCGTCACCACAGGGACCGCTGCATCCGGGCGGTGGCTGCTCGCACCGGCATACAGACCGGACGTCGCGGCGGCAGCGCACGCCGTCGGAGCGGTAGGGCTCCTCGTGCCGCGCGGCACCGACGACGCCGGCTGGATGCCGAAGATGATCGCAGGACCCGCCGCCGGGCCGCTGCCCGTGCTCTCGCTGCGCACCGATATACACCGGCAGCTCACCGACGACGCCGACGGCGACATGCAGGTCACCGCATCGCTACCGCTGCGCACCGCGGCAGCGGCGGGCGTCAATGTGTACGCCGTCTTCCGCGAACCGAACGGTGAGGACGCCGCATCGGTGCTGCTGACCGCACACTTCGACGGCGTCGGCGACGACCCTGTGGTGCGGCTGCCCGCAGCATGTGACAACGCTTCCGGGGTCGCCGTCGCCATCGAAGCCGCCCGACTGCTGCGCACGCTTCTACCGGACGGCGTCGGCTTGGCGGTCGCGCTGCTCGACGGCGAAGAGATCGGCGCAGTCGGCTCCGCCCACCACGCCCCGCAGGTGCGGCCGGGCACGTTCGTGCTCAACATCGACGGTGCTGCGCAACTTTCGGGCGCCGCCGCGATCGAGGCAGGCGGTCCCGCGCACCGGCTCCTCGCCGCACTCGACCAGGCCGGCGCCGCAACCGGCATTCCGCTCGTGGCGGCGGCGATGCCGTCGGACAATCGCCGGTACGCCGCAGCCGGCCTGCCCGCGATCGGTATCGGGATGGGCATGCCCGGCTACCAGACCCCAGCCGAAACCCCCGACCGGGTCGAGACCTCCACCCTGGTCGAGGCCACCTGGCTGACCGTCGCAACAGTCCGGATCCTTATCCACAACAGCACTCGACGTTGATCGGCGATTTCGACCGCCACCACAGTTAGTGGCGGCCCCTGCGTATGGCGTACCGCAGCCCGCTATCCGGTAAACGCGCTCTGTGTTGACAGATGTCTAACTAGATGCCAATCTAGGCAGAGTGATTAGAGAATCATCGAAACAACATACGGAAGGGACCCACATGACCAGCGACACCACCCAGCCAGTCGTCGTGATCGGCGCCGGACCCGTCGGACTGGCTGCCGCCGCCGAACTCACCGAACGCGGCATCGACTACATCGTGCTCGAATCCGGACCGGCCGCCGGTGCCGCGATCAGCCGGTGGGGTCACGTGCGGCTGTTCTCCCCGTGGCGCTACGACATCGACCCCGCCGCCCGCCGGCTGTTGGAAGCCGACGGCTGGACCGCACCGGACGCTCGACCGGCTCCCCACCGGCGCCGACCTTGTGGGCACCTACCTCGAACCCCTCGCGAAGCTCGCCGTAATCGCGCCGCACATCCGCTACAGCACCCGCGTAGCGATGATCGGCCGCGACGGAATCGACCGGGTCCGCACCGCCGGCCGCGACAACGCGCCCTTCCTGATCCGCCTTGCCGACGGCACCGAACTCACCGCCTCGGCGGTCATCGACGCCTCCGGTACCTGGCCGACCCCGAACGTCCTCGGCGCCTCTGGTCTGCCCGCGCACGGCGAACCCCAGGCCGCCGCGTTCATCGACAGTGCGCTGCCCGACGTTCTCGGCGCGGACCGCGATCGCTACGCCGGCCGACACACTCTCGTGGTCGGTGCAGGCCACTCCGCCGCAAACACGCTCCTGGCGCTCGCCCAGCTCGCCGCAGACGAGCCCGGCACGACGATCTCGTGGGCGATCCGGACCGGCACCCCGGCCCGCACCTACGGCGGCGAAGACGACGACGCCCTCCCTGCCCGCGGCGCTCTCGGCTCGAAAGTCCATGCCCTCGTCGACAGCGGCGCGATCACCCTGCTCGCCGGGTTCTCCGTGCAGCGTCTCGACACCGCTGTGGACGGAGTCACCGTCACGGCCCGCGACGGTCGCACCGTGACCGTCGACCGGATCGTGTCCGCGACCGGATTCCGACCCGACCACACCATCGCCACCGAACTGCGCCTCGACCTCGACCCGATCCTGGACTCGACCCGGGCACTCGCCCCGCTGATCGACCCGAACGAGCACTCCTGCGGCACCGTCCCACCCCACGGCGTCGACGAACTCACCCACCCCGAACAGGATTTCTACGCGATCGGCGCGAAGTCCTACGGACGGGCGCCGACCTTCCTCATGGCCACCGGCTACGAACAGGCCCGCTCCGTCGTCGCCGCGCTCGCCGGTGACTGGGGAGCCGCCCGCGACGTCCAACTCGACCTACCCGAAACCGGCGTCTGCTCCTCCACCCCAGCGCTCGGTGAGACGGACGGCGGTTCCTGCTGCGGCTCCCCCGCCGCTACGGTCCCGGTTGCGGTAGGACTCGGAACCGCGATCTCCGGTGGCCTGCTCGGCCTGCCGATCCTCAATCAACCGCAGGCCGACGCCACTGCCGGTGGCTCGTGTTGTGGCTGAACCCGCCGCGGTCGAGGCCGTCGTCCCTGCCGGGGGCGGCGGCCTCCACCATTCACAACGGCGCTGGATGCTCACCGCGTTGTCGGTCACCCAGACCGCCGGCTACGGAATCCTGTACTACGCCTTCTCCGTATTCCTCGCACCGATCGCGGCCAGCCTGCACACGAGCGTCACCGTCGTTGCCGGCGCGCTGGCCGTCTCGGTCGTCGTGACGGGTCTCACCGGGATTTTGGTGGGCCGGTGGGTGGACCGGCGCGGCGGCCACCGGCTGATGACCACCGGGTCGGTCCTCGGCACCGCCTCGATCGTCGGCTGGTCACAGGTCCATACCGTCGCCGGCCTGTATGCGGTGTTCGTGATCGTGGGTGTCGCGTCCGCGATGGTCCTTTACGAACCAGCATTCGCGGTCATCATCCGCACCGTCCCCTCGCAGCGGCGGGCGGGCGCGTTGCTGACCGTCACGATCGTCGCCGGATTCGCATCCAGCATCTTCCTGCCACTCGCCGGTCTCCTCAACCAGCACCTCGGCTGGCGTCACGCCCTGGTCGTCCTCGCCGCCATCCACCTCGTCACGACGGTGCCGCTGCACGCGGCGCTGCTCCCGCGTGACCGCGTACTCATCGGCGATGACCACCGAGCCGTGCACAACACACAGGTACGCCAGGCGATCACAGGCCGCGAATTCTGGCTGCTGCTGACCGGGTTCGCCGGCCAAGGAGCCGCGGTAGCCGTCATCGGCGTCCTGCTCATCACCTACCTGACCACCCTCGGCCACACGCCACTGTTCGCCGCCACCGTCGCAGGACTCCTCGGCGTCCTATCCGTCACCGGCCGCCTCGTCACCACCGGACTGCGCCGCCGCCTACCGATCGCCGCAATCACCGCCGTCGTGTTCGTCCTCCAGGCTGCCGGGGTCGCCACCCTGCCCTGGGCCGGAGCCTCAGCCACCGGCGCCATCGTCTGCGTCATCCTGATCGGGCTCGGCTTCGGCGTCGCGACCATCGCCCGACCCGCGATACTTGCCGAGCGGTACACCACCAGTGCCTACGCCTCCATTTCCGCGGCCATGGCCGCGCCGATGAACACGATGAAAGCCGGTGCACCCCTCGGTGCCGCTGCGCTCGCTGCCGGTGCCGCGGGATACACCCCGGTCATGCTGGCCACCGCCGCCGTCCTGGTGATCTCTGCTGCCGTGCTGGTAGTCGCCAGCCGCAGGTCAGGTGCCGCGTCCTCGCCAGAAGTAACACTGCACGTCTCTGGTTCCGAGGTAAGCGGCGACAAAGGGCTACTGGCGTCATGAGCGCGTCGATACGCCGCCCGTCATCCGCCGCTCAGTTCTAATAGGGCGATGTTTCCGCTGGTCAGATCCAAGATCCCCAGCAATTCCCCAGCAAATTTGCTGATGAGATCGAAGGACTTCACTGAAGCAAGCCTTCTACCTGTATAAACGTGGAGCGGGTGACGGGAATCGAACCCGCACTGTCAGCTTGGGAAGCTGATGTTCTGCCATTGAACTACACCCGCGTGCGGAGTCACTCTACCTGTTTTGCCAACTGTGACGCGACTACCCTCAAGCGCCACGAGCAGGCTAGCGCGGCGAGCGGCCGATGATGCCCATCACGGCGATCAGTTCGGTGCAGTCCGGGTCGAAGAAGAGCACGTAGTCGTAGTCGGCGCTGACGGCCGCGACGCGAAGACGGGGGTACGCCGTATTCGCCAGATCCTTGACTGCTTCTTCGACTCCGATTGTCGGGACCGCTTCGAGGTGCGCCGTCTGTGCCCGGAGCGCGTAGATCCGGAGCGTACCCTCGCGACCGACCGTGTCGTGATGGATCCGGAACGCGGCACCGCCGCGGATCGCCTCCGCGCAGGATTTGTGCGCAGGACTGGTCCCGGTGCTGAGTAGGCGCAGGAATTGGGCTCGATTCAAGTCGATGTAACGGCGCACGGACTAAGGATGCACGACTGATGCTTGTTTCCGTTGACCCGAGTGTGCCGAATGGTTGCCCATCCGCGTGGATTTCAGCGACCCGAGGGGTAACAGTGCCGTGTAAGGGGCGCAGGACGTCCGCACGGCCGATGAGGTTTGGCACTGTCGATCAGGCATGCTGGCAACGGAGAGTCGAGTGAAGATCCGTATGTGGCCGGGCGGTCGCCCGCTGAGCACCGAGTCCCGCGCCGGCATCGGCGCGGCCCTTGTGTTGCTCGCGATCATTTCGGCCACGGACCTCGCGGACGGCGCGCAGCCACACTTCATCGGCCTGTTCGCGGCGGCACCGTTCTTGACGGCCGCGTTCGCGGCATGGCCCGAAGTGGTCGCCGTCGGTGCACTGGCGACCGTGATCGGTGTCCTGTTCGGTATGCACCCGTCGTGGAATCCCACGAGCGCAATCAACATCATCGGCATCGTGGTCTCGACCGCAATCGCCGCCGTCGTAGGCACGCTGCGGGCCCGTCAAGCCGAGCGCGTCACCGAACTCGCCCGCCTGGCCAGCGTCGCGCAGGGCGCCGTACTCTCGCCGCTCGGCCCTCAGGTCGGACCGCTGGCGGTGGCCGGGCGCTACATTTCCGCAAGCGCGGCCGCCGATATCGGTGGCGACCTGTACGAAGCCCTCGACACCTCGTACGGCGTACGCATGATCATCGGTGATGTCCGTGGCAAGGGTCTCGAAGCCGTACGGCTGGCAAGCATCGTGCTCGGCTCGTATCGACATGTCGCCTACGAACGATCCGACCTGCGAACGATCGTCGCCGATCTCGATCGAGCCGTCTCCCGATCGGTCGGCGACGAGGACTTCGTGACGATCGCGATCGCCGAGGAGCGCGGCGGCACGCTGACCATTGTGAACTGCGGTCATCCGGCGCCGATGCTGCTTCGCCGCGGTGTGGTGATCCCGCTCGAACCTCCATCGCATGCGCCGCCGCTGGGTTTCATGCCGGCGGTCAAGACACGGGTCGATCGACTCGAACCGGGTGACCGAATCCTGTTGTACACCGACGGACTGGCCGAAGCGCGCCGCGACGGGGAGTTCTTCCCGATCGGCGAGCGGGCCTGGGGCCTGCTCGGACACGGTACGGTCTCGGATGGTCTGGCCTCGTTGGAAAGCGCGTTGACCGCTTGGGTCGGCGGAAAGCTCGACGATGACATCGCGTTGGTTCTGATGGAGTACGCCGGTACGCCGCAGACCGAGCCGAGTGCCGCGGTACCGAATTGGGAAGTCGGTACCAATGAATAGAACCGCGCCGCCCTCAACGGTGAGGACGGCGCGGCGTGTCGCGTTGGAACAAATTGTGGCTAGCTCGTAGCAAGGCGACCGGCAATCGCGCGAGCCCTGGCAAGAGTGGGTCGTGCCGCACCGACCAGTGCGAACTCGGCCCGGTGACGACCCGCGTAACCGCGGGGGTACTTCGGTGTGAATACTGCGTCGAGCAATTTGGAGATCATCAGATCCTCCCCGGATGAGGGCCGAAATGCTGGGGTAGCCCCTATTACGACCGTGAGTTACCCGCTCAACGACTACTTGTGCGACAAGTGACGCATTGTATGGAATATGTTGCGGCGTGGTGGTTTGCCGCTTAACTCGCCCTATGTGTTATCGCCATATAAGGGATCAAAACGGGCGCTGTTGCATTTCCCTCATTTGCTTGCCACGAGTTACCGATGAGTAATAGGGTGTCGTTACTGATCAGTAACATCGAGCGGCCGGGGGCGGATTATGAGCCACTACAAGAGCAATGTGCGCGATCTTGAGTTCAACCTGTTCGAAGTGTTCGGCGTCGACCGCCAGCTCGGCACGTCCGCATTCCCGGATCTCGACGCCGACACGGCGCGCAGCATCCTCGCCGAGATGTCCCGGCTCGCCAGCGAGGATCTCGCGGCCAGCTACACGTCGACCGACCGTACGCCTCCGGTATTCGATGCGGCGGCCCACAGCGTGACGATGCCAGAGCCGTTCCGCCGGTCGTACCAGGCGTTTATGGACAGTGAGTTCTGGCGGATGGACCTGCCGGCGGAGCTTGACGGCACCGCCGCCCCGCGCACGTTCTGGTGGGCGCTCGCCGAGATGGTGTTGGGTTCGAACGCGCCGATCTGGATGTACGCCTCCGGACCGTCGTTCGCGACGACGCTGTGGCGCGAAGGCACCGAGCAGCAGAAGCAGTGGGCCAAGATTTTCATCGATCGCCAGTGGGCATCCACGATGGTGCTGACCGAGCCGGACGCCGGCTCGGACGTCGGCGCCGGCCGCACCCGGGCAGTTCCCCAGGCCGACGGCTCCTGGCACATCGAAGGCGTAAAGCGCTTTATCACCAGCGGCGAGCATGACCTGTCCGAGAACATCGTGCACTACGTGCTCGCGCGGCCGGCGGGAGCCGGTCCCGGCACCAAGGGCCTGTCGCTTTTCATCGTGCCGAAGTTCCACTTCAACGAAGATGGGACGCTGGGCGAACGCAACGGTGTGTTCGCCACGAACGTCGAGCACAAGATGGGCCTCAAGGCGTCCACGACCTGCGAGTTGACGTTCGGCGAGCACGGCGTACCGGCGCAGGGCTGGCTGATGGGCGATGTGCACGACGGCATCCGGCAGATGTTCATGATCATTGAGTACGCACGCATGATGGTCGGCACGAAGGCGATCGCCACGTTGTCGACCGGCTACCAGAACGCGCTGGAGTACGCGAAGTCCCGCGTTCAGGGCGCCGATCTCGTCCAGCAGGCCGACAAGGCCGCGCCGCGTGTCACGATCACCCACCACCCGGACGTACGCCGTTCGCTCATGCTGCAGAAGGCGTACGCGGAGGGGCTACGCGCCCTGGTCTGCTACACGGCTTCGTGGCAGGACGCGGTGCGGATCGCCACGCTCGACGGTGACGTCGAAGCCGCGAAGTCGGCCACGCGGGTGAACGACCTGCTTCTTCCGCTGGTCAAGGGTTGCGGCTCCGAGCGCGCGTACGAGCTGCTCAGCCACGAGTCACTACAGACCTTCGGCGGTTCCGGCTTCCTGCAGGATTACCCGCTTGAGCAGTACGTGCGGGACGCGAAGATCGACACCCTGTACGAGGGTACGACCGCGATTCAGAGCCTCGATCTGGTGTTCCGCAAGATCGTGAAGGACCGTGGCCGGGCGCTCGGCGTCGTGGCTACGGAGATCCAGGCGTTCGTGGCATCGTCGGACTCGGACTCCGAGGGCGGGCAGCTCAAAGAGGAGCGGCTCGCGCTCGGTTCGGCCTTGGCCGACGTGTCATCGATGATCGGCACCGTGACCGGCTGGATCATGGCGGCCCAGGAGAACCCGACCGAGCTGTACCGGGTCGGTCTTAGCTCCCGCCGCGTTCTGCTCGCGCTCGGCGACATCATGGTCGCGTGGCTGCTCCAGCGTCAGGCGGCGGTTGCGCTGGCGGCGCTGGACGGCGATGTCAGTGAAGCAGATCGGGCGTTCTACACCGGCAAGATCGCGGCGGCCCGCTTCTTCGCTCGCGAGATCCTTCCCCGGATCCGCGCTGACCGCAAAATCGTCGAGTCGACCCAGCTCGACCTGATGGACGTCCCCGAAGAAGCCTTCTAGCCACACAACCTCCAGTTGATCCTGGAGTTAGTAGCGCGACACACCGGCGACGCGTCAACTAACTCCAGGATCAACTTCTAGCCCCTCGGAGTCTCTTCAGCCGTCAAGTCGGCCCCGGCCAGATCGGCCCATTCGCTCGTCACCCGATGTACCGCAATCCCAGCTGTACGCAGGCCGCCCGCCGCGCGCATCCGCCCGTCATCAAGGCGCAACGACAGCCCTGAAACCGTCGGATTGTGGCCGATGACCAGCAGCGCTGTCGCGTCGGATCCGGTCGACCGGACGTGCTCGAGCAGCGTGGAAACCCCGCCGTAGTAGAGGTCCGCCTCATAGACGACGGTCGGCGACGCCGAACCATTGGTCTCCGCCATGCCGATCGCCACCTCGTACCAGGTCCCCCGCGTACGCGCCGACGGCGAACAGAGGACCGCATCCGGCGCAATGCCGTTCGACGCGAGCCAGACGCCCGCGGCTCGTGCATCCGCATGTCCGCGTTCCGTCAGAACTCGATCGATGTCACGTTTCGATTCGGACTGCTCGGCCTTCGCATGGCGCATGATCACCAGCACACGATCGGTCATGGCACAAGCTTTCCACGGCACGTCGACCGGCCGGACACAACCCGGCGACTCATCGACCTAGGGTCCGAAGATCGCGAATCTTGGCTCCAGTGGACGCCGAGTGTTGTGATCATGGCGATTTGATCACCATCACCCGCCAAGATCTGAAATCACTCCGCGACGGGCTAGGAGAAGAGGGCGTAGTAGATCGCCGCCTGATGGGCGATTGCGGCCAGCAGCGTGCAGGCGTGGAAGAACTCGTGATGCCCGAACGTCGCGGGCCACGGATTCGGTTTCCGTAGCGCATAGAGGACGGCACCCAGCGTGTAGAACAGCCCCCCGACGAGCATCAACACGAACACCGTGACACCGCCGTTGTGCAGGATGTCCGGGAAGACTGCGACCGCGACCCAGCCGAGCAGCACGTACAGGGGTGCTGACAACCAACGTGGCGCGTTCGGCGTGATCATCTTCATGCCCACGCCGAGGATCGCGCCGCCCCACACGATCGACAGGATCACGGTCGCCTTCGTCGGCGACAACAACAGCACGCAGAACGGCGTGTAGGTACCGGCGATGAACACAAAGATCATCGAGTGATCGAGCCGGCGCATGATCTGGTATCCGCGTGGCGACCAGACGCGCCGGTGGTAGAGCGCGCTCGTCCCGAACAGCCCGCAGATCGTCAGGCTGTAAATGACACAGCTGACCAGCGGTGCGATGCCGCCACGCGTGGCCGCCACCGCCGACAGCACGACACCGGCGACGATCGCGACAAAGAACGCGTACGTGTGAAGCCAGCCTCGCATCCTCGGTTTGCCGAGGTCGGTCGGCCGAAGGCGGGTGTCGGTGGCGGTCACGCGTCCCAGGCTACGGGACCGTAGGTTACTAATCAGTAGGCAGTGAGGGGCGTCACCGACCACCGATAATGGTGATCGTGAACATTCGCTTGGTCGGGGCGGCCGCGCTGATGATCGAGGTCGGCGAAAGTGATGTCGAAGCCTGGCGGTCGGCCGTCGTCGCCAGCACGATCCGAGTCCGGGAAATCGTTCCCGGCGCCCGTACGCTGCTCCTGGATGGCCTCGCCGACCCGAAAGCCGCGGCCGCCGAGATCCGGACGTGGCGAGTGGAAACCTCGGCTGCGAAGATCGAACCCAGGAAAGTCCACATTCCCGTTCGGTACGACGGAGCCGACCTCGACGCCGTCTCTGCCCTCTGGGGCATGACGACTGCGGAGGCGATCACCACGATCAGCGCGATCGAGTTCCGGGTCGCGTTCTTCGGATTCGCGCCTGGCTTCGCATACCTCGCCGGACTGCCACCGGAACTTGCCGTACCACGGCTGACCACTCCGCGCACCCGCGTGCCCAGCGGCAGTGTCGCGCTGGCCGACACGTACGCCGGCATTTATCCGACCGCATCCCCCGGCGGCTGGCACCTGATTGGTCACACCGACGTGGTCATGTTCGACGTCGACCAGGACCCGCCGGCGCATTTGCGCCACGGTGACCTGGTGAGGCTGACTCCGTGATCGAGGTCATCAAGGCGGGTGCGCTGACCACGATCCAGGATCGTGGCCGATTCGGCTGGGCGCATCTCGGCGTGCCATGCGCGGGCGCTCTCGACACACCCGCGCTGGCCAGGGCGAACGCGCTCGTCGGCAACGATCCGGACGCGGCCGGCCTGGAAATCACGCTCACCGGGTGCACGCTGCGATTCCGTACACCCGCGGTCGTCGCGGTAACCGGAGCGCCCGCGGCGCTCGCGGTGGATGGCGAAGATCAACCCCGGCACACCCCTTTTCCGGTACGCGCAACCGCCACGCTCCGAATCGGGCCGGCGAGCGCCGGAGTCCGCACCTACCTCGCCGTCCGGGGTGGCATCGACGTGCCACCGGTTCTGGGCAGCCGCTCGCGCGACACGCTGGCCGGCATCGGTCCGGCGCCGCTGCGCAACGGCGACCTGCTCCCAATCGGATCAGCAACGCCCGAACTCCGTACGGTCACCGAGATCGCCGCGCTGGACCGAGACGACGAAACCGTCGTCGAGCTGCGGATTCGGTTCGGGCCACGGGATGACTGGTTCGAGCCGAGCACTCGGGACGTGTTGTGCGGTTCCGCGTACACGTTGACGATGTCGAGTAACCGCGTCGGCGCGCGATTGGCCGGCGTTCCGCTCGTGCGCGCGAACGCCGCCGAATTGCCGAGCGAAGGCATCGTGCTCGGTGCGGTGCAGGTCGCGCCGGATGGACAGCCGATCGTGTTTCTCGCGGATCATCCGACGACCGGCGGGTACCCGGTGATCGGCGTCGTCGATCCGCGCGACGTGTCCCGGCTCGCGCAAGTGCGACCGGGCGGCGTCGTGCGCTTCCGGACCATGTGAGTCGTTATATCTGGGCCCAGATGTCGGCGACCGAGTTCATGTGATTTCCGACGACGGGAGTGAGTCGATGGATCTGAACGCCGATCTCGGCGAAGGCTTCGGCGCCTGGCGCCTCGGCGACGACGACGCGCTACTCGCGGTCGTGACCTCGGCAAACGTCGCGTGTGGCTTCCACGCCGGCGACGCCGTGACGATGCGGCGGGTCTGCGTCGCGGCGGCAGCGAACGGCGTCGCGGTCGGAGCGCAGGTTTCGTACCGGGACATCGCGGGTTTCGGACGACGGCGGATCGAGTACGACCCGGCCGAACTGCGGGACGAGATCATTTACCAGCTCGCGGCTCTCGACGGGATCGCGCGCGTGGCCGGCACTCACGTCGCGTACGTGAAGCCGCACGGCGCGCTCTACAACAGCGCCGTCTGGGACACCGTTCAGGCCGATGCGATCGTCGCGGCGGTGTCCGAATACTCGCAAGAACTGGCGATTCTTGGACTTCCCTCATCGGCGCTGCTCCGTGCCACGTACGACGCGGGTCTGCGGGCGGTGGCCGAGGGGTTCGCCGACCGGGCGTACCGGCCGGATGGTTCGCTCGTGCCGCGGTCGTCGCCGGATGCTCTGGTCACCGACGTGGATGAGGTGGTGTCCCGAGCTGTCCGGATGGCGGTGTCGTCCGAGGTCACCGCGGTCGACGGGACGCTGCTGACGATGCCGGTGGAGTCGATCTGCGTACACGGGGATACGCCCGGGGCGGTAGCCCTGGCGACGTCGGTGCGAACCGCGCTGCATTCGGCAGGCGTGGCGACGTCCCCGTTCGCCGGCGTATGAACGGCCCGCGAAGTTGATCCTGGAGTTATGAGAGCGACACGCCGCCGACGCGTCAACTAACTCCAGGATCAACTGGGGTCTAAGGGGTGATGTTGTGGAGGATCAACGCTAGGTGGTCGGCTCCGTCCGGGGTCACCTTGATCGGGACGCCCCAGTCTTGTCTGGTTAGGTGACACGCCGGGAATTCGGCGACCGCGTCGCACGTGGCGGCCTGGGCCACGACCTGCAGGATCCCGTTCGGGACGTTATCGGCGATCATCAGCGACCTCGACAGGTCGGTCGTCACGCCCGCGCCTTCGATCAGCAGCTCCGGCGGGGATGCGGAGATCTGGAGGCGCGTGGACGGTCCGAACGATTCGTCCAGCTTCTGCCCGACCGGCGGCGTGAACATGACGTCCAGCCGTACGGTGCCCGGGCGAAGAAGCGTCGCCGGGCGCTCGGTGCGCATGCGTACGCCTTCGGTGCGGATGCCCGCCGACGCGAGCGCTCCGGGCGCCAGCCGGGTCAAACGATGCCCCGCCGACTCCACCACGATCGCGCCGCCATCCGCGGTGAGCAGCACGTCGCTCGGTTCAGCCAACCCGGTCGCGATCGTCGTGACGGTACGGCCGTCGTCGGACGAGGGAGCCGAGATCAGCCGGACCGCGCCGTTGTAGGTATCGGCGACGAGCACCGAACCGTCCGGCAGCGCGCACAGCCCCAACGGATGCTGGAACAACGCAACGTTGGCCGGGCCGTCCACCAAGCCGAAGTCGAAGAGGCCCTGGCCGGCGACGGTGTGCATCTCGTCGTCCTGGACGAAGCGGATCGCCGACGATTCGCTGTCCGCAATCCAGAGTCGGTCTCCGGTGGCGGACAGGCCCGACGGCTGCGCCATCCAGACATCGACGAGCGGGCCGTCCTTGAGGGCTTCGACGGTCGTGCCGGCGTAGACGCCGGTCGTCCGCTTGATCGGATCAAACCACCACAGCTGATGTACGCCGGCCATCGCGATCACGACCCGGTCGTCGTACCAGGCGACGTCCCACGGTGACGACATGTCCACCGAGGTCGCGTCGTGGGCACCGCCGTCCGGCACGGTCCGGAGCGGATGACCGCTGCCGGCGATCGTGGTGACCGAGCCGTCCTCCAGCCGTACGCCTCGGAGCAGATGATTCACCGAGTCTGCGACGACCACGTCATACCCCGCGACTTCGGCCTCGTGCGGCGGAAGCAGCACCAGGCCCTGTGGCTCCGAGAACTGGGCGATCGAGCCGACGCCGTCGGACCGGCCGCGCGTACCGTTGCCGATCCGGCGCCGGACCGTCTCACCGTCGGCTTCGAGGTGCACCAGCGAGTGCTGTGCCGACGACGACACCAGCAGGGACGCGTCAGCCAGCTCGATCACCTTGCCCGGGAACCGCAATTCGGTCGAGACCGGCGCCGGCGCAACGTACGGGCCGTCGCCGCGGTGCAGCGTGCCGGCTTCGTCATGCCGGGCGATCAGCTCGTCGATCAGGCGCGCGAGTCCGTTCGCGTGGCCCTCACCGGCCATGGTGGCGACCACGTACCCGGTCGGGTCGACGACGGCCAGCGTCGGCCAAGCCTTCGCCGTGTACGCGTCCCACGTCAACAGATCCGGATCGTCCAGCACCGGATGAGCAACGCCGTACCGCTCAACGGCGGCCGCAAGAGCCACCGGATCCTTCTCGTGCTCGAACTTCGGCGAGTGCACACCGACGATGACGAGCACGTCGGCGTACTTCTCTTCGATCGCTCGCAACTCGTCGAGGACGTGCAGGCAATTGATGCAGCAGAACGTCCAGAAGTCGAGCAGGACGATCTTTCCACGGAGGTCGGCCAGCTTCAGGTCGCGGCCATTCGTGTTCAGCCAGCCTCGTCCGCGCAGCTCAGGAGCTCGTACTTTGGTCACCTGATCATTCTGCCGCACGGCTCTGAAGGTCGCCCACTCATGAACATCTGACGTCGGATCTGCGTCACGCTCTAGCGTGAACTGGCCTCGGAGAGTCACTATCTAGGGCAACAACGATGGATGTCAATGGGGCAATGTGACGCAGAACAGGCACGTCTTACCGTTAAATAGACCTTTGAAGCGATTGGGGCAATTCAGGTTAGCCAACGCCATCCGGCCGAGTACGCGGCCGACGACCCGAGGAGGCACGTTGAGACGTCGCCGGCGTACCGGATTCGCATTTGCAGTGTTGATGTCGGTTGCGCTTAGTGCCGCGGGTTGCACCGGCGGATCGTCCCCGGACGTCAAGACCTCCCATGGGCCGACGGCCCCGGTGCTGGTGAACCAGATCAATCCGGTCGACTACTCGAAGGTCAAGGCGGGTGGCGTGTTCAACTACCCGCTGCACGCGCCGATCACGAACTTCAACACGTACCAACTCGACGGCGCGAACGACGATGCCCGCACGCTGATGTCCACGATCCTGCCGTCGCTGTTCACGATCAGCTCGACGAACGTCTTCACGTACAACCCGGATTACTTGGTCGGCGAACCGAAACTGACCACGGACCCGGCGCAGACGATCACCTTTGAACTCAACCCGAAGGCGAAGTGGAGCGACGGCACGCAGCTCTCCTACCGGGACTTCATTGCGCAGTGGCAGGCGCTCAACGGATCGGATCCGAACTTCACCGTGTCGACGATCGGCGACTACGGCAACATCGCGAGCGTCACGAGGGGCGCGACCGATCAGGAAGTCGTGGTCGCGCTCAAGGCGGGCGTTGTCGACGCCGATTGGCGCGGGCTGTTCAGCCCGCTCTACCCGCTCGCCGCGCTCTCCACGCCGCAGGCGTTCAACACCGGCTGGCTGAGTTCGCCGAAACTGTCCGCCGGCCCGTTCATGTTCCAGAGCGCAACCGCCAATTCCTACACGCTGGTACGCAATCCTGGCTGGTGGGGGCGCGCGCCGAAGCTCGCGTCGATCGTCTTCAAGGTGCTGCCGACGCATGACACGACGGTCGCGGCGCTGCAGACCGCCCAGATCGACGTGATGGACATCGGGCAGGACCAGCCGACGTACACGCAGGTGAAGGCGTTCCCGACCGTCGCGATGCGGGTGGCCGGTGGACCGGTGATGCGTGCCATCACGATCAACGGCGCCCGGCCACAACTCGCCGACGTGCGCGTACGGCAAGCGTTGGCGATGGCGATCGACCGGGATGCGATCGCCCAGGCCGAACTCCAGCCGTTCGGGATCACGAAGGTAACCGCACCGGATGATCACATCTTCTTCGCGGACGAGGTCGGCTACCAGGACAACGCCGGCCCGATCGGTCAGTACAACCCGACCGCCGCAGCTGCCGCGCTGGACGCCGCCGGCTGGGTGGACAACCCGGCGACCCACGTCCGGACGAAGAACGGCAAGCCGCTACAGATCGACTTCATCGTGCCCGCGACCGTCACCGTGAATCAGAGCGAAGCGCAGCTGGTTAAGGACCAGCTCGCGAAGGTCGATGTGAAGGTGAACATCAAGCCGGTCGACAACCCGCTGGTCGTCAACCAGTACGTGCGGCCGGGCAACTATGACTTCACGACGTTCTCGTGGCTGGAAGGCAACTACCCGATCAGCGACGCGTCGTCGATCTATGAGCCGATGCAGCCGGGCAACGACTGGCAGCAGAACTTCTCGAGGGTCAGCGTGCCCGCCGTAGGCACCCTGTTCCAACAGGCCGAAAACAGCCTCGATGCGGCCGCCGCCGCCGCCGCGGCCAACCAGGCGGACGCACTGATCTGGCGGAACGTGTTGTCACTCCCGCTCTACCAGCGGCCGGACATTTGGGCCGCGAACGCAAAGCTCGCGAACTTCGGAGCATTCGGTTTCGCCTCGGTCGATTGGACGGACGTCGGCTTCACTGCGTGAGTCGAGATCGGGGCGCCCTTCTCGAGGCGCCCCGATCTCGCTTCTACGAGGCTGGTGTGGAGGTCGGCGCGCTTGCACCCGTGCTCGGCGATGCGGCGCCGGACGGGTTGGCCGCCGGTGCTCCCGCGGCCGGTTCGAGGCACAGGACGACCTGCTTGCCGCTCGACGTGTAGTTGAGGCTCGGCTCGTTCAGGTAGTCGGGGCACTGCGACACGTCGGACACCGACTTCGTGACCCGGAACGCGCCCGTCTGCGAACACGGCGCCGGGACCGAAATCGTGCCGGACTGCGCCACGCACGTACCGACGGCCGGTGGATCAGTCTTCGACGTGTACCAGAGCGCGCCGACGCCCAGCGCAATGATCACGAGCACGATCACGCCGTACCCGACGAGGCGGAATTTGCTCCGCGGCTCGTCCGGAATCACGGCGACGTCAACCGGCGTCGGTAGCGATGTCGGGCGGGGCGGCGGAGGCGGTACCTGAGACGGCGGGCTCGTCAACGGTTGCAGCTGGTCCTGCCAGGCAATCGAACGCTGAGACGGCGTCTCGGAGTAGCTGCCCGGGCCCTGCGTACGCCGACCGTGCTGCTCGAACTGCGGCGGCGGATCGGCCGGTCGCGCCGCCGGTGGCTGGTCCGGCCAGGCCGGTGCGGCCGGCTGCGGGGTTTCTTGCCAACCCTGCTGCGCCGGTTGCGATGTCTCCTGCCAGCCCTGTGGCGGCGCGTCCGGTGGGGCGGCGGGGCGTCCGTACACCGCCGAGGTCCGCTGCTGCGGAACAGCGGCACGGGCGGCGGGGGCCTGAACCGGAGCTTCGGCTTCGACCGGTTCGGCCGGGCGTCCGTACACGCGAGGCTCGGCCGAGCCGTAGGTCGCCGGCTGGCTCGGCTGCCCGTAGGTGGCCGGTTGACTCGGCTGGCTCGGCTGCCCGTACGTGGACGGTTGGCTCGACTGGTTCGGCTGCCCGTACGTAGCCGGTTGGCTCGGCTGGCTCGGTTGGTTCGGCTGCCCGTACGTGGCCGGCTGCCCGTACGTCGCCGGCTGGCCGTAGGTGGCCGGCTGGCCGTACGTCGATGGCTCGGGGCGCTCCGGCGGCTGACCGTACTCGGAGGGCGCCGGCGATCCGTAAATCGCCGGGCTGCCGCCGTAGACGGCACCGCCCCGGGACTGCTGCGGCGGAGCGGCCTCGGCCGGCGGCGTGCTCACGACCAGACCGGGTGGCATCCGGACGGCGGCGCGTGCGGCCGCTTTCGGTGCCTGTTCCTCTTCTTGCGAGGCCGATCCCCCGAACGCGTCAAATGGCGTGGGCTGGCCATCCGGGCCGTACGCCGGCCGCTGCTGCGGCGCCGGATCGTACGGGTCAGGCTGCGAACTGCCGTCCGACCCCGGATTGCCACCGGGGTAGGGGTACTCGGACGTCACACGTGCCTCCTGTCATCACATGCCCGCGCGCCCGTGGGGGTAGACGGCGGCACGACGCCAACCGTACCGGCACTCCGAACGTCGGGGTAGACCTAGGCCTGCGGCTGACGTGCCGGGCTGCTGGAAGAGGAGGTCGGTGCGGCCACGCCATCGGCAATTTGTCCGCTTCGGAGCGCCCGATCGATCGCATCGGTCCGCCGAGCAGCCACGCGGCGGCTACGCAAATGATTGATGAACCTGCTCACAATGCCTCCCAACACACGGCGCCTCCACGTTCGACACCGTGAGCACGTATCGCTCGTTGGCATGGGATCGGCACCTTGATGACGGTACATATTCGCGCGGACACCGGGCCACTGCGCGAATGATCCGAGTCCGTCTCGTTACTGCATGGTGACAATCGCGGATTTGCGCTGTGACGCCCATGACAGCAAAAAGCCCGGACGGTCGCGTCCGGGCTTTCGCGTTACGACGAGGGCGACGGTGTCGGCGGCCCGATGCTCGGTCCACCGCCGCCGCCACCACCGGGTGGCGGCGAGGTCGGCGGCGTGTACGGCCCACCGATGGTCAGCGTGATCGTCTTCGTCTTGAGGATCGGAGTCTGACTGGCACCCGGCGACTGGCTGATCACGTTATTGACGTCATTGGCGCTTTGGGACGTGCCATTCCGAGTCGAGAACGTCGTGAAGCCGGCCGCTCTGAGTTGGTTCTCTGCGTCCGTCAGCGAAAGACCCTTGACCGACGGAACGACAGCCTCATCGCCCTTTGTCACGGTTACCGTGATCAACTGGTTCAGCGGGACGACCGTCTGTTCTGCTGGCACCACGCCCGTCACCGTCGACGGCGTACCAATGCCGGACACCTCATTGAAGTGGAAGTTCGTGAACCCAGCCTCGGTCAGGAGGCTCTTCGCCGCGTCCTCGCCGAGCGTCGTCAGCGACGGAATGGCGCGTGTACCGCTGCCGCCGCAGACCACGATGTTGACCGCCGTGTTGACGTTGACCGTCTTCCCGGCCGGTGGATCCGACGAGACGACCGTGCCTACCTTGCACGACGGATCGGTCTTCGCCGTTTGCGTACCGATATGGAGCTGTGATGCCTCCAGCTTCTGGATCGCCGAGTTCGTGTCCATCTGGAGGATGGTCGGCACCTTCGTCTGTTGCGTCCGGCTGGTCAGGTAAAGCCCGGTGCCCAGCGCTACGACCGCGATCACGCCGAGCAGGCTGAGCGCGACCATCACCCAGGTCGACGCGCGGCGGCGCTGCGGATCGCCTACCCGGGCCGGAAGCGTCGGCCGCGTGCCGTTCGGGCCGACCCGCGGCGCGGTTTCGACGACCGTACCGAGGTCGTCCGCAAGCAACGGCGTCGCGAGCACTGGCCGGCCGTTCGCGGCACGAAGGAGGTCGGCTCGCATCTCAGCCGCGCTCTGATACCGGTTCAGCGGGTTCTTCGCGAGCGCCTTCAAGACGACCGCGTCGATATCCGGCGTCACGTCGCGATTGGACGAGCTCGGCGGCTTCGGATCCTCCCGTACGTGCTGGTAGGCGACGCTGACCGGATTGTCACCGACGAACGGCGGGTGTCCGGTGAGCAGCTCGAACACGACGCAACCGGTCGCGTACACGTCGGATCGGGCGTCCACGGCTTCGCCGCGTGCCTGCTCCGGCGACAGGTACTGGGCGGTGCCGATCACGGCACTCGTCTGCGTCATCGTGCTCGCGCCGCTGGCCAGCGCCCGAGCGATGCCGAAGTCCATCACCTTGACCTGACCGGTCTGCGTCAGCATGACGTTTCCCGGCTTGATGTCACGGTGAATGATGCCGTGCCGGTGACTGAATTCGAGGGCCGCGCACACGTCCGCGCTGATCTCGAGTGCCCGGCGCGGCTGAAGGGGTCCTTCCGCGGTCAGAACTTCCTTGAGCGTCCGGCCGTTCACGTACTCCATTACGATGTACGGCAGAGCTTCGCCGCTCGGCGCGTACTCTTCGCCGGTGTCGTAGACCGCAACGATCGCCGGGTGATTCAGCGCGGCTGCATTCTGCGCCTCTCGGCTGAACCGCATCTGGAACGTCGCATCGCGCGCAAGGTCGGCCCGGAGCAGCTTGATCGCCACATCTCGGCCGAGCCGTGAATCACGACCCTGATGGACTTCGGCCATCCCGCCGTAGCCGAGCAGTTCGCCGACCTGATACCTGCCTCCGAGCAGGCGGCCCGCACTCATCTGTTCAGTCCCTCAGTCGACAACATGATCAACGCACGCCGGCCCGGTGGACAGACGACGCACCAACCATAACCGTTACCGGTGAGCCCGTCCTGACGGGCGTGGCGCGCAGCGCCGCAGTCGTGACGCCCGTCACCGGGAGCGGCGCCGTGAATCGCGCCGATGAAGACGGCTGGCATTCGGCTGCGGCCGGATTCTTTGCGCAGAGTTGCTGGTGGTTGTGGCGCTTAATGGCGGATGCAATCAGCGCGGCGAGCAGGACCACGAGGATCGCGAGCACGATGCCCAGCACGATCACGCCGGTACGGCTCTGCTGAGGTTGGGGCTGCGGCTGGTACGGGATCGGACGCGCTTGCGGTGCCGGCGCCTGATACGCCGGCGGCGGGCGGTACGTCGCGGGCGGCGCCGATTGGGGGCGCGGCGGAAGCACCTGCGTTCCGGCCGGTCCCTGACGACCGGCGCCGGACGTCGGGCCGACCGGGCCGGGTGACGCCGGTGCACCCGAGATCGGCCGAGTCTGCGGCGCGGCCGGGACGGTCTGACCGTTCGCGGCCAGACGTGCAGCGGCGGCAAGCGCCGAAGCGCTGGGCCAACGCGCGTTCGGTGCCTTGGCCAGACAACGGTCGACCAGAATCCGGACGGGACTGGGAATGTCCGGCGGCAACGGCGGCGGAACCGCATCGACGTGCTGCAGCGCGATCTCGATCGGGCTACCGCCTTCGAACGGCCGGCGACCCGAGAGGCACTGGTAGGCGACGACGCCCAACGCGTACACGTCCGATGCCGACGTGGCGAGATGACCGGCGGCCTGCTCGGGCGAGATGTACGACGCCGTACCGAGGACCGAGCCGACGGCGGTGAGCTGGCTTGCCTGGGCCGACCGGGCGATGCCGAAGTCGGTGAGGACGAGCGTGCCGTTCGGGCGGACCATCAGGTTGGCAGGCTTCACGTCGCGATGCACGATGCCCTTGTCGTGTGCTGCTTGAAGGGCATCGGCCGCCTGCGCGATCAACGACATCGTCCGGCCGGGAGTGAGCCGACCGACCCGGGACAGCGTCTTCGACAGCGCATCGCCCTCGATGAACTCCATGATCAGGTACGTGATGCCCTGATCCGATCCGTAGTCGTACACGTTCACGACGCCGGGATGATTGATGGTCGCCATCGTCCGAGCTTCGTCACGGAAGCGCTGTGCGAATCCCGGTTCCGCGACCAGCGCCGCGAGCAGGACTTTCACCGCAACCGTACGGCCGAGCACCTCGTCGGTGCCCTTCCACACGTCACCCATGCCACCGCCGGCGACGTGCTCATCGAGCCGGTAGCGCCCGGCAAGCGTCATCCCAGGACCAACGTTTGTCATTATTTGCCTTCCGCGGCGATCGCGGCCTTCAAAATGTCGCCGGCGATCTTCGGTGCGCTCTGTTTACCCAGGTTGCCGGCGTTCACCAACAGGACGGCCACGGCAGCGATCGGCTTGCCGTCCTTCATCGCGAATCCGATGAACCAGCGGTGGTTCTCCGCGCCCTTCACGTTCTGTGCCGTACCGGTCTTGCCGGCCACGTAGTAGCCGGTGATCTGCGCGGCCTGTGCCGTGCCGTTGTCGACCACCGACTTCATCATCGTCTGCAGTTGCCCGGCGACGCCCGGCGTAATCGGCGTCAGGTACGGCGACTGCTGCGCGGAGTAGACCGTCTTCAGATCCGAGTCCTGGATCTTGTCGATCAGGTACGGACGCATCTGCACGCCGTTGTTCGCGACCGTGGCGGCGATCAGAGCGCCTTCCATGCAGGTCATGCGTACGTCGTGCTGGCCGATGCTGGACTGGGCGACGAGGTTCGGGTCGTCCTTGCCACCCGGCTGGGTCATGTCGCCGGTCTGGCTCGCCGCCACGCCGACCGCGGACTGACCGGAGCCGGCGATCGTGAGCGTGCTGTCCGGCGCGAAGCCGAAGGCCTTGGCTTCCTGCGTGATCGCCTTCGAGCCGAGCGCGACGCCGAGCTGCCCGTACGCGGTGTTGCACGAGACCGTCAACGCGTCGAGCAACGTGACCTCGGCTTCCGGGCACGTCCCGGCGTCGTCGTTGGTCATCGTGAAACTGCTGCCCGGAATCGGGGTAAACGACGGGCCGGCCGGGACCATCGTGTCCGGGGTGTACTGGTTGGTCGAGAGCGCCAGCGCTGACATGATCACCTTGAACGTCGATCCCGGCGGATACGTCTCCTGTGTGGCCCGATTGACCAGCGGGTTCGGTGACTGCTTGTTCAGCGAGTTGTAGTACGACTCTGCCGTCGACGTGGAATGGCTGGCCAACTTCGACGGGTCGAAGCTCGGTGTCGACACGAGCGCGGTGATCGCACCGGTGGTCGGATCGAGCGCGACGGCGGCGCCGACGTTCGCGCCGTCACCGTTGTTGACGATGTCGTTGTACGCGACCTGCTGGACGCTCTTTTGCAGCGTCGTGGTCACGGTGTCACCCGCGGACGTGCTGGTGAAGAACAGATCCGAAAGGCGGTCGGTCGCGGTGCCGTTGAGGTAGGCCTCCTCGGCCCGCTCGATTCCGGTTGAGCCGAGGTTGACCGGCCGGTACCCGACAATCGGCTCGAACATCGAACCCAGGGGATACATCCGCTGGTACTTGAGCGAGTCCGAGGTCGCCTTGCTGTACGCGATGATGTTGCCCTTCGCATCCAGAATCGACCCACGCTGCTGCTGGTACTGAGTGAGCTGGACGCGCCCGTTGTATTGGCTGGTGCGGTAGGCATCCGCCTTGTATGCCTGAACCCAGTTCAGATTCGCAAAGAGCAGCGCGAACAGGACCAGGATCACGACCCCGACGCGACGCAATGGCGCATTCACTCAGATCACCTCCGTCGCCATACCAGCGAGTTGCACGGGCGTACCGGGCGCCAGCGGCGGCGCCGCCGGCCGACGTGCCGCATCCGAAATTCTCAGCAGGATCGCGATGAGCAGCCAGTTCGCCATCAACGATGATCCACCTGCGGACATGAATGGCGTCGTCTGGCCGGTCAACGGGATGAGCCGGCTCACACCTCCGATGATCACGAAGATCTGCAAACCCAGCGTGAACGCCAGACCGCCGGCGAGCAACTTGCCGAAGGAATCCCGGACGCCGATCGCCGCACGCAGACCGCGGAGCACGATGAAGAGATACACCACAAGCAGCGCGGTCAGGCCGAACAAGCCGATCTCCTCGCCGAGGCCGGCGAAGACGAAGTCGGTACGCACGGCTGGGACCAGCTGCGGATGTCCGGCGCCCGGACCCGCGCCGAAGAGGCCACCGGTGCCGAGTCCGAGCAGTGACTGAACCACCTGATAGCCGCTGTTCGTCGGGGTTTTACCGGCGAAGGGATGCAGCCACACCTCAACGCGCTGGTGGAAGCTGGTCGCGTTGCCGAGCGCGAACGCGCCGTACGCGCCGACGAAGAACAGCAGCACGCCGATCAGCATCCAGCTCACGCGCTCGGTCGCGATGTAGAGCGTGACGATGAACATGCCGAAGTAGAGCAGCGACGTGCCGAGATCCTTCTCGAACACAAGGACCATGAGGCTCAGCGCCCAGACGGCGAGCACCGGTCCGAGATCACGACCGCGCGGAAGATCGATCCCGAGCACGCGGCGGCTGGCCAACGACAGCACCTCGCGCTTACGGACCAGGTAATAGGCGAAGAATGACAGCAGCGCCAGCTTTGCGAACTCACCGGGCTGGATCTGGAAGAAGCTGCCGAACTTGATCCACAGCTTGACGTCGTTGACCTCGGAGAACCGAGCGGGAAGTACGGCCGGGATAAGAACGAGAACAACACCGACCAGACCCAGCGTGTACGCGTACCGCGACAGCACTCGGTGATCCTTGATGATCATCAGTGCGATCGTAGCGACCACAAGTGCCGCCAGGGTCCAGCAGAGCTGGCGGAATGCGTCCCCGGCGAATGGTGACCAACTCGCCTTGCCGACCTTCGCGTTCGCCAGGTCCAAGCGACGCAGGAACGCGATGCCCAGCCCGTTGAGAAGCGCGACACACGGCAGGAAGATCGGATCGGCGTACGGCACCAACGTGCGGATCACGAAGTGAAACGCGAGGAACAGCGCAAACGTGACGGCGGGCTGGACCCAGACGTCGCCTCTGATCCGATTGTCGAGCCCGCCTTCGGCCGCGACCGCGAACGCCAGCACGACCAACATCGCGAAGATGAGCAGGCCGAGCTCGACGTTGCGCTTGTTCTTCACGCGTACGCCGACCACCGACGCAGGGCGCGGTAGTTCAACGGGCGCGGCGGGGGCGCTCACGGCAGGGGTGCACCTATCAACAGTTGTCGGACGAGGGCGTGGGACCGGGGCTGGATTCGGAGAAGGTCGGTGAGACGCCGACCGAGGTCGGTGTCGGTGGCGTGGACGGTGTCGCCTGACCGGACGGAAGCACCGTCGACACGGTCGCGCTCACCGAGGGCGCCGGACTGGGCGACGTCTCCGGATTGATCACGGCCGGGCAGGTCTGACGAAGAAATCCGTTCGCCGGGTCGCGCAAATTGTTCAGCGCATTCTCGGCATCCGCCTTGCTCGGCTCCGCGATCCCCTGTTTGACCTTGCTTTGCGCATCCTGGTTCAGATCGGCGAGAGTCAACTCGCTCGTGGTCGCGACGTGATTCAACTTGAATCCGATGACTTTGCCCTGGACGCCTTGGAACACCGCGACGTGACCGTCATCGGTTGCGCCGACGTAATAGCGGGACTGCGTGTATCGCCAACCGTAGAAGCCGCCGGCGCCGAGGATCGCGAGCACCAGAATCAGCAGCAATGCGGTACGCCCGGGGTGACGCTTCGGACGCGGCTCGTCATCGTCGTCGTCCCCAGCGTCGTCGGTGACCGCCGGGCGGATCGCCGTCAACTCGGAGGCGCGAGTGGCGGGCGTCGACTCCGGCAGCCGCCCGTTGCGGCCACGGTCGCGAGAAGCGGCCCCGCCGACGTACGGCCGACCTTCGAGAATGTCCTCGTCGGTGACGTCAACGACGATCACGGTGATGTTGTCGGGGCCGCCGCCACGCAGCGCGAGCTGGACGAGCCGCTCGGCGCACTGGTCGGGATCCGGGTATTCGCGCATGGTCGCCGCGATGCTGTCGTCGCTGACCGGGCCGGAGAGCCCGTCGCTGCAGATCAGATAACGATCGCCGACGACCGCGGGCCGTACCGAATATTGAGGGTCTACGTCCGAACCTTGCAGCGCGCGGACCAGGAGCGATCGCTGCGGGTGAACGCTCGCTTCTTCCTCGGTGATCCGGCCTTCGTCGATCAGCATCTGAACGTACGTGTCGTCCTTCGTGACCTGGACGAACTCGCCGTCACGCAGCAGGTATGCGCGCGAATCGCCGACGTGCACCATGCCGAACTTGGTGCCCGAGAACAGCATTCCGGTCAGCGTCGTGCCCATGCCCTCGAGCGCGGGATTGGCGTCGACGGCGTCGCGAAGGTTCTGATTGGCGATCTCAACGGCCGACCGGAGCGCGTCCACGAGCGAGTCGCCCGGTGCGTCTTCGTCGAGGGGTGCCATTGCCGCGATCGCGAGATTGCTGGCGACGTCACCGGCGGCCATGCCACCCATGCCGTCGGCGACCGCGAGAAGCCTGGGCCCGGCGTAGACCGAGTCCTGGTTTCCCTCCCGGATAAGTCCGCGGTCACTTCGGGCCGCGTAACGCAAAGTGAGTGTCATGGCCGTAATTCGAGTGAGGTCCGGCCGATTCGGATCGGCACGCCGAGTGGGACGGGGGTGGGACCGCTGACCTTGTTACGGTCCAGGTAGGTCCCGTTGGTTGAACCTAGATCCTCGACGAACCATTGACCACCCCTGGCGAACAGGCGCGCGTGATGCGCCGAGGAGTAGTCGTCGGTGATCACAAGCGTGGAATCCTCTGCTCGACCGATCGTAATGGGCGCGTCGTCCAACGTGATCTTGGTGCCGGCCAGAGCCCCCGCAGTAACCACAAGCGTGTGCGCGGCCCGACCGCGCTTGACCTTAGCGGGCCGACCGGACGCCGTCGAGGGTGCGAGCCCACGAGGGGTCGCCACCAGGCGTCCGGACCGACCGCCGGAGAAGATGTCCCGCCGGATAACCCCGGCCACGGTAAAGACGAAGATCCACAGCAGCACGAGCAACGCTAGACGAGCGACCGAGACGACCAGCTGTTCGGACAAGTCCGTCAGCCGTCCACACGGAAGGTAAGCGTGGTCGTACCGATCTGGATCATGTCGCCCGGGTTCAAGGCGACGGCCGAGATGCGCTGACCGTTGACCATCGAGCCGTTGGTGGAACCGAGATCCGTCAGCACCACCTGCGCACCGTCGTAGTCCAGCCGAGCGTGCCGCCGGGAGATGCCGACGTCGGGCAGGCGCAAGTTGGCCTGGTCCCCACGGCCGATCACGGTCGAGCCGATCGATAGCGGGTAGGTGCGGCCATCGTTCGCGATCAGCCGTACGCCCCGGCCGGGCGCCTGCGGCGGCATTCCACCACCCTGCGGCGGATATCCCTGGTCGTAGCCCTGATGTGCCATCGGCGGAGGACCCTGGTCGTACGCCGGGCCGGGCATCGGGGCCACGTCACCACCGGTATATACCTCGGCGGTCACCCGGAACATGCCCGTGTCGAGGCCGTCGCCACGCTCGATCTCGACGATGACGTCGCCGTAAACGGTCCAGCCCTGCTCGCCGATGAACTCGGCCTGAGACTGTGCCAGCTCCTGAGCGAGCGCAGCCGCGTACGGCGCGAGCCGAGAGTGATCGTACGGCGAGAGATCGATCACGTAGCGGTTCGGGACCAGCGTGCGCCCACCGGCCAGGATCGCCTTATGGGCTTCGGCCTCCCGTTGCATCGCGTTGAGGATCTCAACGGGGTGGACGACCCCCTTGAACACCTTTGCGAAGGCCCCTTCGACCAGGCCCTCTAGACGCTTTTCGAAGCGCTGCAGCACACTCACTGGTTCCTCCTCGTACTACCGAGGAGTTGATGGTATCGGGTCTGGGCACAAGTCCCACATCCCTGGTTCGCACGAGGCCTTATACTGCCCGAACCGTTGCCTCGGCGAGATTGCACTCCCCGTTGATTCGACCGTAGCGGTTGGCTATAGGCGCAGGTCAACGGGCTTTGGGTCAAGTGAGATTGGGCTCAGCGGAAGTCAAAGTCCCCATCTCGTATGCCTTGGGCGAAAAGAAGCCATTCGTCCGGTGTGAACCGGAGGATGAGGCCGTCCGGTTCGGTCGAAGCGCGTACAAGATAAGTGCCGTCGTCGTACGCCACCTCGACGCAGTTGCTGCTTTCACAGCCGCGAGCGCGGCGCCACGCAATGTTCTGCCCGTCATTCATCGATGCCTCCGAGCCGTCTCGGCAGGCCTTCAGTGTGACGGAGATATGACAGAACGTCGATACTCGGGGACGGATGAACGTTGCCGGCCCCGAGTATCGCGCTCGGGGCCGGCTCAGCCTCTTGCCATGCGTTTGATACGACGGCTGCTACCTATACGTCGAACTCGCCCGCGCGCACACCCTCAACAAACCATGCCCATTCATCGGGACGGAACGTGAGAATCGGCCCGTCACTGGTTTTCGCGTCGCGGACCGCGAACGCCTGGCCAATGCGGGCAACTTCTACGCAAGTACTCGATTCACAGCGGCTGCTTCGCCGCCACACGAGGTCGTTCACCTACGGGCGTCCCTTCGATATCTTCGGTATATGCCGTTCACCCCATTCTGCGTCGCGCAAGCGTGGGTGTCTCCCAGTTCCCGCGACACGCCATCGATGACTTCCTGGTCAGGAGCCATCGCCGCGAAGCCGTGCCATGGCCCTTTCGATCAACCCGCGTGAGTCGCTCTCATCCGGAGCAGAGATCCATGCCTGCTCGAATGCATCACGATGTGAGTCGATCTTCATGCCATCGTGGACGGCCTCGTCGCTTTGATCACGCTCCAAATACATAAAGGCGCTTCTCGTGTCCCCAAGATCGCACAGTATGAATGGACCGTAGAACCGCAGAGGGTTCAGTTCACTCGAAAGCGGAACGATTCGCATGCGCAGGGTCGGCTTCTCGGTCAGTTTCAGCAAGTACGTTAGCTGATCAAGGAGGACCGGCACATCCCCGCCCGTCCGCATGAGGACCGACTCGTCCAGCAGGACAAGATGCATCGGCGACCGCGGCTGAAACAGCAACTCTTGGCGCCGCTGGCGGGCGGCGAGCCGCGCTTCGGCCGCTTCATCGCCCAGCGCTTGCCGATAGGGGCGCATCACCCCCTCTGCATACGCGCGGGTCTGGAGCCGCCCGGGAACGCTGTAGTTGTGATAGATCCGCACTGCGGTGGATTCGGCTTCGAACTGGGCCAGTTCGATCATGGCCGGCGTAAGGAACTCGCGGTCAGCAGCGTCGACTGTCCAGCGCTCTTGGCGGGACACACGGGCATCATCGAGCAGGCTCTGGACCTGACCAGGATCGCTGACCTCCAGGAAGTCCAACAGCACACGCAGGTCGCTCGGGGCCACGTTGACCTCGCCCTTCTCGATCCGAATGACCTTGGAAAGCGACCATTCCATCGCGTTTGCGACCTGGGTCTGCGTGAACTTCTTGGCTTCGCGGGCAGCCTTCAATGCGAGGCGTACGCGACGTCGCGCCACAGCCGGCGAATCGGTGCTGGACATCAGCCTTCTTCTCACTCACAACCAGCAGATGCCCGTCCGCCACCCCAAGGTGCGATATGGCAGACAGGCATCTGTCGTCTTCGCGGATCCTACGATAGATCACCATCATTTCGAAGTACCGCGCCGGATCGATCTCAGCGACCGTTCGCCTCAAGTGCCCGAACGAGTGCTCTCTGGATCTGTCCGAAGGCTCGGCCATCCGTGGTCGCGTACAGGATGACCGGCCGCCCTCGGTACATCGCTCGCAATTCCAGCACCGGCCGGCCACGCCGCAGGCACGCACCCGCGATCAGGCCCGGCGTCGCCAGGACCAGCAAGAGCAAGCCGAGCCATGCAGGTGTGGCCCGCAGAAACGGCCAGGCTACGGACATCGCGACTACCATGGCCGCGGTTGCCCCGATGGAAAACGCGCCGTTTCCGCGCGGCGGCTTTCCGGACTGGATGGAGACCTCGCGCAGGTCGCACACCCGGAATCGCTTCGGATCCGGCAGGTCGCTCTCGAACACCTCGTGGGTGATCAAAGCGGTCGGACCCCGATAAAACATGACCATTTCCCCCTCCGAACTGGACACGTGTTATACGGCCCGTTGCGGGGAGGTCGCGGATGCGTGATGATTGCATGAGATCGGGCACCTCCTCCTCACAGCGGATGGAGATCCCTGAACGGCACTCGGGAGGCAACCCGGGTGCCGTTCGCTCGTCTGGGCGATGCAACTGACCAGACCGGCGCAGGACCCCGAGGCACGACGCAAGCTGCGATTCCGCAAGACTGTCCGCGCTGACTTGGGTACTGGCTTGATGCCTGTCTGCGATATAGCAGTTAGCTGTATGCCTTAAACCAAAGGTATCAATGTTGTCTGATAGCGCAAGACCTTAACGATGCCTAACTTTCGCATCAACGTCGAGAAAAGCTCCTACCGGGTCGACCCGGGCATATAGACCAGTCGGTATCAACCCAGACTTATCACGAAAATGCCGGGTCACCATCAGGTGGCCCGGCATTTCTTGCGTACTCGTAAAGGATTTAGCCGATCTTCTTCACGAATGCTCCGCCGCCGGCGGTCGAGCCGGTGACGCCGAACGGAACGGCTGCCGAGCCGTTGTTCGTGTACGGGTACACCTCAAACACTCCGGCCACGTCGGCGATGACGTCGGACGTACCCAGGCTGTTGTAGATGTTGAACTGCTTGCCGAACCGATCTGCGTAAACGAACCGTAACCGCCGCCGAGCCCTCCGATTTGCGACAGGTTCGGTGCCGGTGACCCCGGCGGCGAGGTGACCACCCAGCCGTTGGCGTCCAGGTAGTACGGGAAATCGTCGAATACGCCGTTCACATCGACGGCCAGGTTCACCGATCCGCCCGCGTTGAACACGTTGAACTGATTGTTGGTGCCGAGGAGCGCGATGGCGCCGTTGGCGACGGTCTGGTGCGCCGCCGGGTTAATCGTGCTGCCGGTGGGCAGCGACGTGCCGGTCGGCCAGATCGTCAGGTACGTCGTCGTCGTCGGGGCGATCGCCGTTACGTTCATTGATACCGCCTCCGACTGGCTGTCGAGCAGCTTGCTCGGGACGGTCAACGACGCCGTCCCTTTCGGGCCGATCGAACCGGACCGGCCGAGTCCCGAACGCGAGTCGACGATCCGGGTCGGGGCGATCGGGATGAACTTGTCGCCGCCTGCGAGGTGGTCGTTCGCGTAGATGCCGACGACGTCGACGATGATGTTGACCTTGCCGGACGTCTGACCGTCGAAGATCGAAATCGACGGTTGATCCCCGCAGTTGGATGGTGTTGGATACGTCAGCACCTGATTGCAGACACCGGTCGGAATGATGGCATTGTTGGCGACCGTCGAGCCCTTGCCGAAGTTGACGATCGATGCGTTCGGAATGCCGTTGAAGCCGTTCCAGACGGTCAGATAGCCGGAAGCGGTCGCACCGGTCACGGTGACGTTGGCCGCGAAGGCGGTGATGTCCGCGTTGGCGCTACCGAAGTCGTCCCACACGGTCATGTAGTGATTCGCGGGCAGCGCGCCACCCTCGTTGGGTTGACGCGTGTCCAGGATCCGCCGGTCTTTGGCGAGCGGGTGGTAGAGGCTGGCCGGACCGGTGTCCGACTCGTTCGGGCCGTCGTAGTAGCCGATGATGTCGGCGATGACCTGCGTCGAACCGCTTTCGTTGTAGATGTCGAAGCTCTCGCCGGCGCTGACCGGGACAGTGACCGTGTTGGCTCCGGTCCAGCCCTTGGTGAAGTTGATGCTGGAGGTGGTCGGCCGAGTCGATCCGGTCGGGTAGACGATGAGGAAGCTGGACGCGGTGGCGCCGGTGACGGTCAGTGTGACCACCACCGCACTCACGCCGACATAAGGGATCGACGGCCCATTGCCGAGATAGACGCCGCCGACCGGCACGTGCAGCACCGACTTCGGGCCGATCTGACGCTTGGGGGCGCCAATGCCGTACCGCGTGTCGATGATCCGGGTGGGCGCCGACGACCAGTACGTGCCCTGTGGGCTCCAGAAGCCGGACGTGTGCAGAGCCACCGTCGCCGCGCTAACGCCGTTTTCAGGCGTGGAGAGCGTGGCGGTGAGGTCGGACAACTGATCGGGCTTGGCGGCGACCTTGACGGTGCAGGTCTGGCCGGTCGCAAGGGAGACACCGTGGCAGCCGTCGGCAGTGATCAAGAAGGCCGTCTTGTCGACGCCGCTCAGCGTCGAGGTGCCGAGGGCGGTCGGAGTCGGCCCGTCTCCCGTGAACGTCACGGTCTGCGCCGCCGTCTGGTAACCCACGGCCGCGTAGCTGAAATCGAGATTGAGTGGGCTGGTGCCCACGGCCTGGTAGGCATCGCTCGAGTTGAGCCGGATTACGCCGGAATAGGTCTTCCCGGCACAGGTCGTCTGGTAGTCGGCCGCGAAGTCGGTCACGGTGTTATCGGTGCCGTCGAACTGGCTGACGACCAACGAGCCGGTGCCGAGATAGCACCCAGACAATGCGAACTCCATGCCCGTTGATGAGCTACCCAGCGCGTACGTCCCTACCGCCACGCTCTCGCCGGACGGCGGAATGATTTCCGCGGACATCCCCGTGGTCGGGCTGCTGAATTGAATGGCTCCGGCATCAGTGCTATCCGTGAATAGCCAAGCCGAAACGTCAGTAGTGTCCGAACTGACGTCCGGTCCGTGCACCGTCAGGGCGTCATAGCTGGCCGGACCGGCAGTCGAGGGATCGGCTACCACGAAGATCGAAGATGCGACGAGAGCGGCGCCTAGAAGGGCGCCACGAAACGATTTCACTAATACTCCCCGTGATACGCGACTGGAATTCATAAGCCAGCGCGAAGAGTATCGAAGTCGACAATGTTTATCGCTAGTGAAATCGGCTCAATGGGTTCACGTGAAACAACAGCATTAGGGCCGTATCACTACGAATGTGTGTCCGAGGGGGGACTTGAACCCCCACGCCCTTGCGGGCACTGGCACCTGAAGCCAGCGCGTCTGCCATTCCGCCACTCGGACCTGCCGGAGGATCGTAGCAGCCGTGGCACCGACAGGAAAACGGGACCTCGCCGACGGCTACAGGCGTGGTCGGGAGCCACTGGCGCGCCCGGATATGCTCGCAGGCAACGACACACGATGGGTCGATTTCTGCGGAGGTTTGAACGTGAGCGTCGCTTTGGTGACTGGATCGGCCGGTCTGATCGGGTCGGAGGCCGTTCGACACTTCGCCGGGCTCGGCCTGGACGTGGTCGGCATCGACAATGACATGCGCGCGCAGTTCTTCGGCGCCGAAGCCTCGACGGCATGGAACGTGCTGCGGCTGACCAGCGAGCTGGGTGACTCGTACACGCATCAGGATGTTGACATTCGCGATCGCGACGCGCTCGCGAAGATCTTCGCGAAGTACGGCAAGGACATCGCGGTGGTGATCCACACCGCAGCGCAGCCGTCGCACGACTGGGCGGTGCGTGACCCGTACACCGACTTCGACGTGAACGCCGGCGGCACGCTCAACATCCTGCAGAACGTGCGCGAGCACTGCATCGACGCTCCGATGATCCACTGCTCGACCAACAAGGTGTACGGCGACCGTCCGAACTCCCTGCCGCTGATCGAGCTGGAGACGCGCTGGGAGATCGACCCGAGCCACCCGTACGCGGATGGCATCACCGAGGACATGTCGATCGACAACTGCCTGCACTCCGTGTTCGGCGCGTCGAAGGTCGCCGCGGACGTCATGGTCCAGGAGTACGGCCGGTACTTCGGCATGAAGACCGCTGCTTCCGCGGCGGCACGTTGACCGGCCCGGCGCACTCGGCGACCGAGCTGCACGGATTCCTCGGCTACGTGATGCGTTGCAACATGGAACGCCGCACCTACAGATCTGTTCGGTTACAAGGGCAAGAGGTGCGCGACGCGATCCACAGCCACGACGTGGTCAGCGCGTTCGAGGCGTTCTTCCGCAACCCGCGCAGCGGTGCGGTCTACAACCTCGGTGGCGGTCGCCACTCGAACTGCTCGCACCTCGAGTCGTTCGCGCTGGCCGAGCAGATCACCGGCCAGGAAATGATCTACACGAGTACAAGGAAGCCAACCGGGTCGGCGACCACCAGTGGTGGATCGGATCGATGGCCGCGTTCCAGGCCGACTACCCGGAGTGGAAGCAGGTCTACGACGTGCCGATGATCCTCAACGAGATCTACCAGGCCAACGTCGACAAGTGGGTGCCGGCTCGTCTTCGGCGCCTCCGCATGATCGACGAGGGCAAGCACAACGTCCTCGGCGTGATGGTCTCGGCGGTCGACTACGAGATCGGCGACCGAAGCGGTGATCTCGGCCGCGCACGACAAGCGATCGCTCGCGCTGACCGCGCTCGCCGTACACGGCGTCATGACCGGCGTGCAGGACCGCGCGCACAACGCGCGGCTCAACTCGTTCGACCTGGTCACTCCGGACGGTCAGCCGGTCCGCTGGGCGCTCCGCGTGCTGCACGGCGTCGGGCTCGCCGATCGTGTCTACGGGCCGACCCTGACGCTGCGCGTTCTGGCGCGGGCCGCGGCCGAGGGCCTACCGATCTACCTGTACGGATCAACCGACGACACGCTGGCCAAGCTCGTACCGGCGCTGCTGGAGATGTTCCCGACCCTGCAGATCGCCGGTATGGAGTCGTCGAAGTTCCGTAGCGTCAACGCGGGCGAGGATGCCGAGATCGCCGACGCGGATCAGTGCATCCGGGGCCCGCATCGTGCTGGTCGGCCTGGGCTGCCCGCGGCAGGAAGTCTTCACGTACGCGATGCGGCCCCTGCTCGACATGCCGCTGATGGCCGTCGGTGCCGCCTTCGATTACCACGCCGGCCTGCTGAAGCG
This sequence comes from uncultured Actinomycetota bacterium, assembly GCA_963831705.1. Taxonomy (GTDB): domain Bacteria; phylum Actinomycetota; class Actinomycetes; order Mycobacteriales; family Micromonosporaceae; genus DASQPR01. Next base: position 1,755,334 of record CAWHRE010000010.1, on the reverse strand, counting down.
ACCCGCCCGCGTGGATGCAGAAGTACTCGCTCGAATGGTTCTGGCGGCTCTGCCTCGAGCCGGCTCGGCTCTGGCGCCGGTACCTGATCCTCAACCCGGCGTACCTGGCGCGTTTGACGGCTCAGAAGACGCGCCTCTGGCGCGCTACGCCGCCACCCGCCGCAACCGACCAGCCGGCCACCTACGCCGTCTGACCCGCCCCAAGGCGCAACTTGATCCTGGAGTTATTCGCACGACACACCGTCGATGCGCTAACTAACTCCAGGATCAACTGGGTTGGTGGGTGCGGAGCGCGGACTTCGTTGCTTCGTCGGCCAGGGCGCCTTCCAGCCCCGCTGCATACGCATCGGCGGCGCTGACACCCAGCTGGGCGGCCATTTCGTAGTCCATGGCCAGGTCGGTGTTGAACATCGCCGGATCGTCGGTGCTGATCGAGCACAGCGCGCCGGCCGCGTGCAACTCCGGCAACGGGTGCTCTTCGAGCCGCTTTACAACGCCGGTACGCAGGTTGGATACCGGCGCCACGTCCAGCACAATCCGGCGCTCGACGATCTCGGCCAGCAAGTCCGGGTCATCCACCGCCCGGATGCCGTGCCGTAGGCGATGTGCGCCGAGCGCGAGCGCCTCCCGGATCGACTCGGGTCCGGCCGACTCGCCGGCGTGCGGTACGAACGCCACGCCACCATCGCGCGCGATCTCGACTGCTCGACGAAACGGCTCCAAAGGTCCGGCCGGTTCGTAGCCACCGACGCCCAGGCCGACCACGCCACGGTCCCGGTACCGTACGGCTACCCGTGCGCACTCCTCGGCCAGATCGACCGGGCAGGTTCGCCACAGGTCGGGCGTGAAACGGATGATCACCCCGTACCGATCGAGCGCCTCGGCCGCGCCCTCGACGTAACCGGTGAAGATCTCGTCCCACGCCACGCCCCGTAGAACTCGCTCGGGCGGCGAGAAGATGCCCTCGATGTAGACCGCACCCAACGTTGACGCCTCGGCCGCGTAATCCACGACGACCTGCCGGAAATCCTCAGCCGTACGCAGGCAGTTCGTAGTCAACTGCCACACGTCGATGAAGTGTCGGAAGTCGCGGAACTCGTAGAGCTCGGTCAGTTCCTCCAGTGTGTCCGCCGGCAGCTTCTCGTCATTTCGACGGGCGATGTCGAGAAGCGTTGCCGGGCGGATCGATCCTTCGAGATGGACGTGCAGTTCAATCTTTGGTACGGCCATCCGCGCAGACTACCGGCGCGACGACGGTCCCGCGTTCTGCACGTACAGGAGCTCGAGGATCGAACGTGCCGCGTCGAACCACCGGTCCAGCCACCCGGGCGCCGGAAGCGTCCCCTTGGGCGGCAGTTCCAGCAGCAACCCTCGCAGCAAGGGATGGTCGGCGAGCGTACCCGTGGGTGAGTCGTCGAGCCATCCGACCGGTGGGAACACCGGCTCGGCTAGGGAATCCAGGTCTTTGATCGACATTGACGGTCCCTGGACGGGCGGCGGCTCGAGCATCGTGGGCATGGTTGCCATGTCCTCGAGCGCGGGAACCGAGTTCGAACGGTTGCCATCCGACGACTGCTCCGGCAGGCCCAGGCTGTCGCGGCGGGTACCGCGGTACTGCGCCTGTCCGGCGAAGCGCTCGTCGTTCGTTGAGCCATTGCCCAACATGTCTGTGCTGTTCTTCATGGCGTTGCGTGCCTCGACTTTCTTCCGCCCGCTTTGCGGCGGGTTGGCCCAGCCAGTGGGGTGCCGTCTGGTACAACGAGGCTGCGTGAGGCTGGCGACGCCCCGGCCGGAACATCCGTACGTTCGGAGCACGGCGGAAAGGAACGATGTGACGGAAGCGGCCGTCGATGCCATCCTCGGCACCGGCTCTCACCTGGGCACCGAGGTGATTTCCGCACGTCGACGCACGGCCTGCCAATATTGCGGCGGTCACCCGTTCGCCCTACCGCAGGAGGTCCTGGCTACGGCCGCGCCATCGAATGGCGTTGAACGCCGCGCTCCGCCGTGGTAGCGCAGCGCTCGTCGCCGCTACCGCCACCGCCGATATGGCCGCGCAGGCGTTCGCCGAGATGGATCGGCGAGGCAGCGACCGGCGTACGTATCTGGCCGGTCACCAAACCTTGTTCGAATCGGCCGATCGGGTACGGCAAGAACTCGATCACCGGGTCGACTCGGTGATCGACGCGTACGCGAAGTCGGCCGAACCACCGGCCTGGTTCCGCTTCGGCCTCGGCTACCCGCCCCGGAGCGACGACTACGGCCAGTGGCAGGTACCGGAAACGCCCCCGGCCGGTAGTGGCCAGAGGCGTTTCGTGGGTACGGGAAACGATCAGCGGTCGAACTCGCCGTCCTTGACGCCACCGATGAACGCGATCCACTCGTCACGCGTGTAGACAAGCGCGGGTCCGCTCGGGTTTTTGGAGTCGCGAACCGCGATCGCGTCGTCGACGAACGCCACCTCGACACAGTTGTCGCTGTTTCCGCCGCTGCGGACGCTCTTCTTCCACACCGCGTGCGAGAGGTCGACGCGGAGACCCTTGGTTTCCACAATCATTGGAGCTCCTTTGCCCGTTTGGAGATCACGTCCAGCGACTGCTCGGCCGAGTACGCGGTCTCGCTCATGAGGCCGAAGATCGCCCGATAGTGGTCCAGATCCTCATCTTTCTCTAGGAACAGACCGCCAACGGCGTTCTCGGCAAAGACAACGTCCGATCCGACGTTCTCGTCATACTCCAGGATCGAGAACGCACCTTCCATCCCGGCATGGGCACCAGCGGATGCGGGGATCACCTGAACGGTGATGTGCGGCTCTTCGACGCGCTCAAGGAACTTGTTGAGCTGTGCCGACATAACGTCGTTGCCGCCGACCATCCGGTACAGCACCGCCTCATCCATGATCACCCAAAGATCGACCGGGCTATCTTTGATGAGTAACGACTGACGGTGTTCCCGGACTTCCAACCGGAGTGTCAACAACTCGTTCGTTATGTTCGGTCGAGCCGCCTTGATCACGGCCGATGCGTACTCCGGAATCTGCAGCAGGCCCGGGATCACCTGGGCTTCAAACGTTCGGATCCGGGCAGCCGCTGACTCGAAGCCGACGTACGCACCGCGGAGAACCGCGCCGTACGCCTGCCACCATCCCTTTTCCCTCGCTTCGCGCGCAACCTTCATCCACTCTTCGGCGGCGTCGCCGACGACGTCGTAGATCGCGAGCATGTCGCGCACATCGCGTGGCGAGGCACCGATGTGGCCGGTTTCGATCCGGGAGATCTTCGAAGACGAACACTCCAGGCGCTCCGCCACCGCCTCGATCGTCACACCCGCCTGCTCGCGCAGACGTCGAAGTTCGATACCCAACCGCCGACGGCGGACGGTAGGGCTACTACGGCGTTCGGGCACTTGCCCACTCCAATCCGACGAACAAGATCCGGCTGTACGCCCGGCGGCAAACGTGGCACTTCACTATCAGCCAATCGGGTGACAACTGCACGTTGCCGGTACCGTCTCGATCCACTCGTACGATCACATTGACCCGTTTGCTCGTTCGCGGTCTACGAATCGCGGTGGACAAGACGGGTCAATACAGGACTAAAAAGTATGTGCCAACGGTGAACGTGCAACTTGCATTGATCATACGCATCGTGCAATCTGTCTATGCGAACGTCGTAACCTACTGACTGCGGTCGGTGATCATAGATCGACATTCGTGAATGGATTTCAGTTCCACGGTCGCCGGCGCCGTCGGCGATGGGTGTTCCTGCGCATCCGCACCAAGGTTCAACCCCCACCGCGAGGGAGTCAGGTTGGTACCCCGGTCCGGCGAAGTCATTCGAGTGACTCGCGCGGCGAGCGTTCAGTTCGCCTCTCCAATGTTGTTCCGCGTCATCCGCGTCCACGACTGGTCCACCTATGACGGTTGGGCATGGCTTGACGGATACGAGCTCAATGCGTCGGGCGATGCCGTCGATCGCCGTTCCATTTTCGTTCAGGTCAGTGGCCTTCAGCGTGCCCACATCACGCTGCCGACAAGGCTCGGGAGCGCGCGTCAGCCGATCCGGCCGGCGGCGGTCCCGGCGACCCGCCCGACACCACGTAACGATCTCGCACCTGCGGCGTTACGTACAGCCCGCAACGGACTCGCATCGGCGGGCGTCACGAGGTAGTCCATCGCTGACGGGATCGGTGGCTGCTCCCCAAAAACCCGTACGCCGCCGCCGGTCCCGCATACGATCTAAGAACCTACGGTTTTGGTTTCACGCGCGTGGTTTCGGGCCCCGGTACGGTTGGGGAGCGGTGCCATGCGAGCAGTACGAACGACGCTGGCGTCGATTGGTTTGTGCCTCGGTTTGGTCAGCCTCAGCACGGTCACCGTGCCGGTCGCCGCCTGGGCGACCGATGGTGCCAGGGTCATCGCGGGGCCGACGCCGTCCCCGTTTCCGACTCCCGGCGAACAGACTCCGGTGCTCGATCCGGCACGTCCGCTCGTGCCGATCCCGGCGCCGCTGACGCCGCCGGCACCGAGTGCTGCCGCCAACCGCGATGTCGCGTTCCCGCGCACCGCGCCGATGCCGGCATGGTTCTCCGTACACATACGTGCAGGGGTATCCACTACGCCCGCGTCCCTGCCGCTTAAGCCCGCACGAGCCGTTGCGGATCGTGCGGCGGACACGTCCGCAACGAGCGTCGACCTCTCGCGCTCGCTCGTCTACTCGGGCGCGCTGGCGCTCTTCATCGCCGGTTCCGGTCTGATCATGCTGGGATTCCGGCGCCGGCTCTGGTGAATGCCACCCTCCGCTACTGGCCGGTTGGCGACGGGCTGTCCGACGGTGACGGCGACGACGAGGGTGGCGGCGGCGGTACCGCGTACACCATCGTGACCGTGGAGCCGGGCAACACCGCACTGCCCGCCACCGGGGACACCGACAACACGGTGTTCTCGAGGTCGTTCGAGTCGGCCTGCGGGACCAAGGTGTACTTCAAGCCGAGCGAGTCCAACACGTTCTCGGCATCCGGAGTCAGCAGCCCGACGACGTTCGCCGGGACCGTGACGAACGAGCCGCTCGGCGCCGGGCTGGGCGACGACGGCGTCTCGGATGGCGTCGGCGGGCTCGACGGCACCGCGCTCGGCGTGAACGGCGCAAGGCTCGCCGGCGTAGTCACCGGCGCGGAGGGTGTCGGGATCGGCGTCGGCGTCGGGTTGCCGCGCAGCCCGACGACGAGCGCGAACGCCAGACCGACCAGGAGCAGGATGCCGATGATGGTCAGGAAGACCGGAAGGAACCAGCCACGCCCGGACGATGGTGGTGGCGCCGCCGGCTCCCAGGCGGAGGTGTCCTCGGCCGGTGGACGCGCGGCTCGAGGTGCCGCCGATCCGCGCCAGACCTCGGGGGCCGCGGGAAAGACAGCGGTCGGATCGGGCGTCTGCGGCCGCAACGCGTGCGTAGCCGGATCGTCCGGCTTGGCGAGCGGTGCGACCTGCGTCGCATCAGCATCCGGCCGGGACGCTATTTGAGTCGCGTCCGGATCGACAACGGGAGCGGTCTGGGTTGCGTCCGGATCGACGGCCGGGACGATCCTGGTCGCGTCCTCATCACTGCGAGGACCGGCCTGGGTCGCGGCCGGGTCGTCGCCTCCGCGTACGACGCGCGTGGCATCGGCATCGAACATCTGCGTGGCGTCGGGGTCTGCCGCATTCGTGCTATCCGCGGCACTGACGTCCGGATCCGGCGTGCTTGGACCGACCGGACGCGTGGCATCCGGATCGGCCGGCCCGCTGGAACTCACGAACGGCGCGGTCGGCTCGCCGCCTGCCGACTTTTCGTCGTCCGGCGTCTCATCGTCCGGTTCGCGGAACGGATTCGGCTGATCTTCGGCCACGTGCTCATCGAACCATGTGTTCGTGCGCCGTGCCTAGAGGCCCCGGATGTCCCCGATCGGGCGGTCAGTTGGTCGATGGCGAGACCGACGGCGACGGCGCCGGTGAGGCCGGAGGCGGTGCCGTACCGCAGGTGATCGCAACCGTGTCGTTCCAGCGCGCGGTCGGGTTGCTGGGATCGTCCGGCTGCGGCAATTGTGCGGTCACGCTGCCGTTGCGGCCATTCGGGTACGACGGCGTGAAACCGGTCATCGCGAGCGTATGGCCGGCGTCATTGCACGGAGATCCGAGAACAGACGGTACGGCCAGCGGTGGCGGCGCCTCACTAACGTTGATCGTGACGTTCTGACCTCGCGTCAAAAGAGTTCCCGCGGCCGGGTTCGTCGAGACGACCGCGCCGCCGCTCACCCCCTTCGGCTGGAACTTGACCACGACGCCGATGCCTTGTGCCAGCAACTCCGAGCGCGCGTCCTGGAACTGCTTGCCCTCGGCCGCGTAGTCCGGAAGCGTGAAGCCGGCCGGTGCCGAACTCGGCGGAGGGCTCGGCGGCGAACTCGACGGGGCGGTCGAGGTGACGCTCGAGGTGACCGGGACCGGCGTACTCGGCCCGGCAGCGGGGTTCGAGCCATTCGTGTCGGTCAGGGTCCAACCAATGGCAGCACCGATTGCGGCAAGCGCTATGAAGCCTGCGACGAGGGCAAATACTTGCCCGACCGACGTTTGAGGCTTCGCCGGCCGGTTTTCGGAAGAGGACGTTGGCGAGGGGTTCACAGGAGAAGTGTGCCGCATCCGCGCTCAGTCGTCCCGCTCGCCAGGAGCCCGGCTTCCCGCTACGCTCCCCGGCATGGCCAAACTAGGCTGGATCGGATCGGTAACGCTGGCAGCCGGAGCATCCGCTGGTGCCGCTGCAGCGCAATTCGGGCTGGGCTACGGGCTCGGCGTGATTTCGTGGTCGCCCGCGGCGGCCACCGGACCACAGACCCCCGACAGTGTCTGGTTGTCGAGCCTGTCATGGACACTCTGGATCGCCGCCGCCGCCACAATCGTCGGCGCCATCTCGGCCGATCGCCGCAGCGCCGGTGAGATCGGTTCGGCGCCACCCCGGCCGGGATCCGACGCCAACACGGATTCCATCTTCGCGACCGCGATCTGGCGGCTGCTACTCGCCGTCTCGGCCGCGGTCGGCGCGCTTCTGTCGGTCGCGCTCGTGCTCGTACCGGCACGGGCGGCGGTTCGCCTCGATACCGGTACGCCACAGCTGATCGCCGCCGGGTATGCGGTCGTTGGCATCTTTCTCGGCATCATCATCGCGATCGGCGCACTGATCGTGCGGGCCATCGCGGTGAACGTCATCGCAACAGCCGCCTGGATCTGGGCACTCGCGATCGCCGCCGTGATCGACGGCGTCATCGCCGGACGTGGCCTCGGCACGGCGCCGCTCGACGCGTGGACATCGGACTCCAACGGCACGTCTTGGACGCTGCCGGTGGTCCTGCTCGTGGTCGGCATGGCATTCCTGATCGGAGTTGGTTCGGCCTGGCTGTCCGCCCGGCGAGGTAGTGGCCCGTTCAGCATCAGTGCCGCAGGCGCCGCCGGCCCGGCCATCGTGGTGGTCGCGTACCTGCTGACCCAACCGAAGCTTGTCGGCGTCGATGCTCGTGTCTCGGCGTACATTCTGGTGCTTTACGCGCTGATCGGCGGGATCGGCGGATCCGCTCTGATGGGTGCGATCTGGTCGGCTCGCCTCAAGGCACAGCGGGCACCGGTCAGCAGCGAGCGCTTCTCGACGACACCGAAGAAGACGGCGGTAGCGGTCACGCCGGAGCCGTTCTTGCCGCCGGCCGTCGATCCATACGAGACACCCGCGACATCGGCCCGCCCGAGAGGCAGCGCCGCGGTTCCGGGTAAGAAGCCGCTCGCGAACGAGATCACGCGGCCGCTGGCCGTACCCGTGCAATCCGGTGTTCCGGATGCGGAGAGTGACACGACCGAGAAGCTCGCACCGGCGGACCCGCCGAAGCCCACACCCGGCAAGCGCAACCGTCGCTGAGCGGTTGGGGTCAGGCGACGTCCCACAGGTGGACCGGGTCGTTCGTGTGCAGATGCTCGGCGTACTGCCGCAGCATTTCGTGTAGCGCCGCCGTGCGCGTGACGCCTGATGCCTCCAACTTTTGAACCGTCTCCACCTGCCAGGTCGCACCGTTGCGCCGGGTGCGGCACCGGCCCTCGATGATCCCGAGTAGTCGATCGCGGATATCAGGACTGACGCCGATTCGGTCGAGTCCCGCGTACGCCAGCGGCAACAGATGGTCGAGGACCAGTTCGCAGCCGTCGATCTCACCGAGCCGGGGCCAACAGAACCTGGCGTCGATGCCGTCGCGCGCTCCCGTGAAGAAATTGGACTCCGCCTGGCTGAACGTCATGGATGTCCAGATCGGACGATCGGCGTCGGCAAATTCCCGGCTCAGTCCGAAGTAGAATGCGGCATTGGCCAGCATATCGACGACGGTCGGCCCGGCCGGGAGAACGCGATTCTCCACACGCAGGTGCGGCCGGGAGTTCATGATGTCGTACACCGGCCGGTTCCAGCGGTAGACGGTGCCGTTCTGGAGGCGAAGTTCGCCGAGGCGGGGTACGCCACCGGAGTTGAGCACCTCGACTGGGTCCTCGGTGTCGCAGATCGGCAGCAGCGTCGGAAAGTAGCGAAGGTTCTCCTCGAAAAGATCGAAGATCGAGGCGATCCAGCGTTCGCCGAACCACACCCGTTTGCGTACGCCCTGGTTCTTCATCTCGTCCGGGCGCGTATCGGTAACCTGCTCGAACAGTGCGATCCGGGTCTCCGCCCACAACTGACGGCCATATAGATACGGCGAATTCGCGCCGAGCATGAGTTGTACGCCGGCGATCGACTGCGACGCGTTCCAGTAGTTCGCGAACTGTTCCGGACCGAGCTGGAGATGGAATTGCACGCTCGTACACGCAGCTTCCGGTGCGATCGAGTTGACATCGATCCGCAGGCGTTCCGGACCGCGAATGTCGATCGGCATGTCCGCTCCGCGCGCGTCCAGGATCTCCGCGTTGAGCTGCAGGTAGCGAGGCTCCGGCGAGAGGTTCTCCAGGACCGTGTGCTTTTCGGTCATGGTGGGCAGGATGCCGATGATGACCAGGAACGCGCCGACGTCGCGAGCATGCGCATCCGCGTGCGCAAGACGGGCGAGTAGATCCAACTCGTAATCCTCGAACCCGCGGCCGGCAATCGTTCGCGGCACCGCGTTGTGTTCGAGGTTGAAGAGACCCATTTCTCGTTGAAACGTCGGATCGCCGAGTCCGGATAGGACTTCGCCATTGCGCATTACCGGGTCGGCGGCGCCGTCGATCAAATTGATTTCGAGTTCGAGACCGGTCATCGTGCGGCCTGCTTCGAACTGGAAATCGTCCAGCATCACGCCGAAAACATCCAGGCAACGGCGAATCTTTCGCCGGTAGCGCGTATGGTCGTCACGCGTGAACGCCGCCGACGTGATCGCCATACCCATCGGTCCGCCTCAATGCCTCGTTACGTTGTGCCCAAGACTACGAGGACGACGTGCCAGTGGGAAGGTGCGAATCGGACGGTTCTGAGCGGTGCGTAACCAATTGATTGCGTACGGCCGCCAGAATTTGCAAATTCCGACGGCCGTATGCAAAAAGGAGGGCGTTGAGCCTCCGGGCGATCAGTCCTGGCGGACCGCTTCGCCTTCGATCTCGATCTTGACGTTCTTGCTGACCATGAAACCGCCGGCCTCGAGGGCCATGTTGTACGTAATGCCCCAGTCCTCACGGTCGATCTCGGTCTTCGCGGTGAAACCGAAGACGTCCTTTCCGTACGGGCTGACCGTCGCACCCTCAAACTCGAGTTCGAGCTCGACCGGGCGGGAGACGCCCTTGATCGTCAGTTCGCCGGCGAGCTTGAACTCGTTGCCGCCGCTCGAAGTGAGGCCGGTGCTGCGGAACTCGAGGGTCGGGTACTTCTCGACCTCGAGGAAGTCGCCGGTGCGGATGTGGCCGTCACGCTGCTCAACGCCGGTCGTGATGCTGGCCGCCTGAATGACCGCGTTCACGGACGATGCGGTGGGGTCGTCACTAATGACGATCTCGCCGCTCACCTCGGTAAACGAACCGCGGACCTTGCTCACCATGAGGTGTTTCACCACGAAACCCACATGGGTATGAGCCGGATCGATCGCGAAGGTGCCCGCCGACGGGATTGTCAGGCCGTTGAAGTCGCGCGTCTTCTGGTCGCTCATGATGCTCCTCAATACGTCGTTCATGTACTTGCGTTGGCAACTGTACACCAAGCAAGAGTTGCACTGTCAACTATTGCTATAGTGGTGTCATGGCACTTGAACTCTTCGACGACCCCCGCATCACGGCCATGGGTCTGTTCAGCGAGGCCTACAACGGTTTGAACACCCGCCTGTCTTGCCAAATCGCGCAGCACGGGCTGTCGATGATCGAATTCGAAGTACTGCTTCGGCTAGGACGCTCGCCGGATGGCCAGCTACGCATGACCGATTTGTCCGCTCAAACGTCGCTGACGGCGAGCGGTGTGACTCGCGTCATCGACCGGCTTGCGCGCGACGGCTACGTCACGCGGATCGCCTGCCCGACCGACCGACGCAGCCTGTACGCCGTGATCACCCGGTCCGGACATGATCGAGTGGCGCAAATCCTGCCCGGCCACCTCGATCTCATCAACGAATGGTTCACCGGCCAGCTTCCGGCATGTGACCTGGAGAACATGCTCGACAGCCTCCGTACGGTTCGGGATGCGGTTCGTCCCGGCGCCGAAGCCGGGGCGCACGACGAGTGATTACCGGCCGGTAACCGGCAGTTTTACCGGCAGGAATTGGCGGCGACCGCCGGTACATCGGGACTTGACCCGCAAATCGGGCGGATCACTCAAGTAGGTTGATCACCGGGGGAAACCGGAGACCACTGACCGATGCGGGGCGGTCGGTCTCCCGCTAGGGGACATCACGGCCCGGGAAGAGGCATTTCTCATCCCGGGCCTTTTGTTGCGCCCTTAGCTCCGGGCTCGTTGCTTTGGCTCGGGGCTCATTGCGCTTTGACTCCCGGCTCGGTGCGCCTAGCTAGCTTCGGGCCGCGAGCAGGGCCCGATCCTTTGGTAACAGCGTCACCGCACTCGTGGCACATACCGCTTCCAGATCGGCACGAGCGTTTCGCGCTTCGGTCTCGTCGGCGACCGTCGCCGCGTACCCGACCATCGCCTCCACCATGTCGCGTACGTCGGCGCGACCGACCAGCGTCTCGCGGGCGGCGGCGAATCGACCGGCCGCGGCGGACCGGCCACCGGAAGCGAGCGCGACGTAAGCCTCGATCATCGCGACCGTGCCGTCTGGCGTACCGTCGTCCGACGTCGATCTCATGGATTTCAGCAGTTCACGGGCATCATTCGGTCGTCCCGACTCCGCCATCGCCATCGCCACCGTCCCCTGCACGCTCTGCCGATGACGTGGATCACCCTGCTGTTCGAGCACGATCGCGGCTCGCTGTCCGATCGTGATCGCTTCGGCAAATCGCCGGTCCAGTCGCTCAACCTCGGCGAGGTTCGCGAGCGCCAGCGATGCCAGGCGACTCTCGCCCAGCTCGCCGGCCAACGTACGCAGGGCGGTCAGCCGGGTGCGTGCCCTGGCCAGGTCGCCGGTACGGATGTCGTGCCAGGTCAGGTTCGTCGATGCGACCAGGATGTCGCGTTGCCGGTTCGCGGCCGTGGCGAGCGCGAACGACGCCTCGCCGTGCTCGCGGGCCAGGTCGTACGCGCCGTCGGAGTGATAGAGCGCGACCAGTTGGGTATGCGCGGCGAGCTGGCCGCTGACATCGTTCAACTCGGCGAACGTCGCCAACGCCCGGCGCGTACCGGCGAGTTCGGCTTCGCCCTCACGATGTTCCAGAGCCAGAAGCGTGGCGCCGATCTGCGCCCATGCCACGGTCGCCGGATCGATCTCTTCGCTCGTTGCGCCGATCGCCCACGCGAGCAGTCGACGCAAAATCTCGCGCCCTTCACGATCGCGTCCTCGATAGCGCCACCAGCGGGGAAGCGCGGCGGCAAGAGTGAGCGCGGTACGCGGATCGTGCACCGATGCGTACTGAAGAGCAGCCCGGATGTCGCTTGCGATGTCGTCAAGCAGGTAGACGACGGTCAGGAATCCCGATCCCACGAGATCCGGCGAGATCCGCAGGACGCGGCCGGCGATGATGCGGGCGTGCGTACGGGCCGAGTCCTCGGCCTCACCGGCGGCGGTACGGGCCTCGATCGCGAACTCGCGGACCACGTCAAGCAGACGGAACCGCATCGACGACGTACTGAGGATCTGCACCAGGCCGAGATCGACGAGGCGCTCCAGGATTGCGACCGGATCCGCCACGATGTCGGCCAGCAGCGGCTCCGCCATCTCCAGCGACCAGCGGTGGCGGAAGCTGGTGAGCCTGCGGAGGCCGCGTTGTCCGGTGTCGTCGAGAAGGCGATAGCTCTCGCCGACCGCATCGCGCAACGTCGTCGGCAACTCCGCACTGCCGGGCGCCGCACCGAGATCGAGCACGCGGTCGCCGTACCGCTGAAGAATCTCGGACATCTCCAAGATCCGTCCCCGGGCCGCCGCGAGTTCCAGTGCCAACGGAAGTCCGCCGAGGCGTCGTACCAGGCGGCCGACGATTGCCTCGTCCTCGGCCGGGATCGGCGCGCGCCGGACCGCGTTCAGGCGCGTCTTGAACAGCACCACCGCCGGGTACGCGTCGAAGTCGACGGTTCCCTCCAGCGGTATGTCCAGCGGCGCGATCGGCCAGACCACCTCGTCGGTGACGCCGATCGGATGTCGACTGGTCGTGAGGACGTGCAGGGACGGCGCGATCGATGCCAGCGTCGCGATCGCCGCGGCGACCGCAGGATGAGCACGTTCCACGCCGTCCACCACGAGGAACGCGCGCCGACCGGACAACCGGCGAGCGACCTCATCGGCCCTTGCCACGTCGAAGACCGCAGCGACGGCGGACATGATGTCGGCTTCGGTGGATACCTCGCTGATCGCGATCGCCGACGTGCCACCGGGAAATTCCTCGATGACCGCGTACGCGACCGCGATGGCGATGCTGGTCTTGCCGACGCCGGCCACACCGACGAGCGTGATCAGCGGCGATCTCGTCACGGCCGAGCTGAGCGCGAAGATCTCGGCATCGCGGCCGATCAGAGCCGGGAGTGGCGGAAGGTGAATCACCACGCCGGCCCCTCGACCGGACGCGGCCAGCAACGCGTCGCGTTCGGCGCCAATGGCACCCAATGCCGAGATCAGCAGATCGACCGTGGCCCGGTGCGGTTTCGCCCGACCGCGTTCCAAATCCCGAATCGTCCGGATCCCGATGCCGGTACGCGTGGCCACCTCGGCCTGGGTCAAGGAGCGGATCTGACGGGCTCGGCGGAGCAGATGGCCGAAGTCGGAGGGCTCGGGCGGGATAGCCACAGCCTCAACGTACGCATTGATGACCGCCGTTGCCAAACCCGCTCTTACAAGCCGAGATCCCGGGCAATGATCATGCGCTGGATCTCGGACGTACCCTCGCCGATCTCCAGCACCTTGGCGTCTCGCCACATCCGCGCGACCGGCGTCTCGTTCATGAACCCGTACCCGCCGTGCACCTGCGTGGCCTCGCGAGCGTTCGTGACCGCGCTTTCGCTGGAGTACAGCTTCGCGATCGCGGCCTGGCGCTTGAAGTCCTGACCGGCTACCAGTCGAGCGGCCGCGTCGTAGTAGCCGAGGCGAGCGGTGTGCGCCCGCATCTCCATGTCGGCAATCTTGAATTGGATCGCCTGGAAGTTGCCGATCGGCTGGCCGAAGGCGTGACGCTCGTGGGCGTACTTGACGGATTCATCGACGCAGCCCTGCGCGAGACCGACCGACAGTGCGGCGATTGCCACCCGACCTTCGTCGAGCGTCGCGAGGAACTGCGCGAACCCGCGTCCCCGCTGGCCGAGAAGGTTGTCCTGCGGCACTCGGCAGTCGTCGAAGTGCAGCTCGTGCGTATCCGAGGCACACCACCCGACCTTGGAGTAGCCGGGCGCTACCGTGAACCCGGGTGTACCGGACGGAACGATGATCGCCGATATCTCCTTGGAGCCGTCCGGATTCGTACCGGTGACCGCCGTGACCGTGACGAGTGCGGTGATGTCCGTACCACTATTTGTAATAAAGGCTTTTGATCCGTTGATGACCCACTCACCGGTGGATTCGTCGAGCACCGCGCGTGTCGCCGTGCCGCCGGCGTCCGATCCGAAGCCCGGCTCGGTCAGGCCGAACGCGCCGAGTGCCTCGCCGGAAACGAGTCTGGGCAGCCACTGCGCCTTTTGCGCGTCGGTGCCGAAGCGGTAGATCGGCATGGCGCCGAGCGAGATCGCCGCTTCCAGCGTGATCGCGATGCTGGAGTCAACCCGCGCCAGCTCCTCAAGCGCGAGGCACAGCGTGAAGTAGTCACCGCCCATGCCGCCGACCGACTCCGGGAACGGCAGCCCGAACAGGCCCATCTTGCCCATCTGCCGGACCAGCTCGTACGGGAACGCGTGGTCCTCGTAGAACTTGCCGATCACCGGTGCGACTGCGTTCGTGGCGAACTCGCGCACGCTCGCCCGCAGCGCTTCGTGCTCTTCGTTGAGTGCGAAGTCAGGCATTCCTACTCCAGTACTTAGACGGGCGTGACGCCGTGGCGGCGCCGCGAGAAGAATCGGTCCTTGCCGGCCGAGGCCGCATAGCGGGCGATCAGTTCGTCCCGCAACTGTTCTGGCTCGATGATCGCGTCGACCACGAGTTCGCTGCCGAGCCGCACGATGTCGATGTCCTGCTCGTATTCGGCTCGCTTAGCCGCCACGAACGCGGCCCGCTCGGCGTCGTCCGCGATCGCGGCGATCTTGTTCGCGTAGACCGCGTTCACCGCGGCCTCGGCACCCATCACCGCGATCTTCGCGGTCGGCAACGCGATCGTCGCCTCCGGCGCGAAGCCGGGTCCGGCCATCGCGTACAGGCCGGCGCCGTAGGCCTTGCGCACCACGACACAGATCTTCGGCACCGTGGCCTCGCTGATCGCGGTCACCATCTTCGCGCCGTGCCGGATGATGCCCTGCTTTTCGACGGCCGTACCGACCATGAATCCGGGCACGTCACAAAGGAACAGCAACGGCACGTTGAACGCGTCGCAGAGCTGCACGAATCGGGTCGCCTTGTCGGCCGAGTCGACGAACAGCACGCCGCCCTTGTGCATCGAGTTGTTCGCGACAACGCCGATTACCTCGCCGTTCAGCCGGGCGAAGCCAATCGTCAACTCACGAGCCCACAGCGCCTGGATCTCGAAGAACGAATCCGCGTCGACCAGGCCCTTCACATAGCGACGCATGTCGAACGCCTGACGTTCGCTGGCCGGCACCATCGCCGCGAGGTCCGCGTCGGTCGAGGCGACCGACGCGCTCACCGGTGGCGTCCCGGTGTAATTCGACGGGAGGTACGACAGATAGCGGCGTACCGACTCGATCGCCTCGGCCTCGTCCTTGCACAGGAAGTGACCGACGCCGGACTCGGTGCAGTGCACCTTCGCCCCGCCCATCGCTTCCAGCGTGGTCTTCTCGCCGGTCACCATCTCGACCATGCGGTCGCTGCCGAGATACATCGAGGCGTTGCCGTCTACCATCGCGACGACGTCGCAGAACGCCGGGATGTACGCGCCGCCGGCCGCCGACGGTCCGAACAGTGCGCAGACCTGCGGGATGCTGCCGGAAGCTTTGACCTGGTTGTAGAAGATGTTTCCGGCACCACGGCGACCGGGGAAAAGATCGACTTGATCGGTGATCCGTGCACCGGCCGAATCGACGAGATACACCATCGGGACCCCGTCGGCGTACGCGCGCTCGATGATCCGAATGATCTTCTCGACCGTACGGGCACCCCAGGATCCGGCCTTGACCGTGGAATCGTTCGCCATCAGGCAGACCGTACGGCCGTCGATCGCGGCCCGCCCCGTGATGACACCGTCGGCGGGCAGACCGTCGGCCAGCACGTTCGCGTACCGTCCGTCCTCGACGAACGAACCATCGTCGACAAGCATCGTGATTCGGTCACGCGCGAACATCTTGCCCCTGGCGGCGTTAGCCTCGTGGTAGCGCGGTGCGCCGCCGTCCTGGACCCGCTTGTTCAGCTGCTCCAGCGCTTCGCTGTCGAGTGCCACCACATCTCCCCAAAGTTTGACCTGAACGATCGTTAGGCTACCAGAATCTCCCCGCAATCCCCGCGCGCTACACCTCAAGATCAACGCAACTTCACTGAAGTTGCGGAATCGATGGCACATGCCGAAGGCCGGCACCCAACGGGATGCCGGCCTTCGTTGTGTTCGTCAGCTGACCGTGGACTGGTTGTCCACCGACGTCAGCAGGACGCCCAAGCGCCACCCATGCTGTGTGCCGTGGCGGCGCCGATGATGCCGATCGCGTTGCCACTGACCTCAACCGGTGCCTGGATAACGCTGTTGAGCTGGACGCCCGAGCCGATGCCGCTGTTGCCGACCGAGGTCAGCGTGGTGGCTTCGGTGACGTGCGCCGACTCCGTGTTGGCCTTCTTGTGGTTGGCCTTCGCGGCGTGGTTCGCCTTCGCGGCCGTGTAGGTGTTGCCGCCGCCGCCGCCGACCGAAGCGACCGAGCCGCCGACGCACTCCGCCCACGCGCTACCGATTGCGCCGACCGCGTTGCCACAGACGTCGATCGGAGCCTGGATCGCCGAGTTCAGCTGCAGGCCGGCGCACGGCATCGTCGTGCGCAGCGACTGCGCGCGATTGGTCCGAGCGATGGTGTTGTGAGGTGCCGGTGGGCATCCCGACCAAGGTCGTCCACGCGTCCGCGGAATTTCCACAGGACGGATTGCCTGATAGGCGGATGCGACTAGTCGGGTGAGACGGTTGGGTTCTCAACGAGCAGACGTCGGACCGCAAAGCCGGCCGAGATCGCGACGCGCCGCACTGCGAGCGCATCGTCACGTACCGGGTCGGACACGATGGCCACGCCACCGTCGCCGCCATATGATCCCGACGCCGTTGTCGAGATCCCACCCGGTGATGGCGCCGGAAGTGCAGGCAGAGGCACTGGCGTCGGTTCGGGACTCACCGGAGTGTCGTGCCGGTCCGAACCCGTCGGGTACGTCCGGCTTAGAGGATTCGGTCGAGATGCAGCGGTGCGACGAGATCTGCGACCGTCCCGATCGGATCGTGCGTCCCGACGCCGTCCTCGTCGCCGAGTACGGCTCCGTGCGGTCGCTCGGTCACGCTGCCCGTCCGTTTCGCCACCTGCGTCGCGGGCTGGTCGGCCGCCTGGTTGGCGTCCGTGTTGAGCTGTGCTCCGCCCGTATGGCTGGTACCCGCATGGGCGGTGCGGTCCGTGCCGATGTGGCTCAGCACGGCATTGGTCGGTGCCAAGACCTGCGACAGCACGTTGGATCCCACGTTGCCGACGAGCCTGAGCACGGACGGCACGAGCGGGGTGCTCGCCGAATCGGCCACGATCGCAACTCGGAGGGCGATCCGGGTCACGTCGGCAAGCCGCGACGACGAACGCACTTCGCGTTCGACTCGGGCCTGGGACATGTCCGTTTCTCCTGCCTCGTCTGGCCGATTCACCAAAGGTACAAAACGGCTATATAGCAATTAACCGTAATAACTCGTACCGTATTGGAGAACGAACAGACCGGCCGCTGGACACGCCACAAGGACTAGTCGGCTGAGATCGTCCGTGTTCTAGGACCCGCGCGCAGGACACCGGACTGCAGCTCATGGCCCACAATGCGCTGCGCCATCGCGGCTACATCGATCAGACGATCGAGGTCGATCCCGGTGTCGATACCCATGTCGTGGAGCATGTGCACCACCTCTTCGGTGGCGACGTTGCCGGTCGCGCCCGGCGCGTACGGGCAGCCGCCGAGGCCGCCGACGCTCGCGTCGAATTGTGTGACGCCGAATTGCAGGGCGGTGACGATGTTCGCCAGCCCGGTGCCGCGGGTGTCGTGGAAATGCAGCAGAACCGGCTGATCCGGCGCCACGCTGCGGACGGCGTCCAGCAGATCGATCACCCGTTTCGGCGTCGCCATCCCGGTCGTGTCGCCGAACGCGATCCGGTCGGCGCCGTCGGACAGAACTCGCTCCACGATTGCGGCGACCCGGCGCGGATCGATGTCGCCCTCGAACGGGCAGCCAAAACTCGTCGCCACGATGACCTCGGCGGTAGCGTCCGCGGCGTGTAGCTGCTCGATCAGCGCGGCGATGTCGTCCAGCGACTCGTCGGTCGAACGATTCACGTTCCGGCGATTGTGAGTGTCACTCGCCGACACCACGACCTCGATCTCGCGGAACCCGGCCCCGAGTGCACGGGTCGCGCCACGGCTGTTCGGAACGAGCGCCGAGTAGTGCACGTCCGGGTTGCGCTTCGCCGCTGCCCAGACCTCATCGGCATCGGCCATCTGCGGGATCGCCTTGGGGTGTACGAACGAGACGGCCTCGATGCGGCGTACGCCGGTCTCCGAAAGCGCATCGAGCAGCTCGATCTTGTCGGCGGTCGGGACGGGATCCTCGTTCTGCAGCCCGTCCCGAGGCCCAACTTCCCTGATCTCGACTCTCGATGGCCACGTTGCCACGTTCGTACCCCCTAGATCTTGCTATTTCTTGGCGCGCATCCGGGCGATCAGACCGGTGTCGTAGTCGCCGGCAACGAACTCCGGGTTCTCCAGGACCTCACCGAAGAACGGCAGATTGCATTTCGGGCCCACGATCTCGAAGCTCGCCGCAGCGGCCTTCGCTCGCTCGATCGCGGTGGCGCGGTCCGGCCCGTACGCGATCAGCTTTGCCATCAGCGAGTCGTAGTTCGGCGTCACGGTCAGGCCGGCCGCGTAGCCGGAGTCGACCCGGATGCCCTCGCCGGTCGGTTCGACCCACGTCGTAATCGCGCCGGGGCCTGGCATGAATCGCTTCGGGTCCTCCGCGTTGACACGCAGTTCGATCGCGTGCCCGCGCGGCGCAACGTTGTCGATGTCGAAATTCGGCTCGTCGCCACTGGCCACCCGGAGCTGTTCTTCGACAAGGTCGACGCCGTACACGAGCTCGGTGATCGGGTGCTCGACCTGCAGGCGAGTGTTCATTTCCAGGAAGAAAAAGTCGCCGGTGGTCGGGTCGAGCAGGCACTCGACCGTGCCGGCATTGCGATAGCCGACAGCTTCGCCGGCCTTGACCGCCGCCGCCTGCAGCCGCTGCCGCAGCGCGTCGTCCACCGCGGGGCTCGGCGTCTCCTCGAGCACCTTCTGATTGCGCCGCTGCACCGAGCACTCACGCTCGCCGAGCGCGATCACGCGCCCGTCCGCAAGACCGAGGATCTGCACTTCAATATGGCGTACGCGCGGGAAGAACCGTTCGATCAGCACCGAACCGTCGCCGAACATGCGTTCCGCGAACGCCTTGACCTTCTCGTACTCGGTGCGGAGCGCCTCTTCGTCGTCGGCGCTGGCCATGCCCATGCCGCCACCGCCGGCCGCCGCCTTGACCATGACCGGGTAGCCGATCCGATTGGCTTCGGCGATCGCGGCTTCCACGGTCGCGGCCGGATCGGTCGTTCCCGGAGCCACCGGTACGCCGGCCGCTGCCATCAGGTTACGTGCGTTGATCTTGTCGCCCATCGCGGTAATCGCGTCCGCGCTCGGCCCGACCCAGATGATGCCGTGCTCCGCCACGGTACGGGCGAAGTCGGCGTTCTCCGACAGGAAGCCGTACCCGGGGTGGATCGCCTCGGCGCCGGTTGCCTTTGCCGCGGCCAGGATCGCTTCCGTGTTGCGGTACGACAGCGCCGGGTTCGCCGGACCGACCAGGACCGACTCGGACGCCTCCAGCACGAAGGGCATGCCGGCATCGGCTTCCGAGTAGACCGCGATCGTCCGGATGCCGAGCCGATTCGCGGTACGGATGATCCGGCGGGCGATCTCGCCCCGGTTCGCAACGAGCAACGAGCCGATCATGATGGAAGTGTTCTCCTTGGAAGCGAAGTTAACGATCGTTAGGTTACCGCGAACCGCAGTCCGGCGCATATCGCGATCCCGGCGAAGTTGATCCTGGAGTTAGTAGCACGAAACGCCGTCGAGGCGCTAACTAACTCCAGGATCAACTGGAGGTTGGACGGGGTTCTGCCAAGAGGTTCGCCGGAGTCAGGGCAGCCAGCGTCGCGGCTCTCAGGAGGACGGCTCGGCGCTCTCGGTTGACCTCGCCACCCAGGAACGGTGTGGAGTTCATCAAGCCGAAGGCGGCATGTGCGAGCACCCGAGCTTCCTCGTCGACCAGATCAGACCGCAGCGCGACCAACGCCTGGACCCACACCTCGACGTACAGACGCTGGAGGCGGCGAATCGAGCGGCGCGGGTCTTCCGGCAGCCGGTCCAATTCGTGATGGTGCAGCGCGATCACCGCCGGGTTGTCCAGCGCGAACTCGACGTGGAAGTCGACGAGCGATAGCAGCAGGCCGTACGGGTCGTCGGGGTGCTCGGTCACGCGCGTGAGGCCGCCGGTGAGCAGCCCTTGGCTGACCGGAATCAGCGCGGCGACGAGCATGGCTTCCTTGCCCTTGAAATGGTGATAGAGCGCGGGGCCGGTCACGCCGGCGGCACCGCCGATGTCATCCATCGAGACGCCGTGGTAGCCGCGGGTGGCGAACAGGCCGACCGCGATATCCAGGATCTCGTCCCGGCGCGTACGCCGCCGCACGCCCGTTGACCTCGTCCTCTGCTGCACTGTCACGACCACAGCCTATCCGTGAATGCCACTCACAGTTGATCGGCGCATAAGCCGGTGTCCATCCGTTGGGCACCTGACGGCGGTGTCAGTCATCCGCGTCCAGCATCCCACGGAGTTGCGCTGCCTCGCTTGCGCGCCCTAGTCCGTCGAGTGCCCGACCGAGCGCCGCCACGGCTCGTGGCTTCAGATTCTCGCGGTCACCGGCCAGAACCGAACGCAGGGCCGGCTCGGCCTCGGCGTACCGCTCGGCGCGGACCAGCATCTCGCCGTAGGTGAGCGTGGCGAACGCAGCGGTGGAGGTGTCTCCGAGCGCGTTCAAGATCGAGATCGCCGGTGCGCAGCGGAAAATGGCGGTGTGGTTGTCGCCACTCTGCTCGACGATCCGGGCGCCGTCGACGAACAGCATCGCGCGCTCCCAACGAGACTTCGGATCCTGCTCATCGAGGTCGAGCGCGACCCGGTCAACCGCGTCGAGCGCATCGATCGCCTGCGGCATCTCGTCGGCGTACATGTGGGAGGTGGCGGCACGGCGACCGGAGCGCACCGCTTCGCGAACCATGTCCGCCTGCCGGTACGCCTGCATCGCCTGCGCGAATCGCATCGCCGCCGGTGCGTCCCGGTCGAGCCGGTCGAGAATCTGTGCGATCTGCTCGTTCATCTCCGCGACCAGCGCGGCCGAACCACGATTCGTACCGCTCGCCGAGATCAGTTCCAGCTGCTCAATTGCCTGATCCGGCTGGTCCAGCATCTGGTACGCCTGGCTGAGCATGTGCCGGACCGACTCGGCCGACGCGTCGTCCGCCGGGATCGAGATCAGCATCTCCTCCAGTACGTCCGCCGCGTCCAGTGGCCGGGATGCGTTGATGTACGCGTTCGCCAGGTGGTACCGGGCGGTCATGCCGAGCGCCGTGTTGCCCTCGGCGGTCGCGGCGGCCACCTCGTCGGCCAGGTCGTTGATCGCGTCCCGCGAACGGCCGGTACCGGCCAGCATGGCCGCCCGCTGTCGTCGGATCTCGCGCCGGAATCCCGGGTTGTCCACCGCGGTCAGCGCCTCGTCGTAGCAGGCAAGCGCGGTGTCCAGGTCATTGCGGTTCTGTGCCACGTTGCCGAGCAACCAGCAGGTCGCGGTGATGCCGATCTTGTACCCGATCGAACGGCTCGCCTCCCGCGCCTCGGTTGCGATCGGTTCCACCTCGTCGAGCCGCCCGACCCGGCCGAGCATCCCGGCCCGATCGACGCGGACCCGGATCGACGCGTACGGGTCGTCGCTCAAGGCCACGACCGAGTCGGCACGATCGAGCGCGGCGAACGCGTCGTCGACCCGGCCGTTGGATATGTATCCGAACGCCAGCCGCCGGTACGCACTGCAGTGTTTCGTGGCCGGACCGTTCGTGATGATGTAGTCGGTCGCGTCCTGCATGATCGGCATGCCGATCTCATTGCGGTCGGTCTTGCAGAGCAGTTGCCCGAGGCGCGCCCGGGCGCTCTGGCGCTGGAGTTCGTCACCGGCCGCCGCGTACAGGTCGAGGGCGGAGGACCAGGCAATTTCGGCAACGCCATCGTCACCGGTGTTCGCCGCGATCAGGCCGCGAAGGTCGGCACGCCGAGCGCGCTGGAGCGGCGTCAGGTCGGTGCCCGCGTACCGGTCGTCGAACGCGTCCTCGACCACGGTTGCTTCGATCAGCCGCTCCCACCGCAGATGTTCCTCGACGAGATCGAGCAATTGATCCGGGTTGGCGTCGGCCGGTATCGCAGTGACCGGAAGGCTCGCTGCGGGCGTCACCACGGGCGTCGTTGGTTCCGGCGAGGGTGATCGGGTCACGAGCGGCGACAGCTGGAGGTACTCCACGATCGGGGTGGAGGACATCACTTCACGCATCTTGGTGCTCTGATGATTCGTACCGTTGCGCTCGTCGAACTGCGCGGCGATCGCCATCGCCCGCGCGTACAGATCCTCTGCGAGCGTCGCGATCGACACGTCGGCGGCCGGGCGGCCGTCATTCGCCGGACGCCGGACGGTCTTGGCGCCGTGCCCCGCGGCGGTCAGGCGCGTCAGCACCAGCGCGGATGCGGCCGCGAACGTCATCGCCGGCATGCGGCGTCGGTGCGGTGTCCAGCCAGCCGAGATGCCGCTCGATGATCTCCAGCCCGGCGGTTTCGTTGCCGCTCACCGCGCAGAACTCGATGTGGTCGGCGATGTCGGAGAGGTCCGCCAGGTTGTTGCGAACGATCCGGTACGCCCGGCGGTGTGCGTCCCGCGCCTCGTCCAGCCGGCCGGTACGCAGGTAGGACATCATCAGCGCGGTCAGCATGCCCTGGGGCTGTTCACTGCACGTCGTACGGCCGTCGAGAACCGGCCGTGCCATCTCGATCAGATCCTCGTCGCGCCCTTCGGCACTCAACCACACCGACTTGCCGGTCGGGTCGCACCCGACACAGTCGGAGAGTCGATCCCGCGGCGCGGTCTGCCACTTGTCGAACATGTCCGCCGCGACCGCTCGATCACCGACGTGCCGCGCCACCCGATGCCGGTACGCGTAGACGGCGTGCAGGCTGTGGCCGGACTCCCGCCACCGGCGCTCCATGTCGTCGAGTACGTCGTAGGTCCGCTGCAGCGGGATCTGCGGGAACAACGTCATCGCACCGACCATGTGCTTGAAGTGCCACAGCATGGTGTGCGCGTAGTTCTCGTACTTGACCTGATCGCGGTCGAACTCGGTGAGGCACCACGAGAACGTGACGAACGACTTCACTCGCTCGCCACCGTAGTTGTATGCCTGCGTCAAGATCATTCGAGCCCGGAACTGCAGCTCCTCGTGCTGCGCGGCGTCCGCGTGTGCCACCACCTGTTCGAGCAACGCGATCTGCGCCGAGCCGTACGGCATGTCATCCGCTTCGCCGAGGAGCTTCCACAGGTCCTGCTCGGTGTAGTTCACGGCGTTACCTCTCCGTTTGACGGCACCGCACGATCCAGGAGGCCGAGGAATGATCGATTCATCGCCGCCACATCGGCCGGCCGGATCGGGTGATATCCGGTGAGCAGAGCCTGCCCGTACAGGGCCTCGATGGCGAGACCGATGAGCTCGGTGGTCGGAAGTACGGTGACCCGGCGGACGAGCGGGTTGCGATAGTTCAGGACGAGCTGCGGCCGGGTGTCCCGAACCGCGTCGTCGAGCGCGCCGAGCACGCCGGCCCAGATGTCATCCGACTTGTCCTTCGTTGCGCGCAACTCACTGCGGAACTCGGCTTCGCGGTCAGCCAGGTAGATCGCGCTCAACCCGGCCGGGTCGAACGAGCGGACGACGAGTTCACAGCCGAGGGCGTCCATCGCTCGCTGCGCGGCGGCCTTGAACGGCCGGAGACTCATGTCAACGGCCGGTTCGAGCACCTCGAAGCGGGTGGAGAGATCGCTCGGGTCGAGCCGTTCGACCTTGATCGACGAGTCCACCAGCGCCAGCCGCTCGATCAACGCGACCTCGGCGGTGTGCGAGGCGTTGATCAGTGGAATGTCCTGAACCGCAGCGACCGCGGCAAGCTGCCGGAACTGATCGGACGTCGCGCTGTATCGCAGCACACCGTAGCGATCCCGGAAGTCGGCCAACGTCCACGAACCGACGTTCGTTTCGAACGGCAGCCAGCGTTCGACGATCTTCAACATCTCGTCGTCGTGTAGCGCGAGCGCCTTCACGCCGAGCTGGTGAATGGAGAGGAACTTCAGCAGCCGCTGCGGGCTGATCGTGGACATCCGAACGAGCCACCCACGCAGTTGATCGCCGAGCGCTTCCCGTACGGAATCGAGCAGGCCATCCTCGAAAAGCGCCTCGCGGCTCGCGGTCGGGCGAAGCTCGGTCGTGTCGACGACGCACCGGGCGAAGAACGCCCAGTCCGGAAGCAGACCGTCGACGTTCTCGGCCAGCAGCATTCGCTTCAGGTACACGCGGTGCCCGGCACGGCTCACCGGATTCGACGGTGTGGCCAGGACGAACGCGGCACCGACGAGACCTGCTTCGGGGACGTTGAGTTCGATCACATCGAGCGGGTCGAGGTCGAACGTGTCCCGCGCGTACGCGGTGAGGGCCGCCACGCGATCGGCAGCGAGCCACGGCGGCGTGGTTTCGGTCGTGGGTACGCCATCGACGCTCACGGTCAGCGGCAACATCGAGCCGTACAGGCGGGCCAGCTCGAAGACGGTCTTCGCGGTCAGCCAGTGCTCGGTCCCGCGGCGCGGGCGCAGGGTCACCGTCGTACCGATGTCGGTGCGCTGCTCGTTCGGCATAGTGACCTGGTAGCGGCCGTCGGCGTAGCCGGTCCACTCGACCGTCGGGCTGTCGGCGGCGCGGGTCAGCACGTGGATCTCGTCGGCGACCACGAAGCAGGAGAGCATGCCGATGCCGAACTGACCGAGGAACTCGTGCCGGGCAAAGCCGAAGTCGTCCCGCTTGGAGCTTCGGCCGATCGTGGCCAGCAGCTCGTGTACCTGGCTTTCGGTAAGACCGATACCGGCGTCGTGTACCCGGAGCGTCCCGTCACCGGTGGCGTCGGACGACTCGAACATCACGGTGCCCGGCGACTCGGATCCGCGCGCGGTCGTCGCGTCGACGGCGTTCTGCAGCAACTCCCGGACATACACGCGGGGGCTGCCGTACAAATGCTGGCTGAGAAGGTCGACGACGCCGCGCAGGTCAACCTGAAAAGTGTTGTGATCAGTCATGGCCCGACCAGGCTAGCCGGGCCGCACCGATTCCGTCTTCCCACAAATGGCGGCGAACTCGCCAACGGGTGGTCGCACTACGACATTTCGTCGCCACCACCGCCGGGACAGCAACGCGGCGACCACGGCTCCGGTCGCGTTGACGAGCACGTCATCGACCGACGAGAACCGTCCCAGGTCCAACACCCACTGCAGTGTCTCGACCGTGGTCGAAGCGGCTACGCCGACGGCGAGCACGAACCACGCCCCGACCCGGAACCGAATCGGTAGGAAGAACCCGAGCGCCGCGAAGACCAAAAGATTGCCGAAGATCTGGATGAATGCGAACGCGAAACCGTGGTGGACCTGATTGGCAAGATCATGAAACGGGATCAAGTTCCGGCCGCGCGGATGCCCCGGATCGGGCGTCAGGATCATCCAGATCCACGGCACCGTACCGACGACGATCGCGACCTCGGCGAGCGCCGATCGCGTCGCCCAGCTCGATTCGACGCCGGCCGCCCGGCGACGCCGGGCCAACCAGACGACGAACGCGGCCGCGAACGGTACCGCGGCGACGCCGACGAATATCGGTGTGGCGAAGTTCTCCATCACCGAAGCGAAGTTGTGGCGCATCCGGTTCAGGCTCCGACGATGCCGCCGGGCTCGGTGCCCTGTACGACCGGGACCCGGACCAGGTTGCCCCATTCCGTCCACGATCCGTCGTAGTTCCGTACCTGCGGATATCCGAGCAGGTGGGTGAGCACGAACCAGGTATGGCTCGATCGCTCACCGATCCGGCAGTACGTAATGATGTCGTCGGCCGGTTCGAGCCCGAGTTCGCCGGCGTAGATCGCGCGGAGTTCGGCGGCGGTCCGGAACGTACCGTCGTCGTTTGCGGCGAGCTTCCACGGCTTGTTGACCGCGCCAGGGATATGGCCGCCGCGCAGCGCGCCTTCCTGCGGATAGTCCGGCATGTGCAGCAGTTCGCCGGTGTACTCGCCCGGCGATCGGACGTCGACCAACGGGCGGGTCCAGGAAATGTGCTCCATGACCTGATCGCGATACGCACGAATCGGCGCATCGGCGCGTTGCACCACCGGGTACGTCGTCCGCTCCCGCTCCGGTCGATCGCGGGTGAGTTCGCGGCCTTCGGCGACCCACTTCGCGCGCCCGCCGTTGAGCAGCCGGACGTCGGTGTGACCGAACAGGCTGAACACCCACAGCGCGTACGTCGCCCACCAGTTGAAGTTGTCCCCGTAGAACACGATCGTGTCGTCGCGACCAATGCCCTTGGCGGAACACAACGCGGCGAACGCGGCGTCGTCGAGGTAGTCGCGGGTGACCTGGTCGTTCAGCTCGGTGTGCCAATCCACCTTGATCGCGCCGGGGATATGGCCGGTGTCGTAGAGCAGCACGTCTTCGTCCGATTCGACGACCACGAGACCAGAAGCGTTCTCGGCCAACCGGTCGGCGAGCCATTCGGTCGTGACGAGACGGTCGGCATGTGCGTACGCCTGGAGCTCTGGAGCTGAGTCAACGGACAAGGACATACACGACACCGTACTCGCTCACGCTTTTGATCTAGACGTCTTGGAGATGAACCGGTTCCAGCGTCGGACGCTTCGGCAGCACGTGATCGCCGGAGGACTTCCCGGTCAGACGACGCTTGACCCACGGCGCGAGGTGTTCCCGCGTCCACTTCAGGTCCGCAGCGCGCGCCCTGGCCCACGGCACGGGCTCGACTCGCGGTGCTGAATCCAGCCAGGTCGGGTCGAACTTCACATCAAGCACATGGAGTACGTGTGCCGCGGTGCGTTTGTGCCCGAGCGTGTTCATATGGAGGCGATCGGCGCTCCAGAGCGTCGGATTGCGGTACTCGTCGTCCGCCCAAAGGTCGACCAGGCGGGCGCCCCGCCGCTCGGCGATCTCGCCGATCACCCGATTCATCTCACGTACGCGCGGCAGCATCACCCGCTGTCCGGGCAGGCGGCTGGTCACGTCGGCGAATCGGAACATGAATACGTCGGCGCCGGATGCGCGCAGCATCTTGACCACATGATCGACCGCGGCCGATCATGCGGCCGGGCTCGAAGCCGCGCCGCAGCGCATCATTTCCACCGGCCGCGAAGCTGATCAGGTCCGGCTGCATCCGCAGTGCCGGCGGAACCTGCTCCTCGACGATGTTGTCGAACAGGCGACCCCGGATCGCGAGATTGGCGTACGTCAACTCCGGCGTCTCTTCGGCCAGCCGGGCCGCAACCAAATCGGCCCAGCCCCGAAACTCGCCGGTGACATCATCCAGGTCATTCATGCCTTCGGTGAAGCTGTCGCCGATCGCCACGTAACTCCGCCACGACACTCGCTGCCACCTCCGGTTGTGACCCCACTTGTGATTCGCCTTTCGTGCAGTCTGTCAGGCGGAGACAGGATGTCGTATGGGCGCAGTGGGTAACGTCCCACACACTCCGTTAATCGAAGGCTCGGACGATCGGCCGAGGGTAACCTCCATCAATGCTGATTCGGATGTCGCGAATGTTCGGCCGTACGCTCCGGGAGGACCCGGCCGAGGCCGAGGTGCCAAGCCACAAGCTCCTGCTGCGGGCCGGATACATCCGTCGTGCGGCATCCGGCGGGTACACGATGTTGCCGCTGGGCAAGCTCGTGGTCGACCGGATCGCGACGATCGTGCGCGAGGAGATGTACGCGATCGGCGCGCAGGAGATCTCGATCCCGTCGCTGCTGCCGCGCGAACCGTTCGACACGAGCCGGCGGTGGACCGAGTACGGCGACGATATCTTCCGCTTCAAGGACCGGCGTGGCGTCGACCATCTGCTGGGGCCGACGCACGAGGAGATGTTCACGCTGCTCGTGAAGGACATCTGTACGTCTTACCGGGACTATCCGGTCACACTGTTCCAGATCCAGCCGAAGTTCCGCGACGAGAAGCGGCCCCGAGCCGGGCTGCTACGCGGACGCGAGTTCCTGATGAAGGATTCGTACTCGTTCGACCTGGACGAGGACGGCCAGCGCGCGAGCTATCTGGCGCATCGCGAGGCGTACCAGCGGATCTTCGCTCGTCTCGGCCTCAGCTACCGCATCGTGTCGGCGGTCGCGGGCGCGATGGGCGGATCCGCGTCCGAGGAATTCCTGGCCGAAGCAGAGGTCGGCGAAGACACGTACGTTGGTTGCCCGTCGTGTGGGTACGCCGCGAACACCGAAGCGTTCGTGACCGTCCCCGGTTCGTCCGGACTGGTATCCGGCGACCTTCAGGTCCTCGACACTCCGGACACTCCCACGATCGACTCGCTGGTCGCGGTGATGAACAAGATCGAGGCTGGTGGCCGCAACGACTGGGAAGCTCGCGACACGCTGAAGAACGTCGTGCTGACGCTGACCGCCCCGGACGGCACGAAGGAGCTGCTCGTCATCGGCCTACCCGGCGATCGAGATGTCGACATGAAGCGCCTGGAGGCGAACGTCTACCCGTCGACGATCGCGATGTTCGACGACTTCGCGTCGCGTCCCGATCTCGTCCGTGGATACATCGGCCCGCAGGGCACGCCGCGGTTCCGCTACCTCGTCGATCCTCGGGTGGCGAGCGGAACATCGTGGATCACCGGCGCGAACGTAGCCGGCCAACACGCGATCAACGTGGTCTGCGGTCGTGACTTCACCCCGGACGGCGTGATCGAGGCGGCCGAGGTCCGCGCCGGCGACGCATGTCCGACCTGCGGTACGGCCGTCGAGATCCGCCGTGGCATCGAGATCGCGCACATCTTCGCGCTCGGTCGCCGGTTCACCGACGCGTTCGAGGTCGACGCGATCGGAGCGGACGGTACGCCGGTACGCGTGACCATGGGCTCGTACGGCATCGGCATCACCCGAGCCGTCGCGACCATCGCCGAGCAGCACCTCGACGAGCGCGGGCTGGTCTGGCCGCACGCGGTGGCGCCGGCCGACGTGCACATCGTCGCGACCGGCGCCGATCAGATCGAACCCGCGATCGCGCTCGGCGCCCTGATGGAAACGCGTGGCCTTCGGGTGATCGTGGATGAGCGCCCGGGTGTTTCGGCCGGCGTGAAATTTACCGACGCCGAGCTGCTCGGCGTGCCGACCGCGGTGGTGGTTGGACGGCGATTCGGCGAGGGCTTCGTCGAGCTGCGCGATCGACGGTCCGGAGACCGTGAGGATGTCGGCATCGAAGAGATCGTGGCTGCGGTCGCCGAACGCCACCAAGGTATGAAACCGTCGACGTTATGACCCAATTCGCGCTGCCTGACGGTCGTACGCTCGCGTACGAGGTGATCGGCGATCCGTCCGATCCGGTCGTGGTCAGCATCCACGGCACACCCGGCAGCCGGCTCGCCTCGCATCCGGCGGTCGACGGCGTGTGCGTGGTGTCATTCGATCGGCCAGGCTACGGCGGCTCGTCACCGCAGCCCGGCCGTACCATCGCGTCGGTCAGCCACGACGTCGCGGCGCTGGCCGACCGACTCGACGTCGAAACGTTCACCGTGTACGGCATCTCCGGCGGCGGTCCGCACGCGCTGGCCTGCGCGGCCTTGCTGCCGGATCGGGTCACCGGCGTCGCGTCACTGGTCGGCATCGCGCCCGCCTCGACCATGGGACGCGAGTGGACGACCGGCATGACCGAGTCCAACATTGCCGAGTTCGAAGCCGCGTACGCCGGGCGGGACGCGCTCGCCGACATGCTCATACCGGCCGCGCAGCAGGTACGCGAGGATCCGGAAGCGCTGGCCGACATGCTCGCCGAGGAATTGCCGCCACCCGATCTGGCCGCGCTCGCCGACCCGGTGATCCGTGCCTCGCTGGTCGGCACGATCGTCGAGGGCCTGCGGGTCGGCGCGGACGGTTGGATCGACGATGATCTCGCGTTCGTCGCCCCCTGGGGGTTCGACGTCTCGACCATCACCGTGCCGGCATTGATCTGGCACGGCGAGGATGACGAGCTCGTCCCGGTCGGCCACGCCTACGCCCTGCATGCGCTGATGCCGCACGCAAGACTCATCACCGTGCCCAATGCCGGACATCTTGCGTCATTTGCGCATGCGGCCCAGGTCATCGGCTGGCTAGCCCACCAGGACCCGATCTAGAGTTTCTTCATGGAGATGCCGGAGAGGCTGGCCGAAATCGTCGAGGAGTTCGCCTCCGCGCCGCGTGAAATCGTGCTGGAAATGCTGCTTGAGTTCTCCGACGCCGTGCCGCCGCTGCCACCCGAGTACGCCGACCACGCCGGCATGGAATCCGTCCCGGAATGCCAGACGCCATTCTTCGTCGCGGCCGACGTGGCACCGGACGGCACCGTCTCAGCGTGGTTCGACTGTCCGCCGGAAGCACCGACGACGCGCGCATTCGCCGGAATTCTGTCCGAGGGTCTCGCCGGTGCCAGCGCGCAGCAGGTGCTGGCCGTGCCGGGCGATCTCTACCAGCGGATGGGCCTGGCAACCGCGATCAGCCCGCTCCGCGTACGCGGTGGGAGTGCGATTCTGGCGCGCCTGCAGCGTCAGGTCCACGAGCAGATCTAGCGAGTCCCGTCAGCGTCGACGCGACGCGCGAGGGACTCGCGAACGATACTGTGATGAACACCACAGCTGCGAATGTCCGACCGTCCAGCGATGTTGAGGTCCGTGTGGATATTGATATTTACTCCGACGTTGTCTGCCCGTGGTGCTACATCGGCAAACGCCGGTTGGAGACCGCGTTGGAAAGCTACGACGGCGAAGTGACTCTGCACTACCGCCCGTTTCAGCTCGACCCATCGACGCCACGTGACGGTCGGCCGTTGATCGAGTGGCTCGGCCCGAAATTCGGCGGGGCGGCTCGCGTGAAGCAAATGACCGATCACACCACGTCGGTCGCGGCGGCAGACGGCATCGAAATGCACTTCGACCATGCAATCATCGCGAACACGTTCGACGCGCACCGCCTGATCTGGTTCGCGGGCGACGAGCGTGGTCCGGTGCTAGCGGAGGCGCTGCACAAGGCGCATTTCACCGACGGGCTCGACATCGGCTCGATCGACGTGCTGACCACCGTGGCGGTTGAAACCGGATTGAACGAAGCCGCCGTACGCGCGTTCCTCGCATCCGATGAAGGCACAGCCGAGGTACAGGCGGAGATCGACGCCGCCCACGGGCTTGGCATCAGTAGCGTGCCGACGTTCGTGTTCGCCGGCAAGTACGCCGTCTCCGGCGCTCAGGACCCGGCGCTTCTGCTCGACACGATCCGCGAAGTCGCCCGACGGGAGGCTCCGGTCAAGCTGGTCTCGGTGGGCGCTCCGGGCGAAGCCTGCGAAGACGAAACCTGCGCCATCTAGTCCAGCCAACTTCCAGTTGATCCTGGAGTTAGTTAGCGCATCGACGGGTGTGTCGTGCGAATAACTCCAGGATCAACTTGGGATCAGGGTGCCCAGACCCTCGACGATGCGGGCGCCCGGCAAGTCCGCCAGCGCGGCGCCGGGCAGCACGATCTTGCTGTGCCGTACGCCCGAGCCGACGATCACGTACGGCGTTGCCGCCACCGCCGCGTCCACGAGGATGGGCCATGCGGCGGGAAGCCCGATTGGGGTAATCCCGCCGTACTCCATGCCGCTCTCGCTGACCGCGATGTCCATCGGGGCGAAACTGGCCTTGCGGACGTCGAGCGTCCGGCGAACCACGCCGTTGACGTCTGCTCGCGTGGTCGCGAGCACCATGCACGCCGCGAACCGGGTCTCACCTTCGCGCTTCCCGGCGATGACTACGCAGTTTGCGCTGATGTCGAGTCCGACGTCGTATGCGGCGCAGAACGCCGCAGTATCGGCCAACTCAGGATCGATCGGCGCGACCAGGACTTCATGCGCGCGCTCCCACGACTCCAACGCGTCGTAAACCGGCGTGGCGAGCAGGTCCTTGCTGGACGTCGCCGGCGCCGTGATCAGCTTGCCAAAGGTCATAGTTGAGGCTACCTGGGAACGCGGGTTGCACCGCATCCCCAGATAGCGGCGATCACTTCGTGAAGTAGCCGTTCAGATCGGCGATGACTTCGGTACTTCCGTATTCGTTGTGGAAGTCGACCTTGCCGTTCATGACCGGCACGACCACCAGATTCGCCACGGTCTGGCCGCCCCCGAAGTTGAGGTTGGACACGTCCGGCAGGCCCAACGTGTCCGGGTACACGGAGAGGTAGCTGGCCGCGGTCGGGCCGGTCACGGTCACGTTCAATACCACGGCGGTCACGCCGGTGAGCGGAACGTTGTCCCGCCCGACAACGGACAACGTCACGGTGCCGTTCGGGCCGACCTTGTGCACCGGTACGCCGGTTCCGTACCGGGTATCCATCAACCGGAACGATCCGACCGCGTGGAACCCGGCGCCACCGGCGCTGTAGTAACCCGTCACATCGGCGAGTAGGTCCACCGACCCTTGTGCGTTGTGAAGATCGACCTTGCCGTCAACGACCGGGACGGTGACGAGATTTGCCACGGTCTGACCCGCCGCGTAGTTCAGATTCGACACCGTCGGCAGTGGATAGCTGTCGGGATACACGGTGAGGTAACTCGACGCCGTCGGGTTCACCGCGGTCACATTCATCACAACGGCCGTTACGCCGTTCGCCGGAATTTGACCGACACCCTCGACCTGCAACGAAATAATCCCTCCCGGACCGACCTTGCTCGCCTGCGCGCCGATCGCCTTGCGGGTGTCGAGGATTCGTTTCGGGTTGACGGTGTGCAGTCCCCAGCCGTATCCACTGTCGTCGTAGTAGAAGCCCACCACGTCGGCCAGTAGATCGACGCTTCCGGCCTGGTTGGTGATGTCCACCGCACCGTTGGTCACCTGTACCGTGACCAGGTTCGGACGGGTCTGGCCGGCCGGAACGTTCAAGTTCGATGCGGTCGGGAGCGAGGATCCGTCCGGGTAGACGGTCAGATAGGTATTCGCGCTTGCGTTAACTGCGGTCAGGTTGAGCACGACCGCATCGACTTCGCTGGTCGGCACCTCAGCCGCACCATCGATCTGCAGCTTGACGGTCTTTCCGGCACCCACGCGGGCAAGCGGCGCGCCCAGTCCGATCCGGGTGTCAAGGATGCGTGTCGGTGGCAGGGGCTCGTAGCTATCGCCGTTGACCGGCGGCGCGGCGGCGGTCACCGTGTACGCGCTCGACAGCGTGGCGTCCATGCCATACGGCGGTGTGACGGTGACGTCATACAGGCCCGGATCGCCCGACGGAAAGAACTTGACGGTGAGCTTCGTCCCATCGGCCGTTACCGACACCGGGTTGCTCATGTAGTCGGACACCTTCTCGCCGTTCTTGCTGAGCGAAACCATGTCCCCCATGGTGAGCCCGCTGCCGGTCACGACGAGCCGATCGATCGATCCCGCCTGGCCGGTGGATGGTGACACCGCGGATACGGTCGGCGATGAGGGCTGAACGGAGCAGCCTTCAACGCAGACACCCTGCATCGTGAACGACACCGGTACCGGAGCGGTGTACGGGAAGACCAGCATGACAGCCTGCCCGGGCACCGTATCCGACGCGGTTGAGCAGTTGTAGAACATGTAGCCGATGTTCTGGTTCCCGCAGAAGCCGTACTGGGTCCAGTTGGTCGCATTGAACATGCTCACCCACGGCATCTCGGGTTGATCGGCGGTATGGCCGCCGTATATCCCGAGTTCTTCGTTTGGTCCGACGCCGAGTACCGCGCAGTAGCCGGTATGCGAGTCGGTCAGCGTGTCGCTGATCGGCGCAAATCCGTTCATCGACAGCGAATGAGCGGTACAAGCCGAGGACCAGCCTGCGGCCGTGCCGACCAGCCACGTGTCCAGGCTCGCCATGATTGAAGAGCGGTCGTAATTCACGGCAACCACGATGATCTGGTACGACGTCGAGCCGGTTACGTTGCATGGAACGGCCCACTGGCGGCAGATGATGTGCCCGGCGTTGTCGGCAACCTCCATCAACGCACTTGTCGGCTGGGTCGCCCGCACCCGGATGCCGAATGTCAGTTTGTCCGTCGCTTTGGCGGTAACCCGGAAACACCGAGCGTCGAGCATCGAAGTCAGCGCGATCGGCGTCGAGGCGCCGCCAACCGTCAACGAATTCGGCGCCACGCATGGCGCGGATGCGGAAATGTCCCGGCGCACGAGGCCGTATGTGTCCGCTCCCTGGAGGCCGACCAGCAGAGCCGTGTAGCTCACGCCGACGGTCATCGCACAGATCGCGCTGGTCGCGCCAACACAAGCCTGTTTGCCGGACGGGTCGATGATTGTCACCGAGCCGTTCACCTTATTGGCTTGGTTCGTGTAATCGATCATCTCACCGGTCGAGTGCTGACTGGCCGGAATCGTCAAGCACGCGGCCTGACTGGTAGACGTCAAGGCGACCTGTACCCCGTACGCGCCGTTGAAGCGCGACTCCGGCCAAGAGATGCAGCCGGCCGCCGAGTCCGTGCGCTGGAACAGCATCCGATACTTGCCGGTAATGGCGCCGGACAGCAGAATGTGGAACGGACCGTTGCCGATCAGTGCACACCCTTCGTACGTGGAATCGAACAGATTACACAGCTGTGTGCCCGCCGCATCGTCCACTTCGACGTTCGGCTTGATGACGTTGTCGGCCAGACCGTTCAAGATGGAAACGCTCTTGCCGGATGCCGTCGGAAGCGTCAGGCAAATGAGCTGACCTGCGCCGCTGAAGTTGCCGGTGCTGGCTCCACTCGCGAAGCCGGTGTCGTTCGCGGCGCTGCAGCCACGAGTCTCGTTCGCAGCGATGAACTCCGTGCCGAAATCGGGCGTCGGCTCGGTGTAGGTATCAATGATGAGATTGCTCGTGCCGACCGGCAACGTGCACTGCAGATAGCCGAGCTCGCAGATCTGTGTACCGGATGCGCTGTAGACCCAGCCGCCGAGGGCGCCGCCGTCGGACGTTACGGCGCCGACTCGGTACACGCCGGGTTTCGGTGCGTTGACGATCCGACATTCCACGGCGGATGTGCCGACCGGAACGGTGCCGTACGCGGCGGGTTGAATCGCCGACACGCAGCCCAGCGGGTTGGACAACCGGACCAGACGCCAGTCGTAATCGGTGGCCGTGCCGTACAGATCGGCCAGGATCGCATGGTACGGCGCGGTTCCGGTGAGCGTGCAATTGCCGCCGCCGGAGCAGACGACCGTACCGGTGGCGTCGTAAATCGTGACCATCTCTTCGTAGGCCGACGTCACGGTACGCAGCACGGCTCCGGCCGCCTGATCGAGGCCGAAGCACTCGCCGGCCGAACCGGCCGGAAGTGAACCATGATGCACCGGAGCCGTGAAGGAAAGGTCGGCGTCCGCGATCGTCGAACACGATCCGCCGGACAGCAGCCGAACGTAGTCGACGGTGTAGCCGGTCGGATCTCCGTTGCTCACGATTTGCAACGAGTACGTCCCGGCGGCACTGGTCGCGCAACTGTACGAGCCGGGCCAGCCGGACTGCTGACAGGACACCGTGCTGGCATCGGGAGCAATGAGTGACACCGGTAGCTGCTCGCCGTCGGTCGTCGAAATCTCGATGATGACCAGGTCTGGCGCGGTCGGAAGCGATATCGAGTACGCGTGCGTCGCACCGGCCGGCAGCGAGGAGCACGGGTAGATGGTGCTGGGTTGGATCGACCCGGTGCAGGTATCCGGCGTGTCCGTCCCGGCGAGTGCAGCTTTACCGGCCTTGGCACGCGACTGCTGTGTGGATTTAGCCGACGACGCGGTCTTCGACGTACTCGGCTTCGGCGCCGTACCGGTCGGCGCGGCCGACGGAGTCGTCGCCGGTGACGGCGTTGGGTCCGCGAACGCGACAGCCGAGGGCCCGACACTCAATCCCAGGGTGGCGATAACGGCCGTAAGAAGACTGACGTGGCGCAGTCGCGACGATGACCGATGAATGATTGACGACAATGTGACTCCCCCGTTGAATACCCCCGATTGCGAGATCATTTCGGAGGCGGCCAGGCGGGCACACGCTATCAATTACCGCGAGATTTGAGAATCCCGATAAGCCACGTCAGGTCTCGTCCGCAAAGGACGAATACTCAGCCTGGCGCGCGGCTGCCTGGAAACGCCGATAATCCAGCGTCCCCAGGCAGCGGCGATCACTTGGTGAAGTAGCCGTCCAAGTCGGCGATGACTTCGGTACTCCCGTATTCATTGTGGAAGTCGACCTTACCGTCAACCACCGGCACGACCACCAGATTGGCAATGGTCTGGCCGGCACCGAAGTTGAGGTTGGACACGTCCGGCATGCTCTGGCTGTCCGGGTAAACGGAGAGATAACTGGCCGCGGTCGGACTGGTCACGGTGACGTTCAAGATGACCGCGCTCACGCCGGTGAGCGGAACGTTGTCCCGCCCGACCACGGACAACGTCACCGTGCCGTTCGGGCCCACCTTGTGCACCGGTACGCCGGTTCCGTACCGCGTATCCATCAACCGGAACGATCCGACCGCGTGGAACCCGGCGCCACCGGCGCTGTAGTAACCCGTCACATCGGCGAGTAGATCCACGGTTCCGTTCGCATTGCGCAGATCAACCTTGCCATCGACGACCGGTACCGTGACAAGGTTTGCCACGGTCTCACCCGCTGAATAGTTCAGACTCGAGACCGTCGGCAGCGGATAGCTGTCGGGATACACAGTGAGATAACTCGACGCCGTCGGGTTCACCGCGGTCACATTCATCACGACCGCCGTCACACCGTTCGCCGGAATCTGACCAACGCCCGCCACCTTCAATGCGACGACGCCACCAGGACCAACCTTGCTCGTCGGGGCACCGATCGCCTTTCGAGTGTCGAGAATGCGTTTCGGGCTGACCGGATGAAGCCCCCAGCCGTACGTGGCATCGAAGTAGTAGCCCACCACGTCTGCCAGCAGATCAACGGTCCCATCCTGATTCTTGATGTCCACCGAACCGTTGACCACCTGGACGGTGACCAGGTTCGGGAGCGTCTGACCTGCTCGGACGTTCAGGTTTGACGCGGACGGAAGGGGCGAACCGTCCGGGTAGACAGTCAAATAGGTGTTCTCGCTGGGGTTGACTGCGGTCAAGTTGAGCACCACCGCGTCCACACCGTCCGGTACCCCACCCGCGCCGTCGACCTGGAGCGTCACGCTCTTGCCCGCACCGACCCGAGCCAGGGGTGCACCCAGTCCGTACCGGGTGTCGAGGATGCGTGTCGGGGCCAGCGGTTGGTAGCTGTCGCCGGTGAGCGGCGGCGCGGCGGCGGTCACCTTGAATGCGTTCGGCAACGTTGCCATTTGTCCCGACGGCGCGGTGATGGTGAAGTCGTAAACCCCGGGATCATCGTACGGAGAGAAGTCGAGGGTCAGTTTGGTTCCATCGGCCGTGACCGAGACAGGAGCACTCATCCGGCCGGGTGAATTCTGTCCGTCCTGGCTGAGTGAGGCCACGTCGCCCATGGTCAGTGCAGTTCCGGTGACGACCATTCGCTCGATCGACCCGGACTGACCAGACGCGACGGATATCGCGGAAATCGTCGGTGCGACCGGCAGAGTGCCACACGCAAACATGCACACGCCCTGCAAGCTGAACGAGAACGGGACCGGTACGTCGTACGGGAAGATCAGCATGACGGCCTGAGCCGCTGCCGTATTCGATCCGGTCCCACAAGTGTCGGACGTGTAGTTCAGAACTTGGTTCGAGCAGTAGCTGTTCTGGGTCCAGTTGCTCGCATCGAAAATGCTTACCCACACCGCTTCGTTCCGGGTCGTTGTTTCACTGCCGTAGACCCCGAGATGTTCGTTTGGTCCAACATCCAGCACCGCGCAGTACCCGGTGTGTGATTCAGTCAAGGTGTCGTTGATCGGTGCGAATCCGCTCATCGACAGCTGATGAGCCACACACGTTGAAGACCAACCCGCCGCTGTGCCGACCAGCCAGGTATCCAGGCTCGCCATGATCGACGTGCGGTTGTAGTTCACGGCTACCACGATGATCTGGTACGACGTCACGCCGGTGACATTGCACGGCACACCGAACTGGCGGCAGACGATGTGCCCGGCGTTGTCCGCGACCTCCAGCATCGCGCCGGTCGGATCGGGCGCGTTCACCCGGATTCCGAACGTCAGTTTGTCGGTCGCGGCCGCCTTGACGCGGTAGCACCGCGCATCCAACATCGACGTCAGTGTCACTGGCGTCGAGGCTCCGCCAACCGCCAACGAGTTAGGCGCGCCGCACGGGGCCGACGCCGAGATGTCCCGGCGTACCAAGCCGTACGTGTCGGCTCCTTGATAACCGATGAGCAGCGCCGTGTAACTGACGCCGGGGGTCATAGCGCAGATACTGCTGGTCACACCGACGCATATCTGATTTCCGGAAGGGTCGATGATCGTGATCGAGCCATTCACCTTGTTGGTCAGGTCGGTGTAGTCGATCATCTCGCCGGTCGAATGTTGACCGGCCGGGATCGACAGACACGCGGCCTCGTTGTCGGCCGCCAGCGCAACCTGCGCCCCGTACGCACCGTTGAAGCGTGACTCCGGCCATGACACGCAACCAGCCGCCGAGTCGGTCCGCTGGAACACCATCCGGTATTTGCCGGTGGTCGCGCCGGAGAGGAGCACGTGGAACGGGGCGGTGCCGGCGAGCGCACAGTTGCCGTACGCCTCGTTGTCAAGCTCGCACACCAGCGTTCCGGTCGCGTCGTCGACCTCGGCGTTCGGCCGGATGACGTTCTCGGCCATGCCGTTGATGATGGAAACGTCCTTGCCCGAGGCCGTCGGAAGCGTCAGGCAGATCAATTCGCCCGCGCCCGCGAAGCTCCCGGTGCTGGCGCCGCTGGCAAAGCCGGTGTCGTTGGCCGAGGCGCAGCCCCGGGCCTCGTTCGCCGCGATGAACTCGACCGCAAAGTCGGGCGTCGCGGTCGTCGAGATATCAAGAATCAAATTGCTCGTACCGGCCGGCAACGTGCACAGGTTGGCGCTGAGTTCGC
Organism: uncultured Actinomycetota bacterium; assembly: GCA_963831705.1. Lineage (GTDB taxonomy): Bacteria > Actinomycetota > Actinomycetes > Mycobacteriales > Micromonosporaceae > DASQPR01. The sequence continues at coordinate 1,715,930 of CAWHRE010000010.1, read as the reverse complement.
AGATCTGCGCACCCTTTGCGCTATAGATCCAACCGCTTCGGTAGCCGCCGTCGGGGGTCCATGCCTCGATCCGGTACGGGCCCGCCTTCGGTGCGTTGACGATCCGACACTCTGCCGCGGATGTGGCCGGTGGCGTGGTGCCGTACGCGGCCGGTTGGATCGCGTTTGCGCAGCCTTGCGGGTTGGACAGCTGGACCAGGCGCCAGTCGTAGTCGGTGGCGTTGCCGTACACGTCGGACAGCAACACGTGGTACGGCGCGGTTCCGGTCAGCGTGCAGTCCGCGCCGCCAGTGCAGACGGCCGTCCCGGTGGCGTCGTAGATCGTGGCCATCGCCTCGTAGACGGAGGTCACACTCCGCAGCACCGTTCCACTCGACTGAGCAAGGTTGAAGCAGTCGCCAACGGACCCGGCCGCAAGCGAGCCGTGGCGTACCGGCGCCGAGAAGGAGAGGTCCGTGGCGGCAATGGTCGAGCATGACCCGCCGGACAGCAGGCGGACGTAGTCGACCGTGTAGCCGGTCGGGTCGCCGTTGCTCGTCACCTGCAGGGAGTACGTGCCCGCGACGCTGGTCGGGCAGACGTACGGGCCGGGCCAGTTCGGCTGCTGACATGCCACCGAGCTGGTGTCGGGAGCGGTCAGCGTCACCGGCAGCTGTTCGCCGTCGGTCGTCGAAATCTCGATGAAGACCAGGTCGGAGGCGCTGGGAAGCGAAATCGAATACGTGTGTGTCTCACCGGCCGCCAGTGAGGAACACGGGTAGATCGTGCTCGGCTGGATCGAACCGGAACAGGTATCCGGCGTGTCGGCTCCGGCGAGCGCGGCTTTACCCGCCTTGGCACGCGTTTGCTGCGTGGATTTTGCCGACGTCGTGGAAGCCGCCTTCGGCGCGCTCGTCCTCGGGGTGCTCGTCTTCGGCGTCGTAGCCGTGCCGGGGTCGACGGAGTCGAAGATGGCGACGGTGACGGCGCGGCGGATGCGACACCCGACGGGCCGACACTCAACGCGAGGGTGGCAGCGACGGCCGTAAGGAGACTGACGTGACGCAGTCGCGACGATGACCGACGGATGATTGATGACAAGGTGGCTCCCCGTTTCATATGCCCCCGATTGCGAGATCATTTCGGGGGCGGCCAGGCGGGCACACGTTATCAATTCACGGGAGATTTGAGAATCCCGATAGGCCACGTCAAGGGGTGTCCGCAGAAGCAGATCGAGAACTGCTGGCGTACCTCGCCGTTCGAAAATTCGACAACGTGATTGGGGTTGGTATAAGTCCCGACCAGACCGATCACTTCGATGTCGATACCGAATCGTCAATCACGAATGCTGTAGTGGCCACCACAATGCTGTTTGCTGCGGGCGCTTGTGGATCATTGAAGTGAGCTGCGGTACTCCGGAAGCGGCTTGCGTGCCGGGCGTAGCCTGCAGCGTTATGTTCACACCTCGGACCGCGTGGGCCGATACGCCCGAACCACTGAGGATGGCCGTCGCTGAGGGACTGGGTGCTGCGATCGTCAGTCACACGGATCTGAACGGGGGCATGTCGCCTGGTCCGGCCGCGGGGTTGCGGTTGGCTGATGGGCGACAGGTCTTCGTCAAGGCGATGTCCGTCGAGGTCCGGGCACACAATCACGCTATGGTCCTGCAGGAATCTGCGATCCTCGACGTCCTTCCGGCGTCGGTTCCGGCACATCGACGTCTCGCGACGGTCGAATGCGGGCCGTGGGCTGCGCTGGTTACTACATGGGCGGCCGGCGCGAATGCCGAGGTTTGGACGGATGCGTCGATTGCGGCTGTCGCGCGGGCATGCCGGACTACCAGCGGGCATCGGGCGCCGAGTGTTCTGCCGCCGGTCGTCGAGCGCATCTTCTACTTCGACGGTTGGCAGCGCATGCTGGACCTCGGTGCGGGCGACGACTGGGAGAGGTCCCATGCCGGTCCAGCGGCTGAAGCGGTGGCCGGATGGAAGCGTTGGACTGCTGGCGATGCATTGGTTCATCGCGACATCCGCCTCGACAACACGGCCGTTGATCCCGAGTCGGGATCGGCGGTGCTGCTCGACTGGGCGTACGCGTCCGCCGGCGCCCCGTGGATCGACCTCGCTCAGCTGGCTGCAGACGTGGTCGCTACTGGACATGTCCACGGCCAAGAGGCGGCGACGGACCGAGCGTATCGACTCTTGCAGCCGTTGCCGCCTGAGGCATCCCGATATGTTGTCGGCTTGGCCGGAATGTGGTGCTTCCGTGCTGCAATGATTCCCGACACCGCGCTCATGCCGAACATCTCCGCCTGGCGCCGCGCAAGGTCGGCCGCACTGCGTCCTCTGATCGACCGCCTGATCTAGAGATCGAGAGGCTTGCGAACGCCTGGTCAGAAGCTTAGAGAGTGGAGACGAGGGGAATCGAACCCCTAACCCCTGCCTTGCAAAGGCAGTGCTCTGCCAATTGAGCTACGTCCCCGGGAACTTATCGGAGGTCGGGCGCCGTCGTCGCCTCGTGCCACAAGGCCCGCTCGTCCTTCGCGGTCTTGGCCTTCTTGGCGAGGAACGCCGCGCCACCGACAATACCCGCGAGCAGAAGCAGCTTCTTCAACATGGGAGCGGTCCCTCCGTTGCCAACAGCTCACCCGGGCGCCGAAGCGCCCGGGTGCACGAGTGGGGCTAGATGGAATCGAACCATCGACCTCAGAGTTATCAGCTCTGCGCTCTAACCGACTGAGCTATAGCCCCGTACGTCACTTCCGAACCCGGCGCGACGAGCAAGATTACCGTACCCCCGAGCCGTTTGAAAACTCGGGGGTACGCGACGCGCTGGGGCGGCTTACTCCTTCTCGGAGAGGGTCACCTCAATGCCACCGACAAGGTCTGCGCACACGTTGTAGATGAACGCGGCGAGCGTCGACAGGGCCGTGAACAACACGACCATGACAAGCCCGATCGCGCCTGAAGCGCCGATCACGGCGGTCGCCGTGACCTTGACACCGTTCTTCGAATTCAAGAGCTGTGCCAGCGCCTTGTTGATGCTCGTGAAGACGTTCATCTGATCGAGCGCCAGATACAGCACCGACGTGGCGACGACGAGCACGAAGAACATCACGAACGAGACCGCGAACGAGAACTTCATCACCGACCATGGGTCGATGCGCTTGACGAACAGGCGAGCACGGCGCGGTCCACGAGAGGCAGCGCCCGACACCGTGGCCCGCGCGGAGCGGACCGCCTCGGCGACACGCGCGGCTCCGGAGTTCGTGGCCGGCGCGTCGACACCAGGCGCAGCGCCGGTCACTCGGGCCGGCGCTGTCTTACGGTTGGTCGAAGCCGGGGCACTTCCCCGGCCGATCTCAATACTTCCGCGCCGGTCGGACGACGCGATGGTCGAAGTCGTGACCGACTTAGGTGCGTCCAAGTCGATCTTTCCGTCAACGCCGAGGTCAGATCTGGGGTTCGCGGGCTCGGAAGGGACGCTCGCGCGGCCAACGGCCGCGCGATCGACCGACATCTCGGAACCGGCCGCGTCATCGCTGCGCGCATCCAGCTCACTCGGGTCGATCGAAGTCCCCGTGATCCCCGACTTCGCCTGTGTCTCCGCCATTACTAGTCCTGTTCGTCAGGCTCGTCGGCATTGCGAGCAATGGCAACGAGGTTTACGCCATCCGGAAGGTCCATGAGCTTGACCCCCATTGTGTTCCGGTCTCGCGTCCGCCGCACAGGCTTCACCGGAGTCCGGATAACACCGCCGTTGGAAGTGATCGCGAAAAGCTCGTCGTCGGGGCTGATGACCACCGCTCCCACCAGTCCGCCGCGACGTTCGGTGATCTTGGCCGTCAGCACGCCCTTGCCGCCGCGCCCTTGGACAGGGTACTCGTCAATCGGCGTTCGTTTGGCGAAGCCGCCGCCCGTGGCGACAAGAACATCCATGCCGTCACGGACCACCTCCATCGCCAACAACTCGTCGCCTTCCGCAAATCGCATTCCGATGACACCTGACGTCGCCCGGCCCATCGGGCGCAGCGCCTCATCGGTCGCATTGAACCGGATTGCTTGCGCTTGCTTGGACACCAATAGCAGATCTTCCTCAGCGGCTATCAGTGAAGCACCCACAAGCTCGTCGTCATCACGCAGGTTGATCGCGATGATGCCGCCGCTCCGGTTGGAGTCGAACTCTTCCAGCTTCGTCTTCTTGACGAGACCAACCTTCGTTCCCAGGACAAGATACGGTGAGACCTGGTAGTCCTTGATTTGGATGACCTGAGCGATCTGTTCATCCGGCTGGAAGGCCAGCAGGTTCGCGACGTGCTGTCCGCGCGCGATCCGGCTCGCTTCCGGCAGTTCGTACGCCTTTGCCCGGTAGACGCGACCCTTGTTCGTGAAGAACAGAATCCAGTCGTGGGTGGAGCATACGAAGAAGTGGCTGACAATGTCGTCCTGGCGCAGCGTCGCGCCGCTGATCCCCTTGCCGCCGCGCTTCTGTGACCGATAAAGATCGGCCTTCGTACGCTTCGCATACCCGGTTCGGGTAATCGTGACAACGACGTCCTCCCGTGCGATGAGGTCCTCCATGGAGACCTCGCCGTCGAACGGAATGATCTTCGTCCGACGCTCATCGCCCCAGCGAGCGACCAACTCGGCGAGTTCGTCGGAGATGATCTGTCGCTGCCGCTCCGGCTTCGCCAGGATGTCCTTGAACTCCGCGATCTCGATCTCGATCTCGGCAAGCTGGTCGATGATCCGCTGACGCTCCAACGCCGCGAGGCGACGCAGCTGCATGTCGAGGATCGCGGTGGCCTGGATCTCGTCCACATCGAGCAGCGACATCAAGCCGCTCTTCGCCTCGTCCGCGCTCGGTGCCCGCCGGATCAACGCGATGACTTCGTCGAGCAGATCGAGTGCCTTCGCGAGACCACGGAGGATGTGGGCGCGCTCCTCGGCCTTCCGCAGCCGGTAGGCGGTACGGCGGACGATCACCTCGATCTGGTGTGTCACGTAGTGCCGCAGGAACTGCGCCAGGTTGAGCGTCCGCGGTACGCCGTCGACCAGCGCGAGCATGTTGGCGCCGAACGTCTCCTGCAGCTGCGTGTGCTTGTACAGGTTGTTCAGCACGACCTTCGCGATCGCATCCCGCTTGAGGACGATCACGAACCGCATACCGGTACGGCCGGACGACTCGTCGCGGATGTCGGCGATACCGGTGAGCTTGCCTTCCTTGACCAGATCGGCCACGCGCTCGGCGAGGTTGTCCGGGTTCACCTGGTACGGGAGTTCGGTCGCGACCAGGCAGGCACGACCGCGCTTGTCTTCCTCGACCTCGATCACGGCGCGCATCCGGATCGTGCCGCGCCCGGTCCGGTACGCGTCCTTGATCGCCTGCGTGCCGACGATCAGGCCTGCGGTCGGGAAGTCCGGGCCCTTGACGATCTCGATCAGCGCGTCGAGTGTCGTCGCTTCATCTTCGTTCGGGTTGTCCAAGCACCACTGGACGCCGGCCGCGATCTCGCGGAGGTTGTGCGGCGGGATCTTGGTGGCCATGCCGACCGCGATACCTTCTGAGCCGTTGACCAGCAGATTCGGGAACCGCGCCGGAAGGATCGTCGGTTCCTGCGAACGACCGTCGTAGTTGGCCTGCATGTCGACGGTGTCTTCACCGATGTCACGCAGCATTTCCATCGCGAGCGGATCGAGGCGGCACTCCGTGTATCGCATGGCTGCGGCCGGGTCGTTGCCCGGCGAGCCGAAGTTGCCGCTGCCGTCGATCAGCGGGTACCGCAACGACCACGGCTGGGCCATCCGGACGAGGGTGTCGTAGATCGCCGTGTCGCCGTGCGGGTGATAGTTACCCATGACGTCACCGACGACGCGGGCACACTTCACGTACCCGCGGTCCGGGCGGTAGCCGCCGTCGTACATCGCGAAAAGGATCTTGCGGTGCACTGGCTTGAGTCCGTCGCGTACGTCGGGGAGTGCACGCCCGACGATGACACTCATCGCGTAGTCGAGGTAGGACCGCTGCATCTCGACCTCGATGCCGACCGGGTCGACCCGACCGCCAACATGGCCGCCTTCGATCATCGACGGGTCTACCGGCTCGCCCAGATCCTCTGGATCGATGTCTGGTTCGTCCGGATCGGGGTTCTCGCCCAGTGCATCGCCGATCACATCATCGTCTGCCACGGTTTTTCCTTAGTCCCGTCTTGTAATTCTGTGGATAAGCCTGTGGATTATGTGGACAAGTGTGTCCGGCTACCGCAACCGCAGCGGTCGCGAGCAGCCCGGACAACACCGTCACGCGATCTTGAATATCGAGGAACGTTAAATATCGAGGAACCGAACATCCTTGGCGTTCCGTTGGATGAACGAGCGCCGAGCTTCGACGTCCTCACCCATCAGCACGCTGAACAACTCGTCCGCGGTAGCCGCGTCATCGAGCGTGACCTGCAACAACGTCCGGGTGCCCGGGTTCATCGTGGTCTCCCACAGCTCCGGGTAATTCATCTCGCCCAGACCCTTGTTGCGCTGGATGTCATCCGGCTTCGCCCTGGGATTGCGCTCCTGACGAAGCAGGATCAGGCCGTCGCGCTCCTTGTCGGAGTACGCGTACTGGATGTCGTCGCCCTTCTTGTTCCACTTGATCTTGTAGAGCGGCGGTTGCGCCAAGTAGACGTGGCCGAGCTCGACGAGTGGACGCATGAATCGGAACAGGAGGGTAAGAAGCAGCGTCGTGATGTGCTGGCCGTCCACGTCGGCGTCGGCCATCAGCACGATCTTGTGATAACGCAGCTTCTCGATGTCGAATTCATCGTGAATACCGGTACCGAGGGCCGTGATCAGCGCCTGGACCTCATTGTTCTTCAGGACTCGGTCGATCCGGGCCTTCTCGACATTGAGGATCTTGCCGCGAATCGGCAGGATCGCCTGGACCCGCGGGTCGCGCCCCTGCTTGGCTGAGCCACCGGCGGAGTCACCCTCGACGATGAAGATCTCGCTGACCGTCGGGTCGGTGGACTGACAGTCGGCCAGCTTGCCTGGCATCGTGCCGGACTCCAGCAGCGACTTGCGGCGGGCGAGCTTGCGGGCCTGGGCCGCGGCCTGGCGCGCGCGGGCCGCCTGGGACGCCTTCGTGATGATCGTCCGAGCCTCCGCCGGGTTGCGGTCGAACCAGTCGACCAGCCACTCGTTGCAGGCCTTCTGTACGAAGCCCTTCATGTCGGTATTGCCGAGCTTCGTCTTCGTCTGGCCCTCGAACTGCGGGTTCGTGAGCTTGACCGAGACGATCGCGGCGAGACCTTCGCGAATGTCCTCGCCGGTGAGCTTGTCGTCACCCTTCAGGAACTTCTTCTCGATCCCGTACTTGTTCACCACGGTGGTGAGCGCCGCACGGAAGCCTTCCTCGTGCGTACCTCCCTCGTGGGTGTTGATCGTGTTCGCGAACGTGTAGACGCTCTCGCCGTAGGACTCGTTCCACTGCATCGCGACCTCGACCGCCATGCCGGCCTTCTCGTCCTCGGCACCGAACTGCACGACCGACTTGTGGATCGGGCTCTTCGTCTGGTTGAGGTGACGAACGAAGTCGGCGATGCCGTCCTTGTAGCAGAAGGTGACGACGCGGGGCTCGGCGTCACCGCTCTCGCCACCGCGCTCGTCCCGGAGCACGATGGTCAGACCGCCGTTGAGGAACGCCATCTCCTGGAGCCGGCGGTAGATCGTCTCGAAGCTGAACGTGACCGTTTCGAAGATCTTCGGGTCCGGCCAGAACGTGGTCGTCGTACCCGTCCCGGTGGTCGGCGCACCCTTGGCGATCGGCGCTTCCGGCTTGGAGTTGACGAAGTTCTGGTTCCAGAGGAAGCCGGACTTCTTTACCTCGACTTCAACCCGGGTGGAGAGCGCGTTCACCACGGAGATGCCGACACCATGCAGGCCGCCGGAGACCGCGTACGTCTTACCGTCGAACTTTCCGCCGGCGTGCAGCATCGTGAGCGCCATCTCGACGCCGTTGAGCTTGGTCTTGGGGTGCACGTCGACCGGCATGCCACGGCCGTTGTCGATCACCCGGACAGCGCCGCTGGCCAGCAGCGTGACGTCGATCGCGTCGCAGAACCCGGCCATCGCCTCGTCGACCGAGTTGTCGACAACCTCCTGCACCAGGTGGTGCAGGCCGCGCTCGCCGGTCGAGCCGATGTACATACCTGGGCGCTTGCGTACCGCTTCGAGTCCTTCCAGAGCGGTCAACGAAGCGGCGGTGTAGTCGTCCTGAGATTGCTTGGCCACTGCCACGCTCTTCATCGCTTTCTCACGCCATGACGCGCCATGTAGTTGGCACATCCGCGCGGGGTAGGCACGGTCCGGAGTCCCCGAGGAACGAGACGGCGACCGCACAAGGAAGCTTCTGTGACTAGATCCTACTGTGTCCTTGCGACAGAACCACGCACAGTGCCCCCTGTAATCGCCGTAGCGGGCTTAGTGAGCCCGGATACAACCCCCTACAGCAAGGCCGGGCCGTGATCGGCCGTCGTGCGGCGCCGACCGGTGCCGCCGTGAACCGCCGAAGTGAGCGAAAACTGTCTGATTTATGGCTGTTGGTGATTGCCCTACCGCGATGTGTCCGAAACCAGCTATGGGTTCTGCCTGATCGGGGGTCGCGGTACGGCTCCCCGGTGTCGTACTGTCCCTCGGCCGGAATGTGCATCGACAACGCTCGGCAGATTGCGCACCGGAGAGGGAGGTCGGCAGATGGGACTCGATAACGTCGCCGTGCAGTGGCCACGGACGGGCCGGTTTTACGACCCGGTCGCACCCGCCGAATTCGTCGACTTCGGCGGCCTCACCGAGCACTTTCCGGATGCGTCCGGTCCGGCCATCGCGCTCGCCGAGCGCGTCGCACAGACCGGCACGCTCCGAGTCACCGCGTTTACCGAGATCATCGACCTGATCCTCGGGCTTAATGGAGTGCTCTACGCAACGGAAGCCGCCGCTGAGGACGAGGATCCCGTGATCGACCCGGACGGCTGCGCCTGGATCGCCGGCGGTGTGGAGAAATTCATCGCCGGTCATGCCGAGCTCGGCGAAGAGATCACGTTCGAGACCACGACCGATGTGATGCGCAAGGCGATCGCCGGTGGCCGCCTCGCCGACCAGCAGATGCGCTGGCTCGACGGCCGAATCGAGGAAATGAAGGACGAGAACGGCGACTATCCCGCGTGGAGCTTCAGCCGGACCGAGATGACGGTCCTCGCCCGTTTCTTCCGCCGTTGCTCGGAGCGGGGCTTCGCGATCTACGCGGACTTCTGATCGACCGGTCATCGACCGGTGGGACTTATCCGTAGGTATCACGTGGTCCTCGACCGGCGACACGACGTTGGCCTCGCGTCCACACCGGCGCGGCCGGGCCGTGAATATGGAGCCTCTTCACCACGTTCGGGCCGATCTCACCGGCGATCTGCGTCAGCAGCTTCGCAGCCAGCAGCCGTAGCTGCATCGCCCATGCGGTCGACTCGGCCTCGATGGTCAGCTCGCCGTCGGTTAGTTTGATCGGTCGGCTATGCGAGGCAACGTCGGCTCCGACGCAGCGTTCCCACGCCGCGAACACAGTTGCCTCCGCGGTCGGCTTCTCCCAGCCCCGATTTTTGACCAGGCGAGCCAGCACGGTGCCGAACAGTTGTGGATCGCGAACGTCCGGTCCGGGCCCGGAATAACCCCGCGCACGCTTGGTCCGCCCGGCGCCGGACCCGGTCGCCCTCGGCGTACGGGCTGCCTGCTCACGGCGCGCCTTTGCCGCGTCGATCACGGCTCGAGCCAACTCCGGTCCGGTGACACCCGGCGGCAGACCGCCGTCGCTCGGCTCAGACACGGGACACTCCCCCTTCGACCACCTGGAATCTCGCACCACGCAACGCCGCCGGCACGTCGGCTTCGACCGCACACGTGACGATCAACTGCGAGGCCGTCCCGACCAGGTCCGCGAGCCGGTCACGGCGACCGGTATCAAGTTCGGCAAAAACATCGTCCAACGCGAGTACGGGTTCGATGCCATCGGCACGCAACAACTCATAGCCGGCGAGTCGGAGCGCCAACGCGTACGACCACGATTCGCCGTGACTGGCGTACCCCTTCGCGGGCAGGTCGCCCAGCAGCAGGGTCATGTCGTCACGATGTGGCCCGACCAGCGTCATGCCTCGATCGATCTCCGCCTTCCGGGCGCCGACCATGGCCTCGGCCAGTCGCTCCATCAGGGCATCCCGCCGCTCGCCGTGCAGTGGCCCGGTCTCGTCCAACGCTGACTTATAGGAGACGATCGCCGGAGCGCGGGCCGCGCTGACTTCCGCGTACGCCTTCGTTATGTACGGTGCGAGGGAGGCGGCGAGTTCCAGCCGGGCGGCGAGCAGGGTCGCACCGTGTTCGGCCAAGTGCTGGTCCCACACCGCCAGCGTGGACAGGTCCCGAGCTCCCGCGCCCGTCTTCCGAGCCAGGTACGCCGTTCGCAGCAGCGCGTTGCGTTGCTTCAGCACCCGGTCGTAATCGGCCCGGACACCGGCGAACCGAGGCTGCCGGGCCACGAGAAGATCGTCGAGGTACCGGCGGCGCTCGGACGGATCCCCTCGTACGAGCGTCAGGTCCTCCGGCGCGAACATCACCATCCGAAGTGCGCCAAGCACGTCGCGCGCACGGCGTTTCGGTGCGCCGTTGAGTCGTGCACGGTTGGCCCGGCCCGGCGTGATCTCCAGCTCGACCAACAACTCGCGACCGTCGTGGCCAATCGTGCACCGAACCACACCACGGTCGGAGCCGGCCCGGACCAGTGGCGCATCCGTCGCGACCCGATGACTTTCCAACGTCGCCACGTATCCGAGCGCTTCGACGAGGTTCGTCTTTCCCACGCCGTTCGGGCCGATCAGAACGTTCGGGCCGGGCTCGAACTCGACCGCGACTTGCGCGTAGGACCGGAAGTCGGTGAGTTCGAGCCGGGACGCGTGCATCGCGGCGTCAGGTGCCGATGCGGATCGGCATCATCAGGTAGCGATAGCCCTCGACGATTTCGCCGTCCGCGCTGGCCGGCAGCATCAACGCCGGCTTCTTCGGGTCGGTGAACGACAGCGTGACCATCGGGTGCCCGATCGCGGCAAGGCCGTCCAACAGGTATTGCGGGTTGAACGCCGCCTGCATCGGCTCACCGGTGTACACGGCGTCCATCGCCTCGCTGGCCCGGGCATCGTCGCTTCCGCCGGCCTCGACGATCAGGCCGTCCTCGCTGAAGCTCATCCGGACCGGGGTCGAGCGCTCGGCAACGAGCGACACGCGCTTCACGACTTCCTGCAACGCGGCGACCGAAATCGTCGCGCGGGCGATGTGCGTGTCCGGGAAGAGCGACCGGACCTTGGGGTAGTCGCCGTCGAGCAGGCGGCTCGTGGTCCGGCGGCTGCCGCCGGCGAACCCGATCATGCCCTCGCCGGTTGTACCGCGGGCGAGCGCGAGCGTTACGTCTCCGCCAAGCGAACCGAGCGTCTTCGCCGTGTCGTTCAGCGTCTTCGCCGGGACGAGCGCCTGCATGTGTGCCTGCGGATCGTCCGGCCGCCAGGTGATCTCACGCAGCGCGAGCCGGTAGCGGTCGGTCGCCAGGAGCGCAATGGTCTCGCCGTCGATCTCCATCCGCACACCGGTCATCAGCGGCAGCGTCTCGTCGCGCCCGGCGGCGATGGCCACCTGCGAGACGGCCGACGCGAACGTGGCGGCGTCGATCGTGCCGGCGGTCTCCGGCATCTCCGGAAGCGTCGGGTAGTCCTCGACCGGCATGGTCGGAAGCGTGAACCGGGCGCTGCCGCAGACCAACTCCAACGACGATCCGACCGCAGCGACCTCGACCGGCTTCGCCGGGAGGGCCTTGGTGATCTCGGCGAGCAGGCGGCCGGAGACCAGCGCCGCGCCATCGGAGTCGCCGTGCACATCCACGCTGACCTGGCTCGAGACCTCATAGTCGAAGCCGGAGACGATCAGCTGGCCAGCGCTCACGCGGAGCATGACACCAGCCAGAACCGGCACCGAAGGACGGGACGGCAGGGCCTTCGCGGTCCACGCCACGGCGTCGGCGAGCGCGTCACGCTCGACTCGGAACTTCATGCGTTTCGCCTCCACGATCGGGTCGTCAACCGGTGCCCATCGAACTGTAGGGCTCGGGATCCAAGAGCGCGAACTCGACCCGTGTCGAGTTTCGGTCCACAGATCTGGCCCCGGTGATGATTGATTTTTGATTTCTCTCTTAAAAACTTCTAATCGTCTTCATAGGTGTTGTGGAAACTGTGGACAACTTGAATCTCTGCAGGCCGCACCGCTCGCAAAGACCCTCACATCCTGTGGATGACCGGGGGATAACCTAGGGAGTTGTCCACAGGCCCCTCTGGCCCCACACCCCATCCACAAGTTGTCCACCGGTTGTCCACCGCTTGTCCCCAGGGTTACCCCCAGCTCTGGGGACAACGAATCAGACTCGGATGCGTTGCTCCACCGGCTTGTCCACAAGACATCCACGGCAAATCGGGAACATGCACAGGCAATCCACATACCGCGTCCACAGATTGTGGATAAAGATTTTTTACGTGAGTTGCTTGATCCGATTCGTCAGCTCGGCAATCTGGTTGTAGAGCGAGCGCCGTTCGGCCATCTGCTGCCGGATTTTGCGGTCGGCGTGCATGACGGTCGTGTGGTCGCGGCCGCCGAATGCCTGACCGATTCGCGGCAGCGACAGGTCGGTCAACTCACGACACAGATACATAGCCACCTGACGCGCGTTGACGAGCACCCTGGATCGCGAGTGGCCCTTGAGGTCCTCCAGGCTCACGCCGAAGTAGTCCGCCGTGGCCGCCATGATCTGTTCGGCAGTGACCTCCGGCCCGGATCCGTCCGGAATGAAGTCGCGGAGCACCTCCTCGGCGACCGACAGCTGCACTGGTGCCCTGGTCAGCGACGCGAACGCGGTGACGCGGATCAGCGCACCTTCGAGTTCGCGAATCGAGTTGGAGATCCGCGATGCGATGAACTCGAGCACGTCCGGCGGGGCGAACAGCCGTTCCTGGGCGGCCTTCTTCTGCAGGATCGCGATCCGGGTCTCCAGATCCGGCGGCTGGATGTCGGCAAGGAGTCCCCACTCGAACCGGGTGCGCAGCCGGTCTTCCAAGGTCGAAAGCTGCCGCGGCGAGCGGTCCGATGTGATGACCAGCTGCTTGTTCGCGTTGTGCAGCGTGTTGAACGTGTGGAAGAACTCCTCCTGCGTCCGCTCGCGACTCTCCAGGAACTGGATGTCGTCGATCAGCAGGATGTCGACGTCGCGGTACCGGCGTTGGAACGCCTGCGTCTTATCGTCACGCAGCGAGTTGATGAAGTCGTTCGTGAACTCCTCGGTAGAGACGTAGCGCACGGAACGCGCGTTGCCGAGGCTCGTCGCATAGTGGCCGATCGCGTGCAGCAGATGCGTCTTGCCAAGACCCGAACCCCCATAGATAAAGAGCGGGTTGTACGCCTTGGCCGGCGACTCGGCCACCGCGACCGATGCGGCGTGTGCGAAGCGGTTCGACGAGCCGATGACGAACGTCTCGAACACGTACTTCGGATTCAGGCGGTTGCCGTCGTTCGTCGGCGGCGTACGACGATCGTCCCGACCGGTACCCGCACCGGCGTGCGGCCGATCCGGGCTGGTTGACGGACTGCTGTTGTACCCGTACGGGGCGAGGCTTTCCCTGGTGTAGTTCGCGGACGACTGCTCCGGTACCGGCGGCTGGTCGAGCGACGGCGGGTCGATCGGCGGGATCGGGTGCTCGGCGACCGCGCTGCCACTCGGCACCGACCGCCAGGATCCGCTCGGTGTGGACATCCAACTCGTGTCGGTCGAGGGCGGATCGTCGAACAGCGTCTCCGGTTCACGCGCCGCCGGGACTATCCCATCTCCGATCGCCGGTTCGGCCGGAACAGCGACGCTGTCGTCCTGCGCCCGTACGGTGACGGCGACCTGCACCGCCCGGCCCAGCCGACGCGAGAGCGCATCGGTCACCGCTTGGCGCATCCGGGACTCGATCACGTTGCGAGCGACGGTGTTCGGCACCGAAACCAGACCGGTGTCCTGGACGATCGCATACAGGCGGGTCAACCGGAGGTACGCGCGTTCCTGCGGCGATGCGATCTCGGCTACCTCGTCGGTCACCGTGTTCCAGACCGCGTCGTAGTCGGTCGTTTCGGTCATTGCCGCGCCTCGTTCTCTCGTAACGCGCTGAGGCGTCCGGTCGGATCGCGCTCATCCACAAGTTATCCACACCTGTGCATCAACTGGATCTCGGTTGAGATGCCCTGTCCTGTGATGCTGACGTGCTCAAACGCCGCAGCGTGCGGCATTAGGCCTGCTAGCGATGTTTGTCCATAATATGAGCTAATGCACCCCGTTTGCTGCGCCAGGCAGACGCGCACGGTAACAGCGTTGTCCACAGTTACTCAACCGTTGTCCACAGCAAAAGACGCAGGTTGTCCACATACGTTGTGGGTAACTTGGCACGATCTGAAGTTTTGACGGACCAACACAGCCCGCGTACGCTCGATAGGTTGCTCTATCACTCCTGGTAGAGTTGCCGCCGGAGCGTGCCGATCGACCAATGATTACTGGTCGATGTTTCCTGAGAGCCGGCCCGCGACATTGACGTAGTCCACCAGCTCTGCATGGAAACCCACGAGCTTTCAACGAAAACCTTTTACGAAGATGGAGTGCCGACGTGAGCAAGCGCACGTACCAGCCGAACAACCGCCGTCGTGCGAAGACCCACGGCTTCCGGCTGCGCATGCGCACCCGTGCCGGCCGCGCGATCCTTTCGGACCGTCGGGCAAAGGGTCGCGCCCGCCTCTCGGCGTAAGCGACCCGGGATACCCGGTGTTGGCAGCGGCAGATCGTCTTCGCCGTCGCGACGAATTCGCCACGACGATCAAGACTGGACGTCGCGCCGCCCGGGGAAGCCTGGTCGTACATCTGACCACTGCCACAGTGGCGGGTGATGAGACATCGAACCACCAGGATCCGGCGCAGACCCGCGGAGCGATACCGCGGTCTCGCGCCGGATTCGTCGTATCCAAGGCGGTCGGCAACGCCGTCGTTCGTAATATCGTCAAGCGGCGGCTGCGGGAGTTGGTACGGGATCGGCTGCCGGACCTTCCGGCCGGAACCGATCTTGTGGTGCGCGCGCTGCCGGCCGCGGCCACTCGTAGCTACCAGGATCTCGGCACCGATTTGGGGCAGGCCATCGATATCGCCCTACGTCCGCGACGACCGAGCACCCGGCCGATGGAGGGCGAGGTGGTCCGGAAATGACCGAAATCACGTCCCCTGAGGCCGCCCCGCGCACTATGTCAGCCGGTGCCCGCATGCTGATGCTGCCCATCGTCGCGTACCGTCGTTGGATAAGCCCGGCACTGCCGGCGCGATGCCGGTTCTATCCGTCCTGCAGTGCCTACGCCGTCGAGGCGATCTCGACGCATGGTGCTCTACGCGGACTCCGGCTCGCGATTTGGCGGCTGCTGCGGTGCCAGCCCTTCAACGCCGGTGGGTACGACCCCGTGCCACCGAGAAGATCGAAACAGGAGTCAGAGACGTGTTGAGTTGGATCATGAACCTGGTCTACACGGCGATCTCCTGGATCATGTTGCGTTGGCATGCCGTCTGGAACTTCGTTGGAGTCGGCGACTGGCTGAAGACGAACTGGGACTGGACGCTCGCGATTGTGTTCCTGGTGCTCACCGTCCGGGCCGTGCTGTTCCCGGTATTCGTGAAGCAGATCAAGTCGCAGCGCGCGATGCAGGCGCTGCAGCCGAAGATCAAGGAGCTTCAGGAGAAGTACAAAGGCGACCGGGCCGGCCTTCAGCAGGCGCAGATGCAACTGATGCGGGACGAAAAAGCCAACCCGCTGATGGGCTGCCTGCCGCTGCTGATCCAGGGCCCGATCTTCATCGGCGTCTTCCACGTTCTACGCCACCTCAAACCATCGCAGCCATTGCACAACCAGACGCTTTACGGTTGGTCGGCGCGGGAGTTCGAGTCGGCGGCGCACGCGAAGCTGTTCGGCGCACCGATCTCCGCCTCGATCAAGTCGAGCTCGGCCGACCTGGCCCATCTGGGTGTCTCCCGGACCAACGTGGTCGTCGTCGCCGGCATCCTGATCGCCATCATGATCGTCACGACGTACATGACAAGCCGTCAGCTCATCCTGAAGACCGGCCGCGCAACCGACCCGACTCAGCGCATGATGCAGAACGTCATGATGTATTTCATCCCGGTCTCGCTGCTGGTCTCGGGCTCGATCTTTCCGATCGGCGCGGTCATCTACTACGTGACCACGAACCTCTTCTCTCTCGGACAGCAGTTCTATGTACTGCGAAAGTTCCCGCCGCCGCCGGTCTCGGCGACCGCCGGCGGTCCGTCGATCTTCGAGCGGTTGACCGCGGCCAAGGATTCGCAGGGCGGCGCGAAACCGGGCACCGGAAAGCAGAGCCTGCCGAAGGCGGGAGCCGCGAAGCAGGGCAGTTCGCTGAAGGGTGGCGTACCGGTCCGGACGTCGGCCAAGGCCGGCAAGAACGCCCCGACGACGAACACGAACGGCTCGGCGCCCGAGGTGCGGGCGGTCGGCCCGAAGGTCGGCGCCAAGCCGATCAACCCGAAGAAGGGCAGCGCGAGCAAGCGCTAGTCACGAAACGGCCGGCGCCGCGTTGCGTCAATAAGGGGTACGCGTACCGCGCGCATCAGGCCACTACAAGCCTCCCCAAACGGGGTACGACCGATCTCATCGGTAACGGAGATGACAGTGACAGAGACAGACACGCCGGACGTCGAGACCGACGCGGACGGCACGAGTAGCGGGGAATCGGCGAAGGCACCGGCCGAGTCGGAGCTTTTCGCGCAGAGTGAGGTGGCCGCCGACTATATGGAGGGCCTCCTCGACATTCTTGACTTCGACGGCGACATCGACGAGGTCGTTCAGGGCGGCCGGCCGGTCGTCGAGGTCGTTGGCGATCGCCTGCAGGCGCTCGTCGGTCAACGTGGCGCGACGCTTGAGGCGCTGCAGGAGTTGACCCGGCTCGCGATCTTCCGGGCGACGGGTTCACCGAGCCGGCTTCTGCTGGATGTCGGCGGTTACCGGGACAGTCGTCGCAAGGAGCTTGTGTCAATCGCGAAGAACGCGGTCGAGCGGGTACGCCAGCACGGCGAACCGGTACGCCTCGAACCGATGAACGCGTTCGAGCGCAAGTGCGTACACGACGTGGTCAATGCGCTCTCCGGTGTGGAGAGCGATTCCGAGGGTGTCGAACCGCAGCGACGCGTGGTCGTTCACCCCGCCTGATTTCTTCTCTTCCGACGACGCCCGGGCCGATTGGTCTGGGCGTCGTTGTATGTCCGGATGTCGAGCGGCGTGGCGCCGTGACCGCGGTCGGTAAGGTTTGTGGGTGCCGGAAACTGTTGCCCCACTGCCCGACGAGCTCCGCCCCGTGGCCGAGCGGATGTTCGGTGCACGTTTGGATCGCGCCGAGGCGTACGCCGAGTTGCTCGCGACCGAAGGTGTCGTCCGAGGATTGATCGGCCCTCGCGAAGCCCCCCGAATGTGGGATCGGCACATCCTCAACTGTGCGGCGATGGCTCCGCTCATTGGTTTGGACGACTATGTAATAGATGTCGGTTCTGGTGCTGGATTGCCAGGGGTTGTGCTGGCAATCGCTTGCCCCGAGATCGGCGTGGTGCTGGTTGAGCCGCTGGCTCGGCGTACCACCTTCTTGGAGTCCGTTGCATTTGATCTTGGATTGGATGCCCGAGTTCAGGTGGTGCGGGCGCGGGCCGAGGAGGTCTCGGCGCGGCCGGCGATGTTTCACGTGAAACCGGCTGACATCGTGACCGCCCGAGCGGTTGCACCGCTGGACCGATTGGCGGGCTGGTGCCTTCCACTCGCCGCACCAGGTGGGCGCGTGTTGGCCATGAAGGGGGCCAGTGCGGCCGAGGAGATTGAGTCGCACTCGGCCGCGATCCGTCGGATTGGCGGCGGCACGCCGGTGCTGCATCGGTGTGAGATTGATCCGTTGGTTGAGCCAACCTACGTGGTCGAGGTAAGTCAGCTATCCGCGACCGCCCGACGGTCTAAACAGAATGACCGTCAGTAGGGGTTCCCGCAGCATGGGTGTGGTCGTTGAGTACTCGACAGGAAACTGACTCGCTAGTTCGTCCGAACGTGGGTATCGATGCGTCTTCAGAAGTCGCAGACTGGTAACCTCGCGTGCCCGCCGACCGAGCGCCGGCAGCGGACGCCCATCCGATGGTGGTAGGGATGACGACGGTGTATGACAGCGAACGCTATGAGGACTCGGGGTACCCCGAGGACCGCGAGGACTCCGATGGCGCGCGAGAACCACAGGAGAGCGGACACCCGCGTACAGGCACCGGATTTTCGGTCGCGCCGACCATGGTGATGCCGCGAATTCCGGTAGGAGACAATGACGTCAGCACCGTCGCTGGCGCGTCACAACGAGTCGACCCCGGGCGAACCGGTGAGACTCGACGTACCGTGCCGTCGCCGCGGCCACACCCCGCGGCCAGTTATGTCGAGACAGGGGCCAGGATGGCCGAGAGCAATGTTTCACGTGAAACGGAAGACCCACCCTTGGCGCAGGAGGCGAAGCGGGCTGTGGAGATTCTGAACCCGAGCGGGGAGATTACGATGCCCCGTCCGCTGCATCGTCGAGTTGTGGCTGTCGCGAACCAGAAGGGCGGCGTCGGCAAGACGACGACCGCGGTGAACATCGCGGTCGCGCTCGCGCTCCACGGAAACCGCGTTCTGGTGATCGACCTCGACCCGCAGGGGAACGCCTCGACCGGCATGAACGTGCCGCACCACGCGGGCGTCCCCGACGTGTACGACTGCCTGATCGAAGGAGCCTTGCTGGACTCCGTGACTCAGCAGGTCGACGGCATCCCGAACCTCTATTGCGTACCGGCGACGATCGACCTCGCCGGTGCCGAGATCGAACTGGTCAGTGTCGTGGCTCGCGAATCGCGTTTGTCCCGGGCGATCCAGGGCAGCGCCGGCGACTACGACTACGTCTTCATCGACTGCCCGCCGTCGCTGGGTCTGCTGACGGTCAACGCGCTCGTTGCCGCGCAGGAAGTGCTGATCCCGATTCAATGCGAGTACTACGCGTTGGAGGGTGTGCAGGCGCTGACGAGCAACATCGCTCTCGTGAAGGCCCACCTCAATCCTCAGCTGGACATCTCAACGGTTCTGCTCACCATGTACGACCGCCGTACGCGCCTTGCCGACCTGGTCGAGCAGGACGTCCGGACGCACTTCGGTGACAAGGTGCTCGACTCGGTCATCCCCCGCAACGTTCGAGTCTCGGAAGCGCCGAGCTACAGCCAGTCGGTCATGACGTACGACCCGGGTTCACGTGGTGCGGTGAGCTACTTCGAAGCCGCTCAGGAAATCGCCGTACGCGGTGCACAGATGGAAGGCATTGGCGCATGACCACGAAGCCTCGAGGCGGTCTCGGTCGCGGACTCGGTGCTCTGATCCCGACGACTCCGGTCGTTTCGCCGCCGCAGATTCCGGGGCCGGCCGTGAACGGCGACGCGCTTGGTACGCCGGCGGTGGCGCCCACGCGGCTCGAACGGGCGGAGCACGAACTCGCTCCGGTTCCGGGCGCGCGGTTCGCCGAGATCCCGGTCGACTCGATCGTGCCGAACCCGAAGCAGCCCCGCCAGATCTTCGACGACGAAGCGCTTGCCGAGTTGAAGGTCTCGATCGAGGAGGTCGGTTTCCTCCAGCCGATCGTCGTCCGCGAAATCGGGCGGGACAAGTACGAGTTGGTGATGGGTGAGCGGCGCTGGCGTGCCGCCCAGGCGATTGGCCGCGACGTCATACCGGCGATCGTCCGCGATACCCAAGACGACGCGATGTTGCGTGACGCACTTCTGGAGAACATCCACCGTGCGAACCTGAACCCTCTGGAAGAAGCGGCGGCGTACCAGCAGCTGCTGGAGGAGTTCGGCGCGACACACGAAGAACTCGCGAAGCGGATCGGCCGGAGCCGGCCACAGATCTCGAACACGATCCGCCTGCTCAATCTGCCGCCGGTGGTTCAGCGCCGGGTGGCGGCCGGCGTTCTGTCCGCTGGACACGCCCGCGCGCTTCTTGGCCTGACCGACTCGGCCGAGCAGGAGACGCTGGCCGCCCGGATCGTGGCTGAGGGCCTCTCGGTACGAGCAACCGAGGAGATCGTGTCGCTCACGTCCTCCGACGAACCGCATCACGCGGCGGCGGCAAAGCGGCGTCCACGTCCACACGCGCCGGCCCTGTCCGATCTCGCGGACCGGCTGTCGGATCGGTTCGATACCCGGGTGAAGGTCGATATCGGCCGGAGTAAGGGCAAGATTGTGATCGAGTTCGCGACGGTCGACGACCTAGAGCGAATCGTTGGTATTTTCGGGGTCGAAGAAGAGTCGCCGGAGTAGACAAGCGAGCAAAGCCGGGCCTGGATCGAAGCTGATCCGGCTCGGCTTTTTTCATGTCCGATTCCCGCGCTGTATCCACAGAACTTATCCACAGCCGCCCGTTCTGAGGCTGTCTTACGCGCTCAGGGACTTGCACCCCCTGTGGATAACTTCACGTTCGACGGCGATGTTTCACGTGAAACCGCGCCGAACGGCCGTCGAGGTTCGTGGTTTCACGTGAAACATGCGCCCGCAGCGCACACCGATCCGAGAGTTCGCCCGACCGGGTGGAGGACATCGAACGGCCGGACGGCTATGGTCTCTCCTGTGGCCGACACCCCCTCGAATCTCCCCCCGTTCGTTACTTGGCCGAGCTTTCCGTTCGAAGGCCATCTCCAGATCAAGCGGCTCGATCCGCCCGTCGCAACCGAGCCTCCACGCGAGGGCGAGGACCCTTCCACTTGTACGGCGTGCCATGCGTCCGACGACTCGTACATCTGGGTCAGCGACCGTTGGCGCGTACGCGCGATGGATCGCCCGAGTGGCCTTCCGATGGTGCTGATCCTTGAATCGAGATCGCACCTCGACCTCGGCGATCTGACGAACCTGCTCGCGGCCGAGTTGGGCGTCATGACGGTGCGCCTCGAACGCGCGGTCCGTTCGCTGGAGGGCGTTGAGCGGGTCCACGTGAATCGTTGGGGCGACGGCGCCGCACATTTGCACGTCTGGTTCCTTGCGCGCCCGACCGGTCAGTTGCAGCTTCGCGGATCGTTCCTGTCGCTATGGGACGAGATCCTGGAGCCGATCCCGGAGACGCGGTGGCGTGAGGACATTGCGCATGTGGCCGCGTGGCTCGCGGACTTCGGCGGCCGGGCCGTCGCTGAGCCACCCCGAATCGAATGGCACACGCCGAGCAGTTTCGGCGACGTGATGGCCTACAAGGCCGATGACTCGACGTCCGTCGGAGCATCGGCGAGCGTGATCGCGGACGCGGCTGATGTCGGCGAGGGGACCGGCCAGGGTCACGCGCTCGAGGTTGCGACGGCAGTGGGCGTCGCCGGAGACGGCGCACAGGGCGATGCCGCCGACGATGAAGACATCCCGGCCGAAGACGGCGCACCGGCCGTTGCTGCATCCGATGACCCGGCATCAAACGTGGGTGAAAACGTCGCGGACGTGGCGGCCCAGACCTCCGTTGAAGCGGCGACGTCTGAGCAGCCGAACGCAGTAAATGGCGCACGAGTGAACGGCGCCCAGGCGAACGCGGACACAGACGACCGGAATGACGAAACTCTCGTGGCGGCACAGAACGTCGACGGCGATCTGGACGGAGAAGGTTGGACCCTCTCCGACGACGAGATTGCGACGTCGGACATTCTTTCGCACTGAGCGCCCGGCCGTACAAAAAAGTTGATCCTGGAGTTATTAGCGCGACACACACCGTCGAGGCGCTACTAACTCCAGGATCAACTGGGTTTGGGGGCGAGTGAGGGCTAGGTGCGCTCTATTGCCCTTGTTACCAACGTGGCGAGCGTCTTTCCGAGGTCCAAGCCGGCCGCGGTGACCGCCATCGGCAGCAGCGACGTCTCCGTCATGCCGGGGGCGACGCTGGCCTCCAGGACCTGCGGACGCCCGTCCGCATCGACGATCAGGTCGACTCGCGACAGGTCACCGAGGCCCAGTGCGGCGTGCGTGGCGAGTGCTACCTCCGCGACCCGAGCGGCCACATCGGACGGCAGCCGGGCCGGCGCGTGCCACGTGGTGACGCCCGGCGGTGTACCGGGCCGCGTAGTCGTACACGCCGTCGCGCGGCACGATCTCGACGGCCGGCAAGCGCGACCGGTCCGTCGCCGAGGTCGACGCACCGACGACCGCGACGTCCATGCCGGTCACGTACGGCTCGACCAGCGCGGTCGGGTGGTAGGCGAAGCAGCCCACCATCGCGGCCGGCAAGTGCGCCGGCCTCGCGTACCACCGCGGCGCCCAGACCGGAACCACCCTGCGCCGGCTTCACCATCAACGGCAGTCCGAGCCGGTCGACGATCCGGTCGAGCACCGCGACGCGCGCCCAACTCGGAGAACCGGTCGTGCGGCAGCGCCACCCAGTCGGCGGCGTCGGGATCCCGGCGGCTCGCGCAGCACAGCCTTGGCCGACGGCTTGTCCCAGGCGAGCCGCGCACGTGCGCGCGATCGCAGCCGACGTAGGGCACTCCGCACAGGTCGAGGACCCCGCGCAGAGATCCGTCCTCACCGGTCGAGCCGTGCAGCGCGATCACGACCGCGTCCGGCCGGTCGCGCCAGCAGTGCCGGGCAGCAGGCCAGCGTCCATGTCGCGCACGCTCGGCGTCGACGCCGGCCGCGCGAAGCGCGTCGAGTATCCGGCGGCCGGAGCGCAGCGAGACCTCCCGCTCGTACGACAGGCCGCCGGCGAGGACCAGCACCTGAGGTTCGCGGCTCACTGCAGCCCCGGTCCCGGGGTCTCGTGTCGGCGGTCACCGTGCGTGCCGGAGTCCATGTGACGCCGGGGCGTGCACCCGGGCGCAGTCGGCACCGAAGACCGCATCGCATCGCCATCTCCTTCTCGATCGACGCCGGCAAGGCGGCGTACGCCCTCCCGGATTCGGTCCGGCGGCGGGAAGCAGTACGACAGCCGCAGGTGCGACGCTGCCGGTGCCGTCGGCGTAGAAGCCGGTACCCGGGACGTAGGCGACGCGCTCGGCGATCGCGCGCGGGAGCATCTCCTTCGAGTGCAGCCCGTCCGGCAGCGTCACCCAGACGTAGAAGCCACCGTCCGGGCTGCGTCCAGCGGGTGCCGGCCGGCATCAGGTCGGTCAGCGCGGCCAGCAGCCGCGTCCCGCCGCTCCCGGTAGATCTCGCGGAACGATCTTGAGCTGTTCCGCCACGGCATCGTCGCGAAGTAGGTCGAGATGGCCGCCTGGGCGAACGCGCTTGGGCAGAGGATCTGCGCCTCGGACGCCATCACGAGCTTCTCCCGGACCGCGTGCGGCGCGAGGATCCAGCCGACCCGCAGCCCGGGCGCGAACGTCTTGGAGAACGTGCTCGACGTAGAGCACCCCGTCGCGGCGCGCGGGACCGCAGCGCCGGCATCGGCTCCCCGTCGAAGCCGAGCAGACCGTACGGGTCGTCCTCGAAGATCAGCAGGCCGGCCCGCTCGGCAGATCGCGAGGATCTCGCTCCCGACGGGCTCCGGAAGCGTCACGCCGGCCGGGTTCTGGTGACGCCGGCACGGTGTAGAGGAACTTGGCTCGCTTGCCGGCCTTGGCCACGGTGGCGATCGCTTCGCCGCAGCGCCGACGGGATCAGACCCGTCGCTCGTCCATCGGGACGTGCACGACGTCGGCCTGGGCGGCCTGGAAGACGCCGAGCGCGCCGACGTAGCTGGGACCCTCGGCGAGCACCACGTCACCGGGGTCGAGGAAAACCGCGACTGACGAGATCGAGCGCCTGCTGGCCGCCGACGGTGACCACGACGTCATCGGGCGAGGCGCCGACGCTCGCGTCGATTCCGGACAGCGCCATGACCTCGCAGATCCGCTCGCGCAGGACGAGGTCGCCCTGGCCGATGCCGTACTGGAGGGTGGTCGCGCCGTGCACCGATCCACCGAGCTCGGCCGAACATCTCGCCGACCGCGTCCAGCGGCAGTGCCGACGACGTACGGCGAGCCGCCGGCGAGCGAGACCACCTCGGGCCGGTTGGCCACGGCGAACAGGGCACGGATCTCGGAGGCGGTCATGCCGCGTACCCGTTGGGCGTACCGGTCGGTGTAGTCGTCGAGCGTCGTTCCGGCCGATCGGTGCTGGCCTCCTCGCAGGGTCAGTGACGGCCGGAGAGCGCGCGCACGGCGCTCCGGCAGGTCAGCGGTTGCGCCGCCATCGGACCGTGCGCCTGCGCCAGGTCCGTCGATCATACTCCGGCGCTTTCCGACGCAGTAGGATTCGGCGTCACTTGGGGGCATGGGGGCACGGAGGCGGCGAATCTGGCCATCAGTACTCGGTTCTAGGGATCGCCGGATGTCGCGACGTCTGGTCAATCTGACCCTCGACACACTCGAAGATCTGCCGCGCCCGTGCCGGCAGTGCGTCTACTGGGAACTCGACCCGGTGGCTCGGCCCAGCGCGCGTGCGCGGCCGGTGACCCGGCGCTGGAGAAGGAGGCCTGGGTCTCGCAGACGCTGCTGGAGTGGGGCTCCTGCGGCAAGCTCGCCTACGTCGACGGGATGCCGGCCGGCTTCGTGATGTACGCGCCGCCCGCCTACGTCGCCGCGATCGATGGCGTTCCCGACCTCGCCGGTCTCGCCGGACGCGGCCCTGCTGATGACGGCGCACGTGGTGACCGCGTTCGCCGGCGGTGGGCTGGGCCGGATGCTGGTCCAGGGCGTGGCCCGTGACCTGACCAAGCGTGGCATCAAGGCGATCGAGGCGTTCGGCGACGCCAAGACCGACGACGATCCGGTGACGAGCGACGGCTGCCTGGCACCGGCCGACTTCTTCCTGTCCGTCGGCTTCAAGACGGTACGGCCGCATCCGCGGTATCCACGGCTGCGCCTCGAGCTGCGCACCGCGCTGTCCTGGAAGTCCGACGTCGAGTACGCGCTGGAGAAGCTGCTCGGCTCGATGAGCCCGGAGTCCCTGCTGCGCCCGGTCGCGCCCGGCCACCCGCTCGACGAGCGGCGTAAACGGTATCTAGCTCACTGGTGCGCCGGCGGCCATCAGCGTGCGCAGCGTGGAGACGTCGATCGAGCCGGTCGGTACGTCGTCCTCGACCGGGTAGTACATCCGCTGCACGGCGGCGACGATCGCCTCCACGACCCGCTCGCGGAACAGCGGGTCGACCAGCCGTGCGCGATCGGCGGGCGAGGTCAGGTAGCCCACCTCCACCCGTACGGCCGGCATCCGGGTCAGCCGCAGCAGCTCCCAGGTCTTCGCGTGGGTCTGGCAGTTGCGCAGCCCGGTCCGCATGACGATCTCGCGCTGCACCAGGCCGGCCAGTCGCTCCCCGACCGTCGAGGTGACGCCCGTCTGTCGGAGCCGTAGTGGTACGTCGCGACGCCGCTCGGCGGCCGGGTTCGGGTGGCCGTCGAGGTGGATCGAGATGAACAGGTCGGCGCCGAGGTCGTTGGCGAGCGGTGCGCGCTCGCGGTCGCCGAGCTGGCCGCGTCCGGGACCGGGCCCCGGGTCAGGTGCACCCGCATGCCGGCGGCGGCGAGCCGCCCCTCGAGCCGGCTGGCCAGGTCGAAGGCCAGGTCGGCCTCGGTCCAGCGCAGCAGCCCGTCGGGACCACAACGCCGAGGTCGGGGCCGCCGTGACCCGGGATCGATCACGATCGTCTTGTCGACCAGGTCGGCCCGGCGTGCCGGAACGCGTTCGCGGTCTCGCGCAGCGCCAGCGGCGCTGCCGCCGATCACCTTGCGTCCGAGCCGGCGCAGCGCGCGCCATGGTGTGCGGTCCGCAGGCGCCGTCCGGTGGCAGGCCCGACCTCGCGCTGGAACATGGCCACCGCCCGTACGCGGTCCGGGCGCCGTAGATGCCGTCCGCGCGGCCGATGTCGTACCCCATCTCCAGCAGCCGCTCCTGCAGCTGCGCGCACGTCGTCGCCGATCAGCGGCGTCGGGCACCGACTGGTAGAGCGTCCGGGCGCCGAGCCGCCAGCGGGCGGCGTCCAGCGCTCGCCAGGTCTCGTCGCCGACCTGGCCGTCGACGGAGAGGCCGCGGCTCTGCTGGAACGTGCGGACCGCAACCTCGGTGGCGTGGTCGAACTCGGCCGGGAGCCGGTCGCCGGGAAGCCCGGCATCGAGCAGCTCCAAATGCGCCAGGATCGCTGCGGATCTCGGCGACGCGCCGGGTCCCACGTGATCGCACGTATCGGCTCCGTCACGAGTGCACGACCGGTCGTACCACGCCTTCCAAGGGCGCCCGGACAGCCGACCCGTTCACCGAAGCGTACCGGGCCGGCTGTGAGCATTGCCCCGAAGCGCGAGCGTGCGGTAATGCGTGTTCAGAGCGCAGACTCGATCAAGTTGACCAGAGTCGCCCTTCGGGTGGGCACCGGTCACCGACTGGACCGGCTGGCCGCCCTTGAACACGGTCAGCGTCGGAACCGACATCACGCGGTAGTCGCGCGCGGTGTTCGGGTTCGCGTCGATGTCGACCTTGACGATCTTCACCTTGTCGCCCATCTCCCGGGCGATCTCCTCGAGCACCGGCGCGACGCGCAGGCACGGCCCGCACCACTCGGCCCAGAAGTCGACGAGTACCGGCGTCTCAGACTGCAGCACCTCGTCTGACGAACGTGGCGTCGGTGACGGCCTTGCGTGGTTCCCATGTGCGATCTCCTTGCTGTCGGTCGGTCGGAGCTGAAGAGTGGGGACTCAGATTTCGAGTCCAGGCGATGTAGCGCTCGGCGTCGAGCGCGGCGGCACAACCGGTTCCGGAGGCGGTGATCGCCTGTCGGTAAGTGTGGTCTACGACGTCGCCGGCGGCGAACACGCCGGTCAGGTTGGTCCGCGTGCTCGGCGCGTCCACCGACGACGTACCCCTCGGCATCCGTTTCGACCTGGCCAACGAACAGCTCGCTGCGCGGGTCGTGGCCGATCGCGACGAACACGCCGGTGACGTCCAGCACGCTGTCGACGCCACTGACCGTGTCCTTGAGCCGAACGCCAGTGACCTTGCCGCCGTCACCGAGGATCTCGGTGACGACCGAGTTCCAGACGACCTTGATCTTTTCGTTCGCGAGCGCGCGATCGACCATGATCTTGCTGGCGCGGAACTCGTCGCGACGGTGGACGATCGTCACCGAGTCGGCGAACCGGGTCAGGAACGTCGCCTCCTCCATCGCGGAGTCACCGCCACCGACAACGACGATGTCCTGGCCGCGGAAGAAGAAGCCGTCACAGGTTGCACAGGATGAAACGCCGTGGCCGAGCAGCGCATCCTCGCCGGGCACGTTGAGCTGCCGCCACGCCGAGCCGGTCGTCACGATGACCGCCTTGGCCTGGTATTCGGTTTCACCCACGAAGACCGACTTGATGTCGCTCTTGAGGTCGACGCCGGGAGGCATCGTCCGTAATGAACTCGGCGCCGAAGCGCTCAGCCTGCTTGCGCATGTTGTCCATCAGTTCCGGACCCATGATCGCGTCCGGGAAACCGGGGAAGTTCTCGATCTCGGTCGTGGTCATCAACGCACCGCCGGACGAGACGCCCTCGATGACGAGCGGGCGCAGGTTCGCTCGGGCCGCGTACACAGCCGCGGTGTAACCGGCTGGCCCGGAGCCCACGATGATCAGATTGCGTACGTCGGACACAATGCTCCCTAGATCCATAGCGTCGCGTTCGGATGCGGCGCGAGTCGCATGCTTCACCCGTTCCGTTCAACGCTGTCGCAGGCGTAAACGCCATCCTACGAACCTGGAATTCCCGTACGCCGAGCGCGTGCGCCACGTCACGTCGGCACGAGCCTAGGACCGCGCGAGTTCGTCGATACCCGACCCGGCGACGCCGCAATTCGCGCCCACCGCCACGACCGTACCGGCATCCGGAAGCGTGATGATCAGCGCCGGCTGCCCGTCGAACTCGGCGTAGTCGACCGTCGTTGCGTGGCCACCGATCAGGGTTTCCACCTGCTTCAGGCACTCGTCCAGCGCGGCCGGCCGAGAAAGACGATCGAGCGTGGACGTCAACGGCGCGCGCGTGCCGTTCGGGGCTGCGGCGTTCGGGCCGGGATTCGTCGTGGTGTGCGAGGCGAATGCCGTTGATCCCAGCGTGGCAGCCGTGTAGTTCAGCCCGCTAATGATGATCTTCACCGGAGGGATTCCGGCCGCGCCACCGGCAATCGCCTGCGGAGCCGCAGCCTTCGCGCTGGTGGCCTGCTTCTCGGTCGACTGTCCGGTCGAATTGAGCAAGTAGCCGACGCCGATCCCGAAGAGTGCGAACAAGGCGCAGGCGGTGAGCACGGCTGCGCTGAGCCGACGCTTGCGCTTGGCCTTCGACTTCGACGGGGGCCGCCCGGCACTCGGCCGGGTCGTATCCCGAGGCGCGGTCGTATCTTCCCGGCGCCCATCGGGAGCGTCGCCAGGCCGGAGCTCTGGAAGCTGCGCCGCCGAATCCTGCTCCTGGACCGCCCGTAGGACGGCGGCCAGCGTGGCCGGCGGTATCGGTTCGCTGTTCGCGCCCGCCAGCGCCGCGTTTACCTGCGGCAGCGCGCTCCGGAGCGCATCCAGCGCGAAAGCCCATTCACGATCATCTTGTACGAGTGCCGCCACCCGAGCTTCGTCGGCCGGACCGAGCAGCCCGTCGGCGTAATCGGCCAGCAGATCCAGGTCGATGTTCATGCCTGAGCCTCCGGTCCGTTGGTCGGTGCGGCTGGAATGTGCGGATGTGTCGTCGATGAGACGTCGGCGGGCGCATCCGGGTTCCGCATGTAGCCGAGCGTCACAGCGAGGCGGGCCCGTCCCCGAGCACACCGGCTCTTCACGGTACCGACCGGTACGCCAAGCACGTCCGAGGCATCGGCGACCGAGAACCCCTCCATATCGACCAGGACGATCGCGGCTCGCTGATCCTCGGGCAGCAGTTGCAGCGCCGCCTGCACGTCGAGCGCTGTATCCGAGTCGACGGCAGGTCCGGGCAGGTCGGTTGCGGGCAGCTCGACCGTCGGCCGTACCTTCCGGCGCCGTACGCGATCGAGGCATGCGTTGACCACGATCCGATGCAGCCACGTCGTGACGGCGGAGTCGCCCCGGAATCGATCGGCCGACCGGAACGCCGAGATGAGCGCGTCCTGGACGGCATCGGCGGCCTCTTCGCGATCGCCGAGCGTCCGGAGTGCGGTCGCCCAGAGTCGGTCGGCGTGCCGTCGGACGAGCGTCTCGAACGCGTACGCGTCCCCACGCACGTGTGCGCGCAGCAGATCGTTGTCGCTCGGCTGGTCAGCGCTGAGCTCGTCGGCTCTCACGGCCGTCACGATATCGACAGGTGGCGCTAGCGCGCGAAGACCGCGATCTCATTGATGCCGAACAGGTACTTACCGGCCGGCCCGTAGCTGTCGGCGGGCGGCAACGAGGTCACCCACAGCAGCACGTACCGCGTCGTCAGACCGATCGGGAGCACCATCGTCGGCCCCGCCACCTGCGGCCCGGCCGTACCGACGGGCTTGAACGCCTTGAGCAGCTTGGCGCCGTTCGTGGTCCCCAGACCGGGGTCGGAGTCACCGGTCATCGCTTGAATCGTCGCGTTCGGCAGCAGGAACGAAACGCGGACGCTGGTCACGTCGCGCACCGATCCGAGGTCGAGCAGGACGCCGATACCGGGCTTCAGCCCACCGAAGGCCGGCGTCGTGTACCAGCTACTCTTCCAGTACGAGTTAGGGTCGCCGTCGACCATCTTGGCGGCGTTGTTGAGCTCGGTGTCGCCACCCTTGGTCTCGACGATGCGGATCGAGTTCGCGGTCAACGGGACCTGAGTCGCGTTGCCGGCGAGCGGAGTCGGTGTCGGTACCGTGGCCTGCAGGGTCGCCCCTGCGGTCGGACCGTCGCCGATGGCCGCCTGGGCGTTGCCCCCGCCGATCGTCTTCGCCAACAGCACACCGCCGGTTGCGATGACCAACAATGCGACCGCACCGATGATCAGTTTGCGGCCCGAGCGGCCGGTGTGGCGCTGGTCCCGCCCGGAACTCGTGGCGGCGAAGCCGATCAAGCCGTCACCGAACTCGTCGTTGGACTCGGTGTCGAGCCGGCCGAGCTCGAACGCCAACTGGTCGGCGGACGGCGGCTCGATCCTGGGATTGAGCAGGTTCGTGGCCATCTCGCTGAGGTACGACGGCATGCCGCCGCGGACCTGGCGAGGGCTCTGAAGTGCGCCGTTCTGGTCTCGGAGTGCGTCCGGCAGCCGGTCGACGCCCGCTTCCGCGTGCGGCCAGTGGCCGGTCAGCGCGCAGTAGAGCACGGCGCCCACCGCCCGGATGTCCCGCTCGACGCTTGCGCTCTCGTCCGCCCGTGCGTCCGCGAGGATCACTCGGGTGTCGTCGGCCACCAGCACGGTGCCGGGGTGTACGTTGCCGTGCACCATGCCGGTCGCGTGGGCGGCCGCCACGGCACTGGCAATGGCGTGCGCGATGGACGTCGCCTTCACGGTGTCCAGCGGGCCGTCCGCGACGAGGTCACGCAACGAGTTTCCGTCCACCCACTCGCGGACGATGTAAGCCCGGGACTCCTCGTCCACCGCGTCATACACGTCGACCATGTGCGGATGAATGATCCGGCTCGCGTTGACGGCGGCGGACAGCATCTCGCCGGCCGACGCACCGCCTGGATGCCGGAGCACGATCGCGACCGGCCGGCGGAGGATCATGTCCAGGCCGCGCCAGACCTCTCGACCGCGGGCGTCGTCGTTGATGTGCTCCTCGAGCCGGTAGCGCTTACCGAGGATTTCACCGGCGGCCGATGTGGACATCGTCATTACGTTGTGCCCGTCTGCGACGTCATGCGCGCCTGTCGTGACGTCGCCATCGCCATCGCGTCGGTGCCTGGTTGGAGCGTCCGGGACCTGATCGTTCTGGGCCACCCGACCTCCTCCGGTCCGTCCCGCGGGACATCGACTCTGCGTGAACTGCCCGTACGCGCCGGCTCGTCGTCGAACCACACCCACGTGGACCCGCCGACAGCCTAGGCGCCGTGCGCAACTGTCCAGAGCGACCTTACCCGGCTTGGCGCCCTCGTGGAGTGCCGGTCTTGCGGCTGCGGTACGAACCGGTTACGTCTGCACTGGCCGTCTATCCAGCCAAAACACCCTAAAATAAGAAAAAATCGGGATTATCAGCCAGTAGACAACTGAAAGCGGGTAGGCCATGGGAGAACCGGCCGAGGTAGCCACATCCGTGCGGATCGGATACACGTTCAGCGGTGCCGCGATCGACCTCGGGCCATTGCTCGTGAACGGCATACCGGATCCGACCGTGATGGTCCGGCTGCCACTGGCCATGATGAATCGCCATGGACTCGTCGCCGGCGCGACCGGTACCGGCAAGACGAAAACGCTCCAAGTGCTGGCCGAACAGTTGTCGAACGCGGGCGTACCGGTGTTTCTGGCCGACATCAAGGGCGACGTATCCGGGATGGCGGCGCCGGGCGTAGCGAGCGAGAAGCTCCTCGCCCGTACGGCCGAGCTGGGCCAGGCGTGGCAACCGGTCGCGTTCCCATGTGAGTTCTATGCGCTCGGCGGCCAGGGCACGGGGATCCCGGTACGCGCGACGATCACCGCGTTCGGCCCGGTTCTGTTGTCGAAGGTGCTCGGTCTATCCGACGTCCAGGCGTCCTCGCTGAACCTGATATTTCACTTCGCGGACAAAAACAATTTACCGATGCTCGACCTCAAGGACCTGCGATCGGTAATCCAGTTTCTGACATCCGACGACGGCAAGGCGCAGCTCGCGGAACTGGGCGGTCTGTCGAAGGCGACGGCCGGCGTCCTGCTGCGCAAGCTGATCGCGTTCTCGGACGCGGGTGCCGAGAAATTCTTCGGCGAGCCGGAGTTCGACACGCTGGATTTGTTACGTACGACACACGACTCGCGCGGCGTGGTCTCGATCATGGAATTGCCCGGCGTCGTGTCGCAGCCGGAGCTGTTCTCGTCGTTCCTGATGTGGATGCTCGCCGACCTGTTCCAGGATCTGCCCGAGGTCGGCGACGTGGACAAGCCAAAGCTGGTGTTCTTCTTCGACGAAGCTCACCTCCTGTTCAAGGACGCGTCCAAGGAGTTCATCGCATCGATCACGCAGACCGTCCGGCTGATCCGGTCGAAGGGCGTCGGCGTCTTCTTCGTGACCCAGACGCCGAAGGACGTGCATCCGGACGTGCTCGCTCAGCTCGGTAACCGCGTACAACATGCGCTTCGGGCTTACACCCCGGACGACGCGAACGCGTTGAAGGCGACCGCGTCGACGTTCCCCAAGTCGGCGTACGACCTGGAGGAGGTTCTCACCCAGCTCGGCATCGGCGAAGCGATCGTGACCGTGCTGAGCGAGACCGGCGCGCCCACTCCGGTGGCCTGGACTCGCCTCTACGCGCCCGAGTCGCTGATGGCCGCGGCCGACGATGCGGCCCTGCAGGGCATCGTCGCGACCTCGGCGCTGTTCGCGAAGTACGCCAACGAGGTCGACCGGCAATCCGCCTACGAGATGCTCGCCGCGCGGCACTCTTCGTCCACGCAGGCGGCGGAACCGAAGAAGGCGCCGCCCGTCAAGGAGCCGCAGCCCGAACCGAACATCGCCGAGAAGATCCTCGGCTCCAGCGTAACGAAGTCGATGCTGCGGGCCGGAGCGACCGCGGCCGCTGGTGCGATCGTCCGATCGATCTTCTCGACGTCGAAGAAGCGCTGACTAGCGGCCGAGCCGAGCCTTCACCATCGCGGCCACGTCGGTCACGTCCTTCGCCTTGAGCGCGATCGCCGCGCCGACGTAAACCGCGATCAACACCAGGCCGCCGACCACCAGCGTGATCGCGGACGGGAGATGTCCGCGGCCGAGGACGTGCTCAAGCCCGAGCACCACGAGGTACGTCGGCACGCCGGCGATGATCGCGGCGACGGTGAGTCGGCCGAGCGCCCGGAACATCTCGGTGAGACCGAGCAGGCCGACCTTCTTCCGCAGGATCACGTAGCCGATCACGGCCGCGACCACGTACGACACCGTGTTCGCGACCATCAGGCTGGCGGTCACCGCGCCGATCGCGCAGCGCCAGGTAGAACAGCACGCTCAGCGCGATCCGCACGCCGGCCATCGGCAGGCTGACCAGCGCCGCCGTCTTCTGCTCCCGCATCGCGTAGAACGCGAACAGCTGCATCTGGCTGATCGCGTACGGCACGAGGCCGATTCCGGCGAGCGCGATCACGGTTCCGGTCTGCTGAGCCTGCTGCAGCGTGTAGCTGTGCCAGTTGAACAGCGTCACGCCGAGCGGCTGGCCGAGCGTCAGATAGGCCACCGTGATCGGGATCAGGATCACCGACGACAGCCGGGTGCCGGAGGCCATCTGCCGGGCCAGGTCGGACATCCGTCCCTCGGCGGCCGCGGCCGACAGTCGCGGCATCAGCGCCACCATGATCGAGACGGCACAGATGCCGTGCGCCATCATGAAGATCAGGTACGCGTTGCTGTAGATCGCGATGCTCGGCGCACCCTTGGCGTTCGCCGCGTACATGATGATCAGCCCGACGACCAGTGCGACCTCGGTGACGAGCACGTAGGCGAGCATCCAGCCACTGGCCCGGCCGAGTTCGCGCAGCTGCAACTTGCGCCAGTCCCAGCGGGCCTGGAAGCGGAATCCGACTCGGCGCAGGGCCGGCAGCAGGCCGAGCGCCTGTACGACGATGCCGAGCGTGGTACCGACACCGAGCACCAGAATCTGCATCGTGGTGATCGTGGTCGGGCTCGGCTTGTCGCTTCCGATCGTGACCGCGATGAACACACCGGCGGTCGCGATCACCACGATGTTGTTGAGGATCGGCGTGAACGTCGGGGCGGCGAAGTGCCCACGAGTGTTCAGGATCGCGGCGGCGAGCGCGGCGAAGCCGTAGAAGATGATCTCCGGCAGGATCAGGTAGCCGAGCAGCGTGGTCAGGTGCAGTTGGGCGGCGGCGTCCGGCGTATCGGCCGTGCCCGAGTGCTGCGTGATCGCGAACAGCCGGGTGAGCAGGGGGGCGGCGGCCACCGCGATGACGGTCGCGACCGCCAGGAACGACAGCGTCATGGTCATCAGCCGCTGCGCGTACGCCTGGCCCTTGTCGGGATCGTTCAGCCGAGCCCTGGTCAGGTACGGCACCAGCACGCTGCCCAGCACGCCGCCGAGCAGCAGCTCGTACACCATGTTCGGGAGGTTGTTGGCGAGCCCGTACGCGTTGCCGACGCCGGCCGCACCGATCGCCGCACCGATCGCGATCGTCCGGACCAGGCCGGTGACTCGGCTGAGCAGGCTGCCGGCCGCCATTACGGCGCTACTGCGGGCGACCGAAGGACTGTCCGATGTCGCGGCAAGTTCCGGTGACGCCGCGGTCGGTGGCTCGATCCCGCCACCGGCCGGCATCGGCCGCCCATCGACCGCGGGAACCGCCGACATGATCTCGGTGCGATCGCCGTCGTACCTCGGGACGGCCGGCATGATGATCGTCGTCTCGCCGTCCGGCAGATGCGGCTGCGGCGGGTCGATTCGGACGATCGGCAGCAGCATGGTCGACTCGTTGCCGAGATCCAGCGCCTCGGTCGGCCCGTCCGTCCACGTCATGGCCAGACCTTAACCGGTTCGCGCGATCATCGGCAGTGTGCTTTGCGTCAATGGTGCCCGTGTGACCGTCATGGCGACGCGCTTGCGACGGGAATCTGAACGCGCTCGACAGTCGAAGCCCGATAGGCTGACCGCGCTATGTCCGACAGACTCCCCACCGACGGCCCGTCGGCCGCGCCCACCGACTCGCTCACCGAAGATCAACGCCGCGCGGTCGCCGAGTTGCTGCGTGTTTTCCCGATCGTCGATGAACTCGGCGAGCGGTTCGCCGCTGCGGGCCACGAGCTGCACCTGGTCGGCGGCTCGGTTCGCGATGCGCTTCTCGGCAGGCTCGGCGACGACCTCGATTTCGCCACCAGCGCTCGGCCGGACGAGACGCTCAAGATGGTGAGCGGCTGGGCCGAGGACGTGTGGACCATCGGGGCCGACTTCGGCACGATTGGTGCCGCTCGACTCGGCCACCGTCTGGAGATCACCACGTTCCGTGCCGACGCGTACGACCGGGTCAGCCGGAACCCGATCGTCTCGTACGGCGACAATCTGCACGACGACCTGCGCCGGCGAGACTTCACGATCAACGCGATGGCGGTCTCGGTCCCCGGCCACGTGTTCTCCGACCCGTACGGCGGGCTGATCGATCTACGCGAACACACGATCCGTACGCCGGCCACCGCACGCGAGTCGTTCGCGGACGATCCGCTCCGGATGCTCCGGGCTGCGCGATTCGCCGCCAAACTCGGCTTCCACGTCGCGCCGGATGTCACCAACGCAATCGTGGACATGGCCGCCGACCTGGATCGGATCACCGCCGAGCGGATCCAGCGACGAGTTCGAGAAGCTGATGCTCTCGCCGGACCCGGTCACCGGCCTCCGCCTGCTGGTCGAGACCGGCCTCGCGGACCGGTTCCTGCCGGAGCTCTCCGGGCTCAAGCTGGAAATCGACGAGCACGCCCAGCACAAGGACGTGTACGAGCACACGCTCACGGTGGTCGAGAACGCGATGAGCCTCGAAGCGGACGGCCCGGATCTGACGCTGCGCCTGGCGGCGTTGATGCACGATGTCGGCAAGCCGGCGACGAAGGCGGTCGGTCCCGATCGCCGTGTCTCGTTCCACCACCACGAGCTGGTCGGCGCTCGGATGACGAAGGCTCGGCTACGAGCGCTGAAGTTTCCGAAGGATCTGATCACCGATGTAGTCCAGCTGGTCGAGCTACACCTGCGCTTTTACGGGTACGGGCAGGGTGAGTGGACCGACTCGGCGGTGCGGCGCTATGTCACCGACGCCGGTGACCTGTTGCCGCGCTTGCACAAGCTGACCCGGTCGGACTGCACCACGCGGAACAAGCGGAAGGCGGCCGCGCTCTCGGCGTCGTACGACGCGTTGGAAGAGCGGATCGCGTTGATCGCCGAGCAGGAAGACCTGGCTCGGGTGCGACCGGATCTGGACGGCAACGCGATCATGGAACTGCTCGGACTGCCGCCCAGCCGTACCGTCGGTGACGCCTGGAAATACCTCAAAGAACTCCGGCTGGACCGCGGTCCGCTATCGCATGACGAGGCGGTCGAGGCGCTCTTCGCATGGGCAGCCGAGCGAGGCATCACACCGCCACAGCGCTGAGCGTGTTGTGGAGTGCTTACGGTTGTCGCGGCGTGTAGCGAACGCTCAGGTTCGTACGCGACTCTGTTCGCGTGACGCAAACGCGCGGTCGGGCATCGGGGCGATCGCTGCGCGCGCTTGAGCAGGCGAAGACCGCGATCCGGCCGGCCGCCGAGCCCGGTGGCCCGGCGATGCGGCGCCGCGTCCTGACCGCGCTGATCTGGATCGGGCTCGCGGTCACACTCGGCTTCTGGTGGCGCCAGACGCCCGGAAGTGCCGCGATGGGTTCGCCTGCGCTGCTCACCGCAGGTGGCCGACTTGCCGGCCTGATCGGCGGGTACCTCCTGCTGATCCAGGTGCTGCTGATGAGCCGGGTACCGATCATCGACAAGGCGCTGTCCGGAGCGCGCAAGTCCGCTTGGCATCGAAACCTCGGCGCGTACGTGATCAGCATCATCACGCTGCACATCGTGCTCATCACACTCGGATACGCGGCGACCGCGAAGACCGGCGTCTGGCGAGAAGCTTGGACTCTTCTCACCACGAACCAGGACATGATCTCGGCGCTGGTCGCATTCGGGATCATGGTCGTGCTGGCGGTGATCGCGATCCGGACGATTCGCACCCGCCTGCCGTACGGCGTGTGGCACGGCTTGCACGCCTGCACGTACCTCATTTTGCTGTTCGTTTATGGGCACCAATTCGCCGACGGCCAGCAGTTCGTGCTCAGCCGCGCCGCGCGCGTCTATTGGGCGAGCCTGTACTTCCTGGTCATCGCGGCCCTCATCTACGGGCGCCTGATTTCCCCGCTGCTGCTCAACCTGCGCTATGACCTGCGGGTCGACGCGGTGGTGCCGGAGACACCCGACGTGACCAGCATCTATCTGACCGGAAAGCATC
The DNA here is from genome assembly GCA_963831705.1 of uncultured Actinomycetota bacterium. Taxonomy (GTDB): domain Bacteria; phylum Actinomycetota; class Actinomycetes; order Mycobacteriales; family Micromonosporaceae; genus DASQPR01. The sequence continues at coordinate 1,678,661 of CAWHRE010000010.1, read as the reverse complement.
TGGAGCGGTTCCCGGCGATCGCTGGTCAATACGTGCGGTGGCGGTTCCTGTCGGCGCGCGACGGGTGGCGCTCGCATCCGTTCTCACTGTCCGCCGCCCCGAACGGCGGCTACCTGCGGATCACGGTGAAGGCGGCGGGTGATTTCAGCGCACGGTTGCAAACGCTTGCCCCGGGTACGCGCGTGCTCGCCGAAGCGCCGACCGGTGAGTTCACCGCAGATCATCGCGTGCGCCGGACCGCCCTGCTCATCGCCGCGGGCAGTGGCATCGCGCCGGTTCGGGCCATCATGGAGACGCTTCCGCCGAGCTCGATCGTGCTCTATCGGGCACGCACGGCGGAGGACTTCACATTCCGTGCCGAGATCGACAAGCTGGCCACAGCCCGCCGGATGAACGTCCGCTACCTGCCGGGTCATCGTGACGACTACCCGGACCTCATCTCACCGGAAGGACTACGGGAGATCGTGCCCGACATCGCCACCCGTGACGTTTACGTCTGCGGACCGAGAGGATTCGCCGATGCGATGCACGTCGCGCTGCTCGAAGCGCGCGTACCGCACCGGCAGATCCACCTGGATGCGTTCGAGTTATGAGTACGCGTGCGGTCGTGTTCGCGCTCGCCGGTACGGCGACCGGTTTGCTGCTGCTCATCGGTGTGAAGGGCGCGCAGCAGGACGATACGCAGACGTCGGCGACCACACCCGGTGCACGCCTCGCGGATCTGGCCGGCATCACGTCCGCCGGTGATCCGGCCGGCGGTACCTACGTCGTCACCGGGCCGGTCGTGGCCACGCCGTTCGGGCCGGTACAGGTGCAGGTCGATATCGCGAACGGGAAAGTCGGCGACGTTATTGCAACCGAGACGCCGACCGAGCACGCATTTTCGGTGCAGCTCAACAAGTTCGCGACCCCGACGCTGCGCAAAGAGGCGCTGAAGGCGCAGAACGCGAAGATCGACGTGGTCTCCGGCGCCACGTACACCAGCGACGCGTACGCGCAGTCGTTGCAGGCCGCACTCAACAAAGCCGCAACGCATACGCCGTAACGGATCCGGGTATCCACTGTGCATGGACGCAACGACAGACGTGAAGATCAAGCCGGGCCTCCGGCTACTCACCCCCGCCTTCTTCGTAGGCATCGGCGCCGGACTGATTATCGGCGGGGTGGTGACCGAGGTCTGCACCCACGCATATTTGGTCGGGAACCTACAAGTCGTAGCCGGTATCGCCGTCGGTTTCGTCGGCAACCTGTTGAATCACAGTCGCAAGCTCGGCTAGTCCGCTGCGATCTCGGTGCGGCTGATCACCGCGTAGTAAGCCGCCACGAGCAGATATCCGGCCGAGATCGCGACGATCGCGGCCGCCGAGTGTCCGTTGGCCGGCAGCGTCGCCGCACCGATGAATAGCCCGATCACGAAGAACACATTGAATAGGGTGTCCTCGACGCTGAACACGCGTCCACGGAAGTTCTCGTCGCAGTACGTCTGCACGTTCGTGTCCACTACGATCTTGATGCCCTGCGACGAGACGTTCAACAGAAACGTCGAGACCACCAGCAGCGACGGGATGAACGGCAGCCCGAGTGCCGGGAGCGCGGCGCCGGCCAGCAGCGTCATCGCGATGATCCAGCCTCGCGACCCGATCCGGCGGGTCGCGATCGGAGTCACGAACGCCGCCGCGATCACGCCGAAGCTGCCGACCACGACGATCTGTCCCAGACCGGTGAGCGCGTCGTTGTAGTTCGAGTAGAAGAACCGGGAGTACAGCAGCAGCGTCGCGATCGTCAGTACGCCGTACAGGAGCCGGCAGAGTGCCTGCACGCTCATCGCGGTCGCGACCCGACGCCGGGAGACCAGGTGTCGAGCGCCGGCGACCATGCCCTTCGCCACGATGCCCGCCTCGGACAGCACGGTTCCGCCGGGATCCAGCGTCCCGTCCGGCCCGAGTTCGTCGGCGTGGAACGAGGCCCGGGCGATCAGTGCCGCCATCGCGTACGCGACCGCGCCGGCCGCAGCCAGGCAGCCGTACCCGGCATTGTCGGTGTGCAAGATCGTGTGTAACGCGACCACGGTCACGCCGAGGCCGGCCGAGTACGCGACCGTACCCATCGTCGGTGCCGTGGCATTCGCGGTGACGAGGAGCGGCTCCGGCACCACGTGCGGCTGCGCCGCGGACAATCCGGACAGAAAGAATCGGTTGATCGCGGCGATGATCAGTGCGCAGGCGAAGAAGCCGAGCCCGGGTCCGCCGGTGGCGACGAGGAGCGCGGCCGGCAGCGCGAGCAGCGCTCGGATGATGTTCGCGACGTAGATGATGTTGCGCCGACGCCAGCGGTCGAGAAACACGCCGGCAAACGGACCGAGGATCGAGAACGGGATCAGCAGGACGGCGAAGCCCGTCGCGATCTTGAGCGGACTGGTCTGCTGCGCCGGGTTGAACAGCACCGAGCCCGCAAGCGCCGCCTGGAACAGACCGTCCCCGAACTGGCTGGTCAGCCGAACCGTGACGAGACGGCGAAAACCGCTACGCCGCAGCAGCGTTCGGACGTTGCCGGAGCGGGACGGCGACTCGAGGCGATCAACAGACACGCCGGTCAGCGTACGGGCATCCGTACGCTGACCGGCGCAGCCTTGCAACTTGGTCAGTTCTGGGACGACTCCAGCGCGGGAGTATCGCCGTTCGTCACGGCACCGCCGCCCAATCTCGCGAGCAGCGCGGTCAAGTCGATGCCGGTCAGGTCGGAGCCCATCTGAAGCCCTTGAGCGACGTTCGCGGCCACCGTCTTGGTGAGCGATGCGGCGCCGTCGGTGGAGATGACGGTCAGCTTGTCGATCGACGCCATCGGAGCCGAGGCCGCCTCGATCATCTGAGGCATCACCCGGACGAGCATTTCCAGGACGGCCGCGTCGCCGTACGTCGCGTACGCGTTCGCCTTCTGCTGCATCGCCTCAGCCTCGGCGTTACCGCGAGCCAGGATGGCTGACGCCTCGGCCGCACCTTCCCGCTCGACCGCCTCGGCGATCGCGGAACGACGCCGCTGCTCGGCCTCACCCTGCTTGGCACCTTCGATGGCATTCGCGTCGGCCAGCGCCGCACGGCGTGCCTTTTCACCCTCACCCAGCAGACGAGCCTGCTCGGCGCTGGCTTGAGCAGCGGCGATCGTGGACTGGCGCTCAGCGTCGGCGCGAAGAACGGCGGCGTTGCGTGCCGCTTCGGCCTCCTGCTCCAGCTTGTACCGGGCCGCGTCGGCCGGCTTGCGCACCTCGGTGTCGAGCTGACGCTGCTTGAGCTCCGCGTTGCGCTCGGCCACCTTCTGCTGTTCGGTCAGGATCGTCTGCTGCTGCGCTGCCTCCATGATCGGGCCGGCCGCCGCAGATTTCGCATTCGCCGAGTCGATCTCGGCCTGGACCTGCGCCTTCTTGAGCGCGAGGTTGCGCTCGGCTTCGGCAATCGCCTCCTCGGCCTTCATTCGCTCCTGCTCGGCGTTCTGCCGGGCGAGCGCCTCCGCGATCGCGGCTGCCTTGAAGACGCGTGCCGCTTCCGGGCGACCGAGGTCCGCTAGGTACGACCCAGCGGTCCGGATGTCCTCCAACTGGAACGCATCCAGCACGAGGCCCTGGTGCGTAAGCGAGTGCTCGGCCTCCTCCGCGACTGCGCTCGCAAATGCGGCCCGATCCCGGATGATCTCCTCGACCGTGAGGCGCCCGACGATCGAGCGCAGCGCGCCGGCCAGCACCTGCGCGGTGAACGTGGCGATGCGGTCCTGTTGGTGCAGAAAGCGCTGTGCCGACGACCGGATCGATTCGGCCGAACCTCCGACCTTCACGATCGCGACCGCGTCCGCGTCGCAGCGGATGCCCTGCTTGCTGACCGCGCCGGTGATGCTGACCGGGATCTCCCGGCTGGACAGGTCCAGCACATACAGCTTCTGAACGACCGGCATGACGAACACCGATGCGCCCATGACGACCTTCTGGCCGGACAGGTCGGCGACGGTCACACCTTCGGCGTTACGGGTGGAACGGGTCTTGCGGCCGGTGATGATGAACGCCTGGTTCGGTCCGGCGACCCGGATCCGGGACAGGACGAACCACATGATCAGCAGTACGAGGAGTGCCGCACCGACGATCGCTACGACGAGGGAAGACATGGTGCATCCTTTGTGGACACCCCGACTGACTCGGTCAGTCGAGAAGGTGAGTGGCCGTCGATTCAACGACCACGCTGGTGGAACTGGGTGCGTCGATCACGAGGATCCGCGTACCCGCGGGCAGCGACTCTGCCGACCGCGCATGGAACTTCATCAACTGACCGGCGAACGCGACGCGGACTTCCCCGTACCCCTGAGCGGGTATTTCGCGGATGACGACGCCGAGCGACCCGACCACGTCCTGTTGCGTCGGCGTCGCATCCGTCCGCATCTCCATCGCCGCGCGAGTCAAGCGTGCGGCAAGGTAAGCGGTCGGGAGTGCGGCGGCGACGCCGATCACAGACGGGATCGTGGCGGTACGCGGTTGAAGAAGCTGGGCCGCGATCGCGCCGCCGAAGCCGAACGCACCGATGAAACCGGCGATGCTCGGCAGGGAGAGCGCGGCGTCCGCGGATGAGTGGCCGCCGTGTCCGACGTGCAGGCGGACCGGCAGGTGAAAGTGGACATGTCCGAAATGGAGGTGTCCACCGTGGAACAGAGATCCGGCGAGCAGGAAGATCCCTAAACCGCCAACGATGAGGAACGTCGTCGTCACCGCGTATCGCCTCCACGGTTTCGCATCACACCAATGCGATCACCGGAAATCACGCTAGACCCGGCGCGCCACTCCGCGCCCGCCCCGAATAGGTGACGTACCAGATACACCCCGCGTCGAAGACTGCGAATCTTGGCATTTCCAGCGCGAAGACCGCGGATCTTGGAACGAGTGTCAGCTCAGCGCTGTGATCATGAAGATTTGACGTCGATCAGCTCCCAAGATCTCCGATCCCCTGGATCGTCGGAGGGTGGGTGGACACTGGGCGGATGGAGCAGTGGATTTCGGTGCCTACGCCGATTGGCACGTTCGGCGTCGCCGCTGACGAAGGCGAGATTACGAAGATGCACTTCGCCGGTCTCGGCCGCCATCGGATCGCGGACGATCCGGATCCGATCTTGGCGAGAACCGCGGAACAGCTGCGGCAGTACTTCGCCGGTCACCTGACGGAGTTCGACGTACGGCTGGCCGTACCGGATGGGTCTGATTTTGAACGTTCGGTGTGGAAGTTGATCGCGGCCATCCCGTTCGGGGAGATGGCGACGTATGGCGATATTGCCAAGGCGCTCGGTGACCCGGACGCGGCGCGTGCCGTCGGGACCGCTTGTAACCGCAACCCGGTGCCGGTGATTGTGCCGTGCCACCGCGTGGTCGGTGCGGGTGGGAAGCTCGTCGGGTTCGGCGGCGGGCTCGACCGCAAGCGATTCCTGCTTCAGCTCGAAGCGAGAGTCCGGATCGAGCACGAGTTTCTTCCATAGCAAAAAAGCGCCCCCTGCGGGTATCGGCAGCAGGGGACGCTCTTTGCGGAACTCGTTTACTTGTTGCTTAGCGCTCGATCTCGCCCTTGATGAACGCCTCGACGGCGGCGTGCGCGTCGTGGTCGGCGTACTGCACGGGCGGCGACTTCATGAAGTAGCTCGACGCCGACAGGACCGGTCCACCGATCTTGCGATCCATGGCGATCTTGCAGGCCCGAACCGCGTCGATGATGACACCGGCCGAGTTCGGCGAGTCGTGCACCTCGAGCTTGAGCTCGGCGTTCAGCGGTACGTCGCCGAATGCGCGACCCTCGAGGCGGATGTACGCCCACTTGCGGTCGTCGAGCCACGGCACGTGGTCCGACGGGCCGATGTGCACGTCACTGCGCTGCATCTCGTGCGGGATCTGCGACGTGACCGACTGGGTCTTCGAGATCTTCTTCGAGACGAGACGCTTGCGCTCCAGCATGTTCATGAAGTCCATGTTGCCGCCGAAGTTCAGCTGGTACGTGCGGAGCAGCTCCACACCACGGTCTTCGAACAGCTTGGCGAGCGCGCGGTGCACGATCGTGGCGCCGACCTGGGACTTGATGTCGTCACCGACGATCGGGAGGCCGGCGTCTTCGAACTTCTTGGCCCAAACCGGGTCGGAAGCGATGAAGACCGGGAGAGCGTTGACGAAGCCACAGCCCGCGTCCATGGCGGCCTGGGCATAGAACTTGTCAGCGTCCTCGGAGCCGACCGGAAGGTAGGAGACGACCACGTCGACCCGAGCCTCACGGAGCGCGGCCACGACGTCGACCGGGGTCTCGTCGGACTCTTCGACGATCTCCTTGTAGTACTGGCCCATGCCGTCAAGCGTCGGGCCACGCTGAACGTTCACGCCGGTGGGCGCGACATCGCACAGCTTGATGGTGTTGTTCTCGCTGGCGACAATCGCCTCTGCCAGGTCACGCCCAACCTTCTTGGCGTCCACGTCGAACGCCGCGACGAACTCCACGTCCGAAACGTGGTAGTCGCCGAAGGTGACGTGCATGAGACCCGGAACACGCGAGTTGGGATCGGCGTTGCGGTAGTACTCCACGCCCTGAATCAGGGACGAGGCGCAGTTACCGACACCGACGATGGCAACACGGACGGAGCCCATCGCAGTGCCTCCTTCAATCATCACGGCCGCTCCGGCGTGTCCGGAGGCGGATTTTTTCCTTCATTGCTCACCCGGTTGCCCGGGTTTGTTCGACCGTCCGGACTCGCGCCGGACAGGTCAAGTCGTTAGTCGATCGGCTGGCCCGGCTGGCGGCCGGAACGCTCGGTCGCGATGAGCTCCTCCAGCCAGCGGACCTCGCGTTCGCACGCTTCCAGCCCATGACGCTGCAGTTCGAGGGTGTAGACGTCGAGCCGGGCGGCGGCACGGCCCAAGCCGTCGCGCATGCCTTCCCGGCGTTCCTCGACCTTGCGGCGACGACCCTCCAGGATCCGCAAGCGGGTGGCCTGGTCGGTGCGGGCGAAGAAAGCGAAGTGCACACCGAAACCGGTGTCTTCGAAAGTCTCCGGGCCCGCTTGAGCGAGCAGCGCCTGAAAGCGCTCCTTGCCCTCTGCCGTGATCTTGTAAACCACTCGGCCCCGGCGGCTCGTCAGCGGCGGCATCTCCGGATCGGCAGCGCAGTCCGCGGCCGGCTCCTCGGTGATCCAGCCGTCGGTTTGAAGCCGACGCAAGCTCGGGTACAGAGATCCGTATGAGATCGCGGCACGGATCGCACCGAGCTTCGTGCCGAGTTGTTTACGCAACTCATAGCCGTGCATCGGAGACTCGTGAAGCAGACCGAGGATGGCAAGATCGAGCATCAACTGTCAGCCTCCCGTCTGCTCCAGTCGCGGTCGAGCTGCGACTTTGATGTGCGATGTATCGGCTCGATACATCGCAACGTTATTACGACGCGACGTGATCCGCAATCCCATCAAGTACGTGCTGTGTGTCACTCAGCGTGACGAATGTCGCCGGAATTGACGGAAGCGCGTAATCTGGCGCCCATGCGTACGCAGCGCGGAACGGTGGACTACTCGCTGGCGAAGCGAGCACTCCTGCGTGAGTTCTACGCAAATCGGATCGGTGTCTACGATGTTTGCGACGCTTCGCCCTATTTAAAGAGCGCGGCGCGCTTCCACGGGGACCCGACTGACGAGCGCTGCCCGATCTGCCGTCGGGAGAACCTCACCCACGTCAACTACGTGTACGGCGACGAGTTGAAGGCATCCGCCGGCCAGGCTCGTTCGGGTGCCGAGCTCCCTCTACTCGCGACCACCCTCCGCGAATTTCAGGTCTACGTCGTCGAAGTTTGCCGCGGATGCGGCTGGAACCACCTAATCGAGCAGTACGTCCTCGGGCGTGCCGGGTTGGGTGGCGAAGATGATAATTCCTCAGGTTCGATTGGCGACGGCACAGGATCGGGTGGCACCATCTCCACGACGGTCTCATCAGGGCCGCACTGACTTTCGCCTGGTTCGTGCCAGGAGATCGAATACCGCCAAAGCCACTCATTCCCCGGTGGATTTGGTTACCGCAACCGGGCCGTGAGTGGCATTTGCGCGGCCCCGAACGGCAAGGTGTGACGAATGACCTCGTACTACGACGACGAATCTCCCTATCCGCCGCAGGGTCGCGGTCGCGTCCCCGGCGGTGACGGATACGGACCCGACGGTGGGTACGAGCCGGAGTTCGACCCGTTCGCACCCCAGCAGCCGCAATCACCACCGCCGTACGTTCCACAGTCCTACGTACCGGAGCCCGACCCGTACGCGCGTGATCCGTACGCAGGCGACGATCCCGTACGCGAGCGACCCTTATCCGGGCGAACAGCACGCCCAGGATCCGTACGGCCGGGATCCCTATGCGCAGGAGCCATACGCGCCGCCGGCCGATCCGTACGCCGCGCCGCCCTCCGGCCGCGCCACGGTCGGGCGGGCGTCGGTGCGTCCGTCCGGTGGGTACGACGACGAGTACGCGCCGCCGAACAGCCCGGAACAGGGCGGATACCACGACAACGACGGCTTCGACCCGTTTGCGGGTGAAGAGCGCGGCGTTCCGATGCCGGGTGGTCCCGGCGGCTTCGGTAATGCCGGACGTGCCGGTGTACCGGCGGCCGCGGGGCGAGCGTCGGTCGGCCGGGCATCGGTGTCCGTGCCGGGTGAACCAGGCGGCGGCCCCGGCGGCCCGGGTGGTCCCGGCGGGCCGGACGGCCCGGGGGGCAAAGGCCCCGGTGGCAAGGGCAAGAAGCCGGTCAACAAGAAACGCCGCCGTCGTAACCGAATCCTGGCCGGCTTCGCGACCCTGATCATGCTGGTCGGTCTTCTCGTCGTTGTCGGTACCTACTACTCGGCCTCGGTCACGTTGCCGGCTGACGTCACGCTGCCGCAGGCGACCACGATCCTTTACTCCAACGGCCAAGTCATGGCGACGGTCGGCACGGTGACGCGGCACGTCCTGGATGCCAATCAGATTCCGGACGTCGTCAAGCACGCTGCCGTTGCGACCGAGGACGCGACGTTCTACACGAACATCGGCGTTGACCTGAAGGGCATCGCCCGTGCATTCGTCAACAACATCACCGGCGGGTCCACGCAGGGCGCGTCGACAATTACGCAGCAGTACGCGAGGCAGATCGAAAGCTTGACGCAGGACGCTTCCTACACCCGAAAACTCAAGGAAGCGACGATCGCGATCAAGATGACGCGTACGTGGAAGAAGGACGACATCCTCTCCGCGTACTTGAACACCGTTCCGTTCGGTCGCGGCGCGTACGGCATCGAGGCCGCGGCGGAGGCCTACTTCGGAGTTACGGCTGCCGCGCTGACACCGCCTCAGGCCATGGTGCTCGTGGGTCTCATCAAGGACCCGAACGGCGGCGAATACGACCCGTACCACCTCTGCCCGGGTGAGAAGCCGAGCACCAAGCCGGTGAGCTGCCCGACCACCACCGCTTCGCAGCGCTTCGAATACACGCGCGCACAGATGGTGAAACTCAACTACATCACCGCGGCGCAGGCTGCGTCGCCGGCGTACGCGTACCCGACCAACGCGATCGCGAACAAGAACACTGGCGACACGGGTAACACCGGCCTGACCGGACCGCAGGGACTGATCGTCCGGCAGGTGCTGTCCGAGCTGATTCAGGACGTCGATCCGACCACCAAGAAGCCGTACATCAACCCGGATACCGGCTCGGCGGCATTCTCGCTACCCGCACTGGAAAACGGCGGGTACACGATCACCACGACGATCAACCAGCAGGCCGAGACCGCGGCGATTCAGGCGGCCGACTTCCAGAATCCGGCATCGCCCGGCTACAAGACGACACCCAAGGGCGTCGACGGGTCGCTCGTCTCGATTGACCCGTCCACCGGCCGCGTAATCGCCTATTACGGCGGTCCCGACGGAACCGGCGCCGACTTCGCCGGTGTCTCCCTCAACCTGCCGTTGGGCTCGGACACCACATTGACGGCAGCGCAGCAGTCGGTGGTCGGACCGGACGCGGCCAAGGTGTTCAGTCTGGGCGGCTATCACCGAGACCCCGGTTCGTCGATGAAGACGATGACGATGGCGACCGCGCTGTCGCAGGGTTATCCGCTCGACTCGTACTGGAACGGTTCGGATAACCGGAAGCGTCCCAACGGCCAGTCACCGGTCACCAACAACAACGGTGACAGCTGCGACGACTGCACGATGTGGCAGGGCCTGTATTACTCGACGAACACGATGTACTACGGCATCGGTACCGCGGTGAAGGTGTCCAACGTCGTGAACATGATGGCGCACCTCGGCGTGCAGCACATCTGGAGTGACACGATCGCCAAACCGACCCGCTTCGACCTGACCGGCGACAACGGTCTTCAGGTGATCAGCCAGGGCCAATTCGGTGATGAGCTTGCATTCGGTCAGGTCGGTATCGATCTACTCGATCTGGCCCATGCGGTCTCGACGATCGCGAACAACGGCCGCCTGCAGACCGCGCACTTCGTCTACGACGTCACGATCCCCAACTCGAGTACGAAGTTCTACCGCGAACCGCTGGCCGGGGCGCAGGTGCCGGGCTTCACGCCGGAGATGGCGCACGACGAGCAGTGGGCCATGGGTACGGTTATGACCCGCTCGGACGAGAAACACAGCCCGTACGCGATCCACACGGACTTCACGAACGAGTTGCTGAACAACCGCCCATCCGCCGGCAAGACCGGTACCTGGGAGTTCAGCGAGAAGGACCCGGGCGACAACAGCGTTGCCGCGTTCAACGGATACACGGCGCCGGGCAACGGACAGCTCAGCACGTCTACATGGGTCGGCAGCACCGGTCCTTTGGTGAAACTGGTCCTGATGGATCCGAAGACCGGAAAGCCGAAGGGTCATACGACGCTTCCGGGTGCGCGCATCGCGGCGCCGATCTGGACCCAGTACATGGATACTGCGCTGAAATACAGCTACATGACCGGGTCCGGAAAGACACTCAAGTTCCAAGCCGCGCCGGTCACCCAGTTCAACGGCCGGGACAACACCGGTGACAAGCCGGGCGAGTTGTCGTCGCCGAGTCCGTCCGCGCCGCCCTCGGGCCCGGCGACCACCGGACCGGGCCCGAACGTCCTGCCACAACCGACGAACTTCTCCGCGACGGCGACCGGTGATACGAGCATCCAACTGCAATGGGATGCCATTCCGGGGCTGCACTACCGGGTGTTCCGTGGCAACACGGCGCTCGGTGCCCAGAACCCTGGTTTCACCGACAACGGCCTCGATCCGGGGACGTTCTACACGTACACCGTGACGGCGTACGACGACCAGGGCGACCAGTCGAACCCGGCGCAGGCGCAGGCGACCACGACGGGTGCGCAACAGCCGCCGCCTGCCTCGCCGCCGCCGGCGCCGTCGAACGCGGTGGCGGTGCCGTCGGTGGGGAAGATTACGGTGAATTGGGATGCTGGTCCGAACGGGACGACGTACCAGATCGAAATTTTCCGTGGATTGATGGACCTCGGTTCCCAGACCGTGAACTCCAATCAGTTCGTCCTGAACAATCCTCAGGTGGGTAAGACGTATAAGTTTGTGATCACCGCGATCAAGGATGGTCAGAACTCGCAGTCGACGACGACCGCGCCGGTGATCGCCGTCTAAGTCACGGTTGACGATGTAGACCGGCGCTCGATCAGAAATTGATCGGGCGCCGGTCTTCTTGCCTTGCCACGGCACGGCAGTATGTAGCCGTGATGTCGACCAAGTGGCCGACGTCACGTGTACGAATACTGCCAAAGCCACTCACCTCGGTGGATTTGGTCACCGCAATCAGGTCGCGAGTCGTGTTGTCGTGGCCCTGACCGGCAAGGTGTGACGAATGAGCTCTTACTACGGCGATGAATCCCCCTATCCGCCGCAGGGGCATGGCCGCGTCCCCGGCGGTGATGGATACGGATCCGATGGCGGGTACGAGCCGGAGTTCGATCCGTTCGCACCCGAGCAGCCGTATACGCCGCCGCCGCCGCCACCACCGGCCGGTCGGGCCACGGTCGGCCGCGCTTCGCTGCGTCCGGGCGGGTATGACGAGCAGTACGCATCGCCGGACTACGGGGATCCGGCCTATGGGGATCCGGCCTATGGGGATCCCGGCCGGGTTGGATACGACGACGGCGGAGGCTTCGATCCGTTCGCCGGAGAGCAGCGCGGCATTCCTGGTCCGTCCGGTCCGAGTGGTCCCAGCGGTCGGGCCGGCGTGCCACCGGCGGCCGGCCGGGCATCCGTGGGCCGGGCATCGGTCGGCGTACCGGGCGGTCCGGGCGGTCCGGCCCTGGCGACTCGGGTCCAGGCGGTCCGGGGTCGGGCGGTCCGGGGTCGGGCGGTTCGCGCGGCGGCAAGGGTAAGAAGGCGGTCAACAAGAAGCGCCGCCGCCGTAACCGGATCCTGGCCGCGTTCGCCGCTTTCATCATGTTGGCCGGTCTTGCCGTCGTGCTTGGCACGTATTACTCGGCGTCCGCGACGCTCCCGTCCGACCTCGCGCTTCCGCAGGCCACCCGGATCTACTACTCCGACGGCAAGACGCTGATGGCCCAGATCGGCACGGTGACACGGTACGAACTCGACGCCACCGCGATTCCGGACATCGTCAAGCACGCGGCGGTTGCGACCGAGGACGCAACGTTCTATACGAACAGCGGCATCGACCTCAAGGGCATCGCGCGCGCGTTCGTCAACAACGTCACCGGCGGATCCACGCAGGGCGCATCGACGATCACGCAGCAGTACGCCCGCCAGTCGGAGTCGTTGACCCAGGACGCTTCGTACACCCGAAAGATCAAGGAAGCGGCGATCGCGGTCAAGATGACGCGTACCTGGGGGAAGGACAAGATTCTCTCCGCCTACTTGAACACGATCCCGTTCGGCCGCGGCGCGTACGGCATCGAGGCGGCGGCGAATGCCTACTTCAACGTTCCGGCGAGCAAGCTCACGCCGCCTCAGGCGATGGTGCTCGTCGGCTTGATCAAGGACCCGAACGGCACCGAGTATGACCCGTATCACCCATGTCCGGGAAGTAAGACGGTGACCTGCCCGACGACTACCGCACTCGGACGTTTCGAATACACGCGCGGTCAGATGGTGAAGCTGGGCTACATCACCGCAGCGCAGGCCGCCTCTCCGGCGTACGCCTACCCGACCAACGCGATCCCTAACAAGAACACGGGTGACTCGGCCAACCAGTACCTGAACACCCCGGTGGGCTTCATCGTCCGGCAGGTCATGTCGGAGTTGATCGAGGCCATCAACCCGACCACCAACCAGCCGTACGTCATCGCGGACAGCGGCGGCGCACCGGCATTCAGCGAGATCGCGCTGGAGAACGGTGGCTATTCGATTACGACGACGATCAACTATCAGGCCGAGCAGGCGGCGATCGCGGCCGCCGACTTCCAGAAGCCGACCTCACCGGGCTATAAAACCGTGCCGGCCGGTACGGACGGCGAGTTGGTGTCGATCGATCCGCCGACCGGGCGGGTGATCGCCTACTACGGCGGCCCTGACGGTACCGGCTTCGATTACGCCGGTGTCTCGCTCAACCTGAACTTCAATATCTCCGATGACACGTCGACGACCGGGGCGACGACTGCGTCGGCCGCATCGTCAGCCGTAGGCCCGGCCGCGATCGCTGCGCTCGGTCTGGCCGGCGGTCACCGTGATCCCGGGGTCGTCGATGAAGACGATCACGATGGCTACCGCACTGTCGCTGGGTTACGGGCTCGATTCGTACTGGAACGGTCCACTCAGCCTGGCCCGACCCGGCGAAGGCAACCTGACGAACAGTGCCGCGGACAGCTGTCCGAATCAACCCGACGCGTGCCCGATGTGGCTGGGCCTCAAGCTGTCCACGAACACGATGTACTACGGCATCGCGAAGAAAATCGGCGTCGGCAACGTCATCCAGATGCTGCAGCAGTTGGGCGCGAAATACATCTGGGACATCAACGGCAAGATCCGGCCACTAACGGCGACCAACGGCGTGGAAGTCGAGAGGGCCGGACAGTTCGGTCCCGACCTCGGCTTCGGACAGGTCGGCATCGACCTTCTCGACCTCGCTCACGCGATCTCGACGATCGCCAACGACGGCAAGGTGGAGACCGCGCACTTCGTGCGGGCTGTCCAGATCCCGAATCAGTCCACGCTCTTCCGCGAGCCCGTCACCGGAACGCAGGTCCCGAATTTCGGGGCGGAGAAGGCACACGACGAGCAGTGGGCCATGCAACAGATCATGACGCGAGACGATGAGATCGTGAGCCCATTTGCGATCCACACCGACAAGACGAACGAGCTGCTGAACAACCGCCCGTCCGCCGGCAAGACCGGTACGTGGGAGCTCAGCCAAGCGGACTCGCGCGACAACAGTGTGTCCGCGTTCTCCGGTTACACCGCACCCGGACTTGGCCAGCTGAGCACGTCGGTCTGGGTCGGCAGCACGGGCAGACGACACTCAACCACTCATCATCCTCAACCCGAAGACCGGCAAGCCGATCCTGCTGAACGGCAAGACGCAGGTTCTCTCGGGCTCGCGGATGGCTGCGCCGATCTGGACGCAGTACATGGACACCGCGCTCAAGTACAGCTACGAGACCGGCACGTTGGGCAAGGACCAGAAGTTCAATGCCGCACCGATCAAGCAGTTCAACGGCCGGGACAACACCGGCGACAAGCCCGGCGACGGCGTGTCGCCAAGTGCGTCCGCGCCGCCGTCCGCTCCGGCTTCCGGCGGCCCGGGCGGTCCGGCGAAGCTGGACGTACCGGCGCATTTCATGGCGACCGCGATCAGCGACACGAGCGTCCAACTGAACTGGGACGCCTTACCGGGGCTGCACTATCGCGTGTTCCGGGACAACATCGCGCTCGGTGCGCTGAACCCGGGATTCACCGACAACGGGCTCGCTCCCGGTTCATTCCATACGTACACCGTCAGCGCCTATGACGACCTTGGTGACTCGTCCGACCCAGCCCAGCAACAGGTGACGTTGACCGGTGGGTCACCGCCGCCGGCTTCGCCGCCGCCGGCGCCGTCGAACGCGGTGGCGGTGCCGTCGGTGGGGAAGATTACGGTGAATTGGGATGCTGGTCCGAACGGGACGACGTACCAGATCGAAATTTTCCGTGGATTGATGGACCTAGGTTCCCAGACCGTGAACTCCAATCAGTTCGTCCTGAACAATCCTCAGGTGGGTAAGACGTATAAGTTTGTGATCACCGCGATCAAGGATGGTCAGAACTCGCAGTCGACGACGACCGCGCCGGTGATCGCCGTCTAAGTCACGGTCGACGATGAACGGCCGGCGCCCGATCGGTAATTGATCGGGCGTCGGTCTTTAGACCTGAGCCATGGCACGGCAGTATGTAGCGGTGACGTCATCCGTACATATGCGTGAGCTGACCAGCGTCGACGGCGAGCTGATGGAACTTCCGTCGCAGACCGACGCGGTCGCCCGAGGCTTGTCCCAGACGATCGGTGGTCCGGCCGGCCGTCATGTGACCCGGTCATCACGCCGCTATTGGTTGGTCGTCCGGATCGTCATCGCTCTCGCCTGCGTAACGCTGACGTTGAGCTGGATGCAGAAGTCGTCGTGCAGCAACGGTGACTGGTCGAACCTGAGCGAATATCGGCATGCCTGCTACACCGACGTCGTTGCGCTGTACGCGAGCGAGGGCCTCGCGGACGGGCAGGTTCCGTACAAGGATCACGCGGTCGAATATCCGGTACTCACCGGTGCGCTGATGGGCCTGCTTGGCCTGCCGGTCCATGCGTTCGTGGCGAGTCATCCGAAGGCAAACGCGTACACCTTGTTCTATAACGTGAATGCGCTCGTGCTGTCCGCACTCGCGATTTCCGCGGTTGGCTTGATCTTGACCTTGCGACGACGACGGCCGTGGGATGCCGCGATGTTCGCGGTGTCACCGGCGCTGTTTTTGACCGCGACGGTCAACTGGGATCTCCTCGCGGTCGCGTTCGCGATGTTCGCGCTGTACGCATGGGCTCGAAATAAGCCGACGGCCGCGGCGATACTGATTGGCCTCGGTACGTCGGCGAAGCTGTGGCCGGGCTTCCTGCTGATTCCGATCCTGCTGCTCGGTTGGCGGTCCCGGAAGATGTCCGACGCTCTGTATACCTGTGCGGTCGCCGTGTTGGCGTGGGTTGCGGTGAACCTGCCGGTGGCGCTCGCCTGGCCGGACTCGTGGTGGCAGTTCTTCCACCTCAACATGACGCGAGGCGTCGACTGGGGCACGCTCTGGTACATCGGTGCGCACATGCCGACCCACAACGGCTACGGCATCCCCGGATTCGTTTGGCTCAATAGCCACCCGAGCACCGTCAACCTGCTGTCCTACCTGCTGTTCGCGCTTGCTTGCGTCGGTCTCGCGGTGCTCACGGTCAAGGCACCACGGCGCCCGCGGCTGGCGCAGCTCGCGTTCCTCACGGTCGCCGCGTTCCTGATCTTTTCCAAGGTCTGGTCCCAGCAGTACGTGCTGTGGCTGCTCCCGCTCGCGATCCTGGCCCGGCCGAGGTGGGGCGCGTTCCTGGCGTGGCAACTGGCCGAGGTCTGTTACTTCTTCGGGTTCGATGCCGAACTGATGGGTGCGTCGGGCAATCCGATCATGCCCGAGGGTGGGTTCATCCTGGCTGCGTCGTTGCGACTGGTCACGCTATTGATCCTGTGTGGCTTCGTCGTCCGGGACATCCGGCATCCGGAAAAGGACGTCGTGCGCCAGGTCTACGACGACGATCCGGACGGCGGCCTGTTCGACGGCGCGCCCGATCGGTGGGTCGGCCAGGAAACCGCGCTGGCCGAATTTGAGACGGCCGATTCACCCGTGGAAACCGCAATGGCAGAGCTCTAATTTCACCCGGTCAGGCCGTCGCGCAGCATCGCGATGTCGGCACGCTGGCCGTCGCGGCCGCCGGGTGTCTCCACCACGACGGGTGCGTCGGCCGCGCGGACGACGTCGATGATCAATTTCGGGTCGATCAAGCCCTGGCCGAAGTTGTCGTGCCGGTCGCGGCCGGAGTTGAACGTGTCCTTGGAATCGTTCGCGTGCACGAGGTCGATCCGGCCGGTGATCGCCTTGACCCGGTCCACGACGCCGATCAGCTCCTCGCCTCCGGCATGGGCATGGCAGGTGTCGAGGCAGAACCCGACGCCGAACTCGCCCACCGCGTCCCAGAGCCTGGCCAGTGCGTCGAAGCGGCGAGCGCAGGCATAGTCACCGTTCGCGGTGTTCTCGATCAGGATCGGGAGCGGGAAGCCACCCTGCTCGGCCGCCTGCGTGAACGCTTTTCGCCAGTTCGCGTACCCGTCCGCTGGATCGTCCGCCTTCGTGACGTGGCCGCCGTGGACGATCAGGCCCTTCGCGCCGAGGGTCGCGGCCGCCTCGGCATGCGCGGTCAGCAACTTCCGGCTCGGGATCCGGATCTTGTTGTTCAGCGTCGCCACATTGATCAGATATGGCGCGTGGATGTAGATGTCAATCTCGGCGGCGCGCAGGATGTCCGCGTCGGCACGCGGTGCCGGCGTCTTGTAGCCCTGCGGGTCGGTCAGGAAGAACTGAACGACCTCGGCGCCGCGGGCGGCGGCTTCCGCCAACGGGTCCTGGTCGTCGACATGAGCTCCGATACGCATTTGCGAACAGTAACCTCGCACGCCGACAATCCATCCGTACGGTGCGTCACTCGTCCTGAGAAGGCATCGTTGTACGTGATAGCCCGCCGGTTAACAGCCCCCGCCGGCCACCGATCGTACGGGAGCGTACGTGCCATGACGTTGTCTGTTCGGCACCGAGCCGGCCTGATTCTGGTGGGCCTCTCATTCGGTGCGGTGATTGCTGCATCACTGGTCGGAGCGTCGGCATACGGTGCGGACGGGACGACGATCACGTTCTCCGGTACGCCGTTGCTCGGCTCGGCGCTGTCCTGCCCGTCCACGCCGTCGCAGACGACTCTGCACATCACGGCGGGGACGGTGGTGAACTTCGTGAACCGGACCGGCCGACAGGCCACATTGTGGGCCGGTGACGCGGAGAAGAGCCTTCCAAACGAGTCACTCGTACCGGTGACGTTCAACGGTGGGCCTTCGTCGGTCGTCATACAGATGCTGCCGGACTGCTCGCTCGATCTTGGCAAGCACGTACAGATGATCGTCTACGTGACCGCTGCGAACGGAGCGACGCCGACGCCGATCGCGACCCCGATCGGCGGTGGTCCGGCCACTCTGAAGGCGACGGTTCCGGCATCGTTGACGCCGACGACGTCCGCACAAGGCACCGCTGCACCATCGAAGTCGGCCGGCGCGGTGGTGCCGAAGACCTCATCGACCGATGACGAGAATCCGTTCGCCCAGGCGCCCGCATCTCTGGACGCGCAGAAGCCGACGTTCGGCAGCGTCGGAACGACGCAGCCGGACAGCGCGAGCGGCTTGCTCACGCTGATCGCCACGGTCGGAGTGGTCGGCGTTTCCGCTGCGGCGATCCGAGCGATCGTCGCTCAACGCGGCAGTCGCGTACTATCTGCCTAAATGCCATATAGCGGGCGATAGCTCCGCGAGGTGTGCGCTCGGCTCATCGGTGTGGTCGTTCCTCCCCAGGTCCCACCCCAGCAACCCGGTACGTGCGCCAAGCGGGTGCCACTTGGCCGGATTGGGCCGATTGCCGGTACTCCGGTATTCTGGTGAGGTTCGAGTTCACGACGCCGAGCACTTAGTTGCCCGGCGTCGCGGTTTGAGCGACGCCAGACCTCCTGCCACGGAACGACCGTGGCCGTTTAGCCCAGAGGAGGTGAGTTGTCTTGCGTCATTACGAAATCATGGTGATCCTCGACTCCAGTCTCGAGGAGCGCACCGTCGCCCCGTCTCTCGACACGTACCTGAACGTGATCCGGACCGCGGGTGGCTCAGTGGAGAAGCTCGACGTGTGGGGCCGCCGGCGCCTCGCGTACGAGATCCAGAAGAAGACCGAAGGTATCTACGCCGTCATCGACCTGCAGGCCACGCCCGCAGCCGTGGCCGAGCTGGACCGTCAGCTTCGACTCAACGAGTCGGTGCTGCGTACCAAGGTCATCCGGCCGGAAGTTCGCTAGACCTGTCTAGCGTTTCCGGCTCCCCATCTTCAGCTGATGACGACTGTCGCACGCGTGTGACAGCCTTTCATCAACAACAGCTGAAGTGTTCGAGGAACTCTGCTCCTCATCTGGAGCAATGGGTCAAGGAGTGACCATGGCAGGAGACACCACCCTTACGGTGATCGGGAATTTGACCGATGACCCCGAATTGCGCTTCACCCCGTCGGGTGCGGCCGTTGCCAAGTTCCGCATCGCATCCACGCCGCGGTTCATGGACAAGGCCTCCGGCGAGTGGAAGGACGGCGATCCGCTGTTCCTTTCGTGCACCGTCTGGCGTCAGGTTGCGGAGAACGTGGCCGAGTCCCTGTCCAAGGGTTCTCGTGTCATCGTGTCCGGACGTCTGCGCCAGCGGACCTATGACACGAAGGAAGGCGAGAAGCGCACCGTGATCGACCTGGAGGTCGACGAGATCGGCCCTTCGCTGCGCTATGCGACCGCGAAGGTGCAGAGGATGTCGCGTTCCGGCGGTGGCGGATTCGGTTCGGGTGGTGGCGGCAGTCAGGGCGGCGGCGGCTTCGCCTCCGACGATCCCTGGGCAACCGCGGCGCCTGCTTCCTCGGGCGGTGGGGGCAACTTCGACGACGAGCCACCGTTCTAAGCACATCTGGAGTAAGAGACATGGCGAAGGCTGCAGCCCTACGCAAACCGAAGAAGAAGGTGAACCCGCTCGAAAAGGACGGGGTCGCCTACATCGATTACAAGGACGTTGCGCTGCTGCGCAAGTTCATCTCGGACCGCGGCAAGATCCGCGCGCGCCGGGTGACGGGGGTTACCTCCCAGCAGCAGCGGCAGATCGCGAGCGCCGTCAAGAACGCTCGCGAGATGGCGCTCCTGCCCTACACCACGACGGCTCGCTGAGAGGAGGACTGACATGAAGATCATCCTGACTCAGGAAGTCTCCGGACTCGGTGCTCCCGGTGAGGTTGTCGAGGTCAAGGCCGGCTACGGCCGCAACTACCTGCTTCCGCAGGGCTTTGCGCTCAACTGGACCAAGGGCGCGGAGAAGCAGATCGAGGTGATCAAGCGGGCACGTGGTGCACGCGAGATCCGCGATCTCGGACACGCGAACGAGGTCAAGAGCCAGCTCGAAGGCCTCAAGGTCACGCTGAAGGCGCGGGCCGGCGACGGCGGACGCCTGTTCGGTTCGGTGACGTCGGCGGAGGTCGCTTCGGCGATCAAGTCCGCCGGTGGTCCCGACATCGATCGGCGCCGCCTTGAGCTGCCCGGCCACATCAAGTCGGTCGGCACGTATCGCGTACAGCTCAAGCTGCACCCGGACGTGACCGCGAAGTTCGATGTGACGGTAGCGGGCTCCAAGTAGGGACCGTTTGCAAACGATCGGCGTACCCGTTCTCGGGTGCGCCGATCGTTCGTTAGAGCGCCGAGACGAGGAGCGTGGCCAGGCCCGCTCCGACGCACGCGGCGCCGAATCCGAGCGTGATCGCGCGCCAGGCGAGGCTTACGCGGCGGATCCAGACCGCGAATCCCAGGCTCAGCGCGACCGCGAACAACCCGGGGAACGCATCGGTCAGCAGGCCATGCAGCGCGTGCCCGCGCATGCCGGATGACGACATGACGAGCGCCCAGAGCGTGTACAGGACGACCGGGATCGCGTACCAGATGACGGTCCACCAAACCACGGCCGGATAGTCCCGATCATCGCCGTCGAACCCGAAGCCGGCCGGTGTGATGGACGGGGCGACAGGCGCAACCGGCGAAAGTTCGAAACGCCGGTTCGAACTGCTCGGGACCGGGCTCGGCCATGCGTCGGTACGCGCGACGGGCGTGAGTTGGCGTTCGGGCGCTTGCTGCTGCGCCTGCTGGTCGTTCTCCCAGTAGCCGTGATTCGGGTACGCGCGGTCGGAGTAGCTCGGCCGGGCAGAGCGCTCGTCGTCCTCCCAGGACCTTGGACCGGCGGCGTGCGAACCGGTATCCCATGACGTGCGGTAGTCCTGAGCATCCTGCTCGCCGGTGTTCCCATCGCGGTACTCCACGAGAGCGGATATTTGTCTGTTTGCATTCTGGACGCCATCGGCCATCCAGGTGGGATTCCTCACAGCCATGCAACCGGAAGGCCGGGAACTGAGTCCGGCTCGCATGAATCACGCGGAAATTATTTTCTCCACACAGGGTGTGTGTATTGAAATAGCAGGTCAGAGCAGCCCTGCAAAGATCTCCCCAGAGGATATCCACAAGCTGTGCACAGAGTTGCGCACAAGTACTGGCCTGCTTTCCACAGGTTGTCCCAAGACTTATCCACCGGTCCGTTTGTCTGTCTGTACCGGCGAACGTAACCTGCGATTAATCCGGCTCGGTATTCGACTGGCAATGACTGTCGTACCCCTGCGGTAGACCAGTCGTGGGTGGGGCGGAGGAGCGATGTCGATTACCGACGACGTGTGGGGGCCGGAGCCGGCCACTGTCGCATCACGTCCGGCCGAGCCGGCGCCACCACCGGAGCCGCCACGAGCGACCGAACCCGCTCGCCAGGCAGAGCCACCACGTCCGGGTGAGCCACCTCGAACCGCCGAGGCCCCCCGCCCGGCAGAGCAGCGCCGGGACGCGCCCAAGCCCGATGGGCAGTTCGACCGTACGCCGCCGCAGGACGTCGCTGCGGAACAGTGCGTACTCGGCGGAATGATGCTCTCGAAGGACGCGATCGCCGACGTGGTCGAGATCGTCCGAACCGGCGACTTCTATCGGCCGATGCACGCGACGATCTTCGACACGATCCTCGACCTGTACGGGCGCGGTGAGCCGGCCGACCTGATCACCGTCGCCGCCGCGCTGACCGACGCCGGCGACATCGGACGCATCGGTGGCGCGCCCTACCTGCACACGTTGATCTCCAGCGTGCCGACGGCCGCGAACTCTTCGTACTACGCGCGGATCGTCAGCGAGCGGGCCGTGCTCCGCCGCCTGATCGAGGCTGGGACACGGATCGTCCAACTCGGCTACGGCACGCTCGGCGGTGGCGGCCGGGATACCGACGATCTCGTTGACCTCGCGCAGCAGGCTGTGTACGACGTGACCGAGCGCCGGATCAGCGAAGACTTCGTCCGGCTCGAGGATCTGCTGCAGCCGACGCTCGACGAGATCGAAGCGGTCGGTGCGACGGGCGGCCAGATGACCGGCATCCCGACCGGGTTCGCCGACCTTGACCGGTTGCTCAACGGTCTGCATGCGGGTCAGCTCATCATCGTCGCCGGTCGTCCCGGTCTCGGTAAGTCGACCGCCGCGATGGACTTCGCCCGGAGTTGTTCGGTAAAGCACGGCATGGCCAGTGCGATCTTCTCACTCGAAATGAGCAAGATCGAGATCGTGACCCGCCTCCTTTCGGCCGAGGCGAGCGTCCCGTTGCACACGCTCCGGTCGGGTGCGCTGCATGATGACGACTGGTCCAAGTTGGCACGCCGGATGGGCGAGATCAGCGAAGCGCCGATGTTCGTGGACGACACTCCGAATATGAACCTGATGGAGATTCGGGCGAAAGCGCGACGGCTCAAGCAGCGACACGACTTGAAGCTGGTGGTCGTCGACTACCTGCAGCTGATGAGTTCCCCCAAGAAGACCGAGTCGCGTCAGCAGGAGGTCGCCGAACTCTCCCGTGGCCTCAAGCTGCTCGCGAAGGAGATTCAATGCCCGGTGATCGCGGTGTCCCAGCTGAACCGTGGTCCCGAACAACGTACCGACAAGCGTCCGCAGCTTTCCGACCTGCGTGAATCAGGCTCGATCGAGCAGGATGCGGACGTCGTGATCCTGCTGCACCGCGACGACTACTACGACAAGGAGTCGCCGCGCGCCGGCGAGGCCGACTTCATCGTCGCCAAGCACCGTAACGGCCCGACCGACACGGTGACCGTGGCGGCGCAGCTGCACCTGTCCCGATTCGTCGACATGGCGATCATCTGAGCATGGCGAACCGCCTGCAACGGGCCGATGCTGCGGCCGGTGGTCTCGCTGTCGACATCGGGCTGTACTTGGCATCCACCGTCTTTGCGGCCCTGACGTCGAAGAACGTGACGTTGCCGCCGCATGGCACATGGGGTCGGCTGGCGGTGTTCGGTTACGCCGCCGCCACGGTGCTCGCGCTCGGCCAGGCGCTGGCCCGCCGATCGCGGTTCCGATCATTGACGAGTACGACGTACCGGGCCGCTCTGACCGTGGCGACGTTTGCGGCCACCGCGTTGTTCCCGCTGATCGTGGAGGCGGTGCAACGCGCCGGTGGACGTACCGACCGGGCGCAGGACGAGGTCGTCGTGATCGAGGCGGCGGGTACGCGACTGTGGCATACCGGCACGCCGTACCTCGGGCACGCGGCAATCCAGGCGCTGCCACCGGCCGACCGGCTCGATGCCTACCTGCCGTACCAGCCGGCGATGGCGCTCTATGGTCTGCCGCGCGCGATCTTCGGCGTGCACTGGTGGACGGATGCTCGGGTGTGGTTCGCGGCGACGCTCATTGCCGCACTGGTCGCCGCCGTGCTGTTGCTGCGGCGAATCAGCCCGGCGCCGGCGCTGCTGAGAGCGGTTCAGGCCGCGACAGTTCTGCCGATCTGCGCCTTGACCATCGCGACCGGCGGCGACGACATGGTCATTCTCGGCTTCTGCGTGCTGGCGTTCGCATACGCCGCCCGGGAACGCTTCACGGCGGCCGGTATAGCGGTCGGCGTGGCCGGTGCCATGAAGCTGTTCGCCTGGCCGGTCGCGCTCGTTCTGCTGGCGCTCGCCGCGACCAGGGGTGCTCGAGTCGCCCGCCGGTACGCGCTCGGCGCCATCGGGCTGCCGATCGTCGTACTGATTCCGGCGTTCCTCGTCGACCGCGGCGCGGCCATTGAGAATGTCGTCAAGTTCCCGCTTGGGCTGACCGGAGTGGCGAGCCCGGCGGCGTCCCCATTCCCGGGGCACCTTCTGGCTGTCGGTGTACCGGGCGGCAAGACGATCGCGACCGCGCTTCTGGTGCTCGCCGCGGCCGCGATCGGCCGGTGGCTACTGCGGCGGCCACCCGGATCGGCGCGCGACGCCGCGATCGTCAGCGCATGCGGACTGATTGCAGCGATCGCACTCATTCCGGCAACGCGATTTGGCTACCTTCTGTACCCGGTGGCGTACGCGGTTTGGGCGCCGGCGCTGCCTGGGGTCCAGTCCGCGAATTCGGAGCCGATCGCCGAGGCGTCGGCAACTGAATGACGTCGGCCGCACCGTGCATCGGTGCGACGAGGTGCCCTGGAACTCCCTCGAATCCTTCGCGCAGTTTGGCGATGAATAGCTCGACATTCATCGGTCGAGCGAACAGGTGACCCTGCCCGGCCGCGCAGCCCAGCCGCCACAGCCGTTCGCGTTGCTCCGGCGATTCGATCCCTTCGGCGACCACCAGCAGGTCAAGGCTTCGTCCGAGCTCAATCGTCGACCGTACGATCGCCGCTTGCGCGGCACCATCGAGGCCGGAGACGAACGCCCGGTCGATTTTCAACTCGTGTACCGGGACCCGGGCGATCGTTGCGAGCGATGAGAATCCGGTGCCGAAGTCGTCAAGCGCGATGCTGACCCCGAGCGTACGGAGGTCTCGCAGCACTTCGTCGACGATCTCCAGCTCGCTGAGTGTGAGCGTCTCGGTCAGCTCGATCGTCAACGCGTCCGGCGGAAGGTCGTGGGCGGCGAGCGCTCGCGGGATCGACTCGGGGAACGAGGGATCGAGGAGGCTGCGTGGTGACACGTTCACGGCTACCGGGAACACGAAGCCTTCGGCGCGCCAGCGGACGGCGCCGGCCAGCGCCTGATCCAAGACGTGTGAGGTGAACGGCGCGAGAAGGCCGGAGCGTTCGATCGCGTCGACGAATCGATGTGGCGCAAGGTGCCCGCGCTGTGGGTGATACCAGCGGGCGAGCGCCTCGGCCGAGATGACCGCCCCGGTGGTGAGGTCGACGATCGGCTGGAACGCGACCGTGAACTGCCGCTCCGCAACCGCGCGGGCGAGATCGCCGGTCAGGGCGAGTCGATCGGTATCGGCCGTGTCTCTGGTCCGCACGTAGAGGGTGAGCGGTTCGCCCTGATCCATCGCTTGATACATCGCCACTTCGGCGCGGCGCAGTAACTCGTCGATCGAGCCGTCGCTGTCGCCGAGCGCGATGCCGGCCGTCGCACCGACCTCCAGGCGTACCTTGCCGATCTCCATTGGTGCAGAGATCCGGGCGATCAGATCGCGTACCCATGTCATGGCATCGGGCGGCGTGGGCGCATCGGTACGCATCACCGCGAACTCCGCACCGGCCAGGCGAGCGACCAGGCCCCGATTCCCGGGCGGTACCGCGGTGGTCAGCCGGCTCGCCACCTCGGTCAGGACGCTGTCGCCGATCGATGTGCCGAGCGTGTCGTTGATCTGCCGGAACCGGTCAAGGTAGAGGACCACCAACGCGATGCCGGTGTCCGTGGCGGCGCCGGCGCCGGCGCCTAAGTCGAGCAGGCGTTGCCGATTCGCCAGGCCGGTCAACGCATCGTGCGTGGCCGCGTGCGCCTGATCCATCACGAGCCGGGCCGACGCGCCGACGGCTTCGGCCTTGCGGATCGCGGTGCCAAGGGCCGCCGAGAGGGCCCGCAGCGTGTAGTGCTCGCGCTCGTTGAACACAACCGACGTGTGGAATCGTAGGCGAAGCGTTCCGGGGCGGCGTTGTTCGAGGTCCGGTAGGTCGAGCGCGGCGGACACCACCATTCCGCGGCTCTCCGGCGCGGCGTCGGCCGGTCCGGCGTACGTGATCGACCGAGCGTTGCCTCGCACCAGATGCGAGACGGCACCGATCGGAAGCTCGAGATCGACTTCGTCGCAGGAGAATAGTTCTGCCGCGCCGAGAATCGTGGCACTTCGCAGCGTCTCGGCCTCGGCCGAGGTCATCATGTCGATGATCTTCGCGAGCCGCTGCCACGCGACCCGGTCCGCTCGCTGCTGAACGTGATTCGCGTACGCGAGGTGCAGTCCCACGATTGCGAGCGGTGTGACGATCGCGATGTGCGGATCAAACCGGAGGAAATAGCCAGCGCCGATCGCGATCAGCAGCCGGATGACCGAGCCGCCGATCCGGATGTGCCAATTGTTCGCGAAGACCGCGCGGACCGGCTGCTCGTTCGCGAATGCGCGGCCCGGAATCATGAGCGCCTCGTCGAGGATGAGCATCACGCCCGCGACGACAAGCAGCCCCGGGAGGCGGGCGAACGTCGCGAAGAACGGTGGCTGGCCGAGCCCGGCCAGCGTGCCCGCGGTCGCGGCGGTGGCGACCTTGACGAGATCCGCCGCCGAGGCCAGCGCGATCTGAAGCGGCGGCAGATCCGCGTGTACGCGGGCCACGGTGACGCCGATCGCGACCGCGACGACCAGCCACGACCAGTGCAGCGTCATCAGACCGAGCATGATCGCGGTGTCGGTCAGCGACTGCGTGATCCGCAGCTGACCGATCCGCAGGTGCAGCATCATCCGGGCGGCGATCGCCACCACGATCGTCGCCATCACCGTGTTGAAGAGGCTGATGTGCGGGGCCGAGCCGGATACGATCATGTGGACACTCGTGGCGAGTACCACCACAGCGCAAGCGACGGCGACCGCGACAAGGCGGTACAGCCGGCGCCGGTACGTCAACCGATCGGTCGTCTTCAAGCGTCGTCATCCAGTCGCTCGATGTGCCGCGAGAGTACGAGCGTACGGGTGCATGCCCGCCGTTAACAGCCCCGCAACCTGCTCACTGTCTAAATAGCCCGGACCAATGTGACGACCGATGCGACTACCAGGGCGAACAGTACGACGTATCGGAATCGGGCGGCATCGATCCGATGGAAAATACGGTCGCCGGCGAACCATCCGAGCGCCACCGCGGGAGCGCCGGCGAGCGCGTACACGATGGACTTGTTCGTGATGTCGCCGCCGTACGCGAAGAAGCCGATGCTGACGATGCCGCACCCGGCGAAGATGGCCGCGATCGTGGCACGGAAGCGCCGCGGGGCGTACCCCATGGTCTGGAATGCGGCGACCAGCGGCGGACCGTTCGTTCCGGTTGCGGTCGTGAGCACGCCGACGAGTGTGCCGACGGCGTACCGCACGGTGCGATTGTTCGGCAGCGCCGGTCGTTGCCACACCAGCCACGTGCTGCTCAGGACCGCGAACGCGACCAAGACGGCGAGCGCGTTTTCGGATAGCGAGTCGAGCAGGACGAGGCCGAACGGCATGCCGACGATCGCCGTGGCCATCATGGTCCGGACGGTCGGCCAATCCACCCACGCTCGCTCGCTGATCGCAGTGCCGAGCGTGAGTAA
Organism: uncultured Actinomycetota bacterium; assembly: GCA_963831705.1. GTDB lineage: Bacteria > Actinomycetota > Actinomycetes > Mycobacteriales > Micromonosporaceae > DASQPR01. Next base: position 1,651,183 of record CAWHRE010000010.1, on the reverse strand, counting down.
CAGTGACGCGAGCGACGCGACGATCACGGCCGACGACGTCGGCATGATCAAAGCCAGCAGAGGTACGGCCAGCAGCGCAAACCCGAATCCGCTAATCGCCTGAGCCGCGGCCGCGATCCCGATGATCGTGGCGGCGATGAGCAGCGTGGCGGGCATGGCCCCGATTGTGGCGGGCGTCGCCGATCAACGCGTAGCGGTGTGACGGAGACTACGCTCGTCCACATGCCCGAGAGTGCGTTTACCCACGTCGACGAGGCCGGAGCGGCGCGCATGGTCGACGTCTCCGCGAAGGACGTGTCGGTCCGGCGTGCGGTCGCGGCCGGTACGGTCCGGACCACGGCCGCCGTGATCGATCTGCTCCGCCGCGATGCCCTGCCGAAGGGGGATGCGCTCGCGGTAGCGCGGCTGGCCGGCATCATGGGCGCGAAGCGCACGCCCGATATCGTCCCGCTGTGCCATCCGATCGCGCTCCATGGCGTGACCGTCGACCTCGTTCTTGGCCCCGATCACGTGGATATTTCGGTCGTTGCGAAAACCGCCGACCGGACCGGCGTCGAGATGGAAGCGCTCACCGCGGTGGCCGCCGCCGGGCTTGCGCTGATCGACATGATCAAGGCGGTCGACCCGGCCGCATCGATCGAGCGGGTACGGGTCCTGCGCAAAGAGGGCGGCAAGACCGGGCTGTGGGAGCGGGGCGACGATCGTGCCTGACATCCGTGCCGTGGTGGTCGTCGCGTCGAATCGCGCGTCGGCCGGCGTCTACGCGGATCGCAGCGGGCCGTTGCTGGTAGGGGGTCTGCGAGTGCTCGGATGCTCGGTCGGTGAGCCGGTCGTCGTACCCGATGGTGAACCGGTTGCGACCGCGATCCGCGAAGCGATCCGGGACGGCGCCGATGTGGTCGTGACCAGCGGCGGCACCGGGATCACGCCGAGCGATCGAACCCCCGAGGCGACGCGTTCAGTGATCGACTACGAGATCCCGGGGATTGCCGAGGCGATCCGGGCGTTCTCCCGGGATGCGGTTCCGGCGGCGGCTCTGTCCCGGGCGATCGCGGGGGTGGCCGGCCGTACGCTCGTCGTGAACCTGCCCGGCTCGACCGGTGGCGCGAAGGACGGGCTCGCGGTCCTCGGCCCGATTCTGGAGCACGCGGTCTCTCAGCTGCGCGGCGGCGATCACCAGCCGGGTTAGGCTGGCGTCGTGACGCAGAAGGCAACGCAGACTTGGCTCGACGCCCGGCGATCCTCTTACGACGCGGGTCGTGCGGCGATCCTTGATCCGGTCGAGTTGCCGCTGCACGAGTGTGATGGCACGACACTCGCAGTGGATCTTCGCGCGCTGACCGACCTGCCGGCGTTCCCGACGTCATCGATAGACGGTTACGCCGTACGCGGTGCCGGCCCGTGGCGCGTGATCGGCCGTGTGCTGGCCGGCTATCCCGCTCCGGACCTCACGGAAGACGGCGCGTGCGTCGAGATCGCCACCGGCGCGATGGTGCCGACCGGCACCGACGATCTCATCCGCGTCGAGGAAACCACGTCATCGAACGGTCTGATCGACGGCGTGGCGAGGCCGGAACGCGAATGGCGGAACGCGGGCGATGAGGCGCGCCGCGGTGACGTCCTGATGCCTGCCGGTACGCCGGTTACGCCAGGCCTGATCGGCCTCGCTGCCGCGAGTGGGCACGACTCGCTCGCGGTCCGGCCCCGCCCGCGCGCCGTCGTCCTGGTGTTCGGCGACGAGCTACTCACCGCCGGTACGCCGGCCGACGGCCGGATCCGTGATTCGCTCGGCCCGCAGCTGCCCGCCTGGCTGGCCAGGCTCGGGGTCGATCTGGCCTCTCCAGCGGTGATCGGCCCGATCGAAGACACGCTGGATGCGCATGTCGCGGCGCTTCAGCAAGCGCTGGCGGCCGGCGTCGATCTGATTCTGACGACCGGCGGCACGATGCACGGCCCGGTTGATTACCTGCACGGCGCGCTCGCCAAGCTCGACGCGGAGTACGCCGTGAACACGGTCGAGGTCCGGCCGGGATTCCCGATGCTGCTGGCGTCGCTGGTCGCCTCAGCCGGCCGTCGCGTCTTGCTCGGTGGCCTTCCCGGTAATCCGCAGTCGGCGGTCGTCGCGCTCGCGTCGCTGGTCGTCCCGGCACTGGCCGGCGCGGTCGGCCGGGAGTTGCCGGAGTTGTTGCCGGTCGAGCTGGGCGCACCCATCCCGGGTCGGGGCGACTTCGCGCATCTGTCGCTCGTACGGTTGGACAGCGATGGTCGAGCGCATCCCGTGGCGCATATGGCGTCATCCATGCTGCGCGGACTTGCCCAGTCGGTCGGTTTCGCGGTGATCGCACCCGGCACCGTCGGCAGCGCTGGTGATCGCGTGCCGTTGGTGCCGTTGCCTCTCTAGCCGACCGCCCCTAGTCGACGATGTGCCGGCCGAACGTGGCCGATTTACGTCCGAGCGCCGCCGATTTCCGCGCGATCCTCGACTTGGACTTCGCCGTACGCGCGGTGCGCTGCACAGATCGCGACGCGTCCTCGGCCAGGCGGTTCGCCCGCCAGCGAAGGCTCGGCTGACCGCCGGTGTCCACGGCGGCAAGCAGCGCCCCGCCCATCAGGCTGATGTTCTTCATGAAATGCGTACGGTGGTTGGCGCGCTCGGTCGCGTCGTCGTACTGCCAGAACGGGTGCCCGGCCAGCGTCGTCGGGACAAGCGACGCGACCAGCGCGGCCGCACCGACCCGGCGCAACGGCGTGAACAGCATCAGTGCGCCGGCCACCTGAGTGGCACCGTTGATCTGCACGAGCGTACGAGTCTCGGTCGGCACCGGCAGGCCGGTCTTCACAAGAAGCGGAACGAACCGATCGGTGATCGGCTGCGCTTTCGGCACGAGTCGACCCGGATTGGTCACAGCCTGGGCGCCGTAGGTGACGAAAACCGTGGCGAGCATGGCCCGAGCGAGCGTACGCACAGGTGTCATGGTTTGTTCTTACCCGTTCTTCGAGGGGAAATCACACAGATCGCTGGAGAGCCACATATTGGAACTATTCCGGCGCCGGCTGCGTCCGCAGGTAGCGACCGAAATGTGGGACGGTGAACGCGACGGTTCCACGCTCGCCGCAGTAGATCAGGCCTTTTTTGATGAGCGCATCCCGCGCCGGAGACAGGCTCGCGGGCTTGCGGTCGAGCGCTCGGGCGATCTCGGACGTCGGTACCGCGGCGTCCATGTCAGACGCTTCGTTGGAGGTCAGCGCCGCCATCGCCCGCATGTATTCGCGCTCGGCAGGCGTTGCCCGCTCGAACCGGGAACCGAAGAATCCGACCGCGAGCTCGGCCTCGGCGTCCGGCGCGGCAACCCGAACGTCGTCCGGCGTGATCGGAGATGCGGGCGCGTGGTCCCACGTGGCTTTGCCGTACGCCTGAACGAAGTAGGGGTAGCCGCCGGATGCGTCGTAGAGCGCGTCGAGCGCCTTGGCCTCGAATTCCACCTCTTCGCGGGCGGCCGGTGCGCACAACGCCTGATCCGCGGAGATTCGGTCGAGCCGGTCGATCCGTTGATAACGGAAGAGGCGTTCGGAGTAGGACTTCGCGGCGCTGAGCAGCGCGGGAAGGTGAGGCAGACCGGCGCCAACCACGATCAGCGGCGCGCCCGTTTGGGACAGCTCGTGGCAGGCGGCGCACAGCGCCGAGATGTCCGAAGCCGACACGTCCTGCATCTCGTCGATGTACAGCGCGATACCGGTGCCCACGTCGGTCGCGACGCTGGCCGCATCGCTCAACAGCTCAACCAGGTCGATCTCGATGTCACCGGAGTCCGCCCGGCCGGATGCGGCCGGTACGTCGATTCCCGGTTGCCACCGATCCCGCAGCTTGGTTGGTGCGTCGCTGTCGGTACGCAGGGCAAACGCCTTGAGTACGGACAGGAAGTCATCGATTCGGTCGGGCGCACGATGATGCGGCGCGAGTTCCCGGACCGCCATGTGCAGCGCGGCGGAAAGCGGGCGGCGGAGTGACTGATCCGGTCGTGCCTCGATCTTGCCGGTGCCCCACATCCGATTGATCGCCTGTGACCGAAGCGTATTGAGTAGCACGGTCTTGCCGACGCCGCGGAGGCCGGTAAGCACGAGGCTGCGCTCCGGGCGACCCCGGGCAACTCGCTCGAGCACGACGTCGAACACGGAGAGTTCCCGATCGCGACCGGCGAGCTCGGGTGGCCGCTGGCCGGCGCCGGGAGCGTACGGATTACGCACGGGATCCACGTATGGCACCGTATCGGGCTTTCTAGCCGAACCGCTAGATGTCCGTAGAGTCGCCAATTGCGTGTCGAGCACGATCTAGCGGTATCTAGCATGATCGCTAGACACCGGTAGACGAGCGTAGGTGATGGTTCGTAGAACAAACGTTCTAGACGGTGACGCTATAACGGCGAGCCGGTCAGGGTCAACCGACTCGCCGAAGAAACTTAGAACATCAGTTCTGTTTGAGGCAGAGCACGTAATCGTTGCCGACCGAACTGCTGGCGGTGAACGAGAAGATCTCGGTCGTGCCCGGAACCGAGCTGCAGTCCGCCTTGTCGGAGACCTGCTTGAGCACGGTGAAACTTCCGGCCACGCCGCAGTCCACCGGATTGAGCTTCGAATCCGGGTACGGCTTGCCGTTGGACTTGACGCACGTACCCGCGGCCGGGATGGCCTGCGGCACGGTGGTGGTCCGCGTCTTGTAGAGGTAAACGCCGACCGCGCCGGCGCCGATCAACAGGACGATCAGAATCGTCAGCAGTACCGGAACCAGCACCGATCGTTGCTTCGGTGGCGCCGACCATTGCTGCTGGCCGTCATACCCCTGGCCGTCGTAGCCCTGGCCGTCATACCCCTGGCCTTCGTACGGCTGGGTGTACGCGGCCTGCTGGCCGTACCCGGGTTGTGCGTACCCCGGCTGGTATTCCTGCTGAGGCTGATACGTCGCGGGCGGCGGCTGATAGGCAGGTGCCGGCGGCTGGTACTGCGGCTGCGCGGGTGGCTGGTGGTACACCGGCTGCTGCGGCGGGTACGCGGCCTGGCCGGGTTGATAGGTCGCCGGCTGCGGGGCCGGTGGCGAAATGGGCTGGGTCGCCGCAGCGTACGTCGAGGGCGGGGCGGACTGCGGATAGACCGCGGACGCCGGGGTGACCGGCGCGGCCGCGGGTGCCACCGGCTGGGCTGGTTGCGGCGTTACCGGTTGGGCTGCTTGGGGCGTTGCGGGCTGGGCTGCTTGCGGTGGAGCGGGGGGCGCCGACGCCGAAACCGGCATGGTTTCATCGGTCCACGGATCGGTTGGTGGTTCGTGGTCCCCGCTAGGGCCATAGGTCGACATCACTACCTCCGTCGGACGGGTCAGCGCCAGATACGGTATCGCCCCGCGTCACATCGCACCATGACCGAAAAGGCTTTAGAGCAGGCGCAGCTGTAGATCCTTGGGCGGTCGGGGAGCCTGCTCGCCGCGGTGCTCGAAAAGACGAGGGTCGATGGAATCGAAGAATCGAGACGGGCTCGCGTCCTGTTTGGTGCCGCGTGCAAACCGGCGCCGTGCATGGCTGACGAACAGCCTGTCCTGCGCACGAGTCAGTCCGACGAAGAACAACCGCCGCTCCTCGGCCACATCATCCGGGGACGTGGGACGACCCGGGAAACGCAGCGGGAGCAGTCCGTCCTCACATCCGACGACGAACACGACCGGGAACTCCAAGCCCTTCGACGCATGAAGTGTCAACAATGTGACTGCTTGTGCTCGCGGGTCGAGCGCGTCCACGTCGGCGCCGGTCGCGATCTCGCCGAGGAATGCCTCCAGGTCGTCTTCGGAGCGCGCGGCGAGCGGGCCGAGCACGTCGACCGCCAGATGCAGATCGGCCTCGGTCAGCCGGGACTCGTGCGGAGACGGATCGAGCGTCGGTACGCGCAGCCGCCCGACGATCCGGGCCGCCGCGTGTCGCATCGAGGAGGCGATCGGGCCGTCGGCCGGCATGAACCGCATTTCCCGCGCGATCGCGGCGACGCCGGGCCGGTCCCGCAGCCGGTCGTGTGACCGCTTCTGCGTCGGGACACCGCCCCTGGTCAGCGCGTCCACGATCGGTGCCGCCTGCGCATCGGTCCGGTAGAGGACGGCGATGTCGTTGAACGAGATCGTGCCGGTGATGCCGGCCCGGCTGTCGATCCGGCCGGAGTCCAGCGAGCCGTGCGACAGCCCGCCAACCAGCTCGTCGATCGTACGGAGGACGAAGTCGGCCTCGTCCTCGACGCTCGCCGCCGGGTAGAGCCCGACCTGTGGTGCCTCGGGATCGAGTCGAGCGGGTTCGAGCCGGCGGCCGCGGACCAGCGTCGACGGCGCGATCGCCTGTACGGCCGTCGCAAGGATCGGCGCGGACGAACGGTAGTTCCGGGTCAGCCGGACCACCCGCGCATCCGTGTAGTCCTCGGCGAACCGCAGGAAGAACGCGACGTCGGCACCGCGGAACGAGTAGATCGCCTGGTCTGGGTCGCCGATCGCGCAGATGTTGCCATCCGCCGGTACGAGCAGCTTCAGTAGCTCGTACTGGTCCGGGTCGATGTCCTGGTACTCGTCCACGAAGATCCACTGCCACCGTGCCCGGTACTTGTCGACCAGGTCGGGCCGCGTCCGCAACGCCGTCACGGCGAGCGGAACGAGCTGATCCAGGTCGACATCACCCTCCTCGTCGCCGTCTTCATCGGTCACGCGGAAGTTGACCGGTAGCCCGGCCGCATCGGGGTCTTCGCGCAGCATCGCCAGGCACAGCGCATGGAACGTGGACACCGTGACGTCCTCGGCAACCGGTCCGAGCAGGGTTGCGAGCCGCTCCGCGACCTCTCCGGCGGCGCGGCGGGTGAACGTGATCGCGAGGCACTCCTCGGGAAACACGTCCATGTCTGCGCACAGGTACGCGATCCGGTGCGTCAACGTACGCGTCTTGCCGGTACCGGGACCCGCCACGATCAACATCGGTCCGCCCGGCGCGGACGCGGCGACTCGCTGCATCGCGTCGAGCCGGTCGAGCAGTCCGGTACCGACGTCCTCCATCCCGGCGAGCATCGGCTCGAACGGTTCGTGCGGCGAGGGTTCGGCCGCGATCGGTGGCGGAGGTGGCAGCTTCTCGCGTGGCTTCCGCGGCTGCGGCGGCTTCACCGCAGCCGGCTTCTTCGGCACCACGACGGATTCCGGCAGGTCGAACAACGTATCGATGCCGGATGTCGCCCGGTTGACCTCGCCCGGTTCGAAGAGCCGGATCACGCCGTACTCGCCGTCGTACCCGCTGATCCGCGTGACCACACCGGCTCGGAGACGGCGGATCGCCTCACCGACGAGTTCGCCGCCGACGCGGGTGATGTCGTTCAACGGCGCCTGACGAAGGATGTGCAGCTCCGGCCCGAGTGCCGCGATCAGCTGATCCATCGCGGTGGTGACCGTCTTCGTACGTGGTCCGACCCCGTTGATCTCGCCGAGGATCTCGCCCAGTGCCAGCAGGTGCTCGACGTGCGGCGGCTCGCCGGGCGGTAGCTCGCCATCGGCACGATCGGCCAGCTCGTCGATTCGGGCCGCGACGCCGACCGTGACCGGCTTGCCGCAGGTCGTACACACACCGTGGTGGGCTTTTGTCTCTTGGGGTGACCAGTTGACGCCGCACGCGCGGTGGCCGTCGGCGTGGTACTTGCCCTCTTCCGGGAAGAATTCGAGCGTGCCGGCGAGCCCGTCACCGGTCTTGAGCGCGTCCCGAACCGCGAAGTAGTCGAGCGGGCCGTCGAGGATCGTCGCTTCGCGGCCGAGTGCGGGCAGCGAATGCGCGTCCGAATTCGACACCAGCCGGTATCGGTCCAGGCTGGAGACCCGCCAGTTCATCTCCGGGTCCGAGGACAGGCCGGTCTCGACCGCGAAGATGTGATCCGACAGGTCGGCATAACAGTCGGCGATGCGATCGAACCCGGACTTCGACCCGAGTGCGGAGAACCACGGCGTCCAGATGTGCGCGGGGACGAGGAATGCGTCCGGGCTCGCGTCGAGCGTGATCTCCAGCAGATCCCGCGAGTCGAGGCCGAGAATCGGGCGACCGTCCGAGCCGAGGTTGCCGACGCGGCCGAGCCGGGTGTTGAAGCGCTCGGCGGCCGCGAGATCCGGCATGTAGACGAGGTGGTGCACCTTGCGCGTACGGTCATCGCGCTTGTAGATGGTCGAGATCTCGACCGACAGCATGAATCGGACGCGGTGATCGGCGACGTTGGGCGGCAGCCCACGCGGCACAGCGTCGGACGCCAGCCGGTAGAGCCCCGGTTCCGCCTCGACGAGCGACTCGCGTAGATGCGAATACCACGCCGGATGCGTGAAATCGCCGGTCCCGAGCAGCGTGATGCCCTTCGTCGCGGCACCGGCGGCGAGGGTTGACGTGGTCAGGTCGCGGCTGCACGCCCGCGAGTACTTCGAATGAATGTGCAGGTCCGCGATCCAACCGGTACCGGCACGGTCGGCGCGCGCAGGCGTTGGGGTGGTTGGGGGCACGAAGCATCCTGGCATGCCCGCGAACTGGTCCGCACCCCGCCACGCACAGGCTCGTCAGCGCTCGCGGTTGTCAGCCACCCGCGAACGGCGGCAGCACGTCGACGACGCAGCCATCCGGAAGTTGCGCGTCGCGGTCATGGGCGGCCAGCCCGTCAACCAGAAACGAAGAAGCAGCCAGTACGGCCGGCATGCGCTCACTCCGGCCGGCAAGCTCGGCCACGAGCTGATCGAGTGATCGCACGTCGACCGATTCCTCGGAGACACCGGCGGCGGCGCGAGCACCGGCGAAATAACGTACCTGAACCACCCCGCTCAGCCCCCGATCGCGGACATCGGACGGGTCGGCTGCAAGAAGCTCGGATCGTTGATCGCGTGTCCCGGCAGCTTCGTCGCCATCGCGATCCGCCAGCGATCGGCGATTTCCTCGTCGGTACGCCCGTCCCGCAGCGCACCGCGCAGATCCGACTCGTCCCGGCTGAACAGGCAGGATCGGACCTGACCGTCGGCGGTCAGCCGAGTGCGGTCGCAGTCGCCACAGAACGGCCGGGTCACGCTCGCGATGACGCCGACTTTCGCGTCGCCCTGGCGAGCCGAGCCGCTGCCGTCGTCGACAATCCAGGTCTCGGCCGGCGCGGCACCTCGATGCGCCGGGTCCGGACGCAGGTCGTACGCGGTCCGGAGCCGAGTCAGGATCTCGTCGGCCGTCACCATGCCGTCCCGGGTCCAGACATGACCGGCGTCGAGCGGCATCTGCTCGATGAATCGCAGCTCGTAGCCATGATCAAGCGCAAACCGCAGTAGTGGTACCGCCTCGTCGTCGTTCACGCCACGCAGGAGCACCGCATTGATCTTCACGGGGCCCAACCCAGCATCGACGGCCGCGGCGAGGCCCTCGATCACGGCTGCGTGCCGGTCACGGCGGGTGATCTGCGCGAACCGAATCGGATCGAGCGTATCCAGTGAGACGTTGATCCGATCCAGGCCGGCTTCGACCAGCGGCCCGGCGAGCTTGGTCAGACCGATGCCGTTGGTCGTCATCGAAATGCTCGGGCGCGGTCGCATTGCTGCGGTGGCGGCCACGATGGCACGGAGACCAGGTCGGATCAGCGGCTCACCGCCGGTGAACCGGACCTCGCGAATGCCGAGATGCCGTACGCCGATCTCGATCAACCGGACGATTTCGTCGTCGGTGAGCAGATCCGGTCCGGCAAGCCATTCGAGGCCTTCGGCCGGCATGCAATACGTACACCTGAGGTTGCATTTGTCGGTCAACGAGACGCGAAGGTCGACCGCCGTGCGGCCGTAAGCATCGTCCAGCGTGCGAGCCGCAGCTCGGTCGGCAACGGCATCGCCGGCAACGGCGCCCATGGTCATCGTTCGACCGTAGCGCGGACGGCCGCCATCACTGCATCCCGGTAGCCGGCGCCGAACATCGCCGTGTGGACGAGCAGCAGGTGAAGCTGATGTAACGGGACACGTGCCCGCCAACCGTCCGAAAGCGGCCAGATATCTTGATATCCGGACAGCACGTTGTCCAGATACGGAACGCCGCCGAATAGGGCAAGTTCGGCGAGGTCGGTCTCGCGATGTCCGCCGTGCGCGGCCGGATCGATCAGATAGACGGGTCCGCGCTCTGCCCAGAGCACGTTCCCCGGCCAAAGATCACCGTGTACGCGCGACGGTGGCTCATCGTCGGCGGCGCCTGCGAACGACTCAATATTCGCCAGCAACTGCTCGACGGCGGCGACATCGGCCGGCGAAAGCGCGCCGTGCCTGCCGGACGTGCGGAGATAGGGCGTCAGCCGTCGATCGGCGAACCAGCGCGACCACGTCCCGGCAGATGGTGCGTTGTCAAGCGGCAGAGCGCCGATGTAGCCGTTCCAGGGCGCACCGAACTCGCGCGCCCCGGCACGATGAGTCACCGCAAGCGCGGCACCGAAAGTCCGGGCCGCCGACGCCGACGGAGCTGCCTCGTCGATCCACTCCAGCGCGATGTGGCTGGGTGACGCGGCGATGATCTCCGGAACCGGGGCACCACCCTCGACCCGAAGCCACGCGAGACCGGCCGCTTCGGCTTCGAAGAAGCCGTCGGGTTTCACGCCTCGAGCCGTGCCCGGCGATGTCGTCGATGACGCATCCGGCCAGGTCTTCAGGAAGATCGACGTACCGTCTTCGAGGGTCAGGCGAGTGGCGGCGTTGATCGATCCGCCGTGGATCGGGGTCTCGCGGATACGTTGGTGCGTGAGGAACGTCGTGAGATGTTCCGGGTGCGCACGTAGATAGGCGAGGTCCACGTCGGTTAACGGTACTTTACGTGGCACATCCTCGGCGTGATCTGGTGCGCTTCCACCGATCAGCTGGTTTTAGCACGGTGGATATCGGGCGTGTCATCCACAGGATTAAATGGACACCTTCCGATCTTTCCGGTGCCGCCGCAGGCTCACCGGCATGGACGCATTCCCCAAACTCTCGCTGACGTCGCCGGCCGACATGTTGGCGGCGATTCCGTACCTGTTCGGATTCCATCCGACCGACAGCCTGGTGGTGCTCGGCCTGCGTGCGAAACGTGTCACGTTTCAACTCCGCGTGGACTTGCCGGATCCGGACGACGTCATCCCGTTCGCGAAGCAGGTCACCGCGATCGTTGCGCGCCAGCGGGTGACCCGGGCGTTGGTCGCCGGCTACGGCCCGGACGCGATCGCGACGCCGGCGGTCCGCTCCGTGCGGACGGAACTGCGGCGCAGACGTATCGACGTACCGGAAGCGCTGCGGGTGACCGACGGCCGGTACTTCTCCGAGGTCTGCCGCAGTCCCGAGTGCTGCCCGGCGGAGGGCACCGTGTTCGACGTCAGCTCCAGCGTGATCGCGGCGACCGCGACCGCCGCCGGACTCAACGTCGTCGCCAGCCGGGACGATGTCGCGGCCCGGCTCGAACCGGTCGGCGGCCGGGCCGGCGTAGCTGCGCACGCCGCCGCGATCCGGGCCGATGAGCGGCTCAGCGCGCTCGCTGCCGATCCGGCCACGACCGTGGAAGCGGCGGGCAAAGAAGCCGTGGATGCCGCGATCATGCATTTCACCCTTAACGGTGGCCTGGATGAAGACGAGATCGCGTGGCTGAGTCTGTTGTTGACGGACGTGATGGTTCGAGATCATGCATGGGAACGGATCGCCGAGGATCCCGCACTACATCAGCGTCTGTGGACCGACGTCGTAAGGCGAACCGAACCGGAACTCATCGCACCGCCCGCGACCCTCCTCGCATACGCCGCGTGGCGAGACGGCGGCGGTGCGATCGCCACGATTGCGCTCGATCGTGCGCTCGCTGCCGATCCCGGCTATCGAATGGCGCAATACCTGGCACGCGCGTTCGAGCAAGGCGTCTCGCCGGCCGACTACGTTGCCGCTACGACGTGACCCCTACGTTCGCGGTGGCGCGTTCCGGTGCGGTGACTCGTTCCGGCCGGGTGTAGACGTTCATCGTCGAGCCGCGGAGAAAGCCGACGATCGTGATGCCGACCTCGTCGGCCAACTCGACCGCGAGGGAACTCGGCGCCGAGACGGCCGCGAGGATCGGGATCCCGGCCATCGAGGCTTTCTGGGTCAGCTCGAAGCTGGCCCGGCCGGAGACCAGCAGGACATGTCCGGCGAGCGGCCTCGACTCGTGCATCGACCATCCGATCACCTTGTCGACCGCGTTGTGCCGGCCGATGTCCTCGCGAACGACGAGCAGTTCGCCGGTGGACGTGAACAGTCCGGCCGCGTGCAGTCCACCGGTGGTGGCGAACGTTCGCTGCGCATGACGCAACGCGTCCGGCAGTGTTGCCAGCACCGATGCCGCGACCGTGATGGCGTCGTCGGCGACGGGTCGGACCGACTTCGTGCGTACCGCGTCGATGCTTGCCTTGCCGCAGACTCCGCAGGATGAAGTCGTGTAGAAGTTCCGGGTCGGATCGACCTCCGGAAGCGGTACGCCTTCGGCCAGCACGACGTCCACCACGTTGTATGTGTTCGGAGCGTTGTCACCCGCGCAGAGTTGCGCCGTACGGACGTCTTCCGGCCCTCGGATGATGCCTTCGGTCAGCAGAAAGCCAAGCGTGAGTTCGAGATCATGGCCGGGCGTACGCATGGTGACCGCCAGCGGCCTCTTCCCGACCCGGATCTCCAGCGGTTCCTCGCCCGCCAGCGTGTCCGGCCGTGATACCGCCGTACCGTCCCCAAGATCAATCCGAACAACACTCCGCCGTACGCTCGCCTTACCCATGCTGCCCATTGTCGCTCGCCCACGTCTTTACTGTTGATCCTGGAGTTAGTTGACGCATCGACGGTGTGTCGTGCGAATAACTCCAGGATCAACTTGGAGTCGGCAATGTCCGGAACAGTTGTCGGGATAGTTCTTGCTGGGGGAGCGGGTCGGCGGCTCGGTGGGCGGCTGAAGCCCGCGATTCCGGTCGGCGGCGCTCGGATGATCGATCGGGTTCTGGCGGCGTTGGCCGGAAGCGTGCCGTCTGGTGACGTGTCCGTTGGAAGCGTGGCGATCAATGCGTCGATCATTGTCGTGGGGCCGTCGGAACTGGCATTACCGGGGATAGTGGGAGTAGCGCACCCTTCTTTGATCATTCGGGTCCAGGAATCACCTCCCGGCGGCGGTCCGGTCGCCGGCCTCGGTGCGGCATTCGCCACGCCGGAGGTCGCCGCATCCGACATCGTCGTCATCGTCGGTGGCGATCAGCCGGTGTTAACTAACGCCGACGTGACGCGCCTCGTCGACGCGATCGACGACGACGGCGCCGTATACGTCGATGACGACGGCCGGGCCCAGTGGCTGTGCGGCGCCTGGCGCACTGCCGCGCTTTCGGAGCGCCTCGACGCGTACGCGACCGATCACAACGGACTCGTGAACGGATCGCTGCGCTCCCTGTTCGGACCGATGCGATATGCCGAAGTCTCGCCGCAGACCGAGGACTCGGGCCTTCCGCCGTTCTTCGACTGCGACACTGAGGACGACATTCGGCGAGTAGAGGAGTGGCTTCGATGACGGCGCTCGACGATTGGTTGATCGAGGTGGGCAGTGCGCTGGCGCTCGGTGACGTGCTGGGCGAACGGGATCTCGTGCTCGACGTCACCCGGGACGTGGCACATGGCGTGATGCGCCCGGCGGCGCCGCTGACGTCGTACCTGATGGGGATCGCCGTCGGCCGCGGCGTGGACCCGGAGGCGGCCGCGGCGACGATCACCGCGCTCGCGGAGAGGTGGGCCGAAACCCACGAAAGTTGATCCCGGATATCGAGCGTGCGTCAATCGAGGTAATGGTTGCCGCGGCTGTGGCAAGGATCGGCAAGAGGCACCGGCATGTCGATCACCGTCAGGCCACTGTCGAGGGACACCCAATGCGGCCCGTCCCGTGATCCTGAAGCTGAAACGGCGCTATGACGCAGAAATCCTTCCGGATCATTGACCCGAACACGTGACCGCCGCGCCGGCTATCTAAAGGCCCAGGTCACGGCCGTGCCACCGGCAACTGGACGGACACGGCGAAGACTTCGTGCGACCCGACCCGCGAACGCTTCCCGATGGTGAGCAGCAACACGGTGAAAGACCAGAGTTGATCCTGGAGTCAACAGAGCAACACGCCGTCGATGCGTCAACTAACTCCAGGATCAACTGGAGGGTTGGGGCGGCCTTCGAGGCGGATGATTATTTGCTTGGAGCTTGGGGTGTTGGACTTGACGGCGGTTGAGCCGAGCGGCACCAACGGATTCGCCTCGGGGAAATAGGCTGCCGCGCATCCGCGAGCGGACGGGTAGGACACCGCCCGGAACTCCGTGACACGACGGTCGACGCCGTCCTCCCATTCGGAGACGATGTCGACCAGCGCGCCGTCGGCGATACCCAATGACGCCAGATCATCCGGGTTCACGAAGACGACCCGCCGTCCGTTGTGGACACCGCGATAACGATCGTCCAGCCCGTAGATAGTGGTGTTGTACTGGTCATGGCTGCGCACCGTGGAGAGGATCAGGCGCCCGGCCGGTACCCGCGTGACGACCAGCTCGTTGACCATGAAGTTCGCCTTGCCCGATGCGGTGGGGAACGTACGGCTGTCACGCGGCGGATGTGGCAGCACGAAGCCCGCGCCGGTGCGTACGCGTTCCTCGAAGTTCTGGAATCCGGGGATGACGGCGGCGATCACCTCGCGGATCGACCGGTAATCGTCGGCGTACGACGACCAGGGCAACTCATCTCCGAGCGTGGCCCGGGCGATCCCGCACAGGATCGATACCTCGGAGCGGAGGTCGGGCGCGGCCGGTGAAAGACTGCCCCGCGACGCGTGTACGGCCGACATCGAATCCTCGACGGTCACGAACTGCTCGCCGCTCGCCTGAACGTCGCGTTCGGTGCGTCCGAGACACGGCAGGATCAGGGCGGTATGGCCGACCACGGCGTGCGACCGGTTCAGCTTCGTCGCGATCGATACCGTCAACGCGCAGTTCCGGATCGCGGCCTCGGTCACCGCGGTATCGGGTGTCGCAGCGGCGAAGTTGCCACCCATCGAGACGAAGACGCGTACCCGATGATCGCGCATCGCGTGGATCGTGCCGACCACGTCGTACCCGTGCTCTGGGGGGATTTTGACGTTGAGCCGTTCGCTCAGCGAGCCGACCCACGGCGGGGGCTTCTCCCAGACGCCCATGGTCCGGTCACCCTGCACATTGGAGTGTCCGCGGACCGGGCAGAGGCCGGCGCCAGGTTTTCCGATCTGGCCGAGAAGCAGGTGCACGTTCGCGATCTCCTGGATCGCGGCGACCGAGTCCCGTCGCTGCGTCAGGCCCATCGCCCAACACGTGATGGATGCGGGCGATTCGGCGTAGGCACGCGCGGTCGCCTCGATCTCGTCGCGAGTCAGTCCGGTCGCGGCGAGGACGTCATCCCAATCGAGTGACTCGAGCGAGGCTTTGTAGGAAGCGAATCCGGCGGTTGACGTGTCGACGAAGGAGTGATCGATGGCATCCCACTGGATCAGCAGTGACGCGATCGCCTGGAACAACGCGAGATCGCCGGCGATCCGGATCTGGAGATATGAGTCCGCCAACGGCGTACCGCCGGCGGCGAGCCCACGGACGGTCTGCGGATTCTTGAAGCGCATCAAGCCGGCTTCGGGCAGCGGATTGACCGCGATGATCCGCGCACCGCGTTTCTTCGCCTTCTCCAGCGCGGTCAGCATCCGTGGATGGTTCGTCCCGGGATTCTGCCCGACGATCACGAGAAGTGCGGCGTCATGGATGTCGTCCAGGCTGACCGAACCCTTGCCGATGCCGATCGACTCGGACAATGCGGTGCCGGACGATTCGTGGCACATGTTCGAGCAGTCCGGGAGATTGTTCGTACCGTACGCACGGGCAAACAGCTGGTAGAGAAACGCCGCCTCGTTCGACGTGCGGCCGGATGTATAGAAAGCAGCCTCGTCCGGCGATGCGTTCGCGTGCAACTCGTCGGCGATCAGTGCGAACGCGGCGTCCCAGCCGATCGGTACGTAATGGGACGCGCCGTCGCGCGCCACCATCGGTTCGGTGAGCCGTCCCTGCTGGCCGAGCCAGTAGTCGGACTTTTCGTCGAGGTCTGCGAGCGAGTGATCTTCGAAGAATGACCGGGTGACCCGACGCAGTGTCGCCTCCTCGGCGATCGCCTTTGCGCCGTTCTCACAAAACTCGGCATGGGCACGCTTGCCCTCGGCCGGATCCGGCCAGGCACAGCCGGGACAGTCGAAACCTTTGACCTGATTCAGCTTGAGGAGTGTCCGCGTACCCCGGACGATGCCGACCTGCTCCAGGACCGGCGTTACGCCGTGTACGACCCCGCCGACCCCGGCGGCCGCCTTTTTCACGCCCCGAATACTCAAATCCCGGTCGTCAACGTCTTCCTCTGGTGCCCGCCTGGCCATGTCGTACCTCCCACTTAACCTCTGACCCTAGTCCCGAAGACGGAAAGTGACAGCCACGGAAGGCTCGGCCCGAAGAGCGATAGGGTGGCAGATGTTCCCGGGAGGTGGGTACATGCCGGACGATGCCGCCACATCGATTGTGGACGCAAAAGCGCCCGATTCCTTGCTGCTCGACGACCTGTCGATGCCATCGGACTTGAAGAACAAGGTGACCGCGGCCTGGCACGAGTTCGCACGAGCGCTGGCCGGAGTGATCCGCGATCTCGAGGTCGGTTATCACGTCGATCTCACGTTGGACCCGACCGCGACCGGCACCGGACACGCGATTTACGAGGTGAGCGTCCAGCGCCACCAGGACGGCCGGATCGGTGCGCTCGCGGTGAGCAACGCCGGTCTGCCCGAGGGTCATCGGCTGAGCCGGGACGCGGTCGCCGAAATGATCATCCTCGGATGGTCGCCGCCCGGGGTCGTGGACGGCTCAGGCAAAGACTTCGCGTTGGTCGGACCGCTCACCGAGGCGCCGGCGATCGCCGTCACCATGACCAAGACACTGCGCGATGTGTACGGGGCACCCCACCCGGCGTTCCTCACGTACACCGCGCACGACGCCGAGGAAGCCGACGTCACCGTGGCATCGCTCGGCACCGCCCGATCGAAGTCGGTGAAGCAGGCCGAGATGGAGTTTCTCCGACTCGGCGAGGAGGGGTTCGCCGCGCTGGAAGACCCGCAGCTGTCGCTCGCCGAACGGGTCGCGATCGTGGTGGCCGGCGTACAGCGGACGACGCCGGACAAGCTCGTGGTGGACAGCGACGGCGACATCGGCATCCGATCCGGTTCGGCCATGGTGTTCGTCCGGATCCGGGAAAATCCGTCGCTTGTCGACGTCTTCTCGCCGGTGCTGACCGAGATCGAGGCATCCGAGAAGCTGTACGGAAAGTTGTCCGATCTGACGACGAAGATGCCGATCGGTCGGCTCTACTACGCGAACAAGACCGTCTGGGCCTCGGTGCCGGTTTTCGGGCGTGACTTCCAGGCGACGCACTTGATGCTGGCCGTACAGGTGATGACCGGACTCGCGGACGAACTGGACGACCGGCTACACGGCGAGTTCGGAGGCAAGCGGTTCTTCGTGGAGACGGATACGCCCGCTACCGGTACGCCCCAAGTCGAGGACGACATTCACACCGGCATGTATCTGTAGGTCGTTACCGAGGCAGCGCCACCGCGGTCACCGGCGAGTCCACCAGGCGCGAAAGCACGATCATGCTCTTCGTCGAGATGATGAACGACTCGGCACGCAGGCGTTCCAGCGCCTGTTCCAGGTGCGTGATGTCGGCTGCACGCAGGTGGATCAACGCATCCGCATCGCCCGAGACGGTGTACGCGCCGATCACCTCCGGATGCCGCCGGGTCGCGGCGCCGATCTGCGCCGGCGTGGTCCGGCCGGTACAGAAGAGCTCGACGAACGCCTCGGTGGTCCAGCCGATCGCGGCCGGGTCGACAATCGCGGTGAAGCCCTTGATCACACCCCCCGCGCGGAGCCGATCGACCCGACGCTTCACGGCCGGTGCGGAGAGTGACACGACCGCGCCGATCTCCGCGTACGTGGCTCGGGCGTCCGCGACGAGCGACGCAATGATTCGATGGTCAACCGCGTCCATCTGCAACGTTTCGGCTCCTTCGCGCAAGACTTCCAGCTGTCATCGCCTGCGGAGCATACCTACTGTTAGTCAGCATGACGGCAGTTGATCGCGAGATGCGCACCCGGACGTTCCTGATGTGCCCGCCAGAGAATTACCTGGTGGAGTACGCCATCAACCCCTGGATGGACACCACCGTGCCGGTCGACACCGCGCTTGCCGTCAAGCAGTGGACGATGCTGCGCGACGCCGTCACCGACCTCGGGCACACCGTACATTTGCTGGCCCCAGGCGCCGGTCTGCCGGACATGGTCTTCGCCGCAAACGGCGCGTTCTCGGTCGACAGCGTCGTGTACGGGGCCCGCTTCAAGTACCCGCAGCGGATGGCGGAAGCCGTAGCGCACCGCGAGTTCTACGAAAGCCGTCCAGACGAGTGGCGCTTCGTCGCTCCGACCGAGACGAACGAGGGTGAGGGCGACTTCACCTACGTACCGGGCGCCCACGGCGGCTTGATACTTGCCGGGTACGGATTCCGTACCGAACCCACCGCCCACGCCGAGGCTCAGGAAGTCCTCGGCCGCCCGGTGATCTCCTTGAAGCTGGTCGACCCGCGGTTCTACCACCTGGACACCGCGCTCGCCACGCTGGACGACGCCAACATCATCTACTACCCGGACGCGTTCTCCGCGTCGTCACAGGCCATGCTGCGGCAACTGTTCCCGGACGCGATCATCGCGACCGAGGAGGACGCTTTGGCGTTCGGCCTCAACCTGGTCTCCGACGGCTACAACGTCCTGCTGAACTCGGAGTGCACCGCGCTCGGCCGTCGCCTGTCCGGCATGGGCTTCAACCCGATCCTGGTCGACCTGGCCGAGTTGAAGAAGGGCGGCGGCAGCGTCAAATGCTGCATGGCCGAGCTCCGCTCCTAGTCCCCCAAACCCCAGCTGATCCTGGAGTTAGTGGACGCGTCGACGGTGTGTCGCGCTCATAACTCCAGGATCAACTTCTGTGCTAAGAGCCGGTGGCGGCTTTCGCCGGCTTGTTCGGGATTACGACCAGCTTGGCGGTCGCGGTCGCACCGGTCTGCGTACCGGCGACGCCGACCAGTTCGCCGACCTTGACGTCGCTCGGCTGGATCTGCGTACGGGCTTCGATGACCTTGAGCGGCCCACTGATCGTCCACGTCAGAGTGAAGCCGTCGGTGCATTTCACCGTCATCGTCGTGGAGTTGATCGCGGTGATCGTGCCGCGTTGTACGTCGATCGTCTGGTCGCCGGTCTTCGTCTCGATCGTCACCTGGCCGTGCTCGACCTTGCCGCGCAGCGCGAGCTTGCGGATCGCGAGCCGCTTGAGCCGCGGGTGCTTCGACGTACCGGTGGTACTGGGCGCGGTCGTCGCGGTCACGTCGGGCGCCGAGTTGGCCGCTGTCACGTCGGCATCGCTGAATCCGGCGGCGGTGAGCGCGGTCTGTTCCGGTGTCAGGGAACCGGCGTAGCTGGGAGTGGCCGAGCAGCCGGCAAGGCCCAGCATGCCGACCGCGCCGAGGGCCACCGTGGCAATTGCGAGATGTACACGGTTGCTTATCTTCATGAGCTTCACTCTGCCGGGCTATTGCGTGCGCGCCGTTCGCCGAACGTACGAGCAATGTAAGAGAAGTTGATCCTGAGGTTATAAGAGCGACACGCCGTCGACGCGTCAACTAACCCCAGGATCAACTTGGTCTATGAGTCACGGGCATGCCCACCGTGAAACGGGCGCCGCCTTCGGGGGCATGGCCTGCTTCGATCCCGCCACCCAGGCGTCGGACCAGGCCTGCCGCCAGCGCCAGGCCCAGGCCGGACCCGACTTTGCGGATGCCTCGGTACCTCTCGTAGAGCGCGCCCCGCTCGAACACCACGGCCAGGTCGGCGTCGGTGAATCCGGGTCCACCGTCACGTACCTCGATGAATCCGTAGTGCGGTGTGGCCGGACCCGGGCCGCGTACCGCGAGCACGATCGGCGCCCCGGCCGGTACGACTCGCAGCGCGTTCTCCAGCAGGCCGTCGATGACCTGCCGGAGTCGGCCGGGATCGGTGTACACGATCACCGGTACCTGCGGAAGCTCGGTCCGCAGCACCAGTCCGTTTGCCGCCCAGCGCCCGGACCACGCTTCGACCACGTCGTTCGCGAGTGTCAGCAGCTCGACCGGCACCGTTTCGATCGGGAACTCGGCCGCCTCCAGACGCGCGAGCGACAGCAGATCGGTCACGAGCCGTTCCAGGTTGCCCGCTTCGACAAGCATCGTCTGACCGGCCTGGCGCGCGCCGTCCGACCCGACCACGCCGTCGGCCAGCGCTTCGGCGTAGCCCTTCAGCGAGGTCAGCGGCGTACGCAACTCGTGCGAGATGGAAAGCAGGAAGTCGCGCTGTCGGCCCTCGCTGACCGCGAGCGCGGCCGCCAGATTGTTCAGCGCGTACGCGAGATCCTCGGCCTCGGCCGGCGGCTCAGGGCGCAGCCGGACGTTGCGATCTCCGGCGGAGAGACGGCCGGCCACGAGCGCGGCATTGCGGATCGGCCGGGCGAGCCGTCGTGCCAGCAACGCACCGGCGAGACCGCCGGCGACCAGGCCGGCGAGCAGGGCCAGGACGAGCCGCGCGATGATGCTGCCACCGATCGCCGCCGCCTTCGTCTGTACGAGCACGACGCCATCGCCGGCCGACTTCGGGCCGCCGATCGTTCCGTCCGGGAGTGGACTCCCCTCGACGAATACCTTCCGGCCGTTGACGGTCGCCGACTTGTTCGTGACGGTCTGACCGGAAGCGACGTCGGCGATCACGGAAGCGGGGAGGCCCGGATGGTCGGCCGTACCGTTGTGGATCAGAAAGATGTCGATGCTTTGCAGGCGCAGCCGGCGGGCTACCGCCTCGGGTCGGGCCGACGGGGTCTCCAGCGCCGCCACCGCAAGCGATGCCTTGTCATGCAGCGAGGCGCGGGCCTGCGCATCACCCTCACGCAGCGCGAGCGGGAACGCGATGAGCGCGGTGACCAGCACCGAGATCAGGGCGGCCAGGCAGGTGGCGAGGATGGTCCGGGCGGTGAGCGTCCTCGTGAACGGCGATGACCGCCGAGGCGGCAGTGGCGGCGGTCCGAACGCGGCTCGTCCCGGTGGTGCGGGCGGTTGCCGGAACGGCGTCGCCGGAAGTGCCTCGGTAGGTTCGAAGAGCGACTCAGGCGTCTGCGGCATAGCCCACACCTCGGATCGTACGGATCATCGAACCCGCTTCGCCGAGCTTCCCGCGCAGCTGGGCGACGTGTACGTCGACGGTACGGGTGCCGGCGTGGGCGGCGTAGCCCCAGACCGAGGCGAGCAGCTCCTCCCGGGTGAACACTCGACCCGGCCGATTCATCAGATGCGCGAGCAGGTCGAATTCGGTGGACGTCAGCGCGATGGGCAGGCCGCCGGCCAGTACCAGGCGTCGGCTCGGATCGATCGACACCGGTCCGACCTGGCGTACCTTCGCGACGTCGGGTGGCCCGGCCGTACGCCGGAGCACGGCCTTGAGGCGCGCCACCAACTCTCGAGGGCTGAACGGCTTCGTCAGGTAGTCGTCCGCTCCGAGTTCGAGCCCGACGATCCGGTCCACCTCGTCATCGCGGGCGGTCAGGAAGATCACCGGGGTCCAGTCGCCGGATTCGCGCAAGCGGCGGCACACCTCGAGACCGTCGTGGCCGGGCAATCCGATGTCGAGGACGCAGGCGACCGGGCGCATCCGCCGGGCGGCGGCGAGCCCCGCGATCCCGTCGCTCTCCACGTGTACGCCGAATCCGTCCCTGGTCAGGTACATCCGGACAAGGTCGGCGATCGGTTTCTCGTCCTCGACCACGAGAACGAGACCCTTGCCGGGAACGCCGCCGGGCTGATCAGTCACGGCACAATGATGTCTTGTCCGCGCTGCACCACCTAAACACCGCAGTGTTCGGATTGTGTAAGAGAAGACCGGGGCTCGGCCGGCAGGTGAGCCGGGGAGGATCCCACCTGCCGGCCGAGCGAAAAAAGCGAACGGAAGTTACGCGGCCGCGGTCAATCGGCTGGTGATGTCGAGTTTGCGAAGGCCGACCGTGGAGGGGCGAAAGACGTACCCGAGGGCCGCCTCCAGATGCCAGATCATGCCGGGCTTTCGGACTTTGACAATGAATCGTTCTCGCGCACCATCGGGGGCGGTCGCCGAGAACTCGATCGACGTCAGCAGTTGGTCGGCAGTCCAAACGACATTACGCAGCGTGGTGACAGCGGCGTCCAGATGGATTCGCGGCCGATGCAGGAAGCGGCTTTCCGACGTAACGATCATGCGCGTCTTGGTCAAGAGCACGATGAGATCACCGGAGAGCGGTCGGTCGAGCTGACCGCATCGGGTCAGCAGGAGAACGGTCTGGTCGAGCCCACACAGTGCCTGAACAGGGGAATCTGCCGACTGATCGAGGCCATAGGGATCCCGGCAACGTTCGCCGCCAAGAGAAATGTCCGATCGAACGGGTCCATGTCTTTCTCAACGAGCCGTATCCAAATGACGATGCGGCCTAAATACGGACATGTAGTTCAAAGCGTGTAATTCGTCCCTAGATCATGGGCATGTGCTACGCAGCGTTACTTGCGCCATTCACCCGCACGAGTGGATCACAGTCGCACGAGGGCAGTCCACATTGCCGGGATCATGATCCTGGTGAACGGTGACGTTGACGGGCCAGGTCGCCCACTACGCGATTAACCGAACCTTGCGCCGCCTATCCTGGCACGGTGGATAGGCGGCGGAAGGGATCCACGGTGCAGATCCGACCAGGCTCACCCGAGGGCGGAAGCCCATTCGAGGAAGAACCGGACGATCAATCCGGTACGGGGCCGACCGCCCCGATCACGTCCCATGTGTGGCGAGTCGACCGCACCATGATCGCGGCGAAAATCGTCGGCATCGTGGTGTTCGCGGTCGTACCGCAGGTCTTCCAGACCAATCTCGCCAGCCGATGGTTCGGCATCGCCGTCGCCGCAGCACTGGCGGTCTACCTCGTACGCGATCTGGTCGCCCCGGTACGGCTATCGGCCGACGCCGACGGCTTGACCGTCATTCGCGGATTCGCCTCGCACCGGACGATCTCCTGGAACGACGTCGATCGCGTACGTGTCGATCGGCGCCGGCGCTCCGGATTCCTGGAGATCGAGACGCCCGATACGCTCAACCTGTTCAGCCGCTACGACCTGAGCATGCCGCCGGACGAGGCAGCGAACATGCTGGAGCAAATCCGGCCGTAGGCGGTCAGGCCCCTGGCGCCGTCAACTGATTGAGTTGATGCGTCTGCCACGCGGTAATCAAGCCCAGCACGATCACGGCTCCAACCAGTACGCCGGCTTGGATCTGTGTACGGCGGCTCTGTGGCGCGTGCGTGACTCCGTAGCCGACCAGCGCGCCCACGGCGAGTCCGCCCAGGTGCCCGGCGATCGAGATGCCGCTGACCGTGAACGTCAGGAACAGGTTGATCAGGATGACCGGCATGATCGCCGAGGCGCTCAGGTTGAGCCTCTTGAGCACGAAGAAGTAGACGCCCAAGAGTCCGAAGATCGCGGTGGAGGCGCCCGCGCTGTGGTCGGCCGGCGAGAACACGTACGCCGCGACGTTGCCGCCGATGCCGCAGACGAGGTAGACCGCCGCGAACCGGATCGGTCCCAGCATCGCTTCCAGTGGTCGCCCCAGGATCCACAGTGAGTACATGTTCACCGCAAGGTGGATCAGGCCGTAGTGCGTGAACATCGCGGTGATCAAACGGTAGTACTCGCCGTTCGCGACGCCATCCGGCGTGTAGTAGGAGGCACCGACGAAACCGTGGATCTGCTCCCCGAACACCGCCGTGTGCTCGGAGAACGGGGTCGGCCCACCGAATCCGAGGCCACCGCCGCCGAATAGGGCGTTTCCGGGGTTCGTGGTGGATAGCACCGAGATGAGCAGCATCGCACAGTTGATCACGATCAAGCCGATCGTGACGTAGCCGTGGACGCCCGCGCGCGTGGCTCCGAAAGCGGTCAAGGCCGGGCGCTGCGTCTTGCGGCCCTCCGAGACGCACTCCGGGCACTGGTGTCCGACCGATGCCGGATTCATGCAGTCCGGGCAGATCGGGCGGTCGCAACGCACGCACCGGACATAGGTCTCCTTCGACGGGTGCCGATAACAGACAGGCGCTGCCGTGGAGGGAACCTGAGTCATGAACGGAAGACTAGCGCGTACATCTGGCAACAATCGAGGCCGCCGGACGGGTGTCCGGCGGCCTCAATCGAGTGGTAGCTAGCCCTGTACGGTTTCGACCTCGACGCGCTCGATCACGACATCCTGAACCGGACGGTCGCCGCGAGCGGTCTTCGTCGTGGCGATCGTGTCGACGGTCTTGCGCGAGTCGTCGTCGGCGACCTCACCGAAGATCGTGTGCTTCATGTTGAGGTGCGGCGTCGGTCCGACCGTGATGAAGAACTGGGAGCCGTTCGTACCCGGTCCGGCGTTCGCCATCGCGAGCAGGTACGGCCGGTTGAACGTCAACTCGGACGTGACCTCGTCGTCGAACGTGTAGCCGGGGCCACCGGTGCCCGTACCGGTCGGGTCGCCGCCCTGGATCATGAAGCCGCCGATCACCCGGTGGAAGATCGTCCCGTCGTAGTACGGACCGCTGCCGGCCTGACGGGTACGCGGGTCCTTGTACTCCTTCGTGCCTTGCGCCAGTTCGACAAAGTTGCGGACCGTCTTGGGCGCCTGGTTGCCGAACAACTCGACCTTGATCGGGCCGACGTTCGTGAACAGCGTCGCATAGGTCTTTTCAGCCACTGTGACTCCTTGTTTGGCGAATGTCTCATCGCAATCCTGCCACTTGTCCGTTCTGGCCATATCAGGAGGCCAGAGGGGGCACGATGACTTAGGAACATCAGTGAGACTAATTCGCACAGCGGAGGTGGGGGCACGTGTTTGGTCGGCGCACCGTGAAAACCCGGCAGGATCTGGTCCGCGCCGAGTTCGGCGAGAGCATGGAACTCCTCAAGCGGGCCGCAACGCATGCCGCCGGTGGGCTTGGAGCAAGCGTCGGGCCCTCCCTCGGAAACGTAAAGGACACGGCGATGAACAAGACCACTACGGCGCGCGACGTCGTGATGCCGGTCGCCGGCCGCGTATCGAACGTCGCAACACAGGGCTGGGACTCGACGGTGGCGGCGTTCGCCCCGTTGGCCGACCGCGCGCGACAGGCCTCCGAACACGGAACGAAGCTCGACGCGAAGCGCCGCAACAAGAGGGATGGGAAGGCACCGAAGGTGGTTGCTATCTCAACGACGACCGAAACCGAAACGACCACCCACACCGGCCTGTACGCGCTGCTCGCCACCGGCGTGGCAGTCGGCGCCGCCGGTGCGCTCGTGGCCCGCCGCCGCACGCGGGCGAAGTGGGCCGAGTATGAGCCGGGCAGCCTGCGTTCGGACGCGTCGTCGTTCATTGATGCCGGCGCGACCAGCAAGTCGTTCGGCGACCGCTCAACCGACCTCGACGTGGATGATGACTCCGTGCGTACGGTCTCGAAGGCCGTTTCGAAGACGAAGGATCAAGCCAAGTCGGCGGTGGACACGATCCGGCAGAAGATCCATGAGGCGACCGCGAAGCCAATGGATGAAACCAGCATGGACCGTCCGTCCGAGAAGATCAACGAAGGCACCGCCCCGATGACCGGCAAAGCCGAGGCGAAGCACAACGCGGCTACCCCGTCCGGCGGCACGTCCACCAACACGAGCAGCGCCGCAGCCCGTGGCAGCGGCAAGATCGATGACGAGGTCGACGACCTGATCAGGTCATCCAAGAACGGCCGGTCGTAGCGATAGCGGGTCCGGCCGCTCCGGACCCGCTATAGCCAGTTGGATTTTCGGAACTGGCGATACAGCACGACCGAGGCGAGAAAACAGACCACGATCACGGTCGGGTACGAGTACTTCCAGTTCAGCTCTGGGATGTACTTGAAGTTCATGCCGTAGATGCCGGCCACCGCGGTCCAGACGGCGGCGATACCGGCCCACGCGGCAATCTTCCGCATATCGTTGTTTTGATCCACCGATACCTGAGCCAGTCGCGCCTGCAGGATCGAGTTCAGCAGATCGTCGAACGACTGAACCTGGTCGACCGTACGGGTCAGGTGGTCATTGACGTCGCGGAAGTAACGCCGCAGTTCCGGTGGCACGTCCGGGATTTGCCCGCTCACGATGTCAATCAGCGGCCGGGTGAGCGGCAGCACCGCCCGCTTGAACTCCACCAGTTCGCGCTTCAGCTGGTAGATGCGCTGAATCGGGCCCTGGCGATCGCGCGAGAACACCATGTCTTCGAGTTCATCGATGTCGTGTTCGATTTCGCCGGCGGTCACGAGGTACGAGTCGACCGCGCGGTCGTAGATCGCGTGTGCCACGGCCCACGGCCCCTGTGCCAGATGGTCGGGCCGGGCCTCGAGATCGGCGCGGAGCGAACTGAGTTCGGTCGGAGCGCCGTTGCGTACGGTGATCACGAATTGGTTGCTGATGAACATCATCACGTGACCGGTCTCGACGATCTCCGAGTTCTCGGTCAGCTCGGAATGCTCCACATACTGCACGGTCCGCAGCGCGGCGAACGTCATCCCGCCGTACCGCTCGATTTTGGGCCGGTGCAACTCCTGCAGCGCATCCTCGACCGGCAACTCGTGCAATTCGAACGTGCTCGCGATGTCGTTCAACTGCTCGCCGGTCGGTTCGTGCAGACCCAACCACAAAAAAGCGTGGGGTGTACGCCGAACCACCGCCCATGCCTCGGCGTAGTCCCAGGTCCGCGTCGTGCGATGGCCTCGGACGTACACGCCGCAGTCGACGATCGCGTTGTGATCGGCATTGTGTTCGGTGCGTGGACTTCGCGGCGTCGTACCGAGCATCCTGGTCATCGTCTTGATCGCCCGGGTCAGACCCGGAACTCGATGATCCTGCACTCCCGCCATCGCGTAGCCCTTCATTTTGTCGCGGTACCCCATCGGGGCACAGGCTACGCCAAGCTGCAGCAAACGGCGCCGGACGGAAATCCGTCCGGCGCCGCTGTTGACAGCGGGTTGTCAGGAGCCCCGTACCTCGTCGATCGCTTCGGCGAGGCGGCGTACACCCTCGTCGATCAGGTCGACCGTGACCGCAGAGAAAGCCAGGCGCAGCGAGTGGTGGCCGCCTTCAACCAGGAAGTCGCTGCCCTTGACGACGGCTACGCCCTTCGCGGTCGCGACCGGGAACAGCTTGTCCACGTCGACATCCTCGGGAAGATCGATCCAGAGGAAGTAGCCACCGTCCGGTTCGGTGAAGCGGACACCCGGGATGTGCTTGCGCAGCGACGCCGCGAGGACGGCGGCGCGCTCGCCGAGCGCATTGCCGACCGTCTTGATCGAGCGGTCGATGTCACCGGATGCGCAGAACTGGTGGACGATCGCCTCGGACACCATGCACGGCGAGATGTACCGGTTCGTTGCGCGCTTGACCAGCGTGGCGACGAACGACTTCGGCCCGACCAGGTAGCCGACCCGCACACCGGGACACACCGTCTTCGTGAACGAACTCGCGTGCACCACGATGTCGTCGGTGTCCTGGGACAACATGCTCGCGAGCTTCTCGCCCCGGAACCGGACATCCGCGTACGGGTCGTCTTCGAAGATCGCGAAGCCGTACTCCTTCGCGAGCGCGAGGAGCGCCGTACGCCGCTCGGCGGACAGCGTCACGCCGGCCGGGTTCTGGAAGTTCGGGATGATGTGCGCCATCGTCGGTCGTACGCCGGACTCGAGCAGCGCCCGCAGCTCATCCGTGTCGATGCCGTTCGCGTCGAGCGTCACCTGGTGCACCACCGCGCCACGCTCGCGCAGGCTGAGCAGCGTCCGGTCGTACGTCGGCTTCTCCACGATCACCGCGTCGCCCGGCTTCACGAAGTGCTCGAACACGAACGCATCCGCCTCGAGCGAACCGTTCATGACGATCACATTTTCGGCCTCGACGCCGTGCTTTTCCGCGATCCACTTGCGAAGCGGCACGTAGCCGATCGCGGTGCCGTACGCGGTCATACCGGCCGGATCGGCGTCGAACGCACGACCTGCGGCCGCCTTGAGGCCGGCGATGTCGATGATGTCGAGCGACGGAGCGCCACGGGCGAATGAGATCAGCTGCTCAGCGGTCATGTCCCCAAGCGTACGGAAGCCCCTTGTTGCAGGGCGAATCCGGCACGAGTGATGTCCACCATTTGAGCCCGCTAAACCGTTGCCTGTGACACCTGCCGGTCTCGGCTCCAAGCGGCAATGATGTCGCGGACCGAGATGACACCGAGAACATCGTCGTTCTCCATCACCACGAGGTGCCGGAACCCGCCCCGGATCATCGCGGCGGCTGCTTCGTCGAGCGTCCACTGCGGACCCGCGTACACCACATCCCAGGTCAGATGGTTGGTTGCGCGCTCAATGTCCGGATTGAGGCCACGGCCGATCACGTTGAGTACGTCGCGTTCGGTCAAGATGCCAAGGCCGGCCGA
Source organism: uncultured Actinomycetota bacterium (assembly GCA_963831705.1). Taxonomy (GTDB): domain Bacteria; phylum Actinomycetota; class Actinomycetes; order Mycobacteriales; family Micromonosporaceae; genus DASQPR01. Next base: position 1,622,503 of record CAWHRE010000010.1, on the reverse strand, counting down.
GTCCGGATCGCTGACCACGGCAGAACCGACCCGTCGCGTGGTCATCAGTTGGGCGACCTGGCGGATCGTGTGTTCCGGTCCGACCATCAGAACAGCCGTGCTCATCGCTTCGCGCACCTGCATGGCCTTCATCGCCTCTCCATTGCGGCAACTTCGGCTGGATGGGTATCACATCCAGCCGAAGCAGGACAGTACGGTCATCCTCGCGCCCCGGGCCGCAAGTCTCAAGGGTTTCTCGGCCGATCTAGTGGTCTTTTGTCGGTTTCGTGGTCACGGCCGAAACCTTCATGCCTCGATGGGCGGTTGCCGCGATGCTTGCGAGCAGGAACAGTCCGTTCACGAGCGTGACTGCGACCATCACGTCGACCGACAAACTTGGCACGTCGTGGCGGTGGACGGTTCGGCGGTCACCGGTCAGCAGCTTGGTATCGTGAAATATTCCGAATATTCCAGCTTCGCTATGATTCAGTTCATATGTGGTGAATGCTCCTCAGATCGCGCTTCGCGCGAGCGCAACCTTCGATATCGGCCAACTCAAGTCGTTCGGTAGTGGGCTCCTGATCGTGGCCGTCTGCGCATTTCTGATCGCGTTCGCCCTTAGCCTGCCCGGCCGCGCTCCCGATGGCGTGATCCTAGGTGTGGGCAGCACGCTCGCCTCGATGCTCGCCACCGCACAGCCCGGCCGTTGGCTGGGCCCGGCCGGTCTCTACGCGGCAACGGCCGTCGGCTGCTGGGCGGTGATGCCCCGCGGAGATCCGCTCGGCGTCCGGCGGTTACGGCGCGGCGGTGGATGGTTAAGGCTGGGCGCGACGTGGATGGCCGTACCGGTGGCGGTCGCCGCGATCATCGCGCCCGGGCACCTTCTCAGCCTGGCCGCAACGATGGTCGTCTTCGCCGTTGTCACCAACGCGGCACGTCATCAAAGCCGGGATCTGACCATCGGGTACGCCGCCGGCTTACTCGTTTGTCTCGCCGCGTTGACCGCCTCCGGGTACGGACAGCACATCGGTGCCGGCGCGGTGCTGTCATACCCGGTCGATTCGACCGGCTTGATCGGGCTCGGCTGCGCCGCCCGGATCGGCTTGGATTCCCGTTTCCTGGTGTGGCAGCGCGTCGCCGCCCTCGGCGTGGGCGCGGTGACGCTCGTCGCGGTCGGGTCGGTCGGCGTCTTCATCGCCGCCGGGATCGGTTGCGTGACCTACTTGATCTGCCGTCTGCGCCCGGTGCCGGGGGGACACCGAGTGCGTCGGGACCCGGAAGTCAGGTCGGATGAACTGAGCCGGCAGCCGTTGCGTGCGGGTGGATGGTCGTACAGCGGGGTGCCGGTGGCGATCGGATTTCGATGGTGGCGACGCCGTCCCGTTTCCGTTTCGCGTATCGGGATCGCTCGGGCGCTCGGCGCGGGTCTGCCGCTGGCCGTACTGGCCGGGTTGTGGGTGGCCAGTGATACCGCCGGGCCGCGCTCGGGCTTCGCCGCGGTGACGCTCCGCCCGGGCAAGGGCGTCGTCGACTGGATCGATCTGGTCGGGCTGATCGTCGGCGCGGCGCTCATCGTGTGGCGCGTGACCGGACCCGGCCTGCCGGTGTGGGTGACCGTGGTCGGCCTTATCGGCGTCGCCGGGGTACTGGTCGACCCGAACGCTCTGCCGTCGCCGGGATGGGTGTTGGCACTCGGGGGCGAGCTGTGGGTGTTCTGCCACGGTCTGCGTACGGACCGGAGGGTGATTCCGGCTCCACGAATCATGCAAGAAAGTTGATCATCAAGTGAGGCAGCGGTGAACGCCAACTCTGCTGGCATTTGCCGCTATCGCGGCGGGCGACAACTAACTCCAGGATCAACTGGGGTCTTGGGGGCGGCGGGCGGCTACCGACTCGTAGATGGATAGGAGCTCGGCCAGGACTATTTCGGGGGTGAAGGTTTGTTCGTAGCGGGACCTTGCCACCGGCGCCAAGATCGGCGCTTCGGTTCGTGCCTTCGGGAGGGCGGCGGCCAGGGCGTCAACGGTCGGGGGAACAGTCCAACCGGCGTTTCCGACGAGGTAGGGGGTGCCGCCGAGCGCGGTGCCGAGCACGGGGCGGCCGTTCGCCAGGGCCTCGATCACGACGCCGCTCAGCGGTTCCTGCCACACCGAGGGCGAGATCACGACGGCGGTGTTGCGCATGGCTGCGCGTACACCCTGGGGGTCGGTCGGGCCGTCGAACGCAATGTCCGCGCGTTCGGCGGCGGCCGCGGCGGCCTTGTCCCTGAGCTCGCCGTCGCCGACGATCCGCAGCGTGCCGAGTGCGCCGTCCTCGTGCCGTCGCCAGGCGTCCAGCAGCAGGTCGAGGCCTTTTTCGGCGGTGAGCCGTCCGACGAAGAGGAAGCCGTCACCGATGGGCGCGGCCGGGCCGGGATCGGGCGTCGAGTTCGGCTTGATCGAGATGCGATCGTCCGCGACCCCGAATTCACGCAGATAGTCAGCGAGGCCGCCGGTCAACGCGATGAACCGATCGACGTCGTGCCAGGTGCCGCGATGCGCGGTGAGCGTGGTCGCCATGATCACCGACTGCGCGGTCGATCCCCGGTAGCACTTGTGCTTGATCGCTGGGGACGGAAAACGCAGGCCTACGCAGTCGCGGCACTCCTTGCCGTCGCGGAAGAACGTGGCAGCGGCGCAGACGTGCCGGTAGTTGTGGATGGTCTGGATGACCGGCACGCCGTGCTTGTGCGCGGTCCGGATCACGAACGGCGAAAGCAGCGGGTACGGGTTGTGCAGGTGCATCACGTCCGGACGCTCGACCTCGATCAGGGCGGCGAGTCGGCGTTGGGCCTCGTGCGCGTACAGCGGCGACACGGCGAGAAGCGCCTTGCGCGGTGCCGACATATCGGATATCTCGTCGGAGGACCGGAGGAACGGCACGACGTCCACGCCAGCTGCCCTGAGCTGGGAAATTTCGGCGTCGACGATGTTGTTTTCCCCGGATGGCTGGGCCGAGGAGTATCGATTGTGCGCGATGAGGACCTTCATGGCGTCGCCCACCCTACGGCAGACTGGAGAGCATGCCTGAGTTGCCTGAGGTCGAAGCACTCGCCGCGTACGTCCGCGAGCGGGCGGTCGATCATGCGATCGAGCGGATCGATGCCGCCGCGATCAGTGCCCTGAAAACGTTCGACCCGCCGCTGACCGCCGCGTACGGCCAGAAGATCACCGGCGCGAGCCGGCACGGCAAGTTCCTCGATATCCATATTGGCGATGATCTTCACCTGATCGTCCATCTGTCTCGGGCCGGCTGGCTTCATTATCGAGACGCGCTCGCGCCGGCTCCGCTGCGCCCCGGCAAGGGCCCGATCGCGCTGCGCGTACGGCTCGATGACGGCTCCGGCTTCGACCTCACCGAAGCCGGTACGCAGAAGCGACTCGCCGCCTACCTTGTCCGCGATCCGGCGGAAGTGCCCGGAGTGTCACGGCTCGGTCCGGACGCGCTCGCCGTGACCCGGGAAGAGTTCGAGGCCGCGCTGCGCGCCCGTCGAGGTCAGGTGAAGGGTGTGATCAAAGAGCAGGACGTGTTGGCCGGCATCGGAAACGCGTACTCGGACGAGATCTTGCACACGGCGAAGCTGTCCCCGTTCGCGATCACCGATCGGCTCACGGCCGAGCAGTACGACCGCCTGTACGACGCGACGCGCGAGATCCTCACCGCCGCGGTGTCCCGGGCGGTCGGGCAGAAAGCGGCCACGCTCAAGGGCGAGAAACGTTCGAATATGCAGGTACACGCTCGGACCGGCCTTCCGTGCCCGGTCTGTGGCGACACCGTACGCGAGGTTTCCTACGCGAACTCCAATTTCCAGTACTGCCCGACCTGTCAGACCGGCGGAAAACCGCTCGCCGACCGGCGGCTGTCCCGACTGATCCGTTGAAATGGGCTTAACGGGTCGTGAACGTCTGAATACACAGGGCGGTTCGGCAGGCTACGGCTGCCGAACGTCGCGCAGAGTGACCGGGCCGCGTCTCGACACACCGCGATCCGCGCACTACTGTCCCCCTGTCGACATCGTTCAGACCTGATCAATGGCACACTGAGTTCACCGTGGAAGACTCGACGTCCCCAGTGGGTTGGTCGGTGCTCTCCGATGTAGACGAGCACAGACAATCGTTCGATGAACCGACAGGCGCATTGGTCGCCGGTCGGACAGGCCCTATGCCCGACGACTCGGCACTCGTCGAACCGTCGCCGTTTGGCCCGGCACCCATCGGTTCGGCACGGGAGGACACACCAAAAGTGACGACAAGCCTCCAGCCGCCAACGACGCAGCCTGCGCGGAGGTCGATGAACGGCGTGTCATCCCCGTCCGAGGACGGTGGCATCGAGCAACCACAGCCTGGCCCCAGCGGCGTACCACGGAATGCGGCCTGGTCGCGTCACCACCGACTTGCGACGTGGCATCGGCCGTATACGGCCGGACTGTTGATCGCCGATTTCATCTGCGTCGTCCTGGCCGATGCCACCGCGCTGTGGCTGGTCGGCGACAGCATGAGCGGATTCCGGCTGGACTACGGTTCCCCGCTCGCGTTCAACCTCCTGGTCTTCGGATTCCTGCCGGCCGGCTGGATCGCGACGCTCTGGGCGCACGGCGCCTATGACCGGCGCTATCTCGGCATGGGGACGGAGGAGTTCAAGCGCGTGACCCGAGCGTCGGTCACCGCGCTCGCGCTCGTCTCATTCCTCGCGTTCACCACCGCGGCCGCCAAAGACGGCGGGCTGTCCCGTGTCGGCGTCGGCATCGCGATGGGCAGCGCCCTGCTCTACATCCTGATTGTCCGGTTCGGCGCCCGCCGGATTCTGCATCTGGTTCGGGGCCGGGGCGGTGCCAGCCACCGGTTGCTATTGATCGGCACGCTGTCCGAGTCGCTCGAGGTGCACAAAGCGATCACCCGCACGATGTACTCGGGAATGGTGCCGGTCGCGATTCACCTCACCGACGGGCGTGGGGTCAACCCCAAACGGCAAGTGCCGATCCCGGTGTACACGAACCGCGACATCATGTCGCTGGTACAGGAGATCGGGGCGGACACCGTCGCGGTCTGCGGCTCGGCTGCGGGCGACCGCTCGGACCTGCGGCGCCTAGCTTGGCAGCTGGAAGGTACCGGCGTCGACCTGGTCGTGGCACCGCAGCTGACCGATATCGCCGGCCCCCGTGTGCACATCCGCCCGGTCGAGGGCCTTCCACTGCTCTACGTCGAAGAGCCCAAGCTCGCGGGCGTCTCGTGGCTGGTCAAGAACGTGATGGATCGGCTCCTGGCGGCGGTCGGTCTCCTGCTCGCCGCGCCTCTGTTCGTCCTGATCGCACTGTCGATCAAGATGTCGGACAAGGGCCCGATCTTCTTCCGGCAGCGGCGTACCGGCCGAGAAGGCAAGATCTTCTCGGTCTGGAAATTCCGCTCGATGTACGTCGACGCCGAAGAGCGCAAGGCAAAGCTGGACGAGCTCAACGAGTCCGATGGCATGTTGTTCAAGATCAAGCGCGACCCGCGTGTCTTCGGAGTCGGCCGGTGGTTGCGGGCCAGCTCACTCGACGAGCTGCCGCAGCTCCTGAACGTGCTGGTCGGCGACATGTCGCTGGTCGGGCCGCGCCCGCTACCGGCCGAGGACGGCGACTTCCTCGGCGACGTACGGCGGCGCCTGCTGGTACGTCCGGGCATGACCGGGCTCTGGCAAGTCTCGGGACGGTCCGACCTGTCCTGGGACGACGCGGTACGACTCGATCTCTACTACGTCGATAACTGGTCGCTCGCGTTCGACCTGACCATCCTCTGGCGTACGGTCGGCGTCGTCCTGCGGAGCAAGGGCGCCTACTAGGCGTTGTTTCTACGGGGTATCCGGGATCGCCCGCGACTGGCAGACTGTCCGCCAATGCGCCGCTTGACGATCACGGACCAGGAGCCCTCGTATGCCCGAAGTTCCGCCCCCGGTGGTACCCGGACAGAATCCGGCCGTGTGGGATCCGGCCTCGTCTCCGCCCGTAGCAGCGGTGCCGAAGCAGGCGCAGTCGAACTACAGCGGATGGGTGCAGGGCCCGAATGGATGGGTACGCGTTCCGGTGTATCCGCCCGGGACGCTGCCGTCAACGCTGCCGCCGACGCTGTTCCAGCGATTTTGGCCCGGACCCGGTAACGCCGGTGCGGCACCTCGCGCAGCGATCAGCCTGATTGTCGTTGCCGCCGTCGTCGGCGCGGTCGGCCTCGTCCCGTCGGTACAGGGCTTCGGCTGGTTTGTGACCGCGCTTGCGTTGACGGCGTTGTCGATTGCGACCGGGCTCGCCCCCAAGCGCGCGGTGTGGACGTCAGCATCGGGCCAACGGCTGTCGGTTCCTGCCGCACGGCTGCCGGTGACGGAACCGCCCGTCGCTGAAGTGACGGTCGCCGAGCCGAGCGTGCTCGAACCCGACCCGTCCAGCGCGGCTGTTCCCGAGTCGGCTGCCACCGAGTCGGCTGGCACCGAGTCGGTCGGGCCTGATTCGGTCGGCGCCGATGCCGCGCCGGAAGCTGTCGGGGTGCCTGACGCAGCCGTCGCTGAGGTTGCGCGTACCTCTTGGGTGTCGAGGATTTCGTTCGCCGAGCACGGAGAGCGAGCGTTCTGGGGGGCCTGCGCACTCGCGCTCGTGTCGGTCGGAACGTTCCGTGCGGCCGGTTGGCTGTTCTTCTGGTGTGTGGTGTTTGCACTGGGCTCGGCCGCGATGGCGCTGGCCGGTGGCCGGACCGTTAAGGCGCTGTTCGCCTCGGTCTGGGCTCCGGTCATCGCGCCGTTCCGGTCGCCGCCGTGGATCGCGCGCGGCTTACGTCGGACCAGTACGGATGGCTCGCGAATCCTCATCGCCAGCGCGGTCAGCGTGCTGCTGCTACTCGTATTCGGTGGTCTGTTCGCCAGCGCGGACGCCGAGTTCCGGCACGTCCTGGGATCGATCCTGCCGCCGCTGAAGCCGCAGGAAGTCGGCCGCGCCATTCTGTGCTTCATCGTCGTCGGCGTGGTGGCCTGCGGCGTCGCGTTCCTGTCCGCTGCTCGGCCGAAGTTCGACAGCATCGTGCCGGCCACCGCGAAGCTGGTACGCCGGGCCGAATGGGTTCTGCCGCTGACCGTCCTGAACCTGCTTTTCGCGGTGTTCGTTTTCATTCAGCTGACCGTGCTGTTCGGCGGCGACGTGAACCTCCAGACCGCGTCGCATGCATACCTGCGCGGATACGCCCACAACGGCTTCTGGCAACTGCTCGTGGTCAGCCTCCTGACACTCACGATCCTGCTGATCACCAGTCGGATCGCACCTCGCGAGACGAAGAATGATCGCGTGCTGTTGCGCGTGTTGCTCGGCGGCCTGACCGCGTTCTCGATCGTGATCGTGCTTGCCGCTTTGAAGCGGGTCGACACGTACGAGCACCTGTTCGGGTACACGCGTCTCCGCGTCGCGGTGGCCGGCATCGAGCTGTGGTTCGGGCTGCTGTTCGTACTGATCCTGATCGCCGGCATCACGTTGCGTGCCGCGTGGCTTCCGCGGGTGATCGTCGGGTCCCTGGTGCTTTCGCTGCTCGCGGGTGCGATCGCGAACCCGGATCTGTACGTCGCGCAGCACAACGTCGACCGCTACCGGGACACCGGAAAGCTCAGCATCGGCTACATGCAGCAGATGTCGCCCGACGCACTATCGGCGATCCAGCAACTGCCGCCGGATCTCCGTGCCTGCGCGCTGGTCCGGATCGCCGACGTCGAGTATCGCGGTGACGACTGGCGGACGTGGAATTTCCCGCGGGTCGCGGCGCGCAACGCGCTCCGTGACTACGTGGCGCCGAAGTACGGCGCGTGCCCGGAGCTGGTTCGGCCACCGTCGCGATAGGTTTTCGGCGTGTCGATTCACATGTCCGACCCGTTCGCGTCCCCGGAAGATCAACGATCCCCGGTCCGGCGGCTACGTGGGCGCCTGCCATCGCCGGTGACCTTGTGGACCGCCGGTACGGGCGCCGGGCGGGCCGGCTTGACCGTGTCGTCGTTGCTGGTCGCGGACGGTGAACCCGGCCGGATCGTGGGCATCATCGACGACGAGTCGAGTCTTTGGGACACGATGGCGGTGACCGGGCGCGCCGTGGTGACCATGTTGCACGAGGGCGAACACCTGCTGGCTGATCGGCTCGCCGGGATTCTGCCGTCGCCCGGCGGGCCGTTCGCGGTCGGCGACTGGACGGACACTGATTTCGGACCGGTACCGGTCGGGGCGGCCACGTGGGCGGCGATCACGCTGGACGAATCCACGCCGTTCGGGTTCGGCCTCCTGGTCACGGCGACGATCGCGGAACTGCATGTCACGACAGATCCGTTGAAGGCGCTCGTACACGTACGAGGACGTTATCGAGGGCTCGCCGACTGAGCTGGCCGTCCGGGTGGACACCTTTACGTAGGGTGATGGCATGTCGACGCCACCGACCGGTCCTGAATCCTCCAGCCGTGGTGCCGCTCCGATCGGCCGGGCGCGAGTGCCGTCTTCTCCCAACTTGGACCAGTCTTCTGATCCGGGCCGGCCGACTCGACCGGTACGACCTCAGGGGCCGCCTGCACAGCAGCGCAAACGCAAGATCAAGCCACGTTGGGGCCGGATCGCACTGGTCCTCGGTGTGCTGGTCGCGTTGATCGTTGGTGGCATCACGCTCGGTGGATATCTGTTCGTGAACCACATCAACAACAACCTCACCCGGGTCGATGCGTTCGCCGGACTCACCGGTGGGCGGCCGCCCGTGCTCGTACAGGGCGCACAGAACATCCTGCTGCTGGGCAGCGACTCCCGGGATCCGGGTGAGGCGGCTGACCTGGGTGGATGGCGTACCGACACGATCATCTTGATGCACATCGACGCCGACCACAAAAAGGCGTACATGATCTCGATTCCTCGCGACACGTGGGTTTTCGTGCCGAAGAGCCCGTCGAAACCGGGCCTCGGAAACCAGTACGCGAAGATCAACGCGGCATTCTCGTGGGGCGGCGTACCGCTGACCGTGGAGACCGTCGAGAACTTCACCGGCGTCCACATCGATCACGCGGTGGTCATCAACTTCGGCGGGTTCGCGCAGGTGACAGACGCGCTCGGCGGCGTCGACATGTACATCGACAAGACCATTACGTCGATTCACCCGCCGTACCGGGTATTCACGAAGGGCACTCATCACCTCAACGGCGCCGAGGCCCTCGACTACGTTCGCCAGCGCAAGCAGTTCCCGAACGGGGATTTCGCTCGCGTCCAGCATCAGCAGGAGTTCCTCAAGGACATCATGAACGAGGCGACCAGCACCGGCACGCTGACCAGCCCGTCGAAGCTGTCCTCGTTCCTGAGTGCGATTTCCAAGGCCGTCGTGGTGGACAATTCGTTCAATCTGACGTCGATGGCGGTGCAGTTCCGGGACCTGCGCTCCGACGATCTCTCATTCGTAACCAGCCCCTCCGCCGGTACCGGGACCGAGGCCGGCCAAAGCGTCGTGCTCGCAAACAAGACCAAAGCAGCGTCGCTCTACGCGGCGGTCAGCCGGGATACCGTCGCAACGTGGTTGGCGGCCAATCCTTCGTCGTAGAGTGAGTGAGCAGATTCGTAGCGTGACTCTGGTCAGGAGCGCGAATGGCGGAGCACCACGAAGAGCCAGGTCCAAGCAGTGACCCCGTACGCGGGGTGGCCCGCGTTGCATCACCGAACGTGGTCAAGAAGCGCCGAGCGCCGTGGGCGTCCCGGATTGCCGTCGTGATCGGCGCGCTGCTGGTCATCGCGAGCGCGGTCGGTTTCGTCGGCGGCGACATGGTCCTACATCAGGTCTCGAACACGATCAACCAGCAGAATCTGCTCGGCGGAGCGGGTGCGTCGACCGCGACGATCGACGGGCCGGTGAACATCCTGCTCGTCGGTCTCGACACGCGAGACGCGAATCCCGGCATGGGGTCACGGTCCGACTCGATCATCATCGTGCACATTCCGGCGAGCCACGACACGGCGTACCTGATCTCGCTCCCACGGGACACGAACGTGGAGATCCCGCCGTTCGCGGCGACGCATTACGGAGGCGGCACCGCGAAGATCAACGCCGCATACCAGTACGGCAGTGCAAACGGCGGTGGTACGGCGGGCGGCGTACAGCTCCTGGCGCTCACCATCGAGAAGCTCGCGAACATCTCGTTCAACGCCGCCGTCGTGGTCAACTTCGACGGGTTCCGCGACGTCGTGGCGGCACTCGGTGGCGTATATATGTGCATCGACGAGAAGACGACGTCGATTCACAACGGCTTCATCAACGGCACCGACACGCCGGCCGCCCCGTACGAGATCACCGACGGGGGCGCGCACCTGACCCCAATCCCGGGTCGCCACCCGGTCGTGTACCAGCCCGGATGCCGCCAGCTGACGCCGACCGAGGCACTCGACTACGTACGGCAGCGGGATCTGCTCGCCAATGGTGACGGCGACTACGGCAGGCAGCGCCATCAGCAGCAGTTCGTCAAGGCACTGCTGCAGGAAAGCATCGACCGGGGACTGTCGAACCCGCTTCAGCTCGAGCCGATCCTGAAGCAGTTGAGCAAGGCGTTCGTGTTCGACGGGCACGGCGTATCGCTGACCGACTGGATCTTTGCGTTCAAAAGCATCCAGCCGGACAACATGATCCTGGTGAAGACGAACGCCGGCACCTACAACACCGTCCTCGTAGGCGGCGAGTCACGCGAAGAGCTGTCGCCGCTGAGCATGCAGTTGCTGGCGGACGTGAATACCGATTCGGTGGACAGGTTCATCGCAGCTAACCCGAGCTGGGTCAGTTCATGATCGCGCTCGCCGACAACGAAGTCCGTGAGACGAGTCACGACGATATGTCATGATTTGAAGCTGAATTCACGCCAATTCGCCTGAGAATCGCCTGATCTGCGGCTGGCGTCGCAGCAGATTCATGAATTCGTCGAATACGTTAATGGTTCGCTTCTTACGGAGCGTCCGTTGTCGAGCACCCATTGCAACGAAAGGCCGATGACCAGGCCAATGATCGGGGAGGTCCAGTCGCAGTGAGCACGTCCGAGTATCCGACCGTGCGAGCCAGCGCCAGCATTCCGGCGTCCGGTCCCGCCGTCGGCGGACCGATCGGGCCGGCCCGCGTCACACGCGTCAAGCGCCGACGCCCGATCGGCTCGATGCTGTCGATCTTCCTCGGCGTCATTCTGATGGTCGCAAGCGTCGGCGTGTACGCAACGGTGCACGAAGTGATCGCGAAGATCAATACCGTGCCGACTGCGAATCTTCTCGGCGACACCACCGAGGCCAGCGGACAGTCCATCAAGGGCGTGATCAATCTGCTGATGATCGGTGTCGACACGCGGCCCGGTAACACGATCGGCTCACGGTCCGACTCGATCATCATCGTGCACATCCCCGCCGATCATCAATCCGCGTACCTCGTATCGATTCCGCGGGACACGGTGGTGCCGATCCCGGGCCACGGGACCACGAAGATCAACGCGGCGTTCGAGTACGGCAGCTCCAACGGTGGCGGCTATGCCGGCGGCGCCCAACTGCTGGTCAAGACGCTTCAGGCGAATTGGGGCCTGACGTTCGACGGCGCGGCGATCGTGAACTTCACCGGCTTCGAGTCGATCGTCAAGGCCCTCGGCGGCGTCACCATGTACGTCGACGAGAAGACCACGTCGCTCCACGATGGATACAAAATCGTGAACGGCAAGAAGGTATCGGCCGCGCCGTACGTGACGTACAACAACGGTCTCACCTGGCACAAGGTCCCGGGCGTCACGCCGGACATCTATACCGTCGGTACGCATCATCTGACGCCGGCCCAGGCGCTTGACTACGTCCGGATCCGCGACTTCCTGCCGAACGGCGACTATGACCGCGAGCGTCACCAACAGCAGTTCATCAAGGCCGTCATGCAGGAGGCGATCAGTCAGGGGATCAGCAATCCGCTGAAGATCTCCGGCTTCCTCGACTCGATCAAGAATGCGTTCGTCTGGGACGGACACGGCATCTCCACCGCCGACTGGATCTTTACGCTCAAGGGCATCAGCCCGTCCAGCGTGCTGACCATCAAGACCAACAACGGCACGTACAACACGAAGGTCGTGAACGGGCAGGACGAGGAGGTTCTCGATTCGACGTCGCTCGAACTGCTCTCCGACGTCAAGAACGACACGCTCGCCCGCTTCATCCAGGAGCACCCGACCTGGGTCACCGATAGCTGAGTAAATCGCCGAGCCGGTCCGTACGCTGGTTAAAGTGGCCGAGGTCGAAAGGCCCCGCAAGAGGCGCTCACCGTGGTGGACGAAGGCGGTGATCATTCTCGGCGTGCTGTTGATGGTCGGATCGCTCGGGCTGCTCGGCGGTGAGCAATACCTGGCTTCGCGGTTCTCGGGCTCGCTGCACCGGGGTACGTTGCTGGCGCCGGACGCCAGGCACGCTGGTGGTCAGGCACCGACATCGCTGGCCGGACCTCTGAATTATCTGCTGATTGGCTCGGACGCTCGGCCGAGCAATCCAACGATGGCCGCTCGCTCCGACACGATCATCATCGTCCACATCCCCGCGACGATGGATCGCGCGTATCTCATTTCGATCCCGCGCGACCTGCGCGTCCACATCCCGCCGGACGGATCGTTCACCGGCGGGACCGGGAAGATCAACTCCTCATTCCAGTACGGCGGCCAGGGTAGCGGCGGCGTCCGCCTGCTGTCCGAGACTCTGACCCAGCTGACCGGCATCACGTTCGACGGCGCCGCCGTGGTCGACTTCAGCGGGTTCGACAAGGTGGTCGAGGATCTCGGCGGTGTACACCTCTGCATCGATCAGAAGGTCAAATCAATCCACACCGGTCATGTGTTCAATACCGGCTGCCAGTACCTATCGGCTCCCCGGGCGCTGGACTACCTGCGTCAACGGGAGACGCTGCCGGGTGGCGACTTTGATCGCCAGCGCCACCAGCAGCAATTCCTGCAGGCGGTGTTCTCGGAGATGTTCGCCAGTGGAGAGACGAAGAATCCCCTCAAGCTGGACCAGATCATCCGAGCCGTCGGTTCGTCGATGACGGTCGACCTCAATGGCGTACCGGTCGATCAACTCGTCTACTCGCTGCGCAACGTCCAGCCGTCCACGCTCGTCGGCGTACGGGTGCCATCTCATACGAAGACAATCGGCGGGACCAGCTATGTGATCGCGGATGATGATGCGGACGGCCTTTACCGTGCCATCGCGGAGGACACGATGGCGACCTGGGTGCAGGCCAACGCGCAGTGGCTGAACACGCTTTAGACTTGGTGCTCGTGCCCAGCCTTCCGAATATGCCCAGCGTCTCCGCTACCGACGTAGCGCCCGATGCGTACCTGTTGGACGTTCGCGAGCAGGACGAATGGGACGCGGGCCATGCGCCCGATGCCCATCTAGTGCCGATGTCCGAGTTTCTCGCACGCCTCGACGAAGTGCCGGAGGGGCGCGAGGTCGTCGTGGTCTGCCGATCCGGCCACCGCTCCGGCCAGGTCGTCAACTACATGGCCGCCCAAGGCCGTACGAATCTCGTCAACCTCGACGGCGGCATGCTCCAATGGGTCGCCGCCGGCCGTCCGATCGTGGCTGATGACGGACGTGACCCTTACATCGGCTGAGCCGTTTCCGCTGGTCTTCGCACATCGGGGATCATCGGAGGCGCTGCCTGAACACACACTCGGCGCGTATCTGCAGGCAATCGACGAGGGTGCGGACGGACTCGAATGTGACGTTCGCCTGACCCGCGACGGGCATCTGGTCTGTGTACACGACCGGAGGCTCGATCGGACCAGCAACGGTACCGGTGCGGTCAGCCGGCTCCGGCTCGACGAGCTGGACGAATTCGACTTCGCGTCCTGGCACCCGAGATGGTCGAGTGCGCCGGAGGAACTCGGTGGTGAGCAGCGAACTCGCGTACTCACGCTGGACCGGCTGCTCTCGGTTGCGCTCGATGCGGGCCGGCCGCTGCGCTTGCTGATCGAAACGAAGCATCCGACCCGATTCGGTGGCGACGTGGAGGAGAAGCTGGCCGGCTTGCTGCGGTATTACGGCTTGGCGAAGCCTGGCAAGCCCGTACACGTGACGGTCATGTCGTTCTCGGCGCTCGCCGTTCGACGCGTCCGCGAACTCGTCCCGGACGTCGATGCGGTGTGGTTGACCGAGTGGGCAACGCCGGGCCTGCGGAACGGGCAACTGCCGTTCGGTGCTCGAATCGGCGGACCCGGCGTACGCGTGGTTCGCCACAACCCCGGCATCGTCGAAAAACTTCATAAAAACGGACACAAGGTGTACGTCTGGACGGTCGACACGCCCGAAGACTTCGACCTGATGGTGAAGCTCGGCGTGGACGGCATCATCAGCAACCGCCCTCGCTACGTCCTGGACCGCCTGGGTCGCTAGCTTCTCGTCCCGTTTCTCCTTGTTGATCCTGGAGTTAGTTAGCGTGTCGCGGTACCAACTCCAGGATCAACTGTTTGTAGCAGTTGGCCTCGCGAGGCAGACTCACCTCCATGGCCGAGGAATTCGACGCCGTCCGCTTCTTCGATGCGATGACCACGCTGGTGGACGACTCGTCCCCCGGTCGCTCCGGCCTGAACGTGCTCAACCGCATCATCGACCTCGGTCTGTGGACGCTCCACGTGCCGGGCATGGCGTTCGTCGAGTTCGGCCCGGCCGTGGGCCGGGTGATTGCCGCGAACGGTGCCGCGTCGATCGGTCTCGGTCGCCGGATCGAGTCCAGCGACCGACGCCTGATCGCGCTTCTCCGGGACGGTCGCGTGGTGAGCGGCGAGTACGACGATTTGCCGGATGATCTGCGGGACGCCCTGGGCGCCGCCGGTCGTGGCAACTTCTTGATCGCGCGAGTCGCCAGGGGCGTACGCCCGATTGGCGTTCTGATCGCGATGCTGCCGCCCGGATCCGGTTTGCTGGCCCCACGGCGCAAGTCGGTCATGGGCTTCCTCGTGGCGGCGATCATCCGCCTGTACGCCGACGACATCGGCCTCCCGCTGCATGCTGATCCGGCGCCGAGGTTGCCACCGGACACCACGCTGCTGCTCGACCGCGAAGGCATCGTGTACTGGGTGAATCCCAAGAGCCGATCGGTACTCGCGGCCGGCTCGATCAAGGTCGGCGCCCCGATGCCGTTGCCGCAGCCGGGCCCTGGGCAGACGATCGAGCACAATCTCGAGAACGGTCGCTGGCTCAAGCTCATGTCGCATCGGCTGCCCGACGGCGCCGGCGAGTCGATCATGATCCGAGACATCACCGAGGCCCGGCGGTGGGAGCAGAGTCGTGAGCTGTTCGTGGCGTTGACGAGCCACGAACTGCGTACGCCGGTCACGGTGATCAAGGGGTACGCAGACACGCTCAACGATCACTGGGACGTGCTGAACGACGAGGGGCGGCGGCTCGCGGCACGCGTACTCGCGCAGCGGGCCGGCGATCTTGCCCGCCTTCTCGACCGGCTGCTGGCCGCGGTGGGCGAGCCGGGTATCCCGCCGGAGATCTCCCGGTTCACGCTTCCGGACGCCGTGGAGGAGGCGCTGGAATCGATGCCGGAAGATACCCGTACGCGGGTCAAGCTGACCTGGCCGACCGATCTCCCGACCGTGTTCGGCGAGCGGGCGAGCATCGCCAGCGTCGTATCCGAGCTGCTCACGAACGCGATAAAGTACGCGTCACCGGAATCCGGAATGATTGAGGTCGATGGTGTGAGCGATGCCCGGATGGTCGGGTTGCGGGTTTCCGATCGCGGCATCGGGGTACGACCGGAACATGTGGAGACGGCATTCGAGCGGTTCTGGCAAGCCGACACGGGTGATCACCGGCGTTTCGCCGGCGTCGGACTCGGCCTGTATCTCGTCCGAAGGATCGTCGAGAGACAACATGGATGGGTATCATTGCGTCCACGGGATGCCGGGGGCACGGTCGCCGAAGTGCGCTTGCCACGCGGTGACCTGAAGCCGGGGGAGGCAAAGGGATGACGTTGGCTACGACAGCCGAGCGCACCTGGTGCGTTCGAATTCCGCATCATCCACGCGGTGCCGGCGTCGCCCGGGCCCAACTCCAGGCCGAACTTTCGTCCGTTGTGGAACCCGACATGCTTGCCGACGCGGTGACCGTGATCGCCGAACTCGTCGGCAATGCCGTACGGCACGGGAAGCCACTTCCGGGTGATGTCGTCCGGGTCGCGTGGCGGGTCAGACGTGCCGACGACGGTATGGGTGTGACGGTCACGGTCACGGACGGTGGCTCGGATGATCAGCCGGTCGTACGGCGGCTGACTCCCGACTCACTCGACGGCCGTGGCCTGGCCATTGTCGAAGCGCTGTCGGCGTCGTGGGGTTGCGAGCGGGATGGTCTCGGCCAGACCGTGTGGGCCGAGATCCGGCACGCCCCGATCGTCGTCTGATCAACTAATCGGACCGGGGGTGGCGTCCGGACCCCCTCGGGCTACAGGGCATAAGCTCGTACGTCGTGAGCAAGCGACGGAAACCACAGTCCACCGAACCCAAGGCGCCGAAGACGCGTGACGTGTTCGTTCCGCGTCCGTTTGAAGGCCTCGCCGACGAGCCGGAGTGGATTGCGCTGCGCGAATTCGTTCCGGCCGCCACCGCGCCGCTGAAGCTGTCGGCCGAACTGGTCGAACAGTACGGTGATCGGGACATCACGCTGTCCACGGTCCTGCCGATGGCGTGGCCGGCGATGACGAAGCCGGACGGCCGGGTATTCGTCGGACTCCAGCGGCACGTCCAGTCCGGCGACGTCTCGCGCGATCTGTCGGTCGCGATCTTGCGGGCGCTCGAATCGAACCCGGGTGAGCCGGTCGCCGTACCGGCGTTGCCCGGCGTTGGGCCGCGGCTGCAGGACATCCTCGCGGACGGGCCGCTTGAGGTGACCATGCAGGACGGCTTCGACTACTGGCTGGATGAGGGTGCCGCGGACGATCCCGAGGTCGCGGCGTCGCTCGAACGCGCGAACACCTCGATCTACCCGACCGTCCGGATGGCGGCCACCCACGCCGCGTACTGGGCTCAGGTGCCTGACCGCGCCCACATGCGATGGGTTCTGCCGGACGACGAGGATCAGGCGTTGGACGCGCTGGCTCGGCTGTCGGCGGCCGGTGATCTCCGGCTCGGTGAGAACACGAAGTTCGCCGGGATGTTCCGGGCACACGGTCGGCTCGTACCGGTGTGGGATCTGCCGTTCGAGGTGCCGGGCATCGACTGGGAGGAGCCGCTCGCGGCGTTTGCGAAGCGATACGCCGACTCGGTCCAGCCGATCGGGTCCGCGCTGACGCCGGAGGAGCGACGTTCCCGCCAGGGATTGATCGGACGCCAGATCACTCTGCGCTAATCCCGAAGCTCGAAGTTGATCCTGGAGTTAAGAGCACGACACGCCGTCGCTCTGCAGCATTTGCTGCTATCGCAGCAGGTGTTAGTTAACTCCAGGATCAACTAGAAATTGGGGCGCGCTCTATCGGGCAGGACATGCATCTTGGACCGCCTCGACCGGAGCCCAGCTCCGAGCCCGGGATCCGGATGACCTCAATGCCGGCTCGTTCGAGCTGCGCGTTTGTTTCGACATTGCGTTCGTAGGCGACGCATACCCGAGGTGCGATCGCGAGCGTGTTGTTGCCGTCGTCCCACTGTTCGCGTTCGGCGGTCACCGGGTCGAGGCCGGTGTCGATCACCCGTAGTGCATCGAGGCCCATCGCCGCCGCGGCTGCCGCGAGAAACGGCGTCGGGCCGCTGACCACCGGCTCGCCGAGGTCGCGTCCCGCCGTCACGGTGTACGCGACTAGCGCGTGCGCGACGTTGGGGTACATCACGACCGCGTCCACGTCGACCATCGTGCACACGGTGTCCAGGTGCATCGTGGCCCGCTCCTGCGTGATCGGAACGACCAGCACGCTGTCCGCCAGCCGCCGTTCGAACAGCCGCCGGGCCAGGCGCTCGGCACCGGCCGCCGTCGTTCGCTCGCCGACGCCGATCGCCACCACTCCGGGTGCGAGCAGAAGTACGTCACCGCCCTCGACGTGTTCCAGCCCGGGCTGATAGACCAGCGGTGTGGTGGAGAACAGCGGGTGGTATCGGTAGATCGCCTGCGTCAGTGTCGTCTCCCGGTACCGGGCCGGCATCGCGAGACTGGTCACCGCGGCATGATCCCGGATCCAGGTGCTTGAATCCCGGGTGAACAGAAGATTCGGCAGGGGATTGATGACGAAGTCGTACCGGTCCATCAGCGCGTAGACCAGACCGGAGCCGTTTCGCAGCTCCTCATGGGCGATGCCGGCGGTAAGCGCGACGGCGAGGTCGGCCGGATCGAGGTCGGCGAGATGGGACGCCACTCGGCTGCGCAGCGAGTCACCCAGCCGAACGTCCGCGAGCACCGCCTCGGTAAGTTCCTTGCGTGCCGGTCCGATCGCGAGCACCTGGGTCAGAAGATCTGCCAGGTAAAGTACTGTCACGCCACGTGATCGCAACGCATCCGCGAACGCGTCGTGTTCTTCCTGTGCGCGGCCGACCCACGGAATGCCGTCGAAGAGCAGGGAGTCGTTGTTTCTCGGAGTCAGCCGAGCCAACTCCGGTCCCGGCCGGTGGAGCAGCACGGTTCCGAGTTGACCGACTTCGCTGTCGACATAGTGAGCCACCTTCGCAGCCTATTCCTGGCGGCGATCTGTCGCAGAAGTCGATGAATGTAGCATTCATCCGTGTTCACTCCTGGGTCAGGACTATTTCCGTCGCCAGGCGATCACATAACGTTATGGAAAGTCACCGACTGCCGGGACCGCAGGAGGCGCACAATGACCGCTGTAGAGATCAATCCGCGCCTCCCCGGCCGAGGCGTCAGCTCCGGGCCGCCCGGTCAAATGGCAGCTGACTCTGAAACTACGCCGCGTTTGGCTCCGTTGGAGTGGGCGCGGCGTCGTCGTGTCGAGAAAGAGCAGAAGCGCCTGGAAGCGGTACGTAACCGCACCAAGGGCCGGCTCACCAGGCTGGGCCCGGAATGGCATCTGATCGATGCTTCGTCGATCGGACTGGGCAAGCGTGACGCCTTCGTGGCAATCGGCCCCGGCGGCGTGTTCGCCGTGACGGTCAAGTCACAGGGTCGCAGCCGCGTACGGATCTCGGGCGACGTCATCCAGATAGGCGGATTGCGGCCGCCGTACATCGCCGAGGCGCGAACATTCGCCCATCTGATCGGTGGCGCGTTCACCCGAACGGCCGGTGTGACGGTGCCGGTCATCCCGGTTCTGGCGCTCGCCGGATCTGGGTTGATCACGCTGTTCGGAGTACCGAAAGGGTGCGTCGTCATGCCCTATCGTGAGCTTGCAAACCTTCTCGGAGCATATGGCGAGCGGATAGGCTCGATTACGGTCGAGAAGTTGGCATCGATCGCCCGGCATCCGGCCACCACAACCGACCTACGATCGGACGAGTTGTCCGAACGATACGGCTGGACATAACGCAGGGTGTGACATAGCGCAGGGAGTACGGCGCCGGACATGGTGCCAGGTGCAGGGTGTCAGGTGATCGAGCCTGATTCGAGGAGGGGTTCACGTGGATTCTGTTGAGCTGTCGTGGGGATCGCCCACGCTGGCGGAGACCTGGATCTCGGACTCCAATTCGGTGCATCGCTGGGCATCGACGGTCGCCGGCGCGTACGAACCGTGCATGGTGGTGGATCGCCGGTCGTACATTGCGGCGGCATCCATGCCCGCGTGCCGCCTGCTGGGCTTCGAAGGCCCGGATGATGCGATCGGTCGCCGCCTGTTCGACCGGTGCCTTCCGTTGCTGGATTTCACCGCCGAGGGTTCGACACTTTCCGACGAGGATCTTGCCCGCATCCCACCCGTGCTCGCGCTGTCGTCCGGTCTACTCGCGCGCGGGGTACTCCGCGTTCGGACCAGGGGCGACATCATCACGATGGACGCGGTCTCGACCCCATTGCGTGATCACGAGCGCGTGATCGGGTCGCTTACCTTCTTCTGCGTGGTGTAGTTCTAGGCTGGACCGCATGCCTGGTGTCCCACCGACGCGCTTTGTCTATCTCGGCCCCGAGGGTACGTTCGCCGAACAGGCCCTCCGGACCATTCCGGCCGCGACCCGGGGGGTGCTGACACCGGCTCGGAGCGTCCCGGAAGCATTCGACGCGGTGCGGTCCGGCGATGCGGATGCGGCGCTCGTTCCGGTCGAGAATTCCATCGGTGGCCAGGTCGGCGTGACGCTGGACGAGTTGGCCGAGGGCGAACCGCTGGTGATCACGCGGGAAGTGCTTCTGCCGGTCAACTTCGTGCTGGTGGCGCAGACGGATCTCAAGTTCGACGAGATCGCGTCGGTCGCGGCGCATCCGCAGGCCTCCACCCAATGCCGCCGGTGGCTCGCCGATCACATTCCCGATGCGGTCGTCATCGACGTGCTGTCCAACGGAGCGGCCGCGGCCGCGGTCGCCGCCGGCACGTTTCCGGCTGCGATCTGTGCACCGATCGGCGCGGCGAATCATCGACTTTCCGTCCTGGCCGAAGGTATCGGCGATCACGACGACGCGGTCACGCGATTCGCCCTGGTCGGCCGCCCATCCGGCGCACCGATTCCGTCCGGCGACGACCTGACTTCGCTCGCCGTCTACATCGCACACGATCGGGTCGGGGCGCTGCTCGCGGTGCTCACTGAGTTGGCCGTACGCGGCGTGAACCTGACCCGGATCGAGTCGCGGCCAACCGGCGAGCGGCTCGGCCGATACGTGTTCTTCCTGGAATGCGAAGGACATGTGGCAGACGTCCGGCTCGGCGAAGCACTACGCGGACTCCGCCGCATCTGTGCGGAGGTCCGGTTCCTCGGCTCCTACCCGAAGGCGTACGTCGAGGGCGAGATTGCGCAGCCGGGTCGCGCGCCGGCCGGTACCGCCGAGGCCGACTTCGCCGACGCCGACGCATGGCTGGCACGGTTACGAGCGGGCGAGGTCGGATAACTGAGAAAACGTCCGAACGGGTGGTGAATCCCCTTCCGTTCGGCATTGACGGGGGCACGTCGAGCGCGGCCGTGGCATGATTCGCCGATGAACATCGTCGAGCTCAGCAACGCGTCCCGATATGAGTCGGAGTCGAGCGGCCCGACCACGTGGGTTGGTCGTACGTTCGGCAAGGCATCGCCGAGCGGCCTCGCCACATTACTTCTGATCTGCGGATTCGTGCTCGTCGCGGCATCACAGTGGTTCCCGTTGGTACGGTCCGTCGTCGATCCGTCCAAGTTCGACGCGGACGCTTTCGGGCAGCCGATGGCAACCGCGAACATCGCAGATGCCCAGTTCGTGTTGCAGATTCCGTACTATCTGATCTGGCTCGTTGTGTTCGTTTTGCTAGGTGCGCTCGTGTTCGCTCCGGGCGCCCGACGGCCCGTCCTGTTCGGCGCCGGCGCGGGTGCGCTCGCCGTGCAGGCCCTGCTCGTGCTGCCGATCCTGCGGCGGCCGGTGTTGCTTGTGAACGGCAGCCCGGATGAGCGCGGCATCACCATGCACTACCAGAGCGGCACGTTCTTCCTCATCGCCTCGTTCGTTGTGCTCGCCGCCGCGATGGTGGTCGCCGTTAGGGGACGAGTCCTGCCCGCCGCAGACGCGCACATTGTGGACACGGACCACGCGCCGGACACGCCGGAAGCGGTCGTGCCGCGACCGTCGATGCACGACGCGATCGCTGAGGCGGCAGCCGGGCGCGGTGAAGGCGACGCCGATATCGAATTCGGCTGGTCGTCCCGGCGGGCCGAGGTCGTCGATGTCTCCGAGCTGGACGAGCCGGTCAACCAGACGCCGCCGCGAGACCACGATATCTACCGTCGCCCCGCCGATCACCCGGTGGGATAAGAGCGATATCGAGAACTAGCGACCGTGTAAGGGGGATATGGAGATGAACCAAATCTCCCGACCCGGTACGCTCACAAATCGTGATTGACCTGCGACTGCTGCGAGAAGATCCAGACCGAGTACGAGCCAGCCAGCGTGCCCGTGGCGATGCCGAGAGCGCGGTTGACGTGCTGCTCGCCGCGGATGAAGCGCGTCGTAGAGCGGTCTCCGAGTTCGAAGCGCTGCGCGCGGAGCAGAACCAGCTCGGCAAGCTGATGGCCAAGGCCAAGGGCGAGGAACGCGACACGCTGATGGTTCGGACCAAGGAGCTGTCGGCTCAGGTCAAGACAGCCGACGCGGCGGTCAAGGATGCCGAAGCCGGGCTGAAGGCGGCCCAGTACGCGATCGCGAACGTGATCCAGGACGGTGCACCTCCCGGCGGCGAGGACGACTTCGTCGTGCTGCGCGAGGTCGGCACAATCCCGGACATCAAGGAGCCGAAGGATCACCTGGAGATCGGCGAGGCGATCGGTGGCATCGACACCGAGCGCGGCGCGAAGGTCTCGGGCAGCCGGTTCTACTTCCTCACCGGTCAGGGCGCGCTGTTGCAGCTCGCGCTGTTGCAGCTCGCGATGGCTCAAGCGGTCGAGGCCGGATTCACGCCGATGATCACGCCGGTGCTGGTCAAGCCCGAATCGATGGAGGGTACCGGCTTCCTCGGTGCCCATGCGTCGGAGATCTACCGGCTCGAAGCGGATGACCTCTACCTGGTCGGTACGAGCGAAGTTTCGATGGCCGCGTACCACAGCAACGAGATCATCAATCTCGACCAGCCGACCCGGTACGCGGGCTGGTCGTCGTGCTTCCGTCGCGAGGCCGGCAGCTACGGCAAGGACGTCCGCGGCATCCTGCGCGTGCACCAGTTCGACAAGGTGGAGATGTTCTCGTACTGCCGTCCCGAGGAAGCGGCCGAGGAGCACCTGCGGCTGCTCGCCTGGGAAGAGGAGATGCTGGCGAAGGTCGAGATCCCGTACCGGGTGATCGATGTCGCGGCCGGTGATCTCGGCTCGTCGGCGGCGCGGAAGTTCGACACCGAAGCATGGGTGCCGTCGCAGAACCAGTACCGCGAGCTGACCTCGTCGTCGAACTGCACCACGTTCCAGGCTCGGCGCCTGAACATCCGGTACCGGGACGAGGACGGCAAGCCGCAGATCGCCGCAACGCTGAACGGCACGCTGGCAACCACCCGCTGGTTGATCCCAATCTTGGAAAATCACCAGCAACCGGACGGTTCGGTCTACGTACCCAAGGCTCTTCGACCGTACCTCGGTGGCCGCGAAGTCCTTGAGCCGAAATCGTAAATTCGTCTTGACGTGGCGAAATAGTCCTCGAACCCCCGGAAATCCGGTGTAGCGTTGCGTCCCCGGTATCCGAGGAGGCACTGTGAGAGGGCTACCGAAGCTCATTGCGACGGATCTGGACGGCACGGTCGTCCGGGAGGACGGCACGACATCCGCGCGTACGCGTGCGGCGTTTGATCGCGTCGTCGCGTACGGCATTCCGATCGTTGGCGTGACCGGACGCGGCCCGCGACTGCTCGACCTTTCTCGCCGCGATCTGCCCGAAGCGACCTATTTCGTGCTCGCTCAGGGAGCGACGGTGCTCGACCTCTCGCTGCCCGATGCCCCCCGTACGCTGCTGGCCGAGAACATGCCGGCGGCGCTGGTGGCGGACGTGATCGCTACGCTCGAAGCCTCGCTCGGTCAGCTGTCCGTGCTGGTCGAACCGGTTACGTCGGTTGATGCGTTCCTCTGGGGCGAGCCGCATCCGGCCTGGCGCTTCTCGAACGAGGTACACGCGTGTGACCGGACCGAAGCGCTCACCGGCCTGCTGACCAAGGCGTTCATCCACTCCGAGACACTGTCTGCCGATGAATTGCTCGCGTCCGCACGGAAACTGGTCGGCCCGGAAATCGTCGAGATGACCCAGGCCGGCCTCGGGTACGTCGAGATTTGTCCCCGTGGCGTGACGAAGGCGAGCGGGCTCGCGGTCGTCGCGTTGGACACCGGTGTCGATCCGAGCGACATCCTCGTTTTCGGGGACATGCCGAACGATCTGCCGATGTTCGCGTACGCCGGTTGGGGCCGCGTTGCCGTCGCCAGCGCACACCGTGAGCTGCTCGCCGTCGCGGGCGAGATCACCGCATCGTGCGATGAAGATGGCGTAGCGCAGTACTTGGAGCGGCTGTTCTCCTAGAGCCAACCGTTCGTACGGGCGTGCCGAACCGCCTCGATCCGGTTACGCGTCCGGGTTTTGCCGATCGCGGACGACAGATAGTTGCGCACGGTGCTGTCGGACAGGTGCAGCCTCGCCGCGATGTCGGCGATCGTGGCGCCGTCCACCGCGGCCGCCAGTACATCGCGCTCGCGGGCGGAAAGCGGATTGGGTCCGGCCGCGAGCGCCGCTGTCGCGAGCACCGGGTCGACGACGTTTTCACCGGCCAGTACACGTCGGATTGCGCTGGCCAGCTCTTCGACCGGGCCGTCCTTGACCAGGAACCCGCTCGCACCGGCATCCATCGCGCGCCGAAGGTAGCCGGGCCGACCGAACGTCGTAAGGATCAGTACGCGACACGACGGTAGGGCCGTACGCAGTTCGGCGGCTGCGTCCAGGCCGGACATGCCCGGCATCTCGATGTCGAGCAGAGCCACCTCGGCACCGGATGTGATCGCGGCGGCGACCACATCCGAACCGTTCGACACTTCGGCGACAACCTCGATGTCCGGCTCGAGACTGAGCAGAAGCGAGAGCGCGCTGCGCATCATGCCCTGATCCTCGGCGAGCAGTACGCGGATCACGTGTGCACCGCGTCGGCCGATGTGCGAGCTTGCAACGGCAGCGTTGCCATCAGGCAGAATCCGCGTCCGTCGGACGATGTCGCAACCGAACCGTCAGCGGCGGCGAAGCGCTCGCGCAACCCGCGCAGGCCGGTACCCGAGGCATTGTGGGCGTTTCGGGCGCCGATCCCGTCGTCGGTGACGTCCAGGTGCGCGGCCTCGCCGTCGGTACGCGCGACGATCGAGACCGTACGGGCCCGGCTGTGCCGGATCACGTTTGTCGCCGCTTCCCGTACCGCCCAGCCGAACAGTCCTTCCACCCTTCGTGGCAACGGCACGACGTCGATCGTCACTCGGATGCCGGCATCGGACAACGCTGCGCGTACGCCTTCCAATTCGCTCGCGAACTCGACGTCGCGGTACCCGCCGACGGCATCGCGGACATCGGCGAGCGCCTTGCGACCGATCGATTCGATGTCGGCCGCCTCCCGAGCGGCGCCGGCCGGATCCTGCTCGGCCAGCCGACGTACCACCTCCGCTTTGACCACGATCACCGACAGCGTATGTCCGAGTAAGTCGTGCAGGTCGCGGGCGAACCGAAGCCGTTCGTCCGAGACCGCGTTCTCGGCGAGCATCTCGCGTGTACGCCGGAGAAGGCCGATGTAGCGGATCATCTGCTTGATCGTGAACACCAGGGCGCTCGCGACCGCGACCTGGTAGCCGAATGACATCTTGTCGGGAAAGTCCATGGCTCGCCCGGGGCCATAGGTGCAGTAAGCCGCAATGACCAGAGTGCAACCCACGACCCAGGCGATCGCCCACCGCCGAGCGAACACCGCGACGCCACTGACCGTCACGTACAGCATTGTGTTGGCCCACTCGCTCTCCAAGCCGTGCACCCACAGCAGCGTGATCCCGATCGCGGCGAGGACCAGCAGCCGGGCGGTCACGAACGGCGTCACCGGCCGGCCGCCATCGAACGCTCGGACGACCACGATCAGGTAGAGGATCACGAACGCGGCAAGTCCGATCGACGACCAGAACGGATCGCTCGTTTTGCCCCGCGCGAGAGCGACTACGGCGAGCGTGACCCGATCGCCACGCACGTCCACCGTGCGCACGCCCGGGAGGCGGTCCAGGCCGGCTGAGGTTGATCCACAGAGCGCGAACGCCACGGTACGGCCGGCCGCCAGCTTCTTGACCTCGGCCGCGGTCCCGTCCGCGATGATTCGACCATGTGCCATCACGATGATCCGATCCGCGAAGTCGTCCGCCTCTTCGAGATAGTGCGTGGCGAAGATGATCGTCGTACCACGCTCGGCGTAGCGCCGCATTGTGGCCCAGAACGATTGCCGGCCGGCGACGTCCATGGCCGCGGTCGGCTCGTCCAGGATGATCAGATCGGGATCCCCGGCAAGCGCGAACGCAAAGCGGGCTCGCTTGGCCTCGCCACCGGACAGCTTGTTGAGCTTTGTCGACGCCTTGTCGGTCAGGCCGGCCACGGCGAGGAGTTCACCGACCGGCGCGGATCGCGTGTACAGGCGCCGGGCGAGCGTGACGAAGTCACGGACGGTCGTGCTGGGCAGGAACATGTCGTCCTGCAGCATCGCGCCGATCCGCCCGTCGGCGATCGCGCGCGCCGGAGTAATGCCGAACAACTCGACCAGGCCGCGATCGGGCGGCACGAGCCCGAGCATCAGGTTGATCGTTGTGGACTTACCGGCACCGTTCGGCCCGAGCAGTGCGATCGTCTCGCCGCTGCCGATCGTCAGGTCCATTCCCAGGACGGCGTCGACGTGTCGGAAGCGCCGGTCAACACCGACCATTCGGACGGCGGGGGGTTCGGTCGTCATGTTTACGAACGTAAGGCGCCGGCATCGCGTCGCGGCAGGCTCAGGATGCGCAGAAGCGGCAGGACAAACGTCCTACCGCCCCGCCGTACCTTATTGATTTAGAGGTATTGACCTGTGCCGGAGCCCTGGTCGCCGGGGTGCGCGTGTGGTGCGCCGGGGCTGGCCAGCCGGCCGCCCATCGGCAGCGCCGGCGTGCCCGACCGCATCTGTTCGAGCTGCGCTCGCGCGGCCATCTGCTGCGCGACGAGCGCGGCCTGAATGCCGTGGAACAAGCCCTCGAGCCAGCCGACGAGCTGTGCCTGCGCGATCCGGAGCTCCGCTTCGCTCGGGACATGCCCGGGCTCGAACGGGAGCGACAACCGCTCGAGTTCGTCGACGAGCTCCGGTGCGAGGCCATCCTCGAGCTCACGGATCGATCGCCGGTGGATCTCCGTCAGGCGCTGGCGTCCGGCCTCGTCCAGCGGCGATGCGCGGACCTCTTCCAGCAGTTGCTTGATCATGCTGCCGATCCGCATCACCTTCGCCGGATGTTCGATCAAGCGGGACGGGTCTTCGCGGGCGTCGTCATCGCTGCCGACCTCCATCGTGCCGATCGGCTGGCCGTCCGGGCCGACCACGACGACGGTCCGGCTCTGCTCGTTGCCGGCTTCTGCCGGCTTCTCGTCCGTCATGGTCACCATCCTGCCGTACCAGCGGGGGCGGCCGTGGCCGGGTCGTACCGTATCGACATGGCCGACGACATCCTCACCCGTTCCGCTCGCCCGCCGGACGCCACCGTCGCGTACGGGCCGCTTGCGGAGCATGTCGCCGACGTCTGGTTGCCGGCCGAGCCGACCGACCGGCCGCTCGTCATTTTCATCCATGGCGGTTTTTGGAAGGCCGCGTACGACCGGTCGCACGTGGCACCGGCGGCCGAGGCGCTGTCCGCCGCCGGTTATCCGGTCGCAACGTTGGAATATCGCCGGGTCGGCAACGGTGTCGGCGGCGGCGGTGGGTGGCCGATGACGTTCGACGACGTGGCGGCCGGCGTTGCCGCGGTGCCCGGGCTGGTCTCAGGTGCGTTCCGGGCGGACGGCCTGGTCCTGATGGGGCATTCGGCCGGTGGGCAGCTCGCGCTGTGGGCCGCCCGTACGAGCGAAAGCGTGCAAGGCGTCGTGGCACTGGCTCCGGTCGCCGACATGGCAAGCGGGTACGCGCTCGGACTCGGCGGCGGCGCGGTGGGTGCGGTGCTCGGCGGCGGACCGGATGACGTACCGGATCGGTACGCCGCGGTTGATCCGGCCGCCAACGTGCCGACCGGTGTGCCATGTGTCGTCGTGCACGGCCGCCTCGACGACAACGTACCGTTTAGGCTCGGCGCGGATTTCGTTCGTATGTCGGCCGCGGCCGGCGATACCGCGACGTTGATCGACCTTGCGGCCATCGAGCACTTCGGGGTGATCGATCCGTTGTCGCCGGCGTGGGGTCCGGTACTGGCAGGACTTGCCAGCGTATGCAACAGCGGGCGAGGATAGCGGACGTGCCCGAAGAGAATGATCTTGCAACTGTTGCGCGCCGCGTGATCGATCGCCGAGGTGCCCTCCGGCTGTTCGCATCGGTCGGTGTGGCCGGCGCGGCGGTGCCGTTGCTGTCGGCATGTTCGACCCAGTCCACACCGTCTGCAGTTGCGCAAACGCTGCGCATCGGTTTGATCGTGCCGCGATCCGGGCCGTTGCAAGAGGTCGGCTTCGAGATGCTGAACGGCTTCAACCTTTATCTGACGCAGGTGAACCACACGCTCTCCGGTGCCACGGTCGCAGTGAACACGATCGACGAGGGCGCGACGACGGCATCGGGTATCGCCGCGGTCCGCAGCGCTTTGAAATCCGGTTCGTACGACGTGCTGGTCGGTATCGCGAACTCCGACGTACTGGCCGCGGTCGCGGGCGATGTCACGACCGCGAAGATCCCGGTGGTCGGGACGAATGGGTCACCCGCGTCGATGCCGACATCGGTCTTCGTCTGGCGTACGTCGTTCGTGGCCGGTGAGGCCAGCCGGGCGCTCGCCGACCATCTTCTCGGCTCGCCGCCCGGCAAGAGCACGAAGACGCAGGTACGACGCCCGTCCAGCGTGGTCGTCTACCACGACTCGTCGAGCGACGCGGTGGCCGAGGCGAAGGCATTCATCGATACGCTCGGAAGCGAGTCCATCACGATCAACGTCGTGACGACGTCGAATCTGACGAGCGCGATGAACCAGATCCAGTCGTGGCAGGCCGACCTCGTGTTCGCGGCGGTGGCCGCTCCGGCCGGCCCGGCATTCACAGCCGCGTACCGGAAGGCCGGGATCGATACCGTGCTCTGCGGTCCCGGTTCGCTGACCGAGCAGAGTAAGCAGGCCGCCTCGGCTAGCGGCACATTCACGTCGATGAACTATGGACCGGGCCTCATCAACATGGCGAATCAGACGTTTACCAGTGAATATTTAAGCTCGTACCAAGATCAGGTTCCGACCACGTACGCGATGACGACGTACGACGCCGGTGCCGTCCTGGCCGCCGCGATTGCGAAGATCAACGGCGACCTCACACCGCAGGCGCTCAATACGGCGCTGGGCTCGCAGCTCGCGTTCGACAGCCCGCGCGGCCGTTGGCAGTTCAATCAGGGACGTACGCCGCTGCAGGTGTGGTACCTGCGGCAGGTCCGCACCGATGGCACCGTGCTCGACAACACCGTGCTCGCCGAGCTTGAAGCTCTTACCTGACCGAGAAGCTCGCACTTAACCGAACTGCCGGGGCCGATCATCGGCCCCGGCAGTTCGGGTTTTGCCTTGCCTCGGAACGTCAGCTCGTGGGCGACGGGTTCGGGTTCGCGCCTCGCGTCGGGAGCAGCGGCTGGCAGGCTTTCTCGGCGGCCGCGACGGTCGGGTCGGATGTCTTCAGCGAATTCGGCGCGGCGGATGCGCTGACGCCGTGCGAGGTCAGGCAGTTGCGGTACGCCTGGAACGCGGTGCCACCGCCACCACCGAAGCCGTTGCCGCCGCCGAACGAAGGCTGCACCGACTTGCACGCGGTAAGCGCGGCGGACCAGGTGGCCTGAGAGACACCGGCCGGCGGGTTGTTGGCGTCCCCGAACAGGCCACCACCGAATCCACCACCACCGAATCCACCACCGCCGAAACCGCCACCGGCACCCGGCGAGCGGGACGGCCGGACACCACCGCTGGGGCGACCCGATGGACGTACGCCGGTGCCGCGCGACGGCAGGCTGATCGTGACGCCGTTCTTGTTCAGGCAGGAGATGTACGCCTGGATGCCCGCCTGGCCTGAAGCGGTTGCCCCCGGCGTACTGGTGTTCGCGGCTGGGGTCTTCGCGCTGCTACCGCCGCAGGCAGCGAGCATGGTCACGGTCGCCGCGGTGGCGGCCAACGCGGCTCCGATGCGGCCAAGCTGACGAACCTTCACATTTCCTCCTTCGCACCATCCGCCCGGAACGGGCGAACAGCGTCACACTGAACACACCGTCGCTGATCAGACACGAGCCACCTCGACGGAGTGTCAGGCGAAGCTCGTAATCTGCTGGGAGCGATGATTCCAAGGTGGCTCCCAGGTTCAACCGAGGTAATCAAGAGCCGGCGACGGCACACTCCGTCACCATGAGACTCGGGTCATCCATCGGTCGCAACAGCCAGCGTGGTGTTGTGATCGGCGTTGCTGCGATCGTTGTCGTCGGCCTTGCCGTAACCGCCGTCTGGGCATGGGGTGGTTCGACTCCGGCCACGGCGGCCAAAATTACGGTCGGCCAGGTGAAGCGCGGCGCGGTGACGGTCACCGCGTCGGCGAGCGGCACCGTGCAGCCGATCGATGAGCGGGCTTTGACGTTCGGGACCAACGGCACGCTGGCAACGGTCTCAGTCAAGGCCGGCCAGACCGTGACGACCGGTGAAACTCTCGCGACGCTCGATGCAACCGACGCGGAGGCCGCCGTGACGCAGGCCGAGTCGGCGCTCGACGCGGCGAATACGAACCTCACGCTTGCCGAGCAGCAGGCTGCGGCGCCGACCACCACGAGCAGTTGTGCAAATGCGCAGGCCGCCGCGTACGTCGTCGCGAAGCCGAGCGTCAGCCCGTCCCCATCGGTATCGCCCGGCCAGAGCACGAAGCCGACTCCGGCCCCGACCGTGACGGTCACCCGTACCGTCACGCCGAAGCCGACTCACACCTCCACATGCTCGACGACGTCCGGCTCGGGCGGATCCGGCGGTGGCTCCGGTAGCGGCTCGGGCGGCGGCAACTCACAGAACGGCTCGGGCTCGGGCGGCGACAACCTGCTGCGGGCGCAACAGTCCGTCCACAATGACGAGCTCGCTCTCGAAGAAGCACAGACCGCGCTCGCCGGTACGACGATCACGGCGCCCGACGACGGCCGCGTACTGTCCGTATCCGGCGCGGTGGGCGACAAGGTTTCCGCCGGTGGTTCCGGATTCATCGTGTTGAGCGCCGTGGACGCGGTCGCCGTCGAGGCGTCGTTCTCGGAGGCGGATGTTGCGCCGATCAAGGTTGGTCAGGCCGCCACGATCTCGCTCGCGAACCACCCCGGTGTCACGTACCCGGCCAAGGTCACGCAAATCGATCCAGCCGGCACCGCCTCGGGAAGCCTGGTCAAGTTCGGCGTACAGCTGGAGTTCACGACTCCGCCGGCCGACCTGCTGCTTGGCCAGAGCGCCACGGTAGCGGTAACCACGGACCAATCCGACAACACACTTTATGTCCCGGCCGGCGCCGTAACCACGACGAACGGCAAATCCACCGTCACCGTCCAGAGCGGCACCGCGGATCAAACCGTCACGGTAACCACGGGCCTAAACGGCGATCAGGGCACCGAAATCACCAGTGGCCTAACCGAAGGCCAAAAGGTCCTGGTAACCAACTAGCCCCCAACAACAGGACCAAGGGGAGAAGCGCGACAGACGCGAACAGCCTGGTCAGCCTGGTCAGCCGACCGGCGAGCAGCGCGAGCGGCGAGCGAAGCAAAGCCACCCCAGCCGGTGCCACGATCACGCGGAATGCTCATTAACCACCCGCCTAAACCGCAACCACTAACTAGAAGGAGCAGCCGAAGAAAGACGAAGCCCAGAGACCGCAATAGAAGCCAGACCCTCAAGAATCGCTTCCCCAGCAAGATCAGTACGATTCCGGTTCGACATAGTAGCGATCAACCAGTCGTGACCAGGCTCAACGATCCGGCCGATGCTGTTGTCGCCCTCGAGATGCCCGTAGTCGTCCATCTCAACCCAGCCATTTTTGACGTACACACCCGTCGCCGCCGACGTCTTCGCGGCCGTGATGCCCCAAGCCTGATCCGGTTCGACCTGGCTCATCAGCGACATCATGTATTCGCGATTGGCATCGCTGATCGGGCTGTTCGGGCCGAACACCGCGGTCAGCAGCCG
The DNA here is from genome assembly GCA_963831705.1 of uncultured Actinomycetota bacterium. Lineage (GTDB taxonomy): Bacteria > Actinomycetota > Actinomycetes > Mycobacteriales > Micromonosporaceae > DASQPR01. Next base: position 1,590,511 of record CAWHRE010000010.1, on the reverse strand, counting down.
GATCTGATCCGACGCCGTCGTGTGCGTCTTGCCCCACGACGTATTCGGTGCGGTCTCCTTCAGCCCGAACACCGAGTTCGCGGCCTTCACGCCGCTCGCGCCGTGATCAGCCGAGTAGAGCGACGATGCGGCATCGTTGTCGCTCTGCGTGATCATCAGCTTGGCCAGCGCCTTCTGACCGCTCGACAGCGCGGCTCCGGCTTGCTGGGTCTGATAGAGACGGGTGGCCAGGATGTCGAACTTGACGATGCTGGCGGTCTGGAACGTCCGGTCCTCGTTCACCGCGACGGTCGCGCCGGTGACCTGATCGAGGACGTCGACGGCGGCGTTACCGCCCTTCGAGCTGATGTACGCGTTCAGCGCCGACGGCAACGCGGCCTGCATCAGATTGGCGACGTTGATTCCCAGATCGGGCGCCGCCACCTGCGTCGCGGTGAACGCCGTCGTCCGGATCGGGGCTCCGGCCGAGCAACCGGCCAAGCTGCCGGACAGCAGCAACGCTGCCGCGATCGGGGCGGCGGCCAGTATGCGCAGGCGGCCGTCTGCCGACCGGCGGCGGGCGAACGATCGACGCACGAGCACCATGAGCAGCAACGGTAGCGGAAGCTCGCCGCCGTGTGGCGACGTGTCGCGGTTTATCGCGGTGTCATGATGGCGGTAGGCACGATGGCATCCAGCCAACTCCGAGGTTTCACCGACATTGAGCCGAGTATCCGGTGATAGAACTCGGACGTTACGTTCGGCAAAGGAGCATCTGCGTGCGACCTCTCGGTGAGCCATCCGCCCGTCCGACCCGCGTTCTCGTGGTCGACGACGAGCCCAACATCTGTGCCCTGCTTTCGGCGACGCTGCGGTTGACCGATTTCGACGTCCGTACGGCCGGCGGCGGCCACGACGCGCTGATCGTGGCCGAGGAATTCGAGCCGGATCTCGTCGTCCTCGACGTGATGCTGCCGGATCTGGACGGATTCCAGGTCGCCCGGCGGCTGCGCGCGAGCCGGCCGGTGCCGGTCCTGTTCCTGACCGCGCGAGACGCCGTCGAGGACCGGATTTCCGGCCTGACCGTCGGCGCCGACGACTACGTCACGAAGCCGTTCAGCCTCGAAGAGGTCGTGCTCCGAATCCGCGCGATCCTGCGGCGCAGCCGCTCGGAGGTGGACGCGCTCGATTCGGCCATCCTGTCGTACGCGGACCTGGAAATGGACGAGGACGCGCACGAGGTTCGGCGCGGCGGCAAGCTGATCGATCTCTCGCCGACCGAGTTCAACCTGCTGCGTTACCTGATGACGAACGCCGGTCGGGTGGTCTCCAAGGCGCAGATTCTCGACCGGGTTTGGAGCTACGACTTCGGTGGCGACGGCCGGATCGTCGAGTCGTACGTGTATTACTTGCGCCGCAAGATTGACAAGCACGGTCCGGCGTTGATCCACACCGTCCGGGGAGTGGGGTACGCGCTGCGCCTTCCGCGTGGAGGCGACGAGTGAGCCTGACCGCCCGGAGCGCCGTCAAGGTGCCGGGCGTACGGGCGTGGCGGCAGTGGACCCTGCGTACGCGACTCGGTGTCGCCATCGCGGTGCTCGCGGCGATTGCGTTGATCGTGGCGAACCTCGCCGGCTGGCTCCTGCTGCGCAGTTATCTGATCGGCCAGGTCGACACTCAACTGCAGCGCACGCCGACCGGGGTGCCGCGAAATTACGGTGACAACGCCGGTGGCGGCCAGCCCGGTCCGTACTTTCGAGGCCCGCGCGGCATCGGGCCGGAGTACCGGATCCTGACCTACAGCCCGACCGGTACGGCTACCACGGTGGTAAACGGTGCCACGGTGCCGGCCAGCTCACTGACGCCCGGTCCGAAGCTCGGCAGCTTCGCCTCGATCAAGGCGCACGCCGCGACCGGCAAGCCGTACACGGTCGATGGGGCCGATGGCAATTCGTGGCGCGTCCTGGCTCGGGCGAATCCGCCGGATGATCCGAATCCGGGCTATACCGTGGCCGCGGTCTCTCTCAAGGACGTCACCAACACGTCGAAGAACGTGCTCGAAGTCGATGCGGTGGTCACGCTGCTGATGCTCGTCGCGATCGGTCTGGCGGCGTCGGGTGTGGTCCGAATAGGTCTCCGCCCGCTGACCCGGATGGAGGAGACGGCAACCGACATCGCGGGCGGTGAAGACCTGTCCAAACGCGTCGAGGACGTCGATCCGCATACCGAGTCGGGGCGCCTCGGCGGGGCGATCAACGCGATGCTGGTTCGGATCGAGGCTGCACTTGATGCCCGTACCGCCTCGGAGCAGCGACTTCGCCAGTTCCTCGCGGATGCGTCGCACGAACTGCGTACGCCGTTGACGTCGATCCAGGGCTTCGCCGAGCTCTACCGTCGCGGCGGTACGCCGCCCGGACCGGAACTCGACGAGGCGATGGGCCGGATCGAGAGTGAAGTCGTCCGGATGCGCGTACTCGTGAATGATCTTCTGCAGTTGGCCCGGCTCGACGAGGAGCGGCCGATGCGGGAGGGTCCGGTGGATCTTCTCGGCGTCGCGGCCGAGACGGTGCGTGATGCGCACGTACGCGTACCAAAAAGGTTTGTGCAGTTGGCCGCGCTCGAGGATGCGTTCGATACGTTCGAACCCGTCACCGTCATCGGCGATGACGACCGGCTGCGGCAGGTCGCGACGAACCTGGTCAGCAACGCGTTGCAGCACACCGGGGACGACGCACGTGTGGTGGTGCGGGTCGGCCGACCGCACAGCCCGACGACCGTGCCGCCGACCGCCTCGGTCGGGCGCGAGATCAGCTCGGATACACCGGTCGCCGTTCTGGAAGTGACCGACACCGGACCGGGCATGTCGGCCGAGGAGGCGCAGCGCGTCTTCGAACGTCTTTACCGAGTCGAACGCAGTCGCGATCGGCGACACGGTGGCGCCGGACTTGGACTCGCAATTGTGGCGGCAATCGTGGTCGCTCACCATGGCCGGGTCGAGCTGACGACAGCGCTTGGAGCTGGAAGTACGTTCCGAGTGATCCTGCCGGCTGCGGATGACCTGGACGATTTTGAAGATGAAGACGAAAGTTCCGAGGATTTTCCCAGCTTTCCTGAGGTTGACGTCGAGGGGTCTCGTAAATGATTCCGGCCATGCAACCGAGGCAATTGACATCTGCGCTGCGCAAACCGGTAATTGCGGTGAACGTAGTGCTGGCCGCGCTCGTCCTGGCGGGCGGAGGCTGGGCCTACAACACGGTGTGGGCATCCGACTCGACCCCGACCGCTACGACGGCCGGCACCGAGACGACGACGGTGATCACCGGAAACGTGACGCAGACGGTCTCCACGTCCGGCACGATCGCGAGCTCCGATGTCATCGCGGCGAACTTCACCACCAGCGGCACGGTCACGAACATCTACGTCAAGCTGGGCGACAAGGTCAAGAAGGGCCAGACGCTGGCCAAGATCGACCCGACCGCCGCGAACGAGCAGCTCCAGACCGCGGATGACAACCTGACGTCGGCCGAGGACAGCCTGACGCGGGCCGAGGACAGCAAGGACACCACGTCGATCGACACCGCGCAGACGCAGGTCGACACGGCTCAGGACGCGGTTACTTCCGCACAGGCCGCGGTAACCGGATGCGTATTGAAGGCGCCGATCGCCGGCACGATCATCGCCCAGAACGGCGTGGTCGGGGCATCGTCGGGCGCGTCTTCGTCCGCCTCTTCGGGAAGCGGCAGCGGTGGCGCGGGCGGGGGCGGAGGCAGCAATTCGTCATCCAGTTCGAGCTCCAGCTCGTCCAGCAGCGGCTTCATGCAGATCGCCGACCTCACCCAGATGGAGGCGGACACCAACTTCGCCGAAGCGGACGCCACGAAGCTCAAGGTCGGCATGCCGGCCACGATCACGTGGAACGCGTTGACCGGCGCAACCGCCACCGGCAAGGTCGCATCGATCGATCCGACCGCAACGACGAGCAATAACGTCGTGACGTACGGGGTGGTCGTCAAGTTGACCAGCCTCCCGGACGGGATCCGGATCGGCCAGAGCACGACCGTCGACGTCACGACCGCGTCGGCCACGAACGTCACTGCGGTACTGACTTCCGCCGTGACCACGACCGGTGCGATCAGTACGGTGCGCGTGGTCGGATCGACAATCCCGACGATCGTGCAGGTGGGCGTCGTCGGTGACACTTACACGGAGATCAAATCCGGCGTGACGGTCGGACAGAAGCTGACCCTGCCGGCTGCGAAGACGACCACCGGCACCACGACGAATCCGTTCGCGGGCTTCGGCAGCGGCGCTGGTCTCGGCGGCGGTGGCGGCTTCGGCGGCACCGGTGGCGGGTTCACCGGCCGCGGCGCAGGTGGCGGAACGGGCGGCCGATGATGTCGTCGCAAACTTCGTCGCCGCGTCCGGTCCTCGATGTCATCAATTTGGTCAAGACGTACGGTGCCGGGGAGACCGCGGTGCACGCGCTGCGCGGGGTCTCGCTCACCGTGGAGCGTGGCGACTACGTCGCGATCATGGGCTCGTCCGGCTCCGGCAAGTCGACGCTGATGAATATCCTCGGTTGCCTCGACATCCCGACCGCAGGGCAATATCTGCTGGATGGCACGGACGTGTCGCGGTTGGACGATCGGCAGCTCGCGCTCGTTCGGAACCGCCGGATCGGGTTCGTGTTCCAGTCGTTCAATCTGATTCCCCGGACGACCGCGCTCGCGAACGTCGAGTTGCCGCTCGCCTACGCCGGCGTACGGTCATCGGAGCGTCGCAAGCGGGCCCAGGCCGCCCTCGAACTCGTCGGACTCGGTGAGCGGGGCGGTCACGAACCGAACCAGCTGTCCGGCGGCCAGCAACAGCGAGTCGCGGTCGCGAGGGCCCTCGTCACGGCGCCCGCTCTGGTGCTGGCCGACGAGCCGACCGGAAACCTGGACAGCAAATCCACACTGGACGTGCTGTCGGTCCTCGATCGCCTCAACCGATCCGGTCGCACGATCGTGCTGATTACCCACGAGCCGGATGTTGCCGATCATGCCCGGAGACTGATCCGGCTGGTCGACGGCGACATCGTCGAAGACTCCCGGCACCGGCCCCTGCCCTACCTCGAACGGACGGTCACGGTATGAACCCGCTGGAGACCATCCGATTTGCGCTTCGGGGCGTCGGCGCGAACAAGCTTCGGTCCGGCCTCACCGTACTCGGCATTCTGATCGGTGTCGGTGCCGTGATTCTCCTGGTCGCGGTCGGCAACGGCTCGTCCCAGGCGATCGAGAAAAGCATCGAGAGCCTCGGCACGAATACGCTGACGATCCAGTCCGGCGGCGGCCGGTTCAGCGGCACCACCACGCGCAGCACGTCGCTGACGCCGGAAATGGCGACCGCGCTGGTCGATCCCCGCCTCGCACCGGACGTGAAGTCGGCGTCTCCGGTCGTGACGTCGTCCGAGGCCGCCGTCTACGAAGGCACCAGCGACACCGTGAGTCAATTCATCGGTACGACGCCCGGCTACCTCGAAGCATCGAACTACACGATCTCCAGCGGGAGCGGCTTCACCGATCAGGACGTGGCCACGAACCGGAAGGTCGTGTTGATCGGCCAGACCGTCGTGACCGACCTGTTCCCGGACGGCAGCCCGATCGGACAACAGATCACCGTCGGCGGCACGCTGTTCACGGTCGTCGGCGTCCTCGGTGACAAGGGCACGGCCGGCTTTAATGACCCGAACAACGTCGCGATCGCTCCGGTCAGCGCGGTGCGCGCTTCACTCACGGGGTACGGGTCACTGAGCGAGATTCTGGTACAGGCGACCAGTCCGGACACCGTGACGCAAGCGCAGGCCGAAGTCACGTCGATTCTGAACGCGAAGCTGAAGGTCACGAACACGACCAGCGAGCCGTTCACGATCCTGAACCAGTCCGAGCTGCTGTCCACGCGTACGGACACGGCGAAGACGTTCACGGTTCTGCTCGGTGCGGTCGCTGGAATCAGTCTGCTCGTCGGCGGCATCGGCATCACGAACATCATGATGGTGACCGTCACCGAGCGGACCCGCGAAATCGGTATCCGCAAGGCGCTCGGCGCCCGGCGCCGGACCATCATGACGCAGTTCCTGGTCGAGGCGATCGTGCTGTCCGTCCTCGGAGGTGCACTCGGCGTCTTGGGTGCGCTGGTCGGCAGCCAGTTCTCCATTGTCGGCATCAAACCGGTGATCGTGCCGAGTTCCGTCGCGCTCGCGTTCGGGGTCTCGGTCGCCATCGGACTGTTCTTCGGAAGTTACCCGGCGAGCCGCGCAGCGGCTCTGCGACCGATTGAGGCTTTGCGTTATGAGTGACATTCCCGTGCAGTCAGCGTCGGCACACGGTGCCCACGAGGCGGAAGAGTTTCCGGACGACTTCTTCAACGAGCCGCAGTCCTTCGACCAGTCGCAGTCTTCCGACCAGTCGCAGTCCTTCGATCGACCGCAGGACGCGACCGCCGAGATCGAGCCCGCTTCCGCTGTCGACCTGGACTCCGATCCGTTCGCCGACGATCTGAGCAAGGAACTCGCGCACGCAGCGCCGAAGACGTGGTTCAACCGTACGACGGTGATCATCGGCGGGTTGGCGCTCATCGTCGGGGGATTCCTCGGCGGGATTCAGGTCGAGAAGAACTACGGCTCATCGTCATCGAACAATGCCGCAGCGGCGATCGCGAACGCACGCAGCCAGTTTGCGCGAGGCGGTACGGGGACGGGTGCTCGTGGCGAAGGTGGCACAGGCGGATTCCCCGGCTTCGGTGGTGGCGGCACCGGGGGCGGTGGCGCTTCGTCGGCGGCTGCGGCACAGACCGGGACGGTCAAGCTCGTCGACGGTACGACGATCTACGTCACGCTGTCCGATGGAACCGTGTTGACGGTGAAGACGAGTGGTTCGACGAAGGTCACCACGGCAAGCACGACGAAGCTGAGCGCCCTGAAGGTCGGCGAAACCGTGACAATCGCCGGCGGTACGCCCGACAGCACCGGCAACATGACCGCGACATCGGTAACCGCGACGTCGAAGTAGTTTCTGTTCGTGATCACGAAGGGCTGGACGCGCTATTGCCCGTTCAATCCTTCGTGATCACGGCACGAGTAGGTTGGCCGCGTGAATATACGGTTCGTGCCACTGCCGGTAGTGGCGATGAAAGCTCTGATCGCAGGGGATCTTGCGGCCGCCTCGACGTCGGCGGGGACGCCGCTATCCGCACACTTCGTGAGCGCCGCTGCACAGTCGCTCTGGCGGCGCCGCGTCGAGCAGATCGCTTCGGATCCAACCGCCGAACGGTGGGTTGCGGCCGCGGTGATCGATGCCGACACCGGGTACGCCGTCGGGTACGCCGGATACCACGGGCCGCCGGACGAGACCGGGATGATCGAGATGGGCTACACGGTCGTACCGGAGCGCCGAAGGCTTGGTTTTGCGACCGCGATCGTGGCAGCGCTTCTGCAGCGTGCGACGGATGAACCCGGCGTGACGGTTCTTCGAGCGACGATCAGTCCGGAAAACGAAGCGTCGCTGGCGACGATTGCGCGGTTCGACTTCGTGCGCAACGGTGAGCAGTGGGACGACGAGGACGGCTTGGAGCTGATCTTCGAACACGCGGCGTAGCCGTACTGCCGAAAGGACAGGACCCGGGCGGATCTGGCACACTGGTCGCGGACCGGTGCCTTGGCGCCGGCGCCGGGAGGGCTCGCCTAGTGGCCGATGGCGGCGGTCTTGAAAACCGCTAGGGGCAGTGATGTTCCTCTAGGGTTCGAATCCCTAGCCCTCCGCCCAGAGCAGCAAAAGCGCCCTTGACCAGCGGCTACGCCGGTCAAGGGCGCTTGGCAATTTCATGAACGATTCGCTCTGTTGTGAGGAGCGCAGGCATCACCGTCGTCGGAGCCTCAGCGATGCTCCGACGACGCACCGAAGAAACCCGAGTCCGCCAGCCTAGCGAGTGGCGTGGTGGTCGAATTCGCCGGCTTTGATAGCCAGAAGGAACTCCGACCATGCTGCTTGGCCGACGTGGATGCTTGGCAGCGAGATGTTCTTGCTGTCGCGAACCTCTACGCCGGTTGAAGTGGACCTGACCTCGACGCAGCCACCGCCCCCGCTCCTCGAGCTCTTGCGCCATGCCGATGACCTCGGCGCAACCCCGGACTGGTCCATATGATCTTGGGAACTCACTTATCCTCCGATGTGGCGTCTAATTACGTCGCGTGTGGCTTCGACATCGAGCGCTGTTGAAGTCATCTTATCGAACACGTGGATGAGGCGCTCAATGTCGGTCGATTCTTCGATCCAGATTTGGCCGGCTTGGGTTTCCGCGAACGCGACGGTGGGGAAGTCGTTACCGAATTCTAGTAGTCCGAATTGACCATCCATTGCGATGTGACCGCCGGCTCCTTCCAGCACCACCTGCAAGGATGCCTTGGGCTGGTAGCTGAACTCAAGTAGCCGCTTCAACTGGGCGGTCATAACGTCGGGCCCCCCGACTATCCGACGAAGGGTGGATTCCTCGATTACATACGAGAGGTCCATCTCTTTAATTCGCTCTTGGCGCCTCATTCGCGCCGCGACGCCCAGTTCCGTTTCTTCGTCTGTTCGTTCGGCCGCCCGGGATATCGCTTCGGCGTATTCTTTCGTCTGCAAGAGACCAGGAACCAACAATGGCTCGTAGCTCTTTATGGCGATCGCTTCCGACTCGAAGCCGATAAAGACGGAATAGCCCTGCTTGAGCTGGTCGGCGAATGTGTGCCACCAGCCTGGCTGGGAGGCCGCCTTGCCCAAGTCTGCCAGGCGTTCCGCCTCCAGATTCGGCACGTTGTACGCCTGGCACAGGGACCGGAGGACGAGCGGCCTCGGAGTGACCAACGCATTCTCGATGCGCGACAGTGCTGACTTGGAAATGAGCGCCTCTTTGGCAGCGTCGTCCAACGTCAAGCCAGCCGCTTCACGCAGCTGCCGTAGCTCGTTCGCAAGACGGCGACCGCGCAACGTTGCAACCGCCACCTCGATCACCTCTCTGCCTGTACCCGCCACCGCAGCCTGGGGCTGGTATACACGCCACGGGACTATACACCGACGGTTCCTTACCGGGAAGCAACTCCACGCATTTCCCGCAGAGGAACGTCCGATCCGGTGGGTGCATGCGCCATTTCCCGGATCGATCTTCCCGATGCGGGAGTTGCAAAACGATACGTCCAGTGAGATGCTGTTAACTAGAAATTGCCGCTGATCGATGCAGATCAGTAAGGTCGCCGCTCGCCAGCTACGCCTCGTCATCGGAGGTTGCAGTGTGGATCTACCGGCAAAACCTGCCCGCCGAGGGGAGAGTCTTCTATCCCCTCCGCAACGGCGTCTCAGTTACTCAGATGAACCTTCGCATTCAGGGCCACACCTACTCGGTTGCCTCGCTGTCTCACGTCCAAACCGGGATTCTGCCGGCGGTCGGGCGCCGGCTGGCGTATCGGTTGACAGCGGTCGAGGGCCTGGTTGCTGCCGTGATCGTTGTCGCCACCCGGTCGTATGGCGCGCTCCTGGCCGCAGTTATCTACCTAGCGCTTGCTGCCGTCACCTTGTACGTCGTGACGCGTAAGTACCCCTGTCCGCTAGAGCTGTCGGCGTACTACGAGAACGATTGGATCGTTCTGTACGTTTCCGTCAACCATGTGGAGTTCAACCAGATCTGCCGGGCACTCGTGCGAGCCATGGAGTGCGCACGCGGCGTAGGGCACGTTGATAGGCGAGGGGCCTAGCCCTCCGCGATGGCCGGAATCACGCGTCGATCACGGATGTGCGCCAATTCGTGGTCGGCGGCATGATCAGGAAGTACGGAACGGTACGGGCGTTAGACGGTCCGGGATTACGCCGCTGACGTTCCGAAAGTGTGGATCATGGTGTGGATCAGCACTCGATCAGGTCGCTGCCGGCGAACCCGTACGGGGCGAGCTTCTTGTCCAGCTCGTCGAGCGGCATCCGCCTATGGACCACCGCCTGATTGGCGTCGAGAATCTCGGCGGTGTGATCGTCATGCACGTGGACGTGCAGACTGTGGTCCGGAGTACGCGCGACAAGCACCAGCATCCGCGCAGCGTACGGCACATACGGTCGTCGATTGCCGAACGGGATCATCGGAACTGGCAGTCCGGGTCATTGTCTGCGGGCGCGCGGTGCGGTGCACTGATGGAGTGAAGCGACAACTCCTCTCCGTCATTGCGATCGCTGCTGTGGTAACGCTTTCGGCTTGCGGGCATGGAGCGGCCAACACTCCCACCGTTGCGTCGACCCCGGTCACGCCGTCGACGGCCATCACCAGCGGTCCGCCGAGTCCCGGAGCGCCTTCGTCGCCCGGTGTCGTGAAGGAGTTCAGCGTCGATGGCGCCGGACCGTACCTGCTTGGCAGCAAACTCACGGACCTGCAGGCCACGCCCGGTTTGGACAACGTGACGCCGGGCGGTACGAACTGTCCACAGGACACAACCGCACAGGGCACCGGCGTTTGGGCGGGCGTCCAGTTGTCGTTCGGCACCGACGGCGTGCTGTACGTCGCGATCAACAAGTCGACCACGATTCCGACGCCGTCCGGTGCATGGCTCGGCACGCCCCTCGCGCAGCTCAAGACGATCTACGCCGGAATTCAGACCGAGTCGCTGACGGCCGGTGCGCGCCACGCATTCCTCGCGACCACGGTGTCCGGACGCGGCATCCTGTTCGATCTCAACGCGCAGAATGTCGTGCAATCGATGGCCGCGGGTGACGCGACGTATCTCAAGACGAGCTATCAGCAGGGAACGAATTTCTGCAGCTAGCGACGGTCTCAGCTGACGTACAGGATCATTGACAAAGGGAACAAGTCGTTCTTGAAACGGATGTCTCTTTTGTCGGAGGACGCCATGAGCGATCTCGATCTTCTCGAACTCAGCGTGTTGCGCCCTGGTGAGCCCGGATATCGCGAAGCGTGCCGCGCAGCGGTGTGGAATGGCGACATCGACCGCCTTCCGGCCGCGATCGTGCGCACGACGACCGCAGCGGATGTCGCGGCCGCGGTGCGCGGTGCGCGAGCGGCTGAAATGGACATTACGGTACGCGGGGGCGGCCACAGCTTCCCCGGCCACGCGATCGCCGATGGTGGTGTGATGATCGACTTGGGCGGCATTGACACGATCGCGGTCGACGCGGACGCGAAGCGAGCGCGCTGCGGCGGCGGTGCCACATGGGCACAACTTGACGCCGCGACCGCCGCGTACGGGCTGGCAGTCCCTGGCGGCACTATCAGCCACACCGGAGTCGGTGGTCTCACCTTGGGCGGTGGTTTCGGATGGCTCACCAGAAAGGCGGGGCTGACCTGCGACAACATGGTGTCCGCCGAAGTTGTCACGGCGGATGGCCGGATCGTGACCGCATCCGCAGACCAGAACCCGGATCTGTATTGGGCACTGCGCGGCGGTGGCGGCAACTTTGGCATCGTCACCGCGTTCGATTTTGCCCTGCACGATATCGGTCCGATGGCGAACATCGGGCTGTTCTTCTTCGATGCGCCACACGCGGCCGAGGCGCTGCGCTTCGCGAACACCTATATCCCTGACATGCCCGAGGAATACGGCAGCATGATCGCGGGCCTGTCCGCACCACCGGCACCATTCGTGCCGCCGGAGCACATCGGCACGCCGGGTTACGCCATCGTTGTCGTGAACTGGGGAAACGCGCAAGACCATGCGGCGGTTGTCGCGCCACTGCACGACCTGAGGCCACTCTTCGAATTCGTGTCGCCGATTCCGCACGTCGCTCTTCAGCAGATGCTCGACGAGGCGGCGCCTTGGGGCGCGTACGCGTACGAGAAGGCTCTCTATCTGGACGAACTGGCGGACCCGGTGATCGAGGCGAGCGTTGCCGCGCTGCCGAAACGGTTGTCGCCGATGTCGCTGACGCCGATCTTCGCGGTCGGCGGCGAATTCGCCCGCGTACCGGAGGACGCCACGGCGTTCGGTGGTGGGCGGACGATGAAGTGGGTGTACAACATCGCGGCGGTGGCGCCGTCGCCGGATCTGCTCGCCACCGACCGCACCTGGGTTGCCGGGCTCTACGACGCGATCGCCCCGTACGCGAACGCGGGCACCTACGTGAACTTCCTCAACGATCGTGACGACGCCCGGGTTCGTTCGGCGTACGGGCCGGCCAAGTACGACCGGCTGGCCGGCATAAAGGCAGCGTGGGACCCCGACAATGTCTTCCACCACAACGCCAACATCAAGCCTGGCTAGCGCCTGAGGGTCGCGTCTTGCGGGACGATGCCACGAGTTGCGAGACTGCGTCCCATGTCGAAGGTCTCCGAGTGGATCAACTATTTGTTGATGATCCCGTGCGCGTACGTGGCTCAGGTCCTGTTGTTCCGCTTGGCCTGGCACCACCACTCGTGGTCGAAGGCGATGACCGACACGGCGTCGTTGGAGGTCGTGATCGTGACGGTACTGATCTTCGCCGGCCGACTGATCTATGTAGGCACCCGCAAACCAAAGCCGACGAACGCTTAGCGAACGCACAGGTTGGCCAGGCAGGATGGTCACATGTACGCGGTGACGATCAGTGCTCCCGGTGGGCCTGAGGTCTTGGAGTGGACCGAGGTCCCAGATCCGGAACCGCGTGCCGGTGAGGTCATCGTGGACGTCGTCGCGGCTGGCGTGAACCGCGCTGACCTGCTGCAGCGAGCCGGATTTTACGAACCTCCGCCGGGTGCATCGGCCTATTTGGGCATGGAGTGCTCAGGCCGGATCAGTGAACTCGGCCCGGGTACCGAGGCCAGTGGATGGTCAATCGGCGACGAGGTGTGTGCGCTGCTATCCGGTGGCGCGTACGCCGAACGGGTGGCGGTACCGGTAGGGCAACTGTTGCCCGTACCGGATGGGGTGTCTTTGGTTGATGCTGCCGCGTTGCCCGAGGTGGCCGCGACCGTGTGGTCGATGTTGACCCGGGCGGCCCGGATGCGTGCCGGGCAGACGCTGCTGGTGCACGGCGGAGGCAGCGGGATAGGTACGTTCGCGATCCAGTACGCGCGGGCTCTCGGCGTCCGCGTCTTCACGACCGCTCGTGCAATGAAGCACGACGCCTTGAAGACGCTCGGCGCCGAACTGACGATTGACTACCAGACCGAGGATTTCGTGGACGCCGTACGCGCAGCCACGGATGGCGCGGGTGTCGATCTCATTCTGGACATTCAGGGTGCGTCCTACCTGCGCCGCAACATCGAGGCGCTCGCGTACGACGGTCAGTTGGTAATCATCGGTTTACAAGGCGGACGAGTTGGGGATGTTGACCTCGGTTTGATGTTGACGAAGCGGATTACCGTGTCAGCCGCAACGTTGCGTGCACGGTCCGCGACGGACAAGGCACAGATCGTCGAGGGAGTACGCGCTAACGTGTGGCCGCTGGTCAAGCAACACAAAATTGATCCGATCGTTGACAGATCGTTGCCAATGTCACGCGCGGTGATCGCACATGAGGTGTTGGCTGCGAGCAGTCATTTGGGCAAGGTGCTGTTAGTCACGGATGGTGACTAGCACGCGTGTCGACAAATGGTCTAAAGACCGCCAAAGTACTATTGGTCGTTGCGCTGCGAATCGAGTTGTAACACGCGGCGTTTATGCTGAAAGCCGCTCGGCGCCGCTGCCGGGCTGATCGTTTGCAAATCGCACCGTCGGCGCCGCAGAGCGGACGCCCCCTGACGGCCCGAGGAGGGTTACCGAGCATGGTGGAAATCGCCGGCGACCAGCAGGTCCAGTCCGAGGTACTGGAAGGTCTGGCCACAGCCGTAAACCACCGCCGTTGGTTCGTCGAGTTGGCGTTGCCCTACCTGGGCGACAACCCGATCGAAATCGGCAGCGGGCTCGGCGACTATGCGCTCGAGTGGGCACCACGGTTCCGGAGCTTCACCGCCACCGAAGCGGACCCGGATCGTCTGGTGAAGCTCAAGGAGCGGATGGCCGACCACCCCACGGTCGACGTGCGACAGATGCTGCTGCCGACCGACGAGACCGGCGAATACAGCGCTGCTGTCTCCTACAACGTGCTCGAGCACATCGAGGACCACGTGGGCGCGCTGAAGAGCATCGCCGGTCTGGTCCGCCCCGGCGGCGCGATCATTCTGATCGTTCCGGCCTTCATGTTCGCGATGAGCGGCGTCGACTATGCCACCGGCCACGTCCGGCGGTACACGAAGAAGACGATGCGCGCCGCGATGAATGAAGCCGGCCTCGAGATTGAGCGTTTGCAGTACGCGAACGCGCTCGGTCTGATCGGCTACTACATGGCGACGAGCGTTTTCAAGCTGACTCCCAAAGAGGGCGCGATGGTGAAGGTGTACGACAAGCTCGTGCTCCCGGTCACGAAGGGCGCCGAATCGATCATGCGGCCGCCGTTCGGCCAGTCGGTATTCGTAGTCGCCCGGACCCCCCGCTAGTCGCGGGGTCGCCGTCCATGAGCACGGGGTTCATCGGCGAGCAGAACGACACCGGATCGCTGCCGGTGATCGGTAATGATGGGGCACGGCCGGCCTCGGACAGCGAGGCCGGTACGGCGACTTCGGTTCTCTCGGATGCGGCCGCCGTCGAGACGGCGGTCACCCCAGTCGAGGATGCTCCGGCTTCCCAGACGTACGTTCCGGCCGGTTCGCGGTTTCGCCGGGTCGCGCGCGAAGTCGGGATCTACGGCTTCTTCGCCGCACTCGCGTTCTGGGTGACCTATCAATACTGGCTGCCCGGCCATGTCACCTCGACCGACATCAGCGATCAGGCGTTCTTCGAGACGATGTTGGCCCACGGCGCGTGGGCCCTGACGCATCTCCAGAACCCGCTCTTCATGACGCAGCTGAACGCACCGGTCGGCGTGAACATGATGGCGAATACGTCCGTCCTTGCGTACGCGTTGCCGCTAACCCCGATCACGCTATGGCTCGGCCCGGCCGTCTCGTTCGCGTTCCTGATGACGTTCGGCCTGGCCGCCACCGCCGCGGCCTGGTATCACGTGCTGTCCCGCCACATCGTCACGTCGCGCTCGGCAGCGATCATCGGCGGCCTCATCGCCGGCTTCGGCCCGGGCATCGTCTCGCACGCCAACGGGCATCCCAACATCATCGCCCAGTTCCTGCTCCCGTTCATCGCGTGGCGGACGATTCGCCTGCGCGAGGAGGGACGGTCGGTACGCAATGGGTTGGCCCTCGGCCTGCTGATCATCCTGCAGTGCTTCATCAACGAGGAGATGCTGTTCCTCGGGGCGCTCGCGCTCGGCATGATCATCCTCGGGTATGCGATCGCCCGTCGCCGTACGATCCGGCCACAAATCGCGCCGTTCCTCAAAGGGCTCGGCGTCGCGATCGGACTCACCGTCGTCGTCCTGGCGTACCCGCTCTGGTATCAGTTCTTCGGACCCGTCGCCTATCACGGCCTCAATGACGGCGTGAAGACGTTCAGCACCGATCTCTACTCGTTCCCGGCGTTCGCCACGCGGACCTTGTTCGGGTCACTCCACGCGAACCAGAATTTGTCGAAAAGCGTCGCGGAGGAGAACTCGTTCTTCGGCTGGCCGTTGCTGCTGGCGTTCGGCGTGACCCTGTACTGGCTACGGCGGAATCTGATCGCGCGAATCCTCGGGATTACCACGATCATTCTGGCCGTGCTGTCGCTGGGCCAGCGGATCGTCATCCACGATCACCGTACGCACGTGCCGGGCCTGTGGCGGCTCCTGATCGACCTGCCGCTGTTCGACTCGGCCGTGCCGACCCGAGTATCGCTCTTCATGCTTCCGGTCATTGCCGTCCTGATCGCGCTCGGTCACGACCGGGCGATGGGCTTGCGCCGCACCGAAGTGCGGCCCGGCGTGGCCGGCCGTGCGATTCGCCCGCGCAATCGGCAGGCGATCGTGGCCTGGTGCTCGCTCCTCGGCATCGCGTTGATCGGGATCTTCCCGACGCCGATCCCGACCGAGAAGATCGCGCCCACGCCGGCGTTCTTCGCGAGCGGCCAGTGGCGGAATTACGTCTCGGCACAGCAGACCGTGTTGCCGGTCCCGCTGCCCGCTCCGGGCGTCGTCGATGCGATGTTCTGGCAGGCGCGGTCGCAACTTGCCTTCAACATGCCGCGGGGATACTTCCTCGGCCCGGACCCGACCGCCGACAACGTGGCCACGTTCGGTGCACCCGACCGCCCGACTTCGACACTGCTCGCCAAGGTCGAAAGCACCGATACCCCGGCGATCATCAAGGAATCGGATCGCGCTTCGGCCGTCACGGATCTCCGCTACTGGAAGGTCGCGGTGATCGTCGAGGTACCCAACGACCCGTCCGAACTCGCGGTACGTGAGTCGATTTCCGAACTGGTCGGGCTCAAACCGAAATTCGTCGGCGGCTTGTGGGTGTGGGACGTTCGTACGCTGGTCAACGGCCCGATTAACGCGGATCTCGAATGACCCCAAAGTCATTCTCGGTGATCTGTAGGGTGCTCGGGTAGGCTCGCTGCCGTGACGCGGCCGAACATCGGCGTCGCCGAACAGACCGGTTCGGACGGCCCCTTAACCAACTCCGACGTGAGCGAGTCGACCCCGACCGCGGACGTCATATCCGACGAGGCCGCGCCCGCGATGGTGGACGTGCCAACGGCCGAGAAGCGCGTACGGTGGAATCTTTCCGATCTTGCCGTAGCCGTGTTCTATCTGTTCGTCGCGTTCCTGATCACGCAGCACATGTGGGCGAGCCCGACCGGTGTCACGCCGAACGTGAACGGTACCGACCAGACATTCTTCGAGTGGATGCTGGAACACGCCGTCCGAATCTTCTCGCACGGCGACAACCCGTTCTTCACGTCGCAGTTGAACTACCCACTCGGCGTGAATCTCATGTCCAACACGAATCTGCTCGGTCTCGGCATTCCGCTGGCACCCGTGACCGTACTGTTCGGACCGGCCGTCACGTTCGTCCTGATCATCTTCCTGGGCCTGTCCGGGACCGCGTTCGCCTGGTATTACGTGCTGTCCCGGCACGTCGTCTCGAGCCGGGTCGGCGCGTTCGTCGGCGGTGCGATCTGCGGCTTCGGCCCGGGGATCATGACCCACGCGAATGGGCACCCGAACCTGACCGCGCAGTTCGTGCTGCCGTTCATCCTGTGGCGGGCCATCGCGCTGACAAAGTCGACCAGGCCGGTACGCGACGGTGTCCTCCTCGGTCTTCTGATCACGTATCAGGTATTCCTGAACGAGGAGCTGTTGTTCCTGACCGGCCTCGGTGGCACGGTCTTCGTCGTCGCGTACGCCTGCTTCCGGCCGCGCATGATTCGCAACGCACTCCGCCCGGTTCTGGTCGGGCTCGCCTCGACCTTCGTGGTCGCCGGTGTGCTGCTCGCCTACCCGATCTGGTTCCAGTTCAAGGGCCCGCAGCACTTCAGCGGTCTGCCCGACTTCCTGCGGTCGTACCCGTATTCGATGTCGATCGAGTCCTGGGTCGAGTTGCCGACGCTGTCGCTGTGGGGCCAGCCGGCCGGACAGGGCACGACGCCGCCGTCCGGGACCGAACAGAACTCGCTACTCGGCTGGCTCGTCGTGATCATGGCGGTGGGCATCGTGATCGCGCTGTGGCGCCGCCGGCCGGCCGTACGGGCGCTGGCGATCGTCGGCGTGCTGTTCGCCTGGGCGTCGCTCGGTGAGCAGGTCGTGCTTCGGGACAACACGGGTGCGGACACCTCGCACCACCCCGGCTGGTCACTCTGGAACCACCTGAGTCATCTGCCACTCTTCGACAGCGTGCTGTCCAGCCGAAACGCTCTGGTCGTTCTGCCGGTGGTCGGAGTCCTGTTCGCGTACGGCGTGTCCGAGGCGCTCAAAGCGATCGTTCCGGCGATAGAGAAGCAGCGTGCCGGGCACACCGCCGGTCTCGTCGCCGGGCTCGCCGGGATCGCGGCCGCATGCGTCTCGATCGCCCCGATGCCGGTCCAGGTGTCGCCCCGGCCGCACGTGCCGCAGTTCGTGACGAGCGGCGACTGGCGCGCGTACGTGCCGGCCGGCGATTCGGTGCTGTCCGCGACGCCGTACGACTCGATTCCGTTCA
This sequence comes from uncultured Actinomycetota bacterium, assembly GCA_963831705.1. GTDB lineage: Bacteria > Actinomycetota > Actinomycetes > Mycobacteriales > Micromonosporaceae > DASQPR01. The sequence continues at coordinate 1,572,433 of CAWHRE010000010.1, read as the reverse complement.
TGATGTGGTCGATCTCGCAGAACCTCGACATGAACGTGCCCGGTGGCTACTTCCTCGGTCCTGCGGTCACCACGCCCGGTCAGACAAAGGCCCCGGTCGGCACGTACGGGCCGCAATGGCGTACCACGATGCTCGTGCTCGGGTCGGTCGGTGCAGGATCCTGGACCCTGCCGCAGGACGATTCGTTCTATCAGACCTCGGTCGTCCCGGATCTGAAGTTCTGGCACACCGCGATCATCGTGCTCTCTCCGGACCAGGCGAACTACGCAGTGTCGAAGGACGCGATCACGCGGCTGCTCAACGACCCGGGCAAGCAGGTCGACGACGTCTGGCTCTGGGACGTTCGGGATCTCACCAAGAGCTAAGCGAGAATGCAGCAACCGGAGCAGACCTTCGGCTCCGGCAGCGCGAATGCGAGGCAGCACGTCCGCCGGGCGATGGTGAGGCGCCCATCCGCGTCCGGGTAGAAGTCGACCAGGTCGGAGAGCTCCAGCGCGTCCAGGATCGCGTACGCGGTCGGGACGGCACCTCCCGGAACGAGGTCGCTCGCGCGGGACAGGGCGTGGCATACCGCCGACGCGACCGATCCGAGGAGCGTACGGCGGCCGAGGCGGACCGACGCGTGGATGCCTTCGAGCATCGGCAGCAGGTGCCCCTCGAACACTTTGGATCGGAGAGTGCCGAGCAGGTCGGTCTCCGTGAAATGAGCCGAGGCCAGTCCGAATTCGACGAACGGCTCATGCCCGTGCAGCCGGACCAGCAGATCACCGGTCGGCGCGACGCCCGCCGCGTACCCGAACACGTACGGCAGCATCGCGCCGTACGCGTATGACTTCCATGCCACGGCGGCCGCCACGTGCGGTTCGGCCGGCCAGCGAATCTCGGCAGCCGCCAGCAGATCGTCGACGTCCAGCCTCGGCCGCCACCCGGCGGCGTTGTCGACGATCACGGAACGCACCACGCCGTGCACCGAAGGCGCGCCGTGACGAGCGCGTACGGCCTCGAAAACGCGCGTGATGGGTAGGTCGATCGTCTGGGCACGTGATCCCAAACTCATAAGGTCACCCTAACCCAGAGCGCTCGATGGAATTGCCGCGAGGCACGGAACACGGGAGACTGACATCCAGAAGAATTTGCCGACGCAAGGCGAGGCGATGACGATCTCACCTCTCGAGCGCGCCATAGACGATTTCGCGGCGCAGCTGGCCCGTTGGCGTACCGAGCGTGGCCTCTCCAAACGCGCGCTGGCGAGCCAGATGGGCTTCGACCCGTCGTATGTCAGCCACGTCGAGGGCCGTCGGCACCGGCCGACCGAGGACTTTGCACGCCGGGCCGAGCACGTACTCGATGCGGGTGGCGCGATCTGGGACATGTACGCCGCGTACGAGGAGCTTCGGCAGTCCGCGCCACCCAATGCCGTCCGGCCGCCGCTGCCGCGGCAGGAGGTCGACGGCTGGCCCGTTCCGGGAATCGGAATGATCATCGAGCGCGAGCACGCGGCCCTCGGCCTCCGAAACAACCAGTACCACGTAGTCGTGCGCCGGTTGCTCTACAACGTCGGCACCGAGCCGATCGTGCGGTACCCGGTCCGGATCCACGTCGACCGATACCCGAACCATCCCCGCCGATCGGCACAGACCCACCACGGCGCACCGCTGGTCTGGTCGGAGCTGGGCTTCACCGCCCGGCGCCTGGGCACCGGCGGCGCCGAGGACGAGCCGATGATCTGGCGGGCCAGCCACGAGTCGGACGCGAGCAAAGAGCTCTGGCTACATTTCGCGAATACAGACCAGCACTTCCCGCTGTATCCCGGGCAGCGCTCCACGATCGAGTACGGCTACCACGTCACGACCGATAAGTGGGGACCGTGGTTCCAGCGATCGGTCCGATGGCCGACCCGGGACATGCATGTCGAACTGGACTTCCCGGCCGAGACGCAGGCGGTTGTGTGGGGTACGACGAGTTCGCTCTCGGCCGAGGGCGTCGCGCTGTCCACACCGATTCGAGCCACCCAGGACGCCGTACGCATGACGTTCGCATGGTCGGTACGCAATCCGGTGATGGGCGCCCGCTACCGGTTCGAGTGGCGGCTTCGGGATTAGTGTGCCTACATCTCCCCGAACGCGTCGTACTTGATCCGCACCGACGGCACTTTCATTTCTGAAAGTCGCCGTAGCGTCGCCTTGACCATCGCGGCGGATCCGGAAACAAAGAAGTCGTGCTGCTCCCACGGGCCGTAACGGGCAACGACGTCCGCGATGTTGCCGGTCTCGCCGGCGAACCCCGGCTCGTCGGTGACGGCCGGAACCACGGACAGCCATGGGTACCGCGCCGCGAGCCGGTTGAGATCAGCAAGGTCGTACAGGTCCTCGCGGGTCTTTGCACCGAAGAAGAGGTGCACCCAGCGGGTCCGGTTGTAGCGCGTCAACTCCTCGATCAGCGCCTTGATCGGGGCGAGCCCGGTGCCGCCCGCGATGCAGACGATGTCCTTCGTGGATTTCCGATCCAGCGTCATCGAGCCCATCGGCGACGCGATCCGCACCATGTCGCCGGGCTTCAGTCGCCTTACCAGCGCGCTCGACACCCAGCCGGCACCGACCGAGCGGACATGGAAGTCGATGGTGTTGTCCTTGCGCGGAGCATTCGCGGCCGAATAGACCCGCCACAGGCGCGGCTGATAGTTGCATTCGAGGCTCAGATATTGACCGGCGCGGTAATCCAATTGCTGCTGCGGCTGGACGGTGAACACACCGATGTCCATCGCGCGGCGCTCGTGGGAGATCACCTCGGCATGCCAGAACGGCGGCGTGTCCGCGTCGGCGGCACCGGCCTGCATCTTCGCGGCGATTGCGGTGTACGCGTCGCGCCACGCCTGGTCGTAGTCGGCGGACCATCGCTCGCCGGCGAACGTCCGGAGCGCCTCCAGCAGTGCCGAACCGACCACGTCATAGTGTTCCGGTACAACATGGAACTTCCGGTGGTCGCGACCGAGCGCGCGAAGGTATTCGTCGAATCGCTCGGGGTCGTCGACGGTCTGCACCGCCGTGACGATCGCGCCGAGCAGCCGGGCCCGCTGGACATCCATCGTGACCGGGAACAGGTCACGCGTCTGCGGATGCGATAGGAACACACGCGCGTAGAAGTAGCCCGCGAGCTTGTCCTGCTCCTCCTCGACGAGGGTCCAACTCTCCTTCAACAACCGCTGCAAGTTGCTCATCGACGCTCATCTCAATGCGCGCACATCGGGCGCCACCCGGACAGGACGTTCTCCCCAGACTTCGTCTCCACAGACTGGCGATTCCACCTGCTCGTGCGTCGCACACTCTGTGCGTCACCTCCCGCGCCGTTGCGGTGCTGACACCCCTTTTGCGAGAGTGCCTACGGTTTATCGGGTTAGCAAGCGATCACGTATTGGAATCACGCTATGGGACCGAATATGGCACAAAGTAAAGATCAAAACACGGAGCGTCAAGTTGTACGATCATCGCCACGCGCCGACAGGCGGGCGTAGTAACGTCGGCGCGTGACCGAACTGGAGGCGACCGAGCTGCGCTCCAGGCGCCGGATCACCGTCGAAATCTGGCTCCTCCTGGGAGTTTCGCTGGGCCTGAGCGGTCTTAGCTCGTTCATCAGCCTGCTCTACACGTACGCATTGCAGGGTGGCCTGAGCAACGCTTCGACGACGCTCAATCCGTCGCAGGCGCCCGACCATCCATGGTTCGACCTGGCGTTCCAGTTGCTGGACTTGATTCGGCCGCTATCCGCCGCCGGTCTGGCCATCTATTTGCTGAGCCGGGACCATCCTGCGGTGTGGCGGCTACTCGGCCTCGACTTCACCCGGCCCGGGCGTGATCTGCGCAACGGCGTCGGTCTGGCCGCGCTGATCGGCATTCCGGGTCTCGGCTTCTACCTCGGCGCGCGGGCGCTCGGGCTGGACGTCCAGGTAATCCCGGCCGGCCTGGAGAAGGTCTGGTGGGCGGTCCCAGTGCTGATTCTGTCGGCCATCCAGAACGGTATCTACGAAGAGGTCATCGTCGTCGGTTACCTCACCACGCGCTTGAACGAACTCAAGTGGCGGCTGCCGACGATGATCCTCGCGAGCGCGGTGTTACGCGGGTCGTACCACCTGTATCAGGGGTTTGGAGGCTTCGCCGGGAACTTCATCATGGGCATCGTATTCGCGTTCGTCTATCGCTGGTGGGGTCGCGTGATGCCCCTGATCATCGCTCACTCGATCTTGGATATCGGATCTTTCGTGGGCTATTACCTGCTTGCGAGCCACGTATCGTTTTTGCACTAGGGTCTTTTCACTGAGCGGATCATCAGGAATGCTGTCCGCATGACCAGCACGAACTCGTACGACGTCGTGATTATCGGCGGTGGCCACAACGGCCTCGTCGCGGCCGCCTACCTCGCGAAGGCCGGTCGCAAGGTCGTCGTTCTGGAGAAGCGCCACATCGTCGGTGGTGCGGCGGTATCCGAGAAGCCGTTCGGGCCGGACTACACGGTGACATCGCTGTCGTACGTGGTCAGCTGGTTGTCTCCGACCATGGTCCGGGATCTGCAGCTGGAGCGGTACGGGTACCACGTCTACCCCCAGGGCCCGTACTTTGCCCCGCGTCGCGACGGCTCCTACCTGGCTCTGCCGGATGACAAGGTGGCGCGGCACGCGCAGATCTCGAAGTTCTCGAAGAAGGACGCCGACGCGTACGAGGACTGGGAGACCTGGATGTCCGGGCTCGGCCGGGTCGTCAGTCCGCTTCTGCAACAGATCCCGCCGCGGCTCGGATCCAAGCGTCCGGCTGACCTGCTCGCCCAGGCCGGCCTCGTCAAACAGATGCGCGGCGTCGACGTACGGGCGGCGTTCGACCTGACCCGCCTGTTCACGTCGAGCCTCGCCGACATTGTCGAAGCGCGATTCGAGTCGGAGGCGATTCGCGGTGTGTTGTCCGTGTCCGGCGTCATCGGCATGTGGGCCGGGCCGCGCAGCGCCGGCACCGCGTACGTGATGTTGCATCACCACGTCGGCGACGCGGTCGAGGGGCAGACCGGTGCGTGGGGATTCGCTCGTGGTGGAATGGGCGCGATTTCGAACGCGATTGCGTCGGCGGCTCGCTCGTACGGTGCGGAGATCCGCACGTCCTCGCCGGTCGCCCGGATCGACACCCGGTCTGGGCGGGTATCCGGTGTGACGCTCTCGGACGGTACCGAGATCAACGCGCCGATCGTGGTCGCGACGACTCATCCTCGGATTGCGTTCCTAGACCTGATCGCGCGCGACGAGCTGCCGCCGGACTTCGTCGCCGATATTGTCGGCTATCAGACCAGGTCAGGAACGGTGAAGGTGAACTTCGCGGTTGATCGGCTGCCGACGTTCACCGCGCATCCCGACTTCGACCCGTCAATTTACGGCGGCACGATCGTGCTATCCGAGTCGCTCGACGACGTGGAACGCGCCTACCAGGATGCCGCCGCCGGGCGACCGTCCGAGCTGCCGTTCGCCGACATCTGCATCCCGTCGGTCTTTGACGACTCCCTGGCGCCGCCTGGTCACCACATCGTCTCGATGTTCACCCAGTGGGTTCCGGCGAGCTACGCGGACGCTCCGCACAGCGCCGAACTCGACGCGTACGCGGATCGCCTCGTCGCCCGGATGGAAGCCGTCGCGCCGGGCTTCACCGACTCGATCGTCGGACGTCAGGTCATCGGCCCGCACCAGATGGCGACCGAATACGGACTGGTCGGCGGCAACATCTTCCACGGTGAGTTGACGCCCGGCCAGATGTTCCACGCGCGACCCGCTGCGGGGTACGCGGATCTGCGTACCCCGATCAGGGGCCTCTACCAGGCCGGATCCGGTACGCACGGCGGTGGCGGCGTCACCGGCGTACCGGGTCGGAACGTCGTCCGGCAGATCATCCACGACACATCCCGGTGGCGCCGCCGCGCTTAGCTCTGGAAGTACTTGATCGCTCGGTCGGCCAACTGCTCGGTCTCGGACTTCGTCCGCAACACCTGGGCCAGCGTCCCGACGCCTGGTAGGAGCCGGCTCGCCGCCCGGGTGAGCAGCGTCGCGGTCGCGGTCGCGATCAACGTGGGCCGCGCCACCGGAACCTCGCCACCGACACCCGAGGCGTCACCTGTGAGCTCCGCCACGGCCTTGGCCGCCGCCGGTGCGTCCGGATAGGCGCCGAGCAGTACGAGGACGTCCACCGCACGGGCCGGGTCGAGCGGGTCGTACCCGAAGATCGCGGCCACGTCGATGATCAGCCGAGCCTTGGTCACGGCCAGCGTGGAAACGCTCGCAGCCAGGCCCAGCGGCCCGCCGAATAGGGCGGCCCCGACCACGTACCGGGCTCGCTTCCGCGCCGAATCCAACGCCACGCTCGCCAGCTTCGCCGGGCCGACCTTCGGATAGGAGCGCCGCAGCCAGTCGGCCTCCTCCCGGGCCGAGTCGCCGAACCGCGCGACGGATGCGATGGCAAGGGCGGCCTGCGTCAGCTGTGGTTGCGCTTTGACCGCCCAAGCCAGCGCCGCGTCGGTAGGAAGATCGTCGCGAGTACGCCCAACCGTGCCCCGTTGCGCCGGTACCGTCGCCTCGATCTTCGTCGGCGCCGCGACCTCGGGCTCGACTACGCGTCGCTGTGGCCGGTCCTCGTTCAGTGGCGTACGCGCCTCGACGACCTTGGCGGCCTTCTTGACCAGCTTCTCGGCTGGCTGCTTCGCCGGCTTCTTAGCGGTAACCGGCGTGACCGTTTCGACCTGCAGCGGCAGCGTGACGTCTGGTGCGGCGATCTCCGATGCGGCGGCCAGCGGCTCAACAGCCTGCGGTTCAACCACGTCTGAAACTGCGACCTGTGGCGCCGCGACCTGTGGTTCCCCGACCTGCGGTTCCCCGAGCTGTGGTGCGGCGTCCTGTGGCGCTGCGATCCGTGGTTCAACGACCTGCGTTTCTACGACGGGTGGCGCTGCGATCCGTGGCTTGGCGACCTTTGCCGCTGGGGCCTTGGGCTCAACTACCTGCGACGTCGGGACGAGCGGCTCGGTCCGCGGTTCCTCGGCCGCGTGAGGCTGGCTACGTCGTGTGTCCGTGATCGGTGACTTCTCGGCCGTCGGCGCGGCGGTACGCGTGGCTTTCTTCGGCCTGACCGGCGCGGACTTGTCATCTCGGACGGTCGGTGCCGGATTCGGCTTTCCGCGCTCGGTTGCCGTTGTTGGCTCCAAGGCCGGGGCGGCGGGGATCTCCGGCGGAGTGAACGTGGCGAGGCCGGGATTCGCGCGCGGTGTCCGTTTCGCGGGCTCGGGCTGCGTCGTGCGCTTGGGCTCAGTCGCCCTCGGAGCGGACTCCGATCGCGTCTCAGATTCCGGCGCTGCGCTCCGTGCGGCAACGAACGGCTTCGCCACGGGTGCGGAAGTCGGCACCGGCGAGGTCACCGGTGGCTCGGGGTCGCCGAAGGTCAGCTGTTCGGGCATGGGGCGGGGGGAGGTGATGCGCTTGGTGGGCGTACCAGATGATTTTGGATCCTTTGATCCGCTGAACGGCGCGCGGACCGGCGCGGCAGCGGAACCCGAAGTCTGATGAGGGATGACCTCAGCGTCATCCGAGATCTCTTCCGGTGCAACGAAAAGTGCGGCCGACGGCGCGATCGGCCGACGCGGGGGGTGTGACGTGTCCTGCTCCATATCGTGCGAGCGTAGTGGCTGTTCGTGAGCGTGTCTGCGTAGGACGCGTCGTGGCATGTCGCGCCGCCGGGTTGCTGATCTTCGGCTCTGCAGGTAGTCGTTTTGCCGGGGCATGGGTCGACCTGTATTCTTCATCGGCGGTGACTCTTGGGTTATCGCAGGGAGGCTTCGCCTAGCTCGGTCTATGGCGCCGCACTGCTAATGCGGTTGGGGTCTTAAAGCCCCTCCCGGGTTCGAATCCCGGAGCCTCCGCTGTAAGGTTTGGTCAGTCTGTACACTGATCAGGCACCTGCGCCCGTAGCTCAACGGATAGAGCATCTGACTACGGATCAGAAGGTTAGGGGTTCGAATCCCTTCGGGCGCACCGAGATCGTAAGGCCTCTGATCAGGCCCGATAGTCACGAGACTATCGGGCCTGATCTATTTTTAGAGACTGTGTGAGACACGGGTGAGACACGGCCGTGAACCGCAGTTGATCTCAACTGCGGGCGCTGAGCAGCGGATACTTCGCCGGTCGGGCTCCGCAGTTCTGATTATTCATCGAGAGTGATGGATCGGCTGCTGTGACTGCTGTGACTCACTACGCGTTCGACGAGGCCCGCGCGGAGCTGCTGGCTGTGTATACGTGCCCGCAGGTCAGGCGGCGCTTGAACGGGTGCTATGACGGCGGGCAACCCGAGTGCCCTCCGGAACATAGTTGCGTAGTTCCACCGACGCGAGAGCGGGATTCCCGGCCGTAGCGTCCCGTACATGGCCTCCTCGCAGCCCTCGCACCACGATAACTCCCCGGCGGATACCCGCATGATGGGCATCGTCCACAACGCGCTGCGCCGTGACCTGTCGCGAACCACGGCAGCCATATCCTCGACGCCGTTCCCGGCCGCCGCCCAGCGGGTCGCCATCGCCGCACACGTGCGGTGGTTGATGGAGTTCCTGCACGCCCACCACGCTGGCGAAGATCAGGGCTTGTGGCCACTGGTACGGGCGCACAATCCGGCCGCCGTCGAGATGCTCGACCGCATGGACGCCGACCATGTCCGCATTGGCCCGCAGATGGACCGGGTCCGGGACGCGGCCGCCTCCTACGAAACCGACGCCTCGGCCCGCGCCCGCGAGGGTCTGGCCGCAGCGATCGAGTCACTGCGATCCGTGCTCGACGCGCACCTACGCCGTGAAGAAGACGAGATGATGCCGATCGTGTCGCGCAGCATCAGCCACGCCCAGTGGGAGAAATTCAATAACACGTACTACGTGCAGCCGAAGTCCAAAAAGGATCTCGGGCGAGAGGGCCACTGGATGATCGATGGCCTCGACCCGCAGCACTACGAGGTGGTCGTACGCCATGTACCGCCGGTTCCCAGGTTCATCCTGATACACGCCTTCGCCAGGCCCTACCGGCGCGCATGTGCCGCCCGGTGGGGAGCTCAGGTCGAGGTCCGGCCACTGAGCCAGCGCGGTAACCGATGATGCACCGCCCTCCCGCAAATCACCCAACCCTGGACACATGTGTCCGTGGACAAGGAGAAATCGCATGAAGAACAATCGCTGCCGCGCGATCACCGCGACGACGCTGGCCGCGGCCGCAGCCACGCTGCTGACCGCATGTGGCAGCAGCGCGACCCCGCACGCGGGCGCCAACAACGTCGCCGCCGCACCGTCGGTGACCACCCCGGGGACGCCGGTCCCCGCCGCGCACGCACCCGACCCTTGCAGCCTGCTCACAGATACCCAGGCGAGTTCGGTGCTCGGCGGCGCCGCCACGCACCATGCCGAGGATCCACGTGATGCCTCAAACGGCAGCGGAGTCACGGTCACCGACGTGACCTGCACCTACGAGCTCATCACCAGCGATCAGCTGGGTCACGACATCAAGATCACGGTTTATGGCGGGGCTGATCGTGCGTACTTCGACGACAAGGTCACCCACGAGCCGGTCATCTCGGGCCTGGCAGACGCCGCCGCCGGCAACCCCACCGACCACATCTTCGTGATCAGTAAGGGCACGGTGCTGCAGATTTACGGGAGCGTCGCCTCGGCGGACGGCCTGCAGCAGGTGGCCCAAGACGCCATCGCGAACCTCTAGCCTGCGGGGAGGGAGCGGGCCGCTGAACTCGCGTCGAGCCGGTAGTCGGCGCGCTAGTTCGGCTCGGAACACCGGAAAGATCGGCAGCCAATCTCGGGCCACGGGCATGCGACGCAGGACAGGCAGCAGGGTTCCGAGAAGCATCCCCCGGCCACGCGGCGGCGGCAGCTGCACCAGCGACCGGATTGCGGGCAGCGCGGCCAGGTCGCGGCGCTCCGTTGGCGACATGGCCCAGCGCCAGGGCGCCAACGACGATCCGTCCGCCGCTGATCGTCGTTCCCGGGCGCGCATCATCGATGCGGGCACCGCGTCGAACAGCAGAGTGGCGGCCGGGAGTCGGCCGGCGATCATGGCGTACGGGGACTGTGCAGGTAACGGAGACCTCTCTGATGCCGAGCACTTGACACAGAGAGGAGCCGTTAGTGATAGAGCCCTCAACCACGAAGATCAGAGATTCACTAGACTCCGGACGGATTCGGCCCGTGCCGTCGGATGCGGTCGTGTCCGGTCAGGCACCGGCCTGGCCGGTCTGCCCGTGAGTGATCTTCGAAGCGAAGGGCCGGGTCAACCGCACTGAAGGCGCATCCAGGCGGGCCGCCCAGCCGGGTTCCTGCGCGCTTCCGCCGAACGGAATGTGGCTGGGTTGCGGTGACGCGAACGAGCCCCCAGGCCATGCCTGAGGGCTCGTGATCCTTGGCGGACTAGGACATGCGCCTTACGAGATCTCGCTCGGGTTGCACTGGACGTGCCCGATCACGTGCGCGCACGAACTGGCGGAGGCCGCCGGGCTCGCGACCATCTGAAGGGTCATCGCCGCCGCGATCGTCGCGAGCACGATGCCCAGTCGCTGCATGTTGGTCTTCTTCATGGTCTCTCCCCGTCGACCTGCGACATCGACACCGCATCGATGTCTGTAGAAAGCGACGTTAATGAGAGTCGGTTGCAGAAGTGTTGCAGCCATCACGACGTGCTGGTACGCCTCTTGTTGGACCGCCGGATCAGCCAACTGGCGAGCGGGACCACGGGCATCAACATCACTGATAGCGGCACGTGCTGCGATAACATACCTGGTCAGCGCGGGTCAGCCGGTCATGACCGGACCGCACGCGTGCCCAGCGACGTAAACATGAACGTCCCATCCAACGACCGGTCCAATCACAGCGATCGTCGTACCCGACCCGCGCGTGCATCTCGATGCCTGCGCGGCCCTTCCGGTCTGATCGAGCCCCTGGTCAACGGCGACTTGACCGCCATAGGTTCTCGGCCGAGTTGGTCAGTGGAGCGACCGCGCCCGGACCGAGGCGCTCACCGTTCATCGGCTGCCCGCCGGCGTCCGTGTCGAGAATTGATGTCGGCCCGGCGACTGGAACGGGGCCGGGATATTCGCGCGGATACTCGCGCGGTTCGAGCACAGAATCCAATGCATTGGCTCGCGGCCCGGCTCGACCGATGAATAGCAGTTTACGAATGCGAAACCGGTACACGAAAACAACGGCGCCTCGCTATATTGCATTCTCACCCCCCTTTAGGAGCCATCCATGGCATTAAGAAATGTGGCGAGGGCAATGCTGTGCCTATCGGCCGCCAGTATTGCCGCGATCGGAACGGTAGCGGTGGCCGCTCCGAGTTACGCGGCCAGCGGCGACGCCATCAGTCCGTCCTCCTCGGCTTATACCGACCAGGCTGCGCCCACGAAGTCGCTCTCGACCGCGTACGGTGCAAAGGTCGGCACATTCACGGCCAGCGACGGGGCCCACACCAGTCGCGCCTATTACACGTTCAACCTCGCCGGGCTGAAAGGCGCCGACGTGTTTTCCGCGTCTCTCGGCATCAGCGAGGCGTCCGCCAACAATTGTTCGGTCGATCGCCAGATCCAGATTTGGACCACGGCTACGCCGGCCAAGAAGATCACCTGGAATAGTGCGCCAGCCGAGCAGCGATTGGTTTACTCGGGATCGCCGACCGGTGCCTGCCCGGGTGACTACGACATTGATTTCGCCGACGCGGTGCGGCGGGCGATCTCGGGTACCGGCGTCGTCACCTTCGAGGTTCGCGAGGCCGCCGCGACCGAGAATGACGCCGCTTACGGCCGGGTGCTCGACGGGTTCGCACTCACCATCGACTACAACATTCCGCCCGACGCGCCGATCTACCTCACAGCCAACAACCTGACCTGTGTGGACACCGCGATCTGGGTCAACTCCACCACGCCGTCGATGGGGGCCTACCTGGTCGACCGGGACGGCCCGGCGGACACGCTGACCGCAACGTTCGAGGTCTGGCCGTCCGGCCACCCCGAGCTCGCCGTCGACACCACGGTGGCGGCGGGTTCGTCGCCGACCCCCGCGTTCGCCACAGCGGACGGGCCGCTCGCCGACAAAGGCCACTACATCATGAAGGTCAAGGCGAACGATGGCCAGGCCGACTCTGCCTGGAGCGCGCCCTGCCGCTTCAATGTCGACGCGACCGCGCCCAGGAAAGCGCCGGCCGTGACGATGCCGGGGTACCCGGCCGACGGTCAGCCGCACGGCGGCCTCGGAGTGGGCTCGGACCTGCACCTCGACGCGCGCGGCGACAAGGACATCATCGGCTTCGCGCTCTACCGCGACGGCGACGAGTACGAGAGCCTTGGCACCGATGTTCCCGGTGGCACGGCCGATGACTCCTTCACGCCGTACCACAACGGGTTGAACGAGTTGACCGTGCGTGGCTACGACAAGGCCGGCAACCTCGGCCCGGCCACGGTGTACCAGTTCCTGGTCACCGACACGTCGCCGCTGATCACCGACCATGACCCGGACGCCCTGATGGATGCGCCCCGGCACATCACGGTTATGCCCCGTCAGCCCGGCGCGGTGAGCTACGAGTACCTGGTCAATGGTTCGTACTACGAGTCGGACACCCCGGACTTCACGATCGTGGGGTACAGCGACTACCTCGTTCTGGAGGTCTGGTCGGTCGACGCGGACGGCAACCAGTCCGACCACGCGACGTACACCGTGGACTACGACACCACGCCGATCGTCACATCGAAGGATTACCCGTCGGACGGCCAGCCGCACGGTGGCGTCGGGGTGGCCGGCACGTTCACGTTCGCGCCGCACATCGCCGATACGGTGAGCTACACGTACACATTCGACGACGGCGGATACAACTCGGTCGATGCCGGCACCGACGGCACGGCCAGTATCAGCTACACGCCGCAGACTCCTGGCCTGCACTGGGTCGACGTGGCCGAGGTCGCAGGCGGCATTCAGTGGTATTCGACGCGCTACTCCTTCGTAGTGGTGGGCTGATTATGAACATTCGTACCCTTGCTCGCATCGCGCTCGGCGTAAGCGTTGTCGCCACCGGCGTCGTCGCGCTCGCCGCCCCAGCCGTGGCGGTCAACGATGCCTACCTGTCGCCGACGACGTCGGCCTATACCGACCAGACGGCACCCGCGAAGTCGCTCGCCACCACTAACGGTGCCTGGGTCGGCTCGTGGACCAAGAACTCGGTCACCCACACGAGCCGGGCCTACTACACCTTTGACTTGACCGCCTACAAGGGCGGGACGATCAGCCAGGCCATCGCCGCCGGATCCGAGAGCGTAGTCAACGACTGCTCGACCACCCGTGACGTCGAGGTCTGGTTGGTCGACACGCCGACCGGGAAGATCACCTGGGCCAACGCGCCGGCCGAGAAGAAGCTCCTGTTCTCCGGCGCAGACACGTGGGCGGGCTGCCCGAGCGGGCTCGGCTTCGACCTGCTGACCGCGGCCCGACAGGCGATTGCCGGCACCGGCTTCCTTACCTTCGAGGTACGGGTGCCGGACGGGCACGAGGCGGATGTCGCCTACGGCCGCGAGTTCGACGCGTGGCGCCTCTCGCTCACGTACAACCATGCGCCGAACCCGCCGACAAACCTGATGATTGACGGCCACACCTGCGGTGACACGCCGTTCTGGATCACCGAGACCCGGCCGCGCATCACGGCCGACGCGACCGACCCGGACACCGGAAGCGACCTGCTGACCGGCACGTTCGAGGTTTATCCAGTCGGCCATCCGGAGCAGGCCAGCGACCTCGTCAGCAACGGCGGGTACAGCCCGGCCTCGCTCGAAGGGGGTGTGAACGACGGCGTGCTGGTCGACGGCGGCAAGTACGTGCTACGGGTCAAGGCGAACGACGGCACGGCCGACTCCAAGTGGAGCGCGACCTGCCGGTTCAACGTCGACCTCACCCCACCGACGGCCACGGTCACCGTCACGTCGACCGACTACCCGAACGACGGGCTGCCGCACGGCGGAGTCAACATCCCCGGCACGTTCCACCTGTCGGCAGGCGGCAACAAGGACATCGTCGGCTTCTCCTACGGCCAGTACGGCGAGAAGTACGTCGCGGCCAACAAGCCGGGCGGCACGGCCGACGTGACCTACGCGCCGACCATGACGTTCGGCAACCGGCTTGAGGTGCAGGGCATCGACGAGGCCGGCTGGCGGGGTCCGGAGACCGATTACGAGTACGTTGCGAAGGACACCGAGCCGCTCGTTACCGACGCCGACCCCGACGCGCTGTTTCGGGCGCCGCACCACCTCACGTTCACGCCGAACATGGACAACGTCGTCTCCTACGAGGTGCAACTGAACAACGGCGACGTCAGTACGGTCGCGGCCGACCCGGACGGTTCGGCGTCGCTCACGATCGTTCCGGATCAGGAGTACGCCGACTACCTGGCCGTTACGAGCGTGACGGCCGCCGGTCTTCGGTCGGCGACGGCGTACAGCTTCCTTTTCGCCGATCCGACGCCGACGATCACCTCGGATGTGTACGTCCCCGATGGTTCGCCGCATGGTGGCGTCGGCGTGCCCAGTGTGTTTACGTTCGCTCCGCGGGTCACCGACATCGTCTCGTACACCTACGCGTTCGACAACGACACGCCGACGACGATCGATGCAGATGCGTCGGGCGGGGCGTCGGTCACGTGGGCGCCGCCGGATTCGCTGAGCCACACGCTGACGGTCACCTCGACGTCGGTCGACGGCTACGTGTCGCCGCAGGCGTCGTTCCCGATCTACGTGACGCCGGACTCGCCAACGCTGTCGGCCGACCTGTACCAGCCGTACGTGCCGTCCGGCGGCCCCGGACAGACCGGGCACTTCACGTTCACGGCAAAGCAGGCCGGCGCGGTGTCCTTCGTATACACGATCGGCAGCGACGCCGAGAAGACCGTCCCGGTCGGAGCGGACGGGACGGCGACGATCGCGTACACGCCGACCACCGGCGGCTGGTTTGACCTGCAGGTGCACTCGGTGACGGCCGCTGGCGTCGCCTCGGCGACAACCTACAGCCAGCTCACGGTGAACCAGTTCCAGCCGACCATCACCGAGACCGACTCGGCCGGCGTCTACACGTTCACGATCACGGCGACGCTGCCGGGCTCGACCACGTTCGTATATACGCTCGACAGCGGCGACGCGGTCACCGTCCCGGTCGGAGCGGACGGCACGGCCCAGGTCACGTGGACGCCGGAGCCCGGCGCGGTCCACTGGATCACCGTGCATTCAGTCACCGACGACGGGTACACCTCGTCGGACGGATCGTATTACTACTACGTGTCCGGCTGACAAATCGCACTAGCTGAAGCGGCCCGGGGCTTGTCCCCGGGCCGCTTCATCGATATCGAGAAGATCCAGGGAGCACTCGTCGTGCAGGATCTGCAGTACACATTGACCTGCGGCGGAGGTGGTCCCCTGACGTTCGCCGTGCTATGCGTGCTTCAGAAACCTTAGATAGAAGGCTGCGAAGACCAGGACGATTCCGATGTTCACGATCAGGCGCGGCCAGAACTGGTGCCGGAAGAACAGCACGTCCACGCCGACCACGACGGCGATCATTGCGAGTACGTAGAGTGCGGCGATCGCATGTCTGCCCATGGCTTGTTTGTACGCTGTCCGGCCAGGCACAACAAGAGCGCTGCCGTCGTCGGCACTACGCGAGTCGATGAAGACACCGAACATTCGATGGTGGTAGCGACGTCAGCCGATCAGCCGTACCAATCCGGTGATCACCATGTAGACACCGACGCACAGCAAGACCACGGCGATGAACTGCCGCGCATGGCCCATGAACCAGGACTGCGTGCCTCGGACCCACTCCCCGGTGCTGTTCGGCCTGAACATCAGGTACACGAACGGAATGATCATCAGCGAAAACTCGAGCAGGACGAAGACCACGACTGCAACGACCTGCGTCGCGGTCGACGATTCTCCGGTCACGAGGGTGTGCAGCGCGGCAAGATACTTCGCCCCGGGTATGCCGCACACAACGCCGATCAGCACCACGCCGCCTGGCCGGGGCGTGGTCAAGAGACGTCGGGCCCAGCCGTCCTTGTTCGAGTGCCGCCTCGACCCCACCCGCGTGGATGAGCGTCGCAGGTGACCGGTCGCGATCAGCGCGCCGACGGCAACCAATACCACCCCCAACCCGACGTCCAGCCCTGCGCTGATCAAGTCCTGAGTTCCGATCGCATCCGCATGCAGGACGAGCACGTCGAGCAGTCCGACGAGCAGAGCCACCCCCATACCGCCCAGCAGGCAGCACGCGAACATCACATTCCGGCGCCGGTTGTTGATCAGCAGCAGGTCGACTCCGAGCAGCTTAGGGCTCAGCGCGGAAACAAGCGCCAACGCGAAGAACGTCGCATTCATGGGCGTTCAGCCGCCATCAAGGTCTCCCGCCGACATCCTGCGACCCGGCCACGACCATCGCCTGCAGCGTCAGGTTGGACCGAGCCTCTGGTCATCATTGCGCACAGTCGCCTCAGCACGGGATATAACCACCCGAGCCCAGCGCTGCGATCTTGGCCTGCGCGCTCCTTGAGCGCCGGCGTGACCGCGACGACTTCGGCTTGGCTCCGCCCGCGAACCCTGCCACGGTTTAGGGACGCAGATCGATGATGTTTGGGACGTTTGGGGGAGAATCCAGATCCGCCAGGTCCGATAGTGTCGGCTCGTGACGCGGGAGGCATTTCCTTCAGCGGCGCGATCCCTGGTCGACACATCCGACATGGCCGCCCACGGCGTCGCACGGCGCTATGTCTGGGCCACCGCTGGTGTTGCCGCCCTCGGTGCCGCCTGGTATGTGGCGTACCTGACGGTCGGCGCCGGTAGTGAGGCGATCGCGTATCTCTTCGTCCCCGTCGGCGCGGTACTCGCTGCCGCCGCAGTCCGACACATGTACCGAAGCCTCGATCTGGACCTCGTCACCAGACGCTTCTGGCGCAGCCAGTTGCTCGCCATAGCCTTGATGTCGGTCGGCTACTCGTGGCTGGCCGAGGACATGCTCACACATGCCGCTCAGGCCCGCGTACGGAGCATGCCGGTGCCGGCGGCGGCCTGCGTGGCCATCGGTTTCGGTATCGCCCTCTGGGCGGTCGCACGGGTGCCGATCATCACCGCCGGGCGTACGGAGCGGTGGCGAATCGCGCTTGACCGCACCATCGCGTTGCTCGGCTGTGCGACCGTGCTGTGGTATCTCGGGTTGGCACCGATGGTGACCGCCGCCCAGCCGTGGAGTCGGCAGACGATGGTCCTGGTCGGGCTCGCTTTTCTGCTGGCGGTGGGCACCGTGACGAAGGTGTCGTACGTGACCGGTGGTCCCGTCGATCGCGCGGCCCTACGCTTCATCGCCTCAAGCGGCGGCCTCGTCGCCGCGGCTGTCGCCGTGCTCGCCGTCCAATTCGGCGACGCCGGCGGCGCCCCAGCGCAGGCGGTGGTGATGCCACTGGCTCCGATCCTGGTCACACTCGGCGTCGCGGCTCAATGGCGCTCGCGGCGCGGACCGCGCCAAGCTTCCGCCCGAAACGGGACGCTGCTGCCCTACCTCGCGGTGGTGGCCGTCGATGTACCACTGATCGCTGTTGCGTTTGGCGGTCCGATGCGCTGGCCTGGTCGCGTAGTGGTAGCGGGCGCCGTAGTTGTCACGACCCTGGTAACGGTCCGCCAGTTTCTCGCGTCCCGGGAAAACGTCCGCCTGCTGCGGGACAGACGCATCCAGGGCGAGCGGCTGCAGCATGAGGTCACCCACGACGGTCTCACCGGACTGGGCAATCGGGCGCTGTTTCGTGATCGGCTTGCCGCAGCCCTCGCTCGCCAGCAAGCAGTGTCGGTGCTGATCCTGGACCTGGACGATTTCAAGACCGTCAACGATCTGCTCGGCCACGAGGTTGGCGACCAGCTGCTCGTCTCGGTCGCGGAGCTGTTGCGTGCCGAGGTCGGTGGGCATGGCCTGGCAGTCCGGATCGGCAGCGACGAGTTCGCGGTGCTGCTCAGCGGCTCCGACACAGACCCCGAGGAGTTGGCCGGCTGGATACTGACAGCGCTCAACGATCCCATCAGCGAACATCGCCTGCTGATACAGGCCAGCATCGGCATCGCCGACGCCGGCCCCGGTGGGTCGCTCGACGCGTTATTGCGCGACGCCGATGTCGCGATGTACATGGCCAAGCAGCGTGGCAAGGCGGCCTTCGTTCGCTACGTGCCCGGTATGGAAGAGCCCGTGCTAGCGCACATGCAGCTGGGTGGCGAACTGCGTCGAGCGCTGGACCACGACGAGTTTCGGGTGGTCTATCAGCCCATCGTGCGGCTGGAGGACGGCCGACTGATCGGCGTTGAGGCGCTGGTCCGCTGGCATCACCCGACCCGGGGCGTGGTCGGCCCGGCGGAGTTCATCCCGGCCGCGGAACGGACCGGCCTGATCGTGCCACTGGGCCGGTACGTCCTGCGCGAGTCCTGTCGCCAGATCGCTGCCTGGTTGGCCGAGTTCGGGCCGGACGCTCTGCGGGAGGGTGGCCCGAACGTGTCGGTGCAGCAGCTACACAGCCCGGACTTCGTGTCCGAGGTGATGGACGCTCTGGCCGACAGCGGCCTCGCCAGTCACCGGCTGGTGCTCGAGGTGACCGAGTCGGCGGTGCTGCGCGGTCAGCAGGTTTCCCGCACCCTGCACGAGCTGGACCGGATGGGCATCCGGCTGGCGTTGGACGACTTCGGCACCGGCGAGTCCTCGCTGAGCCTGCTGCAGGCATTTCCGGTGGCGATCGTCAAGCTCGACAAGTCGTTTGTAGAAAGGATCGAGATCGATGACGGTGGACCCGCCGCCATCAGAGCGAGACAAGCGGTGGCGCGGGCAGTGATTCAACTGGCCGAAGGGCTCGGCCTGGACGCCATCGCCGAGGGTATCGAGAACGCTGAGCAGGCAGCCGCGCTCCGCGAGCTCGGCTACAGCCTCGGCCAGGGCTACCACCTGGCCGAGCCGATGACCGCCGAAGAAATGTCGTGCCTGCTGGCGCGCCAACAGGGCGTGATGACTGCGGGCCTGTGACGTCCCTTGCCCGGCTGCACCACCGTATAACGCACTAGATCGACGGGCGTAAGACGGATCGACAGTGCCACGCCGCGCCGGTCAGCGCGAGCGGGCTACCAGTTCGTTGACGAGTGCGACGTAGCGTTGCCGGGCGTCTTCCCGAGCGGTGCCGGCGAGAGCTTTCCATGCGTCGTACTTGGCTCGGCCGGTGATGTCGAACATGCCCGGCCGGCTGCCGGTGGCTTCGCCGACGGTGCCCTGCTTGAAGAGTCCGTATAGACGGAGCAACACGTCGTTGGCGGGGCGAGCAGGCAGCGCGGTGACAGCGGCCTGCGCCTCGGCGAACTCGTCAACGTCAGTCACAGCCACAGTTTATCGGCCGTGCGATCGTCCGGAGCGTGACGCGCCCACAGCCGTGCCGATCCTCGGCACGTCTTCCTCGTTCACATCAAGTGATGCGGCTGTGGCCGCCGGACACGAGGTTCGCGTCCGGCGGCCACGGGTCTCCCCGGTCGATCGGGGTCAGGAGCCCAGAACGATGTTGCTGTAGTAGTAATGCAGGATGGTCGAGTAGCTGTCACCGCCGTTGGCGAGATCTTCCGAGCCGTACTGGGACATCTCGTTGCCGGTGTTCCAGGTGCCGCAGGCGGTCGTGGTGGAGCAGTACGACGCCTCCAGGATGTCCCCACTGCGGGTCATCCGGGTGCCCCAGGTCGAGGTGACGGCCGAGTTGGTCGCGGACGTCGCCGTACCCGGCTTGTACACCTGGCTGTTCGTGTTGTCCCAGACGTCGAAGCACGCACCGCTGGAAGTCCTCCGGGTCGAGTGCATTGCCCAGTACCAGCCGTAGCTCTTGACCGCCATGGCGCCGGCCTTGAGCGACTCCGGCGCCCAGCTCGAGATCCACTCGTTCGGGAGAACGTTCTCGACGTACGTCTCGAAGTTGACCCGATCGACCGTCCCCGACGCCACGCGGTAGACGAGGATCGTCGAGGGCGCCGTGGTGTTGGTTCCGTCGGTCGTGCAACCGGTCGGCGTGGACGCGAGGAACTGGTGCGATGCGTTCTCGTTCTTCAACGTCGAGTCGAGGTTGACCTTCGCTCCCGGAGCGAAGTCCTCGGACGCGCCGGCGTAGCCGGTGTTGAAGTAGACCCGAACGGTCTTGCTGCTGCGATTCCAGACGGATGCCGCGTTGTTCTTGATGCACGTGCCGGCGCCGGCACCCGAGCCCTTGAAGTCGTAGCAGCTCGGTTCCGTCGTTCCGTAATCGCTGACGGAGGTGGTGAAGTCCGATACCGCACCGGCTTCGCCGCTGTTGTAGTAGTAGCAGAACTCTCCGCTGTCACAGACTCCGTCACGCGATGCCGCACTGGCCGGTTGGGCCAGGAAAGCGCCGGACGTGAGCAGTGCGATCGCCGTGAGCATCGAAGTGAGAAGCGCTCTCTTACGCATTTTCATGGGGGTGATGTCCCGCTTCTCAGAAGTGGATGATGTGTTGGAAGTCGGCCTGGGCGCTGCTGACGTGGACGTTCTGCCGGGTGCCGTAGCCTTCGCTGACGTTCCAGTTGTATTCCTCGACGTCGAACGATCCGTCGCTGTTGACCTTGTAGATGTACGCGACGTGACCGACCTTGTGCACGTCGTTGACGGCGATCGCGCCGACCGACGGCGTGGTGTTCACGGTGATGCCGAGAGCACGAGCCGCGTCGTCCCAGGTGCCGGCGTTACCCCAGGTCACGCCGCCATACGTGTTGCCGAAGTTCGGGATGCCGAGCCGGGTCTGGATCCGGAACGACGCGAACGCGGTGCACTGCTTCGCGAGAAGCCATGGGCGCCACCGTCGTAGTCGTTGACCGGGGTCTGCGCCGCTGCCGCCGGCCGCGAGGAACAAATGCGAGGCGTCGTTGTTCTTCAGCGTCGACGTTGAGGTTGCCCTTGGCGCCCGGAGCGAAGTCCTGGCTACGACCCCGACGTAACCGGTATTGAAGTAGACCCGGACGGTCCTGCTGCTGCGGTTCCATACCGAAGCGGCGTTGTTCTTGATGCAGATGGCCGCGCCGGCACCCGGAGCCCTTGAAGTCGTAGCAGCTCGGCTCGGTCGTGCCGTAGTCGCCGACCGAGTTCGTGAAGTCGGAGATCGAGCCGGCCTCGTCGCTGTTGTAGTAGTAGCAGAACTCGCCGCTGTCGCAGACGCCGTTACGTGCCGCCGCGCTGGCCGGCTGGGCCATCAACAGCACCGGTGCTCCGAGCGCCACGATGGTCGCCGCTGCGGTGATGATGCGCTTGAACTTCATTGCCGTACTCCTTCTATTTGGTTTTGGTCGCAATCGGATTCGGTTGCAACCGGGAGGTCATCGGCGGTGCGATCACAGGCGCTGGTACTCCTCCCAGGTGTGAATCGGCACCTGTGGTCCGTCGTCCGGGCCGCGGTCGGCGAGCCCGTTCATGCCGAGGTAGTAGTCGCCCACCTGGTTTTGCGCCTGAGTGGACAGATCGGTGTCGCTGATCGCCACCGCGTGGATGTGCCACGGCCAATCAGCCTGGCTGGGATTGCGGATCCAGGCGGCGAAGCCCACCTGGCGCAGGACGGTCGCGATCTGCGTGCGTTTCGCAGCCGTCATGCCGTCGATGTTCACGTCGACGACACCGCCGCCGTCATGCGTGCCGGCCGAGGTCGGGTCGCCGCCCGGGTTGTACGAACCCTGGCTCAGCGTCAACGTGTAGCCGAGCAGGCGATCGGCTTCGGTGAGCATGGCCTGCGTACGGGTGTTGATGGTGATGCCACCACCGAGGTCGATCTTGGCGCCCACGGTGATGACGTTCGTGACGTTGTACCGGCCGGCGCCGAGCGCGATGAGCGATGTCTTGCCGGGAAGCCCGTTCGCGTCGAGGCCGGTGTAGCCCAACGAGCGCTGGTAGGCCGCGTACGCGTCGATCGTCTTGGTGCCGAAGTAGCCGTCGACCCACTGCGCGTCCAGGAAACCCTTGGCCGACAGAGCCTGCTCGACGAGCAGCACGCTGCTCTTCGCCCCCGGGGTGAGCGTGTTGTCGGCGCGGCGTGGGTCGATCTGCGCCGCCTTGACGGTGGCTTCCATGCTGACGTTCGGAAGCGCTGTCGCCGTCGCCGGAGCGGACAACAGGCCCGACATGACGCCGGTCGCCAGCACGACCGCTGCCGCAGCCGTGAAGAGATATTTCCTGCGATTCATCGAATCCTCCAGAGAAGTGGCCGGCCCGCAGACCCGTGGGCAGCCGTGATCCAGGACTCGCGCCGGTCGTGGGCCGATCGCGAGACATTGACAGTAATGGATAGCTCGTCAGCAACGAACGCTGGTTGAGAGCCAGCCGACCGTCGGCTCCAGCGGGTCGTCGCCGTACATGCCGGACGCTTCGGTGCAGTCGGCCAGCGTGTTCGTGCCCGTCGACCAGGTCTCGATCTTGTCGCTGCTGCAGACAAGTCCATTGAGGTCGTGCTCGCCGGTTCCGGAGGAGTTCGTCACGGACACGGCTGCGCAGTCCGACCACGAGCTGTGGCTGCTGCGATAGCCGGCCCAGACGTACACGTATCCCCAGTTTTTTCCACAGCCTTTGAACTGCTTGATCGACGCGAATGTCTGACCGCCGACCGTGAGGGTGGCGGTGGAGCCGATCTGAACCGTGCTGGAACATCCGGGCGCGGCCTCGGCGTAGGCCGGGCCGGCGATCGCGACGAAAGCGGTGGCGGAGATTGCGCTCGCGGCGAGGGCCGCGGCGATGGTGCGCTTGGTCATGGGATTGCCTTTCGTAAGCGGGGGCGTATGGATGAATCCTTTGCGCCAGCGCTCACGTATCGATGACGTACCGATCACGCGGTCGGAATCCGCAGCTCGAAGCAGAAACACCGGCCGCAGGCGCGTTGTTACGCGCGTGCGGCCGGTGTAGATCGATCCAAACTCTTAACGAATTGTTGGTACGCAGACCGGGTCGAGGATCACCATCCGGCGATCAGTGAACGGATCTGAGCGGTATCGCGAACATCGTCGAAGACCTGCAGGAAACTGCGGGCGGCGATGACGCTCCGGTACATGGTGAGCCGTCCGGCAACGTCGCCGGGATCGGCCGGTGGATCACCACCCCGTACGGCGACGACCAGGCCGCAGACCAGCGCGGCCACCGCCGCCTCCCGATTGGCGAAGTCAGTGAGATCGCCCGGCAGCAACGCCTGCGCCGGTACGACTGGCGTGTCGGCCTCGGCCGGACCGTCGTCCAAGGCCATGCGCTGGAGTTGCTGAAGTCCTGGACCTGGCTCGATGCCGAGCTCATCGACCAGCAAAGTACGCACCGCCTGAAACGCGGCCAGGGCGTCAGCTCGCCGCCCGAGCCGGTACAGCGCGAGCATCCACTGCTCGTGGAACCGTTCGTGCAGCGGGAACTGGGCGACGAGACCACCGAGATCGCCGAGAATCTCCCGGTGACGTCCAACCGCGATCTCGGCGTCGAGGTACGCCTCCCACGTCTGGATCCGCAACTCGGCCAGACGATGCCCGTCGTCGCGCTGGATCCGGCTGGAGTCGACGTCGGCAAGCGGTTCGCCTCGCAAAAGATCCAGCGCGCCGCGGAACATCGCGGCCGCGTCGGCGGGGGCGCCCGCATTCGCGTACGCGACGCCGGCCCCCCGCAATGCCTCGAACCGGCCCAGATCAAGCTCGTCCTGGTCGACGTCGATCACGTATCCCGACGGCACGGTACGGATCCGATCACCTAGCGCGCCGAGTGCCTGCCGGAGCCGGAACACGTACGTATTCAGCGCTCCCCGGACCTTGCGCGGCGGCTGGTCGTCCCACACCAGATCGGCGAGATCGTCCACCGTTACCGAGCGCGGTGCCCGTAACAGCAGTACGGCGAGGATGACTCGGAGCTTGGCGGCGGCCACCGGGCGTTCCGCGACGCCGTCGTGGACGTACACCGGACCGAGTACAGCGAATTTCGGCGACTCCGCGAAGACTTGCTCACGCCACGTCGAAGCGTGACTAACCATGACAGTGCTCACATCGCTGCCTTTCCGCTTTCAGATCATGGGCCGCGCCAGGCCGCTCGACTGCAGATTGGCCGGCGCGGCCCGACGTCAAACAACTCAGGCGACGTCTTGAAAAACAGGCATAAATTCCCCTAGAGGCAGGTAGCGCAATTGCCGTGGCCGCCACCGTGGCCGTTCATGTACGGAACCTCGACGCGGGGATCGGTGATCGAGATCGGAGCGAACGTCGGGAGACCGCTCACCATCGTCACGGACACGCAGGAGAGTCGTTCGGTGGGTGATGCCGCGAGACAGATGGCGGTCGCGTCGACCCAGGTCTCCAGATGCAGCGTCGTCGACGCATCGGTCACCAGGCCAGTGCCGTACGGCAGCAGTGGGCCCGCATCATTGCCGCCGTTCTGCTCGTATCGGATATAGCCGAAGTAGACCGATGAGCCTTGAACAACACAGGGAGTAACGGTGCCGGCGAAGGCAAGGTCAGTGGATGAGGTCGCGGTGTAACCGGTCAGGGCCCCGGAGATCGTCCCCGGCGCACAGTCTGCGACGGACTTTCCGTCCCAAGTCGCGGTATCGGCAACTGCGGGCTGGGCGACGAAAACGATGGACGCAACGGTGAGAACGAGCGTGGCGATGCGCGATTTCATGCAATTTCTCCAGATTCAGGGGCGCTCAGCGCTTCGGTCATTCCGGGCGGTGCTTCAACCGCGCCGAGGTTGCCTAGCGCAAGTCCGAGCTGGAACCGATTCTCGACTCCGAGCCGGTCCATGACGGAGCGCAGGATGTTGGTCACGGATCGATCGCTGATCCGAAGTTGTTTGGCCACAACTGCATCGGTGTGGCCTTTGGCGAGTAGGGCGACGATGGCGCTTTCGCGTGGCGAAAGGACGAATGGGGGCATGGTGGTCTCCGGGGTACGGGCGGACCCGTTCCAGTGGGCTTCGAAGGTTTGGTGCAGCTTCTCGACCACCGGTGGATGCGTGAGTTCGAGGTAGCCACGGTCGTAGTCGTGCGGGTCGACCGGAAAGAGTGCGACGCTCCGATCGATCATCATGAGCTTCATCGGTACGGTGGGTGCCTGCCGGTATTCCGTGTTGGATTGCTGTGCCGGGCCACCGAAGGGCTGTAGCAGGTCCGGATCGGCCGGCTGGATGCCGAGCACCCGAACGTCTACCTGACGCGCGTCCAGCGCCAGTTCGGTCGTGGCGGCCGCCTGGACCGCAGACTGCTCAAAGCTCATTTCCGGATTGATGGTCAGGTGCTCATGCCGAGCCGTCGCGATCAGGTAGGCCAGTCTGTCGCGAGCCGCATCACGGCTGGGAAGGAAACGCACTCCTTCCCCGAGTTCCATGAGCTGATCCGCACGAATCGACGGGTCAGCCCGGATAGCCATCTTCTGTGGCCGCTTCAATTTCTCGAGGAAACTGGCCGCAGGTTCGGCCGCCCACCGATCCGCCAACCTGCCGTGCTGGCGACGTACCGATACGGCGCCGACAGACTGCAGCGTGACCAGCGCATCGTTGATGCGGTTCTGGCCGAGGCCGAGCTCTCGGCTCAGCCCGCCGATCGGATGCGGACCGAACGCGTTCAGCGTGCGGTAAATCAGATCGGCGTCGGGCGGCAGCCCGAGCTTCGCCAGCGATGGTGCGGTCATCCTGTTGCCTCCCCGTGGAGCGTCACGCATACAAGAACATCATGGGGATCGGCGGCCAGTGAAACGCGTGATCTAATCGTGATCTTTCGATGCGGGATTCCGCAAAAACCGCTGTGACCAGCACGTTCTGCCGCCGACAACCCGAGCGGCGGGCGGCCATAATGTCCAATAAGTACTTGTTTATGAACATACAGGCATTCGTGTGGGCCGATATGCCCCTGCGTTCGAACGCTGCTCTCGCCGACCGTAATGACCACAAGGGACCACGGTAAATTTACGGAATAGTTCGGAAATGCGGCATTTGCGCAACCACGTGGACAGTGAGGAGAACAGCCGATTTACGTTGTGAGGCGACTTGGTTCCGGATTGACAATCGTAGCCATTGTTGACTGAATTCTCTGATGGCAGGAAGTCGTCGGTCGCGCTGAATCGTTGTGCGGTTGTCAGTCGGTGCGTCGTCGTTCGGACTCGGAGGCATTAGGTAATGCGCTTTAGATCAATTAAAACCGGCCTGATTGCGGCCGCCGTCCTGTTGGGGATGGCAGGTGTCGCCGTCGCGGTCGGCGCCGACCAGCCCAACCTGGTTAGTCCGACTCCGTCAAAGGCGACGCCGAATATCAACGACGGCAACGTTTATTCGATCGTGCAGGTGGGCAGCCGGATCATCGTCGGCGGTAACTTCACGAACGCAAACCCGCCGGGCGACACGAACTCAGCGCATACCGTCACGCGCAATTCGATTCTGGCATTCGATGCGGCGACCGGGCAGATCGATACCGGATTCGTTCCGGCGCTTACCGGCGAAGTGCGTACGCTCCTTCCCGGCCCGACCGCCGACACGGTATATGTGGGTGGCGTCTTCCCGACCGTCAACGGCATCGCGTCGCGAAACCTTGCGTTGCTGTCGACGGTTACTGGCGCTCCGGTCTCGGGATTCACGCCGACCGGGATCAACGGTGGCGTATGGGCGATCCAGCACGTCGGTTCGCGTCTTTTGATCGGTGGCGAGTTCACTTCGGTAGGTGGCACGGCGCACGACGGCATCGCAGCGGTCGGCGCGACCAACGGAGCGGTCGATAACGCATTTATCAATGTGCAGTTCACCGGCCACCACAACTACAACGGCACGAGCGGCGCCAACGGAGCGGTCGGCATCCATGAAATGGACGTCTCACCGGACGGCACGCGCGCGATCGTCGTGGGTAACTTCAAGAACGCCGATGGCGTTTTGCACGACCAGATCGCGATGATCGACCTCGCGGGCTCGTCGGCAACGCTGGACCCGAGCTGGAACACCGCCGGCTACACGGCGGCCTGCGCCTCCAACTCGTACGACACGTACATGCGCGGCGTGAGCTTTTCGCCGGACGGCACCTACTTCGTGGTCGTCGCGACCGGTGGTGGCACGAACACGTTTAACACCGATGGAACCCGCGCGATGTGTGACACCGCGAGCCGCTGGACCACGACCGACACCGGTACCGACGTCCAGCCGGTCTGGATCGACTACAGCGGCAATGACTCGTTCGAGTCAGTAACGGTGACCACGCACGCCATCTACGCCGGTGGCCATTTCCGCTGGAACAACAACGCGAACGGCATCGACAGCGCCGGTACCGGCGCGGTCCCCCGGCCCGGCATCTCGGCGCTGGACCCGCTCAACGGCCTGCCGTACTCGTGGAATCCCGGACGCAACCCTCGCGGCGCCGGCGCATACACGGTGTACGCCACACCGAGCGGCCTCTACATCGGTGCCGATACCAACTCCGTCGGTACCGGCGCGACGTACGCGATTCGCGGCCGCATCGCGTTCTTCCCGCTGACCGGCGGCGAAGTCATCCCCACCTACACGCCGACCACGCTTCCGGCGAACGTCTTCCTGGCCGGCGATCCAGGCTCCGCCAATCCGAATGTGCTCCAGCAGGTGGCGTTCACCGGCGGGTCAGCCGGCTCACCCGTGGCGGTTACGACTTCGGGAGTCGATTGGTCCAACGTCCGCGGCGCATTCCTCGTCGGGAACAAACTGTTCTACGGCTATGCCGATGGAAACTTCTACGTCGCGCCGTTCAACGGGACGCTCGGGGCGCCAAGCCTGGTCGACCCGTACGACGATCCGGTCTGGTCGAACATTCAGACCGGATCCGGTCAGACCTACCGAGGATTGGCGCCGTCGCTGTACGGCACCGAGATGACGAACGTGCAGGGCATGTTCCTGACGAACGGTCGTCTCTACTACTCGATCGCAGGGCAGTCGGCGCTGCGCTATCGGTACTTCGAACCGGACGATGGCATTATCGGCTCGCAGGAATTCACGGCCGACGGAACGGTCAACTTCTCGAACATCGCCGGCATGTTCATGTCGGGTACGACGCTCTACTACGCCGACAAAGCCACCGACAACCTGCACTCGGTCGACTGGAACGACGGCGCTCCCTCGTCGACCAGCGACTCGTTGGTCAGTGGGCCCGGAATCAGCGGCGTCGACTGGCGTACCGAGGGCATGTTCGCCTTGCCGCTCACCGGGCCGACCGCGACGTACGCGTTCTCGTGCATCGGGCTGACCTGCTCGTTCGATGGGACCGGAGCCAGCGGCAACGGCTCCACGATCACGTCGTATGACTGGGACTTCGGTGACGGCACGCCGCACGGCAGTGGCGTCACCACCAGCCACGTGTACGCCGCTTCCGGGACGTTCAACGCCACATTGACGATCAAGACCGCACAGTCCGACAACGCGGTCGCGCATGCGGTCAGTCCGTCCAACAGTAACAACGTCTTCACGGCGATCTCGCCTACGCGCCTGCTTGATACGCGCAGCGGTCTCGGTGCTCCGAAGTCACCGGTTGGCCCGAACGGAACCGTGTCGCTCCAGGTCGCGGGCCAGGGCGGCGTACCACCGAGCGGAGTCACCGCGGTCGTAATGAACGTGACAGCGGTCGGCCCGAGCAGCGCTACGTTCATCACGGCGTACCCGGACGGTCAACCGCTACCCAGCGCGTCGAACCTCAACGTGGCCGCCGGCCAGACCCTGCCCAACCTGGTCACGGTTCGAATGATCAACGGTAAGGTCGACCTGCACAACACCAACGGCAGTGTCAATCTGCTCGCGGATGTGACCGGCTACTACACCGGCGCGGCATCGGGCTCGACGCTGTTTCCGTTGACTCCGACTCGGATTCTGGATACCCGGATCAGCCTCGGTGCAAAGAAGGCTTCCACCGTGAAGCTGCTGGTCGCAGGCAAGGGAGGCATACCCCCTACCGGTGTGACCGCGGTGGTGATGAACGTGACCGCCGTCAACCCGAGTGCGGCCAGCTATCTCACCGTCTACCCGGACGGCGCGGGCACCGTGCCGAACGTGTCGAACCTGAACTTCGCCAAGGGTCAGACCGTCCCGAATCTCGTCGTCGTACCGGTCCACGACGGCTACGTCGACCTGCACAACGCGTCCGGGTCGGTGGATCTTCTCGCCGATGTCACCGGTTACTACGGCAGCGGCGGTTCGGTATTCCATCCGACCGACCCCAGCCGGGTGATGGATACGCGCCATGGCATCAACGTGCCGGTCGCCGCGGTCGGGCCGAATGGAATCGTCAGCCTCAATATCGCCGGAGTAGCGGGGATACCGGCGAACGTCAGTGCGGTCGTTGTGAACGTCACGGTGACCGCGCCGACGGCCTACAGCTACCTGACCGTCTACCCGGACGGTCACGGCATGCCGGGTGTGTCGAACCTTAACTTCGCCCCTGGTCAGACGATCGCAAATCTGGTCGTCGTGCAGGTCAAGGACGGAAAGATCGATTTCCATAACCAGTACGGAAGCACTCAGGTCATCGCAGACCTGACCGGATATTTCACCAACTGAACCAGGGATATTCCGGTCTGAGGAACGTCCTGTCGACGGCGGAATCCACGAGCGCAATAACTCGCGGATTCCGCCGTCGACGCATGTCCGGATAGACGAACTTGGAAAGCAATTCAGTACTACATGTTGCCGTGGTATCCGATGACGTGAGACTCCCTCGCCAGAGTGATGATCGATCCACGGGGTGCTCCATCGATGTCGTCGTAATCGTGGGATTCATTGATCGCCATATTGCGATGGAGATGCCAATCGACCACCCGTACTGCACGATCTCGGATGCCGCCGCCGTGGTCCTGCCCGGTCAGACCGTCGAGATCGAGCCGGGCAATTACGCGGAGTCGGTCACCATCAGCCGCTCCGGTACGGCCGCGGCCCCGATCACGTTCGAGGGCATCGACGGCTTGAACACCCAGGCCGAGGTCGGCAATATCATCAATCGAACGCCGATCACTGGACCGGCGCTGGATATCAACGGCGCGCACTATGTCACGGTCAAAGGGCTGTGGCTGCAGGGCGACGTCGGCAGTGATGTGGCGATCGTCGAGAACTCGTCGAACGTGACGATCGATCAGGGCTCCATCGCCGCCGTACGGAAGGTCGGCGTTCGGATCGCCGGTACGTCGAGCGCCATCACTGTCAGCCGGGTTGGCGTCACGACGTTGGACGGGCCGGCCATCGCCGTCGACTCCGGCGCGAGCGGTGTGGCGATCAGCGACAACTCGATCACCCAAGACCTGGCCGGCACGGCCGCAGTGTCCATCACCGACGCGCCGGGCACGCTCTTGACCAGCAACACCATCGCCAGCTCATGTGGCACCGGCATCGCCGTGACGGGCAGCTCGCCGAACACGGTGATCGAGAACAACATCATCGCCGTTGCCGCAGGCGCCTTGAACGAGGGTCTCTGCCAGCATCCGACGGTGACGATCGCGGTGTCCATCTCGACGGCATCGACGTCCGGAACGGTCGCCGACTACAACCTGCTCGACCCGAACAGCCTCGGCACCGCGTACGTGTGGGGCGGCACCTCTTACCCGACAGTCGCCGCGTTCACCGCCACCGGGCAGGGCGGCCACGACATCGAAGCGGCCGCGCAATTGCCGACTACCCGGCATCTACGCAGGCCCGTGGTACGTGCCCGTGCTGTACCTCGCCGGCGATCGACTCGGCGAACGTGAATGCGCCGGGCGAACTCGCCACAGACCAGCGGGACAACGCACGCGTCGATGACCCGGACGTCGCCAACACCGGCACCGGCATCGGTTATGCCGACCGAGGCGCGACCGAGTTGATCGGTGGCGTCACCCGGGCGGCAGCGGCGTCGTACGCACGCCCGGCGGCGCTCCGCTGCAGGTCACGGCGACCGCCACACTCAAATCGTCCTGGTTCAGCAGCGGTCCGATCGGATACATCGCCTTCAAGTTCGGCGACGACAAATACTGGACGGTTAGCCGTAACATGCCCTCTGAACCACGTCTTCCACCGCGCCGGTAGGCAATGCGTCGGAACTTGAGAGCACCGACCAGTTCCGTGGCGAAGCGGTCAAGCGGCAACTCCTGTACCGACGTGGGCGCGGTCTACACCGCGATCTGGCCGACCGCGTGCTGGACACCCGCAACGCGACCGGTGTGCTCACCACGACCCCGGTCGCTGCGGGCGGCGAGGTCGATTTCCGATTCAGATCCCGCACGGCCCGGCGCCGCCGATCTCAGCGCTGTCGTGCTCAACGTGACAGTCACCGCACCGACCGCCAGCGGCTTCCTGACCGTCTACCCGGATGGCGAGTCGATGCCCAACGCGTCGAACATCAACTTCGCCGCGCACCAATCGGTACCGAACCTGGTAACCGTGCCGGTGATCAATGGTTCGGTCCGCTTCCACAACAGCAGCGCCGGCACCGTACACATCGTCGCCGATCTCGAGGGCTACTACAGCGGTACCGGTAACGGATTCAAGCCACTCGCCCCACTGCGCGTTCTCGACACTCGCAAGTCGATCGGCGTCACGACGACCACTACAGCGCCGGTCACACCGTTGCAAATGCGGTCATCGTTCCGCTCGCGAAAGGCAAGATCCAGATCAACAACAACAGTGTCGGTACGACCCACCTGATCGCCGACCTGTCCGGATACTTCGGCACGGCGGCCTCCGGCGCGACCCAGCAGTACATCCCCTATGGGCCGACCAGGATCACCGATACCCGCAACGGAACCGGCTACATCCAGGCTGGCGCGATCCCGGCGCACGAGGCGGTCACGTCCGATGCCACATTCGACGACAACTGCCTGTGCACGTACCCCCTCGCGACCGGGTACGTGGTCAATGTGACCGTGACCGGGGCGCAGAAGGCCGGTTTCTTGACCGCCTTCCCGTGGTCCTATCCGTGGCAGGGGCACGTGCCGGACGCCTCGACGCTGAACTTTGCCGCCGGGCAGACCGTGGCCAACCTGGCTACGATTCTGTCCACGACGGCTCAAATGCTCATCTACAACGCGTCCGCGGGGTCGGTTCAGATCATCGTGGACGAGGAGGGCTACTACATCAACGCGGCATAGCGGATTTCCCCGGATGCCGCGCCAAATCGCACGCATGATCACGCGGCAGGCGCGTTAACTGGAGACATGACCGACAGGGTGGATGACGGCTGGCGGATGGTTGACGAGGGCTGGGGGCGAGCCGCCGTCGAGTTCGCGACGCTCAGCGAACCGCAGAACTGCCGCGAGTACATCGTGCTCCAGCATCGCCTTCGCGTCGACCAGGGCGACCGTCTTCTGGACATGGCCTGCGGTGCGGGCCTCGCGCTTGAACTGGCGGCACTGCGTGGCGCGATTTGTGCCGGCATCGACGCGTCGCCGCGACTGGTAGCGGTGGCCCGCGATCGCAGTCCCGACGCGGACATCCGGATCGGCGACATGGCGGCGCTGCCGTGGCCGGACGACAGCTTCGACGTTGCCACCAGCTTCCGTGGCATCTGGGGCACGACCGAGCCGGCGGTCGCGGAGATGTACCGCGTGCTGCGCCCCGGCGGCCGTGCCGGCCTGACCGTCTGGGGCCACATCAAGGTGTCGCCCGGTGCGTGGGCGCTGACGCCACTCCGGATGGCGGCCGCCCCGGCCGTGGCGCACCAGGCGTCGATGGTCGCGCTGGGCCGCCCGGGTGCTGGCGAGGACGTTCTGGCCCGCGCCGGTTTCCCGATATCGAGCGGATCGACGTGCCGTTCGTTTGGGAATTCGCCGATCCCGAGACGTACGCGCGTGCGTTGGCATCGAGCGGGCCCGCGTACGAGGCGATCCAGCATGTCGGCGAGGAAGCGTTCCGTGCCGAGGCGGTACGGCTTGCGTCGGAACAGGTTCGCGAAGGGCGCCCCCTTCGGGCTCAAATAGCGGTGGTTGGTTACCTGGCCCGCAAATCTTGAGTGCCGCAAAACGAAAGCCAAAGCCCCGCAAAACGAAAGACTGAATGCCGCAGAACGAAAGCCTCAATGCCGCAAAACGAACGGCGACCTGCCGCAAAACGAAAGTTCAGCAGGTTAACATTGCGTGTGCCCACACCTGGTTTGATCCCACGCCATGCCGCATCTCGTGTCGATAGCGCACTCGCCGATACGCGTGTTGTCTTGATCACCGGAGCGCGGCAGGCGGGAAAGAGCACCCTTGTTCGTGTCGTTGCGGGAGACCGTCTGGCTGAGCGTCGCGATCTTGACAAAGCGCAAGACCGGGCTGCGGCCGTCGCAGATCCGGTCGGCTTCGTCGAGTCGCCGGATCTGTTGGTCATTGATGAAATCCAACGTGTGCCGGAACTGCTGCTGGCCATCAAGGCATCGGTCGATGAGGATCCTCGTCCGGGCAGATACGTTCTCACCGGGTCATCGCGGCTGTTCGGGATGGTTGCGGCGCCGGACGCGCTTCCGGGGAGGATGGAAACCGTCGAACTCTGGCCGTTTTCGCAAGGCGAACTGGACGGTGAACCCGACGGCTTTATCGACGCGATCTTCACGCTCGGCGCGGACCTACGGCATCATTCGACTCTGACGCGCGCCGACTACGCAGCCAGGATAGTTCGCGGCGGCCTTCCGGAAGCCGCATCCCGCTCGGATCCTCTGCGCCGTCAGCGGTTCTTCGATTCATATGTCCAGGCACTCATTGACCGCGACGTCCGCCAACTGTCCGACATCCAACGAAAAGACGAATTGCGCAAACTCGTACGGCTGCTTGCCGCGAGGTCGGCCACCATCATTGGCGCACAGTCATTGGAATCCGCTCTCGGACTGAGCCGCCCGACTATTTCGCGTTATCTTCAGGCGCTCGAAGAGATCTTCCTCGTCAAGAGAATCCCGGGCTGGTCCCGTAATCTCGGCACACGTGCGACGGCTTCGCCGAAACTCATCTTCGTCGACTCGGGTATCGCCGCGAACGAGATCTCGATTGACGCTCGGAGCATGATCCGTCCGGGGGCACCCTTCGGTCTGCTGCTGGAGTCGTTCGTTCTATCAGAGCTGGCGCGTCAGCTCACCTGGTCCAGCCAGGCCGCCGAACTGTTCCACTACCGGGACCAGAGTAAGTTCGAAGTGGACGCCGTGCTGGAGAACCGAGCCGGTCAGGTGGTCGCGATCGAAGTCAAAGCCGCCCTGACGGTCGGCCCCGATGATTTCCGCGGAGTACGCCGGCTGGCCGAGCGCCTCGGCGACGATTTCGTGGCCGGCGTTGTGCTGTATGCCGGCACCTCGACATTGCCATTTGGCGACAAGCTACGAGCGATCCCGATCAGCGCATTGTGGCAAGTTTCCGCGCCCGATTCCGCAAAGGATTAAGGCGAGCCGGTCGAACGGGCCAGACTCGCGATGATCAGGGAACTGACGTCCAGTTCGATCGTCTCGTCATTCGCCGCCGTGGTCCATGGCTGGGCCGCACCATTCGGCCCGGTCGAGGACGCGACCGCGCCATGTCCCCGCTGACGCTCGATCCCTCGATGATGTGCGATCGCCATGATCCACTGAGTCGGTTCCGAATCGTCCACGACATGGTGCGGCGCCATCCACCAGACTTCGGCAAAAGTCGCCGCGGTGACGGCGATGACGTCGGCCTGATCGGGCAGCGTGGGTCGTAGCGATACCGCGATGGCGCCGGACATCGAGGCCCACAGCTGCGTAAATGCGGTGGTGTCACGACGGGCGACGGCTCGTACCAGGTCGGCGATCATCTGATCGTCGGGCAACGGAAAGCGCGACGGTGGCACGGAATAACCAGCGGACACGGTGCACCCCCTTGTGACACAGAAGCACGGCATCGGGGGCCAGAATGCGCGTCTCCTCAAGGTAACGCTCAAACGTTGTGAAGTCGACCGTCGCCGTACGCTGGTGGACATGCCGCGGATTCTGCAGCTCCTGGCGTCGCCGGTACACCGATTCGAGGGGCGTCCGATCGATGGTCCGGCCCCGGCCCCTCTGGGCGAGCTGGTCGATGAGATCCGCGTCCGGGAGGGCTTAGGCATCGTCGGCGACCGGTACTTTGCGAAGCCGGCCCACCGGGACGCGAGCATCACGGTCATCGCCGAGGAATCGCTGCCACCCGGCGTCGGGCTGGCCGAGGTGCGGCGCAACATTCTCGTTCGTGGGATCGCCGTCGACGATCTGGTCGGGTCGGTGTTAAGCCTGGATTCCGGCCAGGGCCCGGTTCGGCTATCGGTACGCCGGCGGGCAAATCCGTGCGCCTGGATGGACGTGACAATCGCACCGGGCGCCTGGCGCCAGCTGCGCGGGAAGGGTGGCATTCGCTGCACGCCGCTCAACGACGGCGTGTTGCGAGTGGGCGCGGTCGTCGTCGAAATCGGCGACTGATCAGTCCCGAACCCGAACCACTTCATAGTCGGTACGGCCGTCGCGGATCGTGTACCCGAGCGCGAGCAACTCGTCCCGGACGACATCCGCCTCGGCCCATTTCCGATCCGATCGCAGATCCCACCGGCGCCGGGCCAGCTCCAGGATCGGCTCCGGCACCGCCTCAGCGGCCCGTACCGTCCCGAGATTGAGCCCGAGCACCTGGTCGAACAGGCCCAGCAGGGCAACCTTCGTGGGGGCATCCGTATCCGTACCGCGGACCAGGTTCCACACCGTCGCCACGGCACGCGGAATGTTGATGTCGTCGGCCAACGCGACGACGAACTGGTGCAGATAGGGGCTCTGCTGCCAATCCGCATCCGGCTCCTGATCTCCGGCCTCTACCTGCAGCGCGGCCGCGATGTTTTGCAGCCGCCGGTACGCGGTCGCCGCCCCGTCGAGTGCCGCCGCGGAGAACGTCAGCGGGCTGCGGTAGTGACTGAGCAGGACGAGGTAGCGGAACTCCAGAGGGTCGTACCCCTGCTCGACGAGGTTCGCGAGCGTGACGTGGTTGCCTTCCGACTTCCCCATCCGTTTGCCGCCCTCGGGGACGAGGAACGCGCCGTGCATCCACCAGCGAGAGAATGGCCTGCCGGTCGCGGTCTCGCTCTGGGCAATCTCGTTCGTGTGGTGGATCGCGATGTGGTCGATGCCGCCGACGTGGATGTCGAGCGTCTCGCCAAGGTACGCCATCGCCATCGCGGAGCACTCGATGTGCCAGCCGGGGAAGCCCACGCCCCAGGGCGATTCCCATTCCATGTCGCGCCGGGGACCGTCGGCGGGGGAGAACTTCCACAGCGCGAAGTCGGTCGGGCGACGCTTGTCGACGAACGCGACGCGCTCCTGCGCGATGAGGTTCTCCCGGTCGTCATTCGGCGTCAGTTTTCCGTAGTCGGGGACCATCGACGTGTCGAAGTACATCCCGTCGCTGGTCCGGTAGACGACGCCCTTGTCCTCCAGAGCCTGGATCAGCTGAATCTGCTCTTTGATGTGGTCGGTCGCGCGGAGCACGTAGGTCATCGGAGCGATGTTGAGCTGCTCGGCGTACTCGAAGAACATCGCCGTGTACTTCTCGGCGACTTGCCACGCGGTGACCTGCTCCAGCGCGGCAGCCTTCGCCATCTTGTCGTCGCCCGCGTCCGCGTCGCTGGTCAGGTGGCCAACGTCGGTGATGTTCATGGCCGACTTGATCTCGTATCCGGCGAACGCGAGCGTGCGGCGGAGGACGTCGGCAAACAGGTACGTCCGCATGTTGCCGATGTGCGGCGAGCTGTAGACGGTCGGGCCGCAGGTGTAGATCTGAACGGTCTCGCCGTCGGCCGGAACGAAGTGCTGTTCCGTCGCGCCGAGCGTGTTGTGAAGTTTCAACATGGACCGCAGTTCGCGGCCGACCGTGTCGTCAATCATGATCCGCTGATCCCCGAACCCTGCTAAGGAAAGAGGCCCTGCCCTGGCGAACGCCAGTATCGGGGCCCGGATTGTCGGAGCCGGGCCTTCGTCGACATCAGGGTCGATATGGGCGCAACATCCACAGGACGGCGATATGTCGTCCAAGTCGATGTTAAACCGCCCCCGAAAACCGTGTCCACCGACCTAGGTGATGCCGGTAGCGGGTGTCGCGTGGAAAGTTATCCACAGCTGTGTACG
Source organism: uncultured Actinomycetota bacterium (assembly GCA_963831705.1). GTDB lineage: Bacteria > Actinomycetota > Actinomycetes > Mycobacteriales > Micromonosporaceae > DASQPR01. Next base: position 1,535,268 of record CAWHRE010000010.1, on the reverse strand, counting down.
AACATGTGTACGACCGTACCGCGAAGGGGTTGAACTTTTTCCACCGATAAACCTAGGGCGTCGCGCGGTCCTCGACCGCTACCTTGGCCGCTAATGAACACGTATGGATTCCCCCACAACCGCGCGCGCGGACTGCTCGCGATCACCCTTGCCGCCGTGGTGGCGCTTTCGGCTTGCTCGTCGAGCCCGGGGGCGAAGGTCGACGCGGGCCGGAGCAGCACGTCAAGCCCGGCGGCGACGGTTCCAACGTCGGCGACCAAATCGCCCGGACCGACGGCGACCGCGCCGTCCACCCACGGCGCGACCGGATCGCCGACTCAGGCGCCGGTCAAGCTGCTCGTGCACTACAGCGTCGCGGCGACGCATCAGTGCAGTTGGAAAGTCGGGACGGACGGTCATCTGACGATCTCGATCGGGTTCAAGATCACGGCGACCGGGAAGAACCCACCGGCTGCCGTTCCGTTCGAGATCACCGATGATCAGGTCAAGGCCACTGGCTATCAACCGGTCGGGGAGGCTTTCCAGGCAGTTCTGGACAGCGGAAAGCCGCTTGCCGGCAACTCGTGGGTCGGCCGGATCGTGACGTTGAAGGCCACCGCGCTACTCGGGACGGCCAGCGTGGCGCACACTACGATCACGCTCAATGGCCCGATCAAGGGCGTGGCAAGCGGCGACACGTACTGTCCGGCGGACAAGCGGTAACCGATCAGCCGGCGTGGAATCGCATCCGGAACTTGCCGATCTGGACTTCGTCACCGTCGGTCAGATCGGCGGTATGAATACGTTGCCGGTTTACGTAAACCCCGTTGAGACTGCCCGAGTCGACGATCGTGAACGTGCCGTCGTGCCGCTGGAATTGCGCGTGCTGGCGCGACACCGTGATGTCATCGAGGAAGATGTCGGAGTCGGCATGCCGTCCGGCGATCGTGGTGTCGCGATCCAGCAGAAAGCGTGCACCCGCGTTCGGCCCATGCGCGACGATCAGCATTGCGACGCCGACGGGCAGCGTGACTTCGATCGTGGTGGACGACCGTGGTTCGCCGCTGTCCTGCGTCGGAACGACCGGCAGCGTGGCGGTGCTCTCTTGCGGGATCGAGACGTTGTGACGTCCGAGCGATCCGGCGCCACTACCTGGCGCCTCGCGTGCAGGATCACGTTGCATCCGGCGAGTGTACCCGCAGCGGTAGACTTCGATGCCGGACGGCCGAGCCGGTTTCCGTACGTTCGGCCGCGTACCGCCCACGATCGTACGAGGGCCGCCGAAACGCCGCCGAAACCGATTGGCGCGGTCGAATAGATCAGTTCCGGTGCCGCAATTCGTCATTGAAATCGCGATCACGCATTAACCCGGATACATGTTGGCAATGTCACGGATAAGCCCACGGACGACCGTTCGGCCGCCTGAACTACCGGTCTCCGCGATTCCATATGCGCCTGGGATAACACGGCTTGAGCAGCGAGAACAAGCGGTTTGCCGGAGTGATCGAGACTATGTTACTCAACTGTAACTTAGCGAAGAATCCGTGACGCAAAGTAACCAAGATCACATCCATTTGTTCCATTTATGCGGAAAAGCCCACCGGCGACCGCAGCGTGTGGCCGATTTCACCGTTGCGTAACGTAGCGGAAACGCGAATTTGCAGCTACTGGCCGGTAACTTGCCCTCTTGTGACCCACATCTCGGGATGGAAGCATCTCCCGCAGCCCGCCGCAGCGGTATTGCGCGACGGCAGGATCACGTTCCAGCGCTTCGCTTGACGCATTCGATTTGCGGCCGCACGGGTGCATTAAGCAGCACTCCACAAGGAGGACCCCCCAATGGAAGAAACGCACGAAAAGGCAGGGCTGGGAGGTACCCGCTGGCGGCGGTTCGCTGCCGTAATGGTGCCTACCGTCGTGGTCGTCGGCGCTCTCGGCGCCGGCATCGCCAACGGTGCCGTTCCGGTCTCGTTCGCCATCTCCGGTTCTACGTTCCGGGTCACGGCCGACAAGCTCGACGGCGACAACTTCGTCCAGTACGGCTCGGTCGCGGTCCAGAAGGACGGCACCCAGCACATCGTGGCCGAGTCCGGTATCGCCCACGCCGACCTCACGAACATGTGCCAGGTCGTCGCGGTTCCGGGTACGCCGCTCAACATGGTGCTCAAGGCCGGTGGCGGCGCGACGCCCGCGCACGCCGATGACCTGATCATCGACATGACCGACCTGTCCGGTGACGCGACGTTCACGAACATCAACATCGGCCAGGACGCTTCGACGCTCGGCGGCCCGACCGGCTCCGGTGGTCTCGCCGGTACGTTCGGCCAGCGCGCCGACCACGTCACGATCACGCACCTGTCGCAGACCGCGTACGCGACGAGTGCCGGCACGTTCAACCTGCCGGGCCTGACGCTCGGCTTCACCACGGGTGCCGGCTGCCCGTAACGCACGTGACGGGGTCTGCCGGATCACGGTGGACCCCGTTCTTGCGCCGGTGATACATCGAAGACGATGAGGAGCATGTGATGACTGCGGATACGGCAGAGGCAACAGCACCAAGCCGGTGGCAGCGCGGTCGTATGGCGTTCCGCCGCTGGCGGCGTAGCCGACCGTTCTGGGGCGGTCTGCTGATGATCGTCTCCGGCCTGCTGCTGTTCCTCAGCGGCAATCTGGACCTCGGAAACGTTCAGATCCACCTCGGCGTCACCGGCTTCCTGTCGTACATCGTGCCGGCCTTCATGGTTCTTTGTGGAGCGCTCGTCTGGGCGACGCCCGCGCAGCGCATCTTCTACGGCGTTCTCGGCACGATCGCCGCGATCTACTCGCTCATCTCGGTCAACCTCGGCGGCTTCGTCTTAGGGTTCCTGTTCGGCATCATCGGCGGCGGTCTCACCATGGCGTGGGTGCCGATCAAGCGCCAACCGGTCGCGATCCCGAGCCAGCGTGACGGCGATCCGGACGGCTATCCGAGCGACGGCACCGAGGAGATCGACTACTCCGGTCGGCACGCCATGGCCGATGTGGCCGAAGAGGACGGAACTGAGGGTAAGCAGGGTGCGAGGTTTCGATTTCCGCGCCACGCCACCCCCGGCCACGCCGTAACCGCCGCGTTCGCGACCCGGCCGCGTACGCCTCGGCTCGTCATCACATCCGCCATCGCATTGACGCTGCTCGGCGCGATCGGCGTCGCCACGCTTCGCGATCCACAGGCGGCCGCCGCTGCCGGATGTGCGCTGCCGCCGGCCAGCCAACTGCGGTCGAGCGCGAAAGCTGCCGCCGCCAAGCCGACGAAAGCTGCCGCCGCGAAGCCAACCCAAGCTGCCGCGAAGCCGACCGGGGTTACGACGAAGCCGCCGAAGATCGCGCTGGGCGACGCCCGGCTCGCATCCGTTCAGGTCGCCGCCGCCCCGTCGCCAGGCCCTGACCCGATCTCCGGTCTGATCGGTGGCATCCTCGGTGTGCTCACCGGCGCGACGCCTTCCGCCTCGCCATCCACCCCGCCGACCGCCGGCGAGCCCACTACCGCACCCCCGAGCCCGACCAAACCACCGGCGCCGACGAAACCGCCGACCCCAACCGGCGCACCGACTACCGCTGCCGGCGGACAGCCGAGCAAGTCAGCGAACCCGAGTGCGTCCCCGATTGGCGGCAGGCCGACGACCCACCCCACCGCTACGTCGCCATCGCCGTCCTGTGACGTGATCGCCAAACACCTGAACGCCGCGAGCGATCAAAGCGACGTCCAGAACCATCCGGGCACAATGACGGCCGGCACACTCACCATGACCGGTCTCAGCTATGACGGCAACGTCGACCTGCCAACGAAGAACGGCACGATCGAGGTCATGCAGTTCTCCATGGACTCGTCCACATCGACGCCATTCGAACTCGATGTGACAACGAACGGCAAGACGATGCAGACCAAGAGTTCGTCGCTGACCGTATCGGGCAACGTGAAGTTCTACGCGACCGAGATCAAGGGCAATGTGCTGGGCATCCTGCCGGCCGACTACACGCCGGACAACCCGCCGCCGATCGTCCCGCCCCTGCTGTTCTTCACGAACGTGACGATCGGCCTGGAAGAAGTCGTCTGCGACAAGCTAACCGCCCCCGACCTGAAGATCAACTAGCCGCCCGCCTCAAGAAGCTGATCCTGGAGTTGTTCGTACGACACACCGTCGACGCGTCAACCAACTCCAGGATCAACAGGAGAGGAAGGGGGTAGCATTCCGCCTAACCACGACGAGCGGAGGTGCGGCATGACGAACACCGCTGCACCCTTGCGCCTCCGACGACGAATCAGCGCCGCGGTCGCCGGCTTCTAGCCGCCGGTCCGCGAGACGTCGTTCTCGTTCGCTGACCAATCCGTCGTGGGGAAAACCATGCAAAACCTTGAAGATCAATTGTGCGTACGGCTGTCCGCCGCCTTCTCGTCGATCGCGGACGTTCCGAGCCCACCAATCATCAACCGGTCGTCCCATGCGGACTTTCAAGTCAACGGCGCGCTCGGGCTCGCTCGGCGGCTCGGGCGGCCGCCCCGTGACGTGGCGGCCGACGTGCTCGCCGTCGCGGACCTCGACGGGCTGGCCGATGGCGAGGTGTCCGGTCCGGGGTACATCAATTTGACGCTACGGCCGGGCGTACTCGATCGGCTTCTGGACGAGATGGGTGCGGACGATCGGCTCGGCGTCCCGCTCGTCGACTCGCCCGAAATCGTGGTGATCGACTATGCCGGGCCCAATGTGGCGAAGGAGATGCACGTCGGCCACCTCCGGTCGACGATCATCGGCGATGCCCTGGTACGCGTACTGAGGTGGGTCGGCCACGATGTGTTGATCGTGTCGCACATCGGTGACTGGGGTACGCCGTTCGGCATGCTCCTCGAGTGGCTGATCGAGATCGGCGAGAACGAGGCGGCGCACGAGCTGTCGATCGGCGACCTGGACGCGTTCTACAAGGCGGCGCGGCTTCGGTTTGATACGGATGACGAGTTCAAGGACCGGGCCCGGTTGCGGGTGGTGGCACTCCAGCAAGGCGATGCCGAGTCGCTCCGGTTGTGGCAGTTGCTCGTACACGAATCCGAGCGGTATTTCATGGCCGTCAATGATCGGCTGGGCGTACAACTTCGGGCTTCGGATTTTGTGGGTGAAAGTTTTTACAACTCCCGGCTGGCCGATGTGGCCGACGAGCTGGACCGCCTCGGTCTTTTGCGGGAGTCCCAGGGTGCGCTGTGCGTGTTTCCGGCCGGGTTTGTCGGGCGCGATGGCGAGCCGCTTCCGCTGATCGTGCGGCGGTCCAACGGCGGCTTCGGATATCAGGCAACCGATTTGGCGGCGATCCGCTACCGGACCCGGGAGTTACATGGCCAGCGGCTGCTGTACGTGATCGGCGCACCGCAACATCAGCATCTCGAGATGGTCTTCGAGACGGCCCGCGAAGCCGGCTGGATCACCGACGGCGTCCGGGCGGAGCATGTCGCATTCGGGTCGATTCTCGGCGAGAACGGCAAGATGCTCGCGTCTCGACGGGGTAAGTCGGTAAAGCTGATCGAGCTGCTGAACGAGGCGATCGAGCGGGCCACGGTGCTTGTTGTCGCGAACAATCCGGAGCTGGACGCGGACGCGGCTGCCCACATCGGAGCGGCGGTCGGGATCGGCGCCCTCAAGTACGCCGACCTGTCATCGGACATGATCAAGGACTACGTCTTCGACCTCGACCGGATGCTCGCGTTCAACGGCGATACCGGGGTGTACCTGCAGTACGCCGACGCTCGCGCCCGGAGCATCATTCGGAAGGCACCGCCGGTTGGGTCGACCGCGATCCACGTCGTCGAACCGCAGGAGCGGGCGTTGGCGCTGGAACTGCTCGGATTCGGCGCGGCCGTCAATTCCGTGGCGGACACGCTGGAGCCACATCGGCTGGCCGGCTACCTGCGCAATCTCGCGGTTGCGCTGACACGCTTCATCGAAGCGTGCCCGGTGCTACATGCCGACCCTGCGACCAGAGATGCACGGTTGGCCCTGCTCGCTTTAACCTCAAGAGTCCTGGCTCAGGGCCTTTCCCTCTTGGGCATCTCGGTCCCCGAGCGCCTCTAAAACCCCAGTTGATCCTGGAGTTAGTTAGCGCATCGACGGTGTGTCGTGCGAATAACTCCAGGATCAACTCCGGCGCCGCGCGTCTGGCGACTACCAGCGGTCGATGGCGGCCTTGAACGGGTCCAGGCCCAGCGATCCCATGTCCAGCGCGGCTCGGTGGAACTGCGCGAGATCGAACGCATCGCCCTTGCGCGCCTTCGCATCCTCCCGAGCCTGCAGCCAGATGCGCTCCCCGACCTTGTACGCCGGTGCCTGCCCGGGCCAGCCGAGATAGCGGTTCAACTCGAATCGCAGCTGCTCGTCGCCGATCCGGCAATGTGCGCGCAGGAACTCCCAGCCGAGTTCGGGCGTCCACGTCTCGCCGGGATGGAAGTCGAACGGGTTGTCCTTCGGGATCTCCAACTCGAGATGCATGCCGATGTCGACAATCACGCGGCAGGCCCGGAACGCCTGACCGTCGAGCATGCCGAGCTTGTTGCCGGGATCGTCGAGGTAGCCGAGTTCGTCCATCAGCCGCTCGGCGTACAGGGCCCAGCCTTCGCCGTGTCCGGAGCACCAACTCAAGGAACGCTGCCAGCGATTGAGCAGATCCGCCCGGACGGCCGTCTGCGCCACCTGAAGGTGATGCCCCGGTACGCCTTCGTGGTACACCGTCGTGACCTCGCGCCATGTGGAGAACTCGGTGACGCCGGCCGGTACGGCCCACCACATCCGGCCCGGGCGGGAGAAGTCCTCGCTCGGCCCGGTGTAGTAGATGCCGCCATCCGACGTCGGAGCGATCATGCATTCGATCCGCCGTACCTGCTCCGGGATGTCGAAGTGCCGCCCGTTCAGCTCGGCGACCGCCTGCTCGGCGAGCTCCTGCATCCAGACCCGGAACGCCTCTTTGCCGCTGATCTTTCGGCCCGGCTGTGCATCCAGTGCGGCGACCGCCTCATCTACGGTGCCGCCGGGCACGATCCGGTTCGCGACCGAGCGCATTTCGGATTCGAGCCGGGCCAGCTCTTCGAACCCCCACGCGTACGTCTCGTCCAGGTCGACCTTGGCGCCGAGGAAGTACTGCGACGACAACGCGTACCGGGTCCGGCCGACTGCCTGCTTCTCGGGCGCGCGTGGTGCCATCTCGGTGCGGAGAAACTCGCCGTATGCAAGCGTCGCGGCACGGGCTGCGGAAGCGCTGCGGTCCAACTCGGCGCGGAGAGTCCCGGACAACTCAGACTCGGCGGCGAGCCGCGACGCGAGCCCGGCCCAGAAGTTGTCGCCGTCCGGATCCGACCAGGAGTCGCATTGCTTGGCGATCTCCAGCATCTGATGCCGGCTGGAGATGTGCCCGGCGTCGGCAGCTTCGGTGACGGTCTGCCGGTAGTCGGCGAGCGCGGCCGGGAACGCGGCCATCCGAGCGACGATGTTCTCCGCGGCGCTCGGGCCGGACAGTGGCATCAGATCGAACACGCTGCGCATCGTGTGCAGACCGCTGACGATCACGTTCATTTCGCTGGTCGTACTGCCTGCGTCGTACATGGCGATGGATAGCCCGAGCCGCTCGGTCATCGCGTCCTTCGCGATCCGTTCGCGCTCGTTCTCCGGTTCCGTCGCTTCCAACGCGGCCAACGTTGTCCGGTCCAGGTCGGCAAGGGCGGCGTATCCGGCCGGGGACATGTCGGTCAGCCGGTCGTCGTGGCCGTCGATGCCGGAATGCGTCGCACCTACCGGGTCGAGCGCTGCCCACGCCTCGACGTACTCGTTCGCGATGTTGTCAATGATTCCCACGAGATAGGACCCTACGGGAATCGAGGTCCGCTACGGTCACCCGCGCAACGTTCGAGGGGTGCGTAAAGGGAGCCACCGTCGGGCCGCCGCGATCACGATCAGACGGCCCGCCAAGAAGACCACAAGTGCGCCGAACGCGAGGATGCCGATCGTCCGCACCGCGCCGGCGGATTGGATCGGCGGGCCGTACTCCTGGCGCCACGAGTTGAAATCGACGCCGGCCACGAACGTCTCCGCCATCGCATCGCAGGCAGACGTCTGTGCGCCGCGGTACCGGGACGCACACTGCGTGGTCAGGTCCTCGCCGAACTTCGTGTCGACTCGGATGCGGGCATTCGTGGTCAACGTTCCACCGCGTCGGTGGGCGTACCGGAGAAGGTCGTACCCGAGATCGTGCGCCTTGCAGACAGTGGAGAGGTCGAAAGGTTCACCGCCGCCGATCACCGAGCAGCCGCCACGCGGATTGATCGCGATGGTCTCGCCGTCCGCGAGGCGACCGAGCACCGGTCGGTACCCCATCACCTGTGCGAAGTCGGTCGGGATCGCGGTCAGCGGGTTGCGGCTGCTCTCCGGACCGGTGAGGTCGTCGATCGCCATCGTCGCGGCCCGGGCCGACATCTGCGCGGTCGACGCGGCGACCGGCGAGCGGCCCGATGCGGCGGCGGGCGCGGTGGGCGCGATCCACGCGACCGCAACGGCGGCACCCAAGGTGATGAGCGCGGCCACCCGTCGTGGCACGCGGGATGAGATCACGGATTCCCCAGTCGTCGGAGTGCAAGAGGCCCCGGCGGGGAGATCTCGATGTTACGAGGAGATCACCCGATTCAACACCTAAGAGAGAAATGTCATGCGTGCGCGGCGGCCCACGCAACGAGCTGGTCGGCCGGCCATGTATTCACGATCCGATCCACCGGTACGCCACAGAGCGCCGCCCGCTCGCATCCGTTGTCGAGCCAGCCAAGCTGCCCGGGCGCATGCGCATCGGTGTCGATCGAGAATCGGCAGCCGGCTTCCAGCGCGACCCGTACCAGCCGTTTCGGCGGGTCGAGCCGATCCGGGCGAGAGTTGATCTCAACGGCTTTGTCATACGTCGCGCACGCGGCGAATACGGCGTCGGCGTCGAACGCGCTCGGCGGACGCGACTTCTCGCCGCTGTGTGCGCGGTCTCCGCCGCCGGTCGCCAGCTTGCGGCCGGTGCAGTGGCCGAGGATGTCCAGGTGCGGGTTCTCGATCGCGGCGAGCATCCGGCGTGTCATCACGGCGCTCTCGTCGCGCAGGTTGCTGTGCACCGAGCCGACCACTACATCGAGCCGGGCCAGCAGCTCATCGGTCTGGTCGAGCGTGCCGTCCGGATTGATGTCGCATTCGATGCCGGTCAGAACCCGGAATCCGTCCGGAAGCGTGGCATTGAACGCGGCAACGACGTCGAGCTGCTGTTCCAGTCGGTCGGCGGACAGGCCGCGTGCCACCTTCAGCCGGGGCGAATGATCGGTGAGCACGAGATATTCGTGCCCGAGCTGCGCACCGGCGAGCGCCATCTCCTCGATCGGCGAACCGCCGTCGGACCAGTCCGAATGCAGGTGGCAGTCGCCGCGCAGCGCCTTGCGGATCTCGAGTGCCGCCTCGGACGTATCGGTGCCGTCGGTGGCGAGCAGACGGCGAAGGTAGACCGGCTCCTCGCCGGCCAGCGATTCGGCGATGCAGCGCGCGGTCACGTCGCCAATGCCCTTGATGTCGGCAAGGGTTCCCGCGTCGGCGCGACGCGCCAGTTCGTCGGGCGCGATTTCGGCAACCGCCTTCGCCGCGGATCGGAACGAGCGCACCCGGAACGTCGACTCGTTCGCACGCTCCAGCAGGAACGCGATCTGTTTCAGGTCGGCGACCGGGTCGCGGCTCGTCATGGTGCTACTCCTGCGGCCGGACGGCGGTGACGGTTGATCCGTCAGCCGCGATGTCGGTAATCCAACCCCCTGCGCGGCCCAACCGCAGGAGTACGGCCGGATGAGCCGGTACGGCCAGCGGTGCGCTCGGCGCGGCCGGCCATGACTGGCGCGCGGTCGAGCCGGGAACGAACCACGGCCGCAACGCGCCGATCGGATCGGGGAGCTTGAGGGCGGCCTCTGCGACATCGAGTTGATCGAAGAACGCGTCGAGCGCGGCCGCCACCGCGTCGTGATTCGCGCCGCACATCGCCGACGTCAACGACGGTGAGCTGGCCGCGACTCGGGTGGCGTCGTGGAACGAGCCGGCGCCGAGCGCGAGCGCCAGCGGATTGTCGGCGACCGCGCGCATCAACGCGGTGGCCAGCAGATGCGGTACGTGCGAGACGGCGGCGACCGCAGCGTCGTGCTCATCCGCGGTGACCGGCACGACGCGAGCGCCCAGACCGGTCGCGATCCGTGCCACGGTCAACCAGTCGGAGATCGGAGTCTCGTCCGGCTCCAGAGCCAGTGCCCACGCCCGGCCGCGGAACAACGTCGGGTCGGAGCCGGCGAAGCCGGAGATTTCCCGGCCGGCCATCGGATGCCCGCCGACGTAACCGGCCAGCGCCTGCCCGGACCTGCGCCAGCGGTCGGCCATCACCGCGCGGGTCGGACCCTTCACCGATGTCACGTCGGTGATCAGGCCGCTGAAGCCGCCGTTCGCGATGTCGTCAACGACGCTGCCGAAGGCTGGGAAAGGAACGGCCACGACGACCACGTCGGCGTCGTCGCTCACATCCCGGATCGAGGCGGCGACCCGCCAGCGCCGGTCGGCCGGAGCCTGTCCGGCGGCGGTACGCGCCATCGCCCGGACGGCCGGATCGGCGTCGTACCCGGCGACGGTGTGGTTACCGTCCGCCGCCAGTGCGCGAAGGAACGAGCCTCCGATGAGGCCGAGCCCGATCACCGACACACGCACGATGACACCTTATCCAGCAGAGCAACCCATCACCCAGGTCGGACGTCACCGTTATGTCTCGTGATCCGAATTGGGAATTATCGACGGTTATGTCCGTTCGGCTGAGGCGCCATCCGGCGGGAAACTTACCAAGGTGGATTCGTACGAATACTCCTCGTTCAACCTTAAAGCATTCAAAATCCGTTTCGCGAATCGTGGCGGTGGCGTCCGCGTCAACCGTTGCCGTACTCGCGCTCGCCAGCGGCGCCCAAGCCGCCACGGCCACCATCTCGCCGCTGGCGCAGAAGATGCCGACGTTCAACGGTGGCGTCTACGCGATGGCGTACGACGGCAGCACGCTCTACGTGGGCGGCTCATTCACATCGGTGAACTCGGCCGGTAAGAAGTGGACGCGTACCGGGCTCGCCGCGATCAACGCGTCGACCGGTGCGCTCCTGCCGTGGGCGCCGACCGCGAACGGCAAGGTTGCCGCGATGGCGGTGGACCCGGCCACGCACGGTGTCTACGTAGCGGGTGCGTTCACGCTGATCAACGGCTCGAAGCGGGACAGTCTCGCCGAGATCAACGGTGCCACGGGTGTGCTGGACGCGTTCAAGCACGGGGTGACCGGCTCGCCGTACACTCTGGCGGTTGGTCATGGGCGCCCTTACCTTGGCGGTCATTTCACCGCGGTCGACACCGCGACCCGCACCAACCTCGCGGCCTTTTCGCTGGCCACCGGCGCGCTCGACACCGGTTTGGCGCCGAGCTCGGACGATGTGGTCTACGCGCTCTACTCGGACACGAGCCGAATCTACATCGGCGGCAAGTTCCATAAGATCAACGGCGCATCCGGTACGAGCAAAATTGCCGCCGTGGATCCGGCCACCGCGATTCCGGTCGCGGCGTTCAAGTCGACGCTCGACGTGATCGTGTACGGCATCGCGGTCAGCCCGAACGCGGTATATGTCGGGATCGGTGGAACCGGTGGTCGTGCGATCGCCATGAACACGGCCGGTGTACCGCAGTGGACGTTCCAAACCGACGGCGACGTTCAGGCGATCGCATACCTCAACGGCGTGCTCTACGTCGGTGGCCACTACGACAACGCCTGCGTCGACACCAACGTCGCCGCGCATGGCGTCTGTCTTGACGGGCACACGTCCCGGGTGAAGCTCTCCGCGGTCGACGCGGCCACCGGTGCCCTGACCGACTGGAACCCGGTGGGCAACGGCATTCAGGGGGTATTCGCGATGGCTGCCAATCCGACGCTTGGCACGGTCGCGGCCGGCGGCGAGTTCACCACGATCGGTGGAGTGTCACGCGGTCGATTCGCCCAGTTCCACTAGCCCTTTGAGCGGTAGGCTGCCCTTGATGAGTACGCAGCCCGTATGGCCCGCCGGTCGACACACTGTGACCGGGCAGACGAACCGGCAGTCCATGCCGCGCCCGATCTACCGCGAACCCGCGCCCGCACGCCCCGGTTCCGTGTTCCTAGGAGCCGGGGCCGGGGCGTTGTGGATGCTGCTGTTCGGCTTGCTGGCGCATACCGCCCGGACATATGTGTGGTGGACGGTGGCGGCCGGCGTGGCCGCGTGGGCGGCCGCGCTCGTGCTGGTTCGGCTCGGCGATCGAGGGGTGGCCGCCGGCGTTGCGATCGCCAGCGGATTGAGTGTCGCGATCGCGTTCAGCGTCGTGATGGTGCAATGGATTCACGGCACCTGGGTCCTGTGGTGATCCTGTGGTGACAGCCCGTCTATAGGGCCTCTGCGCAGCGTGTTCGGACTTGACGATTCTTCATATAGTCGGCACGCTCGATGCATGCAGACCGCGCTGCCAGGACTCGATCCCGAGCGTCACCGGCGTCGGCTCCGCCTTCTCGCGGAGTACGCCGAGGCCAGCGCTCGACGGACGCGGGTGAGCCTCGAGCGCGATCGTCTCGAACGCCTACGCGAACTGGTCTCCAACCGGAGACGTCTCGCCGGCTGATCGGTCAGTGTCCGGATGTCGGACAGATCGCTCGGCGCGTAGACACCGTACGGGCCGCGCGATAACGTCCCGATTGGTTACCGTCACACGTGAAGCCTGAATTCTGCCGCCCGGGGGGACCGTGTCCATTTTCGCCGCCGCTGCCGTTCGTGGGTCGTCAGATTCGTGGTCCGCGAAGGAAGTAGACCTATCCGGCGTCGCCGACATCGATGAGGTCGCCGACCGCCTGCGTGACGTCGATGCCGACGCCGACGTGTCCGTGCTGTTCGTCGAGTCCGACGACACCTACCTGGTGATCCTGCGCCTCGATGAGGGCGAGGATCTCCGCGTATTCGGCTCCGACTCCGCGTTCGCCGAGGAGAACCGCCTCGGCGCGCTGCTGCTCGGCGACATCGAGGAGCCCGCGCTGGAGATTGACGACGTCGCCATCGAGGCCGATCCGGTCGACGATGACGATGAGGTCGAGGAGCTGCCGTCGCCTGCGCCGGACGCGGATCCGGTCGGTGACGCCGATCTGCTCGCCGATCTCGGCGTCGCAGCACATCACCTGCTCGAACTCTGCTCCCAGGAAGGCATGCTGCCGGCCGACATCACGGCCGAGGTGGCGTTGCTGATGGGTTGCGCGTCGCAGATCGAGGAGCTGCGAGAGGTGTGACCCGGCCGCTCCGCGACGAGTGGATGCGGCGCGCGCTCTCCGTGGCTTCGTCTTCTTCGTCGTCATCTGAGGACGTGCCGGTCGGCGCGGTGATCTACGGGCCGGACGGCACCGAGATCGCTACCGGGCGAAACGTTCGCGAGGCCACGGGAGATCCGACGGCGCATGCCGAGATCGTGGCGCTGCGGGCGGCCGCTGCGACGGTCGGTGAATGGCGTCTGGACGGCTGTACGCTCGTCGTCACGCTCGAGCCCTGCACGATGTGCGCCGGCGCGATCGTGCTCGCCCGCATCGCCACGGTCGTGTTCGGCGCCTGGGAGCCGAAGACCGGCGCCGCTGGTTCGCTCTGGGACGTCTTGAGAGATCGCCGTCTGAACCACCGCCCAGAGGTCTACTCAGGCGTCCTGGAACAGGAGTGCGCCGCCCTCCTGCGCGCCTTCTTCCTAGCGCACCGCCCATCCTCAGTTGATCCTGGAGTTAGTTAACGCATCGACGGCGTGTCGTGCTCGTAACTCCAGGATCAACTTCCGTGTGTACCCCGGTCACGCCCCGGCAATCGCAGCGTCCAGCGCGATCTCGACCATCTGGCCGAACGTCTGCTCACGCTCGTCTGAGGTCGTCTTCGCGCCAGTCTTGATGTGGTCGCTGACGGTCAGGATGGTCAGTGCGCGCGCCCGGAAGCGCGCCGCGATCGTGTAGAGCGCCGCCGACTCCATCTCGACCGCCAGCACGCCGTACAGCTCCAGCTTCGCGAACAGATCCGGCCGGTCGGTGTAGAACGCGTCGGCCGCCAGGACCTGTCCCACCCGCATCGGGATGCCCCGGCGCTCGGCCGCGTCCACGGCGTTGCGAAGCAGCGAGAAGTCGGCAACCGGAGCGAAGTCGATCAGATTGTCGAAGCGGACCCGGTTCATCGCCGAATCGGTACACGACGAACTCGCCGCGATGACATCGCGCAGCTCGAGATCATCGGTGATCGCACCACAACTGCCGGCCCGGATCACGGTCGTCACGCCGTACTCGGCCATCAGCTCGTGGTAGTAGATCGAGGCCGAGGGCATACCCATGCCGGAGCCCTGGATCGAGACCGGAACACCCTTGTACGTGCCGGTAAAGCCGAGCATATTGCGGACGGTGGAGTAGCAAACGGCGTCGTCAAGGTAGTTGTCGGCGATCCATTTCGCCCGTAGCGGATCTCCCGGCAGAAGGACTCGGGGAGCGATCTCGCCCGGTTTCGCGCCAATGTGGGTACTCATACGCCTGATCCTGCCAGGCCGCCCACAGGGGCGAGTGGCGCGTTGAGGGATACCTCGTCGTGTAAACCATTGGGCGTCAGGTACCCTACTCCACGGTGGCGTGTCCGAGTGGCCTAAGGAGCACGCCTCGAAAGCGTGTGAGGGTGTGAGCCCTCCGCGGGTTCAAATCCCGCCGCCACCGCCAGTAGCACCGCAAACGCCGGACCTCTGATTTCCAGGGATCCGGCGTTTGCTCGTTTGATGGCCGATGGTCTCAATTACGGTCTCATTTGCCCCCGGCTGGCACCCCAGTCGCGGTGTCGCCACCCTCGCCATCATCCAGCCCCGGCGCCCAGATGAGCCCGTCGATCTGCTTGGCGATACCGCGTCGGATCTCTGCCGTGAGGTGCTGATAGCGGGCAGCCATCGCGGTACTCGACCATCCCATGATTCCCATGACGGCGCGCTCCGGGACACCGAGGATCAGCAGCACAGTCGCTGCGGTGTGCCGAGCATCGTGCAGCCGCCCGTCACGAAGATCCGCGAGCTTGAGTAGCCGCTTCCAGTCGTCGTAGTCAGTGCGTGGGTTGACCGGTTCACCCGTGGGCGTGGCGAACAGCCACCCGCCTTCGCGCCACAGGTTCGCGGCTTTGACTTTCTCGGCGGCCTGCTCGGCCTTGTGTTCGCGTAGTAAAGCGACCAGTTGATCCGGGAGCCCCTTCCGCGACGGCCAGCGCGCGACTTCGTATCGGCGGTATCGGGGCGCGCCGGGATCCGGTCCGGGCAGTAGCCGCCAAATTTACGGCCGCATGCGGGATCGCAGCCGTGGCGCCAACGAGGACGCTGGCGACCCCGTCGGACAGTGAGCGTTCCGGCATCTAGATCAACATCAGCCCATTTCAGGCCGAGCGTCTCGCCCTGGCGCAGACCGAGTGCAAGAGCGATAGCCCACCGTGCGCTGTTGCGGCGGTCACGAGCAGCCGCCATCAGGCGCTGAATTTCCCGAACCGTGTACGGCTCGATCTCTTCGTCGGTAAGGCGCGGCGCCTTCGCGAGTAGCGCCGGGTTGCGTGCGAGATGGCCGCGCCGCTCCGCTTCATTGAGGGCAGCACGTAGCGTGCGATGGACCTGATGTGCCGTGGCTGGTGCGCTGCCGGTGCTGATCATCTTCTGATAGAGCCTTTCGAGATGCTCGGCCTGGAGCCGATCGAGACGGTGAGCGCCCAGGCCGGGTATCAAGTGCTTGTTAACCGCCACGCGGTAACCGGCGAGCGTGTTGTCACGCACCGCTGGAGCGGCGATCGTCTCGACCCAGTGCGTAAGCCAGGTCGCGACGGTCCAGCCACGCCCCGCGCGCACCACACGTCCTGCTTCGCGCGCCTTTTCGAGTCCACGGACTTTGCCCAGCACCGCACCTTCGCTTTTCGCGCTTACGTGCCGCCGATCAGGTGACCCGTCATCGCGGGTGCCCATCGTGACGCGGCCGTGCCATCGGCCATCTGCGGCGAGGTAGACGGTTGCGGCGCCGTTGGGTGCTCGGGTGCCTTCGGCGCGTGGCTTGCGGGGCATGTGACTCCCTTCAGGCAGCAATCGTGAGGACGTTGGTCGATGTGGTGCGGAGGTTGTTGGCGTAGGCGTTGAGGTCGTCGGGGTGGATGCGGCAGAGCCGCCCGACGTGAACGGCGGCGAGGTCGCCGCTTTTGATCAGGGCGTAGATGGTGGTCCGGCCGACGCGGAGCTTGGCGGCTGCCTCTTCGACCTTGAGGAGGATCGGTGTCGTGTCGTTCACCGGCCGCCTCCGTTGGCGGTCGTGAATGTCGGGTTTGCAGTCGGGCGCTCGGTCGACGTCGCAGGGACGGAGGGAGCATGCCACGAGGGATATCGAGGTCGCGGCGGCGCAGGACGGCAAGATTGCCGTCGCGCAGGCTCGTGGAGGCCGCGAAAAGAAAAGTATGCGCACGCATGGGTGCGGGGACCAGGCCGTCGAGGTCGAAGACTCGGGCCACGGTATTGGTCGATCGCGTAGTGGCGAGGTAGCGGGCTTGGTGGGCGCCGGATTGCAGGTTCCGGATGCGGACGAAGCGTCGCTGACTGGGCATAGGCATGTTCTCCGTTCTGTTGGTCAGGCTCGGGTCGATGGCGTCGACCTGGGCGATGGCGTCCAACGGTGTGAGGTGTGTCAAGATTTTTGGACAGTTCCTCGGTTGTTGATCATGCTGCTTGGGGTTGGGTTCGGTACTCGGTAAGGGCTTCGGCCGGGGTGCGGTAGCCGAGGGTGGAGTGCAGCCGGATTCGGTTGTAGAACACTTCGATGTACTCCGCGACGGCGAACCGGGCTCGGGCCCTGGTGGTGAAGTGCTGGTGGTGGTACATCTCGTTTTTCAAGGCACTGAAGAACGACTCGGCGGCGGCGTTGTCCCAGCATTAACCGGCTAATCGGCCTGGTTTTTGGTGTTGGCCGGTTAATGGGTTGGTCATGTCATGGTGTTCTTTGTTTGCTGATTCTGCGGAGTTGTTCTTCGTGGTGGCGGACGCGGACGGCGACGGCTTCGAGGGCGGTTCGTAGGGCCGCGATGTCGGTTGCCAGGCCGGTGAGGGTGCCGGCGTTGCTGGCGTGTTGGCGGTGTTCCTCGATGAGGGCGCGCAGTGTCGGGTTTCGGTAGAGGGTGGTGCGACCGAGGCCGCTGCGTGCGGCGACCTGTGTGAAGGTGACTGGCTGTTGGTCGGCGAGGAGCTCGGCGCAGGCTTGTTCGACGCTGGCGACGGGGTCGGTGTTTGTCATCCGGTTTGGGCCTGGTCGATGAGGGTGTCCAGCCGGGCGATGAGCTTGTGGTGGCGGGTGGCTTCGCTGATCCAGCCGCGTTCCTCGGCGTCTTGAGCTAGAGCGCGCGCGTCGACGCGTTGGGCTGCGAGGATGGGTAGGGAGCTGGCGTCGGAGTGGAAGCTCGGGCAGTGTTCGCAGATGTTGGCGTAGGTGCAGGCGCCCTGGGCGGGTGCTCGGAGACAGAATCCTCCGGCGAGCCTCGATTTGATCAACGGTGTGGCCTTCCAGTCCGCGCCTCGGGTGATGTCGGCCAGGGGCAGGCTGGTCCGGGTCGTGGTGGGGATGCCGGCGTGTTGCTTGGCCAGGGTCAGGGCGCGTTCGTACTCTTGCCGGATTGTCGCGTCGAACAGGCGCCCGTAGCGCAGGCTCATTTCGGCCGACACGTGACCGAGCAACGCCATCAGGGATTGCAGTGACACTCCGGCGTTGACCAGTGCGGTGGCGTAGGTGTGACGTAACTGGTGGGGTGTCGTGTGGCCGAGGCCGGCGGTGTCGGCGGCCCGTTCCAGTTCGTCGCGGACGGCGTTCTGGGACAGACGCCGGCCGTGGTGGGTGAATAGAAATTGTGCTGAGCGCCGGTATCGGGGATGCGGCAGCGGTTGTCCTGGAGAGCGGATGGCGATGATGTGGTCGATCTGGTCGAGGATGTCGTCGTCGAGCGGGACCATGCGTTCGGATTCGAGTTTGCCGAGCGGGACTTTCAGCCATGCGCCTTGTCCGGGGACCTCGTGGACGCAGTCGAGTTCCAGATCGAGGAGCTCGCCGATGCGCAGTCCGCAGGCGCGTTGCAGCCGCAGTGCGCAGGCGGCCAGTTCGTTGCCGGGGCCGGGTCGTTGCAGTTCGGCGGTGAGTCGCCGGTCGGCGTCGATGGGTAGGTAGCGGGGCAGGACTCTGGGGAGTTTGGGGATGTCGTCGCGGAACACCAGCCGTCGGGGTGGGGCGTCGGGCCAGCCCCATTCGGTGATGTCGGTGAGGAACCCGGCCAACGCCAGGACCCGGCGGGAGCGTTCGGCGAGGGAGATGACCTCGCCGGTCTTGGTGTTGATCGCGTCGACTTGCGTCGACAGGTAGGGCTCGATGTGCTGGCGTCGTTGCAGGCCGGCGATCGAGGACAGCGCCGGGTCGGTCGCGGCGAGGAACACCCCGAAGTGCATCAGCCGGGTGGCCAGGGAAGAGACCGTCTTCGGCACGCACGTCGCTCGTTTGCGTTCCAGGTAGGCGACCAGCGCCGTCCGGATGGGCGGCGTGACCTCGCGCAGACGGTCGGCGAAGGTGATCGTGCCCGTGCGGCCGGGTGGGGCCGACAGGATCTGCAGGTGGAACAGGACCCGGCGGGTGTTGCTCAGCGCCGCCTCGTAGTGCCGCCAGCTCTTGGCGGTGCGTTCTTCCCGTTCGGTGCAGGCAGCGGCGAAGTCGGTGATGTCGTGCGCGGTAAGCCGGTTCAGCCGTCGGCCGGTCTGCAGGAGCAGACGGGCGGGGACCTGGGACGCGGTGGCCAGCCGGACGCGTTCGCTGAAGCCCAGTTGCGCCGCGGCGCTCAGGAAGACGGCCAGGTCGGCGCCGATCGGGTAGCCTTCCACCTCCCGCCAGATGCTGGAGAACTTCCGCTCCAGCAGATAGTCATAGCCGGGCCGCAGACCGCCGTGCACGATCAGGAACGTGATCAGAGGCCGGGTCGAACCGTTGGCCGCCAACCGAACCGTCAACGGCTCGGCCGCCCACGCAGCCGGGTCCGGCCACCTGGCGAAGAACGTGCGGGCCGCCGTCCAGTACGCGGTATTCCCGCGACCGGTCCTGGCCAGATACTCCACATAGGATGCATGTAGGTCGTGGCTGTCACGAACGGGAACGGATGCGTTCACGAGCGGCATCGAACTCGGCTTTCACGTGAGTGGGAGCAAGATGGATGTACCGGGCGCTGGTGTCGACGTGCGCGTGTCCGAGCAACGCCTGCATCACCGCCAGATCGACCCCGGCCTCGGCAAGGGCGGTGCCGAAGGTGTGCCGCAACGCGTGCGGGTGCCCGGCACCGACCCCAGAGATCCCACGGTGGTAGCGGAAGATCGTGCGTAGTCCCGCCGCCGTCAGGGGCTGCCCGCGGTTCGGGCCCTTGGCCACGATGAACACGCTGGCACTGCACGTTTCCGGGCGTTCCGCCAGCAGATACACCTGGATCACCGAGGCGACGTCACCATCCAGCGGAACCCGGCGTTCCCGGTTGCCCTTGCCGAGGACCTGCAGCCAACGGCCGCCGATGTCGATATCGGCGATCCTCAACGCGAGGACCTCGCACGATCGCAGCCCGCAATACAGCATCAGCCCGGCGATCGCCCGGTCCCGCCACGTCTGGAAGCTGGCCAGCAACTCCGTCGCCTGCGGCTGGGACAACGGCCGCGGTAGTCGGCGCGGCTCACGAAGCCGGATCCCCGAACGGCTCTTCGACCGCCGGACGGTATGCGCCAACAGGCCGTTGCGTTCTCCAGCAACCGGTCGACGGGCATCGCGTCCTCTCGGCACCGGGTTCGCCAGCGCCGGATCGCGCATCGCACGGAACCCGAACAACCCTGAGATAGCAGCCAGCCGGCGATTGATCGTCGTCGCCGCGTACTGGTCAACGCGGCCACCATCGAGTTTCACCACGTTCGGACCAGGCCGCCCAGGCAACCGCGCTTCGCGGCACGCACGCAGAAACCGCAGCAGCACGTCCGTCGTCACCGCAGCCAACTCCACGTTCTCACCCGCAAGCCAGCGGCAGAACGCGAGCAGGTCGAACCCGTAAGCCCGAACCGTCTTCGGCGAGTAGTTCCGATCACCCAGATACGCCAGGTACTCATCGACCAACGCGAACCGCGCGGATGCCGGCCCCGCCAGCACCCATTTCTCGCCCCGAGGCGCCAACCACAACGACGAATCCGACACGCTCATGAGGAACAGATGTATCACCATCGAACGCAATACATCAGGAATCACATAACCGTGGGCGTGTCGCTGACCTGGGTAAACGTCGCGGTTAGCCGGTTAAGAGGCACACACCAGTTCGGCCGACGCTGGTCCGGACACGTTTGCGCTGGCAGAACTGGATGAACTCGGTTGAGGTGTACTGGGCGCCGCGATCGCTGTGAAAGATCGCGTCGCGTTCGATGCGGCCGGCGTCGATCGCCATCGTCAGGGCGTCAACGATCAGCGACGTGCGCATGTGGTCGGCCAGTTGCCAGCCGACGACCATCCGGGTGGCCAGATCGATCACGGTGGCCAGATACATCCAGCCTTCACCGGTCTTCAAGTACGTGATGTCGCCCACGAGCCGCGTTCCGGGTGCCGCCGCCGTGAAGTCACGGCCGATCAGATCGGGTGTCTGCGATCGGGCCGGCGCCGGGATCGTGGTCCGTTTGTAGGCCCGTGGTTGAACCGCACGCAGACCGAGGACGCGCATCAGCTCGGCGACCAGACCGACGCTGCACTCATGGCCTTCGCGGTTGAGTTGCGCAGTCACCCGTCGGCAGCCGTAAGCGCCCCGGCCACGGTCGAAAACCCGCTTCACATGCACCGCGAGCTGTCGCCGACGGGCTGCGGTCGGCGTCTCGACCCGGGACCGCCAGGCGTAGAACGTCGAACGGGCCACGCCGAGCAGCCGGCACATCCACCCGATCCGGTAGTGGGCCTTCTCCGCCTCGATCAACGCACACCGCAGGGCTACGGGTGCGTCCGGGCGAAGAAGGCCGCGGCTTTTTTCAGGAACTCGTTCTCCATCCGCAGCCGACGGATCTCGTCTTCCATTTCCTTCACGCGGGCACGCTCCACCGGACTGTCACTGACTGCGGGTTGCGGGTTCGCCTGCCGCCAGGCATTCACCCAGTTGCCGAGGGTCCCGTCGTGGACACCCAGGTCTCGGGCGATCTCCGCGATCGGTTTACCCGTCTCGACCACCATCTGTACGGCTTCGGCCTTGAACTGCGGGCTGAACCGACGACGCTGCTCGGGCATGAACAGATCCTCTCAGTCGAGAGTCACTGTCCAAGAACCTTGGTACACCTCAGTGCTCCTTCTCGGTGGCGGTGCTGGTGGGTGGCGTTGACATGTAGGCGTCAGTCATGTGGGGTTCTCCTCTTCTCGCGCGATGGCTTGCCGTCGCCGGTGGCTTTCGGCGGCGGTGTGGGCGAGCAGCTCGTCGCCCGGGGTGTTCCAGCCTGATCCGGCAAAGCTGAGGTAGCCGATCAAGACAGTCGTGTCACCGCTCGATGCCTGGGCATCGGAGTCGGTGTGTTCGGTGCGGCGCCAGACGGTCCGGGCGTCGCGCAGGATCCGGAACGTGATGGAGTAGCGGCGGGATTTGGTGAGGAAGTGGCCGCCGAAGCCGAGCATGTGCGCCCACCGGCGCAGGCCGCGCCAGGCTTTGGGTCGGCCGAGGGTCCAGCAGGCGTGCGATGAGCCGTTCGGTGTGGGTGCCGTCACGGATCGGCGTACACGTCGATGGTGTCGTCGGTGACCCGCGCGGACAGATGCCCGGTCGCCTCGGTGGACTTGGTGGCGTACTTGGCGAGGTATCCGGCGACCTGTCCGTCGGTGAGGTCGCCGGTCGCCGACGGTGATCGGCCCGGACGTCGACACCTGTTCGCACCCCAGGCGATCGGCCAGCCGCGCCGTTTGGTCGGGTGGGGGTCGGTGGTGAACCGGACGCCGGGGGTGGCGGCGAGCGATCGCGTGCTCGAGGATCGCGGCGTCCAGTTCGGCCGGCGGCGGGACGATCGCGTCCGGGTCGGTGGGGTCGACGCCGTCGAGGCGGATGATGGCGTGGAAGTGCACGACGCCGCGGCGCTGCATCTCGGCGACCTTCCCGTACGTCACGCGGACGGTCTTCGGGTCGATGCCGCGGGCCTTGACCAGACGCCGGAGTTGGCGGGTGATGGCGATTGTCGGTGCGGCGCCACAGTTCGCCGGCGTGCAGGTTCCAGACGACCTGGGCCGTGTAGTCGTAGCAGTCCAGGCACAACGGTGTACCGAGGCACTTCTCGTCGTCGCGGTGAAGGCGCGTGCAGGTCATGTCGCACGCCGTGCCGGCACAGGTCGATTTTCGCGGCGGCGGACGGCACGGCAGCCGCACGGCCGGTTTTGCTGGTGCGGCGGGTGTGGACCGGGCCGAAGCCGGGGGCGGTGAACGTGGCGAACACGGCCGGATGGGTGGCGACGGTGTCGGGGATGCCCCGGCCGCCGACGAGTCCGGCGCGGATGAGTTGGTACGCGTCACGGCGGTACGTTTCGGCGCAGGACGGGCAGACGGTGGTGCGGCGGTTGCCGCACGGCTTGTAGATCACCCCGTCCGGCATGTCCAGGGTCGAGGAAGCAGCAATGATCTGGCCGGTCGCGAGATCCACGGTCGCGATGTCACCCGAGAGCCGGACCGGGCGGGTGCAGCCGGACGCGGCGGTGACGTGGTGCAGCCAGCCAAAGTAGTCCTCGCTCGATCAGATTGTCGAAGCGGACCCGGTTCATCGCCGAATCGGTACACGACGAAGGCTGGTCGACGAGCAGGGTGGTCATGCGGCCACCGCCGTTGCGGTGATACCCGCCGTGGCCGTGATCAGCCGGAAGCGGGACTTCTCATCACCGGACGCCCGCGACAGCAGTGTGTCGAGAGCGGCTTGCATTTCCGTGACCGGAATCAGGTTCGGTTCCGCGCTCCACTTGCAAACCCCACGGACGGACACGCCCAGGGTTTGGGCGAACGTCTCGTGCGTCATCCGCAGCGCCATGCGCAGCGCGTTCGCGGTCCGGCCGGTCCATTGCGCGACCGGTAGATCATCGGCCGGTGCCGGGTCGGGTGTGTCGGCGAAGACGGCGGTCAGGATGCCGTCGTAGAAGTCGCTGACGGGGGCGCCGTGTTCCCACCGGGAGATCATCGTCTTGAGCGATGACGGTTCGGGAAGTCGCAGACCTTGTCCGGTTGCGACGGTGCGCATCCGGGCCATCAGCCCGGTCTGGGTCCAGCCGTGGACGTTGCGCAGGTTGTGCAGCGGCCAGTGTCGGCTGCCGCTGTGTGCAGGGGTGGGGGCGGTGTGGGTGCAGGGTGCCAGCTGGTTCGGGGCTTGCTCGATGCTGCGTCCCTCGACGGTGCCGAGTCGAGCAGACACATCGGCTAGCACGTCGCGTAGGGCCATCAACTCTCGGATGAGTGTCAGGACCTCGGACGGCCGAGGATTGTGCCGGTCTGCATGGGTACGCCGAGCAGGTGAACAGATACGCTGGACAGGCATCGTTTCGTCCTTTCGTGAGGTGGGCGATGCACCGGCCTCGACGAGGTGCAACTCGTCGGGGCCAATCTTGTACGCAACTGGTACGCACCAGGTATATCAACTGGTACGCACCAGAGTCAATCATTTGTCGCCGATGCGATGTACGGTCATCGGTGGCAAGTCAATGAAAGCGATCTATGGACAACACAACCAGAGTTCCCTGTTGCCTACGGCCCGTAGGCAACAGGGCAACACCGATGATGGGTTCATGACGATGTTCGGCGACATACTCCGTCAGATGCGCACCGAGCAAGGGATCAGCCTCGGGCAGTTCGCGCTGCGTGTGCACTACAACAAGGGCTATCTGTCGAGGATCGAAAACGGACAGAAGGCACCGAGCGAGGAACTTGCTCGTATGTGCGATGCCGAACTCGGCGCCCCGGAATTTGTCAAGGTCGGTGAGACCAGAGGGTGTTAAGCGGCTGCGGTGAGCAGCAGGTCTTGGGCGGATTCGGGCAGGGGTTTGTTGATCCAGGCGGTGTCGGGGAGTTGGAGTGCTCGGGGTTGAGGCCGGCGGGTGAACCGTTCGGGGTGTTGCGCCCAGGCGGTGTCGAGGATGTGTTGCCGGGCAACGGTTGTCGCTGCGGCGTGGCCGTAGTGAACCGCGGCCGGGGTGTGCAGTCCGATACCGGTGTGGTGATGCTGGTGGTTGTACCAGGTGAAAAACGTGTCGCAGAACGCGCGGGCGTCCTGGATCGAGCCGAACCGGGTCGGGAACGTCGGGTGGTACTTGACCGTTTTGAACGCCGCCTCCGAATAGGGGTTGTCGTTGGAGACGTGCGGACGGGAGTGGGAGCGTAGGACGTGCAGGTCGGCGAGGAGGTCGGCGACCTTCTTGGAGGTCATCGAGGTGCCCCGGTCGGCGTGCACGGCCAGGGGAATGCCGTGCACGGCGATGACGTCGCCGATGAACGCGGCGGCGAGTTCGGCGGACTCGGTGGCGGCGACTTTCCAGCCGACGATGTAGCGGCTGTAGATGTCGATCATCACGTAGGCGTCGTAATACAGGCCTCGGGTCGGGCCGGCGAGTTTGGTGATGTCCCAGGTGAAGACCTGCCCGGGTGCGGTCGCGGTGAGCTCGGGACGTGCCCGAGCCGGGTGCCGGGCCTGCCGGCGTCGTTCCTTGACCTGCCTGTTCTCGCGCAACACTCGGTAGAGGGTGGCGATCGACGCCAGATACACGCCTTCATCGAGGAGGGTGGCGAAGACTTCGATCGGGGTGGTGTCGACGAACCGGTCGCTGTTGAGGACGGCCAGGACCGCCGCCCGTTCGGCCGGGTCGAGGCGGTTGACGGGTGGCCGGCCGGGCCGGCGGGGCCGTTTCGGGCCGATCACCGTGGCCCGGTGGGCGGTGGCCCGGGAGACCCCGGTGAGGCGGGCCGCGGCCCGATGCGACATCACCGTCTGCAGCTCGTGGTAGATGCCGGTCATCGCGGCCTCGACGGCGGCGGCGTGTCCGTGCTCTCGGAGATGTCCTCCAAGAGCTCCTGAGCTTTTCCCATGATCACCAACGCTGTTTCTGTCCGCGCCAACCTTCGCTGCGCCACGTCGAGTTCCCGGCGCAGCCGGGCGATCTCCGCCTGATCCGCGCTGGGCCGTCCGACCACGCTCCCGGCCGGTTTACCCGCGAGCAGCCCGGCATCGCGGGTCCGCCGCCACTCCGAGATCAACGAGGAGTACAAGCCGTTCTCCCGCAGGAAACCGTTACCCTGCCCCGTTTCCATCGCCGTCTCATACCCGGCCAACAAGGCCAGTTTCTCCGCCGGGCTAAACGTCCGCCGCCGGGGACCATCCGATCGTGGTTCACGCGCCATGGCCCTATCCTGCACGAGGGCAGCGTCAGGCTTGGAAATCGTCATCTAGGAAGATCCACTCTCGCCCTGGGAAGGCTACTGATTACGAGCCGCTGGTCTCACCAAACCCTGGCACCCAGGGCCCGGGGCAACCTGATCGCAGCAGCGCACCTTGACATTGCCGCGATGCGAGACACGAAGCCGTCGTATACGAGCGAGCTGCTCAGTCGGATCCAAGCAAGCGACATGGCACCCGGAACAATCGAATCAATGCATGCCACAGTCATCGACCTGTGCTGCCAGTACGCTCACCGGGACGCACGCGAATTGCGATCGGAGGCACACAGTTGGCTTCGGGAAATCGGTCGAATCCTTCGCCAGCCGATCGGCTTGCAGCAGCACCAAGAGACCTTAGTCGCGGCTGGGTGGCTGGCACTCCTGATCGGCTGTACCGAGTACGACCTCGGCATGAGGGCAGCAGCGGAGGCGACCCGCGGTCACCGCTTCCCAATTGGGTCGAGAAGCAGGATCGAATGCCATCGTCGGCTGGGCTTATGAAATGTCCGCCTGGTTCGCGCTAACGCAAGGCCGCTACCGCCATGTGCTGGACGCAACGGAGGCCGGCCGAACGGTAGCGGGCAACGATAGCGTCGCGGTCCAGCTCATCGGGCAGGAGGCGAAAGCTCTCGGTCGAATGGGCGACATCGCCGGTCTGCGTGAAGCACTTGGTCGCGGAAGGCGCCAGCTCCAACACGTCGAACGGCCCGACCGCACTGAGAATCACTTCTCAGTTGACCCAGCCAAGTGGGACTTCTATGCAATGGACGCGTTCCGTTTGGCCGGAGACAACGATCAAGCTACTGAGCACGCCAACGAGGTTCTCCGAAGCGGTACAGCGTCCGATGGAACGGAGCGCTCACCAATGCGGATGGCCGAGGCTCGACTGACCATCGCCGTGGGCGAAGCCAGCAAGGGGAACCTGGACGATGCGCTTGGGATCGGCCTTGCCGCTCTCACCGCGTCGCGGAAGTCGCTGCCGTCGCTTTTGATGGTTGCAAGTGAACTGGACGCTGCTCTCCAGCAGCGTTGGCCGAATGAGCTTGCTGTAGAAGACTTCCGTGAAGCTGTCCGATCACTGGGGTGAAGTAATGCCGGGCGTTCCGGTTACGAAGTAGCCCCGACCATGATCAGCTCGTACGAGACCTTCCGCGACTAGCTTCACCAGGACGAGCCGGACCGTCGTTCGGGCTGCACCCAACTCCGAGACCAGTGTCCGCTCGGACGGCAGACGGTCGCCCGGCCTTAGTTCGCCAGACGCAAGCAGCCCTCGAAGAGTGCTCTCAACGCGTGTCGTCGTCTCGCCCACTATCGCTGTCCCTCAGGTTGAATTGGTATGCACCAGTATCCCGCTGCCACCGTAAACAAGCAACCGCAAACACGCTCTCCCGACAACGCTAAAATCGCGCCTGTGGCTTCCGATGCGGATGAGAAACAGGAGGCCATACGCAGGTTTAGTGCATGCGGGCCTGGTTTGAAGCGACGAGTATGCCCGCAGCCGCTACACATCACGTTAGGCGATCAACGCCTGAGGACCGGATGTTGGAGGTGGTGTCATGCCGGGGCAATTAGACGAGACGCTCTTTCGACAAAAGGCTCTTGCGAGAGCGGTCCGCGACGAGCTGGCGGCCGTAGGCCTGCCGGTGGTGCCCGATACGGAGATGATGAGTGGCGAGCTGGCCGTGGGTGCGACGGTCGATCTGGACACCGCAGGCGGTGTATACGTGTCCTGGAAGGTGCACTACGTGCTGAGCGCGGCGGCAGCAGCAGCGATTGAGCACCCGCAGCCTGATCCCGACGGAGAGATCGACCCCGCCATCCGACTTTCAGGCACCGCCGAGATGGTCATCCTGGACGCGATTGCAGAGATTCTGACCACCGCTGGCTACGATGTCCTAAGAGGAACCAACGATATGGCACCCTCCGACCTGAGGGTCTCGGGCTGGCGAGGCAAGTCCGGCTGGCGCGACTGGTCGGACGCGCACCGCTGACCGGTCCTCACAGACCCAGCGTCTAGGCCGTGTTTCATAAGTGCTTGGGCAGCCATTCGTTGATCGCGGCGATGTTGATCGTGGCGTGGTAGCGCACGGCGAGTTTGTCGTACCTGTTGGCCACGGCGCGGTGGCGTTTGAGCTGGCTGATCCCGCATTCCACGGCGTGGCGCTGTTTGTACAGGTCGGGGTCGAACGCCGGTGGGCGGCCGCCTGGGAGCCCTTCTTACGCCGGTGGGCGGCCTGGTCGGTCTTGATCGGGATAGTGGCCTTGATCCCGCGGCGGCGCAGGTAGCCGCGGTTGGCCTTCGACGGGTACGCCTTGTCCGCGAGAACCCGATCCGGACGGGTCCTCGGCCGGCCCCGGCCGGGCCGCGGGACCCGGATCGCCTCCAGGACCGCGATGAACTGCGGGCTGTCACCGCACTGACCGCCGGTCAACCGGGTCACCAAGGGCTTACGGCCCTGCTCCACGGCCAGGTGCACCTTGGTGGTGAACCCGCCACGAGACCGGCCCAGCGCGTGATCGGCCGGCTCGGCCTCGACCCCACCCGGCGGCTCCTTCTGCCCGGCACCGTCACGGCGGGCACCCGCGGCGTGCTGATGCGCCCGCGCGATCGTGGAGTCCACGCTGACATCCCAGCCGATACGACCGGACGCGTCCGCCAGGGCCTGCAACCCGGACACGATCGCCGCCCAGGTCCCGTCACGCTGCCAGCGCCGGAACTGCCCATAGACCGTCTGCCAGGGCCCGTACCAGTCCGGAACGTCCCGCCACGGGCAGCCGACCCGGGTCCGCCACCGGATCCCGTCGATGAGAAGACGTTTACGCCGTATCGGCGGCCGACCCGGCCTACGCCCCTTCGGCAGCAACGGCTCCAGCACCGCCCACTGCGCGTCGGTCAGGTCATGCCGCCTCGCTGCCGGTATCGTGGCCACGAGGTCTCCGGAGAAATGGTGTTCATCTTGGTCGATGAACCATCTACCGGAGACCTCGCCTCATGTCGACCAACGACACGCCCCAAAACCTGAACCCGACTTATGAAACACGGCCTAGCACCCGGATCTGGTCCCTGTCACGCATTCCAAGTCAATCTGGGCGGGTTCATCCAGGTCAGACGCCATGCGAAGCGATCTTGGTGAGAACCTTCTATACGTCTTCAAGGCACGCCGCTGACGCGGCGCGCACCGTGGCGAGCTGGCCGCCTTCGGAGGTCGCATGCGACCCGGCCGCCTTAGCCGTGCGGCACGGCGCCGGGCAAGCCTCCAGGACAGGCCGTCGCCCGCACCTCGTCAGCGTGGTAGCACCCCGACAGCCCTACGTCGATGACAACCAGCGCGGCCTGCATCGTGGTCCAGGCCGTCACGACCGTGCCGGGTGTGGGCATCACCCTCCCCGCCGTCATCGTCACGAGCAGGGTGGCCGCGCCGGTCAAGGTCGTTCCGCAGGTGTGGGGCTCCACCTTGACCGCCACGGCCACCCCGACGAGCTTGTCACCGGTGAGGGCGATGCCCTCGGTGCGAGGTCCGCCGGATCACTTGTAGATGGCAATGGGCTGAACGATGACGTCGGGGTGGCTGAACAGCAGATCGTCGTCCTCGAATGGAACGCCGAGGTGCACAGCGCCGTCTTGCATGTGTTTCATGGCCTCCGTCACAACCTCAACCTCTTTTGGCACTGGTGGTGCATCTCGAAGTACCCGAAGAAGGGACTCGGTGTCATTAGGCGCAAGGATTGATCGAACTTGGGCAATGATTTGGTAGCGTTCCTCAATGTTATCCAGACCGCTTACAAGGTAATTGTCTGACAATCGCCCAACAATCCTTGGCTTGGTTATTCCGCTCGGTTGAAAGTATGCGGCGATTGTGCGAACGCCATCTTTGTTGGCAATCCAGCTGTTCATCATCTTTGCATTCTGTTTGGCCGCAGCCAGATCTGCTCCCTTGATTTGGAGTCCGCCTTGATTGCTAGCGTACGAAAGAAACACTGTGACCAGCTTGTACAGCGGCGAGAGACGAACATCAGCCGTGAACTTGATCGTATCGCCAATCTCTACCTGGTCTCGAACCCTCATGTCCCAATCAGAGGGTTATTCAATAGATGGTCATGATGTTCTGTAAATCTCGAGCTTGACGATGACGTCCAGGAACATCGGGAACTGGTCGAGCAGGCCGCGGTAGCCGGTCGCGAGGAGTTTCCAGTTCTTCAGGTGCGCGATGACCCGTTCCACGCTGGCGCGTCGGGAGGAGATGGCCCGGTTGAAGTCGATCTCGGATTCGGTGCGTTCCTTTCCGGCGGCTTTGCGTCGTGGGGTGGTCAGGCCGGTGGCGCTGTAGGCGGTATCAGCGAAGCCGCCGGGTCCGCCGTCAGCGTGCAGGCGACCTTCGAACCGGGCGGCAAGTCCGCTTTCCTGCCAGGCTTTGGCATCGTGCATTTTGCCCGGCTGCGGATCGCCGACCAGCACGAGTCGACCGTCGGCGGAGCCGACGACCTGGACGTTGAACCCGCAGTGGTGGCGTTTTCCGGAGTACATGCCCGCCGTGAAAGTGTTTTCTCGGCGGTCGCCGATGGGGGCCAGGAATCCGTCGACGCGCACCGTCGAGCGGAGTTCCCGCTGCGCGCGGTGCGCCGCGGCTGGCGTCAGCACGGTCGTGATGATCGGGGCGAGCCGTGCAATCCACCGCGACACGGTCGGCTGGGAGCAGTCGAACAGCTCCGCGATCAGAGCCTGGGACATGTTCTGCCGCAGGTAGATCAGCACCATCAGGACCGTACGGTACGGGCCGACCACACGGCGCCGCCCTGGGTCGATGCCACTGGCCGCGTATACGTCGGCGACCAGTTGGTCGGCTTGCTCCGGGAGGAGCCCCGCCATAATCTGCATGCGCGGCGGCCGGTCCGCGAAGATCAGTTGTGTCGTCACAAACCAGGTGATCTACCCGCGACCGGCCACCGCGTCCATCATGGACACGTCACAAGTCGATCAAGCCTGACCGCATCGCAGCCTCCGACTGCCGAACGCTCTAACTGAAGCACGAAGGCTGGGGAGGTCGAGTGGAATTCGAGGTCCTACTGCACCGGCTGACGGACCGTCGTGGCTGGGACGCCGCGACGGTAGCCAAAATCGCTAGCGCCGACGTCTCGACACCGGCGGCGTTGCGGCGCCTTGCTCCCGCGCTGAGCTGGCGTGCAGCCGACCTGTTCGCGCTCGCCGGACGGGAACTGCCCGCCGATCTCGCCCCCACGGATCCGAAGGCCGACCCGGGGCGGATCGCCTGGGACTACTGGGCTCTGCCGCCGGCCCGGCCGCTCCTGCTCGCCGCGGCCCGTGCCATGCCTCAGCAGCCACGTGCCGGGTCGCTTCCCCCGCCGGTCCGACCCGTCCCCGAGGACACGACAGGCGCGATCATCGGTCGGCTGATACACCACCGCAACCTCGGGAACTACTCCGCTGCCAAGTTGCTGTTCTTCTCGGGCGGCCCGTACCTGTCGACGTCTACCGTCACCATGATCGTCCGAGGAGGCAACGCGCTCAACCCGCAACTCGTCAGCGGGTTCGCGCACCTTCTCGGCATACCCGTCGGGGACCTCGCCGCGTTATGTGACATCGAAATGACGCAAGATACCCCGGCACCGGACTACGCCGAAGGTCTCGCCGAGCTGATGTGGGAGTGTCGACGGCTGACCGTTGATCAGATTCGAGAGCTGAATGCGCTGGGACACGATCTGGGCCACCGCTTCGACGCCGAACTCGACGAGAGGTTCCGCTGCAACATTCAACATGAGCCTGTCATAACCATCGATTGAATAACGCACTCAGTAAACGTGCCGAGAGCGTCTTCCTCGATTAGCTTTGAGTGCCAGCTTTCGAAGGACGAAAACCACGTTCGAGTTCGGACCAGCTCCTCCTGGAGCGTGCCCTGCTTCTTGCGTGCTCCGCCTATCTTGGCGCCCTTGAAGCCAAGGCTTCCATCGATCCCACCCTCGGTCGCCTCTGTCGTCTTCTCTACGATTTCATCGATGCGGCCCGCTTCAAATGCCGAGAGGGAGTTCAGAATTGCATCGTGATTCAAATACACGAACTCACGATGTAGGTTCTTTTTTGGCTTCTTGTACTCTCCCACGGATGAGACTCCTGCCGACTTAGAAGTGATCAACTGACTGACGCGGATCTGAACGAAGTCAGGGTAGTGGTTGGGGCTGACAACCATTCGTAACCCGAGTGTCAAGTTGGCGTTGACGTACTCTCAGACCCCGACTTCAGAAACCGAATCCTCCGGGTGACGCTCAGAGGCAATCGTCCCAGTCGCCGTTGAACAGTCGGGGCTTACAGCATTCGCGATCGACGAACCATGTGCCCGCTTCGTGCCCGATCGCGGGGTGAACAGAGGTCAATACAAGCCCGTTGCGATGAGACCAACTTCCGTCCTTTCCTTGGTCAGCTTGGGCAAGGAAGCGCCCTCTCAAGGCGTTGGCACGAGGGCTTAGGCGGTCGGAGGGGGTGGCCCGGTGGTCGCGGCGAGCATAGGGTGCCGACCATGGATACCGATCCCACGGCGATCGCCGTGACTGCCCTCCTCGGTGTTAGTGCCGTCGTCCAGCTCGTTGACGGTGTTCGTCTCTTGATCACCGGTCGTGTCGGCCGCCTGACGCAACGCCGGCTAAAAGGACGCGGCGGCATCGGTGATCCGATCTCCCTTGCCGTCTGGCAGATCTCCTGGGGCGTCGGCCTTCTCATCATGTGTGAGGCCTACGTGATCGGAAAGACATCTACGAACCCGCCGATGGCGATCACGGGGGTAGTCCTGCTCTTCGGCGGCCTGCTGCTGTCCGTCGCCAGGGATCGTCATATCAAACGCCGCGCTGTCATCGCGGCTGAGGCATCGACGGCTGACGCGTAACTCGGGCGGCGGTTGCGGGGTCGGTGTCGCGGCCGAACCGCCCCGACCCCATGGTCTCAGTCTTGGTCTCGTTCATCTGAGTTCGGCGACGTTCGTGCGCGGTTAGCCACGCCTGCCGACCACGTTACGGACACTCGCGAATGGCTTCGGACAGACGTTCTCAGACCTCGAAAGCGTGTGAGGGTGTGAGCCCTCCGCGGGTTCAAATCCCGCCGCCACCGCCAGTAGCACCGCAAACGCCGGACCTCTGATTTCCAGGGATCCGGCGTTTGCTCGTTTGATGGCCGATGGTCTCAATTGAGCGCGTCAATTCTGGAATCTTGTTCGCGTGTCGTCGCCGAATGCCCGGTGGCGAGGGCCCATATCACCACGATGTCCAAGGCAATGATCGTCAATGCCCAGGCGGGATAGTAGGGAATGAAGAAGAAGCTGCTGAGCGCCTGCAGCAGAGCTAGACCCATCCCGGCGTAGCGGGCCCAGGTGATGGCCGACAGCACACCGAATCCGACGATGACGACGACGATGCCGAGAATCATGTGGATCCAGCCCCAAGCCGTCGTGTTGAGTCGGAACGTATATCCACTTCTGACGATGAGGAGATGGTCGTGGCCGATCGAGGCGAGACCCTCAAAGAATTGGAAGAGGCCAGCGAGAACCATGATCATGGCGGCGAGGATCATGCCCCCGGAAGCGCGCACTGGGGAGCGGACAGGCGTACTCATGGAATCTCCATTCATGGCGACCGTTTGGTGCGGCGAGAGTCACGCCTGCTCGCACGGGCTCATTTGGATCGTACGAGTCGAATCGCCAGTTGGCTGCTACTTCGCACGGAACCGGCCAGGTAGCACAGGCAGACCGCCGGAATCCGGCAGACACCGATACTTGGCTGTCATGCTGTAGTCGATGTCAGGTCCGAGCAGATGGAGGCATCTATCGGCATGACTGCCATCGATCCACACGGCGAAATTGAGCTCGACTCCGAAGGCGACCAGGTGATCGCGAGATTGCCGCTGACCAGGCCGGTGGCCGAGGCGTGGGCCCGCCACTACGAGCGCCTTGCTCAGGCGAACGACGTACCGGCACGTGCACGCACCGACAACGGGCGCGGGTGGATCGTCGTCCAAGTGCCGGCAGACAGTCGCGCGGCGCGGGCGGCCGACACGATGAACGCGGCCCGCGACCTGATCGCAGCCCGGCACGCGGCCTTGAAGTTCGCTCTGGTGCGCGGTCGGCTCCCCTTGCCGAAACAAGGAGAGCCGACCTCATCACCCTAGATTTGGCTCAGCAGTGCGGTACTGCAGCGCCATTGGTGCCGGTATAAAGCCATGCATCGGTGTAGTAGTAGCCGTCGTCTGAGTAGATCCCAGATCGTCGTCGTGTTGTACGGACCCGTAATCGACTCGCCCGTCACGTAGCAGAAGATCGTGATCGACGAGTTCGTCGCGTGCGTCGGACCGGTGGCATAGGAATTATCCGGTCCGCGGTGCCCCGAAAGCCCGCCCGTGGCGTGCGAGTCCACAGGGACGTTCTTGGGAGCACACGCCGGTACGGCCGGGCCGTTCGTGCCGGTGTAGAGCCACGCATCGGTGTAGTAGTAGCCGTCGTCCGCGAGGTCCCAGATCGTCGTGGTGTTGTACGGGCCGGTGATCGACTCGCCGTTCACGTAGCAGACGATCCAGATGGCGGTATTCGCCGCGTACGTCGGACCGGTGGCGTACGAGTTGTTCGGCCCTTTGTGCCCCGACACTCCACCCGTGGCGTGCGAGTCGACCTTGACCTGACGTCCGGCGTGGTAGCCGGAGGTCGGCGGTGGCGGTGGCGGCGTCGGCTGTGTCGTCGTGCTGCCGTAGACGTAGGCCGACCAGTGGGTGCCGACCGAGTTGTTGCTGCCGACCTGGAATGTGTAGGCCGTACCGGGCTTGAGTCCGGTCACGGTCAGCGATGTCGCGTTCGTGCCGGCGGAGTTGCCGGTAACCCAGGCTCCGGAGCCGATCTTGTATTGCGACCGGAAGCCGGTCTCGTTGTTCGACGTGTCCGTCCACGCCAGCACCGCGGTCGTCTGGCTTGTCGAGCTGACCCGGACGTTGGTCGGTTGCGCCGGCAGGACCTGCGGGGTGCTGCCGGTGACGTACGCCGACCACTTCGTTCCGGCGACGTTCGCGCCACCGACCTGGAAGGTGTACGTCGTCCCCGGGGTGAGGCCGGTTACGGTCATCGAGGTCTTTCCGGGGCCGACCGAGTTCCCCCTGGTCCAGGAGCCGTTGCCAACCTTGTACTGCGAGACGAAGCTCGTCTCGTTGTTCGAGGTATCCGTCCAGGTCAGAGTCGCACTCGTGCTCGTGGTTGCGGTGACCTTCGGGTTGGTCGGCTGTGCGGGTACGGCGACGGTTGTCCCGTAGAAGTAGGACGACCAGTGCGTACCGGCTGTGTCGTGCGCGCCGACCTGGAACGTATAGGCCGTGCCGACCGCCAGACCGCCGATGGTCATGGATGTCACGTCGGCCCCTACCCGCGGGCCGGTGATCCATGGGCCACCACCGATCCGGTACTGCGACCAGAAGGCGGATTCGTTGTCGGACGCGTCGGTCCAGGCCAGAACGGCGCTCGTACCTGTGGTCGACGTGACCTTCGGGCTTGTCGGCTTGGCGGGCAGAGTCGAGGCCACGTAGTGAAGCCATTTCACATCGGGATGCGCGCTGTATTGGACGTTCCAGGCGCTGACCGTGAGCACCTGGCTGCCGGTGGCCGCTTTCGAGCCGCCGTTCTCCTCGATGATGGTGATTGACCCCGTACCTGATGAATTGACGGAGCTGGACTGAACAACGGCGGTATGACCACCGTTGCCGCCATTGAAGGTAGTGACGTCGGAGAAACTCAGCACATCCCCTTCTACCGGCGCTTGTCCGGCAGTGCCGTTGGCAATCACCTTGAAAAGCAACGGATTCCACCCGGCGTAGTGGTCGACTACCTGGTCGCCATTGGTGGACGCAAGTGTCTTTACCCCGTACCGGTAATACAGAAACCGCTCGGCGAACTCAACGCATTGATATCCGGCGATTGTTCGTCCGCCGGGATACGGGACGAGGCTCGCCAATGAGCCGCCGAGCATCGGCTGCGGGCCGCACGCCGGAACCGTAACCACCGAATCGGTGTATGCGGCTCCCAGTGCCTTGGCGTCCGAGAACCCAGTGCACGTGCCGGCCTGCGTAATTGCCGGTGCCGCCCCCGCGCCCCCGATGGTCACGCCGACCAATAACAGACCGGCAAGCATGGTTCCCAGAGCTGCGAATACGCGGACCGGCCGCAATCGCATAAATAGACGCACGAACGTTCATCCCCCTCCACGGAGCGCTGGTGGGCAATCGCACGGCTCCGAAGATCTATCCGTAAGCGCCTTCGGCCGAAGGGCGGTATTAGCGTGGCGCGAATTGACGATCTCGGGCACTCGCCTATGCGATCATTCGCGACGCCGGTCAGTCACAACCCGAATACGGACGGCAACGCCGCGCTCGAAGTCGATATATGCGATCGCACACATAGCCCGGCACGGCTCATTCGTTCGGTCGAATGTGCCGCCGACTGGATGCCGATCAAGTTGCATATCCGCCACCTATGCGGGCCCTCAATATGAGTGGCCCGGCATTTTCATTGGCTTGACTAGAGAGCCCACCAGCAGTAGATATGCCAATCCTGGCGGACCGCACGATCGGCCAGCGCCGCAAAGACCGCGAGCAACTCGGTCAGCGCATCCGAGTCAGAGCCGGCAAGCTCAGCGGTCTGCACCCATTCCTCGGCGACCGCGCGGAGCCGGTCTCCGTCCGCGGCGGCCAGCCCATCGCGCAACGTGTCGGTCACTGTCACCACAAGGTCGTCGCGCTCTGAGTCGGTCAGTAGATGACCATGACGCGGATCGGCAAGGACGTCCGCATAGGTCCGGTCCAGCAAGATCGATTCGAGGTTGCCGAGAACAACCAGCGGATCGACGCCCTTGGCGTCAATCGTCTCGTATCCGCCGCTCTCCGGACCGCCGGGCGCGTCGATCGCCAGCGAGGCAGAGGTGTCGTCAGCAGCGATGAAGTAGTCGACGAATGGCACCCGCCGAGCATCGCATGCTGTCGGCCATCAAACGGGGTGTACCTCGATAAGCCGAGTCGGTAGCGGCTCGGTGAGGAACTGCTCACGGGCCGCTGCCCGGCGGGGGTCGGCCATGTAGGTCTCGTACCCGGCATGCGACTCGAACGTGATCAGTTGCACCTCGGTCGCGCCGTCCGCGGTACGCATACGTTGGTCGAGCAGCCCGCCATGATCTGCGAGCAACGGCAGGACGGCATCCTCGTACGCGATGCCGGGTACGCCTTCGGGAATGTCGAGAATCACGACGAAGCGCAGCGAACTCATGCCGCGAGGCTACCCCTCGATGGAGCCGAAGTTGATCCTGAGGTTATAAGAGCGACACGCCGTCGATGCGTCAACCAACTCCAGGATCAACAGGGAAAGTGGGGGGCTAGATCAGGCGGGTGGGGACTCGGGTTTCGCCTGTCTCGTCTACCCACCAGGCTGTTTTGCCTTCGACGATGGTGACCGCTTCGTGCAGCTCGGTATCGATGTAGTGCAGGCCGACGCCGTCTTCTGAGGCGTACCCCGGCGGGCAGATGCCCTTCGCGATCTGGTCCCGATAGACGGTCCGGCGTGGCTGGTCCGGAAAGTCGTCGTGGACACCGTTACTGAACGGAATGATCCCCATGCCGTCGTCGAACGGGTCGAGCGCATCGCTGAACGAGTCGGTCGGTCCGCCGAGATGCCAGCAGATGCTCCCGGCGCTCGCTCCGGACAAGACGATCCCGGATTCCCAGCATTCGCGCAGGATCGGCCGGAGGCCGTGAATGCGCCAGACCGCCATCAAGTTCGCGACGCTGCCACCCTCCACGAAGATCACGTCCTGCGCGAGAAGGTGCTCGGCGATGTCCGGTACGTTCGGCTGGGTGAAGAGCGTCAATGCACTGAATTCAAGGCCCGCGATGGCCCCGAAGTTCTTCTCGGCGGCCTCGACCACACGCGGAGAATCGCCGACCGCGGTTGGGATGTAGCAGAGGCGTACGGGCGCACCCGTTTCAATGCCGGCGAGCGACACGGCGTGTCTGACGAGATCGAACGTCGGCCGAGTGCCAGGGCCACCAAGGAGACCCGACATTCCGAAAATCTGCTGGGGCATCCGGTTACCGTACTCGCAATGCGCCCAATGTTTGATGCCCGTTCGGTCCGGCAACATAGCGTGCATGAAGACGACCGGAGCGGCCCTCGTTGTGTTCGCCTGCGCCGCACTCGCCGGGTGTGGCAGCTCGGGCGTTGCGCCCCTGGGCGTGGGCAACCCGGCGGTGAATCCGGCCGGTGGTCACGTCGTATCGGCCGACCGGGGCAATCTCAAAGCGGCGGGCTTCGAGCTGGCCAGCGGGGTTACGACGGTCGTACTCCACAGTGGTGACATCGGCGTTGCGCTGTACCACATCGCGACTCCGGTCGGCGCCGGTCAGGTGCCGAGCGCCGTGATCG
The DNA here is from genome assembly GCA_963831705.1 of uncultured Actinomycetota bacterium. Classification (GTDB taxonomy): domain Bacteria; phylum Actinomycetota; class Actinomycetes; order Mycobacteriales; family Micromonosporaceae; genus DASQPR01. The sequence goes on along the minus strand of CAWHRE010000010.1, from coordinate 1,497,258 downwards.
CCGGTGGGCAGGTCGTGGCACAGCTCTCGTCCAGCGGCGTCAACGGCCCATCGATCGTGGACGTCGAATTGAGCAACGCGGTCATGTGGACGATTCACCTCGACGGCGGATCGACCGAGGCGAACGTCGACATGAGCGCCGGTGGCCTTGCCACGCTGGACTTCGGCGCCGGGGTGACGCGGATCGACGCGAAAGTGCCAGCCGAGCCGGATCTCGTGACGGTCCAGATGTCGGGCGGTGCCACGTCGTTCACCGTACATGCGCCGGACGGAATGCCCGCCCAGGTCACGATCGGTGGCGGCGCGAGTAGCGCAACGATCGACGGGGTCGCGCATTCCGGCATCGCGGGCGGGACCGTCTACACCCCGGATGCGTGGCCGAGTACCGGTAGCCGCCTCACGATCGACAACACGGCCGGCGTATCGACGTTCACGCTCGACCGCTATACCGCTCCGAGCAGCTAAAACTCAGTACCCCACCTATGATCCTCAAATAAGAGGACATTTCACGTAGGTCGGGGGACAGCGTGACCCGAGGCACCGCCGTCGTTGAGCCCGCCGCGACCGAGGAACGTCCGCTCCTGCTCGGCAAACGTCAGCAGAACATCATTTTCGGTACGGTCATGCTCGGCATGCTCCTCGCCGCGCTGGACTCGACGATCGTCTCGACCGCGCTCCCGACGATCGTCGGCGACCTCGGCGGCGCGGGCCACCTCTCGTGGGTGGTCACCGCCTACCTGCTCGCCGAAACGATCTCGTCGGTCCTGGCCGGCAAATTCGGCGACCTGTTCGGGCGCAAGTTCATCTTTCAGCTCAGTGCTGCGATCTTCGTGATCGGCTCGTTCTTCTGCGGTCTGGCCCAGAACATGCTCATGCTCGTCCTGTTCCGAGCGTTCCAGGGCGTCGGCGGTGGCGGCCTGATGGTGACCGCGACCGCGTTGATCGCGGACGTCATCCCGCTGCGCGAACGCGGCAAGTACCAGGGTGCGCTAGATCAAACCCATTATCGACTATCTCGGGATTGTGCTGGTCGCGCTCGGCGCGGCCGCGCTCACGCTTGCTACGAGCTTTGGCGGTACGGAGTATCCGTGGGGTTCGCCGGAGATCATCGGTCTATTCGTCGCCGGCGTCGTGTTCATGACGATGTTCGTGTTCGCCGAGTTGCGTGCGAAGGAACCGATGCTGCCGATGCGGCTGTTCAGAGGCAACGTGTTCTCGGTGTCATCGATCCTGGCGTTCATCGTCGGTTTCGCGATGCTGGGCGCGCTGACGTTCCTGCCGACCTACTTGCAGTACGTGAAGGGGGTATCCGCGACAGCGTCCGGAATCCGTACGCTTCCGCTGGTCTTCGGACTCCTGTTGACGTCCGTCTTCGCGGGCAACGTGGTCAGCAAAACCGGAAAGTACCGGGTGTTCCCGATCGCCGGCGGCGCGGTGATGGCGGTCGGCATGTACCTCTTGTCGCGCCTGGACGAGTTCACCAGCGTCGTGCTGACCGAAGCGGGCGAGGACGAGTTCCGGAAGGTGGCAAACGCGTGGAAGTCCTGGCTACGCAGCAAGCTGCCGGAGGCCGAGGCAGGTGGCCCGAGCGCCGAGGCGCTGGATGGCGCGCTGGCGAGGTTGGCCGCGAAGGTGACCGAGCAGGAGCAGCTGGCCCTCGCTGCCTAGATTGACGCTCTGGATCCGGAATATCCGCTTATGGTGTAACGCATGGCTGATTCGAATTTCCCGACGACGGACGAGCAGATTGAGACCGTGAACGCGTCCGGGCGTACGCCGGTCGTCTTCATTCACGGCTTGTGGCTGCTGCCGAGCAGTTGGGATCGCTGGGCGGCGGTGTTCGCGGACGCGGGCTACGCACCGATCACGCCCGGTTGGCCGGACGATCCGAACACGGTCGTGGAAGCCAGGGAACATCCGGACGTGTTCGCCGACAAGACCATCGGGCAGGTCGCGGACCATTTCGCGGACGTCATCGGCAAGCTGACGAAGAAGCCGGCCGTCATCGGGCACTCGTTCGGTGGCCTGCTCACCCAGATCGTCGCGGGTCGGGGAATCTCCGCCGCATCGGTCGCGATCGACCCGGCGCCGTTCCGCGGAGTGTTGCCGCTGCCCTTCTCCGCGCTCAAGTCGGGATCGCCGGTGCTGGGCAATCCGCGCAACCGGCACCGGGCCGTGCCGCTCACCTACGACCAGTTCCGGTACGCGTTCGCCAACGCGGTGACCGAGGACGAGGCGACGTCGCTCTACGAGACATACGCGGTGCCGGCGGCGGGCATTCCGCTGTTCCAAGCGGCGGCGGCGAACTTCAACCCGTGGACCGAAGACAAGGTCGACACCGACAATCCGGGTCGCGGGCCGCTGTTGATCATGTCCGGCGAGAAGGATCACACGGTTCCGTGGTCGATCGCGAACGCGTCGTACAAACAGCAGAAGGACAACCCAGGTGTCACCGAGATCGTAGAAATGCCCAACCGCGGGCACGCGTTGACGATCGACAGCGGTTGGCGCGAGGTCTGCGACACGGCGCTGGCGTTCGTTCGGCGATTCGTCGAGTAGACGGCGGTCTGCGGGCCGCTGACGCCGTGTCCGGTACGGCCTGGGACAATATCTTCGATGGACGTCTACAGACCGGAGCTGATGAGTATGGATCCGTCGGCGGAGGCTGTCACGTTCACCGACCTTGAGTTGCGTGCCGAGCTGCTTGAAGGCACTGGCCGATCTTGGGTACGAGGAACCGACGCCGATCCAGGGCGAGTCGATCCCGCCGCTGCTCGCCGGTCGGGACCTGCTCGGCCAGGCCGCAACCGGCACCGGCAAGACAGCGGCGTTCGCGCTGCCAATCTTGGAGCGGATGACCGACGGCCGGGGCCGGAATCCGATGGCGCTGGTACTCGTACCGACTCGGGAATTGGCCATCCAGGTGTCCCAGGCCTTCCACCGGTACGGGCGGGAGCTGGGCGTACGGGTGCTGCCGATCTACGGCGGGCAGCCGATCGGTCGCCAGCTGGATGCGTTGCGCCGGGGCGTCGACGTGGTCATCGCGACGCCCGGTCGAGCACTCGATCACATCAGCCGCGGCACGCTCGACCTGCACGAGGTCGAGACAGTGGTGCTGGACGAGGCCGACGAGATGCTCGACATGGGCTTCGCCGAGGACATCGAAGCGATCCTCGACGAGACCGATGAGCAGCGGCAGACCGTGCTGTTCTCGGCCACGATGCCAGGCCGGATCGATTCGATTGCCCGGCGGTATCTGCGTGATCCGGTGCGGATCGAGATGGGCCGCGCGACCGTGCCGGCCGGCGAGGCGCCGAAGATCCGGCAGAGCGCGTACATGGTGACCAGGGCGTTCAAGCCTGCAGCGCTCGGTCGCATCCTCGACGTCGAATCACCAACCGCCGCGATCGTGTTCTGCCGGACCCGTGAGGAGGTGGACGAGCTCACCGAGACGCTCAACGGTCGCGGGTACCGGGCCGAGCCGCTGCACGGTGGCATGAGCCAAGATCAGCGCGACCGGGTGATGGGCCGGCTGCGCGCTGGTACGGCCGACTTGCTGATCGCGACCGATGTCGCGGCCCGCGGACTCGACATCGAGCAGCTCACGCACGTGGTCAACTACAACGTGCCGTCCGCTCCGGAGGCGTACGTGCACCGGATCGGCCGGGTCGGTCGCGCGGGTCGGGAAGGCGTGGCGATCACGCTGGCCGAACCGCGTGAGCACCGCATGCTGAAGGCGATCGAGCACGTCACGAAGCAGCGGTTCACGATCGAGAAGCTGCCGACCGTGGCCGACCTGCGTACGCGTCGACTCGAAATGACCCGCGCGGCGCTGCAGGAGACGTTGGTGGCGGCCGACCGGCTGGACCGGTTCCGGGCTGTCATCGAATCGCTCGGCGAGGAGTTCGACATCGTCGACATCGCGCTCGCCGCGGTCAAGATGGCCCACGAAGCGAACGGTGGCGAACTCGACGAGCAGGAAATCCCGGATCAGTCCGAGACGATCAACCGTAGGCCGCAGCGCTCCGAGCCGGAGCGCCGGGATGGACGCGACGGGCGCCGGGCCGGCGGCGGCCGGTCCGACGGTGACACGACGCGACTGTTCTTCGGCGTCGGGCGGCGCTCGGGCGTACGGCCGGCGGATCTCGTCGGCGCGATCGCGAACGAGTCCCGGCTGAGCGGCCGCGACATCGGCGCGATCGAGATCGCCGACCGGTTCTCGCTGGTCGAGGTGCCGACCTCGGCGGCCGATGAAGTGATCGACGCGCTTCGGAACAGCACGATCAAAGGCAAGCGAGCGACGGTACGCCGGGAGCACTTCGCCCCGGCGCGCCGCCGCTGACGCGCTACTTCTTTTCTACCGCTTGCAGGTACGTCGAGATCGGGAGCGTGGACGGGCTGGTCCGCTGGGTGGGGATCGCGGCCGCCACCTTCGCGGCGACCTCTCCGGCGACCGGGCCGGCCTCCGTTGAAATGATGGTCTGACCACGTGCCAGCAGGCCCTTGGCCAGCGCCGAGACCGTGGCGAGCGCGGCGACGTTCAGGGCCGCGACCCAGCCGAACTTCGTGATGTCAAAGACCGAAGCCGCCGACCACGAAGCCGCAAGCGAACCGAGGAACGTCTTCGCGAGGCGTACGAGCAGGTCCGGCCAGAACGACAGATTCGTCAACCTGGTCAGGTACTGGATCACGGTCAGCACGATCGACGAGACCCCAGCGCCGAGCGCCAGCACCAACGCGTACTTCCACGGGAGGCCGCCGACATTGGCTGCCGTACCGCCGGCCAGCAGCGTTGCGAAGAACACCTGCCCGGCCGACCAACCGGCCCGCTCCAGAAAGTCGAGCATCACGGCATCGCGCCGGGAAGCAGTCGCCATCGAAGACTCCTCTGTAAGACAATGAAGGTAATTAATGACAGGCTGGCCGACGCGAGCCCGCGCCGCAAGACGTACCCGGTTCGGTTGGTGATCAATCCCGGGTTTGCCGATTTCGCGCGGGACGGTCTGGCAGCGTGGGTGTGATAACGACGAGGATTGGGGCGGAATTGTGAACATTCTTACCCGTGGGTTCTCCGGCCGGCGGGAGCGTACGGCCGGCCTGCCGCCCGGGCAGTACCTGACGAAGGATTTCCCGGTGCTCTCGGCCGGACCGACGCCGCGGATCAACCTGGATACATGGCGGTTCGCGATCACCGATCTGGACGGCACGCAGACCTCGTGGAACTGGCGCGAGTTGCAGGCACTGCCGAGCGAGCAGCCCACGGTGGACATTCACTGCGTGACGAAGTGGTCGAAGTTCGGCACGTCATGGGAAGGCGTATCGCTGGACACGCTGTTCGAGGGCGTGAAGTCGGTCGGCCCGTACGCGTTGGTGAGTTCGTACGGCGGATACACGACGAATCTGCCCACGGCCGATCTGACCGGCGGGAAAGCCTGGATCGTGCACCGGTTCGACGGTGCGGATCTCGCGCCCGAGCACGGCGGACCGGCCCGGTTGCTCGTACCACATCTCTATTTTTGGAAGTCCGCGAAATGGGTCAACGGCCTGCAGTTCCGGGAGCAGGACACGCCCGGTTTCTGGGAGGGCCTCGGCTACAACATGTATGGCGATCCGTGGCGCGAGCAGCGCTATTCCGGCGACTGACGGAGGTCAGGATGAGCCTTGAGCAAGAGGGTTATTTCGATGGGAACGCTGTTGCGGGCATGTTCAGCGAAGTGTTTGCGATGGATATCTCGACGGCGACGCTGACGTGCCGAAACTGTGGTCGGCCGCAGATGTTCGCGGATCACCATGTCTATACCCACGGCCCGGGTGTGGTTGTGCGTTGCCCGTCGTGCGACGAAATCACCGCGCGTTTGGTGCGCACGCCGTCGGACGTCTGGCTGGACTTTCAGGGGACGGTCTCGCTGCGCCTGCCCGCACCGCTCGCAGGCTGAGGATGACCGCCTCAGCCCGCGAGCGTGACGTTATGCGTCGCGTCGTTGCAGGAGCCAAGCACCAAACAGCAGTGGTACGAGCCACCAGATCGTGATCGTGAGATACCCGACCCACGGCGACACGTTGTTCGGGATCGGAACGATGCTCGAGATGCGCGAGCCGGCGTTCGAGGTGAAGTACTTCTGGATCGTGTCGCCCCACTTGCCGGGAAGCAGTCCCATCAGTGGTGGTGCGACGAACAACAGCGCCACCGTCACCGTGATCGCGCCGGCCGTGTGCCGCAGCAGGGTGCCGATCGCGAATCCGAACATCGCACTGGCCAACAGGTAAAGTGCCGCGCCGATGACGGCTCGGAGTACGCCCGGGTCGCCGATGGACTTCTCGAGATGGTGACTGTTCCAGAACGTCATCGAGAGGAAGAACGCCGGGAACGCGACGATGAGTCCGACGACGAACGAGACAACGGCGAGGATGATCGCCTTCGCCAGCAGCACTCGCAACCGGTTCGGGACCGCGATCAGCGTCGGTTTGATCCCGCCGGTCGAATACTCGGTCGTGACGATCAGAACACCGAGTACGGCCATCGCAAGCTGGCCGAACGCGATGCCGGCGAACGCCGTGTAAACGACGTCGAGCTGAGCGCGATCGATCGCTGACATCTTGTCGAGGTTGGAACTGCTTGCCCACGACGCCAGTACCGAGAAGCCGAGCGTCGAGACCACCACGATCAGTAGCGTCCACGCCGTCGACCGGACTGACCAGAATTTCGTCCACTCAGACTTCAGCACGTGCCAGAGCGTCGTGTGGGTGTGCCGGTCGTCGAACTGGACGCCCGGCGTCGCGATTGCGGCCGTGGTCACAGCACGCCTCCCATGTTCGTGTCGGTCGTCGCGTGGTACTCGACCGAATCCCGGGTCATCTCCATGAACGCCTCCTCCAGCGAGGAACGCTGAGTGAAGAGTTCGTGGACGGTGATCCCGTTCGCGGCGGCGAGATCGCCGATCGCGTCGGTCGTGGAGTTCTCGATCTCGACGAATCCGTCGATCTGCCGGTTCTTCAGGCCGGCCGTACCGAGGGCGTCCAGAAGCGATTCCAGCTGCGGTGTCCGGATGCGAACGCCGCCCACCGAGTTCTGATTGATGAAGTCGCTCGTGGACGTATCGGCGAGCAGCCGTCCTCGGCCGATCACGATCAGGTGCTGCGCGGTCAGCGCCATCTCGCTCATCAGGTGGCTGGAGACGAAGACCGTACGGCCGCGAGCGGCGAGTGAATGCATGAAAGTACGAATCCAGAGGATGCCCTCGGGATCGAGCCCGTTGACCGGCTCGTCGAACATCAGGATCTGTGGGTCGCCGAGCATCGCCGCGGCGATGCCGAGCCGCTGGGACATGCCCAGCGAAAAGCCCTTGATCCGCTTGTTCGCGACCTCGGACATACCGGTCAGTTCGAGCACGTCGGACACCCGCCGCATGGGAAGGCCGTTGGACTGGACGAGTGACGTCAGATGGGCTTTCGCGGTCCGGCCGCCGTGCACGTCCTTCGCGTCGAGCAACGCGCCGACCTCCCGCAACGGTGCGTTCGCGGCCCGGTAGGGCTTGCCGTTGATTAGTGCCTGGCCGCTCGTCGGCCGATCCAATCCGAGCATCATGCGCATCGTTGTCGACTTACCGGCGCCGTTCGGCCCGAGGAAGCCGGTGACGATGCCCGGTTGCACAGTGAATGACAGGTCGTCTACGGCCAGCTTGTCGCCGTACCGTTTGGTGAGGCTTCGCGCCTCGATCATGTGTCAGTCCTCCTGGTCAAATGATCACGTTTTGAGGGTACGGCTACGCCTAGCAGCGCGTAAGGCCGGAATACCCCGAACTGACCCTGACAAATGTCATAGCAGACGCCGCAGGCCCGATCGGCAATACGCCGATCGGGCCTGCGGTTTATTTCCCCCTATTCGTCCGCGACCAGCCGTTCGCGGAGGTCCTTGAGAGCGCGCGTGATCAGGCGCGAAACGTGCATCTGAGAGACGCCGATACGCTCGGCGATCTCGTTCTGCGTGAGGTTGCCGAAGAAGCGGAGCCCCAGGATCTGACGCTCGCGGTCGGGTAGCGCCCGCAGAAGTTCGTGCAGCGTGGTGCGGTCGGCGGCGGATTCCAGGTCGGGATCGGTGTCGCCGAGAAGGTCGGCAAGTGAAGCGCTCGCTTCGTCGCCACCGATCGGCGCGGACAGCGACCGGCTCGTATACGCGTGCCCGGCCTCGAGCCCGCGAATCACGTCGGTCTCCGGCACGCCGAGGTGTACCGCGATGTCGGCGATCCGCGGTGACCGTCCGAGATCTTGGGCCAGCTCCGGCAGAACGCGGTTGATGTCCAGGTAGAGCTCCTGAATCGGCCGGGAGACCCGCACCGACCAGCCCTTGTCCCGGAAATGGCGCTTGATCTCGCCAATAATGGTCGGCGCCGCGTACGACAGGAACGGCGTCTCGCGCGTCGTGTCGTACCGGTCGACGGCTTTGATGAGTCCGATCGTGGCGACCTGGGTCAGATCGTCGGGAGCTTCGCCACGGCCGTAGAAACGGGCGGCGAGGCGGCGTACGACCGGCAAACATGCGCAGATGACGTCATCGCGAAGCCGGGTGTGATCCGAGTGACCGGGCGAAAGTGCCGCCATGGCCCGGAGCCGGTCGGTGAGGTAGCTGTCGAGGTCATTGGCTGCCGGAGCGTGCTCAGCGAGCGCGACGTGGCTGGCGGTGACGGTGGTACTCGTGTGGTTCCCGAGGGTTGCGGTGCTCATTATTCGTACTCCACGTGCCGTGGCGTACCGATGCTCCAAGCAGCCGTTGAATCACGGCGCGGAGAGGTGACGCTCACTTCAGCACGACCCTTGGCCCGTTTGCTCGAGCCTCGGCGCGACCGTAGCCGCTGAACCGAGGGTAACCACCGGGCCCCAGCGGGTGTCAAGTCGCGCTGTTGAGGATTCGGTCCGTCTCCGGGTCGGGTTGGCCGTCGAAGAACTTCTCCAGCACGCTGCTGAACACCGTTTCCGCAGGTGCGGCCCGATGGAACAGGGTCGTCGACGATCGCAGCTTGAGCGCGTCGATCCAGCCGAAAATTCCCTCGGCATCGAGTCCGTCGGTGGCTGCGACGATGCCGGCGCACTCACGCAGCCGAGGGCCGAGCACGGGATGTTCGAGGTACGCGCGAGCCTCGTCCAGCGACGAGATCGCGTACATCCGAGACATCGGACTGGATCCGAGCCCGGCGATCTGCGGGAAGACGTACCACATCCAGTGGCTCGCCTTCAGGCCGTTGCGCAACTCAGCGAGGACGCGTTCGTACGTCCCGCCGCGATCCTGCGCGGTCACGAATCGTTCAAGATCGAACCGGTCAGCCATTGCAGCGAACGTCGTTTAACTTCACACGGGAATTATGCGTGACCGAGGTCTCAATGACTACGAAGAAACGGACGGCAGAGCAGGCTCTGCCGTCCGTTCGCGCGCATACCCCCGTGACATGCGCAAGACATTCAGCATTGAAGGAGACCTCGCTTCCGTCCAATACTCTTCACGTCTGTGGCGATAGCCGCGGGCTATAGGAGGACCGTATGGACCTGCGTCAGCTGCGTTACTTCGTGGCGGTAGCCGAGGAACGTAACTTCACCGCAGCGGCTCGCAGACTGCAGCTGTCCCAACCGTCGTTGAGTCAGCAGATCCAGTTGCTGGAACGGCGCATGGGCGTACCGTTACTCGATCGTTCGGTGCATCCGTTGCGGCTGACAGTGGCCGGCCAGCACTTTCTCGAAGGCGGACGACGGGTTTTGGTCGCGGCGGACAAGTTGGTCGACGAGGTACGGCGGCGCGGTACGAGCGAAGCGGGTGAACTCCGTATCGGGGTGGTTCGGTTCGGCCTGTACCAGCTGCTCCTTCCGGTAGTCCAGCAGATGCGCGCAGCCGCGCCGGACGTCCGGCTGCCGGTCCGCCAATTGGCCGGGGAAATGCAGCTCGCCGCGCTTCGGCGAGGGGACGTGGATGTGGTTCTCTACCGGCATACCGAGCAGGCGTCGATGGATGATGTGCGCGTCGTTCCGCTGTTCGACGATCCGATGATGGCGATCTTGCCGACCGGACATGCACTGTCCGGCGGCGCGGAGGTCCCGATCTCCGCGCTCGATCAGCAGCCGCTCGTGCTCGTACGGCGGGAGAGCATGCCGATCGCGTACGACCGGACGTTGGCCGCACTACGCGACGCGGGTGTCGAGCCGGGGCAGATCGACGAAGCCGACGACCCGTACACGCTGGCCCTGTCGGTCGCGTCCGGCATGGGTATCGGGCTGACCGGCGCCGGTTCGGCCGACCGTTACCCCGGCGTCGAATATCTGCGGGTCACACCACGGATCGGCATCGCGGAGATTTCTTTGGTCTGGCGGGATGACGCCGACCACCCGCTGCGCGACGCCTTCGTAGCCGCGATCACCGCGAGCGTTATGCCGTAGCGGCCCGCCAGCCGCCGAATCGCGATACGTCCGAAGCGCCCCCGAGCCGAGCCGCTTCGGCCAGGAATCCGGTCACCTCAAGGCCGTCGTCGAGACGTACGCGACCGAGACCGAGCGGCGACGGGATCGTGTCCAGCAGCGCGCCAACGCCCTGATGCGGTACGTCGAACACCTCCACCGCGATGCCGCCGGCCGGACCGTCGCCGGTGTACACGAGGGCCGGCCGGATCCCGTCGGCGAGCCGATAGAGCCGGTAGCCGCCGCCGGTACGCGCTCGATAGGCCAGGCGAGCGCCGAGCCGGGTCAGTTGCGGGTGCAGCGGCATGCCGGTCAGATGCGCACCGACGACCGCGACCTGGGTCCAGCCCGGTGCCACGGCCGCGTACGGGTGCGGGGTGCCGGTCCAGACCGATGCCAGGTCCAGTAGCGGCTCGTCGGCGAACGCCGGCGCGATAAGTTGCACGCCGAACGGCAACCCGTCGTCTCGCTGACCGGCCGGGACCGCGATCGCGCAGAGATCGAGCAAATTGACGAAGTTCGTGTACGTGCCCAGTCGCGAATTCGCGCCGATCGGATCGGCCGCGACGTCCGCGAGCGTGGGATGTCCCGGCGTCACCGGCAGGAGAAGCGCGTCGATGTCGTGCCAGATCGGCTCGGTCTCGCGCCGTAGTTCGGCCAGGCGATCCATCGCCGCGAACAGATCCGCTGCGGCGAGCGACCGGCCGCCGAGCACAATCTGCCGGACGGTCGGGTCGAGATGCGGACCGTCCGGTTCCAGGAGATGTCCGAAACCCGCCCAGCGCTCGGCGAGCCACGGACCTTCGTACAGCAACCGCGCGGCCGCCAGGAACGGCGCGATGTCGATCGGGACGACGTGTGCCGCGATCGTGCGGGCGTGCGCGACCGCTCGCGCCCATGCCGCCGCGTGCGGTTTATCAAGATCAAGACCATGCATCGGTACGCCGATCACGCGCATCCGTCGCGCCACGCCCGATGGCGGCAACGGTGGAAGCGGGCGCGACCAGGCGTCGGCCGGATCAAAACCAGCGAGTACGCCCAGCGCGGACCGCGCATCGTCGACGGTCTTCGTGAACGTCGTGACGCAATCCAGCGACCGGCAGGCGGGAAGCACTCCGCTCGTCGAGATCAGGCCCTTCGTCGCCTTCATGCCGACCAGTCCGTTGAACGCGGCCGGTACGCGGCCGGAGCCCGCCGTATCGGTGCCGAGCGCGATGTCGGCCTCGCCGGACGCGACCGCGACCGCGCTGCCGGAGCTGCTGCCGCCGCTCACGTGCTTCGCGCTCGCGATGCTGTGACACGCACCGTACGGGCTGCGAGTGCCGACGAGGCCGGTCGCGAACTGATCCATGTTCGTCTTGCCGACCGGAATCGCACCGGCATCCAGAAGGCGCGTGACCGCCGTGGCCGTGGACGTCGCCGGCCGATCGAGCGCGGGGCACGCCGCCGTCGCCGGTACGCCCGCGAGGTTGATGTTGTCCTTGATCGCGACGCGTACGCCGGCGAGCACCCCACCCGGGCTGTTGGCTTCATACGCCGAGATCTGATCCGGCGTCAGCTTGGTGATCCACATTGGTTGGGTCATGCGTTTGCCCCCGATAATTGCCAACGTTCGCGTTCCGCCACGTAGGCGGCCGAGCGAGTTGCGGTGAATTCGATGGCGTTCGGCGAGACCGCGTCGGGCACGATGTCACGGTAGGTCAGCGTGATCGGGCGGCTGGGAATCTCGGCCCGGCCACTCGCTACCGCCTCGCGGAGTTCCAGCAGCTCGGCGGCGCTGACAGCGCGGAATCGCAGGACGTCGAACGCCCGTAGCAGCCACGGCACCGGGGCGCCGGAACGATCCGCGCCGGGCTTGCGCCAGATCGGCACCGTACGGCCGACCAGCTGGTATCCGCCGGGTCCTTCCATGCCGTACACGCACAGGTAGACGCCGCCGATGCCGACCGCGTTCTCCGGTGTCCAGGTCCGTGGCGGGTCATATTTCGTGGTGACCAGACGATCGGCCGGATCGAGCGGTACCGCGACCGGTGCACCAAGATAGACGTCGCCCAGACCGACCACCAGGTACGCGGCCCGGGCCACCGTCTCGAACACCTCGTGCCGCTCGGGCAGCCCGTTGATCCGCCGGATGAACTCGACGTTGTCCGGGCACCAGGGCGCGTCCGGCCGTACGCCGTTCGCGTAGCGGGTCATCGCGTCGTGTACGGATGCGTCGTCGAACGCGATCGGCATGGTGACCTCGCGGGCCTCGATCGCGACATCGCGTGGATCGGGAAGATCGCGCCAAGCCTCGACGATGAGTTTCGTCAACGCCTTGAGGTCCGACCGGCCCGGCTCGACTTTGAGCAGGACCGATCGGACGCCCTCGACGCATTCGGCGATCCCGACGGACGTGTCGAGGAGCGCCGAAGCGAGCAGATGGCCGCGCAGCCGGATGTCGAGATCGAGGGCCGGCGGCCCCAACTCGACCAGCACATGCAGATCACCGGCGGCGCGTACGACCAGTTCGGGTGCTGCGCCGGTGGCCGGGACGACGGCGAGTGGCTCGGTGCGATCCGGTCCGGCAGGGGACCGGCCGTCCGCACTCGTGGGCACAAGCCGCAGCGCGTCGCCGGGCCGCAGTTGCCCGAGTTTCCACATGTCCTCGTCCAGAACGACGGCCGCTACGACGAACCCGCCGAGGCTGGGACCGTCCGGACCGACGATCACCGGGGTGTCACCGGCAATCATCACCGCCCCAACCGGGTACGCGCTGTCGTGGATGTTGCTCGGGTGCAGCCCGGCATCGCCGCCATCGGCCCTGGCCCAGTGCGGCACCGGCCCGACCAACCGGATCCCGGTCCGGTCGGCACGGTGATCGACGGTCCAACGGGCACCGAAGAATTCCGCGACGCCGTCCTCGGTGAGGTGTTCCGGTGCTCCGTGCGGCCCGGGCACGACGCGGATCTCCCAATCGTTCGTGAGCACCGGCAGTTGTTGTGGCCGCCCGGCCCGCGTTGGGGTTGGACCCATCGAGAGCGCGTCTCCGGCCGCCAGCGCCCGACCTTCGTGGCCGCCGAATTTGCCCAGCAGGAACGTGGATGCGCTGCCCATCACCCGATCGACCGCGAGGCCTCCGCGTACGGCGAGATAGCCGCGCAGGCCCGGGCCACGGAACGGGCCGAGGTCGAGCACCTGGCCGGGCTGGATGTCGATCGGCGCGCCGAGCGTCACCGGTACGCCGTCGAGTTTCGCAGCGGTCGCGGCGCCGGTAAGCGCGATCGTCGCCGCGGATGTGAACCGGAGCTTCGGCCCGCGCAGGACGGCTTCCAAGCCGGCCGCTCCCGGCTCGTTGCCCACCGCCTGATTGGCGAGCGCGAACGATCGGCGGTCCCACGCACCCGACGGCGGTACGCCGACCTTCCAGTAGCCGGTACGGCCGGGCAGATCCTGCACCGTCGTCTGTACGCCCGGCGTCACGACCTCGGCAAATGCTGTCACGAGAGTCTCCCGATGATCCGGATCGGCGTTGGGTCGTACCCGTTGCAGGGGTTGTTGAGCTGCGGGCAGTTGCTGATCAAAATCGTGATGTCCCGTTCCGCGCGAAGTTCGACGTGCTTGCCGGGTGCCGATACACCGTCCTCGAAGGACAGTCCACCTTCGGCGGTCACCGGCACGTTCATGAAGAAGTTGATGTTGTGGCTCAGGTCCCGATCGGAGAGCCCGCGCGTACGCGCATACCGGAGAAAGGTCTGACGGCAGGCGTGTTGATGGCGCGTGTGTTCGCCGTAGCGCACCACGTTGCTGGCCTGCGCGCAGGCGCCGCCGAGGGTGTCGTGGCGACCGCAGGTGTCGTCGACGATCGTGGCCAGCGGATCGAGCGCCGACGACATCAGCACCGAGCCGGTGGTCAGATATACCGAGCCCTGCTCGCGGATCGTGTCCATCGCGCTATATCGGTTCGTCAGGTCGGCCGCGTCGTAGAGCAGCGTGTCGACGGCCTGATTACCGTGCAGGTCGACGATCCGGAGTAGCGCACCCGCCGGGAGGTCGCCGATCCAGCCGTCACCGGCCGCGATTTCGTGATCGAAGAGCGTACCGATGAGCGTCATCCGAGCCGTCCGATCGCGTCGAGCGCCCGAGCGGATTCGGCGCGAAACGCGCGGGACGGATCGTCGGTCGGCCAGTCGTACGCGTCGATCGAGATGGCACATCCGGCCGGTGACCAGGTTGGGTTGAGCGGATGCGACGCGGTTGCGCATACCATCAAAAGATCTTGATCGGCTCTGAGCGTGACCGAGTCACCGGCGCGACTGTGTCCGCGGACCCAGGCAAGCTCCGAGGATGGCGTGACCTTCGTGAACCAGTTGACCGGCGCGTGCAGATCGCGCTCGTCGAGGCCACGGGCCCAGAGTTCGCCCAGGAGAAGGGCGTATCCGTCCCGGCGCCAATCGTTGCGATCGGTCTGGTAGCTCGTCGGACCGAACGGTTCGATGTGCTTCGGGTGGCTGTATCCGGTGATTGCGTCGTGCCAGTCCACCGTGGACGCGACCACCGACGCGAGTGCGCGACCACGATGCGACATCAGCACCATCGGTGGCACGATCCGGGCCGACATCTGCGCCTTGAGTGTGTCCGGCACGTTCAGGCGCTCGCCGGTGTCGTGTGCGTTGAACAGGAGCATCGTGACGTTCGCATCATCGTCGAGCGCGGTCAGAGTGATCCGGTCCCCCCGGCGGGCAGCGCTTGACCACGCCGCGCCGCCGGGGATCTCGTGGTACGTCATGCTCACGCGAGCGCTCCGGCCGCGTCGATCCCATCCAGTTCGGTGCCGACATCGATCGAGCTCGGTTGCGGCGCGATCTGGCGGGCGCGGATTCCGTACGCGATCAATCCCAGGATCAGAATGCCGCCAACGCAGACAGGCGCGAAGTACTGGAGGTACCAGTGACCGCCGGCCGGGTCGTACACCTCGGCGCGTGGCCACGCCATGTTGATGATCATGCCGGCGCCGTACACGACGGCGAGCAGGTTGATCGGGATACCCCACTTGCCGAGCGAGAAGCCGGTCGTCTCACCGGGTACGTCGCCGCGCAGTCGCCGGACCAGAAGCGGCAGCGTAACGGCTAGATATGCCAAGTAGACGATGACGACCGCGACGCTTGTCAACGCGGTGAACAGTTGGGCCTGGCCGACGTTGATCACGAGGATCGCGACCGCGAGCACGCCGATCAGGACCGAGGGAAGCAGTGGCGTACCGGTTCGCTTGTTGACCTTCGACAGTTGCGCGGAGAACGGCAGGACGCCGTCGCGCGACATCGAGAACGTCATCCGAATCGCGGCGACCTGGATCGCGAGCGTGCAGACCGTGATCGCGACCGCGACATCGATCAGCAGCGCCTTGCCGACGCCGGAACCCAAGCGGCTGGTCAGCACGTACGGCAGACCCTGCGTGCCGAGGTTGCCGTCGGTGACGCTCGGGGCCGCCATCAGCGCCGCGACCAGTACGAACGCGCCACCGATGCCGGACACGATCAGGGCTCGGAGGATTGCCTTCGGAGCGGTCCGGCGGGGTGCCAGCGTCTCCTCGGACAGCTCGCCGGCCGAGTCGAAGCCGTACATGACGTATGCCGCCATCAGTGCGGACACCAGGAACGGCCCGATGTACGCGGTGCCGTGCGGGCCGTACGTGTGCAGCACCACGCCGGGACCGCGCTTCGCGTGCGAGAACAGCAGCACGATCAGCAGCGCGACACCGACCAGCTCGGCGGTGACGCCAATGCTGTTGATCAGCGACATCACCTTGACGCCGATCGAGTTGATGATCGTCGTGATGGTGATCAGGATCGCGCCGAGCACGACCGCGTTTGTGGCGCCGGACTTCGCGAACAGCGACGGGTCACCGTGCACGATCTGGAATCCGGACCACACCGACGGCAGTACGACCTGCAGCGCGATCGCCGCGGCGGACACCGAAACGATCTGGCCGATCAGCATGAACCATCCGGCGAACCAGCCGGTCACGCCGCCGGCGAGTCGCCGTGACCATTGGTAGATCACGCCGGAGATCGGGAACCGGCTCGCCAACTCGGCGAAGTTGAGAGCGACCATCATCTGGCCGACGAAGACGAGCGGCCAGGTCCAGAAGAACGCCGGGCCGCCGAACGAGAAGCCCAGGCCGAACAGCTGGAAGATGGTGGTCAGGATCGAGACGAACGAGAAGCCGGCCGCGAACGACGCGTACGGGCCGAGACGACGGTGGAGCTGTTGCGCGTACCCGAGGCCGGCGAGGTCGCGGGTATCAGAGTCGACCATTGTGGACATGGCACCCTCACAGAAAAGATGGGGTACGGTCCCGGTTCGCCTGATCGGCTCTGACGCGGCATCCCGGGACCGCGGTCCGGCGCGCGAACGCCGAACCGTGCTGGTCTCCCGGGCTTTTATCCCGCCGTGGACGGAGCCGTCGCTCCGTTGACCCTCTCGGTCCAGGCTCACCGGTCGCATTGACTCCGGTCGCGTGACGCTTTGGTCGCGCGGCTTTCGTCAGCCGATGACGGAACCCTAGGGGCGCCCCGCCTCTGTGGGCGGGTCGAGTATCAGTGGACGGCCGAGCCGTCACATCGGTGCGTCCAGATTGTTGCCGACCCGTAAATCCTCGGACGTGGTTACTTCACGTCGATGGTGACCTTCCAGGCCACGATCGCGTTGCAGGAGATCTGGCCTGGGCTCTGTGCGCAGGCTCGATGTGCCGAGGTGATGTCGGTCGTGCCGGGAGCGATCGCCTTGAACGTCGTCGTCTGCACGCCGGGCGCCGCCGAGTTCTGGTCAGGGGTCGCGGGTGCCAGAATCGAGCTCGAGCCGGACGCGATTGGATACCAAGGCTTTTGACCGGCCGCCGTCAGGTTGACGTGAACGAGTCCGCCGACCGAGACGCACAACGTCTTCGACGAGTCGGTGGCGGTCACCGTCAGCTCGGTGGGACACCCCGAGGAGTTGGTCGGCGACGGAGCGACGCTGCTCCCCGCCACGCTCGCGCCCGGACTCGCGGACGTCGCGGCGCGGCTCGCGCAGCCACCGGCCAGAGCAGCGAGCACAACCAACAAGACCAATCCAGGGATACGCATCCTCATACTCTCTCCGACGCACCCGTCACCTAAACGGTTCCGTCAGTTTGTGGTCACGGATACCCCGGTCAACGCGGCACATAGACGTGAGCCGCAGCCACCATTGCTGCCCGACGTGACGTCGTGGAAAAGGGCCGCGTTCGCGTACGGGTACGAGGCCGGGTAGTCGGTCGCGCCCGGCGGCCCGGCCAGGGCATACATGGCGGCGACGATCGGCGCGGCGGCGCTGGTTCCGCCGAAAATCGACCAGCCGTTGCCGCCGTACGTTTGATAGACGGCCACCCCGGTACTCGGATCGGCCACCGCCGACACATCGGAATCGGCCCGGTTCGCGCACTTCGTGGTCACGGTCTGCCAGGCCGGCTTCTGGTCGTACGCGGAGCAGCCGGAGCCACCGCCACTCCACGCCGTCTCGGTCCACCCGCGTGCGTTCGACGAGCGATGCAGCGACGTGCCACCGACCGCAGTGACGAACCGTGACGTGGCCGGGTATTCGGTGCCGTACCCTTCGTCGCCGGTGCTGACCGTGATCGCCACACCGGGGTGGTCGAGCTGCCGGTCGAGTTGGGTTTGTTCGCCGATCGACTTCACTCCGGAACGGCCTGGCGCAGGGCCATGCACTCCATGACGCCGGGCGCGTGGGTTACCGCGCAGGCCCGGACCGCAGCGGGAGTAACGGCTGACGCGGCCGGAGAAGTCCCGGCGCTCGTGACGACCACCAGGAATCCGGTCATGACGATCGGCAAAACGGTCCGCATCGCGCCTCCCGTAAGTCTCGTATGACCTTCATATCTGAGGTCTCACGACATAACTAGCGAAACAGACATTTACTAACGCCACAACTGCCACTCTGATACGGCCTCGTCGCTGGGAACGGGCGGAGGCGTGAGCCGTATCATCGTGGAATGTCCAGCGATGCCGTGACCGCCAGCCAGTACGACCCGACCCGGGTAGAGGATGTCCTCTACAACCGGTGGGTCGATCGCGGCTACTTCACCGCCGATGCGGCCAGCGAGAAGCCGCCGTTCAGCCTCGTGATCCCGCCGCCGAACGTCACCGGATCGCTGCACCTTGGCCATGCCCTCGAGCAGACGATGATGGATGCGCTGATGCGTCGACGTCGTATGCAGGGCTATGAAGTGTTGTGGCTGCCCGGCATGGATCACGCCGGTATCGCGACGCAGGTCCTGGTCGAGAAGCATCTCGCCGCGAGCGAGGGAAAGAGCCGGCACGACATCGGCCGCGAGGCGTTCATCGAGCGCGTGTGGGAGTGGAAGGCCGAGTACGGCGGAAAGATCCTCGGTCAGATGCGGCGTCTCGGCGCCGGCGTCGACTGGTCCCGCGAGCGCTTCACGATGGACGAGGGTCTGTCGCAGTCGGTTCAGACGATCTTCAAGCGGTTGTACGAGGACGGTCTGATCTACCGCGCCGAGCGGATCATCAACTGGTGCCCGAACGACCACACGGCGCTCTCCGACATCGAGGTCGATCACGCCGATGACGAGGGCGAACTCGTCTCGATCCGGTACGGCGACGGAGAGAACTCGATCGTCGTCGCGACCACCCGGGTGGAGACGATGCTGGGCGACACCGGCATCGCGGTGCACCCCGATGACGCCCGGTACGCGCACCTGATCGGTACCACGATCGAGCTTCCGCTGGTGGGACGCCAGATCCCGATCGTCGCGGACGCGCACGTCGATCCCGCTTTCGGTACCGGTGCCGTGAAGGTCACGCCGGCGCACGACCCGAACGACTTCGAGATCGGGCTCCGCCACGCGCTGCCGATGATCTCGATCATGGACGAGGGCGCCCGGATCACCGCGGAGGGTCCGTTCCAGGGCATGGAACGCTTCGTTGCCCGCGCGGCCGTGACCGAAGCGCTGCGTGCCGAGGGCCGGATCGTGGCCGAGAAGCGCCCGTACGTGCACTCGGTCGGGCACTGCTCCCGCTGCGACACGGTGGTCGAGCCGCGCCTGTCGCTGCAGTGGTTCGTTCGGGTGGAGAAGCTCGCGAAGGCGGCCGGCGACGCCGTACGCGACGGCAGCGTGGAAATCGTGCCGGCGTCGCTGAAGAGCCGGTACTTCGACTGGGTCGACAACATGCACGACTGGTGCATCAGCCGTCAACTGTGGTGGGGTCACCGGATCCCGGTCTGGTATTCGCCGGACGGCACCGAGATGATCTGCGTCGGTCCCGGTGAGACAGCGCCTGCCGGTTGGTCGCAGGACCCCGACGTGCTGGACACGTGGTTCTCGTCGGCGCTGTGGCCGTTCTCGACCATGGGCTGGCCCGCGAAGACCGCCGACCTGGCGAAGTTCTATCCGACGTCGTTGCTGGTCACCGGGTACGACATCCTGTTCTTCTGGGTCGTCCGGATGATGCTGTTCGGCCTGTACGCGATGGACGGCGAGGTGCCGTTCCGGACCGTGATGCTGCACGGCCTGGTCCGTGACAAGTTCGGCAAGAAGATGAGCAAATCGCGTGGCAACACCGTCGACCCGCTGGAGTGGATGGACGCGTACGGGTCGGATGCCCTGCGCTTCTCGCTCGCTCGCGGCGCGAACCCCGGCGCCGACCAGCCCGCGAACGAGGAGTGGGTCGGTCGCCGCCCGCAACTTCTGCAACAAGCTCTGGAACGCGTCCCGCTTCGCGATGCTGAACGGTGCGACCGTCGCGGGCGATCTGCCAACCGATCTCGGACCGGTCGATCGCTGGATCGTCTCCCGCCTCGACGAGGTGATCGAAGAGGTCGACGGCTTGATCGAGGCGTACGAGTTCGCGAAGGCCACCGCCGCGCTCTACCACTTCGTGTGGGACGAGTTCTGCGACTGGTACCTCGAACTTTCGAAGGTCTCATTGGCCGGCGCCGGCGCGGACGACCACCCGGCGCGTGCTCGGCCACGTCTTGGACAACGTCCTACGGTTGCTGCACCCGTTCATTCCGTTCGTGACCGAGACGCTGTGGACGTCGCTGACCGGCGGCGAGTCACTGGTGATCGCGGAGTGGCCGAAGGCCGACCCGTCGCTGCGCGACGCCGCCGCCGAGGCCGAGATCACGTCGTTGCAGGCGGTCGTCACCGAGGTGCGCCGGTTCCGCAGCGATCAGGGTCTGCGACCGGGTCAGCGCGTGCCGACGCGCGTCGATGGGCTCGCCCAGGCCGGTCTGGCGGCGCACGAGCCGGCCATCCGGATGCTCGCCCGTCTGGAGGAGCCGACCGACGATTTCACCGCGACCGCAACGCTTGCGATCGCGAACGGCGTCACGGTCGGGCTCGATCTTTCCGGCACGATCGATGTGGCCGCCGAGACCGCCCGCCTCGGGCGAGACCTGGCGGCGGCGGAGAAGGAGAAGGTCGCGACGGCAGCGAAGCTCGGGAACGCGGAATTCCTGGGTAAGGCACCGGAAGCCGTGGTCGCGAAGATCCGCGATCGGGCCGCCGCCGCTGAGGCCGACATCGCCCGGATCACCGCGCAGATCGCGGCGCTCGCCAAGTAAAACTCAGTAGGTCAGAACCGCCAGGAAGATCACGATCGCCGGTACGACGAACGCGGCGATCGTGATGACGATGTTGCGGACGTCGACCGTACGGGTGACGGAGACGTCCGTAACGTCGGCCGGCGCCCAGGAGATCTTGTCCTCGATCGCGTCGGTCAGCCGGGCATTCGACTTCTTGTGGCCGAAGGCCCGGGCCGAGTTTCCGGCGCTCGCGTACGCGGTGACCGGGATCTTGGGGCCGTCGTGCACCCGGATGAACATACCGATCCGGATCGACACGACCTCCTTGATCAGCCCGTACGGGATGACGTGGGTCGCGTACACGTTCCGGACCGCCATCGCGTCGTCGCGCAGCACGACACTCGGCCACGCCAGGCCCAGCACCGCGAATGTGATCAGCGGCGTGACCGCGGCGAGCGGGGCGATGACCGAGAAGAAGCCATGATGCACGTACGCCGACCCGATCACGCCCGAGATCACCAGGAACGCGACGGTGATGATGCCGGCCCAGACCAGCGTGGGCGTACGCCGGAAGACGGCCGGCGCGTGCGGGTCGATCATGGTCGAATTCGGGGACGACATGCGGACCAGGATATCCGAGTAATTGTCTCAATCAGGTCACCGCGCATGCTCTATGACGTCTTGATGATCGCGCCCTTGGTGTCCGGATTCTCGTGGACCTCCAGTTTCAGGATGCGGCCCGACGCCGGAATGTCGTACACGACGACGACTCGGACACGGTTACCCGGATTGATGTCGTTGAGGAAGACGTCCGGATTCGGGTTGGCGTACAGGCCGGCTTCCGAATCGGAGATGAACGAGACACCGTTCGGCCCGTACGCCTTCTGCAGCGCGTCCGCGAACACGGCCGGCGACTTGCCCACGTTCGCTACCGACATCGTCACAGCACAGAACTGCCCGGTCGGCGCGGTGTAGTCGTCGGGCGTACCGATCTCGCGGATCCCGCAGCGCATGCCGTCGACGGTGAACTGGAACGCCCCATCCCGTACCGGCGTGTCCATGCCGACCGTCGCCTGCTTCTGTGCCGCCCGGTACGACCGGCTGGCGAAGATCGCCGCGGTCGTGGCGGCGCCGATCACACCGACCACCACTACGCCGGCGATGATCGACAGGATCAATCCGAGGTGCTTCGGACGACCGCTTTCGGGGAGCGCTGCGTGGTGTGGTGGTGTCGGACCCGGCGGATGCCCGGGTGGGGGGCCGCCGGATGGCGGTTCGGCGACGGCGGGCGTCATCCACGCCTGCGGTTCGGGCTTCGTCGACGCGGCATAACCGTCGTCTGAATATGAGGTGCCACCGCTGTCCGAGTAGGGCGTCGTCATCCACTGCGAATCCGGCCAGCCGCCGGGCGGCGCCGGCCAACCTTCGGCGATTCCGGGCCTGGATCGCTCGGTGCGGGGCTGGTCGATCTTGGGCGATTCGATCCGGCCGACGTCGAGCCGAGCGGGGTACGGCGGGCCGGGCTGTTGCTCGTACCTCATCTGATCCGCCATGCGTCCTCCCGCCGTGGACGTGAAAACCCTTATGCCCGATTCTGGAGGCTTGCCGTGACACACGTAGCAATAACCCCAATATCCCCAGTCGGTACGGTGGGCCGGTGACCCTCGTCTCGCTGGAAGAAATCCGACGTGCCGCTGACCGCTTGGACGGAGTGGCCGTTCGTACGCCGATCCTCGCTGCCCCGTGGGCCGGCGACGACCTTTGGCTCAAAGCCGAGAATCTGCAGCCGATCGGCGCTTTCAAGATCAGGGGCGCGTACCACGCGATGGCCTGCCTGCCCGAGGACGTACGGGCTAACGGCGTGGTCACGCACTCCTCCGGCAACCACGGTCGCGCGCTCGCGTACGCGGCGAAGCTGTTCGGGGTACCGGCGGTGATCGTGATGCCATCAACGTCACCCGCGATGAAGATCGCCGCAGTCCGGGCGCTCGGTGCGGAGGTTCTCCTCGTGGCCCCGGCCGATCGGCTGGCCGTGATGTCCGAGGTGGCGTCGGAGCGTGCGATGACGCCGATCCCGCCGTTCGATCACGTCGATGTCATCGCCGGTCAGGGCACGGTTGCGCTGGAGATCCTGGCGGACCGGCCGGATGTCGAGGTCGTGTTGATTCCGATCGGTGGCGGTGGACTCGCGTCCGGCGTGGCCACGGCGATCAAGGGCCTCCGCCCGGACGTCGCGGTGATCGGCGTCGAGCCCGAGTTCGCGGCCGAGACGCAGGCCAGTCTGCGCGCCGGTGAGCTGGTGCGATGGACGGTAGAGGAGACGTACCGGACGATGGCCGACGGTGTCCGCACCGAACCGAGTGAGTTGACGTTCGCGCACATCAAGGCGTACGTGGACGACATTGTGACGGTGAGCGAGGACGAGATCGCGGCGACGGTCGGCCTGCTGGCGCGCGAGTCACACCTGGTGGTCGAGCCAAGTGGAGCTCTGGGTCCGGCCGCGTACCGGCACCACCAAGCGTCACTCCCGCCGGGCCGGACGGTAGCGGTAGTGACCGGCGGAAACCTGGACCCAGCCCTCCTGGCTTCGCTCGTCACCCATCGAAGCGCTAATTAACTCGTTGGGGCCAGAGGGCGGCGTCCAGGATCTCGATCGTGTGGCGTGTCGTTGTGGTGCTACCTGCTCGACGCAGCGCGTGTTCGATCTGCAAGAGGCAGCCCGGGTTGCCGGCCGCCACCACGGTGCCGCGCGTCGCCGCGATCGCGGCCGCCTTGCGGTCGCCCAGTTCGGTTGCGGTCTCCGGTTCGAACAGGTTGTACGTACCGGCCGAGCCGCAGCACGTGCCACCGTCGCCGAGTTCGACGATCCGCAACTCGGGGATGCTCGCCAGCAGCGCTCGCGGTGCGTCGCGGACGCCCTGACCGTTCGCGAGGTGGCACGCGTCGTGGTACGCGACCGTGATCGGCATCGGCCGCCGTGGCGCGACCGGTTCCAGCGAGGCAACGAATTCGGACACGTCGCGGACCTTCGCGGCCAGTTCGTCCGCCCGCCGCGACCACAGTGGATCGTCGGCGAGCAGGCGCGCGTACCCCTTCATCGCCGAACCACAGCCCGCGACATCGGTGACGAGCACATCGACGTTCGCTCGCGTGAACGTCGCGACGACCCTTCGCGCGAATCGTCGGGCCTCCTCCGCCCGACCCGCGTGTAGCGACAACGCGCCACAGCAACCTTGTCGGCGCGGAATGACCACGTCGCAGCCTTCCAGTGCGAGGACTCGGGTGGTCGCCGCCGACACATGCGGGAAGAACGCCGACTGCGCGCACCCGGTCAGCAGGCCCACGACGGCACGTCGCAGCCCCCGAGCGGCCACACGCGGTGGTAGCGAACGTGCCGCGGGGGGCCGGCGCGGTGCCAGGTCGGCCGCCGCGGAAAACGCGGGGTCGAGCGACCCCAACTGCGGAAAGACCTTCAGCGGTACGCTCGCCAGCCGCAACCGCCGGGCGTACGGGAGGACAGTGAACAGCGCCTCCCGGGCGAGACGTTCCCGGGCGGGGCGGGCGTCGACCACGAGTTCGCGGGCCGCTTCGATGATCGGTTCGTACTCGACGCCGGACGGACACGCCGGCACGCACGCGAGGCAGCCGAGGCACGTGTCGATCGGTGCGGCCACTTCCTGCGCCGTCGCCGTGCCGTCCAGCAACTGGCGCAGCAGGTGGATGCGGCCGCGCGGCGACTGCGTCTCCTCGCCGGTCAATTGGTACGTCGGGCACGTTGGCAAGCAGAAACCACAGTGGACGCAGGCATCCGTGAGCTTGCCGACGTCCATCAGATGCCCCCGACGAATCGGCCCGGTGCGAACACGCCGGACGGATCGAAGCGTGCCTTCACGGCGTGCATGAGATCGAGGCCGTCGATGTCGCCCCAGACGTTGAGCTTCGCGCGTACGTCCGCCGGTGCCGTGACCACGACACAGTTTCCACCTCGGGCGAGCAACGTCGTCCGGACCGCATCCAGGGCGAGTTCGGCGTTTTCCGCGCGTACGACGGCGTAGCAGACACCGCTGCCCGCGCTGCCCCGGATCGGAACCGCGGCGCCGACCGAGTCCCGTAGCGAGTAGATCGCGGCGTGCAGATCCGCAACCGGTACCGCCATCCGCAGCGTCACGTCCCCCGTCGGGTACCGGCCCCACCACGCCGGCGGTACATCGTGCGAGACCGCGTCGCCGCCGAGTAGCGACACCAGCGTGCGGGCGCGGACGGCGACGCCGGGAACCGAACCTTCGACCAGTACGACCAGCGAACTCGGACCGGACTCGGGCAGGTCGACCTCGATCGCGGCCGGGTCGATCGGGCTGTCCAGCAACTCACCGACGAGATCGTGCATCTCCAGCGGACTGCGAACCGTGCGGGTCACCCAGGCCCGGTCGGCCGGCAGCGGCTGGAGTCGCATGGTGGCGCTCGCGATCACGCCGAGCGTTCCCCAGGAGCCGGCCAGCAGCTTGCCGAGGTCGTAGCCGGCGACGTTCTTCACCACCCGGCCGCCGGAGTGCGCGATCGTGCCGTCGGCCCGTACGAATTCGGTGCCGAGCAGGAGATCGCGTGGCGCTCCATGTCGCATGCGCAGCGGCCCGGCCTCGCCGGTCGCCAGCATGCCGCCGATCGTCGCATCGGGTGAGCCAGGATCGACCGCGAGTCGCTGGCCGGATCGCTCGAGTACGGCCTGGACGGCACGGACCGGCGTACCGGCGCCGATCGTCGCCACGAGGTCATCCTCGTAGTGCGCGAAGATGCCGCTCAGCGCGGTCATGTCGATCACCACATCGACCATGCGCGGCGACTGTCCCCAGTGGAGTTTCGTGCCCTCGCCGCGTGGCAGCACGGTCAGCTCGTGAGCTGCGGCGGTCGCGAGTACACGGGACAGCGCATCGACATCGGGCGGCGCGACGACCCATCCGGGCTGAACGCCGCCGACGGTGTCGTCGGGCCCGGCCGCGCGTACCACCTGAGGATCGGCGGCCTCTCCCAGCGCACGCGTGAGATCTCGATCGGGCGTCACCACACCGCAACCTCCGGGTCCAGATTTGTCAGTTGCGGACGGCGCCGCGGTTCGCCGCACAGGCGTGGGGTCGGGAAGACCTTTCCCGGATTCGCGATGCCGTCCGGATCGAACGCGCATCGGAGCAGGTTCATCGAGGCCAGGTCGCCGTCGGTGAACATGAAGTCCATATGCGGCGCCTTCTCGATGCCGACACCGTGTTCGCCGGTGATCGAGCCACCGTGGGCGACGCACCGGCGCAAGATTTCGTTGGACACGCCCTCGGCTGCTTCGAGCGCGCCGGGGATCGAAGCGTCGAACAGAACGAGCGGGTGCAGGTTGCCGTCGCCGGCATGGAAGACGTTCGCGACCTGGACGCCCGCCTCGGCGGCCAGTGTTTCGATCTCGCGCAGCATGGTCGCGAGCGCGGTACGCGGCACGACGCCGTCCTGGACGATGTAGTCCGAGCTGATCCGGCCGACCGCGGCGAACGCCGATTTCCGGCCCCGCCACAGCGCCGCACGCTCGGCCGCATCGGCGGCGACCCGGACTTCGAACGCGCCGTTCGCGCGGCAAAGGTCCTCGATCGCGGTGCGCTCCGCTTCGACCTCGACGCTCGGACCGTCCGCCTCCACGACCAGGACGGCCCCCGCGCCCGCCGGATATCCGCAGGCCACCGCCTTCTCGGCGGCGGTGATCGCGAGCGCGTCCATGATCTCGGCCGCCGCGGGTGTCAGACCGGCCGCGACGATTGCCGCGACGGTGGCGCCGGCCTGCTCGATCGTGGCGAAGCCGGCCAGGATCGTGACCACCGATTCGGGTTTGCGAAGCAGCCGGACATACACCTTCGTGGCGATGCCGAGCGTGCCCTCCGAACCAATGAACACGCCGGTCAGGTCGTATCCGGGTGCTTCGGCAGCGCGACCGGCACCTATCCGGACGAGCTCGTCCGTCCGGCGTACAGATCTCCAGGCCGGTGACGTGGTGGACGGTGAAGCCGTACTTGAGGCAGTGCGCACCGCCGGAGTTCTCCGCGACGTTGCCGCCGATCGAGCAAATCTGCTGGCTGGACGGGTCGGGCGCGTAATAGAGCGCGTCACCGGCGACGGTCGCGCTGATCGCCGCGTTGAAGACGCCGGGTTCCAGGATGGCCCGGCGGTTCGCGATGTCGATCTCGATGATCCGGTTGAGCTTCGAGGTGACAATCAGGACGCCGGCCGCGTGTGGCATGGCGCCGCCGGACAAGCCGGTGCCGGAGCCGCGGGCGACGAACGGAACACCGAAATCGTGGCACGCACGAACAGCTCGAGCCACATCCTGAGCACTCGTCGGCAGAACTACAACGCCCGGTACGGTGCGGTAGGCGGTCAGGCCGTCGCACTCGTATGTGCGGAGGGTCGCCGCATCGGTGATCACGGCCGGATCGCCGAGCTCCGCCCGAAGGCGCGCGATGAGCAGGGCGAACACGTCCGACACAGAGACTCCTACCGGTAGGGGCGGAAGAGGTTCTCAGGCCATCGTTGCACTAGATGTGAAGATCCGTCAGATAGTGACGGACGTGGCGTCCGTTTGCTGATCGGAGATCTTGGACGCTGGGGGAGATCAAATCGCCATGATCACAGCACTGGACTTCCATTGGCGCCAAGATTCGCGATCACTGCTCGAGTCGGCCATCCGGCGAAGCCTGTTAGGCCGACAGGGAGTTGGGGTTGGTACGGCTGCTAGGCAACTGCCAGTTGGTGCTGGATTAGCAGGTTTGGTCGGTCGTACCTGCTAATCTGGCAGTAATTAGCAGGAGGTTGTACTGTGCGTCTTCCCGATCCTCCGCCCGCACTCGCCGACATCGGCCACCCGCGCCTGGACCAGCGCATGGTGCAACTGCTGCTCGCGGCGCGTGACCCGGCCGGTTATCCACACTGGGACGAGCTGCGTCGCCAGGCACCGCCGGAGGGTCTGACGCACGAGGAGTGGTGGCTCGCCACCAAGATCCGGCGCAGTGCGACGCGCCGCTTCACCGGTCTGGAGGATCCGGACGGGCGATCGTTCACGTACACGTTGCCGGATCAGGTTTTGCGCGAGATCGAATTCGTCGCGTCCACCGCCAGCGGGCAGATCAGCCTGAGCGAGGAGGTCGCGAACCCGGCCACCCGGGATCGATACCTGGTGAACTCGCTGATCGAGGAGTCGATCCGATCCAGCCAGCTGGAGGGTGCCGCGACCACGCGACTGGTCGCGAAGGACATGATCAGATCGGGTCGTCCACCTCGCGACCGATCCGAGCGCATGATCGCGAACAACTTCGCCGCGATGCGATTCATCGGGGACCTCCGCCACGAGCCGCTAACCCCAGAACTGATCTGCGAGCTGCAACGAATCGTCACGGCGGGCACGCTGGACGACCCGGGTACGGCGGGGCGATTCCAGCGCGCGGACGAGGATCGTGTCGGGGTGTACGCGGCCGATGACGTGCTTTACGAGCCACCGCCGGCCGTACTGTTGCCGGCGCGGATCGAGGCACTTTGCGCGTTCGCGAATGCCGATGACGGGCCGTCCTACCTGCCGCCGGTGCTGCGCGCGATCACGCTGCATTTCATGCTCGGGTACGAGCATCCGTTCGTGGACGGGAACGGGCGTACCGCCCGGGCGCTGTTCTACTGGTCGATGCTGCGGCACGGCTATTGGCTGACCGAATTCCTCTCGATCTCCCGGGTGCTCCGACACTCGCCCAGCGCCTACGCGACCGCCTACCTGCACACCGAGACCGACGAGAACGATCTCACGTACTTCTTCGTGCATCAGTTGGCCGTACTGCACGAGGCTTTTGATGGTTTGACCGTGTATTTAGAGCGCAAGATCCACGAGGTGCGGGCGATGCGCGAGCAGGTCGGCACCGCCGACGGTGGTTTGAACCATCGCCAGCTGGCACTGCTGCGGCACGCCATGACGCACCGATCCGGGCAGTACACGGTGTCATCCCACCGGGCCGCGCACCGCGTCGTCACGGAGACCGCCCGACAGGATCTCGTCGGGCTGGAAGAGCTCGGTTTACTGGTCAAACACAAGATCGGAAAGAGGTACGTGTTCGCGCCGGGTAGCGACCTGGACGACCGGCTCAGCGGCTTCCAGAGCGCCCGGTAGCGTGATTCAACGTGACCCAGAACCTGACGCCGCCGGTGGCCAAGCGAGTGCCTACCGAGCGCACCTTCCACGGCGACACCGTCATCGACGAGTACTCGTGGATGGCCGCCGCGCTCGAAGATCCGGACGCGCTCGAATACCTGAAGGCGGAGAACGCGTACGCGGAGGCTCGTACCGCGCACCTCGCCGGTCTGCGGGAGACGCTCTTCGGCGAGATCAAGCAGCGCACGCTCGAAACCGATCTGTCGCTGCCGGTCCGGAAGGGCCGGTTCTGGTACTACACGCGTACGGTCGAGGGCTCGCAGTACGGCATCCAGTGCCGGGTCGCGGCAACGTCCGACGAACCCCCGCTGACCGGCGACGGAAAGCCGCTGGATGGCGAGCAGGTTTTGCTCGACGGCAACGCGCTCGCGGCCGGCCACGACTTCTTCGAGCTGGGCGTGTTCGACATCAGCCCGGACGGCAATTGGCTGGCGTACTCGGTCGACTTCGACGGCGACGAGCGCTACACCGTGCAGTTCAAGGATTTGCGTACCGGCGAATTGCTGGACGACGTGATCACCGACACCGGGTACAGCTCGGCCTGGTCGCTCGACGCGTCGGCGTTCTTCTACGCGACGATGGACGAGGCCTGGCGGTCCGACCGGATCTGGCGGCACGTCATCGGTACGCCGTCCAGCGAGGACACGCTCGTCCTGCACGAACTGAACGAACGCTTCAGCGTCGCCGTCGGTCTGACCAGGTCAGAGCGGTTCATCATGTTCTCGGCCAACAGCAAGATCACGTCGGAGACCTCGTTCATCCCGTCGGACCAGCCGTACGCCGAACTGCAGACGATCGCTGCACGGCGTGAGGGTGTGGAGTACCACGTCGAGCACCACGGCGACCGATTCCTCATCCTGCACAACGACGACGCGGAAGACTTCGCGCTCGCGTACACGCGGGTGGATGTGCCCGGTGCCTGGCTGCCGTTGATCGATCATGAGCCCGGACGCCGGTTGACCGACATCGACGCGTTCGCGAATCACCTGGTCCTGTCGCTGCGGTCGGCTGGATTGACCGCGCTGCGCGTACTGCCGGTGGACGGGTCACCGTCGTTCGACATCACGTTCGACGAGCCGCTCTACACCGTCGGGATGGACGCGAACGAGGAGTATCAGGCGTCATCGATCCGGATCGGGTTTGTGTCGATGGTGACGCCGGCCTCGATCTTCGACTGCGATCTCGCGACCGGCGCGCTCACGCTGCGCAAACGCAAGCCGGTACTGCCGGACGCGACCGGGCGCGAGTACCGGTCCGAGGACTACGAGCAGTTCCGGGTATGGGCCACCGCGCCGGACGGAGTCTCGGTGCCGATCTCGATCGTGGCCCGCCGCGACACGCCACGCGACGGTACGGCACCGCTGGTGCTCTACGGCTACGGCTCGTACGAGGCGTCGATGGACCCGTACTTCTCGATCGCTCGTCTTTCGTTGCTCGATCGGGGCGTGGTGTTCGCGATCGCGCACATTCGTGGCGGCGGCGAGATGGGTCGTTCCTGGTACGAGAACGGCAAGCTGCTCGCGAAGAAAAACACGTTCACGGACTTCATCGCGTGCGCCCGCCACGTCGTCGAGACCGGCTGGACCAGTGCCGACCGGCTGATCGCCCGCGGCGGCTCGGCCGGTGGACTGCTGGTCGGCGCGGTCACGAACATGGCGCCGGACGCGTTCGCCGGCGTGGTGGCCGAGGTCCCGTTCGTGGACGCGTTGACCACGATCCTCGATCCGTCACTGCCACTCACCGTGGTCGAGTGGGACGAGTGGGGAAACCCGGGCGCGGATGCCGAGGTGTACGCGTACATGAAGTCCTACACGCCGTACGAGAACGTGGTTGACGTGGACTACCCGGCACAGCTCGTGATGACGTCGTTGAATGACACCCGCGTGCTGTACACCGAGCCGGCGAAGTGGGTAGCGCGCATGCGGGCGGTCGCACCGCGTACCGACATCGTGATGAAGACCGAGATGGGTGCCGGTCACGCCGGTCCGAGCGGGCGTTACGACTCGTGGCACGAGGAGGCGTTCGTACTCTCCTGGATCCTCGACCGGTTCGGCCTGGCGTAGCTCGTCAACTGACCGACAGAGGAGTTCCTGCGGCAAGGTGTCGCACTTAAGCTGCCAGACATGACCTTGCCGGTATCGCAACAACCGCAGCAGCTACCCGCCAGCGCCGCCAACCGTCTCAGCGGCTCCCAGCACGGCGGCAAGCAATTCTTCACGTCCGACCTGTCGGTCAACGAGTTCGTGTTGACCGAGCAGTCCGGGTTCGAGCCGATCGGCATGGTCGTCGGCACGTGCTTCTATCACGTGGGCGTCCAGGTGGCGAAGTGGAGCGTGAGCCAGGAACTGAACGTGTTGAGCCAGGCCATGTACAGCGCGCGTGAACTCGCCATGGCGCGGATGGAAGCCGAGGCGGATGCGCTGGGCGCCGACGGCGTCATCGGCGTACAGCTCCGACCGGTCAACTACATGTTCGCGAGCGACGTGATCGAGTTCCTCGCGGTCGGTACCGCGATCAAGGCAAAGGACGGCAAGTCATACCGTACGGCGGCCGGCCGCCCGTTCACGTCACACCTGTCCGGCCAGGACTTCTACACGCTGATGCATCACGGCTGGCTGCCGAGATCGATGGTGCTCGGCACCTGCGTCTATCACATCGCGCACATGACGTTCCGGCAGATGCTTGCCCAAACCGGACAGAACGTCGAGATGGTGCTGTTCAGCCAGGCCGCGTACGACGCCCGGGAGATCGCGATGGCCCGCATGCAGTACGAGGGCCAGCAAATCGGTGCGGATGGCGTCGTCGGCGTGACGGTCAACGAGTCGGCCTGGGCGTGGGGCGAGCACGCGATCGAGTTCTTCGCGCTCGGCACCGCGGTCAGCCGGATCCACCCCGATGCGGAGCCGATGAAGCCGACGCTGGTGATGCCGCTCAGCTAGCCGGGTTGTGGACCGGGTTGTGGAAAACCCGAAGTTGATCCTGGAGTTATTCGCACGACACGCCGTCGAAGCGCCAACTGACTCCAGGATCAACTGGATGGGTGAGAGGGGCGGACGGGGACGCTCAGGGTGTCTTGACATACTGGTCGGGCTGTGAGAGACGACGACCCTGCCGGCGCCGGCGTGTACCCCTACGCTGCCCCCGCATCCGAAGCCCTGTTCGACCGCGCCAAGGCCATCGTGCCCGGCGGGGTTAATTCCCCTGTACGCGCGTTTCGCGCCGTCGGTGGCGTACCGCGATTCATGGTCAGCGGCACCGGCTGCTATCTGACCGATGCGGACGGCCGTCGCTACGTTGACCTGGTCTGCTCGTGGGGGCCGCTGATCCTCGGACACGCGCACCCCGCCGTCGTCGAGGCGATCACGGTCGCCGCCGGGAAGGGCACCAGCTTCGGTACGCCGACGCCCGGCGAGGTCGACCTGGCCGAAGAGATCGTCGCCCGTACTCGCGTCGAGGCGGTCCGCCTGGTCAACTCCGGTACCGAGGCGACGATGTCGGCAATCCGCCTCGCCCGTGGATTCACCGGACGCTCGAAGATCGTGAAGTTCGCCGGGTGCTACCACGGCCACGTCGACGCGCTGCTCGCCGCAGCGGGCTCGGGCGTTGCGACGCTGGGCCTGCCCGATTCGCCGGGAGTCACCGGCGCTGCGGCGAGCGAGACGATCGTGGTCCCGTACAACGACGTGGACGCGGTCGAGGAGGCATTCCGGACCAACGGCGACGACATCGCGGCGATCATCACCGAAGCCGCGGCCGGCAACATGGGCGTGGTCGCGCCGCGCGACGGATTCAACGTCAAGATCGCGGAGATCGCGCATCGTCACGGCGCCCTGTTGATCGTTGACGAGGTGATGACTGGCTTCCGCGTTTCCGCAGGTGGTTGGGCTGGACTCGAACCGGTGGACGCCGATCTGTTTACGTTCGGCAAGGTGATGGGCGGCGGGCTGCCCGCAGCCGCGTTCGGCGGTCGCCGGGAGATCATGGACCGGCTCGCGCCGGCCGGCCCGGTTTATCAGGCCGGTACGCTCTCCGGAAATCCGCTCGCCTGCGCCGCCGGGCTGGCCACCCTGCGCCTCGCGACACCCGATCTCTACCAGCGGCTGGACAAGAACGCTGCGATGGTGTCATCGCTCGCGACCAGGGCTCTCTCCGAAGCCGGCGTGCCGCACCGACTGTCCAGCGCCGGCAACATGTTCTCGATCTTTTTCGCCGATCGTGACGTGCACAACTACGACGACGCGAAGATGCAGGACGTCACTGCATACCGCGCGTTCTTCCATGCGATGCTCGCCGGGGGTGTCTATCTGCCGCCGAGCGCGTTCGAATCCTGGTTCGTCTCGGCCGCGATCGACGACAAGGCGATGAATCGGATCGCCGCGACGTTGCCGGTCGCGGCGCGCGCGGCGGCAGCAGCGTCAGGTGGAGCAGCGGCAGAGGGGGACGCGTGACGGAGCCGACGACGATCGTGCACATGCTGCGGCACGGCGAGGTCTTCAACCCCGACAAGGTCCTGTACGGCCGCTTGCCCGGCTTCAAGCTTTCCGAGCTGGGCGTACAGATGGCCAAGGCGGGTGCGGCGTACCTGTCCGGGCATGACGTGACGTATCTCGTGGCGAGTCCGCTCGAACGCGCCCAGCAGACCGCCGAACCGTTCGCCGCCGAGTTCGGTCTGCCGGTCGCGATCGACGACAACCTGATCGAGAGTGCGAACTTCTTCGAGGGCAAGCGTGTCTCGGTCGGCGACGGCGCGCTGCGCGATCCGAAGAACTGGTGGGTGCTGCGTGACCCGCTGACGCCATCGTGGGGCGAGCCCTACACCGAGATCGCCCGTCGGATGTTCACCGCACTCCAGTCCGCCCGCGATCGGGCCGAAGGTCACGAGGCGGTCTGCGTCTCACACCAGCTCCCGATCTGGATCCTCCGCCGGTTCGTCGAGAAGCAGCGCCTCTGGCACGATCCGCGCAAGCGTCAGTGTGGTCTGGCCAGCCTGACGTCGTTCCACTTCACCGGTACGCGCATCACCGGCATCATGTACGCCGAGCCGGCCGCTCACCTCGTCGCGCAGTCCGCGTCCGCGAAGACCGCGAAGGGCGCTTGATCGATATGCGACGCCGTCTCGCCGTGATGCTGGGCCTGATCGCGGTTCTCGCGGTCGGCGCCTGTAGCAACACTGCGTCCGGATCCGAAGCGACGACGACGTACTACGCGTCCGGGCATCGCGACGCTGCTCCGGCCGTCACCAACGAGCCGCTGCTCGGCGGCGGCACGTTCGATCTCGCAGCCGAGCGCGGCCACGTCGTCGTGATGAACTTCTGGGGATCATGGTGTGGGCCTTGCCGGGCCGAGGCCGCCGACCTGGAGAGCACGTACAAGGAGACCGGTGTCGTCTTCGTCGGCGTGAACGTTATCGACCAGCAGGATTCGGCGAATGCGTTCGTGTCGGCGCATGGAATCACGTACCCGAGCATCTTCGATCCGGCGGGTCACGTGATGCTCGCGTTCGCGAACATCCCGCCGAAGGAAGTGCCGTCCACGCTGGTGATCGACGCGGCCGGGAAGGTCGCGTCGATTCATCTCGCGCCGGTTTCGTCCGCCGACCTGACCGCGATGATCAAGGCGGCGCAGACGTCATGAGCTTCGCGAGTGTCGCCGCCACCGGACCGCTGGTCGTTGCCGCGGGTGCCGCCGCCACGGCCGGGTTGGTGAGTTTTCTGTCGCCGTGCGTGCTGCCGCTCGTACCCGGGTATCTGTCCTATATGACCGGTCTGGCCGGTGCGGACCTGGACGCTGCGACCGACCACGACAACCCGCAACGAGCCCGCATGGTTGGCCGGATCCTGGCCGGCACGCTGCTTTTCATCGCCGGATTCACGGTCGTTTTCACGGTGCTGAACATCGCGTTCGTCAGCCTCGGCCGTACGCTCGCGTGGCATCAGCGCACCGTCGAGATCGTCTGCGGCGTGCTGGTGATCGTGCTGGGCATCGCTTTCCTCGGGTTCATCCCGGCGATGCAACGCGAGTGGCGGATCCAGCGGTTGCCGGCCGCCGGCCTGTTGGGCGCACCGATCCTCGGCGCCGTGTTCGCGTTCTCCTGGGTGCCGTGCATCGGACCGACGCTCGGCGCGGTGTTCTCGATGTCGCTCATCGGCGGCCAGACCGGGCGAGCCACGGTGCTCGGCATCGCGTACTGCCTTGGTCTCGGTCTTCCGTTCCTGATCTTCGGGCTTGGCTTCCGGCGGTTGATCGGCCTGTTCCGCGCGATTCGCCGAAACAGCCGGTGGGTCACCCGCATCGGCGGCGGTCTGCTGATCGTGATCGGCCTCGCGCTGGTCTTCGACGCGTGGATGCCGTTTATGGACTGGCTGCGGTCGAGCGTTGGCGCGACCAACTGGGCGGGGATCTGATGTCGCAGATCGAGACGCCTTCGGTTGACGTTCCACCGGAAGAGTTGCCGGAAGCGGACTGGACGGTCACGCAGGATCGGGTCGAGCCGTCGTACCGCAAGGGCGGATCGTTCGTCGTCACCGTGGCGCGGCGGTTCTGGCGCTGGCTGACCAGCATGCGGACCGCGTTGATCCTGCTTTTCCTGCTCGCGCTCGCCGCCATCCCGGGCTCGCTGCTTCCGCAGATCAAGGTCAACCCCGAGGACGTCACGGCGTACTACCAGCACCATCCGAAGCTCGCGCCGCTGATCAATGACGTCGGCGGGTTCGCGGTCTTCGCGTCGCCGTGGTTCTCGGCGATCTATCTGTTGCTGTTCATCTCGCTGGTGGGCTGCCTCTTCCCTCGCTTGCGTGTTTACTACCAGGCGATTCGCCGTGTGCCGCCGGACGCTCCGGCGCGACTTTCACGCATGCCGGTGCACGCTTCGGAGTTGGCGTTCGAGCAATCGCCGGACGGGGCCGCCGAGCAGGTCAAGGCCGTGTTGCGCACACGTCGGTATCGCACGGTGGTGCGTACACATGACGACGGAACGGTGACGGTCTCCGGCGAGAAGGGCTACTTCAAGGAAGCCGGGAACTTGCTGTTCCACTTCTCGCTGATGGCACTGCTGGTCGGGGTCGCATTCGGATCCTGGTACGGCTGGCATGCCGATCGCCTGCTTGTCGAGGGCGACACGTTCTGCAACACGCCGGCCGTATTCAGCGACTACGCGCCGGGTGCCCGGGTCAACCCGGCCGACCTCGCGCCGTACTGCGTGACGCTCAACTCGTTCAACGCGTCGTACACGTCGAGCGGCGAGCCGTCGAATTTCGCGGCGAGCACCACGTACAACCGCATCGGTTCGACGGTCTCCACGCCGGACACGATCAAGGTGAACGCGCCGCTGCGGCTTCCGCGTGCGAACGTCTACCTGGTCGGACATGGGTACGCGACGGTCATCAAGTTCACCGACAAGTACGGCAAGAGCGAGACGATCACGTCACCGTTCCTGCCGAGCGGCGATGCGGGCGATACGAGTACCGGCGTCGCGGAGTTCCCGGACCTGAACATCAATCCGGAGACCGGATCGAACACCGACCCGAAGACGTACCAGAAGCAGCAGATCGCCTTCGAGGGTGTCTTCCTGCCGACCGCCTCCGGCGACGCCGCGACGTCCACGTTCCCGGCCGCGAACAACCCGGAAGTCGTGCTCACGCCGTACATCGGCGATCTCGGGCTGGACAACGGAGTGGCGCACTCGGTCTATACGCTGAACCAGAGCCAGATCGACTCCGGTGTGTTGAAGCCGTTCAGCCTTACCGATGGACGGCCGATCAGCCTCAAGCCGGGGCAGTCGAAGACGCTGTCCGACGGCTCGACGATCGAGTTCGTCGGTACGAAGCAGTGGGTCTCGTTGGCGATCCGCTACGACCCGGGTGAGAAAGTGGTGCTGGTCGGTGCGCTGCTGCTCGTACTCGGGTTGGTGGGATCTTTGACCGGCCGTCGGCGGCGCGTGTGGTTCCGCCTTTCCCCGTCTGTTTCCGGCTCGATTGGCGAGGCCGGCGGCCTCGCGCGAGCCGAGTACGCGAGCTTCCCGGATGAGTTCGACGCGCTAGTGACTGCATCGGAAGGCAGGAACGCCCATGGCAAATCTGTCCCATAGCCTCCTCTTCGTCGCGATCCTCGGGTACCTGTTCGCGATGATGTGCTACGCCGCCGAGTACGCGTTCGGTGCGCGGGGTGCGGTGGCGCGGGTGGCGACGCGTTCTGAGGCTCCCGTCCTCGTGGGCGCCGGTGGTCCCGATCTCATCGACGATCCCGTCGCCGATGGTTCGGTCGATTTCGTCGACGGTTCGTTTGATCCGGTCGACGTGCTGACGACGGAACCGCCTCGCGACCGACTTGCTGCCTGGGCAGAGCCGGCCGGTCGCGCCGCGATCTGGCTCACCGTGATCGGACTGATTGCGCACGTCGGTTGCCTGGTCACGCGCGGAATCGCGGCGCACCGGGTGCCGTGGGGCAACATGTACGAGTTCATCATCGCGGTCACGCTCGTCGCCTCGATCGCGTGGATGGTCCTGGTCACCCGCCGCCCGTCAACGCGCCCGCTCGGTCTGTTCGTCACCGGCGTACTGGTCGTGCTGCTCGGACTCGACGAGACCGTGCTGTACACCAAGGTGTCGCCGCTGATGCCGGCGCTGAACTCGTACTGGCTGAAGATCCACGTGACGCTCGCGATCACCGCGTCCGGCGTGCTGATGCTCGGGTTCTGCGCCGCCGCACTGCACTTGATCCGGGCAGGTTACGAGAAGCGTACGGCCGCGGATGCTCCGATCGGCTTCCCGTACACGTTGGGCGAGCGGTTGCAGCCGGCCGACAGTCTGGAGCGACTGACGTTCCGGATTCACGCGTTCGCGTTTCCGATCTGGACGCTCGCGATCATCTGTGGTGCGATCTGGGCCGAGGCTGCCTGGGGCCGGTACTGGGGCTGGGACCCGAAGGAGACGTGGGCGTTCATTGCCTGGGTCGCGTACGCCTGCTACCTGCACGCGCGTGCCACGCCGAGCGTTCGCCGGACCACCGCCAGCTGGCTCGCGGTGATCGGCTGGGGAACGATGATGATGAATCTTTTCATCGTGAACATCTTCATTACCGGTCTGCACTCGTACGCCGGGGTCAAGTAAGACTTCGGGCGTGTGGAGTCTCGGGTGTCACACGAACCCGAACTCCGCACGCTCGTAACGCATGCGGCGCGTAACGTCCCGAGGGTGACTAGCGTGCGGCCCCGTGTCGGGCATATCCAGTTCCTGAACTGTCTCCCCATCTACTGGGGACTGATGCGCTCCGGCGCGCTGCTGGACTTCGACCTGCACAAGGACACCCCGGACCAATTGAACATCGCGCTGGTCCAAGGCGATCTCGACATCGGGCCGATCTCGCTGGTCGAATATCTGCGCAACGCCGACGATCTGCTGCTCCTGCCGGATCTCGCGGTGGGCAGCGACGGTCCGGTGCTGTCGGTCAACATGGTGTCGACGAAGCCGCCCGCTTCGATCGAGCGGCTGGCGCTGGGTTCGACCAGTCGGACCGGCGTGCTACTCGCGATGATGCTGCTGGAACAGCGATATGGCGTACGGCCGGAGACGTTCCGCTGCCCACCGGACCTGACCGAGATGTTGCTCGAGGCGGATGCCGGCGTACTGATCGGGGACGTCGCACTCCGGGCGCTCTACGAAGCGCCCGCGCTCGGACTCGACGTGACCGATCTCGGCCAGGCTTGGCGGGAGTGGACCGGCCTGCCGATGGTGTTCGCCGTCTGGGCGGTCCGGCGCGACTTCGCCGAGGCGCATCCGGGGCTGGTCAAGGACGTACACGAGGCGTTCCTGCGGTCGCGCGATCTGTGCCTGAACGAGCTCGATCAGGTCGCCACGGCGGCCGCGCGGTGGGAGCCGTTCGACGCGCCGACGCTCGCGTCGTACTTCCGCGCGCTCGACTTCTCCCTGGGCGAGCGGCAGATCGCCGGCATCCGAGAGTTCTCGCGCCGAGCAGCACTGTTGGGCCAGGCCCCAGCCCTGCCACCCGACGGTCCGGAGTTCGCCGCCGTCTAGCTCTTAGCCGCCCGCCAGCTTCCGATGATCGCGAATCTTGGCGCGGGTGGAAGCTCAGGGCTGTGATCATGGCGATTTGATCTCTCCCAACTTCCAAGATCTCAAATCAAACCGAGTGAGTGTGACACTTGGGTTGCTGGAATGTACTAGGGCTGTAACACTTGGGGTATGTATGGGAACGACTTCACCGTGCCCGAAGCGTCGTCTCTGCTTGATCAAGTGGCCGATGCGGAGCGCGCGCTTCACGAGGCCGCCGCGGCCGGACGCGCCGAGCCAACCGGTGAAGCGCAGGCCTACTTCGACGAGATCGTCGCGGCTGAGCAGAAGATCGAGCCGCGCGACTGGATGCCGGACGCTTACCGCAAGACGTTGATCCGCCAGATTGCCCAGCATGCGCATTCCGAGATCATCGGGATGCAGCCGGAAGGCAATTGGATCACCCGCGCGCCGAGCCTCAAGCGCAAGGCGATCCTGCTGGCCAAGGTGCAGGACGAAGCGGGCCACGGACTCTACCTTTACGCCGCCGCCGAAACGCTCGGCGTCTCCCGCGACGACCTGGTCGAGATGCTGATCGACGGCCGCCAGAAGTACTCGTCGATCTTCAATTACCCGACGCTGACCTGGGCGGACGTCGGCGCGATCGGCTGGCTCGTGGACGGCGCTGCGATCGTGAACCAGGTGCCGTTGTGCCGCTGCTCGTACGGGCCGTATGCCCGCGCCATGATCCGTGTCTGCAAGGAAGAATCGTTCCACCAGCGCCAGGGCTTCGAGATCCTGCACACGCTTGCGCACGGCACGGAGGCGCAGCGGGCGATGGCGCAGGACGCGGTGAACCGCTGGTGGTACCCGTCGCTGGCGATGTTCGGCCCGCCCGACGGCGACTCGACCCACTCCGAGCAGTCGATGGCTTGGAAGATCAAGCGGTTCTCCAACGATGACCTGCGGCAACGGTTCGTCGACATGTGCGTACAGCAGGCTTCGGTTCTGACCCTCGACATCCCGGATCCGGACCTGACAAAGGACGAGGAGACCGGGCACTACCGCTACACGCAGCCGGACTACGACGAGTTGATGCAGGTCATCAAGGGCAACGGCCCCTGCAACCGCGAGCGCATCACCAACCGCAAGCGCGCGCACGACGAGGGCGCTTGGGTCCGCGAAGCGGCGGCGGCTTATGCCGCCAAGCAGATCGATAAGGTACGGCCGGCCGCATGACCGACACACAACTCTGGGAAGTCTTCGTCCGTCCGCGTCGCGGCCTGTCTCATGTGCATGTCGGCAGCTTGCACGCCCCGGATGCCGAGATGGCGCTGCGTAACGCGCGCGATGTCTACACGCGGCGGCAGGAGGGCGTGTCGATCTGGGTGATCCCAGCCGGTGCGATCACCGCGTCGAGCCCGGACGAGAAGGACGCGTTCTTCGATCCGGCGGCCGACAAGGTGTACCGGCATCCGACGTTCTACGACGTCCCCGACGGCGCGGGTCATATCTGATGAGTGACCTGTTCGAATATCTTCTGCGGCTTGGGGACGATGCGCTCGTCACCGCGCAGCGGCTGGGCGAGTGGTCGGCGCGCGCGCCGGAAATGGAAGAGGACATCGCGCTGTCGAACATCGCGCTTGATCAACTCGGCGCGGCGCGGATGTTCCTGACGTACGCCGGCGAGGTCGAAGGCGCTGGTCGCGACGAAGATGCGTTGGCATATCTGCGCGACGACCACGAGTTTCGTAACGTTCAGCTGGTCGAGTTGCCGGACGCCGACTTCGGTACCGTCATCGTGAAGCTGCTGTGCCTGTCCGCGTACCAGCATCTCCTCTACGGCGATCTCGCCGGCCGCAAGGACGAGCGGATCGCGGCGATCGCCGGCAAATGCGTGAAGGAATCCGCGTACCACCTCGACCATGCGGCGCTGTGGACCGCCCGGCTCGGTGGCGGCACGATTGAATCCCACCGTCGCATGACGAACGCGCTGGTCGAGGTCTGGCCGTACACGGCGGAGTTGTTCGAATCGGACGATGTCGTCCGGCGGCTGGAAGGCATCGCAGTCGACCCGACGACCCTGCACGTCGCCTGGCAGAACCGTGTCTTCGGCGTACTCCAGGCGAGCGAACTCGCGGTACCCAGAGCGGGATGGCGGCCGGGCGGTGGGCGTACCGGAAGCCATTCCGAAGCGTTGTCCGATCTGCTCACCGAGATGCAGGTCCTGCATCGGGCGCATCCGGGAGCGACGTGGTAGCGCCGGAAGCCCGGACGGCGGAGAAGCGGACGACGATCCGGGAGGCGATCGCGTCGGTGGTCGATCCGGAGATCCGGGTGATCACGATCGACGATCTCGGCATCCTGCGGAACGTGTCGGTGGACGACGACGGGGCCGTGGTGGTGACGATTACGCCGACGTACAGCGGGTGCCCGGCAATGGATGTGATCCGGGCCGATATCGCACGCGCGGCGACCACGGCCGGTGCGATCAGCGTGGAGGTCAGGACCGTGCTCAGCCCGGCGTGGAGTACCGATCGGATCAGCGCCGAGGGACGCGCCAAGCTCACCGCGGCCGGCATCGCGCCACCCGGCCCGGTACTGGTCGGCGGCCCGGTACCGGTGTCGATCGGCGTCACCGTGCGATGCCCACGCTGCGGATCGGTGGAGACCGAAGAACTGTCCCGGTTCGGTTCGACCGCGTGCAAGTCGCTGCGCCGGTGCCGGGCATGCGCGGAGCCGTTCGACCACGTGAAGGCGTTCTGATGACGGTCACGATCACGAAGCCGGTACGGCGCCGACCGCAATTTCATGCGCTTCCG
This sequence comes from uncultured Actinomycetota bacterium, assembly GCA_963831705.1. GTDB lineage: Bacteria > Actinomycetota > Actinomycetes > Mycobacteriales > Micromonosporaceae > DASQPR01. The sequence goes on along the minus strand of CAWHRE010000010.1, from coordinate 1,455,209 downwards.
GTGCGTGCCGTAGACCCGCTGACCGACGATGCCGTTGTAGTGACGTTCGCCGTGCCGGAGGGGTTGCGAGCCGCGTACGCGTTCGACGCCGGCCAGCACGTTACCGTCCGGCTGATCGAGAACGGCGAGGATGTCCGAAGGTCGTACTCGATCTGTTCCACCCCGCGCGACCTGGCCGAACGCGGCCTGCTCCGGATCGGCGTCAAAGCCGTGCCCGGCGGCATCTTCTCGAAGTTCGCGCTCACCGTGCTGGCCGCGGGACATGACGTCGAGGTGATGCCGCCGCTTGGTCACTTCACTACGGCGTACGCGCCGGATCGAACCCGCCGCTACGCGGCCGTCGTCGCCGGATCGGGCGTCACTCCGATTCTGTCGCTGGTCGCGACCGTGTTGTCAACCGAGCCGCAGAGCACGTTCACGCTGGTGTACGGCAACCGGTACGTGCGTTCGGTGATGTTCGCCGAGGAACTTGCGGATCTGAAGGATCGATTCCCGGCGCGACTGCACCTCGTGCACGTACTGTCCCGGGAGCCGCAGGATGCGGAGTTGCTCAGCGGCCGGGTCGATGCGGATCGGTTCGGCCGGCTGCTCGACAGCGGGCTCGTCGGCGTCGATGCGGATGAGTGGTTCCTCTGCGGGCCGTACGGGATGGTCATGGATGTTCGTGGCGTGCTGGCGGAGCGGGGAGTGGCGGAGACGGCCGTACGCACAGAGTTGTTTCACGTGGAGGACGCCGCGACTCCGGCGCGGACCGCGCCCACCGACGACGCCGGGCCGGACTCGGGGGACGCCGTCGTCACGATCGTGCTGGACGGCCGGGCGTCGAGCTTTACGATGCGGCGCGACGAGCGCGTTCTTGATGCGGCTCTGAAGATCCGCGCCGAACTGCCCTACGCTTGCAAGGGTGGCGTGTGCTCGACGTGTCGCGCGCGCGTGACCGACGGTCAGGTGGAAATGGCGCAGAATTATGCCCTCGAACCGGATGAATTGGCCGCCGGCTACGTGCTGACCTGTCAATCCAGCCCGGTCACGGACGCCGTCACGATCGATTACGACGCGTAAACCCATCCGAACCCGCGTCGGCACCGAATAGCGAGTGATCGACAACGGTACGGCGGCCGGAGGGGCATACGCGCATGAGTTCGAAGCCAGCGGGCGATCCGAGTGAGCGTCCCGGGCGAGCGCGGCTCGAAGCCGTGCCGACCAGCCAGGATGAGGATCCCGATCATTTGCTGACTCGGACGGCGCACGGCGACGAGCGGGCGTTCGAGCGGCTGTACGACCTGGTCGCCAACCGTGTGTTCGGCCTGATCCGGCGAATCGTTCGTGACCCGGCGCAGGCCGAAGAGGTCACGCAAGAGGTGCTCGTCGAGGTCTGGCGTACGTCGACCCGGTTCGATCCCGAGCGTGGCAGCGCGACCAGCTGGATCTTCACGATCGCGCACCGGCGAGCGGTTGATCGAGTGCGTTCCGAGCAGGCCGGCAGTGATCGCCTGCGGAAGGTCGCGACGATGGAGACGCCGTACGACGACGTGGTCGAGACGGCCACGGCCCATCTCGAACAGGTGCAAGTCCGGCGCTGCCTCAAGAACCTGACGGATATGCAGCGTGAAGCGATCACAATGGCGTACTACGGCGGTCACACCTACAGCGAGGTCGCCTCGCTGCTGAAGGTAGGTCTGCCGGCCGTCAAAACTCGGATGCGCGATGGTCTGATCCGGTTGCGCGATTGCCTGGGGGTGACGGTCTGATGAGCGAGCGTCAGCGAGTGAACCGGGTGGCGTCGCAGTTGCCGCGCCCAGCGGAGCGGGGGCGGCAATGAGTGTTGACATTCACACGTTGGCCGGTGCGTATGCGCTCGACGCCGTGTCGGACATCGAGCGGGCCGCGTTCGACCGGCATCTCGCCGGGTGCCCTTCGTGCGCACAGGAACTCGCCGAACTCCGCGCCACCGTGGCACGGCTCACCGATCTCACGCCGATGGCGCCGCCGGCCCGGCTGAAGCAGGCGGTACTCGCCGAGGCAGCCCAGACCCGGCAAGCACGGCCGGGCCGGGTCGCCACCGAGCGCGCGTCCTCGCGCGGCTGGCGTGGCTGGGCCGCGGGCATTGCGGCAGCGGCGGTCATCGCGGTCGGCGGCGGTGCCGTCGGGTACGCGATCTCGAACCAGAACACAAGCGCCGCTAAGGCGGAGATCAGCGCATCGCAGCAGCAGGATGCGCAGGTATCGCAGGTGTTGACGGCCGCCGACGCCACCGTGCACCGCGAGGAGATCCAAGGTGGAGGCCAGGTCAGCGTCGTTGTTTCGGCGTCGTTGAACAAGGGCGTCGTCGTGGTCCGCGACATGCCGAAGGTAACGGACAGCCAGGCGTACCAGCTGTGGTTGATCAGCGGCGACAAGCCGGCGGTGTCGGCGGGCGTGATGGCCGGCGGTACGACCGAGGGCACGGTGATCCTCGATGACGTCTCGGGGGTGACGAACTTCGGCGTCAGCGTCGAGGCAGCCGGTGGTGCCGCTGCTCCGACTGAGCCGCTGGTGGTGTCGTTCGCGATCTGACCCCGCCGGTGGCCTCGTTGCCGGTCTGACAAGTCGTAGTCGTAGAGTCCGATCATGCGCTTTCGTCGACTGGGAAATTCCGGGCTTGTCGTTTCGGCAGTCGGACTCGGATGCAACAACTTCGGCCGCAAGGTCGATGACGCCGGTACACGACTGGTCATTGACGCCGCGATCGAAGAGGGCATCAACCTGTTCGACACCGCCGACATCTACGGCAATCCGCACGGCGCCTCGGAGACCGCGGTCGGCAAGGCGCTGCAAGGACGCCGCGACGACGTGGTGATCGCGACGAAGTTCGGCATGGACATGGCCGGCGCGAACGGCGTCGATTTCGATGCCCGTGGCTCCCGCCGGTACGTCGTGAAGGCGGTCGAGGCGTCGCTGCGCCGACTCGGCACCGACTACATCGACCTCTACCAGCTGCATCGCCCGGATCCGGCGACGCCGATCGACGAGACGCTGTCCGCGCTCGATGACATCGTCCGCGCCGGCAAGGTGCGGTACATCGGCAACTCGAACTTCACCGGATGGCAGATCGCCGACGCGGATTGGACCGCCCGTACCCGTGGGTGGGCGCCGTTCATCAGCGCGCAGAACGAGTACAACTGGCTGGAACGAGACGTGGAAGCCGACGTTGTCGGTGCCTGCGAGCGCTTCGGTCTCGGTTTGTTGCCGTTCTTCCCGCTGGCCAGCGGTCTGCTGACCGGGAAGTACCAACGCAACGGCGCGGCACCGACCGGTGGGCGGTTGTCCGAGGACCGGTACGCGACCCGGCTCGCCGCGGCGCCCTGGGACACGATCGAGGCGATCGGCAAGTTCGCTTCGGCGCGCGGCGCTTCGATGCTGGACGTCGCGATCGGCGGCCTCGCGGCGCAGCCTGCTGTGACGTCGGTCATTGCCGGAGCCACCACGCCCGAGCAGGTCCGCGCGAACGTGACCGCAGGTAATTGGATCCCTTCGCCGGACGACCTCGCCTCTTTGCGCGCGCTCGCCGTGGTCTGACGGGTGATCGCCGTGTCCGGCCGTCTATGGACGTGCCGGTCGCGTTGATGCATCGGTGAGCTACCGGATGGCGTGCTCTACGCGTACGGGACGGTGGCTGTGTCGCGGCGCGGACCACGCCGGTACGCTCGGATGCGTGACGAACTCGGAGATTGACGGCATCCTTTCGCGCGCGGCCGACGGTGGGCGGATCTCGCCCGACGAGGCGCTGTATCTCTACACCGAGGCCCCGTTTCACCCGCTGGGCGAGGCGGCAGACGCGGTACGACGACGCCGGTACCCGGACGGGATCGTCACGTACATCATCGATCGCAACATCAACTACACGAACGTGTGCGTGACGGCGTGTAAGTTCTGCGCGTTCTACCGGGCGCCGAAGCACTCCGAGGGCTGGTCGCATCCGATGGAGGAGATCCTGCGCCGCTGCGGCGAGGCGATCGACCTCGGTGCCACGCAGGTCATGCTGCAGGGCGGTCACCACCCGGATTACGGCGTCGAGTACTACGAGGAACTGTTCTCGACCGTCAAGGCGGCGTACCCGGACCTGGTCATCCACTCGATCGGTCCGAGCGAGATCCTGCATATGTCGAAGGTTTCCAACACATCGATCGAAGAAGCGGTACGCCGGATCAAGGCGGCCGGACTCGACTCGATCGCCGGCGCCGGTGCGGAGATGCTGCCGGCCCGCCCCCGTACGGCCATCGCGCCCCTCAAGGAATCCGGCGAGCGCTGGCTCGAGGTGATGGAGACGGCGCATCACCTGGGCATCGAGTCGACCGCCACGATGATGATGGGCACCGGCGAAACGAACGCCGAGCGAATCGAGCACCTGCGGATGATCCGGGACGTACAGGATCGGACGGGTGGCTTCCGGTCCTTCATCCCATGGACGTACCAGTCCGAGAACAACCACCTCAAGGGCCGTACGCAGGCGACGTCGCTGGAGTATCTGCGGCTGATCGCGGTCGCCCGGCTGTTCTTCGACAACGTGAACCACCTGCAGGCGTCGTGGCTGACCACCGGCAAGGACATCGGTCAGATCGCGCTGCACATGGGCGTGGACGATCTCGGGTCGATCATGCTGGAGGAGAACGTGATCTCCAGCGCGGGCGCGAAGCACCGGTCGAACCTACATGAGCTGATCTGGATGATCCGCTCGGCCGGACGTATCCCGGCGCAGCGCGACACGCTGTACCGGCACATGGCGGTGCATTACACCGAGGCCGACGACCCGACCGACGATCGGGTGGTGTCGCACTTCTCGTCGATCGCGCTCCCCGGTGGAGGCGCAGGCGGCCGTACGTCCCTGGCGGTCGTCTCAGCCGAATGACCAAGTTGATCCTGGAGTTAGTGACGCGTCGACGGCGTGTCGTGCTCATAACTCCAGGATCAACTTCGTGCATATGCGCGGTGGTCCGGCTGTGTTGGTTCGGCAAGATCGCAGATCTTGGCATGGGTGGATGTCCAGTGTTGTGATCTTGGCTAGATGATCACCTTGAGCTTCCAAGATCCGCAATCAGGCGAACTCCAGGATCAACTGGGAGTTGGGTGCGGAGTGGGGGCCGGACCCCGAGCGCGGCGTGCTGAGGGGTCGCTGGCAAAGTAAGTGAGCGTGAGCCTGCCGACGGTCCCGCCAGTCAGCCGAGCCAACCTCGACAAACGCCCGGACGAGATCGCGGCGATGTTCGACGGCGTGGCCGAACGCTATGACCGGACCAACACGATCCTCTCGTTCGGCCGTGATCGTGCCTGGAGGCACGCGACCCGGGACGCGCTCAAGCTGAAGGCCGGTGAGCGGGTTCTCGACCTGGCGGCCGGTACCGGGGTGTCCACCGAGGAGTTGGCCCGATCCGGCGCCGAGGTGATCGGCGTGGACATTTCGCAGGGCATGCTGCGGGCCGGAAAGAAGACCCGCCCCGGTACGACGCTGCTGGCCGGAGACGCCCTTGCGTTGCCGTTCGCGGATGCCACGTTCGACGCGGTCACGATCTCGTTCGGGCTGCGCAACGTGCATGACACCGCCGCTGCGCTGACCGAGATGGCGCGCGTGACGAAGCCGGGTGGCCGGATTGTCGTCTGCGAGTTCTCGCATCCGACGAATTCTGTGTTCCGGCACACGTACCTCATGTATTTGATGGCGGCGCTGCCGAGTGTGGCCCGGCGCGTCTCGTCCAACCCGGACGCGTACGTCTACCTGGCCGAATCCATCCGTGCGTGGCCCGATCAGGCCGGATTGGCGGCAAAGTTGGCCGCGAACGGGTGGGAAACGGTCACCTGGCGCAATCTGACCGGCGGCATCGTGGCGCTGCACCGCGCCGTCCGGACCGCGTCTCAGGTTAGGCACACCTCGCTGGACGGGCCGAATCCGGCCAGTTCTACACTGCTCGGCGGATGAGTTTGTGAAGACTTTCACGAGCGCTACGTTGGCGATGGGGAGGCGGTGAGCATGGAGACCAGGGAAGCCGATGTGATCATCGTAGGCGCAGGTCCCGGCGGCTCGGCGGCCGCTTTCCACCTGGCCCGGCACGGCGTCAACGTGGAGCTTCTGGAAAAGAGCGAGTTCCCCCGCGAAAAAGTCTGCGGCGATGGACTCACTCCGCGCTCGGTGACCCAGCTGATCAAGATGGGTGTCGACACGCACGCGGACGGGTGGATTCACAACAAGGGTCTGCGTGTGATCGGCGGCGGCATCCGGATGGAGCTGGCCTGGCCCGATCTCGCCAGCCACCCGAACTACGGTCTGACCCGCACCCGGATGGACTTCGACCAGATCCTCGCCGAGGCTGCCGTCGCGGCCGGTGCGACGCTGCGCACCTCGACGAACGTGTCCGGACCGATCACCGACGCCGCCGGGCGCGTAATCGGCGTGAAGGCAGCGGTCGGTCCGGACAAGGAGCCGATCGAATACCGGGCGCCGATCGTCATCGCTGCCGACGGCGTGTCCAGCCGATTCGCGCTGGCGATGGGCATCGCGAAGCGTGAAGACCGACCGATCGGCGTCGCGGTGCGGCGCTACTACAACTCGCCGGCCAAGACGAACGACGACTTCCTGGAGTCGTGGCTGGAACTGCGTTCCCGCGAGGGCGGCGACACGCTCCTGCCCGGTTACGGCTGGATCTTCGGGATGGGCGACGGCCGGGTCAACGTCGGTCTCGGCGTACTGAATTCGTCGGCCGCGTTCGGCAAGACGAACTACCGGAACATGCTCACCGACTGGCTGTCCACGACGCCGCCGGAGTGGGGCATGAACGACGAGGCCAACGCGGACGGTCCGACGATGGGCGCCGCGTTGCCGATGGGCTTCAACCGGGTACCGCACTACTCGCGGGGCGTTCTGCTGGTCGGAGACTCCGGTGGCATGGTGAACCCGTTCAACGGCGAAGGCATCGCGTACGCGATGGAGTCCGGCGAGATGGCGGCCGAGGTGGCCGTACAGGCGCTGGCTCGACCGGCGGGGCCGGCCCGGGAACGTGCTCTGATGCAATACCCGGCCGCGCTCAAGCACGAGTTCGGCGGATATTACCGGCTCGGCGGCTGGTTCGTTAAATTAATTGGAAATCCGCAAATCATGCGCGTCGCGACGAAACACGGCTTGCCGCACCCCACGCTAATGCGGTTCGTGTTGAAGCTGCTCGCGAACCTGACCGATCCCCGCGACGGTGATGCGATGGATCGGATTATCAACGCACTCACTAAAGTGGCACCTGCCGTGTGAGTCATCGCTTGAGTCGATGACCATTTCACATTGCAGAGACGGAGGAGAAGATGTCGCTATCGGCATGGGTCCCACTTCTGGGCCTGTTCGCGCTGGCGTTCCTGTTTGCGCTGGGCTCGGTTTCGGTGGCTCCTTTCGTCGGACCGCGCCGCTACAACCGTGCGAAGCTCGACGCGTACGAGTGCGGAATTGAACCCACCCCGCAGCCGGTCGGCGGCGGCCGGATTCCGGTGAAGTTCTTCCTCGTCGCCATGCTATTCATCGTGTTCGATATTGAGACGATCTTCCTGTATCCGTGGGCCGTTTCGTTCCATAAGTTCGCCGGAGCGTTCGGCTTCTTCGAAATTCTCTTGTTCATAGGCACCGTCGCCGCGGTCTACGCGTATGTATGGCGGCGCGGCGGGCTGGATTGGGACTGACAATGGGTATCGAAGACAAGCTGCCCTCGGGCGTTCTCCTCACCTCGGTCGAGAAGCTCGTCAACTGGTCGCGCAAGTCCAGCTTCTGGCCGGCCACGTTCGGCCTGGCGTGCTGCGCGATCGAGATGATGGCGACCGGTGCCGCGCGGTACGACCTCGCGCGCTTCGGCATGGAGGTGTTCCGGGCTTCGCCCCGCCAGGCGGATCTGATGATCGTGGCCGGCCGGGTCAGCCAGAAGATGGCACCCGTACTCCGCCAGATCTACGACCAGATGCCCGACCCGAAGTGGGTGCTCTCGATGGGTGTCTGCGCCTCGTCGGGCGGCATGTTCAACAACTACGCGATCGTTCAGGGCGTCGACCACGTCGTCCCGGTCGACATGTACCTGCCGGGCTGCCCGCCGCGGCCGGAGATGCTGATCGACGCGATCCTCAAGCTGCACGAGAAGGTCATGGCCGACCCGCTCGGCAACCGGCGGGTCAAGGCGCTGGAGGCGAAGGAGGCCCGTGACGGCGCTCCGATCGTGCGTCCCGGTGCCATGCCGTCGAGCTACCGATTCGACAAGTTCCGCAAGGCCGAATGGATTCAGGCCGTGTCCGAAGGCCGCGAAGAGCAGCTGCGCATCGAGAACTGGATGAACAACGCTGCGCACACGAACCCCAACGCGGGAGGTCCTCGTGGGTGAACAAGATCGGGGCATGTTCGGCGTCGCCGGTACCGGTGACACGTCCGGCTTCGGCGGCCTAGTCCGTCGCCGTACGTCCGTGCTGGACTCGCCTCGCCCGTACGGCGGGTACTACGACGAGGTCGTGGACGCGCTCGACGAGGAGCTGGCCGCCTACGAGGTACCCGGCGGCGAGCTGACCGACATCTCGGACGCGATCGAGAAGGTCGTCGTCGACCGCGGTGAGCTGACGCTGCACATCAAGCCGGAGCGCATCGCGGATGTGTGCCAGGTAATGCGGGACGGCGACGCACTTCGGTTCGAGCTGTGCTCATCGGTCTCCGGCGTCGACTACCTCGGCACCGACGATCGCCGGCTGCACACGGTGTACGAGCTGACGTCGATGACGTACCGGCGCCGGATTCGCCTGGAGGCGGCCGTGACCGCCGAAGAGCCGCACCTGCCGAGCGTCACCGCGGTCTACCCGACCGCCGACTGGCAGGAACGAGAGACCTACGACATGTTCGGCATCATCTACGACGGACATCCGGGCCTCACCCGGATCCTGATGCCGGACGACTGGGAAGGTCACCCGCAGCGCAAGGACTATCCGCTGGGTGGCATCCCGGTGGAGTACAAGGGCGCGGAGATCCCGCCACCGGACGAGAGGCGGTCTTACCTATGACCTCGACAGACTCGTACGCCGCAGCGCGCGAAACCACCGAGGGCCGCGTCTTCACCGTTACCGGTGGGGACTGGGACTCGGTGCTCGGTGGCGATGGAGACCCGATCCACGACGAGCGCATCGTCGTCAACATGGGACCGCAGCACCCGTCCACGCACGGCGTGCTCCGCCTGGTCCTGGAACTCGAAGGCGAGACCGTCACCGACGCGCGCCTGGTCATCGGATACCTGCACACCGGCATCGAGAAGAACCTCGAGTACCGGAACTGGACGCAGGGCACCACGTTCGTCACCCGGATGGACTATCTGGCACCGATCTTCAACGAGACCGGCTACTGCCTCGCGGTCGAGAAGCTGCTCGGCATCGAAGACCAGATCACCGACCGCGCGAAGACGATCCGCGTGATGATGATGGAGCTGAACCGGATCGCGTCGCACCTGGTGTGGCTAGCCACGACCGGTATGGAGCTCGGCGCGCTGTCCATGATGATCTACGGCTTCCGCGAGCGCGAGTTCATCCTCGATATCTTCGAGATGATCAGCGGCCTGCGGATGAACATGGCTTACGTGCGACCGGGCGGCGTCTCGCAGGACGTACCGGACTCTGCGATCGCGAAGATCAAGGAGTTCCTCGCGTTCATGCCGGAACGCCTCGACATGTACGAGGACCTACTCTCCGGCAGCCCGATCTGGACCCGCCGTACGCAGGGTGTGGCCGTGCTGGACGTACAGGGCTGCCTGGCGCTCGGCGTCACCGGCCCGGTGCTCCGGTCGGCTGGTCTTCCGTGGGATCTGCGGAAGACGATGCCGTACAGCGGCTATGAGGACTACGAATTCGACGTCATCACCAGCAACGATGCGGACGTGTGGGGCCGCTACCAGGTCCGCCTCGGCGAGATGCGGGAGTCGCTGAAGATCGTTGCGCAGGCGCTGGACCGGCTCCGGCCGGGCCCGGTGATGGTCGAGGACAAGAAGATCGCGTGGCCGGCGCAGCTCGCTGTCGGTACCGACGGTCTCGGCAACTCGCTGGAGCACATCGCGAAGATCATGGGTCAGTCGATGGAATCGCTGATCCACCACTTCAAGCTCGTGACCGAGGGTTTCCGGGTGCCGCCCGGCCAGGTGTACATCGGGATCGAGGCACCGCGCGGCGAACTTGGCGTACATGCCGTGTCCGATGGCGGTACCCGCCCGTACCGGGTGCACTACCGCGAACCAAGCTTCGTCAACCTTCAGGCCATCCCCGCGATGGCCGAGGGTGGACTGTTGGCCGATGTGATCGCGGGTGGCGCGTCACTGGACCCCGTCATGGGTGGGTGTGATCGTTAATGACAAGTTCCATTACGCAGGCGAGCGATTTCAGCGACGCCACGCGGGCGCGCGCGAAGGAGATCATCGCGCGGTACCCGGTCGGCAAGGAGCGCTCGGCGCTTCTGCCGCTGCTGCACCTCGTGCAGTCCGAGGCGGGTCAAGTGTCGCCGGCCGGCGTCACGTTCTGCGCGGAGCAACTCGGCATTACCAAGGCCGAGGTCGGTGCGGTCGCGACGTTCTACACGATGTACAAGCGACGCCCGACCGGTGAGCACCTCGTCAGCGTCTGCACGAACACGCTCTGCGACGTGATGGGCGGCCGTGAGATCTTCGAGCGCCTGTCCGAGGAGCTGGGTGTCGGACACGACGAGACTTCGGCCGACGGCAAGATCACGCTGGAGCACGCCGAGTGCCTCGCGGCCTGCGATTACGCGCCGGTCGTGACGGTCAATTACGAATACCACGACAACCAGACCGCCGGCCTCGGCGAGCGATTTGGTGTCGAAGCTGCGCAACGGCCAGAAGCCGGCCCCCACCCGCGGAGCGCGCCTTTGCACGTTGAAGGAGATGGCGATCCAGCTGGCCGGATTCGCGGAGGACCGCGAAGGCGCGGTCGCCGAGGGCCTGCCGGGCGAGCCGACGCTGCGCGGCAACCGTCTGGCCGAGAAGCACGGCGTGGGCGCGCCGAGCTACGACCCCAAGACGCCGATCCCGACCGCGCCGGCGAAGGACAAGAAATGACGCAACCCAGGCCTGAGGTATTGGCGAAACTCGCGCCGGTGCTGTCCAAGCGCTGGCAGACGCCAGACGCCTGGAAGATCGATGTGTACGAGCAGCTCGAGGGCTACCTCGCGCTGAAGAAGGCGCTTGCTGCGCACCCGGATGACCTGATCGCCATGATCAAGGATTCCGGCCTGCGCGGACGTGGTGGCGCGGGCTTCCCGACCGGCATGAAGTGGGGCTTCATCCCCCAGAATGACGGCAAGCCGCACTACCTCGTGGTGAACGCGGACGAAGGCGAGCCGGGCACCTGCCGGGATATGCCGCTGATGATCAGCGATCCACACGCGCTGATCGAGGGCATCATCATCGCCTGCTATGCGATCCGCGCGAACAACGCATTCATCTACATCCGCGGTGAGGCCGTACACGCCGCTCGCCGACTGCGGTCCGCGATCGCGCAGGCGTACGACAAGGGCTACCTCGGCAAGAACATCCTCGGCTCCGGCCTGGATCTGGACGTGGTCGTGCACTCCGGTGCCGGCGCGTACATCTGTGGCGAAGAGACCGCGCTGCTCGACTCGCTGGAGGGCTACCGCGGCCAGCCGCGTCTTCGCCCGCCGTTCCCGGCCACCCACGGCCTGTACGCATCGCCCACCGTCGTGAACAACGTCGGCACGATCGCGAGCGTCCCGCACATCGTGCTCGGCGGCGTGGCGTGGTGGAGGTCGATGGGCACCGAGAAGTCGTCCGGGACGTCGATCTACTCACTGTCCGGACGGATCGCGAACCCGGGCCAGTACGAGTGCGGCATGGGTACCACGCTGCGTGAACTGATCGAGCTGGCCGGTGGCATGAAGCCCGGCCACAAGCTCAAGTTCTGGACGCCGGGTGGCTCTTCCACGCCGCTGCTTACCGACCAGCACCTCGACGTCCCGTTGGACTTCGACGGCGTCGTGGCGGCCGGCTCGATGCTCGGCACGTCCGCGCTGCAGATCTTCTCGGACTCCGATGACGTGGTTTACGCGACGTACAAGTGGCTGGAGTTCTACCACCACGAGTCGTGCGGTAAGTGCACGCCGTGCCGCGAGGGCAATTACTGGATGGTCCGGATCCTCAAGCGCATCCTCGCCGGCGAGGGTACGACCGAGGATCTCGACACCCTGCTGGACACATGCGACAACATCCTCGGGCGCTCGTTCTGCGCGCTGGGTGACGGTGCTGCCAGCCCGGTCATGTCGTCGATCCAGTACTTCAAACAGGACTACGTGGACTACATCGAGGGCCGTACGGCGCCGAAGTTCCGTAGTGGCGACCTTGTAGGAGCGCACTGATGACGGCTGAGGTAGAGCCTCGCGTGGACACCGTGAAGCTCACGATCGACGGAGTCGAAGTGGTGGCGCCCAAGGGCACGCTGCTGATCCGCGTCGCCGAGCAGATGGGGATCGAGATCCCGCGCTTCTGCGACCACCCGCTGCTCGCACCGGCCGGCGCCTGCCGCCAGTGCCTCGTCGACATCGAGGGCCAGCGCAAGCCGGTCGCGTCGTGCACGCAGACGGTCGCCGATGGCATGGTCGTCAAGACGCACCTCACCTCGCCAGTGGCCGCCAAGGCCCAGGCCGGCGTGATGGAACTGCTGCTGATGAACCACCCGCTCGACTGCCCGATGTGTGACAAGGGCGGCGAGTGCCCGCTGCAGAACCAGGCGATGTCACACGGCCGTACCGAGACGCGCTTCCGGGACGAGAAGCGCACGTACGAGAAGCCGATCAACATCTCGTCGCAGGTACTTCTCGACCGCGAGCGCTGCGTGCTCTGCCAGCGCTGTACGCGGTTCTCCGAGGAGATCGCCGGCGACAAGTTCATCGACCTGATGGACCGCTCGTCGGCCGAGCAGATCGGCGTCTACCGCGACGCCGCCTTCGAGCACCCGCACGGGCACAGCACGATCGACGAGACGCCGTACGACGAGGAAGAGCCCGAGAAGGGTGACGTCGAGTTCAACTCGTACTTCTCCGGTAACACCGTGCAGATCTGCCCGGTCGGCGCGCTGACCGGCTCGCAGTACCGGTTCCGGGCTCGCCCGTTCGACCTGGTCTCCACGCCGAGTGCCTGTGAGCACTGTGCCGCGGGATGCTCGCAGCGCACCGACCACCGTCGCGGCAAGGTGATGCGTCGTCTGGCCGGCAACGACCCGCAGGTCAACGAAGAGTGGAACTGCGACAAAGGCCGCTGGGGCTTCCAGTACTCGACCGCGTTCGACCGGCTCCAGCAGCCGCTGGTCCGGGACGCGAAGACCGGTGACCTGCGTGAGGCGTCCTGGCCCGAGGCGCTGCTGGTCGCCGCCGAAGGTCTGCGGCTGGCCCGGCGCAACTCCGGCGTCGGTGTGCTGACCGGCGGTCGGCTCACGGTCGAGGACGCGTACGCGTACGCGAAGTTCGCCCGCGTCGTGCTCGGTACGAACGACATCGACTTCCGCGCCCGGCCGGTCTCCGACGAGGAGACGCAGTTCCTGGCGTCGAACGTGGTGGGCGTCGGCGACGTGACGTACGCGGACGTGGACAACGCGACCGCGATCGTGATCGCCGGCCTGGAGCCGGAGGAGGAGTGCCCGATCCTGTTCCTGCGCATGCGCAAGCAGGTCACGGCGCGCAATCTTCCGATCGTTGCGCTGGCGCCGTTCGCTTCGCGCGGCTTCGAAAAGCTGAGCGCGAACGTCGTCCTCACGGTTCCCGGTCGCGAGGCCGAGGCACTGGCTACGAACGACGTGGTCGCCGACGCGTTGAAGACCGAGCGTCCGCTGATCATCGTGGGCGAGCGGCTGGCCACGGCACCGCGTGCACTGTCCGCCGCGGCCGCACTGGCCGTCCGGACCAGCGCGAAGCTCGCCTGGGTTCCGCGGCGTGCGGGTGACCGCGGCGCGTTGGAAGCCGGCTGCCTGCCGAACCTGCTCCCGGGCGGACGCCCGGTCAACGAGGCGGCGGCGCGGGCCGAGATGGCCGAGAAGTGGGGCCTGGCGGCCGGAGTGCTGCCGAGTGCGGCCGGTCGCGACACCGACGGCATTCTCGCCGCGGCGGCGTCCGGTGCGATCGGCGCGCTGATCGTGGCCGGTGTCGACCCGGCCGACCTGGCCGACCCGGGCCGGGCCGAAGAAGCGCTCGACCACGTCGACTTTCTGATCAGCTTCGAGGTACGCGGAACGGCTGTCTCGCGCCGCGCCGACGTGGTGTTCCCGGTCGCTCCGGTGGTCGAGAAGGCCGGCACGTTCGTGGACTGGGAAGGCCGTACGCGCACGTTCGAAGCGGTCCTGAACACCACCGCGATGTCCGACGCCCGCGTGCTCGACGCGCTGGCCGCCGAGTTCCGGATCGAGCTCGGCTGCGCCGACGCGGCGAAGATCCGGCGCGAGATCGGTATGACACCGCCGACCGACGCCCCGCGTCCGGCCGCGCCGACCGCTGCCTCGGTGCCCGCGCCGCTGGCCGGTACCGGAGAGGCGATCCTCGCGACCTGGCACCAGCTGCTCGACCTGGGCAGCCTGACCGACGGTGACGAGGCGCTGATGGGCACGGCGCGCCCGCCGGCCGTACGGATCGGGAAGGCTCTGGCCGGGAAGCTCGGCGTGGCCGACGGCGATCCGGTCACGGTAGGCACCGAGCGCGGTGCGATCACGCTGCCGGCCGAGATTGGTGAGATGGCCGAGGGCGTCGTCTGGCTGCCGACGAATTCACCGGGATCGACCGTACGACGGACGCTGGGCGTGACCTCCGGGGCCGTCGTTTCGATCACCGCAGGTAAGACAAGCGGAGGGGCGCAATGAACCCGACCCTGGATGATTTCGGCCGCGACACGTGGTGGATCGTCATCATCAAGATCCTCGCGGTCTTCATCTTCCTCGTCGTGATGACGTTGTTCGCGATCTGGTACGAGCGCCGCGTGGTCGCTCGTATGCAGGTCCGTCCAGGCCCCAACCGGGTTGGCCCGTTCGGACTGTTGCAATCGCTGGCGGACGGCTTGAAGCTCGCCTTCAAGGAAGACATCATGCCGACGCTCGCCGACAAGGCGGTGTTCTTCATCGCGCCGGTGATCTCGACGGTCGCCGCGTTCACCGCGTTCGCGGTGATTCCGTTCGGCCCGATCGTCTCGATCGCCGGTCACCACACGCCGCTGCAGCTGACGGACACGTCGGTCGGCGTGCTCGTGGTGCTCGCGTGTTCGGCGATGGGCGTGTACGGCATCGTGCTCGGCGGATACGCGTCCGGCTCGACGTACCCGCTGCTCGGTGGTCTTCGCTCGGCGGCGCAGGTGATCTCGTACGAGGTCGCGATGGGCCTCGCGATCGTGGCGGTCTTCATCTCGGCGAACACGATGTCGACGTCCGGCATCGTCGCGGCGCAGGCGCACGGCACCAAGATCAGCCTGTTCGGCTGGCACTTCACCGGCCCGGGTTGGTACGCGATCCTGCTGCTCCCGAGCCTGCTGATCTACTTCATCTCGGCGGTCGGTGAGACGAACCGGGCGCCGTTCGACCTTCCCGAGGCCGAGTCGGAGCTCGTCGGTGGCTTCCACACCGAATACTCGTCGCTGAAGTTCGCACTGTTCTTCCTCGCTGAGTACATCAACATGGTGACCGTGTCCGCGCTCTGCGTGACGCTTTTCTTCGGCGGCTGGCGGGCACCGTGGCCGATCTCGCTCTGGAGCGGTGCGAACCACGGCTACTGGCCGATCCTCTGGTTCACGATCAAGCTGCTGATCATGCTGTTCCTGTTCGTCTGGCTGCGTGGCACGATGCCGCGTCTGCGGTACGACCAGTTCATGCGCTTCGGCTGGAAGGTGCTGATCCCGGTCAGCCTGGTCTGGATCCTCGCGCTGTCCGGCGTGAAGGTGATGCAGGCGTCGAGCCTGTCCGGTGCAGAGAAGGCCTGGATCATCGTCGGCGTCGTCATCCTCGCCGCGATTCCGTTCCTGCTGGCACCGCAGAAAGAGAAGCCGGTACCGGCCGGCGAAGTGCCGCCGCACCCAGGTGGCTTCCCCGTACCACCCATGGATCTGACCGTGCCGCCATCGCCGCGCCTCAAGCGTCTCGAGGCCAAGCGCGAGCCGGCGCAGGTCGGCACCGACTCGTCCGAGAGTGAGGACTAAGACGTGGGAGGCTTCAAAGGCTTCGGCGTGACCTTCTCGCACATGTTCAAGAAGGTCGTGACCGAGGAATACCCCGAGGTGGTCACGCCACCGGCGCCGCGCTACCACGGCCGGCACATCCTCAACCGTCACCCGGACGGCTTGGAGAAGTGCATCGGCTGCGAGCTGTGCGCCTGGGCGTGCCCGGCCGACGCGATCTACGTCGAAGGCGGCAACAACGTCGAGGGCGCGCGGTTCTCGCCGGGCGAGCGCTACGCCAGCGTGTACCAGATCAACTACGGCCGCTGCATCTTCTGCGGCCTGTGCATCGAAGCCTGCCCGACCCGGTCGCTCACCATGAGCACCGAGTACGAGCTGGCGCGCGACAATCGGCGTGACCTGATCTTCACGAAGGAGCAGTTGCTCGCGCCGCTGCTGCCGGGCATGGAGCAGCCGCCGCACGCGATGCGCCTTGGTGACACCGAAAAGGACTACTACGTGGGCGCGCTCACGAACCCGGGCACGAGCGCCGGGGCGGAACACTCGCCGGGAGGCCACTGATGAGCGCGTCGATGCTGCTTGCCACGCAGGCGCCGCTGCACATGAGCCTCGGCGAGGAGTGGGTCTTCTGGATCCTCGGCATCCTCGCCGTCGTCGGTGCGCTGGGCATGGTGCTGGCCCGCAACGCGATCCACTCGGCGCTGTTCCTCGTCGCAACGATGCTCTCGCTCGGTGTCTTCTACATCGTGCAGTCGGGTCCGTTCCTCGGACTGGTGCAGATCATCGTGTACACCGGCGCGATCATGATGCTGTTCCTGTTCGTACTGATGCTGGTCGGCCGAGACGCGTCCGACTCGGTGATCGAGACGCTTCGCGGCCAGCGCGTCGCTGCGACGCTGCTCGGCATCGGCCTCGCGGTACTGCTCTGCACCGGCGTCTACCGGGCGCTGGAACACCAGACGGCACCGCAGGTCGGGCTGAACGATCCGGCCACCGCGAACCACCCGGCGGGCGCGAACATCGTCGACGGCGGCAACGTCCAGGGCATCGCGCATCTCCTGTTCACGCAGTACGTGTTCGCGTTCGAGATCACGTCGGCGCTGCTGATCACGGCCGCGCTCGGCGCAATGGTGCTGGCGCACGCGCAGAAGAACAAGGAAGACAAGCTCGGGCAGCCGGAACGTATGCGGGCTCGCTTCGCGCCGGGCAACTACCCGGCGCCGAAGCCCGGCCCCGGCGTGTACGCACTGTCCGACTCGGTCGCCACGCCGGCCCGGCTGCCGGATGGATCGGCCTCGGAGCGAAGCATCTCCGGGATCCTGCCGCTCCGCGAGCTGACCGAGCACGAGGCCGAACCGAAGCAGACGCTCACGGGAGGTTCCGAGAAATGAGCCCCAGTTACTACGTGGTGCTGGCGGCGGCGCTGTTCACCATCGGCGCCGTCGGCGTACTGGTCCGGCGGAACGCGATCGTGCTGTTCATGTGTGTCGAGCTGATGCTCAACGCCGCGAACCTCGCGCTCGTCACGTTCTCGCGGATGAACGGCAATCTGTCCGGCCAGGTCATCGCGTTCTTCGTGATGGTCATCGCCGCTGCGGAGGTCGTCGTCGGACTCGCGATCATCATGTCGATCTTCCGGACTCGACGCTCGGCGAGTGTCGACGACGCAAACCTGCTGAAGTACTGAGGACGCAATGAGTCTCGAAGCTCTCTCGTACGCGCCGGCCACCGGTGCACTGTCGTCGTTCTGGCTGCTGATCGCGATCCCGCTGGCAAGCGCGACGTTCCTGCTGCTGTTCGGCAAGTACACCAACAAGTGGGGCCACTGGCTGGGCGTACTCGCGCTCCTGGCCTCGTTCGTCCTTGCGCTGTTCTACTTCTCCGAGCTGCGTCACCTCGGGTCGCCGCCGGCCGGTGTCGAGGCACGCAGCGCCGAGTTGAACCTGTGGAACTTCTTCTCGGTCGGCAGCCTGAAGGTGAGCTTCGGGCTCCTGCTGGATCCGCTGGCCGCGATCTTCGTCCTGCTGATCACCGGCGTCGGTCTCCTGATCCACGTGTACGCGGTCGGCTACATGTCGGACGATCCCGGACGCCGCCGGTTCTTCGGCTACTTCAACCTGTTCGTTGCCGCGATGCTCACGCTCGTGCTCGCGAACAACTACGTGATGCTGTACCTCGGCTGGGAAGGCGTAGGCCTCGCGTCCTACCTGCTCATCTCGTGGTACTTCAACCGGCCGAGCGCGGCCACCGCCGGTAAGAAGGCGTTCATCATGAACCGCGTCGGTGACGCGGGCATGGCGGTCGCGATCTTCATCATGTTCGCGACGTTCGGCTCGGTCAGCTTCAGCGGCGTGTTCACCGGTGTCACGCACGCTTCGTCCGGCGACGGTCCTGTCGATCGCGCTGTTCCTTCTGCTCGGCGCGTGCAGCAAGTCCGGTCAGGTGCCGCTGCAGGCCTGGTTGCCGGACGCGATGGAAGGCCCGACCCCGGTCTCGGCCCTGATCCACGCCGCGACGATGGTGACCGCCGGTGTCTACCTGATCGCCCGGTCCGCCCCGATCTTCAGCGCGAACCACGTCGCGCAGACGTTCGTCGTCTCGATCGGTGCGTTCACGCTGGTTCTCGGGTGCATCATCGGCTGCGCGAAGGACGACATCAAGCGCATCCTCGCGTACTCGACGGTGTCCCAGATCGGGTACATGTTCCTCGGGGTCGGCCTGGGCGGCGGCGCGTACGCGCTGGCCCTGATCCACCTGCTCGCGCACGGCTTCTTCAAGGCCGGACATGTTCCTCGGCGCCGGCTCGGTGATGCACGGCATGCACGATCAGACCGACATCCGCCGGTTCGGCGGCTTGGGCAAGTACATGAAATGGACGTACGCCACGTTCCTCTGTGGATTCCTGGCGATCATCGGCATCCCGCCGCTGTCCGGCTTCTTCACGAAGGACCCGATCGTCGCGGCCGCGTTCAACCGGCCCGGCTGGACCGGTTGGCTGTTCGGCCTCGCCGCGCTGATCGGCTCGGGCCTGACCGCGTTCTACATGACCCGGCTGTTCGTGCTGACGTTCCATGGCCCGAAGCGTTGGACCGATGAGATCGAGCACCCGCACGAATCGCCGCCGATCATGTACATCCCGCTCATTTTCTTGGCCCTCGGCTCGATCGTCGCGGGCTTCTTAATGAAGACGTCCGTGGTGAACTGGCTGACCCCGATGGGTCTTGGCGGCGAGGTTTCGCATGCCCGGGTCAGCGAAACCCTGATCACGTGGATCACGCTCGTGGTCGTCGTGCTGGGCGGCGTATTCGCTTGGGCGCTGTTCCGCAACGGAACCGAGCTCGTCGAGCAGCCGGCCGGCCCGGTCGTCACGGCCGCTCGCCGCAACCTGTACGGCGACACGCTGAACGAGGCGGTCTTCGAGAAGCCGGGCATCTACCTGACCCGGGCGCTCGTCTACCTCGACAACAAGGGCATCGACGGACTCGTCAACGGTCTCGCGGCCGGCTTCGGCGGCGGTTCCAGTCGCCTGCGCCGCGGCCAGACCGGATTCGTTCGCACGTACGCGCTGTCGATTCTGGGCGGTGCGGTCCTGCTGATCGCGGCGATGTTGGCGGTGGCGATCGGATGAGCACTACCAACATTTCGCAACGCGTTGTAAGAAGGGCCAGCTGATGCATTCCTACTACTTGAGCGTGCTGACGCTCGGCCCGCTCGTCGGGGCAGGTGCTGTCGCTCTCGTACCGCGGAGCAAGCCGCAGCTGGCCAAGGTGATCGCGCTGCTCTGGTCGCTCGCCGTACTCGGTGTCGCGATCGCGATGTGGGTCGCGTTCAAGCCCAACGGCGACCGCTTCCAGTTCACCGTGTCGCACACCTGGATCTCCAGCTTCGGTACGAGCTTCACGCTCTCGGTCGACGGCATCGCACTCGTGATGATCCTGCTGATCGCGATCCTGGTACCGGTCGTGATCCTGGCGTCCTGGCACGACGCCGAGGAGAGCCGCCGGAGCGTACCGGCGTACTTCGCGCTGCTGCTGGCGCTCGAGTTCACGATGATCGGCGTGTTCGCCGCGGCGGACGTGTTCCTGTTCTATGTGTTCTTCGAGATCATGCTGGTCCCGATGTACTTCCTGATCGGCAGCTACGGCGGCCCACGTCGCCAGTACGCGGCAGTGAAGTTCTTCCTCTACTCGCTGTTCGGCGGCCTGCTGATGCTGGCGGCCGTGATCGGGCTGTGGATCGTCGGCAAGGACCAACTCGGCACCGGTACGTTCAACTGGCAGCAGCTCACCACGCTGCACATGTCGACGAGCACCGAGCGTTGGCTGTTCCTCGGATTCTTCATCGCGTTCGCGATCAAGGCGCCGTTCTTTCCGTTCCACACGTGGCTGCCAGACGCCGGTGGCGCTGCTCCGGCCGGTGCGGGTGCGCTGCTCGTCGGCGTACTCGACAAGGTGGGTACGTTCGGCATCCTGCGTTACTGCCTGCCGCTGTTCCCGCACGCTTCGCGTTACTTCGCCCCCCTCGGACTCGCCTTGGCGCTGGTCGGTGTGATCTACGGTGCGTTGCTCGCGGTGGGTCAGAACGACCTGAAGCGGCTGGTGTCGTACACGTCGATCGCGCACTTCGGCTTCATCGGCATCGGTATCTTCGCGTTCACCACGCAGGCCGGTACGGGTGCGGTGCTCTACATGCTGAACCACGGTCTCGCGACCGGTCTTCTGTTCATTGTGGTCGGTATGTTCGTGACTCGCCGGGGTTCGCAGAACGTCACGGACTTCGGCGGCGCCGGAAAGATGCTCCCGGTACTCGCCGGCATCTTCTTCTTCGCCGGTCTGGCATCGCTCGCACTCCCCGGGACGTCTCCGTTCGTCAGTGAGTTCCTCGTGCTGATCGGTACGTTCACGGTCAACAAGACGGTGGCGATCATTGCGACCGCCGGCATCATCCTGGCCTGCTGCTACGTGCTGTGGATGGTTCAGCGGACGACACAAGGGACGGTCAACCCGGCCTTGGAGAAGATCGACCGAATGCGGAAAGACATCTCACTTCGTGAGACCGTCGTGGTCGCCCCGCTGCTCATTCTGATCATCTTCCTCGGCTTCTACCCGAAGCCGGTCATCGATGTCATCAACCCCGCCATCAAGGCGACGCTGTCGACGGTCGGCACGACCGACCCCGCGCCGACCGCTCCGAATACCGCTACTGGAGGCGGCAAGTGAATCTCTCCCACGCAGCGGTATTGGCCGCGGATACGGGTACGTTCCAGCTCCCGCATCTGAACTACGTGGCGCTCGCGCCGATCCTGATCCTGCTCGGTGGCGCCGTGCTGGCCGTACTGGTGGAGGCGTTCGTACCGCGTACCTGGCGGCCGGCGTCTCAGTTCCTGCTGTCGGCGGCGGCGATCATCGCGGCCTTCGTATTCGTGGTGTACCTCGGTACGCACCTGCAGAAGCCGCTGAACGGCACGCTGACCGCCGGTGGCGCGATCGCGATCGACGGTCCGGCGCTGTTCATGTCGGGCACGCTGCTCGTGCTCGGGCTCGTGACGCTGTTCCTGGTCTCCGAGCGGTCACTGGAACGCGGCGGGCCGTTCGTGGCGACCGCGGCCGTCACCGCCGGCACCGAGGCGGACCGGCAGCAGGCCGCGAACAAGTCCGGCGGTACCGACGTCTTCCCGCTGATGCTGTTCTCGCTCGGCGGCATGCTGCTGTTCGTGTCGGCGAACGACCTGCTGACGATGTTCGTCGCGCTCGAGGTGTTCTCGCTTCCGCTGTACCTGATGTGCGCACTGGCTCGCCGCCGTCGCCTGCTCTCGCAGGAAGCGGCGATGAAGTACTTCCTGCTCGGCGCGTTCGCCTCGGCGTTCTTCCTGTTCGGAATCGCGCTCGTGTACGGGTACGCCGGCTCGGTTTCGTTCTCCGACATCCACAACGCGATCGCGGGCTCGGCGAACAGCTACACGCTGCTGATCGCGGGTGTCGCGCTGATCGCGATCGGCCTGCTGTTCAAGGCCGCTGCGGTGCCGTTCCACGTGTGGACGCCGGACGTCTATCAGGGCGCGCCCACGCCGGTCACCGCGTTCATGGCCGCCTGCACCAAGGTCGCCGCGTTCGGTGGCCTGCTGCGCGTGCTGTACGTCGCGTTCGCCGGTGCCACGTGGGACGTCAAGTTCGTGCTCGGCATCGTCGCCATCCTCACGATGCTGGTCGGCTCGATCCTCGCGATCACGCAGACCGACATGAAGCGCCTGCTCGCCTACTCGTCCATCGCGAACGCCGGTTACCTGCTCGTCGGCGTGCTCGCGCTGAACAAGGACGGCCTCAGCTCGACGATGTTCTACCTGGTCGCGTACGGCTTCACGGTGATCGCGTCGTTCGCGCTCGTCACGCTGGTCCGCGACTCGGACGGTGAGGCGACGCACATGTCGCGCTGGGCCGGGCTGGGACGTCGTTCGCCGATGTACGCGGCGATCTTCACGTTCCTGATGCTCGCATTCGCCGGTATCCCGCTGACCTCGGGCTTCCTCGCGAAGTTCTACGTCTTCGCGGCGGCTCAGGGCGCCGGCCAGACCTGGCTCCTGATCGTCGGCGTGCTCACGCAGCATGATCCTGGCCTTCCCGTACCTGCGGGTGGTCGTGATGATGTGGCTGTCCGAGCCGGGCGAGCTCGACTCCGACCGTTTCGATTCCGGGCTTCTTCACGTCGGCAGCACTCACCATCGGCGTACTCGCGACGATCTGGCTCGGTGTGTTCCCGACTCCGGTCATCGATCTGGCCAGTCAGGCGGCCCAGTTCCTCCGCTGACGCATAATCGTTCGACCTCGACGTGGCTAGCCCAGGGGCCATCCTGCCCAGCCGGTATGGCATCGTTGGGGCCGTGGCAACCCCAACGGCCCGATACCTCGGCATGGACATCGCGAACCCCGAGCTGGAGGCGCGCATCCTCGCGACGCTCGCGGACGTCGAAGTGCGCCTGCACGACGTGATCCGCAGCGACGATCCGCTGATCGCGGAGGCGTCGGTGCACCTGGTCGATGCCGGCGGCAAGCGGTTCCGGCCGTTGCTCGTCGCGCTCGCCGCCCAGTTCGGGGACGGCGGCGCGCCGGAGATCGTCGACGCGGCGATCGTGGTCGAGCTGACCCACCTGGCCACGCTGTACCACGACGACGTGATGGACGAGGCGGACGTCCGGCGCGGCGCGCCTTCGGCGAACGCTCGCTGGACGAACTCGGTCGCGATCCTGGTCGGCGACTACCTGTTCGTCGCGGGCCGCGAGCGTCGCGGCCGGACTCGGCCCCGATGCGGTCCGGATCCAGGCCGATACGTTCGCCCGGCTGGTGCACGGCCAGATCGGCGAGACTGTGGGCGCTCGCGGATCCGATCCGGTCGAGCACTACCTGCCGCGTGATCGCGGAGAAGACCGGTTCGCTGATCGCGACGTCCGCTCGTTTCGGCGGCATGTTCGCCGGCGCCGACGCGGACCAGGTCGAGGCGCTCGCGTCGTACGGCGAGACGATCGGCATCGCGTTCCAGCTCTCCGACGACCTGCTCGACATCGCCTCCGAGTCGACCCAGTCCGGCAAGACGCCGGGAACCGATCTGCGCGAAGGCATACCGACCCTGCCGGTGCTGTACGCGCTTGCGGGTGACGACGCGGATCCGGATGCGGTACGGCTTCGCGAGATTCTCGCCGCGGTCCGATTTCCGACGATGCCGTACACGCCGAGGCGCTCGCGGCTGCTGCGTGAATCGGCGGCGTTCAAACAGGCTCGGGAGACCGTTCGGTCCTATGCGGAAACCGCGCGTACGCAGCTGCAATTGCTACCCGCCGGTACGGCGCGACATGCGCTGGAGTCGCATGTGCGACTTCATCGCGGACCGCACCAGCTGAACGCACGTACGCGTAAGGCCCATGCCGTAACGGCTTGCTTACCGCCAAACTGGCGATCTCGCCATCAGCCGTCCGGTTTCAGGGAACGCCGTATGGACGTTGGCAAACGTGTCTGGATTTCATATGGTGAAGCCTCGGTCGGACCGATACCTCGGCGTACACCATGGAGACACGGTGCGTGATCCTCAAGCAGAGCCAGCGGACCTGATCCGCAGTGTTTCGCGCGCTCTGCGGGTCTTGGAGTCGGTTGGCGGTACGCCTCGGGGCCTGACCGTCAAGCAGATCGCTCGTCGATGCGACCTGACCGTCGCGACGACGTACCACCTCGTGCGCACGCTGGCGTACGAGGGCTATGTGATCCGGCGCGACGACGGGACGTACGGTGTCGGGCTTGAAGTCAGCGATCGCTTCCGCGAATTGGTCGAGGCGTTCCGGGCGCCCACCACGATCATCGATCGCCTCCGCCGGGCCGCGCAGGAGAGTGGATACAGCCACTACATCGGTCGCTTCGTGAACGGCCGGATCGCGTTGACCGCGGTTGCCGAGGGGCCTCGCTCGCCGTACCTGGAAGATCTTGTGCCGGGCTTCGACGACGGCGCGCACGCGACCGCGTTGGGCAAGGCGCTGCTGGCCACGATGCGCCCCGAAGACCGCACGCGGTACGTCAAGGAATCCGGCATGCGGACCTATACCCGCGCGACGCTCGACTCGCCGGAGGCGCTGGAGAGCGACCTGTCGATCGGCGAACGCCGCGGCATGCAGCTGGAACTCGGCCAATTCCGGAATGGCATCGGTTGTGCCGCGCTGACCGTGGTGTCCGATCGGGATCCGGAGCGCCGGATGGTGCTCGCGGTCGCAGCGCCGCTGGACGAACTGGCGGCATCGACGAACATATTCCGGACAAGGCTCTCCGAATTGTCCCGTGAGCTCCGCGAACTCGTCGCCGTTGAACCGCCTGCCCACCGCCATCCGTAAACCCTGGCACAGGGTCCCGAGCAGGGATCTGCGTAAGGATCTCGCGGTATTGGGGGACGAGCGGCGGTGGGTACGGCGGACGACGAATTGGTGCGCGCGCTCTGTGATGAGCACGGCGATGCGTTGTTCGCACATGCCCTGCGTCTCGTCGGCGGAGATCGACAACGGGCGGAAGATCTAGTGCAAGAGACATTGGTACGCGCATGGCGGCATCCAGACCTCCTAGACCCAGATCGGGGATCCGTGCGGGCTTGGCTGTTCACGACCGCGCGTAATCTGTCCATCGACGCGTGGCGCCGACGCTCGAGCCGTGTGCCGGAGGTCGTGACGGATACGCTGCCGGAGCCGGCCACGATCGACGAGGCGGATCGCGCGGTCGAATCTTGGCTGATCGCCGAGGCGTTGAATCGGCTGACGCCGACGCACCGCCAGGTCCTGGTCGAGTGTTTCTACCGGGGTCGATCGGTCGCCGACGCGGCCGTCCGGCTCGGTGTTCCACCGGGCACGGTCAAGTCGCGCACCCATTACGCGTTGCGTGCGCTCCGTTTGATCCTCGCCGAGATGGGAGTGACGCAATGACCTGCCCCCACCTCGTCGACTCCGGCGTGTACGTGCTCGGTGCGCTCGCGCCCGCGCAGCGGATCGCGTTCGAGCAACACATGGCGACATGCTCGGAATGCCAGGCCGAAGTCAACGACCTGGCGGTCCTGCCAGGCCTGCTCGGTCGGCTGGATGAGGCGTCGGTCGTGTCCATCGCCGAGATGCCCGCTCCGTCGGTCCTGCCGTCGGTCCTCGCGAAGGTGCACCGCCAGCGTCGCGGACGCCGGGTCCTGGCCGGTGCGGGTGCCACGGTCGTCGTCGCGCTGGCGCTCGTGGCCGGGCTCAACCTGCCCGCGTCCACGCCGCACACGCAGACCACGACGGCCACGAAGCCGTCACCGTCAACGGTGATCTCGCCGCCGGTCGCGCTGCACGACATGATGCCGGAGGATGCGGACACCACGGTGTCCGCGCAGGTCGGCTTCGCGCCGGTCGTCGGTGGCACGGAGATCGAGTTGACCTGCCGGTACCCGACCGCGTTCGGCAGCACGTACAACGGGAAGAAGTGGTTCGGCCTCTTCGCGATCCCGGTCAACGGCAAGCCGGCGCAGGAACTCGCCACCTGGGGCGTGGCACCGGGGGACGCGATTCGCGTACCGGCGACTCTCACGTCCTGGTCGGTACCGCAGATGTCGCGGCTAGAACTCCGCGACTCCAGCGGTGAGGTCGTTCTCTTCTACAACTTCTGATCCGTCCGGGGAGCGGCTACGCAGCGCGTCCCAGGTGAAGATGCCCAGGGCGACCCAAACGAGGCAGAAGCCGATGAGCTCGGCGCGGGGCATGCTCTCGTGCAGCCACAGCAGTCCGCATCCGAGCTGCAGGATCGGTGCGGTGTACTGCAGGATGCCCAGAGCGGTGAGCGGGATGCGGTTGGCCGAGTCCGCGAAGAGCAGCAACGGTACGGCGGTGATCACGCCGGATGCGGCCAACAGCAGGGTATGCGTTGGAGAGACGCTGACGAACGTCGAGCGCCCGGATGTGCCTAGCCAGATCAGGTACGCGAGGGCCGGTGCGGCCAGCGCAGACGACTCCAGCAGCAGCCCGTCGGTCGGTGGCAGGCCGAGCCGCTTCTTCACCATGCCGTACGAGCCGAACGAGATCGCCAGCGTGAGCGCGATCCACGGGACGTGGCCGTAGTCGAACGCGATGACGGTGACCGCCGCGCCGCCGACGCCGATCGCCAGCCATTGGTACCCGCGGAGACGTTCCTTGAAGACGACGACCCCGAACAGTACCGAGATCAGCGGGGTCAGGAAGTAGCCGAGTGAAGTCTCGATTACGCGGTTCGTGTTGACGCCGTAGATGTAGACGTACCAGTTGACGCCGATCAGAACGGCCGCGATGACCATCCCGGCAAGCTTGCGCGGTTGGTGACGTAGCTCGACGATGTTGCGCCAGCGCCGCAGGACGGTCGTGATGATCGCCACCGTGACCACCGACCAGACGATGCGGTGCGCAAGGATCTCGACCGGCCCGGCGGGCAGCAGATAGTGAAAGTAGAGCGGGAAGAAGCCCCAGATCACGTACGCGGCCAGCCCGGAAACGAAACCACGACGCGAGTCCATGCCGCCTACCGTAAGGCATGGACCCGCTCGTGGTCGTTTCAGTTCTTGCCCTGGACCTTGTCCGGGACCACGATGCCGAGGAGCCAACCGACGATGCCGACGATAAGTGCGCCGAGCACCGCACTCGGCCAGAAGTTCTCGACGTGGAACGGGATGCTGAGCTCACCCGCGATCCAGCTGGCGAGCCAGAACAGCAGTCCGTTGACGATGATCGAGATCAAGCCGAGCGTTAAGACGTAGAACGCGCATCCGATCGTCTTGATGATCGGTCGCAAAACCGCATTGACGATGCCGAAGATGACCGCGACCGCGAGGATCGTCAGCACCTTCTCGCCGGTGGAGTCAGTGGTCACTTGCACGCCGCTAATCAGCAGCGTGGCGATCCACACTGCAACGGCGCTGATGACGAGCCGGATCACGTATGACATGCGCGGAATCCTTTCACGTTCACGCAAACGCGACCAGACCCTCGATATCCGGCACGACCTCCGGCCGTCGCGCCCAGCGCACCATACGGTCCGCGATGACCGCGACCATGTCCGGCTCGATCCGGCTCAGCCATGCGGTCGTCGTTGCGGACAGGTCGAGTGCCGCGGCAACGGCCTGAGCATCGGCCGGCGTCATCGGTGCGCAGACCACGACGTCTGCCGAGCGCAGGGTGTCCGCGTCCGGCGGATGCATCCACGTCTCGACGTCGACCGGGACCTCTGCCGCCTGGTGTGCCAACGCTTCCGCGACGGCGGCACCGCCCACGACCACGACGCTGATGCGGAGTCCATCCCGCACATGGATGCGTAATGAGCGGCCACTCCGATCGTCGCCGATCACCACACCGCCGGATGCGAGCGACAACGAGGCGCCGGGCGCGATCGACGCGTCGTAAGGGCCGATCGCCAGCGGTAGCGTCATCCGTCGTCCGGCCGTGTGCTCGCCGTCGAGCCGGCGCACCGGCACGATGGATGCGATGTGTGCGACGGCCTCGGTCAGCAGGTGCTCGGACGTTGCTCCGAGCCGGATCACCACGTCCGAACCCGCGCCCGACCATGCGATCACGGTCTCCGCGGTTGGGGCCGCGAGAAGGCGTACCAATTGGTCTTGATTCATTGGGGCGACCCGGTGCGACGTGCGCACCGTGATCTGCCGCATCGGACCTACGCTCAGGTGGTCCCAAGCCTCGCGGATCGCCTCGCCGGCGCCGGTGGCGGCGTCCAGCGCGGGTCCGACCATCCGGGTGTGTCCGATGCCGGATCGCGTCAGGCGCTGGGATGCCCGTCGTAGCCCCGTGTCGAGCGCGGCGAGGAGCGCCGGATCCGTGAAGGAGACGCCGTTGACGTGTCGACGCGCGCGAACGGCGAGATAGGCGTTTGTCGACCCCCGCGTCGCGCGGACGACCAACTGAAACCGAATTTCCGGACCGATGCCGCGGATCGGCGACGTCCACCGGTCCAGCCGGGGTAGTGGTGTCTCGGCCGAGGACACCAACATTTCCGGATCGCCGAGGCAGAACACGCCGACGAGCCCATCGGCGTCGAAAACGACATCGCCGGCGGCCGCGGTTGATCTCGTCGGTGTGCGGCGGCGAACCAGCCAACGCGCAGACACCGCGGCGGAGGCGGCAAGACGCCGGTGCCGCCATCGGCCATAGGCGATCACCACGCATCCGGCCGCAATGCAGACGAGCACGACCCGAAGGGCGATCGCATCCGTCCATGCGGCCAGGAGCACTGCGATTCCGGCGAGTTCGACGAGCAGAAGGCGCCGCACGTACCGTCGCGCTCCGCTCATGTCCATGCCTCCCCGGGTCATCGATGAACCGCTATCGTAGGGCGGGAAATCGGCGGCTGTCACTGGTAAACGCTCCTGGGAGTGAATCGCCTGCGGTCGGTGGCTCAGCGGTGATCTGCAGCGGATCGGGGTGAAGATCGGTGGTGGTCCGGCGGGATCGGGCACTGATTCAACGTGCCGCGATGCGGTCAGCGGAGACGGCGATCGTGGGCGGTAGGCAGTCGCCGCGGCGGTTCGGGGCCGCCACCGGCGGGAGCGTCGTCGTCGCGGTACTCGTACTGACCGTGGTTGCCGCGACAGCGCTACTGGCCGCCCATCGGGCACCGGCGTCGGCTGCCGCCGCGAATCCCTCTGCCAGTCCGTCGCTGATGTCGTCCGCGCCGGTTACGAGCGACTCGCCGACTCCTGCCCTCTCCCCGGAACCGGTGTCGACCGCTGCGTCCGCGTGGCAACGCGCGGGCGTGCTGGTCGTTGACGCCGATACCGGCCGCTCGTACGTGTACGTCGCCGGTCGGCTGCGGCCGCCGGCGAACGCCGTGTCAGCCGATCTGATCCTGGGCACGCCAACCCCTCATCGAGTGACCGTGGCACACGCCACGATCCTTGCGGCGAGTCCCGGTCCGGCGATCGGCATCAAGGCTGCTCCGGCGCTGCCGGCCGCGACCACGATGGTCGGCGGTGACGTCGCAATCTGCTCGGTGACCCGCCGCCCCACCGCGTCGATCGTGTTCCCGTCAGCGGCGGGCGGCGTCGACGCGACCGGCTTGGTCGGCTATATCGGGCTGTCCGGTGGAGACGGCCTCAACACCAGCTCGATCGTCGTTTCGAATCGTGGCGCCGACTATCTCGTGTGGAATCGCACCCGCCACCTCATCTCCAATCCGGCGGCGGTGTTCAGCGCATACAAGTGGGCCGGCGTCGTGGCCGCTGCGGTGCCGGACGATGTCCTGGAGACATTGCCGGTCGGCGCGGTGATCTCGCCGACCGCACTGACGTTGCGGCCACCGAAGCCGCTCCGGCTCGCATTACCGGCCACGCTGTGCATCAGCTTGGATCAGTCCGGCACGGTGACACACACGACGATCAATCCGGTCGAGAGTGCGGGTACGGCCGTCTTCGTGCTCCCCGCGAACGCGGCCGTGCTCATCAAGGCGGCCTCGGCAGCATCCACGATCGACCTGGTCACGGCCACTGGAATCTACTATCCGATCACTGGTGGCCAGGCGGCGCTGGACAGCCTGGGCTACGGCCGAGCGCCGGTCCTGGTCATGCCGAAGAGCGTGCTCGGTGTATTGATCGCCGGTCCGACGCTGAGCCGGCAGGCGGCCCTCGCCGACTAGTCGTCCCACGTATGGCTGGCCTTATGCGCGCAATGCCGGGAGTTATCCACAGCTCCGAACTAATGGTAGCGATGTTAGTCGATGCGTGGATACGGTCATGCGGTTCATCGGAGGAGTTCAACCGTTCCCGGAGGTGAGATTCCAGAAATGGCAACAACACAGGCGCACGCCGATGTGATGGCGCATACCGCCGCCCGCTTCGAACAGGTCAATCTCTCGTTGGAGGCGATGCTCAAGCGCCTCATGGCCGAGCTCGACGTCTTGCGTACGCAGTGGCAGGGCGCGGGTGGCCGCTCTTTCGAGCAGGTCAAATCCGCATGGGCACATGATCAGGAGCTGCTGCACCGCACGCTTGCCGAGACCGCGGCGGCGATCCGGCGATCCGGCACCCACTACGACGCGACCGATGCCGGCGCGGCTGCCCGGATGGCACCCACCGGCGGCGGCCTGACGCTCCCGCTGTAGCGACCGAAGGAGGAGATTCATGATCAACGACGATGTGCTGGTCGTCAACTTCACCGCACTCGACGCCGCGAGTGCGGACATCGCGCACGCGCTCGGGGAGCTTGAGGGCCAGTTGGATCAGTTGGAGCGCGACGCCGCACCGCTCGTCGCGCACTGGAGCGGTGAAGCGCGGTCGGCGTACGACGCCCGGCAGGCAACATGGCGTTCGGCCGCAGCAGATCTTGCCAGGATGCTGCGGGATATCAAGATCGCGGTGGATGAATCGGCCGCCGACTACCTCGCGACCGAGCGGAGGAACGCCGACCTATTTTCTTAAATGCGGTGCCGGCCGTGTCCAGACAAGTCGCGCGCACATTGGTGATATGCGTGGGTTGTCTGGACGCTCCGGTCATCCGTATATGTCCTGCCTCGTGGTCTGAGCTGCGAAGATGTCAAGATCCGCAACAGTTCACCGTCGGCGGGTAGCGTACGACTGGCGGGTCGCGCGCTCGGCGTGGTCATCGAGATCGGCCGCATCGCCGCCTACGCTGGGAGGTACGCCGAGTCGCGCACCATCGCGGCGCCGGCGGCACGCTGGATCGTTCAAATCGTGACCGACCGGCGGCTGACGGTAAAGTACGGACGACTTGTAGCTTGAGGGCGGATCGATGCGGACGAGAGAGGTGGGCCGTGACTGAGTGGGAGCCGGCCACCGAGGCCGAAGCCGCTATGCGCGACGCACTGCGGACGTCCGACCAGGAGCTGTACTTCCGGATCCTCTCTCGAACCGAATTGTTGCTGCCGGTCTCGGCGGACGCCCTGGCCGGTCGGACCGCGATGGGCTGGGGCACGTGGGCGTCCGGCGGGCGTACGCATGTGTTGTCGTTCACGTCCGCCGAGGCGATGCGGATCTGCTTGGCCGAGAACGCTGGTTCGGCTCGCAAGATCGCCTTCCACGAGCTCGCGAACACCTGGCCGAATCACGAATGGTGGCTGGCCGTCAATCCCGGCCTGCCGATCGAGGGCTACCTCCCGCCGTGGTTCGTCGGCCAGCTCGCTCGGGGAGACGTTCGCCTCCCGGGCCGCTCGTCCGGCCCTCGGCGGGGCCTGAATCCGCCCGATTCTCCACCGCCGGTGTCCGAGCCGTCGCCGACCGCGCGTTCGACCATCGACGGTTTGGGGCGTCCGGACGAAGCGCCGACGTCAACGTTCCCGTCATCCGTACCGCCGTCTGATGGCGCCCGAACGACTCGCTTTGCCGCATCGGCGGCCACGCCGCCGCGGTTTGCCTCGTCTGCGGCAACGCCGGTAGCCGAGGCGCCTCCGGCCGGCGCGTCCCGATTCGGAACGCCGCACGGCACGCCGATCGAGCCGGACGATGTGATCGACGTCGAGGACACCCAGGTCGTCTCGGGCGCCGGTCCGGCCGGCGCCGGGGCCTCTTCCGGCGCCAACGCCCGACGAGCCGGCCGTACCGCGATGCGTGATCCCGCCCGGCGAGTACGCCGTTATGAAGCCAGCATCATCGATGCCGAGATCATCTCGTCGACTGTGCTGGGTGCGAGCGCAATGGAAGCACGCATCGTCGATGCGACCGTCGTGGTCAGCCCGGGCCGTACGAGCAGCGTCGTAATGGACGTCGATGTCATCGATGCCACCGTGGTCGAGTCGGACGTCGACGAACGTACGCAGGTGGTCGGCCGTCCGGGACAGCCCGGCGGACCCACGGCGCCGATGGCCGGTGCGGCCGCAGGTGCCCGCCGTCGAGCCGCCGCGGCAAAGGACGCGGCCGCAGCATCCGACGCCAGTCGCGCGGGTCTCGCGGCGAAGCCGAGCTTCACGCCGGCCAACGAAGTCGAAGCGAACCTACTGGCCGCCGCGAGCAGCGCGAAAACCGACAACTTCCTGTCGACGCTACTTCTCGCGAAGGTGCTCATCCCGATCCCGACCGGCGAATCGGCGGATGTCCGGCCGGACGATCCCGCGTTCCCATGGCGCCGCGAGGTGGTCGACGGCCAGGCGTACCTGGTGATCTTCACGTCGCCCGAGCGGATGTCAGAGTTCATGGGCGATGGCGTGGTCGCGGTGACCGCGAAGTTCGTGCAGCTGATCCGCGTCTGGCCGGATGAGAACTGGGCATTCGCCGTCAACCCGGGCACGCCGGTCGGAGCGACGCTGCCCGGCACCCAGATCAAGGCGCTCGCAGTCTGGGCCGCCGACGTCGGGCTGACCGGCCGACGATGACCTGGTCGAGGTAGACGAGACCGGAGCCGCCCGCCCCGCCGCCGTCGACCAGCACGATCATCATGCAGAAGCCGATCGCGCCGTCGCAGGTCGACTACTACCTGGATCGCGGGTACGACCGAGCGTCCGGGTTCGTGCACCGGGCCAGCGAGGTCGTCGCACCTGCACACGCCTGAGCAGATCTACTCGACGCTGGGCCTGTCGTACACGGGCTCGCCGTTCAAGCGCGACGCGACCGACGTGTACGTGCTGCGTTGGGCGGCGCACCGCGGCGATCTCTACCGCATCCCGTACGGCGGGCAGCACGAAGCCGGCATGCGAGCGATGCAGGGCTGGATGATCGAGCGGGCGCCGTTCCGTGGCAACGGATTCGCGCCGGCCGAGCGCGGTGACGTCATCGCCGAGTTCAAGGTCGACAGCATCCGGCTGCCGCACGGCGCGCAGATGTGGCGGCTGACAAGCACCGGCGACCCGATGCTGGTGGCGGTGCTGGACGCCGACGAGTGCATCTGGCGCTCGGCGTTGGACGTCGGGATCACAGCGGACTGGGATCCGATGGTGCCGGCCACCGTACGGCGCAACGTCGCCCGCGCCCATCACGGCGCGCGTGGCAGCCGGTACCGCCCGCGGGCGTACCCGTCAGAACGCGCCTGCCGCTCGATCCCGCTGACGATCCGCTCGATCCACGCTGGCGCGGAAAGCCGACCGGCCGAGGGTCCGCGAGTTGGTCCGCTTCACGAGTGGGTGAACGCTGATGCGCGACGGTTACCAGGCCACGTACAAGGGTGTCGTCTACGAGGCCAGCCCGGACGGCGAGACGTTCCGGCTCTACTCGGCCGAGCCGGTGACCGGCTTCGCGCGGATCAACGATCGCCGGTACCGGATGATCGTGCCGGCCGATGCCGCCGAGGACTTCTGCTACGTGCGGACCACCTGCGTGTGGCGCGGCGAGCCGTTCATCGTGCTCGGCGAGCACGAGGGGTGGCTGCGGGTCGAGTACACCGGCGGCAAGGCACCGGTCGCGACAACGCTCGGGCTCGAAGAGTTCGACTTCGGTGTGTACCAGGGCTGGGCACCGGCCAACGAGGTCACCGACCTGCGCGAATACCGCGTCTAGCGGCTTCTTGATCCACTCCAGGATCGCGCCGGTGACCTGGTCGGGCGCTTCGACGTGCGGAAAGTGCCCGACGTCGTCGAGCAGACGCCACTCGTAGCGAGCGATGACGTACCGGCTCGAGCCCTGCGCCGTACGCGGCAGGACGGCACGATCGAGCGCGCCGTGCAGTTGCAGCGTCGGCGTCACGATCGGCTGCTGGAGCAGCTTCACGAAGCGGTATCCGTGCAGGCGCAGCACCGAGCGGAACGCCCACCGGTACGCCTCCAGCGCGCAGAACGCCGCCTGCGGGATCTGCATCGCGGTCCGGCATTGCCGCTCGTAGTCGGCGAAGTCCGGCGCTCTCGACCCACGCCGGGCCGCCCCAGTCGCCGCAGGAACTGGCCGACCAGCGCCGCGTCGTCCCGCGTCAGCACGTGCTCGTAGCGGGGGATCTGGAATTTGCAGCACCGGCGCGGCCGAGCCGCCTGTCCGCGTGGGTCGGCGAGCAGCGACGAGCGCAGCCGCAGCGGGTGCGCGGCGCCGCAGACGATCAGCTTGCGCACCATTTTGCGGGTGGAAGGCCGCGGTCGTCCAGGCCATCATGCCGCCGTAGCCCGCACCGACGAGCATCGCCGACCGCTCGCCGAGCGCCCGGATCAGCCCGGTGACGTCGGCGGCCATGGTGTACCCGTCGTACCCGCGCGGCGGCTTGTCGGTCGCGCCGTAGCCGCGCATGTCGACCGCGACCGCCCGGAATCCGGCGTCGGCCACCGCGCGCAGC
This sequence comes from uncultured Actinomycetota bacterium, assembly GCA_963831705.1. Taxonomy (GTDB): domain Bacteria; phylum Actinomycetota; class Actinomycetes; order Mycobacteriales; family Micromonosporaceae; genus DASQPR01. The sequence continues at coordinate 1,420,295 of CAWHRE010000010.1, read as the reverse complement.
TGCTGCTGCCACGCGTACCAGAACTCCGGGAAGCCGTGCAGGAACAGCACCAGCGGGCCGGTGCCGGCCTCGACGACGTGGAACCGGCTGCCGTTGGCGCTGACGAATCGGTGCGTCCACGGTCCGTCGATGAGAACGCACGATTCATCGACGGGTGCGGTGGGTGCGGTCATGCCGCCAGCGTATCCCGCCTCGCCTCGCGGCTGATCCGAGAGTTGGCCAGGGGTTCATCGGCGTTTCGCCACGCCCGCCACCTCCGGCAACTAGCCCGGTCCGCGTCCGGTCCGCGCCCAAGGCCGGACCTGTCGGCGCATCACCCGGCCTCATGATCGGAGATCTTGGCGTGGATGGTCGTCCAGTGCTGGGATCATGGCGTTTTCCCGTCGCTCCTACGCCAAGATCTGAGATCACGTGACCCGCACGGCTGGCGCACGTCACCAGCACTCCCACGCCTAGATCTGAGATCACCCATGCGCGCGGGCCCGTCGGTGTAGCAGGGTCGCGGCCAGTAGTGATGCGATCAAGGAACCGGCCAGCACTGCGATCTTGATTCGTTCGGACGCCGCACCGTTCCCGAACGACAACTCCGCGATCAACAGACTGACCGTGAATCCGCAGCCGGTAAGCACGCTGACCGCGAACAGGTCTCGCCAACCCAGGCCGGACGGTAGGGACGCCAGTCGCGACTTCACCGCAATCCAGCTGCCGCCGAATGCGCCGATCGTCTTACCGACGACGAGGCCCGCGACGACGGCAAGCGCGACTCGATCGCTCGCGAAGCTGCGCAGAGACGATGGCGACAGCGGTACGCCGGCCGCCATGAACGCGAACAACGGTACGCAGACTCCGGCCGAGAACGGCTGCAGGATGTGCTCGAGCCGATCGGCCGGGGCTTCGCGCTCGCCCTTGTCCGGCCTGGCTCGGGTGACGAGCCCGATCGCCACGCCGGCGAGGGTGGCGTGGATGCCACTCGCGTGTAGAAGCCCCCACGCCAGTACGCCCAATGGGATGTACAGCCAGAAGCCCCGGAATCGGAGGCGCTGGAGTACGGCGTACAGGGCGATGACGGCGATCGAACCGATCAGCGGCAGGATCTCGAAGTGTGCCGTGAACAGCACCGCGATCAGGAGAATCGCCCCGATGTCGTCGACGATCGCGAGTGTCAGCAGAAACACGCGCAGCGTCGGCGGCAATGATCGAGCGGCGATGGCCAGGATGGCGAGTGCGAACGCGACGTCGGTCGCGACCGGGACCGCCCACGCCTTGCCGATCCCCGGTGCACCGGCTCCGACGGCGAGTGTGACGCCGACCGGCACGATCATTCCGCCGATCGCCGCGAAGATCGGCAGGATTGCCCGCCGCGGATTGCGCAGTTCGCCGAGCACGATCTCGCGTTTGAGTTCCAGCCCGACGACCAGGAAGAAGAACGTCAGCAGGCCATCGGTCGCCCACTGCTCCCAGGTCAGGCTCGGCATGCAACGCCGACGGCCCGATCGCGGTGTCCTTGAACGTCTCGTAGCCATGTTTCAGCGGTGAGTTCGCGACGATGAGCGCGAGCGTCGTGGCCGCGAGCAGGATCAGTCCACCGATCTGCTCGGTACGCAGGTACCGGATGACGTGCGCGGCCGAGGCGCGGACCGCTCGGCGTCGCCTCCGAGCCCAGCGCAACGCGGGATGCTGGTTCGGCACCGGCGCCCCCCGCCCTATTCAAAGGGGCGGTGAGGATTACGCCCTTATCGGGCATTCTGTCAATCTTGGCGGGTTCCCGAAGCGAAAACCCGCCAAGATCGATCGAGCTAGTCCTCGTCTGCCTTGCTGGACGACATGCCGCTGGAAATCAGATCCATCACGGCGGAGTCTTGCAGCGTCGTCACGTCGCCGAGCGAGCGGTTCTCGGCCACATCACGCAGCAGGCGCCGCATGATCTTGCCGGAACGTGTCTTCGGCAGTTCCGGTACGAGCATGATCTGCCGCGGCTTCGCGATCGCACCGAGCGCCTTCGCGACATGGTCGCGCAGCTCGTTGACGAGGCCGTCAGTCACCTCGGTCGTGCTGCGCAGCATCACGAACGCGACGATGCCCTGGCCGGTGGTCGGGTCGGACGCACCGACGACCGCCGCCTCGGCCACTTTCGGGTTCGAGACCAGCGCGGATTCGACCTCGGTCGTGGAGATGTTGTGACCGGAGATCAGCATGACGTCGTCCACTCGGCCGAGCAGCCAGAGGTCGCCGTCGGTGTCCTTCTTCGCGCCGTCGCCGGCGAAATAGATCCACTCGTCGCCAGTACCGGAACCGGCTCCGAAGCGAGACCAGTACGTGTCAAGGAACCGCTGGTCGTCGCCCCACACCGTACGCAGCATGCTCGGCCACGGCTCCCGCAACACGAGATAGCCGCCACCACCATAGGGTACGGACTGGGCGTTGTCGTCGATCACGTCGGCAACGATGCCGGGCAGCGGACGCGTTGCCGAACCGGGCTTCGTGAGCGTCACGCCGGGCAGCGGGCTGATCATGATGCCGCCGGTCTCGGTCTGCCACCAGGTATCCACGATCGGGCAGTTGTCGCCGCCGATCGTCTTGCGGTACCACATCCAGGCCTCGGGATTGATCGGTTCGCCAACCGATCCGAGCAGGCGCAGCGACGACAGATCCTTGGACTCCGGGAACTGGTCGCCCCACTTCATCATCGTGCGGATCAGCGTCGGCGCGGTGTAGAGAATGGTCACGCCGTACTTCTCGACGATCTCCCAGAGCCGTGCCTGCGTTGGCGTGTTCGGTGTGCCTTCGTACATGACCTGGGTGGCGCCATTGGACAGCGGCCCGTAGACGATGTACGAGTGGCCGGTGACCCAGCCGATGTCGGCCGTACACCAGTAGACGTCGGTGTCCGGCTTGAGGTCGAACACCGCGTTGTACGTGTAGCTCACCTGCGTGAGGTAGCCGCCGGTGGTGTGCAGGATGCCCTTGGGCTTCGCGGTTGTGCCGCTCGTGTACAGGATGAAGAGCGGGTGCTCGGCGTCGAACGGCTGCGCCTCGTGTTCGGTCGACGCCTGCTCGACGGTGTCGTGCCACCAGACGTCGCGTGCATCGTCCCACTTGATGTCCTGGCCGGTCCGGCGGACCACCAGCACGTGCTCGACGCTCGGACACACGGCGACGGCATCGTCCACGATCGCCTTTAGCCCGAACGCATCGCCACGACGGTAGCCACCGTCGGCGGTGATGACGACCTTCGCCTGCGCGTCGTCGATCCGGCCGGACAGCGAGTCGGCGGAGAAGCCACCGAATACGACGCTGTGCGTCGCGCCGATCCGCGCGCAGGCCAGCATCGCGACCGCGGCCTCGGGAATCATCGGCATGTAGACCGCGACGCGGTCACCGGTGACGATGCCCAGGTCGGTCAGCGCATTCGCGGCCTGGCAGACGGACTTGTACAGGTCGGAGTACGTAATCGTGCGAGTATCGCCGGGCTCACCCTCCCAGTAGATCGCCACCTTGTCGCCCTTGCCGGCCTCGATGTGCCGATCCAAACAGTTGTACGCGATGTTCAGCTCGCCGCCGACGAACCACTTGGCGAACGGCGGGTTCGACCAGTCGAGGACCTGGGTCCACGGCTTTGCCCAGGTCAGTCTGTTCGCCTGCTTCTCCCAGAACGCCAGCCGGTCTGCGGCGGCCTCCTCGTAGGCGGCCGCCGTGACGTTCGCTTTGGCGGCGAAGGCCTCCGGTGGTGCGAAGCGCCGCTCCTCCCGGAGCAGGTTCTCCAATGTCGTCTCGCTCATGCGCGCACTCCCCGGGGGTGAAATGTTGTCGTAACAGTGACGTTAGTCTCAGCCGGCCGAGGGTGAAAGCGGTCAGTTGCCCGAATCCATGGGCGGCTGTGCTCATATCTTGCCGTTTCGGCGTCGTTTCGAACAGAGGCGAGCAGGATTGTGAGCATCACATGCGTGAAATCGAGAGCAGGTGGCGCGATAGCGTGGACGGTGTGACAGATCCGCTGATCCAGCTGCTCGACCTGGACGGCGTCCGGTCCGCTCTGGACGGTGCGCGCACCGCGGTCGACCGGGCGCTACGCCACCCATCGCTCCGGCGTAGCGGCGGGCCGGTCGCGGCTGAGGTCGGGTTGAGGTGCGCAATCGCGAGCGCCGCGCTGGAAGGCCACCCCTACGACCATGACGAGGTACGCGCGGGTCTGGTCACCGATCCGGTGCTGCAAGGGGCACTCCGGGTAAGCAGCGCGCTCGATGGTCTCGCACCAATGTGGCTGCGTGCACCTCGGCAGGCGCTCGCCAAGCTCCACGTTCTCGCGGCCCGAGGCGCCATTCCGGATGACGAACTGGGTCGCCCGCGTACCGATCCGGTCATCTCGTCTCGGCTCGACAACTTGGCACATCTGATTGTCACCGGGAGCCGGCCGGCACTGCTGACCGCGGCCGTCGTCCACGGCGAACTACTCGCGCTCGATCCGTTCGCCGGGCCGGGCGGCGTCGTCGTCCGGGGCGCGGCACGGTTGTCGCTGATCGCGGGCGGCTTCGATCCGCGTGGACTTCTCGCGATTGACATCGGGCACCTGGAACGCGAGCCCGAATACATCGGTGCCGCCGGGGCATTCGCGACCGGTACGCCGGACGGGTTGCGATCCTGGTTCCGGCACTACGCGGCGGCGGTCACGATCGCGGCCGAGCAGGTCACGATCGTCGGCGACGAGCTCGCTGCCGATCGTTGACAAGCGGGACGCGGCGGCCACGAATCCGTGACCGCCGCGTTGCTTCGTGCTGAATTTAGAGCGACCGGCAATAAGACTGCCGGTCGCTCTTATCGTCCGAGGACGTCGTCGCTGCTCAGCGTCGGTGCCGCCGGTGGCGTCGGCGGAGCCTGCGGGGTGAACGGGGCCGTGTTGGAGCTCGGCTGCCAGCCCGGCTGCGGGGTTGGGGCGTACACCGGAGTCGACTGCGCGGGTGGGTACTGCGCCGGGAACGGCTGCTGCGGGTACTGACCCTGTGGGTATTGAGCCTGCGGATACTGGCCCTGCGGGTACTGACCGGCCGGAGCCTGCGGCCACTGTCCGGGCGCTGGCGTCTGCCAATTCGCCTGTACAAGCCGCTGCTGCGCAGCTTTCTTGGCTTTCAAGTCCTTACGCGAACGAAGCGCGTATCCAATCACCAGGAACGGCGCAATGAAGATCTTGAGCGAGATGATGTACCACCCGCCGGTGAAGATAAAGCCGAGGTAGACGCCGTACCCGAGGAAGAGGATGCCAACGATGATGTTGACTAGACCGGCACCCCGCTCGTCCTTCAGGACCCATAGGCCGAAGGCGAGCATGAGGATGCCCGAAATGATGGCCATGACCCAGGTTGCTTCGAACATTGACAGACTCCAGGCGCGGGGGATTTGAAACCGGCGGTGGGCAGGCTAGCAGAATCCGCTCGACCCCCGCTTGCCCTAATTCACGGTCTCAGCCGCGCAACGACCTCGGCTGCGGCCGTGACGGATGGCATGGATTCGGGGTCGCCGTCGGCCAATGGAGTCGTGGAGATCTCCGCGTACACATTGGCGAATGCCGCGAACAGATCGGGATTGAGGCCCGCGCCGCCCTGGGCAGCAGAGATCTCACGCATCTCGGCAACGTACCGGTGTGCTTTCGTCGCCGAAGTCGCCACGCCGCTGAGCAGGTCATATCCGGCCACGCGCAGATCGTCGACGACCGCGTTCAGGACGCCATAGTGGTCGGCCGATCGAATCGCCTGGGTATAGAGCGCGACAACTCCCTTGTAGACGCTGGCGGTCGACATCTTCAGCGCGCTGGCGGCGCCGAGCCGGTCACCGAGGTCGATCGGTGTGGTGTGCCGCCACGGCAGGCCGGCGAATTCGGCCGATCGAGGGCCGGAGAAGTAGAGACGCGCACCCGGCCGGACCGTCGGCGGGGGCCCCGATATCGAGCCGTCAACGAACGCGATCGCACCGAGTATCTCGGCGATCACATCGACGGTGGGTGGGGCGATCGCGTTCATGTCGGCCACGACCGGATCCGAGCCGGTACGCCGGACGGACTCCGATATCTCGGTGGCCGCTTCGATGGCGGCGCCCGGTGGCGTGACCACGAGGAGGTGGCTGGCCGTACTCACAAGGGTGTCGAGATCTTCGACGACCTCGACCCCGGCGGCCTCGACCAATCGTGCGGTTCGTGCTGATCGGCCGCGCAGCGTCGTAATCACGCGTGCGCCGCCTTCGCGCAGTGCCCAACCGAGGCCGGACCCCATGTGTCCCGCACCGACGAGTCCGACCACACAGGCGGACGGCGCCTCGCGTTGAGGCGCCGTCACAACACGTCCGCCCTGGTTACCATGCGTGCACCTTAATCGTTCTCGGCAGACCTCGCGGTACCGCCGGAACTTGCCTCCCGCGGCCGGTCGCACGTGGGTTCCGGGTGGCCGTGCTTCGGTCGGAACACGTCGCGTGTCGTCTATTCCAAAGTGGCTGCAGAGATGGCGAGCGGTTCCTTACGTCCGTTCTACGCCGAGTCGGCCAAGGTCACCAGGTCTGAGCCCGAAAGTGTGACAGCTGTTGCGCTTTGAGTAGCGTGAACTCTAAACCGCGACGCGTGCGCGGCGAGTCCGCCCGTACCAGGTCAGGATGATCGCCACCGCGACCCCGACGCCGATTACCGCGGCGACCGGCACGGCCGGCTTATCGCGCAGCCGGCGCCCTAGCGGGATCGGGTGCCGGAACTCCAGCATCGGCCAGCGGCGTTCGGAGGCGACCTTGCGGAGCGTTCGGCTCGGGTTCACCGCGGTCGGATGGCCGACCGCCTCCAGGAGCGGAAGATCAGAACTCGAATCCGAGTACGCGAAACAGTCGGCGAGATCATATCCACGCTCTTCGGCAAGCGCGCGGACCGCAGCGACCTTGTTCGGCCCGGCCGAATAGAACTCGATCTCGCCCGAGTACCGTCCGTCCTTGACGCCCATTCTGGTGGCAATGATGTCGCGAATGCCAAGTTGTTCACCGATCGGCCGGACCATTTCTTCGCCGGACGCGGAAACCAGGACCACATCTCGCCCGGCATGTTGGTGTTCGGCGATCAACGCGGCGGCTTCCGCGTATATGTACGGATTGATCAGCTCGGACAGCGTTTCGTTCACGATCTGCTGGACTTGCTCGACCGACCAGCCTTTACAAAGGGTCGCCATGTAGTCGCGAATCCGCGCGATCTGCGGATCGTCGGCCTTGCCCATCTTGAAGCTGAGCTGGGCATATGCAGACTTGACCACGTCTCGGCGGCTCATCAGGCCGTCCTTGTAGAACGGCCGCCCGAAGGCGAGCGCGCTGGATTTGGCGATGACCGTCTTGTCGAGATCGAAAAACGCAGCTCCCAGGCCCACGGCGGCAAAGTCTAACCGGTCGCCGCGACCGGGTGTCCGTCGCGCTCGGTGATCGTCGGTTGGCGCTGAGTCGAGGCTCAGTCATGATATCGACAGTCGTCCTCGCGAGTCGGCATAATCCGACAGCTTCGGCCCTCGACGTACTGGAAAAAGTCAGGCATGCTGGACAGGTTAGAAAACGGATATTCATGTTCGTCACGCTGATTTCTCGGCGGCTGTTGCGCCCCCCGCTGGCCGCTGGGTGGTTCGGCTCACCCCCCCGGAGCCGGGCCTAGACGACCCCCGCCACCCCCCCGGCGGGGGTCGTCACGTCTGGTAACGGCCTTCGATCGATCAGCCGTCCCTCAACGGGGCCATGGGGAACAGAATCGATCTTTCGGCCGACGTTTCGGGCCGAACGTGCTTGCATCGCGCCATCGAAGTGTGCGCAAGAATTTACGAACGTGTTGCAACTACAAGACGAAGTAACGCTTCGGGACAGACATCACCGAAGATCATGAGTTAGCCTCACGGCGGCGGGTCCCCCTCTCGGCCCCGCGGGGAGGTGGCCATGTTCCGCTTGGTGTTGCGCGCAATGAGTGCTCGTCGAGCCCAGGGCATTGCGGTGCTCATCTTGTGTGCCCTCGCCGTCGGATCCGCGGTCGCTTCGCCGTGGTACGTGTTGACCGCGACGCACAAGTCGACGTCGAGCGAGATCGCGCGGGCGACCCCGGCCGAGCGCAGCGTGCTGGTCGCGAAAGACGTGCAGATCACGACCGATGCCAACGCCACGTTGAGTGCGCTCCAGCAATCGATAGCCGACAAATACAACGTCACATTCGGTACGCCGATCGAGGGTGTCGCCGCGCTCGTGGTGGTCAGCAGCGACCCCAACTCGGCGCCGCTCACGCTGTCCTATCGAGACGGCACGTGCGGCCACGTAACGGTCAACGGTGCATGTCCCTCGGCGCTTGACCAGGTGATGATCACCCCCGCGATCGCCACCCAACTCGGCGTAAAGATCGGTGACCGGATCCCGGCGCAAACGACCTCCGGCAACCTTCCGTTGACCATCACCGGTATCTACAAGCGCATCGATCCGAACGGCAACTACTGGGCGAGCATCCTATTCAGCGGTACCGGAGCCGATGCCGGTGGTCCGAACACGAAGTACCTGGCCGCGCCGGACGACGCGATGTTCACCGGCCTGGACACCATGTCGCAGAAGGCGATCAGAACGGCGTCGATCTCGGTTGACCTGCCGGTACCGGTGTCGATCCTCGGTGATGCCGACCTCGCCAGCCGGATCGACGCGGGCAACTACCAGGTCAGAACGGACGCGGCGTCGGTCTACACCGAGGTCGACACGCTCTCTAAGGCGGTGAGCGCCGACAAGAGCAGCGTCGAGCTGGGCGTCGGTGCCGCACTACTGGAGTTACTGGCGATCTGCTGGTTCGCGCTGTTCCTCGCGGGCCGCTATACCGCCCGGGACCGGCGTGCCGACCTGGGTTTGCTGAAGTTGCGGGGATCCGGCCGGTACACGCTGTTGCGCCTGTCGCTCGGACAGAGTCTCATGCCCATGCTCGGCGGCCTCCTACTCGGCATCGCGGCCGCGGCCACGGCCGGATATCTGTTGCCGTCGCTGGCGGACCGGTCGGCGTTCGCATTGGAGCTTTCCGCGGGGGCCACGTTCATCGCGCTGGCCGGCACGTTCGTCGCGATCGGCGTTGCGGAGTGGCGGACCGGCCGGGCGGACGTCAATGATCTACTGCGTCGCGTCCCGCCTCGCCGGCGCGGCGTACGGGCGGATATCGCCGATCTGGTCGTGGTGATGCTTGCGGCGGCGGCCGCGTTCCAGGGGTGGGTTGACTCGTCGTCATCCGGTCTCGTGTCCATCGCTCCGGGCCTGATGGTGTTGGGTGTGGCGCTGATCGCGGCGCGCGTCCTGATCGCGGTATGCATGTCGGTCGGCCGTTTCGCACTGCGTACCGGACGGGTTCGGACCGCGATCGGAGTGCTCCAGGTCGCCCGTAGGCCCGGCATCGACCGAGTCTTCGTCCTGCTGGTCGTCTCGGTGGCCTTGCTGGCGCTGGCCGGGACCGGCCTGCGGAGCAACTCGGAGCTCAGTAACGCACGCGCAGTCATTGACATCGGCGCGCCCCGCGTATTAACGGTTCGAGCGGCGAATCCGCTGAGCCTGATGTCGATCGTCCGAACCGCAGATCCGGGCGGTCGGGACGCGATGGCCGTCGTCAAATATCCCGCGGCCGATCCGGTTGTCAACGGGAAAGCCGAATCCCAGCTGGACCAGCCGGTACTGGCGGTCGACGCACCACGGCTCGCATCCGTCGCGTCTTGGCCGGCCAGCGATGGCCCTACGACACCGGCGCAGGTCGCCGCGCTGCTTCAGCCGAAGTTGCCACCATCGGTCGAGTTCACCGGGCCGACGCTGACCGTGGACGTGTCCGCGACCGACGTGAAGAAGGGCGCTCCTTACTTACTCGCCTCGATCGTGAACGACGTAACCGGCGAACTGTTCACGGTCGGATTTGGCCCGCTGGCCAACGGCCGGCAGTCGGTGACGATGCCGGTGGCCGGATGTGGCAGCGACAAATGCCGGATCTACAGCCTTGAGATCACCGGGCCTCCGGCGCCGACGGGTGCGTGGGACTTCAACATCATCACCAACTCGTACCAGTACATGGGCATCATCGGTACGAGCATCCAGGTCTACGGCGCGAGCGCGGCGTCGGGCGTCGTACTCGACGGTGGCATGCTCGGCGATGTCACCCACTGGCGAACCATGCCGGACGTCGTCGACACCGGTTTGAGTGTGTCGTACGGCAGTAGCGCGATGACGATGGTCGTGACCGATGAACAGCGACCTGTGGCCGACGACGGTGGCGGATCGGTCTACACGACCGACGGTCCCATCCCTCTGCCGGTGATGCTCGCGAGCTCACAACCCGGCGTGATCGGTCAGATCGAACAACTGAACACGACCACGCTTCCGGTGAGCTACGTGGGGACACTGCCCGCCCTGCCCGCGGTCGGTGACAGCGGGCTCGTCGTGGATCTGACCACGTTGCAGCACAGCACGGTCGATCTTGGCGAGGGCGAGGTGTTCCAGGTCTGGATGTCGGCCGACGCGCCCGCCACGCTGGTCCGGAAACTGCAGGCCAGCGGCTTGGTGATCCTCAACGACACCACGATCGCGGCATATCGGGAGCACCTGTCCGAGCAAGGGCCGGCGGCGGCGCTGCGATTCCAGATCCTCGCCGGTACGGTCGGCCTGCTTCTGGCCACCGGTGCGCTGGTCGTGGTCGCGGCGGCCGAGCGCAAGCCGCGCGCTGACGAACTCCGAGCGCTGCGCGTTCAGGGATTGCCACGCACGTCGGCCAGCGCCATCGGGTACGGCGGCTACGGCATTCTGATCGTTCTCGCGATCGCCACCGGCATTCTGGCTGCGGTCCTGGCCCGAGTCCTCACCACCAACCGGACGCCGAACTTCATTGACGGTTGGTCGGTGCTCTCCGCCGGCCACGGCCTCATGTGGTTGCCGTTGCTCCTGGTCGCCGGTGCCGCGTTGGTGACGTTCGGAATCACCGGTCTGCTCGCGGGCCGTTCCCTGTCGAAGCGGTCGTACGAGCAGGTGCCGTCATGATTTCGATTCTGTTCACGATGATCCGCGCCCGCCGTACGCAGGCGCTGACCATGCTGTTGCTATCGGCCGTCGCCACGATCGCGGCCATCGCCGGACCGGCGTACCTGCATCACGTTGACGCCACGGTGGCCGAACGGCAACTCGCGGATGCCTCCGCGGCTCAGCGGACGATCGAATTCAAGGTGGCGATATCGCCGGGGTCGGCGCTCTACGGCAACCAGACGGACCCACAGGTCACATCGACACTCGCGTCCATGCCGGGGTTCACTGCGATCCAGTCGACCGATATGCCGATCACGGTCGTGTCAGCGCCCTTGCCGGTCACGGCTCCCGGGACCGTACCGGCGAAGCCGCCGATCGAGCGTCTGGTCTCGCGCCAGGATTCATGCGTGCACGTCACGATGATCGAGGGCCGGTGCATGATCGGCGTCGGCGAGGTCGTGCTGTCGCAGAAGGTCGCGACCCAGCTGCACGTGCGTCCGGGCGGCATCGTCTCGTATACGACGTCGGTTCCGAGTGTCGGCATGAACGCGAACCTCACCGTACCGAGCGGAGTGTTCCACGCGACGGTGACCGGGATCTACGTGCCGATTTCGGCGACCGAGGCGTATTGGGGACCGACGCCGTATTTCGCGGCCGGCACAACGCCGCCGATCCTCACCGATGAGCCGACGCTCGACGCGCTCCCCTCGAGCGTGGAGGTCGTCACGACGCTGGCGGTCCCGAACTCAAGCATGTTCGAATCGGACCTTTCGCAGCTGTCCGCGGCGGTCTCGACGTCGGCGGCCAAGGCAGCCGCCGCCCACGCGACGTTCACCTCCCAGATTCCGGCGCTGATCGTCACGATCCGGAGCAACGAGGCGGTCGCGAGCCGGTTGATCCCGATCGCGGCCGCGCCACTCGTCGCGCTCGCCTGGTTCGTGATCTTCCTGGCCGCCGCATACACCGCCGGTGCACTGCGATTCGAGTACGGCGTGGTGGCTCTCCGTGGCTCGCCACGCGGGCTGCGCTGGTGGCTCGCCATGGCCGAGAACGTCACCATGATCCTGATCGGCTCGCTGCTCAGCTACATCGTCGTACGCCTCTTCGGGCCGGCGTCGCTCACGTGGGCGCTCGTCGCGTTGGCCGGCAGCGTGGTCGCCGCGCTCGCCGCCGTGGTCAAGCAGGTCAGCAGTTCGGCGGCGCCGTTGCTGCGGCGAATCCCGGCCGCGGTGCGCGGGATGGGCAGCCGGATCGGCCTGATCTGCGAGGTGCTGATCGTGATCGCGGCGATCGCGACCGGCATTCAGCTTCGGATATCCGGTGGTGACCTGCAGGGCGTCACGCTGCTCGTACCGGGTCTGATCATTCTTGCTACGGCGACCGCAGCCAGCTTCGCGGTGATCCCGCTCGCCCGGCGCATCGGACACCGCGCGGTGCAACGCGGCCGGGTCGCCACCGCGCTTGCCGCGTTCGGTATCGGTCGGCGACCGGGTGCGCAACGCGTACTGATTCTGATGGCGGTTTCGGTCGGGCTTCTGGCATTCGCGGCCGCCGGGTTGTCGGTTGCATCGACCGGCCGTGCCGATCTGTCCGTCGTGCAAACGGGCGCGGCGCGGGTCGTCAGCGTTGCTCCGTCGACTCGCGATCAGCTGCTGGGCGCCGTTGACGCGGCAGATCCGGACGGTCAGTGGGCGATGGCCGTCGTCAGCCTGCCATCCGGTACGCCGGGCATCCCACCGGTTCTGGCGGTCGATGCGACCCGGCTCGGTGCCGTCGCAACATGGGGACCGGCCTACGGCCCGCTCAGCGCGGCACAGGTTGGCGCACTTCTGCACCCGTCCGGCTATCCGCCGCCAATCACCGTGACCGGTGCCGCGATCGCCGTCGATGTAACCGCTACTCGGATGAGCGAGTTGACCGAGATGACGTTGTCGGTGAATCTTGTCCCGCTGGACGGCTCGGCGCCGGCAAGCGTCGAACTGGGCAGCCTTGCGAACGGCGCGAGAACGCTCACCGGCTCGGTACCCTGCGCCGGCGGATGCGTGCTGGACGGTTTCCGAGTCGATCAGAATCGGCTCGGCGGCTACCAGTTCGGACTGCAGATTCGCGGCGTCCGTGTCGATGGCACCCAGCTCATCGACGGTACGGCCGGCAAAACCTGGTCCGCCTCGAACGGCGCGACGATCGCCGCAGCGGCCGGCGGCGCGACGATCGCATTCGACAGCGCCGAGTCGACCGCCACCAATGTGCGTCTTGCCGCCGTGCCGAGCCCGCTACCGATCGTGACCACCACGCGGCTGCCAAAGTCGGTATCGATCAGTTTGCTCGACGCAACGTCGATCCCAGTCGTAGACGTCGCCGTCCTGCCCGGGTTGCCACGGCTCGGTCGAAGCGGGGGGCTGATTGACCTGGGGTATGCGGAAACGCTTGCCGACGACAACGACGCCTCGGTAAACCCGCAGGTGTGGTTGGGTCCCAAGGCACCGGCCGATGCGCTGTCGCGGCTCGCCTCGCATGGTCTGATCGTCGCGAGTTCGACGACGCCCGCGGCCGAGGCGACCGATCTCAACGAGCAAGGCCCGGCCGAGGCGCTCCGGTTCCATTTGCTCGCCGCACTGCTGGCGGTACTGCTCGCGGTCGGCACGATCCTGCTGGTCGCGGTCGTCGATCGGCAACCCCGTACTGATGAGTTGGCTGCGCTGCGGGTGCAGGGCCTGTCCGCCCGTACGGTGGGCCGCGCGGCTTCGGCGGGGTACACGTCGATTGCCGCACTCGGCAGCCTGATCGGACTCGCGTCCGCGGCCCTGGCCTGGTGGGCGGCGGGAGGTTATCTGCCGATCTTCACCGCTGCTCAGTCGATCTGGCCCGCACCGTCGTGGCCGGATCCGGTTGCGGTCGCGTGGCCGTGGTTGGCCAGCCTGGTTCTGCTGTGTGTGGTCGCGTTCCTCGCCGGAATCGATCTGCGGCGGTCGATCAGGAGCCGTTGAATCATCGGCTCAAGCGAGACGGGTCGGTCTCCCACCACGGCGCTTGGAGGCCGTCATCCTCGTCGGGCGTGCGACCGGCGGCCGCCTCGATCTGATCGAGTTCGCGGTCGACGGCGATCGTCTGCACCCGATCGTCGCGGACCCACTTGCGGAACAGCGCACCGAGGAACGGCAGTCCGGACAGGTCGCCGATGATCCAGAATGCGGTGCCACCGGCGATCTGGTCGCTCTGCGGGCTGAGACCCCAGTCCCGCACGGCCTGGTAGTGGGCGAGGCCGACGATGTCGTGGCCGAAGATCAGGAGGAGTCCGAGGCCGCCATCGAAGATCACCTCGGCGAACGAGATGCCAATCGAGACCAGGGCAAAATACGCTTTCGGTACCGGATCAACCTGCAATCTCGTCCAGTAATAGGCCCAGCCGACCGCGACGAACCAGACCTGCGTGAGTCCATTGATGATCCCTCCGCGCAGCGCCGCGTCGAACCACGGCGTGAAGAAGAACGCGAACGGCGTCGTCAGCAGAACGATCGAGATGACTGCCGGAAATGTCACGGTCTTGGCGAAGATGCTGTGCCCGAACGTTCGCAGAGTCGTTTGCGTACGCGGTCCGACCGTCGTCATGAGCAACCGGATCGGCATACCGAGCGCGAGAAACATCGGCGTGACCATCATCAGGACGACGCTCTGCACGGCCCGAACCCAGAACAGCGTGGTGTCGTAGACGCCGATGAACGACATCGTCACCAAGACCCAAGAGCCGAGACCCAACCCCACGAACAATGTGGTACGGCCGGCCGGCCACGATCCGGCCCGTCGCGTGCCGTAAAGGTATGCGGCACCGAGCAGGATCACGAGAACCGCGGACAGCGGCTGGACTTTCCATGAAGTGAGCGCGGTGACCGCGGTCAGCGGTTCGATGGCGGCGTACGGCACCGCCTGAGCGTACGCGCGACGTCCCGACCAGCGTCGGACGGTTATCCACAACCACCCTCGCTGTCCACAGAATCGGTAGTGGTCGATTGATTGCATCGGTCGTTTGGCGGACGGTATGCGGGTCGCACCGACGCTGGAGGGAAACGATGGCCACTCGACCGAGTCCACTCATCATTACCGGAGACCCACTCCTGCTGGAGGAGTTGCTACGGCTGACCGCCGATATCGGTCTGATCGCCGACGTGGCGCCCGATCCGGCCTCGGCACGACCATGGTTCGCCGACGCGCCGGTCGTGATCATCGGCTACGACATGGCCGAAGCCTGCGTACGGGCCGCGTTTCGGCCTCGTCCGGACGTCATTCTTCTCGGCTATCGCGACAGCAGCGGCGGGGAGATCGAGCCAACGGCCGAATTCGAGATTGCCGACCGGCTGGGCGCCGACCACGTCGCGTTCCTGCCGGCCGGTGAGCCGTGGCTGATGGCCCGGCTGTGCCGGCTGGAGGACGGTGAGATCGCCGAAGTGATCGGCGTCCTCGGCGGTCGCGGCGGCGCCGGGGCCTCGGTGCTCGCGGGCAGCCTGGCGGTGACCGGGGCCCGCGGCGGACGGTCGGTCATGCTCATCGATGCGGATCCGCTCGGTGGCGGCGTCGATCTCGTGATGGGTTGGGAGCATCGCGACGGTCTTCGATGGCCGGCCCTGACCGGCGCGACCGGTCGCGCACATCCCAGCACGATCGTTGAGGCGCTTCCCGGCCAATCCGACCTCGTCGTGCTCTCGTGGGACCGAGGTGAGCCCACGGTCGCGTCGTCGGAAGCGATGGCGGTGGCGCTGGACGCCGGCCGGCACGGCCGCGACCTGGTCATCGTCGATCTGCCTCGCAGTATTGACGATGCCGCCGCGCTGGCGCTGACGGTTTCCGATCGGACGTATCTCGTCGTGCCGGCCGAGTTGCGCGCCTGCGCAGCTGCTTCCCGGGTCGCTGCCACCGTTCTTCCGCACTGCCCCGATCTACAGGTCGTCGTCCGGCAACCGGCACCCGGCCGGTTGACGCCCGCCGACGTGGCTGATGCGGTGGGGCTGCCGCTCGCGGGCTCGTTCGACCTGGAGGCCGCGATCTCGACGGCGCTGGAGCGGGGTGAACCACCGACCGGCAACGGCCGCGGATCGCTCGCGAAGCTGTGCGAACGGCTGCTGGCCACGGGCGCCATCGACCTGGAACGGAACACGGTATGACCACGTTCACGCCGCTCGTCCCGGACGCGGTCGCGACGTTTCGGGCGCCTGCCCGAGTGGGAGGACGCGCTGGTGAACGTGCGGGACGCCTGGGAGCCGGCGCCGGAACACGCCGCGGCGAGCGGCCGGATTCCCGAGATGCTCGCATCCCGAGTGCAGCGCTCACTCCTGCGACTGCGTCGAAGCCGGCCGAAGTCCGGCGCGGGACCGAGACGACCGGAATCGGTGCGCTTTCCCCGCTGCTCTCGGATCCCTCGGTCACCGATGTGCTGGTCAACGGCGGTGAGGTATGGGTCGATCGAGGCGAAGGATTGATCCGGCATCCGATCTCGATCGGCTCGCCGGCCGAGATCCGTCGGCTCGCTCAACGGCTGGCTTCGGCCTGCGGTCGCCGACTCGACGAGGCATGTCCGTACGTGGACGCACATCTGCCGGACGGCACACGCGTGCACGCGGTTCTGCCGCCGGTGGCGACGAGCGGGCCGTATCTGTCGTTGCGAACGTTCCGCCGTCGGGCGTACCGGCTTGATGAGATGGTCGGGTCGGGGGCGATGAGCACGCTCGGCGCCGAACTGCTGGCCGGCATCGTGGCCGCTCGACTGTCGTATCTGGTGACAGGCGGCGCAGGCGCCGGGAAGAGCACGATGCTGACGACGCTGCTCGGTCTCGTACCGCACGACGAGCGGATCGTGATCGTCGAGGACGCGCCCGAAATTCATCCGGACCATCCGCACGTGGTGGGGCTCGCCGCGCGTACCGCCAACGTCGAGGGTGCGGGCACCGTCACCGTACGCGACCTGGTCCGTCAGGCGTTGCGTATGCGTCCGGACCGGCTGGTGGTCGGGGAGTGTCGAGGCGCCGAGATCATCGATCTGCTGGGCGCCTTGAACACCGGCCACGAGGGTGGAGCGGGCACGCTGCACGCGAACTCCGCCGACGACGTACCGGCGCGGCTGGAGGCGCTCGGGCTGCTGTCCGGCGTACCGAGAGCCGCGCTACACGCGCAGGTCGCCGCCGGCATTCAGGTCGTCATCCACATGCGCCGGACACCGAGCGGGCGAGTGCTCGACGAGATTGTGGTGCTTCGAACGATCGGGCATACGGACGCGGTCGAAGCAGTCTCCGCGTGGCATCGCTACGGCGGCAGTCGGCCCGGCGCGGTCGCGTTGGCCGATCTGTTCTCCGAACGCGGTTACCGGCCGCCGGTCGGCCTGCTTGCGGGCCAATCATGATCAGCATCCGCCTTGGTACGCCCCGGCTGCGCGACCGAACCCTCCGGAGGCTCGCCGGAGTCGCCGAGCCGCAACGATCCATCGGTACGCGACTCGGCGACATCGTGGTCCGGCGCGCCACGGTGGCACGCGTCGCTGCGGCCGCGATCGGTGCCATCGCCGGGTGGTGCGTGTCTGGTGGAGTCGCCGCAGGCGTGGCTGCCGCGTACGGCTGGATTGCGGCCGGTGTCTTCATCCAGCACCGTAACGACGCCGCGGAGGCCGGCGCCGGCGCGGCCGCATTGGATTGCCTGGTGGCACTGACGGCCGAGGTGCGCGCCGGTGCCGAACCAGCGTCCGCCGCGGCGAGCGTTCTTCAGGTGATCGGTGCGGCTGGGTGCCCCCGGCGCCCGGATTGCGGACCGGATCGGCGTCGCGTCCCGAGTCGCCGAAGTCACCGGTGCCCGCTTGAGCGACCTCCTGGATCGGGTCGATACGGACGCACGAAGCGTTGCGCGGATCGCCGAGTTCGCCTCGGCCCAAGCGGCGGGCGTCCGAGCTACCGCATGGTTGCTGGCCGCATTGCCGTTGGCCGGGATCGCGCTCGGCTATGCGATTGGAGCCGACCCGTTGCGGGAGCTCCTGCATACCAGGATCGGTGCCGCGTGCTCGACAGTCTCGGTGGCACTCCAGATGGCCGGGCTCTTTTGGACGCGACGGCTCGCCCTTGCGGCGAAGGCAATCCGGTGAACGGGAACGGCTCGTCATCGCGCTATCTGGCAAGCGATCCGCGCAACGCTCGATCAGCTCCCGGCCGCCGGGAAGTGGCGCCGATGTCTGCACCTGCGCGCTTCTTCGCGGGCGCAGCGGCCGGCGCAGCAGCCCGGCGATACGCACAGGGACGCGCCGCCTCGAGCCTTCCAGCCACGCGAGCGCTCCGCAGACGCGATCGGCGCCGGCATCCGGACATGGCTGCGGACCGAATCAGCGTCGGCTTGGTGACGGCCGGCTCGGCGTCCGGCGCGGTCGCGATTTGGGCATTGATCGGCGGGACGCTCGGCATCATCGTGGCCGCGATCGGCGCCGCGGTGCTCGTACGCGTTCTGCGTCGACTGGAATCGCCGGGCCGTCGACGGGAACGCCAGCGTATTGCAGCGGACACGCCGTTCGCGGCCGATCTCCTAGCAGCGGTGTTCAGATCGGGTGCGCCGACCGAGCAGGGGATACGTACCGTCGGCACGGCGCTGGGCGGCACGCTCGGTCGCCGGCTCGTACGGGTGGCGGACAGTCTCCGGCTTGGCCTGGAACCCGCCAACGCATGGACCATCTTGCGTACGAGCGCGGAAACGTCCCGTCTCGCCGACACGATTGCCCGAAGTGCCGACAGCGGCGCTTCGATGGCCAGTGGGTTGGAGCGGCTCGCCGAATCACTGCGAAACGAGGGCATCGTCCGGGTGGAGTCCACCGCTCAACGTCTCGGTGTCCTCATGGTGCTTCCGCTCGGGCTGTGCTTCCTGCCTGCGTTCGTCCTCGCCGGGATCGTACCGGTGATCGCATCTGTCCTCAGTGGTGTCCTGCGATGAAGGGAGTTCTCATGAACCGGCTCAAAATCGTCATCCGAAGCGTCTTCCGAGACAGTGGATGGGCAAGGGCGCTCCGAGACAGTGGCAGCGACAGCGGCATGACGACCGCCGAGTACGCGGTCGGTACGCTCGCCGCGGTGGCATTCGCGGGAGTCCTTCTCAAGGTGCTGACGTCCCCCGGCATCCAGTCGGCGCTGTCGTCAATCGTCGCGCGCGCCCTGAAATGACGCGACCGGATCGAGGCTCGGTGACGGCGGAGTTCGCCGTGGCGATGCCGGCGCTTGTGCTGCTTCTCGGGTTCTCGCTGGGCGCCGTTGACGCGTCCCTCGACAAGATGCGCTGCGTCGATGCGGCCCGCGATGCCGCGCTCGCCGCGGCTCGCGGCGGTGACGGAGAAGGGGCCGCCCGGGCGGATGCACCGCCGGGCGCCGTGATCTCCGTAACGATCAACGGAGACCTCGTCCGAGCTACCGTGATGGTACGGTCGAGGCCACTCGGGAGCAGGCTGCCCGGCGTGGACGTCACCGCGACGGCGGTAGCCGCCCTCGAACCGGCGGTCGGCGTATGAAGGCGACGAGGTCCCACAATCGCGATCGGGGATACGCGTCGATCGCAACGCTTGCGGCCGGCGCGGTCATCGTTGCGATCGGAATGACGGTGCTCCTCGCTACCACGGCTGCAATCGCCCGTCATCAGGCACAGGCTGCAGCGGACTTCGGTGCGCTTGCCGGGGCGTCGCGCGCCGAGCTGTTCCCGGATGACGCATGCAACGAAGCGCGAGATGTCGTCGAGGCGAACGGCGCCGTCATCCGGGCCTGCCAGGTCGATGCCGACGGAGTAGTGACGGTGACGACCGCCGTGACGCTCCCGAGCGCGCCGGTCGGCGTACCTGCGGCCGAAGCGACGGCACGAGCCGGACCGGTCGCGCTACCGACTGAAGCGACGACACGAGCCGGACCGCTGGGTTGTACTGCCGGGACGTCAGCGTTGCGCCGCAACCGGCTCGGAGGCGGTGGCGAGCGCGGTCAGGACAGCGTCCAAGACCCGGATAGCGTCCGGCTTCGACAGGGGATCGTTGCCGTTGCCGCACTTGGGCGATTGGACGCAAGAGGGACATCCGCGTTCGCAGGCGCACGACACGACCGCCTCCCGAGTGGCGGACAGCCAGGCCGAGGCGGTGTGAAATGCACGTTCGGCGAAGCCGGCACCGCCGGGATGACCGTCGTACACGAAGACCGTCGGCGTCTCGGTGTCCGGATGCAGCGCGGTCGAGAGGCCGCCGATGTCCCACCGATCACACGTCGCGACAAGGGGCAAGAGGCCGATCGCGGCATGCTCGGCGGCGTGCAACGCGCCCGGGATCGACGCCGGCTCAACACCGGCTTCGGCCAGAGCGGCCTCCGAGATCGTCCACCACACCGAGGTCGTCCGGAGTTGGCGAGGTGGCAGATCGAGCGGGCGGGTGTCCAGCACCTCGCCGGTGCCGAGCCGTCGGCGTTGGTAGCTCACGACCTGGTTGGTGACGTCAACCGTACCGAGGAACAGCCCGATCGGTCCCGCGTCCACAAAGGTCGTCACGTCCACGACGTCCAGCGAGGTGACATCGCGGGCGTGAGTCGACCAGTCGGGTTCTTCGGCGTGTACGAGCGCGACGTGGTCCTCCAGATCGAGGTGGTCCACCACGTACGAGACACCTTGGTGCAGGTGCACCGCTCCGTTGTGCACCTGCCCGTGTGAGGCGTTCTGGTCGACGGTCCCGAGCAGACGCCCCGTCGACTCCTCGACGATCGAGATCGGCGCACCGCCGGTGCCACGCAGGTCGACGTCCGGTCGGCCGTCGCGAGCCCAGTACCAGCCGGTCGGACGCCGTCGCAATGCGCCGATCGTGGTCAGCCCGTCGAGGGTGGCGGCCGTCGTCGGCCCGAACAGGTCCAGGTCGGCCGGCGTCAACGGCAACTCGAAGGCGGCACAACACAGGTGCGGCGCGAGCACGTACGGGTTCGAGGGGTCGAGCACGGCTGCTTCGACCGGTCGACCGAAGAGCGCCTCCGGATGGTGTACGAGATACGTGTCCAGCGGATCGTCCCGTGCGACCAGGATGCACAACGCATCGCGGCCGGCTCGTCCGGCACGACCGGCCTGCTGCCACAGCGACGCCAGCGTGCCCGGATATCCGGCCAAGATGACGGCGTCGAGACCGACGAGGTCGACGCCGAGTTCGAGCGCGTTCGTCGATGACAAGCCGAGCAGCTCGCCGGTGAGGAGCGCCTTTTCCAGCGCGCGACGCTCCTCGCGGAGGTATCCGGCACGGTACGCGGCGACTCGGCGTACCAATTCCGGTACGGCATCGGCAAGTCCTCGCTTCGCCATCGCCGCGACGATCTCCGCGCCCCGCCGAGATCGAATGAAGGCGATCGTCCGGGCACCGTTCGCAACGGCGTCCGCGAGCAGATCGGCCGTCTGCCGCAGTGCCGAGACCCGAACCGGCGACTCGAACGACGACAAAGCGGCAGGGGACGGTGAAGACGAGGCAACCAACGAAGCCGCATGCGAGACCACCGACGACGAATCCGCCGCGGATGCCGAAGAGCCCGACGAAGCGGGCAGCAACGGCGGCTCCCACAGCGCGAACGTGGTTCCACCCCGAGGAGACCCGTCCTCGGTCACCGCCAGCACTGGCAACCCGATCAACCGCGCCGCCGTCGCCGCTGGGTCGCCTGACGTCGCCGATGCCAGTATGAAAACCGGCGAGCTGCCGTACCGGGCGCAAACTCGCCGCAGCCGACGGATCACATGTGCCACATGCGATCCGAAGACGCCCCGATAGACGTGACATTCGTCGATCACCACGTACCGGAGCCGCCGGAAGAACGACGCCCATGCGGCATGCCGGGGCAGCATGCCTCGATGCACCATGTCCGGGTTCGTCAGGATGAGGCGGGAGTTCGCGCGTACCCAATCGCGCTCTTCCCAGGGCGTATCACCGTCGTAAACCGCGGCGCGCGCGTCCCGCGGACCCAGCTCGGCCAGTGTCCGCAACTGATCGGCGGCGAGCGCCTTCGTCGGAGCGAAGTACAACGCCGTGGCGCGAGGATCCTCGGACAGCGTGGTGAGAATCGGCAGCTGATAGGCGAGCGACTTACCCGATCCGGTGCCGGTCGACACCACGACATGCGTGCCCTCGAACGCCGCCGTCGCCGCCTCCGCTTGGTGGGACCAAGGTGATACGACACCGCGAGCCGCGAACGCGGTCGGGAGCCATGATGCCGTCCAAGCTGGCCACGGGACGGTTCGGCCGGGCCTCGCGGCGACGCGTTCGACGTGCGTCACGCAGTCTTCGCCGCGCATAAGACGTCGCAGCAATTCGTCCGGGTCGGGGGCGCCGGTCACGTATGCACTGTTCCATAACCGTCCGGTAGCGCCAACGGACCAGCCCGACCATCGCAGTTGTCGTCCGTCGATGGTTAGATCTGTCGTGAGCGAAATCATCATTTCGGTCGGTGATTCCGTGTGGACGTTGATGCGGCCAGTCGGATGGTTCAGCATTATCCGGCATCGAGCACATAATGTCGCGGAAAAGACGATGGCAGCACGATGGCAGGACGACGGTAGGGAGGTCGAATGGAACTGGCGCTGACGGCCCGCAGCCTCGCCGACCGCACGGTCCTCGAGGTCGGCGGCGAAATCGACGTCTATACCGCGCCGTCCTTGCGCGAGAAGATCATTTCACTCGTCGATTCCGGCACAACCATGCTGATCGTCGATCTGACCCATGTTGAATTCCTCGACTCCACCGGCCTCGGCGTTCTGGTCGGCGCGCTACGTCGGCTGCGAAGCGTCAACGGCTCATTCAGCGTCGTCTGTGATCAGGAGCGCTTGCTCAAGATTTTCCGGATCACCGCGCTCGACTCCGTGCTGACGATTTACAGCTCCGTTGAGTCCGCGTCGGCCGGCGCCGGCCGGACCGGTTGAGGTAGTCCGAGATGGCCACCGTTCGGCTGTCGTTCTCGCCGTACCCCGCCCACGTGCGGACCGCGCGTCTGGTCGGCGTCGCGGTCGCGCGGCGCGCCGGTGTCGCCGACGCGACGCTAGACGAGGTGCGGCTCGCGATCGGCGAGGCATGTTCGCGCGCGGTCGCGCTACATCGCCGCCATGGGCTGTCGGACTTGATCATGGTCGAGCTACGCGACGACGACCATTTCACCGTACGGGTGACCGACCGCGCACCACGCGACGGCGCTGCACGATCGAGTACGCCGGCCGGTCTGGTACACGTTTCCGAAGGCGGCGCTGCCGTTGCGCTGCGCGTGGACGACGTCGACGTGTTCGGCCGGACCGAGGACGAGATCGACGCGATGAACGAGGAAGACGTGGCCGTCGGGATGGGACTGACGCTGCTGGCCGGCCTCGTGGAGGAGTTGTCCGTCCGCGCGGCGCCGTCTGGATTCGGTACGGAAGTTGAAATGTCGTGGCCAACCGGGACACATCGTTAGCACGTCTACCTGGATCTCCGCGACACGGGCCGTCCTGCGTGTGACCATAACCACGATGTCCAGCTAAAGTACCCGGGTCATCAACAACATGCCTGGTCCGACCGGGCATGACCCCAGATACTCCCCGCGTGGAGAACCGTTGCGGCCCGTGGTGACACCGAAGGACCGCGACGACGTATATCGGCTACAGGAGGACACAGATGTCCGGGACCATCTCCGCCAGCGGCGGACTGTCCCTGTCCGGTGCCAATTTCACCTACGTAGTCATCGCTGCGGCGATCGCACTCGTAGCACTTGGCTTTGCTGCCGCCTTGGTACAGGCGGTACTGCGCACGGACACGGGTACAGAGAAAATGCAACAGATCGCCGGCGCGGTGCAGGAAGGCGCGAATGCGTTCCTGACCCGGCAGTTCAAGACGCTCGGCGTATTCGGCGTGATCGCAGTCATCCTTCTGACACTTCTGCCCGTCTCCGAAGGCGGCACCGAGGTTCGGATCGGTCGCTCGATCTTCTTCGTCGTCGGTGCCCTCTTCAGCTCGTTCATCGGTGGCGCCGGGATGTGGCTGGCGACCCGGGCGAACCTGCGGGTGGCGGCGGCAGCGAACACCGGCGAGGGCAGCCGGGAGCGCGCGATGCAGATCGCGTTCCGTACCGGTGGCGTGGTCGGCTTCCTGACCGTCGGCCTCGGCCTGCTGGGTGCGTCGATCGTCGTCCTGATCTACAAGGGCAACGCTCCGACCGTCCTGGAGGGCTTCGGCTTCGGTGCTGCTCTGCTCGCGATGTTCATGCGGGTCGGCGGCGGTATCTTCACGAAGGCCGCCGATGTCGGCGCCGACCTGGTCGGAAAGATCGAGCAGGGTATCCCGGAGGACGACCCGCGCAACGCCGCGACGATCGCGGACAACGTCGGTGACAACGTCGGTGACTGCGCTGGTATGGCCGCCGACCTGTTCGAGTCGTACTCGGTCATGCTGGTCGCGGCGCTGATCCTCGGCAAGACCGCGTTCGGCACCGAGGGCCTGGTGTTCCCGCTGATCGTTCCGACGATCGGTGTCCTCACCGCAATCGTGGGCGTGTTCATCACGCGGCTCCGCAAGACCGACCGCAGTGGCCTGCAGGCGATCAACCGCGCGTTCTACATCTCCGCGGCGATCTCGGCCGTCCTGGTCGCGATCGCAGCGGTTGTGTACCTCCCATCGAAGTTCTCCGACCTGACCGGCTCGACGATCTCCGGCAACTCGCACAACCCCCGGGTCGTCGCGATCATCGCGGTGGTCATCGGCATCGTGCTGGCCGCCGTGATCCAGGCGCTGACCGGTTACTTCACCGAGACGACCCGTCGTCCGGTCAAGGACATCGGCAAGGCGTCCGAAACGGGTGCGGCCACGGTCGTGCTGGCGGGCATCTCGGTCGGTTTCGAGTCGGCGGTCTACTCGGCGCTGGTCATCGGCGCGGGTGTGTACGGCGCGTACCTGCTCGGCGGCGGATCGATCATTCTGTCGCTGTTCGCGGTCGCGCTCGCCGGTACGGGTCTGCTGACCACGGTCGGCGTCATCGTCGCGATGGACACGTTCGGCCCGATCTCGGACAACGCACAGGGCATCGCGGAGATGTCCGGTGACATCGACGAGCACGGCGCGCGCGTACTGACCGATCTCGACGCGGTCGGCAACACCACGAAGGCGATCACGAAGGGCATCGCGATCGCGACGGCCGTCCTGGCCGCCACGGCGTTGTTCGGCTCGTACACGGACACGGTCGGCAGCTCGTTGGTCAAGGCAGGCAAGTCGGCCAACATCGACGGCATCCTGAACGTGGCGAACCCGAACAACCTCGTCGGCCTGATCATCGGCGCGGCGGTCGTGTTCCTGTTCTCCGGACTCGCGATCAACGCGGTCTCCCGGTCGGCGATGGCGGTCGTGTTCGAGGTCCGTCGTCAGTTCCGCGACTTCCCCGGCATCATGGACGGCACCCAGCGTCCGGAGTACGGCAAGGTCGTCGACATCTGCACGAAGGATGCCCAGCGTGAGCTCGTGACGCCCGGCCTCCTCGCGGTTCTCGCTCCGATCGCGGTCGGCTTCGGCCTCGGCGTCGGCCCGCTGGCCGCCTACCTGGCCGGTGCGATCGGTACGGGCACGCTGATGGCGCTGTTCCTCGCCAACTCCGGTGGCGCGTGGGACAACGCCAAGAAGATGGTCGAGGACGGCGCGCACGGCGGCAAGCACTCGCCGGCGCACGAAGCCACGATCATCGGTGACACCGTCGGTGACCCGTTCAAGGACACCGCCGGCCCGGCGATCAACCCGCTGATCAAGGTGATGAACCTGGTCTCGCTGCTGATTGCGCCGGCCGTTGTGATGTGGAGCACGGGTTCCGACAAGAACACCGGCCTCCGGATCACGATCGCGATCGTCTCGGTCGCGATTCTGGCCACCACGATCATCATCACGAAGCGCAAGCCGATGGCGATCGACCCGAGCAATCCGGACAACGGGGGTGCGGGCACACGTGCCGTGACCGCCGACTCGGACGGCCAGGGAAAAGCCGGTAGCGACACCTCGACGGATGTCGAGAAGGTCGAAGTTTAAGACCTACGTATGAAAAGTGCCGGTCACCGCGAACGCGGTGACCGGCACTTTTGTTTTGCTCAGAGGCCGGGCATCTGCCGGGTCGGGTCGGTCGGGGGGCGCACCTGCTGCGGGTACGCGGTGGTCGGATAAGGCGCCTGCGGTGGGTACGCGGTCGGTTGCGGGTACGCGGTGGTCGGATACGGCGAAGCGGGGTACGCCGGAGCCGGCTGGTCGCCGTACAGGGAAGGATCGTTGGGATCCGGCCACTCCGGAGCGCCCGTGGAGTTCCGCTTCCATAGGAGTGTGCCGATCACCCCGATGCCGGCCAGCAGCAGCAGGCCACCGATGATGTAGAAGATCCAGATTCCGGAGCCGCCACCGCTGTCCGACGCCGCAACCGCAGGTACGACGCCCGCATCGGTCGTTGACGTGTCCTCGGGCGTAGTGGCAGCGGCTGTGCTGTCGGTCGCCGTCGGGGTGGGCGTCGGAGTCGGCGCCAGGGTCACCGGCGCCTGCGTCGGCGGCGGCACAACGACGGCCTTGCCGAGCACGGCCGACGCGTACGGGCCGGCCTGCGCCAGCTCCTTTGCGTCACTCTTTCGGGCCGCGCCGAGGAGGGCCATGGCGACCTGCATGTTCTGGGACGCCACCTTGTCCGTGAAACTCAGGCGCAGAGCCAGGTTGACCTGACCGGCGTTCGGCGCGTTCTGGTACGGGTAGAACGTCGCGACCAGCATGCCGTTCTTGCGCGAGAACCCGACCGAGTGCCAGCTGCCGTTCCCGAACTGTTGCTTCCACGCGAAATGCACCTGGCTGCCGGTGAGATTGCCGGCCTGTACGCCGAAGGTGGCCGCGATGTAGCGCATCGAGTTCTTCGGATCGGCGGGCTGGGTGACGTTGATCGTCGCGCCGAATACCTGCGGATCGGCTCCGGCCTGGAACGAGGTGGGCAGCCCTGACA
The DNA here is from genome assembly GCA_963831705.1 of uncultured Actinomycetota bacterium. Classification (GTDB taxonomy): domain Bacteria; phylum Actinomycetota; class Actinomycetes; order Mycobacteriales; family Micromonosporaceae; genus DASQPR01. The sequence goes on along the minus strand of CAWHRE010000010.1, from coordinate 1,393,314 downwards.
CCTGCATTGAGCAGCACGGATCGTCGGCAGCGTTCGCCGATGAGGCAGGTATCCATAATGCGAGGCCGACAAGCGTCGCGAGGATTATCCGGATTGTCGCCCGACGAGGCATTTCGTCCGTTCCTTTGGGCAGTTAAGACGCCGGCGGATGCCGACGCGCACCGACGCTACGTCGGCGCGTTACGCGCGGCAAGCCGGTCGGCGGTACGCCAATCTTCAGTTCCGTCGGGTTCGGCCATTACAGTGACGGACATGCGTGCTAAGACGGCGGCCGTACTCATCGTGGTGGTTGCGCTCGTCACGTCCGGTTGCAGCAGCGCGATCGCGCCGTCGACCTGGGCTACGTCGGTGTGCCAGGCCCTGACGCCGTGGCGCGCACAGATCACTTCGTTGAACGAGCACGCTCAGACCGAGATGGCCTCGACGCGTACGCCGGCGGATACGCGTACCAACATCTTGGCGCTCTTGGACGGAGCCGCACAGGCGACGGAGAAGGCGCGTTCGGCGGTGGCCGCGGCGGGAGTGCCCGATGTGGATGGTGGCGCCGTCATCGCGCAGCGCTTTGTCGCGTCGTTGACCGCGGTTCGGGATGCATATCTCGGCGCGGAAACGACCGTGAAGGCGCTCTCGCTCACGGACGCGAACGCGTTCTATGCAGGCGTCGGCGCGGCGATGACGAAGCTCAACGCGGACTATGCGAACTCCGGCGTGGACACGAACCAATTGGCGTCGCAGGAGTTGCAGGACGACTTCGGCAAGGTGGCCGCGTGTCGGTAATCCGCCAGTTGTCGCTGTTCGGGATCGAGGCCGGTCCGCCCGGCCCGGATGATCTCGCCGGTCTCCTGGCCGGTCCCGGGCAGGTCGTGCGGATGGGCGGGCACGGCCCGGATCAGCGTCGTGGTCGAAGAGCGATGGCGCGCCGCTGCGCTGGTCGGCGAGATGCGGATCCGAGGACTCACCGCTACGTGCGTCTCCACAGTGGAAGAGAATCTTGGCGTTCGGACACCTTATAGTTCCGTGCTCGCGCCGCTCGCCCGCGCCTGGCTGGCCGGTGCGGTCAAGCTGCCGCCGCCGGGATTTGCCCTGGAAGGGCGCCGTTTGCGCTTGTGGATGATGGCGGCGGGTTACCGTGAACCGCAGGCGGTCACTCTTCGCGTCGGGCGGTGCGAGGAGCCGGTCGCGCACGTCCTGCAGCGGGCGTTGGCAAGCGTCGGGTTGCCCTCGGATATCGTCGGGGCGACAGGCCGAACTGCCGGACCGTCGCTGCGGATCAGCGGGCGGCGCCGGATCGGCCGTCTCGCCGAGTTGATCGGCGACCCGCCGCCATCGGCGCCGGCCGACGAGTGGCCGTGACGACACACGCGAGTATCGGTGTGACGAGTCACGGATGACGATGGGTGTACCGTGGCGCCGTCTGAGCCGCAACATGGTGGCAACAGAGTGAGTGATCGACAGAAACTTAAGGGAGTGTCCGTGCCGAGTCCGGTGAAGCGTCTGGTCATCGTCGAGTCGCCGGCGAAGGCGAAGACGATCTCCGGCTACCTCGGGCCCGGGCTACGTCGTCGAGGCGAGCTTCGGGCCACGTCCGCGATCTGCCGCGCAACGCGAAGGACGTGCCGGCCGAATACGAAGGCGTCCAGTGGGCGCGGCTCGGCGTCGATGTCGACAACGGCTTCGCACCGCTCTACGTGGTGAGCGCCGATCGCAAGGCCCAGATCGCGAAGCTGAAGAAGCTGGCCAAGGAGGTCGACGAGGTCTACCTGGCCACGGACGAGGACCGCGAGGGCGAGGCGATCGCCTGGCACCTGCTGGAGACGATCAAGCCCAAGGTGCCGGTCAAGCGGATGGTCTTCCACGAGATCACCAAGCCGGCCATCCAGGCCGCCGATCGCGAACCCCCGCGAGATCGACCGTGCGCTGGTCGACGCGCAAGAGGCGCGGCGCATCCTGGACCGGTTGTACGGGTACGAGGTCTCGCCCGGTGCTGTGGAAGAAGGTCATGCCGCGGCTGTCCGCCGGTCGGGTGCAGTCGGTGGCGACGCGGATCGTGGTCGAGCGCGAGAAGCAGCGGATGGCGTTCCGCACCGCCGACTACTGGGACATCACCGCGACGCTCGCCACGCTGACGTCGAAGGACGAGGGTCCGCGTACGTTCCCGGCCACGCTTGATCGCGCTCGACGGCGACCGGATCGCGTCCGGCAAGGACTTCGAGCCGACCACCGGCAAGGTACGCGGTGCCGTGGTCCACCTCGACGAGCAGGCGGCGCCCGAGGCCTCGCGGCCCGACTGGACGGGCAACCGTTCACGGTCACGCGGGTCGAGGAGAAGCCGTACCGGCGCCGGCCGTACGCGCCGTTCATCACGTCCACGCTGCAGCAGGAGGCCGCTCGGAAGATGCGGTTCTCGTCCGCGCAGACGATGCGAACCGCCCAGCGCCTGTACGAAAACGGATACATCACCTATATGCGTACCGACTCGGTGAACCTGTCCGAGTCGGCGATCACCGCCGCCCGTACGCAGATCCGCGAACTGTACGGCGACGCGAGCGTGCCGCCGGAGCCGCGCCGGTACACCAGCAAGGTGAAGAACGCGCAGGAGGCGCACGAGGCGATCCGCCCGGCCGGCGACACGTTCCGGACGCCCGGCGAGGTCGCGAACGAGCTGTCCACCGAGGAGTTCAAGCTCTACGAGCTGATCTGGCGCCGCACCGTCGCATCGCAGATGACCGACGCGGTCGGCTCGTCGGTGTCGGTCCGGATCCGGGCGGTGTCGACGTCGAGCGAGGAATGCGACTTCGGCGCGAGCGGCAAGACCATCACCGACCCCGGCTTCCTGCGGGCCTACGTCGAGTCGTCCGACGACGAAGACGCCGAGGCCGAGGACGCCGAGCGCCGGCTGCCGACGCTGACCAAGGACCAGCCGCTGCAAAGCCGACGCGCTCGAGGCAATTGGGCACACCACCCAGCCACCCGCCCGGTACACCGAGGCGTCGCTGGTCAAGGCGATGGAGGAGCTGGGCATCGGCCGGCCGTCGACGTACTCGTCGATCATGGCGACGATCCAGGACCGCGGGTACGTGTTCAAGCGCGGCCAGGCCCTCGTCCCGTCGTTCACCGCGTTCGCCGTGACGAACCTGCTGGAAATGCACTTCGGCCAGCTCGTCGACTACCAGTTCACCGCGACGATGGAGAACGAACTCGACGATGTGGCCGGTGGCGAGCGCCGCCGCGATCGACTTCCTGACGTCGTTCTACTTCGGCGGCTCGATGGGCGATTCCGGTTCGGTCGCCCGTACCGGTGGACTCAAGAAGATGGTCACCGAGAACCTGGGTGACATCGACGCCCGGGGGATCAACTCGATTCCGCTGTTCATCGACGAGTCCGGCCGCGAGGTCGTGGTGCGCGTCGGACGCTACGGCCCGTACCTGCAGCGGACGCTGCCCGGTGCCGAGACACCCGTGAACGAAGAGGGCCAGCCGCAGGACGACCGGGTGTCGCTGCCGGACGGGCATCGCGCCGGACGAGTTGACGCCGGAAAAGGTCGAGGAGCTGTTCGCGACGGGTGGCGGTGGCGAGCGGAAGCTCGGCGAGCACCCGCGAGACCGGCGAGCAGATCGTCGTGAAGACCGGTCGCTACGGCCCGTACGTGTCGAGTGGCGAGAAGAACGCATCGCTGCTGTCGACGATGGCGAAGGACTCGATGACGCTCGAGGACGCGCTGAGGCTGCTGACGCTGCCCCGTGTGGTCGGACAGGACCCCGAGGGTGTCGAGATCCTGGCGTCCGGCGGGCGGTACGGCCCGTACATCAAGCGGGGCGATGACACCCGATCCCTCCTGACCGAGGAGCAGCTTTTCACCGTCACGCTGGACGAGGCGCTGGCGCTGCTGGCTGCCCCGAAGCCACGCGGTCGGGCTGCGGCGAAGCCGCCGTTGAAGGATCTCGGCGTCGACCCGTTGACGGATAAGCCGGTCGTGATCAAGGAGGGTCGCTTCGGCCCGTACGTGACCGACGGCGAGTCGAACGCGTCGCTGCGCCAGGGCCAGACGATCGAGCTGATGACGATCGAGCAGGCTTCGGAGATGCTGTCCGCGAAGCGGGCGGCCGGTCCGGCGCCGAAGAAGACCGCGGCCGCGAAGAAGGCGGCGCCTGCGAAGAAGACGACCGCGGCGAAGAAGACCGCTCCGGCCAAGAAGGCGGCGGCAACCAAGACGGCAACGAAGACGGCAGCCAAAAAGACCGCGGCGAAGAAGACCACCGCGGCCTCAAAGGCATCGAAGCCCACTGTCTCGGCGAGCGCTGAGCCGAAGAAGAAGACTGCGCCGAAGAAGTCGACCGCACAGAACTGAGCAAAGTCACGGTCTCCGTGGGCCGACAACTTCGCGGATGTTGTGGCGTTATCGGATCTCCAACCCCACAACATCCGTGAAGTTGTGGGGATCTCGCGGTGCGTCGATCGCGGTGGGAGACGTGGCGCGCATGACCGGTGATATGAACGGGATCAGGGCCAGGAGTCCGGCGAGACCGGCACCGATGACGATCGCCCGTGGTGACGCGAAGGTCAGTAGCACTCCGCCGGCCGCGAGGCCGATCGTCGAAGCGCCGTTCACCAGGCCACTGAAGAGCGAAAACGCGTGTCCGCGGTGTGCCGCCGGAGCGCGCCGACCGATCAGCGTACCGGCGATGACGTTCTCGCCGCCGTTCGAGATGCCGCCGATGATCTCCAGCGGCAGAATCCAGATCGCGGACGGGACGAGACCCATCACGAGGATCGCGACGCCGGTCGTACCGAGAAGGCCGAGCATCAACCGCGCACTCCGGCCGTCATCCGGCTTCATCCGGGAGATCAATGCGGTGCCGATCACCATGCCGATCATCCAGAACGCGCTCAACGTGCCGTAGAACGAGCTGGATGCATGCAGGGTCCGGGTGAGGAAGAAGACGTCGACGACGTTCACGACGGTCAGCGCGCCGACAACGGCGGAAACCAGCAGGATGACCGGGCGGACGAGTGGATCCCGCCACAGCGACCACGCCGGTACGTCGTCGGCGATCGGCGTGACCGGCTCCGAAGTGTTCGCCACGCCGCCGGAGCGGCGCGTACGCAGGAGCAGCGCGGCCGCCGGAATCGCCAGGTACGTCGCCGCGTCGACCAGCAGCGGTACGCGTGCACCGAAGTGCCCGACCAACACGCCACCGAGGACCGGCCCGATCAAGCTGCCGATCGTGCCACTGGTCTGGATCAGGCCCGACGCCTTCGCCATGTTGTCCCGTCCGACCATGGCCGGCGTCAGCGCGCTGAACGTTGGCGACGTGAACGTCACACCGACCGCCAGCAGGGCAACCAGTGCGACGATCAGGTAGACCGAAGTCACGAACGCGAGCGCGGCGCACACGGCGACCTGAGCTACTCCGATGACGCCGAGGATCAGGCGGCTGTCCAGCCGGTCCGCGACCCGCCCGGCGACCGACGACAGCAGGATCGGCGGGATCGCTGTGGCGAGCATCAGCGCCGCGATCGCCACGCCGCCATACCCACGTTGGACCAGGATCAGCGCGAGCGCGACCGCGGCGAGCATGTCGCCACCGTTGTCGATGGCGCGGCAGACGGCCGAGATGTAGACGTCCGACCAGCGCGGCGTAAACGTATTTGTGAAGGACATACTTCGAAGCTACTACTTCACATCTCGTTCGCGCAAGAGGTTATGAAGCGGTACCTTCGTATCCATGCCTGATGAGCGCCTCCAGATCACCGATGCGGCCAACATGCGCGCACTCGCGCATCCGGCCCGCCTGGCCTCGCTTGAGCGCTTGATGCGGGTCGGACCGGCGACCGCGACCGAGTTGGGTGAGCTCGTCGATCTCACCCCGAGCGCGATGAGCTATCACCTACGCGCACTGGAGCGGGCCGGTCTGATCGAGACCGCGCCGAGCCGCGGGGACGGTCGCGAACGGGTCTGGCGAAGCGTGCACGAGGGCCCTGGCTGGCACCTGGAGACGCCCGACGACGGATCAGAGGAGTCCCGGCTCGCCTCGGCTGAGCTGCTGCGAGCGGCGGTTGCGCTGGAGGAGTTGGTGACTCGCGGATGGGTGGCTCGCACCGAGCGACCGGACTGGAACGACGACGGTGTGTGGATGTCGACCGCATTGGTGGTCACCCAGGCCGAACTGGAAGAACTCAGCCGCCAAATCTCGGAGATCATGACGCCTTACAAGGAGCAGAACCGCCGGGGACAGGCACCCGACGGTGCGGTCGACGTGCGCGCGTTCTTTAAGGCGTTTCCCACCGACTGAGCAGAGGGCGTAACGTAGTCGATTCCGCGTACTGCTGGTACGCGAGGGCACAGCCGGCACGCGAGAGGCGAGCGCCGGGCGGCCTGTGGTTGCCGATCAGATCACTGGACCCAAGGTGATGACGCACGCCATGACGACCGTACCCACCACTCTTGATCAAGAACTGGACGCCGAACGCGCCCATCTCACCTCGTCCCGCGCGGCGCTCGCGCACATGCGGGAACGGGCCGAAGTGCTGTTTGCCGGCGGTGCGAAGGTAGCCGGCGATCCGTTCGCGGCAGAAAGTCTCGGCCGGCAACTCGCGCGCCGAATCGCCGAGCTTGCCGACGATCCGGCCGCCCCTCTGTTCTTCGGGCGCCTGAACTTTGGCGCGGACTCCGACGAGCACGCCGGGCACGACTATCACATCGGCCGGCGACACGTCGTCGACGAGATCGGCGAGCCGATGATCCTGGACTGGCGCGCGCCGCTGTCCAGGTCGTTCTATCGCGCGAGCGTGCGCGATCCGCAGGGCGTAGCGGTCCGCCGACGGTTCGGCTGGAACTACCGCGACGGCATCGCGAAGCTGTCCAGCTTCGAGGACGAACACCTCGAACAAGGCGAAGAATTCGGTACGAGCTCCTCGGTCCTCACCAGCGAAATCGAGCGCCCTCGCGTCGGGCCGATGCGGGACATCGTGGCGACCATCCAACCCGAGCAGGACGAGCTCGTCCGGGCCGATCTGGACGCCTCGATTTGCGTGCAGGGCGCGCCGGGCACCGGAAAGACCGCGGTCGGCCTGCACCGCGCTGCCTACCTGCTCTATGTCTATCGGGAACGACTGCGGCGCGCCGGTGTACTGATCGTCGGGCCGAACCGCGCGTTCCTGCATTACATCTCGGCAGTCCTGCCCGCGCTCGGTGAAATCGACGTCACCCAGTCGACCGTCGAAGACCTGCTGGCGACTGTTCCGAACGGCATCGACGCGGCCGATGCGGCAATCGTGAAGCACGACGTGCGGATGGCCGACGTCCTCGATCGGGCCCTGCGCGCCCAGGTCGGTACGCCGACCGAGCCGATCGAGGTGTCGGACGGCTCGCATCGCTGGCGGATCTCGGTCGATGCGCTGCGCCGGATTGTCAACGACGTCCGTCGCGAGGACCCCCCGTACGGGATCGGGCGCGAACGGGTTCGGTCCCGCGTTGTCGGCCTGCTGCAACGCCAATCCGAGGCGCGCCGCGCGGAATCGCCGAGCGATGCCTGGCTGCGCCGGATGGCGAAGGTCGCGCCGGTCGCCGCGTTCGTCGATCACGTATGGCCTGCGATCACGCCATCCGACTTGGTGTTTCGGCTGCTCAGTTCAGCGGAGACGCTGGCGCAAGCGGCAGACGGCATCCTGTCCGAAGCCGAGCAGGCGGCCGTCGTGTGGGCCAAGCCGCCCAAGACCGTTAAGTCGGTCCGATGGTCGGTCGCCGACGCGGTCCTGATCGACGAGGCATCCGGGCTGATCGAGCGGCCGAGCGGCTTCGGGCACGTGGTCGTGGACGAGGCGCAGGATCTGTCGCCGATGCAGTGCCGCGCGATCGCCCGTCGCAGCGAGCACGGGTCGATCACGTTGCTGGGCGATCTGGCGCAGGGTACGGCGCCGTGGGCGGCACGGGACTGGGCGGTGTCGCTCGGGCACATGGGCAAGCCCGGCACGGCCGTGGTGCCGCTGACGACCGGCTTCCGCGTACCGGCGGCGATTCTCGCGCTTGCGAACCGGATGCTGCCGTCGCTGGAAGTGAACGTACCGGCGGCCACGTCCCTGCGGCACGATGGTGAGCTGGCCGTACGCCTCGTTGATGACATTGCCGTGGCGACGGTCTCGGAGTGCCGGGCGGCGTTGAAGATCGAGGGCTCGATCGGCGTGATCGCGCCGGATGCGTTGGTCGCGTCACTGTCGGCCGCGCTGGATGCCGCCGGGATACCGTCCGGTGACGCGGATGGCGATCAGCGGATCAGCGTACTGCCGGCGACGGTCGCGAAGGGTCTCGAATACGACCACGTGATCGTGGTGGAACCGGCCGACATTGTGGCCGCGGAGGATCGTGGCCTGAATCGGCTCTATGTGGTGCTGACACGCGCGGTATCTCGACTGTCCATCATCCACAGTCGTCCGCTGCCGCCCGAGATCCTGGCATGATCGCGCTGTCCGGTCACGGGAGGACGCTTCGTGCGCCGCGATCGTCAGCTGCGGCGGCGGACCGGGACGACGAGGGGGCCGGACTCGCCGGGGATCACCCGCACATGCGCGTTGTAGTGCTCCGCCAATAGGGATTCGGTCAGGACATCGGACGGCGTTCCGCGAGCGACCACGGAACCTCGGGACAGCATGATCATTCGATCGGCGTACTCGCCCGCGATCGACAGATCGTGCATCGTGGCCACCACGGTCAAGGCGTTCTCCCGGCGCAGCGTATCGACGAGTTCGAGCACGTCCTGCTGGTGTCCGATGTCGAGCGCGGAGGTCGGCTCGTCCAGCAGGAGCAGCCGCGCACCCTGCGCCAACGCTCGGGCCAGGAACACGCGTTGCCGCTCGCCGCCGGACATCGAATCCAATCGCCGCCACGCGAATCCGGCCAGGTCGAGGCGTTCGAGAATGCCGATCGCCACGTCGATGTCGTGGCGGGATTCGCGGCCGAGCGGTGCGATGTAGGGCGTACGGCCGAGCATCACGTAATCGAGAACCGCCATCGCGGACGGCACGATCGGGTCCTGCGCGACCGTCGCCACCAGCCGAGCCCGATCCCGGCGGGACCGCGCTCCGATCGGCTGCCCGAAGAGTTCGATCCCGCCGGTGAATCGCAGCAGGCCACCGACCGCGCGGAGCAGTGTTGACTTGCCCGATCCGTTCGGGCCGACGATGGTGACCCACTCGCCCTCGATCACGTCGAGCGAAACGTCTCGAAGGATCTCGGTGCGATCGATCGTCACGCCGACGTGGCGAATGGACAGGGCGGTCATGACATCCGCTTGGACGTCCGCAGGATCACGATGAAGAACGGCGCGCCGAAGAACGCGGTGACCACACCGATCGGGATCTCGTTCGGCGCCAGCACGGTTCGCGCGCCGAGGTCCGCGAGCGCCAGGAACGCCGCCCCGAACAGCATCGACAACGGCAGGATCACGCGATAACTGGAGCCCGCCACCAGGCGTACGGCGTGCGGAACGATCAAACCGACGAACCCGATCAGGCCGGACACCGATACCGCGGCGGCCGTCCCCAATGAGGCCGCAATGATCAGAATCAATCTGGTACGCGACGGATGCGCGCCCAGGCTCTGCGCCTCATCGTCACCGACCGCCATCACGTCCAGGTGCCGGCCCTGGGTCAGGATCACCGTGGCCGTGACCGCGAAGAATGGCAGGAGCAGCAGGACGTCGTGCCAGCCCGCGGTACTGAGTCGGCCGAGGATCCATGAGTACACCTGCGGATCTCCTGGAGGTGCCGTTGCAGCACGTAGGCCTGGAGCGCACTGAGAAACGCCGAGATCGCCACACCGGCCAGGATCAACGTGGCCGGCGTTCGATACCGGCCACCGGTGGCCCCCAGCGCGTACGTGAAGGCAACCGCGACCAGCGCGCCGGCGAACGCACACAGCGGCACGGCGAACGGCGTACCGCTGCCGCCGGCGGCCGGTAGATCGGTGAGCTGGAATACGAGCGCGATCGTCGCACCGAACCCGGCACCGGCCGCGACGCCCAGGAGATATGGGTCGGCCAGCGGATTCTGAAACGCCCCTTGGTACGACGCGCCGGCGAGCGAGAGCATCGCGCCGACGAGCAGTCCGAGGCAGGTCCGGGGCAGCCGCAACTGCGTGACGATCGCCGCGCCCTGCGGGCTCAGTCCGCTGTTGAGGTGGACGCCGGGAATCTGATCGAGTAATTCGACGAATACGGCCAATGGGTTCAGCCGGACCGGTCCGAGTGCGACTCCGGCGATCGTCGCGATGAGGACGGCGAGCACGCCCGCAACCAGCCAGCGTGCCTTGAGCCGTGACGGCCCGCCGGCCGGTACGCGTACCGGCCGGCGGGTTGACGTCGAAGAGGTCACGTCAGGAACTGGGGTAGTTCTTCGCGGCCGTCACAATGGTCTGCAGCAACAGCGGTACGCGGGTGCCCCATTGCGACGCGACGCTGTCATCGATGTTGACGATCTGCTTGTTCTTGACCGCCGAGATGGTCGACCAGCCCGCCCGCGCGCTGACCGAGGCAGCCGTCGCCTTCTCCTGCGTATCGGCCAGGAAGATCAGCTCCGGGTTCGCCTTGATGATCGATTCGGCGGTCAGTTGCGGGTACCCGCCGGCCTTGCCGTCCGCGTCGGCCGGGTCGGCGATGTTGACCATGTTCGCCATCGCGAACAGCGAACCGATGAACGTCTTCGACGTGGCCGAGTAGAACGCGGTCGGGTCGAGTTCGTAGTAGTACGTGAGCTTGTCCGTACGCGCCGGAAGCTGCCCGATCTCGGCGGAGATCTGCGCCTTCTCGGCCGCCACCACGTTGGCCGCGGTCTCGACGTTGCCGGTCAGCGCACCGAGCGCCGTGATCTGGTGGTACGTGTCGTCGAGGGTCTGTGCCGCGTCGGCCTCGTACACCGGGATCTTCAAAGCAGTGAGCTGCTCCTTGATCTTGTTCGAATCGAAGCCGATGACGACGAGGTCCGGGCTCTTCGACGCGATCGCCTCGGCGTTCGGCGCCAGGGGGTCGATGTCGGCGGGCGGCGTCGTGGCCGGTGCCTGCGCACCGAAGTACGTCGAATCCTTGTCGACCTCGATCACCTGCGGTCCGGCACCGATCGAGAAGAGCATGTCGGTCGCGGTCGGCGAGAGCGAGATGATGTGCAGCGGCTTCGCGGCGACGGTCGTGCCATCCTCGGTAGCCGGGAACGTCGAGGCGGGCGGCGTGTACGACGACGATGCCTGAGCGGTCGGCTTGGCCGCGGAGCTCGAGCAGGCCGCGAGCGGGATGAGCGCCAAGGCGGCGATCATGATTGCGGGGGTTCGTTTCATGGGGGTCCTCCGGTCGGTCGAGGCGTTGAGTGCTTCGCCGACAGGATCCGATTCCGGCCCCGGTCTGCGAGGCGCTCTTCCTCGAGAGCGCAATTCGCGACCGGGCAGGCGACCTGGCTTGTCACACCGTCATCGGGGCGCAAGCCCCAAGTGCGATTGCGGACGGTGGGCATCACAGTTGCGGGACAGCGCCGGGTTCACACCGGCTTCGCTGCGGACGGTCGATGTGACTCTATCGCTGGCCGAGGTCGATGTCGTCGTCGCCCGCGAGCGCGGAGCGCAGCTTCTCCTTCTCGGCACGTCGCGCTGTGATCGACGTCTCCAGCGTGGCCGCGACCTCGTTGCGCCACTTGCTCAGTACGAAGTACGAGGCGACCGCGGTCACCACGGCGGAAATCAGCATCGCGAGCAGGGGATTACGGATGATCAGGTCGAGCACGTACGCCAGCACGACGAACATGCCGATCCGTGCCAGCGTGTACTTGACCATCGGGGATAACCGCATGTTGCTCACCCTTCACCGAGCCGGCTCGCGAGATAGCGGATGCCGAAGAACCAGAGTACGGCGTAGACGAGGCAAGCGACCGTAACGCTGATCCCGCCGTTGAACGCGGGTCGCAGCCCGGTGAGCACCGAGCTGACCGCGATTCCGGCGATCAGCCCGAGCGCGCCGCCGGCCAGCAGGACGGCAAGTCGTCCCGGTACGCCCTTCCAGGCGCGGAAGTCCTCGATGAACAGCCAGACCGGCAGGATGCCGGCCAGCCATCCGGAGATCGTCCCGAACTTGCCGACGCCCAGAATCGTGAACAGTCCGTCGATCAGCACCAGCACGATCATGCAGAGCACGATGCCGAAGATCACACCACCGACGATGTTCGCCAGCGTGCCGACCCGGCCGTTCGCGTCTCTCGGCGGATAACTGGCGATCCGCCCGGCCGGGGCCGGAGTACGGGGAACGGGTTTGGGTGGCATCAGGCCCAGACCTGTTGCGGTTCGGCTCGGCGCTCGGCGAGCGGGATCGGGGCGTCGTACTCGCGGACGATCTCGTATCGCGTGTTCCGCTCGACCGGGGTAAATCCGGCGTCCTGGATCAGCGTCAGGAGATCCTCGCGGTGCATGGTGTTCGGCGTGCCGTACGAGTCGGCGTCGTGCGTGATCTTGTATTCGACCACCGAACCGTCCAGGTCGTCGACGCCGTAGCTCAGCGACATTTGCGCGAGCGACAGGCCGTGCATCACCCAGAAGCACTTCACGTGCGGGAAGTTGTCGAGCATCAGCCGGGATACCGCGAACGTCTTGAGCGATTCGGCCGGGCTTGCCATCGTCGTCCGCGCCTGCAGCTTGTTGCGGATGATGCCGTCCTTCGCATCGACGAAGTCGTGTTGGTAGCGCAGCGGGATGAAGACCGCGAAGCCGCCGGTCTCGTCCTGCAGTTCACGAAGCCGCATCACGTGGTCGACCCGGTGCCGAGGTTCCTCGATGTGGCCGTACAGCATCGTGGCCGGCGTCTTGAGGCCCTTCTCGTGGGCCAGCCGGTGAATACGCGACCAGTCTTCCCAGTGCGTCGCGTGATCCACGATGTGCTGGCGGATCTCCCAGTCGAAGATCTCGGCGCCGCCGCCGGTCAGTGATTCCAGGCCCGCGTCGATCAGCTCGTCCAGGATCTCACTGGCGCCGAGCCCGGAGATCTTTTCGAACCAATGCACCTCGGTCGCGGTGAATGCCTTCAGGTTGACGCCGGGCAGCGCGGCCTTCAATTCACGCAGTACGCGCGGGTAGTACTTCCATGGCAGCGTCGGATGCAATCCGTTGACAATGTGCAATTCGGTGAGCTGTTCGCCCTCCATTTGCTTTGCCAATCGGACGGCCTCTTCGACGCGCATCGTGTACGCGTCCTTTTCGCCCGGTTTGCGCTGGAAAGAGCAATATGCGCAACTTGCCGAGCAGACGTTCGTCAGATTCAGGTGCCGGTTGACGTTGAACATCACCTTGTCGCCGTTGAGTTCGGTGCGCCGGTGATGCGCGAGGCGGCCGAGCCAGGCCAGGTCATCGGAGGCGTACAGCGCTTCGCCGTCCTCGCGACTCAGCCGTACGCCCTCGTAGACCTTGGCCTCGAGATCGCGCTTGAGTCCTGCGTCCATACCCACGTCCACGGCCCCGCCACCTGTCTGTCGCACGTCTTCCAGTACCCCGCCAGCGTAGCCGGGAGCCGATCCACGCCCCGGATGGCATCGGACCTGCGTCATCGCGCGACGCTGCGGGCGACACCCGTAATTCGCTCGTTATCAGGGATCTGTTATCCGACTCGATAGTGACAGCAGAGGCGTCCGTACTGTAGTAAAACAGGAGAGTACTAATGAGACGGGCGGGGCGGTTTTCACATGGCAGGGCGCGACCTGGCAAAGCGGGCGAAGCGCCCTACCCTCGTTCTTCTGACTTGTAGCGTTATTTGCGCATTCATTCCACGGCCGGCCTATGCCGCAGCCCCTGGACCCTCGCCGACTCCGACGCCATCGGTCTCCGCGAGCGCGGCCGGGCCGCTCGGCACTCAGATCTTGACTCAAGAAGCTGCCCTCGAATCGCTCGGTCAGCAGGTAGAGGTGCTGCAGGAGTCGGTCTCGGCCGATCAGCAGCTCACCGATACCGCGTTCGGAGCCTGGCAAACGGCGCTCGCTCAGGAAACGTCGTACGAGAAGGCAATGAGTGACGCCGCCACCCAGACGTACGAGAAGACGCAGCAACTCGGCCCGTACGGCAGCTTGAGCGGGACCATTTCCGGCCTCGGTCTGCTCGTGCCCGGCCTCGGTACGGCGCCGTCGGATGCCGAGTCGACCGCGAAGACTGTCGCGCAAGCGCGGCTGATCACCACGAACGCGTACCACGGCTACCAGGCCGCGCAGGCGACACAGGCCGCGCTGCAGTCCCAGGCCGATTCGTTGCAGGCCTCCTACACCGCGCAGTCCGCCGCACTCGACACTCTGAAATCACAGAACCAGCTCGCGCTCGCCCAGGCGGCGACGGCCCAGGCCGCCCAAGATGCCAGCGCGGGAGCCGGTATCGGAGCCGGGACGACGGTCAACGGCCAGGCTCCTTCGCCGCAGGCGCTCGCCGCGGTGCATTTCGCGCTGTCCCAGATCGGCAAGCCGTACGTGTTCGGTGCCGAAGGTCCCAACAGCTATGACTGCTCCGGTTTGACCTGGGCGGCATATCAGGCGGCCGGAGTCACGATTCCGCGGATCGCGCGTTACCAGGAGCACGCGCTGACCCCGATCAACCCGGACGATCTGCTGCCCGGTGATTTGATCTTCTTCAGCGGTACGAACGGGACCAGCTGGACGTCGGTCTCGCACGTCGGTATGTACTACGGCCGTAGCGCGAGCGGCGTGGCGCTGATGATCGAAGCGCCGTTTACCGGCGAGAACGTCAAGATCGCACCGGTCTGGTGGAGCCACTATTTCAGTGCCGCCCGGGTTGTGCCCGCGGTAATTGCTCCGCCACAGACGACGCCGACTCCCACGCCGACCCCGACGCCCACGCCCACGCCAACCCCGACTCCGTCGGCGCCCTCCAGCCCGCCGGCATCACCGAGCCCGTCCGGCCCGCCGTCGAGCCCGCCCGCGCCGCCGTCGAGCCCATCCGATCCGCCGCCGACGCAGCCGCCGTCGACGCAGCCGCCGACGACCGCGCCGCCGTCGACCCCGGCTCCGACGACCCCGGCTCCGACGACCCCGCCGGCCACGGCGCCGCCGACCGCACCCCCGACGACACCGGCCGCTCCGGCATCGACGACTCCATCCGACGACCCCGACCCGAGTTCGTCATCGGTTTCTCCGTCCACCGTCGCATCGTCCTAGATCCGTCTCGGATCCGTCCTTGGCAACCTGTCCGTGTCCGCCGTAACCTGGCTCGACCCGGACACATGCGGGTCGCTCGGCTTTCCGTGGCGGCGGTCGATGTGGCACGGTTGAGTTGGCACGGCGAGCGCTTCGATCGCGAAGCGCACGGCCCGCAGTTGGCGCCGTTGGGAGGCAGCGATGGACGAGCAAGCCGCGTCGGAGCGTGACGCCATCGCGCCTCAACCGCGGACGGTCGGCCGGGCCAGCGTCCCCGGACTCGTGCCGGTGCGCCCGGAGGACATCCCCGCCGCGGCGTATCCCGCGGCCGCCGTCGTATCCGATGAGAATGCGCATCCGGCCGCGCGCATTCCGCTTCCGCGAATCAGCGAGCCCGAGGGCGACTTCGGACTGCCGCAGGTGCTGCGCGGCGCGGCCGAGCCGCTGCCTCGTCGCCGGGCGCGGTCGATCCAGGAGTTCACGGATGGCCCCGATCCGAGCTCAGGCGGCACGCCGTGGTCGCCGTTCGGCGCCGAGGAGAAGCCGCCGCCCCCGCAAGAACCAGAGCCCTATCGCGTACGCGCAACCGCCCGCGTTCCCGGCGCCCTTTCGCCGGTCGACGCGCAGCGAGCGGATCGGATCCTGCCGGACGGCCCACTGATCGACGAGCTGTTCTTCGACGGTCCGCCGGCCGCTGCGCCCACCCCACCGACCGCGGCCGACTACGCAGCCGAGTTGATGCGCGAGTGGCAGTCGGAGGCTCCGGCCGTCGGTGTTGCGGATGCCGACTCAGCTCACGACCGTGAACAGGACGATCCGCAACCGCACTGGCCACGGGATCAGGTCGGGTTTGCCCGGCCCGCCGCCGTCGTGACCGAGGCCGGTTTCTCCGATCTGATCGAAGCCGGGCTGGTCAATTCCGGTCGTCCGCGTAATGTGCCGCCGCCGGAGTACGTCGAGGATCTCGAATCCGACCGGCCGCCGAACGTCACGACACCGCCGATGGTTGACTCCGCGCTACCGTCGGTCAGACCGGAGCACGCTGCGCCGATCCGGCCCGAGCCGCGTCTCGATCGCGACGACGAATCTGAGGTCCCCGCGGACGCCCCGCTGCTGGGCTTGGCCGGTGATTCGTTCGACGATTTGAGCTTCGACCGCACGCCATTCGATCGCGCACCGGCTGAGCCATCCGCGCCGGTGGACCGCGCCGCAGCGGTCGAACCGTCGCCGAACTCCCCGGACTTGGACCTGCTGTACGGCGATGCGCCGGTCGCTTACGGCAATGGGCCGGTTGCGGAGGCCCCGGCGTACGGCGTGGATGCGTACTGGGGGTCCGCCACTCCAGCCGAGGTCGCGCCGATGCCGCGTCGGGAGCCGCAGCCGATCGATTTCGGGCCGGAGCAGGTCGCCGATGCGCCGGTTGCGGATCTGTGGCGGGCCGCGCCGTCCACCGACGTACCCGAGGTGGAACGCCCCTCCGACCTATGGAAAGCGTCCCCGTCCGGCAGGGTGACGGGCGATCTGTGGGGTTCCCCGAGATCCGATGACGCGGTGGACGCACTTGACGTCGCCGATGCCGTGCCGCCACCGGTGATCGGCACGGTCCGGGCCGCCGTCCGGGTGCCGGGCATCGTCAGCGAGCCGCCGTTGCCGGTGATCGAGGACGAGGACCGGCCGCTGGCCGTACCGCAGGCTTTGCCCGTACCACCTGGGGTGCAACGGCCTGAGCCTGCGCTCGACGGACCGGCTGTGACGTATGCGGCCGAGGATTGGCGC
The DNA here is from genome assembly GCA_963831705.1 of uncultured Actinomycetota bacterium. Taxonomy (GTDB): domain Bacteria; phylum Actinomycetota; class Actinomycetes; order Mycobacteriales; family Micromonosporaceae; genus DASQPR01. The sequence continues at coordinate 1,376,381 of CAWHRE010000010.1, read as the reverse complement.
AGCAATGTCCGTGGCTCGGCGGCGGTGAGCGGCGAGTCCGGCGGGACCGTCTATGTCGTCGAGGAGGCCGACGATGACGACGAGGACGAGCCGCTTTCCACGGCGCAGAAAGTGCTGCGATCCGGCGTGATCTTGCTGCTGATCGTGCTTTTCGTGGCCGCGTTCCGGTACGGGCCGAACATCGACGCATGGCTGCACAGCTGATCGTCCACAGTGGTTGATCAATCGGGTGAATTGTGTCGCCGCTCACCGGCTGAGCGTCGAGTGCGGCATCTGCGGTAGACTAAAGTCAATTCATTCAACCGGCGTGCTCGGACCCCGCTCAATTGTGGGGTTCAAGGGGTGCGCTTCGGGCGATTCTTGCGGGCGATTGTGCGGCATGCTGCCGCTCCGGGGCCATAACGCGAAGATGCGCCCAGCCCGGAGGGTAAGCAACGAAAACCATGACGATCGACCCTGCCCGCGACGCGTTCGCGGACGCTATGTCCTTCCCGTCCCTATTTGAGGGTATGCAAATTAACACGACTCCTGAAAACGTCCCCGCGGTCGACCCCATTGTCGACATGGTCGCCGCCCCCGCAACCACCAACTTTGGCGATCTCGGTGTGCCCGAGCGGCTCGTCGCGCAGCTCGAGCGCGAGGGCATCGTCGCGCCGTTCCCGATCCAGATCGCCACGATTCCGGACGCGATTGCCGGCCGCGACGTGCTGGGCCGCGGCCAGACCGGCTCCGGCAAGACACTGTCGTTCGGCATCCCGATGCTGATGCGCATCGCCGCGAGTGGCAAGGCCGCGCCGCGGTTCCCGAAGGCGCTCATCCTCGTGCCGACCCGCGAGCTCGCTATGCAGGTCAACGACGCGATCACGCCGCTTGCGCGGGTGCTCGGGCTGTTCAGCCGCACTGCTCTGGGCGGCACCGCGTACGACAAGCAGATCCGTGATCTTCGCCGCGGTGTCGACATCCTGGTCGCCACGCCCGGCCGCCTCGGCGACCTGATCGAGCGTGGCGAGGTCTCGCTGGCCGAGATCGAGATCACGATTCTCGACGAGGCCGACCAGATGGCCGACATGGGCTTCCTGCCCGATGTGACCGCGCTCCTGGAGCAGACGCCGTCGCACAGCCAGCGGCTGCTGTTCTCCGCGACGCTGGACAACGACGTGGACTCCCTGGTCAAGCGATTCCTGCATGACCCGGTCACGCACTCGGTCGACCCGTCGGCCGGTTCGGTCTCCACAATGGAACATCACCTGCTGCTGATCTCGCCGCCGGAGAAGTTCGACATTATCGCGTCGATCGGTGCCCGCAAGGGCCGCACGATCATGTTCGTGCGTACGCAGATGGCCGTCGACCGGCTGGCCGAGCAGCTGCTCGCGGTCGGTGTCAAGGCCGGTGCGCTGCACGGCGGCAAGACCCAGCGGGTACGTACGCGAACGCTCGCCGAGTTCCGCGAGGGCCGTGTTGATGTGCTGGTCGCCACGGACGTTGCCGCGCGTGGCATTCACGTCGACGACGTCTCGCTTGTCGTGCACATCGATCCGCCGAAGGACTCGAAGGACTACCTGCACCGAGCCGGCCGTACGGCGCGGGCCGGCGAGTCCGGCATGGTCGTCACGCTCGTGATGCCGCGCCAGCGGCGTTCGACGTATTCGATGCTCGAGCGGGCGGGTGTCACGCCCGGCCGTACCGAGGTTCGGGTCGGCGCTCCGGCGCTGTTCGACATCACGGGTGCGCAGACGCCGAGCGGCATCCCGGTTCGGATCGAAGAGCCGCCGGCGCCGCGTCGCAGTGCCAGTGGCTACGGCGATCGTGGCAACAGCTACCGCGAACGCAGCTCGTACCGGGGCGATCGCGCCGGTGCGGCGGCGGGTGAACGTGGCAGCTACAGCGGCGATCGTGGCCAGTCCGACCGTGGACAGGGCGGTCGCACGGCGCACCGGCCGTTCCAGGGTGCGCCCCGGGCCGAGCGTCCGGCGCGGGATGACCGCCGTCGCGACGATCGTGGCCCGTACCGGCCGCGTGAAGAGCGCCCGTCGACGTCACGTCGCGAGGACCGGCCGTACGTCGCCCGTACGCACTGATCTGCTTCATTTCAAGCGCCGTCCTCCCTGGTGGAGGGCGGCGCTTGTGCATGCTTCGAGTTCGCGAATCTTACCCGTTGCGGCTAGTTGCGAACTGATATCTCCGTTTCTGAGATACCTTTCCGAACCGAGTGTTTAATGATGTTACGTCCCAATTAGAGATCGAGATGCAGGTCAAGGTATGTCTCAAGATCTCCACAGACGCGAGGAGGGGCAGTGGACACTGGAGATCGTCTGCTGACACCGGGCGAGGTGGCCGCGCTGTTCCGCGTCGACCCGAAGACTGTCACACGGTGGGCTGCGGCCGGCCGGATCGGCAGCATACGGACGCCCGGTGGGCACCGTCGGTTCCGAGAATCCGAGGTCCGGGCACTTCTCGAAGGCGAAGGACTGGCCGGCTTCGAGGACGACGCATCAGCACCATTACATCCAACGAACGGGCACCGACCGCACTGACGTTCACTGCATGCGGTGGTGGTTGTGGCCCAGATCGCCGCGCCACCGCGTGAACAGGTCATGGCCGACGCCGGCGGCATCGAGCACTTTCCCGGCGACGAAATCGACGAGCTGCGGCGCACTCGCCCTGGCTCCGTCGGCATAAAAACCGGGACTCGCCGGCAGGACGGTGGCACCAGCGTCGATCAAGGCGATCAAGTGCGTGAGATGGCTGCGGGATACCGGCGTCTCGCGCGGTACCACGATAACGGGCCGCCGCTCCTTGAGATTGACTTCGGCCGCGCGCTGAAGCAGATCCTTCGATAGCCCGATCGCGATGCCGGCGCAGGCTGCCGTGCTCGCCGGCACGACGATCATGCCCCGCGTCGGGTAGGAGCCGCTACTCGGACCGGCCGCGAAATCGCCGGCCGGCCAGTACGCGACGTCCTTCATCTCAGTGCCGATCCATGCGGGCAGGTCTTCGCGCCAATGAGCATCGCGGAATGAGACGCCGGCCTCGTCCAGGATCGTGAGTCGAGCGGCACGCGAGACGATCAGGTCGACGGCGAGTCCAGCTTGATTGAGAGCGCGAAGCACGGCAGCCGCATAAGGCGTCCCCGACGCGCCGGTGACTCCTACGACCCAAGGCACCCGCACCAGTCCCACCCGTCTCCTCCTCATCCCCATCACCAACCTTCCAGTTGATCCTGAGGTTATGAGCACGAAACGCCGTCGAGGCGTCAACTAACTCCAGGATCACAAGGACGTGGCCGGGAGCGTTAGCGGAGGTCGAGACGGACGATCAGGTCCAGCAGCGCGAAGACGAAGAGGTGATTCCGACGAAGCCGTTCGCGGTGAAGAACGCCCGGTTCACCCTGGTCAGGTCGTTCACGCGAACGATCGAGTGCTCGTAGACGAACGCTACCGCCGTCACCACGAGACCGAGCCACCAGAGCCAGCCGAAGTCGACCAGAACGCCGTACCAGACGAACAGCGCGAACGTCACGACGTGCGCGACCGATGAGGCCCAGAGCGCGAACCGTACGCCGTACCGGGCCGGCACGCTGTGTACGCCGATCTCGCGGTCGATCTCGATGTCCTGGCACGCGTACATCAGGTCGAATCCACCGATCCACAGACCGACCGCGGCACCCAGCACCCACGCCGGCCCCGATCCTCTCAGAGTGCCGGTGACCGCGAGCCACGCGCCGACCGGGCCGATCAGTCTGGGCGATGCCGAGAATCGCGTGTGGCCAGTTCGTGAACCGCTTCGCGTACGGGTAGACGATCAACGGGATCACGGCGAGCGGCGCCAGCGCGAAGCAGAGCGGATTCAACAGTGCGGCGGCACCGAGGAACACCACGAGCGCGACCGCGGCGCCGAGCCACGCGGTCCGGACCGAGACGGCGCCGGTGACGAGTTCCCGCGAGGCCGTACGCGGGTTTCGGGCATCGATGTGCCGGTCCAGGATCCGGTTCGCGGCCATCGCGAACGTACGCGCGCCGACCATCGCGATCGTGATCAGCAGCAGCTTGACCCAATTCACGTGCGGCACCATCGCGGTCAACGCGGCCATATAGGCGAACGGCAACGCGAACACACTGTGCTCGATCTTGACGAGCCCGAGGAATGACTTCACCGGGTTTCGAGGAGCCGAAGCAGACAGGACAGCCATCAGAACCCGTACTCCCGCCATCTTGCCGTGACCTTGTCCACAACGGACGGTGACATGACCATCTCCTCCGGCCAACCGCGGTGATATCCCTCGGCGGGCGTCTTGCGGGTCGCGTCGATGCCCAGCTTCCCGCCCCAGAACTGCTGGTAGGACGCGTGATCCAGATGATCGACCGGACCGGACGTGAGCAGAATGTCGTGCGCGTAGTCGACGTTGCCGAACGCGCGGAACGCGACCTCGTGGTAGTCGTGCGGATCACAATCCGCGTCCACCACCACGATCAGCTTCGTCAGGGACAGCAGGTGAGCTCCCCAGACCGCGTTCATTACCTTCTGCGCGTGCTTCGGGTAGCGCTTGTCGATCGAAACGATCAGACAGTTGTGGAACACACCCGGTTCGGGCATCGCGTAGTCGGCAATATCCGGTACGAGCAGCTTGATCAGCGGAAGGAAGATGCGTTCGGTCGCGTGCCCGATCGGCCCGTCCTCCTGCGGCGGCTTCGACGTGATGATCGAGTGATAGACCGGGTTCTTCTGGGTGGTCATCGCCTCGATGTGCAGGACCGGGAACGGCTCGACCGGTGTGTAGAAGCCGGTGTGGTCGCCGAACGGGCCTTCCGGGTGGCGCTCGCCCGGTTCTACGTACCCCTCGAGCACAATCTGCGCATGCGCGGGGACCTGCAGCGGCACGGTCAGGCAGTCCACCATCTCGACCCGCTCGCCGCGCAGGAAGCCCGCGAACATGTATTCGTCGATGTCGCCCGGCAGCGGTGCGCTCGCGGCGTAGCTGACCACCGGATCACAGCCGATCGCGATCGCGACCGGCAGCCGCTGCCCGAGCCGCTCGGCCACCGCGTGGTGCGCGGTCGAGTCCTTGTGGATCTGCCAGTGCAGGCCGAGCGTGTTCTTCGAGTGCTGCTGGAGCCGGTAAAGCCCGAGGTTGCGCTTGCCGGTCTCCGGATGCTTCGTATGCGTCAGGCCGTAATTGTGGAAAACCCCGCCGTCGCCGGGCCACATTTGCAGTCCGGGAAGACGGTCAAGGTCAACTTCATCACCCTTGAAAACCACTTCCTGGCAAGGAGCTTTCGAAACCTTTTTGGGTGGTACTGACTTGAGCTGCATCAACTTGCCCAAGCCGTCCTTGATGCCGGACCAGCCCGGGATCAGATCCGGCTTGACCAGCTCACCGATGCGCGCGCCGATTTCGTTCACGTCGTCGACGCCGAGCGCGATCGCCATCCGCTTCTCGGTGCCGAACAGGTTGATCGCGACCGGCATGTCGCCCCGGGTCGGCGACTCGAACACCAGGGCTGGTCCGCCCGCACGGACGGTACGCGTGACGATCTCGCTCATCTCCAGCGTCGGGTCCACCGGAGCCTTGATGCGCTTCAGTTCGCCCGCACGTTCCAGAGCTGCCAGAAAGTCCTTGAGGTCCTCAAACGGAAATCCACGGGCTGCCACGATAGCCAGTCTCTCAGGCGGACTCAGGCACCGAAGATCCGGCTCGTGTACGCGTTCGCCATGACACGTCCGGGGTCCAACTTGTCCCGTACGGTGAGGAAGTCGTCGAACTTCGGATAGACGGTCCGGAGCGACTCGGCATCGCGCCAATTGAGCTTGCCCCAGTGCGGCCGGCCGCCCAACTCGATCGCGACCTTCTCGAACGCCTGCATGTACGGCTCATACGGCATGCCGACGTACTGGTGGATCGCGATGTACGAGTTCTCCCGCCCGTACCCGTGGGAGAGCCAGATGTCATCGGCGGCGCTGAATCGCATCTCCACCGGGAACGCGATCTTGAACGGCATGCGGTCCACGATCTTGCGGAGAGCGGCGAACGCTTCCGGGAGCGCGGCGCGTGGCAGGCCGTACTCCATCTCGGTGAAGCGCACGCGTCGTGGCGTGCAGAACACGCGGTCAGAGCGGTCGGTGTAAACCCTCGCGGACAGCGCTCGGGCCGCGAGGTTGCTGATCCGCGGCACCAGCGACGGCACCGCTCGACCGATCCGGCAGGCGCCACTGAAGACGGTGTTCGGCAGGAAGTCGTCGTCCAGCCAGCCCTTGAACGCGGACAGCGGTCGATCCGATGCCGGTACGCGGTTGTTGCGCTTGATCTGGAGCAAATCCGTGTACGGGAACCAGTACATCTCGAAATGCTCGTTGTCGGCGACGTGCTGGTCGAGCGCGCCGAACACATCGCGAACGTTGGCCGGCCGCTCGTCGGCGCGCAGCACGAACGCATCGGTGCATTGCAGCGTCACTTCGGTGATGACGCCGAGCGCGCCGACGCCGACGCGGGCGGCCTGGAAAACGTCCGGATTCTGGTCCGCTGTCGCAGAAATGACATCACCCGTGCCGGTGACAATGCGCAAGCCGATCACGAACGTCGCGAGGCATCCGAGTTTCGCGCCGGTCCCGTGCGTACCGGTGGAGATGGCGCCGGTGATCGTCTGTACGTCGATGTCGCCGAGGTTCGGCATCGCGAGGCCATTGGTGGCGAGAATGTCGTTGAGCGTGTGCAGCCGCATACCGCCCTGAACCGTGATCTGTTTCCGCTCGCGATCGATCGAAACGAAATTGGCGAGATCGGTGAGATCCAGGCGTACGCCTTCCGTGACGGCGGCCGCTGTGAAAGAGTGACCGGCGCCGATCGGTTTGATGCTTAAGCCATCCGTCGCGGCGGCGCGAATTGCGTCGACAACCTGTTGCTCGTTCGTCGGCCGGACTACCCGAACGGCCGAAACGCGCTGATTGCCAGCCCAGTTCGACCAGGCTGAATATGTGCGTGGGGCGGTCATTCTCCGGATCTCCTTTTTGCCGCGACGGATCTAACGTGAGTATGCCTCGCGTATAGAAAGTCAAGTTGGCCAGTGGCGTTGTCGCTCCGCGCTCGTTGGATGAGTAGAACTTTTCGAACGCCAGCCGTCGATGTAAACCGGCCCGGACGGCTGCCGCATCAACAGGAGTAATACGTGACAACTCAGGCTTCCATGCCGACCGTGCCTTCTCAGTCGGCCTTAGCGGAAAATAAAGGCTCTGCCGATTCTTCCGCGACTCAATCCGACGCTAGTACGTCGACCGGGCCACTGCGCCGTGTTCCGGTCCAAGGGCGGAGCGTGGCGCGTGTCGCGCGAATGCTTGACGCCTGCGCGGAACTCGTTGACGAGATCGGATACGAGGCGCTGACCACAACGCTGCTTGCCGAGCGGGCGGGTGTGGCAATTGGTTCGATTTATCAGTTTTTTCCGGACAAGCGAGCAGTCGTCCAGGCGTTGACGCTTCGGAACCTTGAGGCGTACCTCGGCCGCCTGCAGGCCCGATTCGCCGAGACCGAGTTCGCCCACTGGTGGGACGGCGTCGATTCGGCGATCGAGGAGTACATCGCGATGCACCGGGACGTGCCCGGCTTCCGAACGCTGCACTTCGGCGACGTCGTCGATGTCCATCTGCTCGATGAGGACAAGGACAACAACCAGGTCATCGCGTCCGCGTTGACGTCGTTGATGCGCGAGACGTTCGCGATCCAGCCGTCCGTCTCGATCGACTTCCCGATCGCGGTCGCGGTCGAGATCGCCGACGCCCTGATCAAGTTGGGTTTCCGCCACGATCCCGCCGGCGACGCCAAGGTCCTAGCCGAGGCGAAGTCCCTAATCCACGCGTACCTGACGCAGCACGTAGTCGTCTAGGTCGCCCGCCCCAACCTGGAGTTAGTTGACGCATCGACGGTGTGTCGTGCGAATAACTCCAGGTTCAACTGGGGTTCTGGGGCGCGGGCTAAAGGAAGACTTTGTGTTCGCCTCGGTATGTGGGGACGGCGCCGATTACCTGGTCGCCGTCTATCAGGTGCAGCTCATCTACGTGCTCGGATAGCTCGCCGGCTTTCGTGTGCCGGAACCAGACGCGATCACCGATGCGCAACCGGTCGGTCGGCGCGCCGGTCAGTGGCGTCTGTACCTCGCCGGTGCCTTCCTGTTTCAGCAGGCTCAGCCCCTGCGGCAGCGTCGGCGTCGGCAGGCGGGACGCACCGGCCTGCCCGGATGCGATCCAGCCGCCACCGAGCACGGTGACGTATCCGGGGGCCGGCCGCCGTACGACGCTCAGCGCGAAGTAGGCACTCGGCGTTGGGCGCCACTTGCTGTACCCGTCGAACAGCACTGGCCCGTACAGGCCGGAGCCCGCGGTGACCTCGGTGACCGACGGATCCGCCGCTGTCTCGGCCACGCTGCCGGTGCCTCCGCCGTTGACGAATTCGAGGTCGGCGTACGCGCGGACGGCCGCCACCACGGCGCCGCGGCGCGCGATGATTTCCGGCATCGATCGTCGCTGGATCGCCCGGACCCCGACGCCACGTAGCGCTTGGCCCGGAGGCGCGTCGGCCAGCCCGGCGATCTGGGCTTCGTACGACATGATCGCGACCAGCCGGAATCCCGAACGGGACGTGATCGCGCGCGCCAGCGCGGCCGCCTGATCGACGGAGTGGATTGGCGACCGGCGTACGCCGACGTGGAGCCGGCCACCGACCGGTTTCCAGGACGCGTCGAGGTCGATACAGAGCCGGATCGCCTCGCGCTGGGTCGGCGCGATCGTCGCGTCGATGAAGTCGAGCTGTTCGGTCGAGTCGACCATGATCGTGATGGCATTGGCGAGTGCGGCATCGGTCGCGACGGCTCGGAGTGCGCCACGGTCGGCGGACGGGTACGCGACCAGCACGTCGTCACTCGTACCGGACGTGACCAGCCAGATCGCCTCGGGGATCGTGAATGCCATGATCCCGTGCCAGCCCGGTCGGTCGAGCACGCGCCGGATCAGGTCCCGGCTGCGTACCGACTTGCTGGCGACCCGGATCGGCGTACCCCCGGAGCGCTTTTCCAGCGCCGCGGCGTTGGCGTCGTACGCGCGAACGTCGACCACCGCGAACGGGGGGTCGAGGTCGGCGGTCGCCCGGTCGAATCGGGCGCGCAGCTGTTCAGGGGTCTCGTTGGCGAGCTGTTCCGGCAATCCAGGCACGGCGCAACGATAGACCGCGGCTGCGTCGCGCTGTCAGCAGGCGCGTCTACAGTGGGATCGGCGGGCGGTGCGGACGGTTGGGCAGACGGTAAGGGAGTGTGGCGTGGACGAACCACAGGCTGCCGAATCTGTCCCGGTAGCGGCTGGGCTCGCGGGAATCCGGGAAGTTCTGTCGATCCGTGCCTTTCGTCGACTTTGGGCAGTCCTTGGGCTTTCGTCACTCGGTGACTGGTTGGGTCTGCTCGCCACATCGACGTTTGCGGCCGCGCAGGTCAGCGGGTCCGCGGCCAAGGGCGCGGCATTCGGTGGTGTGATCGCGGTACGCATGGTGCCCGCGCTCGTGCTCGGCCCGGTCGCGGGCGTGATCGCCGATCGGTGGGACCGGCGCTACACGATGGTCGTCTGCGACCTCGCTCGTTTCGTGCTGTTCGCATCCATCCCAGGAGTCACGCTCTTCACCAGCGATCCGTCGCTGATCGTGCTGTGGGCCGCGATCGCGACGTTCATCATCGAGACGCTGCAGATGGTGTGGGCGCCCGCAAAAGAATCGTCGGTGCCGAACCTGCTGCCCAGGGGCCGCCTGGAGTCGGCGAATCAGCTGACGCTCGCAACGACGTACGGCTTCGCGCCGATCGCCGCGGTCGGCGTGATCGCGTTCCTCACCTGGTTCGTTCGGGCCGTGTCGAGTTCCTCGGCGACCGCTGCCGCGAGCCCGACCCACCTCGCGTTGTACTTCAACGCGCTGACGTTCCTCGCGACCGCGTTCGTCGTGTTCTTCGGCATCCCCGAGATCAGCGGGCGCGCGGTCGAACGGCCGGCCAAGAAGCCTAGCCTGATCCGTGAGTTCGCGACCGGATGGTCGTACGTCGCCAAGACCCGGCTCGTCCGCGGTCTGGTGCTCGGCATTCTCGGCGCGTTCGCCGGAGCCGGCGTCGTGGTCGGCAGCGCGCAGTTCTACGCGATGTCGCTCGGTGGTGGCGATCTGTCGTTCTACATCCTGTTCGGCAGCATCTTCGTCGGTCTGTCGGTCGGGATCGTGCTTGGGCCACGCCTGGTACGAGCGCTGTCCCGGCGACGCTGGTTCGGCCTGTCGATCATCTTCGCGGCGGTCTCGGTGACGTTGCTCGCATTCGCCTGGCACCTGGTGATCGGCGTGGTCGGGGCGCTCTGCGTCGGCATCGGCGCCGGCATGGCGTTCCTGTCCGGCACGACGTTGCTCGGCACCGAGGTCACAGATGACGTACGCGGGCGCGTGTTCGCGTTCATCCAAACCAGTACTCAGGTGACGCTCCTGCTGACGATCTCGCTCTCCAGCTTCATCGTCGGCTTCGGTGGCGTACGGGAGATTCTCGGCTTCACGATCTCGACGACGCGCCCGATGCTGCTCGCGGCCGGCGTCTTCGGCATAGTCGCCGGCATCGGCGCGTTGCGGCAGATGGACGACAAGCCGGGCGTACCGCTGCTGCCGGACCTGATCGCGTCGCTTCGCGGCCATCCGCTCACTCGCAACGATGCACCGCCGCCCGGCGATCCGCTGGTCGATGGCGGCCATCCGCTACCCGGCGTCGGCCGGTTCATCGTGTTCGAGGGTGGTGAGGGCGCCGGCAAGTCGACGCAGGTACGCAGGCTGGTCGCGACGCTCGAAGCGTACGGGCGATCGGTCATCGACACCCGCGAACCCGGTGCGACCCCGATCGGGCAGAAGATCCGCCGGATCGTCCTGGACCCACCGGACACCGACGGGCCGCCGATCTCGCCGCGTGCCGAAGCGCTCCTGTACGCCGCGGATCGGGCGCACCACGTCGCCACGGTGATTCGGCCCGCACTGGCCCGAGGCACGATCGTGGTCTGCGATCGATACATCGACTCGTCGCTTGCGTACCAGGGAGCCGGCCGTACGCTTCCGGCGGACGAGATCAAGTGGCTGTCCAAGTGGGCGACCGGCGGCCTTCGCCCGGATCTCGTCGTCCTGCTCGACATCGATCCGGCCGACGGGCTGCGACGCGCCGAGGACCGGGGCCACAAGGACCGGCTCGAAGCCGAATCGCTCGTGTTTCACGAGCGGGTTCGCCGGGCATTTCTGGATCTTGCCGCGGCCGACCCGGAGCGGTACCTGGTCGTGAACGCATCTGACCCGGTCGACGTGATCGCGTTCGCGATCCGCGAGCGGGTCCACCGCATGCTTCCGCCGGCCGTGACGTCCGCTTCCGCCGCCGCCATCGTCGTGGAGGATCAGGCCGCATGAGCGTTTTTGATGCACTGGTCGGCCAGCCCGAAGCCGTCGAGACGTTGTCGAACGCGTCGGCGGCGGCGGGGCGAATCGTGTCCGGTCAGTCCGAGGAGGCCGGCGGCATGACGCACGCCTGGCTGTTCACCGGTCCGGCCGGCTCCGGGCGATCGGTCGCGGCCCGCGCGTTCGCCGCCGCACTGCAATGCCCGGACGGCGGTTGCGGTCATTGCCAGGCCTGCCACACAACCCTCGGCGGTACGCACGCGGACGTACGCATCGTGGTCCCGGAGGGGTTGACGATCGGGGTCGCCGAAATGCGCGCGCTCGTCCTGCGTGCCCAGACATCGCCGACGCTCGGGCGCTGGCAGGTGCTGATCGTCGAGGACGCCGACCGCCTTACCGAGCAAGCCGGAAATGCGCTGCTGAAGGCGATCGAGGAACCACCTCCGCGTACGGTCTTCCTGCTCTGTACGCCATCCACGCATCCGGACGACATCTCGGTGACGATCCGTTCCCGGTGCCGGACGCTGACGTTGCGCCAACCGTCGCCCGAGGCGGTGGCGTCGGTTCTGATCGCCCGGGACGGTACCGATCCGATCCAGGCGGCCTGGGCTGCCGCGGCTGCGCAGGGACACGTCGGCCGAGCCCGGCGGCTTGCGAACGATCCGCAGGCGCGGGCCCGGCGCGATGCCGTCCTGGCGATTCCGCGACAGCTCACCGGGCTCGGTGCCTGCTTCGATGCTGCCTCCGCGTTGATTGCGGCGTCCGAATCGGAGGCCGCTTCGATCAGCGGTGAGCTGGACGCGAAGGAGCGCTCCGACCTGGAGACCGCGCTTGGGGCCGGTGGGACCGGGAAGGGTGCGGCCGGTGCCGTACGCGGATCTGCGGGCATCCTCAAGGACATGGAACGGCGGCAGAAGTCCCGCGCAACACGGGCTCAGCGGGATGCGCTCGACCGAGCGTTGATCGACCTCGCCGGCTTCTACCGGGACGTGCTCGTACGTCGGTTCAGCGCGCCGGTGGCCCTCGTGCACGAGGATGTCGCGGCGATGTCGGGCAGCGCGGCGCAGCGCTGGACCGCCGAGAGCGCGCTGCGCCGCTTGCAGGCGATTCTGGCGTGTCGTGAGGCAATCGAGCTGAACGTGAAACCCCGGATCGCGGTCGAAGCGATGATGCTGGCCCTCTGGCAGGGTTAGCTGGCGAGTCCCGTCAGCTGCACCTCTGCACCTCTGCACCTCTGTACCTCTGCGCGAGTCCCTCGCGCGTCGCCCCGTGCGACGATTGCCCCGATCCTCGCGGCACCGACTTCGTCGATGGCGCTGCGGTCGGCGCGCACGTCGCGGCGACGCTGACGGGACTCGCTGACGGGACGCGCATTAAGTCCGAATTTATCCACAGGCTCGCACGTACTCTTCCCTGTCGATATCTTGTGCCGTACGGTGCGATGCGGGAGGACGACTGCGATGGCTCGCGAGATCGACGAAGTGTTCATCGAAGAGGCGATCCAGCGATATCAGCGGATCGACGAGCGCACCGCGGCACTCGTGAAGGCTTCGGCCGACATGGAGGTCACGGTTCACTCGCCGGATGGGCTGGTCACGGTCGTGGTCGCCGCCGATGGTGCAATTCGCGACATCGAGATCGACGAGCGCCTCCTGGAATCGTCCGGATCCGATGTCGCGCGCTCGGTCAAGTTGGCGGTTGTGGCGGCGGGTGACGCGGCACGCTGGGCGCTCGCGAAGTTGCGCACGGAGACATTCTCCGACTACGACCCGATCGGGAGGCACTGATGGAGCTGGAGGCGGCCGGACTCGGCGCGGAACAGCTGAGCGCGACGCTCCGCGACGCCGCACGGCGGCTCGACGCATCCCATCCGCGAGCTGCGTCGTGCGGCGCGGCATCGGCGGGTGAACTCGGCGACCTCGGCCGTGCCTGGGCCGGGCGTATCTCCGGCGCGCTGGTCGCCCGCGCTGACGAGGCCCGCACGCTCGCGACCGCGGCATCGGACCTGGGTGGTGCTGTGCGCGCCTCGACGTCCGGTTACCGAGACGCCGAGTCCCGGCGCGGTTCGAGCAGCGATGGCCACCGGGTAGGCGCCTGATGGATCTCCTCGATCGAGTGGCGGCCCCGGGCGCCGACCTGCTGGAACGCGTCGATGACATCCTGATGAGCGCTGGCGCGCCCGGAGAGCATCCGGTCTGGGCGCTGGTGCAGCGTGCCGGAGTGATGCCGTCGACGGCGTTCGCCGGGATCACGACGTTGGCGTCGGCGGACTTCTCAGCGACGGAAGCGCAAGCGGCTGCTGCGGCGTCGGCGATTCGCCGTTCGGTTGAGGTCGTCGAGCAGCCATTGGACTCCCGCGGCGCCGCTGCGGACGGGTTTCGTTCGGTCTGGTCGGGCCTGAAAAACGAGATTGCGGGCGATGAGGGCCTTGCCGGGCGGTTGGCGGCGACGTCGGCCGCCCTGGATCGGGTGGGTGATTGGGCCGCGATTACTCGCCGGACGGTGGCCGGGGAAGTGGGAGCATGTCTCGGGTCGGCTGAGGCGGTGCTCGTACGGTCCCGTTCGGGCGCACCTACTCCGGACGAGACCCGCGCGGCGGCCGACATCGGTGCGTGCGTCCTCGGCGCCGTGGTCGACGCGGTTGCGGACGGCTGGCGCCGCTACGACGAATGGTCCCACCTTGCCGAAGAGGCGCCTGTTCGATCCGGCGCGACGCAATCCATGCCGCTGTCGAGCCACATCGAGATCAGGTAAGCGCGCCAGATCGAGATCAGGGAGCCAAACCGGGTCCGGACGCGCCAACGGCGCCAGCTGGCGAAATAAATCGCTCACTGGCGCCGCGGCTCCTGCACCCCCCGCAGGCTTTTGTCATCGGATCCTGCGCTTGGCGGTTCCTGGTGACAAGGACGATCGTAACCTAATTTGTCCGTATTGGTGGAAATAAGGAAAATGCAACACGCCGGTTTGGCGCCGGTGCGATTTAGAGCGCTTCCCGGCGCCGGGCCATCGCCATCAGGAACCGTCCGATCAGCAGCAGGATGACGCCGCCACCTACGTAGAGCGGTGTGTTCGAGCCGGTCAGGGGCAGATTCCCGGATGTCGTACCGGCGACGTACGTGCCCGGCGCGGGCGATTTCGAGCTGCCGGGCGTGGTGCCGCCGTGGCTCGGACTGCTTGACGGGGACGGCGGTGCGGGCTGCGACGGCGTGCTGGACGGGGCGCAGGCGGCGGAGCCATAGCCGGTACAAGGCGAGGTGCCGCATCCGTATCCGCATCCGGGCGTGGCGCCGGAGTTCGTCGGCGCGGTGGCCGCCTCGGAAAGCTCACCGATGCCGAGATCGAGAATCGTGTGGACCGTCGTAGAGGCGTCCATGTTTGCCGAGACGTCCGCCCCGACGCTTCCGCCGACGCTCAGTTGGACGCGCAACGTCGAAACGGACCCGGAGACCGACGTCGCCGTGACGGATTTCGTCAGCTCACCGAGCGACAGCCGTACCTGCACCTGGACGGCCTTCGGGTGCAGCGCATCGAGCAGACTGCCGGCGTCGATAGAAGCACCGAACGAAACACTGCCTCCGGGATCGGAGAGCGTGACATGCTGTCCGCTCGGAAGCGCAACGTCGAGTACCGGCGACGTGTACGTGACCGACGACGTCGCCGTCGTACCGCCCGCAATCGCGGTCAACGAGGCGCTGCGGATGTCGGTCCGACAGGAAAGCAGTGCTTTGGCTTCCGTGCTCACGGACGTACAGTCAGCCCATGGGCTTGCTCTGCGCGGTCAGCTTCAACCGATATGGTCGGCTTTACTACTTTAATCCCGGCCCGTACCAATTTGCGGTTGGCGACCGTGTGCTCGTACCGACCGACGACGGCCCGGAGGTCGCCGAGTGCGTCTGGGCGCCCCAGTGGGTCTCGGACGATACCGAGAACTTCCCGGCCCTGCTCGGCCTCGCCGAGTCGGCCGACATGGAGCGCGACCGGATGCAGCGCGAACGCAAAGCGGCCGCGAAGGTCGCCGCCAAGCAGCTGATTCGTGATCATGATCTGCCGATGAAGGTCGTCGCGGTGGATTACGTCGGCGAGTCGGAGGGGGTGTCGGGCGGCCGTACCACGATTTACTTCACCGCGCCTCACCGTGTCGACTTCCGTGCGCTCGTCCGCGACCTGGGCGCGACCTTGCATTGCCGGGTTGAGCTTCGGCAGCTCGCGGCGCGCGACTCGGCGCGGGTTCAGGGCGGGATCGGGTCGTGCGGTCGCGATCTCTGCTGCGCGACGTTCCTCACCGACTTCGAGCCGGTGAGCATCCGGATGGCGAAGGACCAGGACTTACCGCTCAATCCGCTGCGCATCTCCGGTGCCTGTGGGCGGTTGATGTGCTGCTTGAAGTATGAGCACCCGCTCTACCAGCAGTTCCAGGCGAGCGCACCGGCCGTCGGCGAACGCGTCACGACGCCCGAGGGCGACGGGCGCGTGGTCGGGCACAGCGTGCCGCGCGATGCCGTCGTGGTGCGGATGGACTCCGACGGATCACGGTGTTCGTGCAGCCGGGCGTCGGTGTGCGGCTCCCGGGCCGCGTACTCGGAGCGGTACGAAGGCTAAAGAGCCTCACCGCTCGCAAAGCGCTCGGTCTGCTCGTCCGGCTCCGGGATCGCGCGCTGCGGAGGCGCGACGAATCCCGGCGGCCGGATCACAATTGGCGCCTCAACCAGGCGGTAGCCGATCGGCGAGGCCGGCTCCAGCCAAGGTGCGGTCACCGCGGCGTGCGGCGTCGCTCGCCATTTGCGCGACACCTTCGGTACGGCGATCGAATGCACGGTGAGTGTGCCGGTCCGGTCGATGTGAAGGCGCAGGAAGCTCTTCGAATCGATGATCGATTGTGCCGAGAACAGCTCGTTCACGTTCACGCCCAGCGAGCTGGCCACGAGCATGTACGCGCAGAAGATAAGCGTGGCGACGATGCCCATCACGACCAGATAGCCGATGGCGGCCACGATCGGCCACGGCCACCGGCCGTTCAGGTATGGCGAGCGGACCAGCGCCCACGTACCGAGTACGCCGACCGCGAGCTGGACGAGCCCGTGCAACGTACCGATGAAGAGCCGTACGCCGCCGTTGAGGCTGCCGCCGGTAGGTGATTTGGCGAACAGGATCGTGCCGCCCATGACGAGGATGACCATCATCGCGATCGGGAGCTCCAGCCACCGCTCGGCGGCGCCGCCGACGTGCTCGAACATGCCGACCAGCGACAACATCAACATCATATGCAGCGTACCGAGCATGCCCATGAAGCCCGGGTTCCGAGACGGTACGCGCCAGAACACACCGCCTGCGTACGAGCGGGACTTGGACTTCGACGGGAACGTCGCTTCCAACCGGTAACGCTGCGGTTCCTCGGAAATCCGGTGCGTCTTGTGCACCTCGGGAGGCACCGTGATCTCGGTCGGCATGCGGTGCGTCGGGTAGAGATAGGCGCCGCCGCCGCCACAGTGGATAAGTTCCCGATCGGCGCCGCTGTACCGCGCGTAGTGGTGCAGGTCCCCGGAGAGCATCAGCGCGATATCGGCGTTGACCGGGTTCAGCACGGTCTTCACGAAATAGTCGATCGCGTCGTAGACGCCCGGCTCCTCCACCGCCTCGACCCAACTCGGCGTTGGTGAGCAGAGAATCAGCCGGTCACCGGGCTGCAGCTTGGCCGCCGCGGCATGAAAGTAGGCGAGTTGTGCGTCGTCGATGTACTCGCCGAACTGCGTGTCGATCGCGAACAGCCACCAGTGCTGCGGCAGCTCGATTGCGAAGTAGCTGCGGGCCTGACGTGCGCGCCACCCACCGATGTCGTGCTTGCCGGCCTTCGCGAACAGGCGCATGAACGAGGTGAGCCCGTCGTACCAGTCGTGGTTGCCGGGCAGCGCGTACACGTTCGGGGTCGGGCCGTCGACCGGCGCTTCCGGCATGGCCGCCTCGTACGGGCCTTTCGTCTTGGCCTCGTAGCGCGCCCAGGTCGGCGTCGGATAGATCTCGTCGCCGCCCATCACAAGGAACTGGC
The DNA here is from genome assembly GCA_963831705.1 of uncultured Actinomycetota bacterium. Lineage (GTDB taxonomy): Bacteria > Actinomycetota > Actinomycetes > Mycobacteriales > Micromonosporaceae > DASQPR01. Next base: position 1,358,910 of record CAWHRE010000010.1, on the reverse strand, counting down.
CGCGCGGCAGCGGATCGAGGCCTTCGACGGTCAGGTCATTCTGTGCGAGCAGATACGCGATCGTGTACGTCGCATTGAAACCGTCACCGAGATCCGCGACGAAGTCGAACCAGACCTCACGGCCGTCGCCCATCTCCTCGAAGATCGTGGCCGGAAGGGACTTCTGCAGGTCACGCTTGTCGAGATACTCGCCGAACACATCGGATAGCACGACGCGCCCAGCGGTGTTGATGAGCATGCTCGGGCTCAACCACTTGACCGGCTTCGCTTTGGCAAAGCCGAGTTCGGCGTCGTCGTCCGATTGGGGGCGATGTGGGGGCGTACCGATGGTCATAAATGGCCACGCTATCCGCCCATTCCGGGAAGCGCTGCCCCCCGAACGGGCGGACCGGCGGATTCGTCGTGCGCGCTAGAGTTTCCGGCTGTGGAGCCGAATCCCTTACATCTGATGGCCGACGCCGACCGCGAACGCGTGGTCGCACGTCTGCACACCGCCGTGAGCGAAGGCCGCCTCACCCTGCCGGAATTCGAGGATCGGGTCTCCGGCGTGCTGGCCGCCCGTACGTTCGGCGAAATCGAACCATACGTCGCCGACCTGCCCGGCAGCCGGGCGGTGGCGCTGCCGTCCGATAGACCGTACGAATTGTCCGCACGCGGGTCGAGCATCAAGCGCGCAGGACGTTGGGACGTACCTGCCGAGATGCGAATCGTTGCGTCCGGCTCATCGGTGCGGCTCGACTTCACCGAGGCGAACATCCCGAGCAGCGTCGTCCACATCGATGTCGAGCTGAGAGGCTCGTCGATCAAGATGACCGTGCCCGAGGGATCGTCGGTGCAGACCGATGCGACGTCGCTGACCGGCAGCTCGACGAAGGTGCGCCGCCTGTCCGAGCAGGCATTGCCCGGACAGGTCGGCACGCATTACGTGCTGACCGGCGATCTTCGCGGCTCGTCGATCACGGCCGCGCCGCCGTACGTGTGGTTCTGGCAGCGGTGGCGGGACAACCGGCGCGAGCGGCGACGTCGGGCGCTCGGCGCAAGCTAGATGATCACGGCGCCAGGTGATCGACGTTCGCAATCGTGCGCACTGACACCTCGGTGCCGTCGACCTCCAGCGTCGTGATGGCGCAGGACGGCACGCCGTTCTCGATCGCCCGGATCGGATCGTCGCCGAGGAGCGTACGCATGAGGTCGTACGTCACGCCGCCGTGCGCGGCCACGATCACGACGTCACGACCGGCGGCCATGTCGACGACCGCGGCCCGGAAGCGCTCGCCGGCCGCGCGGGACGAGTCGCCTAGCAGCGGCTGGAAGTCGCGGTCCTCGGAGGCGCGTGCCCAGTCGGCCAGGAAGTCGTCGAGCGAGCCATGGCCGTCCCAGTTCATCCGCTCGCGTACGCGCGGATCGATGGTCACGTCCAGATCCAGGGGTGCGGCGACGATCGCGGCGGTCTCGCGTGCGCGGCGCAGATCGCTCGCGAACACGGCATCCACCGTCAAGCCCAAAGCCCATTGAGAGGTACGGCCGGCCTGAGCCCGTCCGGTCTCGGTCAGTGCCGGATCACCGGGGCCGCGTTCCTTCTCACCGTGTTGCACGATGTAAACCGTCGTCATGATCCGATTCTGTCGCGCACGGCCGGTCGTACCAATCAGATTTTGATCGATTCGCCGTTCGGAATGCGCTTGTAGTCGGTCTCTCCGGCGCCGGTCAACCAGCGATCGACCAGGCCGTTGCCGATCTCGCTGAGCACCGCGTCGTGGATCGGGAACGCGCGAACCGGAGCGATCGCCCGGGTGAACGCGATCGCCTCGCCAAGCTTGAGCCACGGACCGGACACCGGTACGAGCAGCGTGCGCACTGGTAAGTCCGGCACGAAGAACGAGTCGCCGGGGTGGTAGACGTCCTCGTCCAGGACGAAGCCGAGATTCGCGCAGTCCGGCTCGCCACCGAAGATCTCGGCGTGCTCGCCACCCACGGCCAGCACGGAGAATCCGGCCGCCATGAACGACGCCCCGACGTCCACCGCTTCGGCGATCACGCCCTCGTCCGCGAGCAGCTCGACGACGGGCAGCGGCGCGTAGACGTTGACGTCTCGGCCGGCCAGGCGCTTGGCATCAACGTGGTCGGCGTGCTCATGCGTGATCAGGACATCGGTGATGCCGTCGAACGCGGCGTCCTCGGTGAACACGCCCGGATCGATGACGAGTGCTCGGCCGCCGTCGGAGATGCGAACGCAGGCGTGGCCGTACTTGGTCAGGATCATGGTGCAAAGCCTACGTCGTGACGCCCCGGTGCAGCCGCGCGTACGCGAGGGACGCGAGCATGGCGGCACCATCCGGCACCACAGCGTCGTCGAACCGGGCGTACGGCGAGTGGTTGTTCGGCGCGGTATCCGGATCGAGGTCGGGTGGGCAGGCGCCGAGGTTCAGATAGGCGCCGGGGACCCGGTCGAGCACGTACGCCATGTCCTCGGATCCCGCGCTCGGGTTGGTGAGCCAGCTGAACCGCTCGGGGCCGAAGACCTCGGTGACCACGTTCGCGGCGAACAGCGCCTCGTCGTCGTCGTTCATCGTGATCGGGTAACCCCACTGGTATTCCACGTCGACCTCGAGGCCGTGCGCCGCCGCGACGCCGCGTACCACTCGCTCCAGCCCGACGCTGAGCTGATCGCGGGCGGCCTTCGAGAACGACCGTACGGTCGCCTGGAACATCGCCTCGGCCGGGATGACGTTGTCGACCGTACCGGCGTGAAATTGGCCGACGGTGACGACGACCGGATCGAAGATGTCGAACGACCTGGTCACGTACGTTTCCAGCGCGGTCACCATCTCGCAGGCGGCCGGGATCGGGTCCTTCGCGCGATGTGGTGCCGAGCCGTGGCCACCGGAGCCGCGTACCACGATGCCGAGCATGTCGGATGCCGCCATGAACGCGCCACGTCGCGTGGTGATCCGGCCGAACGGATCGGTCGAGGACAGAACATGCAGCGTGTACGCCGCGTCGGTTCCCGTACCGGCGGCGTCGAGCAGGCCCTCGTCGAGCATCGGCTCGGCACCGCCCGGACCCTCTTCGCCGGGCTGGAACATGAAGATGACGTTGCCGGGCAACTCGTCGCGTACCGCGCAGAGCAGGCGCGCCGCCCCGACCAGTGATGCGACGTGCAAATCGTGACCGCACGCGTGCATGGCTCCGGCCACCTTCGACGCGTACGGCAGGCCGGTCAATTCCTGCACCGGTAGAGCGTCCATGTCGCCGCGCAACAGGACGGTCGGTCCCGGGCGTGCGCCGCGCAGCACGGCAACCACGCTAGACAGGCTCCGTCCGAGCGTGACCTCCAGCGGCAGACCGGTGAGCGCGGCGAGAATCTTTTCCTGCGTACGCGGGAGGTGCAGCCCGATTTCAGGCTCCTGATGCAGGTCGCGGCGCAGCGCCACCAGGTCCTGGCGGATCGCGTCAGCGGCGGTACGGAACGTCATCGGCACACCCTAGCCGCAGGTCCGTACCGATTGGTAGGTTGCATCGCGAGTGCAAATACTCTCCTCTCGGAGGCGTCATGGCCGACCCAACCACCGTTCGCGACCTGGTCGCGACGTTCCTTGCCGAGCATGATCACACCACGATGGATCGGCTCGACTTCTTGCGCGCGCGATTCGACGCCGGTCTCGCCTGGGTACATTTCCCGGTCGGCCTCGGCGGTCTCGGCGCGTCTCGTGCGCTGCAAGAGATTGTCACCAACGCGTTCGCGGACGCCGGAGCACCGGACAACACACCGCGCCGGATCGGCATCGGCCTTGGCATGGCCGCGCCGACCATCCTCAAGCACGGCACCGATGATCAGCGCAAACGCTATCTCCGCGCGCTGTGGACCGGCGAGGAGGTCTGGTGCCAGCTGTTCAGCGAGCCGGGTGCCGGATCCGACCTGGCCGGCCTCGGTACGCGGGCGGTTCGCGTCAGTGACGCTGATGGCGACCGCTGGATCGTGAACGGGCAGAAGGTCTGGACGTCGATGGCGCACGAGGCCGATCGCGCGATTCTGATCACCCGTACCGACCCGGACGTGCCGAAGCACCAAGGCATGACGTACTTCGCGTTGGACATGCACGCGCCCGGCGTCGAGGTCCGGCCGCTGCGACAGATCACCGGCGAGGCCGAGTTCAACGAGGTGTTCCTGACCGACGTCGTGATTCCGGACGCCGATCGGCTCGGTGATGTCGGAGAGGGCTGGAAGGTGGCTCAGACGACGCTGATGAACGAGCGGGTGTCGATCGGCGGCGGCGCGTACCCGCGCGAGTTCGGCATGATCGGCGTACTGGCCGAGACCTGGCGGGAGCGTCCCGAGATCCGTACACCGGCCGCGCACGACCAGGTTCTGCAACTGTGGGTGCAGGCCGAGGCGTCGCGGCTGACCGGCATCCGGTTGGTGCAAGCGCTTGCGGCCGGCCAGCCCGGCCCGGAGGGTTCGGCGTCGAAACTCGTGTTCGCCCGGCTCATGCAGCAGATCTCCGGCCTCGAAGTGGAACTCCTCGGTGAGGACGGCCTGCGGCACGACGAGTGGACGATGCGCCGCTCAACCACCGTGGACTTCTTCGCTCGGTCGGCGATCCACCGCTACCTGCGGGCGAAGGGCAACTCGATCGAAGGCGGATCCTCCGAGATCCTGCGCAACATCATCGCGGAGCGGGTGCTCGGACTGCCGTCCGAACCGCGCATCGACAAGGACGTGGCCTGGAAGGACCTACCCCGGTGACCGATCTCCTCTACTCCGACGTCGAAGAAGAGCTGCGGGCGAGCGTGCGATCGCTGCTCGCGTCGCGCAGTTCGGCCGCCTCGGTGCGTGTGCGCATCGAGACCGACGAGACCTATGACCTGGCGCTCTGGCGGACACTCGCCACCGAACTCGGCCTGGCCGGGCTGATCATCCCGGAGGAGCTCGGTGGCGCCGGTGCGTCGTACCGGGAAGCTGCCGTGGTGCTTGAGGAGCTGGGTCGAGCGGTTGCGCCGGTGCCGTACCTCGGCAGCGCGATCGTCGCGACCACCGCGCTCCTTTTTCTAAATGACGGTCAGCTCTTGCCGGAACTCGCTTCGGGCGCCACGATCGCCGCGCTGGCTGTACCGTTTCCGGCCACCGACGTGCATTTCACGGTGAAGGCCGATGGCGACCGGCTGTCCGGCACGGTCACCAGCGTGGCTGATGCACTTCCGGCCGATGTCCTGCTCGTACCGACCGAGGCCGGCCTGTTCGCGGTCGACGCGGCGAATGCTGCCGTGACGCCGGTGGTCTCGCTCGACATGACCCGTGAACTCGCCGACATCACGCTCGACGGGGCACCCGGGCGACTCATCGAGGGCGATGGTGCCGCTGCCGTCCGGGCGGCGTTGCTCGCGGGTGCCGCGTTGCTGGCATCCGAGCAGCTCGGGATCGCGTCCTGGTGCCTGGATGAGACGGTCGACTACCTCAAGAACCGGTACCAGTTCGGTCGCCAGGTCGGCTCGTTCCAAGCGTTGAAGCACCGGCTCGCCGACATCTGGGTCGACGTGACCGAAGCTCGGGCGGTGGCCCGGTACGCGGCCGACTGCGCCGCGTCGGCCGATCCCGATCTTCCGGTCGCGGCCGCGGTCGCACAGGCCTTCAATGCACCAGTCGCGGTACGCGCAGCCGAAGAGTGCCTCCAACTCCACGGCGGCATCGGGTTCACCTGGGAACATCCGATTCACCTGTACCTGAAGCGGGCAAAGGCGGACTCGATCGCGTACGGGACGGCAGCTCAACATCGTGCCGCCCTGGCAAACCTCGCGAACATCCCGGCCTGACCGACCGGTCAAATGTCTCTATCATTAGGACATCTGAGGGCCAGAATGTCCTAATGATAGAGCCATCGGGACATTCTCCGGAGATCTACGGGTGCCCCGACCTGACTCCCGAAGATCGCGGGGTCCTGGACGCGATCCACGCGATGCGCAGGCAGTTGGCATCCGCACACCAGACGCCGCGACGTTGGACCGGTGGCCTCCGCCGGACCATGTTGGCGCGTGCAATCCGAGGCTCGAACAGCATCGAGGGATACCTCGTCGACGAGGACGACGCCGCCGCTGCGCTCGATGACGAGGAGCCGATGAGCGCCGACGAGCAGACGTTCGCCGAGATTCGCGGCTATCGCCAAGCGCTCGGGTACGTCTTGCAGATGGCCGCCGACGATCACTTCATATTCGACACGTCGACGATCCGCAGCATGCATTTCATGATGCTGTCCCACGATCTCTCGAAACTCCCCGGAAAGTATCGGGTCGGTCCGATCTACGTTCGGGACGAGAGGACCGGCCGGAACGTGTACGACGGGCCGGTCGCGGAATCCGTACCGGGATTGATGGAGTCACTCGCGCAGAGCCTGCGGAGTGGCGCCGGTGTGGATCCGATCGTCCAGGGCGCGCTCGCCCATCTGAATCTCGTGATGATCCACCCGTTCAAAGACGGAAACGGCCGGATGGCGCGAACCCTCCAGACGCTCGTTCTGGCACGGCAGGCGATCGCCGAACCCGCGTTCTCCAGCATCGAGGAATGGCTCGGAGCGAACACCGACGACTATTACCGCGCGCTCGCGATCACCGGCGGCCCGATCTGGTCGCCGCGGCCCGACCCGAATTTGTGGATCTCGTTCAACCTGCGTGCACATCACATGCAGGCACAGACTGTGGCCCGACGGTTCGACGAAGCATCAGCGACGTGGGAGCGGATCGATCAGCTGGTCAGCCAGCACGGTCTACCACCGAGGACGGCCGACCTCTTATACGAAGCAACGTTGGGGTACCGACTTCGACGTTCGAGCTACATGAAGTCGGCCGGCGTCGAGCATCGGACCGCGACTCGTGATCTCGGCGTCCTGGCCGGGCTCGGACTGCTGACCGCACGGGGCGAGACGCGCGGGCGCCTTTACGTCGCCGGGCCACCGTTGGCCGCCGTACAGCACGAGGTACGCGCAACACGCAGGCAGATCGAAGATCCGTACCCACATATGCGTGACCTCCTCCTGCGCTAACAAGAAGATCACCGCAACTTCACGGATGTTGTCCCCCTACCGGATCTCCAACACTGCAACATCCGTGAAGTTGTGCGGATCTTGGATTTCCCATACCGCGGCATCGGTGACGTTGTGAGCTGGGGCAGGATGGGATGGTGCGGGTCCGGCCGATTTCGATGACGGGTTTGATCGACGAAGTCGTCGAGTCGCTTCTTGAGCGCAGTGGACGCGTACGGGTGGCGGTCGATGGCGCCGAAGCGCTTGTCCCCGGTGAATGGGGTGCGGCGCTCGCGCTGGGGCTCCGGGATCACGGCCGGTATGCGATGCACGTCAGCGCCGATGACTTTCTGCTGCCGGCCTCGCTTCGGTACGAGTTCGGCCGGACCGACCCCGACTCGTTCTACCTCGGCTGGCGGGACGAGCGTGGGATCGCCCGCGAGGTGCTCGATCCGGCGACGCCGGATGGTTCCGGACGGGTGCTGCCGAAGCTGTGGCGGGCCGACGTAGACCGATCGGCGCGCGCCGAATACGTCACGGTGCCGGACGACGCCATCGTGATCGTGAGTGGACCGTTCCTGCTCGGTGGCGGGCTCTCGTTTGAGCTGGCCGTACACCTGGAGTGTTCGCAGTCTGCTCTTGCACGGCGCACCGCGAGCGACCATGCGTGGACGCTTCCCGCGTACGCGCGGTATGCCGAGGAGGTCGCCCCGGCGACGTTTGCCGACGTCGTGGTGCGGTTGGAGGACCCACGGCACCCGGCCGTGGTGACAAACGGGTTGATATAATCACATAGGTGAATGCGCCGCTGGTCTCCTACTACAACTGCGGACGGCGGATCGCGGACGCGCAGCACGCGGCACGGCTGCCAAGATCATGCAGCGGCTTGTTAGGCGCGTTCCTGATGCTTCCGGGTGGCGTAGGCACACTGTATTTCCAGGCCGAACTGAACAAGATCTTTGACGTGTACGCCTCGGCGCACCCCGGCTCCGACGTCCAGCTCTACGGATAGGCTCAAGCTCGTCGATCATGGGCTTGCTGTTGTCATTAGCGCCCTGATGACGACGACATCCCCATGATCGACGGCAGATTCAGACCGCGGCGATCTCGGCGATCGACGTTGCCGTCAAGACGCCTATGGGGGCGCCGTCTTCGGTCACTGCCACCCAACCTGTACCGCCGTCCAGCAGTGCGGCCAGGGCATCCTTCACGGTCGCGGTCACTTCCACACTCGGGCCGGCCGGATCGAACGCCACCGATGACGTTGGCGCGAGCTTGGATCGATCGATGTCGGTGACCGACAGCCGCTTGATGCCACGGTCGTGGCCGATGAACTCGGTGACGAACGCGTTTTCCGGCGCCCGAAGCAGCTCGGACGGCGTCGCGTACTGCTCGAGGTTGCCGCCCTGGGAGAACACCGCGATCCGATCGGCCATCCGAACCGCTTCGTCGAGATCGTGCGTGACCATGACGATCGTCTTGCGTACCGTCCGCTGTAGACGGAGAAACTCGTCCTGCAGCCGGACCCGGACGATCGGGTCGACGGCCGAGAACGGCTCGTCCATGAGCAGCAGCACCGGATCGGCGGCGAGCGCACGGGCGACGCCGACGCGTTGCCGCTGGCCGCCGGACAGCTCGTTCGGGTATCGCTGGCCGTACGTGGTCGGGTCGAGACCGACCAGCGTCAGCATCTCGTGCGTACGCTCCTTGATGCGCGCCTTCGGCCAGCCGAGCAGGCGTGGCACGGTGCCGACATCGGTCTCGATCTTCTGGTGCGGCATCAGGCCGACGTTCTGGATCACATACCCGATCCGGCGCCGCAATTCGACCGGGTTGCCCTTCGTGATGTCGTCGCCGTTGAGCAGGATGCGACCCGCGCTCGGTTCGATCAGCCGGTTGATCATGCGAAGGATCGTGGACTTGCCGCAGCCCGACGGGCCGATCAGGGCGACCAGCTCACCGGCCGGAATGTCGAGGGACAGGCCCTCGACAGCAACGGTTCCGTTGTCGAACTCTTTGCGGATTCCGTCCAGGGTGATCGTCGCGGCGGTTGCCGACGGCGGGGTACGGTCCAACGTATGTCCTTCCTCGGTGCGTTGCCGACCATCCTCGCGGATCCGTCTGCTCCGTCCAACCCGTGGTTCTCCTGGCATTATCTCCAGCAGAACTACGACGCAATCCTCGCAGCACTTCAATACCACGCCGAGTTGACGGGCGAAACCATCGTCGTGGCGGTCTTGATTTCGTTGCCGCTGGCCGTCCTCGCGTACTGGTGGCGGGCGCTGGCCGTGCCGATTCTCTGGACCGCGAACACGCTCTACATCATCCCGTCGCTGGCCCTGGTGGCGTTCCTGGCACCGTTCACCGGCATCGGAAACAAGCTCACGATCCTGATCCCGGTGACGCTGTACGCGTTGATGCTGATCATCTACAACGCATTGACCGGGCTGCAACGTGTGCCGGGCGATGCGATCGACGCGGCCACCGGGATGGGGTACGGGAGATTCGCCCGCCTGTTCAAAGTGGAGTTGCCGCTCGCTTTGCCGTCCATCATGACGGGCGTTCGGCTGGCCACCGTCTCCACCGTCGCGCTGATCACGGTCGGTGTGGCGGCCGGACAGGGCGGCCTCGGCGAGATCATCAACAGCGGTCTCACCACCGGGTTCTATAAGCCTCCGGTGGTTACCGGGATGGTGTTGTGCGTCGCACTCGCGCTGGTCCTGGATGTGATCCTGCTCGGGATCACGAAGGTGATCACGCCGTGGAACCGACGGGTGGCCACCCGATGACGTACATCCACCTCGCGTACCTGTGGTTGAACGACCCACTGAACTGGACGAACCCGGGCGGCATCCTGGATTGCCTCCGCCAGCACCTGTATCTGTCGCTCCTGTCGATCCTGGTGGCTACGGTGATCGCACTCCCGCTCGGGCTGTGGCTTGGGCACTCGCGCCGGGGCGGCGGCATCGTCACGGTGGTCAACCTGGCCCGCGCCATCCCGACGTACGGGCTGCTGGTTGTGTTCGTCGTGGCGGGGGTCGGGTTCGGTGCCCGTTCGGTGGTCCCGGCGCTGGCCATCTTCGCGATTCCGCCGATCCTCGCGAACACGTACATCGGCATGCGCGAAGTCAGCGCGGAGACGATCGATGCCGCGCGCGGTATGGGCATGTCGGGCGGCCAACTGCTGCGCCGCGTCGAGGTGCCGAACGCGATGCCGTACATCACGACCGGTCTGCGTACGGCGGCCGTGCAGGTGGTGGCGACGGTGACGCTGGCGTCGCTGGTCGCGGGCGGTGGCCTTGGCACGATCATCTCGGCCGGCCTCGGCCTCGGTATCGCGGCCGGCGGCGGGCAGGTCCTCGCTGGTGGGCTGCTCGTCGTCATTCTGGCATTCGTCGTGAACGGACTGACCGGCGCGATCGCGCATTGGGCGACGCCGGTACCGCTGCGCCAACGCCGGACGCTCTATCCGTGGCGCACTCCGTGGCGACGAAAGAAGCACGCGTAACCGTACGGTTGTTCGAAGTGGCTTCCATCACGCACGACCCGGGAATACCGGCGTTTGGCCAGCTAGATGCACGGAAACGTGGTCATGTGGCATTACGGTGCATGTGACGGAGCGGTGACGATATTCGGTTTCGGGTTGCCGACCGGAGAACGGCACGGTTGTCTGAATCCATGCGGGCGGTGAAGCCAATGGCACCAACACGCTCACGCCGCCCGTCGGACACGCGGCCGGCCATGGTGGTCGCGCCGGGACACGGAAGGCGGGCAATACCCCAATGCATGTGTACAAGCGAATCGCGGCCGTCTCGGTCGGATTGGCGCTCGGCGCGATCGCGCTGACCGGCTGTGGAAGTTCCGGCTCGTCCGGAACGAAGGCACCGGCCACCGCTTCGGCCGGCGCGGCAGCCGGATGTGCGCCGGTGGCGGACACGAAGCTCGTGGTCCTCACCGACGACAAGCACCTGCAGCTGTCGGACAACCTGGTCGCGGCTTATAACAAGAGTGTCGACAACCCGGCGCTCGTCGCGGCGGTCAACAAGGTCAACGCCTCCATTGACCAGACCAAGCTCCTCAACCTGAACAAGGACGTGGACGTAAATCACGACACGCCGGCCGCGGCAGCGGCGTCGTTCGCGACCGCGAACAACCTGACGGCTGGCCTCGCGAAGGGACCCGGCGGCAAGATCGTCGTCGGTGCCGCCGGCTTCAGCGAGGCACAGGAGACGGCCGAGCTGTACAAGATCGCACTGACCGCGGCGGGTTACAACGTCACGGTGCAGAGCGTCGGTAACCGCGAGGCGTACCTCAAGCCGCTCGAGCAGGGCCAGATCCAGGTCATGCCGGAGTACGCGGCGTCGCTCACCAACGCGCTCGCCACCTCGATCAACGGGGCGAACGCGACGTTGCCGGCCTCCGGTGACATCAACACCACGATGACGGCTCTGACGCAGCTCGGAGCCAAGGTGAACCTGCTCTTCGGTACGCCGTCCGCGGCAACCGATGTGAACGCGTTCGCGGTCACGCAGGCAACCGCGACAAGGTACGGCCTGACCACGCTGTCGTCGTTCGCGGCTAAGTGCTCGGGTGCGGCCACGTCGCTCGCCGGTCCGGCCGAGTGCCCGCAACGTCCGTTCTGCCAGGAAGGTTTGGAGCAGACGTACGGAATCAAGTTCGGTCAGTTCAAGACGATGGGCACGGACGCCGGTGGCCCGATCACGAAGAAGGCGCTTACGAGCGGTGAGGCAACGATCGGTCTGGTGTTCTCGTCGGACAGTTCGTTTGCTCCGTAAAACTCAGTATTAATTAAGGTTGGCCGCCGCCCTTTTCCGGTTATGTCCGGAGAAGGGCGGCGGATTTATCACCCGTCACCCGTCTGAACTTCCCCCAGCCATTCCGATCGGTCAAAACAGCCAGTAATCTCTACAACCATGTCCGCGCCCGAAAAACTCGACACCCGGGCACGGCTCCTCGGCTATTCGCGATGGGCCGCGATCGGTCTCGCTGTTCTCGCCGCGTTGACGTTGGCGTTGTTCAGCGGAGAGACCGCACTGCGGATTGCCGCTTTCATGGCGGTGATCGCGGTCGTGTTGATGATCCTTTGGATCACGATGAACGGCGACGCGAGCGCGAAGGTCCACCTCGAAGAGGTGTTACTCGACGAGATCGACATGCTGCGTGACGACGTTCGCGCGGACATCACGACGGCCGCCCGCGCGACGCACCGCGCGATCGCCGAGAAAGTCGCGCACCTGCATCAGAACGTTGAGTCGATGCGGCGCGACGTGGACAACCGGGCACTGGGTGAGAGCGTCCCACTTCGCCCGGGCGTGGCGGCCGCGCCGACGCGACGCGCGATTGCGGGCGCACCTACCGGGGTAGTGCATCACACAGAGACTGTCCACGTGACCACTCATCAGACGTACGTCGATCCGGCGGAAACCGAAAGGGCGGAGCGCCTCGTGCAGCGACCTTCGACATGGCGGCCCGAGCGGTCGGACCGGGACGACCGTGGCGATTGGGATCGCGAGCCACGCGGACGTTCCGACGATCGTTCTCGTGGCGGTGCCGTGCCGGCCTGGTCGCCGTACCCGGAACGAGACGAGCGGCGCAGCCATGCCGACCCCGACGAGCACCCGTACGACGACCGCGACGCGGCCTCGTCCCGGCGGTCGATTCCGACGGCACGCCAGCCGTCTCGCGAGGAATCGTGGACCGATCCGCGCGTGCACGACTATCAGACTCCCGCCGCAGATCTCTATGACGACTCGTCGGAGATCGCGGCGTGGCGCAACTCCCGTGCGACCAGCCGTGACGGTGGACGAGACGACGATCCGGCCGACGACGAGCGTTGGGCTGCGATGCGCTCCGGCGACCGATGGGCCGAGGTCCGGACCGATGAACGTGGCCGTGAACTCCGGATGGGCGAACGCCGGACCGCGATCCGGGCCGACGAGACCGGCACGCAGATGCGCATTGTGGATCGTTGGTCGACGGTCCGCCGCGAGAACCCGAGCCCCGAGACCCCCCGCGTTCATGACGACAGCCGGTATGACGCGAGTCGATACGATGACGGCCACTATGAGGGCGGCCGTTATTCGGAAAGTCCCAGCGGCGGCTTCCGTACCGGGTCGGAGAACACCGGCGAAACCCGCAGCGAGCGCCGTCGTCGGGAGGCCGCCGAGGCGGAGTCGTCGGGACATCGTGCGGACGAGGATCAGTGGCCGACGGCGCGCGCCGGCTCGGACCGATCCCGCCTTGCGCTGCCGTCGTCCGGTCCCGAGTCGGCGGCTGGCTGGATGCGAGGGCGCGACGACCGTGCCGAAGATGACCGTGAGCCGCGCCGTCGTGGCTCGGAGATTTCCGGCGAGGTGATCCGGCCGACTCGGTCGGCGGAGCCGATCGGTCGCGCGGCCCAGGCGTCGCGGGACGCCGATCGATGGACCTCCGACAGCGTGCGAGATGGCGATCGCCGATCGGATCGGGAATCCGACCGTTGGGGTGAACCGGTGCACGCGTCGCAGCGGGGGGATCGAGACCGGTCCGAATCTGGTGCGGCGAGCCGGGGCGCCGAGCGTTCCGGGCACGCGGAGAGGGTCGACCGATCGGAGCGCTCGGAACGAGCCGGACGGGCGGATCGGGTCGATTCGCGCGGGGCTGATTACCGGGCCGCCGAACGCGTTACCGGAGGTCGTGCCGCAGAACCTCGCAACGTCGATCCGAGAGGCGCCGACACGCGAGGCGTTGACCCGAGGGGTGCCGACCCAAGAGGCGCTGACCCAAGAGGCCTCGATTCCCGGGGTATGGATCCCCGCAGCGTCGAACCTCATGGTGCCGATTACCGCGGCGGCCTTGACGCCCGCACTGGGGATCCCCGCATGGTTGATCCGCGCCGGGTCGAGCCGAGGGGCGCAGACCCGCGCCGAAGCGATTCACGTGCCCTTGACGCGCGCCGCGACACGCGCGGTAGCGATCCGCGCAGCACCGATGCCCGCAGCGTGGATCCACGCGGCGTCGATACGCGGGGCGTTGACCCTCGCGAGGCCGACCACCGGCGGGGCGATCCGTCGTGGTCCGCGCCGCGTCGGCCGGAATCGCGGACACCCGACCCGCGTGCACAGGTCCGCGATTATCCGCCGGACGAGGACAACCGATGGGAACGCGAGCCGAGCGGCGGCCGGTCTGCGGTGCGTCGCCCGGTCGACATCGACCCGAACGACGACCGCTGGCGTTAACCCAGTCTGGCCGCTATTTGTCGATGTCTCCGACGACGAAGAACATCGAGCCGAGGATCGCAATCAGATCCGGTACGAGCGTGCCGGGCAGCAGCGTCGACAGCGCCTGTACGTTCGCGAACGACGCCGTACGCAACTTCATCCGCCACGGCGTCTTCTCGCCCCGCGAGACCAGGTAGTAGCCGTTGATGCCGAGCGGATTCTCGGTCCACGCGTACGTGTGACCCTCCGGCGCCTTGACGACTTTCGGCAGCCGTACATTGACCGGCCCGGTGATCTGATCCACCCGGTTCAGGCACTCTTCGGCCAGATCGAGCGAGACGTAGACCTGATCAAGCATGACCTCGAAGCGAGAATGGCAGTCGCCGGCCGTACGGGTGACGACGGGCACGTTGAGCTGGCCGTACGCGAGGTAGGGCTCATCTCGCCGGAGATCGAAGTCGAGTCCGGAGGCGCGCGCGACCGGGCCGGAGGCACCGTACGCGGCCGCGGTGGCGGCGGGCAGGATGCCGACGCCGACGGTACGGGCCATGAAGATCTCGTTGCGCCGGATCAGGTTGTCGAGATCGGGCATGCGCCGGCGTACTTCCCCGATCGCGGCCCGGGCACGACGGGTCCAACCGGCCGGTACCTCTTCCTTCAGGCCGCCGACCCGATTGAACATGTAGTGCATGCGCCCGCCGGACGCCTCTTCCATCACGGCCTGCAGCGTCTCGCGCTCGCGGAACGAGTAGAAGACCGGCGTAATCGCGCCGATCTCCAGCGGGTACGACCCAAGGAACATGAGGTGGTTCAACACTCGGTTGAGTTCGGCCAGCGCGGTGCGCAACCAGGTCGCGCGCTCCGGCACCTCCATGCCCATCAGCCGCTCGACCGCGAGGGCGACGCCCAGCTCGTTCGAGAACGCGGACAGCCAGTCGTGCCGGTTTGCCAGCACGATGATCTGCCGGTAGTCGCGCACCTCGAACAGCTTCTCTGCGCCCCGGTGCATGTATCCGACGATCGGCTCGGCCGAGATCACCCGCTCGCCGTCGAGCACGAGTTTGAGTCGCAGGACGCCGTGCGTCGACGGGTGCTGCGGCCCGATATTGAGGACCATGTCCGCCGTATCGAGGCCGGTCCCGGTCCCGACCGTCACTTCCCGAAGTCCCGTCACGTCGACAATCCTAAAGACACGCCTACCGGCTGATAGATCCAGTAGTGCTGTCCCAGTCCGGAGGCGTCGGTCAGCTCCGCCGCCGTCGATGCCGATGCCAGCGCCCGCATATAGGCGATCGGGTCGCGCCGCGCCAGCTCCAGGTCCGGCCGGCGTCCGCTCACACCCAGGGCACGGAGGGCGTCGGCTTGGCGTACCACTTGCGCTTCGATCTTGGCCACCGCAGACCCGGCGGCCGCCACCGCGTCAACCGCCACATGTGCGGTCAGATCACAAGATCCATCCGGTACGGGCGGCACCGTGTATCCGTCCCGGAAACCGGCCAGCGTGCCGAGCGCCGGCCGGTCCGCCCGGGTGTGCCCGTAGTCGATCGCGAGCGCTACGCCTCGATCGACGTGCGCGACGGCATCGGCCCAGGCCGCGTCGCGAGTGTCGCCGATCTCCGCGCGGATCCCGGCAGGCCACCAGCTCCGCAACCAACCGTCGTCCGGCGACGGGCCAAGCGCTTCGGTCCCATCTTCGTTCACCAGGACGATTCGCCAGCCGTCCTCGGTCATCTCGACCACATCCAGCGGTATGTTGTCCAGCCACTCGGTCGCCACGATCAGCCCGGTGATGTGGTCGGGGATCTCGCCGGCCCACGTGATCGCCGGATCGAGGGCGGTGGGGCGTGGCGCCATCTCGACCGCCGTCACGTGTAGCCGGTCGCGGAGTGCTTGAGGTGCGGCGGCGAGCATCGCGGTCAGCAGTTCGCCCCGCCCCGCGCCAACGTCCACAAGATCCAGCCGCGACGGTTGGCCAAGCGCATCATCGACGCTGGTGAGAACGCTGAGGATGGCCCCGGCGAACAGTGCCCCGGTATGCGCGCTGGTCCGGAAATGATCCCCGGGCTCCTCCGACCGAAAAAACCCCCCGACCCCATACAGCGCCGCGCTCATCGTGGCCCGCCACGTCACCCCCATGATCAGCGCAACTTCACGGATGTTGTTGGGTTGGAGATCCGATAAGAGGACAACTTCCGTGAAGTTGCGCCGATCATGGCGGAGTTATCCACAGGGAGGATCGAATGATTGGCGATCATTGATGGCTCCGGGCCACGATCTTCTTCATGTCTATCAATTCCCGCATTGAACTCAACCACGAGATCAGTATCCGGGCCGCGATTCTCGGGCTTCCGCCCGGCCTTGTCGTGGCTGGTTCATCGGCGGCGTACCTGCTCGGGAAGCGGCTGGTGACAGCCGACACGCTCGACGAGATCGCGATGCGTTATGACGGGATGCGCGGCAATCGGAAAGCCAGGGCTGCGTTCGACCTTGCAGACGGCGGCGCACAGTCGCGTCCCGAGTCTCTGTTGCGAGTGCGCTTCGTGATATCGGGCCTTCCTCGGCCGGTGCTTCAGCACCCGATTCTCCTGTCGAACGGTGCGCTGTATTCACGTGGTTGGCGTCCGTAGCCTGCGCGCCATGATCATCGCAACTTCACGGATGTTGTGCCCTTATCGG
Source organism: uncultured Actinomycetota bacterium (assembly GCA_963831705.1). Classification (GTDB taxonomy): domain Bacteria; phylum Actinomycetota; class Actinomycetes; order Mycobacteriales; family Micromonosporaceae; genus DASQPR01. The sequence goes on along the minus strand of CAWHRE010000010.1, from coordinate 1,342,001 downwards.
ATCTCCAACAACGCAACATCGGTGATGTTGCGGTGATCTTGGTTGCGGTCGGCGCGGTGGGAATGGTCGGGGACACGGTGAGTGAAAGTGTTCACAAGTGCTTCTGCGGGTAGTAACGGAGTTGCAATACTTAACGCCGACCGGTACCCCGACGAAGAGGACTGGATCATGGCTGTGAGCTCTACTTCTGTGCCGCTTGCCACCGCTGCGCCAATGCGCACGACCCGCAAGTCGGTCTCCTCGCTTACCGTCGGCATCGTCGGCGCGGGCCGCGTCGGCACCGCTATCGGCGCTGCACTCGCGCGGGCCGGGCATCCGGTAACCGGCGCCAGCGGACGTTCCGACGCATCCGTCGCCCGGATCCACAGTGCATTCCCGGACACGACCGTCAAGCCGGCCGAAGACGTCGTACGGGATGCGGACCTGGTTATTCTCGCGGTCCCCGACGACGCGCTCGGACCACTGGTCGCTCATCTCGCCGAGGTCGGCGCGTTCCGCCCCGGCCTGATCGTCGCGCATACGTCGGGCTCGCACGGTACCGGCATTCTCCAGCCCGCCACCGCCCTGGGCGCATTGCCGCTCGCTCTGCACCCGGCGATGACGTTCACCGGCTCGGCCGCGGATGTCGAACGGCTCACCGACGGCATCTCGTTCGGCGTGACCGCGCCGGACGAGCTCAAGCCGCTCGCCACCCAGCTGGTCGCCGCGATGAACGGCGCTCCGGAGTGGATCCCCGACGACCGTCGCGCGCTTTACCACCTGGCGCTTGCGCACGGCTCGAATCACATGGTCACGCTGGTCAACGAGGCGATGGACCGGCTGCGCGACGCGGGTGTCGTGCATCCCGAACGTGTCCTGTCGCCGCTCCTTCACGCCGCTCTCGACAACACGCTCGCCATGGGTGACGCGGCGCTGACCGGACCGGTCTCGCGTGGCGACGCCGGCACGATCGCGAAGCATCTCGACGCGTTGGCCGAGGTCGCGCCGGATTCGGTACCGGCATATGTAGCCCTGGCCCGCCGTACGGCCGACCGGGCCATCGCCTCCGGCCGCCTCACTCCGACCGACGCCGAGTCGCTGCTTGGCGTACTCGCGGATGGAGCGTTCGCATGATTATTGTGCATACGCGAGAAGAGCTGGCCGTCGTACGGGCGAAGTTCGACGGCACGGTCGGCGTTGTGATGACCATGGGCGCGCTCCACGAGGGGCACGACGCGAACATCATGGCCGCCAAACGAAAAGCGGACGCGGTGGTCGTCACGATCTTCGTGAATCCGCTCCAGTTCGGCCCGAACGAAGACTTCGACCGGTACCCGCGAACGTTCGACGAGGATGCGGCCCGCTGCGAGCGCCTCGGCGTCGACGTGATCTTCGCACCCACCCGCGACGTGATGTATCCGCATGGCGAGCCGCAGGTCCGCCTGAATCCGGGGCCGCGTGGCGAGATCCTCGAAGGCGCGAGCCGCCCGGGGTTCTTCCACGGCGTACTCACCGTTGTGATGAAGTTCCTGCAGCTCATCCGCCCGGATTATGCGTTCTTCGGGGAGAAGGACTACCAGCAGCTCGCGTTGATCACGCAGATGTGCGCGGATCTCGACGTACCGACCGAGATCGTGCCGGTCCCGACCGACCGCGAACCGGACGGCTTGGCGCGTTCCAGCCGCAACCGCTACCTGGTCGGTCCGCAGCGTGACGCGGCGCTCGCGCTCTCCGCCGCGCTCAACGCGGGCGTCGACGCAGCGGCGGCGCATCAGGACGTGCTGGCCGCGGCCACAAAGGCATTCGAACGAGTTGGTACGGCCAGCCTGGACTACCTGGCCCTCACGTCCCCCGATCTCGGTGACGCACCCGAATCCGGGCCGGCCCGGCTGCTGATCGCGGCTCGAGTCGGCGACACGCGACTCATCGACAACACCGCGCTAGAGCTGCTGGAGCTGTAGAAGATCATGCAACGCACGATGATGACCGCCAAGATCCACCGCGCCACTGTTACGCAGGCGGACCTGCACTACGTCGGTTCGGTGACGGTCGATCAGGATCTGCTTGACGCGGCCGATCTCCTGGCCGGCGAGAAGGTCGCGATCGTGGACGTGACGAACGGCGCCCGTCTGGAGACGTACGTGATTCCGGGTGCCCGCGGCACCGGCGTGATCGGCATCAACGGCGCAGCCGCGCACCTCGTGCACCCCGGCGACATCGTCATCCTGATCGCGTACGGGCTGTTCGAGGACGCCGATGCCCGTACATATGCGCCGAAGGTCGTGCACGTCAACGCGCTCAACCAGGTGATCGAACTCGGCGATGATCCGTCGATTGCGGTCGACGGCATGGTCGGCAATCTGGTGAGCAGCGGGGTTACCCGCGAGTAGGGTTCTGCTGTACGCTGCGCATTCATTCTCACCGTTGCGGAGGTATGGATGCGTCGCGTCCTTCCGGTGGCGATCGCCGCCCTGGTGCTCGCCGGGATCGCCCTGGGGCTCTACTTCGCGAACCGCCAGGGCCCGATTCCGACCAGCAGCAGCGCCTCTCCGGCCGTCGGATCGTGCTGGAACGTGACGTCGGTATCCGCACCGATGCCCTGGCCGGGACAGCCGGTCGACTGCGCGACGCCACATACCGCCGAAATCTTCTACGCCGCCCAGGTCGATCGCTCGCTGATCAAGGACTATCGCGCCGCCAAGCCCGGTCAGGACCAGGAGGCCGCTTCGATCCTCATGCAGGGCGAAGCACGTTCCGGCTGTTCCGGTCGCGCGAGCGCGTACCTCGGGAGCGCGTGGCGGGCCGACCAGGTCACGATCGCGCCGGACTTCGTCGGTGACGTGAAGGACGGCTTCTACGCGTGCGCCGTCGCTCAGGTGAGCGACCCGGCCGGGAAGTTGCTCGTGAGCCGGACGACGACCCTCAAAGGCGCTCAAGGACTCGGCATCGACTGCACGGTCGGTGAGGATTCGTTCGTCCCGTGTTCCGTCGGTCACACCAGCGAGTACGTCGGCCTCTACACGGTCACGCCGCTTGGCGCGCCGTTCAACGGCCCGGAGTTGCAGACCGCGGTCACGGCCGGTTGCCAGAGTCTGTTGAACGGCTTCCTCGGTCTTCCAGGCGGTGCCACCAATCGCTCTGACCTGCAGTCTTCCTATGTCGGGCCGACCACGTCGGCAACCTGGATCGGTAGCGACCAGTCGTACGCGTGTTACGCCACCGCCGCCAACACGATCACCGGCTCGGTCAAAGCCTTGGGGACCCGGCCGCTGACCCGGTGAGCCGGTGGGTTTGACTGAATCCATGTCAGATCTGCCGCTGCTGCCCGGCCGCCTGCTCGCACCCGCTCCCGGATGGACGGAGACGACCGACGTCGCGGTGATCGGCTCCGGCGTCGCCGGGCTCACCGCCGCGCTGCATCTGCGTGAAGCGGGTCTCCACGTCACGGTCGTCACGAAGGTCAACATCGACGACGGCTCCACACGCTGGGCGCAGGGCGGCATCGCCGCCGTACTCGACCCGCTGGACACCCCTGAGGCCCATGCCGCGGACACCATGGTGGCCGGGGTTGGTCTGTGCGATCCGGCCGCCGTCGAGGTGCTGGTCAATGAGGGACCCGCACGAGTACGCGAACTGATGCGCCTCGGCGCCGAATTCGATCGCCACGAGGACGGCTCCCTGATGCTGACCCGCGAGGGCGGGCACCACGCGAACCGGATCATCCACGCTGGCGGCGACGCGACCGGTGCCGAGGTCCAGCGAGCGCTGCACGCGGCCGTCCTCCGCGATCCCTGGATCCGCCTGGTCGAGCACGCTCTGGTACTCGATCTCCTGACCGACGCAGCCGGCCGGGCCTGCGGCTTGACGCTGCACGTTCTCGGCGAAGGTACGCCCGATGGCGTCGGTGCGATTCTCGCCCGCGCGGTCGTCCTGGCCACCGGTGGAATGGGCCAGGTGTACGCCGCGACCACGAATCCGTCCGTGTCCACCGGTGACGGAGTGGCGCTCGCGCTGCGCGCCGGTGCGGTCGTCACCGACGTGGAGTTCGTCCAGTTCCATCCGACCGCGCTGCTCGTACCGGCCGGGCCGGACGGCCGGCGCTCGGCCCAGCAGCCGCTGGTGTCCGAGGCGATGCGCGGTGAAGGCGCGTACCTCGTCGATGCGGACGGTAAGCGCTTCATGGTCGGCCAGCACGAACTCGCCGAACTCGCGCCGCGTGACGTCGTCGCGAAGGGCATCCACCGGGTGTTGCTGGCCACCGGAGCCGATCACGTGTTCCTTGACGCCCGGCACATCCCCGATCTCGAAGAGCGGTTCCCGACCATCGTCGCGTCGTGCCGGTCGTACGGGATCGATCCCACGGTCGACCTGATCCCGGTGGCACCGGCGGCCCACTACGCCAGCGGTGGCGTACGTACCGACCTGCGCGGTCGGACGTCGATCGCGGGGCTATACGCGTGCGGTGAAGTCGCCTGTACAGGAGTCCACGGCGCAAACCGGCTCGCATCGAACTCGCTGCTCGAAGGGCTCGTCTTCGCCCGCCGGATCGCTGACGACATCATCGATGACCTGCCGCCGCTGGCCGAGCCGGTCGAGACCGAGTCGACGGCTTGGGTGTGCGACCGGGAGATCCGCGGCCCACTGCAGCAGTCAATGACGCGCGGAGCAGGCGTGCTGCGATCGGCCGAGACACTCGCGGCGACGGCGGCGGCACTGACCGAACTCGGTACGACGCGAGCGACCGCGAATACCGAGACGTGGGAGGCGACGAACCTGCTGACCGTCGCATCCGCGCTGGTCGCAGCCGCTAGCGACCGCGCCGAGACGCGCGGATGTCACTGGCGGGAAGACTTCCCGGAGGCCGATCCGGCATGGCTGGGACACCTCTTGGCGAGCTTGGAGGAATCCGGTGTGATGACCGAGGCCTGGAGCACGATGTGATCACGTCGGAGACGGTCGACGCACTGCGCGCGCACGGGATGGATCCGGAGCGGGTCGAGCGCATCGTCCGTGATGCGCTGGCCGAAGACCTCGGCGGACCGGACGGTATCGACGTCACGAGCGTCGCAACGATCCCGGCCGACCAGGCGGACGTCGGCGACTTTGTGACGCGGGACGACGGGGTGGTCGCCGGTCTCGCGGTCGCCGCGATGGTGTTCGAGGTGGTGGACGGTACCGCTGGCCGTACCATATTTGATCTTGTGGCGGACGACGGAGCGCGCGTCACCCGCGGCGAGCGCCTGGCGACGGTGGCCGGCCCGACCCGGACGCTGCTGACGGCCGAGCGCACCGCCCTGAACCTGCTTTGCCGGATGTCCGGCGTGGCGACGCACACGCGACGCTGGGCGGATGCTCTTGAAGGCACCGGCGCGACCGTGCTCGACACCCGAAAGACCACGCCCGGCCTGCGCGTGCTGGAGAAGTATGCGGTGCGGGCGGGCGGCGGCACGAACAAGCGGATGGGCCTGTATGACGTCGCGATGATCAAGGACAACCACAAGCTCGCCGCCGGTTCGATCGGGGAGGCATTCCGCCGCGTGCGCAACCGGTTCCCGGACATCACCGTGCAGGTGGAGGTCGAGACCGTGGCCGAGGCGATCGAGGCGGTCGACGCGGGGGCAACGTTCCTGCTGCTCGACAACATGGCGCCGCCGCTGCTCCGGGACGTGGTCGCGGCCGTCGATGGCCGAGCAGAGCTGGAAGCCACCGGACGGCTGACGCTCGATGTCGCCCGCGCGTACGGCGAGACCGGCGTCGACTATCTGTCCGTAGGCGGCCTGACGCACTCGTCGCCGATCCTGGATATCGGGCTGGATCTTAGGTAGCGCCAGTGCGTCGATAGTGTGAGTGAGTGCTGCTCTGTATCGACATCGGAAACACGAACACCGTCCTCGCCACGTTCGAGGGCGACGTAATCGTGCACTCCTGGCGGATCAAGACGGATGCCCAATCGACCGCGGATGAGCTCGGTCTCATGTACCGCGGCTTGCTCGCGGCCGACCACGTGGCAGTAACCGGCATCTCCGCCTGCTCGACCGTACCGGCAGCGCTGCGTTCTCTTCGGGCGATGCTGGATCGCTACTACCCATCCGTGCCGACCGTGATCGTCGAGCCGGGAATCCGCACCGGCGTGCCGCTCGCGATCGACAATCCGAAAGAGGTCGGATCAGACCGGGTAATGAACACGCTCGCCGCATTCACGTTGTTCGGCGGCCCGGCGATCGTGGTCGACTTCGGCACGTCGACGAATTTCGACGTGGTGTCCGCAAAGGGCGAATATCTCGGTGGTCCCTTGGCGCCAGGCATTGAGATTTCCGTCGACGCGCTCGCGGCAAGAGCTGCTCAGCTGCGGAAAGTTGAATTGATCAAGCCGAGTCGGGTGATCGGAAAGAACACCGTCGAATGCCTGCAATCCGGCGTCGTGTACGGATTCTCCGGTCAGGTCGACGGAATCGTCCGTGCGATTACGTCCGAGCTCGGCGCGCCGAAAGCGGTCGTTGCGACCGGTGGACTCGCCCGGATCGTGCTGGACGAATGCCAGACCGTAACGCATCACGAGCCATGGTTGACGTTGATCGGTCTGAGATTGGTGTTCGAGCGCAACGCCTAACCACGGACCGCGCGATAGCAATACGTGACGTACGGCATCTCGAACGTCTCCGGCAACTGCGCCGCGATCGCATCGGAACCGGCGGTCAACTCGGCCTGCCTGGCCGGCGAGGCGACAAGATAATACGAACGCGACATGAGTAACGCGGTGAGCCCGGCCCGATCGATCATCGTCGAGTGGTGGAACGTCATGCGCTCGACCGGTCCGAAGAGCGGTCCGAAATCCGCGTCCGGCATGATGCCGTTCGTCACGTCCGGCCGGTCATTCTCGGTCAGTCGCGTGTATTCGGCGACCCAGTCGACGCTTTCGTCGCGCACATTCCAGATCGGCCCGAATACCCCGCCGCGGCGGATCACCCGACCGATCTCCGTGTGTGCGATATCCCGATCGAACCAGTGGTACGCCTGGCCGGCCATCACGGCATCGACCGAGCCATCCGCCAGCGGGATCGATTCGGCGGATCCGGCGAGCGGCTCGGCACCCGGCGTCGCCATGGCGAGTTCGGCTCGCATATCGGCGTCAGGCTCGACCGGAATGACGGCCGCGTCGGTCGCATCGACGATCACCCGGGTCAGGAGCCCGGTACCGGCGCCGAGGTCGACCACTCGCCGGTACGCGTCCGGACCGGTCGTGGTGTCCCCGACAACCCAACGGACCGCGTCCGCCGGATAGGTCGGGCGGATTGCGTTGTAATGCGTCGCCGCCTGGCCGAATGAGAGCGCATGTTCCGGAGAATTCCTCGTCATGGCCTTGATCCTAGTCGGCCGATGATCAGGTCGAAATTGGATTAGCGAGCGCGCGCGACGAATCGTAGCGCCGAGGTTAGCGTGTTTTGAAATGCGCCATGGTCGTCGAACCGATAGCCACCGGTCGTTGGAAAGCGAGTCGGCGTGCCCATTCGGGGCGGTGCAACCTGGTACCGAACCGATAAACTCGTGCCAGTTGGTTAAGCTGTGCGTTGACGTAACAGTGCCTTGTCGGGTTATTGTGCTCGCATCGGTATACGCACCATATTGCTAGGCGGAATTGCGAGAGGAAGCTATTCGTGGCTAGACGTGAAATCGTCGTCCTTGAGGACGACCTCGATGGTGGTACTGCCGACGAGACCGTGAAGTTCGGTCTGGATGGCGTGTCGTATGAGATTGATCTGTCCGAGGACAACGCCGCGAAGCTGCGCGATGCGTTTGCGGCGTATATCGCCGGTGCGCGCAAGGCCACTCGCGGTGGCGTGGTTACCGGTGGTCGAGTCGCGACGCGCGCCGCACGCAGCACCGCCTCAGCGGATCGGGACCAGAACAAGGCGATCCGCGCTTGGGCGAAGCGGAAGGGCAAGAACATCTCCGGCCGGGGACGTATCCCGCAGGGCATCGTCGACGAGTACCACGCCGCCGCTGGGCGGTAGTGCAGACGTCCGTGTAGGCCGCTCCGAGGTGCCGGGGCGGCCTACACTGCGTTCAATGGGTGGGTTCTGGGCTGATTGCGTGGTTCCGGGACTACGCGCAGAGCGAACAGAGCAGGGCTCGACCACCGCCGATCAAGGCCTTCATGCTGGTCAAACTGGTTGATAACCACCCATCGGACGGCGTTTTGTCATACTTTCAGCCGATCCGCCGCAAGGGACGAGTAGGGGTTCAGCAGAGGCGCACTGTCGGTCTACGGCGATAGAGTGATGACACGGAAACTTCGGCATCATCGTTCGGCTCTACATCTGGAGCCGAAGGTTAGCAGTGACGAAGGTCAGCACTTCGGTAACGGCAGCGCAGCGACCGGGTTTCTACACAATGCGGTGGCGGTTGGCGGATGCCGCGTGGCAGGTGAGGAGCACAGATAATGTTCGAGCGGTTCACCGACCGAGCGCGGCGAGTGGTGGTCCTGGCCCAAGAAGAGGCCCGGATGCTCAACCACAATTACATCGGCACCGAGCACATCCTGCTCGGTCTCATCCACGAGGGCGAGGGCGTCGCAGCCAAGGCCCTGGAGAGTCTCGGGATTTCGCTGGAGGGCGTTCGCCAGCAGGTCGAGGAGATCATCGGCCAGGGACAGCAGGCGCCGAGCGGGCACATCCCGTTCACCCCGCGGGCCAAGAAGGTCCTCGAGCTCTCCCTTCGGGAAGCCCTTCAGCTCGGTCACAACTACATCGGCACCGAGCACATCCTGCTCGGATTGATCCGCGAGGGCGAGGGCGTTGCCGCCCAGGTTCTCGTGAAGCTCGGCGCCGACCTCAACCGGGTGCGGCAGCAGGTCATTCAGCTGCTCTCCGGATTCCAGGGCAAGGAGCCGGCCGCGGCCGGTGCCACGCCGGGCGAGGCCGCGCCGTCGACGAGCCTCGTGCTCGATCAGTTCGGTCGCAACCTGACCCAGGCTGCCCGCGAAGGCAAGCTCGACCCGGTCATCGGTCGCCAGAAGGAGATCGAGCGGGTCATGCAGGTGCTGTCGCGGCGCACCAAGAACAACCCCGTGCTGATCGGTGAGCCGGGCGTCGGCAAGACCGCCGTCGTCGAGGGTCTCGCGCAGCACATCATCAAGGGTGAGGTGCCCGAGACGCTGAAGGACAAGCAGCTCTACACGCTTGACCTTGGTGCGCTCGTGGCCGGCTCACGCTACCGCGGTGACTTCGAAGAGCGCCTGAAGAAGGTGCTGAAGGAAATCCGGACGCGCGGCGACATCATCCTGTTCATCGACGAGATCCACACGCTGGTCGGCGCAGGCGCCGCCGAAGGTGCGATCGACGCGGCGAGCATCCTCAAGCCGATGCTGGCCCGTGGTGAGCTCCAGACGATCGGTGCCACGACGCTCGACGAATACCGCAAGCACCTGGAGAAGGACGCCGCTCTCGAGCGCCGTTTCCAGCCGATCCAGGTCGGTGAGCCGTCGCTGGCCCACACGATCGAGATCCTCAAGGGTCTGCGGGACCGCTACGAGGCGCACCACCGGGTTTCGATCACGGACGGTGCCCTGGTCGCAGCGGCCACGCTGGCCGATCGCTACATCTCCGACCGGTTCCTGCCGGACAAGGCGATCGACTTGATCGACGAGGCCGGTGCGCGTATGCGCATTCGCCGGATGACGGCGCCGCCGGACCTCCGGGACTTCGACGAGCGCATCGCGCAGGTTCGCCGGGACAAGGAGTCCGCGATCGACGCGCAGGACTTCGAGCGTGCGGCGCAGCTCCGGGACAAGGAGAAGACGCTGCTCGGCCAGAAGTCGCAGCGGGAGAAGGAGTGGAAGGCGGGCGATCTCGACGTCGTCAGCGAGGTGGACGACGAGCAGATCGCCGAGGTCCTGGCGAACTGGACCGGCATCCCGGTCTACAAGCTGACCGAGGAGGAGACTGCGCGTCTGCTCCGCATGGAGGACGAGCTGCACAAGCGCATCGCCGGTCAGAACGACGCGGTCAAGGCCGTGTCGCAGGCGATCCGCCGTACGCGGGCCGGCCTCAAGGACCCGAAGCGCCCATCCGGTTCGTTCATCTTCGCCGGCCCGTCCGGTGTCGGTAAGACCGAACTCTCCCGGACGCTCGCCGAGTTCCTGTTCGGCACCGAGGACGCGCTCATTCAGCTGGACATGAGTGAGTTCCACGACCGGTACACGGTCTCGCGTCTCGTCGGAGCGCCTCCCGGCTACGTCGGTTACGACGAGGGCGGCCAACTGACCGAGAAGGTGCGCCGTCGTCCGTTCTCTGTCGTCTTGTTCGACGAGATCGAGAAGGCACACCCGGACGTCTTCAACACGCTCCTGCAGATTCTGGAAGACGGTCGGCTGACCGACGGCCAGGGCCGCATCGTGGACTTCAAGAACACGGTGATCATCCTGACCACGAACCTCGGCACGCGTGACGTGGCGAAGGCGGTCAGCCTCGGCTTCGCGGCGTCGAACGACCAGGAGTCGAACTACGAGCGGATGAAGCAGAAGGTCAACGACGAGCTGAAGCAGCACTTCCGCCCGGAGTTCCTGAACCGTATCGACGACACGATCGTGTTCCACCAGCTGACCGAAGAGCAGATCCGCGTGATCGTGGATATGTACATCGGCCGGATCGAGGGTCAGCTCAAGAACAAGGACATGGGCCTTGAGCTGACCGAGAACGCGAAGAAGTGGCTCGCGAAGAAGGGTTGGGACCCGGTCATGGGTGCGCGGCCGCTGCGCCGCACGATCCAGCGGGAGATCGAGGACGCACTGTCCGAGAAGATCCTCTTCAACGAGTTGAAGGCCGGTCAGATCGTCGTCGTCGACGCCGAGGGCGACCTCAGCGATGTGTCGAAGTCGAAGCTCACGTTCACCGGTGCCGACCGTCCGGGCGCTGTCCCGGACGCCGTCCCGGCCGAGCTGGACGCAACCGCGACCGCGGTCACGACCGAGGAGTAGTCAGCAGCAAGCAAAGAGAGCCGATCCCAGCTGGGGCCGGCTCTCTTTGCTGTCCGGTCGGCGCGTGTCCGTGAGCTGGTCTGCTTGGCGCATGTTCTTGAGCTGTCCTCTTGGCACGGGTCCGTGGGCTGTCCTCTTGGCGCATGTTCTTGATCGGAGATCTTGGTGCCGATGGCAGCGCAATGCTGGGATCATGGCGTTCTAGCAGCATTGGAACGCCAAGATCTCCGATCACTCTGCGAGGTCGCCCGCGAGCGCGAAGACGTCCGGCGCGATCTCACAGACCAGTCCATCGGCGAGCAAGCTCGCGAGTGCGGAAGCGCGCCGAGCGGGTTCCGGCCAAGCCAAATCCAATTGGGTACGCCCAACCGGCCCCACCGCCTCACGCAGCACCGCCATCAGGGCACCGCGGACCTGTCGTTCGGTTCCGGCGTACCCCTGCGGGCGCTTCTGTGGCCCCGTGTAGGCGGGCGAGCCACCCAGCCGCCACGCACACGTCGAACTCATCGGGCAGCCACCACAGATCGGCGTACGGGCCGTGCAGACCAACGCACCGATCTCCATGAAGGCAGCCGACGCCCGAGCAGCTGCGGCCGGCTCTGGGGGCAGCAGAACCTCCACGGCCTTCAGGTCGGCCGCCGTGGTCGCCGGGCCGGCATCGGCATCGCCGGTGACCGCGCGAGCCACGAACCGCCGTACGTTCGTGTCGACCACCGGGCACCGTTGCCGGAACGCGAATGCGGCCACGGCGTGTGCCGTGTACGTACCGATGCCGGGCAGTGCGAGCAGCGACGTTACGTCATCCGGAACGACACCGCCGTGCTGTTCCACGATTGCGACCGCGCAGGCGTGCAGCCGCATCGCCCGGCGCGGGTACCCGAGCCGGCCCCAGGCCCGGATCGCTTCGGACGGCCGGTCAGCGGCGAGGGCGGCGGGAGTCGGCCAGCGGCTTACCCATTCGATCCAGGCCGGCAGCACGCGATTGACCGGTGTCTGTTGCAGCATGATCTCGCTGACCAGAATGGACCATGGGCTCGCGTCCGAGTGCCGCCACGGAAGGTCTCTCGCATTGAGATCAAACCATGCGATCGCGGCCTCGGCGAACGTGTAATCCACGCGCAAAGCCTTACACGTTGCGGTGATGGGTCACGCACGGGTGGCGTACCCACGGTAGCGGCGCGTCGATTGGCGGCCGGGTTGCGCGTACGACTACCGTGGATCAATCATGAACCTCACGGTCGGTCCGCTTCCCCCTGCGGTCTACTGGCGCCGTCGAGCCATCGTCCTTGGTGGTCTCCTGCTGGTAGTCCTGCTGATTGCATACGCATGCTCGGGATCCAACACGTCCAACGCGTCCGGCCCGCAGAACAGCCCGTCGACGAATCCGATCGTGACGCTGCCGACATCGACGCCGGGGCTTCCGTCGGAGTTTCCGTCGCAGTTCCCGTCCGGGCTCTCGTCGCAGTCGACCGGCGCGCTGCCGCCGTCGACGCCGTCGAGCGATGGTCCGCTACCGAGCGCGAACCCGTCGCCGAGCGTCGTCTCAGGCCCGATTCCGCTGTGCACCGACGACCAGATCAAGGTCACGCCGGTCATTTCGTCGACCTCGCCCACGACGTCCAGCCTGATTCACGGCGGTACGTTCGACCTGAAGTTGAAGATCCGCAATGTTTCCACCGTCACGTGCCGTCGTGACGTGGGCAGTGCTCCGGAGGAGCTCTCCATCGCGAGTGCGGACGGCACAATCCATTGGTCGTCCGACGACTGTGCGCCGGCGTCCAGCAAGCAGCAGGACATCCGCACGTTCGCGCCGGACATCGAGATCTACGCCGACGTGAAGTGGAGCAGCTACAGCACGAACGGCTGCACCAAGACCGCGACTCCGGCGCCGGTCGGTACGTACACATTGACCGGCCGTCTCGGTACGAAGACCGCAAGCGTGCCGTTCAAGATTGTCAATTAAGACCGACTGGCGCTATTGCCGGTCGGTCTAAACGTAGCGCTCGAGAATCGAGGCTTCGGCCAGCCGCGACAGCCCTTCGCGAACGCCGCGGGCACGTGCGTCGCCAACACCGTCCACCGCCTGCAGATCCTCGACCGTCGCCCCGAGCAGCCGCTGCAGGCTCCCAAAGTGCTCGATCAGGCGATCGACGATCGAGTTCGGCAACCGCGGCACCTTGGCGAGCAGCCGGTATCCGCGCGGCGAAATGGCCGCGTCGAGCGCATCCGACGAGCCCGGATATCCCATCGCCCGGCCGACCGAGACGAGGTCGATCAAGTCGGTGGCGGACAGCATGTCGAGTTCGAGGACGGCTTCCTCGAACGTCCGCGACTTGCGACCGCTCGGGATGTAGTCGCGGATGACCAGCGCGCGATCGTTGTCGACGCCGATCATCAATTCCTCGAGCTGCAGCGCGAGCAGCCGGCCATCGGTCCCGAGCTCGATTACGTAGCCGTTGATCTCGTCGGCGATTCGCCGGACCATCTCGAGACGCTGAACGACCGCGATCGCATCCCGTGCGGTTACCAGGTCCTCGATTTCGAGAGCCGACAGCGCTCCGGAGACTTCGTCGAGGCGCAGCTTGTAGCGCTCCAGCGTGGCGAGGGCCTGGTTCGCCCGGGACAGGATCGCGCCGGAGTCATCTAGGACGTATCGCAGGCCGCTCACGTACAGCCCGATGATGTGCATCGACTGTGAGACCGAGATGACCGGGAAGTTCGTCTGCTTGGCGACGCGCTCGGCCGTCCGGTGACGGGTGCCCGACTCCTCGGAGGGAATGCTCGGATCCGGCATCAAATGTACGGCGGCCCGGACGATCCGCATGCCGTCGCTGGACAGCACCACCGCACCGTCCATCTTGCACAGCTCGCGGAGTCGCGTCGCGGAGAATTCCACGTCGAGCGAGAAGCCGCCGGTGCAGAGCGACTCGACCATGCGGTCGTGGCCGAGCACGATCAAAGCGCCGGTCCGGCCCCGCAGGATCCGCTCCAGCCCGTCGCGGAGCGCCGTCCCCGGCGCCATGAGGGCCAGCGTGGGTCGCAGTGCGTCGACTGCGACGGTCATCTCCGGCCTCCCATCATTTGGCAATTGCTCATCATTCTACGGATCTGGGCCATGTTATCGACGAGCGGCAAGGATGTTTGATTACGCATGTATGAGCCGCCGTAACAATCGGTGAACTTCGAATTCTAGGTTAGCGGACGGCCGAGGCTTGCGCCGCCCAGCGTACGGCGGTCGGCAAGTCGTTGACCTCGACAACCTTCATTCCGGCCGGGAATGGTCCGCTCGCCGCCGGTCCGCAGCCGGCCGGGACGAGCGCCATCTGGAATCCGAGCCGCGCTGCCTCGGCCAAGCGCCGGTTCACCGCGCCGACCCGGCGGATCTCGCCGGTCAGCCCGACCTCGCCGATCGCGACCAGAGAACCGGTCAACGGCAGGTCGAACGCGGCCGACGCGACGGCGAGCGCGACCGCGAGATCGGCGGCCGGTTCCACGACGCGAATGCCACCGACGGTCGCGGCGAACACCTCCCGATCGTGCAGCCGTGACTCGGTTCGCCGGGACAAGACAGCGAGCACCATAGCGATCCGGGACGAATCAAGACCGCTCACCGTACGACGAGGCGAGCCCGCGACGGTTGCGCCGATCAGCGCCTGAATCTCGGCGACCAGCGCTCGGCGCCCTTCCATGGCGACCGTGGCGCACGTCCCCGGTACCGGCTCGACGTAGCGGGTCAGGAACAGGCCGGACGGGTCGGGCAGGCTGGCGATGCCGCCCTCGTGCATTTCGAAGCAGCCGACCTCGTCGGCGGCGCCGAAGCGGTTCTTCAGGCCGCGCACCATGCGCAAGGACGAGTGTTTGTCGCCCTCGAATTGGAGCACGACGTCGACCAAGTGCTCCAGCACACGTGGCCCGGCCACGTTGCCGTCCTTCGTCACGTGGCCGACCAGGATGGTGGCGATGCCCCGCTCCTTCGCGACCGCGACCAGCGCGGCGGTCACCGCGCGGACCTGGGTGACACCGCCCGCGACGCCTTCGGTGCCGGGCACCGAAATGGTCTGCACCGAGTCGATCACCAGTAGTCCTGGTTTGACCGCGTCCAGGTGCCCGAGGACCGCCTCCAGATCGGTCTCCGCCGCAAGGTAGAGCCGCTCGTGCAGCGTGCCCATGCGTTCGGCCCGCAGCCGGACCTGACTCGTCGACTCCTCGCCCGAGACTACGAGACTGGGGGAGTCGGCGGTCGCCGCCCATTGCTGCGCCACGTCGAGAAGGAGCGTCGACTTGCCGACGCCCGGCTCACCGGCCAGCAGCACGACCGAGCCCGGCACGATGCCGCCGCCGAGCACGCGATCGAGTTCGGGTACGCCGGTCGGTTTGGCGCGGGCCGGCGTGACGCTGATGGTGGCGATCGGGCGGGCCGGCTCCAGCGGCGTGCGCGGGCTCAGAGACCGCAGTGACGCCGGCAGGCCGGCGCCGCCGGTGGAATCGATGATCGAGCCCCACTCGCCGCACTCCGTGCAGCGTCCGAGCCATTTGGGTGGCCGGTGCCCGCACACGTCACAGACGTATGCGGGACGAGCCGCCTTCGCGCCCTTGGAGGCGACGGGTGTCGAGTTCGTACGAGCGGGTCGGTCGGTCACGTGTACGAACGTAGCGCGTACCTACGACGAAAACGTCACGCCGACGGTGCGAGCGATGCGCGTGGCGCGGGCGACGATGGCGCCGCGAACGTCGCGTATACCGACTGCGTCGTCGACTTGCCGTTCGACGTCGTGAACGTCAGGCTCAACGCGACGTTCGTACCGGGCATCAGCGGAGCGCCGAGCGCAGTGATCGCGAGATACTGCTCCTGCGCCGGAGTGAGGATGGCGAAGCCGTTCGCCGGGATCTTGATCGGCGCGATCGGGGCAACCGTCGGCGTCGGCGCTTCGGTCGGCGATGCGGGCGCACCCGACGGCGAGCCCGACGTCGACGGTGAGACCGAACCGGACGGTGACGGCGTCAGCGAGGGCGCCGGCGCAGGCGGCGGGGTCGGCACCGGAGCGGTCGAGATCCAGGACAGCTTGCCGGCACTCGATCCGGGGTTGCCATTCGAGTCGATGGTGTTGACGTCGCCTGGCGTAACCGTCACCTCGTACTTCGTCTGGTTGAAGATCCGCATCGACAGCGGCGCGGTGCCGCCGGCCGGGTAGCCCGCCGGGGCTTTGTAGACGATCTCCGCGTTTTCGATGAGCACGATGCCCAACGGCACCGACGGATCCGGCGTCGCGGTGGCAAAGCCGCCCGGCACCGCCGTAACGATCTGTGATGTCGCGGCTTCCTGCCCGGCACTGCAGCCGCCAACGAGGGCCACGGTTGCCAGTGCCGCGCCGATTGCGGCGAGACGGACTAGCCGGTACGTACCGATCGAGCGCGCCACGTCGATCCTCCTGAACTTGATCCCAACCGGGCTACAGCGTAGTGGCCGCCTCGATCGCTCACGCGCAGACCCGCCTACTACGGCACCTCAGAGCCGTGATCCGTTCACGACCAGCAGGATTACGTCGAGGAGTGCCAGGATCAACACCGACCGGAACGCCCATCGCGAGCCGTTGCGCTGCGACAACCGCCAGCCGATCGGCACCACGATCACCGCGGCCAGGAAGATGCCGGCCGCGGCCCACGTCACCGGTCGCGGCCCGAACGCGAGCAGCGCCGTCGCGCCCAGCAACAACGTCGCTGCCGCGATCGCGGAGCCGGTGGCGCCGAGGCGATGTGGCAGGCCACGTACTCCGGTTCGGGCATCGTCGGCCAGGTCGGGCAGCGCGTTTGCAAAATGCGCGCCGCCGCCCAGGAGCGCGCCGGCACACACGAGCCACCACGGTGGCACCGGTCCGCCGGGCAGTCCGGCTGCCACGTAGGCGGCGAGCGAGCCGAACCCGACCAGGTACGGCACGACGGACACAACCGTGAACTTCAACGGCCAGTTGTACGCGAGGCCGGCAGCGGTACCGAGGATGATCAGCCAGCCGGAGTTATTGCCAGAGGTCAGCGCAAGTGGCACCACCGCGATCGCCGCGATCAGGGCGCTGATCCCGACCGCTCGCCGGCTGATCTGACCCGCCGGGATCGGCTTGTCGGTCCGCCCGACCACTTCGTCGCGCCCGGCATCCAGCCAGTCGTTGCTCCAGCCGACCGCGAGTTGACTCGCGAGCACCGAGGACGTCACCGACGCGATTCCGGCGCCGGGCAGGCCGACGGCGAACGCGAGGATCGTCGCCACGGTGGTGACCGCGACCGCCGGTTCCGGATGGGACGCTCGGATCAGGCCGGACACGTGCTGCGCAGCGGTACGCGGTGCGGGGGTCATCGGAGTCGCCGAAGCGGTCGCATGGCCGCAAGTCTGTTGCATCCGAGTACGGCGTGCCACGCTGGGTTCGTGCCAGTGCTCACGCGGCAACCGAACGACCCGGGCCAGTACGACGACCTGGCGGCCGAGTGGTGGCGCCCAGACGGTCTGTTCGCGATGTTGCACTGGATCGCCGCCGCACGCGCGCGACTCGTGCCCCCGGCCGGCCGTACCGATGCGGTGTTGATTGATTTGGGGTGTGGTGCGGGGTTGCTCGCACCGTATGCGGCCGCGAAGGGTTACCGTCACATCGGTGTCGACCTCACGTTTTCGGCTCTGGAACAAGCGAGAGCGCACGGCGTCGCGGCCGTGCGTGGTGACGCGCGCGCGGTCCCGGTCCGGTCCGGCTGCGCGGATGTCGTTACCGCTGGTGAGCTGCTTGAACACGTCGCGGATCCACGCCGCGTGATCGCCGAAGCATGCCGCCTTCTGCGGCCCGGCGGAATGCTGGTGGTGGACACGATCAACGCGACCGCGTTGGCGCGGCTGCTGGCCGTCCGTATCCCGGATCGCCTGCCGAAGGTCGC
Organism: uncultured Actinomycetota bacterium; assembly: GCA_963831705.1. Classification (GTDB taxonomy): domain Bacteria; phylum Actinomycetota; class Actinomycetes; order Mycobacteriales; family Micromonosporaceae; genus DASQPR01. Next base: position 1,324,132 of record CAWHRE010000010.1, on the reverse strand, counting down.
GCCGCGCGGCATCCACGATCCGAACCTGTTCGTGCCGCCGCGCGTGGTGGTGGATGAGTGCGCTCGCCATGGAATCGCGATGGAGATTCGCGGTCTGCGTCCACGGGTACCACAGATGATCCGTTTTCTCGCGACTCGCCGCGGCGAGGTGACGATGGTGCCGACATGGTCCTCGGCGGTGCTTTACCAGGGAATTGGCGTGCGTGGACAGACGACGTAGGGAGTTCGAATGATCGCAGCGGTCGCGACGGCGGCGCGTCTGGCACCACGGTTCGCGGCCCGAGCGGCCGACCACGATCGAGCGGGTACGTTCCCGGTCGCGGACTTCGCCGACCTGCGCGAGAACGGCCTGATGGGGCTGATGGCGCCGGTTGCTCTCGGCGGTCTGGGAGCAACGTTCGGGGACTACGCGGACGTCGCGTACGAACTGGCCCGAGGCAACGGCGCGACGGCTCTCGTCTTCAACATGCACGCGTCGGTGACCGGAGCGCTGGCCGGCATTCCGGTGGAGATGGCGAGCACGATCGGCATCCCCGATTCGTTCTTCGAGGCGCGGGACGAGATCCTCCGGCGCGCCGCCGCAGGTGCGTTCTACGCCGTGGCGATGAGCGAACGAGGCGCAGGTTCGCGGCTGTCGGCGATCACGACGTCGTACGTGCCGGAGGGCGGCGGCTTCCGGATCAAGGGCGCCAAGACGTTCGTATCCGGCGCGGGTCATGCGGACGCGTACCTGGTGGCGGCGCGCAGCGGCAACGACCCACAGACCGTGTCGCAGTTCCTGGTGCCGGCCACCGCGGACGGCGTACGGGTCGAGGAGACCTGGGACTCGATGGGCATGCGGGCGACCGGTTCGCACGATCTCCACCTCGATGTCCTCGTGGACGAGACCACACTGCTCGGCGGCGTCGAAGGGCTCGCGCTTTGGTTCGCGCAACTGATGCCGCACTGGCTGGTGGCCAGCTACGCGGCCGTGTACGTCGGCGTTGCCCAAGCCGCTGTCGATGCCGCGGTCGACCACATCAACGCACGTGGCCTGCAGAGTCTGCCGGCCGTACGCGCTCGGATCGGCCATGCCGACGCGGCCGTGGCGGCGACCCGGCTGGTGGTCCGCGAGGCCGCCCGGCTGGTTGACACCGATAACGGCTCAGCCGAGTGCAATCGCTGGGTATGGCGGGCGAAACTCCAGGCCGGCGACGTCGCGGCCGATGTCGCCGCGTCGATGCTCGCGGCCGCCGGGACGTCGGCGACGAGACGCGGGCATCCGCTGGAACGGCTCTTTCGCGATGCCCGATGCGGTGCGCTGCAACCGGCCACCTCGGATGTCTGCGCGGACTGGCTCGGTATCGCGGCGCTCGGCGGCGACGCCGACTCCGACGGATCGGCACCGAGGTGGTAGCCGCCGTCTCGGGTACGCGGATCGCCGGTGTCGGCATCGCTCACCCGGCTTCGGTCACCCAGGACGACCTGTGGGAAGGCTTCTTCAGCGAGCACTATCGCGGTGTCCAGCGCGGGCTTGCGAAGCGGATCTTCGCGAACTCCGGCGTGACCCGCCGCCACGCGGTCGCCGACCCGCGGATCGAGGACGTCTCGACCTGGTCGACCGAGCGGCGTATGCAGCGGTACCTGGTCGAGGCGATGCCGCTGGGCAAGGCCGCGATCGGCGACGCGCTGGCGGCCGCGAACATCGCCCCGGACGAAATCGGACTGTTCGCGGTCTGCTCGTGTACCGGCTACGCCACCCCGGGCCTGGACATCCTGTTGGCTCGCGATCTCGGGCTCGCGCCGAGCACTCAACGGCTGTTCATCGGCCACATGGGCTGCTATGCGGCGTTGCCTGGGCTCGGCGTGGTCGGCAACCACGTGGCCGTGACGGATCGCCCGGCCGTACTGCTCTGCTGCGAGCTGACGAGCCTGCATGTACAGCCCGCGACCGCGGATGCGGAACAGATCGTGTCGCATGCGCTCTTCGCCGACGCGGCGGCCGCCGTGGTAGTCGTTCCATTGAGCGACGATGTCGGCCGGGGCCTGCGGATGATCGAGGTCGCGTCGGTGACCGATGTGGCGACGGCCGATCACATGACCTGGGACGTGACCGACCTGGGATTCCGGATGGGACTGTCGTCGCGGGTGCCGGATGTGCTGGCCGTACATGTTCGGGGATTGGTGGACGATCTACTCGCCCGGCATGGCATGGTGCGCGACGACATCGACGGGTGGGCAGTACACCCGGGCGGGCCTCGCATCCTGGATGTGATCGAGCGGGAACTGGAACTGCCGGACGGAGCGCTGTCCGCGTCACGTTCGGTCCTTGCCGAGCACGGGAACTGCTCGTCGCCGACGGTTCTCATGGTGCTCGACGAACTCAATCGCCGTCCGGAGCCACCGGAGCGCGTCGTCATGCTCGCGTTCGGGCCGGGTCTAACGCTTTACGCGGTGCTGCTCTCCACCTGACGCAGCGCCTACTTGAGCCCGGCGAGCGCGGCCTGGAAGTCGGCCACGTTGAACGCGGGGCTCACGGTCGCGGTGACCGTTCCCTTCGAGTTCACGAGCAGTGCAGTCGGTACGCCGGCCGGTGTGGCATTCCAGTCCGCACCGGCGCCGTAGAGCGCCAGCAGGGCCTGGGTCGGGTCAGCGAGAGCGGTGGCCCGTACGCCGGTCTCGATGAACGGCGGTGCCTTGTCGACCGCGAGCACGGTCACGCCCGGTGGGGCGATGCTCGCGGTTTCGCTGATCAACTGACCGCAGGCGCATCCGTCAAGCAGCAGGAACACGGCCGGCAGATGCTCGTCGGTACGGACGATCTTGCCGGAGGAGTTCGCCAATCCGAGATCGACCATCGGTGGCGTCGCTTGTGGTGCGGGCGCGGCGGTTGTGGTGGCCGGCGCGGGTGTGTTTCGCGTGGTCACGGTGACGGCGAACAGGCTCGTCAGCGCGGCCACGATCGCGATACACATGATCAGCAGAGGTATACCGACCGGAGGCGCATCGCTCTCCGGCTTCGGGGCAAGCCCGAAGCGTCGCCGCCATCTGTTGCGACGAGCAGCGCGACGTGCTGCTCGCTGATATTCAGCGGCTTCCCGTCCAAGTTCGGTCAGATCGTCCGGAACAACCACTGTGCCCCACTCGGGGGGCAAATCGGGCAGACCACCATTGTCGGGCGGCGGCCGTCCGTCGCCATCTTCTCCGCGCAGCGACCCCATAGTGTCTCCTCGGCCTGTCCTTAACTGTCGCTCATCTTTGCGCCGGGCGCCAGACCGCACGGCAAATATTGTCCTCCCACCGGTGCTCCGGACGTGCGATCTTGGGTGTCACGGAGGGTCATGTCGGGGGAGGTCTCGCCACGGCTCGCGATGGCGCGGCGGATTCGATTCGATCGTCGGGGCTTGGCTCGGCGATTCATCGGTCCCGAACGTCACAAAAGTCGCTCGCCGGATTTTCCCGATATGCCGTAATCCCTGGTCACGGCGTCGTCACCATAGGTAGTGATGCATGTAATGCGCGCCTTGTCAACATGAGAATGGGTCTGACTAGGCGTCGTGAGCAGCGCTAACGCCACCTGCTGAAGTGGGCCGAAGGCCCGAGCGCGTGTTATCCTTAGCACAGCGAAAGGGGCTTCGAACCTATGGTTTTCAGTGTCGGCGAGACCGTTGTCTACCCCCACCACGGGGCCGCACTCATCGAGGCAATCGAGACTCGAGTAATCAAGGGCGAGGAAAAGCTGTATCTCGTTCTTCGTGTTGCTCAGGGTGATTTGACGGTGCGTGTACCCGCAGAGAATGCCGAGATCGTCGGCGTCCGTGAAGTTGTTGGTGAAGAGGGCCTTTCCAAGGTCTTCGATGTCCTCCGTGCACCGCACACCGAGGAGCCCACCAACTGGTCGCGACGCTACAAGGCAAACCTGGAGAAGCTCGCGTCGGGCAATCCGCTCAAGGTTGCCGAGGTCGTGCGCGACCTTTGGCGTCGTGAGCGCGAGCGTGGCCTGTCCGCTGGCGAGAAGCGCATGCTTGCAAAAGCACGCGACATTCTTGTTGGTGAGGTCGCACTTGCGGAGAAGAGCACCAAGGACGAGGCGGAGACGCTTCTCGACAAGGTGCTCACGGACGCCTGACGGCACTCCCTTCCAGATCGAGGATCGCGACGTGACTACGCCCTCCAGGGCGCGTGGTGACGTCGCGATCCTCGTTCCGGCGGCAGGCATGGGTGTACGGATGGGGCCTGGAGCTCCGAAGGCCCTGCGTACGCTGGCGGGCCTCCCGCTGCTGGTGCACGCGGTCCGCCGAATCGCGGCGGCGCCGTCGGTCGGAGTGATCGTGGTAGCCGCACCGTCGGATGACCGACAGTCGGTCGTCGAAATGCTCGGGGATACGCCAGGCGTGATCGTGGTGGCCGGTGGAGCTACGCGGCAGGAGTCGGTGGCGGCTGCGCTGCTGGCCGTACCGGCTGAATTTGATCTTGTTCTTGTGCATGATGCCGCTCGTGCCCTGGCTCCGTCGGATTTGTTCGAATCGGTGGCAGCGGCGCTGCGTGCCGGTGCTGCCGCGGTGATCCCGGTGCTGCCTGTGGTCGACACGATCAAGCGAGTAGACGCTGCGGAAGACGTCGCGGAGACGGTCGACCGGACGCCGCTGCGGGCCGTCCAGACGCCGCAGGGCTTCCGGCGGGAGACCCTGGCCGCAGCGCACGCAAGCGCCGTCGATACGCACACGGACGATGCGGGCATGGTCGAGGCTCTGGGCGTACGCGTTGCCACGGTCCCTGGCTCGGAACGCGCGTTCAAGATCACGCGGCCGTTCGATCTCGTGATCGCGGAGGCACTTTTGGCATCCGAGTCACTTGCGCCTTAAAGCGCTTGGTCCGGGTCGTTTTGGAACGTGTCGGGCTCGCTGAGAACGTTGCTCGATAAAGTTGACCATCGTCGGTGGCAGTTCGACGTCATCCGGATACCGCTCGATGATGACGTCCGCCGTCGGGGTGCCGTGTCGGGAACTGCGACGCCCAGGCGGCCGCAGCACTTTGGCCGTGATCGTGAAGCGAAAGTGGGCTTGATTCGCGAACTCTTCCGGCAATTGATTTGTCCAGCCCGTGGCTCAACTCCGAAGCTCTGAGCTGGTGTTTCTTGCCTGCGGGATCGCACTGCAGGGATGCGAGTCGCGCGTCGGACATGTTTTCTCAAGAGCCGGAAAGATATCTGCGCCCTGACACCGTTAAAGTAGTCGACCGGGAGGTGAATCGTGACTGCCGAGATGATCGCGCCCTACTGGATGCACCAACAAGTGACCGCTGAGCAGTACGACTCATGGTCCGAAGAGCAGTGTGCCGGCATCGAGATCGTTGATGGGATTGTCACGGTGACCCCGAGTGCGTCCAGAAAGCACAACATGCTCGCCAACGAGCTCGCTGTGACGCTAAAGCGGGCCGGCCGTCCGCGTTGGCTCGCGTCGACCGATTTTGATGTACGGCTCCGGGACGTCCCTCTTCTCAATCGACGCCCGGACGTCGTGGTCTTCCGAGCCGAAACCATCGACATCATGCCGGCCAGGCCGGATCACCTGTGCCTCGTTGTGGAAATCGTGTCGCCGGGTTCGGAAACGACCGATCGTATGGTGAAGGCGGCCGAGTACGCACAGGCCGGAATCAAGTACTACTGGCGCATCGAGGATGCGACGACCGATATGCCCTCGGTACATACCTACGTTTTGGACGAATCGATCATGGCTTACCAAGCGACGGACGTGTTCGCCGGCGTGATCAAGGCGATTGCGCCATTCCCGGTCGAGCTGGATCTGCGTGCGATCTGAGCGGGCGCTCGTTCCGGTGCTTGTTAGAGTTCCGGCATGATCATTCCGCGGGTCGGCGTCGGGACGGACATTCACGCGTTCGGTGACGATCGCCCGTGCTGGGTCGCGGGTCTGCTGTGGCCCGGCGATCGCGGTCTCGATGGACACTCCGACGGTGACGTCGCGGCACATGCCGCCTGCGATGCGATGTTGTCCGCGGCCGGCCTCGGTGACCTCGGCTCCAATTACGGTGTCGACCAGCCCGAATGGGCCGGAGCCGCAGGCGTGGCGCTGCTGTCCGAGACCGCCCGGCGCGTACGGGCCGCGGGCTTTGACATCGGCAACGTCTCGATCCAGGTGATCGGCGTCGCCCCGAAGATCGGCAAGCGGCGTGCCGAAGCTCAGGCGGCGTTGTCGGCAGCCGTCGGAGCACCGGTCACGGTAGCCGGTACGACGTCGGACGGTCTCGGTCTCACCGGGCGTGCCGAGGGCCTGGCGGCGATCGCCGTAGCCCTGCTGGTGACGTCTGGTTAGAGCCGGACGTCAGTGCTCGAGCACTCGTGACGGCGTCAACCGGCACACCACTCGGGTAATCTCGGGCGGTTCGACCTGGAACTCCTCGCCGTCATAGCGGAGCGAAAGCTCATTGATCAACTCTCGGCCACCATCTTCCGTGATCGTGACCTCGCCCCGAAGTTCGACGTAAAGATCGGGAGCGGCCGGGTCGTACATGCAGATGCTGATCCGCGGATCACGCTCCATGTTGCGTGTCTTCCGCCGACCGCGAATCGTCGAGAACACCGCGTCGTCGCCGTCTCGTTTGATCCAGATGACGGTGGACTGCGGAGCGCCGTCCGGATTGATCGTGGACAGGACCGCGAACGTGTTCGTGTCCAGCAAACGCTTCGTGAGCTCGGTGAGGGCCATACCGAAGATCCTGCCACGATGATTTTCGGTCACGGCGATGGTCATACCGTCCGACGGAGCGCAATGACGCGAGAGGGTAGAGCGATGACGAATCTGCACGATGTGCTCGCGAAGCACGTACGGAGTGGATCGATCGCCGGTGCGGCCGGCCTGATCGCGCACGGCGACCGGATCGAAGTGCAGGCGGCAGGTTTCCTGGACGTCGAGGGGGCCGGGCCGATGACCCGTGAGTCGATCTTCCGGATCGCGTCGGTTACGAAACCGATCGTCGCCGCCGCGGTCATGATGCTGGTCGATGACGGCCGAATCGCCCTAGATGATCCGATCGACCCGTGGCTTCCCGAGTTGGCGGCGCCGATGGTCGTACGCGAGCCGGCCGGGCCGATCGACGACGTGGTGCCGTCCGTACGCGCGATCACGCTGTACGACGTCATGACGTCCCGCGCCGGGTACGGCTTCCCGGACGACTTCTCGCTCCCGGCCGTCGAGGCGCTCTTCACGGTGCAGTTCGGACCGCTTCCGGCAGCGGTGGCCGAACCGGACAAGTGGATGGCCACGCTGGCTTCGATCCCGCTTCTTCACCAGCCGGGTGAGGCATGGCTCTACAACACGTGTTCCGATCTGCAAGGCGTGCTGATCGCGCGGGTCACCGGCGGCACGTTGCCGGACTTCCTGGCCGAACGGATCTTCGAGCCCTTGGGCATGGTGGACACCGGATTCTTCGTACCGGCGGCCAAACGCGACCGCTTCACCAGCCTCTATCGAGCGAGTACGACCGGCGGACTCGATCTCGTGGACGAACCGGACGGGCAGTGGAGCACCCCGCCGGCGTTCCCGTCCGGTGCCGGAGGCCTTGTCTCTACGCTCGACGACTGGTACGCGTTCGGCCGGATGCTGCTCGCCGACGGCGAGGCGAACGGGCGGCGACTGCTTTCGGCGAAATCGATCGACCGAATGACCACCGATCACCTGACGGCCGCCCAGCGCGATGCGGGTCAACTGTTCATCGAGGGCCAGGGCTGGGGATTCGGCGGATCGGTCGATGTTGCGGAGCTCGACGCGTGGAACGTGCCCGGCCGCTACGGCTGGGTTGGCGGGACGGGCACGAGCGCGCACGTCACGCCGTCGACCGGCGCCGTGGCGATCATGTTCAGCCAGCTGGAAATGACCGGTCCGACGCCGCCGACGTTGATGCGTGACTTCTGGACGTACGCTGCCGCGTTCTGACCACTGAAGTTGATCCTGGAGTTATAAGAGCGATACCCGTCGACGCGTCAACTAACTCCAGGATCAACTGGGGTTGTGGCGCGGGACCAGGTCCAGGCGTAGTTCGGGTCCTCGGATTCGAGCGCTGGTTCGCAGAGGTCGAGCGGCCGGAACGTGTCGACCATGACGGCGAGCTCGTCGAAGTATTCGACGCCGAGCGCCCGCTCGACCGCACCCGGCTGCGGACCGTGCGTGAAGCCGCTCGGATGCAGCGAAATCGACCCCTGCTCGATCCCGGAACCGCGCCTCGCCTCGTAGTTGCCACCGGTGTAGAACAGCATCTCGTCCGAGTCGACGTTGTGATGGTTGTAGGGGATCGGGATCGACAGCGGGTGATAGTCGACTTTGCGCGGCACGAAAGAGCAGATCACAAAATTAGGACCTTCGAACGTTTGATGTACGGGTGGCGGCTGGTGAACGCGCCCGGTGATCGGTTCGAAGTCGTGAATCGAGAACGCCCAGGGGTAGAGGCAACCGTCCCAGCCCACGACGTCAAACGGATGATTCGCGTACGTGTACTTCGTCCAACCGCGACGGTGTTGGACATAAACGTCGACGTCGGTTTCCTCGACGACCAGCGGTTCGGATGGGCCACGGAGATCCCGCTCGCAATACGGCGACGACTCCAGGAACTGACCGCGGGCGGAGAGATATCGCTTCGGTGGCCCGATGTGGCCGGTCGCTTCGATCACGAGCGTACGGATCGGCCCGCCCATCGGCACGATCCGGTGAATCGTGGACGTCGGGATGATCACGTAGTCGCCGGCGCCGACTTCGATCACGCCGAACGTCGACTCGATCATCGCGCGGCCGTCCTCGACATATACGCATTCGTCGCCGATCGCGTTGCGGTAGAGCACGGATGGCCGGTCGGCGACGACGTACGAGATCCGGCAGTCGTCATTCGCCATCAAGTGCTGCCGGCCGAGGATCGGATCGGCGCCGGACGCGTCCAGTTTGTGGGTCTGGAAGTGCCGTGGTTTCAGCGGATGGTTCGCGACGCGGGACCAGGACATCGGCTCGTACACGTCGGCGGCCACGATCGCGGTCGGCGCGTGCCGGTGATAGAGCAGCGACGAGTCGGAGGAGAAGCCCTCCTGGCCCATCAACTCCTCGGCGTAGAGCGAGCCGTCCGGCTGCCGGAACTGCGTGTGACGCTTGGGTGGGCGCTCGCCGACGCTACGGTAATACGGCATGTCATCTCCCTTTGGTCACATTTCAGCCCGTGGTTCCAAAAGATCCGATGTGCGGACACGACCGTCCGATAATCGGACGTAGTTGTCCGCCATATGTAGCGTCCGCTAGGTTCAAAGCCGTGTCAACACGGGTGCCAGCACTCCTCCACGGCTTCGTCGATGACGCTGCCGTGTTCCCCCCGGGCAGCGCCACGCTGGCCGATGCCGTCACGGAACACCGAGGTCACCGTACGTCTTGGTATGCCGAGATGGTGGGTCCGTTGCTAGTACCGGCGTCGTCTGTAAAAGCTCTTGATCGGCTTTTGGCGCCCGATGAGCGGCTCGCGATCGGGATCATCGGGGACACCGGCGTGGCCGGGCTTCCGTCGGCGATCCGGGCGGCCGATCCGCGTCTGGACGTCCGCCAGGTGGAGGTTGCGGTTGCCAAGCGCAGCGAGGACCCACAGCCAGGGCTTGCCGCGCTGCTTGGCCTGGTCGCCGATGGTTTCGTGCGGGCGTCGGTCTTCGCGGAACTGCCGCTGACATTCGGTTTGCTGGGAGCGCTCGACACGATCGCCGAGGCCCGGAACCGGGGTATCGACATTTCGGCGAAATTCCGTACCGGTGGGCTGGCGGCCGAACTGTTCCCGACGCCGATCGAGTTGGCCGCCGTGATCTGCGCATGCCGTGATCGGCGCCTGCCGTTCAAGCTCACCGCCGGGCTGCACCACGCGATCCGCCATGCCGATCCGGAGACCGGATTCGTCCATCACGGCTTTCTCGGCGTGCTCGCTGGGACGTTGATCGCGAAGTTCGACGACGCCGAAGTCGCCGAGGTCGCGGAGCTGCTTGCATCACCGGACCCGGTACCGCTGGTGGAAACCGTGCGGGCGCGTCTATTCGAAACCCGGCCCCTATGGGTCGGTTTCGGTACCTGCGACATTCCCGAGCCGCTCGCCGATCTCGAACGATTCGGCTTGTTCGGCAGCTACACAACGACGGAGAGCGCGGCATAGATGACCTGGGTAGAGGGTGCGGCAGCGTCGCCGTACGGGCTGCAGACACTGCCATACGGCGTGTTCCGGCAGGGGGACACCGAGGGGCGAATCGGCGTACGGGTCGGGGATTTCGTCCTCGATCTGAACGCTGTGGAGGAGCACGGACTCGTGGGCGCCGGCGGCACCCTCCGCTCGCCGTCGTTGAATCCGTTCATGGCGCTCGGACGGCCGACCTGGGACGCAACGCGTGCTCGGATCATCGAGATCCTCAGCGACGAGTCCTTCCGAGCGGCTCTCGAACCGCACCTGATCGCGGTCGCCGACGTCACGATGCGCCTGCCGTTCGATGTCGCCGACTATGTCGACTTCTACTCGTCGGAGCAGCACGCGACGAACGTCGGCCAGATCTTCCGGCCGGGCCAGCCATCGCTGACGCCGAATTGGAAGCACCTGCCGATCGGTTATCACGGCCGCGCCGGCACGGTCGTGGTGTCCGGTACGCCGATCGTTCGTCCATCCGGCCAACGCAAGGACGCCGCCGGTCCGTCGTTCGGCCGGTGTCGGAAATTGGACATCGAAGCGGAGGTTGGGTTCGTGGTCGGAGTGCCGTCCACGCTCGGCGCCCCGGTCAGCGTGAACGATCTGCGCGAACACGTCTTTGGTGTGGTGCTGCTCAACGACTGGTCGGCCCGCGACATCCAATCCTGGGAGTACGTGCCGCTCGGCCCGTTCCTCGGTAAGTCGTTCGCGACCTCGATTTCGGCCTGGGTGGTCCCGCTGGCGGCGCTCGACGATGCCACGATCCGGCCGCCCGATCAGGATCCGCCGGTGCTGGACTACCTAAAAGAAGACTCCCGGACCGGGTACGCGATCGATCTCAGCGTGGCGTGGAACGGCACGATCGTGTCGCGGCCTCCGTTCTCGTCGCTCTACTGGACCCCTGCGCAGCAGCTCGCGCACATGACAGTGAACGGCGCATCCCTGCGTACCGGTGATTTGTTCGCCTCGGGCACGGTCTCCGGGTCTGCGCGCGATCAGACCGGGTCTTTCTTGGAATTATCCTGGGACGGTACCGATCCGATCACTCTCGGTGACGGGACGACGCGGACGTTCCTGGAAGACGGAGACTCCATCGTGATCACCGCGACGGCGCCGGGCCCGAATGGGTCGACGATCGGGTTCGGCGAGGTGGCGGGCATCGTCGTCGCTATGTAGCGACCGATGTCGATATCTGGAAGAGTCGTCGGCATGCTGTGATCCGATCGACGCCTGCCGTGCCATTCGCCTGACGCGACCGATCAGTTGTTCGAGAGCAACCAAGACGCCGACTCGCCTATGCCAACTTTCTGAGTATCCTGTCGGGGCACTCTCAGCTTCGCTATGAGTGCGGTCTCCATTGTGGACGGCGGACCACCCCCGAAAGGTACGCAAAAATGAGCTGGCATGTTCCGGGTTATGTTCACCGCCGCGAGCTGGGCAATGGCGCCACCGGCCGCGTCGTGCTCGCCGTGCACGAAGAAACCGGCGATCTGGTCGTCATTAAATACTTAAACATCAATGAAGAAAACATCGAGCAGGTACGCGAAGATGTGCTCCTCATTGCCACATTGGACACCGCATATTTCGTACGTATCCGGGAATATGTCGAAGAACCGGATGGGTACCGCGCAGCGATCGTGATGGATCCGATCAATGGCGTACCTCTCCGTGCGTTGCTTCGCGACTACGGGCCGTTCACGGCCGAGGCAGCGCTGCTCATCTATCGCGACGCTCTTCGTGCGATGGTCGTCGCGCACGAGATCGGCGTCGTTCACGGTGACTTCCGCCCGGAGAATGTGGTCATCGACATCGATGGCCTGAGCTTGATCGTCGATGTCGGAGCCGCGGCGTGGATCAACCGCCCGGTCACTCTGAGTACAGGTGTCTATCGTGCACCCGAAGCTTGGAGAGGTGAGGCGTTCGTCGCGTCTGCCGATATCTACGCCATCTCGGTGACGTTCTTCGAGCTCTTCGCCGGTGAGCCGCCGTTCTGGGAGACCTCGCAGCTCATGTCGCTGCGGTTTATGCACGAGCAGGACGACATCGTGCTCGACGCATTCCCGCTGGAACTCCACGGACTGGTCCGACGAGGCCTCGCGAAGAGTGCCGAGGATCGCGCTGATGCGCTCGAACTCGTCGAACTCGTCGAGATGGCCGCCATCGACACGTACGGCGACGAGTGGGAGATCGTCGGTCGCCGGCATCTGCGTGACCGCGTCAGCCAGGTTTCCCTGCCGCTCGGCGGCGGCGCCGATGGCATCGAGATCGAGGAATCGGAATCCGGCGTCGAACTGATCGAACTGGATGACTACTACGTCGAAGGTTCCGAGTCGTACGAGGTGGACGCGGCGGCTCGTGTCATTACCACGGCCGAGGACATCGTCGCGCTCGCGCGCATCGAGGAGGTCGCGGCCGCTGAGGCGCTCGCCGCGGAGTCCGATGACGATCTGACCGACGAGGAAGAAGCTGCCGTCGCCGAGGTCGAATCGATCGTCGCGACCGAGGTCGATGTCGAAGCGGTCGGCGTGGTCGGCGTTGCCGCACTCGAAGGCATGGGCATCGACGTCGTTGACGAAGACGACATCGACTCCGAGGAAATCGGCATCGTCGGTGTCGAACTCGTCGACTCGCCATCGTCGGTCAGCACGGATCGTGAACTCGTCCTCGAGGTTGTCGAGATTCCGGACGTTGTGGTCGCCGAAGCGACTGTCGTGGAGTCCGATGTCAACGGTGAGTCGGAGATCGTCGAGGAGTCCGAGTTCGTTGAGCTGGTCGATATCGAGGTGGTCGACGGCGTTGCCGTCGGAGCGATCGAAACCGACGAGGTAATCGAAACCGAGACAGTCGTGGTCGAGTCCGTTGGCATCGAGTCGGCTGCGATCGAGTCTGCTGACGTCGAGTTGATCCTTGTTGAATCGGCTGACGCCGGTGCGGTCGTTGCCGAGACGGCGGTTGTCGAAATGGCCGCTGCCGAGGAGCTGGTCGTCGAGGAGGTGGTGGTCGAAGAACTGATCGCCGAAGAGCTGCTCGTTGAAGAACTGGCTGCTGAGGAGCTTGCCGCCGAGGAGCTGGCTGCTGAAGAACTGGCCGCCGAGGAACTTGTCGCTGAGGAACTCGTTGTCGAGGAGCTTGTCGCTGAGGAGCTGATCGTCGAGGACGAGGAGCTCGCGGGCGTAGCGATCGGTACGGTCGCGATCGCCGGAGCCGCCGATGACGAAGAGGTTGTTGCGCTCGCATCCGGCGGCCTCGACGACATCGAGGCAGTCGCGGTTGGTGGCGCCGCAGAGACCGTGCTTGTCGCGGCCGAGGGTGTCGAGCTGATCGAGATCGACCTGGTGGAGACCGGGGTCGTCGAAGCGGGTGCCGCAAGCGGCGGACTAATCGCCGGAGAACTCGTCGAAGCCGATCTGGTCGAGTCCGAATTTATTGTGGTCGAGTCAGTCGGTGCGGCGAGCGCTGGTCTGGTCGCGGGCGAGCTGATCGAGACGGACGTGGTCGAGTCCGAGTTCGTTGAAGTTGATGCGGCGAGCGGTGGTTTGGCGGCGGCTGAGCTGATCGAGACGGACGTAGCTGAGTCTGAGTTCATCGAGGTTGGTGCGGCGAGCGGCGGTCTGTCCGCCGACGAGCTGATCGAGACCGAGGAATCCGAGTCTGAGTTCGTCGAGGTTGCCGCTGTCGGAGGCGCCGTCGCCGGTGGCCTACTGGCAGCCGAGCTGATTGAAGCCGACGTCACGGAGTCCGGGTTCGTTGAGATGGGTGCCGCCAGCGGCGGGCTGGTCGAGACCGACATTGTCGAGGTCGACGAGGTCATCGTCGGCGGCGCCGAGGAAACGGCGATCGTCGGAGCGGCCGCCGTCGCGGAGGTTGTAGCGATCGGCGAAGCCGCAGCCCTGGCCGAAGCGGCCGCGGTTGCCGAAGCCGAAGAGATCGCACTCGCTGAAGAAATCGCCGTCGCCGAAGCGATCGCGCTCGCCGAGGCTGAGGCGGTGGCCCTAGCCGAAGCGGAAGCCCTAGCCGAAGCTGAAGCCATTGCCGAAGCTGAAGCCATTGCGTTGGCTGAGGCCGAAGCTGAAGCAATCGCAGTGGCCGAAGCCGAAGAGATCGCACTGGCCGAAGAGATCGCGTTGGCTGAAGAGATCGCAGCGGCGGAGGCAATCGAGCTGGCCGCCGCAGAAGCCGCCGCGCTGGCCGAAGCCGAAGCGGCCGCGGTAGCCGAAGCCGAAGCAATCGCCCTGGCCGAAGCCGAAGAAGCCGCCGTCGAGGAAGCCGCCGTTGCCGAAGCAGCCGCAGCTGAAGCGGCGGCGGCAGAGGAGACGGCGGCGGCCGAAGCGGGTGTGATCGCGGCCGCTGAGGTCGCTGCGGCGGCCGGTGCCATCGGCTTCGAGGAATTCCCGACGACCCAGTTCGCTGCGGTCGGCGCCGAGAGCCCGGAATCCGGTACCGGCCACGAAGAAGAGGTCGTCGCAGTCGCGGCCGCCGGCCTGGAAGAGGAATCCGGCGGCGAGAAGGTTCTTCTCGGGGCCGGCGCAGGAGCGGCCGCAGCCGGGGAGAATCGGTCGTTCCTCCGGCGTCACCCGTGGTGGATCGCTCTGGTCGGCATCATCCTGATCCTGCTGTGCGGGTTCGGTACGCTGGCGCTGTACGGCGGTCCGGCCGGTGGTCCGTCGAAGCCGGTTGCGAATGCATCCGCATCGGCCACGGTGGGGGCCGGCGTCGGTACGCCGTCGGAATCCGCCACGAGCGTGCCGGTGGTGCCGGTGACGTCGCCGTCCGCAACTCAGCCGGTCGCGAGTGCGACGCCGAGCACCGGAGCGACAACGTCGGGTACGGGTACGACGACGCCGAGCGCCAGCCCCAGTACGGCGCCCAGCACCGCGCCGGCGACGACGGCAACGACACCGGCTACCGGGCCGACGCCGAGCCCGACCGAGACGCTGCCGAAGACCGGCATCCACCCGATCCGGCAGATGCTGGTCGTCGCTTGGATGCTGCTGGCGATCGGTGTGCTGCTGCTGGTCGTGTTCCGCCGTCGCCGCGACGCGGGATCCCGCGTCTGATCCGGCTAACACGCAGCGGAACGAGACCAGGCGAACGGAACAGAAGAGGAAGGCCCGGCACGTGTGCCGGGCCTTCCTCTTTGCGTCTGTCTGCGAAGGCCAAGGCCGGCTAGCGCTCGAGCGCCTTGCCCATCGCCGCCAGGAAGGCGTCATTTTCGTCGGGCGTACCGATGGTGACCCGTACGCCGTCGCCCTGGAACGGCCGGACGATGACGCGTTCGGACTCACATGCTGCCGCGAACGCCGCCGAGTCGTTGCCGAGTGGCAGCCAGACGAAGTTGGCCTGGCTCTCCGGGACATCGGGGCGGAATGCGCGAACGGCGGCCAGCACGCGTTCGCGCTCGGACACGATCAACGCGGCACGTCGCTCCATCTCGTCCGTCGCGTCCAGGGCTGCCAACGCGGCTACCTGTGCAATCGAGGACGTCGAGAACGGCGTGACCACTTTGCGGATCGTCGCGGTGGTGGCGGGTGCGGCGATCGTGAAGCCGACGCGAAGTCCGGCCAGCCCCCACGCCTTCGAGAGCGTACGGAGGACGACGACATTTGGCCGGTCGGCGTACGTGTCGATGCCGTCCGGGACGTCGGGGTCCGTGACGAATTCGCGGTATGCCTCGTCCAGGACGACCATCACGGTCTCCGGTACGGCATCCAGGAACGCGTCGAGTTCGGGCTTGCGGATCGGCGTACCCGTCGGGTTGTTCGGGTTGCAGACCAGGATCATGCGCGTGCGGTCGGTGACGGCCCCGGCCATCGCGGGCAGGTCGTGCTCGTGTGTTTCGGTGTTCGGGACCCGAACGCCGGTCGCACCAACGGTCGCCGCGATGATCGGGTACGCCTCGAACGAGCGCCAGGAAAACATCAACTCGTCGCCGGGCATACAGGTCACGCGAGCGAGGTGTTCCGCCATGGCGACCGAGCCGCAGCCCGTCGCGACACGGTCGACATCGACGTTGCAGTGCGCCGCGAGCTTCGCGCGGAGCGCCGCCGAGCCCATGTCGGGGTACCGGTGGGTCTGGCTCATCGCCTCGGCGACCGCTTCGGCCACGCCAGGCAACGGCCCGTACGGGACCTCGTTGCTGGCCAGCTTGATCGCACCCGGCACGCTGCGCCCGGCAACGTAGTCCGGCAGCGCGTCGAGGTCGGGTCGGGTGAGGGCGGTCATCGCGAGCCTCCGTTGGCGGTCTTCTGCGGTTCCGATCCCGAGTTGGTCAGGTCGGTCGAGTCGGATTTGGGGGGCACCTGGACGACGACGGTTGCCGCATACACGTCATGGAGGGCCAACTTGAAGGGTCGATTGACGGCCGGTGCTCCGCAATCGATAAATTGGATCAAGAATCCGATGCAGCACGGCCAGAGGAACGTCGCGAAGCCCAGCGGCGCCCACCGACGGAACGAGCGTCGGCCGCCGAGCGTCGTCGCGCCTTCCAGCCCGATCACCCGGATGCCCAGCAGGCGCTTGCCGAGCGTCTGTCCGGTTCGGCCGGTGGGCAGGACCTCGTACACGCCCCAGATGACCACGGTGAACGTGAGGATCACGAGGCCGAGCGTCGACCCGCGCGAAGTCATCGGTGGGATGGTCGACGTACCGCCGTTCTGGCTCGCGTGAAACGCCGCGCGCCAGTACGGGCTGGTCTCTTCGATGTACTGCATGACGAGGTACCAGCACAAAGCCGCATCGAGCAGCAGCACCGCGATGACGTCCACAATCCGCGCGACGAATCGGCTGCCGAGGGGCGCGAGCGCGAAGCCGTGCGGTCGAGGGTTCGTGACCAGTACACCGTTCGGCCCGTACGGGCTGGGCAGTCCAGCGGGCC
Organism: uncultured Actinomycetota bacterium; assembly: GCA_963831705.1. Taxonomy (GTDB): domain Bacteria; phylum Actinomycetota; class Actinomycetes; order Mycobacteriales; family Micromonosporaceae; genus DASQPR01. Next base: position 1,307,076 of record CAWHRE010000010.1, on the reverse strand, counting down.
AGTTGGGTGGCACCGCCGGCGGCCTCGCACCGGTCGGCAACTTCCGGGGTCCTGGGCCAGGCGGAAACTGGTCCGAAGGTGGGTAGTGACCGGGCGGCGGCGCATCCTGTGGAGGTGGGTAGGCACCCGGGGGCGGGGCATCCTGCGGGGGCGGCGGATATGCGCCCGGGGACGGCGGCCAGCCCGGAGCTCCGCCCTGTGTCGGTTGACCCGGAAACGCGGTCGGCGGCAACGATGGTGGTGGCGGTGGCGGCGCGTTGAACGGACCGTCCGGCGGTGGCGCGTCGATCGGCAACGAATCGCCGACCCAGCCTTCACCGTCCCAGTAGCGCTGGGTCGTCGGCTCGGCCGGATCCCGGTACCACCCGGGCGAATTGTCACTCACGGTTCGCTCTTCACCACCACGGTATCGGCGCGCACGTCATGCTGGCATCGCTGCTCGGCGCTATTTCCCACAGTAGCCACAACATATCCGGGTACGGGAAACAGGGCGCGACCATGACCGTCACGTGGAACGTGGGCGCCGGCCGTGCGTACCACCGCGATCTTCACGGTTTTGATCTGCGCAGCTGGACTTTAGTACGCGTCGTCTACGCCGTCACCGGGCGGCGGTCACAGGTTGCCGCGAATCTCCTGCTCGCGCTCGATCGCCTCGAACAGCGCCTTGAAGTTGCCCTTGCCGAAGCCGAGCGACCCGTGCCGCTCGATCAGCTCGAAGAACACGGTCGGACGATCCTGTATCGGCTTAGTGAAGATTTGCAGCAGATAGCCGTCCTCGTCGCGGTCGACCAGGATGCTGCGCTTCTGCAGCTCGTCGATCGGGACGCGGACCGTGCCGATCCGGGCACGCAATTCGGCGTCTTCGTAGTAGCTGTCCGGCGTATCCAGGAACTCCACGCCGTTCGCGCGCATGACGTCGACGCTGCGCAGGATGTCGTTGGTGGCGATCGCGATGTGCTGTGCGCCGGGGCCCCGGTAGAACTCGAGGTACTCGTCGATCTGCGACTTGCGGCGCGAGACGGCCGGCTCGTTGAGCGGGAACTTGACCTTGCGGGTACCGCTCGCCACGACCTTGCTCATCAGCGCGGAGTATTCGGTGGCGATGTCGTCGCCGACGAACTCGGCCATGTTCGTGAAGCCCATCACGCGCTGGTAGAACTCGACCCACTCGTCCATCCGGCCAAGTTCGACGTTGCCGACGATGTGGTCGACCGCCTGGAAGTAACGCTTCGGCTGGAGGCCGGCTTCGATCGCGGCGGTACGGTCGACCATCGGTGCGCGCGCCACGAAGCCGGGACGGAACGGTCCGGTGTATCGGGAGCGGTCGACGAGGCTGTGCCTGGTGTCGCCGTACGTCTTGATGGAGGCGATCCGGATCGTGCCGTTCGCGTCGGTCTCGTCATGCGGTTCGGTGATCGAAACGGCACCTTGCTTGAGAGCGTGCACGTACGCCTTGTCGACGTCCGGCACCTCAAGGGCGATGTCGATGATGCCGTCGCCGTGCAAAGCATGATGCCGGGCCGCTTCGGCGTCGGCGTGCACCGGGCCGACCAGCACGAACCGGGCCGAGCCGGAGACCAGTACGTATTCGGCGTGGTCGCGGCACTCCTGCGCCAACTCCGGGGTGGTGGCGGCGCCGGCCTGCTCGGGACCGCGGTACGCGACGACGGTCATACCGAAGCCGGTGGAGTAATAGTGCGCTGCCTGCTTCGCGTTGCCGACGTAGAACCGGACGTGATCAAGGCCCTTGACCGGGAACGGGTCCTCGGCGATGTCATGTGCGACCGCGCCGATCAGGACGTCGAGGTCGACATCGTCGTCGGTCTTGAGCCGATCCATGGCCTGTGTCATTGCTCGCTCCTCGGTACGGTGCCGTCGGGCTGATCCTCGCGGGCGTCGCTCGGCTGGGCAACCGCTGGCAAATACGTTGGTCAGACTGCACAGATTGTCGCCTCACCACACCGAATCACTGGACATTATGTCTAGCATTCAACTCATGGGTGACATTGACGAGCTGGATGCGCGGCTGATCGAGCTGCTGGCCGCGGAGCCGCGGATCGGCATCCTGGAGTGCGCCCGCCGGCTCGGGGTGGCGCGCGGAACGGCTCAGTCGCGGCTGGACAAGCTCGGGGCGCGCGGTGTGATCCTCGGGTACGGCCCGGACGTCTCCCCGGCGGCGTTGGGCTACATCGTCACGGCGTTCGTGACGCTGGAGATCCGGCAGAGCCGTGGGCACGATCCGGTCGCGCATCACTTGGCGACGATTCCCGAAGTTCTCGAGGTGCACACGATCAGTGGCGGTGGCGATCTTCTGTGCCGCATCGTGGCACGGTCGAACGCGGACCTGCAGCGGGTGATCGACCAGGTCGTCTCGTACGACCAGATCGTACGGGCGTCGACGATCATCGCGTTGTCCGAGCAGATCCCGTACCGGGTGCTGCCCCTGGTAGCGGCGGCGGCGGGCTGATCATGGGCTGGACCTTGCGGTGGTAACGGGAATAAGGGAGCGACACGGGCGAAACGGGTTGGCGGACGTTGTTGGTCACGGTCGGTACGGTCTCCGGCATGGCCACCACGTTCGGCCGGGTAAAAGGTACGTTCGCGCTCCTCGGCGTTGTCAGTATCGGCGTTATCTACGCAATCGTCACGGGTTGGAATCCATTGCCCGGTTGGGCGAACTGGGTACAGAACGTGACCGTGACGAAGCTCGCAACGCCGGCTCCGATCTGGACCGTACGGGTCGGGAACCAGCCGTACTCGGCGACCGTACTGAGCGACAGCATCGTGGTATCGACGGGTGGCTCGGTCGAGGTACGGAATCCGGGCACCGGCCAGCTGGTCTGGTCCCGCGAGGACTCGTGGGCCGGCGTAGCCGGTGATGCCCAGGCGGTCGTGCTGGTAGGGCGCCCGGTCAAGGCCGGATTCGACGTGTACGACGCGGGCAGCGGCGTCCTTCTTTGGAGCGTGAATGAGAGGGCCGGCGTCTGGGCGTACCAGGATAAGGTTTTGATCTTGACCTGCGGGAAGACCTGCACGCTGAAGGCGGTCTCGACCGCACGTGGCCAGCAGCTCTGGTCGACCACGATTGACGCGAACGGCTCCGGGCTGATGGGCTTCGATCAAGGGCTGGCCGGCATCGGTTCCGTCGACTCCGCGTACGACGGACCGACGCGGGCTGTGCCGGCGCCGGCGCCGGGCCTGCTCGGCCTGCCGATGGGTGGCAAGATCCACGTGATCGACACGCACAACGGGCACGCGTTGCACGTGTTCACGCCGTCCGGCACCAATCGGATCGCGGTCGCCGGGGATGCGGTGATTTCGTCGAGCGCGACGACGCGAGGCGACCAGTGCTACTACACGGCGGCGGGTCTGGATCCCGGGACCGGCACCGAGATGTGGCAACAGAGCGGCCTCGACCTGCGAACCTCCACGCCGCTCGGCTGCGAGTCGGCGAAGGATCCGATCGGCAGCGGAGGCGACGTGCTCGCCACCGACACGGCCGGCCGCGATGTGATCATCGACGCCGCAAGCGGACACGTGAAGTTCCGAGCCGGCGTTGGCGAGCGGATCGTGGCGATGGACACGCAGGTAGCGATCGTTCGGGCGTCGGGCAATCGCGCGTTCCGCGCCGTCAACGTTTCGGACGGCCACCAGCTGTGGCAGACGACCGTGCCGAAGACCGCGTCAATCGGATTGGCGGCGGCCTACGTCGTGGTCGTTGATCCCGCCGAAATGGGCACGATCTCGATCTCCACCCGACAGACCGGGACAACCGTCAGCACGGTGAAGTCGGACGCCTCGGTGCTCGGCTTCGGGCCGGTGTCACTGGTGATCAACATTGGACGCACGATCGGCCCGATTTCGGTCTCGGCCAGCCCATAAAGCTATCCTTCGAAACATGCCCGAGTTCGCGTACGAGTCGCTGCTGCCCATCGGTCCGGACACGACCGAATACCGCCTGATCACCGCCGATGGCATCGACGTCGTGGACGGCCCGGGCGGCCGGAAGTTCCTGACCGTCGCACCCGAGGCGCTCACCGCCCTCACCGCCGAGGCGATGCACGACATCGCGCACTTCCTGCGGCCGGCGCATCTCCAGCAGCTCCGGAACATCATCGACGACCCCGCGGCCTCGCCGAACGATCGCTTCGTCGCGCTCGACCTGCTGCGCAACGCGAACATCGCGGCCGGCGGCGTGCTCCCGATGTGCCAGGACACCGGCACCGCGATCGTGATGGGCAAGCGCGGTCGGCACGTGTTGACCGACGGTGCCGACGAGGCGGCGATCGCGCGCGGGGTCTATGACGCGTACACGAAGCTCAATCTCCGGTATTCGCAGCTCGCGCCGTTGACCATGTGGGACGAGCGCAATACTGGATCGAACCTCCCGGCCCAGATCGAGCTGTACGCCGATGATCCGGACGGGCACGCCGACGCGTACAAGTTCCTGTTCATGGCGAAGGGCGGCGGTTCGGCCAACAAGAGCTACCTCTACCAGGAGACGAAAGCTCTGCTGAATCCCACGCGGATGATGCAGTTCCTGGAAGAGAAACTGCGATTGATCGGTACCGCCGCCTGCCCGCCGTACCACCTTGCCGTGGTGATCGGCGGTACCAGTGGCGAGTTCGCGTTGAAGACCGCGAAGTACGCGTCGGCGAAGTATCTGGATGCGCTGCCGACGTCGGGAAGCATGACCGCGCACGGCTTCCGCGATGTGGAGCTGGAGGCCGAGGTGCTCGAGCTGACCCGCCAGTTCGGCATCGGTGCCCAGTTCGGCGGACGCTACTTCTGCCACGACGTACGCGTGATTCGCCTGCCGCGCCACGGCGCCTCCTGCCCGGTCGCGATCGCAGTTTCGTGCTCGGCAGACCGGCAGGCGCTCGGCAAGATCACACCGTCGGGCGTCTACTTGGAGCAGCTGGAACGTGATCCCGCGCGGTTCCTGCCCGATGTGACCTCGACGCACCTCGACGAAAGCAGTGAGGTCGTCAACGTCGACCTGAACCGCCCGATGGCCGAAATCCGCGAGGAGTTGTCAAAGTATCCGGTCAAGACGCGTCTGTCCCTGACCGGGCCGCTCGTCGTGGCCAGGGACATCGCGCACGCGAAGATCGCCGAGCGGCTCGACGCCGGTGAGCCGATGCCGGACTACCTACGCGATCACGCCGTCTACTACGCCGGACCGGCGAAGACCCCCGACGGGTACGCTTCCGGCTCGTTCGGCCCGACCACGGCCGGTCGGATGGACGCGTACGTCGCGCAGTTCCAGAAGGCCGGCGGCTCGCTCGTCATGCTCGCCAAAGGCAACCGGTCGACGCAGGTCACGCAGGCCTGCGCGACGTACGGCGGGTTCTACCTCGGCTCGATCGGCGGCCCGGCCGCTCGTCTCGCGCAGGACTGCATCAAGCACGTCGAAGTGCTCGAATACGCGGAACTCGGCATGGAAGCCGTGTGGAAGATCGACGTCGTTGATTTTCCGGCGTTCATCGTCGTCGATGACAAGGGAAACGACTTCTTCGCCGAGGTGACGAAGCCGGTCCTGACGGTCGGGCGCCGCTAACGGGGTTGCGGCAGGTCGTCACGTGTCCAACACTGACCGGCATGACTCACAAAGTCTTCATAGTTGCTGCGGTGCTCGCCGTGTTTGCCGTTGGTGCCTGCCGAGCGCCGTCGACCGCCAACGGCACACCGTCTGCGTCCGGCGTCGCGATCCATACCGCCGACCTGCGTTCGTATCTGTTGGCCGTACCGGCCGGTGCGACCGCCGAGCCGGTCGGAGACGACGGGACGATCACGCTCGACCAGGACGCGGCGAACACTGGTAACCCGGCGAAGCGCAAGTCCACCCTGATCGGGTACGGCTTCGTGGGCGAGGCGGCCCGCATGTGGTCGGCTGCCGACGGTAGCGAGGTCGAAATCGTGCTGATCCAGTTCAACTCGACGGTCAATGCCGTGGACTACGTCACCGATGCCGAAGGCAACTCGGCGGTGGAATTCTCGAACTTTCCGGTCGCCGGCCTGCCGGGCGCGGACGTCTTCATCGACCCCACCACCGAGCACGACGGCACTATCCAGGTAGAAGGCAATTCGAACGAGGGTGACGTCGCGATCCTCATCTTCGATACGGAGAAGACACCGGGTTCGCCGGATACCGTGGCGACCCTGCTCAAAGCCCAACACGACGCCCTGCTAACCGCGTAGCACTTGCGGGGGCAGTATGGGATGCGTGGAATATCGCATCGAGCACGACACGATGGGCGACGTTCGCGTACCGGCGGACGCGCTCTGGCGCGCACAGACGCAGCGCGCGGTTGAGAACTTTCCGATCTCGGGTACCGGTCTCGGCCGTGCCCACATCGCTGCGCTGGCCCGGATCAAGGCGGCCGCGGCGCTGGCCAATGCACAACTGGGCGTGATTCCGGCGGATGTCGCGACCGCAATCGCGACCGCCGCAGCCGAAGTCGTCGCCGGGAATCATGACGACCAGTTTCCGATCGACGTGTTTCAGACCGGCTCCGGTACGTCGTCGAACATGAACGCGAACGAGGTCATCGCCACGCTGGCCAGTCGGTCGCTCGGCGCGGACGTGCATCCGAACGACACGGTCAACGCGTCGCAGTCGTCGAACGATGTGTTCCCGTCGTCGATCCACCTGGCCGCGGCCGAGAGTCTGGCCGGTGATCTCGTACCTGCGCTCGGGCACCTCGCGTCGGCGCTCGAGGCGAAGTCGGATGAGTGGTCCGAGGTGGTCAAAGCCGGCCGTACGCACCTGATGGATGCGACTCCGATCACGCTCGGGCAGGAGTTCTCCGGATACGCCGCGCAGATCCGGTACGGCATCGAGCGCATCCACGCCGTCCTGCCTCGGGTCGGCGAACTGCCACTCGGGGGTACCGCCGTCGGTACCGGCATCAACATGCCGCCCGGGTTCGCCGACGCCGTGATCACGAGACTCGCCGAGGAGACCGGCCTCCCGCTGACCGAGGCTCGGAACCACTTCGAGGCGCAGGGTGCGCGGGATGCGCTGGTCGAGGCGTCCGGCCAGGTACGCGTGATCGCGGTCGGTCTGTACAAGATGGCGAACGACATCCGATGGATGGGTTCCGGCCCCCGAGCCGGCCTACGCGAGCTGCATATCCCCGATCTGCAGCCGGGTTCGTCGATCATGCCGGGCAAGGTGAATCCGGTGGTCTGTGAGGCCGTACGGCAGGTATGCGCGCAGGTCTTCGGCAACGACGCGGCGGTCGCGTTCGCCGGATCGCAGGGTGACTTCGAGCTCAACGTGATGCTGCCGGTGATCGCTCGGAACCTGCTCGAATCGATCCGGTTGATCGCGAACGTCGCTCGCCTGTTCGCGGATCGCTGCGTGGCCGGGCTGGAGGCGAACGTCGACGTACTGCGGCAATATGCCGAGGGTTCGCCGTCGATCGCGACGCCACTGAATCGGTACCTCGGGTATGAGGAGGTCGCGAAGATCGCGAAGCAGGCGCTCGCGAGCGGCGCGTCGATCCGGGAAGTCGTGATCGATCGCGGGCACGTGACGTCCGGCCGAATCACCGAAGCTCAGCTCGACGAGGCCCTCGACGTACTGCGGATGACGGTTAGCTGAGCGCCTTCATCACGGCCGCCGCCGCCGCGATCACTTGCGGGCCAACCGCGGCGGCGTCCAGCGGCGCGAGCGCGATCACGCCGACGCTCGCTTCGAGCCCTTCGACGCCGATCACGGGTGCTGAAATTCCGTACGCGCCGGCTTCCAACTCGCCGATCGAGGTCTGCCAGCCGTCTCCGCGAGGTGGCCCGTCGCCGCGATGGCGCCCGGCGATGATCGCCCGCCCGCCGGCGCCGCGGTCGATCGGATGGCGGCTGCCGGCCCGGTACGCGACGTGGAACGCGGTCCAACTCGGCTCGACGACGGCCAGCGCGACCGCCTCGTTGCCGTCCGCGACGGTCAGGTGGGCGGTGGCGCCGACCGCTTCGGCCAGACGCCGGAGCACCGGCCGGGCGGCGTCGGCGATGAGCGGCTGGGCTCGACCGGCAAGATGCAGCACCCCGGCACCGAGGCGCAGGCGACCGCTCGCGTCCCGGCGGATCATGCGGTGTTCGATCAGCGTCGCTGCCAGCCGGTACACGACCGCCCGGCCGACCCCGAGCCGATCGGCGGCCTCCGTCACCGACAGGCCGCCGGAGACATCGGCGACCAGCTGCAGCAGGCGCAGCCCACGGTCGAGCGTCTGCGCGGTCTCGGCGGTACGGGTCGGTTCAGCCACAGCCGTCAAGCCTACGGGTATGTCGGTCGAGTCACCTCTGCGGCGAAGGTACCCTTTGCCTGTGACGTTGTGTGTCCGCGGGACATCGTTGACGTTGCCCAAGATCACATTGCTTTTGAAGGCCAGGGAAACGCGGCCGGGTCCACCGTGGACCGTCCGGCGCAGGGGAGAGCAGCGAACATGCCAGGAAATTCCGAGCGTCGCGGGAAGCGGACAACGGCGAAGAAGGGCGCGCCGTCCGGTTCCGGCGGTAAGCGGCGCGAATCGCTGAAAGGCCGTGGCAAGACGCTGCCCGCCGATGAGCGGCCATGGCACAAGGGCTACTCCGGCACCGAGGACGTGCCCCAGCGTACGCAGTGGAAGCAGGAAAAGGAGAAGCGCGCGGCCGACGCCGAGGGTCGCACTCCCAAGATCGGCAAGCCCGGGACCAAGGACACCACGTTTGGTCGCGGCACGAAGCCGGGTCGCGCTGCCGCAGCGCACGGCGGAGCAAAGACACGAACCGGTGGTACGCGCGGCGGCCCCCGAGTCGCGGCCGGCCGCAAGTCGCAGACGCCCCGGGACGCACCCGAATTGCTCGTCGGCCGGAACCCGGTCGTCGAGGCGCTGCGATCACGCATCCCGGCAACCGCGCTGTACGTGGCGGCGGGCGTCGACATGGACGACCGGATCACCGAAGCGGTCCGGATCGCCGCCGACCGGGGCATTGCGCTGCTGGAAATCACGCGCAACGAACTCGACCGGATGACCGGCGGCGTACTGAATCAGGGCATCGGACTCTCCGTACCCCCTTATGCTTATGAGTCGTTTGACGATCTTGTGGCGAACGCGGCCGAACAGACCGCGCCGCTGCTCGTCGCGTTGGATGGCGTGACCGATCCGCGCAACCTGGGTGCGGTCGTACGCTCGGCGGCGGCGTTCGGGGCGCACGGCGTGTTCCTGCCCGAGCGGCGGGCCTCCGGGATCACCGCGACCGCTTGGCGGACGAGTGCCGGTGCCGCGGCCCGCATCCCGATCGCACAGGTTACGAACCTGACCCGAGCGCTCAAGGAGTGCCAGGACGCGGGCTTCATGGTGGTCGGCCTGGATGCCGACGGTGCGACGTCGATTTACGATCTTGAAGCGGCGATCGGGCCGATCGTGGTTGTGGTCGGCTCGGAAGGGCGTGGGCTGTCGCGGCTGGTCGGCGAGACGTGTGACCTGCGAGTGGCGATCCCGATGACGACCGACATTGAGTCGCTGAACGCGTCGGTAGCGGCCGCGGTGACGCTTGCTGAAATAGCCCGGCGACGTTCGATTTAGGTCGTTCGACCGCTGCCGCTCTGGACCTCGCAGGCTCGACCGCCGCCATGATCTCCGATCTTGGCCGGAGTGGTCATCCATTGTTGTGATCATGGCAATTTGGCCCACCTGAAGCGCCAAGATCCAGGATCAACAAGGTCGTTGGGACTGTAGTGGCCCCTCGCGGAGGCAGGCGAGGGGCCACTGTCACCGGGGGGTGACGTCACCAGTTGCTGCTGGGGACTGAGTCGGGCAGACGGTTCGGGATCATCGGCCTCCTTGGGGTGGCGGCTGACTAACTGGACAACTACCACAATATCGACACGTACGACGACAGAACAGATCTGTTTTTGTACGGATAAAACTGGCATACTGGCAAGACGTCCCATCATTCCGTTAGGCGCTGAGCAGCGGCGGCATCTAGGCTGTCTGCGTGGCTGATCTTCTGGTGTGGATCGATTGTGAAATGACCGGCCTGAGCCTCGAGCGCGATGCGTTGATCGAGGTGGCAGCACTGGTCACCGATCCCGATCTCAATGTGCTGGGCGAAGGCGTCGACGTGGTGATCCATGCACCCGATACCGTGCTCGACAGCATGGTCGAGTTCGTCCGGGACATGCACGCGAAGTCCGGCCTCACCGAAGAGGTACGCGCCTCGACGGTGTCGCTGGCGGATGCCGAGGACATGGTGATGGACTACATCACTTCACTCGTGCCGAATCCGCGTACGGCGCCGCTGTGCGGCAATACGATCTCCACCGACCGAGGCTTCCTCGCCCGCGACATGCGGCGTCTCGACGACTACCTGCATTACCGGATGATCGACGTGTCCTCGATCAAGGAGCTGGCTCGCCGCTGGTACCCGCGGACCTACTACGGCCAGCCGGCGAAGGGCCTGGCCCACCGGGCGCTCGCCGACATCAAAGAGAGCATTCGCGAACTCGCCTACTACCGCAGCACGATCTTCGTGCCCGGCCCCGGCCCGGATGTGGACGCGGCGAAAGCGATCGCGGCCGAGGTTACGGCGGCATACCCGATCAGTGAGTGATACCCCCGCGCTTTGTCGGCCTGGTTTCCGCTATCATTACTCGGCGCTCGTCGAATTTAACCGGCGAGAGAGCGTGGTGGTTGTAGCTCAGCTGGTAGAGCACCGGGTTGTGGTCCCGGGGGCCGCGGGTTCAAGTCCCGTCAGCCACCCCAAGCAGCAGAAAGGCCGAGGCGGTCGCCTCGGCCTTTCTGCATGTATGCGGTCAGGACGTGACCGGCAGCGCACTGCCCTTGATGTACGTGTCCCACGAAACGTCCCAGTCGGTCCATCCGTTGCCGACCGCGACGTGCGTAGGCGTGTTGATGACGTTGACCGGCGTACCGACGAGGGAATTCTCGTAGATCCACTTGGCGTTCGCGGTCGAGACGTTCGTGCACCCGTGCGACACGTCAGTGTGGCCCTGACTGCTCACCGACCACGGCGCCGCGTGGATGTACTGGCCGGTCCACGTCAGACGCATCGTGAAGTAGACGAGTTCCTTGTAGCCGCCGGGCGAGTTCACCGGCGTGCCGCCGGTGCCGAGCGACGAGTCGAACTCCTCGCTGGGCTTGCGGCTCATGATGACGAGCTTGCCGGACGACGACGGCGTGCTCTTCTTGCCCATGCTGACCGGCACCGTACGCACCGTCTTGCCGTCCACCGAGATCGTCATCTTGTGCGCCTTGTCGTCGGTGACGATCGACATCGGGTGGGCGGTGATGCTCGCGGTCACGGTCAGGTCGTCCTGGCCGTAGTAGCCGTTGCCCATGAACACTCCGCCGGTCTGAATGTTCGCGAAGAACTTCGTACCGGGCTGCCATAGCGCCTTCGGCCGCCAGTGCACCTCCGTGGCCGAGACCCAGCTCCATGCGCCCGGCTGAGCTGGCGTGGTGGTGACGGACAGACGCTTCTGGACATCCGCCCGCTCGTTGTCGCCCACCGTGTGGCTGAACGTGATCACGACCGGTACGGCGTCGCCGTACACCATGTTGTCGCCGAGCCAGCTCTGCACCTCGATCTGCTGCGTCGGCTTCGGCATCGTGGTGAACGTCGTCGTACTGGATGAGGTCTTGCCGTCGCTCGCCGTCGCCGTCACCTTCGCGGTGTACTGAGCGCCGTACGCGAGTTCCTTCGCCGGCACCCACGTGGACGCGTCGTAGCCTGCGGCACCATCGACGGCCGTACCGTCAGCGGCGGTGACCGTGACCGCCGTGGTCGCCCCATCGGGTGCGCTATACGCGATCTGCGTCCCGGCCGGCACGTTCGTCGCACCGTTGGCCGGTGCCGAGATGGTCGGCGCGGCCGGTCCGCCGCCGTTGTCGCCGTTGCCGGCGGTCGTTGGCGGCGCCTGACCGGCACCGTTCCAATGCGGCTTCGTGGTGCAAGCGCTCAGAGCCATCGCTCCGACGAGCGTAAGGACGATTGCGGCAACGCGAAAATGTGGAGGGCGCACCGATCCATCGTGCCTTGCGTACGCAAGGACAGCAAAGCGTCGAAGACGGGCTAAAGCGTAGGAATAGCGCCATACGAGCGTGACGAAGCGGTGAGTCCCAGCGCGCTGCCCTTCACGAAATCGGCCCATGACACGTCCCACATCGTCCAACCGTTGCCCGCCGCAGCGTGAACGGGCGTACCGGTGATCTGCACCGGATCGCCCACCTGGCCATTCTCGTAGATCCACTTTGCGTTCGCCGGCGCCAGGTTCACGCAGCCGTGACTCACGTTCGAGTTTCCTTGCGCGCCCACCGACCATGGCGCCGAGTGGAAGAACGTGCCGCTGAGCGTCAGGCGCTCGGCATAGTGCACCGGCGTGATGTAGTTCTCACCCGGGATGCCCATCGTGTTGAACACCGTGTAGTACTGCTTGTCCATCATCACGAAGTGCCCCGACCAGGACGGGAAGCTGGCGCGCCCGGTGCTGACCGGGAACTTGTGGACGGTCTTCCCATCGCTGGTGATGGTGAGCATGTGCGACTTCGCGTTTACGACGTACTCGAGATCTTTGCCGATCTTGAATGTCGCGGAGCGATCCGCACCGATCGCGCGAGTACCGATCGACATCCCGGCCAGTTGGGTGCTGACCATGACCGACGTACCGGTCTGCCAGTACGTCTGTGGACGGTATTCGACCTGCGTCCCGCTCTGCCAGCTCCAGATGCCGCGCTGCGGCGGGCTGCTCTGGACGAACAGGTTGCGCTCGACGTCGGCGCGGTTCTTGGCGGGGATGGAGGTCCCGAACGTCAGCACGATCGGCATCGCGACGCCGTAGGTGGACTTGTCACGTACGTTTACCGACATCGAGATGGGACGGGCGGTCGCGGTTCCCGCGTTGGCCTGCGACGAACTGACCAGAACGGCCAGGGGTACCGCCAGCCCAAGCGCCATTGTCGCGACAGTCATTCGCGTCCACTTGCCCATAGCCGCCCCCGTACGCCTAAAGCTGGCATTGCAGACATATCGTCGCTCATTTAGATGATCCGTGTACGGATTTCACGGTTCGGCGGGTGGTTTGGGAGTGATCGTCGGGGTCGCGGGCACGTTGGGCAACTGAATGGAGATCCCGGCGGGGGCCGTGCTATGGTTTCTCCCGTTCCAGTTGGCGCCGCTAGCTCAATTGGCAGAGCAGCGGACTCTTAATCCGCGGGTTCGGGGTTCAAGTCCCTGGCGGCGCACCATTAAAGACCAGGCCGGACAGCTGAGAAGCTGCCCGGCCTACGTCGTATTTGATCTCTGTGACAGCAACGCTGACATGGCCCGCGGCGGTGCGGCCGATCGCGGCTGCGCAGATGTAGCGCCGGCGCAACTCATCCGGAGACAGGCCACCTTCGCTGCGTGCTCCGCTCCTCGGTCGCCGGTCGCAGTGTGGATGTTGCCGCGGCCTGGTGAGGATCCGGTGCGCGCCACCGCGGGACGTCCGCGCCGTGCGGGTCCAGTCGGCCAGCTTTCAAGGGCAGCCTAGTATCGGCCGCGACTGATATGGTCCGAACCCGACGGTCCATTTTGGACCATGTCCTCATACATGGGAGAGTTGATGCGCTTTACACACGGAGTTGTGAGGGCTCTGGCCGGGTTGACGCTGCTGGTGGGCGGTGCGATTGTCGCCACGGCCACCCCGGCCGCCGCGGCTTCCCACTGCACTGTCGAGGGCAAGTACGCGTTCGCGGAGGACACGGAGGGGGACAACGCCTCGGTGCTCGTCTACCCCGGATCATCATGTAGCGGTCCTATCGGCCAAGATGCGGTGATCAGCACCAACGGCAATGCATGGCACGTGAGCGTCCGGGACGACGGGCTGGGACTGAGCATCACCTTCCGAATGTGGTACAACGTCGGCGGCCAATTTCACCTGACCGCCGGCAAAGGCGGATGGGTCACCTACAACGTGCTGAAGTCGTCGATCGACCAGACGAACTGGTGGGTTGAGGTCAGCACGGTGCAGAACTCGCCGGCCTACGCGTTCCCGGCGTAGTGGATCCTCGTCGTATCGGGTGCCGCGGCCGTCATGGGCACCCGATACGACCGATCGGTCCGGGTCGCAATCCGACCTCTACGCCTCGAGGACCTTCTTGAGAATGAACCGCCGGGCGGCAGCGGCGCTTAGGCGGACCGGATTCGTTCTCCGGTCCTTGTCTCCAGGAACCACGAACGCACATAACTTTGAGCAGACAAGCGCTCCAGATCGGTGAGCCCCAAGAGGTCGAAGACGTAGCTGACCAGTTCGGTATCGTCGCGCTGGTCATCCGGGAGTACGTGCGCATCGAGCGCGTCGTGCACCCGGCGGCGTAATGAAATGTCGGTGGTCGTCTCAGCAACCGCTTCCTCGGTCGGCACCGACGCACGCCCACGATCTCTCTGGCCCGGCTGTAGGTGGCTGAGGTCGCGTCGAAGGTCGCTGAATAACGACGATGGCGACTCCTCCGCGCCCTGGCGGCGCGCCTGCTCGGCCTCGCTCGCAGCAGCCGACAGCGTTAACTCGTCCGACGACGCGGTTCGCCGTCTGCGACGCGATGCCGAAGGTATTGGCTCGGATCCGTTCATTCTCGACGGCGCCTCGACGCCGTTCTGCGGCGCGGATACACCGTTTCTTGGCGCGGGTATTGTCTGGTCGGCTTCCGGCGACCGTACCTGCTGAGGAAGCGTGTCGAGCCACAGTTCGGCGGTATCCGACTCGATGGCGCGGGGCGCTACGTACATCTCGGGATCGTCTCGCCTGGTCGGCGGCTCTGAACGTTCGCGCCGTTTCGCGGGAACGGCTGCATGGAGAACGCCGTTGGGCGCCAGCCGCGCTGGTGCCAGATCGGCGGCGATCAGTGCGGTCAAGCCGTCGTAGTCGGCATGTTCGGCCAGCCGCGAAGCGATTTCGTCCAGGTCATACACAGCGATGGCGATGTCGGCCGTACGCGGATCGACTGCCGCACGGATCTTGCGGTGCAGTACCTTCGCGATTGCAGCCTGGCGGTGTTCCCGGCGGACTTCGGCACGAGCACTCGCCAATGAGTCGTAGAGGCCGAGCCTGGGGTCGGCCTTCGCGAGGGCGCGGGCGCGCATGGTGAGCCAGGGATGGCGGAGCCAATGTCCGGTCAGCTCGTACGCGGGTGTCGTGGGCGGTAGGTCGCCCTTGATCCGCAGCCGGTCGCGGCGCTGATTCTCGGTGTGCATCAACCACACCAGGTAGCCGAGCGCCGACATGCCGGCGAAGAAGCCGCCGAGCAGGTGATTCGTGTGTGCGAGCCAGTTGAACGTCACCGCGCCGGCCGCGATCGCGACGGAGAGCAGACGAGACGCCACGGCGCGTTCGCCGAGGCGACGACGTACGTCGGCGTTGGCGAGAACGACAATGCCGCCGAGCTCGAGTGCGCACACCGCTGGGATTGCGGCGGCCAGCGGAATGTGGAGTGCCTCAACAGCGCCGGAGACCTGACCGGCGAGCGCGACCAACAGGACGACGATGTAGAAGCCTTGCCGAACGACCGATGTCCGACGGACGAGTTTCGCGAGGTCAGCGTCGAGTTCGCCCTCGGCGACCGGCATGTCGGCTCGCCGCGATGTGGAAGCCGGAGTCCACTGAGTCATGACGGGCCCACCTCCGTGCGATAGCCACGAGCGGCTAGGAACTCCGTCAACGCCAAATCAACGCAGTCCTGCACGGTGGTGCCGTGATCCTGGACGAATCGCTGCAGAACCTTCTCGACCTCGATGCGTACACGTGCGTTGAGCTGCACGCGCTCGCCCCGAATGCGTCGTGGCGGCATCGTGACCGCAGGAGTATCGGCCGTGCTGACAGCTGTGTCGGTCATTGCTCACCCTTGTTCGCCCGGTTGCTAGCAGGAACGCTAGCAACCGGGCCTGACAGAGTGCACGCCGACACAGCGGTATGTCGTGCCGCATTGCGATTGCGTCCGAGGCGTGTCGTTCTGTGATACGAGTCGCGGACCCGAGGCGGCGGATGGTGGCCGCTACCTCCGACGCTCACCCGATGGCCGGACGTTCCTGCGGTCCGCGAGATAGAAGGGTATCGACCAACTCCGACGCGTGAGTTGCGCGTCGTGCCCACGCCACCGTTAAGCGGCAGCCTGGAACTCCGCGTACCGGATCTCCAATCGCTTTGGATCTGGTCGATCCAAACGAACTGTAGGCAACTTCCGCAGATTCTCGCCGTGATGGCCCTGTAGTCCATGCGTAAGCATTGGACCGTCGACTTTATGCAGTAGCCGTTCGTGGATCTGGACTACGTAGTCCGGCCTGATGCCGAGGATGTTCTTGTCGTAGGCGGCGTGGTGGATCTTGCACAACGCTAGACCGTTCTGGACGATCGGCAAGCCATCCTCACGGTTATCGGGAATGATATGTGCCGCTTCTAGCAAGTCTCGACACTCAAGTGAGCACACAGCGCATGTCTCGTCGTAAGCAAGCATGACTTGACTGGCGAAGAGCGGCTGGTGCAGCCGCCTTTTCGTCTCGGCGACGAGGTAGCGGCGAAAGCCCTCTTCGACGCGGCTACCCGGCGTTACCTGTCGCTGATCATCGGTCAACGCCAGGACGAACTGGTCCTGGTCGGTCTCTTCGCCGATCAGGTACACAGGAGAGATTGCATTGAAGACGCTCGGCTGGACGCCGTAGAACCAGATCAATGGGCGCTGGGCGATCATCGCCGCTCGCAGCCCTTCGTTCTCGGCGCTGCCTCGCTGATCGCTACGCAATTTATAGCGGTGTAGCCCGTCTTGGCCTTCGTCGTCGGCGTACGGGCGTTCCCGACCCGACCTCGGCGCCGCCGTTGTGATGGATAGCGCTGCACGCCAACCAAGGGGCTTCCGGATCCCACGTCCGCGGTCGACCAGCGGAAACCGGACACCGCCGACGAAGAAGTCCTGTGCCAGTCGCTCGCGCGTGATAGGCAGCGTGCCACCGTGCGTCTCGTTGTCAATCCAGACCAGCGCAGCCGCTCGGATCTCGTCCTCGGTACTCGCGTTAGTCATGCGAAGAGCATGACCTTGGGCGGCCGTCCTGAACAACCACCAATGGTTCTGACTGTCGTCGCGATGTGATTGCCGGGGTTCTGCTATGGAACAGCGGGCCGCCACCTCGACGAGGTGGCGGCCCGCACGGCTGGAAATGCGTTATGAAGCCGGGTACGCGTAGAAGCTGCCTACCAAATCGGCGATGATGTCGACCGACTTGCTTCCACCGTTGTAGATCTCGATCGATCCGTCCGACCCGAGCATTGCGTCCGTCATGTTCGCGACGGTCTGTCCGGCGGCAAAGTTGATGCTCGATGCCGTCGGGAGCGTGACTCCGCTCGGATAGACCGTCAAGAAGCCACCGCCGGCCGCGTCGGTCACGGTCAGGTTCAAGGCAACCGCCGAGGCGCCTGCAGGTACGCCGTACAACGTGGCGATCTTGACTTTGATCGTCTTTCCGGGTCCGACCACCGCCTTGGGCGCACCGGTGCCGTAACGGGTGTCCAGGACACGCGTCGGGTCATGCGGTAGGTAGACCGCTTCGGTGCCGCCGTTCGCGTAATAGCCGACGACATCCGCGATGAAATCGGCCGATCCGTTGGCGCCATTGTCGATGACGACCCTGCCGTTCGTCACCGGTACGACGACGAGGTTGGCAACGGTTTGCCCGGCCGACCAGTTGGAGTTGGACGTACCCGGGTGGATTGTGTCCTCGCCGTATGCGGTCAGGAAGCCGGTTGTCTTCGTGTCCGTCGTGGTGATGTTGAGAACCACCGCGGCCGCGTCGGAAGGTACGTTGTGGAGGCCGCCGACCTTGAAGTCGACCGAGTGGCGACCGGCGATCGGTGCCGTCGGCGCACCGATGGCATGGCGGGTGTCGAGTACGCGAGTCGGGCTCATTGCCTTGAACGAGTCGGCGAATTGCGACGGCGACAGCTGGCCGAACGTGTCGATGATCAGGTCGATCGGTCCGGCGCTGGCGTTGTAGAAGACCGCATCACCAGTGCTGTCGGCCGGCGCGAACGCCTCGTTCGCGACCGCTTTTCCGGGGACGAAGTTCAGTACCGAGGAGTTCGGACGCTGGTCGCCATCGTGGTAGACGGTGATGTAGCCGGCCTGCTTCGCGTTGGCCACGGTCACCGTAACCGTCGCGCCACCGCCCTCGATGGCGTTGAGCTGGTCTTGCGATAGCTTGACCGACGAATGTCCGGCCACGTGGTCGGTGCCGAACGAACGGCTGTCGTACACCCGGATCGGTGATATCGGCACGTACAGGTCACCACTGATGAACGTCGTGGAGGCGGTTGACGTCCGGTTGAGGAAGTCGGCGACGGTGACCTTTACCGAGTAGGTGCCCGGTTGGGTGTACGTGTGTGAGGTATCGAACAATTGAGGGCTTGATGTGGACGTGCCATCGCCGAAATCGATCGTCTCGGAGGCGATTTCATTCGCGTCCGTCGTGCCGGCCGTGTCGACGTCCATGGTGTTCGGAATGTAGCTGCGGAAGGTCGCCGAGGTGTACACCGACGGCGTCACCTTGATCCTCGCCACCGGACCGTTCTTATCGGCGACCTTGATCACCTGCCGCCACGTCAGTGGGAACGTTCCGTCGGTGTCGGTGGTCGTCAGCGTGACCGTGTACGTGCCGGCTGCGGCATAGGTGTGCGGAACGGTCCCACTCGCCGCGGCAACCGGTGCCGTACCGTCGCCGAAATCCACGCTCGTGGACGTGGCCTCGCCCCAGGACGAAGTCGTCGTACCGAGATTGATCGTTACCGGCAGGGGCATCATGCCGACAGACGGCGTGACGGCCAAGCCGGTTTGAGTGAGGGTGTCCTGCCGTTCGAATGCGCCTCGATCAGCCTTCCCGACGCCGGTGTTGGCAACCAGTGCATCGTCCACGATCGGGAAGTCGTAGAAGTCCGAGTCGAGAGCGCCGGGTGCGGACGAGTTCGCTGAGTCGATCAGCGGCGACCCCTCATTCGGCAGATGCAGGACGACCGAGGTCAGCAGGTCGATATCGTGCGCGCCTCGGGAGGTGCCGGCCTGGAACGCGGCCACCGACGCATACGTCGTACCGGCCCAGCTGTATTCGGTCCGCGGTGCCTGGCCGCTTGTCTGCGCGCTGAGTGCGTTGTAGTCGGCGGTCACGCCGGACGCGGACGCAGCGTCGACCGTCAGGGCGGCCTGCGAACCGGCGCACGGGGTGCTGGTGCTCAGGGCGCCGATGACGTCGTTTTCGATCACGCCGCTCGAACCACCCGACATCAGTACGCCCGAGCACACCTCGCCAATCGTGTTATTGGTGACGTCGACATCGCTCGCCCCGTTGACCACGATGCCGTCACCGTTTCCAATGACGGCGTTGCCGGCGATGACGATGTGCTGCGCGCCGGCCTTGACCTGCACGGCGTCGTTTGCGTTGAGCTGAAGAGCGCCACGAGTCACGTGGACCGACGACGATCCGCCGTCGATCACAATGCCATTACCCGGACCGATGCCCGCACTGCCGGCCGTTCTGATGCGGTCCAGCGTGATATTGCTGGAGCCGACCACGTCGATGCCATCCTGGCTGGTCAGGTTGGCCGACACCAGACCAAATAGATGCACGTCGTGAACATTGCTCAGCGTGATCGCAGCTGCTCCGCCCGTGGATGCTCTAATTTGGACGACTGGCAGCGCACTGGCTCCGGCCCCGGCGATGACGCCCTCGATCGTGATTGGCTGACTCGGCGTACCGGATTTGGTTATCACCAAGGGGCCGTAGGCCGAGGCCGCAGACCGAATTTGCACAGTCTGCCCGGGGCCGGCCGCGTTGACCCCGGCCTGGGCGGTGCAATAAGGCAGCGCGAGCTTGCCGGAACCGGTGTCGCTGCAAGTGGCCGACTGATCGACGTAAAGGATCGGCGCGGGCGTTGCCTGTACCGGTGATATGGAAAGAACAACGCCGGCCGTGGCCAGCGACGTCACCATCGCGGTAGCGGCAATTGCCCGGATAGTTTTCGTGCGCATTTATCCCCGTTTCCCGTCGTAGCCAATCAGAATGGCCCGCATGAGAATTGCATAAGCGCACCGATGAATCAATGCCAAGCAATAGCCGGAAACGAAGCGAGCCTGTGCCACCGCGGTGCGGTGACACAGGCTCGATTGCGACTGCGCCGGATCAGCTTGCCGGATATCGGTAGTACGTTCCCTCAAGGTCGATGATCACGTCGACGGATTTCGAGCCGCCGTTGTAAATCTTGATGGTGTGGTCCGCGCCCAGCGGGACCATGCCGGCGTTGGCAACGGATGTGCCGGCGGTGTAGTTCAAAGCCGATGTGTTCGACTGTGAGCTTCCGCCGGGATAGACGATGAGGTAGCCACCGGCCGTCGCCTGTGTTGCGGTGATGTTCATTTGGGCTCCGGCGATGCCGGACGTCGTACCGAACGTGTTGATCGGCACGCTGATTGTCTGACCGGGCCCAACCTTCGCGATTGCGCTTCCGATGCCGTAGCGGGTGTCGAGAATCCGTGTCGGCGCATTCGGCACGTAGACCGTCTGATTCGGTATCGAGGTCTCATTCGCGTAGTAGCCGCTGAGATCCGCAACGAAGTCGACCGAGGCACTGCTGTTGTTCTTGAGAACAATCTGGCCGTTCGTCACCGGCAGCACCACGAGGTTCGCGACGGTCTGCCCCTTGGCCCAGTTCGAGACCGACGTTGTGGTGGAAGCTCCGGGCGGATAGGCGCTGAGGTAGCCCCCCGCGCCGGTGTCCGTGGTGGTCAGGTTGACGATGGCGTCTTTCGCGCCGGCCGGCACCGATACCGTCTTGTTGAGGTCAAGCGTGACGGTGTGACCGGCCGCGATCGACCCCTTGGCGACGCCGATGCCGTAGCGGGTGTCCAGCACCCGGCTAGGACCGGCCGGTAGGTACGTGGCGCCCCCGTAATTGAACGTCTGCGTACCGAACGTGTCCACGACCAGGTCGATAACGCCCGGGCTGCCGTTGTAGAAGTCGACGTAGCCGTCCGAGCCGACCATTGCCGTGGTCTGGTTGGCGATCGTCTGATTGGCGGCGAAATTGAGCGTCGATGCGTTCGGCATGGCACCGCCGTCCGGATACACGGTCAGGTATCCGCCGCGCGCAGGGCCGGTCACGGTGGTGGTGAGGACGACCGCACTCGCGCCGACCGCGTGCAGTTGCGTCGCGGACAACCGGAGCACCTGATGTGGCTGAATCCGCTGGGTCTTCCGGCTGTCGTAGTCGCGGATCGGACCAACGGCATTGAATCCCAGCCCGGCCGCCACACGCGTCGTCGCCACGGCCTTGCGTCCGATGACATCCGTCGCGGTCAACGTCGCCGTGTAATACCCCGGCTTCGCATAGCTGTGGGTGTCATCCTCGTACTGCGAAGGTGTGGTGCCGTCGCCGAAGTCGAGCGAGTAGCTGGCGAACTCGTTGCCCGAGGCCACGTCCGAGTCCGGCACGAACTGGATCACTCCGATTTCGTACGACTCGTACGCGTTGTTCCAGAGGCTCGTCGAGAGGGTTATATGCGGTGGGTTCGTTGTCGCCACCCGGACGAAGAACGAGGCATCCTGCACATTTCCGTCGCTGTCCTTCGACGTGATGATGCCCTCGTAGTTACCGGTCGCCGCGTACGTATGCGGGAAGGGGCCGACCGACCCGGTTACGTTGGGCGTACCGTCGCCGAACGAGACCGTGCTGGTCAGCTGCTCGCCCCAGAGCGACTTCGGGATTGAGACCGGATTGGTGGCGAATGGCGGCAGGCCGGCGAGCGCGGACGCCGGTGCCGGTGTGAACACGATGGGGTCCTGCAACTCGGTCGCCCCGCGGTCGTAGTACGCGAAGCTGCCGGTACCGGTGTTGGCCACCGTTGGATCATTGCGGCGCGGCTGTCCGTCGTAGTCGATGGCAAGCTCACCGACCGCGTTGCTGTCGGCCGAATCGATGAGGGGTGAGCCTTCGTCGATCGTCTTCGTTCCAACATTGAGATCGTGGCCGCCCTTGCCGGTCGCGGCTTTGAATGCGGCCGGTGTTCCGTATGCGGTGCCGGCCCATTTGTAGTCGGAGTCCGGCGAGACCATGTGGTACGCGTTGTAGTCGACACCCATGCCTGCGATGGAGTTTGCCGCGACCGTGATCGCCGTCACCGCGCCGCAACTCGGGTTCACCGGCGGGTTCAACGGCGGGGCGGTGACGATGAAGTTGTTCTCGATGGCGCCGGTCGATGCTGAGTCGACCGTAACCGCTGGGCCACAATTGGTCTCGATGTTGTTACTGGTAACGGCGAGATGAGTGGTTCCGCTGGCCGAAACGGCCGCGTCGAGCGTATAGAACTGATTGGTGCTCACCACCACGTTGCTCGAACCGGGGTCGACCCGTACGCCCATCCCGCCGTCACCGAGGATCTCGCTTCGCGTCAAGCTGATGCCGGACGAAGTTCCCTCGATGTGCAGACTGGCCGGCGTATGCGTGGCCGTCTCATGGGCACCGAAGCCCGACGAGTCGATCGAAATGTTCTGGGAATTCGCCACCGCGATGTTGTCGCCGCCGAACGATGCCGCCGAGAGGTCGAAGATGTTGATGTCGTGTACGCCGACGATGGAAACCGTCCCGACTAATGGGCCTTCCCCGAGCTGGAACTGGCCGTTGCTCGGTGCTCCGTTCAGCCTCGCCAACGATTCGATCGTGATTGGGGCGGCCGCGGTCCCGGACCGCGAAAACGTGATCGCCGGCACGACATTGTTATTGTCGCCGCGCGTCACGGCGACAATGTCGCCTGGATTGACGATGTTGAGAGCAGACTGCAGCGAGCAGAACGGCTCCGCGGATGTTCCCGGGCCGGAATCGCTGCAGGTAGCCGACGGCGATACATACCGAACGGTGCCGGTATCGGCCAATGCGCTGCCCGGAATGACTAGCGCCGCCGCGGCAACCGCGATAGCGGCAATCGCAGTGCATACGGTATTACGGTGAGTTATTCGCATACGTTCCCCTCGACGTAGCCGAACCCGGCCGACACGGCCGGCGGCGCTGCGAGTGTGTCAGTTGTGAGATGTCGTTGCAATCCCGATTCAATGAACAAATAGGGGCCGCACCCACGAATGGGTACGGCCCCGAAATACTCGGTATCGGCTACGGCGTGTGAATGAAGCTTCCGACCGTCGTCGACGAAAGCAGACGCTCGCCGAGGATGAAGGTCAGGCCGTTGGGCGTACCGCGACCGGTGCTGTCGTCGTAACCGGACGTGGCGGTCAACGTCGAATCGTGCCCGATCGTGAACAGCGCATTGCCGCTCGGGGTCATCAGTCGTCGTGGTGCTGGCCGGCGCGGTCACGTCGTGGAAAGCGTTGCCGTTCAACGCGTACAGCGCCGGGTTGGCGAAACCGATCGGCACGATCCGTCCTTGGCTGACCACCGCCTGCAGGCCGGCGATCAGCGGGCAGGCGAGGCTGGTGCCGCCGTACGTATACAGGTCGCCGTCGTATTCGATCAGGAATCCGGTCGCCGGGTCGGCGTCGGCCGCGATGTCCGGCACTACCCGCTTACCCTTCGCGAGGCTGCTCGGCACGATCCCGGCTTGGTAGGACGGCTGGCTGTACAGCGCGCTGACGCCACCACCGGCACCGTAGTAGAAGGGGCCGGGCATGGTGTACGTGAGGCGCCCGCCGCTGATCGGGTCGACGTCGTCACCCCATGACGTCTCGAACTGGTAGCTGCTGCTGGACGTGATCGCGAGCGACGTGCCACCGACGCCGGTGACGTACGGGTCGGAAGCGGGGTAGTCCGGCTCCGCCTTCAAGGTTTTGTTGAGCGTGACGTTGTCGCCGTCATCTCCGGAGGAGAAGTAGAACCCGATGCCCTCTGCGGCGGCCGCGACGAAGATGGCGTGCTCGGTGGTGAGTTCGCTACCGAGATTGTCTTCGCCCGTGCTGCCGAACGAGTCGCTGACGATATCGGCGACGTGGTTTTCGACCACGTAGTTGAGCGCGTCGTCGATTCCGGCGTCGCAGTTGGCCGCTCCGACGTAGTGCACGTTCGCGCCGGGTGCCATGGCATGGACGGCCTCCACGTCGAGGCTCTCTTCGGTGTTCCAGCCGGCCTCGCCACCGCACGCGGACTGCTCGCTGAACGGCGTGAACGTGTGCTCGGTGTACTGACCGGCCGCGAACGCCGGCTCACCCTGCGATGTCGAGTAGTCGTTGCTGTCGGCGAGCATCGTCGGGTTGGCGTACGCGTCCACGATGGCGACGTCGATGCCGCGGCCGTCAATGCCGGTCGAGACCGACGGTTGCAGGCCGTATGCCGTACGCATCTGCTTGGGCGTGTAGCCGCAGTTGGTGGTCGGGTACTGCTTGCCCGCGAAAGTGTTCAGATACTGGCGCCAGTAGTTGGAGCAGTTCGCACGTCGTTTGCGGGCTCACCTGGGACGGCTCCTGCACCGGCGAAGCCGGGCGGCGCAACGATCCTTCGGTGCCGATGCCGATGATCGCGCTGACGTACGGCTTCATGCTCTGCGGCACGGTCAGCGAAGTGGCCGGCTCCCGTACCACATGGCTCTTGTATTGGTAGTTGCGCAGTTTGACGCCGAACGCCGTCTCCACCTGCTGCGCGGTCGCACTCACCGACACCCACCGGTTACCGGGCGCGATTCCGGTCACCGTCAGGCCCGAACTGCGCAGGTAATCCTGCACCTTCGAGATCTGATCGGAAGTGGGGCCGTAGGTCGCATCAAAGGTCGCGGCCGACACGTAATGCCCGTAATTGGCGCTATTCGGATCGGAGACATCGAGCGCCAGTTTCTCGGCGCCGGCTTCATCGCGCATCGGCAGAACCACGTTGAAGTCGATGTTCGTGCTGGCGGCCGGTGCACCGAGATCCGGCGCTTGCGCGGCCCAGCTCGGCCGGCTGCCGGCGATAGTCCAGCGCGCGTTGGACGGGCCGGCGGAGGCCGTGCCGACGAAGAGCGGCAAAGCCAGAGCGGAAGCGCCGAGCGCGGCGATGACGACGCGACGCGCGAGCACTCTGCGACCGAGGGGTGGACGCATGGAACTCCGTTCTGAGACCTACGGGTCTGGCGGGGGCGATCGACTAAAGATCAAACCAAACAACTAACCAAACATGGAACGAGCCATAAGGTACCCGACATTCGACGATTGCGGGTCACCAGATCGGTCGCGGTATCGGTTCGGTATCCGTCTCGGGGTTGCCGAATACCCATTCGATTCGGCTACCATCGCTTCGCCGACAAACGCGACTTGCGTCACGGCCGTGTCGCCCGACCCCTCGGAGATCCTGTGCGCAACGTTCGCTATTTGATGGTCGGCGCGTTGATGGTCGGCGCGACTCTGGCCGGGGTCGAGATGTTGGCTCCCTCGTCACCGGCTCGGGCTGACGTAAGCACTTCGGTCGGTACGTTCAAGCCGGTCGGCCCGAACCGGCTGCTCGACACGAGGGATCCGGCCGGCAGCCGGCCAGGCGTCGTCGGCCCCAACGAGACCGTTCATCTGCAGGTCGCGGGCAAGGGCGACGTTCCGCTCACCGGCGCATCGGCGGTTGTCCTCAACGTGACCGAGACCGCATCCACGGCGGCGAGCTTCATCACTGTCGCGCCGTCCGGCCTCAAGCAGCGCCCGACCGCGTCGAACCTCAACTTCGGTGCGCACACGACCCTGGCGAATTCGGTAACGGTGCAACTCGGCCCCGATGGCGGAGTCGACATCTTCAACAGCCTCGGCGACATCCAATTGATCGTGGATGTCGACGGATACTTCATCGGCGACAGCTCGCTGCCGATTGCCGGGCAATATCAACTCGTTAACCCGCAGCGCATTCTGGACACTCGTAAGACCGGAGTGGTGCCGGCCGGCAAGGAAATCACCGTCGGCGTCAACTACGGCGGCGTGATCAATCCGCATATCCGCGCACTCGCCGTCAACATCACGTCGGTCGGGTCGAGCGCGCCGGGCTTTGTCACCGTCTGGAGCGGCCAAGGCTCGGTGCCGACGGCGTCCACGCTGAACTTCGCGAAGGGCGCGACCACTCCGAACATGGCGATCGTTCCGACGTCGACCTGCTCCTTGGCACCGTGCTCGGGATTGCCTTCGATCACGATCTACAACGGCTCATCAGGATCAACGCATCTTCTGGTCGACGTGTTCGGCGTCTTTGACGACGGCACGCTCGCCGGCGGCATGCTGTTTCACCCGATCGCCCCCGACCGGATCATCGACACCCGCAGCATCAGCGGTGGAGCGCTCGCCGGCGGCAAAACCGACAACGTCGCCCCGCCCGCCGACATCCTGACCACAAAGACGCGGGCATTGGCGGTCAACGTGACGGCCGTCTCGCCCACGTCCGCGACGTACATGACGCTGTGGCCGTCCGGTGTCGTGCTTCCCACCGTCAGCACGCTCAATCCGGCCGCCAAGCAGACGGTCGCGAACGCGGCAATCCTGACACTCGGCGATTACCACAAATTCAGCGTCTGGAATGCTTCCGGTTCCACGAACTTCATCGTTGATGTCGCCGGAACCTACGAATTGGCACAGTCGTCAGGGGCCAACTCGGTCTCGCCGTTCTCGGCTGCGACGTCGACCGCGAAATAGCCCTGACGAGGCTCTAGTATTCAAATGAGAGTCATCGATGTAACGATGCGATGCGCCATGTCTCCGGCCGGCTTTAAACGAATCTAAAGCCGGGTACCGGGGGAAAAGTGGGGCTGGCAATACCGACGATGTTCGCTATGATCTCGTGGCGCAACCGTTAATCAATTCGGTCGCGGTATTTCACACCCCCCACGGGAGACCAAGTGCGTAAGCCACATCGGCTAATGCTCGGCGCTGCGGCATTCCTCGCAGCGCTGACAGTGCCAATCGTCGCCGCGGAAGCGGCCCCACCAACTCCGCCGTTCAATGCGCTGACTGTCGACGGCAGCGGTAGTAACCCCGTTCTCACCGGTGGTCACAGCCTGAGCTACTCGGGCGCCAGTGTGACGCTGGCGTCCTCGGACGGCGGTGTGACGGTCGCCTCCGGCACCACGTCCGTCGTGTTGGTTCCGCCGACCGGCGCCGACCTCGCACTTGGTAGCGCCCTGCCGACGCTGACCGCGCCCGACGCCACCCACTACGGCCTCGTGGTGTCCGTCGCCGGTACGGCTTGTGCCGCACCCGGTGCCGGTACGGTCACGATTTCCCAGCTGACCGTCGACACGGGCAACGTCACCGCACTCGCCGCGACCTACTCCACCACGTGTGGCAGCGGGTCCGACACGGTCTCCGGCGAGATCCGGTTCAATTCCACGGTTGGCTACGTCGGTGCGACGCAGGACGTTTCGTCGCTGAGCTTCGGCTCGGTCGACACCGGATTCAACTCCGCCACCAAGACCGTGACGTTCACGTCGGTCGGCAGCAATCCGATCGTCTTCGGTACGGCGGCGTTCGCCGGTACCGACCCGGATTCGTTCGTGATCACGGCCGACACCTGCTCGGGCAAGAGCATCGGCGGTACGAGCACGTGCGCGGTCACGGTTGCCGCCAACGCGAAGGCGTCCGGCTCGAACTCGGCGAAGCTGACCATCTCCGACAACACCAAGCTCGGCGGCCGTACGGTCTCGCTGTCCGCGACCGCGTCGATCGGATCCCGTGGTACCTACAAGGCTGTGCCGCCGGCCCGCGTCGCCGACACTCGGCCCGCCGGTCCGCTGCACGGACTCGTTGGCCCGAACAAGTCGCTGACGGTGCCGATCGCCGGCAAGGTCAACGTGCCCCCGACCGGTGCGTCGGCCGTGGTGATCAACGTCACGGTCGCGGACACCAAGGTCGGCGGCTTTGTGACCGTCTATCCGGCCGGCGCTCCGGTGCCGACCGCATCGAACCTCAACTACACCGCTGGTAGCACGCGGGCCAACTCGGTCACGGTCGGGCTCGGCACGGGCGGTGCAATCTCGATCTTCAACTCCGGCCAGTCCGACGTCATCGTCGATGTGACCGGCTACTTCATCGGCAGCGACGCGCTCGCGACCGGTGGTCAGTACTACCCGCAGGACCCGTATCGGACGCTCGACTCGCGCGCTCCGCATTACGGTCCGATGGCCTACGGAGACGGCTATTTCGCGCTCTACGGTTTCGGTGACCCGTCGATCGACCAGCACATCACCGCGCTGGCGGTCAACATCACCGCGGTCGGCCCGGCGGCCGGCGGTTGGTTCACGGCGTGGAACGGTCAGGGCAACCCGCCGTCCTCATCGACGGTGAACTTCGCCAAGGGCGCGACCACGCCGAACATGGCAATCATTCCGACGTCCCCGTGCCACGTGGTGATTGCGGATGCGAACTGCGATGACCCGAGCGACCCCGACTACGACTTCCCGACGATTGCGGTCGTGAACTTCGCGCACGGGAACGCGAACATCATCGTCGACGTCATCGGCTTCTTCGATGACAACGGATCGCTGGCCGACCAGAACTTCGAAGGTACGCGTTTCCACCCGCTCACTCCTACGCGGATCGTTGACACGCGTACGAAGCTGGGCGCGACTCCCCTCACCGCCAACAAGTCGCAGGTGATTTCGGTACCGAAGCCGGTTGCCGATGACCTCACTTACGCCTTGGCGATGAACGTCACCGCGGTTTCGCCGTCGTCGTCGACGTACCTTTCGTTCTGGCCGGCGAACGGTGACCCGCTCCCGGTTGCGAATCAGCCGTCGACGCTGAACCCGGTGGCGCACCAGACGGTCGCCAACGCGACCATCATGACGATGGGCGACCAGGTGAACGCGTTCTATGCCTGGAACGCCAGCGGTACGACCGGGTTCCTGGCCGACGTCGCGGGCTTCTACGAGATCGACCCCGCGACCTTCCCGGGTGCGGTCACGCTCAACAAGGCCATGCTCGGCCAGCTTGCCCCGGCCGCAGTCGCAACGGGTCGCAGCGTGAAGGGCGACTTCAGCTTCGCGAAGTAGCTCGTCAGCTCCGAATCAAGGCGCCGTCCCCGTCCAAAGCGGGGGCGGCGCCTTGCGTTGTGCCCGCTCTCGCGCCGGAGGGTCGTCGATCGTGATCTGGGTATAGTGGCTCGTCATGAAGGCTCTCGTCCTCTCCGGTGGCGCCGGTACCCGACTGCGCCCCATCACCCACACCTCGGCCAAGCAACTTGTCCCGGTTGCGAACAAGCCGGTGCTCTTCTATGGGTTGGAGGCGATTGCCGAGGCCGGCATCACCGATGTCGGCATCGTCGTCGGCGACACGGCGAAAGAGATCCGGGCGGCCGTCGGCGATGGTTCGGCGCTCGGTCTCAAGGTGACCTACATCGAGCAGGACCAGCCACTGGGCCTCGCTCACGCGGTCCTGATCGCTCGGGAGTTCCTGGCCGAAGACGACTTCGTCATGTACCTCGGTGACAACTTCATCGTCGGCGGGATCACCGGCATCGTCGATCAGTTCCGGACCCACCGCCCCGATGCACAGATCCTGCTCACCCGGGTGCCGAATCCGACCTCATTCGGCGTCGCCGAACTCGACGCCGCCGGAAACGTCGTGGGCCTCGAAGAGAAGCCGGAACGGCCGAAGAGCGATCTCGCGCTGGTCGGCGTCTATCTCTTTACCCCAAAGGTCCACGAGGCCGTACGGTCGATTGGTGTCTCCGCCCGTGGCGAGTTGGAGATCACGCACGCCATCCAGTGGCTGATCGACCAGCGGATGAACGTGCATTCGACGACGATCTCCGGCTACTGGAAAGACACCGGCAACGTGGCGGACATGCTCGAGGTCAACCGTACTGTGTTGGAGTTGACCGAGCCGTCGAACGAGGGCACCGTCGACGCGGTCAGCGAGATCATCGGCCGGGTCCAGATCGAGGCGGGCGCCACGATCACCGGCTCGCGTATCGTCGGACCGGTCGTCATCGGCCGGGACTGTGTCATCACCGACTCGTACATCGGACCGTTCACGTCGATCGCCGAACGCTGCCGGATCATCCGTAGCGAGATCGAATTCTCGATCGTTCTGTGCGATTCGTCGATCACCGGGGTCCGGCGGATCGAAGCGTCGCTGATCGGACGCGCCGTCGAGGTAACCCCGGCGCCGGCCGTACCCGCAGCTCACCGGTTCGTCCTCGGTGATCACAGTAAGGTGCAGATTTCCAAATGACCACGCGGCTTCTGGTGACCGGCGGCGCCGGGTTCATCGGCTCCCATCACGTCCGTACGCTCCTGGCCGACGATCGCGACATCGAGGTCACGGTTCTGGACAAGCTCACGTACGCCGGCAATCCGGCCAATCTCGATCCGGTACGTGGGGATGCGCGATTCGCGTTCGTACAGGGCGACATCTGTGATGCGGCGTTGGTCGACAAGCTGGCCGGCGAGCATGACGAGATCGTTCACTTCGCTGCCGAGACGCACGTGGATCGGTCGATCCTCGGCGCGAAGGCGTTCGTCCAGACGAACGTGGTCGGCACCCAGATCCTGCTGGACGCCGCGCTGGCCAACGGTGTGCGTACGTTCGTGCACGTCTCGACCGACGAGGTGTACGGCTCGATTGACAAGGGTTCTTGGCCGGAGACGGATCCGGTACAGCCCAACTCGCCGTACGCGGCCGCGAAGGCCGGTAGCGATCTGATCGCGCTCTCCTACTATCGGACCCACGGTCTGGACGTACGCGTCACGCGCTGCTCCAACAATTACGGGCACCACCAGTTCCCGGAGAAGGTCATCCCGCTGTTCGTGACGAATCTCCTGGACGGCAAGAACGTGCCGCTGTACGGCGATGGCCTGAACGTCCGCGACTGGCTGCACATCGACGACCACATCCAGGGCATCGAGTTGGTCCGTACTCGTGGCCGTGCCGGTCAGATCTACAACATCGGCGGCGGCACCGAGCTGACCAACCGGGAGCTCACCGAGGCCATCCTCGCCGCATGCGGCGCCGGTTGGGATCGGATGACGCCGGTCGCCGACCGCCTCGGGCACGATCGCCGCTACTCGGTCGACTGCACGAAGATCAGTACCGAACTCGGGTACCGGCCGTCTCGCGACTTCGCCCATGGCTTGGCCGAGACGGTCGAGTGGTACGCCGGCAATCGGGACTGGTGGGAGCCGCTCAAGGCACGGGCGGCTCTCGCTTGATGAGCAGCCCGATGCCCACCTGGCTGGTTAGCGGCTCCGGCGGCATGCTGGGCCGAGATCTCGTCGCGACGCTGACGGCCGCGGGTGAGCACGTCGTTGGACTGGACCGGGCGGCGCTCGACATCGGCGACCCCGATGCGGTACGCGCTGCGGTGCAAACCACTCGCCCCGCCGTCGTGGTGAACTGTGCCGCCTGGACCGCCGTCGACGACGCGGAGACCCGCGAAGCCGATGCGCTGCTCGTCAACGGTACCGGTGCGGCAAACGTCGCGAACGCCTGTGCCGAGGCGGGAGCGGTGCTGATCCAGGTCTCGACGAACTACGTCTTCGACGGCGAAGCCACCGATCCGTACGACGAGGATGCCGCGACGGCACCGCAGACCGTGTACGGGCGGACGAAGCTCGCCGGGGACGTTGCCGTCCTCGCCGCGTTGCCCGAGTCCGGCTATGTCGTCCGGACCGCGTGGCTATACGGCGTGACCGGCCAGAGCTTCGTCCGGACCATGCTGTCGCTGGAAGCGTCCCGCCCCACCGTCGACGTCGTGAACGACCAGTACGGCCAGCCGACGTGGACGGTGGATCTCGCGGCCGGCCTGGTCGAACTCGGTCGTGCGGCGCTCGCGGGTACCGCTCCGGCCGGCGTGTATCACGGCGTATCGAGCGGCGAGGCGACCTGGTTCGACCTGGCCCGCGAAACGTTCCGGCTGGCCGACGCCGATCCGGAGCGAGTCCGCCCGACCACGAGTGCAGCCTTCGTACGACCGGCCGCCCGTCCGGCCAACGGTGTCCTCGGCGTAAGCCGGTGGCAAGCGGCCGGTCTTACGCCGCTGCCGGATTGGCGCGAGTCGCTCGCCGTCGCTGTGCCGCTATTTCGTAGTCAGTGACCGGCGGAACTCGATTGATTCGCGGTACGACGGGAGCAGCCCGCTTGCCAGCGCCTCGGCGAGCGTCGGCGCGACCTCGTCCTTCGGCGACAGCAGCGGAGTGATGTCGGACGGCCACGCGATGCCGATCTCCGGATCGAGTGGGTGGATGCCGTGTTCGCGCTGTGGTGCGTACCCGGCGGAGCAGAGATAGATCAAGGTGGCGTGATCGGTCAGCGCCATGAAAACGTGGCCGAGCCCTTCGGAGACGTAGACCGTCCGGAAGGACTCATCGTCCAGCGTGACCGCGTCCCACTGGCCGAACGTGGGCGACCCGACCCGGATGTCGACCACGACGTCGAGCATCGCTCCCCGTACACAGGTGAGGTACTTTGCCTGGCCGGGCGGTACGTCCGCGAAGTGGATCCCGCGCACCGTGCCGCGCGAAGAGATTGAGCAGTTGGCCTGAACCAGCCCGAAATCGTGGCCGGTGGCCTCGGCGAACGGCGACCCCTGGAACCACTCGTGGAACGTGCCACGCTCGTCCGGGCGTACGGTCGGCTCGAACGTCCAGGCGCCTTCGATCGCCATCGGCTTCATCGGTGATCCACCATTTCGGTCGCAGGTACGCGTAATTGCTGCGTCGGGATGTGCGCGGCCGTGGCGGTCGGCGTCGATCCGCCGGTGAAGACGTGCTTCTGCATCGCCCAGAACCGGAACATGGTCGCGAAGCCGAGGCCGATCACGTTGGCCGAGATGTTGTCCTCGATCGCCGAGCGCAGGTCGAGAACGTAGTGCGAGAGCGCCAACGGTGCCAGCGCGATCGCGAGACCGATGAGAGACACCACGAGGAACATGACGAACTCGCGGCCGACCTCGGTCCGGCGCTTGGCGTGGAACGTCCAGTACCGGTTACCGAGCCACGAGACCATGATGCCGAGCGATACCGAGATCACCTTGGCGGTCAACGGCTGGTTGTACAGCGGCCCCTCGCCACCGGCGTAGCGAAGCAGGTTGAACCCGCCCACGTCGGCGACCACGCCGCAGAGCCCGATCACGCCGAACTTGGTCAGCGTGGCCCGGTGCCTGCGGATTCGGTCGATCCAGGATCGGAGCAGCGACATAAGCGAGTCCATTCCTAATAGCAACGGGATCGAGGGTAGCCCGGACGTCCGGAGGTCAGTTTCCGGCCGTGGGGAACTCGTACACATCGACACCCGCATTGTGGTACTTCAGCGTCGCGAACGGCGCGAGCGTGGTGGCGTACGGCCGGGTGTGATCCACGTAGATCCACTTGACGCCGTCCTTCTCCAACGCTGCGGCATCCGCCGCCGTGGGATTCGCGATGAACCGGTCGTTCAGTTCCAGGAGCTGTGGGTTCCAGTAGTCGACGGTCTGCGCCTCGCGGCCGACCGGTCCCAGCTGTGCTGCTCTCGGCGTCGCCGTCCAGGCTTCGACGAGCACCTGGCGCTCGCTGAATGCGCTCACCAAGAACCATCGGTTGTCGCACTGCGCGGGTGCGATCGGCTCCGGCGCGAGTGACGAGATGCAGTGCCGGTTCGTCATCACGAGATCGTTGACGCCGGAGTGATCGCGAATGTAGCGCGCCGCGTTGATCTGGTCCCGGGACACCGCGTACGCCGTCGTCATCGGAACGTTGCGCTCAATGGCGACCGGTGGGGCCTTCAGCGCAAGGAAGCCGAGAAACAGGCTGCCGGACAGTGCTGACATGCTGACGATCATGGCGGTCAGGCGAGTTCGCTCGGTCCGAGTACGGCCAGCCGACCAGCCGATCAGTGCGACGACGACGGTGATGACCCCGGCGATCGCGACCATGGCCAGGGCCCGGTCCCAATGGTGCTTCGCGATCGGGCCGAGGAGGATCGGTCCGGCGGTCACGATCACGGGACCGGCCGCGATGCCGATCAGGCTGGTCCGCAGACGTTTCTCCGGTGCGATCGAGTCGAGTAGCGCGCCCAGGCCGAGAACCGCGCCGATCGCGATCAGTGGGGCCGCCGTCAGCTCGAAGTACCACTGGCTGCTCCCGGGGTGGGCGAAGACGACCGCCGCTCCGGCGCCGGCCAGCACACCGCCGATCAGCAGCCAGGTCAGCGGGCTGCGGCGCCCGTTCCGGCTGAACGGGAGCGCGAACATCGCGATGCCACGGGCGAGTATGCCGACAAGCGTCAGCAGCAGCACGAACAGTGCCTGACCGTGGCTGCCCGGGTTGCCGAGATACCCGGCGGCCGGCGTCTCCTGGAGGCTGTCGTGCACGCTCAGGTGGAGCCCTTCACCCGACCCGGCGAAGATCACGATCAACGTGAAGACGAGTACCGCCCCGACCACCAACAGATCGATGATGACCTTGCGTAGATGCTCGCGATTGAAGAGGAACATGGCCACCAGGGCCAGGCCCAGCCCAGCGACTACCAGGGGCAGCGTGGAGCCCTTCGTGCCGGATGAGCCGAGGCTCAACAGGACCACCAGGACGATGCCCCAAGCGGAACCCATACTGCGATTCCAGCTCAGAGCGAGGACGATCACGAGGGCGACCAGCATCGGGATCGCGAGCGCGAGGCTCGGTGACAGCGGCGCGATCGGCGAGTAGGTGCTGCCGCCGCTGACTGCGAAAACGTTGAACGTACCGCCGACAATTGCGACGAGGGCGGCGACCGGGCCGGTCCAGGCGCGGTTGCTGAGGCGTAGCGCAGCGGCGGCGATCGCGATCACCACCACGAACGGCATCAGAACCGGCGTGAATCGGAACAGTACGGCGTCGAGCGCACTGCCCGATGTGACGCCCACCTGCGCCATCCATGCATGGCTGAACCAGTGGTATTTCAGTGCCTCGCTCTGTACCCACGGGAACGTGGTCGGGCCTCGGTGGGCCAGCTGGGCCACGAGCGACAAGTGCAGGTAGGCATCGTTGTACGGAGTGCGTGCGCCAGTGCCCCAGTTGAGCGGCTCCTGCCGGAAGAAGCTGCGTAGCTGCGGGATCGTCACCAGCATCACGGCGGCTATGGACGGCCCCCACCACCACGGCAGCGGCCGGGTCTCGGCGGTCAGGATCCGAATCCGCACCGCCGGAATCGCGAACAGGACGACTCCGATCAGAATCGGCGTATAGGCGATCCACCGCTCCTCGGCCAGACCGGAGACGACCTGCGCCCCGATCGCAAACACCGAGCCGATCGCGAAGCCGATCGCCAGATCCTCGATCCACCAGCCCTTGATCGGCCGGACTGCCCGCCAGACCAGGACACCAGGGAAGACCTGGGTCACCGCAACCATGAGCGTGGCCAGGACCACCTGCCCGACCGGCATGCCACCGCGTACCGCGTAGGCCAGAAGGATCAGCAGGCTGACCGCGATCGCCCACGGCGAAAGTCGGCGGCCGAGGACCTCAAGACGTGACCGTCCCGTGCCGGAATCGTTATCCGGCGCCGAGGGCGCAACTGCCAAATCGGCATCGGCGGGTGCGCGGTCCACCGTCATATTGTCCATGATTCTCCGTTGCGATCGGCTGTCGGCAGCGTCCATGACCAGCGCCAACGAACGATGTCCCGCGAAAGTATAGGACCCCATCAGCTTGGATGCGTTGGCGAGAAAGGTGCTAACCTTCGTCCCCGTTGTCGCGTTATGCGCCCACCCCCGGTGAAGTGCCGCCCACCCTTGGCGCGGTCGCAGGCTCACGACACGTTTTATGACGAAACGGAGACCGTGATGTGGAACGGTAAGAGCCTGTCCGTCGTGCTGCCGACGTACAACGAGAAAGACAGTATCGCCGAGGTGATCAACCAATTCGAGGCGCTCGGCATCGTCGACGAGATCATTGTGATCAACAACAACGCGGCCGCCGGTACGTCGGAAGAGGTCGCGAAGACGTCGGCTCGCGAGGTGGTCGAAACCACACAGGGCTACGGCGCCGCGATCAAGCGTGGTCTGCGCGAATCGCGTACGGACCTGGTGGCGATCTGCGAGCCGGACGGCACGTTCAAGGGTGCCGATCTACACAAGCTGCTGGCCTTCATGCCCGAATGTGAGTACGTCGTCGGGTCCCGGACGGTGAACAACTTCATCTGGGAAGGCGCCAACATGGGTTGGTTCCTCAGGTACGGCAACTGGGCCGTCGCGAAGATGGTCGAGGTGCTCTACAACTCGTCTTCGCTGAGCGACGTCGGTTGCACGTTCCGGGTGATGACCAAGGAGCAGGCTGACATGATCCTGAACCGTTCGAAGCTGGACGGCTCGGCGTACGGCCTGGAGATGCTCCTCCTCGGCGTGATCATGAAGACACGCATCGTTCAAGTACCGGTGAACTACCACAGCCGGGTCGGCGTCTCGTCCGTGACGGGCGACTTCGGCAAGACGCTTACGCTCGGGTTCAGCATGATCGGCCTGGTACTCCGCATGCGGGCCAAGCGTCGCCGGATCCGCAACGCCGGCCCGGTGCCGGTGCGTACGCCGGTGGGCGCTCGGCCGTAGCGAGCTTAGGTGAGCTTCCCGGCTCGGTAGTGACGGCGGCAAAGCACCTGGTAGCGGACGTCCGCATCGGCAGCGGTGTCGCCGATCATCACTTGTTCGCCCTCGCGGGCGACGACGCCGTCGACCACCCGTGCGTTGAACGTGCCCTCCCGTCCGCACCAGCAGAGCACCTCGACCTGGAGCCGGGAGACCGCGTCGGCGAGTTCGAAGAGTCGGCGAGCGGCCGGGAACAGCTCCGAGCGGAAATCGCTGGCCAGGCCGAACGCATACACGTCGATGTCGTGCATGTCGACGAGGTCGGCGAGCTGTTCGATCTGTTCGACGCTGTAGAAGCAGGCCTCGTCGCAGATGAGGTAGTCGACCCGCCGGCTCTGCGCCCACTCGTCGCGAACCAGATCGACCAGGTGCATGTCATCGGTGACTTCGATCGCGCCACGCTTCAACCCGATCCGCGTGGTGATGGTCGGCCCCATCGAACGGTCGTTGCGGGTCAGCACGAGGCCGTGGCGCCCGTGCCGCGCTTGGTTGTGATCCATCTGCAACGCAAGCGTGGACTTGCCGCAGTCCATCGGCCCCCAATAGAACTTCAGGGTGGCGCGGGGTCGAAGCTGACCATTGCCGGGAGACGAATGTTCGGTAACCGCGACGTTGTCTTCATGCACGGCGGCACTTTACCGGGCACCGCAGCCGTCAGGTGAGCCCGGCTCGCCGGACGACGGGTCGTACTCCTTGGTCGTGATCGGTGCGGTCACCTGGTTGGGTCAACGGATGTGCCAGCCGTGATTCGGCCAGCATGACCACGAGTGCGAGCGTGGTCAACACGCCACCGAGCAGCGGGAGATTGCGGACGCCGAACGCCGCGATCTGGAGCGAGCCGAGAAACGACCCGGCCGCGATGCCGACGTTGAACGCTGAACTCGTGGTGGCCGAGGCCATGTCGGTGCTGCCCGGCGCGATCTGCATGGTGCGGTGGTTGATCGCCGCGGCGAGCGCGCTGAATGACGCACCCGACAATGCGAGCGCCAGAATGGTCGGCGTGTGGATGCGACCGAAGAAATATAGTCCGAGCAGCCCGACGGTGAGCGTCCCGAACAGCGAGGTCAGGACACCCCACGGGTGGCGGTCGAGAAAACGGCCGACGGTCACCAGACCCAAAACCCCGGACACGCCTTGCGCGAGAAGCAGAAGGCTCAGCACTCCGGCGGCAAAACCTCCGATCGTCAGAAGGTACGGCGTGACGTACGTGAACGTGCCCATCGCGCCGGTGACCCCGACCGTCGTGGCGACGACGAGAAGCCGCAAGCGCCGTACGTCCGGAGTGGCGCCGGTCGCCGCACCGCCGTTCTGCGGCGAGATCGTCGGAACCAGTACGCCGACGGCGATGCAGGTAAGCAGGCTGACACCGGACATCACCGCGAACGAGACCCGCCAACCGGTCTGCTGCCCGAGCCACGTCCCGAACGGGATGCCGATCACCGGTGCCAGCGCGCTGCCGATCGACAGTCGAGCCACCATCCGACCCCGTACGGCCGACGGAAACAATCCAATCGCGGCAGGTGACACGACGGACCAGAACATTGCCTGGGTGAGGCCGGTCAGCAGGCGGGCAGCGAGCAGCTCGTCGTAGCTTCGCGCGAGTGCCGACCACAGTGTGGCTCCGACCGCGATCGCCATCGTCACGGTCAACAGTTGCCGTCGCGGCACCCGCCGCGTCAGCCGGGTCAGCGGCACCGAGAACAGGATGACCATCACCGCATATCCGGTGACCAGCAAACCCGCCTGCGCGGTCGTACGGTGCAGATCGGGCGCGATCAGCGTGAGCAGCCCGATCGGCAGTACCTCGGTCGTCACGAAGCAGAATGCCCCGATCGACAGCGTGATCAGCGCTGCCACGGCTCGACGGTGGGACACCGTAGTCATCCCAACTCCTTGGTGGTTGGCGCGTGTCGTGCTGATATCTCCAGGTCTATTAGGAGAGCGAAGTGTCGTGGTCGTCGGATACGTTCGGCCGTATGGAACATAGACGTCCCAGGCTCGAAGATGTTGCCCGTGCTGCCGGGGTGTCCCGGACCGCGGCGTCGCGCGCGATCAACGGCCAACCCGGGACCACGGCAGTCGTACGGCAACGCGTGCGGGATGCGGCCGACCAACTTGGATTCCGCCCGCACGCGGCGGCGAAGGCGCTCGCCACCGGTCGAGCGGAGATTGGCCGGTCCGAATCGATCGAAGTGCTGATTGTCGATGCTGATCCGGATGCGCTGAGCGTCAAACCGTTCTACGGACGGGTGATGACCGGCGCCGTCCGCGCGCTCGGCGGAAGCGACATCGACTTGCGACTGCGGCTCGTCGCTCAGCCGCCGACCGCTGAGGAGGACGACGCGCCGTTCGGCCGAATCGTCATCAACATGCCTGGTGAGGCCATTGACCGATCGACCCGGACGCGTACGGTCTCGTTGGGCCGATCGGCCGACGGCATCCCGTTCATCGCGCCCGACAATGAAGACGGTGCACGGCAGGCCGCGCTGCATCTGATGGCGACCGGTCGGCGGCGGCTCGGCGCGGTGTTCGGACCGGCGACGCCGTGCGCGCTGGAGCGCAAAGTCGGATTCCTGAGCGCAGCGGCCGAATTCGGCCACGACGTCGCGTTCATCGACGGCGACTTCAGCCGGCGTACCGCCTATCGCGCGGCTCAGCAGCTACTCGCCGACCATCCTCGGCTGGACGCGATCTTCGCCGCCTGCGACGTCACCGCGATCGGTGTGCTGCAAGCGTTGCGCGAGGCGGGCCGGCGAGTGCCGGACGACGTCGCGGTGGTCAGTTTCGACGGGAGTGCGCTCGCCGAGGCCGCCGATCTGTCCTCGGTCTATATGCCGGTCGAGGAGGAGGCCGCGTCGGCCATTCGCAAGCTGCTCGATCCGGGATTCCCGATCGGCAAACGCCTCCCGACCGTCCTCACCGTCCGTGGTTCCAGCTGACGTTGATCCTGGAGTTATTCGCGCGAAACGCGGTCGCTCTAACTCCAGGATCAACCAGGTTCTTGGGCTAGGAGGCCTGGCTTACCGAGGACATATTGAAGTCCGCGATGCGCAAGGCCGGCATCGAGGTTCGGTTGTAGTACGCGCCGAATTCGCGTCCGAGTGCGCGCTGGGTAGCGCCGGCTTCGGAAATCCGGTGTAGCAGCCCAACCGGCGTTTCGTTGAAGCGGAAATTGTTCACCGCACCGACGACTTCGCCATTCTCGACGAGGTAAACACCATCGCGAGTCAGGCCGGTCAGCAGCAACGACTGCGCGTCGACGGTCCGGATGTACCAGAGACACGTGACCAGCAGGCCACGGTCGGTGGCGGCGATCATCTCGTCCAGGCTGCGCCCGCTACCACCGGTGGTTGCGGTCATCGTGAGATTGTCGATGTACGGCGACAGCGGCAGCCCGGTCTTCTCCGCGATCGACCGGCTGGTCAATAGGCTCGTTAGGACGCCATCCCGAATCCACTCCGTGCGGCCCAGCGGCAGACCGTTGTCGAACACCGACGTGACGTCGTCGTTCTGGTGGGCGATGACGAACGGTGCGCAGGCCAGGCCGGGTGCATCGGGGTCGCTGGCCAGCGATACCCGGACCGCATCGCCACACAACTGATCGCCGATGCGTGTGCCGCCCGGCTTGCCGAAGACCGATCGGCCATCGACCGCATCCCGGCCCGATGAGGCGAGGAGCAGGTACGCGTACAGGTCGGCGACGGCATCCGGCGGGAGGATCGTCTCGTAACGACCGGCCGGTACGTCGATTTGGCGCTCCGCCCAGCCCAGACGCGCCGTGACGTTCGCATCCAGCGCCGGTACGTCGACATCGGTGAAATCGGCGGTCGGCACGCTGGCGAAGGCCGATCGACTGTAGTCCGGGGACTTTCCGTTGAGCAGGAGGCTGCCGGTCGGCTGTGCCCAGCGCCTGCGCAAGCCGCTGGATGATCCCAGGTAGAGCGTGGTGATTTCGTGTTCGGCGTACCCGAAGAGCAGCCGACCTTCCGAACGCGCATCCGAGAACGCGTCGCCCAGGGCCGGCGCCAGCCTGCGGAACACATCGATCGAGGTGGCCGCGACCGGATCGGTCCAGGACGGATCGGTATCGCCGGTGACCAGCGGCTCCGCGTCCGATGCGGGGCCGGCCGTACGCGCCGCGTGCTCGCTCGCCGCGACGAGATCGGCCAGCGTCTCGCTATCCACCCCGGCACGGGTGACGGTGCCGGCCGCCGTACCGTTTGATCCGGAAATAGTGGAGATGACCGTGACGCGCACCGCGGCCATCACGCCGTTCGTGGTCAGCGTGTTGTTCGCGAACCGGATGTTCGCGCTGCTGCGGTGCTCGACCAGGACGATGCAACCGTCTGCTCGGGACAGTTTGAGCGCACGCTCGACCAGATTCTGTGGTGTGTCGATCCGTGTTTCGGTCACTGTCCGGCCTCCGAGACGGTGTTCAGGATGTTGATGCTGCGGAACAGCGCGGACGGGCAACCGTGGCTGACCGGTGCGACCTGCCCGGGCTGACCCTTGCCGCAGTTGAAGGCGCCACCGAGCACGTACGTGTCGGGGCCGCCGACGGCCTCCATCGAGCCCCAGAAGTCGGTCGTGGTCGCCTGGTACGCGAAGTCCTTGACCTGGCCGGCCAGCCGACCGTCCTCGATCAGGTACGCCCGCTGGCCGGTGAACTGGAAGTTGTACCGCTGCTGATCGATCGACCATGACTTGTCGCCGACAATGTAGAGGCCGCGCTGTACGCGCGCGATCAGCTCGTCGGTCGACGGGCCGGCCGGGTCCGGCCGCAGCGAGACGTTCGCCATCCGCTGGATCGCGACGTGGCCGGGCGAATCCCCGAACGCGCAACCGTTGGAACGGCCGCCGCCGATGCCGGTGATCTCGGCCATCCGGCGGTCGAGCTGGTAGCCGACCAGGATGCCGTCCTTTACGATGTCCCAGTGCTGCGCAGCGACGCCCTCGTCGTCCCAGGCCACGGACGCCAATCCGCGTACGGCGTCGCGATCGCCGGTCACGTTCATCACTTCCGAGCCGTACTTCAGCGTGCCGAGTTGGTCCGGTGTCGCGAACGAGGTTCCCGCGTACGCGGCTTCGTAGCCGAGCGCCCGGTCGAGTTCAGTGGCATGACCGATCGACTCGTGAATCGTGAGCCACAGGTTCGAGGGGTCGACGACCAGGTCGTACCGGCCGGCATCCACCGATGGCGCGGCCACCTTCTCGGCCAGTAGACCGGGGAGAGCGGCGAGTTCGGCCGCCCAGTCCCAGCCCTCGCCGAGCAGGAACTCCCAGCCGCGTCCGACCGGCGGCGCGATCGTCGACATGTCCTCGAACGCGCCGGTCTCCTTGTTCACCGCGACCGCGGTCACGCCGCAGTTGATCCGTACGCGCTGCTGGGTGAGCCGATTGCCGTCGAGGTCGGCGAAGAACTTGTTCTCCTGTACCGCGTGCACCGACGCGTCCACGTGATCCACTCGGTCGTCC
The DNA here is from genome assembly GCA_963831705.1 of uncultured Actinomycetota bacterium. Classification (GTDB taxonomy): domain Bacteria; phylum Actinomycetota; class Actinomycetes; order Mycobacteriales; family Micromonosporaceae; genus DASQPR01. The sequence goes on along the minus strand of CAWHRE010000010.1, from coordinate 1,265,054 downwards.
GCCAAGAGGTCGCGGCTCCACGTCGCGAGCAGCGTGATCTTCTCGTCGTCCGGCACATCGAACGGATTGATCTCGTACGGCGATACCCAGCTCTCCACCCCGTAGACCGGCTCTAGCGCGAGCACGATCGGCTCTGCGTTGACCGCTCGGCACACCCGGGCCACGTCGATCGCTTCGTCCACGATCTTCGACGCGGTCTCCGGCGTGAGTTCGGCGGCGGCCGCGAAGCCCCAGGTCCCGTCGTACACGACCCGGATGCTCAGGCCGGTATCGGACGCGTCGCTGATCATGTCGAGTTCCGCGTCGCGCAGGCTCACGCGCTGACCGCGGATCCGTTCGATGCGGAGTTCGGCGTGCTCGGCGCCCAGTTCACGGGCGCGTTGAAGGGCAGCATTGGCAAGATCGCTCAGTGGGAGCGCCAGGAAAGTGGCGTCTACGTCTCGTACGGCCATCCCATGACGATAAGGGGTGTTCTGGTGTTGGGCGGTCTGGTTTACGCCCAGGCTTCCGGGTCGGCGATCAGGGCCCGAACTCGCGGCGGCATCTCGTTCGACGCGACATCGGCGATCGTCACCATGTCCAGGATCTCCCGCTCGCTGGCCCGCAGCGCGATCCACACGTCCTGCAGCGGTTTGGCGGCGCCGGTGTAGCCAAGATCCTCCGGACGCGTCCCGCGTACATGGGCGAGCGGGCCGTCGATCACGCGGATGACGTCGGCGAGCGAGATCGCGTTCGCCGGGCGCATCAGCCAATATCCGCCATCGGGACCGCGCTGAGCAGCGACGATGCCGCCACGGCGAAGCTGGACGAGGATGCTTTCCAGGAACTTGCCGGGGATGTTCTGCGCGGTCGCGAGCTTCTCGGCCGTCATCAGGTGCGGGCCGGCGACTCCGTCGGTGGCATCGGCCACGAGTTGCGCGGCCGCCAGTTCGGTTACCGCACGCAGCGCATAGTCCACCCGAGCCGAGAGTCTCATGAGATTGATTATGTGCGTGCTGACATTCGTTCTGCCATCGACCCCGACGTACGGCGTGATTGGGACGTCGATCAACTGGAGGCGGCTTTGTGGGGGAGCCGGTCGGGGAGTGGTGCGGGTATCGTTCGTCGGCATGGCGATCGTTGTGCGGAATGTGAACAAGTCGTTCGGCGCCACACCGGTGCTGAAGAACATCTCACTGGACATCCCGGACGGTTCGCTGACCGCGTTGCTCGGACCAAGCGGTGGCGGCAAGTCCACGCTGTTGCGGGTGATCGCGGGCCTGGAAAGGCCGGATTCCGGTACGGTCGTGATCTCGGGTGTCGATGCGACCGGGTTGACGCCGCAAAAGCGGAATGTCGGATTCGTTTTTCAGCACTATGCCGCGTTCAAGCACATGACCGTGTTCAAGAACGTCGCGTTCGGCCTGGAGATCCGCAAGCGCCCCCGGGCCGAGATCAAGAAGCGCGTGATGGAGCTACTCGAGCTCGTCCACCTGGAGCAGTTCGCGAACCGTTTCCCGGCTCAACTGTCCGGTGGTCAGCGGCAGCGGATGGCGCTCGCCAGGGCGCTCGCGGTCGAACCGGAGGTGCTACTGCTGGACGAGCCGTTCGGCGCACTGGACGCCCAGGTTCGCAAGGAGCTTCGCCTGTGGCTGCGCCGCCTCCACGAGGAAGTGCATGTCACGACCGTGTTCGTGACGCACGACCAGGAGGAGGCGATGGAGGTGTCGGACCGGATCGCGCTCCTCGCCGGAGGCATCGTTGAGCAGGTCGGCAGCCCGGCCGAGATTTACGACAACCCGGCCAGCGAGTTCGTGATGAGCTTCCTCGGATCGGTGACGCGCCTCGACGGGCGGCTCGTCCGACCGCACGACATCGTCATTTCCGTATCTGCCGGACCCGGCACGACGGCGGCCCGGGTCGATCGGGTGGCGCGTCTCGGCTTCGAGGTACGGGTCGAGATGACCACGGCCGACGGCGAGGTGTGGACGCAGCTGACCAGGAGCGGTGCGGACGGCCTCGGTCTGCGGGCCGGCGATACCGTATATCTCTCGGTGACCGAGGCCGCGGTCACCGTTTGAGAGCGCTGCTTGCCCGAACCTCCGCATGCAGGCACAGTGTGCTGTCGTGACCCGTCCGTTTGTTGTCAAGATCGTCGCGCTCGCCCTCGTCGCAGCAGGTCTCACCGGCTGCTCCGGATCGACGGCGCAGACTCCTCCGACCGGTACCGCGGCGTCGAGTGCCGTGCAGGCCGGTGGAGCTGGGGCTCCGTCCACCGCATCGGGGCCGCGAACGATCACGATCCTCGGCGCCGGAGACGAACTACTCCACCCGCAGGTGTGGGCGCAGGCGCAGAAGGACGCGAAGGCCGACGGCAAGTCCGGCATGTACTTCGATGACATCTTCACCGACGTCAAGCCCGCGATCGAAGCCGCGGACGTCGCGATCTGCCACTTGGAGACCCCGCTCGCGCCCGCGAACGGCCCATACGAGGGCTATCCGCGCTTCAGCGTGCCGCCTCAGATCGCGCAAACCATCAAAGACATCGGGTACGACACCTGCTCGACCGCCTCCAACCACACGCTTGACCAGGGTACGGCCGGCATCAAGCGCACCCTGGACGCGCTCGATGCCGCCGGTGTTCAGCACGCCGGCAGTTATCGCACCGAGGCCGACTCCGAGACGACGAACATGCTGACCGTGACGCCGAAGCAGGGCGGGGCACCGGTCAAGGTGGCTCAGCTGTCGTACACGTTTGGATTCAATGGTTTGAGCCGTCCGGCCGGCGAACCGTGGGTCGCGAATCTGACCTCCACCACCGCGATCCTCGCGGCGGCGCACCGTGCCCGCGAGGCCGGCGCCGCGATCGTGGTGCTGTCGATCCACTGGGGCGTGGAGTACTCCCATGTGCCGAACGCCGATCAGATCGCACTCGCGAAGCAACTGACCGCGTCGCCCGATATCGATCTGCTTCTGGGATGTCACGAGCACGTCGTACAGCCGATTACCACGGTCAACGGCAAATGGGTGATTTACGGCATGGGCAACCAGGTGGCCCGGCACGCCGACCCGGTCAACGACAACCGTGAGGGCATCATGCCGGAAGTGACGTTCACCGAGGACGCGTCCGGCCACTGGGCGGCGACGAAGGCGCAGGTGATCCCGACGTGGGTCGCGTTGACGCCGAACATCCGGGTGATCGATGTGCCGGACGCGCTCGCGGATCCCGCTACCAGCGCGTCCGACAAGGCGGTCTACCAGGGAGCATTGACCCGCATCACGGGTTATGTCGACCGCCTTGGCGGCAAAGCGGCCGGCTTGACGATCGCCGCCGCCGACAACTGAGCAGCCGACGGTCGCGTGCACGAGGAAACGAACTTATTGCAATCAACCCTTACGGTGTTTTCGGACTGACCCGATCCGACAGTGAGGGGCATTTCGCTTTCCGGCGTCAGCTGGCATGCTGTCGCGAGAATGAGTTCGGTGCGCCCCGGACGCCGGAAAGGCGGATCGGTCCGGCGCGGGGGAGGGGAACGACGGTGACAGGCGGCGTACGGGGCATGCCGCTTCGACCGGGCGATCCGCGACAGCTCGGAAAATACCGTCTGTTGCAACGGCTCGGCGAAGGCGGCATGGGATCGGTCTATCTGGCCGACTCCGCGGACGGCCGTACGGTCGCGATCAAAGTCATTCGCGCCGATCTGGCCTCCGAGCCGGAATTCCGGCGCCGGTTCCGGAGCGAGGTCACGCGCGCCCAGGAGGTTCCGCCGTTCTGCACGGCCGAGGTCCTCGACGCGGACCCCGATCACGAAACTCCGTACCTGGTTGTCGAATATGTGGACGGTCCGAGCCTGTCCGAGGTCGTGCTCGACCGTGGTCCGCTGACCCCCGCGAACCTGTACGGGTTGGCGATCGGTGTGGCCACCGCGCTGTACGCGATCCACAGCGCCGGCGTCATCCACCGCGATCTGAAGCCCAGCAACGTCCTGCTCGCCCCCGGCTCACCGAAGGTGATCGACTTCGGCATCGCGCAGGCGGCCACCGGTACCGACGGCGACACCCGTACGGATCAGCTGATCGGCACCGTGTCGTACATGGCGCCGGAGCGACTCGATCCGGGCGTGCACGCGCCGTTGACGTCGGCCGCGGATGTCTTCGCCTGGGGTGCCGTTCTGGCGTTCGCGGCGACCGGTCGTGTGCCATTTGTGGCCGACTCATCCCCGGCGACCGCGGTCGCGATCCTGACCCGGCCGCCCGACCTGGACGGCATCACGGAGCCGCTGAAGTCCTTGGTGGCACAGGCGCTCGCGAAGAATCCGGCGGATCGGCCGTCCGCCCGCGAACTGCTCGACCAGCTGCTGTCCCGGACACCGAAGGGCGTGCTGGCCGCGGTCGCCGAGAAATCGGCGGAGAATCCCCTCGTCACCGCCGCGGTGCAGAACCTGTCGACCGATCTCGTCGCGGCCGCGCACGAGGTGCCCGAGGAGTTCACGTCGGCGCTGCAATACTCATACGTCGACATTGCCGACGAGTCCGATGACGTGCCGACCACGCCGGCCGGATTCGCTGCCGCACCAAGCGCGTTCGGGGGCGTGGAAGAACGCCGTGACCGAGGTCCGGAGAACGCGTTGACCGAGCCGGTCCGGGCGCCGGTCTTAGCACCCCGCCGGCGTACCGCCACGGCGTTGCGCGGGATCGGCATCACGTTGCTCATCCTGATCGTGCTCGCAACGGCCGGTGCGGTTGCCGGATTCGCGACCGGCTATCTGCACGTACCCGGTGCGGCCGCGGCCGGGCCGCCATTGCCGTCGGACCCGGCCTCGGCGCCCGCGTCGTCGACGGCATCGCCGTCCCCGTCGCCCTCACCATCGCCTTCGCCGTCCGCGTCTCCGTCGCCTTCGGCGCCGCCTGCTTCACCGTCGGCGCCTGCCGCGCCGACCGAGCAGTTTTCGACGTCGGTGATATCGGACAGCCTGGCCGGGCCGGGGCACTGGGATGCGAGTGCCCCGGATTCCATCGGCTCGTGTGCGTTCGCCAACTCTCGTTACATCATCTCGCTGCTGTACCTGCCGGCCGTCGGCTCGCCGACCTACCGCTGCGGGCCGGGCGTGAACAACAGGTTCACCGACCTCAAGCTGTCGGTCAACGTCCGGCTGCTGACGCCGACCAGCTGTGCCGGCATTTGGTTCCACCTCATGTCCGTCAATGGGCACCCGCGCGGTTACGGCGTCCAGATCTGCGCTGACGGGATTACCGTGGGAGATAACGGAATCGCCGACTTCGCACAGCTCGGCCGCCCATTTCCATTCGCGAAGCCGCTCGCGCCCAATGTGACCACGCGGATCACGGTCGAAGTGATCGGCGACTCGGTCGTGCTGTTTCGAAACGGCGTAGAACTCGGTCACACCGTCCCTGGATTGATCGACGGTTACCCGAGCGGCAACATCGGTCTCGGCATCATCCAGCACGATGCCGATAGCGGCGTGCCGTACCGGGTCGGTTTCGACTCGCTCGAAGTGGACACGCCCTAGAGGAACCTGAATTCGGCCCGCATCCTCGTGGATGCGGGCCGTTTGCGTGCTGGTTAACCGGCGTGAAATAAGTTCCAGACTTCGTATGGCCGACGCCCGGCGGACATCTGGCAACCGTGCGGCCGACACTCACGTCACAGAACGTGTGCCCACGACCACTGGTCTGGGGAGGCTAGTCGGCTTTGTGATCGTGCTTGCTGGAGGAGGAGTCAGCGGTGGCTGGCCCACGATTTGTATTTCTGTCCCGTGCGATCACAAATCAGCACGGGGACACCGTCGGTGAAGATGTCAGTTGGATGATCGTCTCACCCAATAGTCGTCCATTAGGACGATCCGCAGTGTGGTTTGCCGATTACGACGAATGCCGCAATGCCGCTCTTCCGCTTCGAGAACGGGCTGGAGAACTGAGCATCAGCATTTCGGTTGGCCGTGGTCAATGGCAATGGCGTGGCGATCTCAACGGCATCGCTGTTGCCGTTTCTGCGCGCTCCTACCTGCGACAACACGAGTGTGACTACAACGCTCATCGATTTCTTGAAGCACTTCCCGAGGCCCAGATTGTCGCCGGAGTTCGCGTTGTGGGCAGAGGTCTTGTGGTTCGGTGATGTTGCGCTGCTGTTTCATTTGGCGTTCATGAATTCACCGTTCAGGCGAGACCTTGCACTGCGAAATTTGGCCCGCATCCAACTCGGGATGCGCCAGGCGAAAGGTCAGCGATGAAGAACATCAGCAAGGCCGGTCTGGGAGTCATTGGGGCCTTGGTCCTTATTCTCTCTCAGGGTGCCGTTGCCAGCGCGGACGTTCAACCGCAGGCGAGTGACATTGTCGGAGTTGGCTCCGACACCGTTCAGTTCGGTATGGATTTCCTCGCGGACGGCGACGTCAACGGGCACACCGGATTCAACACCACGAACCAGTCCCGGCGGGTCGTCAACTTTGACGCCACCGGCGACGCCTGCGGCTCGGCCACGGCGAATGCAACTGTCGTGCTCCGTGCCAACAGCAAGCCGATCGGCCGGCCGAACGGGTCGGGCGCGGGCATTGCCGCGCTCAACGCGGACACCGGCGCAACGGAGGTCATCAACTACGTTCGTTCGTCCCGTCTGCCTTCCCCCGCGGAGCAGACTGCGGCGACGGCCAACGGTTGGGGCGGCCTCCACGTTTACCAGTTCGCCACGGACGGTCTCGAAATGGCGGTGTCCCAGAAGGTCGCCACCGATGCTCCGACGAGCCTTCCGCTCTCCGTCCTGGTGAACATCTACCAGGGCACCTACCTCAAGTGGAGTGACATTCCGGGTTACAGCGGCCCGAATGGCAACGCCACGATTCACCCCCTGCTTCCGCAGGCCGGTTCGGGAACGCGCAACTTCTTCCTGGCTGACCTGCAGACCCAGAACGGTGGCACGGCGATCACGCTCGGCGCCAACGTCGGAGCGATGCAGGAGCACGACCCGACCAACATCGAGAGCGACCCGGATGCGATCGGTCCGTTCTCGGTCGGCCGTGCGTTCGTTCTGAACAGCGGCTACTGCGGTGCCGCGAACCAGAACGTCATCTCGCTGCTGTCCTCGGCCGGCTCGTACAACGTCATTCGTGGCCTGTACTTCGTCGTCCGCCAGCGGGACGTGACCGACACCACGGGCGCTTTCGGTATCCCTTACCCGTGGCAGGTGGGTGGCACCAAGAACTTCGTTCAGACGATGTTCTCGGGTCCGCTGAGCTGGGTCGCACGTTCCGCCGAAGGCCCGCTGATCGCGTCGGCCGGTCTCGTCCAGTCGTACTCCGATCTCGGTCTCGCGCACAGCTGACCGTAATCGCCGGTCCGATACGGACCGGCAAACCCACCACGAAAGGGAGTCTTCCGTGAAGATGCGCAAAAGGCTCGTGATGGCCGGGGCTGCTGCCCTTGCTCTCACGGCCGGAATGCTCGTCGCGGGTACGGCGGCTTACGCGGCTACGCCCCCGGCGTTCGAACCGGACGCTTCTGCGCTCGGCTCGATCACGTTCTACAACGCGGCTGGCGGTGTGATCACCGGGGGTAGCCTCGATGACCACCCGTACAGCGTTTACGCGGCTGCGTCTGGAGCCGGTCGTCCCGGCGACAGCCTGGCGCAGGTCAAGGCGTTCACGCCGCAGCCCGGAGTTCTTCCGGGTCTGTGGAGTGGTGACACGCTCGGTGGCGCGACCAACTACCCGGCGACGGGTGCTGGCGTTCCGGCGAACGTACACGCCCTGAGCGTGCCGGTCGCGACGATGGGCAGTGGAGACCTCTCGCTGAACGACTACATCAGCGAGTTCCCGAACAACTCCACCACCGCTGGTTACCAGAACATCTACGAGATCCGGCTGTACACGTCGGGTCCCGGCCAGAGCCAGGGTGTTACGTACTACCGTGCCGACGTCCAGGTAAACACGGCCGCCGACACGTGGACGGTCGTCTACCCGGCCGGCGTGGTCACCACGACCACGACGGTCACGGCCAACCCGACCAGCCCGGCCACGAGCGGCGCAGCGGTCACGCTGACCGCGACGGTCGCCCCGGCTGCGGCCGGGTCGGTCGAGTTCAGTGACGGCGCGGTCGACCTCGGCGCTGGCTCTTACAACCCGGCGACCGGTGTGGCGACGCTCGTCGTTCACCCGGCGGACGGCAACCACACGTTCAACGCAGCGTTCACGCCGGCGGACGCGACCGCGTTCACCGCGTCGAATGGCTCGCTGCCGTACACGGTTGCACCGGCCGGTATTCCGACCAGCACGACGCTCACGGCCAACCCGGTCAGCCCGGTTACGGGCGACGCTTCGGGTAACGCGAACGTCACGCTGACCGCCAACGTCACGGCGACCGGTCTCGCGGGCTCCGTCGAGTTCTTCGACGGCTCCACGGACCTCGGCAACGCTGACACCTACACCCAGGCAACTGGTGTAGCGACGAAGGCAGTAGTGCTGAACGCGGCGAACTCGCCGCACCTGCTGGTGGCGAAGTTCACGCCGTCGCTGACGACGTACTCGTCGTCGACGTCGCTCGTGCTGAGCTTCGTTGTCCAGCCGGCCAACTTCGGCACGGCCGGCATCACGCTGAACGCGCAGGACAACACGGCCCCGTTCGCCGGCAGCCTGAGCCTTCAGGTCGCCGCCGGTGCTTCGGTCGCGTTGAACCAGGTCGACCCGACCACGGCCGCCGGTCACCCGGTGGACGCGAGCATCGCGGGTGGACACCACCACGCATGGGTGTTCGACGGCAATTTGACGGGTGTTTCTGTTGTCGATACGCGTCCTTCCGAGTCTGGTTGGACCGTAACGGGACAGGCCGCTGACTTCGTCAACGGCGCCACCACGATCTCTGCCAAGAACCTCGGTTGGACCCCGGTCCTCGCCGCTGGCGGCGACGCCGAAGGCACGATCGGTCTGGGTGCAGCGGTCAACTCCACGCTGCAGACGCCGGCCAGCCTCGGTCTGTCGAACATCAACAACCTGGCGGTCGCCGCTCCCAACAACGGGCTCGGTACCGCGAACCTCGGCGCTGCCCTGGACTTCCGTATCCCGGACACGTCGGCACCGGGTCTCTACACGAGCACCCTGACGCTCACCCTGATCAGCCCGTGATTCAGGCCCAGATCTAGGTAAGCAACCGCACCGGCCGGTGCGGGCCGGGTCAGCGCCACCGACCCGGTCCGCACCGGATTATCCATTCCCGTACATGCGATTGGAAGACGTCGATGAGGAAGTCACTGCGGCTGGCCGTTGCGGTTATCGCGGCCGGGCTGTCGTTCGTGGGCGTTGCACCGGGCACCGCAATGGCCGTTCCGATGGCGCCGGTCGACAACGGTCAGCGAATCTGGTCGGTCCGGCCGGCGACGTCCAAGGGACTACCGGACAGCCGTACGCACTTCACGCTGCAAGGCGCACCGGGCACGTCCTTCATCGACAACATGCTGGTGACGAACCTCAGCAAGGCCACGGTCTCGTTCAACGTGTACGGCACCGACGCGTACAACACCGCCACCGGCGCGTTCGACCTGCTGCCGTTCGACCGCAAGCCGGTCGACATCGGTTCCTGGATCCACTTTTCGACGCCGCTGGTGACGATCGCGGCCGGCAAGAGCCTTGCGATCCCATTCACCGTCGTGATTCCGGCTTCCGCTACGCCCGGTGACCATGCCGGCGGCGTTGTGGTGTCGCTGACCACGAAGACCGGCCAGACCGGAGTCAACCTCGACTCCCGCGTCGCCGTTCGGGTCTACCTGCGCGTACCGGGCAATCTGCGACCAAGTCTTTCGGTCGGCAACATCTCGGCGCACTTCCACGGCGTCGGTTCGCCACTCGGCCACGGTTCCGTGACGATGTCGTACACCGTGAGCAATCCCGGAAACATCCGGTTGAGAAGTAGTGCCAAGATCACGATCAAGAACGCGTTCGGCCAGACGCTCGGCACGTACACGCCGACGGATCTGCCGGAGTTGCTGCCCGGCGGAAGCGCGACGTTCACCGCCTCGTTCAAGCACATCTTCCCGTACGGCCCGCTGACCGCATCGGTCGCGCTGACGCCGTACCCGGATCCGCAGCAGCCGATCGGTCAGGCCGTCCCGAAGACGCAGACGTCCGGCTACTTCTGGGCAATCGGCTGGCTCCTGGTCATCCTCGTCATCCTGTTGCTGCTGATCCTGGTCGGCCTGTGGCTGTTGCGCCGCCGTCGGGTCCTGCGCCGGATCGATGCCGCAATGCTCGCGGCTCGCAAGGACGCGCTGGAGACGGTGGGAGCCGTCCAATGAAGTCCGCACGTGGCAAGCTCATTCTCGGCCTCGTCGTCCTCGTGGTCGCGGTAATCGCGTGGGTTGTCGTCACCCGGCCCGCCAAGGCCGCCGACCAGTACACGGACCCGGCCGTGATCGGCACGATCACGCTGTACGACGCGTCCGGCCACGTGGTGACGCACGGCAGCGTCAACACCACGCCGTTCGTAGCTCGGGCGGTCAGCTCCAAGGCTGCCCCGGCGCCGTACAACGGAGCCGGGGCGACCGCGACGTTGTTCGCGTTCCAGCCGCGGGAGAACGCCTCCGCCGTGATGTGGAGCGGTGACTCGTTGACCGCGTCGACGCCGTTCACCGATCCTGCCCATCCGACCGCGACGGCGACCTCGACCGACTTCTCGCTCGAGGACTTTCTCCAGGAATTCCCGCCGCGGTGGAACGGCGCGATTCAGCTCCGCCTCATTCTCGACGCGCCGGGTCAGTCCGCGGACACGACGGAGTACATGGCCGCGAATCTGAAGATCACCGGCGACACATGGACCCAGGTACCCGGATGACCGTCCGCAATCCGAGGCGTTGGCGGAACACGTTCGCGGTGCTGTTCGTGCTGTTCGCGGCGGCGGCCACATTCGTGTTCGCCGGCGCTGCGCTGAGCGATCAGGATCCGGGTTGGGAACCGGAGGCGAACGTACTCGGCACGATCTCGTTCTACGACAAGAACGGCATGCAGGTGGTCGGCGGTGACCTCAGCCAGCGGCCGGCCGCGTTCTACGCCGTGGCGTCCGGAGCGGGCCGCCCTGGCGACAGCCTGGCCCAGCTGAAGATTTTCACGCCGCGGGAAGGTGTCGCGCCGTTGCTGTGGAGCGGCGACACCCTCACCGGCTCGACCAACTATCCCGCCACCGGCGACGGGGTACCGGCGAACATCGCGCACATGACGCTCCCGGTGGTCACGGCGACCGAGGGCGATCTGTCGATGGCGGACTACTACAGCGAGTTCCCGAACGCGTCGACCACTCCGGGCTACCAGAATCTCTACGAATTGCGGCTGTATACGTCGGCCCCGGGCGTCAATCAGAACGTTGCCTACTTCCGGGTTGACATCCGGTTCACGATCTTGACCAACGACGGAAACGGCAACGTCACCGGTACCTGGGACGTCGTCTATCCGCCGTCCGCGGTAACCACCGGAGGCGGCCCCGCCAGCCCGACGCCCACGCCGTCCCCGTCCCCAACTCCTACGCCGACGCCAACACCCACGGTGTCGGTCGTTACGACGACCGTGACCGAGACCGTCACGACGGCGGCGGCTCCGCTCACGACCGTCACGTCGCTCCCGACCACGGCCGGAGTGGCGCCGACCACGGCGGCCGCGATCGTACCGCCGGCCGTCGTGACCACTCCGCCGACCGCAGCGGCGACCAGCGACAACGACGGCGCCATCACGATCCCGCCGCCGAGCGCCTCGACCGTCTATGCGGAGCCGTCGGACGAGTTCGCCACGGTCGGCGGCACGCTCACGCTCGCCAGCCATTCAACATCGCTGGCGACGGTGCTCGGCCTCGGGCTCACGTTCGTCGTGGTCGCCATCGTCGGCTTCATCTACTACTACAGCCGGCGTGACTCCGGTTATCCGAACGGTTAGGGGCACGCATGTCCACCTCAGAGATGTCGCTACAGCCGCCACCCATGGGTCCGATCGACTCGATGGGTCGGATGGGTCCGATGGCGCCACCGCTTGCCGAGCTCGAAGCGCGCGGAATCTCCGCCTGGTTCGGTGACCATAAGGTGCTCGACCGGGTGTCACTCCTGATGCCGGCCGGCAACGTGACCGCGCTGATCGGCCCATCCGGCTGCGGCAAGTCGACGTTCCTGCGGATCCTCAACCGAATGCACGAGCTGGTACCGTCCGCGCAGCTCGCGGGTCGAGGTGCTGCTCGACGGCGACGACATCTACGAGGACGGCCGCCGCCTGACCGATGCGCGGCGCTCGATCGGCATGGTGTTCCAGAAGCCGAACCCGTTCCCGACCATGAGCATCTACGACAACGTGGTGGCCGGTCTGAAGCTCACCGGTACCCGGGTCGATCGCCAGACGAAGGACTGGCTGGTCGCAGGAGTGCCTGACGAAGGCCGGCCTGTGGCGCGAGGTCGCGAGCCGGCTCGATTCCCCCGGCGGTGCGCTCTCCGGTGGCCAGCAGCAGCGCCTGTGCATCGCTCGCTCGCTAGCAGTTCGACCCCGCGTCCTGCTGATGGACGAGCCGTGTTCGGCGCTCGACCCGACCTCGACCCGGGTCATCGAAGAGACGATGATCCGAGCTCTCGCAAGAGGTCACGATCGTGATCGTCACCCACAACATGCAGCAGGCCGCCCGCGTATCGGCACAATGCGCGTTCTTCCTCGCCGAGCAGGGCCGACCCGGCTTCATCGTGGAGCACGGCCCGACCGCACAGATCTTCGGCAGCCCGCCCGACCCGCGGACGGCCGACTACGTCAACGGGCGGTTCGGATGAGCGAGCCAGAACCGGAGACCACCGATGCGCCGCGTCGTATCACCACGACTCCCTCGCTCGTCGACCGCATCTACCGGAGCGGTTCACGCGGTATCGGCGCGCTCGTACTCGCGATCACCGGCTCGATCGGTTTGTTCCTCGCGATCCAGGCGATTCCGACACTCCGCCAGTACGGCCTGCACTTCTTCGTCGAAAACCAGTGGGACCCCGAGCAGAACAAGATCGGTATCTCGGCGGTCCTCCTCGGCACGCTCGAGGTCGCCCTGATCGCGCTGGTCGTTGCGTTCCCGCTGGCCTTGACGACCGCGCTGTACATCAGCGAGTACGCGCCGCCGAAGCTCAAGGCGACGCTGATCTCGCTGATCGACTTGATGGCCGCGATCCCGAGTATCTGTTACGGCCTGCTCGGCCGGGACTTCCTCGAAGACCGCATGCTCTTCCTGTCGCACTGGCTCCACCAGCACTTCGGCTGGGTGCCGTTCTTCGTGGTGAACACGGATCCGAACGCGCCGGTCTGGTCGAAGTCGGCGTACGTCGGATCGGCGTTCGACGCGGGCGTCGCCGTGTCGTTGATGGTGATCCCGATGGCATGCGCGGTGATGCGCCAGGTGTTCTCGCAGGCGCCGGTCGCGGAGAGGGAGGCGGCGTTCGCGCTCGGCTCCACTCGATGGGGCATGATCCGCACGGTCGTGCTGCCGTTCGGACGGGGCGGCATCATCGGCGGCACGATGCTCAGCCTCGGCCGCGCACTCGGCGAGACGATCGCGGTCGTGCTGATCATGTCGGTCGGCGTTCGACATCAAGATTCGAGTGCTCGAAATCGGTACGACGACGGTCTCGTCGCTGATCGCCGGACGCTTCGGTGAGGCCTCGGCGGGGCAACTGTCCGCGCTACTGACCGCCGGATTCGTACTGTTCCTGATCACGCTCGCTGGTCAACACGGTCGCCGCGATGATCGTCAACCGAAGCCGTAGCGGAGCGGGAGTCGACGCATGACATACGTACCGTCCGATGCTCTGCCGCCCGAAGCGCCGCCGTCCGGCCCGGTGCCCGACGTTGACCCGTGGCCAACCGAGCCGTTGCCGCTCCCGGTCCATGCGCCGACACAGATGACACCAACGCAGCTGATGCAGCCGGTGTATCGGAACGAGCCGGCTTGGCCGACCGCCGAGGAGCCGCGGAAGCTGCGCGCCCGTACGGTCGACGACAAGGCCAGCGTGATCGGTGCCATGGTCGCGGCCCTGGCCCTCGCGTGGATCATCACCGAGCAGCTCATACCGGTGCATGGTTGGTTTGGGCTCGTGGTCTGTTGGTACTTCTTGTTTCTGGCGTTCTATGCGGGCGTGACCAGCATCGGCAACTCGCGCACGGTCGTCGTCGACCGCCTGGTCTCGGGCATCGTGCACGGCGGTGCGGTGCTGGTCGGCGCAGCGATCGTGCTCACGATCGGCTTCATTTTCTGGAAGGGCGCTCCGGCGCTGCCGCACTGGAACTTCTACAGCGATGACATGGCCGGCGTCCGCGAGAACGATCCGCTCAGTCACGGTGGCATCCTGCACGCGATTATCGGTTCGACGATCGAGATCGCGCATCGCGGTCGCGGTCACGCTTGCCGCTCGGTATCGGTACCGCGGTGTTCATGACCGAGGTCGGCGGGCGGTTCGCGCGGATCGTCCGGACCGTGGTCGAGGCGATGACCGCACTGCCGTCGATCGTGGCCGGTCTGTTCGTCTACACCGTGCTGATCGTCACGCTGCACTTCGAGCGGAACGGCTTCGCCGCGTCGATGGCGATGAGCGTGATGATGCTGCCGATCATCGCGCGAGCGGCGGACGTCGTACTGCGCGTCGTCCCGGGTGGTCTGCGCGAGGCCGGGCTTGCGCTCTGGATCGACGCAATGGCGCACGCTCTGGCACGTGGTGCTGCCGACCGCTCGACCGGGCCTGGTCGACCGCGCTGATTCTCGGCGTCGCTCGCGGCGTCGGCGAGACGTCGCCGGTGCTGCTGACCTCCGGCGCGTCGACCTACTTCAACGCGTGGCCCGTTCCAGAACCCGATGAATTCGCTGCCGCTGTTCATCTACTTCGCGGTGCGCAGTGGCGAGCCGAGGTACGTCGAGCGCGGATACGGCGCCGCCGCCGTGCTGCTCGCGATCGTGCTCGTTCTGTTTGTTACCGCACGGCGGCTCGCCCGCCAGAAGGGTGGGCGATCATGATCCGACGCTGGATGCGCCGGCTGGCGCTGGGCAGTCTCGTTCGTCGTGCTGAGCGCGACGGCGATCGCCGCCCCGGCCAGCGCGTCACCCAGCGCACGCGTCCGATCGAGGGCTCCGGGTCCTCGTGGTCGGCGAACGCGCGTCAACCAGTGGATCGCCGACGTGATCATGAGGAGGCTCTGCAGGTCGTCTTCACGTCCAGTGGTTCGGCGCAGGGTCGTAAGGACTTCGCCTTCGGCAACGTGGACTTCGCGGTGACCGACATCGCCTACCAGGGCACCGACCCGATCACCGGCGAGACGGACACGTCGCTCGGCCGGACGTACGTGTACCTGCCGATCGTGGCCGGCGGTACGGCGTTCCCGTACCAGATCCGGGTCGGCGGCAAGCTGGTGACGGAACCTGCGGCTGTCCGGTCAGACGCTCGCGAAGATCTTCACCAACCAGATCACCGAACTGGAACGACCCCGCAGATCACGCGGACAACAACGGCCGCAGGCTGCCGTCGATCCCGATCATCCCGGTCGTGCACTCCGAGGGCTCCGGCTCGACCGCGCAGTTCACCGCGTACCTGGACGCCAGGACGGAGCCATCTGGGGGCCGTTCAACAACGGGCATGCAACGATATGACCGAGTACTACCCGCGCAAGGGCAGCAGATGGTCGCGCAGAACGGCTCGGACGGCGTCATGAACTTCGTCACGTCCTCGGCGGCCAACGGTGCGATCGGCTACGACGAGTACTCTACGCGCTCAACGCGCAGTACCCGGTGGTCAAGATCGGAGAACGCGGCCGGCTACTACACGCTCCCGACGCAGTACAACGTGGCGAAGTCGCTGACCCAAGCCGACATCGACACCGATCGCGTCAGCGACCTGATCCAGAAGCTCGACGCGGTCTACACGTACAGCGACCCGCGTACGTACCCGATGTCGTCCTACTCGTACATGATCCTGCCCGACCGCCTCCAACGATCGCCGCATGACCACGCCCAAGCGCCAGACGCTCGCGACTTCATCTACTACTCGATCTGCACCGGTCAACGGCCACGATGGGCCCGATCGGCTACTCGCCGCTGCCGATCAACCTGGTGCAGGCCGGCTTCAGCCAGATCGCCGCTGCTGAAGACCGCCGATCCGAAGGTCGACTGAGTCCATCGGAGACGTGAGCACCTGCAACAACCCCACCTTCGACCAGAGCGACCTCAGCAAGAACTACCTCGCGGAGATCGCCCCGTTGCCGCCAGCCTGCGACAAGGTCGGGGCCGGTCCGTGCACAACGGATGCGGCGCCGCCAGGCGGATCGACCGGATCCGGGTCCGGCGCGGGTGCAGGCGCGGGCACGGGTACCGGCACAGGTACCGGCACGGGCGCGGGTACCGGCACGGGCACAGGTACCGGCACGGGCACCGGTACCGGGACCGGGACCGGCACAGGTGGCGGCACGGGCACGGGTATCGGGACCGGCACGGATGCCAACCAGCCAGGCAACGGCGGCGTGCCGACATCCGTGCCGGACGACCAGATCGTGCCGGTACCAGCCTCGCTGGCGAGCGCACCGAATGACACGGTCCTCACGCCACTGGTGATCCTGGAGCTCCTCGCGGTTCTCGTCGTACCGGTGATCCTGCAGCGTGTTCTCACCCGGCGGGGGCGACCATGACCAGATCCCGACGGATTCTCGCGGCGCTTCTGGTCGCCACGTTCGTGGCCGCGCTGGGCTCGCTTCCGGCATCCCCCGCCAGCGCTGCCGCGTTCACCCATACCG
Source organism: uncultured Actinomycetota bacterium (assembly GCA_963831705.1). Taxonomy (GTDB): domain Bacteria; phylum Actinomycetota; class Actinomycetes; order Mycobacteriales; family Micromonosporaceae; genus DASQPR01. Next base: position 1,248,300 of record CAWHRE010000010.1, on the reverse strand, counting down.
AGACGGTTTCGCGATCGACGTTGAACGCGGATGGAACGTCGACCGTCGTCGACAAGCGGACCTTCTCGGTCAGCGTCTCCCAGACCGCTGGTTTGCGTGGACAGCAACAGATCGACGTGTCGTGGACGGGCGCACATCCAACCGGCGGTCTGGTCTCCGACCCGAACAGCACGCTGGCGAGCCTGCAGGAGTATCCGGTCGTCATCCTCGAGTGCCGTGGCGTCGACTCGGCGACCGTGGCCGCCGCGCAGCGGGTCGATCCGACGACGTGCTGGACGCAGACCCCGGACGAGCGCTATCAAGGTTCGTTCCAGACGGCCTACCCGGCATGGCGGCTGGACCGCTACGAAACCCCGGACCACCGGAGTGCGCAGGTCGACGCCCCGCCGACGACGTTGAACTGTGACATCGGTGCCTCGGCCACCCGTTGGGTGCCGTTCCGTGCGGCCGACACCACGGTCTACTACTGGGGCTCGAACGGTACGTGCGGCATCCCGCCGGAGGGCTCGCTCCTTGAGGATCCGGCCGCGCCCCCGGCCAACGGGACGTACGCACCGACCGGCGCGGACGGAAAGGGCACCGCGGGCTTCGACATCTGGACCGCGGCGGAGAACGGTTCGCTGGGCTGCTCGAACACGGTGCCGTGCTCGCTCGAAATCATCCCGATCATGGGGATCAGTTGCGACCCTACGGCGAAGGGTCTTCCGGTCGATGACCAGCCGCCGGCCGAAGAGGTCGATGCCGATGCGGGCGCGTGTGAGGCGACCGGCCTGTACGCGCCGGGTCAGCCGTTCTCCACCGATCACCGATTTGACCCGACCAACGACCCGGTGATCGGCGCGTTGTGGTGGAGTGCATCGAACTGGCGGAACCGAGTCTCGGTGCCGTTGACCTTCGCGCCGCCCGCGAACGTTTGCGACACGCTCGACAATCGGATCCCGGTCGACATCTACGGTTCCGAGTTGATGAATCAGGCGTCGCTCCTCTGGCAGGCGAGGTTCTGCCAGGACTCGAAGTTGTTCAAATACCAGCACGTGAGCACCGGTGAGCCGCAGGCGGAATCGGCGCTGGCCAACGGGTCGATCAGCGCGGCGCTGGTCAGCAATCCACCGTCCAGCTATGCCATACCCACCGTCAACGCGCCGGTCTCGGTCACCGGATTCGCCATATCGTTCGCGGTCGACGGTGCGGACGGCCATCCGTACGCGAATCTGAAACTGACGCCACGTCTCCTGGCGAAGTTGTTGACCGAGTCCTACTGGGGTCAGATCAGCCTGCAGCGGGACTTCGCTCGATTGCCGGCATCGAACAAATACGCCAAGATGGCGAAGAATCCACAGGACATCGCGGTGGATCCGGACTTCACCAGGCTGAATCCCGGCATCGGCGTACCGACCGAAACGCAGGCCTCGGCGACATTGCTCGCGCTTTCCGGCAACTCGGATGTGATGTATGCGCTGACGTCCTACATCAACGCGGATCCTGATGCCCGGGCCTTTCTGAACGGCACGCCCGATCCGTGGGGAATGACGGTCAACCCGTCCTACAAGGGCATCACGCTCCCGCGCGGCGTGTGGCCGCTGCAGGACACGTTCCTTTCGCCAGATATCGATCTGGGTGGGTGCCTGCGGAACGACGACGGAAACATCGTTCCGGTACCGATTCTGCCGCTGATCGCGGCACCGATGGCAACGCTTGCCGGGATCGCGCAGGCGATGCAGTTCGCGATCGCGAATCCGCAAACCGCCTGCTCGCCGGTTCTGCAGGCAAACACCAACAAGATCATCGGCGGTACGCTCAAGGCGACCGGTCGACAGCCGACCGGCAGGCAGTTCATGCTCGGCGTAACGGCGGTCGGCGACGCCACGCTGTACGGGCTGCACAGTGCGTCCCTGCAGTCCTCGCCGGGACACTTTGTCGCGCCAACCGTCGCGTCAATGCGGGCGGCGATCGTGACTGCGAAAGAGAATACGTCGACGCATACGTGGCCGATGGCGTACGCGAAGTTGCGTACCGTGGCGGCCGCGTACCCGGGCACCATGGTGGTCTACGCGTTGATCCCGGCCACGGGTGTCGACGCCACGACCGCGGGCGAGCTGGCGAAATTTCTGCTCTACGCCACCAGCGACGGCCAGAAGCCGGGCGAGGACATCGGGCAGCTCCCGCCGGGATACCTTCCGATGACCGCGGCAAATGGCCTCAGCGCGATGATCGCGTACACGAAGCAGGCTGCCACTCTCGTGGCCGCGCAGAACGGAACGACGCTGCCGCCGACGTCGCCACCGGCCGGATCAACCGGGGGTAGTGGCAGCGGCGCCGGCAGCGGTACCGGTACCGGGGCGACCTCGCCGGTGCCACCACCGACCGGGAAGCCGTCGGCCACACCGTCGCCGAGCGCATCGGCGTACATTCCGCCGGTTGATTTGCCGAAGAGCTACACCATGTCGGTCAAATCGTCCTCGGCGTCGTGGGCGCTGCCGGTCGCGGTGCTGGTGAGCATCGTCGCAATGGTCATCGCGATCATCATCCGAACGATCTCCGGCATGAATGCGGCGGCAAACCTGGACAATCGTCTGCGTCGTCTGGCCGAGAACGGGGACCGGCAATGACGACAGTCTGGGCACCTGCTCCGGGGTCGCAGGCGCCACCGCCATCCGGTACGCCGTTCGGCGCTCCCGGTTATGGGCCACCGCCACCACCGATGGTGCCTCGACCGGCACCACGCGTGCCTCGCCCGGCGCCGATGACGCTGTCAACGGCGTTCAGCCGAGGATTCCTCATGCTCGGCGTACTCGGCCTGTGGACGGTGTTGTTCGTGGTCGGTCTGTCCAGCATGTCCGCGGCCCGATCCCAGCAGCTCATGTACGGCGATCTGCGATCGAATCTGGCCCAGGAGACCGTTCTTGACGGCGGCAACATCCCGGAGGGCACGCCGCTGGGCCTGATCGAAGCACCGACGATCGGTCTGCGCTACGTCTTCGTCGAAGGTACGACCGGCAAGGATCTCACCGTCGGGCCGGGACACGCCCGGACGTCCCCGCTGCCCGGCCAGGCCGGACAGAGCTTCATATTCGGGCGCTCACTGGCGTTCGGCGGCCCGTTCGCGCACATCAGCGATCTGCACGCGGGCGAGAGCATCATCGTGACCACCCAGCAGGGCACGTTCCGTTACATCGTCACCGACGTACGCCGATCGGGGGATCCGAAACCCGATCCGCCTGCCGCGAGCGGCAGCTCGTTGACGCTCGTCACTGCCGAAGGCGTCAGCTGGCGAGCCGGCTGGGTGCCGAACCAGGCGATCTTCGTGGACTCGCTGCTACAGGGCCCGGTCGTACCGACGCCGGCGAACCGGCTGACGACCGGTACCGAACCGGAGAACGCGATGCAGGGCGATCCGGGGGCGCTCGTCCCGCTCATTCTGTGGCTGCAGCTCCTGCTCGTGGTCGCGATGGCCGCGGTCTGGGCGCAGACGCGATGGGGTGCACCACAAACCTGGCTGGTAGCGGCGCCCGCGTTGATCGCAATCCTGTGGGCATCGTCGGTTACCGCGATTCAACTGCTCCCGAACCTGATGTGACGCAAGTCCGCCGGCCGCTCTATTCGATGGAGTGGTCGGCGGCACGCCGCTAGAGTTCGCGCATGGAACGACCTCCGCTTTCACATCTGCGCGGGCCCGGTCGCTACCTCTGGTGGCTGGTCGTGGCGCAACGCGTTCGGGTCGCGCGTGGTGCCGCCGTCAGCGTCGTGTGGCTGCTCGGTCTGGCGGCTCCGCCGTACCTGATGGCGCGCGCGATCGACGATGGCCTGACGGCTGGCCACTACGGCTCGCTGATGTGGTGGACGGCGATCCTGTTCGTCACCGGCGTCGTGAACGCGTTTCTCGGGATGTTCCGGCATCGCACGATGACGTGGATCCGCCTGGATGCGGCGTTACGGACCGTCCGCTCGGTCATCGCACACGCGACGAAGCTCGGCGCAGCGTTGCCACGTCAGATCACCGCCGGCGAGGTGGTCACGATCGGCATGGGGGACGTCGGCACGATTGCCCAGGTACTGACGATCACCGGTCCCGGCATCGGCTCGGTGATCGCGTACCTCGTGATCGCGGTCTTGCTCTGGTCAATCTCTATGCTGCTCGCGATCGTCGTGCTGGCCGGCGTGCCGCTGCTCGCGCTGCTGATCGGTCCGCTCCTCGGCCGCCTGCAGCGCGTCGGCACGGTCTACCGCGAAGAGCAGGGCGCGCTCGCTTCGCGTCTGGTCGATGTCATCGGCGGCCTGCGGGTGCTCGCCGGTTTCGGCGGCAAGGAGGAGTACGCCCAGCGGTACCGCAGTGACTCCGACACGCTGCGCCGCGAGGGGTACCGGGTCGGCGCCGTCACGAGCTGGATCAACGCGCTCGGCGTCGGCCTGCCCGCGGTGTTCCTCGCGGCCGTCACCTGGCTCGCGGCCCGAATGGCTGCTCAGGGCACGATCTCGATCGGCGATCTCGTCGCCGTGTACGGATACGTCGCAGTGCTTGTGTTCCCGGTGGCGTTCTTGATCGAGTGCCTCGAAGACACGAGCCGCGGCTTGGTCGCCGCGGACCGTGTGGTGCGGTTTCTCCGGCTGGCGCCGACCTCCGGGTCAACATCTGCCGCGATCGCGCCGTCGCGCGGGTCTGTGCTGGTGGATGCGCTTTCCGGCGTACGCGTCGAGCCCGGGTTTCTGACCGCGCTGGCGACCGCTCGGACGGCTGACGCGATCGCCATCGTGGATCGGCTGGGCGGATTCACCGACGCCACCTCGTCGGGCGGCGTACCGGCCCCGCGTACCGCTGTGGACAACGCCGTGACCTGGGGCACGAGCCGTCTCGACGAGATACCGATCGGATCGGCTCGGGAGCACATTCTGGTCGCCGACAACGAGGCCGACCTGTTCGCGGGGACGCTCCGCGATGTCGTGTCCGGGCGAATGGCCGCTGACGATGCCTCGATCTTGCGCGCCATCCGGGCGGCGATGGCCGAGGAGATCCTGCTGGGTCTGCCGGACGGCCTCGACACCGCGATCGAGGGGCAGGGCCGCAACCTGTCCGGCGGTCAGCGGCAACGGATCCGGATGGCCCGGGCACTCCTGGCCGACTCGGAGATCATGCTTGCGGTCGAGCCGACGTCGGCGGTCGATGCGTTGACCGAGGCCGCGATGGCGGATGGGCTTCGAGCCGCGCGCGACGGCCGTACGACCGTCGTGACGTCCACATCACCGCTGGTTCTGGATCGTGCGGACGTCGTCTACTTCCTTGTCGACGGCGTGACGGCGGCATCCGGAACGCATCGTGAGCTGCTCGGGCATCCCGGCTACCGGTCGTTGGTGGAACGCGATTCGGACGACGCTTCTTCGGTATCCGACGGCGGACCGATTGCCGATTCGGAGCTGGTCCGATGAACTCGCTGCCGATCGCCGAACCCGCGCACGTACGGCGAGCCATCGTGGGTCTGGTACGCGCCGACGGCCGGGCATTCGCCGGCATGCTGGTGCTCAATGCGCTCGCGGCCGCCGTCGGATTGGCGAGTCCGTGGTTGCTCGGGACCATCATCGACACGGTCAAGAACGGGCACGGCCGCACCGTCCTACCGACCGTCGACCGGCTCGCTCTCGTGATCACGGCATGCGCACTCGCGCAGCTCATCCTGACGCGGTACGCGCGATTCGTCGGGTACCGGTTCGGCGAGCGTACGTCGGCCCGGATCCGCGAGCACTTCGTCGATCGGGCGCTGGCCCTGCCGGCATCGGTCATCGATCGCGTCGGCACGGGCGACCTGGCCGCTCGCGGTACCGGTGACGTCTTGACCGTGGCGAGGACGCTGCGTGATGCGGCACCGGACATCTTCATCGCGATCATCCAGTGCACGTTCATCCTGGTCGCCGTGTTCATCCTGGACCCGCTGCTCGGCGCGTGCGGCTTCGCGACGTTGATCTGCGCGTGGGCGATCGCTCGCTGGTACCTGCGCCGGGCCCGCACCGCGTATCTCGCCGAGGGCGCGGCGAACTCCACGATGACCGAGGTGCTGACCGCGACCGCGACCGGTGCACGTACGGTCGAGGCGCTCGGCCTGCAGCTTCGGCGCATCGAAGTCGGCGAAGCGGCGATCGCCTCGGTACGCGCAACGCGCACGCGTACGTTGTTCCTGCGCAGCGTGCTGTTTCCCGGCGTAGACATCTCGTACCTGCTGCCGGTCGTCGGCGTTCTCCTGATCGGTGGCGCGCTCGTCGATCACGGCAGCGCGGAGGTGGGCGCGGTGATCGCCTCGGCGCTGTACTTCCGTCAGTTCACCGGGCCGCTGGACACCATCCTGATGTGGGTCGAGCAGTTGCAGAGCAGTGGCGCGTCGTTTGCCCGGATCGAAGGCCTGGCGATGACGTCGTCGGTACCGTCGGTTGACGCCCTACCGGTATCCGAAACGATCGATGTGCGCGACGTTCGCTACGCGTACGACCACGGGCGCGATGTTTTGCACGGTGTCGACCTCACGATCCGACCCGGCGAGCGGCTTGCCCTCGTGGGTACGTCCGGCGCCGGCAAGTCCACACTGGGTCGCTTGCTCGCTGGTGTCGACGAACCCCGTACCGGCTCGGTGACGGTCGGCGACGTACCGATCGCGCGGCTCGCACCCGAGTTGCTCCGGCGGCAGGTCGTCCTTGTCACGCAGGAGCACCACGTCTTCAGCGAATCGGTCCGGGACAACCTCTCGATCGGCCGATCGGGCGGTACGGCGTCCGCTACCGACGCCGATCTGCATGCGGCCTTGGCCACGGTCGGTGCGGCGTGGGTCGACGATCTGCCGGACGGGCTGGACACGATCGTCGGTCCGACCGGGTACCGGCTCGACGGCGCCCAGGCGCAGCAGATTGCGCTCGCGCGTGTGGTCCTTGCCGATCCGCACACGATCATCCTGGACGAAGCGACGGCGCTGCTCGACCCGGCCACCGCTCGGAACACCGAACGCGCGCTGGCCGCGGTGCTCGACGGCCGTACCGTGATCGCGATCGCACATCGTCTGCAGACCGCGCACGACGCCGATCGGGTCGCGGTGATGGACGACGGGCGGATCACCGAACTCGGTACGCATGACGAACTCGTGGCGTCCGGCGGCCGGTACGCCGAGCTGTGGGAGTCTTGGCACGGGTCGTCACTCGATCCACGTTGATGTGATCTCGTTATCGTCGTGGGGCGGCACAGCCTGGCCGAGGGTGCCCGCTGTCGTCACTGATCTGCGCGCTGGCGTTCTTGACGATGCACTCGATCGCGGCGCACTGGCAGACGTGGCTGACCACGCGTCGAGGTTGGCGTCCCGGACCGGCCGCGTACGCCGCGATCAGCACGGTGCTCGCGTCGGGCGCAATCTACGAAATCTTCGAGTGGGCGGTGGCGATCACGGCCGCGCCGTCGATGGCCGAGGCATACAACGGGCAGCAGGGCGACTTCTTCGACTCGGACAAGGACATGGCGATCGCTGCACTCGGCTCCCTGATCTCGGCCGGCGCGCTGCTGGCCGCCGCTGCTCTGCGGAGGTGCCCCGGACGCTTGAAGTTGCCGCCGGCTACCGAGGTCTGAGCCGCGCGTCGTCTCGATTGCCGGTCAGAAATCGGTTCGACGGCTCGGCGGAGTCCTGGCACAGTGGCAAACCATGACGACCTTCGACCTCTTGACCGCTGCCGACGTGCGGCTCATGCAGGGATTGGCACAGCGCGTCACCGCCGTCCGTCCGGACCTGATCAGCGCCGGCGCTGCGTACGGCGAGCTGGCCTGGAACTGGGGCAAGGATCATGCTGCGCACGGTGCAAGCTGGCCGCGTCGGCTCTGGTTCTCCGGCGAGGATCTCGTGGCGTGGGGCTGGGCATATCTCCCACGCCAAGTGACGCGGAGCGACGGGTCGGTCAAGGACGTGACCGGCGCCGAACTCGTCTATCAGATCCATCCCGACCATCTTGAACTGGCCGATGAGGTCATCGACTGGTACGACGAAGTGGCGGGAAACGTCGAGCGTACGGCGGTGCCGTCGGCGGCCGAGAAGTTTGCCCTGGAGCGGTGGGCGGCCCACGGCTACGAGTCGGATCAAGCCGCGCTCGGGGACAACGGACTCTGGACCCAGCTCAATGAGCGCGACCTCGCCGACCTGGAACAGCCGGTGCTGCCGGCCGCATTCCGTTTCCGCAACGCGGATGAGGCGGGGCCGGAAGCCGCGGTCAGGGCTCACGTGGACGCTTGGGCTCCCTCGACGTACACGGCGGAGGGCTACGAGGGCGTCCGGCAGACGCCGACGTACCGCGGTGACCTGCACGTCTTGGTGGAGGCGCCGGACGGGACGATGGCGGCCTCGACGATCATGTGGCTCGACGAGGCGAACAAGACCGCCGAGTTCGAGCCGGTCGGCACGCATCCTGATTACCGGCGGCAGGGCCTGGGCAGGGCAATGCTGCTGCACGGGATGCACTTGGCCCGAGCGGCAGGCGCCACCCACATGACGGTCGCGTGCCTGGGCGCGCCGGGACGTTCCGCAGCCCGCGAGCTGTACTACGGAGTCGGGTTCCAGGAGCTCTCGCGGGACGCGCCACTGATCAAAGCGGCGGCCTGAGCGCCGGTCAGACGACCGGCACGATGTGGGATTTGATGACGTCGATCGCTTCCTGTGCACCCGGCTTGGTCAGCCGAGGCGTCAGCGCGAGGCACGGCACCGTGGTTCCGTCGGTCTTGACCAACGTCACCTGTCGGGGAGCCGTGACGATGCCGGTGACGTCGGTCCACGGGAGCCGGTGCGTACGCCAGAGGTTCCGGACCGTGACATCAGTGTCCGATACGAAGACTCGTGTGCGCAGCAAGCCGGTCGCGACGAACAGGACGATCACGCCGATCACCGAGCTGTTCACCCGCAGCGACGTGGAAGCACTCGAGACGAGCACGGTGGCCACAACGATGTCGATGATGCCGAAGGCAAGCAGGACGACGCCTTGAATCGTCATATCCCTCTTGCGTGGCCACAAAACCTGCATGGCGCACGGTAGCAGCAGGCTAGTACGCGACTTCGTCCATGGCTTTGTAGATGCGCTTTTCCGAGATCGGATACGGCGTGCCGATCGCCTGCGCGAACAGGTTCACCCGCAGTTCCTCGATCATCCAGCGGACCGCCCGGACTTCCGGCCAGCTCGCGGCGCCCGGTGGAAGCTCCTTCAGCCAGTCCGCGTACTCCTGGTCGACGACCTCGATCTTGGCGAGCTGTGCGTCGTCGCGGTGCGGATCGCGCGGCAGCTTCTCCAGGCGGGAGTCCAGCGCGCGAAGATAGCGCGCGAGGTCGCCGAGGCGGTCGGCGCCGGTCGCGGTAACGAAGCCCGGGTAGATCAACTTCGATAATTGGGTACGCGCATCCGCGATCGAAGCCGCGAGCGCTGGGCTGGGCGTACCACTGAGTCTTGCTTCGACCTGATGTGCCGCGGCGAGTGCGGCACGGACTCGGCCGATCACTTCGAACGCCGTGTCGTGCAGATTCCCGCGCACGTGTTCGCGCAGCGTGGTGAACGCGGCCTCGTTCCACGCCGGACCGCCTGCGTCCGCGACCAGCTTGTCCACCGCGGCGTCCATGCAGTCCGCGATCAGCTCACCCACGTTACGGCTCGGGTTGCGCATCAGCGTGAGCTTCGCGTCGTTCGACAGCCGTGCGGAGATCGCCTGTACCGGCGATTGAATCGTCAACAGCAGCAAGCGCCGGGTGCCGGCGGCCATGACGCGCGCCGCCTCGGACTCGGTCGCGAACGCGCCGACCGCCACGCTGGTCTTCTCGTCGACCAGCGCCGGGTACGCCGACACCGTGTACGCGCCGCTCGGCCGCTCGATCAGCTTCGGCAGCGTGCCGATCGTCCACGACGTGATGCCGCGCTTCTCAACGCCGAGCGCGACCTTCTCCACCACCTTGTTCGCCTTGACCTGCAACTGCTGCTTGAGCGCGGCCAGATCCTTGCTCTCAGCGAGCTTCGCGCCCTTCTCGTCGGTGACCAGGAACGTGATCCGGACGTGGTCCGGCACGCGGGTGAGGTCCCAGTCCTCGCGTGTGATGATCGTGCCGGTCATCCGCCGGAGTTCGCGTTCCAGCGCATACAGGATCGGTTCGGTGCCGGGCGTGACCCGTTCCAGGAACGCGTCCGCACGATCCGGCGCCGGTACGAGCGTGCGCCGCAAAGATTTCGGCAGCGACTTGATCAGCGACGCGACCAGCTCGTGCCGCATACCGGGGACCTGCCAGTCGAACGCGTCCTGGTGGAGTCCAGCGAGTACCGGCAGTGGGACGTGCGCGGTCACGCCATCGGCCGCCTGGCCCGGCTCGAACTGATACGACAGCGGGATCGTCACGCCACCGGTGGTGATCGTGTCCGGATAGTCATCCTTCGAGATCCGCTTCGCCGACTCGTTGAGCAGCATCGCCTTCTCGAACGAGAGCAGATCGGGCTGTGCGTGCCGGGTCTTCTTCCACCACGAGTCGAAGTGCCGTCCGGTGACCACGTCGGCCGGGATGCGTTCGTCGTAGAACGCGTACAGCGTTTCGTCGTCGACCAGAATGTCCCGGCGCCGCGCACGATGCTCGAGTTCCTCGACCTCGTCGAGCAGTTCGCGGTTCTCGCCGAAGAACTTGTGGTGCGTTTCCCAGTCACCTTCCACGAGCGCGTGCCGGATGAAGAGTTCGCGGCACATCACCGGGTCGATCCGACTGAACTGGATGCGGCGTTGCGCGACGATCGGCAGGCCGTACAGCGTGACCTTTTCGAACGCGATTACCGCGCCCTGCTTCTTCTCCCAGTGCGGCTCGCTGTACGTGCGTTTGATGAGATGCGGAGCGACCGCCTCGACCCACTCGGGCTCGATCTTCGCGACCACCCGTGCCCAGAGACGCGACGTCTCGACGAGTTCCGCGGCGAACACCCAGCGCGGCGACGTCTTGAACAGTGACGATCCCGGTGCGATCGCGAACTTGGAGCCGCGTGCGCCGAGATACTCGAACCGGTTCGCGCCCTTTGCCTCAACGTCTTTGAAGCCGATGTGGGATAGCAGGCCGGCCAGCAGCGATTGATGCACTTTGATTGGGTCGGCGGCGCTTTCGGTCTGCGGCGGCAGCACGATGCCGAGCTGCTTGGACGTCTGCCGCAGCTGGCTGTAGATGTCCTGCCACTCGCGTACGCGCAGGTAGTTGAGGAAGTCGGCCTTGCACAGCTTGCGGAACTGATTTCCGGACAGTTCCTTCTGTTGCTCGGTCAGGTAGTTCCAGAGGTTGAGCAGTGCGAGGAAGTCACTCGTCGGATCGGCGAATCGAGCGTGTTTCTGTTGCGCCTGCTCCTGTTTGTCGGTCGGGCGTTCGCGTGGATCGACGATCGACAGCGCGGCCGCGATCACCATCACCTCGCGCAGACAGCCGTTGCGTTCCGCCTCGATCACCATACGTGCCATCCGGGGATCGACCGGCAACGCGGCGAGTTTCCGGCCGAGCGGCGTGAGTTGGCGGTCGCTGGTGAACGCACCGATTTCGTGCAGCAATGCGAGGCCGTCGGTGATGTTTCGCTTGTCCGGCGGGTCGATGAACGGGAACACCGTGATGTCGCCGAGCCCGTACGCGGTCATCTGCAGGATCACGCCGGCCAGGTTCGTGCGCAGGATCTCCGGATCGGTGAACTCGCTGCGAAGCTCGAAGTCCTCTTCGCTGTACAGGCGGATGCAGATGCCGTCGCTCGTACGCCCGCACCGGCCCTTGCGTTGGTTCGCGCTGGCCTGCGAGATGCGTTCGATCGGGAGCCGCTGGACCTTGAGCCGATGGCTGTAGCGGGAGATCCGGGCGGTTCCAGGATCGATCACGTACTTGATGCCCGGCACGGTCAGGCTCGTCTCGGCGACGTTCGTGGCGAGCACGACGCGACGGCCGGAGTGCGCGGCGAACACGCGGTTCTGCTCGCCAATGCTGAGTCGGGCGTACAGGGGGAGGACCTCGGTGTCCCGAAGGTTGAGGCCGGAGATCGCATCGGCGGTGTCGCGGATCTCGCGTTCGCCGCTGCAGAACACGAGGATGTCGCCAGGGCCTTCGGACTGCAGTTCCTTCACCGCGTCACAGATCGCGGTGGTCTGATCGCGGATCTCGTCGGTCTCGTCCTCGTCGCCCTCTTCGGCTTCGACGATCAGGGGCCGATAGCGAACCTCCACCGGGTACGTCCGGCCGGACACCTCGATGATCGGCGCGTCGCCGAAGTGCTTCGCGAACCGTTCCGGATCGATCGTCGCGGACGTGATGATGAGCTTCAGGTCCGGGCGCTGGGGGAGTAGCTCCTTGAGGCAGCCCAGGATGAAGTCGATATTGAGGCTGCGTTCGTGTGCCTCATCGATGATGATCGTGTCGTACTGGCTCAGGTTGCGGTCGTTCTGGATCTCCGCGAGCAAAATGCCATCGGTCATCACCTTGACGAGCGTCTGCTGGCTGACCTGGTCGGTGAACCGGACCTTGTAACCGATCGTGGTGCCGAGTTCGGTGTTCAGCTCGGACGCGATCCGATCGGCCACGGTTCGGGCGGCGATCCGCCGGGGCTGCGTATGCCCGATCAGCCCGTTGATGCCGCGGCCGAGTTCGAGGCAGATCTTCGGTAGCTGAGTGGTCTTCCCGGAGCCGGTCTCACCCGCGACGATCACGACCTGGTGATCGCGGATCGCGGCCGCGATGTCGTCCTTCTTCTGGCTGACCGGAAGATCAATGGGGTACGTGATCGACGGCACCGAGGCGCGTCGAGCCGCGAGCTGCTCCGGCGTCCGCGGCCGGAACGGTCGGCGTGCGTCCGATGATCTCCGCGGCTCCGATGATCTTTGCGCCCCGGCGACTCTGGGCGTCCCAGCGACTCTGGGCGTCCCGGCGGTTCTGGGCGCCTGTCCGGTCCTGGATGTTGCGTTGGTCTTGGGAGCTGAGTTGGTCCTGGGAACCGAGTTGGTCTTGGGAGCCGGGTTGGTCGTGCGAACCGAGTCGTCGGTTGTCGCAGGTTCTGGACGTGGTGACCGGTTCGGCCGCCGCCGGCGAGAGTTCCGGCGCCGTTCGGCCGATTGTCCGGACAGCTTGGTCGCTTCCGGGGGCGCTGCTTGCGGCGCTGTGCCGTCTGAGCGCTTCGCGCCGGCGTCGTCTGGGTCCTGCGTACTCATGTCGGAAGCCAGCATATGTCGGGCCAGCGCTCGGACGCCCCCGAGTTTCGCCGCCTTCATGATCATGCGCACTCATCGGGTTCCCTGGCGACGTCGAAGGGTAAAGATGGAGGCGACCGACAAATCAACTCCTTGGAGGACGACTCGTGACTGCGGTTCCGGACATCGAGCTCAATAACGGCGTGAAGATCCCTCAGCTCGGCTTCGGTGTGTTCCAGATCCCGCCCGCGGAGACGAAGGCGGCGACGCTGGCTGCGCTGGAGGTCGGCTATCGCCACATCGACACCGCCGAGATGTACGGCAACGAGAAGGAAGTTGGCGACGCCGTACGGGCGTCCGGTCTTGATCGGAACGAAGTGTTCGTGACGAGCAAGCTGAACAACGGTTTCCACGACCCGGCAAAGGCGGCCGCCGCATTCGACCGGACGCTAGCGGATCTCGACCTCGGCTACCTCGATCTGTTTCTGATCCACTGGCCGTTGCCAGGCATCGGCGACTTCGTCGAGACGTGGAAGGCGATGGAGTTGATGCTGGACAGTGGTCGCGTACGCGCGATCGGTGTCTCCAACTTCCAGCCGGCCCACCTGCAACGCCTGGTGAAGGAGTCGTCAGCGGTTCCGGCGGTCAATCAGATCGAGATCCACCCGTACCTGACGCAAGACGACGTACGCGCAGTCGACTCCGAACTGGGCATCGCGACAGAGTCATGGTCGCCGATCGCGCAGGGCAAGGTGCTCGACGATCCGGCGATCGTGAGCATCGCGAACCGGCTGGAGCGGACGCCCGCCCAGGTCACGCTGCGGTGGCACATTCAGCGTGGCGACATCGTGTTCCCGAAGTCGGTGACGCGTGAGCGGATCGAGGAGAACTTCCGGATCTTCGACTTCGAGCTGACGCCGGACGACATATCCGCGATCACGGCACTGAACCGCGACGAGCGGACCGGACCGAACCCGGACACGTTCAACTACATCCCGAAATAGCTGCCAGCCGATCCGGCAGCGGGGCGACCGCTGCCGGATCGTGCCGTGCTCGGAGCTCTCGGAGCGCCAGGATGGCGCAGAGCGCGAAGCCGAGCGCATTGCCGACGCCGTGTGTCGCCTCCATCCAGACGAGCGACAAATGCGGTACGCCGAACACGTTCCCGAGTGCCCAGTCCAGCGCAAGCAGCATCGTCAGCGGGAGTACCAGCGCGGACGTGCGTAAGAGTGCGAGCGTCCGAAAGCTCGTCGCCTGTTCGTGCCACAGTGACCACGCGACGATCCACATTCCGGTGGTCAGCACGGCGGCGCCGGCGAGTTGGAGCTCCGGGCCGAGGAAGAATCCGAGAAACACGAGTCCGATGCCCACCGGTACCGATACCGCCGCCCACCGGTTGCGACGCGTGAGCCCGGCGATGAGCGCCGCCGAGAACCCGGCGAAGTGGAAGTGCGCGACGGTCAGCGCGAGGATGGCCGGCTTGAATCCGAACAACGCGTACCCCGCGCGTTCGGCGAGAAGAGCGCTCGCCGCGATCAACGGCGACACCATGGCGGTGCAGATCGCGATGTTTTGCGCGGATGGACGTCGCAGCCGGATCGCGGCGACGGCGGCGAGGAGCGCAGCCGCGATACCGTACGGCGCGCACATTGCCTCCGCGACAGGACCGCGTGGAAGCCACAGCGCGATCGCAGCAGGCACCGCCGCGTAGGGCCATACCGTTGCGAGCCGCAGGTTCGGTGTACCCGAAGCGGACGGGATGAGCCGTAAGCCCATCGGGACGATGAAAATCATGCCGATCGTGACGACGATCGCGACCAGTGGCGTCATGCGATATCGAATTTGAACGCGTTCAACTTCACCGGCTGACCATACCGCATCCGCTCTGGCGAGCGCGTGGCACGATCCAGCCGTGACCGAGGACATGACAAGCGGGGACGCTGGCTCGGGTCCAATCGCGGGAAGCCGACGGCGTCGCTTGGTTCGGCGTACCGCTTATGTCGTGTTATCGGTCTTCGCTTGTGTCTTGGTCTTGATTGCCGCCGGGTGGATCGCGCTCGATGTGGAGAACTCCGGTACGCCCAGCGCCAACGCCCGCAGCACGGGTCACGACGCGGAATGGCTCGGCCACGCCTGGGTGGACGGCCGCAAGACGCAGACCGACGTAGACGCACTGGCCGCGCAGTTGCGTGGGACCGGCATCGCGGATCTGTTCGTGCACGCCGGACCGTTCGCAAATGACGGCACGCTCGATCCCGCGTTGCGGCCACGCGCCGCCTGGCTGATCGGTGCGCTGCACACGGCGCTACCCGGCGTACGGGTACAGGCGTGGCTCGGTGCGCACCCGGTCAGCGGGCAACTCGACCTGGGTTCGGTGTCGACGCGGGCTCATCTGCTCACCGCGATCGGCCAGGTGCTCAATGATGGATTCGATGGCGTCCATCTCGATTTCGAGCCGGTGGACAGCGGAAATGGCAACCTGGTGACGCTGATGCGCGAAGCGCACGCGTTGACCATGCAACGGCATGCGGTGCTGTCGATCTCGGCGAGCCTGGTGGCACCGGTGGTCGGCATGGCCGCCGCGATCAGCGTTCTGCCGGGTACGTTCAGCGTTTGGTCGGCCGGCTACCTGCACGAACTTGCCGTGAATGTGGACCAGGTCGCGGTGATGGCCTACGACACGTGGCTTCTGACGCCGTCGACCTACGCCGGATACGTCCGCAGGCTGACCTCGCTCGCACTGGGCGCGGTGCCGTCGAACGTCGATCTGTTCATCGGCGTGCCGGCGTACCACGACGGCAACAACCGGCATCATCCCAGCGTGGAGACGATGGCTCAGGCGGTCCGCGGCGTACGGCTGGCGCTCGGCTCGTCGCCGTCGGCCCGAGCGTTCGGCATCGCCGTCTACGTCGACTTCACCGTGACGCCCGCGGATTGGCGCACGTACAGGTCGGATTGGGAGTAGTAGAACGCGGTACACGTACGTCGTAGAGGTGGAAGGGGTGATCTCGTGGACATTGACGTCGCGGTTGCGGAGGCATATCGCAGCGACTGGGGCCGGATCGTCGCCACCCTGATCCGGTTCACCGGCGACTGGGACCTGGCGGAGGAGTGCGCGCAGGACGCGTTCGCCGAGGCGGTGGCCCGCTGGCCTCGTGACGGTATTCCGGATCGACCGGCCGCCTGGCTGACCACGACCGCGCGAAACCGCGCGCTGGATCGGCTGCGACGGGCGGCAACCGAGGCACGCAAGTTGCGGGAGGTGGCGAACATGGACGTGTCGCGGATGGCCGAGGAGCCGGTTCCGGCTGGCGATTTTCCCGATGAGCGGCTGGAACTGATGTTCACCTGCTGCCACCCGGCGCTGACGACTGAAGCACAGGTCGCGCTGACGTTACGAAGCCTCGCCGGGTTGACGACCGCCGAAATCGCGCGAGCGTTCCTGGTCTCCGAGCACACGATGGGTCAGCGACTGTTCCGGGCGAAGAGCAAGATCAAGCATGCGGGCATCCCGTTTCGCGTACCCCCCGCGCACTTGCTTCCGGAGCGGACCGATGCCGTCCTCGCCGTGCTGTACCTCCTGTTCAACGAGGGCTACGCCGCGACCGCCGGTGCGGACCTGGTGCGATCGGGGTTGTCCGGCGAGGCGATCCGGCTCGTACGCGTTCTCACCGAGCTGATGCCGGATGAGCCGGAGGCGCTTGGGCTCCTCGCGCTGATGCTGTTGCACGACGCGCGCCGGGCTTCCCGGCTCGACCACGCAGGCGACGTCGTGACGCTTGAAGATCAAGATCGAACGCTCTGGGATCGTGCGCAGATTGCCGCAGCGCTTGAGCTGGTCGAACGTGCGTTGCGGCGCGGCCGACCCGGCGTCTATCAATTGCAGGCGGCAATCGCGGCGGTCCATGCCGAGGCGCCGATCGCGGCCGAGACCGATTGGCCGCAGATCGTTCTGCTGTACGACCAGCTCGCCCATCTGGCACCCGGCCCGATCGTGGACCTGAACCGCGCCGTGGCGGTGGCGATGGCATCCGGCCCGGCCGCGGGTCTGGCGCTGGTGGATGCGATCGAAGGCTTGGACGGCTACTACCTGCTGCCCGCGACCCGCGCTGATTTGTTGCGGCGTCTGGATCGGCGCCCGGAGGCGGCAACCGCTTATGAGGAGGCGCTGGCGTTCGTGGCGACCGAGCCTGAGCGTCGCTACTTGGAGCAGCGCGTGCGCCAGATGACCACTCCCGCGCCGACCGCAACATGATCGCGCCGACCGCGCCGACCGCGCCGACCGCGCCGACCGCGCCGACCACGGGTACCGGGCGGGCCGCGCCGACCGCGTCGACCGCAACATGATCGCGGATCTTGGCCTGAGTGGATGCTCAGTGCTGGGATCTTGGCGAAATGGCAGCTCACGTCGTCCAAGATCCGCGATCATGCGGGTGCTCGCGGTGTAAGGACCGCGATCGTGCGCGTGCCTACGGGGTGAGGACCAGCTTTCCGCGCAGGCCACCGGCTTCCGCTCGCCGGTGTGCCTCGGCGGCCTCGGCCAGCGGGAGCACTCCGGCGATGCGGGTCTTTAGCCGGCCGGACGCCCATCGCTCGACGAGTTCGTTCAGGCCGTCGGCGTTCGGCTGGGTGTGTACGGTCGCCGGTTCGATGCCGCGTTCCGGGCCGGGCTGGTTCGGGTCGGTCACCGCCGCGAATGTGCCTCCGTCGCGGACGGCGCGGATCGTTGCCGGACCGGCGGCCGCCGCGTCGAGCACGGAGTCCACCCCGTCCGGGTAGCGCTTGCGCACCTCATCAAGGTAATTGTCGCGTCCGAGAATCTCGGCCGCACCGAGGTCCCGTACGTATTCTTCGTCTCCGGCCGAAGCCACCGCGATCACGTGTACGCCGTCGGCCGCCGCGAGCTGTACCGCGAACCCGCCGACCGCACCGCTCGCGCCCGTGACCAGCAGCGTGTCGCCCTTCTTCGGCGCCGCGATCGCGAGCGCCTGCTGCGCGGTCTGCGCGTTCATCGCGATCGTGGCGGCCTCGACGTCATCCGTACCGTCCGGCAGCTTCGCGAACCACGACGGATCGGCGAGCAGTACTTCGGTGTACGTGCCGGTGCCGTCGCCGACGCTGAACCACGGGTAAAGGCCCAGTACCCGCTGGCCCGCCTCGAATCCCGGCGCCGGATCGAGCACGACGCCCGCGAAGTCCCAGCCCAGGATGATCGGCAACGTGGCATTCGGCGTAAGGGCGGCCATCAGGCCTTCCCGGGTCGCCAGGTCGGTTGGGTTCACCGTGGTGGCCGTCACCCGTACGCGTACCCGGCCGTCGCCGGCCACCGGTTCGGGCCGCTCGGCCAGCGTCAGTTCGTCTGCGCTGCCGTACTTCGTCACTTCGATCGCCTTCATGATCGTCCCCCAAACATCAGCTCTAGCCGCGATCGCGGCACTCAGCTATCGTGCATAACGTAAGGCACTAATCGAAAGTAGGTACCCAGAAGTGCCTAAAGAACCAAGGACTGGATGATGACGGCGACGGCGGAAATGAAACGGGCCGAACAGAAGGTCGTCTACAACGCGTTCATGGCTGATTGTCCGACGCGCCAGGTGATGACGACGATCGGCGAGAAATGGACATCGTTGCTGATCAACGCGCTGGCGGACGGCCCGCGACGGCACGGCGAACTCGCCCGTACGGTCGCCGGGGTCAGCCAGAAGATGCTCACCCAGAGCTTGCGGACGTTGGAGCGAGACGGGCTCGTCAGCCGTACCGTGACGGCCAGCGTCCCGGTCCGGGTCGACTATGAACTGACCGAATTGGGCCGATCCCTCGTGCCCGTCCTTCGGGCGTTGAAGGACTGGTCCGAGACGCATATCGAGGAGATTCTCGCGGCCCGAGCTTCCGACGCCGCCTGAGCTACTTGCTGGTGACGCGGGTACCGATGTCGGTGCCTTGGCAAATCGTGTGCATCACACCGACCGCGGCCACGTCGAACACGTGCGTCACCAGTTCATGCTCGTTTGCCAGGACGAGTGCGCTGGTATCCATCACCCGTACGCCGGTGGTCAGTGCTTCGTCGTACGTCATCTCGGTGAACCGGATCGCATCCGGCTCGATGTTCGGATCCTTGTCGTAGACACCGTCGACGCCGCGTTTGCCGACCAGCAGCGCATCGGCTTCGAGTTCGAGCGCGCGCTGCACGGCCGGGTAGTCGGTCGTCACGTACGGCTGGCCGATTCCGCCCGCCAGCAACACGATCCGGCCTCGTTCCAGATGCCGCAGCGCCCGCAGCCGGATGAACGGCTCGGCGACACTCTGCATCGGGACCGCCGTCATCACGCGAATACCCACGTCCGTACGCGCGGTCAGCGCCCCGCGCAGCATCAACGCGTTCATCACGGTGCCGAGCATGCCGATGTTGTCGGCCTCGGCGTGACCGATGCCCCAGCCTTCCGCCATCCGGCCCCGGAAGAAGTTGCCGCCGCCGACCACGACCGCAACCTGTACGCCGAGATTGTGCACCGACAGGACTTCGTCGGCGAGGTGTGAGAGAGCGGCCGGATCGACGCCCCAGCCGGCGTCCCCGGCCAGGGCTTCGCCACTGAGCTTGAGCAGGGTCCGGTGATAACGCAGCATTGTGTGCCCCTCCGCCTCGGGGTCGGAACCTGGTTGCCCGACGTTACCATCGGTAAGGGGGGCTGTCCCCCCTGTGCGCACCCCTGCCAGCCGTTCGCATCGTCGGGGGTCTGTGGGCTGTCGCAGAACGTCCGATCTGCGGACACTTATGTCTTATGACAATGACTTCCGCAGCCGTTCTGGACCGTGTCGTACAACCGACAGAGGGCAGCGACTTCGCACAACTGTCACAGCGAGTGACGGCAGCGGGGCTCATGAATCGTCGGCATGGCTACTACATCGCGAAGGTGACCGGCACGGTTGCCGCGTACCTCCTGGTCTGGGCTCTGGTCGTGGTCGTCGGCGCGAGTTGGTGGCAGCTCGCGCTCGCCGTCGTCCTTGCGTTCGCGACGACCCAGCTCGCGTTTCTCGGCCACGATTTCGGCCATCGCCAAATCTTCCGCAAGCGTGGCCCGAGCGAGGTGGCCGGCATCCTGTTGGGCAACCTCGGCGTCGGGATGAGCCTCGGGTGGTGGGTTTCCAAGCACAACAAGCACCACGCGAACCCGAACCACGAGGATCTCGATCCGGACGTCGGCGCGGGCGCGCTCGTGTGGACCGCGAAGCAAGCGTCATCAACGCACGGCTTTATGCGCTGGATGGCGAGCCACCAGGGTTCAATCTTCTTCCCGCTGCTCTTCCTCGAAGGGCTCAGCCTGCACGTGGCCGGCGTCACCGAGGTGCTGACCACTCCGATGCGCAATCGTCGATGGGAAGGCGTGCTGCTCGCGGTGCACTTCATCGCGTACCTGACGATCGTGTTCTGGGTCATGCCGATCGGGATGGCGTTCGCGTTCATCGCGATCCACCAGGCGCTTTTCGGCTTCTACATGGGCTGCTCGTTCGCACCGAACCACAAGGGCATGCCGATGTTGACCGCCGAGGACGAACTCGACTTCCTCCGCAAGCAGGTGCTCACCTCGCGCAACGTCAAGGGCGGGCCGATCGTCGACTTCATGCTCGGCGGCCTGAACTACCAGATCGAGCACCACCTGTTCCCGAGCATGGCGCGATCGAACCTGCGGAAAGTCCAGCCGATCGTGCGGGAGTTCTGCGAGGAGCGCGGCGTCGAGTACCTGCAGACCGGCCTGATCGCCTCCTACTCACAGGGCATGAGCTACCTCAACGAGGTCGGCCGCGATCTACGGTAAGGATTTGCGGAAGTAGGTCGCGGACTCCTCGTACCCGAGGGCGGCGTAGAACGACGCCGCCCTTCGGGTCGACAGCGAGACCAGGACACAGCCGTCGGCCCAGGCCTCGAACGCATCCATCAGGGCTCGGCCGACACCCGTACCGCGCAGTTCCGGCCGGACCAGGATCTCCTCGACCATGGCCACCGGCCCGTTCGCGAAGAACGCCGGATGCCGAAACCCAAGGACATAGCCGATCACCCGGTCGCCGTCCGCGGCAATCAACAGCGCCGCGTCCCTCATTTCCAAAACCAGCGGGTACGCGCTACCGAACCGCATTCGGTCAAACGGGTACGACAACGACAACATCCCCGCCAATTCCGCAACGCTGTCTTCATCCCCGCTCGCCGCCGTCCGCACTGTGATCACGCACCGCACCGTATCGCCCGTGTGGAAAACCTTGTTGATCCTGGAGTTAGTTGTCGCCCGCCGCGATAGCGGCAAAGGACTGTAGAGCCGGCGTTTACCGCTGTCTCACGTCCAGGATCAACTTCTGCGTGTCGGGGGACACACCCGGGTGGCTTGACTTGATAGACAGAGCTGTCTAATCTCGGTCGTGTTGGTAGACAGACAGGTCTACTTAATAGCTCCGGGAGCAGCCCATGACCACCTCCGTACTGACGAGACCGGCTACCCGCACGACTCCCCAACACGTGCGTGCGCGCCGGATTCCGTCGAACGTAGCGCTCTATCTGCTCGCTTCGATAGTCGTCTCGTTCCTGGCCGCGTCGAGCGCCCCCACCCCGCTGTACGCGGTCTACCAGGCACGCTGGGGCTTCTCGCCGATCACCACGACGGTCGTGTTCGGCATTTATGCGCTCGCCGTCCTCGCCGCGTTGTTGACCCTCGGAAAACTCTCCGACCACGTCGGCCGTCGGCCGGTGTTACTGGCGGCGCTAGCCGTACAGGCGGCGGCCATGATCGTCTTCGCCACGGCGGATGGCGTGACAGCGCTCGTCGTCGCCCGGATCATCCAGGGCATCTCGACCGGTGCGGCGGTCGGTGCGATCGGCGCCGGCATGCTCGACATCAACCGGGCCAAGGGCACCACGGTGAACTCGATCGTCCCAGGCATGGGTACCGCCACCGGCGCGCTCGTGTCCGGCCTCGTCGTTCAATTTCTGCCGGCTCCGACGCATCTGATCTACCTAGCGCTGCTCGCGGTGTTCGCGATCCAGGCGGTCGGCGTGGCGTTCATGTCCGAGACGGTGACCCGGAAGCCGGGCGCGCTCGCGTCGCTCGTGCCGGAGATCAAGCTGCCCCGAGGCGTACGGCGGCCGGTGCTGGTCGCGGCGCCGGTACTGTTCGCCGTCTGGGCGCTCGCCGGCTTCTACGGTTCGCTCGGCCCGTCCCTGATCCGCGGTCTGACCGGTTCGCATGACGTCGTGTACGGCGGGCTCGGCCTGTTCGTCCTCGCCGGATCGGCGGTCCTGTCCGTGATCTTCCTGCAGAAGACTCCGGCTCGCCGAGTGATGCTGTTCGGCATCGGCGCTCTCATTGCCGGCGTGGCGATGACGCTGGTCTCGCTGAGCACCGGCTCGGTGGCCTGGTTCTTCATCGGAACCGCGATCGCCGGGATCGGTTTCGGCAGCGGATTCCAAGGCGGCATCCGGATCGTGATGCCGGAGGCAGAAGCGCACGAGCGGGCCGGGGTGCTATCCCTCCTGTACGTCGTGTCGTACCTGGGCATGGGTGCGCCCGCGGTAATCGCCGGCTTCCTCGTCGTACACGAGGGTGGTCTGCTGGTGACGGCTCGCGAGTACGGCATCGCGGTCATCGCACTGGCGGTGCTGGCCCTGGGCGGCTTGGTAGCACGCCGCCGCACCACTGCCGCGTAGGACGTTTCGCGGTAAGATTAGACAGAGTGGTCTAGGAAGGTGAAAGACATGAGTACCGGGACTGCAACGAAGTTGACGGCTCGTGAAAAGCTGCTGGACGCCGCGAACGAGTTGTTCTACAGCGAAGGCGTACAAGCGGTCGGGATCGATCGGATCATCGAGCACGCGGGCGTCGCCAAGGCATCGCTGTACAACACGTTCGGCAGTAAGGAAGAGCTGATCCGGGCGTACCTCGAGCGACGCCGCGCGGGTACGACTACGCGGATCATGAACGCGGTCAACCGGTACGACACCCCACGGGAGCGGTTGCTCGGTGTGTTCGAGGCGCAGCAGGCGTACTTTCGTGATCCGAACTTCCAGGGCTGTGCGTTCGTGAAGGCGAGCGCAGAGGCGAAGCCCGGCAGCGCGGCCGAAGAGGTCACCGAGGGCTACCGCACCTGGGTACGCACGCTGCTGACCCAGCTGGCCGACGAGGCCGGCGTGCGGGATCCGGCCTTGCTGGCCCACCAGCTGCACATCCTTTACGACGGCGCGGTGCTCTCGGCCCGCTTGGATCACGATCCGAACGGCGCCGCGGCCTCGTTGTCGGCGGCAACCGCGCTTCTGGATGCGGCTGTGGATAAGCGCTAGTTGATCCTGGAGTTATTGGAGCGAAACGCCGTCGAGGCGTCAACTAACTCCAGGATCAACTGGGTTTAGGTGCGGGTAGTAGCGTCGCGGCATGACCGGTGTGCGAGTAGCTGTGCTTGATGATTACCTTGGGCTTTCGCTTGAGCTCGTCGACTGGTCGGCGGTCTCGTCGCGGGCCGACATCACGGTCTTTACCGAGTCGTTCGCGTCGCCCGACGAAACCGTAGCCGCCCTGCAGGGATTCGACGTCGTGTGTTGCATGCGCGACCGGACGCCACTAAGCGCCGAAACGTTGGCGCAATTGCCGGGCCTGAAGTTCATCACGTACCAGCTGCGCGGCAACGCGACGCTGGATTGGCGGGCGGCGCTGGCGCAGGGCGTGCAGATCGCGAATACGTCGCGGACGGTTTTCGAGTCGACATCCGAGCTGATCTGGGGACTGATCCTCGCCGTCGTCCGGCGGATTCCGGCGAACGACGCGTCGATACGCGCGGGTGGGTGGCAGCACAGCGCCGGCGTCGGTCTGGCCGGCAAAACACTCGGCATCGTCGGGCTGGGCAAGCTCGGGCGGAAAGTCGCGTCGTACGCGCAGGCTTTCGGAATGTCGGTAGTCGCGTGGAGCCCGCATCTGACCGACGAACTCGCGAACGAGGTCGGCGTGCGCCGGGTCGAGTTCGACGAACTCCTGCGGACCGCCGATATCGTCACCGTGCACGTCGCTTTGAAGCCGGAGACGCGCGGGCTGATCGGCGCGCGGGAAATCGCGCTGATGAACCAGAATGCGTACCTCATCAATACGTCCCGTGGACCGATCGTGACGGAATCCGCGCTGATCGCGGCGCTCAAGGACGGCGCGATTGCCGGTGCCGGCCTCGACGTTTTCGACCGTGAGCCGTTGGCCGCCGACGATCCGATCCTGAGCGCACCGAATACCGTATTGACGCCGCACATCGGGTTCGTCACACACGAAAACATGCGAGTGTTCTATGAGGACACAATGGAGAACGTCGCGGCGTGGTTGGACGGTACGCCAATCCGATTGGTTTCATAGAACTCATTCATCTTGGCGTTGCCCGGCGTAATTCATGAATTCAGCTGGTGATTTTAGATTCCGGCCATGAGAACACGTATACGTGGGCGCGGCCTTGTGCTGGGCTTGAGCGTGCTGCTGGGAGCAGGCGCAATCGTCGTCAATTCGGTTGGCTCGGCTGCGGCTGCCGGGACATTCGCGCCCGGCGACATCGTCGTTTATCGGGTGGGCGACGGCAGTACGGCGTTGTCCAGCAACGCCACCGCGGTGTTTCTCGACGATTACACACCGGCCGGTACGCTCGTCCAGTCGATCCCGTTGCCGACCACGGCATCCGGCGCCAACAAGCCGCTGGTTGCCAGCGGTACGGCGACCTCGGAGGGCCTCCTGACGCTGTCTGGCGACGGCCGATTCCTGGTGGCGCCCGGGTACGACACGGCCGTGGGTACTGCGAAGATTTCCAGCTCAACCTCGGCGGCGATCCCGCGCACCGTGGCCGTGGTCGACTCGACCGGCGCGGTGGACACGTCGACCGCGCTGACCGATTTCTCGACCGGCAACAACCCTCGCTCCGCGACCAGCACGAACGGCACGGACCTGTGGGTCGGCGGCGCGGCCGGCGGCCCGCGCTACACCACGATCGGCGCGTCCACATCGACCGAGTTGGACAGTGGGACGTTCAAGAACGTCCGCCAGGTCGAGGTCGCGGATGGCCAGCTCTACGCGTCGGCCGATCCCACAAAAGCCGGTCTGACCATTGGTACGGTCGGCTCGGGCACTCCGACGGCCCCGGTCCAGCCGGTCACGAACCTTCCGTTCGCGACCCCGCCCGGAGACCCGTACGCGTACGCGCTACTGACGCTCGGCGACGGCACGACGCCCGACACGCTCTACGAAGCCGACCTGACCGCCGGTGCCGTCGTTAAGTACGGACTGGTCAGTGGCGTCTGGACGGCCGAAGGTTCGGTGCTCGTCCCCTCGCCCGGCGGCCTGACCGCGAACGACGACAACGGCACGGTGACGATCTACGCCACGAGTAGTGGCCCCGCCGGTACGGCCGGCACGATCTACAAGATCACTGATAGTACCGGCGTTGGTGGCGTCCTGTCCGGCTCGGCGGCGACGATCGCGACGCTGCCGGCGAACGAAGCCGTACGCGGCGTCGCATTCGCGCCGGGTACGGTCATCGGCACCGGTGGAGGCGTGAAGCCGCCGGTGATCCTGCCGACGATCACCACGCCGCGTACCGGTCTGCCGGCCGCGATCGGTGACCCGACGAACCCAACCCTGCCGATCACGATCGGCGACGATGCGTTCGATCCCGCGCAGCTCACCGTCACCGCGACGGCCGCAGACACCTCGATCGCGACCGCGGTCTCGGTGGACGGCACCGGAGCTAACCGGACGCTGACCGTCACCCCCGGCGTAGTCGGAAAGTCGGTCATCACGCTGACCGTGACCGCGCCGGACGCAACGTCGGCTTCCGTGCAGATCACGTACGGTTTGTCGGCCGCGATTGCGGGCTCGAACTTCTACTCCGGGGCCGCCAACGCGTCGGCCGCGATCTCGGTCGGCAACGGGTACGCACTGGTCGGCGACGACGAGAACGATGTGATCCGGCTGTACAACCTGGCTTCCTCGGGTGCGCCGGCCGCAACGTTCGACTTCACGTCCCAGCTGCCGTTCGGCCCCGCCGAGGTCGACATCGAAGCCGCTTCCCGCCAGGGCGACATGATCTACTGGGAAGGATCGATGTCGACGAGCGACAGCGGCGACCTGGCGCCGTCGCGCAGCACGGTGTTCGCGACGGAGGTCTCGGGCAGCGGAGCCGACACGACGCTGACGTACGCCGGCTCGTACACCGGGTTGCTGTCGGACCTGGTGGCGTGGGACGTCGCGAACGGCAACACGCTCGGCCTCGCCGATTCGGCGGCCGAGGGCGTCAGCGGCCACGCGTCGAACGCGCTGAACGTCGAAGGTATGTCGATCGGCAGTGACGGCACCGCGTACCTCGCTTTCCGCGCGCCACTTGAGCCGACGACCGACCGGCATCTCGCCATGCTGATCCCGGTCACGAACTTCACGTCGTTGACCAGCGGCGGTACGCACGCGACGTTCGGCACGCCGATCTTCTTCGACCTCGGCGGCCTCGGCATCCGGGACATCAAGGCGAACGCGGACGGCCAATACCTGATCATCGCCGGTACGGCCGACGACGCGAACTCGTCGTTCGTCCTGTACGAGTGGGACGGCGTACCTGCTCACGCACCACGCAAGACCGGTGTGACGCTGCCGGTGCTGGTCGCCGACGGTTCTTGGGAAACGATCGTGGACGTACCGGATCCGCTGGTCGCCGGTGCTCCGGTGCGGCTGATCCAGGACGACGGCGACGCCGACTTCTACGGTGACGGCCTCACGTCGAAGACCGGCGAGATCACCGATCTGCAGAAGAACATCGGCATCACGTATGACTACGCGGCGCCGGCGCTACTGGCGACCGGTACGACGGTGACGTCGAGCGCGAATCCGGCGGCACCGGGGAAGTCGGTGACGCTCACCGCCACGGTCACCGGGCCGGCCGACCAGGCGACGCCGTCCGGAAACGTGGCGTTCTCGATCGGCTGTGCGTCCGTACCGCTCGTCAACGGCGTTGCCACGTGCACGCTGCCGGCGGGTGCGCTGCAGGCGGCCGGGTCACCGTACTCGATCGTTGCGTCGTACGGCGGGAACGCGGACTTCGCACCGAGCACCGCGACGTTGTCGCAGGCGGTCACGGGTGCACCGACGTCCACGTCGGCGGCGGCGCTCACGTTGCTTCCGCTGGCCGGGCGACCGGTGACGATCGCGGCCCTGGTGCTTCCGACGAAGACGGTGCCGGCCCAGATCGGTGGCACGGTTACGTTCACGTTGCAGAACTCGGCCGGTACGACCGTCTTCACGACGACGTCGACGCTGGGTCAGCTTCCGCTTGCGGGCGGGACGATTCCGGGCAGCGTGCTTGCGACGGCAGGGAAGTACACCGTGACCGTGCGGTACAGCGGTGACGAGTTCTACAGCCCGAGTACGACGACGGTGACGTTGCAGATCCGCCGTTAACGTTCGGCCAAACCCGGCTGATCCTGGAGTTAGTCAACGCCTCGACGGTGTGTCGAGCTGCTAACTCCAGGATCAGCTTTGTTTTGGGGGATGCAGCAAATCACGGGCAGCAGGGATTCTTAGTTCGTGACGTTTGAGGAGTGGGTCCGGGCGCGGGGCACAGCACTGCTCCGGTTCGCTCTCATGGTCACCGCGAATCGAGGGCTCGCCGAGGACCTGGTCCAGACGGTACTCGCGCGTACGTACGTGAGCTGGGACTATATCGGCGGTCTCGACTCGCCCGAGGCGTACATCAAAGCGT
The DNA here is from genome assembly GCA_963831705.1 of uncultured Actinomycetota bacterium. Lineage (GTDB taxonomy): Bacteria > Actinomycetota > Actinomycetes > Mycobacteriales > Micromonosporaceae > DASQPR01. Next base: position 1,220,384 of record CAWHRE010000010.1, on the reverse strand, counting down.
CGATCGTCAATGAGCATCTGAAGTGGTGGCGGCGCCGCAGCAACCGGGAAGTGCCGGTCGAGTCGCCGGCGGCCGGCTCGGCGTACCACCTCGATCTCGCCAGTGCGCATGCGAGCCGCGACGCGGCCTGGGAGTTGTTGCGCCGACTCCCTCGCAAACAGCGCGCGGTGCTCGCGCTGCGCTACTACGAGGACCTGTCGGACGACGCGATCGGCTCGATTCTCGGCTGCACCGCAAGCACGGTCCGTTCTCAGGCCGCTCGCGCGCTGGCCACGCTGCGCTTGATAGCGCCGACGATCAGCGAGGAGGCACGGCCATGACCGATGATCTGCGCGAACTGTATCGAAGCCACGAATATCTGGTAGATGGGGCGGCCGATCGGCTGCTGCCCGCAGTCAGGTCACGGCGGCGACGCACCCAGATCAAAAAGCGCATCGGGTACGCCTCGGTAGCGCTCCTCGTGGTTGCGACGATCGGTGTCGTCGTGGCGTTTGGGCCGTTCCGGTCGTCCGCCGTGCAGGTACCGGCGCAGAGGCCGCCGGCCGGATATCGCTTCGAGAGTTCGATCGGTCTGCAAATCGTCGTCCCGGCCACCTGGAAGACCAACGACTTCGGCTGTAATGGGGACGACCAGCCGTCGGTCGTACGTCCGGGTGGTTACGACGAATTCGTGCTCTGCGTACCGGCGGCACCGCCTACGAAAGAGTTCGCGATCATCGCGGTCTTGCATAACGACGAGTACCCGATACCCGGAGTCTTCGACGCTGATGTCAGCAATCTTGTCCCCCAGAACGTCATGATCGACGGAATCCCCGCAACGCGTGCCGCCGGCGCAATCACCTTCGGCCGATTCGCCGCCTGGATCACCATCCCGGATCGCGACATTGAGTTCGCTGTCCGGACGAACTCGCAGGCCGAACTCACGACGATCCTGAACAGCGTGCGCCTACCGCGGGTCGATTACGCCGGATGTCCAACGACGACGCCGGCGCCGCTGCGGCCCAAAAAGCCGACCGGGCACACGTTCGTCGACGCCAGGCCGTTGGCGGTCTCGGTCTGCTACTACTACAGCCAGGGCCTCCTGGTTTCGACGCTCCGAACAGGTGCAGCCGCAGCCGCGGTCGCGTCCGCACTGAACGCGGCCCGGCCCGGAGCGAACCCGGATGAACCGGGTAATTGCCTACACTCGGCCGGGCCACAGCCGGTGGACGCCGAGGTCCTGATCTACAGTTCGAACGGCTCACGGCATGCCGTGAACGTGACGTTCCAATCGTGCGTCGGAATTCGCCTGGACAACGGGCGCGAGTATCGCCAGCTCAGCTCTCCGCTGCTCAGTCTGATCATGAAGGGTACCGACGCCGGCTACCAGATCGGCGGGATCCTTGTCAACTGAGGGCCGCGGCTACTTGCGCTTCGTGTACGCCTCGTAGGCTTCGACTACCTCTTCGGTCGGGCCGTCCATCCGGAGTTGGCCTTGCTCGAGCCAGAGCGACCGGCTACACACCTCAAGGATCGTCGCGACCGCGTGGCTGACCAGAAAGACCGTACCGGCGCCGCTGAGCAGTTCACGAACGCGGTCCTCGCTGCGCTGGCGGAACCGAGCGTCACCGGTGGCCAGGGCCTCGTCGACCAGCAGGACGTCATGCATCTTCGCAGCGGCGATCGAGAACCGCAGCCGCGCCGCCATCCCGGACGAGTACGTGTCCATCGCGAGCGTGCTGAAGTCTTGGTCCTTGTCCTCGTTGATCCCGGAGAATGCGACGATCTCGTCGACCCTGGCGTGCGCCTCTTCCCGGCTCATGCCCATCGCGAGCAAGCCGAGCACGATGTTCTGCTGACCGGTCAGGTCGTTGAAGAGCGCGGCGTTCGCGCCGAGCAGTGACGGCTGGCCGGCGGTGTAGATCGCACCCTTGTCGGTCGGCATCAGGCCGGCGATCGCACGTAGGATCGTCGACTTTCCGGAGCCGTTGCTGCCGACCAGGCCGATCGCCTCGCCACGGTAGGCGGTGAAGCTGACGCCGCGCACGGCGCGGATTTCCTTGATCGTCGGCTCTTTCTTGCGCGTCATGATCCGGGACATCGCGGTCAGCGAGTTCGACTTGCCCGCGCCCTGCTTCGCCGCGCCGTGCACCCGGTAGGTCAGGTGGACGTTGTCCACGATCACCGTCGGGATGCGCTCGCCGTCGGTCTGCATGGGTCGGACGCCTGCATAGACGCCCTGCTCGGGATCGATGGTGTTCCGGATGATCGGCGTTTCGACCGTCTTCGAGTCGTACGTCGATGTCGTGAAAAGATCAGCCACGGCCGTACTCCTGCTCGCCTCGCCAGAAGTAAACATAACCCACCACGATCATGAAGGCCGACCAACCGACGGCCAGCATCCACAGGTGCATTTCGGAAATCGGAATCTGCGTCAGCGGCACCTGAACCAGAAGCGCGTGCCGGGCCAACTCGATGTAGACGATCATCGGGTTCGCGGCCAGCAGTAGCTTGCCCAGCGAGTGCGGGATGTGGTCGTTGCTGGTGAACCGCGTTGCGGCGTACATGACGCCGGACGCGTACAGCCACGTGCGCGTGATGAACGGCAGCAGTTGGCGCAGGTCCAGGACCTTGTTGCCGAGCCGTGCCATGAACATCGAGATGCCGGCGTTGAAAACCGCCTGCAACGCCAGCACCGGCAGCAGCAAGAACCACCGCCACTCGAGCGGCTCGCGCTGCAGCAGCACGATACCGAGCATCAGGATCATCGAGATGGTCAGGTCCTTGAACTCACCCACTGTGGTGGAGAGCGGCAGACACGCGCGTGGGAACTGCAGCGCCCGGATCAGGCCCAGGTTCTTCGCGATCGAGTTCGCGCCGTTGACCATCGAGTCGCGCGTCGCGCTGAACACGAACATGCCGAGACAAAGGTACGACAAGTAGTTCGGAATGCCCTTGCTCGTGGTGAGCAGGACGCCGAAGATCAGGTAGTAGACGCCGATGTTGCACAGCGGCGTGAGCACCTGCCACAGCTGCCCGAGCTTTGCCTTGCCGAAGCTGGCCAGCACGCCGGCCGCGGCGTAATGCGTGATGAAGTGCCGGTACGACCAGACCTGGCGGCTGTACTTGATCAGCCCGGGCCGTTCACCGGCGACCCCGAGACCGTACTTCGCGGCCAGATCGGCCGGCGACAGTCCAGCGTCAACGTCGGTGGCTACTGCGGTAGTCAACGTCGGCACTCCCATCGATCCTGTAGGTGGGTCGCGATATCACTCTGCGTTGTCACTCTGTATCGCCAGTGCGATGAAACGCTGCCGTATCGTCGTCGACTTACTGTAACGGCCAACGCGTCGCGACGCAACCGTATCGTCGCTATGTTAAGTTGGCCAGGTGACGATCGAAACCAAGCGCGTACCGGCGGGGGCCGCCGTACTTCGTGAGGACGTCACGTCCGCCATCCAGATGGCACTCTTGCAGGAACTTGCCGCTGTCGGCTATGGCCGATTGTCCATTGAAGCGGTGGCGCGCCGGGCCGGCGTCGGCAAGACGGCGGTCTATCGGCGATGGAGTTCCAAGCTGGAGATGGTGCTCGAAATCGTGTCCGCCGTCGCGGGGCAGAGCATGCCGGTGCCGGACACCGGGAGCCTCAGCGGAGACCTGGAAATCTTCATGCGTTTCGCCGGGAAGGCGCTGCGGCATCCGCTCGCCTCTCAAATTCTCCCGGACTTGCTGTCGGAGGCGGCGCGGAACCCGCAGATCGCCGAGACGCTGCAGAACGCCCTGGTCATCAACCAACACGACATCGGTGTGCTGCTCATCGGGCGCGCGACTGAGCGGGGCGAGTTGCCGAGTGGCGTCGATCCGGCGCTCGCCGTGGACCTCGTGGTCGGCCCGCTGTACTGGCGGCTGGCGATCGCGCGTACGCCACTGTCCGACAAGCACTTGCACTTGATGGCGACGGCCGCCGCAGCCGCGCTGACCGCAGCCTGCGAACCGGCTGCCGAACACGCTGCGTAGTCGCATGGGCAACATTGTGAATCGCCGTCATGTGCTGGACTTACGGCATGTTACGCGCCATTAACGGGTAATCCCGGCATAATTCTCTCGCAGTCACGCGCTGCCGAAGGGATGGCTATGCCCGTCAAGGTCAGCATCGTCGTCTCCACCTACAACTCCGGGCCGTACGTCGAGCCGTGCATCGCGTCGATCCTCGGGCAGAGCATGCCGGCCGACGAATTTGAGGCAATCTTCGTCGATGACGGGTCGACCGACGGTACGCCGGATCGGCTGGATCGCCTCGCTGCGGAGAGAGCCGCGGAGCACCCGAATATCCGGGTGATTCACATCGCCAACTCGGGCGGCCCGGGGCGGCCTCGCAACGTCGGCATGGACGCCGCAATCGGCGAGTACGTCCAGTTCGTCGACCACGACGACTACCTCGGCGCCGAGGCGATCGAGCGGATGTACGAGTTCGGCAAGGCGAACGGCGCCGATGTGATCGTGGGCAAGATGGCGGGCAAGGGGCGGGCCGTACCGCGGGAGTTGTTCCGGATCGACCGGCCGAGCGCGACGCTCGATAACTCGCCGTTGATCGAAAGCCTCTCACCGCACAAGATGTTCCGGCGTGCGTTCCTGGTCGATGCCGGGATCCGGTCGCCGGAAGGACGCCGCCGCCTCGAGGATCACGTGTTCGTGACCGAGGCGTACCTGCGGGCCGCCGCGATCTCCGTGCTCGGCAGCTACGTCTGCTACTACCACCTGCGCCGAGATGATCGGAACCACTTCAGCACTCAGCCGTTCGAGCCGGTCGGTTACTTCACGGATCTTCGCGAGGCGCTGGACCTCGTTGAGCAGTACACCGAGCCGGGGCCGCTGCGGGACAAGTTGTACCGGCGTTGGCTGCGGGTCGAGATGATCGAGCGGCTGCGCGGCCGACGTTGGGTGAACTGGCCGACCGACGAGCGGCGTTCGATGTTCGACGAGATCCACAAGGTTGCGGTCAGCCGGTTCGGCCCGGATGTCGCCGCCGGCCTCGGTCCGATCCAGCAGGTAGTGGCCGGGCTGATCATGGAGAACCGGTACGACGAAGTGCTCGCCCTGGCCGAGTGGGAGGCGACCGTCGCGGCCGCAGCACGCCTCGGCGATCTCCGCTGGCGAGATGGTTCGCTGCACGTGCGCGTACACGGCGGAGTTGCGGGCCGGCTCGGGGCCGGTGCCATTTGCCCGTACGGCCGGCGTCGAACGAATCGTTCCGCCGATCGCCACCGGGGACGCCGATCTCACCGCCCGATCGACGAACGCAAAAGCCGACCTGGTGATACGCCATCGTGCGACCGGCGCCGAATACTTCCTGCCGACCGCGTCAACCTGGGCGTACGAAGGGAACGACGCGGGGCTGCGGTTTCTGCTGACCACGCTGGCGACGATCGATCCCCGAGTGGCGGCGAGCGGGGAACCGCTGGTCGTAGGCGTCTGGGATCTGTTCGTCCGAATCTCGGCACACGGCTGGGCGGCCGAGACCCGGCTCGGCGCGCTGCGCAGCTCAGAGGTGCCGGCCGAGGTCGATGCGACGATCTTCGGCGAGCCGGTCGCGGTGGCTCAGCCGTACTGGACGAACAAGCACGACAATCTCGCGGTCGACATCGCGCCGATGACGAGCCGACTAGCCGCGAAGATCACCGCGGTACCGCCGGTACGCGCGACGGTCGAACGGGACCGCCTGTGCGTGCCGCTGCCGTTGCACGTAGTCGCGGCCGCGCCGATCACCGTCCGGCTGACCCGCGCGGGCGTGGCACGTGAGGTCGGCGGACGGGTCGCGGCCGGCGGTGTGCTCAGCGTCGATCTCCCGGCCGATCTGGAGCGTGGCGCCCGGTACCGGATCGAAGTCGCGTTCCGGGAGAAGTACGCGAAGCTCGGTTTCGCGCTCGTCATGTCCGATCCGCCGCATCTGATCGGCGTGCCCTCGAAGAAGAGCGGCGCTCGTCGATCTGCAGCGATTCGCATCCTCGGTGCGCTGAAACACCGATTTGTCCGCAGGGTCACCGCATGAGTTTCGATCCGTGGTGACGATGACGCCTCTTCGCCAACGTCATCGTCACAAGATCGAACTACCCGACGTTCGGGCCTTGACGCCTTAGGTCATCCACCGTCGTCATGGCCTCTCGCAGGTCGGTCAGCCACTGGTCGGCGTGCTCCGAGACCAGCTTGACGCACCACGCGAGTGCCTCGGAGCGCGACCGTGCCACGCCCGAATCGACGAGGGTATCGAGAACCAGGCGCTCGGGCTGACGCAGGCGCGTCATCACCGGTGCCGAGTTCGTCGTGAACAGCTGGCGAGTGCCGCCGCAGTCCACGCCCCAGGCCATCTTGCGCTGGTAGCGGTGCTCGATCTGACGAGCGATCCGGATGCGCTGGTCGCGCGTACTTTCGCGGAAGCCGCTGATCCGCCCGGCTTCGGCGGTCGCCGTGTCGGCGGCGTTCGCGTCGTCGCCGAGCGTCGGCGCGGTGAGGCGACCGATCACCAGGATCTCGTCGCGGTCGATGATCACTTCGGGTACGCCGGTGAACATGCCGTCGGGCAGGAGTCCGGCAATCCAGGCGGGCGCGTCGTCCGCTGGTACGGATTGGGTTCGGTTCATCATTCTTACATGATTACACCATTACTTCATTACGCGACGTCTGTTCGCTAACGGCGAAGCCGGGGATTATCTTGATCAGGTGAAGTGGGATCCGCAGAAATACGCGCAGTACGCCGACGAGCGCGGTCGCCCGTTCGTCGAACTCGTGGCACGAATCCGGGCCGATCGACCGCGCCGCGTCGTCGATCTCGGCTGCGGTCCGGGCAATCTCACGGCACTGCTCGCCGAGCGCTGGCCCGACGCGATCGTCGAAGGCATCGACTCGTCCCCCGAGATGATTTCGACGGCTCAGCAGCGTGTGACCGGCAATCTCACGTTCCGCGTCGACGACATCGCCGGCTGGACTCCGTCCCCGGACACCGACGTGATCGTGAGCAACGCCGCACTGCAGTGGGTACCCGGCCATCGCGACCTCGTCCGGAACTGGGTTTCCGCACTGCCGGCCAACGCATGGATCGGGTTCCAAGTGCCGAGCAACTTCGGCGCGCCATCGCATGCGTTGATGCGGTCGCTCGCCGAGTCGGCCCGGTGGGCGCCGCTGGTCGGGCACGTTCTTCGGCATCACGACTCGGTCGATTCGGTCTCGTCGTACGCGACGTTGCTGCTCGAGGCCGGCCTCGACGCGGACGTGTGGGAGACCGACTACGTGCACGTGCTGCCCGGCCCGGACCCCGTCCTGGAGTGGGTACGCGGGACCGGCTTGCGCCCGATTCTTGCCGCGCTGTCGCCGGAGGATGGCGCCGAGTTCGAGGCCGAATACCGTGACCTGCTGAGATCGGCTTATCCCAGCCATGATTACGGCACGCTCTTTCCATTCCGGCGGATATTTTCAGTGGGGCGCTCATGATTCAGGGTTACGACCACGTCCAAATAGCGATCCCGGTCGGCGGTGAGGATGTCGCTCGGGCGTTCTATGTCGGCGTCCTCGGCATGACCGAGGTGCCGAAACCGGCTGCGCTCGCGGTCCGCGGCGGTTGCTGGTTCACCAGCGGTACGGCAGTTCTCCACCTCGGTGTCGAGGACCCGTTCGTACCGGCTCGTAAGGCGCACCCGGCGTTCATCGTGGCCGACCTGGATGCGTTGGGTGAGACGTTGCACGCGGCCGGTCACGACACAACGCCGGCGAACGAGATCCCGCAACTGCGTCGCTTCCACTCCGCCGACCCGTTCGGCAACCGCCTGGAATTCCAGCAGGCCGCAGCCGCCTAGCCCCCCACTTCCCGTTGATCCTGGAGTTAGCAGCACGAAACGCCGTCTAACTCCAGGATCACCATGAGGGTTGGTGGTTAGAAGTTGAGGGGCAGCAGGATGCTCGAGTCGGATATTGGGGTTTCCCATACCGGGCCGGAGCCATCGGGGTCGATGATCTTCGTGCCGTTTGAGGTGAAGAACGTGACGATCTGCTGTTGCCCTGGCACGTTGCCCTGCACGAATGACGGATCGAGCAGGAATCCGTGCGGGTTCGATGTGGCCTGCGCGGTCTTGTCGTTGCGGTACAGGCTTTCACGATCGAAGAGCTGCCCGGCGGCGAGCACGGTGTAGTTCGTGGGATTCGGTACCGTCTGGTCGCCGTACGCGTTTTGGAACAGCACCCTCTTCGGCGCGCTTCCGGGCGGCGGCGTAAGCCGGATGAGCGGCGCATACGTCTCGGGGTCACCGGACCGATCGATCCACGTCTCCTCGGCCAGGACAGTCTGGATCGCGATTGCGCCCGGCGCCGGGTTGAGTACCGGTGCCTGGCCGCGCAGCGGCATCGACTCGGTGAAGAAGTCGTTGCCACCGTTGAGCAGGCTCGGCTGCCGCAGCGACAGATCCTGCGTGACCAGCAGTCGGAATGACGGCGACAGCCGCGCGATCTCGGTCACCGGGCCGCCGGAGACGTTCAACGCCAGCACCTGCAATCGAGGGTCGACGCCGGCCAGCATGACGCCGTAGATACCTCCGAAACTCTGGCCGTAGTAGCTGACGCCGGTTTCCCGCAGGTCGGTACGGCCGTCGCCGTTCACGTCGAGTCCGTGGCCGATCGCGCGGGCCAGCGACATCACATCCGCAACGGTCTGACGCAGTCCGTCGCGACTGTTCACCGCGGCATCCACGGCCGGTTGGACCGGCGCACTGACACCGTCGGTGTTGCCGATCACGCCATCGCCGTCGGTGTCGCGACCTCGGGCATGGGCCGAGACCGAAACCGTGCCGGCCGCCGTCGTGATGTTCCACGTGCTGCGCGGACCGTAGCCGTGGCCGACCACGTCCGTGCCGATCGTCGCGATGCCGTTGATCGCGTTCAGGTCGCCGGCCAGGAACACGTTCGAGTCGGACTGGCCGAAGCCGTGTCCGAAAATCGCCACCGGCCATCCGCCGGGTGGTTCGGTGCCGCCCGGCACGATCAGCACGAATGGCAGCGTGGCCGAACCGGTGACACGAGGACCGAAGCCCCGCGTCGGTGTCGTGGGGATGACGTCGTCCGCATTCAACCAGCTCGGTGCCGTGTACGAACCGAACACATAGCGTGCGGCACCGGTCGCGGACGTGATGGGGACCGGCGACGTGTGCAGGCCGCCGGCCGTACCCAGGTCCGCCGTGTAAGTGAGCGTCGTGCCGGGGGCCGGGACGTTCGCGTCGATGCGCAACCCGCGCGCACCCGGCGCGATCCCGGCGAGCGCGTACGCGAGGCCGGAGTCGAGTTGGGCACGCATGTCGAGCAGGTCGGTGGTCGCGCTCTCGGTGGTGAAGGTGGTCGAGGCGTCCAAACCGTCGCCATGAAGTTTCAGGAGGTACGTCGTGTCCGGCGCCAACTGCGTGACCGGATGCGCGTACACCGTGTTCGTGGTCGCGTCCCAGACGACGCGGTCGACGCCGATCGGCTTCGCGTGCCACGCACCGACCGCGACGACGGTTGTGTCGGCGGCGATCGCGGCCGCGTCCACGGCGTGATCGAACGTCAGCGCGATCCGCGGATCGATGTCGAAGCCGTCCAGCTGATTGATCTGCGCGACGGTGTTGCAATCGGTCGGCGACGCCGTGCAGTCCGGCATCGGCAGCGCGACCCGCAACCCCGTGCGTTGCGTACGATCCCGCACCGTGTACGTGTTGCTGGGGAACAGCGTGACCGATGCATGATCGGAATGGGCGGATGCCGATCCGGGTACGGCGACCGCGGTGAGGATCAGTGTCACGGCGGATAGCCAGGCATAGTGGCGGCGTCTCATGTGGACTCCTTGGGGGCGCAGCATTGAGCTTCGAGGATGTCGGTTACCGGGCGGTAGGAAATACGTTCGAAATCATTAATCCGCCGTAAACCCGCGCGGGTCAACCCTCGACTTGTTGACGTAGGCGTGTGCCAATATTTACATTCGAGAAACTTTGGATCGCGAATAAAGTGTCTGGCCAGTCCGGTTCCGGTACCAACCATCGATGCACGCAACTGCAAACGGCACCTTGACATCGCGTAACACGGTGGCAATGTCTCTAGTTCGAGAGCTCTCACCCGAGTCCGCCCCGGCTCCACGTGAGGGAGAGCAATGTCCGACGTCCAGACCGCGACGCTTCCGCGTGCGCGAAATCCCCGCCCCTTGATCATCGCTGGTGCCGCCGTCGCCCTGCTGCTGGCATGGCTGATCGTCGCGGTCGGCCCGGCCCACGCGGCCGCCACGCTCTTGTCTCAAGGCAAGACGGCAACCGCGTCATCGACCGAGAACGCGTCGTTTCCGGCATCCGCCGCGGTTGACGGCAACCTCACTGGCACCCGCTGGTCCAGCGCGTTCTCCGACCCACAGTGGCTGGAGGTCGACCTGGGTCAGAGCGCGTCGATCAGTCAGGTCGTGCTGACGTGGGAGCCGGCGTACGCGACCGCGTTCCAGATCCAGACGTCGGCCGACGGAACGACGTGGACGAGCATCTACTCGACCACGACCGGTACCGGCGGTACGCAGACGCTGAACATCACCGGCACCGGCCGGTACGTCCGGATGTACGGCACCGCCCGAGCCACGCAATACGGCTACTCGCTCTGGGAATTCCAGGTGTACGGCACGATCGGCGGTACGGGTGGCGGCTGTGGTACCACCAACGCAGCGCTCGGCCACACCGCGACCGCATCGTCGACCGAGAACGCCGGTACGCCGGCGCAGGACGCGTTCGACGGTAACGCCGGTACCCGCTGGTCGAGCGCATTCTCGGACCCGCAGTGGGTCGAAGTCGACCTCGGCGCGAGCCTGCCGGTCTGTCAGGTCGTGATCACGTGGGAGACCGCGTACGCGACCGCGTTCCAGATCCAGACGTCGCCGGACGGAACGACGTGGACGAGCATCTACTCAACGACCACCGGTACCGGCGGAACGCAGACGCTGAACATCACCGGCACCGGCCGATACCTGCGCATGTACGGCACCGCGAGGTCGACCGTCTACGGCTACTCGATCTGGGAGATGGCGGTCTACACGACCGGCGGCGTCGACCGCGAGCCCGTCGCCGACCCCGACACAGTCGGCGCCCGGCTCGTGCCCTTGGGTGAATTCGACCGCACCGATCGCGACCCGCGTATCGCAGTTGCTCGCTCAGATGACGCTCGCGCAGAAGATCTCGATGCTGCACGGCACCGGCGCTTCGTCGCCGTACATCGGTGACCTCGGCGCGATCCCGGCGCTCTGTATCCCGGCGATGGGGCTTCAGGACGGTCCGGCCGGAGTCGGCGACGGCATGGGCGGCGTCACGCAGATGCCCGCACCGATCACCGAGGCGGCAACGTTCGACACCGCGCTGGAGAAGCAGTACGGCGCGACGATCGGAGCCGAGTTCGCGGGCAAGGGTGCGAACGTCGACCTCGGACCGACCACGAACATCATCCGGGATCCCCGCTGGGGCCGGGCCTTCGAGACGTTCTCCGAGGACCCGTACCTGTCCGGACAGATGACCGTCGCGGACGTGCAGGGTATCCAGAGCCAGGGCGTGATGGCGCAGGTCAAGCACGCTGCGGTGTATAACCAGGAGACGAACCGCAACGGTCCGGCCGACAACGCGATCGTGGACGCCCGTACGCTCAATGAGATCTATCTTCCGGCGTTCCAAGCGGCCGTGACCAGCGGCGCCGCTGCGTCGGTGATGTGCGCGTACTCCACCATCAACGGCGTGTACGCCTGCCAGAACCCGAGCGTGCTGAACGTCCCGCTGTACCAGGAATCGGGCTGGGGTGGCTTCGTGACGTCGGACTGGGGCGCCGCGCACTCGACCGTCGACTCGGTCAACGGCGGAATGACGATGGAGATGCCGAACGGCTACTTCTACGCCGACTTCCTGTCCCAGGCGGTCACCGCCGGCACGGTCACGACCGCACAGATCAACACGATGGTCACCCGGGTGCTGACGCAGATGTTCGCGTTCGGCCTGTTCGATCACGCGCCGAGCGGATCGCCAACGGCGACGGTGACCACCCCGGCGCATGCTTCGGTCGCGCTTCAGGGCGCCGAGGAAGGCACCGTACTGCTGAAGAACACCGGCATCCTGCCGCTGTCGACCTCGTCGCTGTCGTCGATCGCGGTGATCGGCGTCGACGGAGGTGCGGGTACGCAGACGATCGGCGGCGGAAGTGCCACGGTCACCTCGCCCGGCACGACGTGGCCGCTCACCGGCATCCAGAACCGCGTTGCCGGTACGGGTGTCACGGTCACCTACAACGACGGAACGAACCAAGCGAACGCGGTAGCACTGGCCAAGACGTCCAGCGTCGCGGTCGTGTTCGCCAGTGACAACTACGGCAACGAGGGCAGTGATACGTCCACGATCAGCCTGCCGAACAACCAGGATGCGCTGATATCGGCGGTCGTCGCGGCGAACCCGAAGACGATCGTCGTGCTGAACGACAACGACGCGATCCTGATGCCATGGCTCAACTCGGTCCCGGCCGTGTTCGAAGGGTTCTACGACGGTCAAGGATGGGGTACGGCCATCGCGGCGCTGCTGTTCGGCGACGTGAACCCGTCCGGCAAGCTGCCGGTCACCATGCCCACGTCGCTGTCGCAGGTCCCTGCCAGCACGACCGCGCAGTGGCCCGGCGCGAACAATCAGGTGCAGTACTCGGAGGCGCTGAAGGTCGGCTACCGCTGGTACGACTCGCAGAACCTCACGCCGCTGTTCCCGTTCGGGTACGGCATGTCGTACACGTCGTTCGGATTCAGCAACCTGCAGGTCGGGGCGTTGTCCGGCGGCAACTCGACGGTCACCGCGACGGTCACGAACACCGGCACCCGAGCCGGTACGGAGGTTGCCCAGCTCTACGTCGGCGATCCCGCCGCCGTGGGAGAGCCACCGCACCAGCTCAAGGGATTCGCGCGGATCACGCTGAATCCGGGTGCGTCCGGCACGGTCACGTTCACGGTGCCGACGCACTCGCTGGCGCACTGGGACACCGCGTCGAATTCGTGGATCGCGACCGCCGGGACGTACCAGATTCTGGTCGGTGACTCGTCGCGGAACCTGCCGTTGAGCGGCAACCTGACGGTCGCTTCGACGGTGACGGCGAACGCGGTTGGCGCACCCACGAGCGTGAGCGTCACGAACCCGTACGGCATGTCCAGCCGGATCGGCGTAGCCGCGCAACTGCAGATCGCCGGTACGGCCGGCCTGACGTACAGTGCGACCGGTCTTCCGGCCGGCTTCGCGATCAGTTCGTCCGGCCTGGTCAGCGGGACCGGCACCACGAAGGGTACGGCGACAATCGACGTGACCGGCCGGTCGTCAACCGGTGCCAGTTCGGACGTGTCGTTCGTCTGGACCGTTTCGTAACCGAAGACGTGGTACCCGCCCGGAGTTGTCCGGGCGGGTCCGACATCCTGGCATCAGTCTTGGCATCAGGAGCCGGCAATGGTCGCGGTCCAACTGTTCGGCGCGGGACTGTGCGCCACGACCACGGTCCACGTCACGGATTCGCCGACCGCGAACGCAGGCGTGGCGATCGGGCCGCGACGAATTCGTCGTAGCCGGACTTGTCTGCCACCTGACTCCCACCGCCTTCGCTTGGTCACCCGTGATACGCGGCGGGTGCCGTGAATGGTTGCCATCTTCCAGGTCCCGGTCCCGGGATTTCTTCCCGACCGCCTCGGGCGCCTCCGGCTGGACGACGGGTGGCGCGAACGGTTGCGCTCTGTTGACTCACGCACACTTGCCGAAAACACGTTGGGCACATGCAGTGCGAACCCATAGGCTGACCACAGTCTCCGCTCGACGACGCCGTTGAACGCTGCCCGCCCGTGTCCGAGGGGACCGAAGTGCCTGACGTTAATGTCGATGCCGCCCACAGCGATCTTGCTCAGTCGGCGATCGACGCGAACCACCCGATCCGTTCGATCGTCCGACTCCTGCGGCCGGTCCGCTGGCGTGTCTTCGCCGCGATCGCCTCGTTCGTCATCAAGGACTCGCCGACCTGGCTGATCCCGGTCCTCACCGCGAACATCATCGACGTCGTCGTGTCGCACAAGCCGATCCGCGGCCTCTGGATCAATGCGGCGCTGCTCTCGGTCGTCCTGCTGCAGAACATTCCGATGCACATCCTGTGGGTACGGTTGTCCAGCCGAATCATCCGCCGCAACGGCATCGAGGTCCGCTCCGCGCTAGCCCGTCACCTGCAACAACTCTCGATCGGCTTCCACAACCGGGTCGGCGGCAGCATTCTGCAGACGAAGGTCGTCCGAGACGTCGAGAACCTCGAGCAGATGCTCCAGCAGGTCGCCCAGGCCGGTACGTCGGCGGTGTTCACGCTGCTCGGCGCGTTGATTCTGACCGCGATCCGGGTGCCCCAGTTCGTCCCGCTGTTCATCCTCGTCGTACCGGCGACCGCGCTGCTCATCTCCGCGATGCGCAAGCGATCGGCGGCGCGCAACGAAGCGTTCCGGCACCGCGTCGAGCAACTGAACGCGCACGTCAACGAGATGGCGCACCTGATGCCGATCACTCGCGCACACGGGCTCGAAGGTGCGGCGGTCCGTCGGATGCGCGGCAGCGTCGAGGAGGTCGGCAACGCCGGATTCGCACTCGACATGGTGAACGGCCGGCTCGGCGCGTTCTCCTGGGTGACGTACCAGATGCTCGGTGCGGTCTGTCTGGTCGGCGCGGCGTTCGTGGCCTACACCGGCTTCTTCCCGATCACGCCGGGCGATGTGGTTCTGCTGTGCAGCTACTTCGCGCTGCTGACGTCGTCCGCAACGATGCTGTTCGGGCTCGCGCCGATCATCACGAAGGGCCTCGAATCGGTCCGATCGATCGGCGAGGTCATGCAGGAGCCGGACATCGAGCGCAACGAGGGCAAGCTCGCGGTCGCGTCGGTAGCGGGCGCGATCGAGATCAGGAACGTGTCGTTCGGCTTCCCCGGCGCCGAGCGGCCCGCAGTGGAAGACATCAACCTGGTCGTACGCCCAGGAGAGACGATCGCGTTCGTCGGCCCATCCGGCGCCGGCAAGTCCACGATGCTGAACATGTTGCTCGGCTTCCTGCGACCCACATCCGGGCAGATTCTGCTGGACGGGATCGATGCCGAGGAGCTCGACCTGCGTACGTACCGGCGGTTCATTTCGGTCGTACCGCAGGAGTCGATGTTGTTCGACGGCACCGTGTTCGAGAACGTCACGTATGGCATGACCGACATTTCGCCGGCAACCGTCGAGTTGGCCCTGCGTGATGCGAACGCGCTTGACTTCGTCGAAGCGATGCCGTACGGCTGGGACACGACGATCGGCGAGCGCGGTGCGCGGTTGTCCGGCGGCCAGCGGCAGCGGCTCGCGATCGCTCGGGCACTGATCCGCAATCCGCGCGTACTGCTTCTGGATGAAGCGACGTCCGCGCTCGACAGCCAGTCGGAAGCGTTGATCCAGACGGCACTGACCCGTTTGATGGCAGATCGGACCACATTCGTCGTCGCGCACCGGCTGTCCACGATCCGCGACGCTGATCGGGTCGCGGTGATGTCCGCGGGCCGGATTGTAGAGCTGGGTCCGCACGACGAGTTGCTGGCGACTCGCGGCCTCTACTCTCGTCTGTACGCAGCCCAGGCTGCCTGACGCCGGCCGTCGCTTAGAGATCGCGAATCTTGGCGTGCATGGAAGCCCGGCGCAGGGATCATGCCATTTTGACAGCCATCAGCTTCCAAGATCGTGGATCATCCGACGCGAGTGGGGGCCACTGGCAGGCTAGGCTTGCTACATGCAGTCGGGGTTCGGCATCGCCGTCGTCCGCAAGGAGACCGAGGCCGTCATTACGGTCACCGGTGAGATCGACGTATCCACCGTGCCCCAACTCTCGACGGCCGTCGATGAGGTGCTCGTCGATGCTCCGCCCCGCGTCGTCCTCGACCTCGGCGGCGTCACGTTCTGCGACTCGCAAGGCCTCGGCACGCTGGTCGCGCTCAGCCGCAAAGCCCGGATGGTGCAGAGCGTCCTGGTGCTCGTGAACGTCGGTGAGTTCCTGATCCGCGTTCTCGATATCACCGGGCTGCGATCCGCGCTGCTCATTGCGGAAAGCTGACCTCTTCCAGGATCTTCGTCGCACGCGGCACGTCCATGTCGGCGAGCGCCGACAGCGCCGCGTGTACCGCGGATGTCAGGGCACGAGCGGCGCGTACCTCTTCGGCCTGGGCCGCGATCTGCCGGTTCTTCGCCCACAGGTCGGCGAACACGGAAACCTTCGCGCGCAGCACCCACGGATCCAACGGCTTGGTCAGGTAGTCGACCGCGCCGGCCGCGTAACCCCGCAGCGCCAACTGCGCGTCGCGGTCCGCAGCGGTCAGAAACACAATGGGTACGTTGCGCGTACGCTCGCGTTCCTTGATTCGGCTGGCGGTTTCGAAGCCGTCCATCTGCGGCATCTGCGCGTCCAGCAGGATCACCGCGAAATCGTCGATGAGGAGTTGCTTGAGCGCCGCCGTACCGCTGTCGACGGCGACCGACTCGACCGGCAGACCCTGCAGGATCGCCTCCAGCGCGAGCAGGTTGTCGGCCCGATCATCGACCAAAAGTACGCGTGGCAGCTTCACGGTGCGGTCAGCTCCTTCACGCCGACCCAGCGCGCCATCATCGCCAGCAGTTCGTCGAGGTCGACCGGTTTCGTGATGTAGTCGCTGGCACCGGCCGCGATCGCCGATTCCCGGTCGCCGGGCATCGCCTTCGCGGTCAGGAACACGACCGGAAGATCGGCGAACGTCGGGTTCCGCCGGATCGCCCGAGTGGTCTCGTACCCGTCCTGTTCCGGCATCATCGCGTCCATCAGCACGATGTCCACACCGGACTCTTCGGTCAGCGTACGTACGCCGTCCGCCCCGTTGTCCGCGTAGAGAACCTCCATACCGTGTAGTTCCAGAACACTCGTCAACGCAAACACGTTCCGTACGTCATCATCGACAATCAGTACGGTGATGCCGCTCAGCTTCGCACTCGTAGCGGCATCGAACCGCTGGCTGGGAGCTCCTCGGAGGATCGACGGCGTGGAGCGCGACGGTTCGATCACGGCGGCCGGCTCGCTGTACGGCGTCGAGACGACGTCCGAGCTGCTCGGCACCGCTGACCGGAACATCATCGGCACGGTAAACGTAAACGTCGAGCCTTCATCGGTGCTGGACACGACGGTGATCGCGCCGCCGAGCACGCGGGCGAGTTCGAGGCTGATCGACAGGCCGAGGCCGGTTCCGCCGTACCGGCGGCTGGTCGTACCGTCGGCCTGCTGGAACGCCTCGAATACGAGCGCCAGCTTGTCGTCGGCGATGCCGATGCCGGTATCGGTGACGCTGAACGCGACGCTCGGCACGGCCGTACCGGGGACGGTGTCGATCGCGAGCGTGACGGATCCGGAGCCGGTGAACTTCACCGCGTTCGCGAGCAGGTTGCGCAGGATCTGCTGGACGCGCTGCGGATCGCTGAACATCGCGTCCGGCAGGTTCGTGGCCGAGCTACGACCGTGAACGCGAGGCCCTTCTCCTCGGCCTGCGGTCCGAACGCCTGCTGCACGTACGCGCGGATGTCCTCGAACGGGATCTCGGCCGGCTCGATGTCCATCCGGCCCGCCTCGATCTTGGACAGGTCGAGGATGTCGTCGATCAGCGCGAGCAGATCGGATCCGGCGCTGTGGATCGTGCGGGCAAAGTCGATCTGCTTCGGCGTCAGGTTCGCATCCGCGTTGTCGGACAGCATCCGTGCGAGCAGCAGCAGCGAGTTCAGCGGCGTACGCAGTTCGTGGCTCATGTTCGCGAGGAACTCGGACTTGTACTGCGACGCCGCCGCGAGCTGCTGCGCCTTCTCCTCGAGCCCGAGCCGGGCGAGCTCGATCTCGCGGTTCTTCGACTCGATGTTCACGTTCTGCTCGCTCAGCAGCGCCGCCTTCTCTTCCAGCTCGGCGTTCGTCCGCTGCATTTCGTCGGACTGCTGCTGCATCTCGAGCGCGAGGCGCTGGGATTCGCGGAGCAGCTCCTCCGTACGCCGGTTCGCGAGAATCGTGTTGAGCGAGACGCCAAGCGCGGCACCGAGCCGGTCGAGGAACTGGATATGCAGGTCGGAGAACCGGTTCACCGAACCGAATTCGATCACGCCGAGCAGGTCGCCCTCGAACAGCACCGGCAGTACGACGAGGTCGGCCGGTGCCGCGTCGGCGAGCCCCGGATCGTACCGAGAGGCGGCTGTCCAACGAGGACTCCGATGGCGTAACCCGGATCCGGCGGCGGGATGCGCCGGCCTGACCGATCAAACCTTCGCCGATCGCGAACGACAGGTCGGCCTCTTCGCCCAGCTGCGCGTACGACGCCCGGAGCGCAAGCATCGGCCGATCACCCACGCTGGCCAGGAAGAACGCGCCGAGCTGTGCATCGACCAGCGGCGTGACCTCGGTCATGATCATGCGGCAGACCTCGTTGAGGTCGCGCTGGCTCTGCATGAGACCACCGATGCGGGCCAGGTTCGAGTCGAGCCAGCCCTGCTCCGCGTTCTTCTTCGTGGTCTCGCGAAGCGTGACGATCATCTGGTTGATGTTGTCCTTCAGATCGGCGACCTCGCCCATTGCCTCGACCGCGATCCGCTGCGTCATGTCGCCACGCGTCACGGCCGTGGACACCTCGGCGATCGCGCGCAGCTGCGTGGTCAGCGTCGATGCGAGCTGGTTCACGTTTTCGGTGAGGTCCCGCCACGTACCGGCGACGCCCTGCACCTGGGCTTGTCCGCCGAGTTTGCCTTCGGTACCGACTTCGCGGGCCACACGTGTCACTTCGTCGGCGAACGAGGACAGCTGGTCGACCATCGTGTTGACGGTCGACTTGAGTTCGAGGATCTCGCCCTGCGCGTCAACGGTGATCTTCTGGGACAGGTCGCCTCGCGCCACCGCCGTGGTGACCTGGGCGATGTTCCGCACCTGGGCGGTCAGGTTGGAGCCCATCGAGTTGACGTTGTCGGTCAGGTCGCGCCACGTACCAGAAACGCCCTTGACCTGGGCTTGTCCGCCGAGTTTGCCTTCGGTGCCGACTTCGCGAGCAACACGCGTGACCTCGTCGGCGAACGAGGAGAGTTGGTCGACCATCGTGTTGACGGTGGACTTGAGTTCGAGGATCTCGCCCTGCGCAGCGACGGTGATCTTCTGTGACAGGTCACCACGAGCAACCGCGGTGGCGACCTGGGCGATGTTGCGGACCTGGGACGTCAGGTTCGACGCCATGAAGTTCACGTTGTCGGTGAGGTCGCGCCACGTACCGGCGACGCCACGGACTTGCGCCTGTCCGCCGAGTTTGCCTTCGGTGCCGACTTCGCGGGCCACTCGGGTGACCTCGTCAGCGAAAGAGGACAGCTGATCGACCATCGTGTTGACGGTGGACTTGAGTTCCAGGATCTCGCCGCGTACGTCGACGGTGATCTTCTGCGACAGGTCACCGTTCGCGACCGCGGTGGCGACCTGGGCGATGTTGCGGACCTGGGACGTCAGGTTCGACGCCATCGAGTTCACGTTGTCGGTCAGGTCTCGCCAGGTGCCGGAAACGCCGGTCACCTGGGCTTGTCCGCCGAGCTTGCCTTCGGTACCCACTTCGCGGGCCACTCGGGTGACCTCGTCGGCGAACGAAGACAGCTGGTCGACCATCGTGTTGACGGTGGACTTGAGCGCGAGGATCTCGCCACGTGCATCAACGGTGATCTTCTGGGATAGGTCGCCTCGCGCCACGGCCGTCGTCACCTGCGCGATGTTCCGCACCTGGGCGGTCAGGTTGCCGGCCAGTTGGTTGACGTTTTCGGTCAGGTCCTTCCAGGTGCCACCGACGCCGGGTACGAGCGCCTGTCCGCCGAGCTTGCCTTCGGTGCCGACTTCGCGAGCCACACGCGTGACCTCGTCGGCGAACGAGGAGAGCTGGTCGACCATCGTGTTGACGGTGTTCTTCAGCTCCAGGATCTCGCCCTGCGCCGCGACCGTGATCTTCTGGGACAGGTCACCCTGTGCGACCGCGGTGGCGACCTGTGCGATGTTGCGGACCTGAGACGTCAGGTTCGACGCCATCGAGTTCACGTTGTCGGTCAGGTCCTTCCAGGTGCCGCCGACGTTCGGTACCTCGGCCTGGCCACCGAGCTTGCCTTCGGTACCAACTTCGCGGGCCACTCGCGTGACCTGTTCGGCGAAGACACGCAGTGTGTCGGTGAGCGAGTTGATCGTGTCGGTGAGCTCGGCCACCTCGCCCTTTGCCGACACGGTGATCTTCTGCGACAGGTCGCCGTGCGCGATCGCCGTAGTCACCTGCGAGATCGAACGCACCTGGTTGGTGAGGTTCGCGGCCATCAGGTTCACGTTCGCGGTCAGGTCGCGCCAGGTGCCGGAGACGCCGCGGACGTCCGCCTGGCCGCCGAGCTTGCCTTCCGTACCGACGTCGCGGGCCACCCGGGTGACCTCATCGGCGAACGACGACAGCTGGTCCACCATCGTGTTGACGGTGCGGCCGATCTGCAGGAATTCACCCCTTAGTGGACGCCCCTCGATCTCGTTTGCCATATGTTGCGAAAGGTCACCTTCGGCCACGGCCGCGATCACACGCGCGATCTCCGTCGTGGGACGACCAAGATCATCAATCAAAGCATTGACGGTACGCACACCCTGGGCCCACGAGCCGTCGTACCCCTCGTCGTCCAGGCGTTCGGTCAGCCGCCCCTCGCGACCGACCAGGCGGCTGATCCGGGTCAGGTCATTGGCTCTGGCGTTCTTGCTGCGAAACGACCTCGTTGAACGCATCCACGACCGATCCGGCGGCACCCGTACGGCGATCGAGCCGTACTTTGAAATCGCCGCGCTGCACCCGCTGGAGCGCGTCGGTAAGCTCGACCAACAGCGCGTCTTCCACGGTGTTCTCCCGTCCGGTCAGCTCGTCCAACCGACTGGTTGGCAGTGACAGTCCACTCGGTGGAGACTACTGTCTGTGCCTCGGACCGCAAGTCGCTCGCTTCGCCTCGCCGCAGATCGGCGCGCTCCCGCGCAGGCGCGTGCGGCCATATATGAGGTGCTACGCGAGATCGATCTCACCGAACTGGCGGACGACGCGTTGCTGCTCGTGACGGAACTTGTCACGAATGCCGTCGTACATGCCGGGACGGAAACCACAATTCAGGTCGAAGCGGATGAGACGCACATCACGGTCACCGTCGGCGACGGTCGGCGCAGTGATCTTCCGACCCTCGGACGGGACGTGCCGACCACGCAGGCCGGTGGCCGCGGCCTGTTGCTTGTGGACCGGCTCGCGTACCGGTGGGGCACCACGCACGAGATCGACCACAAGTCCGTCTGGTTCGAGCTGCGCCCGGCCGCTCGCCGCTCGCCGGTCGTGGTCCCGGCGCCGTTCCCGGTGAGCAACGCGTTGGCCGCCGGATCGGACAAGATCGAAACCGATCCGGTCGTCAGTGCGTTGGTGGCCGAGAACGATCGGCTGCGGCGGGCGGATCTCCGGCGTCGAGCGGCGCTGACGTTCATGGCCGAGGCCAGTGAACTTCTCGCCCAGTCGCTCGACATCAATCTGACGATCGCGCTGATCCCGCGCCTGGTCGTGCCAAGGCTCGGAGCCTGGTGCGCGGTGCTCCAGGTGAGCGACGCGGGCGCGCTCGATGTGGTCTCGGCCGCGCACAGCGTCGAGTCGGCGATCGGCGACCTCCGGAAGTCGCTGAGCCAGCCTGCCGTACGGCGGCTCCTGGTGGGCACGGATCAAGCCGGACATCCGGTCACGCTGACCGATGCCCTGGATGGCATCGCCGTCCCGCTCATTGCCCGCGGCCGCCGCCTCGGTGTGCTGGCCATCGGCCGCCCGGACGAGCACCGACACGACTCCGACGAGGTGGCGACCGTGATCGACCTGGCTCGCCGGGCCGCACTCGCGATCGACAACGCCGCGCTGCACGCCGACCGGGCGCGGATTTCGGACACGTTGCAGCAGGCCCTACTGCCGCCGGCGTTGCCGGTCGTGTCGGGATTCAGCTTCGGCGCCGAATACATCCCGACGATCGGTGCCGCCGATGTCGGTGGTGACTTCTATGACGTGCTGCCTCTCGCCGACGATCGCTGGCTGATGGTAATCGGCGACGTGTCCGGAAAGGGGGTGGCCGCGGCGACGGTGACGGGTCTCGTCCGCGACGTGATCCGGATCCTGGCGCGCGACGGTCGGCCCATTCCGGAGATCCTTAGCCGGGTCAACGAGGCGCTCGCCGAGCGGGGCGCCGGCCGGTTTGCCACAATGGCCGCCGCCGAGGTCGAGGCGGATGGCGGAAAGCTGCGGGTCCGTCTTTACCTGGCGGGCCACGACCGACCCGTGCTGGTACGCACGAACGGCGTGACGGCGCCGGTCGGCGTACCCGGGACGGCGCTCGGGCTCCTTGACCACGCGACCACGACGGGGGTCGATATCGGGATGGAACCCGGCGACACGTTGGTGTTCTTTACCGACGGTGTCACCGAGCGCCGCCGCGGATCCGAGCTGTTCGGCCTGGACCGCTTGCACAGCGCCTTGTCGCCGCTAGCCGGCCATGACGCCGATGTCGTCGCGGCCCGACTCCGATCCGCGACGATGGCCTTCTCCTCCGAAAGCCCCCGGGACGACATCGCGATCCTGACGCTGCACAACGATGTCGTGATCGCCGATGCCGTCGTTGCCGACGTGGCCATCGTGGATGCCGTGGTCGGCGTCTGAGCTCTTGTCGTCAACCGAGTCCGTGCCGGCCGAGCGGTTGAGGATCAGGGCCGATAGGCCACCGAGCGGCAGGACGATCCAGCAGGAGATCAACCGGTAAATCAGGACGGCGGCGGTCGCCGATGCGGCGCCGGTGCCGGCTGCGGTCAGCCCGGCGATGAATGCGGTCTCGATCAGTCCGACGCCACCGGGCGTGATCGGCACCTGCCGGACGATTTGGACCACCAGGTAGATGCTGGCCAGCGTCGTGATCCCGATCGGCAAGCCAAGTGCCCGCGTGGACGCTGCCAGGCACAGCAGGTCGGTCAGCCAGTTCACGGCGGCGTACGCGAACGCGATCACCCAGTCCCGGATCCGCAACGAGCTTCCGGCCCGCCAAGCGTTGCGCAGCGTCGCCCAAGCGTTCGCGGCGAGCCGCGTCCACCGGCCGGTGGTGGTCGGTGCGACGGTATAGCGCGTTTCCGACGGCTTGCGTCGACGTCGCCGGATCGACGCGATTCCCACAGCGATCAGGCCGGCCAGCATGAGGCCGAGCACCGTCGCCGTGACCGCCAGTGCGGCCGGCGGTTCATGCGCGATCGATGCCGGGTCCTGGATGAAGGTCCCGAGTACGCCGACGATGTACAGCGACGCAAGACCGCCGAGCGACAGGAGGCCGGAGACGACCAGAATGGCAGCGCCGATGTCGCCGGTCGCACCGGCCCGACGGTAGTGGCGAAGCGCGTACGCTGCGGATACGGCGGCGCCGGCCGGCAGGCTGATCGAGATCGCCGAGCGCGCAAGCGTCACGCCGACCGCCCGGCCGAACGGCATCCGGACGCCCAGTGCTCCGAGCAGTGCCTTCTGCTGAAGCGCGAATCCCACCATCGACAGGGCTTGCAGGCCGAGTGCGACGAATACCCAGCCGACCTTCGTCTCGCCGAGCGCGATAACGACCTCTGGCCCGCTGGGCAACTTGCCCCGGAGCGTGAGCGGGAGGAGCACGATCAACGCGATCGACAGCGCTGCGATACGCAATATCCGGCGCCGGGATCGAGCCGGCGATTTCGCCTCATCGACAGTCGTCGGTGCGCTCATCGGGGCCTGCCGGCATGGCTCATGCGGGCACGCGGAACCGGCGCGCGTACGCGGGTTCCGTGTGCATGAGTCATTACGATCCGCTGTCGTTAGAGGTCACCGTTTGGCGCAACGATATCGTGTGCCGAAAAGACGACGTTGACCTTGACTGATCTCAGCCGGATGTCATTTGACATTGGCCTGATCGCCGGTTGGGATAACGGGATGGACAAGCCGGACACCGTGCGAGAAAGGGTGCTCCGCGCCGCCGTTGAACTGTTCGCGGAGCAGGGATATGACAAGACGTCCGTGCAAGAAGTCGTCGAGCGTGCCGGTGTGACGAAGGGCGCGCTTTATCACTACTTCACCGCGAAGGACGATCTGCTTTTCGAGATTTATGGCACGCTGCTGGCCGAGCAGATGGCCGGGCTCGACCGGATCATCGGGTTGGGTCGGCCGCCGGCCGAGACGCTGCGTCTGATCATCGAAGACCTCGTGCTCACCACGGCGGCGCACGCGCGTGCCGCGTCCGTGTTCACCCGCGAGGTGGCCCGTGTTGACGAGCAGCGATGGGTCGCGTTGCAGGCCGATTGGCGGCGCTACCAGGAAGCGGTACGCGGCCTGATTCGCGATGCTCAGCGCAACGGACAGTTCAGCGCGGTGGCGTCGCCCGAGGTCGTCGGTTGGACGATCTTCGGACTGTCCACATCGCTTCCGAGTTGGTATCGGCCGGACGGCCCCAAGAAGCCGGCCGAGATCGCCGACGAGTTGGCCGATCTGGTGCTGGCCGGCCTCACGAGCAGCTAGGCCGCTATGGCGGGCTCTGCGTACGTGTCCGTCCGGGTGTTCGCGATCCAGGCGACCGGTGTGCCGCTCACACGCGCCGGTCTGCTCGCGTCCGCCGGGAGCAACGCCGGGACCGTTTCTTTCGAGCCGGTCAACGGCCATCGGCATGCGCCGCCGCCACGGACGCAGTGCGTGCATCACGCGATCATGTTGGCGGTGATGGCCTGGATGATCGTGCCGGTACGCGCGATGTCCGGGATGCCGGCGATGCCGAGTCGATCCGGCATCGCCGACGTGATCGGTACGTATTGCTTCCTGAGTGCGCTCGCGTGGTTCGTCGCCGGATTCGCGAATCGTCCGGTGGCGGTACGCCGGAGCGTTGCGATCAACGCGTCCCACGCGGCGATGACGGCTGCGATGGGCATCACGCTGTTCTTATCGCACTGATCGCGACTCCGCGATGGTCAGGAGGCCGGTGGCGTCGTCGGCCGGGATCGGACGTATGCGGCGCCGCCCAGAATCGCACCGATCAAGCCGAGCAGCGCACCGACGATTCCCCATGTGTTGCTCGACTTGGCCGGTGCGGCCGCTGCCGTCGGGGCGACCGTTGCGGTCGGCGCGGTCGAGCGTTATCGGAGCCCGCCGGCGTCAGCGTGAGGATCGGCGTGGGGTGATCCGGTTCGGCTTGGCCGGCAACGGGTACCTCGATCCAGCTGACGACGGATCCGTCGGAGTACGTCTGGAGCACCTTGAACGCGATCGAGCCGGTCGTCGGCAGCGGTCCGAGTTCGAGCGGGAACTGCTGGAACTGACCGGGCAGGATCGCGGACTGTGCCGAGTTCGCGGTCCAGGTCACCTCGCCGACCGTCGATGTCACTTCGTTGCCGTCGTCATCCTTGATCGGCGTGCTCAGCTTGACCTGCTTTTCGACCGCGGTCCAGCCGGCAACCTGCTGTACGTCGACGACCGCGATCGGATGCGTCGTGTCGAGGAAAAGATCAACCTTCGTGGTCGACGCCGTGTCGCTCTCGGTGGGCACTCGGAATGTGATCACCGATTCGCTGCCCTGCGGCGCCGAACTCGGGCTGACCGTCACATGGGCGAATGCGGTGCCGGCGAAGCCGAGCACGCCGATGGCCGTAACAGCGGCGAACACCCCGGTTCGGCGTACTCCTGAAATATGCACTTGATCTTCTCCCTCGGGGGCACGGACGTGTGACGGGCGGGCGTTCCCTGTCTTAGTCGTCCGCCATCGAGGAGAAGTTCCCGTGTCAGGCCGAGTGTTCGTGGGGCATGGCCGCGACCCATTGCGATGCCTCGGCGGCGCGGTCGCTCAACGTGGCCAGCAGCATCGCCAGGTGCTCGTGGTCCATGTACGCGGTGGCCGAAATCGCGCTGGCATCCGTGCCGATCAGCGCGGCCAGGTCGACGATCTCGGCCAAGGTCTGGGAGATGAATGCCTGTTCCTGGGAGTTCAGCTCACGCATGCATCGAACGTACCCGAAACGGAAGATCAGCTCGTGGCACGGAGTCGGCGGGTCGGCCGCGGCTCGTCCGGAACGTCGACGCCGTCGCCCATCGCCTCGATCAGCTCGTCCCGGGCCCGCGCGACACGCGACCGGATTGTGCCGATCGGAACATCGCACACGTCTGCCGCCTCGGCGTAGCTCAACCCCAAGACCTGCGTCGCGACGAACGCGAACCGGCGATCCGGATCCAGTCCGTTGATCAGATGCCGGACCGTGACCGAGTCCTCGAATCGGGAGCCGGGCACCGCACGTTCGGCCACGCCCTGCCAATCGTCACCCGATCGAGTGCGGGGCTGACGGCTGAGCGTACGGATGTGGTCGGCCGCGACGCGGCGGGCGATCGACAGCAGCCATGTCTTCGCGGTCGAATCAGCCGCGAATCGGGGCAGCGCGCGCATCGCCCGCAGGAACGTCTCCTGCGTCAGATCATCCGCTTCCTGCGCGTTGACCAGGTGCGCGAGGAAGCGCCAGACGTCGGTCCGGGTTGCCGTCACGAACGCGGTTGCCGCCGCACGATCTCCCGATTTGGCCGCGAGCGCGAGCGCCGTGACATCGTCGGGTCGGGGTGCGGACATGCCGACCAGGTTAGCCGCGGATGCTGGGGAACTAAACGCCCGGTCTACGCGACTAATGCCGTATGTGGTGTGAGCAGGTACGAGACGCGTTGTCCGCGCGGCTTGACGGCGAGTCGTCGCCGAGCGAGGAGGCGCTGGCCGACCGGCATGTCGAGGAGTGCGAGGCGTGCGCTACCTGGTACGAGCGGGCGGCCCGAGTCACCCGCTTGGCGCGTATGTCCGTGGTCGGCGCCCCGGCCGACCTCTCGGTCGAGGATGATCGGCTGCTCGACGTGGTGCTCGCGGCCGCCCCCGGTGCGGGTTGGCGCGTGGCCGGACAGTGGTTGCGGATCGCGCTCGGCGTGCTGGGATTCGGGCAGTTCGTCCTCGGCATCGGCCAGATCGCGGCGCTCGGCATGACCCAAGGCGTCGGGTCGGCCGGCGGCATGACGTCACACCATCTGCTGCACGAGTCGGCCGCGTGGAACGTGGCGATCGGTGCCGCGTACCTGTGGATCGCGTTGCGGCGAGCACGGCCGGCCGGTGCTCTGCCGATCATGACGGCCTTTGTCGCGGTGCTCATCCTGCTGTCCATCGACGATCTGCTGACCGGTGAAGTCCAGGCGGCGTCGCTGTTGACGCACACGATGGTGGTCCTCGGGTACGCCGTCTTGGTGATCCTGCGCCACCCCGGCTTCGATGCGGTCACGCCGCCGGGGTCGCGTCGTTGGCGGCTGCGGCTCGATGAGTTGGCCGACACGGACGAACAGGCATTCGTACACCCGCTCCGGCCGAGGCAGCACGGCGCGACCGCGTCGATTTCACGCAAGCGGGCGGCTTAGGCACGCCGCTGAGAAACGAAGCTGCCCGTCCGGCACCCACGGGGGAAGGCGTCGGACGGGCAGTGCGACGAGCATAACCAAATTGCTCAGGAGTCGCGAGCCGAAGAGCTTGGCCGTGTGTTCAGCATCCGCACATCCGCGCAACCGCTCACGTTTCCCCTAACCCGGCGGTGAGGCGCCAGGGTTGGGTACGTGGCTGTACGTGGACGGAATGTTCAGCCACGTGGCTCTGCTGAATGGCCAGAACAGCACGAATGCGCGGCCGATCACTGATTTGATCGGGATCGTGGCATCCATGATGTCGCCGTTGCTGACCTGGTAATTCTCCAACGAGTCGGCCGAGTCGTAGCGGTTGTCGCCCATCACCCACAACCGGCCGGCGGGTACCGTGATGTCGAAGTTCTCGAACGCGTTCTTGGGGTGAACCGTGTCGTGATTCAGGTAGGGCTCGTCGATCGCGACCCCGTTGATCGTGAGCCGGCCCTGCGCGTCGCAGCAGATGATGTGATCGCCGGGGGTACCGATGACCCGCTTGATGAAGACCGTTTCGTTCGCCGCCGCCCGCCAGGACACGGGCGAGTTGAACACGATGACCTCGCCTCGGTGCGGGTCACGGAAGTCGTAGGCCAGCTTGTTCACCAACACCCTGTCGTTGATGTTGAGGGTGTGTTCCATCGACTCCGACGGCACGTAATAAGTCTGGAGCACGAACGTCCGGACCAGGATCGCGACGACGATCGCCGCGCCGAGGAGGATGGGAAGCTCGCGCCAGAAGCTGTTGCTGTTTTTCCGCTTCGTGGCGAGCTTTTGCGTCTGAACTACGGTCACGGTCGAAGCTTACGTGGGGTGGTGTTAGGTGCGCTCTCCGCGATGGGCGGCAATCGTCGGACCCCATTAATCGTATGGAGTGCCCTAATATCGGACAAAAAATACGAAGGGGCTCCGATGTCACATCCCGCGGTTGACGCCGGTCGGCGGCCACGGGTCGGCGGGGTACGTTTCCCGGATGCGTATTCACTCTCTCGTCCGCTGGGCCGCGGTCGCCGCGCTCGCGCTCACCCTCACCGCGTGCTCGAGTAGCGCCGCTACTCCGGCGTCATCCGGCCCGGTCGTCACGATCGGCGATGCGCAGTGCGGCGTAACTGTCTCGTCGACTCTCAACGTGAAGCCGACCATCACGATCCCGGACTGTGCCACGAAGCCGAACGCGTTCGCGGTCAAAACGATCGTGGCGGGGACCGGTCCGCAGGTGCAGGCGGGTCAGACGATCGTCGTGAAGTACGTCGGCGTGGCCTGGTCGACGAAGCAAGAGTTCGACTCGTCGTGGCCGAACACGTTCACGGTCACGAATGTCGGTGGCGGTCCGGTGATCATGGGCTGGAACATCGGCCTCACCGCTGCGCGAGTCGGTGGACGGATCCTGCTCGAGATCCCGCCGGACATGGGGTACGGGCCGGACGGCCAAGGACCGATCGGGCCCAACGAGACGCTACTGTTCGCGGTCGATGTCATCTCTGCCTCTTAAACCTGCCCGCTAGGGTGAGCCGGTGGAGTCCTCCAAACCCGGCCAATTGATCACCTCGGACGCGCTCGTCGCGGCGGAACATCGCCTGCGCGGGCGCGTCCTGCGTACGCCGCTCGTACCGAGCCTGCGGCTGTCCGACGAACTCGGTCTCGAGATTTTCCTCAAGCCGGAGAATCTTCAGCACACCGGCAGCTTCAAGGTCCGTGGCGCGATCAACGCGCTGTTGTCCCGAGCCGACGCGGGCGCGCTTCCGGCCGGGGTGACCACGTTTTCGGCCGGCAATCACGCGGCGGCGACGTCGTACGCGGCACAGAGCCTCGGGATTCCGGTGGTCGTCTGTATGCCGCCCGGCGCCGTGGCAACGAAGGTCGAGGCGGTCCGCCGGTACGGCGGCGAGATCGTGTTCACCGATGACCTCGTGGGCGAGTGGCAGTCGATCGCGGCCGAGCGAGGCTACGTGGCGATGCATCCGTTCGACGACCTCGACGTGATCGCCGGCCACGGTACGGTCGGCCGGGAAATTCTTGACGACGGTCCGGCACCGGACGTCGTCGTGGTCCCGGTCGGTGGTGGCGGGCTGATCAGCGGCGTCGCGTCGGCGCTGCGCACGTCCGGGTACGCCGGCCGGATCATTGGCGTCGAGCCGTTGCAGGCCAACGCGGTCACGTACGGGCTGCGGCAGGGTGCGCCGGAATCGCCACCGGTCAAGCAATCATCGCTGGCCGATGGGCTGGCACCGCCGTTCGCCGGGTGGAACACGCTCGCGCACATCCGCGCGTACGTGGATGCGATCGTCGAGTTGAGCGAGGACGAGATCCGCGAGGGCTGGTGGGCGATGCTCGATGCGACAAAGATGTTCGTCGAGCCGTCCGGCGCCGTCGGTCTGGCCGCGCTGCGTGGCGGTCTGATCGACGTTGCTCCTGGCAGCACCGTTGTGCTGGTGCTTTCCGGCGGCAACGCTTCGCGTACCGGCCTTGCCGCCCTGGCGTCCTAGGGGAGTCGGGTAAGCAGGTTCACAGAATGTTCCCAGGGGTGGGGTGCGTGTCGCGGGCACCCTTGCCCCTACGCTTTCCGTCGTGACCCCCGTTCAGTCGCTGCCCGCTCGGAAGCGCACCGGTAAAAGTAACAACAGCTTCTGGCGGGAGCTGCCGATCCTGCTCGGCGCGGCGATCGTGGTTGCGATCCTGGTACGGACGTTCGTCGTCCAGACGTATTACGTGCCGTCCGGATCGATGGAGCACACGCTCGAGATCAACGACCGGGTGCTCGTCAACAAGCTGGTGTACGACTTCCACGACCCGCACCACGACGACGTGATCGTGTTCAACTCGCCGGTCGAGTGGCGGCAGAGCGACCCGACCGCGACGGTCTTCGTCAAGCGCGTGATCGGCCTTCCAGGGGATCACGTCGTCTGCTGCGGTGCCGACGGTCGCCTGATGATCAACGGCGTCTCGGTCAATGAGCCGTTCCGCGACATGGATCCCGGTCCGACGTGCCCACGCCAGGCATCCGAGAACGTGTTCGACATCGTCGTGCCGGCCGGTCGCCTGTGGGTGATGGGGGACAACCGTTGCGATTCCGCGGACTCGGAAGTCAACTACGTCAACAACAACCGGGACATCATGGAGGCCACGATCCCGATCAATTCGGTGATCGGCCGGGCATTCGTCCGGTTCTGGCCATTCAGCCGGTTCGGCGGGCTCTGACGGCTTGGCATGGAAGCGGCGGTCTGACCCACCGCCGCTTCCATGCGTTATTCGCGAGCTAGCAACGCCACGTCGTGGCGGTGCTGCCCGAAACTCCGATCACGTTTCCGGTATCCGAGATCAGAGTCGCGTACGTCTGCTGACCGGCCTTGAGCGGCTGGAGAATCGCCGTCGTACCGTCCGCGAACGTCACACCGGCACCGCTGGGCAGATCGCCGACGATGTCTCCGCGTGCATTCACGTAGCTGGGCGGCCCGCTGGCCGGGTACCCCTTCTCGGCGCCGGTGACGACATTCCAGGTGACCATGTGGTCCCAGTTCACGTCGCTACCCGCCTGGAACGTGCCACCGGCCGCGAAGTTACCGCCGGACAGCTGTGCGATTCCGCTCTCGCCTGGTGGCACCGGCAGCAACTTGCCGTTGTGGCCAGTACTGTCCCAGACCATCGCGTCGCCGACCGTACCGTCGGCGTGCTGGACGCCGCCGCCGGTGATGTCTCCGTTGTCGGTGATGCCGGTCAGTCCGGAACCGTCCGGCAGCGGCAGCTTCACCGCCGTCTTCGAGCCGGGATGCCACAGCAGGTTGGCCGTGCCGCGGCCGCCGCCGGATGCGCCGGACGGTTCGGCCTGCGCCACGATCGCGCCGCTCGCGTTCATATGCACTTCGAACGGGTGCCAGAGACCGCTCATCGGGTACTGCAGAATCGTCGTCGAGCCGTTCTTATAGCGGAACACGTGCTCGTTGGTGAACCCATCGAGTGATGTGATGCCGACCACGGTTCCGTCGGAGCTCACCGCGTCGATCTCCTCCACCGTGCCCTCGACGGAAAGCGGCTTCGACGTGCCGTCGGTGTAGAGGACGGCCTTGTAAACGGTGTCGGACGACTGCATGCCGGCGATGTAGCGCCCGTTTGGCGACACGGCGCTCAGCCCGACGTCGCTTGGCGCGCCCTTTCCGGCTTTCAGCGCGGTCGGCGTACAGGTGACGGTCGCTGTTCCGGTGGGATCCAGCAGAGGCGTGGTGACCGCCGGTGATTTCGGTCCGCCGGCCGCCACACTCTTCGTCGGTCCGGATTGCGAGCGAAGCGCATACGGTACGGCGACTACGGCAACGAGCGTGGCCGCCAACGCGACTCCGCCGGCCGTCGACGCGATCCGCCGACGGACAACGCTCCGGTGACCCTGCTGCATAACGGTGGCGATCTCTACGCCGCTGGGCGGGATGTCGGTCGTGGTCAACAGTGTGCGTACATGATCTTCATCAGAAAACATGATCTATGTCCTCTCGGGCGCGCTCTGGACCGGCTCGCGGGCACCGAGTGCCTCGCGGAGCGTGGCCAGGCCACGCGAACATTGGCTCTTCACATTTCCGACGGAACAGCCCAGTGCGAGCGCGGTCGCCTCGACGGACATATCGCTGAAATAGCGCAGCACGATCACGGCGCGCTGACCCTTCGGCAGCCGGCGCAACGCGGCGACGATCGAGTCGTGATCCTCGATCGAGGCGCTCGGTGCGCTCGGAATGTCCGGCATCTCATCTCGCAGGAGTACGCGAGCCCATCGTGACCGACGTTCATCGATGAAACGTCTGGCCATGATCCGGTGCACGTACCCGTCGAGATTTTCGGCAATCTTTGCCTGTCGCCATCGCGTGTACAGCGCGATGAGCGTCGACTGAACCAGGTCGTCCGCCAGATGCGGATCGCCGCACATCAAGTACGCGGCCCGGTGCAGACGTGCCAGGCGGGCTGTGACGTACTCGACGAAATCATCGTGCGAGTCGTTCGACATCCTGCTCCTCCCGGTGCGGTCCCTGTCGCCTGTTAGTCGGCGCCGAGGGGGTTCCAGGTTGCATCAGGATGTCGACTGTTTAGGTCAGGGTCGTCACCGAGAGGGAGCCTTCGGCGTACCGGGAGCGGATTACCTTTTTGTCGAATTTGCCGACGCTGGTCTTCGGAACCTCCGGGATGAATGCCCAGCGCTCCGGCAGCTGCCAGCGAGCAATGCGGGCCGCGAGGAAGTCACGCAGCTCTTCGACCGTGACGGTGGCGCCCTCTTTGATCACAACGGTCGCCAGTGGACGCTCATCCCACTTCGGATCCGGTACGCCAACCACCGCAGCCTCCAGCACGGCCGGATGTGCCATCAGGTGGTTCTCCAGGTCGACCGACGAGATCCACTCGCCGCCCGACTTGATGACGTCCTTCGCGCGGTCGGTGAGCGTCAGGTAGCCGTTGGCCGAGAGCGTGCCCACGTCGCCGGTACGCAACCAGCCGTTGTCGAACTTCTCCGGGTCGTCGTCGCCGATGTAGCGGGACGTGATCCACGGACCCCGTACCTCCAACTCGCCCACCGATTCGCCGTCGTTCGGCATCACCTCACCGGCCGGTCCGACGATCCGGGCCTCCACCGCCGCTGGGACGCGACCCTGCGTGTACCGGTAGGCCCAGTGCTCCTCGCCGGTGGTGCCGGCCGGTGCCCGGGACACCGAGCCGAGCGGCGACATCTCGGTCATGCCCCAGGCGTGGATGATCTGGACACCGCGCTCGGCGAATGCGTGCATCAGCGCGGGGGGGCAGGCGGAGCCGCCGACCACCACCTCGCGCATCGACGAGATGTCGGTTTCCGGGTGAGTTTCCAGGTAGTTGAGGAGGTCGGTCCAGATCGTCGGAACGGCACCGGCGAACGTCGGACGTTCCGCCTGGATCATTGCCGCGATCGGAGCGGCCTGAAGGAACCGGTCCGGCATCAGCACGCTCGCGCCGGACATCAGGGCCGCGTACGGGATGCCCCAGGCCATCGCGTGGAACATCGGCACGATCGCGAGTTCCTTCGTCTCCGGCGACATGCCGAAGCTCTCCGCCATGCAGACCTGCATCGAGTGCAGCCAGATCGAGCGATGCGAGTACGCGACGCCCTTCGGGTTGCCGGTCGTACCGGAGGTGTAGCAGAGCGCCGCGGCGTCCCGCTCGTCCACCTCGGGCCAGACGTAGGTCGTCGGCTTGCCGGCCAGCAGTTGGTCCCAGGCGTGCACCTCGATCCGGCCATCATCGGAGAGTGCGCTGCCGTCGCCGCCGCCCACCACGATGACGTGCTCGACCGTACGCAGGTCGGCGATCACCTTGGCGAGGAGCGGAATGAGCGTCGAATCCACGATGATGACGCGGTCCTCGGCGTGGTTCGCGATGTACGTGAGCTGATCCGGGAACAGGCGGAGGTTCAGCGTGTGCAGCACGGCGCCCATGCTCGGCACGGCGAGGTACGCCACGAGGTGCTCGGCGTTGTTCCACATGAACGTCGCGACCCGCTGATCGCCCCGGACGGCCAGATCGTCGTGCAGCGCGTGGGCCAGTTGAGCCGAGACTCGACCGAGTTCCGCGTACGTCATCCGCCGGGCGCCGTCGCCCGTCCACGTCACGACCTCCGATGCGCCGTGCACCGTCGAGCCATGGTCGAGGAGCCGGGAGATCTGCAGCGGGAGATCCATCATCGTGCTTCGCATGATCTTTAGGTTAGTGGCGCCGGTCACAAACGGAAAGCCTCTGGTCGGCCAAAACTACCTGTGAGTAACACGGCGGAAACGAAAAATGGGGGCCCGAAGGCCCCCATTTCCGAATGGTCCACGTCAGATGACGGCGACCTTCGATTCCATTTCGATCGCGGCGAGTTCGTCGTCCTCGGCGGCCAGGGTGTCGGCCTCCGAGACGGCCGGTGCCCCGGCGCCGCGCAGTTCCCGGTTCGGCATGGCGACCGACAGCACGACCGCGATGAGCGTGACCAAACCGGCGGTCAGGAAGATCGGGTGCAGCGCGCCGACGAACACGTTCTCGATCATGGATCGAGCGGCGGCAGGCAGGGCCTGGATCGACGCCGGGTCATTGATCGAGATGGCGGGTGCGCCGGGCTTGGTGCCGGCGTTGAGCGCGACCAGCTTGTTCGAGAGCACGGCGCCGAGCGCCGCGACGCCCACCGAGCCGCCGAGCGACCGGAAGAACGTGGACGCTGCCGTACCGGCGCCCATGTCCTTGGGCTCGAGGTCGTTCTGGACCGCGAGCACCAGCGGCTGCATCGCCGAGCCGAGGCCGATGCCGACCACGAGCATGAACAGGAACGTCAGCCAGAGCGACGTGTTCACCTGAAGCTGCGTGAACGCGAGCAGGCCGGCCGCCATCAGTGCGGTACCCGCGACCGGGAACCACTTGTACCGGCCGATCTTGGAGATCATCCGGCCCGAGATGATCGACGTGAAGATGATGCCGACCATCATCGGAAGCATCAGCAGACCGGACTTGGTCGGCGAAGCGCCCTTGACGATCTGCAGGTACAGCGGCACGAAGATGATCGAGCCGAACATCGCGAAACCGAGCACGAACGTGGCGGCGTTGGAGATCGAGAACGTCACCTTCTTGAACAGCCGGAGCGGCAGGATCGGCTCGGCCGCCTTGCTTTCGACGAACAGGAACACCGCGCCGAGCACGACCGCGGCCACGAACAGACCAATCACGCGGGACGACGACCAGGCCCACGCGGAGCTGCTGCCACCGAAGGACAGGGCGAGCAGGAGCGAGACCACGCTGGCGACCATGAACACCGCACCGAGGTAGTCCACCTTGTGATCGCGGCGCGTGTGCGGAACGAGCCGGAGCACCGCCCAGCAGACGAACAGCGCGACGATGCCGAGCGGAACGTTGATGTAGAAGATCCAGCGCCAGTTGTGCTCGGCGAAGTACCCGCCGACCAACGGACCGGCCACGCTGGAGAGGCCGAACACGGCACCGAAGATGCCCATGTACCGACCACGCTCGCGGGGCGCGATGACGTCCGAGACGATCGTGAACGCCAGCGTCATCAGACCACCGGCGCCGAGGCCCTGGATCGCGCGCGTAGCGATCAGTTCGGTCATGTTCTGCGACAGACCGGCAAGCAGCGAGCCGACGAGGAACGTGCCGATCGCGAACATCAGGATCGGACGACGGCCGTACAGGTCGGAGATCTTGCCGTAGAGCGGGGTGGAAGCGGTGGACGCGAGCAGGTATGCCGTGACCACCCAGGTGTAGTGGTCGATGCCGCCGAGCTTGCCGACGATCGTCGGAAGCGCCGTACCGACGATGGTCTGGTCCAGGGCCGCGAGCAACATGCCGGTCATCAGACCGCCCATCAGCAAGAGGATCTGTCGGTGGCTCAGCTGCGGCCGAGCGACCTCGGCCGGAGCCGAAATGGTGGTCATTCTGTGGTCTCCTGTCGCGTTCCACGGCTCGTATGAGTCGCGATTTTTTCGTTGAAGCTGGTGAACAGCCGGGCGAATTCCGACCGTTCCTCGGGCGTCCAGTCGGACAGCAGGTCATGCAGCGCCGCATGCCAGATCGCCCGATTGCGTGTGAATACGTCGTCGCCGGCGGCCGTCGCGGCGATCACCGATGCGCGGCGATCGGCCGAATCCGTGGTACGTGCGACCAGGCCCGCGTGCTCAAGTGCCGCGACCTGCCGGCTGATCGTGGACAGATCGAGGTTCAGGTCCTCCGCGAGCGCCGATAGCCGGGCCGGGCCATCGCTGACGATCCGGCCGAGCAACACGTAGGCCGCACGCTCGAGGTCGAGGCCTTGACCGCCCTTGAGCTCGGTGGAGAATCTGTCCGCCCGGCGCAGAAATACGCCGAACTGGCGGGCGATCGCCGAGATGTCATCGTCCATCGTCATCGCGTCCACCGTCACCGCCTCCATTACGTTACTGTCCGGGTCCGTAATTAATCTCTCGCAACATGCTTGCACCATGCAACTTATTTGAGTGAGACGTTCGACACGCTTAATTCGTTGGACAAACCACGAGGTCAACTAGACGATCGGCGGCATGAGCAGGCCCCGCTGGACGATGGATCTGAGTCCGTTACGGACGTCCCGTGACCTGCGCATATTGGCGACTACCAAGACGATCTCGGCATTCGGGTCCTACATCACGTACGTCGCGATTCCCCTGCAGGTCGCTCGGATCACGCATTCGCCCCTGGACGTCGGGCTGCTCGGTCTCTGCGAGTTGGCACCACTGATGATCACCGCGCTCGTCGGCGGGGCGCTCGCGGACTACTTTGACCGGCGCAAGCTCGTGATCGGCGGCGAGATCGCGCTCGCGCTGACGTGCGGCCTTCTTATCGTCAACTCGATGCTGCCGCACCCGCTGCTGGCGGCGCTGTTCGTCATCTCCGCGCTCGCGGCCGCGTTGGACGGGCTCCAGCGCCCGGCGATCGAGGGGATCATCCCGCGGATCGTCCGGCCGGAGGAGTTGCCGGCCGTAAACGCGCTGCTCGGTCTGCTCGGAAACATGGCCATGCTGCTCGGTCCGGCGGCGGCCGGCGTGACGATTGCAGCGTTCGGGTTCGGTT
Organism: uncultured Actinomycetota bacterium; assembly: GCA_963831705.1. Taxonomy (GTDB): domain Bacteria; phylum Actinomycetota; class Actinomycetes; order Mycobacteriales; family Micromonosporaceae; genus DASQPR01. The sequence goes on along the minus strand of CAWHRE010000010.1, from coordinate 1,183,229 downwards.
GGGCGTACACGCTGAATCTGTTGACCTTTGCTCTTTCGATTGCAGGTCTCGTGATGATCCGGGCGACGCCGCCACCGCCCGAAGCCGACCGGCCGTCGATCGCGGCAGTCGCGGCCGGCTTGCGCTATGCGCGCAGCCGACCCGAACTCATGGGTACGTACGTTGTCGACATCGTCGCGATGTTCTTCGGCATGCCGACCGCGCTGTTCCCGTTCGTGGCCGCCTATCTGGGCGGGACGTCGGTGTTGGGCCTGCTCTATGCCGCGCCGGCGGCCGGTGCCTTGATCGCGTCCCTGTTCTCCGGGCGCGTGCTGCACATCCAGCGGCACGGCCTCGCGGTGATCATTTCGGCGGGAGTTTGGGGTGCGGCGATCGTCGGCTTCGGGTTGTCGCACGAGTTGTGGCTCGCGGTGGCGTTCCTGGCGCTGGCCGGCGGCGGCGACGAGATGTCCGGCATCTTCCGGCAGACGATCTGGTCCCAGACCATCCCCGATCGGCTGCGTGGGCGCTTGGCGGGCGTGGAGATGCTGTCGTACTCGATCGGGCCGACGCTAGGCAACGCGGAGTCGGGTCTGGCCGCGCGTGGCTTCGGCGTGGGCGGGTCGATCGTGGCCGGTGGCGTGGCTTGTGTGGCCGGTGTGATCGTGTGTGCCGGAGCGCTGCCCGCCTTCCGGAACTATCGCGGAGCCGACGGAATCGCACGCAAAGCCGCCGAGGAGGCGCTGGTCCCGGTACCGGCATGACCCAGTTTTTGGACTCGCCACCGATCGCGTATGCTTTCGTCTCGTTGCCGCCTTAGCTCAGTCGGCTAGAGCGACGCACTCGTAATGCGTAGGTCCCGAGTTCGATTCTCGGAGGCGGCTCCACAACAAAGGGCCAGGTCATCAGATGGTGACCTGGCCCTTTTGCGCGCCCCCACGTCCTTGTTGATCGGAGATCTTGGTGCGAGTGGAAGTTCAGTGCTGAGATCTTGGCTAGATGATCTCGCTGGGCCTCCTCGGTTCGTGATCAAGCCGAGGGATCGGGTCGGCGGGAAGTCGATCCTTGAGGTTGGGCTGAGTTGATCAACTTGGGTAGGAGTTGTGTGTTCGTGTCATGATGTTTGCGCTCGATGTCCGACGTGACGAGACGCGAAAGCCCCTCATTGTGACGCAATTCCCCCCGCACGACGGTTCGCTTCCGCCCGCGGTCGACCCGTGGAGCCCTGACTGGGACAGCAGTGCGCTGCCGCCCGAAGAAGTCCTGCCGCCGTCCGCGCTCGCCGCGACGTCCGGGCCGGCGACCGCACCCACGGTCGGCAACCGGCCGCCGACAGGCCCGATGGTCGCGAATTACCAGCCTGCCGCGCCGGTCGGCGCTCACCCACCGACCGCACCGACCGTGCGTGCCGACCCGCACGCGCCCACCGCCTACCAGCCGCGCTCCAAGCGTCGCCGCGGCATCGTGACCGGCGTCGCCACGGTGCTCGTGATTGCGGGCGCAGTGACCGCGGCAGTCCTCGTTGGTCAGGACGGCAACAAGAACAATGCCGACGCAAGTGGCTTCACGAAGCCGACCGCGACGCCGACCGTCGCATCCAAGACGACCGCGGCCGCCGCGCCGACCGCATCGGCGAAGCCGAGCGTCAGCCCGGCAGCACCGGCACCGGGCGCCTGCGCGCACGACACGTGGACCGCGACAAGCGAGACGTACACGGTGAACAGCGACGTGTTTGGTACCGGTACCGGCACGGTCACGCTGACCGATTCGACGCCGCACGAAACGCGCACGTTCAACCCGGACGGCACCGGCGAGATCACGATGATGCTCGATTACGTGGGCCAGACATCGGACGGCACCGATGTGGCGATCCTGCAGATGGCCAAGGGCACGTTCACGTACAAGTACAACGGGTCGACCGTGACGTACCTGAAGGTGATCCTGCCCGGCACGATTCAGGTCGAGGTGGCGGGCGTGAAGCAGGCGCCCAGTAACGTCGGTCAGGTCGAGGTGCCGGGCAGTGATCCGATGAGCTGCTCCGGCAACACGCTGACGCAGCATGGCGACAACTACTCTCGAACTTATACGCGCAAGGCGCTCTAACGCATGATCGTGTAGCGCTATGCACGCCCTGGCGTGCCGGCACTACACGATCATGAACAAGCGAAAGCTAGGCCGACTTGCGCGCCTTGGCAGGCGCCTTTTTCGGAGCCGCCTTTTTCGCCGTCGCTGCCTTCGCCGGCGTGGGCGCCGCCTTCTTGGCCGGAGTCTTCTTCGCCGGCGTAGCTTTCTTCGCCGTCTTCTTCGGCGCTTTATCTGCCGTCTGGTCTGCCGCATCGTCGGAGTCCGATACTGCCGCCGCAGCCGCGGCCTTCTTCGCGGACTTCGCGTGCGAGATCGGCGTCGGCGCAGCGTGCTTCGTGGGCGCCGCGGCCTCGCCTCGCGCTGCCTTGGCCCGGTCGACCGACGCCTGCAGCGCCGCCATCAGGTCGACGGCTGCAGTCGGCTTCGCAACCTCGGTGGCCGGTGCGACGATCTCGTGCCCACCGATCTTGGCGTCGATTACGGCCTGCAGCGCCTCGCGGTAATTGTCGGTGTACATGTCCGGATCGAAATCGGCCGCCATCGACTCGATCAGCGACGTTGCCATCGCGAGTTCCGGCGCGCGCAGCGAGATGCTCTCGTCCAGAAACTTGAATTCCGGTTCGCGTACCTCGTCGGGCCAGAGCATCGTGTTGAGCACCAGCACGCCTTCGCGGACTCGGAGCGTGGCGAGCTGCTCGCGCTGACGTAGCGCGACCTTCACGATCGCGACCTTCTCCGAGCCGGTAAGCGCGTCCCGCAGCAGCACGTACGGCTTCGCGGCGTTCGCCTCCGGCTCGAGGTAGTACGCCTTCGCGTACAGGATCGGGTCAACCTGCTCGGCTGGAACGAACTCCAGCACGTCGATCGCCCGCGAGGTGGACAGCGGCAGATCCGCGAAGTCCGAGTCGTCGAGGATGACCATCTCGCCGCCGCCGATGTCGTAGCCCTTCGCGATCTCGTCGTAGGAGACCTCGCAGTTGCAGATCGAGCAGATCCGCTGGTACTTGATGCGGCCGCCATCCTCGCGGTGCACCTGGTTGAAGTGGATGCTCTTCTCCTCGGTCGCCGAGTAGAGCTTTACCGCGATCGACACCAGGCCGAACGAGACAGCGCCTTTCCAAATCGCCCGCATACGTCCCAGCGTCGCATCGATCGCAGAGTGAAGCGAGACAATTGCGCGCCAACATGCTGTCGAAGCGTGAATTAATGATCGCCGTCGGTAATCTTGGCTGGTGTCGCCGACTCCGGTCACCCCGATGCTCGCCACGCCCGGCGAGTTGCCGAGGGGCGCCGGTTGGGGCTTCGAGTTCAAGTGGGACGGCGTACGCGCGATTGCCGCGCTCTCTGACGGAAATGTCCGACTCTATGCGCGAAGTGGCACCGACATCACGATCGCGTACCCGGAGCTGGCCGGGCTTGGGACGGCCGTACCGGGTGCGGTGCTGGACGGCGAGATCGTGGTTCTCGACGACGCCGGTCGACCGTCGTTTTCCGCACTCGCCGAGCGCATGCACGTGCGGGACGCCACGAAGGCGGCACAGCTCGCGTCGGTCCGGCCGGTCACCTACATGATCTTCGATGTGCTCGGTCTCTACGGCGCCGATCTGTGTCGGCCGGTCGTACGCGGAGCGGCGCTCGACGCTCGACACTCTGCGCATCGCCGGTGATCACTGGCTTACGCCGCCGATGTTCGCCGACGGCTCCGCCACCCGGGCCGCGGCCGCCGAGAATCAGCTGGAAGGCGTCGTCGCGAAGCGGCTGACGTCGACGTATCGGCCCGGACTCCGTTCGCCGGACTGGGTCAAGTACAAGATCGATCAGACCGCCGATTTCGTGGTCGGAGGATGGCGCCCGGGTGCTCGTACCATCGGCGCTTTGTTCGTCGGGGTGTTGGAGGACGGCGCGCTCGTCTACCGCGGACGCGTGGGCGGCGGCATTTCCGCTGCGTCCGAGCGCGCGCTGCTCGCGGCGCTCCGGCCGCTGATCGCGGACCGCTCACCGTTCGCAGAGGAAGTGCCGCGAGCCGAAACCAAAGAGGCCACCTGGGTACGCCCAGCCGTGGTGATCGAGGTGAAGTACGGCCAGCAGACCCCGGACGGCCGGCTGCGCTTCCCGCGATTCGTGCGGATTCGGCCGGACCTGGAACCGGGAGACGTCGAGTGACCGACCGGATCAGCGTGGCCGTGGATGGCCGGACGCTCGAACTGTCCAACCTGGACAAGGTGCTCTATCCGCGGGCCGGGTTCACGAAGGGCGAGGTGATCGACTATTACAGCCGGATGGCCGCGACGATCCTGCCGCACCTCGCCGACCGGCCGCTGACCCGGATCCGCTACCCGAACGGCGTCGATCGGCCGGGCTTCTTCGAGAAGAACGTGCCCGGCGGTCTGCCCAACTGGGTACGCCATGAGACGCTGCCGTCGCCCGGCTCGTCGGTCGGTCGCGACACGATCGACTACGTGGTCGTCGATGGCCTGGCCAGTCTGGTCTACCTCGCGAATCTGGCGGCGCTGGAGCTGCACGTACCGCAATGGAAGGTCGGTTCGGAGGGTCCGGATCTGATCGTGGTCGATCTCGATCCAGGGCCGTCGGTCGGCCTGCCCGAGTGCGCCGAGGTCGCGCTGCTGATCCGCGATCGGATGGCGACGGACGGCATCGAGGTGCTGCCGAAGACGTCCGGCAAGAAGGGCATGCAGCTGATGGCGCCGATCGCGGGGACGCAATCGTCCGAGACGGTCTCCGGGTACGCCCAGCGGATCGCCCAGGAGCTGGAGCGCGCGCATCCGAAACTCGTGGTGTCGCGGATGGCGAAGGCGCTCCGGCCGGGCAAGGTGTTCATCGACTGGAGCCAAAACGCGGCCGCGAAGACCACGGTTGCGCCCTACTCGTTGCGGGCTGAACCGCACCCCTCGGTGTCGACGCCGCTGACCTGGGACGAGGTCGCGTCCGGCGTGCGTACGTTCGGGCCGGACGAGGTGCTCGACCGTGTCGCAACGCTCGGTGACCTGCTTGAGCCGCTGCTCTCCGCCGGTCCTTCGGTGCCGACCGGTTAACGCGGCAAATACGGGTTGTACGGCATCATCGGCGGCATCGCCCGGATCACCGGTACCGGCACGACCGGCGTCCGCGGTTCCTCGATCGCGCGCACGACGCCATCCGGGAACGCGACGTGGTACCGGTGACCGTCCCACGTCGCCCGTGGCGTCGCCGGGTCGCGTCCGACGTACGCCGACCGGTACGCCATGATCAACGCAAGGAGCTGCCGTTCCTCGACGGCGTCCTGCTCGAGCGGGGCATTGTTCGCGGCGGCTCTGCGGTCAATCCGATCCCGCAGCAGCGCCAGTTGGGTCGCGGCGAGTTGGAACCCGCGCATGCCATCGGCGCCCGGCTTCCCGGCGACGCGCTGCGCCCACGCCCGAGCGGAGCGACGCCGGGCAATCGAGCCCAGCGACGCGACTTCCGGCGGGCTGATCCACCCGGCGTGCACGTACCCGTCGAGTGCGGTGGCGGTCAGACCACCCTCGGCGGATCGCAGCCACATCACGAAGCCGAGCGCGGCCAGGAAGATCGGCACGAAGAATGCGAAGTAGCCGTACAGCAAGACCTGCAGGTGCCCGGTGGCCTGGGTGATCACCGACATCAGGTTCCACGAGCCGTGCAGAACCATCGCGCCGAACCAGCCGGCCAGCGGCGCGAGGATCTTCACGATCCGGCGGTTCGATTTGATCGCCACACCGACACCGATCGCGGTCATCGACGTGAACAGCGGATGCGCGAACCCGGACAGCGGAATCCGGACCAGGAACGTGGTCGCGACGGCGGTCAGGCCGCCGGCCACACCGCCGTGTTCCGCGCCGGCGTCGTAGCCATATCCGCCCAGGTAAAGAATGTTCTCGGAGAACGCGAAGCCGGTCGCGGACAGCCCGAAGAAGACGATCGTATCGACGATTCCGTTGACCGTACGGCGCTTGGTCCAGATCGTGAACAGGATCAGCAGTACCGGTCCGAGCGCCTTCATCGATTCCTCGACGACCGGCGCGACCAGTACGGCGACCAGGTTGTCCGGCAGATTCCAGCGCTCGAACAGGTGCGACATCGCGGTGTTCGCGTACAGGGCTGCGAGGGTCGCGACGAACGCACCCCAGAGCAGGCAGAACGCGAGATAGATGGTCGGCTCCGGCTCGTACCGGTCGAGCCACATGAACGCGGCGACCAGGAACGGGACCGGCAGGATCGCGGCGATCACGCCCACCACCACGCCGGACGCGCCGATGTTGCTGCCGAGTTTGATCAGCAGCCAGACACCGCAGACGATGATCAGCAGCAGCGGCAGCCCGAGGCCGAGTACGCGATTCCAGTTGATCCGCTTCGGCGGCTTGATCGGCGTCAGTGTCGGCACCTGGGCGGGGTGCGTCGGTTCGGCCGACTGCTGCGGCGGCAGGGGCTGGGCCGCCGGCTGCTGCGGCGGTTCCCAGGAGGGGGGCTGCGTCACCGGCTCAGCCTACCCACGGAGCGCCGGATCGCGCGGATCGATGTGGCCTCGTTCCAGCCGGTCGCGCGCAGTAGGTCCGATGAGGTTGACCGGATCTGGGCAACCACGACACCGCCGGAGAAATCAACACCCTCTCGGTACGCTTCGGCCGCTTCAGCGACCGCGGCGAGCACCTCGACGCGCGTACGTGCCGGTTCGACTCCGCGCGCCAACTCGGATCGGAGAACGACAACAGCTCCGGACAGCGTACGCAGGGCATTCGGCAGCGCGAACGGGATCCGTTCTTGATCATCGAGCGCCGAGATCGCACGTCGGCCGAGAACGCGAGCGTTGCGAAAGGCACGGTCGAAGTCCGCGGCCGCATCCACGTACAGGGAAAGCGGCGCTCGCGCCCGCCATCGCGCCGGGGACAACGATGTCGTCTCGGTCGCGATCTCGAGCGCGTTGCGTAGCGTGGTGAGCCTGGTGTCGGTTGCCGTCAGCTGTTCAACCGCTGCTCGTGCGTTGACCGGGTCGTGGTCCGCGAGAGCGTCCGCGATCTCCGTCAGCGCCGTCGCCAGCAGATCAAGAGCAGGACGAGCCGCACGTTGTACGGTCGACAGCGGGTTTAGCGGCAATAGCAGCGCCATCACGACAAGTCCGACCGATCCTCCGACCAGGGCGTCAACGAACCGCCCGTAGTAGATGCCGCCGGGTGCGAGCGTGGCGACCAGAGCGGCCGACGATGACGCCTGTCCGACCAGGGTGGAGCTTCCGCCGACGAATATCGCGGCGATGATCGCGAGCATCACGATCAGGCCGACCTGCCAGACGCCGCCGCCGATCAAGTAGATGATGGCGTCGCCGACCAGGATGCCGAGCGCGACGCCGATCACCAATTCGAACGCGCGGCGCCACCGTTGGCCGACCGACACTCCCAGCACGATCACCGCCGACACCGGGGCGAAGAACGGTGCCGGATGCCCGATCACGACGTGCGCGATGTACCAGGCCATGCTCGAGGCGACGCCGGCTTGGATGATGAGCAGCGCATTCGCGCGTACTCGTCGGAGGCGTGCGGAGATGTCGGTGGCCGATCGAGAACCGATGTCGGTCAGGGCGTCGACCGCGTTCACGGCACGGTCACGGGCGGTCGACATGCCCTAAAGATAGAGACCGGTGCCGTCCATCTCGACGCGTTCGGCCGCTACCGCGTGCACATCTCTTTCGCGGAGCAAGATGTACGAGTCGCCGTGCAGGTCGACTTCGGAGCGCTCCTCGGCATCGAAGAGCACCCGATCGCCGACGACAACCGTACGCACGTGGGGTCCCACGCCGACCGTTTTCGCCCAGGAGAGCCGGCGCCCGACCGAAGCGGTCGCCGGGATGAGGATGCCCGACGACGATCTGCGTTCGCCTTCGCCTGCTTCGATGCGTACGAGGATCCGGTCATGCAGAAGCCGGATGGGCAATCCCTGGTCAGCGTCGCTCACGTCCGAAACGTACAACGCCGGTCTCGTGGCATGTTTTCCGGTCGCCCGGTCTTCAGGATGTGACGAGCGGCGATGATCTCGGTACCGTGGGGTGATCTCGGTTCGTTTGGCTCGGCGGCGTGGTGAGGGCAGTCAGTGGGGAAGTTCGATCAGGCACGAGAAAATCTCCGCCGGGCGTACGACGCCGGACGGGCGACGGTTCGTGCAGCGCATACGCCGGATCCTCTTCCGCAAGTCGTCGTACCGATCGAGCACGACACGACCGTGACCGTCGAGCACGTGACGACGACCAGCCGGGACGACGCGGAGATTCCCCGCGCCGTACGCCTCGCCGCCGCGTGGGCCTGGCGGTTCATCATCATCCTGCTGTTCGCGAGCATTGTGCTCTGGACGCTGACGAAGCTCAGCGAGGTGATGATCCCGGTCGCGATCGCGCTGCTGCTCTCGGCACTGCTGTCACCGGCGGTGCAATGGCTGCGGCGGCACGGCATGCATCGGTCGCTGTCCACCGCGCTCGTATTGATCGGCGGCGTACTGCTCGTTGCGGGCACGCTGACGCTCGTCGTCACCGAGTTCGTCAACAACTACTCCGGCCTCGTGGCGAACTCGAAGACCGGTCTCAACAAGATCCAGGATTGGCTCAAGGGCGGTCTGTTCCACCTCACCGACAAGCAGTTCAGCTCGCTCGTACAGACCGCGCAGGATTGGCTCACGACGCATCAGTCGAGCTTGACGACCGGCGCGATCGCGACCGCGACGACCGCGGTCACCGTGCTGGTGTCGATGTTCCTCGTGCTGTTCACGACGTTCTTCTTCCTGCGCGATGGCGACCTGATCTGGAAATTCCTGGTCAGTCTGCTGCCACGGCAGATGCGGGAGCCGCTATTCCAGGCCGGCTTGCAGTCGTGGTTGACGCTCGTCGCGTACGTCCGAGCCACGGTGCTCGTGGCATTCATCGATGCCGTCGGTATCGGCATCATCCTGGCGATCTTCCGCGTCGAGTTGGCGTTCGCGCTCGCCGCTCTCGTGTTTCTGGGCGCGTTCATCCCGATCATCGGCGCCACGTTGTCGGGCACGGTCGCCGTACTGGTCGCGCTGGTCACCCGTGGCCCGGTCACCGCGTTGATCATCTTGGGTGGCGTGATTTTCGTACAGCAGATGGAAGGCCACATCCTGCAGCCGCTGATCATGGGCCGGGCGGTGTCGATCCATCCGTTGGCCGTGATCCTGTCGATCGCCGCCGGGCTGGTGCTCGCCGGGATCATCGGAGCTCTGGTGGCCGTGCCGATCGTCGCTGTTCTGAACACCGGCATCCGGCATCTGGCCGCTCACCGAGCTCACCGCCCCGACCCTCCGCCTCCCACTGCGGTAGTAGTAGGCGACTAGCCTCCGCTCCAGGATCAACTGGAGTCGGTTGAAAGGCGTTTTAGGGCGCCTAGGGCTACTTCCTGTTTCGTCGTGTACCAGAACGGCGGCAGTGACGCCCGCAGGAAGCTGCCGTACCCCTTTGCCGTCTCCAAGCGCGAATCGAGCACCGCGACCACGCCCCGGTCGCCGGTCGTACGGATGAGCCGACCGACGCCTTGGGCCAGGCGTACGGCGGCGATCGGCACGCTTACCGCCGCGAACCCCGAACCTCCGGCCGCATCCACGGCAGCGGATCGGGCGGCGGCGAGCGGCTCGTCCGGCCGGGGGAACGGCAGTCGATCGATCACCACAAGCTGACATGCGTCGCCCGGAATGTCCACGCCCTGCCAGAGCGACATGACGCCCATCAGGCACGTGTGCGGGTTGTCGCGGAACTTGCGGATCAACAACGGCAGCGACTCATCACCTTGCAGCAGGATGGTCAGCTTCGTTCGCTCGCGCAGCACCTCAGCGGCCCGATCGGCGGCCTTGCGCGACGAGAACAACCCGAGCGTGCGGCCGCCGAGCGCATTGACCAGCGCGACCAACTCGTCGGCGGCGGCGTCGGACAGACCCGACTGGGTCGGGCGGGGGATTCGGGCGGCGACGTAGAGGATGCCCTGCTTCGCATAGTCGAACGGCGACCCGACATCGAGCGTCTGCCACGCGGGCGGCGCATCGTCGGTGCCGGCGGCCGGTGAGGTCAGCCCGAGCGAGCGCGCGATCGTGTCGAACTTGCCGCCGAGCGCGAGCGTGGCCGAGGTGGCGATCACGGTCCGCTCGTCATACAGCGTGGTGGCGAGCGTCGACGCCACGGACAGCGGTGCGACCGTGATGGCCCGGCGGCGGTCGTCACGATCGATCCACGCCACGTCGTGTGCGGACTCCTCCAGAAGTCGCTGCGAGGTCGCGGACAGGTCGGTGAGGATCGCCTTCGCCTGCTGCTTGCGCAACGGGTCCGGATCGTCGGCCTTGATTTCGCCGATCACTTCGAGCGCACGCCGGGTCGCACCGTCCAGCAGTGTCAACGCCTGCGCCACGCCATTCGGCAGGCCGCCGGTAATCCGGCCCGGTTCGGCTTCGGCGAGCCCGACCGACATCGCGTCGCCGGCTTCGATCAGTCGCTCGTACAGCGGACCGTCCAGCAGGGCACGAGCGCGCCGGGCGCTGCGGTCGATCAACTCCGGCGTGATCTCGGCCTGAGCCGCGCCCGAGACGCGATCGGCCAACTCGTGCGCCTCGTCGATGATGAGCAGCTGATGTTGCGGCACGATGTGTCGGCCTTGCAGCATGTCGAACGCCAGCAGGCTGTGGTTCGTGACAACCAGGTCCGATTCGCGCGCGCGAGCCCGGGACGCCTCGGCGAAACACTCGTCACCCCATGGGCAGCGGCCGGCACCGACGCACTCACGCGCGGGCGTCGACACGAGCCGCCAGGCCGCGTCGTCAACGCCGGGGTCGAGTTCGTCGCGGTCCCCGGTCTCGGTATCCATCGCCCAATCGCGCAGACGCTGAACCTGCTTGCCCAGCCGTCCGGCTTCGCCGAGCCAGACCGGCTTGCTCGCGGCCGAACTCGGGGCGTCGAACAGCGCGTCCGGTGGCTCGTCTTCGTTGGAGTTCTCCAAGCGAGCCAGGCAGAGATAGTGGTGACGGCCCTTGAGGACGGCGAACGTCGGCCGCCGGCCAAGCAGCGGCTCGACCGCGTCCATCAACCGCGGCAGGTCGTGATCGACGAGCTGGGACTGCAACGCCAGCGTCGCCGTCGACACCACGACCGGGCCGTCCACGAGCAATGCGGGCGCGAGGTAGGCCAGAGATTTCCCGGTCCCGGTGCCGGCCTGTACGAGCAGATGCTCGCCGGTACGTGCGGCGTCCGCCACGGCATGCGCCATCGCCTGCTGGCCCGGGCGACTGGAACCGCCCGGCACGGCACCGACTGCGGCGGCCAGAACGTCGTCGACGCTCAGCTTTCCGCGACGCTTCGCGGCCGGTTTCGAGCCGGCCTTCGGAGCGGGGGCGATGGTCACGACGCCAGGCTACCGACGCCCACCGACGACAACGAAATTCGGCGCGCCCCATGCTTCGGCGGCACCTGCTTCCGTCGTCGGGTTCGAGGGTGGACCATGGCAATCGATGAGCGAGTGGAGTACAGCCGATCTTGTCCGCGTTGAGTACCGGAAGTACGACGGCCGGCCTCATCGCAACTACCCGTCGTTGCGCCTCGGCGAAGACGATCATGGCATCTGGCTGGGCGTACCCGGCGGGGACTTCATCAACAACGGCGGCACGTTCAAGTACGACGACCCGTACGTGTTGCTCGTACCAAGGGATTCGTGGTGGACCGCGATGTTCAACTCGCCGCCACGGCGTACCGAGATCTATTGCGACGTGACGACGCCCGCGATCTGGGATGGCAACCACGTACAAGTGATTGATCTTGATCTTGATGTACGACGACGTCGCGACTCCACGCTCGTTGAACTACTCGACGAGGATGAATTCGCCGAGCATTCGCTCGAATTCGGATATCCGACGGACGTGATCGCGCAGGCCAGAGCATCCGCAGCATTCCTGCTCGATGCGGTCGGGGGCGGCCGGGAACCATTCGCCGGCGGGTATCGGATGTGGTTGGACATCGTCCAAAAATAGTGTCAGGAAATGACACGCCGAAACGGTCATTGACGCTATAAGAGCTCATATGAGGATGTCTATCGGTACGCTCCGGCGCGGAGGGTGCTATGGCAACCGTACTTATCGGACTCGTTGTGATCATGCTGTTGGGCGCGTGCGCCGGCGTTGCCGGACTCCTGGCCCGAAGGCAACAAGCGTTTAGTCCTGGAGTCCATGCGTTGCGTGACGACTTCGCGACCAATCCCGTCAATGCGCCGCTGCGGCGCGGATGTGGCGGCATGGAGATTTCGGTCCGACTGGACGCATCCGGGCGGCTGCGGGTCGGTACCGGACCGGAGCCGGACGCTCCCGGTAACGCGATCGGGCCGGTGGTGCTCCGCGAACTTGCGCTTCGTGCCGCTGCGAATGATGGAAGCGTGCACCCGGGCCAGACCGATTCGTTCGCCTTGATGATCGACATCGCGGAGACCGAACCGGTACGCCAGATCCGCGCGTACGACGTGCTCGATGCCGAACTGCGCCGTTATCCGGGGCTCTGCACACGGCTCGCCGACGACGAAGTGACGATGGGTCCGGTCACGGTCACGCTGACCGGCGCGGGCGTACCTCGGCACGCGATCGAGGCGACCAACGACCGCCTCGTGTTCTGCGACGGCAACTTCGGCGACGTCGGAGCGTGGGGCGCGCCGGCCATGCTGGTCCCGATCGTGAGCGAGCACTGGTCGTGGCGGTTCGGCTGGGACGGATTCGACCCGATCCTGCACGAAGAGCGGCTGCTACTGCAGCAGCATGTTCGCGCCGCGCATGACGACGGCCGCGAAGTCCGGATGTTCGGCATCCCGGAGTCGAGCGCTCGGGTCCGGGAAGCGTTCTGGCGCGTTCTGGTGGAGGCCGGGGTTGACGTGATCAGCACCGAGAAGCCGAGGCACCTCGCGACGTTCCTGAAGTCGGTCGGGCAGCCGGTGGCAGCGGTTCCCCGAGAGGCAACCCACCGGGAAGGCAGCCTGAGCGTCGCAAGTGCGCGATGATCGTTCCATGAGTTTGAGGGAGCAGTTGCGCGTACCCGTTGGGTCTGATTTTGACCTGTCCTCGATCGACCCGGATGGCACGCCCGGCTTGCCCAAGGGCAAGAAGATCGACAAAACGTGGGGCCGCAAGCGACTCGCGGAGATCGGTGCGGACCTCGCAACGTTTCAGGAGCAGTTGTACGCGTCCGCGAAGGTCGGCGGCTCCGGCGACCGAGTGCTGCTCGTGCTGCAGGCGATGGACTGTGGCGGCAAGGACGGCACCACGCGGCGCGTCGTCGGAACGATGAACCCGCAGGGGCTCACGATCGTGAGCTTCGGCAAGCCGACGCCCGAAGAACTGGCGCACGACTTCCTATGGCGGATCACCAAGGCGGTCCCGGTCGCCGGGCAGATCGGCGTGTTCAATCGCTCGCAGTACGAGGATGTTCTGATCGCACGCGTACATGACCTCGTGCCATCGGAGATCTGGGAAGCGCGGTACGACCGGATCAATGCGTTCGAGGCGGCGATGCACGCGACCGGCGTCACGATGATCAAGGTGATGCTGCACATCTCAAAGGACGAGCAGGCCAAGCGGCTCGGAGACCGGCTGGCCGATCCCACGAAGTACTGGAAGTACAACCCGGCCGACCTGGATGAACGCGGATTCTGGGACGACTATCAGCACGCGTACAACGTGGCGTTGACGCGCTGCTCGACCGAGGCCGCGCCGTGGTACGTCGTACCGGCCAACAAGAAGTGGTACCGGGATTGGGCGGTCGCGACGCTCCTGCACGACACGCTGGCCGATCTGAAACTTGCGTACCCACCCGCGACGTTTGACGTAGCGGTGGAGCAGAAGCGTTTGGCGAAGGCGTAAAGACTGGGCATAGTGGTGGGCGCAATGCCGATGCCGGCACCTACGGCTAGCATGTGCTCGTCCGATGTCCCCCCGCCCATGTCCGCCCCGAGGTGCCGACCGTGCGCATCAAGATCCGTCCGAGCGACGACACGTTCTACGACTATTTCAGCCGTGCCGCCGCCAACCTGGTCAAGGGGACGGCGCTCCTAGCTGAACTTGCCCTGCCCGGCGCTGACGTGCCGGCCATCGGCGAGCAGCTGGTCGAGATCGAGCACGACAGCGACAGCATCACCCACGAGCTGTACAACCGGATTAACTCGACGTTCGTGACCCCGTTCGACCGCGAGGACATCTACCGGCTGGGATCCGGTCTGGACGATGTGATGGATCACCTCGAAGCGATCGGCACGTTCGTTTACCTGTACGGGCTGTCCAGCCTGCCCGCGCTGCCACGCGAGATGACGGAGATCATCGACGTACTGGACCAGCAGGCCAAGGTGACCGCGGACGCGATGCCCCGGCTCAAGACGATGAAGAACCTGAAGGACTATTGGGTCGAGTGCAACCGTCTGGAAAACAAGGGCGACCAGGCGTACCGCATGCTTTTGGTCCGGTTGTTCTCCGGTGAATACGACGCGTTGACGGTCCTCAAGATGAAAGAGGTCGCTGACGAAATGGAAGCCGCTTGTGACGCGTTCGAGCACGTTGCGAACACGGTGGAGACGATAGCGGTCAAGGAATCCTGAGTCAGTGAGCGTACTTGCGGCCACCATTGTGGTCATTGTTTTTGCGATGGGTTTCAACTACACCAACGGCTTCCACGACGCGGCGAACGCGATCGCGACGAGCGTTTCGACCCGGGCTCTCACCCCGCGGATCGCACTCGCGATGGCCGCCGTCGGCAACCTCATCGGGTCGGTGTTCTTCGGCGGCAAGGTCGCCGCGACCGTCGGCAAGGGCATCATCACCGCCCCGATCGGTGTCTCCGGCCTCGGTGTGGTCTTTGCCGGGCTGGTCGGCGCGATCGTGTGGAACCTGATCACCTGGTATTTCGGGATCCCCTCATCTTCGTCCCAGGCGCTGTTCGGTGGCCTGGTCGGCGCGGCTCTCGTCTCCAAGCAGGCGCACGTGCTCTGGATGGGCATCCTGGACAAGGTCGTGCTGCCGATGGTCTTCTCGCCACTCGGTGGCTTGATCCTCGGGTTCCTCGTCATGCTGGCGGTGCTATGGATTTTCCGGCGCGGCAACCCGCATAAGCTCAACCGCGGTTTCCGCTGGGCGCAGTCGGTGTCGGCGTTCTTCATGTCGGTCGGGCACGGTCTGCAGGACGGCGCGAAGACGATCGGTGTCGTCGGGTTGGCGCTGTCGGTCGGCGGTTACATCGGCTCGGGTTCCAAGATCCCGCTGTGGGTGTACCTGATGAGTGCCGTGGTGCTGTCTCTCGGTACGTATGCGGGTGGCTGGCGGATCATCCGTACGCTCGGCCGGCGCATCATCCACCTCGGGCCGCCCGAGGGTTTCGCGGCAGAGACAACCGCATCTGCGATTCTCTACACCGCCGGACATTTCGGCCTTCCGGTCTCGACCACCCATACGATCACCGCGTCGATCATGGGCGTCGGCTCGACGAAGCGTCTGCGGGCCGTTCGGTGGGGCGTGGCCGGGAACATCATCGTCGCCTGGATCCTGACATTCCCGGCATCGGCCGCGGTTGCGATGGTCGCGTCGTACGCGACCAGGTGGATGTTCTAAACGGCCCGGAGCGCGTCCGGATAGGTCACCCCGACCATCTTGAGGACCGCGTCCATCACGTCCATCACGGCCTGCGTACCGTCCAGCGGCAACAGCGGGCTCTCGGTTAAGCCAGCACGTAGGCACCGCGCCACTTCGATCGCCTGGAACCGCAGACCGTTGCCGTCGAACGCGTACTCCTCGACCACCGTGTCGCCGTCGTACGGACGCAGCGTCAGCGTCTGCGGGTGATGGAACTGCGGCGGCAGCTCGATGTGGCCGGTCTCGCCGATGATCAGCGAGTTGACCGGGCCGGAGCCGGCGATGCTGCAGCTCAGTGCCGCATGCGCGCCGGACGCGTACCCGAGTAGTACGCCGGTCGTCTCATCCACGCCGAGTTCGGTGAGCTTCGCCGTCGCCTGGACCGACGTCGGTGCTCCCAACAGCAGTTGCGCCAGCGTCACCGGGTACACGCCGAGATCGAGCAGTGCGCCGCCGGCCAGATCCGGATTGCGTAGCCGGTGGGCGTTGTCCTGCGGCGCCCGGATGCAGAATTCCGCGTGTACCGATTTGAGTTCGCCGATCGCGCCGCTCGCGACGAGTTCGGCCGCGCGCCGGATGGCCGGGTTCGCGCGCATCCACATGGCCTCGGCCAGGAATACGCCACGGCTGCGGGCCAGCTCGATCAACTCGCGCGTTGCGGCTGCGGTGACGGTGAACGGCTTCTCGCAGAGCACCGGCTTGCCGGCTTCGAGCATCAGCTTCGTCGCCGCGAAGTGTGCGTTGTGGGGCGTCGCGACGTACACGACGTCGACGTCAGGGTCGTCAGCCAGAGCTTGCCAGGACGAATGCGCCCGAGCGATTCCGTGTGCCGCGGCGAACTCTTCGGCCGGACCGGCCGATCGGGAGCCGACCGCGACCGCGATCTGGTCGCCGTCGGGGATGAGTTGCAGATCTTCGGTGAAGTTCGTGGCGATT
Source organism: uncultured Actinomycetota bacterium (assembly GCA_963831705.1). GTDB lineage: Bacteria > Actinomycetota > Actinomycetes > Mycobacteriales > Micromonosporaceae > DASQPR01. The sequence continues at coordinate 1,166,585 of CAWHRE010000010.1, read as the reverse complement.
CGACCGGTGGCAAGGATGCCCCAGCGTACGGGTGCGTTCATGGTCACCATCTCATCATGCTGCTTTGCGGTTAGGCTCGGTGACGTGGACGCCTACCTCATTGACGCGGTACGGACCCCGTTCGGCAAGCACCGAGGCGGTCTGGCCGGCACCCGTACCGACGATCTTGCCGCCGCTCCGATCATCGAACTCCTCAAACGGCACCCCGCCTTGGATCCCGTCATGATCGACGACGTGATCCTCGGCGATACGAACGGTGCCGGCGAGGACAACCGAAACGTCGCCCGGATGGCGGTGCTGCTCGCCGGACTGCCGGTGACCGTGCCCGGTGTGACCGTGAACCGGCTCTGCGCGTCCGGCGGTGAGGCGATCACACAGGCGGCGCGGGCGGTGCGATCCGGTGACGCCGATCTCATGATCGCCGGTGGCGTCGAGAGCATGACGCGGGCGCCGTTCGTGATCCCGAAGTCTGACGTGCCGTACCCGGCGACCATGCAGATGTACGCGACGCAGGTCGGTTGGCGCATGGTGAACCCGAAGTTCCCGAGCGAGTGGACGGCGTCGCTCGGATCCTGCGCGGAGGCGGTCGCCACCGAACTGGGCATCGGCCGCGAAGAGCAGGACGAGTGGTCGTTGCGCTCGCACGAGCGTGCGGCGGCGGCCTGGGACAAGGGCCTTCACGACGGGTATGCGCTGCCGTTCGCCGGCCTCACGCGGGACGAGTCGATCCGGCCGGACACCACGCTGGCCAAGCTCGCCGGTCTGAAGCCGGCGTTCACCGGCAACGGGACGGTGACTGCAGGCAACTCGTCACCGATCAACGACGGCGCGATTGCCACTTTCATCGGATCCCGCCGGGTCGCCGACGAGTTGGGCGGCGAACCGCTCGGCCGAATCATCGCGAGCACCACCGTGGCGCTGACGCCGGAGCGTTTTTCGGTCGCGCCCGTACCGGCGATCGAGAAAGTGCTGGCGCGGGCCGGACTCTCCACATCCGACATCGCGGTGTGGGAGATCAATGAGGCGTTCGCGGCGATGGTGCTGTCCGTTCTGCACTCGTTCCCGGACGTCGACCGCGAGCGCGTCAACCCGAACGGCGGTGCGATCGCGATCGGCCACCCGCTCGGGGCGTCCGCGCCACGCGTCGTCGTCGACCTGTGCCGGGAACTGGCCCGCCGTGGCGGTGGCTACGGCATCGCGGCCGCGTGCATCGGCGTCGGTCAGGGTACCGCCATGGTGGTCCACGTTGACTGAGCCAACCGATCTACGGTCGGCTGATCTGCCTCCCAAGCTGGTCGAACACGCACGCGCGTTCTACGCGTCCGGAGCCGTGCCGGTCGAGCCGAAGTTCGCGTCGACCGTCCTGCTGGTACGGGATGCGCCGGGCGGCTACCGGGTGCACGCGATCCGGCGCGTACCGACGATGGCGTTCGCGGCCGGCATGTACGCGTTCCCCGGCGGCACCGTGGATCCCCGCGATGCCGGTGCCGACCTGCGATGGGCCGGACCGACGCCATCGGAGTGGGCAGACCGGCTCGGACAGCCGCAGCAGGCCGCTCAGGCGATCGTCTGCGCCGCCGTCCGAGAGGTGTTCGAGGAAGCCGGCGTCCTGCTGGCCGGCCCGTCGCCGGACGAGGTGGTCGGTGACGTCGCGGGCGACGACTGGGAGGCACAGCGGGCCGCTCTGGTCGACCGTACGCTGGGATTCGCGGAGTTTCTGAACGACCGGCGACTCGTGTTACGCGCGGATCTGCTGGCGCCGTGGTCGCGCTGGATCACGCCGGAGTTCGAACCCCGCCGCTACGACACGTACTTCTTCCTGGCCCGGCTGCCGGTCGGTCAGCGTACGCGCAACGTCGGCGGCGAGGCGGATCTCGTCACGTGGCTGCGGCCGGCCGAGAACGAGCACCTGCCGATGCTGCCGCCGACCCGGATCACGCTGTCCGAGGTGGCCGCGTACGGGTCGGTCGAGGCGCTGTTCGCGGGCGCGGAAACGCGGGACGCCCGTACACCGGTCGTCCCGCGCTTCCTCGACAACTAGCTGATGCTGTACGCGTTGTAGACCGTGGTCACCGTGTAGTCGCCGGCCGAGTCACGTACCGTCGATCGCAGGGTGACGAATCCCGACGCCGGGCTGGGAATCTTCATCGTGTAGCTGGACGCGGTTCCCGGCTTGACAACGGTGACCGACGTCCACGTCTTGCCGCCGTCCAGCGAGTACGAGCCGGCCACCGACGTCGGAGTCGTCCGGGACGCGTTGACCCAAATGTTGACCGGCATCAGGCTTCCCGGAGCGGCCTGATTGGTCATCGACAGTGCCTGCGGGACGAAGCGCGCGTTGAACGTCGAGACCTTCGAGTTCGTCTTCGGGCCGGCGTAGAAGAAGTACTTCACCTCGGTCTTTGGCGAAAGGAGCGTGCTCGGGTACGTGACGCCAGGGCGGTAGCGAGATGCGTCCACCTGGAGTAGGTACCAGCCGTTCTTCGTCAGCTTCTTGCTGAAGTTCCCGCTGAGGCCCTCCCAGTCGGTGTTGGTCTGGCTGGAGAGGACCGTGCCTCCCAGGCTCAGCACCGACGACGAGCGTTCGCAGCACTCGTAACCAGCGGTTACCGGATCGACGATCATGTTGCCGGTGTCGAAGTTCAGAGTTCCGTCACCGTTGACGTACGGGGGCTGGACATTGGGTCCCCACGAGCCCCAGTTCTGCACCTGCGTGTACGTCTTGCCCGCAACGAACGTCTGCGCGCTGAACGTGGCACCCACGAAGTCGGTTTCGCCGTTCACATCGACCGTCGTGTCCTGACGGGCGACCCAATTGCCGGCCGAGACGTGCAACGTTGCGCTCGCCGGTAGCGGCCCGGAGTAGTACGAGGCATACAGATCCAGCGAGCACGCCGGCTGGCCATTGATGTTCGCCGGGTTCGGTTGGAGCGCCAACTCGGTCTGGCCGGATGCCGTCTCGCCGCTGTGGGCGCGCACATTCACGGTCGCGAGCGATGCTTTCTTGAACGTGATCGGCGCGCTCGACAGTCCGTGCGTGCTGCCACTGACCGAATAGACGTCGCCAACGCCCGAATTCGGCTCCCACGTCGACATATAGCCGAGACTGATATAGGACGAGTTGTACGGCAAAATATAGAACTTCGAGCCACCGCCGTTGTACGCCTCGACAGCTCCGGCAATGCCGCCATCGGGGGCGCAAATGCGTACGTGGTAGGACTGGGAATAGTCCGCGCCGGGGCTGGAGTCGAGGCTGACGCCCCATGGGAGGCCGCGGCTGGCGTAGAAGTTGGCCGTCGTCGAGGCGCCGACCGTCACGACCTGCGCGCCGAGCGTATCGGTGTTGTCAGTCGGGTTCCAGATGTCGACCGTGACGACGTACTTTCCCTGCGGCATTTTGACCGCGGTGAACGAATTCACGTGATAGGTCGGAGAGCCGTTGATGCCGACGATCTGCACCTGCTCCTTGATCAGCCCGCCGTTGCGGGCCAGCGTACGCACGGTGAGGGTACCGGAAGCCGCGGCGGATGCGCCGGTCGTGGTGATCGCGACCCCGGCCAATGTGGCCAGAATGATCGCCACGGTAAGTCTTTTACGCAAGGTTGATTCCCCGTTCTCGTCAACCATTCCAACCTCAGGAAATGGGCGACGAATATTAGCAAGCGATTCGCATTCGCGACAATGCCGCAAAATAAATGTGGCGTCGCGCCGGATCCCGAACTCCGGCGCGACGCCACGTCTAACTCACCACCGATTTATCCGAAGCGGCCGGTGATGTAATCCTCGGTGCGGCGGACGGACGGGTTCGTGAAGATCCGCGTGGTCTCGTCGTACTCGATCAGGCGACCCGGGTCGCCGGTCTTGTCGATCGAGAAGAACGCGGTCTTGTCCGAAACGCGAGCCGCCTGCTGCATGTTGTGCGTGACGATCACGATCGTGTACTGCGTCTTCAGCTCGGTAATCAGATCCTCGATGGCAAGCGTCGAGATCGGATCGAGCGCGGAGCACGGCTCGTCCATGAGCACGACCTGCGGCTCGACCGCGATCGTACGGGCGATGCACAGACGCTGCTGCTGGCCACCGGAGAGGCCGGCACCCGGCCGGGACAGGCGGGTGTGCACCTCGTTCCAGAGGTTCGCCGAGCGCAGCGCCTTCTCGCACGCGTCGTCGAGGTGGGACTTCTTCCGAACGCCGCTGAGCTTCAGACCGGCCACGACGTTGTCGTAGATCGACATCGTCGGGAACGGGTTCGGCCGCTGGAACACCATGCCGATCATGCGACGAACCGCGGTCACATCCACGTCACGGTGGTAGATGTCCTGGCCGTCGATGGTCAGGTTGCCTTCGACGTGCGCACCGGGAAGGACCTCGTGCATGCGGTTGATCGAACGCAGGAACGTCGACTTGCCACAGCCCGAGGGGCCGATCAGAGCGGTTACCGACTTCGGCTCGACCGTCATCGAGATGCCGTCGATCGCCTTGAACGAGCCATAGAAGGCCGAGATGTTGGTTGCTTCAATCCGCTTCGCCATGGTTATTTCCTTCTCGTCTCGGTGCGCAAAGCTGGGGGAGTGGTCGTGGCGTCCATGCTTACTTCACCTTGCTGCGTCGAGAGAGCAGCTTCGCCGCGATCGTCAGGGCCAGGACGAGGGCGACGAGCGTGAGAGCCGCCGTCCACGCTCGCGGCGGCCCGTACTGCGATGCGATACCGGCCTGCGAATAAATGTACGTCGCCAGCGACTCCTGGTTACCCGTGAACGGGTTCATGTTGATTGAGTCGGTGGCCCCGGCGACGAGGAAGACCGGAGCGGTCTCACCAGCGGCACGGGCGACCGCGAGCATGACGCCGGTCACGATGCCGGCCGCAGCGGTCGGGAGCACGATCTTCATGATCGTCTTCCACTTCGGGATGCCCAGCGCGTATGCGCCCTCGCGCAGCGGCGACGGGACCAGCCGGAGCATCTCCTCGGAGGATCGCGTGACGGTCGGTAGCATGAGCACCGTGAGCGCGAGCGAGGCCGCGAAGCCGGTGAACTCGGGGCGACCGCCGTTGAAGTGCGGCGACACGATGAGGACCCAGAACGACAGGATGAACAGACCGGCGACGATCGACGGGATACCGGTCATCACATCCACGAAGAAGCGGACGATGTTGACGAGGCGACCCTTGCCGTACTCGACGATGTAGATCGCACCGCCGAGGCCGAGCGGAACCGTGATTGCCGTGGCGATCGCCACCTGCTCCAGCGTGCCGATGATCGCGTGGTACGCGCCACCGCCGGCGTCGAATGCGGTGATGTCCCGGTTCGAGTTCTGGAAGAACGTCGCATCCAGGCGGCCATGACCCAGCTGGATCAGCGTCTTGACCAGCAGGATCAGCGGGATCGCGGCGAGCGCGAACGCCGTGTAGATAAGCGTCGTGACGACCCGGTTACGGGCCGCACGCGCTCCCTCAACCACGCGGGACGTGGCGGCGAGCGCGATCACGAAGATTACGACCGCGCCGACGACGGTCATCGTTACGCCGCCGCCGAGCGCCTTGCCTAGGTAGAAGACAAGGTAGGCGACGACGATCGAGGCGACTCCGATCACGTACGGCATCCAGTTCGGAAGCCGACGGGCCTGCAGCGAGAACTGTGTCTCGCCGGACACTGTTGCGGCGGTCATGCGGCACTCCCTCGGAACTCCCGGCGGCGGGCGATAACCGCGCGAGCGGCGACGTTGACGACCAGCGTGATCGCGAACAGCACCAAACCGGAGGCGATCAGTGCGCCACGTCCGAGCTCGTTCGCCTCACCGAACTGGTGGACGATGTTCGCCGCGATCGTGTTGCCACCGTTCTGGATGATGTTCGGCGAGATGACGAACGTCGTGCCGAGCGTCAGGGCGAGAGCCATCGTTTCGCCGAGCGCGCGGCCGAGACCGAGCATCGTCGCGGCGATCAGGCCCGGCCGGCCGTACGGCAGGACGGCGGTGCGAACCATCTCCCACTTCGTGGCGCCGAGCGCCAGCGCGGCCTCTTCGTTCATCCCGGGCGTCTGAGCGAACACGTCCCGCGAAAGCGCCGTGACGATGGGAAGGATCATGATGCCGAGCACCATCGAGCCGAGCAGGATCGACTTTCCGTACGGGCCGTTGCCGAACAGTGGGATCCAGCCGAAGTACTTGTGTAGCCAGTTCGACAGACCGGTGACTGGCGCGACGAGGTAGTCGCGACCCCAGAGACCGAACACGATGCTGGGGACGGCGGCGAGCAGGTCGATGACGAAGCCGAGCGTGGTCGCGATGCGCTTCGGTGCGTAGTGCGTGAGGCACAGCGCGATCGAGAATGCCACCGGAAGCGCCATCAGCAGGGCGAGCGCGGCGGTGAGAACCGTGCCGAACGCGATCGCGGCGATGCCGAACATCGGCTTCGTGTCGCTCGGATACCAGTTCTTGTACGTGAAGAAGTTTGCTTGGTCGGCGTTGATTGCCGGGATTGCCTTCACGATCAGGAACGTGGCGATCGCGACGATGATGACCAGGACGAGAAGACCGGAACCGGTGGTCAGGCCACGGAACAAGGACTCGGCGCTCCAGCGGCGGCGGGTCGGCAGACCGCCTCCACCGCCGAGCGGTGCGGATGTGTTCGGGGTGGGTTCGCCCGACGTGGGACCAGCCGGACCGCTGGCCGACGTGCGGAACGACTCCGCCGAGGCATCCGATGCCTCGGCGGAGCCGGCGAACGATGGTTGGCTCATTCGGGTGAGCTCTCCGTTCACTTTTGATAGGACAAATCGAGCCCGGTCACCGAGGTGACCGGGCTCGATCAGGAATTAACCCAGCTGTGCGACGGTCGTGGCGACCTTGGTGCGGACCGACTCGGGGAGCGGCGCGTAGCCGATCTTGGAGAGCGAGGCCTGAGCCGGCTGGCTCGACGTGAAGCCGAGGAAGCCCTTGAGCAGCGGCAGCGCGGTGGTCGAGTTGCCCTTGTCGCAGACGATCTCGTAGGTCACGAGCACGATCGGGTAAGCGCCGTCCGTGGTCGTGTTGTAGTCGATCGACAGCTGCTGGTCGTTCGCGCTGACGCCCTTGGACGTGGCACCCGCGATGGTCTTGCCGGCCGCGTCACCGGTGAGCTCCTGCCATTGGCCGGCACCGTTCTGGATCTTGGCCATGTTCAGGTTGTTGACGATCGCGAACGACCACTCGTCGTAGCCGATCGAGCCGTCGGTCTTCTTGACCTCGTTCGACACGCCGTCCGAGCCGGTCTCGGCGTCGCCGCCCGGGGCCTTCCAGACCTTGTCGTGGTTGAACGTCCAGCCGGAGCCGGTCGCGTTCGTGAGGTACTTGGTGAAGTTGTCGGTGGTGCCCGAGCTCTCGGCGCGGTGGACGGCCGTGATGGTCGTCGACGGCAGCGTCGCACCTGGGTTGTCGGCCTGGATCGCCGCGTCGTTCCACTTGGTGATCTTGCCGGAGAAGATGCCGGCGAGCGTCGACGCCTTGAGCTGCAGGTTGCTGACGCCGCTGACGTTGTAGACAACCGCGATCGGACCAACGACCATCGGCAGGTGAATCGCCGGGCCGGTCTTGCAGCGGGCGTCTGCCTGGGGCTGCTGCGCCGCGGACAACGGCGAGTCAGAACCAGCGAAGTCCACCGTGCCCTGGATGAACGCGGTCTGGCCCGCGCCCGATCCACCAGCGCCATTGTTGATCGTCACGCCGGGGCACTGCGCGTTGTAGTCCTTCGTCCACTGCGCGATGGCGTTGCCCTGCGCGGTGGAGCCCGAGAGGTTCAACGTGCCGGAGGGACAGTTCACAGCAGCGCTGGAGTTGCCCGTGCTGGTGGGCGTGCCGCTGTTGTTGTCGGTGCCGCAAGCGGCGAGCGCGACCGCCGCGGTCAGCGTGATGCCGGCCAGGATGCCGAGCCGCTGAAGCTTCACGTCTTTTGTTTCCCTTCGAAGGGTGTAAGAGCCACGGGCGCGTCTGCGCCGGAAGAGGCGCCAGCCATTTCGACCGGTTGGTAGGGACGTTAGGAGTCGCAGGTGGACGCTCAACTTGCGGGAAGTGAACTAAGGGTGAACAGAGTTCGCACATCCGCGTGACGGTCGGCGCAGGCCAGATGGCAATTGGGTGTTGGGTGCGTCGTGCTGACCGCAAGCGCGCAAAATGAGCGGTTTCACGGCCGGATCAACGGGCGTCGGAAGCACACATCGGTAGTCCATCGGACAAAACCGTAACCCCGATAGAGTTCGACCGCCCTCGGATTCGACTCATCCACGTAGAGCATCACCTGTTCCAAGCCGCGGGCGCGGAGATAGCGCAGGCCGGCAAGCGTGAGGGCGGCGCCGAGGCCGAGACCCTGGGCGGCCGGATCGACGCCCAGAACGTAGACCTCGCCGACCGGATCATGGACGTGATCGGAGCCCTCCGCGCGAAGCGAGCCGTGCACCTTCGTCCAGTGGAAGCCGAGAAGCTGCGCATCCGGTTGGTCGCCGCACCAGGCCAACAGGAAACCGTTCGCGTCGAACCAGGGTTCAGCCATGCGTACACGCAGGTCTTCGATGGTCCAGCGCCCTTGATCGGGAAGCTCGGCGAACGCTCGGGCATTGACCGCGACCCACGCCTCGTCGTCCACGCCCGGGCGGAACGCGCGAACCTCCACCCCGTCCGGCCAGATCGGAGCCGCGATCGGAGCGTGCAGCGAGCGGCGCATCTGCAGCAATACCCGATGCCGCTCGAAGCCCAGCGAAAGGGCCAGAGCACTCGCCGACGGGTGGTCACCGTGCGCCCACAGGCGCAGGCGCGCCTGCGGATCATGCTCGACCGCCACGTCGGTCGCGGCCATTACGAGCGCGCGGCCAAGGCCATGCCGCCGATACATCGGGTGTACGACCAGCTCCGCGCTCGCCCCCTCGATCGCGTCCGTGGTGTCGATGTGCGCGTAGGCCACCAGCCGGCCGTCGTCCGCGTGGATCAGCAGATGTGCCGACGGCTCGTCGCCACCGTGGCGCAGATGCAGAAGTACGTGTTCGGACAGCGGTACGACGCCATCCGCATCGCCGGCCGCGTTAGCCAGGGCCACGACGGTGTCGATCTGCTCGGGCGACAGGTGGCTGGCGCGTTCGATCCGTGGCGGCGTCCTCACGTGCCCAATCTTCCATCACCTTGTTGATCATGGGGTTGTTGCTGTCATTTGGTCGTTCATGACAGCAACAACCCCATGATCAACAGGTGATGGGGTGACGGATGAAGAGAACTACGTTTGGTGCGCTCGGTTTCGGCGTAGCGGATACGGGCGCGCTCATGGGTCCGGCAGCCGCCGCCGCTGCCGTACCCGCCGGTGCGCACCAGCCGACGATCACGGTGGTCGCGCGCGGCTTGGCGAATCCGCGTGGCGTGACGCTGGTCAGCGGCGTTGGGCGGCCGCAGAAGTTGATCCTGGAGTTAGCGGCACGAAACGCCGTCGATGCGTTAACTAACTCCAGGATCAACTCGGTCTTTGCGGGGTCAGATGGAGATTTGGGAGAGTTCCCGTTCTACTGAGCCGGGTGCAGGGATGCTGGCACCTCGGGTCGGGGGGACGACGAACTTGTAGCCGACCTGACGCACGGTGCCGATCATCGACTCGTACTCCGAACCGAGCTTCGCCCGCAGGCGCCGGACGTGTACGTCGACCGTACGGGTGCCGCCGAAGTAGTCGTAACCCCAGACCTCACGCAGCAGCTGGTCACGGGTGAACACCCGGCCGGGGTGCTGCGCCAGGAACTTGAGCAGCTCGAACTCCTTGTACGTGAGGTCGAGCGGCCGGCCCTTGAGCCGGGCGGCGTACGTGTCGTGGTCGATCGTCAGCTCGCCGGCCCGGATCGTGGTGCTGTCCGTGCCCGTTACCGGCGCGAGGCGGCCGACCGCGAGACGCAGGCGTGCCTCGACCTCGGCCGGACCGGCCGTGGCAAGCACGATGTCGTCGAGGCCCCAGTCAGCCGACAGTGCGATCATGCCGGCGTCCGTGACGACCGCGATCAGCGGAAATCCCGAACCGGTGGCGTGCAGCATGCGGCAGGTGGCGCGGGCTTCGGCGAGATCGATTCGGGCGTCTACCAATACGACGTCCGGCGATGGGCCGCTGACCAGCGTACGCACGTCGCGGGCCGCGATTCGGACGGTGTGGGGCAATAGATCAAGTGAGGCGAGAACTCCGGCAGCGGTCGGCTGCGGCGCTCCCGTAAGCAGCAAAATATCCACTTCATTACCTCCGTCGACGCACGCGTACTTCATGATGCAGCGCGGCTTTGCCGACGTCGATGGCGACAGTAGACCACTAAGGCTAGACCAACATCGTGTCGCCTGTCGTTAACCATCCAAGGTCTGATCGATTACAGCTGTGTTAAGACCGACAGCCTAGTGTGACGTACGCAACACCAATCGACCCACCTCTGTTAGCAGTTCCCGGACCGGGATGGCACCATCAGGGCGTGAACTCTCCGCAATCCGAATTCCCATCCCTTGCCGATGACGGCTGGGGCGACGGTGACGACTCAACCACCGGCCGACGTCGTCGCGCCCGTGGTGAGCAGGGATTCCTGCGCGAATTGGATGCGGACAACGTGGCCGACCGCGAGGACGTGGTCGCGGTCGCGGTCGCGCCGGTCAGCCGGAAGGTCAGCCTCGCGATCGCGCTCTTCGCCGGCCTCCTCGGGCTCGCGTTGGTGTTCGGCGGGTACACCGACCATCGCGCGTACGGTGTGGTGATCTTCGGGATCCAGGTCTTGTTCGTGTTGAGCTGGACGGTCGCGAGCCGCCCGCCCGGTCCGGCCGTGGTGGCGACGGTGGGCCTGCTCTGTGCCGGCGGTGCCGATCTCGCCGTGGCGCTACCGGTACACGCGACGCTTGCGCCGCTGGCCTACGTGACCGTCGCCGGGTTCGTGCTCGGCACGATCGGACAGCTGTTGCGCCGCGGTGGGCGGGACAACGTCACCGAGAGTCTCGCCTCAACGCTGCTGATGGTGGTCGGCGTCGTCGCGTACGCCAGCCTGATCGTGTTGTCCCGCAACGCGCTCGGCGCACAGGCCATCGCCGCTTGCATCGGTGGGGCCGGGGTCGGGATCGCGGTCGCGCGTCTGTTCGACGTGGTACTGCCGTTCCCCCGGACGACGCCGCAGGTCGCCCGCGGCACGATCGGCATCATCGCGGGCGCGATGGCCGGCACGATTGCGTCCGCCTTGATCGGCGCCAGCATCAAGGGACTTCAGCCGTCGCACGCGGTCATCGCCGGCCTCGTGACGTCGGTGGCCGCGGTCCTCGCGGATCTCGGTGTCGGATATGCGGAGGCGAGTCGCGAGATTGAAGGCACCGTTTCACCGCTGTGGGTGGTACGACATATGCAAGGTCCACTCTGCGCGTTTGCGCTTGCCGCTCCGGTGGCATACGTGATGAGCGTGATGGTGCTCGTACCGTCATTGACGTAGGCCCCGGCGGTCCCCCGACGATGCGAGGAGCAATTACGTGGCGAGTGGCAATCGGCGATGGGGTCGCATCCTGGCCATCCTCGGGCTCGTCGTGATCGTGTTGCTGGTCGCGCTCGACCGAATCGGCGTGCTCGTGGCCGAGGACACCGTGGCGAAGCAGGCGCGCAACCAGCTGGCTTCGCAGAACGTCACGACGAGCGGTAACCCGTCCGTGACGATCGACGGCTTTCCGTTCCTCACGCAGGTGCTGGCGGGTCACTACGACAAGATCAATATCGTGGTACCGCAGCCGACCAGCAAGGGCATCAAGCTCGATTCGCTGAACGTCACGGCCACCGGCGTGAATGCTCCGACCGGTACGGTGATCAGCGGCAATGGCAAGATCAATGCGGATCACGTGGTCGGCACGGCGCAGATCGACTGGGCGGCGTTCGAGGAAATGATCGACCTCAGCGGCGTCAAGCAGTACGGGATCGACCCGTCCACGTTGCGGATCACCGGTACCGACGGCGGTTCCATCTCGCTGGCCGCACCGGTCACGCTGCTCGGCCAGTCGTTCAGTGCGATCGCGTCCGGCTCGGTCGCATTGTCCCAGGACATTCTGCACGTCAAGATCACGAAGATTGCGGCCAGCGGCGGGACGCTCGAGCCGGCTGTTGCCGCCGCGTTACAGACGCTGGTCGCGCAGTTGACGTTCGACGTACGGGTGCCGGAGTTGCCGTACCACCTTGTACTGCAGAAAATCACCACGACCTCGGGTGGCGTGGAGATCACGGCGGCTGCCGACAATGTGACGCTTGCCAGCTGATCCCACCTGCTGGACAGCGTCGCTGTTCCCTGGGACCGCCCGGTGCTAAGGTTGGCAACCATGAGCCCGAGCGCGCCCTCCCGTCGCACGCCAATGCGTGCTGTCGCGGCCGCACCGATGCTCACGAGGCGCCGACCGGTTGATTTCTGCCGGGTCGCGGCGAGCCTCTGTCGTTGCATCTAATGCACGCCCGCGCGTAAAGCGCCGAATCTCTTTTCCATTCTTGGCGGCACCGTCGCCGCATAGCCATGCCATCAATCCGTCTTCCTTCAAGGGGAATCCTCATGGGACGCGAGTCTGTACTCGTCTCGGCCGACTGGGCCGAAAAGAACCTAGGTGCGCCAGGCATCGTCTTCGTCGAGGTCGACGAAGACACCGCTGCCTACGACGGGGGTCACATCCCCGGCGCCGTCAAGCTCGACTGGCGCAAGGACCTGCAGGACCAGGTCCGCCGCGACTTCGTGAACAAGGAGCAGTTCGAGGCGCTGCTGTCCTCGCGCGGCATCGGCAACGACGACACCGTCGTGCTGTACGGCGGCAACAACAACTGGTTCGCCGCGTACGCGTACTGGTACTTCAAGCTCTACGGCCACGGCGACGTCAAGCTCATCGACGGTGGCCGCAAGCGCTGGGAGCTGGATGCCCGTCCGCTCACCGCCGAGCTGCCGGATCGTGCCCCGACCTCGTACGTCGCGCAGCCACAGGATCTCTCGATCCGCGCGTTCCGGGACGACGTGATCAAGGCGATCGGGACCACGAACCTGATCGACGTTCGGTCGCCCGACGAGTACGCGGGCCGCCTCCTCGCCCCCGCGCACCTGCCGCAGGAGCAGTCGCAGCGGGCCGGCCACGTGCCGACCGCGCTGTCCGTGCCGTGGAGCAAGGCCGCGAACGACGACGGCACGTTCCGCAGCGACGACGAGCTGCGCGCGCTGTACGCGGGTGCCGGCCTCGACGAGAACAAGTCCACGATCGCGTACTGCCGGATCGGCGAGCGCTCCTCGCACTCGTGGTTCGTGCTGCACGAGCTGCTCGGTCACGACGACGTCAAGAACTACGACGGTTCGTGGACCGAATACGGCTCGCTGGTCGGCGTTCCGGTCGCGCTCGGTGACGAGCCGGGGGTGGCCGCATGAGCAGCCCAGCGGTAGACATCGACGGTTGCGGCGCGCCGGACCAGGCAACGCCACTGCCGGCCAGCGTTGACCTGGAAAAAGAGACCGTGATCACGGGTATCGTCCGGGCCGGTGACGAGCCGGTCGCGGGCGCGTACGTCCGTCTTCTGGACTCGTCCGGCGAGTTCACCGCCGAGGTTGTCACGTCGCCGGCCGGCCAGTTCCGCTTCTTCGCCGCGCCGGGCAGCTGGACGCTCCGGGCGCTGTCGCGGCACGGAAATGGCGAGGCCGTCGTACAGGCGAGCCGCGGTGTGACGGAAATTTCGGTCGCCGTCGCGGCTTAGGTTCAGAGGTCTGGTGGGTTGCGCAGGTTGCGACCCACCAGACTTTTTTATGTGTACGCCGAGCCCGCTCCCAAGATCGCAAATCTTGGTGCGAGTGGGACTTCCGTGTTGTGGTCATGCCGAAATGGCAACCCTCAAACGCCAAGATCCGCGATCGTCTTGCGGTTCGGGTTGACGGGTCTGCTTTCATTTGACCGTGGCTGATGAACCTGGGCGGGTACCCGACGACGCGCCCGGCCCTGGCGACGCACCCGGCCGGGCTGCCGCCGGCGACAGCGCCGAGCCGGCGCCACTCGTGCCCGGCGCGCTGCCCGAACTTCCGCCTGGCTACGTCTGGGTACCGCAACCACCGCCGGTCGTCGACAAGCCATGGAAGACGCCGCGCTGGTTGGTGATCGCGACGATCGCCTGGGTTGTCGTGCTCGCGGTCTCCGGCACGATCTACGCGTTGCACGGCAAATCCACGGTCCGCGAGCAGACGACGGTGGCGAGCGCACAGCCCACGATCGATCGGGCCATCACGAACGTGATCGCGGCGGCCGGTAGCGGCCCGATCGTCGCGGTCGGCCCGTTTGTGAAGACGAAAGCCTGCAAGATCACGCCGGTACGCAGTGGCGTGGAGTACGTGCGGGACGTCGTTCTGGTCGCCGAGCCCGGTACCGAATCGGCGATCCTGAAGATGATCGCGGCGGGCTTACCGGCTTCGTACGGCGCCAGGTCCGGCCCCGGCAACATCCTCGACCTGTACGCCGACGCCGGCAACTTCGTCGGACTCGTCGGCACCGTACCGTCGCCGGGCGAAATTCAGATCCAGGCCGAGACCGGTTGTCGCGAAGAAGGACCGCAGATCGTCAACCTGCTCGGGCCGCCGATTTCGGCCACGGAAATGGCGCCGATCCGCGCGGTCCTGAACGCGGCCGGCCTGACCGCCACGTCGACGAGCGCGGCCGAGGTTTCCTGCCTGGACGGGCGGGGCGTCCTGCGTACGGTGTCGGCACACGTTCCGCCGGGTCCGGCGCCGATCCGTCTGGATCAAATCCTGGCGAACATCGCGCCGAATACCGAAACCGCCGGTCAGAACCTGGTCGCGTACCGGTCCGGCACGCTCGACGTGATAGCGACACAGGACTCGACCGGCGTGACGGTGTCAGCAACGCAGCGCTGCACGACCTAACGGCGCCGCACCGGCGCACCGCCTAGTGGCGCTGTGCAACCCGATCGCCAGTGCACCATTAGTAGACGAGCGCCTGGACGTTGTCGGCCAGGGCCTCTTCGACGAAGGTGGCGGCTCCGGCTATGCGTACACCTGGAATTAGATCTTCGGCGGACAGTGAGCGCCGCGCGGCGCACTGGGTGCAGAGCGTGACGGTCCCGGCGGCGAGTACGGCGTCGAGCAGATCCGCAAGCGGGGCCGAGTGCGGCAGCTCGAATTCGGCGGCGCGACCGGGTACCGCGAACCAGGCCGACTCGCCGGTCAGCCACAGCGACACGCCGACCCCTGCGGCGACCGCGGTTGCGGCCACGGTAAAGCCCTGCGAGCAACGTTCCGGAGCGTCCGTACCGGCGGTGATCTTGACGACCAGGTTTCGTAACACGTAGCACAGTCTAAGATCGTCTCCGTGGTCACCGAGATCGGATTCGTGAGCCTGCTCGTTGCGGGATTCGGAGCGCTCGCCGGTGGCCTCGTCTACGTAGCCATGCGAGTCGCCAGGGGGCGGTCATGACAGAGAGCGGGCTCCAGCAGCCGCCATGGATGAATGCGCCGCCGGTCGAGCCGTCGCCGTTCGAGGACACGCATGATCTGCGGCATGGCCCGGATCTGAATCATGCGTTGCTGGGCCTGTTGCCGTACGTCGGGATCTGGCGCGGGCGTGGCGTCGGCGGTTATCCGACGCTGGACGAGGATTTCCACTTCGGGCAGGAGATCCGGTTCAGCCACGACGGGCGGCCGTTCCTGGCGTACGAATCGAAAGCATGGCTGATCGAGGAGGACGGAACGCCGATCCGGCCGTCCGCACGTGAAGTTGGCTGGATTCGACCCGTGATGGCGGCCGACGGGAACGCGACCGACGAGGTCGAGGTGCTGCTGTCGGCCCCGACCGGGATCATGGAACTGCACGTCGGCACGCTCGACGGCCTCAAGCTGGAGCTGGTCAGCGACGCGGTCGTGCGTACGTCGACGGCGAAGAGCGTGACCGCCGAACACCGCCTGTACGGCATCGTCGAAGGCGTCCTGCTGTACGCGCAGGAGATGGCCGCGATGGGCCACCCCCTGACATCGCATCTGTCGGCCCGCTTGATCCGCGTTGCCGGCTGAGACCGCCTTCGCCAACGTCGCCGGCTAGTCGAAGTCGAGCAGCTTCCGGATCGAATCGGTCAGCTCGGACGGCTTGAGCGCGACACCGTCGATCGACCGGATCTCGGCGACGCCACGAACCGACGACAGGAACCAGACACCGCCGGTCGAGCCCAGCTCGGCCGGCGTGATCATGCCTTCGGCCGCCTTCAGCCCGAGGTCGCCGGCGTGGTCGAGCAGGAACCGGCCGGTCGTACCGGCGAGGATGCCGGTTGGCTCGGCCGGGACCGTCCACAGCGTGTCGTCGGCCAGCCAGACCAGCGTCGAGGTCGGGCCCTCCAGCGCGTACCCGTCCCCGGACACCCACAGCACGTCGTCGGCGTTGTTCGCGGCGGCCCACCGCTGGGAGGCCATGTTGATCGCGTACGACAGCGTCTTCGCGCCGCCGAGCAGCCACGGGGCATGCTGCCGGACATCGGCGGCGAAGCCCACGGTGGCCGTGACCACGGAGATTCCGTCGTGGCGAGCGCGGATCGAGGACCCGGCGACCGGGGCAACGGTGGCGTACACGGTCGCCGGACCGCCGGACTCGGCGCCACGCGTACAGACGATGCGCAGCGCTGCTTCGACGTCGGCCGGCCAGCCGTCGAGCGCCTGCTCCGCGAGCCGGTCCAGGTCCGCACGCTCCGGAAGATCCAGACTCAGCCGTACGGCCGACCGCGCCAACCGCGCCATGTGCGGCTCGTACTGCCAGGGAATCCCACCGCGCACATGAATCGTCTCGAAGATCCCGTCGCCGCGGAGGGCACCGAGATCGTCGGCCCGAAGAATCGGCGTATCGACGGGTACCAAACCGCGTCCCAGAACTGCCACCCGACGCTGCGCATTCACCTGATCAGACACGCACCCCACCCTACTTCCCGCCATTTTTCGCCCGCCCAACCCCCTTGTTGATCCTGGAGTTAGTGACGCGAAACGCCGTCGATGCGTCAACTAACTCCAGGATCAACTTGGGGAGGGAGCGGGGCGGAATGCGCACGTAGGATCGATGGGTGACCGATACTCCGCTTGCCGACGTTCTCCGCTCACGCGGAATGCGGCTGACGCCACAGCGCCAGCTGGTGCTGCAGGCCGTCCGTGACTTGGATCACGCGACGCCCGACCAGGTGCATGCGCGGGTGAGCGCGACCGCGGCCGGAGTCAACATCACCACCGTCTACCGCACGCTGGAACTGCTCGAACAGCTCGGCTTGGTGACGCACGCGCATCTCTCCCATGGCGCACCCACATTTCACGTCGTCGATCAGGAACAACACGTGCATCTCGTGTGTCGTAGTTGTGAGGCGATCGAGGAGGTTCCGTCGGCGATGTTGGATCAATTGGCCACGACGCTGCGTAAGGAACGCGGATTCCGGCTGGACATCGCGCACGTCGCGCTCTTCGGTGCGTGCGAGGCATGTGGCGGCACCAATGGCGACGGCGTCCAAACCGACGGCAATAGCAACAGCGACAGTGAGGGCATTGAGCGTGGCAACCATGTCTAACCCAATCCGGCTCGGCGACCTTGATCCGGCGTCGGTGGACGCGGAGCTCGCGGCACATTACGGCGACCCGATGCGTGAGCAGCGACTGCTCGATCGCGACGTTGCGCTCGTGGATCGCTCGAACCGCGGCGTCGTGATGATCACCGGCCCGGAGCGCTTGAGCTGGCTGCACAACCTCACGACGCAGCACGTACTGACGCTCGCCCCCGGCGAGGGTACGGAGCTGCTCGTGCTGTCCCCGCATGGTCACGTGGAGCACGACGCGATGGTCGCCGCCGTGGACGAGACGCTGTTCCTCGACGTCGAAGCGGGTACCGCGCCCGCGCTTGTCGACTTCCTGCTCAAGATGCGGTTCATGACGCGCGCCGAGGTCACCGACGTGACCTCCGAGTACGCGCTGCTGTCGCTGGTCGGTCCCGGAGCCGATACCGCGGCTGCGCGTCTCGGTGTCGAGCCGCAGGCGCTGCCGGTGGCTCAGCCGGTGCCGGGTGCGAAGTTCGCGGCCAAGGATGTGGCCGCCCGGCCGACCATCGTGTACGCGACCGTTGCGCTCCCGGGCGGCGGCTGGGCCCGGCGCCACGATGACCGAATCGACCTGCTTGTCCCGCGGGCCGGCGTGAACGCGATCCGCGAGGCTCTCAAGGTGCCGGATGCGGGCATCTGGGCGTACGAGGCACATCGTGTCGCGGCACGGCAGCCGCGGTTCGGCCACGAGACCGATCACCGAACGTTGCCCGCCGAGATCGATTTGCTGGGGCCGGCCGTACATCTGGATAAAGGGTGCTACCGCGGCCAGGAGACGGTCGCGCGCGTGCACAACCTGGGCCGACCGCCTCGGCGGCTGGCGCTCGTACACCTCGACGGGATCACCACCGACGATTTGCCGGCCAACGGTGCCGATGTGGTGAGCGACGGCCGGACGGTGGGCTTCGTCGGCTCCGCGGTACGCCATCACGAGCTGGGCACAATCGCGCTTGTAGTGCTCAAACGCAATGTGCCCGACGACGCGCCGCTACTGATTGGGGCGTCCTCGGCGGCTATCGATCCGGACACCCAGGCAGGCGCCTGATCCTGCGCCGTGGGACGATCGCGGGCATGACCAACGGCACGCTGATCACGGTCGTACCGACCGGCGTCGAGTTATCGAAGACAGACATCCCGGCGCTTCCGGTGACGCTCGACGAGATCGTGACGACCGCACGAGAGTGCGAGGCGGTCGGCGCGAGCGTGATTGACGTGCACGTTCGCGACGCTGACGGCCGACCGTCGTTCGAGCCAGGGCTTCTTAAGGCGACGGTTGCCGCGATTCGGGCGGAGACCAATCTGATCTCCCGGTTGCCGGCCGACCCGGACGATGCGCGGCTGAGTGTCCTCGACATCGAGCCGGAAATGATCGGCTGCGCCGTGGCGGCGGACCGTTGGGACTTCCTGGTCGAGCTGCATAGCCGGCTACCTGAACGTGGAATCGTGCCTTTGTACGAGATATCCGAACTCGGCCAGATCCGGACACTGCACCGGCTGCTGTCCGAGCGTGGCCTGCCGTTCGGTGGCCACGTGCACGTGGAGTTCGTGATGAACGTGCCCGGCGGTCTGGCCGGTACGACCGAGGCGCTGGTCGAGTGCGTACGGGCGGCGCGCGATCTTCCGGACGGTACGACGTTCGCGGCGACCGGCATCGGGCGCGCCACGATCGACGTCATGCTTGCGTCGCTGTCGACCGGCGGCCACCTCCGGGTCGGCATGGCGGATACCCCGAATTACGCCGAGGGGCAGCCGGCCGACTCGAACATGCAGCTGGTCGCGCGCGCGGTCGGCTTTACCCGGCTTGCCCAACGGCCGCCGCTGACCCCGGTCGAGGCCAGGGTGCTCCTGGGCGTACCGGCGTGACGTACGCGGGCGGCGAAGTCGTCGCGGAGGTCAATCGGTCCGGGTTCGTCGAAGGATTCCATCGTGGTTCGGTCGCGATTCTCGGGCCGGACGGGAAGCTCGTGTTCGAGCTCGGCGACGTGTCGAGCCCGGTTTTCCCACGCTCGTCGATCAAGCCAATGCAGGCTGTCGGCATGTTGCGGGCCGGCCTCAAGCTCGCGGACTCCGCCGACCTTGCGATGGTCGCGGCGAGTCACTCCGGCGAGGACATGCACATTTCACGGGTACGCGCACTGCTCGCGTCAGGCGGGTTCGCGCCGTCGGATCTGCGTACGCCGCCGGATCTTCCACTCGGGTCGGCGGCGTCGAAGGCGGTACTGCGCGCCGGTGGAAACGCCGAGCCGATCTATATGAACTGTTCCGGCAAGCACGCCGGCATGCTGCTCACCTGCGCGATTGCGGGCTGGCCGACCGATGACTACCGCCGTCCCGGCCACCCGTTGCAGCAGGCGCTGCAAGAGTCCGTGGCGGACATTGCCGACGAACCGATCGGCGCGGTCGGGGTCGACGGCTGCGGCGCGCCCGCACTCGCGATTTCGTTGCACGCGTTGGCTCGCGCGTTCCAGCGGCACATCGATGCCGAACCGGGAAGCGACGAGCGGCTGGTGGCCGACGCGATGCGAGCGCATCCGGCGCTGGTCTCCGGAACCGGCGCGGATGACGACCGGCTGATGCGCGGGATTCCCGGGCTTTTGTCGAAGGGCGGCGCCGAGGGCGTGGTGGCGGTCGCCATACCGGGGGTCGGGGCCGTCGCTCTGAAGATCGATGACGGCGCGATGCGGGCTCGGATGCCGGTACTCGTGCGCGCTCTTCGGTTTCTCGGTTGTGATGCGGCGGTCCTATCGGAGCTCGCGGAGTCGGCACTGTTCGGCGGCGGTGTACCGGTCGGTGCGGTACGCAGCGTCGCCGCGATTCCTCATCCGTGAGCATGTTGACCGGTTGACACCGGTGGCGATGACGCGACGCCTTCTCAATGCGCGCGCATCAATCGATTGACGCCGATGACTGTGTGCCGGTACGACCGGAGGCTCCGGCGCTCGGTGTCGTCCGCCAGGCCCAAACTGCGCATCTCCGGTGCGGTCGAGAACGTGTGCGACGCGTCGGCAACCGGGTGGCATCGGCAGCGCTGGCGGCCGAGCGACCCGTACACCCCGTTGCGGACGACACGTGAGCCGGCATGCGCCGGATTGGGGCATGCCGGCTTCTCGGCGGTCATATGCTCCTCGGATGTGCGCGCACGCGGGCACTGACGGCTGCGGTGCCAGGCCATTGATGGCCGCCGCGGCAGACACGAAATCGATTTCCCAAGACCGTCACGGTCATCGATGGATGACAACCTGGCCGAACGGCCGACGAGGCAGGATGTGACCGCGTTCACGCGAGCTATTGCAAGCAACTTGCTTGCAATAGCTAGCACCGCGGCCTAGAGTCGAGGACGTGACCGGACCCCGTGAACTGACCGAGAACATTGGGGAGTTCATTCGCGATCTGCGGCAGAACGCGCGGATCTCGCTCCGCCAACTCGCGGACCAGGCCGGTGTGTCCAATCCATATCTCAGCCAGATCGAGCGCGGCTTGCGCAAGCCGAGCGCTGAGGTGCTGCAGCAGTTGGCCAACGCGCTGCGGGTGTCGACGCCGTTGATGTACCTACGAGCCGGCCTTCTCGATCTTCGGGATGGTCAGGGTGTCCTGGCGGCGATCGCTAACGACGAGGACCTGACCGCGTCGCAGAAGCAGACGCTGACTCAGATCTATGAGACGTTCCGGCGAGAGAACGACCGCGAATCCGGCCAAAGCTTGAACGCTGAAAGCCGTTTGAACGCTGAAAACTTAAATGCTGACAAAACAGTTGATACCCGGGATGCGATCGAAACACCGCCGGTAGCGCCTATGCCGCATGTCCCACCGAAGTCGCAAAGTCGGACCACGAAGGAGCTGTAATGCCTACTCAGACCCAGCCCAAGATCCCGAACCCGTTGTATGCCGCAGCCGGCGCCGGCGACCTCGCCATCGAGCGTCTCCGCAAGCTGCCCGAGCACGTCGCGGGCCTGCAGGAGCGCGTCAACGCACTGCAGGATGAGCTGCCCGGCCGGATGACCGTGATCGGCGACAAGGTGACCCAGAAGGTTGCCGAGATCCCGTCGCTCGTCGCCGAGCTGCGCCAGCGCATGGTCGACGCCGACACCGACCGCCTGCGCGAAACCGCCCGCCGCAACGCGAACCAGTTCGTGGCAAGCGCTCAAGCTGCTCAGGAAAAGGCCATCGCGATCTACACCGAGCTGGTCGTCCGTGGCCAGAGCGTGGTCGGTGGCTCGCCGGCGCAGCAGACCGAGCGCGTCCACGCCGAGGTCGTCCGGCCAGAGACGGCGAAAGAGGCCGAAGTTGCCAAGACCGCAGCCGAAGAGGTGCTGGCAGACGCCGCGACCGCTCCGGTCAAGACCCCGAAGGCGCGCAAGACGTCCTGATCTACGCTAGATGGAAAGAGCGCCGGTCATCCGGCGCTCTTTTCCGTGCTATGGCGCGTTGAGGCACTCATAACACTTCGGGATTAAGCTAGTGCAATGCCAGTCGCGTTTGTTGTCGTGCGGTACGTGAGTTTCGCGATCCTTGCGGTCACGCTGATCGTCGAGGTTTCCGCGTTCCTGCACTGCGTAACCCGCCGCGCGGAGGCGTTCCCGGTGGTGGGAAAGCTGACCAAGGCGATCTGGGTATTGATGACCGGCGGTGCGGTGGCATTCACCGTGCTGTCCGGATACGCGACCGTCGCGTCGCCCAGCGGGTATCTCGGCCCGCTGACCGCGACCGTGGCCGTTATCGTTCTGGCGATCTCGATCGTCTACCTCGTCGATCTCCGGCCGGCCCTGCGCGACGTGACCGAAGGACGCGGCAACTGGTGAGAGATTTCCGCTGGCCGCCACCGCCGGGGAGTGGACCGAACACGTACGGGCCGGGTCCGTCCGGACCCTATTCGGGGCGCCCCAGCCTGCCGCAGCCGGAGACTTCTCTGGTCCAGACGCCTCATGGCGTCGAGTTGGAATATCTCGTAACCGGCGTCGGCGACCCGGTCACCGTCTTCGCGCACGGCCTCGCGAATGGCATCGCCGAGACTCGCCCGCTCGGCAGCGCGGTCACTGGCCGAAGAGTGTTCTTCCAATTTCGCGGTCACGGCCGTTCGGCCGCCCCCGGTGGGGTGTGGACCTACACGGACCTGGCTCGGGATCTTCGAGCGATCGCCGATCTGTCCGGCGCCACCCGTGCGCTCGGCGTCAGCCTCGGCGCGGGCGCGCTCTGTCGCCTGCTCGCCGATCATCCGAACCGGTTCGAGCGAGTCGTGTTATTCCTGCCGGCCGTTCTTGATCAGCCGCGCCCGGCCGCCGCTCGCGAACGCCTCACCGCGCTGATGGAGGCGATCGAGGACGCCAACGCGGCCGAGGTCGCGAACGTGCTGTCCCAGGAGATCCCCGGCTCATTGCGGAACAATCCGGCCACCTGGTCGTTCCTCCGGCAGCGGATGGAGATGCTGATGGGCGACGGTCTCGCGCCCGGGCTCGCCAGCCTGCCCGAGCAGGTCGCCGTCGCCGACCGGTCGGCGCTGGCCGCGGTCTCGGCACCGGTACTGATCCTGGGAACGCTTGGCGACGATCTGCATCCGGCGCAGGTGGCCGAGGATCTTGCCGCCATTCTGCCGAACGCGACGTTGCACATGTACGACAAACCCGGCGTGCTGTGGAACCAGCGAGCCGACGTCCGCGAACGAATCGCCACCTTCCTGAATCAGTGAGGCACTAGATGGGCGTCACGCAGCACGGCCGGACGTACCGGCTGGATCTTGTCGATCCGACGTTGCGCGAGTGGGAGTGCACCGTGCTCGCGAGCGACCCGGACGCCGGCATCGTGCTGGACCGATCCGCGTTCTACCCCGGTGGTGGCGGGCAGCCACCGGACCACGGCGTGTTGCTGTGGAACGGCGTGCAGACGCGGATCGTCGGTACGCGCAAGGGCGACGATCTGGCACTGATCCCGGCCGACGGAGATCCGCTCCCGCCGGTCGGCACGGCCGTGGTCGGTGCGGTCGAGGACGAGCGCCGCACGATGCTGATGCGTACGCACTCGGGTCTGCACGTCCTCTGCGGCGTCGTGTTCCGCGACTTCGACGCGCTCGTCACCGGAAACTCGATGGAGCCCGGTGAAGCCCGGATGGATTTCAACCTCCCGGAGATTCCGCCCGACTTCAAGACGCGCTTGGAAGAGCTGGTCAACGCCGAGGTGGCCGCCGACCGGCGGATCGCCGCGCGGGTACTCGGCCGGGACGAGGCGCTCGCTCTACCGGACATCATCCGCACCCAGAGCAATCTGATCCCGGCCGATGAGACCGAGATCCGAATCGTCGACATCGTCGGTCTGGACGTGCAAGCCGACGGCGGCACCCACGTCGAGTCGACCAAACAGATCGGCACGATCTCGGTGGTCAAGGTCGAGAGCAAAGGCAAGGCAAATCGACGGGTACGCGTACGCTTAATCGATTAGCTTTCCGGGTACCCGCAAAGCTGTGACTACCCGTACCGCGCCGCTAGTGTCTGCTTCCATGGTGAAGCGACCGAACGTGTTCCGTGATTTCTTCTCGGGCATCGGAATTCTGTTCCGTGGCTTCAAAATGTACGGGACCGATCCCGGCCTGATCGCGCTCGGCCTGCTTCCGGCGCTGATCGCCGGCGCGCTGCTGATCGGCCTGTTCGTACTGCTGGTCGTGTTCATCAACAGCCTCGCGAAGGACGTCACTTGGTTCGCGAACGGCTGGGCGACCGCCCCACGCGAATCCATCCAGTTGCTTGCCGGGATCAGCCTGGTCGGCCTGTTCGCGCTGCTCGCGGTCGTGACATTCACGTCTGTGACGCTCGCGATCGGTGATCCGTTCTACGAGAAGATCTCCGAACGCGTCGAGGCACGGCTCGGCGGCGACCCCAATGTGACCGGAACGCTGCCCTGGTACAAGGAGTTCGTTCGGGGCATCAGCGAGTCGATCCGGATGATCACGATCTCTGCCATGATCGGCATTCCGCTGTTCCTGTGCGGGTTCATTCCGGTCGTCGGGCAGACGGTCGTACCGGCTGTCGGTGCGCTTTTCGGGGGTTGGTTCCTCGCGGTTGAGCTGGTCGGCGTGCCGTTCGCACGCCGCGGTATCCGGCTGGCCGAGCGGCGCCGCGTGCTCAAGACGCGGCGCTCGATGGCGATCGGGTTCGGCGCTGCGGTCTTCGTGTGCTTCCTGATCCCGCTCGGCGCGATTCTGGTGATGCCGGCCGCGGTGGCCGGCGGCACCGTACTTGCCCGCAAGGTCTTACCCGCCGCCTAAGCAAGTCTTGTCCGCGCGGGCTAGCCTTGGTTCGGACACGTCGGACGAGATCATGAGGCCGGAATGACGCAGGACCAACCGTCGTACTTTGATCTTGAACTACTGGCTTCGCAGCTGCGTAAGCACAGCGATGATCTCTCGCTGTACGCGGGGTTCCTGCTCAACGTGCTGTCTGCCGCGCTGCCGGGCGAGATCGTCACGGTCAAGCGCGAGGGCAAGATCAAGGCCGGCTGGGCGGTCGTAGCGAACCGGCGGTCCTGGCCGTCTCGGTTCACCTCGGTGACCGGCGCTATCACGTCGAGCGCTCCGAGTACGGCCGCCCGCTCAGCGCGATGATCCAACATCAGAGCGGCGGAGTCGTACTCTCGACGAAGAATGTCACGATCGACGAGTGGACGCGCAGCATGGCGGCGGAGCTGAACGCGGTGGCCGGCTCGAATGCAGCCGCGGCGGAGATCCTGGCTCGGATCACGACGCTGTGACCGGCGGTCGGTCGGCAGCATCGGAGAGGTGGGAAGCATGACGGCTCCCGAAGGCATGACGCCGGACAAGATCGCCGAAGCGAGCGCGCGCGAGATCGCCGCCGGCCGGCTGCCGCTACAGGCGCAGTGGCGCATCGCCGAGATGCGCAAGGCGGCCGACGCCGGGACGAGCCGGGCGCTTCACCTCCGATCTGACGCACGCAGGAGTTCGCGGCCATCCGGTCGGTCGGCTTCCGTCCGGTCGGGCAGGTGATGGGCAGCGCGGTCTTCAACGTCGGCTGGTCGTACACGGGCTGCGGGTACTACTCGTACGGCGGGTATGGCTACAACGACTCCGCCGGCTACAACCGGGGCGGCTTCTCCGGCCAGGGTATGTACGGCGGATATCGCTCGGCCCCGGTCGTCGACGTCCCGGCCGTCTCCCACCTGCTCGAACAGGCGCGGCATCGGGCGGTCGAGCGGACTGCGTACGGAGTGTGCCGGGCTCGGCGGAGACGGCGTCGTCGGCGTCAAGCTGACCGTGGCGTCGTTCTACGGCAACGGTCTCGAATTCATGGCGATCGGTACGGCCGTTTCCGGCGACGGTGTGACGAAGCATCCCAAGAAGCCGTTCACATCGGACCTGTCCGGGCAGGACTTCGCGAAGCTGATGCGCGCCGGTTGGGTGCCGGTGGATCTGGTGCAGGGCGTCGGCGCCGTGATCCGGCACGACGACTGGGCTGCCCGGATGCAGCAGGGCTCATGGGTCAACCAGGAGATCGTCGGCTCGACCGCGCTGATCACCGCCGCGCGAGCCGCCGCCCGGGAATCCCTCGCGAAAGACGCCGCCAAGCGGGGCGGCCACAGCGTCGTCGCTGCAGGACATCGAACTCAACAAGTACGAGGTGCGATGCTCGCTCTGGCCAAGAAGGCGAAGACACGCTCGTCGACGCGTTCATCTGGGGTACCGCGATCGCGCCGATCAACGCCAGTCCCACCCTCGCTCGCTCTCCGCGCCGCTGCCGATGTTGCGCCTCGACAAGCCCGGTTCATTTAACCCGAAAGAGGACGTCGATGACTGCTGTGGATCCGACCGCGCTTGGCCTGCCGCAGGACGCGATGAGCCGGCTCGCCGAGCTGCAGCCGGACCGCGCCGGGCACATCTTCACCTCGGACCTGAGCGTCAACGAGTTCCTGCTGGTCAAGCAGGCCGGATTCACGCCGCTCGGGCTGGTCCTCGGCACGTCGGTCTACCACGTCGGCTTCCAGATGGGCCGGTGGAGCAAGAACCAGGAGCTCGACGTGCTGTCCCAGGCGATGTACCACGCCCGCGAGCTGGCCATGAGCCGGATGCAGGCGGAGGCGGACGTGCTCGGCGCGGACGGCATCGTCGGCGGTACGGCTCGAGGTCGAGTTCAAGGAGTGGGGCAACGACGCGGCCGAGTTCCTCGCCGTCGGTACCGCGGTGAAGGCCGACGACGGCAAGAAGTGGCGCAACGACGCCGGGCCACCCGTTCACCTCCGACCTGTCCGGTCAGGACTTCTGGACGTTGCTGCAGGCCGGCTACGCGCCGCTGGGCATGGTGATGGGCGTCTGCGTCTACCACGTCGCGCACCGCACCTTCGGCAACGTCCTGTCCAACATCGGCCAGAACGCCGAGCTGCCGCAGTTCACCCAGGCGCTGTACGACGCCCGGGAGCTGGCCATGGCCCGGATGCAGAAGGAGGCCGAGGCGCTGCACGCGGAGGGCATCGTCGGCGTCGACCTCTCGTCAGCGCAACCACACGTGGGGCTCGCACACGACCGAGTTCTTCGCGATCGGTACGGCCGTACGTCCGCTGCGCGCCGACCACGTGATCGCGACCCCGCAGCTAATCCTGGGTCTCGACCGGTAAGCGGGTCCCGTCAGCGTCGCCGCGACGTGCGCGCCGACCGCAGCGTCATCGACGAAGTCGGTGCCGCGAGGATCGGTGCAATCGTCTAATCGGTTCGGAGCGCTTCAAGCGTGTCCTCGGGTCCTTCGACGTCCAGCACGTCGAAGCCGACCCGGCCCCACAAGGCCAGGTTGATGTCGCTGGCCGTGCCGGAGGCGGTCACGTTCGGCTGCGGGTCGTCATCGTCCAAGATCGTGTCGGTGTCGAGCAGTGCGAGTCCTTCGCCGCGCAGCCGTACGTACCAGTTCTGGCCGATGTCGGTCGCGTGCAGTTCGGCGACCGCGGTCAGCGGCGCGTGCGGGCGGCGGTGACCGGCCGGAAGACACGTGTCGAGCACCTCGGACACGCCGTCGGCGGCGAGCCGGGCCTCGATCGGTTCGCCGAGGCCGATCGCGATCTGCGCGTCCCACCGATGTACGGCCGTCTCGTGCGCCATCCGCCGATGCCAGAATGCGGCAGTTTTCGCCTGCGGCGCCCAGTTCCAGGCGGGCATTTCGGGATCGATCACGTCCAGTGTCGCGACCAGTTTCTCGAACGCCGCATCCCACCAGGCCAGCACGTCCGTAGCCGGCGGTTCCTCGACGTAGGCCGGGAGCCGCTTCTCCGGTGGGGACGTGACGCCCCGGGTGACGTGCGCGTTCACGTATCGGTACATGCTGCCGAGGTGATGCACGAGCGTGCCGACCGTCCAGCCGGGGCAGGACGGCACGTCCGCGGCCAAATCGGCCTCGCCGACCGCGGCCCGGAATTCGAGGCCGCCGACCTTCAACGCCTCGTGCCAGAGTTCCTTCGTGCCCGAGCTACGCGCCATGGTGTCTCCCGCCCGTCCGCCGGGCGCTCATCGTCGCGATGGGCATCCGGCCTAAGGTAATTGCGTGCGTGATGAGAATCGAGGATTGGCCGCTCATACGACGTTGCGTCTGGGGGGACAGGCTGGCCGGATCAATCCGGCGACCGATGAACGACAGATCATGGAAATAGTACGAGATGCCGATGCCTCGCATGAGCCCATCCTCGTTCTGGCCGGTGGCAGCAACGTCGTGATCAGTGACGACGGATTCCCGTCCACGGTTCTTCTTCTGCGTACCCGAGGCGTATCGGCACAGGTCAGTGGCGATGAGGTCACGGTGACCGTGGCGGCCGGTGAGCCGTGGGACGAGGTGGTCGCCCGTACCGTGGCGGAGAAATGGTCGGGGCTCGAGTGCCTGTCCGGCATCCCGGGCTCGGCCGGTGCGACACCGATCCAGAACGTCGGTGCGTACGGGCAAGAGGTCGCGGAGCGCATCACGTCTGTCCGTGCCCTCGACCGCCGAACCGGAGACGTCGTCACGATGTCGGCGGCCGAATGCGGCTTCGGGTACCGGGCCAGCATCTTCAAGCACGTCGATCGATGGGTCGTGCTTTCGGTCGACTTCGTGCTGACCAGATCGGCGCGATCGGCCCCGATCCGGTACGCCGAACTCGCCAAGGCACTCGGCGTCGCGCCCGGCGAGCGGGCCGATGCCAGTGATACGCCGGGACGCCGTACTCGGCCTGCGCCGCTCTAAGGGCATGGTGCTCGATCCACAGGATGCCGATACCTACTCGGTGGGGTCGTTCTTCATGAACCCGGTGCTCAGCGCGAGTGACTATGCGGCGTTCGCCGACCGGGCGGCCGATGTCGGGTCGCCGGCGGCGTGGCCTGAGCGGGACGGTGGCGCGAAGGTAAGCGCCGCCTGGCTGATCGAGCGAGCCGGCTTCCCGAAGGGGTACGCGCGCGGTGGCGTGTCGATCTCGACCAAGCACACGCTCGCGCTGACAAACCGGGGGAGCGGGACGACGAGCGAGCTGCTCGACCTGGCCCGCGAGATCCGGGCGGGTGTGGCGGATCGATTCGGTGTCACCTTGAAGCCCGAGCCGGTCCTCGTGAACTGCGCGCTTTAGGCGACGGCGCTCCACGGCACGGTGATCTCGCCGTGCCGCCACGATCGGGTGCGATCAAGGATTGGCCAGCCCTGGCCGTGGACGGCCTGAGCCGCCGCGATCCATCGCTGGCGAGGGCCGAACACGCCGAGCGGTGCCGCATTGGTCCACGCCGCGTCGAGCGCCGCCAGGAACGCATGGATCGGCTCGCCGGGCACATTGTGGTGGATCAACGCCTTCGGCAGGCGTTCGGCGAACGTGGCCGGGCGGTCCAGCGTGGACAGCCGCGATGCGAGCGTCAGCGATTCCGGGCCGCGCTTGCCCAGGGTGATCCAGGTCGCGACGCGGCCGAGTTCGTCGCACGTACCCTCGACAATCACGCCGTCCGGCGCGAGCGCACCGATCATCGTGGACCACGCCGCCTCGACCGCGGCTTCGTCGTACTGGCGGAGGACATTGAAGACACGGACCACGATCGGACGCGTACCGGCAAGTTCGAATCCACCCCGGGCGAACGTGAGCCCCGGTGGGTCCGCCGTGACCTGGGCGCCGGCTACGCGTACCGGATCGATTTCCAGACCGACCACCCGCACATCCGCGCGGACCTTGGCCAACCGCGAACGCAGCTCGACCGCGGTGACCGGCGTCGCGCCGTAGCCCAGATCGATCACGAGCGGATCGGGCGCACTGTCCAGAAGCGAGCCGAAGCGGCGCGCGATCCAGTTGTCGATCCGCCGCAGCCGGTTCGGGTTCGTGGTGCCCCGAGTGATCTCACCGAGCGGCCTCGACGCCGGCTTGGAACTCACAGCACCCGGTGCACCTTGTGCTGCGCGGCCTGTGCCAGCGGCCGGACCACGATCTTGTCGACGTTCACGTGGTGCGGACGGGTCGCGACCCACGAGACGCAATCCGCGATGTCGTCGGCGACCAGCGGCTTCGCGACGCCGGCGTAAACGGCGGCCGCTTTCTCAGCGTTGCCGTCGAACCGGATCATCGCGAATTCGTCCGTCCTCACCATGCCCGGATCGATCTCGATCACCCGGACCGGCGCGCCGGACAGCTCCAGCCGCAGCGTGCCGGTCATCGCGGTGAGCGCGTGCTTCGCCGCGGCATATCCGCCGCCGCCCTCGTAGACGATGTGCCCGGCGGTCGAACCCATCATGATCAGCGTGCCCTCGCCGGATTCGATCAACGCCGGGATCAGCGCTTTCGTCACACGGAGCGTGCCCAGTACGTTCACGTCATACATCCATTGCCAGTCCTCGACCCGGCCGTCCGCTACCGTTTCGGCGCCGTGTGCGCCGCCGGCGATGTTGACCAGGACCGAGACCGGTTCGCCCAGCGCGGCCACCGCGGCCACGAGCGCGGTCACGTCGTCGTCGGACGTCACATCAGTGGGTACGCCCACCGCCCGGCCGCCGCTCGCAACGATTCCGGCGACCACCTCGCCGAGGCGATCGGCGCGTCGGGATGCCGCGACGACGTGAAAGCCGTCGGAGGCGAGTCGGCGGGCCGTCGCGGCCCCGATTCCGCTGGATGCGCCGGTGACGACGGCGATCTTTGATCCGGTCATGGCCCGATCCTGCCATGACGTTCGTCACCCGGAGGCACCGGCAAGTACATAAGGATCTTGTTGAGCGGGAAGATTGGCGGGAGTTCTGCGGTTGTGTCGGTTGGCGCCGGATTGCGTCGCGACTGCGTGAAGGAGTGTGTCATCAGTGGTGCGTACGCATGGGAGCAGTCTGCCGCGGCGGGTCGCCACTCTGTCCGTCCACACGTCGCCGCTCGACCAACCCGGTACGGGTGACGCCGGCGGCATGAACGTGTACATCGTCGAGGTCGCGAAGCGGCTCGCCGCGTCCGGTGTGGAGATCGAAATCTTCACGCGTGCGACCAGCAGCGACCTGCCGCCGTGTGTCGAGATGGCACCCGGTGTACGCGTTCGGCACATCAGCGCCGGCCCGTTCGAGGGGCTCGCGAAGGAAGATTTGCCGGCTCAGATGTGCGCGTTCACCAGCGGCGTGCTTCGCGCCGAAGCCGCCCGTGACCCCGGCCACTATGACCTTGTGCACTCGCACTACTGGCTGTCCGGCCAAGTCGGATGGCTCGCCAAGGATCGTTGGGGCGTGCCGCTGGTGCACACCGCGCACACCCTCGCGAAGGTGAAGAACCGGCTGCTCGCCGAGGGGGATGCGCCGGAGCCGATGGCGCGCGTGCTCGGCGAGGAGCACATCGTTGAAGAGGCCGATCGGCTCGTCGCGAATACGCCGACCGAGGCCTGCGAGCTGATGGACCTGTACGGCGCGCACCCGAACCACGTCGCCGTGGTCGAGCCGGGCGTCGACCTCGACCGTTTCCGCCCTGCGGATCGGGCCGCCGCACGTCGGCGATTCGACCTGCCGTCGGACGGTTACGTGATTGCGTTCGTCGGCCGGATTCAGCCGCTGAAGGCGCCGGACGTACTGCTCCAGGCGGTAGCGTCGCTGAAGGACCTGGATCCGTCGGTGGCCGGCAGGCTGACCGTCGTGATCGTCGGCGGCAACAGCGGATCCGGGTTGGACCTCGTAGCGCTCGCCGCATCGCTCGGGATCGAAGATTCGGTGCGATTCCTGCCCCCGCAGGCCGGCGACGCGCTCGCCGATCTGTACCGAGCAGCGGACATCGTCGCGGTGCCGAGCCACAACGAATCGTTCGGGCTGGTCGCGATGGAGGCACAGGCCTGCGGTACGCCGGTCGTGGCGGCGGCGGTCGGTGGCCTGGTCACTGCGGTTCGCGACCAGCACTCCGGCGTCCTCGTGGACGGGCATGACGCGGGCGACTGGGCGCACGTACTCCGTGATCTTCTGGCGCAACCGGGCCGGCGCGCCATGCTTTCGCGCGGCGCGGTCGCTCACGCGCAGCAGTATTCGTGGAGTCGCACCGCATCCGGCCTGCTCGCGGTTTACCGTGATGCGATGATCCATCACCAGTCACAGATGGCCGCCGAAATGTGGTCGCCGGTGGGTGCCGCGGCATGACCGCGCCCGACGCCTCGGCTTCCGGCGGCGCTTCGGTCGCTTCGGTGACCGAGATCATCGAGGCGACGCTCGTAGAGCGTGAGATCGAGTTCGAACGTACCGGCGACGCGTCGTTTGTGGTCACACTGCCCGGCACGCACAAACTCAAGACGGTCGTGAACCTGATCGTCGGTGCGCATGCGCTGCGTGTCGAGGCGTTCGTGATGCGTCAACCCGACGAGCGCCGGGAGGAGTTGTGGGCGTTCCTGTTGCAGCACAACGCCCGGATGTACGGTGTTTCGTTCGCAATCGACAAGGTCGGCGACGTCTATTTGACCGGCCGGACACCGCTGCATGCGGTCACGCCGGACGAACTCGACCGGCTGCTCGGCGCCGTTCTCAATTACGCGGACGACAACTTCGACACGATGTTGGAAATCGGCTTCTCGACCGCGATCCGCCGGGAGTGGGCCTGGCGGGTGTCGCGCGGCGAATCGCTCGCGAACCTGCAAGCGTTCGCGCACATGTTCGGCTCGCCTTCGGATTGACCGTTACCGGCGCCGACTTCCGGCGCTCGTCGTGACCTCGGCTTCTTCCTCTTCGCTGGCAATCGCCGGCAGTGCGTCCGCCACCGGCCCGACGGCCGGCGCGGGCTCGTGTTGCAGTTTGAGTGCCGTGACTCGCCGCTCCCGACCCGGCCCGGTGATCAGCTGACCAGCCGCCACGACGAGTCCGAGGAAGAACGCGCTGATCCACAACGTGGCGCTGCCGAAGTGGTCGATGATCTGGCCGCCCGCGATCGGCGCGAGGAAACCGGCGGCACTGAAACTCAACCCGTGTACGCCCTGGTAGCGGCCGCGCATCCAGGGCTTCGACAGGTCGGCGACCAACGACGAGTTCGTTGGAGACGAGGTCATCTCGCCGATTGTCCAGACCGCGACCGTCGCACACAGCAGCAGTACGGTCGGTGCGAACGCGACCGCTCCGAACCCGATACCGACCATCAACGCGGCCGCGGCGAGCACGTGATGTCGCGTACGACCGCGAATGAGCCGAGGCACGAACAGCTGTAGCGCAACGATGATGACGCCGTTCACCGCGATGATCGAACCGAACGCCGAGGTATTCAGTCCACGGTGGAGCATCGTGATCGGCATCAGGCCGAGCGTCGAAATGATCGTCCACAGGCCGAGATTCAGCAGCACGAACGTCATGAACGTCCGGTCGGTGAGGACGTCCATGATGCTGCCGGTCTGCTTTTTCATGCCGGCCGGAACGTTGATCGTCGGCGAAGTCTCGCGGACCCTCACGAAGATCCACAGAGCACTCAGGATCGTCGTGGCCGCATCAAGTGCGAACAGCGTCATCCGCGGCGTCGTGGAGAGCAAACCGGCGATGATCGCGGCGCCGGAGAAGCCGAGGTTGATCGCCCAGTAGTTCAGGTTGAAGCCGCGGACCCGCGAGGTCGTGCCGAGCACGTCGACCATCATCGCGCTGAAGGCCGGCCGGGCGATGCCGTTGAACAGCCCGTACGCCGCTGCCAACAACGGGATTGCCACCGTGTTCGTGGTGTAGCCGAGCGCCAGCGTCGCCACGGCGCTGGCCAGCGACGCGGAGAGCATGGTTGGCCGGCGTCCCCATCGATCGGCCAGCACGCCACCCGCGATCGAACCGGCGGCGCTGCCCGCACCGGACAGACCAATCACCAGACCGGCATATCCCGCCGAGACGTGGTAGCGCGCGACCAGATACATCTCGAGGTAGAGCAGCGTGAAGCCGCCGATGCGGTTGATCAGAGTGCCGGCCCAGAGATACCAAAATGTGGTGGGCAGTCCGCCAAGGCTGTCCCTGAACCATTTCCGCACGCGCACGCCCCCGTAATGACCGGCCATCTTGTGACGGCTTACAACCTAGCGGCCCGGGGCGACAGCTTCCAGCCGTTATCTCACGGAGCGGTCGTCACCCGCCGGTGGGTGCGGGCCGGAAAATCGGATCGGGAAAGATGGTCGCCATGACTGGGACTTTGATCCTTCTGCGCCACGGCGAGAGCGAGTGGAACGCGAAGAACCTCTTCACCGGCTGGGTCGACGTCGATCTGGCCGCAACCGGCGAGGCCGAGGCCCGCCACGGCGGTGAGCTGATCGCGGCGGGAGGTGTGCTGCCCGACGTCGTACACACGTCGGTCCTGCGCCGAGCGATCCGGACCGCGGAGATCGCGCTGCACACAGCCGACCGGCACTGGATTCCGGTCCGGCGCTCCTGGCGGCTGAACGAGCGCCACTACGGCGCGCTGCAGGGCAAGGACAAGAAGCAGACCCTCGCGGAGTACGGCGAGGAGCAGTTCATGCTGTGGCGCCGCTCGTACGATGTGCCGCCGCCGCCTCTGGCCCCCGATGCCGAGTTCTCGCAGTTTGCCGACCCGCGGTACGCCGGCCTGCCGCCCGAGGCCCGCCCGGAGACCGAGTGTCTCGCCGACGTGCTGCGCCGCTTCCTGCCGTACTGGTATGACGCGATCATCCCGGACCTGCGGGCCGGCCTGAACGTCCTGGTCGTGGCACACGGCAACTCGCTGCGGTCACTGGTGAAGCACCTGGACCAGATCTCCGACACCGACATCGCAGCCTTGAACATCCCGACCGGCCAGCCCTTGCGCTACGACCTGGACACAACGACGTGGCAACCCACGATCCCAGGCGGTACCTACCTCGACCCCGAGGCCGCAGCCGCCGCTGCCGCCGCGGTGGCAAACCAAGGCCGCTAGCCTTTCTGCTTGATCATGGGGATTTTGCTGTCATTCCGGCGTGAATAGCAACAGAAACCCCATGATCAATGGAGGTTATCCACAGGGGGTTCCTGTGGAGACGGTGCGGGGGCACGATTCTTGGTGTGGCGAAGGCGCCGGTGCGGCCGGATGGGCTCGGGCTTGAGCCGTTCCGTGGGAGTGACGCTGTTGAGCAGGGACGTCTCACTTGGTCGGCGCTGCGGAGTTCGGCTTGGCGCCGAATGTTTCGCAACATCTACATCGATGCGTGCGTATCGATCGACCATCGGGTTCTCGTCGCGGGTGCGGTGCTTCTGATGCCCGACGGGGCCGCCATTGCCGGACGATCCGCCGCCGTGATGTGGGGCGCTCTCAGCGTTCGCGAGCTGCAAGCGGTGGAAGTCGTGTCCTCCACCCAGTTCGGGCCGGTCAAGGGCATGGCGATCAGCATCGCGGACATAGCACCAGATGACGTCGTGACCCACTCGAATGTCCCGGTTACGCGCGGCGTACGGACCGCGTGGGATTTGGCCCGGCGGCTGACGCTTCGGGAGGCGGTGCCATGGGTGGACTCGCTCGCCCGGACGCAGAATTTGAAGATCGATGAGGTCGTGGAGTACGGCCTCGCGCATCCCGGTGCACGCAACGTTCGCCGAGCCGAGCGTGCGCTCAGCCTGTGCGATCCACTGGCTGAATCCCCACCGGAGAGTGTGCTCCGGCTGGAGCTTCATCTCGCCGGCATTGCCGTCGTCGCCCAGGTCAATGTGATGTTTGAAGGCCAGTTCGTAGCCCGCGTCGATCTGGCATTGATCGAGATCAGGCTGGCCATCGAATACGACGGACAGTGGCACGCCGACCCGGGTCAACTGGGTCGGGACCGGGCCAGGGTGCGCTTGCTGAATGCGGCAGGTTGGGAGATCTTCCAGGTGACAAAGGAAGACATGAGAAACGTCCCTCGCTTGATCGCGGAGATCCGACGGAAAATCGACCAACTCAAACGATCATGGGGTTATCGCCGTTAAATCGAGAAAATAACGGCGATAACCCCATGATCAATGGAGGTTAGGCGGCGGAGGATTCGCCTGTTACCAGGTAGATGATCTGGTTTGCGGCGTTTACGGCGTGGTCGGCATACCGCTCGTAGAAGCGACCCAGCAGGGCGCCGTCGATGGCCGCTTCCACGCCGTGGCGCCATGCGGTGCCCAGCATGAACGCCAGCAACTGCCGGTGCAGCTCATCCATCACGTCGTCGTCGGCTTCCATCTCGGCCGCCCGCTCGACATCGGACGTGGTCAGCACGTCCGCGATCTTCGCGGCCAGCGAGTCGGCCACCGTCGCCATTTCGCGGATGACCGGTTGCAGCTCCTCCGGTACGGCGACCGACGGGTGCCGGCGGGCCGCGGTCTCGGCGATGTGCTCGGCGAGGTCACCCATGCGCTCGAGGTCGCTCGCCACGTGCAGTGACGTGATCACGGCGCGCAGGTCGGAGGCGACCGGCGCCTGCCGGGCGATGATGTCGTAGATCTTGTCCTCTACCCGGTGGTAGAGCGCGTCGATCTCATGGTCGCCGACCGCCACCTGCTCGGCCTCGGTTTGATCGGCGTTGAGGAGAGCGACCGTCGCGCGACTCATGGCGTGACGGCCGGCCTCGGCCATCTCCACCAGAAGCCGGTTGACGTCGGCCAGCTCGGATCGGAACTCTTCGCGCATATCACTCCTCGGTCATAGAACTTCCAGCGTGAACGTTAGGACCTGGCGGCATCACGCCGGTGAACGGGGGTGAACGGCACGGAGAGCAGCGGTGAATATTCGGCGCTGCGCGTCTGATACGTCCGTATTTGAGCTTTTCAGTGGGTTAACAATCGACCTACCATCACGATGTGGAGTGGACAAGGAGCAGCAAGGGCCTCGGGCGGCGCAGCCTCGACGCCTTGCGCGTCGGCGTGCTGGTGCTCGACGCCGAAGATCGCCCGGTGCTCGGCAATCCGGCCGCGCACGATATGGGTCTGCTCCGGCCCGGACTGCCGGGAACTCCCGCCGTCGCCCACACCCTCATCCGTACGTTGGCCGGCCAGGCCCGCCGTACCGGCCTGCATCGTGAAGTCGAACTCGACATGGCGCGCGGGCGAGACCAGGAACCGCTGGGCGTACACATTCGGGCGGTTGCCCTGGGCGACGGCCACGTCACGATCGAAGCGCTCGACGTCACCGAGTCGCACCGACTCACCCGGGTGCGGCGGGACTTCGTCGCGAACGTCAGCCACGAACTCAAGACCCCGGTCGGCGCGTTGCAGCTGCTCGCCGAGGCGCTCAGCGAGGCAATGGACGAGGACGGCGGCGATCCGGTCGCGGCGAAACGCTTCGTCGAGCGAATCCGGCACGAGTCGACCCGGCTCGGCCGGCTCGTCACCGAATTGCTGGAGCTGTCCCGGCTGCAGGGTGGCGATCCGATTCCGACGCCCGAGCCGGTCAAGGTCGACCGCGTGGTCGCCGAGGTGATCGATCGGTCCCGCACCGCCGCGTCGGCCAAGAACATCGAGGTCGACTGGGTTGGCGACCGGGGTCTGACCGTGTACGGCAGCGAGTCCCAGGTCGTCACGGCGCTCGCGAACCTGGTGGAGAACGCGATCGCGTACTCGCCGGACCGGCCGGCCGATGTTGCGCCGGCGTCGGTATCCGTCACGGTACGGATGGATGGCACCGATGTCGTGCTGGCCGTACAAGATCAGGGCATTGGCATTGAATCGAAAGATCTTGATCGGATCTTTGAGCGTTTCTATCGCGCGGACCGTGCCCGCTCGCGTTCGACCGGTGGTACCGGCCTCGGCCTCGCCATCGTTAAGCACATCGCCACGAACCACGGTGGGCGGGTGGAGGTCACCAGCGTGGTCGGCGTTGGATCGACGTTCACCCTACGGCTGCCGGCCAGACCCCCAGATGCAGCTCTGCCGCTACCAGCGTCAATTGAAGTGAACGGTACGTACCCGGCAGGCGAGATTGTGACTGCGACCGTCAAGAAAGGAAGCCGTTAAGTGTCCCGAGTTCTCGTAGTAGAGGACGAAGATTCGTTCTCGGATGCGCTGTCATTCATGCTGCGCAAAGAGGGCTTCGAGGTGTCGGTTGCCGCCACCGGAACGCAAGCGCTGACCGAATTCGACCGTACCGGTGCCGACATCGTGCTGCTCGATCTGATGTTGCCGGAAATGTCGGGTACCGAGGTCTGTCGGCAACTCCGCGCGAAGACCAACGTGCCGATCATCATGGTCACCGCACGTGACGCCGAGATCGACAAGGTGGTTGGCCTGGAGATCGGTGCCGACGACTACGTCACGAAGCCGTATTCACCGCGCGAACTCGTCGCTCGGATTCGTGCCGTGCTTCGGCGCAACACGAACGAGACGGTCGAGATCGCGGCGCCGACGCTGTCGGCGGGTCCGGTCCGGATGGACGTCGAGCGTCATGTGGTCAGCGTGGGCGGCGAGGCGGTGCCGCTGCCGCTTAAGGAGTTCGAGTTGCTCGAGCTGCTGCTGCGCAACGCCGGTCGGGTGCTCACCCGTGGGCAGCTGATCGACCGAGTGTGGGGCGCCGACTACGTCGGCGACACAAAGACGCTGGATGTCCACGTGAAACGGCTCCGGTCGAAGATCGAGCCGGAGCCGTCCGCGCCGCGCTTCCTGATCACGGTTCGTGGTCTGGGTTACAAGTTCGAGCCGTAGGCGCTTGTTGATCCTGGAGATAACTCCAGGATCAACAAGCCGTCAGGCGGTGGGCGACAGACGCCACCGCTTGACCCCTGCCCCCGGCGCTCGGACCAGCAACGACAGCCCGACCGCGAAGAAGCAGAGGAAGCCGGCGCCGTACCAGGCCGCGTTGTAGGTACCGAGTTGGTCCCGGACCATCGCCGAGCCGGTTGCGGCGAGCGCCGCGCCGATCTGGTGCGCCGCGAATACCCAGCCGAACACGATCGACCCCTCGGCGCCGAAGTGCTGGCGGCAGAGCGCGATCGTCGGCGGCACCGTCGCCACCCAATCCAGGCCGTAGAAGATGATGAAGATCAGCATCTTGGGCTGGGCGGACGATGCGAAGAGGTCCGGCAGGATCATCAGCGAGACGCCTCGGAGCAGGTAGTACGTCCCGAGTAAGAGGCGCGAGTCGAGCCGGTCGGTAAGCCAGCCGGAGAAGATCGTGCCGACGATGTCGAACACGCCGACCAGCGCGAGCAGACTCGCCGCCGTGGTCTCGGGCAGACCGTGGTCGTGGGCGGCCGGGATGAACTGCGTCCCGACCAGGCCGTTCGTCGACGCGCCGCAGATCGCGAACGATCCGACCAGGAACCAGAACGTCAGCGAGCGTGACGCGGTCCGCAGCGTGAGAAGTGTCCGACGGGCCGGTCCGGGTTCGCCGGGCAGCCTTTCCACACGTGTTGCCGCCTGATCAGGCGTGCCGCCATATGGCGATAGGCCGACGTCGGCCGGGAAGTCGCGCAGCATCCACACCGCGATCGGCGCCACGATCAGGGCGCCGGCCATCACCGTCAGCGCGACCGACTTCCAGCCGTGATGCACCACGATGATGGCGAGTAGCGGCAGAAAGATCAGTTGGCCGGTAGCGCCACCGGCGGTCAAGATGCCGGTCACGAGACCGCGTCGCGCGACAAACCAGCGACTGGTGATGGTCGCGACGAACGCGAGCGCCATCGAACCGGTGCCCAGGCCGACCAGGACACCCCAGCACAGGATCAACTGCCACGGCGCCGTCATGAACACGGTCAGGCCGCTGCCCGCCGCCACCAGCACCAAGGCCGTCCCGACCACGCGCCGGAGTCCGAATCGCTCCATCAGCGCCGCGGCGAACGGCGCGGTCAATCCGTACAGGATGAGGTTGATCGAGGTTGCGGCCGTGATCGTGCCTCGGGACCAGCCGAATGCCTGCTGCAACGGCACGATGAGCACGCCGGGGGTGGCGCGGAAACCCGCCGCCCCGACGGTCGCGATCAAGGTTGCGGCCGCGACGAGCCAGGCCCGATGGATTTTGCGTGTACGACTGGCGGTAATGGTCACGCGTACATCCTTCGGGGTGATCTTCGCTCTTACCAGTGGCCTGAACGCCACTATGTGAAAGAATCCAGCCATGAATATCGAGCGACATCGGATCGCCGTACTCGCCTTGGACGACGTTGTGGCCCTCGACCTCGGGGTCCCGTCCCAGGTGTTCAGCGCTGCCCGTGATGAACGGGGCAACCGGCTCTACTCGGTGCGGGTGGCGACGCCGGATGGCCGACCGATCCGGTCTGCGGCCGGGTTCATGATCACGCCGGATTACGGGCCCGAGATTCTCGAGACGGCGGACACCGTGATCGTGCCGGGCATCGAAGGTACGGCGGCGGCGGACGTCACCGCATCTCTGCCCGAGTCGGTGCAGGCGGCATTCCGGCGAGTGCGACCCGGGACGCGCATCATGTCGATCTGCACCGGGTCGTTCGTGCTGGCCGCGCTCGGCCTGCTCGATGGGCGTCCGGCCACGACGCACTGGGCCTGGGCAAGCGATTTCCGGACCCTGTTTCCACTGGTCGACCTCGATCCGAATGTGCTGTTCGTTGATGACGGCGACGTGCTGACCAGTGCCGGAGTGGCGGCCGGGATCGATCTGTGCCTGCATGTCGTACGGCGGGATCACGGCAGCGAGGTGGCCAACCGTGCGGCGCGGCGGTGCGTGGTGCCACCGTGGCGGGACGGCGGCCAGTCGCAGTTCATCGAGCGACCGGTGCCGGAGCGGTCCGACGACGGCACGGCAGCGACACGCGCGTGGATTCTCGACCGGATGAGTTCAGAGATCGATCTTGCCGCCATGGCGGCGCATGCGCGGATGAGCGTACGGACGTTTACCCGGCGGTTCCGGGACGAGACCGGTGTGAGCCCCGGGCGGTGGCTGCTGACGCAGCGCGTCGAACATGCCAGGCGGCTGCTGGAATCCACGGATCTGCCGATCGACCGGGTGGCCGAGCGGGCCGGCTTCGGTACGGCCGTCTCCCTGCGTCAGCATCTACACGCCACAATCGGCGTGGCCCCCCTGGCCTACCGGCGAACTTTCCGCGGCCCACTAGCCCCTGTTGATCCTGGAGTTATCACCACGACACACCGTCGAAGCGTCAACTAACTCCAGGATCAACTCGGTTTTAGGGGGTCGCGGGGTGCGGGGCCACCAGGCCGGCCTTGAGCCGCGCTTCGCACAGGCGAGCCAGCTCGTCGTAGGCCGGTTGGCCGATCAGAGCGACCAACTCCGGAGCGTACGAGAGGTACATCGGCTCGGTCCCGGTGTGCGCCTCCGGTGATGACGTGCACCACCAATGCAGATCATGGCCACCTTCGCCCCATCCGCGACGGTCGAACTCGGTGATAACCGAGAGCAGAATCTTCGTACCGTCCGGTCGCTTCGTCCAGTCCTGCGCCCGCCGTACGGGCAGCTGCCAGCACACATCCGGCTTGTACTCGAGCGGATGCTTCCCGTCCCGGAGCGCCTGGCCATGCAGAGCGCACCCGCCACCTCCGGCGAAGTCGGCATCGTTCTGGAACACGCACCCGCCGCCGGGCCGCGTCGCGGTACGCCGAGCCGGTGCGTCGCCGTCGATCGTGTCCATCTCGGTGTAGTTCTTGAACCCCCGCACGTGGTGCTGCCACGTTTCGGGGGTGAGCTTCTTCACCGCCGCGCGTACGCGCTTCTCGTCGTCGGCGTCCGTGAAGAAAGCACCGTGCGAGCAGCATCCTTCTTGAGCGCGGCCGGCGATGATGCCGTGGCATCCCTGGCCGAAGATGCAGGTCCACCGGGACAGTAGCCACGTGAGGTCGGCGCGGATCAAATGGGCTTCGTTGTCCGGATCGTAGAACTCGACGAACTCGCGCGGAAAGTCCAACGGGACCTCACGCGAGCGCGGGCTATCGAACTTAACTTTTGTGGAAACGGCCATTCGAACAGCCTACGGCTGGTACAACGGTTAACCCGGCCATCTACGGTATGTGTCATGCGCCTGGGAGTTCTTGACGTCGGTTCCAACACCGTTCACCTGCTCGTGGTCGACGCGCACCTCGG
Organism: uncultured Actinomycetota bacterium; assembly: GCA_963831705.1. Lineage (GTDB taxonomy): Bacteria > Actinomycetota > Actinomycetes > Mycobacteriales > Micromonosporaceae > DASQPR01. Next base: position 1,124,614 of record CAWHRE010000010.1, on the reverse strand, counting down.
TGCCCACCCGTGGCCGGCCCACTCGGAGAAGGCGGTGCTGCGGCTCGCCGAACAGATCGGGGCGGATGGCCGCCTGTCCCAGGCGGGCGCCGATGCGCTCGTCGCGGCGGTCGCCAACGCCCGGAACTCGGTCGCCAACCTGGCCGCCGAGGACCTGTTGGCGTTCGCGACGTCGGCCGTACGGGATGCGAAGAACTCTGCCGAGGTGCTCGCTCGAGTACGGGCCGAGACGGGTGTTGAGCTGCGCGTACTGTCCGGCGAGGGCGAGGCGCGCATGACGTTCCTCGCGGTCCGGCGATGGTTCGGCTGGTCGGCCGGGCGCCTGCTGGTGCTCGATATCGGCGGTGGCTCGCTGGAACTCGGCGCCGGTATCGACGAAGAGCCGGACATCGCGCTCTCGCTGCCCCTCGGTGCGGGTCGCCTCGCCCGCGACTGGCTGCCGGGGGATCCGCCGCGCGCTGCCGACGTCGACAAGCTCACCGAGCACGTCGAGTCCCGCCTGGACAAGGCGCTGAGCCGGGTCGACCTGGGCGGCTGGGATCGCCCCGTCGCGACGTCGAAGACGTTCCGGACCCTGGCCCGGCTGGCCGGGGCCGCGCCGTCCGGCGAGGGGGCTCGGGTGCCGCGCCAGCTCACGCGTACCGGCGTGCACCAGGTCTTGGGTTTCATCCGGCACATCCCGAGCGCGGCGCTCGCCGAGATGGACGGCGTGGGCTCGAGCCGGGCGCACCAGCTTCTCGCGGGCGCGGTCGTCGCGGAGGCGGTCATGCGCCGGCTGAACATCGAAGCGCTGGAGATCTGCCCGTGGGCGCTGCGCGAGGGCGTCATCCTCCGGCGCCTGGATGTGCTGGAAAGCTGACCGGCTGACGGTGATGGGCGGGACTATCCTGGATCCGTGACCGACGTCCTGCTGTCCACCTCATCCGTTTTCCCGGAGACCACGGCGTCCGCGTTCGAGATGGCCGCGGATCTGGGATACGACGGCGTCGAGGTGATGGTGTGGACGGACGCGGTCAGCCAGGACGCGGACGCGCTGCGTGGACTGTCCGAGCATTACGGCGTCCGGATCGGGGCGGTACACGCGCCCTGCCTGCTGGTGACCCAGCGGGTGTGGAGTCCGGACCCGTGGGAGCGTCTACGCCGGTCGGCGATGTTGGCCGAGTCGCTGGATGCGCCGATCGTCGTGGTGCACCCGCCGTTTGCGTGGCAGAAGAGTTACGCCCGCGGTTTTCGGGACGGCATCGCCGATCTGCGGAATGCGTTCGGCTCGATCGAGTTCGCGATCGAGAACATGTTTCCGGTGAAGGCCGCGGGTCGCCGCTTCGTGCCGTACGCGCCGAGCTACGACCCGACCGACGTCGGCTTCGACGCCTACACGCTGGACATCTCGCATTGCTCGGCTTCGCAGCGCGACGTGTTCGAAATGGCCGGACTGATGGGTGCGGGCCTGGCCCACGTCCATCTCGGCGACGGCTCCGGTGAGCCTCGCGACGAACACCTCGTGCCGGGCCGCGGCAACCAGCCGTGCGGCGAACTGCTCGCCTCGCTCGCGCGTCGCGGCTTCGTCGGGGCCGTTACGGTCGAGGTCAGCACGCGCCGAGCGGGCAGCCGCGCGGAACGCAAAGCGGATCTGAGCGAGTCGCTCGCATTCGCGCGCGCCTACCTCAGCGCGCGTTCCATAGTGGAAAAGATCTAGAACCTATGCGGGTACGAGCGGAGTAGTCGCCGCTCGCTTGCGGGCGCGATGTGCTGCCACGTGCGATCGGGTCGCACACCGATCGGAACAGAAGCGCCGGCAACAGTTCGACGACGTGTCCAGATAGACGTTGCCGCACCGGTCGTCGGCGCAGACGCCGAACCGGGCGCTGCCATATTCGCAGAGCCACACGGCGAGGCCCCAGATCGCACCGGCGAGGAATTCGGCCGTCGCCGACGCTCCACGTCCGGTTACGTGCATGTGCCAGTCGCCGACGTCGTGCCCGGAGATGCGCGGCTGCACCGGGTACGCCTCAAGCAGCGCATTCAGCGCGGCCACTGCATCGGTATCGTGCTCGCTGGAGCCTAGGTCGAAGATTTCACGGAGCCGCTTCTGGACGCGGCGAAACGCGGCGAGGTCGCGCTCGTCCGCAGTGGCATCGGGCCAACCGGCCTCATCGAAGATGCCGATGAGGTCACCCAACGTCACGAGTGGCGCGTTAACGAGCACAACTGCTCGATGGGCGTACGCGTCGAAGTTCACCCCGCAACGTTACGCGTGTCACAAGAGCGGAGGCGACCCCCATATCGTTCGCGTGACGTCACCTCTCTCACGCGACCGTTCAATGACTGAGCCGCTAGGCTCGGCACATGCTCAGATCGGTCATTCTTGCCGCCGCCCGGTCACCCCGGGTTTCGCGGCTCGTGGAGACGGCTCCCATCTCACGAGACGTCGTCCGTCGTTTTGTCGCCGGCCCGACCGGCGGTGACGCATTGCGCGCCACCCAGGAACTCACCGAGCGCGGCCTGGCCGTGACGCTTGACTATCTCGGCGAGGACACTCTCACCGCCGAGCAAGCCGAGCACACGAAAGACCAGTACCTGGCGCTGTTGGCCGGCCTGAACAACGGCGGGCTCACGCCGGCCGCCGAGGTCAGCATCAAGCTCAGCGCGCTCGGTCAGCGGTTCGACGAGAAGCTCGCCGAGGCGTACGCGCGGGAGATCTGCACGGCCGCGGCCGCCGCGTCGACGACTGTCACGCTCGACATGGAAGACCACACCACGACCGACTCGACGCTGGAAATGCTGGCGCGGCTCCGGATCGACTATCCGACCACCGGCGCCGTACTACAGGCCTACCTGCGCCGTACCGAGGCGGACTGCCGCGAGCTGGCAAAGGCCGGCCAACGCGTGCGGTTGTGCAAGGGCGCGTACAAGGAGCCGGAGACGGTCGCGTTCCAATCCAAGATCGACGTAGACAAGTCGTACGTCCGGTGCATGAACATCCTGATGTCGGGCGAGGGCTATCCGATGCTCGCGACCCACGATCCGCGCCTCGTCATGATCGGCGAGGACCGCGCGAAATGGTTCGACCGCGAACCGGATCAGTTCGAGTTCCAGATGCTCTACGGGATTCGCCCGGATGAGCAGGAGCGCTTGGCGAAAACGTACACCGTGCGGGTTTATGTGCCATTCGGTGACGCCTGGTATGGCTATCTGATGCGCCGTCTGGCCGAACGCCCCGCGAACATCGCGTTCTTCGCGAAGTCTCTGACCTCCAAAAAGTAGCATTCCTTCGCGTTCGCAACACGAGTCCCGGTAACGTTCTAGCTACACAACCGGGGGGTGCTTATGGCCGGATCATCACGCGCCGAGGGCCGACTTTCGGAGGTCAGGTTCCTGACCGTCTCCGAGGTGGCGGAATTGATGCGTGTTTCCAAAATGACGGTCTATCGCCTCGTGCATTCCGGCGATCTGACCGCGGTACGCGTCGGCCGCTCGTTCCGGGTGCCGGAACAGGCCGTACACACATATTTGCGGGAGGCGTTTCAAGAGTCGGCATAGCGAGTAGCGGGGGCCGTGTTGGTCCTGCGCCTTGACGACGGCTACGCTGAACCCGGTCATCGCTGTGAACCGCTCTTTTCGAGCCGTTCGGCTCGACTGCCCCGATGAGCAGTCAGCGGCAATGAAGCGATGATCCGGAATCGATATTTCGGGCGCCACCCGATCCGGGTAGGCGGCCGACCAGCGTGTTAAGGGGCAGACAATATGGGCTCGGTGGTCAAGAAGCGCCGCAAGCGGATGGCGAAGAAGAAGCACCGCAAGTTGCTGCGCAAGACCCGCGTTCAGCGTCGCCGTTTGGGCAAGTAACCGGCGCATAATCGCTGGATGGTGAGCCACACCGGGTTGTCAGTGCAGTTCTACGCCTGGCGACCCGGTGTGCTAGATCTTTTCGGTGCCATCAATCGGGCAATTACGGCCTGACCGGGCACGGTGCGGAGGCGGCACGGTGGGCGCTGCAGCAGGTTTCACGGCTGATTTCCGGTCGAGTGCCGATGACTCGCTTCGCCATGCCACGGCACCGCCGAAGGTGGTTCTGATCACCGGTGCGGCTCGCCCGCTCGGCGCAAGGCTCGCGGCGCGCCTCGCGCGCGATCCCCGGATCGAACAGATCATCGGGATCGACGCGGTGGCGCCGAACGAGGCGGCAAAGGCGTTACTTCCGTCCCGGGTCACGTTCATCCGGACCGACATCCGGACGGCCGAGCCGGCCAAAATCCTGATCACGTCCGGTGCGCAGGCGGTCGTCCACCTCGCGATCGTGTCCGCCGCCGATGGCTACCCCGGCGGCCGTACGGCGATGAAAGAGCAGAACGTCATCGGCACGATGCAGCTGCTCGCCGCCTGCCAGCAGGCACCGGCGCTGCGAGAAGCTGATCGTCCGGTCGTCCACCGCCGCGTACGGCGCGTCGTTCCGCGATCCGGCCGTGTTCACCGAGTCGACCGAACCCCGGGAAGTACCACGCGGCGGGTTCGCGCGCGACGTCCTCGACGTCGAGGGATACGTCCGTGGGTTCCGTCGGCGCCGTCCCGACATCGCCGCGACCGTGCTCCGGTTCGCTCCGTTCATTGGCGAGATGGCGAGCACGACGCTGACCAGATACTTCGCGCAGCCGCTCGTCCCGACCGTGCTGGGGCGCGATCCGCGACTCCAGTTCGTGCACGTCGACGACGCCATGGAGATCCTCTACCGGGCGGTGGCGGAGCGGCACCCCGGGACGTTCAACGTCGCCGGTGCGGGCACGATCACGCTGTCCCAGGCGGTCCGCCGAGCCGGCCGGATCGCGGTTCCGGTCCTCGAACCGGGTATGTCGGCGCTGGCCGGGTTCGCCAAGGGCATCGCACCACGCGGATTCAGCCTCGACCAGCTCGACCTGTTCGTCCACGGTCGGGTCGTGGACACGTCACGGCTGGTCAGCGAGTTCGATTTCGAGCCACGGACGACCGCGACCGCGTTCGCGGACTTCCTGCGCGGGAACTCGACCGGCACGCTGCTGCACGCCGAATCCGTACGAGCCGCCGAGCAGAAGATCCTGGAGCAGATCCGCCAGGTACGCGCAGCGGCCCACGGGGGCGCCGCGAAGTTGGGGACCGATCGATGACGAGTTCGAGTAACGCCGCCGGCGTGGACGAGGAGACGCACGTGCCGTCGCGACCTCCGCACCAGCGTGATTCCGTACCCGAGCCGCTCCCGAATGACGACGGCGACGAGCAGCGCGACATCTGGGACGAGCGCGTAGCCGGTGCGCTCGCGTTCCTCCGGCGCCGCCTCACCGGCGACTATGACGTGGACGAGTTCGGCTTCGACAAGGAGCTGACCGACGGGCTGATCCAGCCGCTTCTGCGGCCGCTCTATCGGGACTGGTTCCGGGTCGAGGTCAGCGGCGCGAAGCACGTTCCGGTCGAGGGCTCGGGTCTGGTGGTCGCGAACCATTCCGGCACGGTCGCGCTGGACGCGCTGATGCTGTCGGTCGCGATCCGCGAAGAACGCCGGTACCTGCGATTGCTTGGTGCCGATCTGGTGTTCCGCCTGCCGATTCTGAGCGAGCTGGCGCGCAAGTCCGGCGCCACGCTGGCCTGCCAGCCGGACGCCGAGCGGCTCCTCGGTACGGGTGAGCTGGTCGGCGTGTTCCCGGAAGGGTTCAAAGGCGTCGGCAAGCTCTACCGCGACCGGTACAAGCTGCAGCGCTTCGGCCGAGGCGGGTTCGTGGCCGCCGCGCTGCGGACCGGTACGCCCGATCGTCCCGGTCGCGATCGTCGGCGCCGAGGAGACCTATCCGCTGATCGGCAACATCAAGCCGCTGGCCCGGCTGCTCGGCATGCCGTACTTTCCGGTGACGCCGACGTTCCCGTGGCTCGGCCCGCTTGGCCTGATCCCGTTGCCGTCGAAGTGGCTGATCGAGTTCTGCGAGCCGATCGAGACCGACGCATCTGCGGCGATCAGGCCGACGATCCGATGGTCGTGTTCAACCTCGCCGACCAGGTCCGCGAGACGATTCAGCAAACGATTCACGAGCTACTCGCTCGGCGCCCGGAAGCCTTCTGATTAACCGGAAGCCTTTACCGGAAGGCGCTGAACGGACAGCGTGCGCGGCTAATCGGTTGCTTGTCGGCTCTAACGTGTGAGCAAGGTCCCACGGTCGATAACGCGCCACTAATATCGCGTCCGTGACCGATCCTTACTCGAACTTTTCGACTCCGTACAACAGCGGTGAACACCAGATGCCGCAGCCGGGACCGCAACCCGGCGAGTGGATGGAAGCACCGCTGGTGACGATCGGGGAGATTACCGTGACCGCCACGTCGGTCATCATCCCCAGCGGGCGTTTCCCGTTGCGCGGCACGACGTGGACCGTTCAAGACTCCACTCAGGTCACTGAATCCATGCCCGCGTACGCGATCGTACTGACGATCGTGTTCGTCTGGTTCTGCCTACTCGGGCTGCTGTTCCTGCTGATCAAAGAGAAGCGGACCACGGGATTCGTCACCGTCAGCGTGGTCGGGCCGGGCATGTTCCACGCCGTTCAACTGCCCGCAGGCGTCGACATGGCCAGGTGGGCGAACAACCAGGTCAACCAGGCGCGGGCACTGGCCTCGGTGGCCTGACCGCCGTCCGGCGCAGACGTCAGGGCTTCGGTCGCCGTTTGATCGCGGATGCGGCGAAGATGGTGCCGGCCACGATCGCACCAACGCCGAGGGCGGCGGGTACGGCGATTTTCACGGCCTTGCGCGCGGTCCGGAAGTCCCGGATATCCCAGTTCCGCCGCCGGGCCTCTCGCCGCAACGCAGCGTCCGGGTTGACGGCCACGCCGTGGCCAACCGTGGACAGCATCGGCACGTCGTTGATTGAGTCGCTATACGCCGTACACCTGGACAGATCCAAGCCGTGGACGGCGGCGAGTTCCTTGATCGCCTCGGCCTTCGCCGGGCCGTGCAACAGATCGCCGACGAGGCGTCCGGTGTAGACACCGTCCAACGTGCCGGCGATCGTGCCGAGCGCGCCGGTGAGGCCGAGCCGGTCTGCGATTACCCGACCGAGCTCGATCGGTGCCGCAGTGACCAGCCAGACGCGCTGACCAGCGGCAAGGTGAAGATGCGCGAGTGCCAGCGTGCCGGACCAAATCCGTTCGGCCATCAGCTCGTCGAAGATCTCTTCGCAGAGTGCTTCGAGCTTCGTCACCGGCCAGCCTTTGACGAATGAGAGAGCGTCGGTGCGTGCACGATCCATATCGACCGCGGCCTCGGTCGCGAGGACGCGGAACTTCAGCTGGCTCCAGGCGAAGCGGACCATGTCGCCCGTGGTGAAGTAGTCCCGTGCCGCCATTCCGCGTGCGAACCAGTAGAGCGATGCGCCACGCAGCATCGTGTTGTCGACATCGAAGAACGCGGCGCTGGTGGGGTCGGCCGGGACGGTCAGTGCGATGTCGAGCTCCGGCGATGCCGTTGCCGACACCGTGGCGTAGCCGGCGAGCACCTTTCCTTCGAGGACGCCGCCTTCCAGGACGCCCTCCAAGACCTCTACGCCGGTGACGTCATCGGACACGGCTTTCCCTCTCCTCGGCACAGCACGAATGGCACCGCGACTCAATTCACTTCGGGAACACTCGTTCCAGCGTAGCGGGGCTTTCCATGGATTTCGCCCCGCACACGGGCTGAGGGCCCAGGCTTCAAGCCCGGGCCCTCAAATGTTGCGCTGGATGTCATCCGGCCGCTACAAACCGCCCAGCAGATGCTCGACCGAACCCAGGAGGCCACCGTCGTACGACGGTGCGGCGGAGGGTACGACGACAGTCGGAGCGGCCGTGACGTCGGTTGTGACGGCGGTCGTCGTCGCAATCTTCGGTGTGGCCGGAGCCGTCCGCTCGATCGTTTTCGCGGCCGAGCCGCTGGCAGTGCCGGTTGCCGCACCGCCCGTCGCGCCTACGGTGTCGCGGGTTGGTGCCGTGATGGCGGCGCTTGCGCCGACCTGGCAGGAGCCAATCTGGCCGAGATCGTCGGAGCCGCTCAACTTGATCGTCGCCGGGCACGACAGCAGTCCGGCGATTTCGGCCGAGCGGGCGTGGATCATGTAGAGATTGTTGATCGCCGCCACCACCTTCGCCGATTCCGTCCCCGAAACGACCGTCTGCAGGCTCGCGAGCTGCTTCGACTGGTACGTGACGAACGAGTCCACGGCGGCGAGGTCAGAGCTGCTGCGATGCGCGATCGCGTCCCTGAACAGCAGTTGCTCGCCCGCGGTCGTTTCGTCGGCCATCGTGCCGAGTACCCCGTCGAGCAGTGACGCATTCGAACTGATCTGCAGCGCCTCGTTCGCTCTGGTCTGCGCGAACTCCAGGTACAGCTTGCCCTTGCTGGAGTCCGACCCGGCGAGCGAGATCTGTGCGTTCTCGGCCGATCGCTTCATGCCATAGAGCGGGGACCCCGGCATCGCGTCACCACTGGCGGCCGAGATGCCGGACAGTGCGAGCGTGCCGACGGCGAGGCCGATCAGGATGGCACCGCGAGTGCGACTGCGATTCGGAGACAGTCGAGTCTTCGGGCGCCGACCGGGAAGACCACGGCGAGACGCGCTCTCGTGGACGGTACCCACGGAAGCACGGCCGACGGCCGGCCGCGAGACGACCAGGTCTCCCGGGTCTTCGCGGTACGTCCGTCCGACGCCCAGCCGCTCGGCCTGCGCCATCAGCAGCGCGCGACCCTCGAGCCGGTACGACTCGGATGGCGTCGCGTCGGGTGCGAGCTCCGTAGCGACGTTGGCGAGTGCGCCGCTTGCCGCGAGCATGTTCGCCAATTCGTCATCGATCGGTGACCGTGCGTGATGACGGCGACCACCGCTGGCTTCGTCAAGGAGCTGCGCGTAGCGCTCGATGCGGCGGTTGTTGAGAACCGGTGGATTCACTGCGCACACCCCCTTTCATAGGTCCTGACCCGGTCGCCACCAGGGCTGACCAGGCTCGCCGGAGTATCGACCGATGACGGGCGGTCAATGCTCGACGACATCATGGTGACGACGGTGATGCCTGTCGCCAGCGCCGGTGCGCTCCTTTGCGCGGACCGATGCACCTCGTACAACGTTTCGGGAAGGGCTTTGGTTACGGACTGCGATCGGAAGGACATCAGGGTCATTGCTGGAATCCGTCCGGCAGGAGCCGGGCCAGCGCCCGGACGGCACGGTACTGCAGAGCCTTGATCGCGCCTTCGTTCTTGCCCATCGCCTGCGCCGTCTCGGCGACCGAGAAGCCCTGCAGGAACCGCAGCACGATGCACTCCTGCTGCTCCGGGTTGAGCTGCTTGACCGCGGTGAGCAGGGTGACGTTGGTGATGTGGTCGACCACGGCCGACTCCGGGCTGCCCTCGGGCCCCCGATCCTCGCGGTCGGCGTCGAGCACGTCGCCGGTGGTCACTTCGAGCCGGTAGCGGCCGGACTTGAAGTGGTCGGCGACCAGGTTGCGGGCGATCGTGACCAGCCACGCGCCGAGGTCGCGGCCCTGCCAGGTGAAGCTGCCGATGCGCTTGAGCGCGCGCAGGAACGTGTCCGAGGTCAGGTCCTCGGCGAGTTGCCGGTTGCCGACCCGGAAGTAGATGAACCGGAACACGGTGTCCACGTACCGGTCGTAGATCAGCCCGAACGCCTCGGTGTCGCCGTTCTGGGCACGCTCGACGAGCTGCCAGACCTCGTTGGCGGGGTCGCCGGGCTCGGGGCGGCTCGGGAAGCCGGTCGGTGTGCCGGTCTCGGGTTCGAGCGGCTCGACCAATGGCGAATCGATCACGATCGACGCCGGACCCGCTCCGATGTGCTCAGGACTGTCGGCCGGCGTCGGCTGGCGACCGGGTGCCGCGACGCGCGCGCTGCCGACCGGTTTGACGTTGCCGGCCGGAATGTGGCGCGTCGGCGCCTCGTTGCCGTGCGGGCGGTTGCGCGTGCGGGAGTTGCTCCCCTCGCCGCGTACACCGATGCTGTCCATCAGCAACAGATCCGCGATCGTCTGGCGCAGCGCCTGCAGACCCTCGGTGAGGGCCGTACGCGCGCCGAAGACCTCGCGGCTGAGCGGACTCCATCCGTCGTACTGGCCGGCAGCCAGTGGGTAACCGGTCACGCCACCACGTCCATCCGCGCTCGGTGGAACGCCGGTGGGGACGTGATGCCGAACGTCGCTTCGGCACCGGTCAGCTGATATCGCTGCGGGCGAATGCGACTTACTGCATCGAGGTGGAATCGCCGTGCTTTACCGGGCACTGCCGCCTCCTCCGGGTGAGGGGTGTCTTCTCACGCCAAAACGGATGAGCTGACCCAAGCGATGATAGGGCCAACGTCACCCGCGTGTGGAAAGTCCCTTTATTCAGGCAGAAAGTATTTCCCGACATCGCTGGTGGGTGTCGCACATAGTGTCCGGTCCAATCCGCTGCGTGCCCAAGCGGGGAAACGGTCACCATGCAGGGAAATCCGGCGCATCAGTGGGTGCCAATGAGACGGATTCACATGTCCGGAAACGGACAATGCACCGCGTTAGGTCGTTCAGTTTCAACCCGAAAGGCTGACGTTGCGCGACACGCCGATGACTCTCCGCAGTGAGAGCATGTCTAGCGTTTGCCCCGGCCCCTTGGGCAGATCCGAAGCGATATGAAAGATTGAGTCCGTGCCCGCCATGTGGTCCGCCTTGTCTGAGCTGTCCGGCGCGTCGCCGGGCACGAACCTCGCCGCGCTGGTGCGCCGCAATGCCAACGCATTCGGCGGTCGAACCGCACTGCGATGGCAGAATCAGGCGCTGACCTGGGCCGAGTTCGATGCGATGGTGGACGCGTACGCGCGGGGCCTGTTGTCGCTGCATCCGGTCGCGGACGAATATCCGGCGCGAATCGCGATCGCGTTACCGAACACGGTGGAGTTCGCGGCCGTCTACCTCGCCACGTTGCGGGCCGGGATGGTGGCGGTGCCGCTCAATCCGGCGTACACGGCGCGGGAATTCAGTGAGCTGTTGGACGAATCCGGTGCGCGGGTGCTGATCGCGACGACCGACGTGCACGAGACGGTGGGCGTGGGGCCTGGCCGCACGTACACCTTGGGGGTCGATCTCTCCGACCTTGCGCTCGACGGCGAGCCGGTGCTCGACGTGGCCGGCGGCGACAACCTCGCGCTTCTGCTCTTCACGTCGGGCAGCCTCGGCCGTCCGAAGGGCGCGATGCTTTCCCATCGGGCGCTGCTCGCGAACCATGTCCAGCTCGCGGCGATCGCCCCGCCGGTGGTGGTCGAGAACGACGTCGTGCTGCTGTCGGTCCCGCTGTTCCACGCGTACGGGCTGAATTCCGGGCTCGGCGCGGTCGTCTATCACGGCGCGACCGGGGTGCTGGTCGAGGAGTTCGATCCGAGCGAAACGCTGCGGATCATCGGTGATGACGACGTCACCGTCGTGCTGGGCGTGCCGACCATGTTTCTGGCCTGGTCGCTGCTGCCGGACTTCGCGCGCGGATTCGCCCGCACGCGCCTGTCGATCAGCGGCGCGGCCCCGCTTTCCGCGAGCACCGCGGGCGCGTTCCGGGCGGTCACCGGCCAAGTTCTGATCAACGGGTACGGGCTGACCGAATCCGCACCGGTGCTCACGACGATGCTCGCCAGCCCGGTGCCGAAGGTGGGCTCGGTCGGTCGCGCGATCCCGGGCGTCGACCTGCGTCTCGTCAACGCCGCCGGCGAAGACGTTTGGCGGACGGTCACCGGTGGCGTCGGCGACCCGGCGGGGTCGGACGACTTGGCGGGATTCGACGACCTCGAAGGCTCGCCCGGCTCCGACCCAGGCGAGGTCGTGGTTCGCGGTGACAATCTCTTTTCCGGCTACTGGCCAACCGGTGCGGACGGCCCGGACCCGGACGGATGGTGGGCGACCGGCGACGTCGCGTACGCGGATGCCGACGGCGACCTCTTCCTGGTCGATCGGCTGCACGAACTCATCATCGTGAACGGATTCAACGTCTACCCGGCCGAAGTCGAAAAGGTGCTGACGGCGCATCCGGCGGTACGCGAGGCGGCCGTCGTCGGCGTGCTGAATCCGTACACCGGACAGTCGGTGAAGGCGTTCGTCGTCACGACCGCGCCGGTCGCGGTGGAGGATCTGCTCGGACACTGCCGGCGCAACCTGGCCCGCTTCAAATGCCCGACGGCCGTCGAGTTCCGCTCGGACCTGCCGCATTCGGCGACCGGCAAAGTGCGAAAGGCTACTCTTCATGCCTGAACCCCGGATCACCGTGTACTCAAAATCCGGCTGCCACCTCTGTGACGTGGCGAAGGAAGCGGTCGCGCGGATCTCGGACGAGACCGGCGCCGGCTGGGTCGACGTGGACATCGATTGCGGACCCGGAGTTGACGAACGAGTACGGCGAGATGGTCCCGGTGATCATGCTGGACGGCCGTATGCACGGCTACTTCCGGGTGGAGGAGGACCGGCTGCGCCGTGACCTCAGTCACGGACATCAGCAGTAGCCACCCGTAAACTTGGCCCTGATGAAACACCTAATCTGGGACTGGAACGGCACACTGCTGAACGACACTCACCTCGTAGTCGACGCGACGAATCACGCATTGGCCGCATTCGGTGGCGGCCCGGTGACGCTCGACGAGCACCGCCGTGACTTCGTCCGGCCGGTCGAGCGCTACTACAGCGCGGTGCTCGGCCGCGAACTGCCGCCGGAAGACTTCGAGAAGATCGAAATCGGATATCACGGCGAGTACGACCGGCTGCTGCCGTCTTGCCCGCTCACGTCCGGCGCGGTGGACGCACTGACCTCGTGGACCGGGCCGCAGTCGCTGCTGTCCATGTGGTTCCACGAGCGACTCGTGCCGACGGTTGATCTGTACGCTCTGACCGGCTACTTCGTCCGGATCGACGGCCTGCGCGCCACGGTCGGCGGCGGCTCGAAGGCGCCGCATCTCGCCGCGCACATCGAGGCGCTCGGCCTGCGCGGCAGCGACTGCGTGCTGATCGGTGACGCCGTCGACGACGCCGTCGCGGCCGCATCGGTCGGCGCCGACTGCATCCTCTACAGCGGCGGCCTCACCGACCCGGCAAAACTGCGTACCGCCGGTGTGCCGGTGGTCGACTCGCTGGCCGATGCGCTCGCGCTCGTCACCGAATCCGCGACCGAGTCAGCCTCGGCCGCGTAGGTAGGTCAGCACTGCCAGGACTCGGCGGTGTTGCTCGTCGTCCGGCGCCAGGTCGAGCTTCGTGAAGATGTTCTTCACGTGTTTCTCGACCGCGCCATCGGTCACCACGAGCGCCCGCGCGATCGCGCCGTTCGATCGGCCCTCGGCCATCAGGCTCAGCACCTCACGCTCGCGTGTGGTCAGCGAGTCCAGCGGGACACGCCCTCGCCGTACGACCAACTGGCCAACCACCTCCGGGTCGAGCACCGTGCCGCCGTCGGCCACCCGGGCCAGGTTGTCGAGGAATTCGGCCACGTCGGCCACCCGGTCTTTCAGCAGGTAGCCGACCGCGCCGGCCCGATCGGCCAGCAAATCGTCGGCGTAGCTGACCTCGACGTACTGCGACAGGACGAGCACCGGGGTCTTCGGCACCAGCCGTCGGGCCTCGACCGCGGCGCGCAGCCCTTCGTCGGTGTGTGACGGGGGCATCCGGACGTCCACGATCGACACGTCCGGGCGGTGTTTCAGGACCGCGTCCACAAACGACGGTCCGTCGCCGACCGCCGCGACGACGTCGTGTCCGTTCTCGACGAGCAGTCGAACCAAACCTTCGCGCAGCAGTACGGCGTCGTCGGCCACGATTACCCGCACGGCAACTCCACGAGGATTTCGGTGGGCCCGCCGATCGGGCTCGTTATGCGCAGCGTGCCACCCGCCGCGCGAACCCGATCCGTCAGGCCCGCCAGTCCGTGCCCCTTGGCGACGCTGGCGCCGCCGACGCCGTCGTCCAGAATCGCGATGCCGATCAGTCCGGACGCTTGCGCCAGCGTGATCGTGCACTGCTCGGCGTGGCTGTGTTTGGCGATGTTCGTGAGCGCCTCGGCCACCACGAAGTACGCGGTCGACTCGATGCCTGCATCCAGCCGGCCGAGAGCCGGATCGATGGCCAGGTCGACCGGGACCGGCGAGCGTACGGCCAGCGCGGCCAGTGCACTGGGCAGGCCGCGATCGGTCAGGATCGGGGGCGCGATGCCTCGGGACAGCGCCCGAAGCTCATCGAGCGTCTCGCGCGTCTGTCCGAGCGCCTCCTCGATCGTGGCCCGGGCCGCGGCCGGGTCGATGTCGATCTGCTGGCGTGCGCGGCCGAGGTCCATCGCCAGCCGTACGAGTCGTTGCTGAGGACCGTCGTGGATGTCGCGCTCGAGCCGGCGCAACGCGGTGGTTTCGGCCGACACGGCCGCCTGCTTCTGCTCCTGGAGTCCGGTGATCTGCTGGCGCAATTCCGCGACGCCACAGAGCATGGATCGTGCCACGTATGCCCGTGCCAGGGCGGACAGCCGTACCACGATCGGCAGCGTGATCAGGAAGATGAGGCCGGCCACCTCGTACACGGTGATCGTCGCGGCGCGACTGTCGCCGAAGCCGAGCAGTTGGGCGAGCGTCTTGTTGTCCGGGTCTTGATTATCCGGAAGGCTCCACTGCCACAGGCCGTACGTGACGCCGCCAAGCGCACCCGACCACCAGGTCACGGTCACCACGAACGCAAAGATCGCGAACGGTAGGTCGAGAATTCCAGCGGCCACGTCCAACCAGGATTGGCCGTTCGTCAACGGGTTGATCATGCGCCGAAACCATCCCGCGCCGGCCGGTGCCGACGGGTAGATCGGCCGAGGCGATGGCCGCCGTACGACGCTTCGTAGGCTGACCCGGTGCAGGTCGCCGAGGCCGCGCGCCACGATCAGCGTGAATGCCAGGATGGGCAGGCCGACGAACAGCAGCGCCAGGCTGACGCCGAGTGCGATGCCGGTGATCATCAGGGTGAACGACACCACGGCCATGACGAGGCCGATCAGGTTATAGCCGGTGTCCGCGCCGACCTGGCGGATCATGCGGCCGAAGGAGCTGCGGGGTTCCATGGAATCAACCTCCCAGATCCACGGCTCCGGTCCCAGCCGATAGACCCGAGGATCCACGGTAGGGCTAGCCGGAGCGGCGCCCGATCTTTACGGCGTCGTACCCAATAATTTCGGGCGCGGCTGCATGCTTTCGGGGCGCGGCAGCATGCTTTCGGGGCGCGGCAGCATGCTTTCGGGGCCGCGGCCGCCAAGATCGCGAATCTTGGTGCGAGTGGCGGCGTACCGCTGTGATCATGCGGTTTTGAGGCCCTTGACTCTCCAAGATCTCGAATCTTCCGCCTATGGCTCATATATACCGGCGCGTCGGTTAAGAGCAACTGGCGCACTTAGTTCAGATTGAGTGATAATCGCCGAACGGTATTCATCAACCGGCCGCCGTGACCGTGAGCCGGTGTCTGAGCCTCCTCCGGCGACTATCGGCTGGCCAGCACGGCACGGCGAGATGGCCGCCCGGGCCGGGAGAGGCGACGATGGCTTCAAGATCGCGATTTGTGCACGCGTTCACAAGCGCCTACTCTGTGACTGCGACGAGCACTGATAGCACGGACGGTGACCGGCTGTGCGTCGGGATGGCGATGTCGCGGTTACTGGTTACGCCGAGTCAGCGAACCCCGAATTGGATCAACCCGATTCGTTTCCTTCCACGGAGTCAGATGAGTCAGCAGCGCAGCGGAGCATCCGGTGATGAACCGCAGGCACCGGGCCGGTTGACGGTCTTTCCCGACCTGCCCGAAGCGACGGTCGCGCGCCTTCCCGAATACCTGCGCGCGCTGCACAACCTCGCCGAGGCCGGTCACGACACCGTGTCCAGCGAGGGTCTCGCCGGCGCAGCCGGACTGAACTCGGCGAAGCTGCGCAAGGACCTTTCGCACCTCGGTTCGTACGGCACCCGCGGTGTCGGCTACGACGTCACGCTCTTGATCGAGCAGATCGAATACGTCCTCGGGCTTACGATCCGCCGCTCCGTGGCGCTCGTCGGTGTGGGTAATCTCGGTCACGCCCTCGCCGGGTACGCCGGCTTCGCGAGTCGCGGCTTCCGGATCGCAGCGCTGTTCGACGCGGATCGCAATCGCATCGGCGAGAAGATCAACGGTCTTGCCGTCCATCACATCGATGATCTCGCCGAGGTGGTCGCCACCGAAGAGATCTCGATCGCGGTGATCGCGACCCCGGCGCCCGCCGCACAGGCGGTCGTCGATCGAGCTGGTCGCGTGCGGCGTCACCAGCATCCTGAACTTCGCCCCCTGCGTGCTTTCGGTCCCGGACGGCGTCGATGTCCGCAAGGTCGACCTCGCGATCGAGCTGCAGATCCTGTCCTTCCACGAGCACCGCAAGGCATCGTTGACCGCGCTTCCCGCGTTGCCGCCAGCGGACGTGCTGACATCGGAGGCGGTCGGCTCATGAATCTGTTGGTGGTCGGCGTATCGCACCGGACCGCGAACGTCGCGATTCTGGACCGCCTCGCGGCGTCGCCGCAGGACACGCCACATCTTCTTACCGACCTGATGAGTCAGCCGTACGTCGGCGAGGCCATGGTCCTGTCGACGTGCAACCGGGTGGAGATCTACGCCGGTGTGACCGCGTTCCACGGCGGGCTCGCCGACGTCGCGGCCGTCCTTGCCGCTCGGCTCGGATCCACCGCCGCAGATCTCGCACCGCATATGTACGTGCACTTCGACGCGGACGCCGCCCGCCACGCGTTCCGGGTCGCGACCGGCCTCGACTCGATGGTCGTCGGCGAGCCGCAGATCCTCGGGCAGCTGCGAGACGCGTACGCGCTGGCGGCCGAACGCGACACCGCCGGACGCCTGATTCACGACGTGATGCAGCAGGCGCTGCGGGTCGGCAAGCGCGCGCACGCCGAGACCGACATCGACCGGGCCGGTCAGAACGTAGTGTCCGCCGCACTCGACCTCGCCGCCCCGCGCCTGCCGAGCGGCGGCCTTGCCGGGGTCTCCGCGCTCGTCGTCGGGGCCGGCTCGATGGGTGCGCTGGCGCTTGCCACGCTCCGGCGCAACGGTGCCGGACAGATTTTGGTTACCAACCGCGACGCTGCCCGCGCCGCTCGCCTGGCCGACCTGCATGGCGCGACCGCCGTACCGTTCGGAGATCTTGCCGATGCGGTCGGGACGTGGACCTCGTGATCTCCGCGACCACCGCGCCGGGATACGTCCTGACCACGGCGCACCTGGCCGAGCCGGTGGTCCTTCTGGACCTGGCCGTGCCGCGCGACGTCGACCCTGCGGTCGCTGCGCTCGACGGCGTGACGTTGATCGACATGGAGAGGCTGGCCGCGTCGATCCGGGACGACAAGGCCGACGGCGCGCTCGTGTCGGACGAGGCCGCGGTCGAGTCGATCGTCGCCGACCGAGGTGGACGCGTTCCGGCTGTGCTGCGCGGCGCCGACCGTCGCACCGACCGTGGCCGCGCTGCGGGCCCGCGCCGACGACGTGGTCGCGACCGAACTGCGCCGCCTCGGCGAGCGTCGTCCCGAACCTCACCGATCCGAGCAGCGGGCCGAGGTGGCCCAGACCGTGCACCGGGTGGTTCAGCGGCTGCTGCACTCGCCGACCGTACGGGTGCGGGAGTTGGCCGCCGGGCCGGGCGGCGACCGGTACGCGGAACTGCTGCGCGAGCTGTTCGAGCTGGACGTGCCGCCGGTCGCCGAGACGATCGCGGACGTTCCGCCGGATGCGTGTGCCTCGTCGGAGGTGACCGCATGACGCTCCGACTCGGTACCCGTGGCAGCGCACTGGCGATGGCACAGAGCGGCATCGTCGGCCCACGCGGTCCGGGACGCGACCGGCCATGAGGTCGAACTCGTCGAGATCGTCACGCCGGGCGATCGGTCCAGTGCGCCGGTCGCCCGCCTCGGCGTCGGTGTCTTCGTCTCCGCGTCTGCGCGATGCCTTGAACGCCAAGGAGATCGACTTCGCGGTCCACTCGTACAAGGACCTGCCGACCGCACCCGCCGACGGGCTGCCCATCGCGGCCGTGCCGGTACGCGAGGATCCGCGCGACGCGCTGGTCGCCCGGGACGGCCTCACGCTGCACGGAGCTGCCGGCCGGTGCCCGGATCGGTACCGGCTCGGTGCGGCGGATCGCGGCCATCGCGCGCGCTCGGCCTGCCAGTCGAACGTCGTACCGATCCGGGGCAACGTCGACACCCGGCTGCGCAAGGTCGCCGACGGCGAGCTCGACGCGGTCGTCCTGGCGCGTGCCGGGCTCGCTCGGCTCGGCCGGGTCGACGAGATCACCGAGATCCTCGACCCGATGCTCATCCTGCCGGCACCGGCGCAGGGCGCGCTCGCGGTCGAGTGCCGGGCCGACGACGCGGACCTGGTCGCAGCGCTCGCCGCGCTCGACGATCCACACAGTCGGGCCGCGGTCACCGCGGAACGGGCGCTGCTCGCCGCGCTCGAAGCCGGTTGCTCGGCGCCGGTCGCCGGGCTCGCCGAAGTTGTAATCCCGTCTGTAATCCCGTCCGCCATCGGGCGAGCCGTTCCTGACAGCAGCGGAAACGCTGCCGGTGGGGGTGGACCCGAGATCCACCTGCGCGGTGCGGTCTATCAGCCCCGACGGGCGAATCGCCCTCCGGCTGTCGCGCACCGGAACGCTCGCCGACGCCGCGAACAGATCGGCCGGCTGCTCGCCGCCGACCTGCTCGACGCCGGTGCCGACAAGTTACTGGGAGTACAGGAATGACCCGCACCGCGCAAGACCACCGGACGCATCAGCTTCGTCGGGGCCGGACCCGGCGACCCGGGCCTGCTGACCCGGCGCGCCTATGACGCGCTCGCCGCGCGTCGACCAGGTCGTCTACGACCGCGGCGTGCCCGATACCGCTGCTCGACGCGATCCGCGCGCTCGCGCCGGAGGACGCCCAGTTCAGCCCGGCCGAGGGCGCGCCCGGCGACGTGGCCAAGGTGCTGCTGTCCGCGGCCCGCTCCGGGCTGCACGCCGTGCACCTGGTCGCCGGCGACCCGTTCGGCCACGACTCCGTGGTCAAGGAGGTGCAGGCGGTCGCCCGCACCGCCGTGCCGTTCGAGGTGGTACCGGGCATCGCCCAGGCGGCCGGCGTCGCCGCCTACGCCGGTGTACCGCTGACCGGCGTGCGTACCTCCGCCGACGTGGACGACGTGACCACGCTCGACTTCGACGCGCTGGCCGCCGCCGCCGCACCGGGGTTCGGTCGCGCGTCGCGGTCGACGCCGGTGACCTGGCGCCGGTACGGGACGGGCTGCTCGCGGCCGGCGTCGAGCCGCGACACCCCGGTCGCGGTGACCGGCGACGGCACCGGCGAGACGCAGTACACGTCGACCGTCCACCGTGGACAGCGTGGTCGCCGCGGCGCTCGGCTTCACCGGTCGGGTGGTGCTGACCGTCGGCGCCGGCGTGTCACCCAGCGGGACAAGCTGAGCTGGTGGGAGAACCGCCCGCTGTACGGCTGGAAGGTGCTCGTACCGCGGACCAAGGAGCAGGCCGGCGCGATGAGCGAGCGGCTGCGCGCGTACGGGGCGATCCCGTGCGAGGTGCCGACGATCGCGGTCGAGCCGCCGCGCACCCCGGCGCAGATGGAGCGCGCGATCAAGGGCCTGGTCGACGGCCGGTACGCCTGGGTCGTCTTCACCTCGGTCAACGCGGTACGCGCGGTCTGGGAGAAGTTCGGCGAGCACGGCCTGGACGCCCGGCACTTCGGCGGCGTGAAGATCGCCTGCATCGGCGAGGCGACCGCCGACGGCGGTGCGCGACTTCGGCATCCAGCCCGAGCTGATCCCGGCCGGCGAGCAGTCCTCCGAGGGGCTGCTGGCCGAGTTCTCGCCGCACGACGAGATCCTCGACCCGGTCGGCCGGGTGCTGCTGCCGCGCGCCGACATCGCCACCGAGACGCTCGCCGCCGGGCTCACCGAGCGGGGCTGGGAGGTCGACGACGTGACCGCGTACCGGACGGTGCGGGCCGCGCCGCCGCCCGCCGAGATCCGCGACGCGATCAAGTCGGGCGGCTTCGACGCGGTGCTGTTCACGTCGTCCTCGACGGTACGCAACCTGGTCGGCATCGCCGGCAAGCCGCACGCCCGCACGGTGGTCGCGGTGATCGGCCCGAAGACCGCCGAGACGGCGGCCGAGTTCGGCCTGCGGGTCGACGTCCAGCCGCAGCACGCCTCGGTCCCGGACCTGGTCGAGGCGCTCGCCACGTACGCCGTCGAGCTGCGCGAGAAGCTGGCCGCGATGCCGGCCAAGCAGCGCCGCGGCTCCAAGGTGCAGGGCCCGACGGCGCTACGATTCCGCTGATGCCTGTCGATTGCTAGGAGTTCGGATCATGAGTTACCCGGAGATCCGGCCGCGCCGGCTGCGCCGCACGCCGGCCATGCGCCGGCTGGTCGGCGAGGTCGACCTGGCGCCGCGCCGGCTCATCCTGCCGATGTTCGTCAAGGAGGGGCTGACCGAACCGCGGCCGATCTCCTCGCTGCCCGGCGTCGTCCAGCACTCCCGCGAATCGCTGCGTAAGGCCGCCGCCGAGGCGGTCGCGGCCGGCGTCGGCGGGCTCATGCTGTTCGGCGTACCGCGAGACACGCGACGAGTCGGCTCCGGCGGTACCGACCCGGACGGCATCCTCAACGTCGCGATCCGCGACGTGGTCGCCGAGGTCGGCGACTCGACCGTGGTCATGGGCGACCTGTGCCTGGACGAGTTCACCTCGCACGGGCACTGCGGCGTGCTCGCACCGGACGGCAGCGTCGACAACGACGCGACGCTGGCGCGCTACGCCGAGATGGCGGTGGCCCAGGCGGCCGCCGGCGTGCACGTGGTCGGGCCGTCCGGGATGATGGACGGCCAGGTCGGCGTGGTGCGCAAGCGCGCTGGACGCCGCCGGGTACACCGACGTCGACGATCCTCGCGTACGCCGTCAAGTACGCGTCCGCCTTCTACGGGCCGTTCCGCGAGGCGGTCGAGTCGGCGCTGGAGGGCGACCGTCGCACGTACCAGCAGGACCCGGCGAACGTCGCGGGAGGCGCTGCGCGAGGTCGCGCTGGACATCGCCGAGGGCGCCGACATGGTGATGGTGAAGCCGGCGCTGCCGTACCTCGACGTGCTGGCCGCGGTGGCCGTCGCACTGTCGACGTACCGGTCGCCGCGTACCAGGTCTCCGGCGAGTACGCGATGGTCGAGGCGGCGGCGGCCAACGGCTGGCTCGACCGCGAGCGGGCTGATCCTGGAGACGCTGACGTCGATCCGGCGGGCCGGTGCGCCAGATCATCCTCACGTACTGGGCGGTCGAGGCGGCCCGCCTGCTGCGCGCTGCGTTACCTGAGCCGGCGCGGACACGCCGATCCGAGTCGCTCAGGCGTCGCTGGTCGAGGAGTCGGGCCGAGGTCCGCGGCACGTCGGCCTCATACTCCGACCACTGCCGGTCGGCGCGGAAGCCCAGCTCGGCGTTGACCTGTCAGCATGCGGCTCGTTCTCGATCGCGTTCCAGGTCTGCACCGTCGGTGACCTGAGGCTCGGCCGAGCGCAGCTCGAACAGCATCCGCGCCTTCATCGCCCGGCCCAGACCGTAGCCGCGGTGCTTCGGTACCACGACCGTGTCGTACTGGTCGGCCCGGGTCGGGTGCTGCGCCGGTACGACCACGACCTCGGTGAGCGCCGCCACCTCGCCGGTCTGCTTCGTGGATGCCGACGCACGATGTACGGCTGGAGGCCGCGCGCGTGCAGCGTCCGGAGGCTGGCCGCGAGCCGCTCGGGCATTCGTACGAGCTCGGGCGCAGTTCCAGGTCGCCGGCCTCGATAGCGAGTCGCGCCACGATCTCCTTGGCCTCGGCGTACGCCTCGTACAGCTCGTCGGGCGGGCCGCCCGGGTAGTACTCGATGCGGTAGCCGGAGCCGACACCGGCCGCCATCTCGCCCAGCCGCTAGCCAGTCCACGGTGGACAGGTCGAGTACGTTGCGGTTTCGACGAACGCGCAGCGTGAATCCGTACCGACTCGTAGAAGTCCGACGGCCGGGGTGCCGCCGACCACCTCGACGCCCATCGACGCGAAGCCCTCGGCGAAGGCGCGGCGGACGGCGGCGCCGAGCAGATCGCGGCCGAGCCCGGTGCGGCGGGCCTTCGGGTGCACGCAGCACATCGAGCACGCCCATGTCGCCGAGGAGCAGCACGTTGGCCTGGCCGAGGATCGCGTGGCTCGCCGCGTGTGCCCGGCGGCTGCCCGGGCGCGGACTCGGCGATCCAGCAGACCCGGCGTTCGCCGGGCATCGTGACCGCGAGGTACTCGCGGAACGAGGCGGTCAGCCATGGCGGGTCGTCCGGAAGGTCGACGGCGAGCACGGCGTTGAGCGTGTTCAGGATGGATTCGATCTCGGCGGACGGCGCGGTTTGGGGGTCCCACTCGCGTACCATCACCGCTCTAGCTTGCCGACAATCTCGGCAATGCGAAAGGTGTAAACGCCGATCTGTGCCTCACTGTGCGAAAAAGCCTGGTTACTTTCCGTAAAAATGTGCCTGGAGAACGCCTAAGCGCAGGTCGCCCATGTGAAATGTCACAGGTACGCGCTAACCTCACGGCATGCCGAGTTACGACTACCGGTGTCGCCAGTGCGGTGACACGTTCGAGATCAAGCGGTCGATCACTGCCGCTGAGGCATCGGTAACGTGCCCGCACGGGCATGACGACACGGTCAAACTGCTTTCAACTGTCTCGGTTGCCGTTGGGGGACGGTCTTCCGGGAGCGCATCGGTCGGATCAACCGGTGGTGGCTGCTGCGGAGGCAGTTGCTGTCGTTGATGCGAAGCGGCTAGCGGTCATCCACTCCAGGGAGTGAGGCGAACGCATACCGCCGCACCGTGGCACACATTGTGGTGGGCATGACCGCAACCGTGTGCCGCAGCCGTCGTTACGACAGCGGATACCCCTCGCTTTTCCGGTCGGTCGAGTCGAGATCATCGTAGTGCCGACCTGAGCTGCCCGTTTCCCCGATGTGACGGTCAGTGGTGACGGGGCACCATAGGCGTGACTTCCAGGGGGTGGGAGGTTTCCTTGTTGCGACAGAAGGTAAGACGCAACCTGCCGTCCGGTTTGGTGACGTTCCTGTTTACCGACATCGAAGGGTCCACGAGACTCGCGCGGATGCTCGGTGCGGAGTATCGACCGGTGCTGATCGAGCACCGGCGGATCCTCGTGGGTGCGTTGTCCAAGTGCGGTGGCGTCCCGCTCTTCACCGAGGGCGACTCCGTCTTCGTTGCGTTCGAAGATCCCTCCGAAGCACTTCGCGCCTGCGCCGCAGCACAACACGCGCTGGCCGCGCACGACTGGCCGACGCCTGAAGCCCGCCCTTCGGTGCGGATGGGCCTCCACACCGGACACGCGGTACCGGTTGCGGGCGAGTATGCGAGCCCCGAGGTGCATCGCGCCGCCCGGATCGCGAGTGCCGCCCACGGTGGCCAGATTCTTTGTTCCGAGGCGACCATGCTCGCCGCCGGTGACCTTGACGGCCAGGCCTGGATGCTTGACCTCGGTTTGCATCGCCTCCGTGGCTTCGATGACCGCGAACGCCTGTTCCAGCTGGTCACGCCCGGACTCGAACGCCGTTTCCCGCGCCCCCGCACGCTCGCCACCAGCCCGCACAACCTCCCGGGCGTGGCCACGTCGTTCGTTGGTCGTGCCGCTGAACGTTCCGCGCTCGCCGATCTGCTGGCCGGCAATCGTCTGCTCACCGTCGTCGGCCCGGGCGGAGCCGGGAAGACGCGGCTCGCGCTGGAGGTCGCCGGTGACTTCATCTCGGCGTACCCCGACGGGGTCTGGTTTACCGATCTTGCCGCCGTCACCGATCCCGGACTCGTGGCGGTCGCGGTTGCGGCAACGCTGGGCCTACGGCCCGAACCGGGGCGCGCGGTGCTGGACACGCTCCGCGAATTCACCGCCGATCGGCGCTGCCTGATCGTGCTGGACACCTGTGACGCTCAACCCGGCGCCACCGCGATGCTGGTCAGTCGGGTGCTGGGCAGCGGTGAATCGACCCGGGTGCTCGCGACCAGCCGTGAACCTCTCAACCTGCCGGGCGAGGTGGTCTGGCGAATCCCGCCGCTCTCGCTGTTCGCCGGCGCCGACGGTACGCCCAGCGAAGCCGTGAAACTGTTGCTGGAGCGGACATCCGCGTCGCGCGGCGGTCGCGCGCTCGACGGCAGCGAGTTGGTCCAGCTGTCCCGCGTCGCCCAGCACCTCGACGGTCTCCCGCTCGCGCTCGAACTCGCCGCGGCCCGGCTGCGCTCGCTGTCCGCAGCCGACCTCGCGGATCGGCTGGACGTCACGGCCGGACGGCTTGACCTCGGGTTGCCCGGCGTCGGTGAGGACACCGCGGCGGGCCGGCACGCCACGATCCAGAACACCGTGTCGTGGTCGTACCGGACGCTTGGCCCGGACGCCGCTGCCCTGCTGCGCCGGATGTCGGTTTTCGCGGGGCCGGTCGACCTGCCCGCGGTCGAGTGGCTGTTCGAGGCGGATCCGGTCGCGCTGCTGACGGTCCTCGTGGACAAGTCGCTGGTGGCGGCGGAGCCGACCGCCGACGGCATGGTCTACCGCATGCTGGACCCGATCCGGGCGTACGCGGCACGGCATCTCACCGAGAAGGACGAGGCGACCGCCGCGCACGAGCGCCACGTCGCGTGGTCTCGGCACGAGGTTGACCGAGTCCAACACGGCCCGGACGGCCGTCTGATCACGACGTCGATGTACGCGATCGATCCGCTGGCCGATGAGGTACGCGCCGCACTCAAATGGACGGTCACTCGTGGCTTGGCGCGTGACGGACTCGCCCTGGCAAATGGTCTCGATCGCTGGTGGCGCGAGCGCGGGCTGGCGCGCGAAGGTCGCCTATGGCTGTTCCGGCTGTACGAGCGGATTGCCGCAACCGGTGAAACTGTGCCGGACGACGAGTTGGCGATGGCGTACCACATGCATGCCCTGCACGCCGGCGCGGACGGTGAGCATGCCGAGGCGCTGCGGTTCGCCCAGCGTGCCGAAGCGGCCGCCCGGCGCACCAACGATCTCGGTCTGCTGGCCCGGGCCCGAGCCGCGCACGCGGTCTCGCTGCTCGACATGGGCGACCTGGAAGCGGCCGAAGCGTCGTGCCGGGATGTGCTCGCGTGGTCCGAGACGAACGACGTCGCGCACGAGGCCCTGGACGCGGTCTGCTGCTTGGCCCAGATGCTGTGGCGGCAAGGCAAGCTCGAGGAAGCGGCCGAGATCCTCGGCGCGGCGCGGACGGTGGAGGCGACGAAGCCGACCGAGCGCGGTGGCCGCAAGGTCGACATGATGCTGGGCATGGTCGCACTGTCGCGCGGTGACGTGATCGCGGCGCACGAGCATCTGGTCGTCGCGTTGCGCTCCCGGATGACGTACGGCTTCCACTCCGGTGCGTGCGAGACCGTGAACGCGCTTGCCGCCCGCTGTGCGCTCGGTGGTGACCCGATCACCGCGGCCCGGTTGTTCGGTGCGGCCCAGGCGGCACACGTCTGGCTGCGGGGCGCCAACGTGCTGTTCGCGCCGTTCTGGGCCGAGCAGCAGAGCGCCGTGCGGACGGCGCTCGGCGACCGCGTCTTCGACGACGTGTACACGCAGGGTTCGGTCCTGACCCTGGAGCAGGCGGTCGCGCTCGCGTTGTCCGTTGATCATCCGGATATGGCGGACAACTCCGAGCGCTTCGCCGACTTGGAGGAGACGGTCGACCTAGCTTCTTAGGCGATCGTCCAGGTGTCGCCCGAGTTCAGGAGAGCCGCGAGGTCGGATTCCGGGTCATCAGCCTGTGCCCGAGCCGCGTCGACCTGCGCGTTCACCAGCGCGTCGTACGACGGCCGGACCACATCCCGGAACACTCCGATCGGCGTGTGCCGCAAATCCAGCTCGGGCAGCCGGGAGAGCGCGAACGCGTACGACGGGTCGGCCACGTTCGCGTCGTGCGTCAAGATCTCGCCAGGCGTGACATCGGCGGTCGGCCGCACTTCGAGGCTGAACGCACCGGGCGGATGCACGACGCACCACTCGCCGTTCGCACCGAACGTCACCGGCTGACCGTGTTCCAGCCGGATCGTGAAGTCGTCCCGCGTCTCCGGCTCTTTGAGCACGTCGAACGCGCCGTCGTTGAAGATGTTGCAGTTCTGGTAGATCTCCACGAACGCCGAGCCTTCATGCTGCGACGCGGCCCGGAGCACCGACGTGAGGTGCTTGCGGTCCGAGTCGATCGTCCGGGCGACGAACGACGCCTCCGCGCCGAGCGCGAGCGACAGCGGATTGAACGGTGCATCGGCCGACCCGACCGGCGTCGACTTCGTCACCTTTCCGAGCTCGGACGTCGGCGAGTACTGGCCCTTCGTCAACCCGTAGATCCGGTTGTTGAACAGCAGGATCTTGAGGTTCACGTTGCGGCGCAGCGCGTGGATCAGGTGGTTGCCGCCGATCGACAGCGCGTCGCCGTCGCCGGTCACCACCCAGACCGAAAGGTCCGGGCGGGAGACCGACAGCCCGGTCGCGATCGCCGGCGCGCGCCCATGGATCGAGTGGATCCCGTAGGTATTCATGTAGTACGGGAATCGGGACGAGCATCCAATGCCGGACACGAACACGATGTTCTCGCGCGGGATGTTGAGTTCCGGCATGAACGACTGCACGGCGGCCAGGATCGCGTAGTCGCCGCACCCCGGGCACCAGCGGATCTCCTGGTCGCTCTTGAAGTCCTTCGCGGTGAGCTTCAGCGATATCTCAGACATCGACGACCACGCCTTCCAGCATTGTTTCCAGCTCGGCCGCGGTGAACGGCAATCCGCGTACCTGGTTGTAGGAGATCGCGTCGATCAGGTATTTCGACCGGATCACCGAGGCGAGTTGGCCGAGGTTCATCTCAGGGATCACGACCCGGTCATAGTTCCGCAGTACCGATTCGAGGTTGCGCGGCAACGGGTTCAGGAACCGGACGTGCGCCTGCGCGATCGACATCCCCCTCAGTCGCAGCGCCCGGCAGGCGGCACCGATCGGCCCGTACGTCGAGCCCCAGCCCAACACCAGTACGGACGCGTCGTGATCGGGATCTTCGACCGTGATGTCGGGCACCTCGATGTTCTCGATCCGCGAGGCACGCATGCGAACCATGAAGTCGTGGTTCGCCGGATCGTACGAGATGTCGCCGGTGACGTCGGCCTTCTCCAGCCCGCCGATCCGGTGTTCCAGTCCGGGCGTACCGGGGATCGCCCACGGCCGCGCCATCGTCTCCGGATCCCGGAGGTACGGCAGGAACTTCGCACCGTCGGGGGAGTTCGGCTTCGTCGCGAAGTCCACCGTGAGATCGGGCAGCGAGGCAACATCCGGCAGCAGCCACGGTTCCGAACCGTTCGCGATGTAGCCGTCGGACAGCAACAGCACCGGAGTCCGGTAGGTGAGCGCGATCCGGGCGGCGTCCAGCGCGGCGTGGAAGCAGTCGGACGGGGAACTGGGTGCGATCACGACGGCCGGGGCTTCGCCATGTCGGCCGTACAGGGCCATCAGGAGATCGGCCTGCTCGGTCTTCGTCGGCATACCGGTAGACGGGCCGGCCCGCTGGACGTCGATGACGATCAGCGGCAACTCGAGCGCGATCGCCAGCGAGATGGTTTCACTTTTCAGAGCCACGCCGGGACCACTCGTTGAGGTGACGCCAAGCGACCCGCCGTACGACGCACCGAGCGCGATGCCGATCGCCGCGATCTCGTCCTCCGCCTGCACGGTCAGGACGCCGAACTTCTTGTGCTTGCTCATCTCGTGCAGGACGTCGCTGGCCGGCGTGATCGGGTACGCACCAAGCACGAGCTGCAGCTTCGAGCGGACCGCGGCGGCGACCAGCCCGAGTGCCAGGGCGGCGTTGCCGGTGATGTTTCGGTAGTTGCCGGGCGGCATCTTCGCCGGAGCGACCTCGTAGCGGATCACGAAGTCCTCGGTCGTCTCGCCAAAGTTCCAACCGGCCGTGAACGCGGCCTGGTTCGACTGCGCGAGCACCGGCTTCGTCGCGAACTTCTTCGCCAGGAACTTGAGCGTCGAGTCGTACGGCCGGGAGTAGAGCCAGGACAGCAACCCGAGTGCGAACATGTTCTTCGCGCGTTCCGCGTCCTTTTTGGACAGCTCGAACGACTCCAGCGCCTTGACCGTCATGCTGGTCAGCGCAACCGGGTGAAGCGTGTACCCGTCGAGGGAACCGTCGGTCAACGGATCCGAGTCGTAGCCGACCTTCGCGAGGTTGCGCTTCGTGAACTCGTCGGTGTTGACGATGATCTCGGCGCCGCGTGGCAGGTCGGCGAGGTTCGCCTTGAGTGCCGCCGGGTTCATCGCGACCAGCACGTTCGGCGCGTCACCCGGGGTCAGGATGTCGTAGTCGGCGAAGTGCACCTGGAAGCTCGACACACCGGGCAGCGTCCCGGCTGGTGCCCGGATCTCGGCCGGGAAGTTCGGGAGCGTCGAGATGTCGTTTCCGAGCGCTGCGGTCTCCGAGGTGAATCGGTCTCCGGTGAGCTGCATGCCGTCGCCGGAATCGCCGGCGAACCGAATAACCACCCGATCGAGTTGACGAACCTGCTTACTCACGGACTTTTAGACCTCCTGGGTCAGATTCCCTACGCGACGAGCCTACTTCCGGCGTACGGAAAGTCGTACCCATCCGTGTCCCACCCCACGAACGAATAGTTCCTGTGATCGAAATAACCGCTACTTCCGGAGGAATCATGAAAAAGCGTATTGCAGTCGGCGTGTCGGCCGTCGCCCTCCTGGGCCTCGCTGCGTGCTCGTCGTCGGCCGCCAAGGCCACCACGCAGGCAGCCGCACCGGCCGTGACGGCGAGCGCCTCGGCCATGTCGTCCTCCGCCCCGTTCGGCAGCGCCTGCCCGTCGATCCCGACCGATCCGTCGAACCCGGGCAGCTTCGATGCGATGTCGAAGGTCCCGGTGGCGACCGCGGCGAGCGGCAACCCGGCGTTGAAGACGCTCGTGGCAGCGGTTACCGCGGCCGGCCTCGGCGACACGCTCAACAACGCGCAGGGCATCACGGTGTTCGCGCCGGACAACGCCGCTTTCGCGAAGATCCCGTCGGCCGATCTGAACAAGGTCATGGCCGACAAGGCGCAGCTGACCAAGGTCCTTGAGTACCACGTCGTGTCCGGTCAGCTCGCCCCCGACCAGCTCGCCGGTACGCACAAGACGCTCGAAGGCAGCAACCTGACGGTGACCGGCAGTGGCCAGAGCTTCACCGTCAACGGCACCTCGATGGTGGTCTGCGGCGACGTACACACCGCGAACGCGACCGTCTACATCATCGACTCCGTTCTGATGCCGACCAGCTGATCGTCCAGCACTTCCCACTGAATTTCAGCACTGCGCTACATGCCCGCCGCGATATGGATGCGCGGCGGGCATGTCCCGTTCCCGGACCGTCCCGAAGTGAGAGGAGCTCGCCATGCCCCGCTGGCTACCGAGCCGCCAATCGATGCGCCGCTGGCCGTACGGGGCGCTGGCGGGACTGCTTGCGGGTGCCGCCGGTGTCGCGGTCGGTCAGCTGGCCGCGGCCGTCAGCCGGCCACAGACGTCACCGATCGTCACGGTCGGCGAGACCGTCATCGACGCGACGCCGACGCCGCTGAAGGAATTCGCCATCCGGCAGTTCGGTACGCACGACAAGCTCTTCCTGCTGAGCAACATTTACGTTCTGCTGGCGCTGTTCGCGATCGTGGTCGGCATCGTGGCGACCAGAAAGCTCAGGATCGGGCTGGTCGGCGTCGCGCTGTTCGGCGTGATCGGCGTCCTTGCCGCGACGACGCGGCCGACTTTCCAGATCACGGACATCGCGCCGGCCATCCTCGCGGGCGCGGCCGCCGTACTCGTACTCTGGCTGCTTTTAAAAGATCAAACCCCAAGACCATCAGACCCTGACGGTACGGCCGGCCGTGCGCTCCTCGATCGTCGGCGCTTTCTGCGGACCGGAGGTCTGGTAGCGCTCGGCGCGGCCGTGGTCTACATCGGCGGCGACGGGATTTCGCGCGCGAAATCCGGTTCGATCGCGAAGC
Organism: uncultured Actinomycetota bacterium; assembly: GCA_963831705.1. GTDB lineage: Bacteria > Actinomycetota > Actinomycetes > Mycobacteriales > Micromonosporaceae > DASQPR01. The sequence continues at coordinate 1,094,458 of CAWHRE010000010.1, read as the reverse complement.
TGCGTGCGGCGCTCCGGCTGCCCGCGCCGGCCAACGCCGGGCCGCCACCGGTCACCGAGCCGGGCTTCTACACGCCGGTGAGCTCGTTTTACCGGGTCGACACTGCGCTCACGATCCCGCAGATCAATCCGGACGACTGGTCGCTACGCATTCACGGGATGGTGGATCGGCCGATGACGCTGAGCCTGAGTCAGCTGATGAGGCGACCGCTGATCCAGCGCGACATCACGTTGAACTGCGTGTCGAACGAGGTCGGCGGCCCATACGTCGGTACCGCCCGCTGGCTGGGCGCTCCGCTCGCGGCGCTGCTCACCGAGGTCGGCGTGCATGCCGGCGCGGATCAGGTCGTCGCACGCTCGATCGACGGGATGACCATCGGTACGCCGGTCGCCACGATCATGGACGGCCGCGACGCGATGCTAGTGGTCGGCATGGATGGTCAGCCGCTGCCGTTCGAGCACGGCTTCCCGGTCCGGATGCTCACCCCCGGCCTGTACGGCTACGTCGGCGCCTGCAAGTGGCTGGTCGATCTTGAAGTGACCACATTCGCCGCGTACGACCCTTATTGGGTGAAGCGCGGGTGGTCCGCTCAGGCGCCGGTCAAGACCGCCTCACGAATCGATCGACCGGCAGGCTTCGCGCAGCTGAAAGCGGGTGCGCAGAAGGTGCAGGGGGTCGCCTGGGCGCAGCATCGGGGGATCGCGATGGTCGAGGTGCAGGTGGACGCGCGACCGTGGCAACGGGCCGACGCTCGCGGCCGTACCGTCGATCGACACCTGGGTCCAGTGGTCGTGGCCGTGGACCGCAACGAAGGGAATTCACCAGCTCCGCGTACGCGCGACCGACAAAACCGGCGCCACCCAGCCCGACAAGCGGGTGGATACGTTCCCGAACGGGGCGACCGGCTGGCATACGATCTCGGTTACCGTGTCTTGATCTTCCTAATCGGTGGGTCGGGGGCAGCGATCATGGCGGGTTGCGTGCAGACTGTGCCGTCATGGAGTCCCGCCCCCTCATCCTTGCCGTAATCGACGCGTTTCTGCTGCTTGAGCTGTGCGGCGAGGATGAGATTGACGGCGCGACAGCAGCTCGGGCGACCGAAAAGATCTGTGCGAACCTGATGCATTTGCGCCACGACGACCAGGTCGAACTCCGCGAGCAGCTGGCCGAGATCGCCGACGACGCCGAGGATCCGACGTACCGAGACTTGGTGGCCGGCATCGCCGACCAGGTCGGCCTGGCCCGCCCCGACCCCCACCACCACCGCACCTGGCGCTAGTCCATAGAAACCCAGTTGATCCTGGAGTTAGTTGACGCATCGACCGTGTGTCGTGCGAATAACTCCAGGATCAACTTCGGTACTAAGGTGGCTGTCATGCACGGCTACCTCGGCTCGTACGCCACTCTCGGCCTGCTCCTCGTTGCCGGAGCGCTCGTATTCGTCGGTGCGTTCAGCGCGAACCGGCTGCTGCGCCCGTCAAATCCGGCGAATCCGCCCGGCAAGCGCGCAACGTACGAGTCCGGCGTCGACCCGGTCGGCACCGGCTGGGCGCAGATGCAGATTCGCTACTACATCTACGCGTTTCTGTACGTACTCTTCGCCGTCGAGAGCGTCTTCCTCTTCCCGTGGGCGACGATCTACGCGAAGCCGGGTTTCCGGACGTCATCCGTGGTCGAGATGGCCGTGTTCGTCGGCGTACTCGCGCTCGGACTCCTTTATGCGTGGCGGAAAAAAGTCCTTCGCTGGACGTAACCGGGGATGCCGGGCTCGCTCTTCGCGGGTTGGCGTGCCACGATCGACGCTATGGCTCACGTCCTCCTATTGATCTTGGGCGCGCTCGTCGTCGGCGCGATCGCATACGGTGTCACCTGGATCGTCACGGGCAACGACCGTGGCCTTGATCCTGAAGAGCCGGATGGCCGTGCGGTGCCGCTGCCCTCGACCCGACCGCTCACCGAAACGGACATCGAAACCATCCGGTTCGATACCACGCTGCGCGGCTACCGGATGGATCAGGTCGACGCCGCGCTGCGTCGAGCGGCCTACGACCTCGGCTACAAAGAAGAACTGATCGAAGTTCTGGAAGCAGAGATTTTGGCGGTACGCGAGGGGCGCGACGAGGAAGCCGAAGTGCTCCGAGTCGCCCGCGAGGGTTCGTCGCCGACCGGTCGCCCGGCTGTGGTGTCCGATCTGCGCCTGGAGCCCGGCGCGACCGGTCGGGCGGCTGATGAGCTGGATGCGGATGCCACCGGAGTTCAAGCGCACGAGCAGGCCCATGACCAGGACGACGACCAGGACGACGAGCTGACCGGCGACGCGCGCGCCCGGGCGTCCAGCGGCCGATGAGTTCGACCGACCCCGGCAATACGACCGAGGTCAGAGCGGCAGTAGTCGTCAACGCTCCGGCCACCAGGGTGTACGCGGCGTTTACCGACTGGGAGACGCAAGGGGCCTGGATTCCGTTCACGACCGTCCGGGTCATTGACGGCGACGGTGGCGTCGGAAGCACGATCGAGGCGATCACCGCGATCGGGCCGGCGTCACTCCGCGACGTGATGCAGGTGGAGAAGCTCGACCCACCGTACGAGATCCGGGTGCTGCATACCGGCAAGATCCTGAAGGGCCCTGGGATCATGCGGTTGACCGCGATGGGTGGCAACCGGACCCAGATGGTCTGGCACGAATGGTTCCAGCTGCCGTCCGGCGCCGCCGGGCGGGCGGCCCGGCCGCTGCTGTGGCCGACCTCGAAGGTGAGTCTGACGCAGGCGCTGAAACGCTTCGCCCGATTGGTCGAGGACGGGCGTCTCGGATAAACCCCTCTGTCGGTGGCGGGCGGTAGCGTCGGAAACCGTGGAAGACGGAACCGTAGTTGGCGCCGATGGGCGCCGCCGCTGCCCTTGGGGCTTGAGCACGCCGGATTACCAGGCCTATCACGATGACGAGTGGGGCGTCCCCATTCGTACTGATGAGGGCCTCTATGAGCGGATGACGCTCGAGGCGTTCCAGTCCGGCCTGTCGTGGATCACGATCCTGCGAAAGCGACCGGCGTTCCGAACTGCGTTCGCCGACTTCGACATGACCACCGTCGCATCGTTTGACGAGCACGATGTCGAGCGGCTGCTCGCGGACGCCGGCATCGTGCGGAACCGGATGAAGATCGATGCTGCGATCGCGAACGCGCGGGCGGCGCTCGCGCTGCCGGACGGCCTAGCCGCGCTGTTGTGGTCGTTCGCGCCGGTCCCGCGGCCGCCGCGCCCGAAGAAGCTGGGCGAGACGCAGGCCAGCACAACAGAGTCGATTGCGATGGCGAAGGACCTGCGCAAACGCGGCTTCAAGTTCGTCGGGCCGACCACCGCGTACGCGTTGATGCAAGCCACCGGCATGGTCGACGACCATCTCGCGCGCTGCTACGTGCCGGTCAGAATCTGAGAGCGCCGGGCAAATGGGGCGGTGGGTGTCCGGCGTGTTCTGACCTGCGGATTGCGACGACCACGCCGCGCGTCGCGGGCGAGGGCGCGGCTGGCACCCGGCAGTCTCAATTGCACGTCGCTCTAAACTCGGGGCATGCGTGCCTGGTCCGTGCTGGTTTCCGCCGATCGTTTCGCCGCCGAGCGGCTCTATCACCGCGATGTCATCGAGCTGGACTGGTTGATCGGCGTGGACGGGTTCGGAGACGGTGACCAGGTCGCACTGATCGCGGATGTCGCGCCGCCGGTCGTGTTCGCGCTGGCCCGGGTTTCGCCCACAACCAACGATGATCATTCGGGCGCTCGCGGCGACGGGGCGGTGGCATTGGCGTACACCCAGAGGTTTTTCGACGAGCCGCGACCGGCGATGGACCTATTCCCGACAGACGGTCCGGTTCGTGAGCTCGCACCGACCGCGCTCGGTGCACTCCGTCCGCCGGCGCCGCCACCGCGGACCTGGTTCGTGAGTCTCGACTTGCCGATCGAGGCGGAGAGCGCGGCCGAGGCGGTCCGCCAGTTCTGGTCCTACGTCGGGGAACTCGGGCCGACTGAATTGCCGACGTACGTGAGTCCGGTCGACGACGAACTGGCGATGCAGGCGTTCGTTCTGGGCGAAGAGGCGAACCAGGATCCCGAAGAGGACTAACCCCACCTCCCTGTTGATCCTGGAGTTAGTTGACGCATCGACGGTGTGTCGTGCGAATAACTCCAGGATCAACTGGGTCGGCGCTCGCGCTGGGACTGAGGCGGCGGACGGCTAGCGGCCCTGGAATTTTGGTGGCCGCTTGGCGATGAAGGCATCTACCGACTCTCGGTGGTCCTCGGTCGCGCCGGCGATGGCCTGCGCGGTCGACTCGAACGCCAGCGCGTCCGCCAGCGTGCTCGACTCGGCCAGAGTCAGCTGGCGCTTGATCTGCGCGTACGCGACGGTCGGGCCGGCGGCGAGCTGTGCCGCGAGCTTCTGAGCGGTCGGCAGAACCAAATCGTCATCGTCCTCGAGCCTGGTCAGCAGACCGAGGCGGTTTGCTTCGGCCGCGTCGATCCGCTCGCCAACGAGGAGCAGTTCGGTGGCCTTCGCGTGGCCTACCAACCGTGGCAGTGTCCACGAAACGCCGGTGTCTCCGGCCAGTCCGACGTGCACGAACGCCATCAGAAAGCCGGTACCCGGACCACCGATGCGGAAGTCGGCGAGGAACGCGATCCCGGCGCCGGCGCCGGCGGCCATGCCGCGTACCGCAGCGATCACCGGCTTGCCCATGTCGGCCAGGCGCAGCGCGATCGGGTTGTAGTGCACATCGACCGTGGACAGTGGTGCCGGATCGCCGGCCGCGAGCATGCCGACGTGTTCGCGGAGGTCCTGGCCCACGCAGAACGCTCGTCCGGCGCCTGTGATGACGACCGCGCGAACCGCGTCGTCGGCGGCGATCGCGTCCAGCGTGTCGCGGAGTTCATCCTTCAGGGCCATGTTCAGCGAGTTCAGCGATTCCGGGCGGTTCAGTGTCAGTGTCGCGACACCGTCCGTGATGTCCACAAGCAACGAAGTCATAGCGGGGTCCTCAAGGTCGTCGTTGGCCTGGATGGTTGTACGAGGTCTGGCACCGGCGCGGCGGTGATGTTGAGGCACTCGTCCACGAATCGATCGGCGCCCGGCCGGAGGAGTCCAGCATGCCGGTCGAAGAACTCGGCCGCCTTGATCCCCGGCCAGTTGGCGGGCAACAGCGTCGCGGGGAGTGCCGGATCCCGGAACAGGAACGTACGCCACGAGTGGACCAGCCGGAACCGCGCGGTGAACGCGGCCCGGGGATCGGCGGTGTCAACGCCCTCGACCACCGGACGGAGATCGGTGACGAAGTCTCGATATTCGCGGCCGATCCGCTCCAGATCCCAGGCTCGGCGAACGAGCCCGGCGGCATCCTTGGCGCCGCCGCAGCGATGCGCCGTGAATCGGTCAAGCAGCAGGCCGGACTCCGCGATCACGGCGTCCGCCTCGGGCGAGGCACGCGTCGCGATCCACGTACTGTCGCCAATCCGTCCGTAGCCGAGGTACGTGAGGCTATTCGCGAGACGAAGGCGGTCATTGCGCGTGAGGGACGAATCGGCAATGATCAAATCAAAAGAACCATCCCAAGCGGGTACGTTCGTGCGGTAAATCCGTGATCCGGCGTCTTCCAGGCGCCGGGCGGCGCGGGGAGTGATCGCATATCCGGGCCCGGTCACGAGACGGGTCGGGCTCAGCCAGCCCTGGCGCACCATCCGGGAGACGGCGGTGCGGACGGCGGGTGCGCCGATCTCGAGAGGGGCGAGCATCCGGACCAGCGCAGCAACCGGCGCACGACCTCCGTGGGTGCGAAGGTGGTCGCCGTACAGGTCGAACAGCGCTGATCTTGCCTGCATGCCGTTCCTCCCTCACGCCGGTCTCATGATCGCTCAGATAGCCGTGTGCCGCAGAAATGCGGCCCATTGTGACATTCATCGGACCCGCATGCCAGGCACGCTGTCATACCGATTTCGCCTCCGGTTTGGGTCTTGAGGCCGTTATCAGGGAAAATCATTGGAGGGACGTGTGGACAGGCCAGAGATACGCGTCCCTGGCGTACTTGGCGAGCGCATACATGATTCAGCCGTACGGGTCGGAGAGACTTCTCCGGAACGGGATTTGAAGGAGGCAACATGGCGGCGATGAAGCCGCGGACGGGCGACGGTCCGCTGGAGGTCACCAAGGAAGGCCGCGGGATCGTTATGCGGGTTCCGCTGGAAGGCGGTGGCCGGCTTGTCGTCGAAATGACCCCCGATGAGGCCACGGCACTGGGCGAGGCGCTCCGGGCCGCGGTCGGCTAGCTCCTTCACGATTACGCACGGGCGCCGGTTGAGCACATCAACCGGCGCTTGGCGTACGCGTGTGGTTCGCGGGAAGCAAGTGACGTAGCGTTCCTTCCAGTGGGATTTCCCACATCACATCCCTTCTCAACCGGAGCTGGTGTGCTCAACGTTCGATTGTCCGATCGCCTGATGACATCCGTTCCCGATGTGTTGGTCGTGCCCGTACGGGCGGATCGAGACGGGCCGACGCTGATCGACGTCGCGGCACCGATCGACGACGACCTTCGCGGCGAGCTCGAGGCACTTCTCGCCGACGCGAATCACAAGGGCACGCCCGGCGCGATGGCGGTGCTGCCACGCCCCACGCGGACGCCGCGTCGGGTCCTTCTCGTCGGTGTCGGTAAGGGCGACGAATCCGGCTGGCGGTCCGCGGGCGCCGCTGCGGTACGCGCGGCGATGAACGTCAACGCACTATGGATTGCGATGCCGGCCTCAACCGCCGGCTTGGCGGACCACGAAGCGGTACGTGGCGTGGCCGAGGGCGTGTGGCTCGGGTCGTACAAGTTCCGATACGGCGAGCGGCGTCATGTCGCCGGCGATGGTGTAGTGGACACGAACCCGGACGATGAGCTGCGTCAGGTGACGCTGCTGGTCGACGATGCCGACGTGCTGACCGATGCGGTCACCGACGCGTACACCGTCGCGTCCGCCACCAGATTCGCGCGCGACCTCACGAACACACCCAGCGAGGACAAGACGCCGGCGTGGTTCGCCGACCAGATCAGTGCGGTGGCGGCCGGAAACCAGCGCCTGACCGTCCGCGTACGGGCCACCGACGAACTCGAAGCGGACGGCTTCGGCGGCATCCTCGCCGTCGGGCGCGGATCGACCAGGGGACCCCGGTTCGTCGAACTCTCCTGGACGCCGGACGACGCCACGCGCCACGTTGTGCTGGTCGGGAAGGGCATCACGTTCGATACCGGCGGCATCTGCATCAAGCCGGCCGAAGCGATGCTCCTGATGCGCAAGGACATGGGTGGCGCAGCGGCGATCATGGCGGCAACGCTCGGCGCGGCTGAGATGAAGCTGCCGGTACGCATCACGGCGCTCGCCCCGCTCGCCGAGAACATGGTCAGCGGCTCGGCGTTCCGGCCCGGCGACGTCGTGCGGCACTACGGCGGGGTGACCAGCGAGATCCTGAACACCGACGCGGAAGGTCGGATTGTCCTGGGGGACGCGCTCGCGTACGCGGCCGAGCAGTTCGAAGCGGATTACCTGATCGACCTCGCGACGCTCACCGGCGCGAACATGGTCGCGCTCGGCAAGCGGACCGGTGCGTTGTTCACCGAGAACGATGATCTTGCGCGCTCCCTGGAGCAGGCGGCCGGCGCCGCCGGCGAGCAGGTATGGCGCATGCCGCTAACCGAGGATTATGTCCGGGACATCCGCAGTGACGTGGCGGACATCGCGAATAGCGGACCCGGCCCGGGTGCGACGACCGCTGCGCTGTTTCTCCGGGAGTTCACCGGTGATCTCCGTCCCCGCTGGGCACACATCGACATGTCGGCGCCCGCGTGGGCGGCGAGTGCCGACGCCGAGCTGGCGAAGGGCGCGACCGGTTGGGGCGTACGGACGTTGCTGCGGTGGCTGGAAGCGCTCTAGATCGCCGTTGCTTTCACCGCACATAGAAGGCCGTCGCCGACCGGGAGCAGCGCCGGACACCAGTCCTCGCTGGTCCGAAGGGTCCGGACCACGTCGCGCAACTCGGCGGTCTGGGGATCCCGTACCGATGGATCGGCGACCTTGCCACCGGCCAGCGCGCCATTGATCACGAGCATCCCGCCGGTACGCAGGATCCGCGGCGCGGCCTGGACGCAGGCCGCGTAGTCACCCCGATCGCCGTCCAGAAACAGCAGGTCGTACGCGCCGTCGGCGAGGCGCGGCAGGACATCGAGCGCGCGGCCGGCGATCAGGCGGGTACGGCCGGCCGGGTGCCCGGCCTCGGCCAGAATCCGGCGGGACATCCGCTGGTACTCCGGCTCGATGTCGATCGTGGTCAGGACACCGTCGGCCGGCATGCCGCCGAGCAGCCAGAGTGCGCTCAATCCGGTGCCGGTACCGATTTCGATCACCGAACGCGCGCCGAGCGCGGCCGCGAGTACGCGCAGCGCAGCCCCCGTACCGGCGGAGATCGGCACGACCCCGACCTCGGTCGACATCGCCCGCGCGACCCTCATCACATCGTCCTCGGCGACATAGGATTCGGCGAAGTCCCGCGCGTGCGCGGACCTTTGCATGATCATGTCGGTGGTGCTGACCATCGCCGGTCTCCTCATGTATTCAGCGCCCTCACGCTAGCCCTGCTGCATTTCGCGCTCGATGTCTTGATCGGTGATGTGATGCAAGGTTGCCGTGCGATCCTGATTACGGATAGGACTGGGGGTGTGGCGTGGACGGTTCACCGGAACAGCGGTTGGATGCGTCGTCAGGTTTCTCCGGCGCACTCTACGACGCGCCTGGCCGTGACGCTGCGTACCCGATCGGCGCGCCGGAAAGTCCGTCTCCGTGGATCTCGCCATCGCAGGTCATCGCGCCTGCCACTGGGCCGACGCCCGCTCCTCCGCCTTGGATGCCGCTCGTGACGAACGGAAATGAATCTCCGAAGGACAACTCCGCGTGGTGGTCGGATGCGTCGACCGATCCGTGGCGGGATCCGTACGCTCCGGCCGCGGTGATCGTTCCGGCGCCGGAACCACCGGCCGAGGTCGAGCCGCCGGATTTCACGAAGCGGGGCCGGAACGCGACGCTCGGCCAGGTGCTGTTGATCAGCGTGATCGCGGCGCTGCTCGCGGGCGCGCTCGGTGGCGCGCTCGGATACAACGTCGCGGTACGTCGGGGCGGCAGCACTGGAACGGTTCTCGGCGGATCGGCGCCCAGCGCGGCACAGCGCGCGCCGACGTCGCTCGCCGGCGTCGCCAAGGCCGTGATGCCGAGCGTCGTGACGATTCGGGTGGACAACGGCTTCGGTACGTCGGCGATCGGATCCGGCTTCATCGTCTCCAGCAACGGGTACGTCGTGACGAATGACCACGTCGTGCAGGGTCTGTCGGATCCCGCGACGGTGATGTTCAGCGACTCGTCGACCGCGCCCGCCACGCTCGTCGGTGCCGATTCCGAGTCGGATATCGCGGTACTCAAGGTCTCGCGTACCGGCTTGCCCGCCGTGACGTTCGGCGACTCGGACTCGGTCGCGGTCGGCGATCCGGTGCTCGCCGTCGGAGCGCCGCTGGATCTGCCGGGCACGGTCACCTACGGCATCATCAGCGCTCTGCACCGCCCGTTGGAGATCACCTCGGGCAGCGGGCCGACCCGCTACTACTCGGCGATCCAGACCGATGCCGCAGTAAATCACGGTAACTCCGGTGGACCGCTGTTCGATGCGAACGGCCAGGTCATCGGCGTCGACGCGGCGATCGAGTCGTCGTCGGCCACGAATTCGGATGACGCCGGCAACATCGGACTGGCGTTCGCCATCCCGATCAATCAGGCCAAGCGGATCGCTCAGCAGATCATCGGCGGCGGCAAGATCGTCCACACGGTGATCGGCGCGACCACACCGACCTCCTATCACCAGGATCCGAACGGTGGCGTCCCGATCGCGGCCGTGACGCCCGGTGGGCCGGCCGCCGCCGCCGGTCTGAAGGCGGGCGACGTGGTTCTGCTGATCGGCGGCAGTCTGCTGACGTCGGCCGGTGACCTGACGGCGCTGGTCCGCCAGTACGCGCCCGGGACCATCGTGCCGGTTGTCTACCTGCGCGATGGTGACCGTCACACGGCCCAGGTAAAACTCGTCCCGGATTCGAACTGACACGCCATTGGTGACCGTCAGCATGCCTGCGTAAGCTGGGGTCCGCGGCTGGCAGGATGGGCGGAGGCGACCCGGCGTGGATTTTTTCGGCATCAACGGCTGGGAGTTCGTCGTCCTGCTGTTGCTCGCGATGTTCATTTTCGGCCCGGACCGGCTCCCGAAGGCGATCGCCGACGGCGTGAAGATGATCCGGAACCTCCGTGACATGGCACGTAACGCGACGTCCGACCTCAGCCGCGAACTCGGTACGGACATTTCGCTAGAAGATCTGAACCCGAAGACTCTGATCCGCAAGCACATCCTGAGCGAAGAGGACGAGCGCGCGATCCGGCGGCCGCTCGACGATCTCTACAACGACGTCCGGAACGATCTCAAGGGCGTCCAGTCCGAGCTCAAGGGCGTGCACGGCGAGGTCAAGGGTGCCCAGCAGAGCGTACGTTCGTCGTTGAAGCCAAAGCCGGTCAACACCGGCGGTCCGACACCGATCGAACCGCCGCCAGCACCGGCGGTCAAGACTTACGACTTCGACGCCACGTAGATATTGCGCGCTCCTCGCGCGGCGCCCACTGCGGCGCCGCTGACGGAGCGCGAAAATGTTACATCGGACGCAGGCCTAGCGGCTTTCCGGCCAGGGACTCGCGTCGAGTTGCGAGTCGATCCGCGATCGCCTGCAGCGCCTTCGCCGCCGGTGCGTCCGGATCGGTGATCACGATCGGTGTACCGGCGTCGCCCGCCTCGCGTACGCGAGTGTCCAGCGGGATCTGGCCTAGCAGCGGCACGCTCGCACCGACCGTCCGGGTCAGAGAATCCGCGACGATCTGGCCGCCGCCCGATCCGAAGATGTCCATCCGCTCGCCGGTCGGCAGCTCCAGCCAGGACATGTTCTCCACGACACCGACGAGGCGCTGGTGAGTTTGCAGCGCGATCGCGCCGGCCCGCTCGGCCACCTCGGCGGCGGCCGTCTGCGGTGTCGTGACCACCAGAATCTCGGCGTTCGGCAGCAGCTGGGCAAGCGAGATCGCCATATCGCCGGTACCCGGCGGGAGGTCGAGCAGCAGCACGTCCAGGTCGCCCCAGTACACGTCGGCGAGGAACTGTTGCAGCGCCCGGTGCAGCATCGGCCCGCGCCACACCACCGCGGCGTTGCCGGCCGTGAACATACCGATCGAGATCACCTTCACGCCGTGCGCCTGGGGCGGCATGATCATATCCTCGACCTGCGTGGGGCGGTCGGCCGTACCGAGCATGCGTGGCACCGAGTGCCCGTAGATGTCCGCATCCACGACGCCGACCGACAGGCCCCGAGCGGCGAGCGCGGCCGCCAGGTTGACCGTCACGCTCGATTTGCCGACGCCGCCCTTGCCGCTGGCGATCGCGTACACACGGGTGCGGCTGCCGGGCTGCGCGAACGGTACGACCGGCTCGGCCGTACCGCCGCCGCGCAGGCTGGTCTGTAGGTCCTTGCGCTGCTCGGCGGTCATTACCCCGAAATCGACCTTGACGGCTGACACGCCGGCGACGGCGCCGACCGCGGCCGTGATGTCGTCGCGCAGCTTGTCCCGGAGCGGGCAACCGGCCACCGTGAGCAGCAACGCGACGGTCGTGACGCCGGACGCGTCGACGTGCACCGATTCGACCATGTTGAGGTCGGTGATCGGCCGGCGGATCTCCGGATCGTCGACCGTGGCCAGCGCGGCGCGGATCGCTTCTTCGAGGACATCAGCAGCGGGTGACGTGGCAGGTGCGGACATGCTGGCAATGCTACGGCGCGGTAAACGCGGGCCGTCCGGTCGTCCCCGCGCTTGTGTCGAATCCGACGCGCCGACCGGTCGCCGCGCATCGGGTGCTCATCAGGTCCGACGAGGAAAATTTCCGGCAGGTGAAATCAGCGCTGGACGCCGTACCCACTGGAATGGGACAATCGTTACGTTGAGCCGCGCGCCTTCAAACCCCTTGAGGCGCGCGGCACATTCATTTCCATGGCTACCGGTTACGGCGCCGGGACTTCGGCGGAAGGTTGTCGTCCGCCTTCAGATCGGTCTCCAGAGGCTCGTCAAAGCCGACCGCTTCGCCGCTCGCCTCGGCCGCCTTCGCCGCTCGCCGCAGTTCCCGCTGATGTTCTTTCCGCTCCAGCTTCTGTCGGCGCTGCGCCGCTTCGTCCAGCTCTTCGGCCAACCGGGACAGCTCGGACCGAACGAAGTCCCGGGTGGCCACCTCGCCGATCGCGATCCGTAGCGAAGCGAGTTCGCGCGACAGGTATTCGGTATCCGCCTTCTGCAGCGAGGCGCGACGCCGGTCCTCCTCCATCGACAGTCGGTCGCGGTCGGCCTGCCGGTTCTGCGCGAGCAGGATCAGCGGCGCGGCGTAGGACGCCTGCAACGACAAGAGCAAGGTCAAGAACGTGAAGGTGTACGGGTCGAACCGGAGATTCGTCGGAGCCAGCGTGTTCCAGAGAAACCAGACAGCGATGAAGATCGTCATGTACACGATGAACTTCGCCGTACCGATGAACCGGGCGGTCCCCTCGGACCAGCGGCCGAACGTTTCCGGGTCGAACTTCGGCAGCTTCAACCGGGAATCGCGAGGCTGATCGAGCCGCATGTCCCGACGCGGCTCACCCATGAATCGCCCCTAGCGCGCTTCGTACTTCACTGACGACCTCTTGGTCGCGGTCGCGCCAGTCCCGGGGCAACAGATGGTCGAGGACATCGTCGACCGTGACGGCGCCGAGCAGGCGACCGAGCGAATCCACGACCGGCATCGACACGAGGTTGTACGTCGCCATCCGCCGAGTGATCTCGGACAGTGACGTCGTCGGGTCGAACGGATCGATGTCGTTGTCCACGACGCCGCCCAGCAGCGATGCCGGCGGCTCGCGCAACAGCCGCTGGAAGTGTACGACGCCGAGGAAGCGTCCGGTCGGCGTCGCCATCGGAGCACGTGCGACGAATACGACCGCGGCGACCGCCGGAGCGAGCTGCGGTTCCCGGATCCGGGCGAGCGCTTCGGCGACGGTCGCATCCGGGGTCAGGATGATCGGTTCGCTGGTCATCACCGAGCCTGCCGTACCGGGTTGGTAGTGCAGCAGCTGGCGTACCGGATTTGCCTCGGCCGGCTCCATCAGATCGAGCAGCACATCCTGATCTGGCTTCGGCAATTCGGCCAGCAGATCGGCGGCATCATCCGGGTTCATCTCTTCGAGCACGTCCGCGGCTCGGGACGGCTCGAGCGCGCCGAGGATCTCTACCTGATCGTGCTCGGGGAGTTCTTCCAGCACGTCGGCCAGGCGTTCGTCGTCGAGCGCGGCGGCCACCTCGACCCGGCGGCTGTTCGACAGATCCTGCAGGACGTTCGCCAGGTCGGCGGGGCGCATGTTGTCGAGTACAGCCAGCAACGACGCCGTCCCTTGGGCGTCGGGGATGCCAACCAGGCCGCTGACCTCACTCCAGTCGAGCTGATGCAGATGACCTCGGCGGCTCAGGCGGCCGGTGTGTTCGCGTACGGCGACCCTGGTGAGCGTCCACTCTCCATTGCGGTTGCCCTCCATCGCGATGTCCACGACCGCCGCCGGAGCGCCGGATTCGTTGATCGTCACCCGCCGGTCCAGCAGTTCCTCGAGCACCAGGATCTCGCCCGGACGCTTCTCGAACCGACGCAGGTTGAGTGTGCCGGTGCCGAGGATGACCGAGTCGGTCTCCATCGCGATTACCCGCCCGATCGGCAGGAAGATCCGGCGACGCATCGGCATCTCGGCGATCAGGCCGACGACGCGCGGTGAGGCGCCGTCGGCGCGTACTCGCGCGACCGCGTCCCGGACCCGCCCGACCTGGTCCCCGTTGGGATCGAAGACCATCAGTCCGGCAAGCCGGGCGACGTAGACCCTTACCGCCGTTGTCATGCCTTAAGCCTAGGTGCCCGTATCGTCTTCAGAGTGCAGAGCCTGTCGTACGAGATCGTCGATGTCTTCACCGACCGTGCATTTACCGGAAATCCGCTGGCCGTCGTGTATGGCGGCGACGACCTGACATCGACGCAGATGCAGACGCTCGCGCTGGAATTCCACCTGTCCGAGACCGCATTCGTGCTGGCGCCGACGGATCCGGCGGCGACGTACCGGCTGCGGATCTTCACGCCGGAGGCCGAGTTGCCGTTCGCCGGGCATCCCAGCGTGGGTGCCGCGGTGACCCAAATGCGGGCCGGCCGCTTTCAGCCGGGCGACGTGATCCAGGAATGCGGAGCCGGTCTGCTGCCGCTGCACGTGACGGCGGATGGCCGGGCGACGCTACACGGCGGTACGCCGACCGTATCCGAGCCGATCGACCCGGAACCGCTGCTCCGGATGGTCGGGCTGACGCCGGCGGATCACATCGGGCCGCCACCGCGGATGGCCGGGTGCGGATTGGAGTTCCCGTACCTCTCGGTCCGCCCCGACGCCCTGGCGCGTGCGAAAGGCAACGCGCAGGTCGCCACCGACCTGGGGGTCATCCACGCGAGCGTGTTCGCGTGGGATCCGGCCGAGCGGACGGCGCGAACCCGGGTGTTCGTGCCCGGTCTCGGCGTACCCGAGGATCCGGCGACCGGGTCCGCCGCGCTCGGATTCGGCGTGTGGCTGGTGACCAGCGGTCTGTTGCCCGAGGACGGCGAGTCCGCGTACACCGTGATTCAAGGGGTCGAGATGGGCCGTCCGTCCACCATGACCTGCACGATCACCGCGAGCGGGGGCGTGGTGACGGATTCGACCGTAACCGGGTCGGTGGTCCCGATCGCACGCGGCGAGATCGTGGCGCCCCCGCTTTAGCGTTCGTGCCGCGCGACCCGGCGCTTGACCTTATGCAGGCGGAACGGCTTTGCCGTGCGTTGAGCGGCCGGCGTCGCGCGCGGTGCAGCGATTTCCGAACGGTCAGTGGCGGGTTCGATGTCGTCGCCGATCGGCGCCAGTCGCAGCACCGATGCGGTCGCCGCCCACTTCTCGACCAGCCCGTCGACGGTTCCGGACGCGTTGAGCCGCTTTCCGGCAAGCGCAGGGACGTTCGCAGTCCACGCCTCGGTGCCGGGCGTGATCCGCTCGACGCCGGCACGCCAACGGACGATCCGGCCGCCGTGATCTCCGCGAGCACCGATGTCGGCGCTGGCCGCCTCGAGTAGGCCCGGCGCCGGCTGCTCGTCCCCGCCCGTGACGACATAGAGCGCATCGTCGATCGGAAAGCACCACAACGGGTACGCCGGCTGGTCGTCCGCGGTGGAGACCCAGATGATCGCGGCTTTCTTCATCGCTTCAGCAACCAGAACGTGCATGACCGCCATCCTGTCACCCCCCAACTTCCCGCCGCCCACCCCCGGTTGATCCTGGAGTTAGTTGACGCATCGACGGCGTGTCGCGGTAATAACTCCAGGATCAAGCCCTTGCCTGCCCGGATCGGCTTGCTGACGGGACGGCTACGATTCGGTGCATGGAGACCGAAGCGCGTCGCGGGCCTGCCGATATTGGTGCCTGGATATTGGAAGCGCTGGACGGGGTCGAAGCAACCGCGAGCGTCTCCGGCGGCGACGCGTGGGCCCGCGCGACGGTCGATGTCCCGGCGGACGCCTGGGTACGCGCGCTGACTACCGCCCGCGACGCGTTGGGCTGCAACTTCTTCGACTGGCTAAGCGCCGTTGATGAGCTCGACGAGGGATTCTCGATCGTCGCCCACGTCTGGTCCACGGAAGCGAAGCATGGCGTGCTCATCCGTGCGCGGATCCCACGCGACGCCGCTCGAATCGACTCGATTGTGGCGGTCTATCCGGGTGCCGCGTGGCACGAGCGGGAGACGTACGAGATGTTCGACGTCGCGTTCGACGGCCACGAGGATCTCAAGGGCCTGTTGCTGCCGCCGGAGTTCGAGGGGCATCCGCTGCGCAAGGAGTTCGTACTGGCGTCCCGGGTGGCCAAGGATTGGCCGGGCGAGAAGGAGCCGGGCGAATCGCACGAGTCCGGAGTGGCGCGACGTGCGCCGATGCGGCCGCCGGGCGTACCGGCGCCGGGAGAGTGGGGGCCGCGATGACGTTGGCGTTCGACCGGTACGAGCGCGATCTGTGGACCGATCGTGGACCGGTGTACGCGGCTAGCTTCGCGGCACTGTGCGCAGGTACGGCGGACACGTTGCTGGACGCCGCCGGTATCACCGAGGGCACGCGGCTGCTCGATGTCGGTACCGGACCGGGGACCGTAGCCCGCCTCGCGATCGCGCGTGGTGCCCTGGTGTCGGCGGTCGACGCCGAGCCGTCGATGGTCGAGCTGGCCGGTCGGGATCTGCCCGACGTACGCCTCGCCGTGCTTCCGGAGCTGCCGTTTCCAGACGACACGTTCGACGCGGCGGTCGCGAACTTCGTCATCAACCACGTCGGCGATCCGGCGGCGGCACTGGTCGAGATGCGCCGCGTTGTGCGCCTCGGCGGCGTGATCGCCGTGACGATTTGGTCGGCTGAGACGTCACCGGCGCGATCAGTCGTATCGGACGCGATCGTGGCGGCGGGCGCGCAGCTGGTCAACGTGCCGCGGGTCGATGCGGATCGGGACTTCGTCCGTAACGCCGAAGGCTTCGGTCAACTCCTCACGGCCGCTGGGATCTCCGACGTCGCATCCTCGGAGATCCGGTGGGAACACCGCGTAGATCCCGAGGTCTGGTGGGGCGGCCCGGCCCGCGGAATTGGCGCGAACGGCCACGTGATCATGCAGCAGAAGCCGGAGATGATCGACAAGATCAAGCAGGAGTACGACCGGCTCGTTCCCCAATTCCTCGGGCCGGACGGCAACGTCGTGATCCCGTCAGTGGCACTGCTGGCAACTGGCCGCGCCTGAAGTCGATCCTGGAGTTATTCGCACGACACACCGTCTAACTCCAGGATCAACCGGGTCTATGCAGAAATCGCGAGGCGTACTGCGGCGGTGAGGATCAGCTGGGCCAGAGCGACCGGGACCAGGACGAGCCAGCAGATGCGTTGCAGCTGGTCTTCGCGCAGACGCGGATACGCGACCCGGAGCCAAATCACCAGGAACGCGACGAAGAACACCTTGATCAGCGTCCAGAGCCAACCCAGATAGTGATCGAACGGACCCTTCCAACCGCCGAGGAACAGCACGGCGGTGAGCGCCGAGACGACCACGATCCCGACGTACTCGGTCAGCAGGAAGAACGCGAACCGCAAGCCGGTGTACTCGGTCATGTACCCGAAGACCAGCTCGGACTCGGCAATCGGCATGTCGAACGGTGGCCGCCGGATCTCCGCGACCCCGGCGGTGAAGAAGATGCACATCGCGGGCGCCTGCCAGATCAGCCACCACGGCCGCCACGCATCCACGATGCCGGAAAGCGAGAGCGTGCCCGCGGCCATCGCGACACTCGCGGCGGAAAGTACGAACGGCAACTCGTACCCGAGCAACTGGGCCGCCGCCCGCAAGCCGCCGAGCAGCGAGTATTTGTTCGCCGAAGCCCAACCGGCCATGAGTACGGCGACCACGCCGAAACCCATCACGGCGAGCGCCAGGAACAGTCCGATATCCAGCGGCTGCGCCACGAGATCGTGTGGGCCGAGCGGAATAACCAGGATCACGACCAAGTACGGCAACAGCGCGATGATCGGCGCGAGCCGGAACACCGGTCCATCGGCCGCCCGAGGAGTGATGTCCTCCTTCTGGGCGAACTTGATGCCGTCCGCGATCAGTTGAGCCCATCCGTGGAACGCGCCGGCGTACATCGGGCCGAGCCGGCCTTGCATGTGCGCCATGACTTTGTGCTCGGTCTGACCAACCAGCAGCGGGATGGTGAGGAACGCGACCACCACCGCGACCACGCGGATGAGAACGTCCAACCAGACCGGCATGGCGGCAGTCTACGAATAATTGCGCGCTCCTCGCGCGGCGCCCTGTCACATTGCACGGTCGGCGCGCCCACTGCGGCGCCGCTGACGGAGCGCGCGCCCAGGTGATCTACTGACGACGTGACCGAGACCTCTGTTGCGGCCGCCGCGATTCGTGAGGGCGTCGTCCGGCTGTCCCGCCGATTGCAGGCGCAGCGCCAGGACCACGGCGTCAGTGCGACCGGGATCGCGCTGCTCAGTCGCCTGTACCGGGGTGGTCCGACCTCGCCCAAGGCGCTCGCCGAAGCGGAATCGGCGGCACCGCAGACGCTGACGCGGGTGTTCGCATCGCTGGAGGAGCAGGGCCTGGTCACCCGCAAGCCGGACCCGGAGGACGGTCGCGGCGTGATCCTCGAACTCACGCCGACCGGTCGCGAGGTGCTGCGCGGCCACGCGGACGTACACGTGACATGGCTGTCGAACGCGATGGAGAGCGAGCTGACCTCGGCCGAGCGGGATATTCTGCTGGTCGCGGCAGGACTGCTGGACCGGCTTGCCGATCATCGTTGAAAATGGTGGCGCTCTCTCGATGTGAGGGAAGATCGCACCCCGGATGAGACGTTCCGACGAGGTACACGGCAGGATATGGCACATGAGCGAGCACAGCCACGGGATCCCGGGTAGCGGCCTGGTCAACGGCCTGGCCATCACGCTCAAAACCATGCTGCAACCGGCGCACACGGACCAATATCCGGATGTCGAACCCGAGCTGCCACCGCGCTCCCGGGGCGTGATCGGTCTGCTCGAAGAGAACTGCACGGTCTGCATGCTCTGCGCGCGCGAGTGCCCGGACTGGTGCATTTACATCGACTCGCACAAGGAAGAGGTCGCCGTCCCCGGCGCCGCCCGGCCGCGTCAGCGCAACGTGCTGGACCGCTTCGCGATCGACTTCTCACTGTGCATGTACTGCGGCATCTGCATCGAAGCCTGCCCGTTCGACGCGCTCTTCTGGTCGCCGGAGTTCGAATACGCCGAATACGACATCCGCAATCTTCTGCACGAGAAGGACACGCTGCGCGAATGGATGTGGACGGTGCCGGAGCCGCCCGCCCACGATCCCAACGGCGACGCTTCGAAGGAAGAAGTAGCCGCGAACAAGGCGAGTTCCCAGTGACGGTCGCGGATGTGTTGCTGTCCGCGCTGGGTGCGGTCGCGATCGGTGCGGGTGTACGCGCAGTAGGAACATCGCATCTCGTACGCGCGGGACTGTGGCTCGTGGTCACGTTGGCCGCGATGGCCGGCATGTTCCTCGTGCTCGGCGCGGAACTCGTCGCGTGGGTCCAGGTGCTCGTCTACGTCGGTGCGGTCGTCGTACTGCTGCTGTTCGCGGTGATGCTGACCCGCGCACCGATCGGCGGCTCGCTCGATCTGGATCGGCCGCGCGCCACGGGTGCACTGATCGGCGCCGGTGCCGCGGTCGGCCTCGGCGCACTGCTGATCGACGCGTTCCACTGGTCGTTCGTGGCACATCCCTCGGTCGGTACCGCCGAGAGCGTCGGCACCTCGGTGTTCCGGACCTGGGCTCTGCCGTTCGAGGTGTTGTCCATCCTGCTGCTGGCCGCGCTGGTCGGGGCGATCGTCGTGTCCCGCCCGATGTCCGCGGCGGAGATCGCGGACACCGATGAGGGTGCTCGCTGATGCATCCGGTGATTCCCTACACGGTCGCGGCCGTGCTGTTCGGTCTCGGTGTCTACGGCGTACTGGTTCGCCGGAATGCCGTCCTCGTTCTGGTCGCGGTCGAATTGATGTTGAACGCGGTCAACCTGATCTTTATCACCGCCGACGCCACGCTCAACGCGACGCTGCCGCATGCCGGAAGCGTGTTCGCGCTGTTCATCATCGTGCTCGCGGCCGCCGAGATCGGCGTGGGCCTGGCCGTCGTGCTCCAGCTATTCCGGGCGCGGGGCATGATCGACACCGACTCGATCCCGTTGGGTGGCCGACACGAAGGCGCACTTGCCGAGCAGATCACCGACGACGAGCACGAGGGCGCCGCGTGAACGGAACGATTTCGATCGCGGTGGGTCTCGTCGCCGTACCGGCCGTCGCCGGGCTGCTCGGTCTGCTGATCCCGTTCGGGCAACGGCGGCTCGCGGCCGGGCTTGGCATCGGTGCCGCCACGCTGGCGTTCGTCGGTGCGATTGTCGCTGCGTGCCAGCACGGCACGATTGACTGGTCGCGTTCGTGGGTCCGGTTCGGCTCGTTGGACGTGACCGCCGGTGTGCACTTTGATCGCGGACTCGCGTACGTGACGATCGCCGTTACCGCGGTGGCGCTCGCGGTGCAGGTCTATTCGGTCGCCTACCTCGATCACGACGATCGCTACCCGCCGTACGCGGCGCAGGTCAGCCTGTTCACGGCCGCGATGCTGCTGGTCGTAGTCTCCGGCGATCTGATCGTGCTGCTGGTCGGGTGGGAGGTGATGGGCGCTTGCTCGTACCTCCTGATCGGTCACGACCGCTCGCTGCCGGAAGCGCCGGCCGCCGCTGTCAAAGCGTTCGTGGTGACCCGCTTCGGCGATGTCGGTTTCCTGCTTGGCATCGCGTTGCTCGGTATTCATGCCGGCTCGTTCCGGCTTGTCGACGTGCTGTCCGCGCACTACAGCCCGCACCTGTTGACCGCCGCCTGTCTGCTGCTCCTGCTCGGCGCGATCGGCAAGAGCGCCCAATTCCCGCTGCACACATGGCTGCCGGACGCGATGGCCGGCCCGACGCCGATCTCGGCCCTGATCCACGCGGCAACGATGGTCGCGGCCGGCGTGATCGTGCTGGTCAAGCTCGCGCCTTTGTTCGTTGCGGCACCCGGGCTGCTGGTCGTGATCGGTCTGATCGCGGTGGTCACCATGCTGCTCGGTGCGCTCGCCGCGACGGCGCAGGACGACATCAAGCGCGTGCTCGCGTGGAGCACGGTGAGCCAGGTCGCATACATGTTTGCCGGTTTCGCCGTGAACATCCGCGGCGAGGCGCTGTTCCATCTGCTGACCCACGCGGCGTTCAAGGCGCTGCTGTTCCTCTGCGCCGGATGCGTGATCCATGCGATCGGCACGAACTCCATGTCCGAAATGGGCGGCCTACGAAAGTCGATGCCGGTCACGTTCGTGGCGACGACGGTCGGGCTCGGTGCGCTCGCCGGCGTACCGCCGTTCGCCGGATTCTTCTCGAAGGACGCCGTCCTCGGTGCGGCCTGGGAAGCTGCGCACGGCCGGACCGCGGCGCCGGCGTGGCTCGGCTTGCTCGTGCTGTTCATCGGCCTGGTGACCGTCGCCCTCACCGCCTGGTATGCCACGAGGCTCTGGTTGATGACGTTCTTCGGCGCGTACCGGGGCGGCGACGGGCAGCCGCACGACCCCCCGCCGTTGATGAAATGGCCGGTGCTGATCCTGACAATCCCGGCCGTGCTGCTCGGGTTCGCCGACCTTTCGAAGACGTTCCGAGACACCCTGGCGGGCGCGACCGGCATCGCGGTACCGACCTTCGGCCTGGTCACCGTACTGTCACTCGTCCTTGTCGTCCTCGGTGTACTGGGCGCCTGGTCGATCTGGCACCTGGACGAAAGCGCGGATCCGGCTCGCGTGCTCGGCCACGCCGGGACCGTATTCGAGAACGCGTTCTACCTCGACGCCGTACAGGAGGCGCTGGTCGTGAAGCCGGTGTACGCGTTGGCGGCGGTGGTCCGGCGCGGCGACGCGGCGATCGTCGACGGCGCGGTCGAGGGCACCGCCGCGCAGACGTTCCGAATCGGTGGCTGGTTCTCCACGTGGCACCGAGGCGCCCTGCCCCGCGCCGGTACGGCCGTCCTCGGCGGAGCCGTCCTGATCGCGATCGCCGCCGTGCTCGTCGGGGGTGCGCTCTAGATGCTGCTGGTTCTCGTGCTGCTCCTCCCGGCGCTTGGTGCGTTGCTGGCGCCGCTCATCCGAGACGAGCGGGCCGGTCAGTTCGTCGGTACGGTCGCGGCCGCGATCGCCCTCGTCGCCAGCGTCGCACTTTGGTTCGATCGCGAAACGCCGGTCGGGCACGCCGCGATCCAGCCGTGGCACGACGTCAACGTGCGCTGGGTGCCCGCCATCGACCTGCGGTTTCACCTCGGAGTGGACGGCATCTCGTACCCCCTCGTGGTGTTGACCGCGCTCTTGACGTTGCTGTGCTGCCTTTACACGCTTTTTCGGGTCGAGGACGTCCGGCGGGGCCGGTTGCTGGTCGCGCTTTTGCTGGTCGTCGAGGTCGGGATCAACGGCGTGTTCCTGTCGCTGGACCTGATCCTGTTTTTCCTGTTCTTCGAGGTCGTGCTGCTCCCGATGTACGCGATCATCGCCGGTTGGGGCGGTGAGAACCGTGGTCGCGCCGGGCTGAAGTTCGTTCTCTATACGCTGCTCGGCTCGATCTTGCTGCTGGTCGGCGTGTTCCTGATCGTCGTCAAAGCCGGCACGGCCGACTTGATCGCGCTGTCCAGCGGCCGTGGCGCCGCGTTGTCCAGCGGCACCCAACTGGCCGCATTTACGCTGGTCGGGCTCGCATTCGCGGTGAAGAGCCCGCTTTGGCCGCTGCACACGTGGCTGCCGGACGCGCACACCGAAGCACCGACCGTGGGCTCGGTCATCCTGGCCGGAGTGCTGCTGAAGATGGGCACGTACGGGCTGTTGCGCGTCGGAGTCGGCGTGCTCCCGAGCGGCGCCCGCCAGTCCGCAGGCGTGCTCGGCGTACTCGCCGTCGCGGCGATCATCATCGGCTCCCTGGTCTGCCTCGCGCAGACCGAGTTGAAGCGGCTGATCGCGTACTCGAGCGTCGGTCATATGGGCTTCGTCCTGCTCGGCATCGCCACGATGACCACTGCCGGGTTCACTGCCGCGCTGGTCGGCAACATCGCTCACGGCATCGTCACGAGCCTGCTGTTCTTCCTGGCCGGCGCCGTGAAACACCGTACGCACACCGGAACGCTGGCTGATCTCGGCGGCCTCCGCGAACACGCGCCGGTGCTCTCCGGCGTGCTGGGCTTCGCCGCGCTCGCCTCACTCGGCCTGCCCGGGCTCGCCGGATTCTGGGGCGAGGCGTTCGCGGTCGTTGCGTCGCTGCGACGCGGCGGCGGTCTGTGGATCGTGCTGGGTGTGCTGGCCGCGATCGGTGGCGTACTCGCGGCGGCGTACTTCATGCGGCTGCTGCGCCGCGTCACGCACGGCCCGGCTACATCGTTCACCGCGTTCGCCGGCATCGGCCGGGTCGCGCCCGGTGAGGTCGTCGCATGGGCGCCGTTGATCGTCCTCACCCTTGCGGTCGGCCTGATTCCGGCGATCGTTCTGTCCATGGCGCACGCGCCACTCGACCTGCTGACGGCGGTGATCCGATGACCGCCACGATCGATCAGATCGCGCTGCTGCCGCTCTACACTGCCGCCGCCACGGCCCTGCTCGCGTTCCTCACCGACTTGATGCTTCCCAATCGCCGTGGTGCGGTGCTCGCGATGACGGCGCTCGGCACGGTCGGTACCGCCGTTGCCGCCTGGATCGTCGGCGCCGGACACACGCGTGGCAGCTTCTGCGTACCGGCCGGATGCTCGCTCGTCGCGGATCGCACCGGTGCCCTGATCGCGGTCGTATTCGCGCTGCTGACCCTCGTCGTCGTCGCGCTGTCCAGCGGCTGGTTGACCGATGGGACGCCGTCCGGCGAGTACTGCTTCCTGCTCGCGTCGTCGATGACCGGCGGTGTGGCGCTGGGCTACTCGCGTGACCTGATCACGTTGGTGGTCGCGCTGGAAACGCTCACGCTGCCGCTCTACGCGCTGGTGGCGCTTCGTCGGCGTACGGTCGCGAGCGCCGAAGGCGCCGTCACGTTCTTCATCATCAGCGTGGTCTCCACCACGATCACGCTGCTGGGCGCCGCCCTCCTGTACGCGGTCACCGGCGCGCTGCACTTCGGTGCGATCAATGCGTATCTGGCGTCGCATCAGGCCGTACGCGATCTGCCGCTGACCCGGGCCGCGGTCGTGCTGATCCTGGCCGGTCTGGCCTTCAAGATCGCCGCGGTGCCGTTCCACGCATGGGCGCCGGCGTCGTACGACGGTGCTCCGACGCCGATCGCCGCATACCTGTCGACCGCCAGCAAGGTCGGCGGCGTGATCGCGATCCTGTACGTCTCGGTGGATGCGCTCGGGCCGTCGCTCGCCGTGACCGGCCCGATCCTGGCCGCGCTCGCCGTTGCCACGATGACGATCGGCAACATCGTGGCGTTGCGCCAGACTCGGATGGTCCGGCTACTGGCGTGGTCGTCGATCGCGCAGGCCGGATACATCATCGCTCCGCTCGGTGCCGCCGTACTGGCTCGGGGGCGGACGACAGATGCGCTCACGACGGCGGTCGCGGCGGTCATCGCGTACACCGTGTTCTATGTGGTTCTGGAGATCGGGGCGTTCGGCGCCGTGATCGCGCTGCGCGGGCCGCTCGACGGCGGCACGATCGGCGATTTTTCGGGTGTGGCGCGACGGCGTCCGTGGATCGCCGCGGCGTTCGTACTCGCTCTGGTCGGACTCGCCGGCCTGCCACCCGGCCTCGCTGGACTGTTCGCCAAGGTCGTCATCGTGCGCTCGCTGCTGACCGGTGGCGCCGCGTGGCTCGCGATCGTGGTCGGCATCAACGCCGTCATCGGCCTCGCCTACTACGCCCGTGTGATCGCGACTCTCTTCGCTCCGTCGTCCGCGCCCGTGGTCTCGGCTCGGCGTCCGGCTTGGCCGGTGGCGGTCGCGCTCACACTGGTGACGCTCGCCGCGCTGGTGATCGGGTTCGCACCCAGCCTGATCTTGAATGTTTCCGCGCTGCGCTAGCTTTGAGTGCGATCATCTCAGGGTTTTCTCAGGGTCCCCGAAGCATAGATACGGGAAATCGGCGGAAGCTTGAAAGCACCTGGGATGTTGAATACGGCGTTGCCGGTACGCAACTCGATAGGAGAAAACGTGCACCGATCACATAACGGACTTAAAACCGCAGCGCTCCTAGGTCTGCTGTCCTCGATCATCCTGGTGATCGGTTGGGCCTTCGGCGGATCCAGCGGTTTGATCATCGCGTTCATCATCGCCCTTGGCATGAACGCGGTGTCCTACTTCTACTCGGACAAGATCGCGCTGCGCTCGATGGGCGCCCGTCCGGTCTCCGAGCCGGAAGCCCCCCAGCTGTACGCGATCGTGCGCGAACTCTCAGCCCGGGCGAACGCCCCGATGCCGCGCCTCTACATGAGCCCCACCTCGCAGCCGAACGCGTTCGCAACCGGCCGCAATCCGCAGCACGCGGCGGTCTGCGTCACGCAGGGCATCATGGCCCTACTCACCCCGCGTGAGCTGCGCGGCGTCATCGGCCACGAGCTGTCGCACGTCTACAACCGCGACATCCTGATCTCCTCGGTGGCAGGCGCCTTGGGCAGCTTCATCACGATGCTTGCCCAGTTCGCCTTCTTCTTCGGTGGCGACCGTAACGACCGCGACAGCGGCCCGGGCGTCGCCGGCGCGCTGATGATGCTGATCCTCGGCCCGATGGCGGCGACCGTGATCCAGCTCGCGATCAGCCGCAGCCGTGAATACCAGGCGGACGAGTCTGGCGCGAAGCTGTCCGACGACCCGCTGGCGCTGGCCTCGGCGCTCCGCAAGATCGACGCCGGTGCCCAGGCCATGCCGTTGCGCCCGGAAGGCCAGCTCGCGACGACGTCGCACCTGATGATCGCGAACCCGTTCCGGACTCGTGGCATGGGCAGCTGGTTCGCCACGCACCCGCCGATGGCCGACCGGATCGCCCGGTTGGAGCGGATGGCCGCGAACTCCGGTCCGGTCCAATACATGAGCTGACCAACCGCGCGAGGAGCGCGCAAACAGGTTGGTGATGTTGCGCATAGGTTACGGATTTGTTCGTGCCGACGTGACAGGCTTGCGCCCGATCATCGGTGGTGAGGGGCGGAAACGTGCGGCGGTACGGCGGAGTGCTGCGGCTGCCCGGTGCCCACGTGCTACTCATCGTCGGCGTGATCGCCCGCCTCGGGATCGGCATCACGCCGCTTGCGCTGTTGCTGGTGATCGCCGATGCGACCGGTGACTACGCGTCGGCCGGCGTGGCCGGCGGCCTGTATGCGCTGGCCGCAGCGATCATGGCACCGATCGCCGGGCGGATCGCCGACCGCGTCGGTCCGGCGCCCGTCCTGATCGCCACTTCCGTCGTCCATCCGGCCGCGCTGGTGGCGCTCGTGGTCGCGACCGGACACCTGCACGCGGGTGTTTCTCCGGTGGCGGTCTGGAGTTGCGCGGCGCTGGCCGGTGCGACGTACCCGCCGTTGACCGCTGCGATCCGTGGCGCCTGGAACCAGCTGGCCAGCGGCGATCCGATTCTGCGTGGCGACGCATTCACGCTGGAGACGTCGCTGTTCGAGATGGTGTTCGTGATCGGCCCGCTGCTGGTGGCCGCGTTCGTCGCGTTCGCGTCCGCCCGTACGGCCATCTTCGCCGCTGCCGGCCTCACGTTCTTCGGCACGATCACGGTCGCTCGCGGCAAGGCGATCCGCTCGACCAAGCGTCATCCGCACGACGCCCGGACCACCGGCCTCGGCCCGCTGCGCACCTCTGGGTTCCGGGTGTTGCTGGGCTGCGCGGCCGGCCTCGGATGCTCGTTCGGCGTCGTCGGCGTCGCAGTCCCGGCGTACGCGACGTCGGCGCATGTCAGCAATCCGGACGGCCTGGCCGGTGTCCTGCTCGCGCTGTGGGGGATCGGCAGCGCGATCGGCGGCATCACATTCGGGCTCCGACGGCCGCCGCTTCGTCCGGTACGTCAGCTCGGCTGGCTCCTGCTCGGCGTCGGAGTGAGCATCGCCGCGCTTGCGCTCGCCCCGTCGACGCTCACGCTCGGGATTCTGCTCGCGGTCGGCGGCGCTACCATCGCGCCCGCGCTGACCGTCCTGAACTCATTGGTCGGGCTCGTCACGCCGGCGTCCATGCACAACGAGGCGTACACGTGGATGACGACGCTCACGGTCGCGCTCAGCGCAGGCGGTGGTGCGGCTGCCGGCCTGATCGTGGACACCAGCGCGGGTTCGCGGTGGGCATTCGCCGGAGCGGGCCTCGCGGTCGCGCTGTCGGCCGCCGCATCAACACTGCCGAGCCTCACCGGAGCGGTGACGGGTCCGCCGTCCCAGGCAGACCCGTCCAGTGGTACTCCCAGCCGCCTGCTCGTCAGCGATAGTTCGTGAACTGCAGCGCCACCCCAAGGTCGGCGCCCTTCAGCAACGCGATCACGGCCTGAAGGTCGTCCCGCTTCTTGCCGGTGACCCGGAGCTGGTCGCCTTGGATCTGCGCTTGCACGCCCTTCGGACCTTCGTCGCGGATCTTCTTGCTGATCGTCTTCGCCTTGTCCGACTCGATGCCCTGAAGGATCTTGCAATCGATCTTGTACGACTTGCCGGACTGCTTCGGCTCACCGGCATCCAGTGACTTGAGCGAGATATCCCGCTTGACCAGCTTCTCTTTGAGTACGTCGAGCGCGGCACGGGCCCGGTCTTCCGTGTCGGCCTGGATGCTGACCGCCTCGTCGCCGGAGAGCGTGATCGACGCCCCGGTGTCTCGGAAGTCGAATCGGGTCGTCAGCTCCTTGCTCGCCTGGTTGACGGCGTTGTCCAGTTCCTGCCGGTCGACCTTGCTGACGATGTCGAACGATGGATCGGCCACGTCGATCTCTCCTTTGACTCAAGTCCTCTTCTAAGCGCAAACCAGACTGCCACCGGAAGATCGATGGCGCGTCGGCAGGTACCCGTTTGCGTAACCCCCCGGGGTTACCGCTATTCTCTCTTCTGCTGCCAGGCTTTGCCCGGAAGCGTGCGTAAGGCGGGTTGCCCGAGCGGTCAATGGGAGCGGACTGTAAATCCGTCGCGAAAGCTACGAAGGTTCGAACCCTTCACCCGCCACGCATAGAACGGCCCTCGGCCAGCGGAGACGCAGGCCGGGGGCCGTTTCTCGTCGGTCTAGTCCTCGGGCGGCGGTTCGGTGAGCGAAGCTCGCCAAGGTGCCGCCGGGAAAGGGTCGGCGAAGTACTGCGTCTCATGCGCGACGAATCCGTCGGCGAACTCCATGATGCTGATCGAGTGGGTCGGCTTGCCGTCGTACGTGATCACGCACTCGCTGATCCACAGATTCCCATTGCCGCTGATCCGGCGGACGGTGAAGTGTCGCTCGGCCGGATGACCGCCGCGTTGAGCTTGGATCTTCGCCCGACCGCGGAATCTTTCGCCGGATTGCGGATAGTCCAGGATTGCGTTGTCGGCGTAGATCTCGTGCTCGGCGTCCGAGTCGCCGCTCTCGGAGGCAGCCCAATGGCTCTCGATCCGCGCCCGGATCTCGCTGTCATCCTTCATTTCGTCCATCCTGCCCTGCTTGGGATGCGGTCGCGGTCGGTCTTGGACACGTGGCCGCGATGGCCGGGCGCTTTGGACCTGCAGGCGCGCCGATTGCTCGGACTATTGGACGCTTGAACCAGTCCGATCATCCGATGTGGTCATTCGGGTAACGGGTCGTTCAGACTCGTCCATTCGGGCGTCGCTCGGAAGAGTCAAATGGCTGCTAAAACATTGCCGGACTGGCGGCAACCGTTTACAGTCGATTTCACGTGCAAAACGTGAATGATTAATCACTATCTAGACGGATGAGTCCGATGTGTCCTCGCAGGTCATCGGGCGTAACGGCACGTGCACCTACTGGGGAAAGGCCATCATGTGTGGCACGATCGAAACGTACCTTGATAAGGTACGCCGACCCCGGGTAGGAGGCACTCATGCATGCAAAATTGAGGGCGTGGGCTCGCGGCCTCGCCGTCGCAGTGGCGGTTGGCGCCGCCGTTCTGGTTTTTGGCGCCGGAACGTCGTCGGTAACAGCTTCGTCGGGCAGCGCTCCCGCAGCCACCCCGTCAGCCACCCCGACTGTGTCCGCTTTTTCGGCGGACGATTGGAGTTGGGTCTGATTTCGCTGGTTGATCTCCGGTGAACCGGAGCGCGTTTCGCATCCAGCGAACGTCCGGCCTTTCCTGGGTGCTGACCGTTCCGCTCGCCTGCCTCGGTGCTTTGGCTACGGTGTACGCAGCTCACCGTCGCGGGCCTGTTCCGGTTCACTGGTTGGTCATTGTCCTCTGCCTGGCGCTGCTCACCGCCGCTGAGATGACGAACATGCTGGTCGAACTTCGGCGGCATGGCGCGAGAATGACGATCGTCGAAGTCCCGCTGCTGCTGGCGCTGTTCTATCTCTCACCGGTGTTGCTGGTAACGGGCCGAATCGTCGCGCACATGCTGGGCCAGATCGTCCGGCGTACCGCGCCGGTCAAAATTGCTTTCAATATGGCGAGCGTCGGCTGCTCGACCGCGATTGCCGCGCTCATCGTGGCCACCCATCAGCCACTCGATGTTGTCTCGCCGCGTACCTGGATTGTCCTCGTCGGATCGGTGTTCGTCGGACTGCTGATCACGTCGGCAAATACTTTCGGGGTCATCTTCCTGGTGCAGGGACCGATGAGTCCGTCATCGCTGGTCAGGGCTGCCGGTCCAGGCACAATCGTCGGTGCGGTCAACGCGGTGCTGGGCCTGGTCGTCCTCATCGTCATCCAGACGCGGTGGACGTTTATCCTGCTGATCGTCGTCGCCGGCGGCCTGGTTCTGGTTTATCGGGCATATGCGCAGTTCATCCGACAACATCAACGCCTGACCGAGCTGTACGACATCACCCGAGCGGTCTCCGAGACTTCCTACGACGGAACACTGCCAACCGTTCTCCTCAAGCAAGTGCAGGCGCTGCTCCGATCGGAGTACGCGACGCTCTGGCTGCCTGCCGCCGCTCGCTATCCCGCGACGCTGCTTTCCGCGCGGGCCGACGACAAGGGTTTGTTGGACTTATCGGCAACGCCGCTCGCGCTGCGGCAACTGGCCGTGGATCGAGGTGTCGTCGTTGCGGCCGGCCCACGTCTCGGTGATGACGACATGCGTCGAGAGCTGCGCACGACTAAGACCAAGGACGTAATCATCGTCCCGCTCAAGTCGGGTGGAGTCACGATCGGCTCTTTGGAGGTCGCCGGATCCATGCAGGATTCGGTGAGTTTCTCCAGTGATGACGTACGCCTGATGGAAACGATCGCGGCACACGCCTCGGTGGCGGTGGAGAACAACCGCCTCGTCGATCGACTGCGATTCGACGCCTATCACGACGCACTGACCGGCCTCCCGAATCGGCGCCGCATGCTCGGCGCGCTGGAAGAGGCTTTGAAGATCCGCGCGCCCGGCGAGGTTGTTGCGGTCATGATCTTCGACAGCGACGGCTTGCGAGACGTTAACGACTCCATCGGGCACGCGGCTGGGGACAAGCTGCTCATCGAGTTCGCGACCAGGCTTCGCTCGGTATGCCCGGCTGCGGCGCTTGTCGGACGCGTCGGCGGCGATGGATTCGCGGTGACGATCCGAATCGAGAGCGCGGAGGCGGCTGTGACGCTCGCCGCCGAGCTGCGTGACGCGTTGTCCCATCCGATGGAGCTGGGCCCGCTCACGCTCGACATCGGGGCGGCCGTCGGCATCGCCGTACACCCTGAACATGGTTCTGAACCGGCCACGCTGTTGCAGCGGGCCGCGGTCGCGACGCACGCGGCGAAGTCCCGTTCTTCGGGTGTTCAGCTTTTCGACCCGAGTCTCGAGTCCCGGTCCGTACGGCGGCTGGGTCTGGCCACCGATCTGCGCCGTGCACTCGACGGCGAGGGTCTCGAGGTGTACTTCCAGCCGAAGGTGTCGCTGCGCACCCGCGACCTGATCGGCGTCGAGTGCCTGGCTCGATGGGACCATCCGGTGCACGGCGCCGTGGCTCCGGAAGACTTCGTCGCGGTTGCCGAACACACGGGGCAGCTGGGGCGCTTGACCGAATTCGTCCTGCGTGAGGGCCTGCGCCGGGCACACCAATGGGATCTCGCCGGGCATCCGCTGCCGATTTCGGTCAACCTTTCGCCGCGAACCGTCGTCGACCGCGACTTCCCGGGCCGGGTCGCGCACCTCCTCGAAGAGTTCGGCGTCGAGCCGGAACGACTGACGCTGGAGATCACCGAAGACGGCATGCTCACCGACCATGACCGGTCCCTGCCGACACTCCGGATTCTCGACGATCTCGGCGTCCGGATTTCGGTCGACGACTTCGGTACCGGTTATTCGTCGCTGTCCTACCTCCGGCGACTTCCGGTCGACGAGGTGAAGATCGACCAGTCGTTTGTGCAGGGAATGGCGACGGACCCAGGTGACCTGGCGATCGTTCGGGCGATCGTCGAGTTGACACGTAGCCTGGGCCTGTCCGTCGTGGCCGAGGGCGTCGAGAGCGAGCTGACGCTGTCGCTACTCGATGAGATGGGCTGCGATATCGGTCAGGGATTCCTGTTCAGCCGGCCGCTGCCGTACGACCGGCTGGAGACCTGGATCGCCGCACGAACCGACACCGACGGCGTCTCGGTGGCGGGTGTTCGCAGGCTCCGGGCGGTCCAATGACGCGCGGTGGGTGCCGGTTCGCGTACCGGTAGGCTGTTGTGTACTCTTACTCGGTGCACGATCTCGTGTAGAGATCAGCGCGCCCCCTTAGCTCAGTCGGCAGAGCGTCTCCATGGTAAGGAGAAGGTCTACGGTTCGATTCCGTAAGGGGGCTCTCGTCTGCCGGAGATCGGCAGATTGCCTCGTGGCTGGCGTGCCCGACTCGTCCGCCACACCGGCTCGGCGGTGTAGCTCAGATGGCAGAGCAAGCGGCTCATAATCGCTGTGTCGCCGGTTCAATTCCGGCCACCGCTACGCGCACGGTGTGCTTTGGCGCACATGTGTGGATTTGGAACTTCATAGGGTAGCTGGCTACCCTTCACAAGATATTTATTTTCGCAGGAAGGCACCGCCGTGGCTAAGGCGACCGACGTACGTCCGAAGATCACATTGGCGTGTGTTGAATGCAAGGAGCGCAACTACATCACGAAGAAGAACCGCCGTAACGATCCGGATCGCATCGAACTCAAGAAGTTCTGCTCCCGCGACGGCAAGCACACGCTCCACCGCGAAACGCGCTGACAACACACTCCTTCCGTTCGCGAACGGCCCTGGACCTCGGTCCTGGGCCGTTTGTCGTACGTGTAGCTTTTCGCTATGGGACTGGAGCCATCAAAGATCGGCTTCTCGTATCCGGTCACCGAGCCGTACACGGTCGGCCGCGAGAAGATCCGTGAGTTCGCCGAGGCGATCGGCGCGACCGAGCCGGTGCACTACGACGTCGACGCGGCCGCCGCACTCGGGTACGCGGACGTGATCGCGCCGCCCACGTTCCCGATCGTGCTGACGAACCCGGCCGTATACGTGATGGCCAACGACCCAGAACTCGGCCTTGACTACAGCCGCGTGGTCCACGGCGACCAGCGATTCCAGTACAACCGTCCGGTTGTGGCCGGCGACGTCCTGGTGTGCGTAACCACGATCACCGACATCACCGAGCGGGTCGGCACCGGATTCCTCTCCACGAGTACGGCCGTCACGACGGTTCATGGCGAGCCGGTCGTCACCGCGATCGCCCGGTTGGTCGTACGGGCCGCCGACGAGGGTTCGGTGGGCGGCCGATGAGCGAGCTGGTTCCGCAGGTATTTCGGGTCACGCGAGCCGACCTCGTCCGGTACGCCGGCGCCTCCGGCGACTTCAACCCGATCCACTGGAGCGACCGGGTGGCGACCGGCGTCGGGCTGCCGGGCGTGATTGCGCACGGCATGCTGACCATGGCCCTGGTCGGCCGTGCGGTGACCGTCTGGGTCGGCGGGGATCCCGGCGCGATCGTCGACTACCAGGTGCGGTTCACTCGCCCGGTGGTCATCCCCGATGACGACGACGGCGCCGAGTTGGTGGTGTCGGCATCCGTCCGGAGCGTTGACGGCGAAGGCCTCGCCCAACTGGATCTCACCGCGATTTGTGGAGGCGAGAAGGTCCTCGCGCAGGCACGGGCAGTGGTCAGCGAGGCGGCGCTGAAACGTTAGGGAACCGGGTGGGTGCCGGGTTGGGAAACCACCGGGTTACCCGTACACTGGTCGATCGTGGGTTAGTCAAAACCCCCTGGTCTGGCGTGCCTGCCGCAGTAAGCGGTAGGTTCTCCGTACCAAGGGAGATGATTGCTCCCACATAGGGGTGTGGCTCAATTGGCAGAGCAGCGGTCTCCAAAACCGCAGGTTGCAGGTTCAAGTCCTGTCACCCCTGCGTCGTAGCGTCCCCCCGGGCTCCCTAGCCCGGGGAGCAAAGCGGATGTGCGACATACCACCCCCGTGAAAGATGGAAGAGGGCGAAGTGGCCGAAAGCAAGCGACGCGGCGAGGATGCCGTGGACGAGCACCTGGACGAGGTGTTCGTCGACGCTGTCGACGACGACGAGCCCAACGAGTTCGACGACGATGCCGATGGCGCGTTCGACGGTGACGTGGATGCCGCGCCCAGCAAGGCACGACGTGGCTCGGCCGTCTCGAAGCCGCCGACCGATGGCAAAGACAAGAAGTCGGTGGACGCATCTCCGGGGCCGTCTGGACGCATCAGCCGCTTCCTCCGTGAGGTCGTCGCCGAACTCCGCAAGGTCAACTGGCCATCCCGCCACGAACTCATCACGTACACGACGGTGGTTGTCATCTTCGTTGTGGTCATGATGCTGATCGTTGCCGGTTTGGACTCCGGCTTCGGATGGCTCGTCACCCACGTGTTCGGCTAGGACGCCTAGTCCGAAAGCGATCTAGCAGGGAAAGAGAAAAGCGTGCCCGAGTACGACGAGTTTGACCGTACGAGTGCCGATGCGGATGGCGCCAGCGCCGTCGAATCCGCCGAGCTGTCGGAGCAGGCTGCGACCGAACCTTCGACGGTCACCGCGGTAGCCACTCTCGACGACGAGGACGACCCCGTCGCGGCGCTGCGTGCCGCCCTGCGGTTCGCCCCTGGCGACTGGTTCGTCGTGCACTCTTACGCCGGCTACGAGAACAAGGTCAAGACGAACCTCGAGACCCGGATCACCAGCCTCGACATGGAAGACTTCATTTACCAGGTCGAGGTACCGACCCGGGAAGAGGTCGAGGTCAAGAACGGCAAGCGGCAGAACGTACAGAACAAGGTGTTCCCGGGCTACATCCTGGTCCGGATGGATTTGACCGCCGAGTCGTACTCCTGCGTGCGTAACACGCCGGGTGTGACCGGCTTCGTCGGTGCGACCGACCGGGCTGACCGCCCCGCGCCGCTGTCGCTCGACGAGGTGCTGAAGTGGCTCGCGCCGGCCGCCCCGAGCGACACGAAGAAGGCGAAGCCGGAGATCCGGGTGCTGGACTTCGAGGTCGGCGACTCGGTCACGGTCATCGACGGTGCGTTCGCATCGCTGCCCGCGTCGATCAGCGAGATCAACGCCGACCAGCAGAAGCTCAAGGTGCTCGTCTCGATCTTCGGTCGCGAGACGCCGGTCGAGCTGAACTTCAACCAGGTCTCGAAGATCTAAAACGCTGCGCTATTCTTGACTGTCGGCCCGTGCGTGGGCGGCGCTTTGCGCTGCCCACGGCCCGCCGGGTCGCAGCAGTAGCGCCGTCTGATAATTGAGGCGGCCGAAACCCTCTAATCCAGCCCAGGAAGAGACATGCCTCCGAAGAAGAAACTCGTCAAGACCTTCACGCTCGCGTTGAAGGCCGGTATGGCGACCCCGGCTCCGCCGGTCGGTCCCGCGCTCGGTCAGCACGGCGTGAACATCATGGAGTTCTGCAAGCAGTACAACGGCGCGACCGAGTCCCAGCGTGGCGACGTCGTCCCGGCGCAGATCAGCGTGTACGAGGACCGGACGTTCACGTTCATCCTCAAGACGCCGCCGGCCGCTGAACTCCTCAAGAAGGCCGCTGGTGTCCCCAAGGGTTCCGGTGTGCCGCAGAAGGACAAGGTCGGTTCGGTCAGCCGCGCCCAGGTGCGCGACATTGCCGAGCGCAAGATGGCCGACCTGAACGCGAACGATCTCGACATGGCCGAGAAGGTCATTGCCGGGACCGCGCGTTCCATGGGCATCACGATCAAAGACTGATCAAACTTTCGGCATTCGTGGGAGGACGAGATTCTCGTCCGCCATCTACCACAGGAGAACAAAGACATGCAGCACGGAAAGGCGTACCGGAAGGTCGCCGAAGCAATTGACAAGACGAAGCTGTACGGTCCGGTCGAGGCGATCAAGCTCTCGAAGACCGCCAGCCCGGTGAAGTTCGACGCGACCGTCGAGGTCGCGATGCGACTCGGCGTTGACCCGCGCAAGGCGGACCAGATGGTCCGCGGCACGGTCAACCTGCCGCACGGCACCGGTAAGACCGCCCGCGTGATCGTATTCGCATCCGGTGACAAGGCCGCCGAGGCCGAAGCGGCCGGCGCGGACGTGGTCGGCTCGGACGAACTCGTCGCCCGTATTCAGGAAGGTTGGCTGGAGTTCGACGCGGCCATCGCCACGCCGGACCAGATGGCCAAGATCGGTCGAATCGCGCGGATCCTGGGCCCGCGCGGTCTCATGCCGAACCCGAAGACGGGCACGGTCACGATGGACGTCGCGAAGGCGGTCAACGAGATCAAGGGTGGCAAGATCACCTTCCGGGTGGACAAGCACTCGAACCTGCACCTGATCATCGGTAAGACATCGTTCACCGAGTCGCAGCTGGTCGAGAACTACGCTGCGGCGCTGGATGAGGTATTGCGGGCCAAGCCGTCCGCGTCGAAGGGCAAGTTCCTCAAGAAGATCACCGTCGCGACCACGATGGGCCCGGGTGTCCCGGTAGATCCGAACGTCACGAAGAACTTCGTCGTCGAAGCCGAATAAGCGTTGGTGACAAAGAGGCCGCGGGCGCTCCGCGGCCTCTTTGTCGTCCACACCACGTCGACCTGATTTGGTCGATGCGGTGCGGTCCCGTACTGTTATGCATGAAGTTCCACCCATAGACCGCTGGTCACCGAACCTCAGGGTTCGGCCGAAGGTCCCGCAAATGAGCGGGCGGCCCGCGCAGGGAAGAACGGTTCGCAAGTTCCGGCCAATTGGCCGTGCTCGCCCCGTGCGCCCTGCGCCGGGGCGTTTTCTCGTTTCGGGCCCCAGGCATCGTGGCCGGCCAGGAGATACGAGAGAGGAGGGACATGGCGGACAAGATTCGTAAAGACAAGGGTGCGGCCGTTACCGAGTTGACCGACGGTTTCCGTAATTCGTCGGCGACCCTGCTGACGGAGTATCGCGGTCTGACGGTTGCTCAGATCACGACGCTGCGGCGCACGCTCGGTGCCACGACCAACTACGCGGTCACGAAGAACACCCTCGCGAAGCGTGCGGCGTCCGACGCCGGCATCGCTGGTCTCGACGCTTTGTTCACCGGTCCAACCGCGCTCGCCTTCGTCTCCGGCGACCCGGTTGAGGCAGCGAAGAACCTTCGCGAGTTCGCGAAGACCAACCCGCTGCTGATCATCAAGGGCGGCGTATTCGAAGGTAAAGCGATCACCGCGGCGGACGTCGCGAAGATCGCCGATCTTGAGTCCCGTGAGGTGCTGCTGTCGAAGCTGGCAGGCGGCATGAAGGCGACCATGAGCAAGGCTGCGGCCGTGCTTCAGGCGCCGCTTTCGAAGGCTGCCCGTACGGTGGCTGCCCTGCAGGACAAGCGCGCAACGACCGACGGCGGCGCACCGAGCGCAGCCGATACTTCAGACGACAACTAGGCATTGGAAAGGAGCTGACCCATCATGGCGAAGCTGAGCCAGAGCGACCTTCTTGACGCGTTCAAGGAGATGACCCTGATCGAGCTCTCCGAGTTCGTGAAGCAGTTCGAAGAGACGTTCGACGTCACCGCCGCCGCGCCGGTCGCGGTTGCGGCTGCCGGTGGTGGCGGCGGCGCCGCCGTTGCCGAAGCGGCCGAGGAGCAGGACGAGTTCGACGTCATCCTCGAGAGCGACGGTGGCAAGAAGATCAACGTCATCAAGGTCGTTCGTGAGCTGACCGGTCTCGGCCTCAAGGAGGCGAAGGACCTCGTCGAGGCCGCGCCGAAGGCCGTGCTCGAGAAGGCCAACAAGGAGAACGCCGAGAAGGCGAAGGCGAAGCTCGAGGGCGAAGGCGCCAAGGTCACCCTCAAGTAATCTCCAGTTCCACCCGATCGGGTGGTCGGCACTCCGGTGCCGGCCACCCGTTTGTGTTATCCGGATCACTCACTGAGAGATCATTGATCATGGACATTGCGTGATGTTCGAGTGCCAGTTCGGCGACCTCATGTGTCCAAGATCGGTATTCTTGGGTAGGTTTCGCGATCGCAGAAGCCGGGGATTCCGTCCCACGGAATGTAGAGAGTTTGCGACACGCCGAGGACGGATCACCCGAAATATCAGGACTTTTGGCATCGACTTGGACGCCAACCAGTGCGATTTGGGTCTCGTAGCGGCCACAACCCGCAAGACCTCGCCGAAGCCCTTGACGAGGGGGGCATCGGCCGGGCACGCTGAACGGCAACACCTTCCGATGTCGGACGCGAACGGCCACCGCGAGCGACCCGGGACCCGTCTTCCGAGGACGTTGCGCACCAGATGTAGCGGTGGCGCTCGACAGCGGTTAGCCTTTCGGCTACACTGCTAGTTTGCGCTGCCTCCTTTAACCGCACCCGTCAAGAGCGCCCAAAAACTTGGGCAATTGTGCCGGGTCGGTTGGGCTGCACGCGTTACGGCCATTTAGCAACACAGGTCCTCGGAAGGACGCATCTTGGCAGCTTCCCGCCCTGCGAAGACCAGTCGCACATCGAGTGCATTCGCTCCCCGTCGAGTTTCATTCGGCAGGATTAGAGAAAATCTTGAGGTCCCCAACCTCCTAGCCCTCCAGACCGAGTCATTTGACTGGCTGGTGGGCAATGAGGCGTGGGCGGCCCGCTCGAGTGACGACCGGCATGCCCGTTCTGGTCTCGCTGAAATCCTCGAAGAAATCAGTCCCATTGAGGACTTTTCCGGCACTATGTCGCTTTCTTTCTCTGCGCCGCGCTTCGACGAGGTCAAGGCCTCGATCGAGGAGTGCAAGGAGAAGGACCTGACGTACTGCGCGCCGCTGTTCGTGACGGCGGAGTTCACCAACCACACGACTGGCGAGATCAAGAGCCAGACCGTGTTCATGGGTGACTTCCCGATGATGACGCCCAAGGGCACCTTCATCATCAACGGAACCGAGCGCGTCGTAGTCAGCCAGCTCGTCCGTTCGCCGGGCGTGTATTTCGCGAAGGAACCGGACAAGACCTCCGACCGCGACCTGTCCAGCGTCAAGGTGATCCCGAGCCGGGGCGCCTGGCTGGAGTTCGACATCGACAAGCGCGAGACGGTCGGCGTACGCATCGACCGCAAGCGCCGCCAGGCCGTCACCGTCCTGCTGAAGGCGATCGGCTGGTCCGACGAGCGCATCCGCGAGAAGTTCGGCTGGTCCGAGCTCATGATGACGACGCTCGACAAGGACCACATCGCCGGCCAGGACGAGGCGCTGCTCGATATCTATCGCAAGCTGCGCCCCGGCGAGCCGCCGACGCGCGAGAACGCACAGAACCTTCTCGACAACCTCTTCTTCAACCCGAAGCGGTATGACGTCGCGAAGGTCGGTCGCTACAAGTTCAACAAGAAGCTGGAAGTTGACGTCCCGATCACGACCGGCGTCCTCACCGAGGACGACGTTGTCGCGACCGTCGAGTACCTGTGCCGGCTGCACGCCGGTGAAGAGGGCTACGAGCCGGACGACATCGACCACTTCGGCAACCGGCGTCTCCGTACCGTCGGAGAGCTGATCCAGAACCAGGTTCGGGTCGGTCTCTCCCGCATGGAGCGCGTGGTGCGCGAGCGCATGACGACGCAGGACGTCGAAGCGATCACGCCGCAGACCCTGATCAACATCCGCCCGGTGGTGGCTGCGATCAAGGAGTTCTTCGGTACGTCGCAGCTGTCGCAGTTCATGGACCAGACGAACCCGCTCGCGGGTCTGACCCACCGTCGCCGTCTTTCGGCGCTCGGCCCGGGTGGTCTGTCCCGCGAGCGCGCCGGCTTCGAGGTCCGTGACGTGCACCCGTCGCACTACGGCCGGATGTGCCCGATCGAGACGCCGGAAGGCCCGAACATCGGCCTGATCGGTGCCCTCTCGACGTTCGCGCGGGTCAACCCGTTCGGTTTCATCGAGACGCCGTACCGCAAGGTGACCGACGGCATCGTGACCGAGCAGATCGACTACCTCACCGCGGACGAAGAGGATCGGCACGTCATCGCGCAGGCGAACGAGCCGCTCAAGAGCGACGGCGGATATGTCAACGAGCGCGTCCTGGTCCGCCGTAAGGGCGGCGAGGTCGACTTCGTGACGCCGGACGGCGTGGACTACATGGACGTCTCGCCTCGGCAGATGACCTCGGTCGCGACCGCGATGATCCCGTTCCTCGAGCACGACGACGCGAACCGCGCCCTCATGGGTGCGAACATGCAGCGCCAGGCCGTCCCGCTGGTCAAGGCGGAGGCGCCGCTCGTCGGTACGGGCATGGAATACCGTGCCGCGGTCGACGCCGGTGACGTTGTCGTCGCCGAGGTCGGTGGCGTGGTCGAGGACCTCTGCGCCGACTACGTGACGGTGCAACAGGACGACGGCCACCGCCGGACGTACCTTCTGCACAAGTTCCGCCGGTCCAACTCCGGTTCGTGTGTGAACCAGAAGCCGGTGGTCTTCGAAGGCAGCCGCGTCGAGGCCGGTCAGGTCATCGCCGACGGTCCGTGTACGGACGAGGGCGAAATGGCGCTCGGCCGCAACCTGCTCGTGGCATTCATGCCGTGGGAAGGTCACAACTACGAAGACGCGATCATCCTGTCCCAGAAGCTGGTCCAGAACGACGTCCTCACCTCGATTCACATCGAGGAGCACGAGGTCGACGCTCGGGACACGAAGCTTGGCCCGGAAGAGATCACCCGCGACATCCCGAACGTCAGCGAGGAAATGCTTGCTGACCTCGACGAGCGCGGCATCATCCGGATTGGCGCCGAGGTTGTCCCCGGCGACATCCTGGTCGGAAAGGTCACGCCGAAGGGCGAGACCGAGCTGACCCCGGAAGAGCGTCTGCTCCGCGCGATCTTCGGTGAGAAGGCGCGCGAGGTTCGTGACACGTCGCTCAAGGTTCCGCACGGCGAGAACGGCACCGTCATCGGTGTCCGCACGTTCTCCCGCGAGGACGGCGACGAACTCTCGCCCGGCGTCAACGAGTTGGTCCGCGTGTACGTGGCCCAGAAGCGCAAGATCCAGGACGGCGACAAGCTCGCCGGCCGGCACGGCAACAAGGGCGTCATCTCCAAGATCCTTCCGGTCGAGGACATGCCGTTCCTTGAAGACGGAACGCCGGTCGACATCGTGCTCAACCCGCTCGG
Organism: uncultured Actinomycetota bacterium; assembly: GCA_963831705.1. Taxonomy (GTDB): domain Bacteria; phylum Actinomycetota; class Actinomycetes; order Mycobacteriales; family Micromonosporaceae; genus DASQPR01. The sequence goes on along the minus strand of CAWHRE010000010.1, from coordinate 1,053,986 downwards.
CGTACCCGGTCGAATGAACGTCGGTCAGGTACTCGAAACTCACCTCGGGTGGGTGGCGAAGACCGGCTGGGAGATCGAGGGCGACGACGTCGAGTGGAAGCGGGCGCTGAAGGCGATCGATGCCGGCTCATCACCGGCCGACTCGAACGTCGCCACGCCGGTCTTCGACGGTGCGCACGAGGAGGAGATCGCAGGTCTGCTCTCCTCGACGCTCAAGACCCGTGACGGCCAGCGTCTGGTCGGCGCGAACGGTAAGGCGCAGCTCTTCGACGGCCGTTCCGGCGAACCGCTGCCCGACCCGATCGCGGTCGGCTACATCTACATCCTGAAGCTGAACCACCTGGTCGACGACAAGATCCACGCTCGTTCGACCGGACCGTACTCGATGATCACGCAGCAGCCGCTGGGTGGTAAGGCGCAGTTCGGTGGTCAGCGCTTCGGTGAGATGGAGTGCTGGGCGATGCAGGCCTACGGCGCGGCGTACGCGTTGCAGGAGTTGCTGACGATCAAGTCCGATGACGTGCTCGGCCGGGTGAAGGTCTATGAGGCCATCGTCAAGGGCGAGAACATCCCGGAGCCGGGTATTCCGGAGTCCTTCAAGGTGCTCCTCAAGGAGCTGCAGTCGCTGTGCCTGAACGTCGAGGTGCTGTCCAGCGACGGCGTCGCGGTAGAACTGCGTGAGACCGACGACGAGGTGTTCCGCGCTGCGGAAGAGCTCGGCATCGACCTCTCGCGTCGTCCGAACGAGGGCGTCAGCAGCGTCGACGAAATCTGATGCGGTCCGGGGCGGACTTCGCCGTCCGCCCCGGTTCCCGCTAGTTCTTAATTGTGTTTGACGACACGAGGGATAAACCAAGTGCTCGATGTGAATTTCTTCGACGAACTGCGAATCGGTCTGGCGACCGCCGACGACATTCGTCAGTGGTCCCATGGCGAAGTTAAGAAGCCGGAGACCATCAACTACCGCACGCTCAAGCCGGAGAAGGACGGACTCTTCTGCGAGAAGATCTTCGGTCCGACCCGCGACTGGGAGTGCTACTGCGGTAAGTACAAGCGCGTCCGATTCAAGGGCATCATCTGTGAGCGTTGCGGCGTCGAGGTGACCCGTGCCAAGGTCCGCCGTGAGCGGATGGGGCACATCGAACTCGCGGCCTCGGTAACGCACATCTGGTATTTCAAGGGTGTGCCGAGCCGGCTCGGCTACCTGCTCGACCTCGCGCCGAAGGATCTTGAAAAGATCATCTACTTCGCGTCGTACGTCGTGACGAGCGTGGACAAGGAAGCTCGCCACCGCGACATGTCGACGCTGGAGTCGGAGATCGGTGCCGAGAAGCGTCACGCCGAGAGCGCTCGCGACAACGAGATCGAGAAGCGGGCCGCGAAGCTCGAAGCCGACCTCGCCGAGCTCGAAGCCGAAGGCGCCAAGGCGGACGTACGCCGCAAGGTCAAGGAGTCCGGCGAGCGCGAGATGCGCCAGATGCGTGACCGCGCGCAGCGTGAGATCGACCGTCTTGACGAGGTCATGGACACGTTCCGCAAGCTCGAGCCGAAGCACCTCGTCACCGACGAGCTGCTCTACCGAGAGCTGCGCGACCGCTTCGGTGAGTACTTCACCGGCGGCATGGGCGCCGAGGCCATCAAGGCGCTGATCGAGTTCATGGATCTCGACGCCGAGGCCGAGGACCTGCGCGAGACGATCCGGTCGGGCAAGGGGCAGCGGAAGATCCGTGCGCTCAAGCGCCTCAAGGTCGTGGCCGCGTTCCTCAACACGACGAACTCGCCGCTCGGCATGGTTCTCGACTGCGTACCGGTGATCCCGCCGGACCTGCGGCCGATGGTCCAGCTCGACGGTGGCCGGTTCGCCACGTCCGACCTCAACGACCTCTACCGCCGCGTGATCAACCGGAACAACCGGCTGAAGCGCCTGATCGACCTCGGCGCGCCCGAGATCATCGTCAACAACGAGAAGCGGATGCTGCAGGAGGCCGTCGACGCACTGTTCGACAACGGTCGCCGTGGTCGTCCGGTCACCGGCCCGGGCAACCGGCCGTTGAAGTCGCTGTCCGACATGCTCAAGGGCAAGCAGGGCCGGTTCCGTCAGAACCTGCTCGGCAAGCGCGTCGACTACTCCGGCCGTTCGGTCATCGTCGTCGGCCCGCGGCTCAAGCTGCACCAGTGCGGTCTGCCCAAGCAGATGGCGCTGGAGCTGTTCAAGCCGTTCGTGATGAAGCGGCTGGTCGACCTCAACCACGCGCAGAACATCAAGTCCGCGAAGCGCATGGTCGAGCGTCAGCGCCCGGTCGTGTGGGACGTGCTGGAAGAGGTCATCGGCGAGCACCCGGTGCTGCTGAACCGTGCACCGACGCTGCACCGTCTGGGTATCCAGGCGTTCGAGCCGCAGTTGGTCGAGGGTAAGGCGATCCAGATTCACCCGCTCGTCTGTACGGCGTTCAACGCCGACTTCGACGGTGACCAGATGGCCGTACACGTGCCGCTGTCGGCTGAGGCGCAGGCCGAGGCCCGGATCCTGATGCTGTCGTCGAACAACATTCTGAAGCCGGCCGATGGCAAGCCGGTCACGATGCCGACGCAGGACATGGTCATTGGCCTCTACCACCTGACGCACCAGAAGGACGGTGGCAACGGCGAGGGTCGCGCGTTCAGCTCGGACGCCGAGGCGTGGATGGCGTACGACAACCGGGAACTGCACCTGCAGTCGCCGGTACGGATCCGGCTGGACGGCGTCATCGACGTGGACAACGGTGTCGGTAAGACGCCGTGGGTCGCGCCGGAGGGCTGGGAGCCGGGTACGCCGCTGATCGTGGACACCACGCTCGGTCGGGTGCTCTTCAACGAGACCCTGCCGACCGGGTACCGCTTCGTGAACTACGAGATCCGCAAGGCTCAGCTGTCGGCGATCGTCAACGACCTGGCCGAGCGGTTCCCGAAGGTCGCGCTCGCGGCCACGCTGGATGCGCTGAAGGAGGCCGGTTTCCACTGGGCCACCTGGTCCGGTGTGACGATCGGTATGGCCGACATCATCCAGCCGCCGAACAAGACGGAGATCCTGGAGCGTCACGAGAAGGAAGCCGAGCGGATCGACAAGCAGTACCAGCGTGGTCTGATGACCGCGGAGGAACGGCGTGGCGAGCTGATCGAAATCTGGACGAAGGCGACCGGTGAGGTGGCCAAGGACATGGAGCAGGCACTGCCGCAGGCAAACCCGCTGTGGCAGATGATCTTCTCGGGTGCACGTGGAAACATGCTGCAGCTCCGGCAGATCGCCGCGATCCGTGGTCTGGTGGCCAACCCGAAGGGCGAGATCATCCCGCGCCCGATCAAGTCGAGCTACCGCGAAGGCCTGACCGTTCTGGAGTACTTCATCTCCACGCACGGTGCCCGTAAGGGCCTCGCCGACACGGCCCTGCGTACGGCGGACTCGGGTTACCTGACCCGTCGTCTCGTCGACGTCTCGCAGGACGTGATCATCCGCGAGGAGGACTGCGGTACCGAGCGCGGTATCGGCATGACGGTCGGCCAGTTCGTGGACGGCGTCCTGCAGGTGCACGAGCACGCGGAGACCGGTGTGCACGCCCGTACGCTCGCCGACGACATCGTCGACGCGCAGGGCAACGTGGTGGTGGCGCGCGGTGTGGATCTCAACTCGATCCTCATCGACAAGATCATCGCAGCCGGCGTGGACCAGCTCCGCGTACGTTCGGTGCTCACCTGCGAGTCGAAGCTCGGCGTCTGTGGTGCCTGCTACGGCCGTTCGTTGCCGACCGGTAAGACGGTCGACATCGGCGAGGCGGTCGGCATCATTGCCGCCCAGTCGATCGGTGAGCCGGGTACCCAGCTGACGATGCGTACGTTCCACACCGGTGGCGTCGCGGGTGATGACATCACCCAGGGTCTGCCGCGTGTTCAGGAGATCTTCGAGGCGCGTGTGCCGAAGGGCAAGGCGCCGATCGCGGACACTCCCGGACGCATCCGGATCGAGGACGGCGACCGTTCCCGGAAGATCATCATCGTTCCGGACGACGGCAGCGAGGAGATCGTGCACGACAAGATCTCCAAGCGTACGAAGCTGCGGGTCAGCGACGGCGGTCACATCGACGTCGGTGAGAAGCTCACCGAGGGCACGATCGACCCGCACGAGCTGCTGCGCATCATGGGTCCGCGCGCGGTCCAGGTCCACCTGACCCAGGAGGTTCAGGAGGTCTACCGCTCGCAGGGCGTCATGATCCACGACAAGCACATCGAGATCATCATTCGGCAGATGCTGAAGCGGGTCACGGTGATCGATTCCGGTGCGACCGAGTTCCTGCCGGGTCTGCTCGTCGATCGTGCGCAGTTCGAGGCGGAGAACCGTCGTCTCGTCTCCGAAGGTGGCGAGCCAGCCGCTGGTCGTCCGGTGCTGATGGGTATCACGAAGGCGTCGCTCGCGACCGACTCGTGGCTGTCGGCGGCGTCGTTCCAGGAGACCACCCGCGTCCTCACCGACGCGGCGATCAACGCACGCAGCGACTCGTTGATCGGTCTGAAGGAGAACGTCATCATCGGAAAGCTCATCCCGGCCGGTACCGGTATTTCCAAGTACCGCAACGTCCGGGTCGAGCCGACCGAGGAGGCGAAGGCGAAGGTGTACTCGATGACCGGCTACACCGAGAACGACTACGGCTTCGGGCCGGCGAGTGGCCAGGCTGTGCCGCTCGACGACTTCGACTTCGGGTCGTACCGCTAAATAGTTCGTACCGACGGCGAGCGCTGGGGGATTCCCTGGCGCTCGCCGTCGTTTCATGTGTTTTCCTTGAGGCATGAGTACGCAGACGGCGCCTTCGGTGATCCGGCACCCGCACGATCCGGATCCGGTTCGGTGCTCGAAGGCCGGTGCCGTGCTCGCGCTCGGGATCGCGGCGGTGATCACCGGGTTCTTCATCGGCGGCGTGATCCCCGCGACGCTCGCGTTGGTGCTGGCCCGCAGCGCGCGCGCCGATATGGTCGACGCGAAGGGCTATCTCACCGGGGTACGGATGATCCGGGTCGGCACCCGGCTGGCCTGGGCCGGTATCGTTCTCGCGTTGGCCGCGCTGGTGGTGGCCTCGGTGATCGGCATACTGGACGCGTCGGTCCACCACGGCTCGCAGTTCGCACCCGGGACCAACTAGCGCCTGCGACGACCCGCACCCCGACGACTCGCACCCCGACTTGGAGGCACAACCGGTGACCGAACCGTCAGCGCAGTCGCCATGGTCGGCGCCGGGATCGGTGGCAGGGTCTGCCTCAGGATCAGCGGACGCGTCGGTTCCGCAGTCGGCCTACCCGGCGCCACCCGCGACCGCGCCTGTTCTTCGCTCGGCTTCGCCCGGCGAGCCTCCGGCCGACTACCCGCCACCCGGCTATGGTCCGCGGCCGGAATATCCGCCACCCGGGTACGGCTCTCCGGCCGGGTACGGCCCTCTTCCCGGTTATGCGCCGCCTCCCGGTTATGCGCCGCCTCCCGGTTATGCGCCGCCTCCCGGATACGGATCGCCCGGCTACGGGCCGCCATCGGCGTACACGCCGCCCGGCTACGGCCCACCGCCGGGCCATGGCCCGCAGCCCGGGTATTCGCAGCAGGGCTACCCGCCACCTGCGTACCCGCCGCCCGGCTACGGAGCGTCTCCGTCCGGCCTGGCGATGCTGGCGCCCGAGCGGATCGAGGCGATTCCGGGCACCGACTTCGGCGTCGCGTACGCGAGCGTCGCCCCGATCGCATCCGGACAGGCCGTCGGCTCGATGATCGCCGGCATCGGTTCGGTCTTGGTTTCGCTGGTCGAGCTGAGCTTCGGCCTCGGGGGTGCCGGGGCCGGCTGGGGACCGTTGATCGGCGGGGCATTCGGTTTCCTGGCGCTCCTTCTCGGCGTGGCCGCGATCGTCGCCAGCCGTATCGCCACCGGCAAGATCCGGCGATCGGCCGGTCTCCTGCACGGGTCCGGACTGGCTCGCGCCGGCACCATCCTCGGCATCATCGGCGTAGGCATCACGGTGCTGGGCTTCCTCGGCTCACTGCTTGCCACGTACACTTAGCTCTTAAGGCCTTTGAACTGGTCTTATGTCACAACTTTCGGCCGCGCTACGGGTTCGCCCGCGATCGGGTAGAATAGGTGGCGAGAATCCCGCATGGGCGGGTCGGGTCACACGCAATTGCCTTGCTCGTGCGATGCAAGGTCTGGGCGTGAGTGAGTTCGGACACGGCCGGTGAGTTTGCAACCAGTCGTTTTGACCTGCACGCCCACGGTGGGTATTCTTCTAATTCGTGCCCAGGCGTGCCTGGGCTCATCGTGCGCGCGCGAATCTGTAAGGATCTTCGGCGGCGATGACCTCAGCCAGCTTGCGAGAGCATTGATGGCGCGCGGATGGGGCGACACGCCCGACCGCGGGGGTCGGACAAACGCCCCACGCGAGTGTGGTGAGAGCAGACCAAGAAGACATAACGGGCCAGCCGTTGACCGGCCCGGGATCGACAGGGAGACAAAGCCCGGTGCCCACTATCCAACAGCTGGTTCGCAAAGGCCGTAAGGCCAAGACCAGTAAGACCAAGACGCCCGCGCTCAAGGGAAGCCCGCAGCGCCGCGGCGTATGTACGCGTGTTTACACGACTACCCCGAAGAAGCCGAACTCGGCTCTCCGGAAGGTCGCACGCGTCAAGCTGACCAGCCAGGTCGAGGTCACCGCCTACATTCCGGGCGTTGGACACAACCTGCAGGAGCACTCGATCGTCCTGGTTCGTGGCGGCCGTGTGAAGGACCTGCCCGGTGTCCGCTACAAGATTATTCGCGGCTCGCTGGATACGCAGGGCGTCCGCAACCGTAAGCAGGCGCGCAGCCGCTACGGTGCGAAGAAGGAGAAGAGCTGACATGCCTCGTAAGGGCCCCGCGCAGAAGCGACCGCTGGTTGCTGACCCGGTGTACAACTCGCCGCTGGTCACCCAGCTGATCAACAAGATCCTCACCGAGGGCAAGCGTTCGCTGGCCGAGCGCATCGTCTACGGCGCACTCGAAGGTTGCCGCGAGAAGTCGGGCACCGACCCGGTGGTGACGCTGAAGCGCGCGATGGACAACGTGAAGCCGACCCTCGAGGTCCGCAGCCGCCGCGTTGGTGGCGCGACCTACCAGGTGCCGGTCGAGGTGCGTACGCCGCGCCAGACCACGCTCGGCCTGCGTTGGCTCGTGACGTACTCGAAGGCGCGTCGCGAGAAGACGATGATCGAGCGTCTGCAGAACGAGCTCCTCGACGCGAGCAACGGCCTCGGTGCCGCGGTGAAGCGTCGCGAAGACACGCACAAGATGGCCGAGGCCAACAAGGCCTTCGCTCACTACCGGTGGTAGTTGAGCCGGCTTTTCAAGACGAAGCAAGGAAGGGATAACCGTGGCTGCCGCCGACAAAGCGCTCGCAAAGGTCCGCAACATTGGGATCATGGCGCACATCGACGCCGGTAAGACGACGACGACCGAGCGGATCCTGTTCTACACCGGTATCACGTACAAGATCGGTGAGGTCCACGAGGGCGCTGCCGTCATGGACTGGATGGAACAGGAGCAGGAACGGGGCATCACGATCACCTCGGCTGCGACGAAGTGCGAGTGGAAGGGCCATGTCATTCAGATCATCGACACGCCCGGCCACGTCGACTTCACCGTCGAGGTCGAGCGGTCGCTCCGGGTACTCGACGGCGCCGTAGCGGTTTACGACGGCGTGGCCGGCGTGGAGCCACAGACGGAGAACGTCTGGCGCCAGGCCGACAAGTACCACGTCCCGCGGATGTGCTTCGTCAACAAGCTCGACCGTACGGGTGCGGACTTCTTCCGTTGTGTCGACATGATGGTGACGCGCCTCAACGCGACGCCGCTGGTTCTCCAGATCCCGATCGGCCTGGAAGGCGATCACATCGGCGTCGTCGATCTGATCAACATGCAGGCGCTGACCTGGCGTGGCGAGACCCAGAAGGGTGACGACTACCAGATCGAGCCGATTCCGGCGAACCTGGTCGACCAGGCGAACGAGCAGCGCGAGAAGCTGCTGGAGACCCTGGCCGAGGTCGACGACGCCATCATGGAGAAGTACCTCGAAGGCGAAGAGCTGTCGATCGACGAGATCAAGGCCGCGATCCGTCGCGCCACGATCGCGTCGAAGGCGAACCCGGTGCTCTGCGGTTCGGCGTTCAAGAACAAGGGTGTTCAGCCCATGCTCGACGCCGTCGTGGACTACCTCCCGTCGCCGCTCGACGTCGGTGGCATCGAGGGCGTCGCGACCGACGGCGAGACGCCGCTGGTCCGCCAGCCGTCCGCCGACGAGCCGTTCTCCGGTCTCGCGTTCAAGATCCAGACGGACAAGCACCTCGGCAAGCTGACGTACGTACGCGTCTACTCCGGCACGCTCGAATCCGGTACCCAGGTGAGCAACTCCACCAAGGACCGCAAGGAGCGCATCGGCAAGATCTACCAGATGCACGCCAACAAGCGCGAAGAGCGCCCGTCGGCGATGGCTGGAGACATCATCGCGGTGCAGGGTCTCAAGCAGACCACCACCGGTGACACGCTGTGTGACCCGGCCAAGCCGGTCATCCTCGAGTCGATGACGTTCCCCGAGCCGGTCATCTCGGTCGCGATCGAGCCGAAGAGCAAGGCGGACCAGGAGAAGCTCGGTACGGCCATCCAGCGTCTCGCCGAAGAGGACCCGACCTTCCGCGTCAAGAACGACGAGGAAACCGGTCAGACGGTCATCTCCGGCATGGGCGAGCTGCACCTCGACATCCTGGTGGACCGCATGCGGCGCGAGTTCAGCGTCGAAGCGAACATTGGTAAGCCTCAGGTCGCGTACCGGGAGACGATCCGCAAGGTCGTCGACAAGGCCGAGTACGTGCACAAGAAGCAGACCGGTGGCTCCGGCCAGTACGCGAAGGTGCTCGTCAAGGTCGAGCCGTTGCCGCTGGACGGCGACACGACGTACGAGTTCGTCAATGGTGTGACCGGTGGTCGCGTGCCGAAGGAGTTCATCCCCTCGGTTGACGCCGGTGCCCAGGACGCGCTGCAGTACGGCATCCTCGCCGGCTACCCGCTGGTGGGCGTCAAGCTGACCCTGCTGGATGGCGCCTACCACGAGGTTGACTCGTCGGAAATGGCGTTCAAGATCGCCGGCTCCATGGTGATGAAGGAAGCGGCCCGCAGGGCCGACCCGGCATTGCTCGAGCCGATGATGTCGGTCGAGGTCGTCACGCCCGAGGAGAACATGGGCGACGTCATCGGCGACCTCAACTCCCGTCGTGGCATGATCCAGGCGATGGAAGAGCGCAGTGGCGCTCGCATCGTCCGGGCTCTCGTGCCGCTGTCGGAGATGTTCGGCTACGTCGGCGACCTGCGGTCGAAGACCCAGGGCCGGGCGAGCTACAGCATGCAGTTCGATTCGTACGCGGAGGTTCCGGCCAACGTGGCGAAGGAAATCATCGCGAAGGCAACCGGCGAGTAGCGGTTTCCGCCGCGCGATTTCGGGGCGGTCGGTTAGTCATTTAGCCGGCCGCCCACCAATAGATCCATGTCGTTATAGACGCAAGTAAGAACCACGCTTCCACAGGAGGAAACAGTGGCGAAGGCGAAGTTCGAGCGGAACAAGCCGCACGTCAACATCGGTACCATTGGTCACATCGACCACGGTAAGACGACGCTGACGGCGGCCATCACCAAGGTTCTGCATGACAAGATGCCGGCCATCAACCCGTACACGCCGTTCGACGAGATCGACAAGGCGCCGGAGGAGAAGGCTCGTGGTATCACGATCTCCATCGCGCACGTCGAGTACCAGACCGAGTCGCGTCACTACGCGCACGTCGACTGCCCGGGTCACGCTGACTACATCAAGAACATGATCACCGGTGCGGCCCAGATGGACGGCGCGATCCTCGTGGTCGCGGCGACCGACGGTCCGATGCCGCAGACGCGTGAGCACGTGCTGCTCGCCCGTCAGGTCGGTGTTCCGTACATCGTTGTGGCCCTGAACAAGAGCGACATGGTGGACGACGAGGAGCTCCTCGAGCTCGTCGAGCTCGAGGTTCGTGAGCTGCTCTCGAACCAGGAGTACCCGGGCGACGACCTTCCGGTCATCCGCGTTTCGGCGCTGAAGGCCCTCGAAGGCGACGCCAAGTGGGCGGACGCGCTCATGGACCTCATGAACGCGGTCGATGAGAGCATCCCGCAGCCCGAGCGCGCGATCGACAAGCCGTTCCTCATGCCCATCGAGGACGTCTTCACGATCACCGGTCGTGGCACGGTCGTCACCGGCCGCTGCGAGCGTGGCGTGCTTCTCCCGAACGAGGATGTCGAGATCGTCGGCATCAAGGAGAAGTCGCTGAAGACGAAGGTCACCGCGATCGAAATGTTCCGCAAGACGCTCGAAGACGCCCGCGCCGGTGAGAACGTCGGCCTGCTGCTTCGTGGTATCAAGCGCGAAGAGGTCGAGCGCGGCATGGTCGTCGTGAAGCCGGGCTCGAACACCCCGCACACGGAGTTCGAGGCAAGCGTCTACATCCTCTCCAAGGAGGAGGGTGGCCGCCACACCCCGTTCTTCCAGAACTACCGCCCGCAGTTCTACTTCCGCACCACGGACGTCACCGGCGTCGTCACGCTGCCCGAGGGCACCGAGATGGTCATGCCGGGCGACAACACCACCATGGACGTGAAGCTGATCCAGCCGATCGCCATGGAGGAGGGCCTCAAGTTCGCCATCCGTGAGGGTGGCCGGACCGTCGGCGCCGGCCGGGTCGTTAAGATCAACAAGTGAATTAGCTAACCCTGATTTCCTAAGTCGTAGGTATCTACGGCATAATGGAAGCCAGTTGCGTTCCGCGCAGGGCGGAGGCTGTCTAGCTGGGGTAACTCAGTTAGCCCTCCGCCCTCGCACGGCGCCTTTACGTGTGTTCGGTGAGTGTTACTGCTCCTGGAGACGTAGGCGCCTCCCAGCTCCAACGTTTAGGCGAGTCCATCGTGGGCGGCCCCGGACTGTGTTCTTGCAGCGGTGGTTCCTGAGACGAACTGCGACACGCCCGACCGCGGGGGTCGGACATAAGGGCCAGAGTACGGGCAGCAGAGCCTGGTTCTGGGGACATGCAAGGGCCAAAGCTCTTGCAGGTAGCGGTATCGAGAGAAGGAACAGAAGCCATCATGGCGGGACAGAAGATCCGCATCCGGCTCAAGGCCTATGACCACGAGGTCGTTGACTCGTCGGCGCGAAAGATCGTCGAGACGGTCACGCGTACCGGTGCTCAGGTCGCGGGTCCGGTGCCGCTGCCGACAGAGATCAACCGCTTCTGCGTCATCCGCTCGCCGCACAAGTACAAGGACTCGCGCGAGCACTTTGAGATGCGTACGCACAAGCGCCTGATCGACATCATCGACCCGACGCCGAAGACGGTGGACTCGCTCATGCGACTCGACCTGCCTGCCGGTGTCGACATCGAGATCAAGCTGTAGGGACCGGACTAATGGACAGGCAAGTCAAGGGCATCCTGGGCGCCAAGCTTGGCATGACCCAGGTCTGGGACAACAACCGAGTTGTCCCCGTGACCGTGGTGCAGGCCGGGCCGTGTGTCGTGAGCCAGGTCCGCTCCGCGGACAAGGACGGCTATTCGGCCGTCCAGCTGGCGTTCGGCGCGATCGACCCCCGCAAGGTGAACAAGCCGGTCGCCGGCCACTACGCGAAGTCGGGCACGTCGCCGCGGCGGCACATCGTCGAACTCCGCACCACTGACGCCAGCGCGTACACGCTCGGTCAGGAGGTGACGGTCGAGTCGTTCACCGAAGGTCAGCGCATCGACGTCACCGGAAAGACCAAGGGCAAGGGGTACGCCGGTGTCATGAAGCGGCACGGCTTCCACGGCTTGGGCGCCGGCCACGGCGTGCAGCGCAAGCACCGTCACCCGGGTTCCATCGGCGCCTGCGCGACTCCTGGTCGCGTCTTCAAGGGCGTACGCATGGCCGGCCGGATGGGTTCGCAGCGCTTCACCGTGCAGAACCTGACGATCCAGTCGATCGACGTCGAGGAGAACCTCATCCTCGTGCGCGGCGCGATTCCCGGCCCCGCCGGTGCGCTCGTGCTCGTGCGTGAGGCCGCGAAGACGACGCTGAAGAAGGGCGGTGTGAAGTGACGACGGTAGACGTTCTCGGCGCCGAGGGCACCAAGACCGGTACGGTCGAGCTTCCGGCCGACATCTTCGACGTGCAGGCCAACATCCCGCTGATGCACCAGGTAGTGGTGGCACAGCTGGCGGCCGCCCGACAGGGTACGCACAAGGTGAAGCGGCGCGGCGAGGTTTCCGGCGGTGGCCGCAAGCCGTACAAGCAGAAGGGCACCGGTCGTGCCCGTCAGGGCTCGACGCGTGCACCGCAGTTCACCGGTGGTGGCGTCGTACACGGCCCGACGCCGCGCGACTACAGCCAGCGGACCCCGAAGAAGATGAAGGCAGCCGCTCTGCGTGGCGCCCTCTCCGACCGGGCCCGTGACGGCCAGGTGTTCGTGGTCGAGGCGTTCGTGACGGGCGAGAAGCCGTCGACGAAGGCCGCGATGGCGGCGCTCGCGAAGACGACCGAGTCGACCAAGGTTCTCGTCGTTCTCTCCGAGACCGATGAATTGAGCTGGATGAGCCTGCGCAACGTGCCGACGGTTCACCTGATCGAAGCCGGCCAGCTGAACACGTACGACGTGCTCGTTGCCGAGGCTGTGGTCTTCTCGACCGAAGCCCTGGGCGAGTTCCTCGGTGTTCCGGTGACCACCGGCGAGGAGGGCAAATGAGCACGATCGCCGACCCGCGTGACGTAATCGTCGCGCCGGTGGTTTCCGAAAAGAGCTACAGCGAGCTCAACCGCAATTGGTACACGTTCCTGGTGCACCCGGACGCGAACAAGACGGAAATCAAGATTGCTATCCAGCAGATCTTTAACGTCCGCGTTCTCACGGTCAACACGCTCAATCGCGAAGGCAAGCGCAAGCGGACCCGTACCGGGTTCGGTAAGCGCAAGGACACAAAGCGCGCGATGGTGAAGCTTGCTGATGGTGACCGGATCGAGGCCTTCGGCGGCCCGGTCAGCTAAGGGGTGTAGACAATGGCTATCCGCAAATACAAGCCGACGACGCCTGGTCGTCGTGGTTCGAGCGTGTCCGACTTCGCCGAGATCACCCGATCGACGCCCGAGAAGTCGCTGCTCGCCCCGCTGAAGAGCAAGGGCGGTCGCAACGCTCACGGTCGGGTTACGACCCGGCACCAGGGTGGCGGCCACAAGCGCCAGTACCGCCTGATCGACTTCAAGCGAGTCGACAAGGACGGCGTACCGGCGAAGGTCGCGCACATCGAGTACGACCCGAACCGTACGGCTCGGATCGCACTGCTCCACTACATCGACGGCGAGAAGCGCTACATCATCGCCGCGAAGGACATGAAGCAGGGCGACCCGATCGAGTCAGGCCCGGGCGCGGACATCAAGCCCGGCAACAACCTGCCGCTGCGCAACATCCCCGTCGGCACCACGGTGCACTGCGTGGAGATGCGTCCCGGTGGTGGCGCGAAGATGGCCCGCTCTGCGGGCGTCGGGATCCAGCTGCTCGGCCGCGAAGGCGAGTACGCCACGCTGCGTATGCCGTCCGGCGAAATCCGGCGCGTGCTGGTGAACTGCCGCGCCACGATCGGCGAGATCGGCAACGCCGATCAGTCGAACATCAACTGGGGTAAGGCCGGCCGTATGCGGTGGAAGGGCAAGCGCCCAACCGTCCGTGGTGTCGCGATGAACCCGGTCGACCACCCGCACGGTGGTGGTGAGGGTAAGACCTCTGGTGGACGTCACCCGGTCAACCCGAACGGCAAGCCCGAAGGCCGTACCCGTACCAAGGGCAAGGCTTCCGACCGCCTGATCGTCCGTCGCCGCTACGCCACGCGTAAGCGCGGCTGATAAAGGGATTGAAGAATGCCACGCAGCCTTAAGAAGGGCCCGTTCGTCGACGACCACCTGCAGAAAAAGGTGGACGTGCAGAACGAAAAGGGCACCAAGAACGTGATCAAGACCTGGTCGCGTCGGTCGATGATCGTGCCGGACATGCTCGGGCACACGATCGCCGTTCACGACGGACGCAAGCACGTTCCCGTGTTCGTGTCCGAGGCGATGGTCGGGCACAAGCTCGGCGAGTTCGCTCTGACCCGTACGTTCAAGGGTCACGAGAAGGACGACCGCAAGGCCCGTCGCCGCTAAGTCAAGATCGGGCCGCTGACCGGCCGGGTTTTCCACGAGAAGGATTGAAGATGCCAACGAAGAGCGCCGCGGCGACAGTGCCTGGAGCGCGTGCAATCGCGCGCCACGTGCACGTCTCGCCGATGAAGGCTCGCCGCGTGGTGAACCTCGTCCGCGGTTTGCCCGCGAAGGAGGCACTGACGGTGCTGAAGTTCGCGCCGCAGGCTGCGAGCGAGCCGGTGTACAAGGTTCTGGCGAGTGCGATCGCGAACGCCGAGAACAACGAACGGCTCGACCCGGACCTGCTCCTGGTCGCCGAGGCGTTCGTCGATGAGGGCCCGACGCTGAAGCGGTTCCGGCCGCGTGCGCAGGGTCGCGCGTTCCGCATCCGCAAGCGCACCTGCCACATCACGATCGTCGTCGAGGCCGTCGTGACGGCGGCTCCGGCTCGCAAGGCCGTTCCGGCGAAGGCTGCCGCTCCGGTCGCCGACGCTGCGGCGCCTGCGAAGACCGCGGCACCCGCGAAGAAGGCCACCAAGAAGGCCACGGCTTCAGCCGCGACCGATGACGCCGACGTGACCGAGGCAAATGCCGAGGCGAAGCCGGCGAAGAAGGCCACCAAGAAGGCGACCGCTGCCAAGTCGGCCGCGAGCGCTGAGGAAGGGACCGAGTAATGGGTCAGAAGGTTCACCCCCACGGGTTCCGACTCGGCATCTCGACCGAGTGGAAGAGCCGCTGGTACGCGGACAAGCTCTACAAGGACTACGTCGCGGAGGACGTCAAGATCCGCAAGATGATGTCCAAGGGTCTTGAGCGCGCGGGCATCGCGAAGGTGGACATCGAGCGCACCCGGGACCGGGTCCGCATCGACATCCACACCGCGCGTCCGGGCATCGTCATCGGCCGCAAGGGCGCCGAGGCCGACCGCATCCGCGGCGAACTCGAGAAGCTCACCGGCAAGCAGGTCCAGCTCGAACATCCTCGAGGTCAAGAACCCCGAGTCGGATGCGCAGCTCGTCGCGCAGGGCGTGGCCGAGCAGCTCTCCAGCCGGGTCAGCTTCCGTCGGGCGATGCGCAAGGCGATCCAGTCGGCGATGAAGAACACCGCCGTCAAGGGCATCCGGGTGCAGGTCTCCGGTCGTCTCGGCGGCGCTGAGATGAGCCGTACCGAGTTCTACCGCGAAGGCCGCGTTCCGCTGCACACGCTGCGTGCCAACATCGACTACGGCTTCTTCGAGGCGCGTACGACGTTCGGCCGGATCGGTGTCAAGGTCTGGGTCTACAAGGGCGACCAGCTCGCGGCCGGCCAGGTTGCTCCGGCTCCGGCTGCCGACGCTCGCCCGCGCCGCGACCGGGCGGACCGCCCGGAGCGTCCGCGCCGCCTGCGTTCCGGCTCGTCCGGTACGACGGCCGGTGGCACCGAAGCCGGCCGTGCAGGCCAGGCTCCGGCTGTTGCACCGGAAGAGGCACCACTGACCGAGCCGGTTTCGTCCGACGCGGCCATCGTGGCTACTCCGGCCGAAGCGGCCGACACGAATACAGCGCAGGAGGGCTGATCAATGCTGATTCCGCGTAAGCCCCCGAAGGGCTTCCGCAAGCCGCACCACCCCAAGCGGAGTGGTGCGTCTAAGGGCGGCACTCGGGTGGTGTTCGGAGACTACGGTATCCAGGCGCTGGAGCCGGCCTACGTCACCAACCGTCAGATCGAGTCGGCGCGTATCGCGATGAACCGGCACATCCGTCGTGGTGGCAAGGTCTGGATCACGGTCTTCCCGGACCAGGCTCTGACGAAGAAGCCGGCCGAAACCCGTATGGGTTCCGGTAAGGGTTCGCCGGAGTGGTGGGTGGCCAACATTCACCCGGGACGCATTCTCTTCGAGATGGCGTTCCCGAACGAGGTCATCGCTCGTGAGGCACTCCGCCGCGCGATCCACAAGCTCCCGATGAAGTGCCGCATCGTCAAGCGTGAGGTAGGTGACATCTGATGGCTAACACAAGCGCTATCGAACTGCGCGAGCTAGCCGACGAGGACCTGGTCTTGCAGCTTCGCGAGGCGAAGGCCGAGCTGTTCAACCTGCGTGTGCAGGGTGCGACCGGCCAGCTGGACAACAACCGTCGGCTGCAGGTCATCCGCCGGCACATCGCGCGGATTTACACGATCATGCGGGAGCGCGAGCTTGGTCTCGCGGTCGCGCCGAACGAGGTGGCATGACAATGAGCGAAGCTAACGCTGAGGTCGAGCGCAACCCCCGCAAGACCCGTGAGGGACTTGTGGTCAGCGACAAGATGGACAAGACCGTGATCGTGTCGATCGAAGACCGGGTCAAGCACAAGATGTACGGCAAGGTCATGCGCCGCCAGAGCAAGCTCCAGGCGCACGACGAGGCCAACGCTTGTGGCATCGGTGACCGCGTGATCGTGATGGAGACCCGGCCGCTTTCGGCAACGAAGCGCTGGCGGGTAGTCGAAATCATCGAGAAGGCCAAGTAAGTACAACGTTTATTTCGTGGCGGCGGCCGGCAACGGCCGCTACTGCGATGAGGTTCTTCCAAGCTCCGCTTCGGCGGAGGACTGGCAGACAATCAGGAGACTGACGTGATTCAGCAGGAGTCGCGACTTCGCGTCGCCGACAACACCGGTGCCAGGGAGATCCTGTGCATCCGTGTTCTCGGTGGCTCGGGTCGGCGCTACGCCAGCATCGGCGACGTCATCGTGGCCACGGTCAAGGACGCCATTCCGGGTGCAGGTGTGAAGAAGGGCGACGTCGTCAAGGCGGTCGTCGTTCGCACCTCCAAGGAGCGTCGTCGGCCGGATGGCTCGTACATTCGTTTCGATGAGAACGCCGCCGTCATCATCAAGGACGGTGGAGACCCGCGCGGTACGCGCATCTTCGGCCCGGTGGGCCGTGAGCTGCGCAACAAGCGGTTCATGAAGATCATCTCCCTAGCACCGGAGGTGTTGTAGACCGTGAAGGTTAAGAAGGGCGACACGGTCGTCGTCATCGCCGGCCGGGACAAGGGCGCCAAGGGCAAGGTCATCGCGGCCTACCCGACGCTCGACAAGGTCCTCGTCGAGGGCGTCAACCGGGTCAAGAAGCACACGCGCATTCGTAACACGCAGCGCGGAGCGAAGACCGGCGGGATCATCACGCAGGAAGCACCGATCCACATCTCGAATGTGCAGGTGCTCGATGGTGACGGCAAGCCGACCCGGGTTGGCTACCGCATTGAGACGGTGGAGCGGACGGACGGTCGTACGAAGTCCAACCGGATCCGCATCTCCCGCAAGACGGGTAAGGATCTGTAATGACCACAGCGACGCAGAAGGTTCAGCCGCGCCTCAAGGCGCGCTACCAGAACGAGATCGTCGGCCAGCTGCGCGAGCAGTTCGCCTACGGGAATCCGATGCAGGTCCCGGGTCTCGTGAAGATTGTCGTGAACATGGGTGTCGGTGAGGCTGCGCGTGACGCGAAGCTGATCGACGGCGCGGTTCGCGACCTGACCGCGATCACCGGCCAGAAGCCGCTGATCCGCAAGGCGACCAAGTCGATCGCGCAGTTCAAACTGCGCGAAGGCATGCCGATCGGCGCGAAGGTCACCCTTCGCAACGACCGGATGTGGGAGTTCTTGGACCGGCTGCTTTCGATCGCGCTCCCGCGTATCCGCGACTTCCGCGGACTCGACGGGCGCAAGCTCGACGGCAACGGCAACTACACGTTCGGTCTGACCGAGCAGTCGGTGTTCCACGAGATCGACCAAGACAAGATCGACCGTACCCGGGGCATGGACATCACGCTGGTGACCACCGCCAAGACTGACGACGAAGGACGGGCGCTGCTGAAGCTCCTGGGCTTCCCGTTCAAGGAGAACTGATCGATGGCTAAGAAGGCGCTGATCATCAAGGCGGCCGCGAAGCCTAAGTTCGCGGTGCGCGCGTACACCCGCTGCCAGCGGTGCGGACGGCCGAAGGCCGTCTACCGCAAGTTCGGACTGTGCCGTGTATGTATTCGGGAGATGGCCCACCGCGGCGAGCTTCCCGGCGTGACCAAGGCTTCCTGGTAACAGGCTTATATCTCTTCGCCGTAGGCCGATCCGTGCGGCTTTGCCAACGGATCGGAACCCCGGTGAGAAAGGCTGACGAAACATGACAATGACCGACCCGATTGCAGACATGCTCACGCGTCTGCGCAACGCCAACCAGGCGTACCACGATCGCGTCTCGATGCCCTACTCGAAGATCAAGGCGAACGTCGCCGAGGTCCTCAAGGCCGAGGGTTACATCGCTTCGTGGTCTGTCGAGGAGCCCCAGGAGGGCGCCATCGGCAAGAACCTGGTGGTGGATCTGAAGTTTGGTCCGAACCGCGAGCGCAGCCTCGCCGGCATCAAACGAGTTTCCAAGCCCGGCCTCCGGGTGTACGCGAAGTCGACGGAGCTCCCGCGGGTGCTGGGTGGCCTGGGCGTAGCGATCATCTCGACGTCCCAGGGACTGCTGACTGACCGGCAGGCCCGCAAGCGGAGCGTAGGCGGGGAAGTCCTCGCCTTCGTCTGGTAACGGAGGCCTGTTCAAATGTCGCGAATCGGACGTAAGCCGATCCCGGTGCCCGCTGGCGTCGAGGTCGCAATCTCAGGGCAGACCGTCACGGTCAAAGGCCCGAAGGGCACGCTGAGCCATACGCTCGCCGAGCCGATCACCGCCGAGCGCGGGGACGACGGCGTGGTCTCGGTTGTGCGACCGAACGACGAGCGCAAGGCCAAGGAGCTCCACGGCCTCTCTCGTACGCTGGTCAACAACATGGTCGTCGGCGTCACCGAGGGATATCGCAAGTCCCTTGAAATCGCCGGTACCGGTTACCGCGTTGCCGCGAAGGGCAGCGACCTCGAGTTCGCACTCGGGTTCTCGCACCCGGTCGTCGTAGCGGCGCCGGACGGCATCACGTTCACGGTCGAGCGGCCGACGCTGTTCCACATTGCCGGCATCGACAAGCAGCAGGTGGGCGAAGTCGCCGCGAACATCCGTAAGATTCGCCCGCCGGAGCCCTATAAGGGCAAGGGCGTGCGCTACCAGGGTGAAGTCATTCGCCGCAAGGCCGGAAAGGCAGGCAAGAAGTGAGCGCGACTCTGCTCAAGCGCCGGAACGGCGGTGGCGTGGCTCGGGCCCGCCTGGTGGGCAAGGCTCGCCGCCACTTCCGCATCCGCAAGAACGTCTTCGGTACGACGGCGCGTCCGCGTCTCGTGGTAACGCGTTCGAACCGGAACATCGTCGCCCAGATCGTCGACGACACGGCCGGCCATACCCTTGCTTCGGCTTCGTCCCTCGACGCCTCGATCCGCGGGACGGACGGCGCGAAGAGCGACCTGTCCCGCAAGGTCGGCGCGCTGGTGGCGGAGCGGGCGAAGGCGGCAGGCATCTCCAAGGTCGTCTTCGACCGCGGCGGCAACCGGTACGCGGGGCGGATCGCCGCGCTGGCCGATGCCGCCCGCGAAGCCGGACTCGAGTTCTAGGAAAGGGAGCGTCTGATGCCAGGACAACAGCGCAGGGGCGCCGGGCCCGGTAACAACAGCAACGCCGAAGGCGGCGCTGGTGGTGGCGGTAACCGTCGCGACAACCGTCGTGAAGGTGGCGGTCGCAACGCTCCGGTCGAGAAGACTCCGCACATTGAGCGGGTCGTCACGATCAACCGCGTAGCCAAGGTCGTCAAGGGTGGTCGTCGATTCAGCTTCACCGCGCTCGTCGTGGTGGGCGACGGTGACGGCACGGTCGGCGTCGGTTACGGCAAGGCCAAGGAAGTACCCGCGGCAATCGCCAAGGGTGTCGAAGAGGCCAAGAAGCATTTCTTCAAGGTGCCACGGCACGGCGTCACGATCCCGCACCCGGTGCAGGGCGAGGCGGCGGCCGGTGTGGTCCTGCTGAAGCCGGCCAGCCCCGGTACCGGTGTTATCGCCGGTGGTCCGGTGCGTGCCGTGCTGGAGTGCGCCGGAATCCACGACGTGCTGTCGAAGAGCCTCGGTTCCTCGAACCCGATCAACATCGTGCACGCATCCGTCGCGGCGTTGAAGATGCTCGAGTCGCCGGAGGCCGTTGCATCCCGTCGTGGTTTGCCGCTTGAGGACGTCGCACCCGTAGCCATGCTGCGTGCGCGCGCCGAAGCGGCGACGAAGTAGAGGGGGCGGCAGACACATGGCACGCCTGAAGGTGACACAGATCCGGTCCGAGATCGGCTGCAAGCGCAACCAGCGTGAGACGCTGCGCACGCTCGGCCTGAAGCGGATCAACGACGTGGTGGTTAAAGAGGATCGTCCCGAGATTCGGGGCATGATTCACACGGTGATCCACCTCGTAGATTTCGAGGAGGTCGAGTAATGGCGATCAAGGTTCACCACCTGCGCCCAGCACCCGGAGCCAAGACCGACAAGACTCGCGTCGGCCGTGGTGAGGGCTCGAAGGGTAAGACGGCCGGCCGCGGTACCAAGGGTACGAAGGCTCGCTACCAGGTTTCGGCCCGTTTCGAGGGTGGGCAGATGCCCCTCCACATGCGGCTGCCGAAGCTCAAGGGCTTCAAGAACAAGTTCAAGGTGGTGTTCCAGGTGGTCAACCTGGATCGGCTCGTTGAACTGTTCCCGGAGGGCGGCACGATCGGCGTCCTCGAGCTCGTGAACGCCGGCGCCGTCCGCAAGGGCGAGTTGGTCAAGGTTCTGGGTACGGGCGACCTGGGCGGCGTGAAGCTGTCCATCAGCGCGCACGCATTCAGCGCCTCCGCTGTCTCGAAGATTGAGGCAGCAGGCGGTACCGTGAACGTACTCGCAGCTCACGCTGCGGCTACTGCATAATCAAAGCGTTAGAGGATCGTGGCGTTCGAACGGTTGTCAAACAACTGTGCGGGCGCCACGATCGTCATATTCGGAAATCTACGGGTAACGTAGCTCTCCCCGGACCCGCGTGTCCGGTGTCTGTGCGTTAGAGTCCCGCCACGTAAGCTAAGTTGTCCCCCCGCCCGGGTAATCGCCCGGCGGTTAGGCCACCCCCCGCCGTCGTCCCGACGGTCGCTCCGCGCAGGAGGAAGATCTTGCTCTCCGCCTTTCTCAGTGCGTTCAAGACGCCTGATCTGCGCAAGAAGCTGTTGTTCACGGTCGGGATGATCGCGATCTACCGGCTCGGCGCAACTGTTCCCAGCCCCGGTGTCTCGTACGTCAACGTACAGAACTGCCTCAAGGGCATCTCGGCGAACGGCAGCCCGAACGACGTTCTGACGCTGCTCAACCTGTTCTCCGGTGGCGCACTCCTGCAGCTCTCGGTGTTTGCGCTCGGCATCATGCCGTACATCACCGCGAGCATCATTCTGCAGCTGCTCACCGTCGTGATCCCGCGTCTGGAGACGCTCCGCAAGGAAGGCCAGTCCGGCCAGGCGAAGATCACGCAGTACACCCGTTACCTCACGCTCGGCCTCGGCGTCCTGCAGGCATCGGCGTTCGTCGCACTGACCCGCTCGGGCACGCTGTTCGGTGGCAACTCGGCTTCGACCGGTTGCGACCAGACGAACAACCAGACGGCGATCATTCCGACCGTCAAGGGCATCCCGGACTGGCTCACGCTGACCGCGCTCATCATCACGATGACCGCCGGTACCGGTGTGATCATGTGGCTCGGTGAAATGGTCACCGATCGCGGCGTCGGCAACGGCATGTCCGTCCTTATCTTTACCTCGATCGCGGCCCGCCTCCCCAGCGAAGGTTCGGCGATCCAGCAGTCGATCGGATGGGGCCTGTTCGCGGTCGTGATCCTGATCGGTATCGCGATCATCACCGCGGTGGTCTTCATCGAACAAGCTCAACGCCGCATCCCTGTGCAGTACGCGAAACGTATGGTCGGCCGGCGAATGTACGGCGGAACCACGACCTATATCCCGTTGAAGGTCAACCAGGCTGGTGTTATCCCGGTCATCTTCGCCTCCTCGCTGCTCTACCTGCCTCAGCTCGGGCTCCAGTTGATGGGCAACAACCCGACCGGCTGGTTCGCGCGATTCCTGGCGAACGACCTGACGCAGCCGAGCAGCTGGGTAAACATCACGATCTACTTCGTGCTGATCATCTTCTTCACGTACTTCTACGTGTCGATTACGTTCAACCCGACCCAGGTCGCGGATGACATGAAGAAGTACGGCGGCTTTGTCCAGGGTGTACGCCCCGGTAAGCCGACGGCGTCGTACTTCGACTACATCCTTTCTCGCATCACGCTTCCGGGTGCTCTGTATCTGGCCATCATCGCGGTGCTGCCGAACCTGTTCATCAGCCTCGTGGGCAGCGGCAACAAGCAGTCGTTCCCGTTCGGTGGTACGGCGGTTCTGATCATCGTCGGTGTCGCACTCGATACCGTGAAGCAGATCGAGAGCCAGCTGATGCAGCGCAACTACGAAGGGTTCCTTCGGTAGTGCCGGCCGTGACCGCGCCAGTCCACGTCCCCTCGAACGACGGGGTGAATTAACATGCGCCTCGTTCTCGTCGGCCCGCCTGGCGCGGGCAAAGGCACCCAGGCCGAGTTCATCGCGGCTCACCTGGCGGTGCCGAAGATTTCCACCGGTGACATCTTCCGCGCGAACGTTACGCAGGGGACGCCTCTCGGGCTCGAGGCCAAGCGTTACATGGACGACGGCAAGCTCGTGCCGGACGAGGTGACCATCAACATGGTCCGCGGCCGGCTCGCCGAGCAGGATGCCGTCGACGGCTTCCTGCTCGACGGTTTCCCGCGTACCGTGCCGCAGGCGAACGAGCTCGACAAGATGCTTGCCGACTTGGGTACGCAGCTCGATCTCGTGCTCGAGTTGGTGGTCGACAACGACGAGGTGATCCGGCGGCTGTCCGGCCGCCGTACCTGCAAGGGCTGCGGCAAGATCTGGCACGTCGAGTTCGACATGCCGCTCAAGCCGGATGTGTGCGACCGGTGCGAAGGCGAGTTGTTCCAGCGCGACGACGACAAGCCCGAGACGATCGCGAAGCGGCTCACCGAGTACGCCGACAAGACCGCGCCGTTGATCGACTTCTACGGTGCACAGGGCAAGCTGGTCGGGATTGACGCAACCGGCCTTGTGGAAGACATCACGCAGCGTGCGATTGACGCGCTGCGCTCGTACGGTGGGTAGTGTGCGCAGCAGCAGCCTGAACATTCAGATCAAAACGCCGGAGCAACTCGTCTTGATGCGGGCGGCCGGTCTCGTCGTCGCGGACGCCCTCGAACGGATGAGGGCTGCGGTCGCTCCCGGAGTCAGCACCGCCGATCTCGATGCGATCGCCGAAGAGACGATCCGCGAGCACGGCGCGATCCCGTCGTTCAAGGGCTATCAGGGCTTCCCAGGTTCCATCTGCTCCTCGATCAACGAACAGATCGTGCACGCGATCCCATCGCCGAAAGCGGTGCTCGCCGAAGGTGACCTGATCTCGCTCGACTGCGGCGCGATCTTGGATGGTTGGCACGGCGACGCAGCGATCACGGTCGGCGTCGGGGAGATCAAGCCCGACATGGTACGGATGGCCAAGGTTGCCGAAGATTCGATGTGGGCCGGCATCGCCGCCGCAGCTCGGGGTGCGGCTTCCGGGCGGGGTCGACTGACCGACATTTCGTACGCGATCGAGTCATCGATTCGCGGCGCCGGCAAGTACGGCATCGTCGATGGGTACGGCGGTCACGGCATCGGAACCGAGATGCACCAGGATCCGCACGTGCTCAACTTTGGCCGGCCGGGCAAGGGTCCGGCGCTCGTACCGGGGATGGCGCTCGCGATCGAGCCCATGATCACGTACGGGTCGCCGCGAACCGCCGAAATGGCCGACGGCTGGACCGTCGTGACGCGGGATGGTTCGGTCGCCGTACACGTCGAGCACACCATCGCGATCTTCGACGACGGTGTCTGGGTCACCACGGCCGCGGATGGCGGCGTCGAACGCCTGGGTGATCTGGTAACCGCTCGCGCCCGCGCATAGCGTCGAACCAGCGGCGCGAGCCGACGGAGTCCGGCGAGGGACTCCACCGACCCGCGGCCCTTACCGAACTACGGCTGAGTCCGTACGTGCTGCGGGCTCGCATGTGTCGATGCCGCTGAGGCCGCGACGGGCGCTACGCCAAGGAGCAGGACAGTTGCGGCGGCCGCCGCGATGAAGTATTTGCGCACGTTGATCCCCTCGTTAGCCGATCGGATGAGGAGCCTCATCCGACGAACAAGAAATTAGCAACGCTGTTCTGCGCCTGTCTGTCCCGGAACATCACCGCATCGCCATCTCGGGCGATTCGGCTGGTCGACGCCCGATCGCGAAATTCTGTTCGGCGGTGATCACGAAGCGGGAGGGCACTGGCGCGCGGCGGCGGGGGAATGGCATCCTTCTAGGCGTGTCGGAGGATCGGGATGCGCTACGCGCCGGGGATGTGGATCGAGAGTTCGTCGCCGAGCGGCTGCGCAATGCCCTGAATGAAGGTCGGCTGACGCTTTCCGAGTACGACGATCGGCTGCAAGAGGCGTACGCGGCCCGGACGTACGGTGATCTCAAGGGTTTGCTTAGCGACCTCCCGGCAGTAGCCGCGCACGAGCGATCGCAGATCGTGCCGTCGCGTCCGGTCCTGCCCTCCGAGTCCGCGGTGTCCGCGATTCCGCCCCCGCCGGGCAATCTGACCGTCGCGTGGCTTGCCCACGAGTGGCAGGACTGGGTCACGCTCAGCCTGATCCTCAGCGCGATCTGGTTTTTCACGGGCCACGGCTACTTCTGGCCGATCTGGGTGATCGGGTTTGTGGGCGTCGCGAAGGTGGCACAGACCCTGAGCGGCCTCGCCAACGGGGAGCCCCGCAAGCGGTACGAGCGCCAGCAGCAGAAGGCGATCGAGCGTGAGGCGAAGCGCGAGGAAGAGCGCCGAAAGGGCGACAAAGATCGCGGCGACCGGCAAGACTGACGTTGTGCGGCGGCCGTGTGGTCGCCGACACGCCCGACCACGGGGGCCGGGTTTGCTGCGACGTAGGCTCGACGCGTACACTTTTGATTCGGCGCGCTGCGTCCACTCTGCCATGCCTTTCCTCTTTAAGGTGTCGGGCAGAGCCGCGGCTGGCACGTTCGGCTTGAGATAGTCGGAAGTGAATGGGTAACGCGACGCCGATCAGCAGACATGACGTCAGGTAGCGGAGGATATGCCGAAAAAAGATGGGGCCATCGAGATCGAGGGCCGAGTAGTAGAGCCACTGCCGAACGCCATGTTCCGGGTGGAACTCGCCAATGGTCACAAAGTCTTGGCGCACATCAGTGGCAAGATGCGGCAGCACTATATCCGCATCCTGCCCGAGGACCGGGTCGTCGTGGAGCTTTCGCCGTACGACCTCACTCGCGGACGCATCGTCTACCGCTACAAGTAATCAAAACGTAAAGGGCAAACCGTGAAGGTCAAGCCGAGCGTCAAGAAGATCTGCCAGAAGTGCCGGGTTATCCGGCGCCACGGGCGGGTCATGGTCATCTGTTCTGACCCGCGCCACAAGCAGCGCCAGGGCTGATGTCCGGCGCGGCCCCGTGCCGCATCGACGCACACCTGCAAGAACTGAAAATGCTCGTTCCAGCCGCGAAATAGTCAAGCATTCTTGATCGGCGCGTGCGCGCGCCGGCAACACGCGAGGCGACCTTGTGGTTATCCCCCGGTTAGAGGCCGGGGCCCGCCCGGGCAGGCGGGGCGGAGCGGGCACAGACCTCTACGAAGACCACGAGGAGTACGCCCAGACATGGCTCGTCTTGTCGGCGTTGATCTTCCGCGCGATAAGCGCATGGAGATCGCGCTCACCTACATTTTCGGGATCGGCCGGACCCGCTCGAGCGCTGCGCTCGCCGCGACCGGTATCTCCCCGGACAAGCGCAGCAAGGACCTGACCGACGAAGAGGTCGTGGCCCTGCGCGACTACATCCAGGCCAACTTCAAGGTCGAGGGTGACCTGCGACGCGAGGTTGCCGCGGATATCCGCCGCAAGGTTGAAATCGGCTGCTACCAGGGCATTCGCCACCGTCGTGGCCTGCCGGTGCGTGGCCAGCGCACGCGTACCAACGCGCGTACCCGCAAGGGTCCGAAGCGCACCGTCGCCGGCAAGAAGAAGGCTGGCAAGAAGTGATGAAGCGAATCCAGGGAGCGCATAACTAATGCCACCGAAGGCGCGCACCGGTACTCCTGTCAAGAAGATCCGGCGCAAAGAACGTAAGAACGTTGCCCACGGGCACGCACACATCAAGAGCACGTTCAACAACACGATCGTGTCCATCACCGACCCGACCGGGGCTGTGATTTCCTGGGCCTCCGCCGGCCAGGTCGGTTTCAAGGGTTCGCGTAAGTCGACGCCGTTCGCCGCGCAGCTGGCCGCCGAGGCCGCCGCTCGTCGCGCGATGGAGCACGGCATGCGCAAGGTGGACGTATTCGTGAAGGGTCCGGGCTCCGGTCGCGAGACCGCCATCCGTTCGCTGCAGGCCGTGGGTCTTGAGGTCGGTCAGATCTCCGACGTCACGCCGCAGCCGCACAACGGTTGCCGTCCGCCGAAGCGTCGCCGGGTCTAAGGGAGAATAAGAGAAGATGGCACGTTATACAGGTGCGGACTGCCGCCGTTGCCGCCGCGAGAAGATGAAGCTCTTCCTCAAGGGCAGCAAGTGCGATGGGCCGAAGTGCCCGTTCGAGTCGCGTCCCTTCCCGCCCGGCCAGCATGGCCGCGGTCGTCTGAAGGAGACGGAGTACCTGCTGCAGCTTCGCGAGAAGCAGAAAGCCCGCCGGATCTACGGCGTGCTGGAAAAGCAGTTCCGTGGCTACTACGAGGAAGCCGTCGCCAAGCCGGGCAAGACCGGTGAGGTGCTGCTGCAGATCCTCGAGTCTCGCCTCGACAACGTCGTTTACCGCGCCGGCTACGCCAAGTCTCGTGACATGGCCCGCCAGGTCGTCAAGCACGGCCACATCACGGTGAACGGCCGCAAGGTCGACATCCCCTCGTACCGCGTCCGTGACCACGACATCGTGGAGGTCCGCGAGAAGTCGCGCGAGCTCACGCCGTTCGTGATCGCGGTGGCCGAGGCCGGTTCCAAGACGGTGCCGGCGTGGCTCGAGGCGATCCCGTCGCAGCTGAAGATCCTGGTGCACAACCTGCCGATGCGCGGGGCGATTGACACTCAGGTTCAAGAGCAGCTGATCGTCGAGCTCTACAGTAAGTAGGCAGTAACCCGCTGCAGGGCCATAACCGGTCCTGCAGCGGCATCAATTGGTGGGCGTCAAATAGCGGGTGCCCCTAACGAAAAGAGAAACAGCAGTGCTTATCTCTCAGCGTCCGTCTCTGAGCGAAGAGTCGATCAGCGAGGTCCGGTCCCGGTTCACCATCGAGCCGCTGGAGCCGGGTTTCGGCTACACGCTCGGCAACTCTCTGCGCCGTACCCTGCTCAGCTCGATTCCGGGTGCCGCGGTCACGTCGATCAAGGTCGATGGTGTTCTGCACGAGTTCACGACCATCCCGGGCGTGAAGGAAGACGTCGTCGAGCTGGTCATGAACGTCAAGGAGCTGTGCGTCAGCTCCGAGCACGATGAGCCGGTCAGCATGTACCTGCGCAAGCAGGGCCCCGGTGACATCACGGCGGGCGACATTCAGCCGCCGGCCGGCGTCAGTGTCCACAACGCGGACCTGAAGCTCGCGACGCTCAACGGCAAGGCGCGCGTCGACATGGAGCTGACCGTTGAGCGTGGCCGCGGCTACGTTACGGCCAACCAGAACAAGCAGCTCAACGCCGAGATCGGCCGCATCCCGGTCGACTCGATCTACTCGCCGGTGCTCAAGGTGACGTACCGCGTCGAGGCGACCCGTGTCGAGCAGCGCACCGACTTCGACCGGCTGATCATCGACGTCGAGACGAAGGCTTCGATCTCTCCGCGCACGGCTCTGGCGTCCGCCGGTTCGACCCTGGTCGAACTGTTCGGTCTGGCCCGCGAGCTGGACGAAGAGGCCGAGGGCATCGACATCGGCCCGTCGCCGCAGGACGCGCAGCTCGCTGCCGACCTGGCGCTGCCGATCGAGGAGCTGGACCTGACGGTCCGTTCGTACAACTGCCTCAAGCGCGAGGGCATCAACGCCGTCGGCGAACTGATCGGTCGCACCGAGGCGGACCTGCTCGACATCCGCAACTTCGGCCAGAAGTCGATCGACGAGGTCAAGATGAAGCTGGCCGGCATGGGTCTGGGCCTCAAGGACTCGGCGCCGACCTTCGACCCGTCCAACGTGGTGGACAGCTTCTCGGACGCTGACTACGACGTTGACGACGACTACCGCGAGACCGAACAGCTGTAGCCCGCAAGCTACCGCCGATAACCTTCAAGGAGCACCGACCATGCCCACGCCCACAAGGGGTCCCCGTCTCGGCGGAAGCCCGGCGCACGAGCGGCTTTTGCTGGGGAACCTGGCTACGGCCCTGTTCCAGCACGGCCGGATCACCACGACCGAGACGAAGGCCAAGCGCCTGCGGCCGCTGGCCGAGCGTCTTGTCACCTTCGCGAAGCGCGGTGACCTGCACGCTCGTCGCCAGGTCATGACCGTGGTCAAGGACAAGGACGTGGTGTACACGCTGTTCGACCAGATCGGGCCGCGTTACACGACCCGTCCGGGCGGCTACACCCGCATCATCAAGGTTGGCCCCCGCAAGGGCGACAACGCGCCGATGGCGATCATCGAGCTGGTCGAGGAGCTGACGGTCAACGTCTCTCCGGCGAAGGCCGCACCGGCTCGCAAGGCTGCGAAGGCGGCCGCGACCGCCGCCGCGAAGGATGACACCGTGGCCGCCCTCGCGGGCGACGACGAGGTCACCGACTCGGTACCGGCGGACGAGGTTGACGAGGTTGAGGTCGACGAGGCCGACACCGACGAGACCGACGACAAGTCCTGATCGCAGCGGTTCTGTTTTCACTGTGAACGAGCCCGTTGTCCCCGATTCCGGGGGCGACGGGCTCGTTCCATTTCCGACGGTTCGGGTACGGCTCGACATCGCGTACGACGGGACCGACTTTTCCGGCTGGGCCATCCAGCCCGAGCGCCGTACGGTTGCCGGGGTTCTGCTCGGAGTCCTGGACCGAGTCTTCTCGCCGCATGGCGTCGCCGGGTTGACGGTGGCCGGCCGTACGGACGCGGGCGTGCATGCGAGCGGCCAGGTCGCGCACGTCGACGTGGCGGCAGATGCCTGGGATGCGCTCTCCGCCACGATCATTCGCCGCCTCGCCGGCCTGCTTCCGCCGGACGTACGGGTAATGGCCGCGTCGCGCGTACCCGATGTGTTTGATGCTCGGTTTTCGGCCCTTTCCCGAAAATACGAGTACCGCATCGATGACGGCCCCTACGGCTCCGCACCGCTCCGCGCGCGCGACACCCTCACGTGGCCCCGCCATCTTGACGTCGATGCTCTCAGCGCAGCCTCAGCGGGCCTGGTGGGCCTGCACGATTTCGTGGCGTTCTGCAAGCGCAAAGAGCACGCGAGCACGATCCGCGCGATCAGCCGCCTCGACTGGCGACGCGAACCGGGCGGTGTGCTGGTCGCGACCGTGCAGGCGGACGCGTTCTGCCAGTCGATGGTGCGCAGCCTCGTCGGTGCGTTGATCGCGGTCGGCGAAGGGCGCCGCGGCACCGAGTGGCCGGCCGGGATGCTGAGCCGTACGGTCCGGGCGAATGACATCGTGGTCGCGCCGCCGCACGGCCTCAATCTGATCGAGGTCGGATACCCGCCGGTCGACGAGTTGGCGGCGCGGGCGCTGGTCACCCGCAACCGCCGCGATCTCGTCTAACCGCTACTTCGAAGCCGCTGTCGTGGGGGACGTTTTCTCTCGGGCACCGATCACGGTCGTGCTCAGGTAGGTTTCCACGATGTCCGAGATGATCAACGGCGTACGCTCGTCGGACGTGGCGATCGGATCGCCCGACGCCAAACCGATGACTACGTAGAACACGTAGTGGCCTCGGGAATCCCAGCCCAGGTGCGTGGTCGGCTGCGGTGCGGCCGAAGCCGGGGTGACCACGAGTGTGTTGAAGTGGTCCTTTCCGGCGGTGACGAGCGAACCGATCGACGTCCGTACGCTGGCCGCCGACTTCTCATCCGGCATGTTCACGATGCCGGCCGTGATCGTGTAGCGACCATCCGGCGACAGCAGATTCGCGCGTACGACCTGGGTGCAGCCGAGCGACGTGAGCAGCGCCTGGATCTTCGTCGTCGCGACGTTGGCGCATCCGGTGATCGCCTCGGACTTCTCCACCGTGTAGTCGCCGCCGGTGGCGGACGAGTGGATCAGCTTCGTGAACACCTCGTCGGCGGTCAGTGCCTTCGGATCGGTCTTCTGCGAGAGGATCGGGTCGCTCGCCGGCAGGACCGCGGGCGTGGTCGAGACGACGGTCTTCGCGGCCGACGGGTTCTTGCGTATGAAGAACGCGTACCCGAATCCGGCCAGCGCCAATACGACGACGACGGTGATCAGGCCGTAGACGATGCGGCCAAGTTTGCGGCGCGGCGGCGGCGCGTCGTCCTCGTCAACGAAGTCCGGACGGTTGCGAGCCGCGTGCACGTTCTCCAGCGGGCCGTTCGGACGACGGCCGTACTGGCCGGGGACCTGTTGGCCTGGCCCGCCACGGTACGGGCCCTGCTGTTGGTAATCGTTCTGCCGGTAGCCGGGATCCTGCCAGCCCTCGCCAGGTCGGCCGTACACGCCAGGTTGTTCCGGACGGGCGGTCGGCGCGGTCGGGTAGCCCGATGCCTGGTAGGCGGTCGGTGCGTAGCCGGGCCGGGCCGGGCCGCGACCGCCGGGCGGTGGGTAGCCCTGCTGCTGGTATCCCGGCTCTTGATAAGCCGGTTCCTGGTATCCGGGTTGCCGATATCCCTGCTGGTACCCACCGGGTTGCCCTGGTTGCGGGTATCCCTGCGGTTCGCCGGGCTGAGAGGGGACGGCGTGGCGGCGGCCGTCCGGCGAGTTGCCATAACCCTCGCGGCCGGCGTCGTATCCGGGGTCGCGCGGGTCGCGGCCGCCGTACTCCGGCCCTCCGTAGGCCGGTCCGGAGGCGGGAGCGCCATAAGCAGGGCCGGGAGCGGGAGCGCCATAAGCCTGACCGCCGTAGCCCGGGCCGGAAGCGGGAGCGCCGTAGGTCGAGCCTCCGTACGCAGGACCCGAAGCCGGTGCACCATGGTCGCGATAGGACGGCTCACCGTACGTCGCGCCGCCACCCTGCGGCGGTGGCGCCGGTGGATACGCGTCGCGTCGCGTTGGCCGAGGCGACCGGTAGGACTGATCCCATTCGTCCGGCTCGCCGTCGGGTGAAGGTGAGCCGGGCTCGCCGTACCCGTATGTCATGACGAGAAGGGTACCTAAGCGAGCGCCCCGCACCACTCGCGTACGACCGTGAAACGAGAGAATGGCCGAATGACGACCGACCACTACTTCAGCTCGGATCCGACTTCTGCGGGTCCGGAGCGTGAAGTGACGTTCATGATTGAAGGTCGGGTTTATCGCCTTACCGCTGCTGGTGGCGTATTTTCCGCAGACCGACTCGATCCCGGGACGGCGGTGCTGCTACGGAAGGCAGTGTTGCCGGGACCACGGGGCGGCACGTTTCTGGACCTCGGTTGCGGGTACGGGCCGATCGCGTGTGTCGTGGGTGATACGTCCGAATATGCCCGTGTCTATGCATTGGACGTCAACACGCGGGCGCTCGATCTCGTACGGCGGAATGCGGCGGCGGCCGGACTCGCCGATCGTGTTATCCCGGTCACCGCCGCCGACATCCCGGCTGACGTGGAGTTCGACGAGATCTGGAGCAACCCGCCGATCCGGATCGGCAAGGCCGAACTGCACACGTTGTTGGAGATCTGGCTGCCGCGGCTGGTGGCAGGTGGCTGCGCCTGGCTGGTGGTCGCGAAGCATCTGGGTGCCGATTCGCTGACGGCCTGGCTTGAGCGCGGCGGCTGGCAGGTCGAGCGCCATGCGGCCCAGAAGGGCTACCGCGTGCTTCGTGTCACCCGGGCGGAGTAGCCCGCTCGCCGTAGCCCGCGAAGTTGATCCTGGAGTTATCAGCACGAAACGCCATCGAGGCGCTAACTAACTCCAGGATCAACTTGGTCTTGGGGGCCGGGCGTTGATCTTCGGGGCGCCGGGCGCGGACAACTCGGTTGTCCGCGTGGGCCGTGGGCGGGCAGAATCTGCTGGTTATGGGGTACGTGGATGTTGCTGGAGTCGGTCATACGCTGCCGGACGGGCGTGTGCTGTTCAGCGACGTCGCGTTCCGGGTCGGCGAGGGCATGAAAGTCGCGCTGGTCGGGCCTAACGGCGCCGGGAAGACCACGTTGTTGCGAATGGTCTCGGGCGACCTTCCGGTGGCGACCGGCGCCATTGCCCGGGCCGGAGGGCTCGGCGTGATGCGCCAGTTCATCGGCATGATCGGCCGCCCGAGCGCCACGCCGGAAGGGGTGGACGGGGAGGTGGCTGACCGTACGCTGAGCGAATTTGCGGTTGCTCTCATGCCGTCCGCCGTCGCCGCCGCTGGAGCGCGCTTGACCACCGCGGAGGCTGCGGCCCTGGCCGCGCCGCACAACGAGCGCGCCCAGATCGCCTACGCGAATGCGCTGCACGCGTGGGGTGAGGTTGGCGGGTACGACGCGGAGGTGCTCTTCGACACGGTCGCCATCGTGGTGATGGGCAAGCCCTGGGACGACGTCCGGGACCGCCCGGTCGGCACGCTCTCCGGTGGTCAGCAGAAGCGGTTCGCGCTGGAGTTGCTGCTCCGGGGCACAGATGAGGTGCTGCTGCTCGACGAGCCGGACAACTTCCTGGACGTGCCGGGCAAGCGCTGGCTCGAGGAGCGGCTCCGCGAGTCGCCGAAGTCGGTGCTCTACGTGTCACACGATCGTGAACTGCTCGCGCGTACCGCGGATCGGGTCGTCGCGGTCGAAGGCGGTTCGTCCTGGACGCATCCGGCCGGCTTCGCATCGTGGCACGAGGCGCGAGTGAGCCGCCACGGCCGCCTGGAGGAGAACCGCAAGCGCTGGGACGAGGAGCGCGAGAAACTTCGCCAGCAGATGCTGATGTACAAGCAGAAGGCCGCCTACAACTCGGATATGGCCTCGCGGTATCAGTCGGCGCAGACGAAGCTGCGCAAGTTCGACGAGGCCGGACCACCGCCGTTGCCGCCGAAGGACCAGGACATCAACATGAATCTCGCCGGTGGTCGCACCGGCAAGCGCGCCGTCATGTGCGAGCAGGTCGAACTCGAAGGGCTGACCTACCCCTTCGATCTGGAAATTTGGTACGGGGACCGGGTCGCCGTCCTCGGCGCGAACGGCACCGGCAAGTCGCACTTTCTGCGGCTGCTCGCGAAGGGCGGAACGGATCCGGATCCGCTGGTCGTGCCGTCGGACGCGGCGCGCTTGCAGCAGGTTAAGGCGAACGGCGTCGCCCGGCTCGGCGCGCGCGTCATCCCGGGCCATTTCTCGCAGACGCACGACCGGCCCGACCTGCTCGGCAAGACGCTCGTCGAGATCCTCTGGCGTGGCAACGAGCGCCGCGAGGGCCGAGATCGGGTCGGTGCGATGCACGCGCTCGGCCGGTACGAGTTGGCCGGTCAGGGTGATCAGCGGTTCGAGACGCTGTCCGGTGGGCAGCAGGCTCGTTTTCTGGTGTTGTTGCTGGAGCTGAGCGGCGCCACATTGCTGCTGCTCGACGAGCCGACCGACAACCTCGACCTGGCTTCGGCCGAGGCGCTGGAGGAGGGTCTCGCGAGCTTCGAAGGCACGGTAATCGCGGTGACCCACGACCGGTGGTTCACCCGGTCTTTCGGGCGATTCGTCGTCTTCAACGGAGACGGCGAAGTCAAGGAGACCCCAGAACCAGTCTGGGCTGATTAGCGCTCCGTCAGCGGCGCCGCAGTGGGCGCGCCGACCGCAGCGTCATCGACGAAGTCGTTGCCGCGAGGATCGGTGCAACTACTGCACCGGGGCGCCGCGCGAGGAGCGCGCAATGTGACAGCGCTCCGTCAGCGGCGCCGCAGTGGGCGCGCCGACCGCAGCGTCATCGACGAAGTCGTTGCCGCGAGGATCGGTGCAACTACTGCACGGGGCGCCGCGCGAGGAGCGCGCCAATGTTGCAGTCAGCTTGCAATTTGCAAGTCGCACAAACTGACCGTCAGCCGAACGGTGACCGTGTGAGGGTCGAAGATATGAACCCGGCGGTTGCTCTCAGCGTCAACGCCTCGGACCCCACCGGATTCGGGGGCCTGGAGGCGGACCTGCGTACGTTCGCCGCGCACAACGTGCACGGAGCGTCGGTGGTCACGGCGGTCGGCGGTCCGTCCGAACACTTCCCGTTGCCCGGCAACGTGGTCGGTGGGGAACTGTCCATGGTGCTCGCCGAGATGAAGCCGGCCGCAGTGAAGCTCGGCCTGATGGCCACCGCGGAGATCGCGGGCGCGGTCGGCGGCCGGATCAGGTCGGGTGAACTCGCCAACGTCGTGCTCGACCCGGTCCTCGATACGAGCGGCGGCCATCGTCGCGGCGTGCTCGGCGCGATGTTGCGGCTGATGCCCGATGTCTGCGTGATCACACCGAATATCGATGAGGCCGGCGACTTGGTCGGCTGGCCGGTGATCACTACCGCGGATATGGCGGGAGCGGCTGGTCAGCTCATCTCCCGAGGCGCGAAGTACGTGGTGATCACTGGTGGGCGTCTGTCCGGAGACGAAAGCGTCGACGCGATCTGGACCGACGGCGGCGTTCGTTTCTTGCACGCGCCGCGGGTCGATGCGGCGAACGCCACCGGGACCGGAGCGTCGTTCACCGCCGCTCTGGCCGCCCGGCTCGCCCTCGGCGCCACCATGATTGAAGCGGTAACCAGCGCGAAGACGTACGTGTCGAATGCGCTCGCCGGATCGCGTACGTGGCAGATCGGCTACCACCGCCGGCCGTTGGATAATCTGGGGCTGTCGTCGTCCGCCGGGTCGGTTTGGATTCCGGCGATGCGTGCACCGTCCGAGCATGAGGCGCTCCCGGGGCTGGTGACTGCCCGTCCGGCGATCGAAAGCGCTGATCAACCGGCTGCGAACGTCACGCCGATCCGGCCGGTCTCGGCCCCTCCGACGGCTCGCGGAGAGATGATCGGTCCTCGGTCCGGTGTGGCGCTTCCGGCCTAGAGTCCGGCTGGAATGTGATTCGGGTTGCAGGGGTAACTCGCTAATCGGACAGAACGTGCAGCTGGCAGCGGGCGTTTTGACCGTGGCGGGCTGCCAGCGGTATCGTTGCTTGCTGTTGTGCGATAGGTCGTGCGTTCCCGCTGCTCGCTCTGGGGTACGCTTGTCACTCGCGCTTGCATGCTCCGCGTGTATGCGCCGCGCCCCGATGTCTGCCGCTATGCGGCGTCGTCGAGCGATGCAGACAAAGACTGAGATCTTCGTGTAACCCCAGACCGACGACGAGACAAGGTAAACCTGTGCGTACGTACAGCCCGAAGCCGGGTGAGATTGAGCGCGAGTGGCACGTCATCGACGCTTCTGACGTCGTGCTGGGCCGCCTCGCGACCCACGCCGCCACTCTTCTGCGCGGCAAGCACAAGCCGACCTTCGCGCCCCACGTTGACGCAGGCGACTTTGTGATCGTCATCAACGCCAGCAAGGTCGCGCTGACCGGCAACAAGCGTGAGACCAAGGTCGCTTACCGCCACTCGGGTTACCCGGGTGGTCTGAAGCAGGTCGCATACTCCGACCTGCTTCAGACGCGTCCGGAGCGTGCGATCGAGCTGGCCGTCAAGGGCATGCTTCCGCACAACCGCCTCGGCAACAAGCTGATCGGAAAGCTCAAGGTGTATGCGGGTGCCGAGCACCCGCACGCCGCGCAGCAGCCGAAGCCCTTCGAATTCAAGCAGGTTGCGCAGTGAGCGCCAACGAGGAAGAACTGATGACCGATCCTGAAGAAGGCGCCGAGACGTCCTACACGTCCGAGACGCCGGCGCCCGCTGCGGCGAGCGCTCCCGTGACGAAGACCCGCCCAGCGAAGATCGTCGGCAAGGGCGGTCACCTCGCGCAGACCGTCGGCCGCCGCAAGGAGGCGATCGTTCGCGTTCGCCTGCTCCCGGGCACCGGCGTGTTCACGCTGAACGGCCGTCCGCTGGAGAACTACTTCCCGAACAAGGTCCACCAGCAGCTCATCAAGGAGCCGCTCGTGCAGACCGACAACGCCGAGGCGTACGACGTCGTGGCGAACCTCCGTGGCGGTGGCATCACCGGCCAGGCCGGCGCGCTGCGTCTCGCGGTAGCCCGCGCGCTGATCGAAGTCGACCCGGATGACCGTCCGACCTTGAAGAAGTCCGGCTTCCTGACCCGTGACGCCCGCGTCACCGAGTCGAAGAAGTACGGTCTCAAGAAGGCCCGTAAGGCACCTCAGTACTCGAAGCGTTAAATCTCGCTTTGGCAAGCTGACCGCGGCCGGGTTGCCCCTTCAAAGGGGCGGCTCGGTCGCGTTTTTTGTATGGACTTATGTCAGGAGCACATGCATGGGACGGCTTTTCGGCACTGACGGCGTACGCGGCCGGGCAAACGTTGACCTCACCCCGGAACTCGCGATGTCGATCGCAGTCGCGGCCGCACACGTCCTGGGTGAACGAGACCGGACTCATCCGCCGGTGGTCGTCGTGGGCCGAGATCCGCGTGCGAGCGGCGAGATGCTGGAAGCCGCCGTGGTCGCGGGCCTCGCGAGTACCGGAGCGATCGTCGTACGGGTCGGAGTCCTGCCGACGCCGGGTGTCGCGCATCTCGTCGCCGAGACTCGGGCCGACTTCGGCGTGATGATCTCCGCGTCGCACAATCCCATGCCGGACAACGGCATCAAGCTGTTCGCCGCCGGTGGCCAGAAGCTCCCGGACGACATCGAGAACGAGATCGAGGCCGCGATCGCGAACGGCATCGACTGGAGCCGCCCGAGCGGGTCGGAGATCGGGCGCGTACACGAGTTGCTGGACGGCTCCGACGCGTACGTCGATCACCTATTGAACAGCGTCCCGAACTCACTGGCCGGTATCAAGGTCGTCGTGGACTGCGCAAACGGCGCGGCATCCGAAATCGCCCCGGCCGTGTACGAGTCGGCCGGCGCCGAAGTGATCGCGATCCACGCGGAGCCGGACGGCATCAACATCAACGACGACTGCGGCTCCACGCACCTCGACGCGGTCCGCGCGGCGGTGATCGAACACGGTGCTCACCTCGGTATCGCACACGACGGCGACGCGGATCGAGTGCTCGCGGTCACCGCCGACGGCGAGGTCGTGGACGGTGACGAGATCATGGCGGTCCTGGCGATGGCGATGCGCGACGCCGGTACGTTGGCCGACGACACGCTTGTCGTCACGGTGATGAGTAATCTCGGCCTCAAGATCGCGATGGCAGCCGAGGGCATCAAGCTGGTCGAGACGAAGGTCGGTGACCGGTACGTGCTCGAAGCGCTGGCCGCCGGCGGTTACTCGATCGGTGGCGAGCAGAGCGGCCACGTGGTCATGCCGGCGTACGCGACGACCGGCGACGGCGTGCTGACCGCGCTGCATCTGATGGCCCGGATGGCCGCGACCGGCCGATCGCTGCAGGATCTCGCGGCGACCGTGACGAAGTTGCCGCAGGTGCTGATCAATGTCGCCGTGAAGGATCGCACCGCGGGCGCATCCGCACCATCGGTGGTCGCAGCCGTCGATCAAGCATCAGCCGAACTCGGAGCGACCGGTCGCGTGCTGCTGCGTCCGTCCGGCACCGAGCCACTCGTACGCGTGATGGTCGAGGCGAAAACGCTGGATCTGGCGACGTCGGTGGCTGAGCGGATCGCCGCTGTCGTGGGTGCCGCCTAGTTTGGGCGTACCGCATAGTTCGTTAAAAGGTCGTGGCGTGACATCACGCCACGACCTTTTTTGTCTTTCTTCTTCGATCATCTCCAGTGCTCGAATGCATGGCTTTCGCGCATGCAACATGAGCAGACGTACGCTAGGCTGCCTGGCATGTGTGGAATCGTGGGCTACGTAGGGGCGCGACCCGCGCTCAGCATCCTGATCGACGGGCTACGGCGGCTGGAGTACCGAGGCTACGACTCGGCCGGCATCGCCGTACTGAGTGGCGACCGCCTCCTCACCGAGCGCCGGGCGGGCAAGCTCGCCAACCTGGAGAAAGCGCTGGCGGAAGCGCGTAACACGGCTGCGGGCGAGATCGGCGATGGCATGACCGGGATCGGTCACACGCGCTGGGCCACCCACGGCGGCCCCACCGACCGCAATGCTCACCCGCACCGCTCGGCCGATGGCCGGATCGCGGTGATCCACAACGGCATCATCGAGAATTTCGCGAAGCTCCGCGCCCAGCTTGAAGCCGAGGGCATCGCGTTCGCGAGCGACACCGACACCGAGTGCGTCGCGCACCTGCTGGCACGTGAATTGCGCGCCGAGGTCTCGGCAGGTACCGCGCCGGTTTCGACGAGCGGTGACCGCGCTGCGGCCGGCGCGGACCTGGCGACCGCGATGCGCCGGGTCTGCCGCCAACTTGACGGCGCGTTCACGCTGCTCGCGATCGATGCGGACAGCCCCGGCGTGGTGGTGGGCGCGCGCCGCAACTCGCCCCTCGTCGTCGGCCGTGGCATTGGCGAAAACTTCCTGGCCAGCGACGTCTCCGCGTTCATCGAGCACACGCGCGAGGCGGTCGAACTCGGTCAGGACCAGGTCGTCACGATTACGCCCGACTCGATCGTGATCACCGACTTCGACGGCTTCGAGGTGGCCGGTCGCGAGTACCACATCGACTGGGACGCGAGCGCGGCGGAAAAGGGCGGCCACGAGTTCTTCATGCTGAAAGAGATCGCCGAGCAACCGCAGGTCATCGCGGACACGTTGCTCGGCCGGCTGAGCGATACCGGCGAGGTGATGCTCGACGAGGTCCGGCTCACCGACCAGGATCTGCGAGACGTGGACAAGGTGTTCATCGTCGCGTGCGGTACCGCCTACCACGCTGGACTGGTCGCGAAGTACGCGATCGAGCACTGGACGCGCATCCCCTGCGAGGTCGAGCTGGCCAGCGAGTTCCGGTACCGCGACCCGGTCCTCGACCGCTCGACGCTGGTCGTGGCGATCTCGCAGTCCGGCGAGACGATGGACACGCTGATGGCGCTCCGCCACGCGAAGGACCAGAAGGCGCGCGTACTCGCGATCTGCAACACCAACGGTTCCACGATTCCGCGCGAATCCGACGCGGTGCTCTACACGCACGGCGGCCCGGAGATCGCGGTCGCGTCAACGAAGGCGTTCCTCACCCAGCTGGTCGCGTGCTACCTGGTCGGGCTGCATCTGGCGCAGGTACGTGGGATCAAGTACGCGGATGAGGTGGCCGCGGTCGTCAGCGAGCTGCAAAAGATCCCAGCGAAGCTGGACGTACTGCTCGACACCATGGAGCCGGTCCGCGAACTGGCCCGGGATCTGGTCGATGCGAAGGCGATCCTGTTCATCGGGCGCCATGTCGGTTACCCGGTCGCGCTCGAGGGCGCGTTGAAGCTCAAGGAACTCGCGTACATGCACGCCGAGGGCTTCGCCGCGGGCGAACTCAAGCACGGTCCGATCGCGTTGATCGAGGACGGCACTCCGGTCGTCTGCATCGTGCCGTCGCCGGCCGGCCGGGGCATGTTGCACGACAAGATCATTTCGAACATCCAAGAGGTACGCGCTCGTGGCGCCCGCACGATCGTGATCGCCGAGGAAGGCGACGAGGCCGTCCGCGCGTACGCCGACCACGTCATTTCGGTCCCGCGTACGCCGACGTTGCTGGCTCCACTGATGACCACCGTGCCGATGCAGATCTTCGCGGCCGAGATCGCCAGGACTCGCAAACACGACGTAGACCAGCCGAGAAACCTGGCAAAGTCGGTAACCGTCGAATAGCCGCCCCGCACGCAGTTTCTTGTTGATCCTGGAGTTGGTTAGCGCTTCGACGGTGTGTCGTGCGGATAACTCCAGGATCAACTTTCCGTCTACGCTGCCTGCGTGCTTTCCTCGGTGCTCTCGTTCGCGATCTTCGCGGCACTTCTGACCATTACCCCCGGTCTCGACACCGTGTTCGTGGTCCGGACCGCGGCAGCCGGCGGTCGGCGCGAGGGCTTCGCTGCTGCTCTGGGGATCGGCACCGGCTGCCTGTGCTGGGCGGCAGCGGGAGGTTTGGGGCTCACCGCGCTGCTGACCGCGTCGGAACTTGCGTACACGATCATGCGATGGGCCGGCGCGGCGTACCTCTGTTTCCTGGGCGTACGGGCGGTCTGGCGATCGCGGCGTCCCGGCTCCGAGGACGGCGATGTCACTCCGGTCGTGACCGAACGACAGAGCTCGTCAATGGCGGCGGCTCGCGCCGGTCTGTTCACCAATCTGTTGAACCCGAAGATCGGCGTGTTCTACCTCGCGGTTTTGCCGCAGTTTCTGCCACATGGCGTCAATCCGTTCCTCGCGTCGCTGGTGCTCGGTGGCGTCCATGACGTCGAGGGACTGATCTGGTTCACGGCTCTGATCGCGATGGTCCGGTTCGCGGCCGGATGGTTGGGCCGGCCGAACGTACGCCGTTGGTTGGATCGTGTCACTGGCGTCGTGTTCGTTGGGTTCGGCTTGCGGTTGGCGCTGGATCGGCAGCGCTGAGCACGATGCAAATGCGAATTTGATCCTGGGTTTCGGGTCAGTGGGGGAGGTCGGGGGTGTCGCCTACCGCTATGCGAGCGATTGACGTGAGGGACGGCGTACCTATGTCGAAGTAGGACGTGTGTGCTTCGAGTGGCTTCGTCAGTTGGCCCGGGTTGCTCGCGAAGACCTGCGCGCCGAATGACGGTGCGGTCGGATCAGTGCCGAACCAACTCTGATCGGACGGGCGACCGAGCAGATCACCCACCAACGCGCTCGGCGTGGACAGGCGCGGAATCAGGTCGTGGTTCGCGGCGGTGGCCCAGACGTGGTCGGGCGGAACACCCAGGTCGCTTGCTTGCCGTACGCCGGTTCCGGGACTGCCGACCAGAATGATGTCGTCGGCGTGCAGACCACCCCGCTGCGAGGCGGCGCCAACCACCACGGAACCGTAGCTATAGCCGAGCACGCTTTCGTGGTCTACCGGGAGCGTCGATGTCGTACGGAGACCGTTCTCGAACGTCGACAGCGGATCCGCCGCCGTTTGGGCCGGGGCGGCGCTGGTGGCGGTCCGGATCGAACTCGGCGCGTCGTAATTCACCCAGCCGATCGTGGCAACGCCGCCGGATTCCGTCGGAATCCACGCCTCGGTCGGCGGCAACTGGGCGCTCGCCCGCTCGA
This sequence comes from uncultured Actinomycetota bacterium, assembly GCA_963831705.1. Lineage (GTDB taxonomy): Bacteria > Actinomycetota > Actinomycetes > Mycobacteriales > Micromonosporaceae > DASQPR01. The sequence goes on along the minus strand of CAWHRE010000010.1, from coordinate 1,012,398 downwards.
TGTTGTCGATTGACCCCAGCGTCACGCCGACGTTCGTGAGGCTGGACGTCACCCCGGGGACGAACGTGAGCGTGTTCGCCGCATCGTCGGGATTCGCGATCGAGACGATGGCCCGACCTGCCGACGCGTCCAAGCCGAGCAGGTACGCGCGGACCTCCCCGGTGCCGTCGAGTCGATCTTCCAGCAGTTCAAGACCGTTAATCTTGCCATCGACGGTCGTGATCATTTTCGCGTTCCCGGCCGCGAGCGGGTTCTCGCGCAGTAGGGCATCCTGAGCCCGGAGCGTCGCGGTCTCCCGATGTAGAAGCAGCCGGGAGGCCTGATCGCGATCGTCCGCCGGCACGCCGTCCAGTCCGGCGATCATTGCGGGCTCCATCGCGATCACGTATTTCTGCTGGTCCGGGGGCAGTCCCCGCCACCATGCCGCGACCGCCACCGGTCCGCTACCGGCCGGCGCCGCCGGTACCGCGACGGGCCGGTCGAGATCGAAACTTAGTCCGCGAAGGCGCTCATCGGCGTCGTGATCGGCGTGCGCGGCCGCCTCGATCGCGCGACGCAGCGTCTGCTCGACCGAGTACCGCTCGGCCAAATCGGCCTGGTCCGGCCGGTCGGATGTCGGGATGAACGTCACGACGCCCTCGGGTGTCACCTCGACGATCGAGCCGGGGCGCGGCTCGGACGCGTACGCCAGCCGGTCCCGAGCCAACGTCACCGCGGCACCCAACTCGGTCGCGGCTTGATCGACCGAGACGATGCCGGGGAACGCCGCGTAGAGCTCGGCTCGGATCGTGGACAGACGATCGAGCGCGACGGTCGCCGCGGTGCCGGCCCAATGCCCGCTCAGCCAATCGATCACGTCACCCAACTCGTCGGCCTTGACGGCGAGCGCTTCGGCGAACCGTCGCATCGCCTCGGCAGCGAGGTTCCAGGACTTCGCATCGACCGTACGGAGAGCGGAGTAGGTCACCATCGGATCGCACCGTGCCGTGCCGCGCTCCGTCGATCCGCCGCCGCGTAACCCTCGGACGCCTGCTGGATCGCCTGACGGATGACCATCAGCGCCTCGGCGATCGCGTCCGCCCGCGCCTCGGCGTCGTCGATCGCGACCCACAACGACGCGCTGCTCGCCCACGCGGGCCCGAGAATGACCTCGACCGTCTGCTCTCGGGCCACCCCGATCGAGCCCCGAATGCCGTCCGCCAGCGTCTCCAGGGCCGAGCCGATCTCGGCCAGGACATCGGGAGAGCTCTCCAGCGGCAACATCAGCCCAGTTTTGGGGTTCGGCCCGGCGTACACCATGGGTGTGGAAAGCTCGGCGGACCGCGACCCTTCGGTTTATCCACACCTCTTGACGGGGAAGCGACTCGATAGGGTGGGACCGTGATCGTTGCCGTCGGTATGGATGTGGTCCTGGTCGAGCGCTTCACCGCCGCGTTGTCCCGGACGCCGCTGCTCGCCGATCGGTTGTTCACCGAATCGGAGCGGGTGACGCCGTCCGGCAATCCGCGTTCGCCGGAGTCGCTTGCGGCCCGCTTCGCGGCCAAGGAGGCGATGGCGAAAGCGCTGGGTGCGCCGACCGGACTGTCGTGGCACGACTGTGAGGTGGTGTCCGATCCGGACGGTCGGCCGTGGCTCACGATGACCGGTACGGTCGCGGCCGCCGCCGCCGAACGCGGGATCACGCGATGGCATTTGTCGCTGTCACACGACGGCGGCATCGCGTCTGCGATGTTGGTAGCTGAAGGTGACTAAGAGGGGCTGAGACATGCGCAAGGTGTGGCGAGTTTCGGACGTGCGAGCGGCCGAGAAGGCGTTGATGGCGACGCTTCCGCCGGGCACGTTGATGGCGCGTGCCGCGGCCGGTCTCGCCCGTCGCTGCGCCGACCTGCTGTCCGCGCGCTTCGGATCGGTGTACGGCCGGACGGTCCTGCTGCTGATCGGCGCCGGCGATAACGGCGGCGACGCGCTGTATGCCGGCGCGCTGCTGGCGCGGCGCGGCGTTGCGGTGCGAGCACTGCTCCTGGATCCGGCGCGCGCGCATCGGGACGGCCTGGCCGATCTACTGGCCGCGGGCGGGCGCGTCGCCGATGGCGTACCGCCGACGTTTGACCTGGTGATGGACGGGATCGTCGGAATCGGTGGGCGCGGTCCGCTGCGCCCGCTGGCCGCCGACGTGGTCTCCACGGTCCACCGGGTACGCGCAACCGACGGCGCGCGTCCCACGATGGTGGCGGTCGACGTACCGTCCGGAGTTGACGTGGACACCGGCGCGGTGCACGAACCGTCGGTGACCGCCGACGTGACGGTCGCGTTCGGCTGCCTCAAACCGGCTCTCGCGGTCGGTCCGGCCGCACCGCTGGCGGGCTTCGTCGACCTGGTCGACATCGGATTGGCGCCGTGGCTTCGCGGTGCGCCGGCGTTGCGAATCCCGGACGCCGCCGATATCGCATCGTGGTGGCCGGACGCCGCCGCAGCGTCGGACAAGTACACCCGGGGCGTAGTCGGCGTCGCGACCGGAAGCGACGAATATCCGGGCGCGGCACTGCTGTCCGTCACCGGTGCGAGCGCCGGGCCGGTCGGCATGGTCCGGTACGCCGGCGGCGCCGCGGAACGTATCAACGCCCAACACCCGTCGGTCATCACCAGCGCACGCGTCGCGGATACCGGACGCGTACAGGCGTGGGTCTGCGGCAGCGGTCTCGGCACGGACGAGCGGGCACTCAACGAAGTACGCGCCGTGCTGGCCGCGCCGGTGCCGGTGTGCCTGGATGCCGACGCGCTCACGCTGATTTCGGACGGCCGGACGGCGCAGACCTCGGACCTCCTCCGGGCGCGTACCGCCCCGCTGGTCGTGACGCCGCACGACCGTGAATTCGCGCGATTGGCCGGGCACGACGTCGGCGACGATCGGGTCGAGTCGGCCCTCGGGCTCGCCGCGAAGATGCGAGCGGTCGTGCTGCTCAAGGGCGACCGGACGGTGATCGCCTCGCCGGACGGTACGGCGTGGGTGAACCCAACCGGCACCGCCGCTCTCGCGACCGCCGGATCCGGCGACGTGCTCGCCGGCTTGATCGGGTCGCTCCTGGCGGCCGGGCTGTCGCCGGTACGTGCGGCGGTGGCCGGCGCGTTCGTGCACGGTCTCGCCGGGCGGCACGCGGCAGCGGGGGATCGCCCGATCACGTCCGCCGACGTTGCGGCCGCGCTTCCGGAAACGATCGCGGCGCTCCGGACCGAACGTCCAACCGCCGAGTAACGCTGGGTCGAAGCGGCGGCTCGGTGCTACGCACCGGTAGGCTGGTCGCATGTGGCAGGCGGAGATAGAAGTTGATCTCGGGGCAATCCGGGACAATGTCGCCAACCTGCGCACGAGGACGTCCGCCGAGGTCATGGCCGTCGTCAAGGCGGACGGGTACGGGCACGGCATGGTCCCCACTGCCCGGGCCGCTATCGCCGGCGGTGCCACTTGGCTCGGCAGCGCCACGATCCCGGAAGGGCTCGCGCTTCGTGCCGCCGGAATCGACGTACCCATCTTGGCGTGGCTCTGGTCGCCGGGCGCACCGCTTCGGGAAGCCGTCCACGCTGATATTGATCTTTCGGCCGCGAGCCTCGCGCAACTCGCGGCGATCGTGGACGCGGGCCGGGCCGAGGGCCGGGCAGCGCGAGTCCACTTGAAGCTGGACACCGGCCTCGCCCGCAGCGGGTCAACGCCGGCCGAGTGGACCGGTCTGGTCGAAGCTGCCGCGAAGGCGCAGGCCGACGGCGATATCGAAGCGGTCGGCGTCTGGAGCCATTTCGCGCACGCCGACGATGCCGATCATCCGACCACCGATCGGCAACTCCAGGTGTTCCACGAGGGCCTGGAGGCGGCCGCCCGGTTCGGGCTCGAGCCGAGGTGGCGGCATATCGCGAACTCGGCCGCGACGCTGACCCGGCCCGATACGCATTTCGACCTGGTCCGCCCGGGTATCGCGATTTACGGGCTCAGCCCGATCCCGGCACGTCGGGCCGAATTCGGGCTGCGGCCGGCCATGACCGCGCGGGCGCGCGTCGTACTGGCGAAGCGAGTCGGGGCCGGTCAGGGCGTCTCTTACGGGCACACCTATACGACCAGTACGGAGACGACGCTGGCCGTGGTGCCGATCGGGTACGCCGACGGCGTTCCGCGACACGCGTCGAACGTCGGCCCGGTACGCATCGCGGGCGTCACCCGGACGATCGCCGGTCGGGTCTGCATGGACCAGTTCGTCGTTGATTGCGGTGATGACCACGTCGCCGCCGGTGACGTGGCAACGCTGTTCGGAACCGGTGCGGACGGCGGACCGACCGCGGACGACTGGGCGGAAGCGATCGACACGATCAATTACGAGATCGTGACCAGGATCGGAAGCACCCGGGTGCAGCGCACCTACATAGACCTTCCGGAGGGGCGTTGACCTCGCCCGACGAGAAAGCGATATCGGCACCCCCGGCCAGGTCATCGGCGCGACGTAAGGTCGGCGTCATCGGTGCCGTCGTCGGCGTCGCCGCGGCAGGTGTTGCCGCCGGTGTCGCCGCTGAACGGCTGATCTTTCGACGGACCAGGATGTCTCAGAACGACCTCGCGAGCGAACCGTTCGGACGGCTTCCGTTCGACGAATCCTTGACGGTGCCGACGACCGACGGTCTCGAGCTGTACGTGGAAATCGTCGAACCGGCCGACGGCGTCGATCTGCCGTTCACGTACGTGCCGCCGGGCATCACGCTCGATGTCGAGCCGACGCTCGTGTTCGTGCACGGATTCTGCCTGGACATGGGCACGTTCCACTTCCAGCGGCGGGATCTCGGCCGCGAAGGCAACTACCGGATGGTCTTCTACGATCAGCCGGGGCACGGCCGGTCGAGCCGTCTGGATCACGGCGAGTACACGTTGCCGATGCTCGCTCAAGGTCTCAAGGACGTACTCGACACGGTCGTGCCCACCGGCCCGATCGTCCTGATCGGGCACTCCATGGGTGGAATGACCATTATGGCGCTCGCCCAGGCGTACCCCGAGCTGTTCGGCGGCCGGGTTCGTGGCGTCGTGTTCATCTCCACCTCGGCCGGCAAGCTCGACGAGGTCAACTTCGGCATGCCCGAGGTCCTCGCTCGGTTCAGCCGCCAGTTGCTGCCGTTGATTTCGCATACCGGCAAGGCGACCGGAAACGTGATCGATGCGGCCCGGCGGGCATCGACCGATCTCGCCTGGCTGCTCACCCGCAAATACGGTTTCGGCACCAACCGCCCCGATCCCGCCCTCGTCTCGTACGTCGAACGAATGAACGGCCGAACCGGTACCGAGGTGGTCGCGCGGTACCTGCGGGCGCTGTATTCACATGCCGGCGCACCGGCGCTGGAAGCGCTCCGAGAGGTACGCGTGCTCGCCATCTGTGGCGACCGCGACTCGTTGACGCCGCTGTCGCACTCCGAGGAGATCGTCCGCGTACTGCCGAAGGCACGGCTGGTCGTCGTGCCGGATACCGGCCACGTCACGCTGATGGAACGGCCGGATATCGTCGGTGAGGCATTGATGACATTCCTGGAAGAGATCAATTAGATGTATTCCCTGGCAACCGTCGAGGACACTCGTGCGTTCGGGCAGGCGCTCGCCGGCGTGCTGCGCGCCGGTGATCTGGTCATCCTGTCCGGCCCGCTGGGTGCCGGAAAGACCGCGCTCGCGCAAGGCATCGGCGCCGGACTCGGCGTACGGGGGGCGGTCACGTCGCCGACGTTCGTGATCGCCCGGGTGCACAAGCCTCTCGCGCCGCTTGGGCTCGGCCTCGTGCACGTCGACGCGTACCGGTTCGGGGCGCTGGCCGATCCGCGCGGTGAGATCGACGACCTCGATCTCGACGCGTCGATGGACGATTCGGTGACGCTCGTCGAATGGGGCGAGGGGATGGTCGAACAGCTCGCCGACGCGCATCTCCAGGTACGGATCGAGCGCCTGGACGACGAGACCAGGACGATCGAACTGGTCGGATCGGGTGGCGACTGGGACACGCGACTGGCCGTGTTCGAGCCGCTCGTGCCGCGCGATACAGCCCGGCGATAGGGTACGTACCGTGCTTGTTCTGGTGATGGATTCGGCGACGCCGGCGATCACGGCGGCCGCCGTCGAGATCGCCGCCGACGGACGGGTAACGCTGCTGGCCGAGCGGGTCACGGTCAATGCCCGTGCGCACGGCGAGTTGTTGGCGCCCGCGGCTGCCGGAGTCCTCGCCGAGGTGGGTAAGGCACCGGCCGATCTCTCCGCGATCGTGGCGGGTGTCGGCCCCGGACCGTTCACCGGTCTCCGCGTCGGTTTGATGACCGCCGCCGCGATGTCGGACGTGCTCGGCATCCCCGCATACGGGGTCTGCACGCTGGACGGGCTCGGATCGGTGACGTCCGGGCGGGTACTGGTCGCAACGGATGCCCGCCGTCGCGAGATCTACTGGGCGGTCTACCAGGACGGTCGCCGGATTACCGAGCCATCGGTGTCGAAGCCTGCCGATCTGGTGCTGCCGGACGGCGTTGACGTGGCGATCGGCGATGGCGCTCTCCTGTATGCGGACGTACTCGGGCTGCCCGTACGCGACGAGCCGAGATATCCGATCGCGGTCGCGCTCGCGGAGGTGGCCGCCGACCGGATCGTCGTCGGCGCGCCGAGCGATCCGCTGACACCGCTCTACCTGCGCCGTCCCGATGCCGTCGAGCCCGGTGCGCGAAAACCCGTGCTATGACTCTCGGCATGACCATCGTGCCGATGCGGTGGTGGCACATCGACGAGATCCTGCCGATCGAGGCCGACCTGTTCGGCGATGAGCAGTGGTCGTCCGGAATGTTCTGGAGCGAGCTGGCCGCCGGGCACTATTACCTGGTTGCGTTGGACGGCAATGGGCACCTGATCGGGTACGGCGGACTCTCGGTCACGCCACCGGACGAGGCGTGGGTCCAGAACATCGCGGTGGCGGCTCGGGCGCAGCGCACCGGCATCGGGCGAGCCCTGATGGACGCGTTGCTCGCCCGGGCCCGGGAGGTCGGCGTGGCATCGGTACTTCTCGAAGTCGCCGTCGACAATGGACCGGCACAGAAGCTGTACGCGTCGTACGGGTTCGACGGGGTCGGCGTACGGAAGGGCTACTACCAGCCCAGCAACACGGATGCGTTAGTGATGAGGTTGGACTTCTAGTGCTAAAAGATGAGCCGCTGGTTCTCGGCATCGAGACCTCGTGCGACGAGACCGGAGTCGGCATCGTGCGCGGGCATACCCTGCTGGCCGACGCGGTCGCGTCCAGCGTCGACCTGCACGCGCGCTTCGGTGGCGTCGTTCCGGAGGTCGCCAGCCGCGCGCACCTCGAGGCGATGGTGCCGACCATGCACCGAGCGCTCGCCACGGCCGGCGTGACGCTCGCCGACATCGACGCGATCGCGGTTACCGCCGGGCCGGGCCTGGCCGGAGCGTTGCTGGTCGGCGTCGCCGCCGCGAAGGGCTTCGCGCTCGCCGCATCCAAGCCGATCTACGGCGTGAATCACCTGGCCGCACACGTCGCGGTCGACACGCTCGAACACGGTCCGCTGCCCGAGCCCGCGATCGCGTTGCTGGTCTCCGGCGGACACTCGTCCCTCCTGCGCATCGACGATCTGGCCCGTGGCGTCGAACCGCTCGGCTCGACCATCGACGATGCGGCCGGTGAAGCGTTCGACAAGGTGGCACGGCTGCTTGACCTCGGCTTCCCGGGTGGCCCGCCGGTCGATCGCGCAGCGCGCGAAGGCGACCCATCGGCGATCGCATTCCCGCGCGGCCTGACCGCTGCCCGAGACCTCGCCGAACACCGCTACGACTTCTCGTTTTCCGGTCTCAAGACGGCCGTCGCGCGTTGGGTTGAGGCCCGCCAGCGCAACGGTGAGAACATTCCGGTCAACGACGTCGCGGCGAGCTTTCAGGAGGCGGTCTGCGATGTGCTCACCGCGAAGGCGATCGATGCCTGCCTCGCCTACGGGATCGACACGCTTGTGATCGGCGGGGGAGTCGCGGCCAATTCCCGGATCCGTTCGCTCGCGACCGAGCGCGCCGCGGTGCACGGAATCACGGTTCGCGTACCGCGTCCGGGCCTCTGCACCGACAACGGCGCGATGGTGGCGGCGCTCGGTTCGCGTCTGGTGGCCGCCGGCGTGGCGCCGAGCCGCCTGGATCTGCCGGCCGATTCGGCGATGGCACTCACCACCGTGACCGTCTGATGATCGTACGGATGTGGGAGGTCAAGGCACATCCGGAAGCGCTGTCGGACGTGCTGTCATGGGTATGTGACTCGGCGATCCCACGGATGGAGACGAATCCGCTACACATCACGAGCGAGGTCTTCTCTTCGACCGATGGCCGGGTCGTGGTGATCTCGAAGTGGCGTTCCGAGGCGGTCGACATGGGGAGCCCCGCGCGTTACTTGATCACCGGGCCACCACATTTCTGGGACTTCACCCCCGTCGATCGGTGATCCGGGTAGGCGGTGGTGTTGGCAAAATCATTCGACTGACCTGGTACGGAGCACGTACGGTCAAGGCGCCATGCGCCAGTTACCCGTCGCCGACCCCGGCGTTCCCGATTCCACGTCCGCAACACGCTTCCTCTGGTGGCTCGTGCGGCGCCAGTCCGGCACAGTCGCGATGGGCATGGTGTTCGGCATCATTTGGATGGTCGCCCAGGCGTTCATGCCGTACGCGATCGGTCGTGCGATTGACCGCGGCGTCGCGGCTCGCGACCTGAACCAGCTCTGGATCTGGGCCGGCATTCTGATGGCGCTCGGCATCGTCCAGGCCGTCGCCGGGGTGATGCGGCACCGTACCGCCGTCTCCAACTTCCTCCAGTCCTCGTACCGGACGATTCAGGTGACCGTGCGGCACTCGACGGACCTCGGCGGCACGCTCTCCCGCCACCTCGCGACCGGTGAGGTTGTCAGCATCGGCACCAGCGACATCAGCCAGATCGGTGGTGGTCTCGACATCACCGCGCGTGGTTCCGGTGCGGTCGTGGCGATCATCACGGTGATGGTGATCCTGCTCAGCGCGTCGATGCCGCTCGGCCTGATCGTGGCGATCGGCGTGCCGATCCTGGTCACGATCGTCAGCCTGCTGATCCGGCCGCTGCACAGCCGCCAGCAGGATTACCGCAGTCGGCAAGGCTCACTGACCACGCGCGCCGGCGACATCGTGACCGGCCTTCGGGTGTTGCGCGGGGTGGGCGGCGAGGCGACGTTCGCGGCGCGCTACGACGAACATTCCCAAGAACTTCGAAGCTCGGGTGTACGCGTAGCCAGGGTCGAGTCGTACCTGGAATCCGCGCAATTCCTGCTGCCCGGCATCTTCGTTGTGCTCGTGACGTGGATCGGCGCCCGCTTCGCGGTCGACGGCCAGATCTCGCCGGGTCAACTCGTCGCGTTCTACGGGTACGCGTCGTTCCTGGTCTTCCCGCTCCGTACGCTGACCGAGGCGGTCGACAAGATCACTCGTTCGCATGTCGCCGCGAAGCGAGTCGTCCGGATGCTGTCGATCGAATCGGACCTGCCGGAGCCGCTGGTCTCCGCGTCGGCGCCGAGCCCGTACGGCGAACTCGTCGACGCGGAGTCCGGTGTCGCGATTCCGCCCGGGCGGCTGGTCGCGATCGCGACGGCGGAGCCGAGGGACGCGGTCGCGATCACCGATCGTCTCGGCCGGTACGTGGACGGTCCGGTGACGCTGTCGGGCGTACCGCTGAGGGATTTGAAACGGGCGACCGTGCGTGAGTTGATCCTGGTGGCCGACAACGACGCGCGCCTGTTCTCCGGGCCGATGCGGGCCGAACTCGCGGCCGGACGGCAGTCCGGTGCCGCGCCCACCGATGACGAGCTGCGGTCCGCGCTGACCGCGGCGAGCGCCGACGACATCCTCGATGCGCTGCCGGACGGCCTCGATACGCCGATCGCCGAGCGCGGACGCGAGTTCTCCGGCGGTCAGCAGCAGCGGCTTCGACTCGCTCGTGCGCTGCTGACTAACGCTCCGATCACGATCTTGGTCGAGCCGACGAGTGCGGTCGATGCGCACACCGAGGCTCGGATCGCGAGCCGACTGCGCGCCGCTCGGGCCGGCCGGACAACCGTGATCACGTCCACCAGCCCGCTGATGCTCGACCACGCGGACCGCGTGATTTACGTCGAGGACGGCAAGGTGGTGGCCGAAGGTACGCATCGTGAGCTGCTCGAATCCGAACCACGCTACGTCGCGACCGTGACCCGAGGTGAATCGTGAGCACGGCCCGCAAGATCCTTCCGGTGGCGACTCCGAAAGAGGTCCGCCAGTACGCATTGACGCTGATGCGGCGCCACCCGGGCAAGCTCGGCACCGCGCTCGGGCTGCAAGCGCTTGCGGCCGTCGCCGGACTGGCCACGCCCGCGCTGCTCGGCCGGCTGGTCCAGAACATCCAGTCCGGTACGACGGCGTCGGCGGTCGACCACATCGCTCTGCTGATCGCATCGTTCGTGATCGCGCAATCGGTCCTGATGCGATTCGCGATCTTCACGCAGGCGCGGCTCGGCGAGCAGGTGCTGGCCGAATTGCGCGAAGAGTTCGTGCACAAGGTGCTCGACGTACCGTTGTCCACGGTCGAGCGAGCCGGTACCGGTGACCTGCTCACCCGTACGTCCCGGGACGTCAACGTGCTGTCGAACAGCGTGCGGTCGGCGGTTCCGGAGACGCTGATCGCGATCATGACGGCGATCCTCACGATCGGTGCCTTGATTTTCGTCGCGCCGAAGCTGTCGATCGCCTGTCTGCTCGGCGCTCCCCTGATGGTGCTCGGTACGCGCTGGTATCTCAAGCGCGCCCCGGCCGGGTACCTGCGCGAAAGCGCCGCGTACGCGGAGATGACCGACGGGCTGGCCGAGACGGTCGAGGGCGCCCGGACCGCCGAGGCGCTGCGGATGGGTCGCCGCCGGCAAGCGCGTACCGACGAGGACATCGCCGCGTCGTACCGGACCGAGCGATACACGCTGAGCCTGCGTACGGTGTGGTTCCCGGTGACCGAGTTTTCGTACCTGCTGCCGGTGGTCGGCACGCTGCTGCTCGGTGGCGTCTTCGCGATTCATGGCTGGGCCACGCTCGGCCAGGTGACCGCGGCCACCCTGTACGTCCAGCAGCTCATCGATCCACTCGACCGGTTGCTGTCCTGGCTGGATGAACTTCAGGTCGGAACGGCTTCGCTCGCTCGCATTCTTGGCGTCTCCCAGGTGCCGGCGGATCGGATGGCGACCGGCGTCGAACCGGACGGCGATGAGTTGACGTTGACCGATGTCCGCTACTCGTACGTCGACGGGCGCGATGTGCTGCAAGGCGTGAACCTGCGGGTCGCGCCGGGTGAGCGGCTCGCCATGGTCGGACCGTCCGGCGCCGGAAAGTCCACGCTGGGCCGGTTGATCGCGGGCATCGATGGGCCTCGTACCGGCAGCGTGAGCGTTGGGTCGGCGCCGCTGATCGAGTTGCCGTTGGACGAGTTGCGCGGCCACGTCGCGCTGGTCACCCAGGAGCATCACGTGTTCCTCGGTACGTTGCGGGACAACGTCGCGCTGGCTCGCCCGGATGCGTCGCTCGACGAGGTACGCGATGCGCTTGCCGCGGTCGACGCGCTCGACTGGGCGACCGAGTTGCCACAAGGTCTGGACACGCCGGTCGGCACCGGAAATCTGCCGCTGTCACCGGCGCAGGCGCAGCAGTTGGCGCTGGCTCGTCTCGTGCTGGCCGATCCGCACACGCTGGTCCTGGACGAGGCCACGTCGCTGATCGATCCGCGGGCCGCGCGGCATCTCGAACGCTCGCTGGCGGCGGTGCTCGAAGGCCGTACCGTGATTGCGATCGCTCATCGCCTGTTCTCCGCGCACGACGCGGACCGGGTCGCGGTGGTCGAGGACGGGCGGATCATCGAGCTGGGCAGCCACGACGAGCTGGTCGCCTCAAACGGCTCGTACGCAGCCCTGTGGTCCTCTTGGCACGGCACGTCAACGCAAAACCAAGTTGATCCTGCGGTTAGTTGACACGTGCTGCGACCACAGCAAATGCTGCAGAGCGGCGGCGTGTCGCCTAGTAGTTCCAGGATCAACTTCGCTTAGTCGGCGCGGATCGGCGCGAAAACCGCCTCGGTCAAGGCAGCGAGGTCCTGCGGTGCCAGCTCGAGTTCGAGCCCTCGCCGCCCAGCCGAGAAGAAGATCGTCGCGAACTCGGCCGCGCTCGCGTCGATTACGGTTCGCAACCGCTTTCGCTGACCGAGCGGGCTGATGCCGCCACGGACATAGCCGGTCGTGCGCTCGGCAAGCGCCGGATCGGCCATTGCGGCACGCTTGCCACCGACGGCCGCGGCCAACGCCTTCAAGTCGAGCGACCCGTCCACCGAGACGACCCCGACGGTCAGTACGCCGTCCACGTCCGCGACGAGAGTCTTGAAGCATTGGGCCGGCGAGATGCCGAGCGCGTTCGCCGCCTCGGTGCCGAAACCTTGCTTACGGGCGTCGTGCGCGTACTCGTGGATCTTGAAGTTGATCTTCTGCTTGGCGAGCAACGCGGTCGCCGGGGTGCCTTGTCCTGCCACGGTTCCAGGGTAAGCGACAAGTTGATCCTGAGGTTATGAGCACGACACGCCGCCGAAGCGCTAACTAACTCCAGGATCAACTAGGGGTTGGGTTGGTGGGCGAGCGGGAGCGGCTGGCAGAGCAGCACCGTTGGCGCACTTGCCACCCGCGTCAGGATGATGGTCAGCTCGTTTGGTCCCGCGAGTCGCAGGTCCTTACGCAGCTGCTCGGGCTCCAGCGCAGAGCCGCGCTTCTTGATGGTCAAGCGGCCGATGCCTCGATCGCGCAGGGTGGATCGCAGGCGCTTCAACGAGAACGGCATGACGTCGTCGATCTCGTACCCGCGACCGAACGGCATCGGAACTGCGCTATCGCTGTAGATATACGCGATCGTCGGATCGCCGAGAACTCCGTCGAGTGAGGACGCGAGCGTCGATATCAAGTGCGCGCGTACCACGGCTCCGTCCGGGTCGTAGACGTATCGGCGGACCGTGCCCACCGGCGCTTCGCTTGCACCGTCGCCGGACAGCTCCAGCCACTGATCGCCGCGCAGCAGGGATGCTCGGCGCGGGACGCGCGCGAGCGGCCCGCACCAGAACGCGGCCTCGACCACGTCGCCGTCGACCGACACCCACTCGGCCTCGGCGTCGACCGGAATCAAGGCGTGATCGATGCCGGGCGCGAGCTTCAGCACGGTCTGCGGGACGGCGTCGGCGAGCGCCGTCACGAACGTCCACGGCGGCGAGAACGCGGCCGGATCGAAGAGGCGGCTCGCACCCTTCCGCCGGGCCGGATCGCAGAACGCTGCGCGCACATCGGACAGGTCGACATCCTCGGCCCGACGAGCCGAGACCGTCACCACATCGTCCAAGCCCAGCGCGGCGACGTTCGCGGCGGCAACGGCAGCGGTCAACGGATCCGCGTCGATAGCGGTCACGCGGATGCCGGCTTGAGCCGCCGCGATAGTGTCCGCGCCGATGCCGCACCCGAGGTCATGCACGTGTTTGACACCGGCTTCGACCAGCCGTGCCGCTCGCCGGTTCGCTACCTCGCTTCGAGTGGCCTGCTCGAGCCCGGCCCGTGTGAAGAACATCCGAGCCGCATCGGCGCCGAATTTGGCCATCGCCCGGCGTCGCAGGTCCGCCTGGGTCAAGGCGGCAGAGGCGAGCGCGGGTTCGATGTCGCTTGCGCGCAGGGCGGAAGCGGCGGCGAGCGCGTCACGGTGAGCGAGCGCATCTGCGGCGGCCAGGGCGCTCACCCCCTGGGGCGTACGCAGTGACGCCAGCAACTCGAGGTCCACGCTGACATCCTGCCGTGCGCCGGTGATGATCTGGACACGTGGCATCCGATGGATGCTATTCGGCCATGATCACGACACTGAGCCGCCACAATTCCCACAACGTGCGATCTTGGCGAGCGAACCGACGTTCGTCGAAAGAGTGACGTACGACGCGCCTCGCTGGCACTCTGCTTGACGGAGTGCTAACCGGGGACTAACGTCGGCGTTAGCACTCTCGGGCTGAGGGTGCCAGCTTCGCGGGCCACCCGGCTCTCGGAGTTACGCCCGGCGTTTCCGGCACCCGCGACGACGGAACGCCAGGTCGCCGCTGCTGGCTGGGTCACTTTTGTGGCCTGGAGGCGCAGCGGCATGAGGCAGACGAATTCAAGTGCCCCAGGAGGGTATGCCCGTGACTACCGCGACAAAGGTTGCGATCAAGCCGCTCGAAGACCGCATCGTCGTCCAGGCCAACGAGGCCGAGACCACGACGGCGTCGGGCCTTGTGATTCCAGATACTGCCAAGGAGAAGCCGCAGGAGGGCACCGTCCTCGCTGTGGGCGCCGGTCGTTTCGACGACAAGGGCAACCGCATTCCGGTTGACGTGAAGGTCGGCGACACCGTTCTGTACTCGAAGTACGGTGGCACCGAGGTCAAGTACGCCGGCGAAGAGTACTTGGTGCTTTCCGCCCGCGACGTGCTCGCCGTCATCGAGAAGTGATCTAGCCAGCGTGGCCCGGTTGGCCTCGGCATCTGCCGGGGTCGACCGGGCCACACTGCTTTACGCAAGAAGGGACTGACCTATGGCGAAGACCATTAGCTTCTCCGACGACGCGCGCCATCAGCTTGAGCACGGCGTCAACGCGCTGGCCGACGCTGTGAAGGTGACACTCGGCCCCAAGGGCCGCAATGTGGTCATCGGCCGCAAGTTCGGCGTACCGACGATCACGAACGACGGCGTCACGATCGCCAAGGAAATCGACCTCGACGATGCGCAGCAGAACCTGGGCGCGCAGCTGGTCAAGGAAGTTGCCACGAAGACCAACGACGTGGCCGGCGACGGCACCACGACCGCCACGGTTCTCGCTCAGGCGATGGTCCGGGTCGGTCTGCGCAACGTGGCCGCGGGTGCGAACCCGACCGGCCTCAAGCGCGGCATGGACGCGGCCGTCAAGGCGATCAACGAGGCCTTGCTCGGCAAGGCCATCGAGGTGGCCGGCCCGAGCGAGATCGCGCACGTCGCGACGATCTCGGCGCAGGACGCCACGGTCGGCGCGCTGATCGCCGAGGCGATGGGCAAGGTCGGGCGCGAGGGCGTCATCACCGTCGAAGACGGTTCCACGATGGTCACCGAACTGGAGATCACCGAGGGTATGCAGTTCGACAAGGGCTTCGTGTCACCGCACTTCATGACCGACGCCGAAGCCGGCGAAGCCGTGCTCGAAGACGCCGTACGTGCTGGTCACGACGCAGAAGATCAGCGCGATCGAAGACCTGCTGCCGGTTCTCGAGAAGGTGCTCGGGGCAAACAAGCCGCTGTTCATCATCGCCGAGGACGTCGACGGCCAGGCGCTGGCGACGCTCGCGGTGAACGCGATCCGCAAGACCATCAAGGTCGTCGCGGTCAAGGCTCCGGCGTTCGGTGACCGCCGCAAGGCGCAGCTCCAGGACATCGCGATCCTGACCGGCGCCGAGCTGGTCAACGCGGAGCTCGGCTACAAGCTGGACTCGGTCACCCTCGACATGCTCGGCACGGCTCGCCGCGTCGTCGTGACGAAGGAAGACACGGTCATCATCGACGGCGGCGGCAACAAGGCCGACGTCGACGGCCGGATCGAGCAGATCAAGAAAGAGGTCGAGGCCTCCGACTCGGACTGGGACAAGGAGAAGCTCAACGAGCGTCTCGCGAAGCTGTCCGGTGGCATCGCCGTGATCAAGGTCGGTGCCGCGACCGAGGTCGAGCTCAAGGAGAAGAAGCACCGCATCGAGGACGCCATTGCGGCGACCAAGGCGGCCGTCGAGGAGGGCATCGTCCCCGGCGGTGGCGCGGCGCTCGTACAGATCGCCAGTGTCCTGAGCGACAACCTGGGCCTGACCGGTGACGAAGCGACGGGCGTCGGCATCGTTCGGACCGCGCTCAGCTCGCCGCTTAAGTGGATCGCGCAGAACGCCGGCCACGACGGCAACGTCGTCGTCGAGAAGGTGCGCGAACTGCCGTGGGGCGAAGGCCTGAACGCCGCCACCGACGAGTACGTCGACCTGGTCAAGGCCGGCATCGTCGACCCGGTCAAGGTAACCCGGTACGCGGTCTCCAATGCCGCGTCGATCGCCGGACTGCTCCTGACCACGGAGAGCATCGTCACGGAGAAGCCGGCCGAGCCGGCTCCCGCAGCCGGTGGGCACGGACACAGCCACGGTGGCCACGGCCACCAGCACGGTCCGGGCTTCTAAAGATCACAGAAGTCAGGGGTACGACCAGCCGGTCGTACCCCTGACTTTGTTATAGATCAATTACGTGGCTTGTAATCACAGGCTCAGGGACCACACTTGTCGCTGTGGCAACGTTGACCAGGCAACAAAAAGTTACCGGCTCGTTGGTCGGCATCGCCTCCGCAGGCGTCGCACTGGGGATCGCCGAGCTGATCGCGGCGATCACCGGCCCGCAGAGCGCCCCGGTGATCGCGGTCGGTGGCGTGGTCATCGACTCGATGCCACGCTGGTTGAAAGAGTTCGCCACGAAGACGTTCGGCACCGACGACAAGACCGCATTGCTGACCGGAACGTTCATCATCCTGGCCGCGTTCGCCGCGATGATCGGTGTACTGGCGATCCGGAACATCCGGTACGGGTACGCCGGCATCGCGCTGTTCGGACTGATCGGTGCCGCGTCGGCGTGGTCACGCCCGGATCTGGGATTCGGATCCGTCTTCCCGTCCGTAATCGGCGCCGCGGCGGGTGCCGTCGCCATGACCGCGTTGCTGCACGGCTGGCGACCGCCTCGACCGGATCTGGAAACCCGCGAAGGTCGCCGTGCGGTCCTGATCGGATCGTTGGTCGCGCTCGGTGGAGCATTCGTGGCCGAGTTGATCGGACGGCAACTGGGCGAACGCAAGAGCGTAAACCAGGCCCGGGCGCAGGTCACGTTGCCGACACCGTCGGGCTCCGCCGTTCCGCCGACCCTGCCGCCGGACGCTGCGGTGTCCGGGCAGACATCGTTCGTAACGCCGAATAGCGATTTCTACCGGATCGACACCGCGCTGGTGGTACCCGAGGTGGACCCGAATACCTGGAAGTTGCGGATCCACGGTCAGGTGGCGAAGGAGATCACGCTGACGTACGCGGAGCTGCTGAAACGGCCGATGATCGAGCGGTACATCACGCTCTGCTGCGTCTCCAACGAAGTCGGCGGCAACCTGATCGGAAACTCGCTGTTCCTCGGTACGCCACTCAAAGACCTGCTCGAAGAGGCCGGACCGATGCCCGGTGCGGATCAGGTGGTCGGCCGTTCCGTGGACGGGTTCACGGCGGGATCGCCGACCGCCGTACTGATGGACGGCCGCGACGCGATGCTGGCGATCGGCATGAACGGGCAGCCGCTGCCGATCGAACACGGCTTCCCGGTGCGCGTCGTCGTCCCCGGCCTGTACGGCTACGTCTCGGCCACCAAGTGGATTACCGAGCTCGAAGTCACCACGTTCTCCGCGTTCGACGCGTACTGGGTGCCGCGCGGTTGGTCGGCGATGGGCCCGATCAAGACCGAGTCACGGATCGACACCCCATCCGACGGTTCGAACAAGAAGGCCGGCACGATCGTCGTGGCCGGTGTGGCGTGGGCGCAGCATCGGGGCATCAGCAAGGTCGAGGTCCAGGTCGACGACGGACCGTGGATGGTCGCATCGCTGGACGCGGTGCCGTCGACGGACACCTGGCGGCAGTGGAAGGTCGAGTGGACGGCCACGCCCGGCAACCATCAGCTGCAGGTACGCGCGACCGACAACAGCGGTGCCACGCAGACGTCCGACGTCGCCGACGTGGCGCCGAACGGGGCAAGCGGCTACCACCAGATCCACGTATCGGTGAGCTGACCGTCAGGCGCTGCTCATCGCCGGTTCGGCACGGTCGAACGTGGTGGCGATGTCGACGCGCAGTTTCGCTTCGAGCTTGCCGACATCGACGCGCCGCCGGTACCGGTGCGAGGCGTCCTGCCATCCGATCGCGAGGAGCCGCAGCCGCTCGGCCTCGGTGAAGCCGCCCCAGACGCCGTACGGCTCCCGACTCGCCAGCGACTGCGCCGCGCATTCTGCCCGAACCGGACAGGACTGGCAGAGCGCCTTGGCCGCCGACTCGCGCCGCGACCGGGCCGAGCCGCGCTCGCCGTCCGGATGAAAGAACTGGGTACTGTCCCGACCACGGCAGAGGCCCGCCATCTGCCAGTCCCACACATCAGCAAGGGGGCCCGGCAGCCTCGCTACGTTGCTCATTGCAAAACCTTTCGGGTTGTGGTGGTCTTCTCGTGGACACATACCCTTTTGCCCCGGCGTCTATGCAGCTTCATGTCGAGCGCAATGACTCGCACGCGGTGTGCGTTTTTTAACGCCACATCCCCAGAAAGTGCTCCTGGAAGGGCCACTTTCGTGGTCTGCTCGCCTAGGAACACTCGCCAGCCCTCCGCTGGCGGGTCGCCGAGGCGAAGGAGGAGCGGTGCTGACGGTCCTCGCGTGCGTACGGACGCCTGATGCAGCTCGTGCCATTGCGGTCTGTGCTGACCGCCTGGGAGTGAGTGCGTCGGTGCGAACCGCGACTACAGCGGTCGAAGCGATCGCCCGGCTCGCGGAGCGGGGTGCCGATCTCGTCTTCGTGGACGGACCGCTCACGCGTCCGGACCCGGTCGGCTTTGTGCGCCGGGCGATGGCATATTCGCCTCGCTCCACCCTTGTGATGTATGGGCTGCCCGAGCCGTCGGTGGCGAGCGCTCTGATCGCCGCGGGCGCCAGAGGCGTCATCCGTGGTGGCGACACCGATCTCGTCACCGCTGTCACGAAGACCGTCCTGCTGCTCGGTCTGACCGATTCGGTGGAGGTCGGCGCGGTCGTCGGCGCGGTCGCTTCAGCCGATGCGGTCGGCACGCGAGCGAACGGGAGCCGGCGTGCCTCCGCCGACGTGGCGATCGCCGCCGAGATCCAGCGGGCATCCGCCCGATCGCTCACGGTCGGCAAGATCAACGGTGCCGCCGAGCGTACGTCGGCGCTCGACACCCGCAATGGCGGCCCGGGCTTCGCGTCAACGCGCCCGGCCGGTCCGGAACCGATCGAGCACCCGGTGATGCGGGCCGCCGCGGATGCCGACCTGCGCGGTGGGCCGCCGGCGGCGCTCGTACCGCAGCAGCGGATGGACTTCCCACGACCGACCGGACTCCGTACGCCGGCCTTGACCGAGCGCGAACTTCAGGTGTTGCGCGGTATGTCGGACGGCAAGAGCAACGCCGAGATCGGCCGCGAACTGTACGTCTCAGAGGACACCGTCAAGACCCACGCACGACGGCTTTTCCGCAAGCTCGGAGCCCGAGACCGCGCCCACGCGGTAGCTTCCGGATTCCGCCTCGGCCTAGTCGGCTAACGCGGGCGCTCCGTCAGCGGCGCGGCAGTGGGCGCGCCGACCGGAGTACAGCTACTCCTGCTCGCTTAGGGTGTCGTGCACGCCGTCTGTGTAACCTCTGGCGTACTCCCAGCTCACGTAATGTTCCGGGTCCGGGTCGTAGGCCGGTTCGTGCACCCTCGGGCGGCCGGAATCGAGCAGGTGCCGCAGGTTGCTCGCGAGCAGATCCCAGTCGAAGTAGTGCGGCTCGTGGCAGTCTTCGCAGTCGATGACGAGGCCGCGTACGCCGATCGGCGCCAATAGCGCCTGATAGATCTCGAGATCGGCAAGATCCTCGAGAACATCCTCACGCTCAGGATCGCTCAGCATCTCGCTGTCGTCGGTGTTGCCACCGTCGAGATCATCGAGGCTCGCGAGCTCCGCGCTCGGATCGGTCGGGTCACCCGCGAACGGGTCCATGGGCTCGTCTTGCACACCTCCACCGTAGTACCTAGCGCTTCGTCATGGAGAACGTGCCGCGGCGACCGGGTCCGGCCGAGCGCGAACAAGAACTGCGAGCCAGTGCGCACCCGGGGTGCGACCGAGGGCACAGCGGCTCGCCCACAGTGACTGGGTACGATGGGTGCACCGCAGCCGAGGGGATAGCACAGTGGATCTTTCGCCCATGAGCCAATCCGACAATTCACCCGCAATTGGCTATGTCTCCGAACATGGTCTGCCGATCGGGCTGACCTTCGATGACGTGCTGCTCGTGCCGACCGAGTGTGATCTCGATCCGGCCGAGGCAAAAACCGGCTCCCGGCTCACCAAGAACATCGAGCTGGCCATGCCGATCGTCTCCAGTGCGATGGACACGGTCACCGAATCCCGGATGGCGATCGCGATGGCCCGGCTGGGCGGCATCGGCGTTCTGCACCGGAACATGTCGATCGAAGACCAGGCATCCCAGGTCGACCTCGTGAAGCGGTCCGAGGCCGGCATGATCACGAACCCGGTGACCTGCTCGCCCGAGGACACGATCCGGGACGTGGACAACCTCTGCCGGACGTACCGGATTTCGGGTGTTCCGGTCGTGGACGTCGACGGCCAGCTCACCGGCATCGTGACCAACCGGGACATGCGCTTCGTCGCGGACAAGTCCGCGCTCGTGCGCGACGTCATGACGAAGATGCCGCTGATTACTGCGAAGGTCGGCGTCAGCAAGCCCGACGCGCTCGCGCTGCTGCAAAAGCACAAGATCGAGAAGCTTCCGCTGGTCGACGACGGCGGCCGGCTGCGCGGCCTGATCACGGTCAAAGACTTCGCGAAGAGCGAGCAGTTCCCGAACGCGACCAAGGACAGCGCGGGCCGCCTGCGCGTGGCCGCCGCGATCGGCATCGGCGACGAGTCCTACAAGCGCGCGCGCACGCTCATCGACGCGGGTGTCGACGTACTTATGGTGGACATCGCCCAAGGGCACAACGGCGCGGTGGTACGCATGATCCAGCGCCTCAAGCAGGAAACCGATGTGGAAATCGTGGGCGGCAACGTCGCGACGTACGCGGGTGCGAAATATCTCGTCGAGGCGGGCGCGGACGCGATCAAGGTCGGCGTCGGGCCGGGTTCGATTTGCACCACTCGGATCGTCGCCGGCGTGGGTGTCCCGCAGGTCACCGCGATCATGGAAGCGGCCCGGGCCGCGAAGCCGTACGGCGTACCGGTGATCGGTGACGGCGGCATGCAGTACAGCGGCGACATCGCGAAGGCGATCGTGGCCGGCGCCGATACCGTGATGCTGGGATCGCTGCTGGCCGGCTGCGAAGAGAGCCCCGGCGACCTGATTTTCATGAACGGCAAGCAGTACAAGTCGTATCGCGGGATGGGCTCGCTCGCCGCGCTGTCCGGTCTGCGCAGCGACGGCCGTACGCAGGGTCAGTCGTACTCGAAGGATCGCTACTTCCAGGGCGACGTAACGTCGGCGGACAAGCTGATCCCCGAGGGCATCGAGGGCCAGGTGCCTTACCGGGGCACGCTCGCGGCCGTCTCGCACCAGCTCATCGGTGGTCTGCGTCAGGCGATGTACTACAACGGCGCGATTAGCATCGAGGAATTGCAGCGGCGCGGACAGCTCATCCGGATCACGTCGGCGGGCCTTAAGGAGAGCCACCCGCACGACATCCAGATGACGGTCGAAGCACCCAACTATCACTCCAGGTAAGCTCAACACCTTCTGCCACGGCAAACGGGCTCCGCTCCGGTAAGGACCAACACATGCGTGACGTCGTCGAGATCGGCCTGGGCAAGACCGCGCAGCGCGGGTTCCATCTGGACGACATCGCGATCGTGCCGAGCCGGCGTACCCGGGATCTCGACGACGTATCGACGGCATGGCAGCTCGACGCGTACCCGTTCAAGATCCCTTGTGTCGCGCACCCGTCCGACGCCACCATGAGCCCGGCCACCGCGGTCCGGCTCGGTGAGCTCGGCGGCCTCGGCGTGCTCAACGTCGAGGGCCTCTGGACGCGGTACGAGGATCCGACGAAGGTGCTTCGGGAGCTCGCTGAGCTCGGCGAAGACGCCCAGGCAACCCGCAAACTCCAAGAGGTGTACGCGGAACCGATCCGCCCCGAGCTGATCGCCGAGCGCGTCCGTGTGATGCGCGACGGCGGCGGCACCGTGGCCGTTCGGGTGAGCCCGCAGCACACGATCGCGCTGGCACCGGTCATTCTCGACGCCGGCGTGGACATCCTGGTCATCCAGGGCACGCTGGTCTCCGCGGAACATGTGTCCACGGTGGACGAGCCGCTGAACCTCAAGGAGTTCATCGCCGACCTCGACCTGCCGGTGATCGTCGGCGGTTGCACGAACTACCAGACCGCCTTGCACCTGATGCGGACCGGCGCGGCCGGCGTGATCGTCGGCGTCGGCGCGGACGAGTGGGCGACCACCGATCGGGTACTCGGCATCCGGGTCCCGATGGCGTCCGCGATCGCCGACGCGGCCGCCGCCCGTCGCGACTACCTCGACGAGACCGGCGGCCGGTACGTTCACTTGATCGCCGACGGCGACGTCCGGACCTCGGGCGACATCGCGAAGGCGCTCGGCTGTGGCGCCGATGCGGTGATGCTCGGCGAGCCGCTGTCGGTCTGTGCCGAAGCGCCCGGCGGCGGTGCCTGGTGGCACAGTGCCGCGAGCCACCCGCAGTTGCCGCGCGGCTCATTCTGCGTCGCCGACTCCGAGCCGCTGGGCTCGATGGAACGCCTGCTGTACGGGCCGTCCGACGACCCGGAAGGCGGCCTGAACCTGTTCGGTGGCCTGCGCCGGGCGATGGCCAAGTGCGGCTACCGCGACCTCAAGGAATTCCAGAAGGTCGGTCTCGTTCTCGATCGGTGATACGTGCGGTAATACGTTCGACTCATCCTGGGTAGACGATGAGTCGTGAAGATGCGACAGGTACGGGTCGGATGCGAGTTCGTGCACGTCGCGGCCGCGGATACGCCGGCAGTTCTGCAGGTCGAGCCACGAGGCGCGGTGTTTGCCGAACGCGCGTGGTCGCTGGATCCGGCGCTGGACATCCGCGGCTACACCGATCTTTACGACAATCCGTGCGCCCGGCTGGTGCTGCCGGCGGGCCGGTCCACGATCCGGTACGACGCATTGGTGGTAGTGCCGGATGCGGCCGAAGACGTTGATCCGACGGTGTGGCAACAGCCGCCGGAACGGATCCCGGACGCGGCGCTGATCTACACGCTGCCGAGCCGTTTCTGCCTGCCGGACATGCTCGGCGACGAGGCCTGGGCCCGATTCGGCGACATGACGCCGGATTACACGCGCGTACAGGCGATTTGCGACTACGTCCACGGACACCTCACGTTCGGGTACGGAACGAGCGATGTCACGTCGACCGCCGTGGACGTGAACAAGTCCGGGTACGGAGTGTGCCGTGACTTCACGCATCTCGCGATCTCGTTCTGCCGAGCGCTCAACATCCCGGCCCGGTACGTGTTCGGTTACCTGCCCGACATGGACGTACCGCCCGATCCGGCGCCGATGGACTTCGCAGCTTGGATGCAGGTGTGGCTCGGTGATCGCTGGTGGACGTTCGATCCACGGAACAATCAGCCGCGTAAAGGCCGCGTGCTGATCGGGATCGGCCGGGACGCATCCGACGTGGCCATGACGACCACGTTCGGTGCGCCGTTGCTCGAGTCGATGCGCGTGGTCGCGGAAGAAGCGGTCTAGGGACCGTCGAGCGCGGTCCGAGCCGCAGCGAGATCCTCGGTAGCCTGGACTGCCGGTGGGTATTCGGCATCGAATAAGCGCTCGGCGTCGGTGACCACATCCACGCCGAGGCTCACCGCTCGGGACGCGTCCCCGGCCTCGGTGAGGTGATGCAGGTACGAGGCGGACAACTCCCACAGCCCGTGGACCGTGGATGCCAGGTCGGCGACGTCCCGGAGGTAGTTCGCCGACACTTGGCTGACGGTTCGCGGAAGATCGATCGTCTCGGCCACATGATCCATGTACGTCGCCGACAGTTTCATCAGTGACCGCGCGGTATCCGGGTCGGCCGTCCCGACCGCGTTCGTGCGCAGCGCGATGATCTGCGGCCCCAGGGGCTGCCACGCTTCGCGATGCTCGGGACCGGTGCCGGGTGCCGCCGCGGTCAGCAGGCCGACCGCGTCACCGACCACGGTCGCGGCGCTGCCGTCCCGGCGGCGGATGTCCCGCAGCACCTGACTGACCTGAGGGTGGATGGCGAGCTGATCACGGCGCTCGTTGATCGTGGCGAACGAGCGCCCGACCAGCACATCGGCCCAGCCCTCGACGTCGGACACGGTACCGCCGGCCAAGCCGGTCAGGTACGCGATCGGTACGCCTTCGGAGGCCAGGAACGCGATCACGTCGAGCATGCGTCGCATCGATTCACCGCCGGCGGTCAGGCGGGTGAGCTCCTCGGCCGCAGCGGCGATATCGACGGCGGACTGTGGCGAGACGGCCACTATCTGCACGCTGTCGACTATCGGCGCTGGTACCTCGTAGTGCTGCTCCACCGACGCTCCCATCGCCCGCTCCCGCGGCGGGAACCACGAGAGAGGCTCAATCTATCGGTCGGCTCGGTCGACGAGAAGACGTGCATGGGGAGTGGGTCATACGGAGAGGAGGCGGCGCAGTTCTGCGGCGTTGCGCTGAGAGGCGTCGCCACGGCAGTTGTTCATGAGCACATGCAGCTGGCTTACCTCTTGTGCGAATTTCGCGAGTTTCGGCGCCCATTTCTGCAGTTCGGCATCCGAATAGTCGTACCCATATTTTTCGTAAATGTTCTTGCTCGTCCACTGTTCGCTGTGGCCGTGGAATCGCACGACGGCCAGATCGCTGGTCGCGGCCAGCACCGGCGGAATCGACGATTTGTAGCCCTGCGGCATGTCGACGCTGACGTAGGGCAGGTGATGCTGCTTGAGGAAGGCGAGCGTTTCGGCCTGATTATCGCCGGAAAACCAGCTTTCATTGCGCAACTCGATCACGGCCCGAAGCGGGCTGCAGCGCTTGGCGACCTCGATCAGGTAATTCTTGTTCGCCTTCTTGATCGTGAACCACGGCGGGAACTGGAACAGAATGGCACCCAGCTTTTTCGCGGCGACCAACGGATCGAGCGCGGACAGGAACCGTGTCCAGACCTCCTCGTAGCTCTGCGGCGAAAGATCATCCGGATAAATCGACGTCTTCTCGGTCTCCGGCCGAAGGTCCTTGAAGATCGCACTGACCTTCGTCGGGTGCCCGGTCAGCAGGCTGAACGCCTTGATGTTGAAAACAAAATCAGCGGGCGTACGCGCAACCCACGCTTCCGCGTTCGCCTCGGCCGGCGGGTGGTAATAGGTCGAGTCCACCTCGACCATCGGGAACTGTTCCGCGTAGTAGCCGAGGCGCTTCTCGGCGTTGTTCGCACTCGGCGGATACCAGCCGGAGTCGAGCAGCGTTTTGTCCGTCCAGGAAGCGGTACCGATCAGGATCTTGCCCATGTACGTATTGTTCCCCGATCACGTGACCTGTAACTCCCCAAGCCGGGGAGTCCGCCGACTCTCGATTAGGCTTGGCGAATGAACTCGCCGCGTCCCGTTCTTGTCATCGATTTCGGCGCCCAGTACGCGCAGTTGATCGCCCGCCGGGTCCGTGAGGCGCGGATCTACTCCGAGGTCGTCCCGCATTCGATGCCGGTGGCCGAAATGCTCGCGAAGGATCCGATCGCGATCATCCTGTCCGGTGGCCCGTCCAGCGTGTACGAGCCGGGCGCGCCGACCGTCGATGCCGCACTCTTTGCGGCCGGCGTACCGACGTTCGGCATCTGCTACGGCTTCCAGTTGCAGGCCCAGGCGCTCGGCGGCACGGTCGCGCGGACCGGCCTGCGCGAGTTCGGTGGCACCCCGCTCACGATCTCGACCGCCGGGACGCTCTTCGCCGACCTCCCGGTGCTGCAGGACGTCTGGATGAGCCACGGCGACAGCGTCAGCGTCGCACCGGCCGGATTCACCGTCACCGCGTCGTCCGAGGGTGCACCGGTGGCCGGCTTCGAGAATCTCGCCACCCGCAGCGCAGGAGTGCAATTCCACCCCGAGGTCGGGCACACGAAGCATGGACAGCGCGTAATCGAACACTTCCTGTACGACATTGCCGGGATCGAGCCGACCTGGACGCCCGCGTCCATCGTGGAGGACCAGGTCGCCTTGATCCGCGAGCAGATCGGCGACAAGGAGGTCATCTGCGCGCTGTCCGGCGGCGTCGACTCGGCGGTTGCCGCGGCGCTCGTCCACAAGGCGGTCGGCGACCAGTTGACCTGTGTCTACGTCGATCACGGTCTGCAGCGCTCGGGGGAGTCGGAGCAGGTCGAGAAGGACTACGTCGCGGCCACCGGCATCAAGCTCAAGGTCGTCGACGCGTCCGCCGAGTTCCTGGCGGCGCTCGACGGCGTGACCGATCCGGAGCAGAAGCGCAAGATCATCGGACGCGGTTTCATCCGTACGTTCGAGCAGGCCGCACGCGAGATCGCCGCACACGGCGACGTCGAGTTCCTGGTGCAGGGCACGCTCTACCCGGACGTGGTGGAGTCCGGTGGCGGCGCCGGGACCGCGAACATCAAGTCGCACCACAACGTCGGCGGTCTGCCGGACGACCTGGCGTTCACACTGGTCGAGCCGCTGCGGCTGCTGTTCAAAGACGAGGTACGCCAGGTCGGTATCGAACTCGGCCTGCCCGAGGCGATGGTCTACCGGCACCCGTTCCCGGGCCCGGGGCTCGCAATCCGGATCGTCGGTGCGGTCTCGAAGGATCGGTTGGAGATCCTGCGGGCGGCCGATCAGATCGTCCGCGATGAACTCGCCGCGTCCGGCCTCGCCCGCGAGGTCTGGCAGTTCCCGGTCGTGCTGCTCGCCGACGTACGCAGCGTCGGCGTGCAAGGCGACGGTCGCACGTACGGGCATCCGGTCGTGCTCCGGCCGGTCTCCAGCGAGGACGCGATGACGGCGGATTGGTCCCGTCTCCCGTACGAGTTGATCGCGAAGATGTCCACCCGGATCACCAACGAGGTGCCCGAGATCAACCGGGTCGTACTCGACGTCACGAGCAAGCCGCCGGGCACGATCGAGTGGGAGTAGCCGACCTTTGCATAACCGAACGATGATGTAGGGCATGAGCCAGCTTGCCGAAGCATTCACGTTCGCCAAAGGCCTCTACAAGCAGAACGCCGCAGTCGCGTACGCCGGATACGCCAAGCGCGATCCGCTGGCGCTCCTGGCGATGCGGGCCGGCCGCGACGACCCGTACGCGATCTACGAACGCATGCGAGCGCAAGGCCCGCTGCTGCCCACCCGCCTGGGCAACTGGAGCACGACGAGCCATCGGGTGTCGAATCATGTGCTGCGGAGCCGGCAGTTCGGCGTACGGCCGGAGGGTACGACGCCGGACGATGACACGCTGAACCTGTCGTTCCTCGACATGAACCCACCGGACCACACGCGCCTGCGGCGCCTCGCCATGCCGGCGTTCAGCCCGAAGCACATGGAGGCGTACCGGCCGAGGATCGAGCGGACGGTCCACCAACTGCTCGACCGGGCGCTCGCGCGAAAGCACTTCGACATCGTCGAGGCGCTCGCGGCGCCCTTGCCGATTTCGGTGATCACCGACCTGATGGGGATTCCGGACGCCGATTCGGAAACGTTCGCGCGGCTCGGTGCAACCATCGGCAGTGCGCTCGACGGCATCAAGGGTCTTCGGCACGCGAGTCGCCTGAACACCGCCAACGTCGAGCTGATCGCGTTGTTCGAGAGCCTGTTCGAGTTGCGGCGCCGCGAACCGGCCGACGACATCGTGAGCCAGGTCGTGGCCGAGGAGGGCGATGCCATCAAGCCGCAGGAAATGCTGCCGTTGTGCGTACTCCTGTTGGTGGCCGGGTTTGAGACCACCGTCAACCTGATCGGCAACGGCGTGGCCGCGCTGCTCGCGCACCCGGATCAGTGGGCTGCGCTGCGTGCGGATCCGCAAGGACTGGCGCCGGCGGTGGTCGAAGAGGTGCTGCGCTACGACCCGCCCGTGCAGCGGACCGGCCGGGTCGCGCTGGAGCGCCAGATGCTTGAAGGAAAAGAGGTCCGCAAAGGACAGTACGTCGTGACGCTGATCGGCGCCGCCAACCGAGATCCCGAGGTCTACCCGAATCCGAACCGGTTCGACATTTCGCGAACGCCCGGCGTCGACCACCTGGCGTTTTCCAGCGGGATCCACTACTGCATCGGCCAACCGCTGGCTCGGTTGGAGGCGACGATCGCGTTCCAGGTGCTGGCCGAGCGCGCCCCCGAGCTACGCCGTGCCGGCCGATTGAAACGCCGCAACGCGACCACGATCCGTGGCCCGATTCACCTGCCTGTGACGGTGTAAACGCGGGCTCGGAGCGGTTCCCCCACGGTTCCACTCCGAGCCCGCGCTCTTACGCGGCCGGCGGCTGGTAAGGCGGCGTCGGCTGGGGAGGGTAGGTGGGCGCATATGCGTACGCCGGCTGATCCGGCATGATCAGGAACGCGAACACATAGGCGAGGATGAACGCGCCGCCGGTCAGGACGGTCAGCACGATGAATGCGATCCGGACCAGCGTCGGATCCACGCCAAAGTATTCGCCGAAGCCGGCGCACACGCCACCGAGCTTGCGATCCACCTGGGAACGTCGCAGCTGACGGTAGGGTGGCTGCGGCGGCTGCGGAGAGAACTGCTGCTGTGTCATGGCAATAACAATGACGGATTTGCGTGCCGGTTCGCCTCCGTGACGGCCCGGATGCGTACCCTGATCTTCGACCCTGAGACGCTCCCTCACCCCGAGGTAGGCCCTGCGCGTGGAACCACTCCGGCGAGTTGCCGCATACGGACTTTATCAGGACGAAAAAGACAAAATTCTGCTGGTCCGCGCCAGCCCGGCATCCGGCACGCCGGGGATCTGGTCGCTACCGGGTGGTGCGGTCAAGCACGGCGAAAATCCGGAAACCACGGTGGTACGCGAAACTGCCGCCGAGACCGGCCTGTCCGTGGCGGTGACCGAGTTGATCGATGTCCGCGCCGACATCCGGGCGCTGCCCGAGCGGGACATCACGATCCACACCGATCGGCTGATCTATCGCGTCCGGATCCGAGGCGGGCAGATTATCGAGCGCTTCGGCCAGCAGACCGATCTGGCCCGTTTGGTGACCCTCGAAGAAGCGGCCGAGCTGCCCGTACGCCCATTTACCGCAGTCGCTGTTGATCTTCCGCAGTCGCACGCGGACCTGGTGCCGGACGAACCGCCGGACCTCCCGTCATTCCACGCGGTCCGCGGGCCGGACGGATTGCACGAGGCGCAGCGATTCGCCGCGTACGCAGTGGCCACCGACTCGGACGGAAACATCCTGCTCACCGAGGTCGCCCCGGGCTATCCGGGCGCCGGGCGCTGGCACCTGCCCGGCGGTGGAACGGACTATGGCGAGTCGCCGGCGCCGGCCTTGCTACGCGAACTCGTCGAGGAGACCGGGCAGGTCGGCGTAATCGGGGAGTTGCTCGGCGCCGCCAGCCACCGGGACGCCGCCCAGATCGGGCCGGAGGGCTATCCGATCGATTGGCACGGCGTACGCGTGTTTTATCTGGTCAAGGTCGCCGAGCCGAGCATTCCGACGGTGCACGATCAGGGTGGCTCGACGCTCGGGGCCCGCTGGTTCACCCCGGCCGAGGTGGCGGCCCTCGATCGCGCCGACGACGTGACCGAGGTGACCGCCGACGCTCTCGCTGCCGCCGCTTCTTCGCTCGGATCCGGCACCGGTACGGCATCGATTCCGCGCGCTCGGCGGGCACCCGGTGCGAGCCGCCGTTCCGGCTGAGATCATCTTGAGATGAAGCAGCGCCGGAGAGTGGGTGTCTACGGCATCTGCCGGGACGATTCGGGTCGAACTCTGCTGGTCCGGCAGTCTGCGGGGGGCTTCTGGCAGCTCCCCGGCGGTGGCGTCGGGCATGGTGAGGATCCGGTCCGGGCGCTTGCTCGCGAGTTCGCCGAGGAGACCGGTCTCAAGGTCGCGATTTCGCGCGTACACGGGCTGCGGACGGACTTCTTTCCGCTCCCCGAGAAGGATCAAATCGTCCATCTCGATCGGATCGTGTTCGACGTAACGGTGGCCGGGGGCGTGCTGCGAGACGAGCCGTCCGGGTCCACCGACGCGGCCGCGTGGATTGACGATCCGTCCGGATATCCGCTGATGGGTTGGACCGCTTCTTTTCTCGGCGTGGAAGTCTTTGAGCCGCCCGACCGGATCGCCACGGCAGCCGAGATCGCCGCAGCCGAACCAATCGATCGGAGCGCGGTCACGCACGTCCAGCGGTTCGCCGCGTACGGGCTGGCCACCGACCCGGCCGGCCGCATCCTGCTGACCCGGATCGCGCCCGGATACCCCGGAGCGGGTACGTGGCACCTGCCCGGCGGCGGCACGGACTTCGGCGAGAGCGCTACCGAGGGTCTCGCCCGTGAACTCGTCGAAGAAACCGGACAAATCGGCACGGTCGGTGATCTGATTCTGATCGAGCATCTGCACAACCCGACCGCGTACGGGCCGGAGAAGAGATCGATCGACTGGCACACCGTAAGGTCAGTCTTTCGTGTGATCGTGGGCACGCCGACCGATCCGATCGTTCATGATCGTGGCGGCTCGACCGACGCCGTAGCGTGGTTTACCAGGGATGATCTGCGTGGTTTGAACCTGAACCGGTTTGCGAAGACGGTAATCTCCGAATACTGCCCCTGATGCCTCAATCACACCTAGTTCCCGGGACGTTCAGCTCCCGTACAATAGAGGCCGACCGTGTTCGTGACGATGCGTAAGAGACCGACTTCGCGGCTGGCATCGCCAAGCACGGGCTCAGTATGCGATCGTGTAGGCCGCGAACCGTTCGGCAGCCCATGCCGTTGGATGGATACGACGACAACCGATCTTGGAACCGGTCTGACCGTGTTCCTGATGGAGGAAATGTGCCGAGAGCCC
This sequence comes from uncultured Actinomycetota bacterium, assembly GCA_963831705.1. Classification (GTDB taxonomy): domain Bacteria; phylum Actinomycetota; class Actinomycetes; order Mycobacteriales; family Micromonosporaceae; genus DASQPR01. The sequence goes on along the minus strand of CAWHRE010000010.1, from coordinate 981,424 downwards.
CATGGCGCCGGCGTACGAATGACAGCCCTCGACCTGCTGGCCGCCGCTGGACCGGTGGTCTGCGGCGAAGCGGAACGATGGCCCGTCGAGCGTTGATGACACGAGTTGTCCGCCGACGTCACACCGCCACCGATCTGACCGCATCCGGCATGTCCTCGTCGGCGACGCTGCAGGCCCCGTCTGGCCTGGACGTCCCTCGGCGCCGTTACGTTCGGTTCCGCCCCGAGCGTCGTGACCTGCTGGACTCGGTGATTCCGGTCAGCCCGGCACCGACCGGTGCCGCTACCACCGCATCTTCGACGACTCGGCCGACGACGAAGCGCGGTGTGCCACGCACGATCCCGCTGCTGCCGGGCGACAAGACGATGTCGCGCCGGGTGAAGTTCGGCGTCGCGAACGGCTGCACGATCGCGAGCCTGATGCTCGGCCTGAGCGCGATCTTGCTCAGCATGCACGGCGATCCCCGCATCGCTGCCGCCCTCCTCGTCGGCTGCGTGGTCTTCGACGGTCTGGACGGCGCGCTGGCCCGCAAGCTGGGCGTCGCGAGCCCGTTCGGTGCCCAGATGGACTCGCTGGCCGACATGTGCTCGTTCGGCATGGCCGCTCCGGTCGTGGTGTACGCGTCGTTGCACGGTCGCGCGCCGGCCGCATTCATCGCGGTGGCCTGCGGCATGGTCGCCGCCGGCGCTGCGATTCGGCTTGCTCGGTTCAACGTCTCGCCGAAGGACGGTCGCTTCTTCTGCGGCGTCCCGACCACGATGACGGCGGCCGTGATGGGCGTCGCGGTGCTGATCGGACTACGGCTGCCGGCCGCGGTCGCGGTCGCCGGGATCGCGTTGCTCGCGATCGCAATGGTGTCCGGCTTCCCGTACGCGAAGGTGGGCCGGCTCGTGAAGCTGCCGGTCTGGCTCTGGGTCGTACCGGTCGTCGGGCTGTTCATCGCGCCGCAGGTGACGTTCGCGTTGCTGGTCGCGGTCTACCTGGTCAGCGGCCCGCTGCTGTGGCTGCGTCAGCGCAGCGGCGCTCGCCGAGGCGGAATCCGCGCCGCCTGATTTCGCTCTGAAGCGCCCCGTCTGGCCTACGCCAGGCGGGGCATTTCGACGTTCCAGGGCGCACGCGGATGCCGCCATGATCGCGAATCTTGGCGTGGGTGGAAGTCCAGTGCTGCGATCATGGCGATTTGAGGGACTCGGGCTTCCAAGGTTCGCGATCAACTCTCATGCCCGCGGGTTGCCACCCAGAGTCTTGCGGGCTGCTCCGACGACGACGCGGACAATCAGCGCGAGAAGGGCGAGGTCCACGAGGATTTGCAGACTGACGAGCAGCCGGGCGAAATCCGACTTCGGGACCACGTCGCCGTACCCGACCGTGCCGAGCGTGACGATCGCGAAGTAGAGGCCGGTGCTCCGGTCCAGTGGCACGTTGAAGCTGTCCGGATGGGCGTACGCCAGCGAAACGTAACTGGCCGCGAAGACCGCCAGGAACAGCGGAATCGCGACCGCGACCGCCTCGACGGCTCGGAGCTGGGGGAGATCCGCGCGCATGATGCTGCGGGTGTTCAGTGTCAATACGACGGCAAAGACGACGATGCCGATCGCCAGGCGGAAGAGTTCGCCGGTGTCGGCGCGGCCGCCGTTCAACGGCAGGACAAAGTAGATGCCGAAGATGACGGCCGTCGCGATGAGGCACCTGATAAGCGTCAACGCCATGGCGCGACGGCGTTCCCGGCGGGTGAGCTCACCAAGCCGCCGAGGGCTCATCGTGCCCGTTCCAGATCACCCATGACCCGAGCATGCCGCAGCGTGACGCCGCGTATCCGGAGAAAAACCAAAGTTGATCCTGGAGTCAGAAAAGCTGAACGCGGGCTCCGAGGCGAGCGACGACCAACTCCAGGATCAACTTAGACGTTTTGGGGACGGGGTCAGCGCCAGCGAGCGATGACCGTACTGCCGCCCTTGACCTTGTCACCCGGTGCCACCAGGGCGTCGGCGGCGGCGGCCGGCAGGTAGACGTCGGTGCGGGATCCGAACCGGATCAGCCCGAAGCGTTCGCCCTTCGCGAGCATCGAGCCGATCGGCGCGCGCTGGACGATCCGCCGCGCGATCAGGCCGGTTCGCTGTGCCACCACGACCGTGCCGTGCTCGGTGTCCAGCACCGTGTACGCGGCGACATTGTGTTCCGCCTCCGGCTTCATCGCCGCGGCGAAGCCGCCGTCCTCGACGAAGTAATCGGCCACCCGGCCGGCCACTGGCGTGCGGTTCACATGCACGTCGAGCACCGACAGGAACACGGCGATCCGCAAGAACTCATCGTCGCCCAGGCGGGTATCGACAAATCGCTCGACCGAGAGCACCTTGCCGTCGCTCGCGGCCACGATGTCCTGGTCGTCCTGCGGGATGGCGCGCTCTGGGTCGCGGAAGAACGCCGCGACCGGCCCGGCCATCAGCGCCGGGAGCAGCCACAGCCTCGAATTCGGTCGAGTCACTCGCGCGGTGACCGCGAGGCCGAGTGCGATCCCGGCGGCGGCGACGCCGTTCGAGTCGATGTTCATCGAGCCGGACAACGGAACGCTGGACGGGCGGAGCGCCGGCTTCAGCCGGGCGGCAAGCGCCGCCGGCGCGGCACCGAACCGAAGCCGGTGTACGCGCAGCGGCGGCCGATTCCGGATCACGAGGTCGGTTCCGACGCCGTAGAACGACGACTGGCGCATCATCTCGGCGGTTGCACCGTCGGACAGCCCTGGCGCCGCAATCGTCGCCACGGTCAACACAGCGCCCTCGGTGAGGTGCTTGCTGACGTTGTCGATCAGCGCCCGAGTCGCCTCCGCCGAACCGGTGAGCGGCTCCGCGAAGATCACTACGTCGGCCGGGTCGACCTCGGCGAGCGATTCGGTGACCCGTACCCGCTGGGCCAGCCAATCGCCGTGTGCCGCGATCTCCTCGCGCACCGCAACCGCGGCGGACGCGGTCGTGGTCACGGTCAACTGATCGTCCGGCAGCAGCGCGTCGAGTGCGGCGGCCAGCGCCGGGGATCCGGGCACCACGCCGATCAAAAGGCCGGATTTAGGACCGTTGTGGCGGCTGAATTCGGTCATCAGCGCGGCGACCGCGCGTTCCCCGAGGGGAGCGGTGGTCGGAGTGGGCACGATGGCTCGGTTCTGCGATGCGGTCACGCCGCCCAGCATAGTGCTCTGCTCAATCACGGCTCTTGCGCAACGCGCTCGCGATACCCGCGACGCCGAGCAGGATCAGCAGCCCGGCTGCCACGAATCCAAGACTGGACAGGCCGAAGCCGTAGCCACGTGCGACGAACCACCAGCCCGAGATGCCGATGAAGATCAGGCCACAGATCATCGCCGGAGTATCCGGATGTGCCTTCTTCATGACCGGACCTCCACGTCGCCTGCGGTAATCGAGATGTTGATCGTCAATGAACCGTTGCGGCCCTGTTCGGCTGCGTTCACGACGGTGTTCACGCGTGGATTGAGTCCGCTGTGGCCCTGACCGTCGACGTCCAGGTCGCCGGCTTCGGCGTGCGCGTTCACCGATGCGTACGTCGACGGCGGCAGGATCACCCGTACGTGCCCGAACTTCATCTTGATGTTGATCGTCTTTGCATCGTGGGCGGTGAACGGCGTACGCGAGAGATCGAGCGTGAACGAGCCGTAATGCTGAACGTAATCGGTCTGCACGGCCGCGACCGTGGCCGGAGCGAGCGAAACGTCCTGCGCCGAGTACGGCCGGGGGAGTGCCCCGATCGTCGCCGTGGCCATCAGTCCCAACGTCAGCAGGATGCCGAGCGTGATCGGCCCGCGTACGCGACCGAAGAACGATGCGACGAACATGCCGATGCCGATCGTCGCGAGCGCCGCCGCGAAATACATCGGCGTCGGCACGTCCCGGAGGCCGGTCAGGTCGATGATGCCAAGGAACCCGACCACGAGTAGCGCCGCGGACACGGTAATCCGGCGGACCGGCGAGTGCGGCCGAACGGTCGCACCACGCAACGGCGGTGGGGAGACCTGGGTGGTCGGTGCCAGTCCGGGGAAGTGCTGGGTGTACGCCGAGCCGGCCGCGTACGGTCCGAACGGCGCGAACGGCTCCTGGTATGCCGGAGTGCCCACTGTGGCCGGAGGCTCGACCGTGTCCTGGACGTCGGCATCCGGTACCGGTACCAGTGGCGGATCGGACGGCCACTGGTCGTGGGTCATCAACACTGGAATCGAATCGGCTGACGCGAGTGTCTCATCGTCGCGATCGTGGTCGTCCACGTCCGCGTCGGCATCGGTGTCGATAGGCATTGCTGAACCGGGCATCGCCGAGCCGGGCATCGCCGAGCCGGGCATCGCCGCGCCGGGCATTGGTGTGTTCGGCGCCGGCGATTGGCCGGTCGGGTTTGCGGCCGTCGGCCAGGTCATCGTGAAGCCGTTCTCGGCTCGCTGGAACGTCGGCCAATTCGTCGGCCAGTTCGTCTGGTTTGGCGAGTTCGTCGGGGCCGGCCAGCCGGCCGGTGTCGCGCCCGGCGCTCCATCACGGGTCAGGGCCAGCAGCGCGACCGCTATGGCGGACAGGATCCAGATCCAGATGATGTGGCCGTTCGTCGCACCGATGATCACCAGGAGCGACGTCATCGCGATCAGCGCGATCACGATCGGACGCGGCATCCGGGACTGGCCGCGTCCGGCGAGCGCCTCCACCGGAGAGCCGGTGTCGCCGACGCTCGGGATCAGCAGGACGCCGACCAGGTAAATGATCGTGCCGATGCCGCTGAACAGGGTGAGCACCGGCAGCACGACCCGCCACAGCACCGGGTCGGTGTTCGTGGCCCGGCCGAGTGCGCCGCAGACGCCTGCGATGTAGCGGTTGTCGTACGGGCGGACGAGCCGGAGCCGTGTCGCGTATCCACCGGCGTCCGGTCCCTGCGGAGGCAGGTTTGCGCCCGGCGGTACAGCGGAGCCCGGCGGCACAGTGTTGCTCGGAGGCACAGTGTTGCTCGGAGGCGTGGTGGTGCCGGGCGGCATTGTCGAACCGGGAGGCGGTTCGGTTGCAGCGGGCTCGTCCGGAGCGTTCGTCATAATGCCATCTTCGGGTGCGTACGCTGCCGTGCGCCTCAGGTGGCGACCCTGAGCAAACCCTGACTCGGATGCGGCCGCCGGCTCGGGGTGGTCCCCCTGTGCGAACGCTCCCGACCATGTGAGTATCGGTTTATCGATTCGCACGCCCCAATCAGCAGGGAGGACCTCGGTGGCCGATATGCCCGCGGACGGCGTACGTCGCCTGTACCGCGAACCGGAGCGGCGCCTGCTGCTCGGCGTCGCCGCCGGACTCGCCACCCACCTGCACGTACCGGTCGTGTTCGTTCGAACCGCGTTCGTGATCCTGCTGCCGTTCACCGGCATCGGCGCGCTGCTCTATGTCGTGTTCTGGGCGGTGCTCAAGGACGCGCCGGATGGCGGCCCGCCACGCCAGCGCAGGCTCGTGGAACTCGTGCCGTACGTCGCGTTGGCTGCCGGTGTGTTGCTGCTCTGGTCACTGACCGGCTTCGGAAACGCGGTACAGCCGCTCGGATGGCTGGTCGCGTTGATCGCCTGTGGCGCCGGCCTGATCTGGCAGCTGTCCGAGCCGGATCAGCGCCGGCGGTGGAGTCGCGCGGTGCCGGGCGCCCCCTGGGTCGGCGCGTTCGTGGACCAGAGCGACCGTCGCGGGTACGTGCTGCGCCTCATCGGTGGCGGCGCACTGATCATCGTCGGGATCATCGGCACGATCGCGGTGTTCGCACCGATCTCGGGAGCGGGATTCCGGGCCGTGCTGGCGAGCATCCTGTTCGCGTTCGTCGCGCTCGGTGGCGTGGCGCTGGTCTTGGCGCCGGTGCTGTGGCGGATGTTCGCCCAGCTGCGCGAGGAGCGGATCGGGCGGATCCGGGAGGCCGAGCGGGCCGAACTCGCCGCGATGGTGCACGACCAGGTGCTGCACACGCTCGCGTTGATCCAACGGAACGCGTCCGACCCGAAGGCGGTCCAGCGTCTGGCTCGAGGTCAGGAACGTACGCTGCGCAATTGGCTCTACAAGCCGACCGGAGTCGCGTCCGAGACGTTCGCGGCGGCGATCGAGCAGGCCGTAGCGGAGGTCGAGGACACGTATGCGATCACGGTGGAGTCGGTCGTGGTCGGTGAGGCACGGATGAGCGAGGGCATGACCGCACTCGTGAACGCAGCTCGCGAGGCGATGGTCAACGCGGCGCGGCACGCGCAGGTCGCCACCGTCTCCCTGTACGCCGAGGTCGAGCCGAGTGAAGTGAGCGTGTTCGTTCGAGACCGTGGCGTCGGATTCGACCTCGATGGCGTGAACGACGACCGGCACGGCGTACGCGGCTCGATCATCGGCCGGATGGAACGGCACGGCGGTCGCGCGGAGATCCGTACGGAGATCGGCGCGGGTACCGAAGTACGGTTGGTCATGCCAGTAGCGGAGGTGCGTTCGTGACGGTTCCGGAAAGTCGTCTGCGAGTCTTTCTCGTCGATGATCACGCGATGTTCCGGGCCGGCGTACGCGCCGAGCTGGGCGCGCATGTCGACGTGGTCGGAGAGGCCAGTACGGTCGCGCAGGCGGTGAGTTCGATTACCGCGACGCGCCCGGATGTCGTACTCCTGGATGTGCACATGCCGGACGGCGGAGGGCGAGCCGTCCTGGAAGCGTGCCGCCGTGCCACGCCTGACGTGAAGTTCCTCGCCCTGTCCGTGTCAGACGCCGCCGAGGACGTGATCGGCCTGATCCGGGCCGGTGCTCGCGGGTACGTCACCAAGACGATCTCGCCGGAGGACCTCGCCGATGCGGTACGCCGGGTCGCGGACGGCGACGCCGTGTTCAGCCCTCGGCTGGCCGGGTTCGTGCTGGACGCGTTCGCCTCGCGGCCGGACGTGCCGGTCAGCGATCCGGAACTGGATCAGCTCACGAACCGCGAGCGCGAGGTGCTGCGTCTGCTCGCACGGGGGTATGCGTACAAGGAGATCGCGAAGGAGCTGTACATCTCGATCAAGACGGTCGAGACGCACGTCTCCAATGTGCTGCGCAAACTCCAGATGTCGAACCGGTACGAGCTGAGCCGCTGGGCGGCCGATCGTCGCCTGGTCTAGCGCTCAGGCCGTGGAGATGACCGAGAATCCCTCGGCGAGGTGTCCCTCCGGCAGGCCGGCCAGCTTGGCCGTGCCGCCGAGCATCGTCCGCAATCGCGCGTCCAACTCGAAATGGCTGGTCTGTGTGGTGTGTGCCATCAACGCGGCCAGTTTGCGGGGGTACGTCTCGGTGATGTCGACGAAGTGATCGGGGTTCGGGCCGCCGGAGAACCACATCTCCCGGACCGTCCACGGCTTGAGGCCCTCGTCGCGCAGCAACTCCGGGTACGCGAATTCGTTGCGTGCATCCGGATAGACCGCGCATGTCGTCGCCTCGCCGACCGCGAGGTGATCCGGGTGCGACGGGCCGGAAATGCGCTCCCACCGGCGCAGGGGCGACGTGGTGAGGATGCGATCCGGACGCGCGATCCGGATTACCCGGGTGATGTCACGGCGCAACTCGATCGTCGGCGTCACGGTGCCATCCGCGTACCCGTCGAGGAAGTGCACGTCGGTGACGCCTACCGCGGCCGCCGCAGTCCGCTGCTCGGCCTCCCGGAGCAGCGGCATCTGATCGCGGGGCGTGTCGTCGAAGCCGCCCGCGTCACCGCGGGTGACCAGGAGATACGTCACCGAGATGCCGGCCTGTACCCAGGTCGCGACGGTGCCGGCCGCACCGAAGTCGATGTCGTCCGGGTGGGCGGCTACGCACAGGATGCGCTCCACATCGGCAATCGGCTCGGGCGAGTTGGGAAACGTCATGCGCCCTTTATACCTCCCGGCATGTGACCGCGGCTCAGCGCTTGCCCCGGCCCGCCGATGCTGCGGATCGGAGCCGACGCCCGGCTCGCGACGATACGGTTCAGAGCTTGCCGCGACCGGCGCGCAAGATCAGAAGCGCCAGTTGTACGCCGTCCGCGCCCAGCGCCTCGCGGAAGCGATCGACGATCTCGCGCTCGCGGGACAGCACCAGACGAGTGCCGCCGGAGGCGATCCGGACCCGACCGACCTCACCGGAGATCGCGGCGCGTTCCTTCCACAGGTCGATCAACGTCTGGTCGATCTCGTCGATCCGGTTCCGCATCTCGCCGATCCGGTCGGACGCTCCGGCATCGGAGGTTCCAGTGCTCATGGGCTTATTTTCAACGACGGCGGTCATCATGTGCTCCTCGTGTCGGTGTTGCGATGTATGGGTAAAACGGCCGCTCAACCGACTCGGAGCATCAAAAAACGCCCCGGGGCTCGGTGAGCCTGGGGCGTTCGTAGGTTTGGCGCAGCTAGATGCGGCCCACGAGTGCCGGACTCCCGGTCTCGTAGCCATAAAATCGCGCACTGGTCTGCGTCACGCTTCGAAGTATGCCATGCGTCGGTGACATATCAATGGTCATGCCGCCATGTGGGACGGAGTCTCAACGTGCGTGTCCGTAGGCGCGCGCCACAGCCACCAGAGGCCGAAGATCGGCATGGCCAGCGGTACGAACGCGTAATCCAGCCCGAAGTCGGACCAGACCGACTTCTCCGAGAACGCGGCCGGATCCAGAATCGTCCAGATGCTGACCGCGATCACGCCGACCAGCTCGATTGAGAAGCTGGCGATGCCGATCCGCCGGGACCGTGATGTGGAACGAGCGAGGCAGACCGTGCCGACGATGTAGATCAGGCCGGCCACCGCCGACAACGCGTACGAGATCGGGGCGGCGTGCTTCGTGATCAGTTCGACGATGCCACGGGAACTGGCCGAGAGCGCAAACAGCCCGTACAGGAAAATGAGAAGGCGTCCGAAGCCGGAGTTGATTCGCGGCCGCAACGACCGCGGCGCTTTCTTCTCGGTTGTCGTCTGCGTCATAGCCCCGTCCAGACCTGTTCGAGCCGCACCACCAGGATCGCTTCCACGAGTCCGACCGTGGCCACGATGACCGATCCCCATCGTGACGGCTCCAGCCGGGCCAGGGCCCAGCCCGCCACCGGGACAGCCAGGAACGCGACCACGTATCCGATGTAGGTCGCGATCGACGGTACGTGATGGCCACCCACCAACCCGGAAATGCCGGTCGCGACGAGCGCAATGGCGAACGCTTCGACCAGCCACAGGCTGATGAGCTGGGCGCGCGAAGGCGGCCGGTCGCGCACCACCGCCACGCCGGCCCAGGCGGCGACGGCGAGGGCGACGACGATGGTCGCGGTCCGCAGAAATTCCGGCACGGACGAAACGATAGAACGGCGGGGCGTACGGCCGAGCCGCGGGACGCCTGTCGGTGGGTCGGCATAGACTCGCCAGCGCGATGCAGTCACTATTCGATATCCCAGAATCCCGTCCCGTGTCCCGGACCGATGAATCCCGGAGCGACGGTGGTCGGGGCCGGCCCGCGCCTTTCCGACTCGATCCGGCGGCGCTCCTCACCGGCCTGAACGACCCTCAGCGGGAAGCTGTCACCCATGCCGGTTCGCCGCTGCTGATCGTGGCCGGTGCCGGTTCCGGCAAGACACGTGTGCTCACGCATCGGATCGCCTACCTTCTGGCGGCGCGTGACGTGCATCCCGGCGAGATCATCGCGATCACGTTCACGAACAAGGCCGCCGGTGAGATGAAGGAGCGCGTCGCGTCGCTGGTCGGCCCGCGCGCCCGGATCATGTGGGTCTCGACGTTCCACTCGGCCTGTGTCCGGATTCTGCGCGCCGAGCACGAGCACGCCGGGTTGAAATCGTCGTTCTCGATCTACGACGCGGACGATTCGCGGCGCCTGATGCAGATCGCCGCCCGCGAACTCGACCTCGATCCGAAGCGGTACAGCGCGCGGATGCTCGCGAACGCCGTGTCGAACTTGAAGAACGAGCTGGTCGACCCGGAGACCGCGACGCAGAACGCGAAGGGGCCGATCGAGCGAGCGGTGGCCGAGGCGTACACGCTGTATCAGCGGCGGCTGCGCGAGTCCCATGCGCTCGACTTTGATGATCTGATCATGACCACCGTGAATTTGCTGACGTCGCATCCGGGCGTGGCCGAGAAATACCACCGGCGGTTCCGGCACGTGCTCGTCGACGAATACCAGGACACGAACACGGCGCAATACCAACTCGTACGCGAACTGGTCGGCGCCGGGACGGACGACCTTCCGCCGGCCGAGTTGTGCGTGGTCGGTGACGCGGATCAGTCGATCTATGCGTTCCGCGGTGCCACGATCCGCAACATCCTGGAGTTCGAGCGAGATTACCCGGACGCCCGGACGATCCTGCTGGAGCAGAATTACCGTTCGACGCAGACCATCCTGTCCGCAGCGAACGCGGTCATCGATCGCAATACCGAGCGCAAGCCGAAACGACTGTGGAGCGATCAGGGCGACGGTGAGCAGATCGTCGGCTACGTCGCGGATACCGAGCACGCCGAGGCGGATTGGGTCGGACGGGAGATCGATCGACTCACCGACAGCGGCGAGATTCGGCCCGCTGACGTGGCCGTGTTCTACCGGACGAATGCCCAGTCGCGTGTGTTCGAAGACGTGTTCATTCGGGTCGGCCTGCCGTACAAAGTGGTGGGTGGAGTTCGGTTTTATGAGCGCAAAGAGGTTCGCGACGCGCTCGCGTACCTGCGGGCGATCGCCAATGAGGACGACACCGTAAGTGTTCGTCGCGTGCTGAACACACCGCGGCGCGGGATCGGTGATCGAGCGGAAGCAATGGTGGAGGCGCTGTCGTCCCGCGAGCGGGTGTCGTTCGGCGCCGCGCTGCGGTTGGCGGGCGACGCTCCGGGCATCTCGTCTCGTTCGGCGAACGCGATCGGAGCGTTCGTCGCGATGATGGACGAGCTGCGTGAGATGGCCGAGACCGCGCTACCCGAAGAAGTGCTGGAAGCGGTGCTGTCCCGGTCGGGATACCTGCCGGAGCTGGAGGAGAGCCTCGATCCGCAGGACGAAAGTCGGGTGGAGAACCTTCAAGAGCTGGTCAGCGTCGCGCGCGAATACACCGAGCGGGTGCTTGCACAGGACACCGGTGAGCAGCCGATCGACGATCTCGACGTCGACGCGCCACCGGAAACGCCGACGCTCGCCGGATTCCTGGAGCAGGTCGCGTTGGTCGCGGACGCCGACGAGATTCCGACCGACGATCCGACCGCACCCGGCGGCTCCGGTGGCGTCGTCACGCTGATGACGTTGCACACCGCAAAGGGTCTGGAGTTTCCGGTCGTGTTCCTGACCGGGATGGAAGACGGCGTGTTCCCGCACCTGCGTTCGCTCGGCAACACGACCGAACTGGAAGAGGAGCGCCGGCTCGCGTACGTCGGGATCACCCGGGCACGTCAGCGCCTTTACATCTCGCGCGCGATGACGCGGAGTGCGTGGGGACAGCCCTCGTTCAATCCGGCTTCGCGGTTCCTCGGCGAGTTGCCGGAATCGCTCGTGCGGTGGGACCGGACCGAGGGCGCGTACACGTCGTGGTCGGGTTCGAGTGGCGGCGTCGGCGGTCGCGCAGCAGGCTACGGATCGAAATCCGGATCAAACTACGGATCGGGCTTCACCGGTGGCACACCGAAGGCCCAGCAGATCGCGGATCGCCTCGGCATCCCGGCGAGCAGCTTCCGGACCGCGAGCGAGATGGACAAGGTCGAGGTCCCGACGCTGGTGGCCGGCGATCGCGTCAATCATCAACGGTGGGGACTCGGCCGCGTAGTCGCGGTGCAGGGTGCCGGTGTCCGCGCGCAGGCGCAGATCGACTTCGGCGATCAGGTGATGTGGATCGTGTTGCGGCACGCGCCGATCGAGAAGATGTAGCTCGATCGGCAGGCAGGCCCCGCCGACCTGGAGGATGTACAGCCGCGGCCGGCGCCGTCAAGACGGGTCAGCCGGCGAGCAGGTCCGTGCTGTTGAACGAGTCGGTCTTCTTGACGAGGTCGACGCTCTGGTCCAGAAGGAACTGAACCGGATTGACGGCCGTGCCGTTGACGCGAATCTCGAAATGGACACCCGAGTCGAACGCATAACCGGTGTTGCCGGTGAGAGCGACCAGATCGCCGGACTGAACTTGCTGTCCTTCGTGTACGAGCAGCTTCGAGGCGTGCCCGTAGACGATCTCGGTGTTGTTTCCGGCGTCGATGACGACCGTGTAGCCGTACGCGCCGTCCCACCGGGCGAGCTTCACGGTGCCGCCGTGCGAGGCGTAGAACGGAGTGCCTTCGGGAGCGGAGAGGTCGACACCCTTGCTGAGTGCGCCGGCATCACCGAACGGCGTGGTGATCTGGTAGGACGTCATCGGCAGTGCCCAGACGTTCAGCGACGTCGCGGCGCCGGCCGTCGTGGCAGCCTGCGTGACCCGCTGGTTCGAGCGGCTGACCTTGTCGACAGTGCTCTGCCGGGCCGCGGCGACGCTCGTGTTGCCACTGAAAGCGGCGAGGCTGCTCGGGTCGGTGATCTTCATGTCGGGCATGACGGCAGCCGAGGTCAGTGCGACCACACCAGCACCAATAACAGCGGTAGCGGCTACGGCTGCGTAGCGACTCCGCGGGGGCGTTGGGATCCGGCGGCGCCCGCGATAGCGATCGCGTTCTTTCCGAGCAGACACAAACACACTCCGAGGTTGGAACTGCCGGCGCCACACGGTGTGGGGGAACCGTGGTGGGGGTAGCACCGCATTGACATCAGGGTGTCTTGCAGATGACAACCCGGACACCGTAGCCAATCCGTTATGGCCTGCACAAGTCACAGGGCCCGCGATTCCTGAACCCTGTCCGTTTGTACGCCGTGATTCGTGAATTTAATACCGTTTTGTGGAGAGGGCCGCCGAGCAGCCATTTCACGGTGTCACCAGGCACGTACGGTCGGTAGGGGCAACAATATCGGCACGACTGTGATGCCGGTCGCCCGCCCGGATACGCCCGGGCGTGTCGGGATAACGTTCGTTAAGGATTTGCGAATCAACAACGGAGGGTTCTGGCGATGAGTGCTCGCATTCGGGTCGTCGTTGCGAAGCCCGGCCTCGACGGGCACGACCGCGGCGCCAAGGTGGTGGCCCGAGCGCTGCGCGACGCCGGCATGGAGGTCATCTACACCGGCCTGCACCAGACGCCCGAGCAGATCGTGGAGACCGCGATCCAGGAGGACGCCGACGCGATCGGCCTGTCCGTCCTGTCCGGCGCGCACATGACGCTGTTCCGGCGCGTACTCGAACTGCTGCACGAGCGGGCGCGGCCGACATGTCGTGTTCGGCGGCGGCATCATTCCGGACGCCGACATTCCGGAACTCAGCCGGCATCGGCGTCGCCAAGATGTTCACGCCCGGTGCCACCACCAGTCCATCGTCGACTGGGTGCGCGAGCACGTCGCGACCACGGTCGCGTAACCCCGAGCACAAAGTTGATCCTGGAGTTATTCGCACGACACGCCGTCGATGCGTTGACTAACTCCAGGATCAGACTTGGTCGTGCAGAGACAAAGTGAGGGGCCGGACGCACCCCTCACACGTCCGGCCCTCGATGCACGATGCCCCGCCGCCACCCCTCGACCGACAGGGCATCGGCCGCTTCTTGTCAGAACCGCCCGCAGCGTCCCGACATCGCTTACAACGACGCCCCTACAGAGTCGGTTACGCATCGTTTCCGGAACTCTTTTCGGGGTGTGCGGTACGGCACAGTCCGTACCCTTCCGGGTGGCGCCGGAAAAACGGTCGTTAGGCTGCGGCCGATAGGGCCCGCTCACCTCAATCGCGGGCGCGGACATTGACAGAACGGGACGCTCAACGTGGACCTGTACGAGTACCAGGGGCGCGACCTGTTCGCCCGGCACGGGCTGCCGGTGCTGGACGGCGGAGTCGCCACGACCCCGCACGAGGCTCGCGCGATCGCCGAGCGGCTCGGTGGACGGGTCGTCGTCAAGGCACAGGTGAAGGTCGGCGGCCGCGGCAAGGCCGGCGGCGTCAAGCTGGCCGACGATGTCGACGAGGCGCGAGGCCCGCGCGACCGACATCCTCGGCATGGACATCAAGGGCCACACCGTCCACAAGGTGATGGTCACCGAGACCGCCGACATCGTCGAGGAGTACTACTTCTCGTACCTGCTCGATCGGGCCAACCGGACGTTCCTCTGCATCGCCAGTACGGCCGGCGGCATGGAGATCGAAGAGGTCGCGCACACCGCTCCGGAGAAGGTCGTCGAAGGTCGCCATCGACGCGAACAAGGGCGTCGACGAGGCCACGGCCCGCGAGATCGTGGAGACCGGCCGGTTTCCCGGCCGACGTGGCCGACCAGATCGCGGCGATCGCCGAGCAGCTCTGGCAGACGTTCGTCCCGAGGACGCGCTGCTCGTCGAGGTGAACCCGCTGGCCAAGGTCGCCGACGGCCGGGTACTGCTGCTGGACGCGAAGATCACGTTCGACGGCAACGCCGGCTTCCGCCACCCCGACCACGAGGCGCTGGAGGACACCTCCGCGGTCGACCCGCTGGAGCAGCGGGCCAAGGAGCGCGACCTCAACTACGTCAAGCTGGACGGCGACGTCGGCATCATCGGCAACGGCGCCGGCCTGGTCATGTCCACACTCGACGTGGTCGCGTACGCGGGCGAGCAGTTCGGTGGCGTACGCCCGGCGAACTTCCTCGACATCGGCGGCGGCGCCAGCGCCGAGGTGATGGCGAACGGCCTCGAGATCGTGCTGTCCGACCCGTCCGTGAAGAGCGTCTTCGTCAACGTCTTCGGCGGCATCACCGCCTGCGACGCGGTCGCCAACGGCATCCTCCAGGCGCTGGCCATGCTCGGCGACCGTGGCGAAGCCGGTCACCAAGCCGCTGGTCGTCCGGCTGGACGGCAACAACGCCGAGGCCGGCCGGCGCGATCCTCGACCGCGCCGCAACCCGCTCGTCGAGCGGGTCGACACGATGGACGGCGCCGCGAAGCGCGCCGCCGAGCTCGCAGCCGTAGGGGCATGACATGGCAATCTGGCTGACCAAGGACTCCAAGGTCATCGTCCAGGGCATGACCGGCTCGGAGGGCTCGAAGCACACCCGCCGGATGCTGCAAGGCCGGTACGAACATCGTCGGCGGTGTCAACCCGCGCAAGGGCGGCCAGCAGGTCGACTTCGACGGCACGGCGGTGCCGGTGTTCGACTCGGTGGCCGAGGCGATGACGCAGACCGGCGCGGACGTCTCGGTCATCTTCGTACCGCCGACGTTCGCGAAGGCCGCGATGATCGAGGCGATCGACGCGCGGCATCCAGCTCGCCGTGGTGATCACCGAGGGCATCCCGGTACACGACTCGACCGCAGCCTGGGCGCACAACGTCGCGGCCGGCAAGAAGACCCGGATCATCGGGCCGAACTGCCCGGGCCTCGCCTCGCCCGGCGCTGTCGAACGCCGGCATCATCCCGGCCGACATCACGCCGGCCGGACGGATCGGCCTGGTATCGAAGTCCGGCACCCTGACCTACCAGCTCATGTACGAGCTGCGTGACTTCGGCTTCTCCAGCAGCATCGGCATCGGCGGCGACCCGGTCATCGGGACGACGCACATCGACGCACTCGAGGCGTTCCAGAACGACCCGGACACCGACGCGATCGTGATGATCGGCGAGATCGGTGGCGACGCCGAAGAGCGGGCCGCCGCCTTCATCAAGGCGCACGTCACGAAGCCGGTCGTCGGCTATATCGCGGGCTTCACCGCCCCCGAGGGCAAGACGATGGGCCACGCCGGTGCGATCATCTCTGGCTCGGCTGGTACTGCCGACGCGAAGAAGGAAGCGCTCGAGGCGGCCGGTGTGAAGGTCGGCAAGACGCCGAGCGAGACCGCGGAACTGATGCGCGAAATCATGCGGGGTCTCCACAAGTAACCGAAACTTGTGAAGATCAGCGGCCGGTCAAGCATGACCGGCCGCTGATCGTTTGAGAGAGTCATGGTCGATGACGCTCACCCCCGAACACCGGAGCGCCGGTTACGCCGAAGATGATCTGGCCAACCGGCCGACCGTCGTGCTGCCCGGCCAACGTGGCCGCGGCGGTGCCCGCCGGCCGCCGGGTCACCATGCGCCGCTGCTGGTGGTCGCGCTCGCGAATACGGTGTGGTCGGCGCTCGTCTCGCTGATCCCGGTTCTGGTGGCGGTCATAGCGGTCACGCGGATCGGTGCCGGGAGTCCGGGCCTTGCCTCGACGCTCCGGTTCGGGCTGGCCGCCTGGCTGCTCGGGCACGGCGTACCGCTGGCACTCGGCGGCACGCCACTGACGCTGGTACCGCTCGCGATCAGCGGTATCGCGCTCTGGCGCGTCGCGATCGCGGGGCGCCGCACGGTTCGCTCCAGTGGAGCACCGGTCTGGCTGGTCGCAACGATCGTCGGAGCCGTGTACGGATTGCTCGGGCTAATGGCGGCGATCTTCGGCAATCGACATCCGGTATCCGTTTCGATTGCTCGCGCCACGATCACGCTCGCGCTGTTCGGCGCGGTGGCCGCGCTGCTCGGAGCGTCCGCCGGAGGCGGCCTGGCCCGTCGCTGGTGGCGCCGCGCTCCCAAGATCCTTCGGATTGGCGTACGCGCGGGCGCGATCGCCGCGTTCCTGGAACTGGCCGCCGGTGCGATCGGTTCCGGCATCGCGATCGCCGTGGCCGGTGGTACGGCCGCCCAAATGATCCACGACTACCATGCCGGATTCACCGGCCAGGCCGGCATCGTGGCGATCTGTCTCGTGTACGCACCGAACGTCACTGTCTGGGCGTCGTCATATCTGGCCGGTCCGAGCTTCACGCTGGGTGCCATCCCGCAGTTGCCGGTCTTCGCCGGCCTGCCGCACCACCCGATGACCGGCGCCGCCCAACTTTTGCTACTGACGCCGGTACTCGCCGGATTCGCGGGCGGTTTACTGATCGGGCGGCGATTGCGCGCCGGTTGGTCGCTCGTCCGGCTGGCGGCCGCCGGTCTGCTCGCCGGTCCGGTAGCCGCGATCGGGCTGGCGGTCGCGGGTTATGCGGCGGCCGGTGCGCTCGGTACGAAACTCCTCGCCCACACGGGTGACGTCGGTTGGCAGTTCTCGATCGTGTCCGGCGTCGGTATCGCGGTCGGCGCGCTGTTGGGCACGCTCGCATTCGGACTTGTCCGGCGGTCGTGACGCCGTGTCATGGGTCGTGCGGCGTCATTGGATGTCGTTGTGGAAGTCCGATCCGACGTTGCTGGCCGATGCGCAGATCGCGATGACGAGACCGATCGCGCCGAGCACGATGCCGATCGTCGCGAGACTCTTGTTCGTCGCCTGACCCGCCTTGACCTTCCGCAGATGCAGGATGCCGAGCACGACCGCCGCGATCGACAGCGGCAGCGTCGTCAGGTAGATGCCGCCACCGCCGAAGCCGGTACAGACGCAGCAGACGACGGACAGGATCCCGGTGACGAGGGACAGGATGCCCATCAAGTTTGCCCGGCCGCCAAGCCCTGCCACCACGCTGTTGACGCCGCCGGCCCCGGACATGCCGGGATAGCCGCCGGGCTGCGTCTGGAAGGCCGGATCCGGATAGCCGCCCGCACCGGCCGGCGGCTGATAGCCCGGCGGAGGCTGGTATCCGGGTGGAGGTTGATAGCCCGGTGGAGGCTGGTATCCGGGTGGAGGCTGGTATCCCGGTTGAGGCTGATAGCCCGGTGGCGGTTCATATCCGTGCGGTGGCTGGTATCCGGGAGGCGTTTCGTATCCGGGAGGCGTCTCGTATCCGGGTGCCGGTGACGGCGGAATGGGTGGATAGCCCTCCGGCGGAGGTGGCGCAACCGGCATTTCCGGAATCGTGGGCTCAGGTTTCGGCGTGGTGTCAGCGTTCGACGTGCCGTCACCGGGCTCCGGCGTGGTCGCATCGCGTCCCGGTTCCTCGTCCGGACGCGGCTCTTCCGGCTTCGGTACATCGGTCACGTTTGCCCCCTGACATGCGCGGATACCCTGCAGGCATCCCCGCCTCAAATATCCGCCGATTTCGCCGTCTGGCAGGCGATTTGTCCAAAATGCCGTTCGAGGCCGGTGACATGCGATACCGAGGCCACCTGTAACCTGTCGGAAGTGACGGCACGCCTCGTGGTGCTCATTTCGGGCACAGGTACGAACCTTCAGGCTCTCCTCGACGCATGCCGCGATCCCGGGTACGGCGCAACGGTGGTTGCCGTCGGTGCCGATCGGGACGGCATCGAGGGTCTCGTCCGTGCCGAGAAGGCGGATGTTCCGACGTTCGTGCGATCCGTGAAGTCGTTCGAGACGCGGGACGAGTGGGACCGGTCGCTCACCGAGGCGATCACGCCGTACCAACCTGATCTGATCGTTTCGGCCGGCTTCCTGAAGATCGTCGGCGAGGCGTTCCTCGGCGCGTTCGGCGACCGCTACATCAACACCCACAACGCGTTGACGCCGTCGTTCCCCGGCATCCACGGCCCGCATGACGCCTTCGAGTACGGCGTGAAGGTCACCGGCGCGACGCTGTTCTTCGCGGACGCCGGTATCGACACCGGGCCGATCATCGCCCAGGTCGCGGTCCCGGTCGAGGATGACGACACGGTGGACACGCTGACCGAGCGGATCAAGGTCGCCGAACGCATCCAGCTTGTTGACGCCGTCGGCCGAATGGTCCGCGACGGTTGGACGATCACCGGACGAAAGGTCACGATTCCATGAGCACCGAGGGCATCCGTCCCGTCAAAAGGGCGCTGATCAGCGTCTGGTACAAGGATGGTCTTGAGGAACTTGCCCGGACCCTGGTTGCATCGGGCGTCGAGATCGTCTCGACCGGCTCGACCGCGGGCTACATCGAGGGCCTTGGCCTGCCGGTGACGCGGGTCGAGTCGGTGACCGGTTTCCCGGAGACGCTGGATGGGCGCGTGAAGACGCTGCACCCGTCGGTGCACGCCGGTCTGCTGGCCGACCAGCGCCTGGACAGCCACCGCGAGCAGCTTGCGAATCTGTCGATCGAGCCGTTCGACCTGCTGGTCAGCAACCTGTACCCGTTCTCCGAGACGGTTGCGTCCGGTGGTGACTTCGAAGCCTGCGTCGAAAAAATCGATATCGGTGGCCCGGCGATGGTGCGTTCGGCCGCCAAGAACCACGCCAGCGTCGCCGTGGTGACGTCGGTTGAGGCGTACCCGATGGTGATGAAGGCCGTGGAAAGCGGCGGTCTCACGTACGCGCAGCGGCGTGCGCTGGCCGCGCGCGCGTTCGCGGACATCGCCGCGTATGACATCGCGATCGCCGAGTGGATGTCGGTGCAGGAGGCGTTCGACGAAGGCGGGTTCTTCCCGCAGTTCGGCGCGCTGGACACGACGCTCGGCGCGACACTCCGGTACGGCGAGAATCCGCATCAGAAGGCCGCGCTCTACGTCGACGCGTCGCGCCCGGCCGGCCTGGCCCAGGCCACGCAGTTGCAGGGCAAGGAAATGTCGTACAACAACTACATCGACGCGGACGCCGCGTGGCGGAGCGCGAACGACTTCGCGGCGCCGGCCGTCGCGATCATCAAGCACCAGAACCCGTGCGGCATCGCGGTGGGTGCCGACGTCGCCGAGGCACACCGACGCGCCCACGAATGCGACCCGGTCTCCGCGTACGGCGGCGTGATCGCGGTGAACCAGCAGGTCACGACCGCGATGGCGGAGCAGCTCAAGGGCGTCTTCACCGAGGTGATCGTGGCGCCGTCGTACGAGCAGGGCGCGCTCGACGAGTTCGCCACGAAGACGAACTTGCGCGTGCTCGTCGCGCCGGTCTGGACGCCGGAGCGGATCGAGACGCGGCAGATCACCGGCGGGACGCTCGCCCAAGAAGCGGACCGGATCGATGCCCGCGGTGACGACCCGGCGACGTGGACGCTGGCGACCGGCGATGCGGCCGATGCCGAGACGCTGGCCGACCTCGCGTTCGCATGGCGGGCACTTCGCTCGGTGAAGTCGAACGCGATCCTGCTGGCGTCCGGCGGTGCGTCCGTCGGTATCGGGATGGGCCAGGTCAACCGGGTCGACTCGTGCCAGCTCGCGGTCAAGCGGGCAGGCGTTCGGGCGGCCGGCTCGGTGGCCGCGTCGGACGCGTTCTTCCCGTTCGCCGACGGCGCCCAGGTGCTGCTCGACGCAGGCGTAAAGGCGATCGTGGAGCCAGGCGGTTCGATCCGGGACGCGGACGTGATCGCCGCCTGTGCCGCCGCTGGCGTAACCCTGTACTTGACCGGAACCCGCCACTTCACCCACTGATCCTTTCCCCGTTGATCATGGGGATTTGGCTGCCATTCTGCTTGGAATGACAGCATCAAGCCCATGATCAACGGGGAAGTCAGACCACGTTCTCGCGGACCGCTGCGAAGTGGCAGGCCGACAGGTGGGGGTCGGCGTCTGGGTGGAGCATCAGCGGCGGCTCTTTGTCGGCGCAGATCTGCTCTGCCTTCCAGCATCTGGTGCGGAAGTGGCATCCGGACGGTGGGTTGGCCGGGGACGGTACGTCGCCCTCCAGGCGGATCACCGAGCGGTGCGCGCGTGCCTCCGGGTCCGGGATCGGCACGGCCGAGAGCAAAGCCTGCGTGTACGGGTGGGTCGACCGCTGGTAGATCTCGTCTTCGGTACCGATCTCGACGATCTTGCCGAGATACATCACCGCGACTCGATCGGAGATGTGCCGGACGACCGACAGATCGTGAGCGATGAACACGTACGACAGGTTGAGCTCGTTCTGCAGGCTCTCCAGCAGGTTGATGACCTGTGCCTGGATCGATACGTCGAGCGCCGAGACCGGCTCGTCGCAGATGATCACGCTTGGCTTCAGTGCGAGCGCGCGAGCGATGCCGATGCGCTGACGCTGGCCGCCGGAGAACTGGTGCGGGTACCGGTTGATGTGCTCGGGATTGAGCCCGACATAGTCCAGCAACTCGCGGACTCGACGGCGCCGGTCACCCTTCGGCGCGACGTCAGTGTGGATCTCGAACGGTTCGCCGATGATGTCGCCAACCGTCATCCGGGGATTCAACGACGTGTACGGATCCTGCATCACCATCTGGATATCACGTCGAAGTTTCCGCAGCTCGGAGGCGCCCATCGCGTAGATGTTCCGGCCTTCGAACAGCGTCGTGCCGGACGTCGGCCGCTCCAGACACATCAGCAGACGGGCGAGCGTCGACTTGCCGCAGCCGGATTCGCCGACGACGCCGAGCGTCTCGCCGCGGCGGAGTTCGAAGCTGACGCCGTCGACCGCGCGTACCGCGCCGATCGGTCTTCTGAAACAGGATGCCCCGTGTGATCGGGAAGTGTTTCACCACGTCGTCGACCTGCAGGATCGCGTCACTTGAGCCGGCCATCGAGCACCTCCCGGGCGAAGTGGCAACGACTGGTCCGGTCGTAGCCGAGCTGGACGTTGGGTGGATCGGTCACTCGGCAGATGTCCTGGACGAACCGGCACCGCGGATGGAATGCGCAGCCGCTCGGCGCGTGGAGCAGATTCGGCGGCAGCCCTTTGATGGTCGGCAGCTCGCTGCCCTTCGCGTCGAGGCGCGGAATCGATTCCAGCAACCCCTTCGTGTACGGGTGCGCCGGCGACTTGTAGATCGCATGCACATCGGCGTGCTCGACGATGCGGCCGGCGTACATGACCGCGATCCGGTCCGCGACGTCGGCGACGACGCCCAGGTCGTGCGTGATCAGGATCATGCCCATGTTCAGATCCCGGCGCAGGTCGGCGAGGAGATCCATGATCTGCGCCTGTACGGTCACGTCGAGCGCCGTGGTGGGCTCGTCGGCGATCAGCACCTTCGGATTCATGGCGAGCGCGACGGCGATCATCACGCGTTGCCGCATGCCACCGGAGAACTGATGCGGATACTCGTGTACGCGCTGCTTCGCGTCCGGGATCCGGACCAGATCCATCAGCTCGATCGCACGCTTCGTCGCGTCGGCCTTGCTCATGTCCATCCGGTGCCGGAGGGTCTCGGAGATCTGGAATCCGACCTTGTACACCGGGTTCAGGGCGCTCAACGCGTCCTGGAAGATCATCGCGATCTCCTTGCCACGAACCGCCCGGCGCTCGGACTCCGGCATCTGCAGCAGGTCGCGGCCTTCTAGGAGGATCCGGCCACTCGGAATCTTCCCCGGCGGCATTTCCAGGATGCCCATGATGGCCTGGGCCGTGACCGACTTGCCGCTGCCGGACTCGCCGAGAACGGCCAGCGCCTCGCCCTGATCGAGGTAGTACGAGACGCCGTTGATCACTTTGGCCACACCGTCGCGGGTGTGGAACTCGACGAAGAGATCGTCCACCTCGAGGAGATGCCCGGCCTGCTCGCGCCGGTCCGAACTCACCTCGACGTCCACCAGCCTGTCCATGGTTACCTCGACTTCGGATCGAACGCGGATCGCAGGGCGTCGCCCAGCATGATGAACGCGAGCACGGTGAGCGCGAGGAACGTGGCCGGGAACGCGAGCGGCCACCATGCCTGCCGGATCCGCGGTTGGGCCGCCGCGATGTCACCGCCCCACGAGATGGCCGGCGGTTTCAGGCCGATACCCAGGTAGGACAGCGCCGCCTCGGATGAGATGAACGCGCCGAGCGCGATCGTGAGCACCACGATCGCCGGTGCCATCGCGTTTGGCAGAATGTGGCGCAGCATGATCCGCCGGTTACTCGCGCCGAGCATCCGCGCCGCCTGGACATAGTCCTGCTGTCTCGCGGTGATGACTGAGGATCGGACCACCCGGGCGGCGGTGGTCCAACCGAGGATGCCGAGCGTGAAGACGACCGGCCAGATGCCGAAGTTCGTGGTGGTGTTAGACAGGCGCCGCAGCAGCACGATCGCGGCGAGCAGCAGTGGGATGCCGAGCGCGATGTCGGTGATACGCGCCAGTACGGCATCGATCCATCCGCCGAAGAAGCCGCCGAGCAGGCCGAACGTGAACGCGATGATTGCCGCCAGCAGCGTGGCGAAGAAGCCGACGCCGACCGAGTTCCGGGTGCCGTAGATCGTCCGGGTGTACACGTTGCAGCCTTGGAAGTCGTACCCGAATGGGGCCTTGGCACTGGGTCCGCGGAGGCTGTTCGACAGGTCGCAGAAGCGCGTGTTCGGCGACACGCTCGTGAACAGCCCCGGGAACGCTGTGATCAGGATGATCAGGATGACGAGCACCGTGCCGATCCAGAACAGCGGGTTGTGGCGGAGGTCGTGCCAGGCGTCGCTGGCCAGGCTGCGCGGCTTGCCGATGTTGTCGATGCCGCTCGGCTGGTTGGGCGCGTTGATAAGCCCGGCCTCGCCGGTCGTCGCGGAGTGCAGCTCGGACGCCGCGACCGTCTCGAAGTCGCTCATGCGAGGTCGCACCCCCTTGTGAATCTCATGCGAGGTCCAGCCCCCTTACGAGTAGCGAATGCGTGGATCAAGCACGGCGTACAGCAGATCGACGATGAGGTTCGCGACGAGGAACACGATGACGAGCACACTGACGATCGCGACCACGGTCGGGCCGTCCTGCTGGTTGATCGCGAGCTGGAGCGCCCGACCAATGCCTGGAACGTTGAAGATGGTTTCGGTGATGATCGCGCCGGTCATCAGGTTGCCGAGTTCGACACCGATGAACGTGACCACGGGGATCAGCGAGTTGCGCAGCACGTGCGCCCCGATTACCCGGTTGCGGGACAGGCCCTTGGACGTGGCTGTGCGTACATAATCCGCATTGAGGTTTTCATCCACCGACGTGCTCGTTAGTCGCAGTGCGGTCGCGAGCGAGAGCGACCCCAGCACGATCCCCGGCAGGATCAGGCTCTTGAACGTGAAGTTGTACGCCTGGGGCAGCAGACCCCACTTGACGCCGACGAAGTACTGCAACAGGAAGCCGATCACCAGGACCGGCAGACCGATCACGATGAGCGTGGCAATCAGCGTGAGATTGTCGAACCAGCCGCCCTTGTTGATGCCGGCGATCACCCCCGCGCCGACGCCGACCACGATCACCAGCACGATCGCGATCGCGGCCAACTCGAGCGTGTACGGGACCGCGTTCGAGATGATCGCCGAGATCGGCCGCCCGGACAGGCTCAGACCGAGCTGGCCGCGCAGAAGATGCTGGATGAAGTCCCAGTAGCGGTACAGGAACCCGCCGAATCCGGTCTTGTCCAGGTGGTAGTAGGCCGTCAGGTAAGCGCGCTCGGCCGGGCTGACCGGCTTCTCACCGGCCAGCGCCTGGATCGGATCACTCTGCGCGGCGAACATCAGGGCATAGACGATCAGGGTGGTTCCGAAGAACGCCAAGATCATCTGTAATATGCGCCGAATCAGATATCGGAACATCGCCGCGTCACTTGCGCGTGGTCGTCAGGTTGTACAGCACCACGTTCGAGAACAGGTCCATGTTCACGTTGCTCATGAAGGTCGAGAACACGAAGTTGTTCTGCCCGAATCGCAACGGGATAACCGGCAGATCCTGCGCGAGGATGTTCTCGGCCTGCTGGTAGAACTTGATCGCGGCGTCCTGGGTCGGCTGCTGCGAGCCGGTCTGGACGAGCTGGTCGAACTGCGGGTTGCTGTATCCGTAGTAGTTCGACGAGCCATGCGTGCTGTACAGCGGCGTCAGGTAGTCCTCCATCGACGGGTAGTCCATCACCCAGCCGAGGCGGAACATGCCGATTCCGGGCTTCTTCTGCTCGACCTGAGTGAGCAGATCCGCGAACTGCGGTACGGGGTTTGAGATGCAGTTCACGCCGAGGTTCTGCTCCAGCTGATTGCAGGTCGCCTCGACCCACTCCTTGTGGCCGCCGTCCGCGTTGTACGTGATCGTCAGCGACGCAGGGCCGCCATTCGCGGTGTAGAGCGCCTTCGCCGCGACCGGGTCGTAGGTGCATGGCGTACCGCAAACGTTCGCGCGGTAGCCCGGGAGCACCGGCGAGACGAACGATCGAGCCGACACCTGCGTGTTCGAGAAGATGGTCCGGATGATCGCGTCCCGGTCGATCGCCATCGAGATCGCCTTGCGCACGTTCACGTTCGAGTAGTTCTTGTCGTACGTCGGGAATGCCAGGAACTGGAATGCCGACGACGGGCTGTGCTTGTAGCGGTCACCGAAGTCGGCCTGTGCGTTCGCCAGGTCTGCGGTGGCGGGGTTCGGCAGGATGTCCAGCGCGCCGGTCTGTACGTCGCGGTACGCCGTGGACAGGTCACCGTAGCTGCGGAAATCCACGCCACCGATCTTCGGTACCGCGGTTCCGCCGTACGTGCTGGTCCGGACGACGTCGATCTCCTTGTTGTGCTGCCATCCGGCCGCCGTCATCTTGAACGCGCCGTCGCCGATCAGGTGGTCCTCGAAGCCGGGCACGATCGTGCCGCTGGACGTGAACGCCTGTTTCGGAAGCGGCAGGAACGCGGTGTAGCCGAGCGACGTCTTGAAGTCGGCGTACGGCGTGGCCAGCGTGACCTGGAACTCGGTCGGGCTGATCACCTTGAGTCCGTTCATCGTCTTCGCCACCGGCGTCGACTTCGTGTTGGCCGGGTTCAGGGTGTCGTAGCCCTCGATGTGCGCGAAGTAGTAGTTCGTGCCCTGTCCGTTCGGTGCGTACGCCGCGTAGTTCCACGCGTTGATGTAGTCCTGCGAGGTCACCGGGTCGCCGTTGCTGAACTTGTAGGCCGGATTCAGCTTGATGTCCCAGACCTTCGAGTTCGTCGTGGTGATCGAATTCGCGGCGAACTCGACCGGCTTGTTCTGCGCGTCGTAGCGCACCAGCGGGTCAAACAGTGCGACCAGAACCTGGTTCCCGTTCGTGTCGGTCGAGTTCGAGGGCAGGAGATGCTGCGGTTCGCCGATGCCGATACTCACGATGCCGCTCGGGTTCGGCGTACCGCCGGATCCACCCGAGCCACCACCGCTGCTCCCACAGGCAGCAAGTCCCACGACCGCGACCAGCGGCACCATCATCAACGCAACGCGCTTACGAATCCGCATGACAAATCCCCTCGACATGCGCGCGCTTTCGGAACGGCCCGCGCGCACAGCTGGACATAAGCGAAGTATGCCCCACATCGGGCACAGTCTGACGAGGTCTTTACGTATCTGTAGTGGTCCGTCTACGGCCTGGCTAGGCCACGTGGCAGGATTGCTCCACGTGAGCGCGACGATTCTGGACGGCAAAGCCACCCTCGCCAAGATCAAGGACGAGCTGCGGGTACGCGTGAAAGCGCTGACCGACGCGGGTCACGTACCCGGCCTCGGGACGGTGCTGGTCGGCGACGATCCGGGCTCCCACTCGTACGTCGCGGGCAAGCACCGTGACTGTGCCGAACTCGGCATCACGTCGATTCGTCGCGATCTCCCGGCGACCGCGACGCAAGATGACGTGCTCGCCGCGATAGCCGAACTGAACGCGGATCCGGCCTGCGCCGGATACATCGTGCAGTTGCCGCTGCCCAAGGGTCTCGACGAGGTCGCAGTGCTCGAAGCGGTCGACCCGGCGAAGGACGCCGATGGACTGCATCCGGTGAACCTCGGCCGGCTCGTACTCGGTAAGGCGGCACCGCTGCCCTGCACGCCGCGCGGCATCGTCGAACTGCTCCGCCGCTACGACGTGCCAATTGCCGGCGCCGAAGTCGTGATCGTCGGCCGCGGTACGACCGTCGGGCGACCGCTCGGGCTGCTCCTGACTCGGAAAAGCGAGAACGCCACGGTCACGCTGTGCCACACCGGTACCCGCGACCTGGCCGCGCATACGCGAACCGCGGACATCGTGGTGGCGGCGGCCGGCGTACCGGGCCTGATCACTGCCGACATGATCCGTTCCGGCGCAGCCGTTCTGGACGTTGGCATTTCCCGCGTGACCCAGGCCGATGGTTCGTCGAAGCTCGTCGGCGACGTTGCGCCGGACGTCCGGGAGAAGGCCGGTTACCTTGCTCCGATGCCTGGTGGCGTTGGCTTGATGACTCGGGCGATGTTGTTGACGAACGTGGTGGAGTTGGCCGAGGCCGCCATGTGATTCGCGACGTTTACCACACTCGGCACCCTGACACATCCACGCTCGCTGAAGCCGGGTTAAGGTGCGAGCGTTGACCACAAATAGGGAGATGTTGTATCGATGGGCAAGAAGGTAACCGTCGTCGGAGCCGGGTTCTACGGCACGACCACCGCGCAGCGCCTGGCTGAGTACGACGTCTTCGAGACGGTCGTCCTCACCGACATCGTCGACGGCAAGCCCGCCGGCATCGCTCTGGACATCAACCAGTCCCGCCCGATCGAGGGTTTCGAGACGACCGTCGTTGGCGTCACGACCGGCCCGAACGGCGAGGGCTACGAGGCGATCGAAGGCTCCGACGTCGTCGTGATCACGGCCGGCCTGCCGCGCAAGCCGGGCATGAGCCGGATGGACCTGCTCGAGGTGAACTCGAAGATCGTTCGCTCGGTCAGCGAGAACATCGCGAAGTACGCGCCGAACGCCGTCGTGATCGTCGTATCGAACCCGCTGGACGAGATGACCGCACTCGCGCAGGCCGCGACCGGTTTCCCGAAGGAGCGCGTACTCGGCCAGGCCGGCGTCCTCGACACGGCCCGCTTCACGAACTCGGTCGCGGTCGCGCTTGGCGTCCCGGTCAAGTCGGTCAAGACGCTGACGCTCGGCTCGCACGGCGACACGATGGTGCCGGTCCCGTCGCACTGCACGGTCGATGGCAAGCCGCTCACCGAGGTGATGGACGCGGACAAGATCGAAGAGCTGGTCGTGCGTACGCGCAACGGCGGCGCCGAGATCGTCGCGCTGCTGAAGACCGGTTCGGCGTACTACGCGCCCTCGGCCGCCGCCGCGCGGATGGCGCGTGCCGTTGCGACCGACTCGGGCGAGGTCATTCCGGTCTGCGCCTGGGTCGACGGACAGTTCGGCATCTCCGGTGTCTACCTCGGTGTGCTCGGCGAGCTGGGCGCCGGTGGCGTCCGCAAGGTCGTCGAGACCACGCTCACCGACGGCGAGCTGGCGTCGCTGAAGGAGGCCGCCGAGGCGGTACGCGCGAAGCAGGCCGACGTAGCGAACATGTAGTCCCCGTACGTACGAAAGGGTCGGCCGCCGTTGAGGTGGCCGACCCTTTCGCGATCTTGGGCGCTGAAGTGCTCGGATTGGCGTCACGACGCACCGCCGGCCCGCACAAAGATTGCAGATCTTGGCACGGCCTGTACAAAGATCGCAGATCTTGGCACGAGTGGACGGCCAGTGCTGTGATCTTGGCTAAATGATCGGGTTCACGTTCCAAGATTCGCGATCACGCTCAGGCCAAGAGCGCGGCGGCGATCACGCCTAGTAGCGGTAGGACGTTCGTGGCCATGCGGACTGTCGCGCTCGGAAGCCATCGCCGGTGTGCGGCCGCCGCGGTGATCCATGGCTCGGCCAGCACGATCAGCGCTCCGAGTGCCGCCGCGACCAGGCCGATTCGCCACCCGTCGGCGAACGCGTGCCCGCCCGGGTAGGCCAGCCAGTGCCGAGACATCGAGGCGCCGGTCAGTGGCCAGAACAGGATCGCGGCCAGTACGGCGATCGCCAGCGGGGCTCGCCGTACCCAGTGCAGGATCGGGCGCCGAGCAACCTTGTGGCCGGAACCGGCTCGAGCCCGCGTGGTCATGTGGATGACGCCGGTGTCGGCGGGCGATGTCGGCGCAACCGGTCGGCCGAACCAGGCTCGACGGTCTTCCACCGCGACCGCGACGGCCAGCGGGGCGTACGCGACGGTGAGTAGTCCGGCCACCGCCATCAACCTGGCGTCCCCATGCATCAGCTGGCTGACGAGCTGAACAAGCCGGCCGGTGGCGCGATCGAACGCGAAGTCGAACACGCCCCGCAAAACCAGCAATGCCAACGGAATCGCATAGATGATCCATACCCGGCGAGACCGTCGCTGTCGGGTCAAACGCTGCTCAATCGTGCTGCTCGCCACAAGCCGTGAGGTTATCCAGTGATTCGCAACTCGACAACCTGCGGAAACGTGATTTCGCTCGGTCGGGTGGAATTTCGGGTCAATCGCGGATAGCGCGAAGATCGTGAAGTCCCTACGCTCCTCGCGTGCACCTTGAATGGATCACCACGCCGCACGAGACCGTCCGCACGTTGCGGCAGCGACTCTGGACGATGAACCGTCCGGCGACCCATCGGCGATGGCTGATTGCGCTGATCGGCATCATCGCGTTTCTCGGTATCCCGACACTGGTGATCATCGTGAACGGCGATTGGGACGACTCCGCTGCATCGTTGCTCGGCATCTATTTCGTGCTGCTGATTGCGCTGGCGGCCGTCTGGCCGCTTCGCGTCGCGAACGCCGGCGCGAGGCGAATCTTCGCCACTCAGTCGCGATGGTCCACGCGATACACCGTGACCGACGACGAAGTCGCTATCGATCTTCCGGGTACGCAGATCGTCCACTACTGGTCCGGCGTTCACTCGGCCGAGCAGAGTCGCAATGTGTTGATCCTGCGCAACAAGAAGGGCGCGGCCATCGTGGCGATCTGCCTGCTGTGTGCCGGAGCCCAGTCTGCTGCGGAACTCCGAATGTTCCTGGTCGGCCGCGGCTTGCTGCCGCAGGCGTACAAGATCAAGATTTGAGGTTTGAGCAGTCGTGCAGGTTCGTCTGGAATGTCGAGGCCACGACATGGCCCACCGCCGAGCACGCGTGCGCGCGGTCAACCGGAAGCTCTTCCGAAAGCTTCGGTTGTACGCCGTGGTGTTCTTGGCGGTTGGCGCGTTGATTGTGGCCGCGAACGTGCACCACCTCGATATCGATAGCGAGTTCCTCGCTACGGTCTGCCTGGCGGTGGGCGTCTACTATGCGGCGCTCTCCTGGTTCCTGATCTGGCGCACGGCCCGGGCCTTGGAAGGTCCCGGCGGCAATGTGATTGTCAGCGAGTTTGCCGATGAAGGTTTGCGAACCCTCTCGAAGGACGGCCGGGTCGCTCACAACTGGGCCGTGATCGCGAGCGCCGAGGAACGTGGTGCGTTCTTGATTCTGCGTTCCGGAAAGCAACCGGTGGTGGTAGTCGATCGGGACTGCGCCGGCGAGTCGGCATATGCGGAGTTGCGAGCGTTCGTCGCTGGGCGCGGACTCCTGTCGTAGGTTTCGGTGTGATTTAAGGCCCGGCTGTGTCTCTGTTGCGTCTTCCAGTACGCTCGTACTGCTTAATGAATTCGAGAGGAGCGCCAGGCGCATGGCCAAGATCAAGGTAGAAAACCCGGTCGTCGAGCTCGACGGCGACG
The DNA here is from genome assembly GCA_963831705.1 of uncultured Actinomycetota bacterium. GTDB lineage: Bacteria > Actinomycetota > Actinomycetes > Mycobacteriales > Micromonosporaceae > DASQPR01. The sequence continues at coordinate 951,158 of CAWHRE010000010.1, read as the reverse complement.
AAATGACCCGGATCATCTGGAAGCAGATCCGGGAGCAGCTGATCCTGCCGTACCTGGATGTGGATCTCGAGTACTACGACCTCGGCATCGAACACCGGGACGCGACCGACGACCAGGTCACGATCGACTCCGCTAACGCGATCAAGCGGCATGGCGTCGGCGTCAAGTGCGCGACGATCACGCCGGACGAGGCGCGCGTCGAGGAGTTCGGCCTGAAGAAGATGTGGCGCTCCCCGAACGGCACGATCCGCAACATTCTCGGTGGCGTCGTGTTCCGCGAGCCGATCGTGATGAGCAACGTGCCGCGGCTGGTGCCGGGTTGGACGAAGCCGATCGTGATCGGTCGTCATGCCCACGGTGACCAGTACAAGGCAACCGACTTCGTAGTACCCGGTCCGGGCAAGGTGACCATCACGTACACGCCGGATGGCGGTGGCGAGCCGATGGAGCTCACGGTCGCCGACTTCGCCGGTGGTGGCGTTGCGATGGGCATGTACAACTTCGACGACTCGATCCGCGACTTCGCGCGCGCATCGTTGCGATACGGCCTGGACCGCAAGTGGCCGGTCTACCTCTCCACGAAGAACACGATCCTCAAGGCGTACGACGGTCGCTTCAAGGACATCTTCGCCGAGGTGTTCGAGGCCGAGTTTGCGGCGGACTTCAAGGCGGCCGGCATCACGTACGAGCACCGGCTGATCGACGACATGGTCGCCGCCGCGCTCAAGTGGGAAGGCGGCTTCGTCTGGGCGTGCAAGAACTACGACGGCGACGTGCAGTCCGACACGGTCGCGCAGGGCTTCGGTTCGCTCGGCCTGATGACGTCCGTTCTGATGACGCCGGACGGCAAGACGTGTGAGGCGGAGGCGGCGCACGGCACTGTGACGCGGCACTACCGGCAGTGGCAGAAGGGTGAGAAGACGTCGACGAACCCGATCGCGTCGATCTTCGCCTGGACGCAGGGCTTGGCGTTCCGCGGCAAGCTGGACGGTACGCCGGCCGTCACCGAGTTCGCCCAGACGCTGGAGCGAGTCTGTGTCGACACGGTCGAGGGTGGCCAGATGACGAAGGACCTCGCGCTGCTGATCGGCCGCGACGCGCCGTGGTTGTCGACCGACGAATTCATGAATGCGCTCAACGACAACCTCGCCGCGAAGCTGTCCTAATTTGTCCGTTACTGGGCTGATCGGGCGTCGTTAGCCTGTACGTGGTCGGGATGCGCATCCCGGTCCGCAACCGATCTGAGTCTCCCGAGAACTTGGCTGGTCACCGCCATTGCGTCTCAGATCGAGAAGTGTGCGTCCTTCAGTGGGGGCTCGGGCAACCGGGCCCCCACCCCCGTTTGCGGCTGGTGACGGCCGGGACCGGCGACGATCATCCCCCGGAACGGGACCAGGTTGCGCCGTCAGGGGTATCCCGGATCTCGATGTTCAGGACGGACAGCTCGTCCCGGATCTGATCGGACGTGTCGAAGTCCTTCGCCTCGCGAGCCTTGCGCCGGATCGACAACAGGACCGTCATCAGCGGCTCGATCACGCGATCGGAAACCTGCGCGGTGCGCGCGAGATCGCCGAGCTTGAACACCATCTGACGAAGCGTCGCGCGTGCATGGTCGCCGTCGTCCGACTGCTCGGTATCGGCGGCCCAGTCGAGGATGGCCTGTTCCAACCCGAGAATCGCTTCCACGCAACCGTCGATGTCGTCCTCGGCCAGCGCGGCGGCGAACGCATCGTTGAGCCGATCGGTGTCGATGCGGAGCGAACCGTACGCTTCCTCGGGTGCCACATCGGCACTGATCGTCGGGGACAGCGGGGCATCCACGATGCCGGACGTCATCGCGTCGAAGCCGATCACGTCGCCGGTCGGGTGCACGATGCTGTGGCCGCCTTGCCGGATCGTCATCGTGCCGTTGCCGAGCACCGAAGCCGTACGGGCGTCGAGGTCCAGTACGACGGCGGTGTGTTCGTCGATCCCGATGATGAACGACTCCGGCGGGAGCCCAGCCTCCATTCTGGACAGTCGCTCCTCGCCGAGGTAGCAGAAGCGGGTGTCGTGGTGTCCGCCTTCGGCGTTGTCGTAGTGCGGGATCACGACCGCGGGCAGCCCCGTGACCGTACGCACGAGATCGAGACCCTCGATCCACGTCGGTTCGATACCGGCCTTATAGATCTCGTACACCGGAATGGTGTGGGAGCCGAGCGTCAACGCGGCCGCGCTCGCGAACACGACCGCGCCACGATCGCGTAGGCGGTCGACGAGCAGCGCTGGAATCGGGGTGTCCCGCCACTGCCGGAGCACGTACGTCGGGCTGCCCGGGCCGGCGAAAATCCACTGGGCATCGCGGAGCGCGCCGACCGTGCGTTCCCGGGCCACCGCGGGGATGTCGCGACTGCGCCACGATGCGATCTGCACGCGCCGTCCGACGCTCGCCGCGAAATAGCCGACCGCCTTGGTGGAGATGTCGTCGGCATTGGTCTGGAACCCGTACGGCGTATCGAGGATCACCGCCTCGCCCGGACCGATGCGCTCGAACAACGCCCGATGCGGCTTGACCATCGTCGGCGCGGTCTCGCCGGAGCCCATGATGACCAACAGGCGGCTCATCAGACGGCCCTCGATGCGAGTGCGAGCAGATCCGCGGCGACCAGGTCAGGGTGTTGGGCATGCAGGTCGTGGTCGCCGCCGACATATTCGCGAACTTCCGCGTTGCCGAGCGCGTACGCGGCCTCGGTCACGCGTCGGCGGCGTTCGGTGTCGTCGGACGCTGGCAACGCCGGCATGAGCAGCACGGGCACTGCCACGTCCGGGTAGTAGGCATTCGGCGGGTCGTCCCACATACTCCGGACGATCTCCATGTGGTGTGGGATCGAGAGCCGCCGGGAAACCGTGCCGTCTGGTGCGACGTTCGTGTTCGCGAGCGTCGCTTCAATCGCGGTATCGCTCCAGTCCGGATGGCCGGAGCGGAACCATCCGCGCAGTTCGTCGGCGAGACGCCCGTCGATCTCCGGTGGCCGAAGCGCTTTCTCGCACGCGTCCCAGGATGGGAACGACGCGGCCAGCTCGGACCAGCCGCCGTCGACCAGAGCGAGCGCTCCCACCACTTCGGGGTGGCGGGCGGCGACCTGAACCACGACGTCGCCACCCCACGACTGTCCCGCGACGACCGCGGCGGTGATTCCGAGCGCATGTGCGACGGCAGCCACGTCATCGGCCGCGGTTGCGGTGTCGTACCCGGTCGACGGCGCGTCGGACGTGCCGTGCGACCGGAGGTCGATCGCGGTCACCGGATGTCCGGCGGTCGCCAGCGCCCCGGCTACCCCATCCCAAAGTCGAGCGTTGGACGAGAGGCCGTGGACGAGCAGGTATGGCCGCCGGGGCGCGCGTATGCCCCAACGTCGGACATGCAACGCCACCTCGCCCGCGGTTGAGTCGGCTACCGGGATCCGATCATCCGACGGAAATTCCATACGCTCACGGTAGTCGAAACCCCCGACACATCCAGGTCTAGATTCCGTGACCACGCTTGTGTAGAGCGCCAAGTACGCGATCGACGCTCATCACTCCGGTGGCCGCCGCGATCGCGATTGCCGCGCGCGGTTCCTTCCAGTTGTTGCGCACCGCCTGGCGGGTGAAGTGCCAGGCGTCGCGACGATTCCCGGAGGCTGCCGACCAGCACGCGAGTTGCCCGTACACGCGCGCTGCACCCGGACGGCAGCCACGGATCTCGGGATGCCGCGACATCATCCAGCGCAGCGAGGAAATCTTCGTCGCGTACTCGTACGCGAAATGTGACGTCGACGCCCACAGGACGCGTACGAGCGGCTCATCCACGTGGATGATCGGCGCGCGTTTCGCGGCGCGCAGCAACATGTCCCAATCCTCGTTCTGGCTGCCCGGTGCCTCTTCGGCGACCAGTCCCAGGCCGCCGGTCAGCGCTTCGCGACGGGCCATGAACGTGACCAGCGCCGAGGCGTTGCCATTGCTTGCCCCGGTCACGACGATCACCTGGTCATCGAGCCGCAAACTGGCGAGCACTTCGTTGCGCAGCCGGTTGAACGTACGGCCACCGGTGCCGTACGGCGGGAAGACATCGTCGAATCGGGGCTTCACCCTGGCCGGCAGCGTGGCCAGCAGCGGAAGGCCGGAGCGGCGTGGCACGTCACCGGCCGCGCGTACCTTCTTGTCCGAACGCGCGTACCACCGCGGCGTCGGGTCGTACTTCCCGAACAGCGAGGAGATGGCGATCGCGAACGAAGCCGGCGACCCGCATGTGCTCTTCCTGAACTGGAAGCCGAATGTCGCGGGGTACGGCGACTTCGCCGAGATGATGACGCGCGGAACCAACCGGACGTTCCCCGGCATGTACGCATGGGCGGCTCATTTACTTCGATACGTCGAGCGTCGGTGGCCGAAGTTCGCTGGTCGGCTCGACGCCACAGTCGCTGACGTCGTTCCAGCAGCTGGTTCAACTGCCTATGTTCCAAGTGACGCCGTAGCTATTTGCGGCCCTCAATCCAACCGTCGGCCGCCAGCTGGTCGAGGATGTACGAGACGCCGGCATCGATCGACATCTCCGACGTATCGATCGTGATCTCGGCATCGACCGGCGTCTCGTACGGGTCGTCGACGCCGGTCATGCCGGTGATCAGACCGGCGCGGGCCTTCGCGTAGAGACCCTTGCGGTCACGCTGCTCACAGATCTCGATCGGCGTCGCGACGTGGACGAGCACGAAGCCCGCGCCGACCTCGTGCGCCTGCTCGCGGGCGACCGCTCGGGCCGCTTCATACGGGGCGATCGGGCAGCAGATCGCGAGGCCTCCGTGCCGGGCCACCTCGGCCGCGACCCAGCCGATCCGGCGGATGTTGAGATCGCGGTCGGCCTTGCTGAACGTCAGACCGGCCGACAGTTCGCGGCGCACCACGTCGCCATCGAGGAATGTGACCGTACGCTCGCCGGTCTCGCGCAGCGCATCGGCGACGCCACGAGCCACGGTGGACTTGCCGGAGCCGGACAGGCCGGTGAAGAACACGACCACGCCGCGCTCCAGGCGAGGCGGCCGGGCCCGGACGAGTTCCCGGTTGACCGCTGGTGGAGTGTGCCATTCCGGCAGTCCGGAGCCCTCGTCCAGCAGCTCGTCGATCTCCGCCTGGGTCATCGCCGGACGCTGGAATCGCGGCGGGATGTCGTCGCTGCCGTGCCATTGGCCGTCCCGCGTGTCGTACGCGAGGTCACGCGGGACAAGCACCCGTACGCCGCCGCCGGAAATCGCCATGTCGCTGGTGGACAGCAAATGGGTGGCGCCGTAGGCGGCGGCGATCCGCCCACGTAGGAGCGCCGCGCTGACCTCGTCCGGCCGCCGTACGAGCGGGACCGCGACGATCTCGGCCGACGGCATCCGATCGGCGGCGGCCAGTACAGAGCGGACCAGTGCTTCGGCCGGCAGACCGTCCGGGCCGGTCTCGGCGACCGGGATCAGCACGAGCAACTGGCCGCCGATCGTACGTGCGGCGTGCGCGATTTGTGCGAGTTGCGGACGGTGCAGCGGCCGATCCGCGATGACACCGAGCACCCGTGGCGATGTGAGCCGTGCTCGGACATCGGAAGGTCGGCGGCGCAGTCGTGGAAACGCGCCGTGGTGCCCGTCGCCATGCTCGCTCACCGGTCCGCCGACGACCGCGAAGCCGTCATCGGCCACCGGACCCGACATCGACCGCGTCGAGCACGGCCATCGGTGCGCCTTCGTGATCGGTAAGGATCAGGTGCCCGGACAGCGCGGCGGCAATCCGGCCCGGTACGCGCAACGTCACCGGTACCGACCACGCCGTGCCGTCGGCGAGACGACCCGTCCGGCGGAGGCTTTCCAGGTCGGTCGGCCCGAGAAAACCGGTCAGCGGCGCGTACGCACCGGAGAGCAGTAACTCCAGGTCGGCCAACTCGACCGTGCTCGGTGCCCAGGTCTGCGCGTCCCGCAACAGATCATCCGGCACGACCCCACCGTTCATCGCCCTGCCTCCAACAAATCAAGACGGCCCCTAGGGGTCGAATGTCCGGGTCAAGTCCGTGTGCGCCAATGGTCCACGAGTGGCCCTGACATCGTAGGGTCAGGCTCGTGTTAACGACCCCGGACCATCCGATGGTGACGACCCAAGCGCTCACCATGACGTACGGCGGGCGCGTCACCGCGCTCGATAACTTAACCGTGGCTGTACAGCCCGGTGTGATCGGTCTCGTCGGCGCGAACGGCGCCGGCAAGTCGACACTTATCAAACTCCTGCTCGGCCTGCTGACGCCAACATCCGGCACGGTACGCGTGTTCGGTCTCGATCCCGTCGTCGATGGCGAATCGATTCGGGCCCGAGTCGGTTACATGCCCGAGTCGGACGCGTTGCCATCCGATCTGATCGCGTCCGAGTTCGTGACGCACATGGGCCGGATGAGCGGTCTGCCCAAGGCAGCCGCACGTGAACGCGCCTCCGAGACGCTGCGCCACGTCGGCCTGTACGAGGAGCGCTACCGGTCAGATCGGCGGCTACTCGACCGGCATGAAGCAGCGGGTGAAGCTTGCGCAGGCGCTCGTCCACGATCCGGACCTGCTGCTGCTCGACGAGCCGACGAACGGGCTGGACCCGGCCGGCCGGGACGCCATGCTCGCGTTGATCCAGCGGATCGGTACGGAGTTCGGCATCTCCGTCGTGGTCTGCTCGCACCTGCTCGGCGAGGTGGAGCGGATCTGCGACACGCTGGTCGCGATCGACGGCGGCAAGTTGCTTCGGGCCGATCGGATCGATGCCATGACGACCGGCCAGGACATGCTGCTGGTCGAGGTGGACGAGGGCACCGATCTGCTGGCCGCGGCGCTGGCCGAACGCGGTATGCCGGTCACGCGGGACGGCCGGTTGCTGCTCGTACCGCTGGCATCGGACGCGACGTACGAGGCGATCATGCAGTGCGTCGCCGACCTCGAACTTCCGCTGCACCGGTTGGACCAGCGGAGACATCACGTTTCCGAACTCTTCGCGCCGAATATGGAGGTGCAGCGTGTCGGCTAGTGCGATCCACGACATCGGTTATCAGCGCTACCAGGGGCCGAGACTCGGTCGCTCGTACGCGCGGACCGCGCTTTACATACACAGTTTCCGGACCGCGTTCGGGCTCGGACGCAACGGGAAGGCGAAGATCTTTCCCTGGTTGAGCGCCTCGTTGTTTCTCCTGGTGGCAGTGATCGTGGTCGCGATCCGGTCGCAGACCGGCCGGGTGATCATCTCGTACCTCAATTTCCCACAGACATGCAGCCTGCTGGTGTTGCTGTTCGTGGCGACGGCCGCGCCGGAACTCGTCTCTCGCGATCTTCGCGGCAAGGTACTGCCGTTGTACTTCTCGCGACCGATCCGGCGGGCCGACTACGCACTCGCGAAACTCGCGGCGTTGATCAGCTCGGTCTGGTTGATCATCGCGGTACCGCTGTTCGTGATGTTCCTCGGCGGCGCATTCTCGCTGCCCGGCGACAAGATTTGGCGCGAGTTCACCGACTTCGTCGGTGGCCTGATCGGAGCCGGGATCATGGCGGTCATCTACTCAGTGTTCGCGCTGCTGATCGCATCGCTGCTCGCCCGCCGGATGATCGCCGCCGCCTCCATTGTGGCGGTGTTCCTGGTGACGTCCGGAGTCGCCGCCGCCGTGATCGGCGTGGCGGGGCCTAGCGGCGAGAAAGTCGGGCGCCTTCTCAGCCCGGGCGTCGTGACGCAATCGCTGAACACGTGGATGCTCGGCGGCGACCCGAAGGCCTGGGGCTCGTTCGGTTGGGCGTACCTCATCGAAGGTGTGGTCTTGGTCTTGATCTGCGTCGGGCTGCTGCTCGTGCGTTATCGGAGGGTGGCGGCATGACGCCGGTCGAGCTGGTCAGCGCATCTCGGTGGTACGGCAACGTGGTTGCGGTCAACGACGTCACGATGACACTCGGTGCGGGTGTGACGGGTCTACTCGGCCCGAACGGCGCCGGCAAGACGACGTTGCTGCACATGATGGCGGGCTTCCTGGCGCCGTCGCAGGGCACGGTCACGATCGCCGGCGCGCCGGCCTGGAAGAACCCGGACATCTACCGGAACGTCGGACTCGTGGTCGAGCGCGAGGCGGTGCCGAGCTATCTGACCGGGTACGAATTCGTGCTGGCCAGCGCACGCCTGCACAAGCTGCCCGATCCGGTCGATGCCGCTCGCCGCGCGATCTCGACGGTAGAGATGAACGAAGCACAGGGCCGCAACATGAGCACCTATTCGAAGGGCATGCGGCAGCGCACGCGGGTCGCCGCGGCGCTCGTGCACGAGCCCGATGTGCTGCTGCTGGACGAGCCGTTCAACGGAATGGATCCGCGGCAGCGCATGCACATGATGGATCTGCTGCACGCGATGGGTACGGCCGGCCGAACCGTGCTGTTCTCCTCGCACATCCTGGAAGAGGTCGAGCAGGTCTCCGGCACCGTTCAGGTGATCGTCGCAGGCCGGCTGGCCGCATCCGGCGACTTCCGGACCATCCGCCGCCTGATGACGCACCGGCCGCACGTGTTCTCGATCCGGTCGAGCAACGATCGGCGGCTCGCGGTCGCGCTGGTCGGCGAAGACTCGGTCGCCGGTGTGGACATTGCCGTCGCCGGGCTCGAGGTCCGCGCGAGCGACTACGGCGCGTTCGCACGTGCGCTCCCGAAGATCGCAATTCGCGAGGGTGTACGCGTCAGCCGGGTCCAACCGTCCGACGAATCCCTGGAAAGTGTCTTCTCATATTTGGTGGCGCAATGAACTCCGTAATCGCCGGATTGACCCTCCGCAGCCTGCTGGGTCGCAAACGCGCGTTCCTGCTCATCCCGATGCCGGTGATCCTGATCGGCCTCACGCTGGTCGGGCGCGCGTTCAACGACGATCGCACCGTCCTGATCGACCCGATCGTGCACGGGATCGGGTTCGCCGTGATCGTGCCGGTCGTGTCGCTGATCATCGGCTCCTCGGTCCTCGGATCCGAGATCGACGACGGCACGATCGTGCACATCCTCACGAAACCGATTCCACGTTCGGAGATTGTGCTGTCGAAGCTTGCCGTGGCGGCTGCCGTCGCAGGCATCGTCAACGCGGTCATGCTGTTCGTCTGTGGGGTGCTGATGATCGATGCGCAATTCGGCCTGGCGCTCGCGGTCGGCGGCGCGATTGCCTCGATCTGCTACTGCGCGTTGTTCGTCGCGCTCAGCTTGGTGTCTCGTCGACCGGTCCTGATCGGGCTCGTCTACATCCTGCTGTGGGAGGGTCTGCTGACGAATCTCCTCAGCGGGACGCGTAGCCTCTCGATCGAGCAGATCGGTCTGACGTGGGCCGCTCAGCTGTCCGGCCAGGACCAGTTCATCCCGCCGCTGTCCACCGCCACGGCCCTGATCATGTCCCTGGTGTTTTTGGTAGGAGCGACCCTGATCGCCATCAACCGCCTCCAGTCCTTCTCGATGAGAGGCGAAACCTCCTAGCCGCGCGCCCGCCCCAAAACCCAGTTGATCCTGGAGTTAGTCGACGCATCGACGGTGTGTCGTGCGGATAACTCCAGGATCAACTTTCGTCTTGTTGGGTTACGGCACGTATCGCACAAGGGTCAGGTGCGCCACCGCGTCCGGCAGCGGTGAGGATGCGATCACGTGCCAGCGGTTGTCGAGTACCTCCAGCGTCGGCGTCGTGGCGGCGGACTTGACGAACGCGGTGCCGTTCGGCAACAGCTCCGCGTACGCGATCGAGCCCTCCGGCAGCGTGACCGGCTTGCTGGTGTTCGCATTGACGATCACGAACGAGCCGTCCTCGCGGGACGGGTCCGTGCCGTTCCAGCCGAACGCGACGAACTGCGCGTTCTCCGACACGCTGCGCGGCGAGAATCCGTCCCAGTGCTCAGCTTGATCGGCCGGCGGAGCGTATGTGATCTTGTAGAGCGTGTGGCCGGCGACCACGGCGGAGTAGAGTCCGCCGGTCTCGCCATCCCGAGCGGCGATGGCCAGCGCCTTGTCCGACCAGACCGCGCTCTTTTCTTCGCCCGGGTCACCGCCGAGCTTCTGGCCGTTGTAGTGGAACGCCAACTTCCCGCCCTTGGCCGTGTACGCCTGAACGACATCGGCGCCCGGCCAGATGATCGCGGTCGCGCCGAGGCAGCTGACCTGCGTGGCGAGCTGTTTCGCGCCGCTGCCGTCGATGTTCGCGATCATGAACGTACCGGCGTTGTCGCTAGTACTGCCCTGCACCCACGCGATCCGCTTCCCGTCCGGCGAGACCCGGACGGTATTGCTCGTGCAGTGCGTGTGGTCGCTCGGAAGCGTCGCGACGACCTTGACGGTTCCGGTGTGCAACGACATGACCCGTACGGCAGCGGTGTCGGTCAGCGGAGTGATGAAGTAGGCGGTACCGGTGACCGTCGTGGTCGATGGCGTACTGGATGGCGCGGCGCTAGCGGAAGCAGGCGTGGTCGCCGTCGCTGCCCCGGTCGCGGAGGGCGTCGTCGTGACCGTTGTCTTGGTCGATGACGTACATGCGGCGGTGCTCCCGACCGCGGCCAATACGGCGATGGCGGCGATCGTCGTGAACCGGGGACGACGTCTCATTTCGATTGCTCCGCAGATAGATGTGATGGAATCGGCGACGCTAGCAGGCGCACGCGAGCGATACCCGGTCGAAGCGGATTCCACTCTCGAACTTCAAGGGCTTCAGGACCGGCCGGGCCCGCAGAAATCGGTCGTAGCGTAAGTTTGATCCATGCAGGATGGATCGATTCAGCATCACATTTCCGAACTCATGGACGAAGAACACCGCCTCCGCAGCGGTGTCCAGTCCGGCAAGATCGATTCGGAAGCCGAGCACGCTCGTCTCAAGGCGGTCGAGGAAGAACTCGACCAGTACTGGGATCTGCTCCGACGGCGCCGGTCGGCGCGCGACAACAACGCCGATCCCGATGCGGTCCAGCCGCGATCGGTCGGCGAGGTCGAGGGCTACTGGCAGTAAGGGCGATGGCCCGGGACATCCCGGGCCATCTTTGTCAGCCGGTGTTGCTCAGCCCGTGTTGCGGAGACCGGCGGCGATGCCGTTGACCGTGGTCAGCAAGGCCCGCTCCAGCGCCGGATCGGTGGTTGACGGGCGGCCGGAGCCAGGCTCGCCGCGCGAAGCGCGGTAGTGACCGAGCAGCGCCACCTGCAGGTGGTGCAGCGGTTCCAGGTACGTGTCGCGGACGGCCAGCGTACGGGCGAGGGCCGGCTGGTTCGAGAGCGCCGCCGAGTTGCCGGTGAGCGCTGAAATCTCCGTCGCGACCAGGTCGAACTCGGTCTTGATGGTCTCGAAGATCGGCTTGAGGTTATCCGGTACGAGTGTGTCGACGTACCGCTGCGCGATCATCAGATCAGTCTTGGCGAGCATCATCTCGACGTTGGACACGAACGTCTGGAAGAACTGCCACCGCTCGTACATGTCGTTTAGCTCGTCGCCGAGTCCGGCCGCGCGGGCTGCGGCCAGACCCGTACCGACGCCGAACCAACCGGGCACGATCTGGCGGCTCTGGGTCCACCCGAACACCCACGGGATGGCCCGCAGACCGGCGAGGCCGGCTCCCGCATCCGGACGGCGAGCCGGCCGCGACCCGATGTTGAGCGCACCGAGCAACTCGGTCGGTGTGGCCGCCCAGAAGTACGCGGGCAGGTCCGGGTGCTCGATCAGCGACCGGTACGACGTGAACGCCGCCGCTGATACCACGTCCATCGTGCTGTCCCACGTGGACAGTGCGAGTTGTGGCTGGCGCGGCGTCGTGTGCACGAGCGTCGCGGTCAGTACGGCGGCCACGGTCAGCTCGAGGTTCTCCCGCGCCAGCGCGGGCAACGTGTACTTGTCCGAGATGACCTCGCCCTGCTCGGTCACCTTGATCGCGCCGTCCAGCGTCCCGTACGGCTGGGCCAGAATCGCCTCGTGCGTCGGGCCGCCACCGCGTCCGACCGTGCCGCCGCGACCATGGAACAACCGCAGCCGTACGCCGTGCTTCGCGGCCACGTCACGCAGCGCGCGCTGGGCTCGGTGAATCGTCCACTGCGACGTCGTGATGCCGGCGTCCTTGTTGGAGTCGGAGTAGCCGAGCATGACCTCCTGCACGTCGCCGCGCGCGTGCACGATCGCCCGGTACGCGGGGAGTGACAGCAGCTGATCCAGGATCTCGCCGGCTGACTCCAGCTCGGAGACTTCTTCCAGCAGCGGTACGAAGCCGATCTTGGCCTTCTCGCCACCCATGTCGACGAGCCCGACCTCGCGCGCGAGCAGCACGGCGGCGAGCACGTCGTCGATGCCGTGCGTCATCGAAATGATGTACGACTCGATCACGTCGCTGCCGAAGAATTCCTGCATCTCGCGGATCGTGGTGAACACGTCGTACGTCTTGCGGGCCGAGTCGGTCAGCGAGACCTGCGCACCCGCGAGCGGGCGCCGGCCGGACAGCTCCTCGGACAGCAGTTCGGTCCGCTCGGTCCGGGTGAGCTTCGCGTAATCCGGCACCTCGCCGGTCCGCGCGTAGAGCTGCGCGAGTACGGCGTGGTGCGCCTCGGAGTGCTCGCGGATGTCCAGCGTCGCGAGGTGCAGCCCGAACGCGGAGATGGTTCGGATCACCTCGGCGAGCTTGCCGGTCGCGGTCAGCTGGCCCGGCGTTGCGAGCGAGCGACGCGCGCATGAGTTCGAGGTCGGCGATGATCTCGGTCGTCCCGCGGTAGTCACGGCCCGGCTGGCGAGGCGCGCCGGTACGGAGGCGTTCGCGGGTGTTCGCGAGCTTCGCCTTCATGCAGCGTGCCTTCAACCGGTACGGCTCCTCGGCATTGACCTTCCGGAACCGCGCCGAGACCTCGGGCAGGTTCTCCAGATCGGACGCGAGCGACGCGGACAGGTCGAGCGAGACCGGTCGGACCCGGCGAGACACCGACACCTCGTCGATCAGCTCGTCGAGGATCGCTTCGGCGGCCTGGATGCCATGTTCGTACTGGATCAACAGAACGTCTCGGGTCACCTTCGGCGTCACGTACGGGTTGCCGTCGCGGTCGCCGCCGATCCAGGTGCCGAACGTCAGCGGGCGGCCGTTCGGCGGCGTCGCCACACCAAGTTTCTGCAGCGTATCGGCAAGATCCGTGAGGACCTGTGGTGCCGCATCGGTGTAAAGATCACGAAGGTAGTAGATCGCGTTGCGAGCCTCGTCGGCCGGGTCCGGCCGGTCGACCCGCAGCTCATCGGTCTGCCACAGCAGGTCGATCAGCTCGGCGAGGCGCCCCTCGCCGTCGGGCGGGCTGCCGTAGAGCGCGGCACCCGCCGCCTCGGCGTCCAGCTGGTCCGCGATCGAGCGCAGCTTCGACAGGATCGAGCGCCGGGCCGCCTCGGTCGGGTGCGCGGTGAACACCGGCCGGATCGCCAGCCGTCGTGCGGCCGCGGCCACGTCGTCGGTCGGAATCCCGCGCTCGGCGATCAACTGAGCCGCGCCGTCCAACCAGCTGCCGTCCCGGGCGCGGCGGCGGCGCAACTCGCGCGCGCGGTGCGTCTGCTCGGTGACGTTCGCCAGGTGGAAGTACGTGGAGAACGCGCGGGCCAGCTTCGTACCGGTGGACACGTCCATCGACGAGAGCGCGGCGGCAGCGGCTTCGGGGTCCGTCCGGACCTGTGCCCGGACCTGTTCGACCAGGTCGAGCAGGCGCTGACCCTCCTGCCGTACGAGCGTCTGGCCCAAAAGGGCGCCAAGGCGCCGGATGTCCGCGCGCAGCGCAGCGTCGGGTTCGATTGCGTCGACTAGCTCAGACACCGGGACACTCCTCGTCACATGCGTATGCACCGCGGGACTGCGTTGTCCGGTTAATGGATGCTAGCTCGGATAACCGGACGACGGCCGCCCGGCCCATGGATTAACCTTCGCGATGACCTACCCGCCGAAACCGCGGCCCGGTGACCGGATCGCCGTGCTATCGCCGTCGAACGGAAACCCGTCCCGATTCCCACACGTGTACGAGCTGGGACTGGCCCGCCTGCGAGACGAATTGGGGCTGGTGCCGGTCGAGTACCCGACCACCCGCGTACGCGCGACGCCGGCCGAGCGGGCCGCCGATCTCCACGCGGCCTTCGCCGATCCCACGATCACGTCGGTGATGGCCACGATCGGCGGGGACGACCAGTTGACCGTACTCCGGCATCTTGATGTTGATCTTTTGAAGGCGAATCCGAAGCCTTTCTTCGGCTACTCCGATAACACGAATCTGTTGAATTTCCTGTTCCGAGCGGGTGTGGTCGGCTACCACGGCGGATCGGTGATGGTGCACCTCGGCCGCGGCGGCGCGACCAATCCGGTGTAACGGCTGGACCTGGCACAACGCGGATCGCGTGATCGAAGGACCGTCCTGGGGCGGTTGCATCGAGATCCTGTCGTGGCTGCTCCAGGTCGGGACGGATATCCGGCCGCCCGAGGAGTACGCCGGGCACGTGCTGTTCATCGAGAGCAGCGAGGACATGCCGTCGTCCGAAGAGGTGTACTACACGCTGCGCAACATGGGCGAGCGCGACATGCTCGGGCAGTTCGAGGCGGTGCTGGTCGGGCGCCCGAAAGCGTGGGAGGTCACCAGGCCGAACACGCTCGATCAGAAGCGCGAGTACGCGAGTGCGCAGCGTGGGGCGATCCTGCGCGCAGTCGGTGCGTACGCGCCGCACGCGACGATCGTGTTCGACATTGATCTCGGTCACACCGATCCGAACCAGATCATCCCGTACGGCGGGACGATCCGAATCGACGGCCCAGCGCGCCGCATTTGCGTTCAGTATTAGTTGATCGTGGCCGCAAAACGTTGCTCGAAGCACCGGTTGATCAACGTTTTGCGGCCACGATCGACAGCTCCACGTTGTGCATTGCCTCGACGGGGCGGAACCCGAAGCGCTGGTTGATCGACCGCATCGCGTTGTTTTCGTCGGCCATCCACGTGTGCACGTGCCGGACGCCGGGGTGGTGCGCCGCCAACTGCCGCAGGTTGGCCACCTTCGCCAGTGTTCCCAGCCGGTGCCCGCGATGCGCCCGCAGCACGAACGTGTCGTCCTGGACGGCGTACCGGCGGTCCACGCCGACGAGCATCAACGTGTACGCGGCCGGCTCGCCCGCCTGGTCCAGCACCATCGCCTTCAGTCTCCCGTAGCCCTGATCGATCGACCGTTGATCGCCAAGCAGGACTCGGTCGGCGTCGAACGAAATCGGCTCGTAGTCGCGCTCGCCGATCGGTACGTCGAGCTGCATCAAGGTCATCATCCGGGCCAGGGCGTCCAGGTGCTCGGGAGGCGTCAGACCATCGAAGGCAACGACGCGGTAGCCGGACGCTTTCTCGAGCGCGTACGACTCGAGGGCGTCCAGCTCACGCACCGGTAGGTCGAGCATCAAGCGCGACTCGGTATGGCAGCTGGCGAACCCATGGGCGAGTGCGAATCGGCCGCCATCGCACTGATCCAAGGCGCCGTCCGGCACGTTGATCTCGTCGGTGATCGTCGTGACGCCGGCCGTCTCGGCGATCGTCCGGGCATACGCGAACAGTGCACTACCGATACCCCGGCCACGATGCGACGGCGGCACGTTGACGTCCACCTCGGCGACGTGGCCGTTGCGGGGGAGCGCGACGAGGACCGTACCGAGGCAGGCGTCGCCGTCCCAGGCACCGTACGCACGACGGTCGTACGTCTTGTTGCTGTCATTTGTGCGCAGCGAGGTGAGTTCGGAAGCGGCGCCGACGACCGGAGGCGCGACCCGGCCGGCCGAGGCGCCCGCGTACATGGCGGCGTACCAGTTACCGGCCGAGACGTCGTCGAATGGATCCAGCGCCCGAATCTGCACGAGCGTACTCTGCCCGCCGCTGGTCGGCGAACACAACCGATTTCTGCCGAGCCAGGCCAAGTCGATCCTGACGTTATTCGCACGACACGCCGTCGATGCGTCAACTAACTCCAGGATCAACTTGGGGCTGGGGCTGGGGCTGGGGCTGGGGGCGGGCGGTTCGGCCCAGGATGGCCGTCGACGCTACGAGTACCACGATCGAAGCAAGACACCACAGCGCCAGGCCGGTGATCGGCCAGGTGTTCGCGTTCCGGCCGAAGTACTCAACGCCGCGCAGGAGATCGGTCCCGAGCCCATTCGGAATCCAGGTGTGCATCGACCGGAAGAATCCGGGGAGCAGCTGCGATCCCCATTGACCGCCGGCGCCCGGCACACCGAGCACCAGCAATAACAGTGTCGCGACGCCGATGCCCCACATGCCCAGCCAGCTCTGCAACGCCGATGTGATCAGTGCGGCGGTGAGCACGATCAGCGCGCCGCTCATCCACACCCCGAACAGGTGGTGATGCCAAATGCCCAGGAACGGCACCACGAACAGCGCACCGATCAGCCCGAGCGCCAGCGAGAACACGAATAACGCCGCGATCCGCATGCCGAGGCGGTCCAGGTCCCGCGGCACGGTCCCGAGCGTCACGCCGACCAGCACCGCTGCGATCAATCCACCCAAGATCCATACCAACATCAAATAAAAGGGTGTACGGCCATCCGAGTCCTTCTCCGACGTCGGGTACACATCCTCGATGGTGAGCGGCACGTTGAACGATGTCGCCACCGAGTTGATCGAATCGATCACCGCGTTCGCGATTCCAGGCCCGGCCGCGCTCGCGATCGTTAGATTCAATCCGACGGCGCCGGTCTGGTCGCTGGTCAGGATCGCGGCGACTTTCCGTTTGGAAAGTGCGTTCGTCGCCCCGGCAGCGGTTGCGTACCGGACCACCTGCAACTCCGTGTTCTCCTGATCCGCGGAGAGCGCGCCGATCGCGTTCGCGTCGCCCGCCAGGACCGCGACCGGGATGCTCCGGGCGTGCGGATTCGTCAGGCCGCCGAGCCACGCCCAGACCAGCCCGGTCGTGAGCACCAGCGTGGCGAGGAGCGTCACGCCCGTACGGCGGAGCCACACCCGCCACCAATCGTCCGGGTCCGGATGGTCCGGTTCGGCCACGTGACCAGCGACGCTGCCTACGCGCCGTGTGCCGGGACCGGAGGCCGCAGGACCGACAACGGTGGGCTCGGCGGCGGTGGGCTCGGCGGCGGCCCGGGCGAGGACCGGGTCTTCGTCGGCGTGCGCGCCGCCGATGGCCTCGTCAACGGCCACCTCGTCCGACGTCATGATCGTCGCTCCGCCGATCGCAGCATCCGGCGCTCCGGTATCCGTCATCCCGGCACTCCCGTCACGTTGGTGGTATGAGCAGCGGTTTCCACAGCTTATGCCCGTTTTGTGATGGTGTGTGGCTGGATAGCGATGGGAGTAGTCTCAACTGCGCTACCCCCGTCCGAACTGGGCGTTGGGGCTTAATTGCGTGCGTCCATGTTCCGGAGGTTCAGCCCACATGAAGTTGACGGGTCTGCTTCGCGCCGCCCTCGACGATCCGGCCCTCACCTCGCTTGCCGAGATCGCCCGCCGTGGCGGCCCGGCCGGCGATCAAGTTGACGTCACCGCGCCGAGTTCCGCCCGTCCATTCCTCGTCGCCGCGCTAGCGGCGCAAGGGGAGGGCGGCGGCCGGACGGCGCTCGTCGTCACCGCGACGTCTCGCGAGGCGGAAGACCTGGCGGCGGCGCTCGGAAATTTTCTGCCGCCCGAAGAGGTCGCGGTCTACCCGTCCTGGGAGACGCTGCCGCATGAGCGGTTGTCGCCACGGTCCGACACGGTCGGCCGCCGTCTGGGCGTTCTGCGGCGGCTGGCGCATCCGGACCCGGCCGATCCCGAGCGCGGGCCGGTGCGGATCGTTGTCGCGCCCGTACGGTCGATGCTTCAGCCGCAGCTCAAGGGCCTCGGCGACCTTGAACCCGTGGAACTTCGCCCCGGTGCCGCTGCGGATCTCGATGACATCGCCCACCGGTTGGTGGAACTCGCGTACGCGCGCGTTGACCTGGTCACGAAGCGTGGCGAGTTCGCCGTCCGCGGTGGCTTGCTGGACGTGTTCGCACCGACCGACGAGCATCCGGTCCGGATCGAGTTCTGGGGCGACGACGTCGAGGAGATCCGCACGTTCGCGGTCGCCGACCAGCGCACGATCGCGACGGTCGACCGCCTGTGGGCACCGCCGTGCCGAGAGTTGCTGCTGACGCCGGCGGTACGGAAGCGGGCCGCGACCCTTGCCGAGGAGCACCCGGAGATTGGCGAGATCCTCGACAAGCTGGCCGAAGGTATCCCGGTCGAGGGCATGGAATCGCTGGCGCCTGCGCTGCACGGCCCGGAGAGCCTGGAACTGCTGCTGCATTGCATGCCGGCCGGTACCACGATCCTGCTCTGCGACCCGGAGCGGATCCGGACGCGGGCGCACGACCTTGTGCGTACGAGTGATGAATTCTTGGAGGCCAGCTGGGCCGCGGCCGCGGTCGGTGGGAAAGCGCCCATTGATACCGGCGCTGTTGCTTTCAAATCTCTCGCTGAGGTGCGGGCCGCCGCGCGCGATGCGGACCTGCCGTGGTGGACGGTCGCGCCGTTCGGCATCGTGGCCGAAGAGGCAAAGCCCGAAGTCGACCAGCCGTGGCTGGAAGGAGAGCTGCCGGACTTCGGCGAGGTCACGCCGGACGAAGGCCGTGCGTTCACGCTGTCGGCGCAGCCCGCGTTTTTGTATCACGGTGACACCGGTCGGGTCGTCGATGACGTCCGTCGCTGGGCGGCCGACGGTTGGCGGGTGGCGCTCGTCTTCGAGGGCCACGGCCCGGCGAAACGCGCGGTCGAGGTGCTGCGACAGGCCGGAATCGGCATCGCCCTGGCCGAAACGATCGAGGACGTGCCGGAGCGCGGCACTCCACTCGCGACCACCGGTGCGCTCGGCAACGGACTGGTGGACGAGGTCGCGAAGATCGCGATCCTGACCGGCAGCGACATCTCCGGTGGACGTGGTACGTCCACGAAGGACATGCGCACGATGCCGAGTCGGCGGCGCAATACGATCAATCCGCTGGAGCTGCAGGCCGGCGACTATGTCGTGCACGAGCAGCACGGCATCGGCCGGTACGTCGAGCTGGTGCAGCGCGCGGTGAACGGCGCCGAGCGCGAGTACATCGTGATCGAGTACGCGTCGTCGAAGCGCGGTCAGCCGGGGGACAAGCTGTTCGTCCCGACCGACCAGCTCGACCAGCTGTCCCGGTACGTCGGCGGCGAGACGCCGACCGTGCACAAGCTCGGTGGGTCCGAGTGGGCGAAGTCGAAGCAGCGCGCCCGCAAGGCGGTCCGGGAGATCGCGGCGCAGCTCATCCAGCTGTACGCGGCTCGGCAGAACGCGCCCGGATACGCGTTCGGCCCGGACACGCCGTGGCAGCGCGAGATGGAGGACGCGTTCCCGTTCCAGGAGACGATCGACCAGCTGACCACGATCGACGAGGTCAAGGCGGACATGGAGAAGCCAGTACCGATGGATCGCCTGGTCTGTGGCGACGTCGGATACGGCAAGACCGAGATCGCGGTACGCGCGGCGTTCAAGGCGGTGCAGGACGGCAAGCAGGTCGCTGTACTGGTGCCGACGACGCTGCTCGCCCAGCAGCACTACAACACGTTCACCGAGCGGATGGCGCAGTTCCCGGTCGAGATCCGGCAGCTGTCCCGATTCCAGACGCCGAAAGAGTCGGCGCAGGCGCTGGAGATGGCCGCCGAGGGTACGGCCGACATCGTCATCGGTACGCACCGTCTGCTGCAGAAGTCGATGCGGTTCAAGCAGCTTGGCCTGATCATCGTGGATGAGGAGCAGCGTTTCGGCGTCGAGCACAAGGAGCAGCTCAAAGCCCTGCGTACCGCCGTCGACGTGCTGACCATGTCGGCCACGCCGATCCCGCGAACGCTGGAGATGGCGATTACGGGCATCCGCGAGATGTCCACGATCGCGACGCCGCCCGAGGAGCGCCACCCGGTCCTGACCGCGGTCGGGCGGCACGACGACAAGCAGGTCGCCGCCGCGATCCACCGCGAACTCCTGCGCGACGGGCAGGTCTTCTACCTGCACAACCGGGTCGAGTCGATCGATCGGACCGCTCGCAAGCTGCGCGAACTCGTACCCGAGGCGCGGATCGCGGTCGCGCACGGCCAGATGGGCGAGGATGCCCTGGAGAAAGTGATGGTCGGCTTCTGGGAGAAGGAGTTCGACGTCCTGGTCTGCACGACGATCGTCGAGTCGGGCATCGACATCCCGAACGCGAACACGCTGATCGTCGAGCGTGCCGACATGCTCGGCCTGGCGCAGTTGCACCAGATCCGGGGACGGGTCGGCCGTGGTCGCGAGCGGGCGTACGCGTACTTCCTGTACCCGCCGGAGAAGCCGCTGACCGAGCACGCGCACGAGCGGCTCGCCACCATCGCGCAGCACACCGAGCTGGGCGCCGGCATGTACGTCGCGATGAAGGACCTGGAGATCCGTGGCGCCGGTAACCTGCTTGGCGGCGAGCAGTCCGGTCACATCGAGGGCGTCGGTTTCGACCTGTACGTCCGGATGGTCGGCGAAGCGGTCGCGCAGTTCAAGGGCGAGCGCCCGGAGGAGGAGATCTCCGACGTCAAGATCGATCTGCCGGTCGACGCGCACCTCCCGTACGACTACATCAGCGTCGAGCGTCTCCGTTTGGAGATGTACCGCAAGCTCGCCGAAGTCCGGGACGAGGCCGCGCTGGACGAGGTCGTGATCGAGATGAACGACCGGTACGGCAAGCCGCCGGCCGAAGTGGTCAACCTAATCGCGGTGGCCCGATTCCGGCTGCTGGCCCGCTCGTACGGGCTGCTGGACGTCTCGCTGCAGGGGCGGCACATCCGGTTCGGGCCGATGATCCTGCCGGATTCGAAGCAGCTGCGGCTGAAGCGGTTCTATCCGGAGTCGGTGTACAAGCAGGCGACCGATCAGGTCTCGCTGCCTCGCCCGTCCGATCGCAAGGTCGGTGGGGAGCCGCTGCGCGACGCCGCGATGCTTGCGTGGTGCGCCGAACTGCTGAAGACGGTCTTGGGGGATCCACCGCACGCGAAGGGAGTGCACCCGGCCGAGTCGGCGTGATCGTGGTCGTGAGAGAGTGGCCGCGCATCATGTGTACGACGGTGAAGGGGATTGATCGTGTCTGAGCGTGCTGCCCAGCCCATGCTTGTCCAGCCTGCGGCCGGGCGTAAGCCGGTACGACGTGGCCGGAAGGTCGCGACCGCGGTCGTGTGCGGCCTGCTGGCCGTGACCGCGCTGAGCGCGTGCCGTACCGATGCCGGCTCCGCCGCGTTCGTCGGCCCCACCCGGATCACGCAGGACCAGGTCAGCAGCGTCGAGTCGCAGATCCCGGCCGCGATCCTGCAGGCCAGCGGCGGCACCTCGGACGCCGATGCGCGTCAGTTCGTGCTGTCGTACCAGACGATGCTCGCGCTGATGAAGCAGTACGCGAAGGACAACAAGCTCGGCACGCCGTCGAGCTCGGACACCGCGCAGGCGCTCGCGGCCGAAGGCCAATCGCTCGGCATCAACGCGACCGATCTCCCGAAGAACCAGTTCGCGAAGCTGGTCACCGACGTGGCGCTCTGGGTGAACTACCTGGAGGCGAAGACCCCGCAGCGGGCCGGTACGGACGCGGACTACCGGGCGCTCTTCAACGAGCTCGTCATGGCGGGAACGATCCCGGCGGGCACGACGTACGCGCAGGTCAAGCCGGTCTTCCAGCAAGAGGCACCTCAGCTCGGCGGCATCTTGGACCTGCAGAAGGAACTGAACAACGCGGCGAAGGACTACGGCGTCTCGATCAACCCGCGCTACATCCCCTCGTGCTCGAAGCAGAATTGCTCCGGCTTGGAGTTCGCCCTGTTGCGGGTCAATGACCAGCAGAACCAGATCAGCTTCGACGGTGCGTACGTGAAACTCGGCGGCGACGCTTCGCCTGCCGTGCTGGACGTGCCCACGCCCGTGGTGACGCAGGCGGCGGCGGCGCAGCAGTAGCCGTGCCCGCTCGTATCGTCCTGCTGGTCACGTCGCCCCGGCTCCCGGCCGGGTTGCTGACCGCCGCCGCGTGGGATGTCGTGCGTACCGCCACGGTGTTCACGGGCGCTGAAACGGGGCAGTCGGAGGCACTGCGTACCGTCGGGGTTGCGGTTGTGATCACCGACCACGGCGTAGATGACCTGCTCGCCGCGGCGGCAACTGACGGCGTGGCGGTGTGGTTGTCGGCCGCGAGCGGCGACGACCGGCTCGCCCGAGAACTGGGCCTGCGCCTGGCCCGCGAACCGCAACTGGCCGAGCTGGAGCTGATGTACGGCTCCTGGGACCCGGCCGGCGCGCGCCTTCTGGACGCCGTGACCGTGATGGATCGGCTGGCCTCGCCGGGTGGCGACCCGTGGAAGCGCGAGCAGACGCATCGCACGCTGGCGAAGTACATGCTCGAAGAGGCGTACGAAGCGTTCGACGCGATCGAAGCGGACGACTATGCGGCGCTCCGCGAGGAGCTGGGCGACGTGTTGTTGCAGGTCGTGCTGCATGCCCGAATGGCCGAGGAGTTGCCGGACGGCGAGGCGTGGACGATCGACGACGTCGCCGGGGACCTGGTGGCGAAGATGGTCCGGCGCAACCCGCACGTGTTCGCGGACGGTGAGGCGCAGACGATCGAAGAGATCACCGCCGAGTGGAACCGGATCAAGAAGGCGGAAAAGGCGGGTCAATCCGCGATGGACAGCATCGCGCTGTCCCAACCGGCGTTGTCGTTGGCCGCGAAGGTGCAGGCCCGCGCACAGCAGGAGGCGGTCGAGCAGGCTGATGGCCTCGGTGAGCGCCTCTGGAACCTGGTGGCCGAGGCACGAGCGGCCGGCGTCGACGCCGAGTCCGCGCTACGCGCCTTCACGCTCTCGAAGATCGCCGAATACCGCGAGCGCGAGTAAATACCCGCGGCGACCGCGAATCTTGGGCGCTCTGGATGCTCAGTGCTGTGATCATGGCCAAATGGCCGCAGTCAGCTTCCAAGATCCACGATCATGCGAGCCCGGCTAAGACGGCAGCGCCGTTGGCAGGGCGAATGCGGTCGGGTCCGTCTTCAGGGTGAATCCGGCCAGCTGTATCTGGATCGTCACCCCGTTCACGGTGCCGCTGAACGCACCGAGCAGGCCATCGGTCGTCACGCACGCGGTGAACCGGTCCACCACCGGTACGCGGCCGATCGACAAACACGTCTCGCCGGTACCGGCAACGGTTCGATCGCTTTCGGTCAGGATGGCGTCAGCGTTCCGCGCCATCTGGTTGAGCTTCGCGACCACGGTCTCCGGGCGGATCATGCCGCCCGTTTCGATGGTCCGATCGATCGCCGGCGGCAGCGTCGTCTCGTCCGTGTTGCCATCGACGGAGCTGCACGTCGGTGGCGACGTTGCGGTCTTGCAGGCGGTCGCATTGTCCGGTGTGAGCAGGACCATCCCGTCCGGGTACCGGTATGCCGTGGCGTCCGGATCGTGGTTGTGCACGATCGTCGCGTTCGAGTTGTCGCCCAACGAGTACGTCGCCGTATACGACTCGGTCGAGGCAATGGCCAGGCGCCCCGCGACATCGCTGATCAACTCGCCGTCGCCGAACGAACTGCCGGCATCGGCAGCGGTCGTGCAGCCGCTCAACGAGCCGCCCAGCACCGCGACGGTACAGAGGCACGCTGCCGCTCGCAGTAGACGGGACATGGACACAATCTGCCGACGGCCGTCGGCAGGGGCAAGTTAGTTGTCGGCTAGACCCCTTTTGTCGCCTCAGTTGTTTCGAGATCGAGACCAAACGGTGACCGAAGGTCGGAGCCGGTGACATGCGCGCCCACTTGGCTCGATAGGCTCGCCTGCGTCGCACCGCCGCGACCGGCAACGCGTCGACGCACGGAGCGCGTCGATGCATGGAGCTTTCGAAACAAGGAGCGGACCACAGTGGCCACCATCGAAGCAATCGTCGCCCGCGAGATCCTGGATTCCCGGGGTAACCCCACGGTCGAGGTGGAGATCGGCCTGGACGACGGCACGACGGCCCGTGCGGCCGTCCCATCGGGCGCCTCGACCGGCGCATTCGAAGCGAATGAACTCCGCGACGGCGACGCCAAGCGTTACAGCGGCAAGGGCGTCGAGCGGGCGGTCGACAACATCGAGGAGCAGATCCTCCCGGAGATCATCGGGTACGACGCGACCGACCAGCGCTCGATCGACCAGAAGATGATCGACCTGGACGGTACGCCGGAGAAGTCGAACCTCGGCGCGAACGCGATCCTCGGCGTCTCGCTCGCGGTGGCGAAGGCCGGCGGCATCCTCGTCCGAGCTGAGCCTGTTCCGCTACCTCGGCGGCCCGAACGCGCACCTCCTGCCGGTGCCGATGCTCAACATCATGAACGGTGGCGCGCACGCCGACTCGAACGTCGACATCCAGGAATTCATGATCGCCCCGATCGGTGCGCCGACGTTCCGCGAGGCGCTGCGCTGGGGTTCCGAGACGTACCACTCGCTCAAGTCGGTACTGAAGAAGAAGGGCTTCTCGACCGGCCTCGGCGACGAGGGTGGCTTCGCGCCGAGCCTGCCGGCCAACATCGCCGCGCTGGAGTTCATCGCGGAAGCGATCGACAAGGCCGGCTTCACGCTCGGCGTCGACATCGCGCTCGCGATGGACGTCGCCGCGACCGAGTTCTACGAAGACGGCTCGTACGCGTTCGAGGGCGGCAAGAAGTCCTCCGACGAGATGATCGCGTACTACACCGGCATCTGCGACTCGTTCCCGATCGTCTCGATCGAGGACCCGCTCAACGAGGAAGACTGGGCCGGCTGGTCCGCGATGACGTCGGCGCTCGGCGACCGGATCCAGATCGTCGGCGACGACCTGTTCGTGACGAACCCGACCCGCATCGCCCGGGGCATCACCGAGAAGGCCGCGAACGCGGTGCTGATCAAGGTGAACCAGATTGGAACGCTGACCGAGACGTTCGACGCGATGGACCTCGCGCACCGTGCCGGTTTCCGGACCATGATGAGCCACCGCTCGGGCGAGACCGAGGACACGACCATCGCCGACCTCGCGGTTGCGGCCGGTTGTGGCCAGATCAAGTCCGGCGCGCCGGCCCGTACCGACCGGGTGGCCAAGTACAACCAGCTGCTCCGCATCGAGGAGGAACTGGGCGACGCGGCGCGCTACGCGGGTGCCGGCGCCTTCCCGCGGTACCGTTCCAACTAGCTTCGGGAACCAGTTTCACAAAGATCCAAAAAGATTGAAGGGGGTACGGCCGGTGGCACAGCGCCGCACCCCCAGCGGCCAGGGTCCGGGTGGTAATCGGGCGGGCGGCCGGGGCACTCCCACGCGTGGTGCCTCGTCCCGCCGCCTGACCCACGCGTCGTCCAGCCGCGCGGCGTCCGGGCCCGCCTCGGCCGCACCTCGCGCGGGCGCTCCCGCCGAACGCCCGGGTCGAGGCCGTCCGGTCCGAGACTCGTCCGGCCACAGCCCGGCGAGCGGCGACCCCGGGTGCGGCCCGCCGTACGTCGGCTCCCGGCCCCAACCGGTTCACCGGTCGTGCCGCCGCGCTCGGGCTGGTCCTGCTCGCGTTGATGCTCGCGTACGCGTACCCGGTTCGGCTGTACCTCGCTCAGGAGGCGCAGATTCAGAATCTGCAGACCGCGCAGGCGCTGCAGCGTGCCCGGATCAACAATCTCGCGCAGCAGTCCGCCGAGTGGAGCGATCCGGCGTACATCAAGGCGCAGGCACGCGCGCGGTTCTTCATGGTGCCGCCGGGCACGAAGACCTACGTGATCCAGGCCGCGCCGACGCCGACCGTTGCGCCGACCACTTCCACTCCGGCCGCGCCCTGGTACGGGCAGGTCTGGTCGAACATGACCGGCGCCGATGATCCGGGAGCCACGCAATGACCGGCTTGCCGGGTTCTGGTCGCGAACCCGCGACCGACGAAGATCGCGAAGTCGTTGCGGCGCAGCTCGGCCGCTTCCCCCGGGGTACGCGTGCGGTCGCACACCGCTGCCCGTGCGGTCTGCCGGACGTGGTGGAGACGACGCCGCGGCTGTCCGACGGTACGCCGTTCCCGACGCTTTTCTATTTGACCTGCCCGAAGGCGACGGCAGCGTGTAGCCGGCTGGAGTCGGCCGGCGTTATGAAGGAGATGTCGGCGCGGCTCGCGACCGATCCCGAGCTGGCCGAGGCGTATCTCGGCGCGCACGAGGATTACCTGGCCCGGCGCAACGCGATCATGGAAGTCGATGAGATCGACGGCGTCTCGGCCGGTGGTATGCCCGGCCGCGTGAAATGCCTGCACGTCCAGCTCGGGCACGCGTTGGCGGCCGGTCCGGGTGTGAACCCGTTCGGTGACGAGACCGCCGAAATGATCGGTGCGTGGTGGAGCGACGGCCCGTGCGTCGCGCTTGACGACCCGGACGCCGTCTAGGCTTTGTCGGTGAACGTCACGATCCGCCGTGCGATGACCGGCGATGTCCGGGGCATCCGGCGGTTGATCGACACCTACTCGGTGGAGCGGCGCCTGCTTTCCAAGGCGACCGTCGCGTTGTTCGAATCGGTCCAGGAATTCTGGGTGGCGGTCGATGATGCCGGGACCGTGATCGGTTGCGGCGCCATCCATGTGATGTGGGAAGACCTGGCCGAGATCCGCACCGTGGCGGTGGCCCCGACCGCACGGGGACAGAAAATCGGGCACCGGATCGTGACCGAGTTGCTCGCCGTGGCCGCGTCGCTCGGCGTCTCCCGGGTATTCTGCCTGACGTTCGAGACCGCGTTCTTCGGCTCGTTCGGGTTCCGCGAGATCGACGGTGCGCCGGTGCCGTCGAAGGTCTACGAAGAACTGTTACGCAGTTACGACGAGGGCGTGGCGGAGTTCCTCGACCTCGAACGGGTTAAGCCGAACACGTTGGGAAACACGCGCATGCTGCTGCATTTGACCGCGTCATGAGGGTCGCCGCGATCGATTGCGGTACCAACTCGATCCGTCTCCTCATCGCAGATGCCCCGGCCGACGGTGGTGCACTCGTCGACCTGGTCCGCACGATGACGATCGTGCGGCTCGGCGAGGGCGTCGACCGGACCGGGCGCCTGTCCGCCGCCGCGATCGAACGGACCCGGGTCGCGTTGGACGCCTACGCGACGGAGATCAAGAACCTCCAGGTCGACAAGGTACGCATGGTCGCCACATCGGCGTCCCGTGATGCCGAGAACGCGGACGAGTTCCGTGCGATGGTACGCACGACGCTGGGCACCGCGCCCGAGGTCGTGTCGGGCGACGAGGAAGCGCACTTGTCGTTCATCGGCGCCGTACGCGGACTGCCGGCCACATTCGATCCGCCGTACCTGGTCGTCGACATCGGCGGCGGTTCCACCGAATTCGTCACCGGCACCGATCGGGCCGAGCACGCGATCAGCGTCGACATCGGTTGCGTACGGATGACCGAACGCCACCTCGCCACCGATCCGCCGACGCCGGACGAGATCGCCGCGGCCACGGTCGACATCACGGCGGCAGTGGATCGGGCTCTGCTGGCCGTACCGGCGAAGAGGGCCGGGACGCTGATCGGTCTGGCCGGTTCGGTGACCACGGTGACCGCGTTGGCGCTCGGCTTGGACTTCTATCAGCCCGAGCAGATCCATCACGCGGCCGTCTCGTACGAGCAGGTAGCGGAGATCACCGCGGAGTTGCTCGCGATGACGTCGAGCGAACGGCTCACGCTGGGCGTGATGCATCCCGGCCGGGCCGACGTCATCGGGGCCGGCGCGCTCGTCCTTCGGACAATCATGGAACGAGCCGAAATGGACTCGGTCATCGCCAGCGAACACGACATTCTCGACGGCATCGCGTACAGCCTGGTGTGAATAATATTTCGATCTGCATCGATGGATCTGGCCTGGGCAAACGGCGCTATGCGATCTTTCACACGTGGATGCGGGTTCCGCGATAGCGTCGGGCGTGGTTGGCTACCTCAACAATGAACGACTTGCCGATGTCCGTCCGGTTACCGCCGGTTTGGCATCGGCATCTCTGACGAGCCAATGACGTCTTATCCAAGGAGTCGGCCACATGGGCGAGATCGTGAGCTACCGCAGTAACGGCGGCACGAGCGAGGGCTACCTCGCGGTGCCGGAGGGAGGTACCGGCCCGGGCGTCATCGTGATCCAGGAATGGTGGGGTCTCGTTCCGCACATCGAATCGCTCGCCGACCGGTTCGCGACCGCAGGTTTCGTCGCGCTCGCACCCGACCTCTACCACGGACGGCACACGACCGAGCCGGATGAGGCCGGCAAGATGATGATGGGTCTCGCGATGGATCAAGCCGCCAAGGACATGGCCGGCGCCGCCGAGCATCTGGGCAGCGTCGGTGCCACCGGTGGGGTCGGGGCGGTCGGATTCTGCATGGGCGGCAGCCTCGCGCTCTGGTCCGCGACGTTGTCCGACAAGATCGTCGCGACGGTCGGCTTCTACCCGCCGGTTCCGTGGGAGCGCATGTCGCCGAGCTGGGCCAACTACGCCGGCAAGGCCGCGGTGATCCATTGCTCGGAAGGCGACGGGACCAGTTCGGCACCGGGCATCCAGATCGCGAAGGACGCGATCACCGACGCCGGCGGTACGTGCAAGCTCTACGATTACCCGGGTACCGAACACGCATTCTTCAACGACGATCGGCCCGAGGTGTACAACGCCGATGCCGCCTCCTTGGCTTGGGCACGAACGCTCGACTTCTTCCGGGCACAGCTCGGCCGATAAGGCACGGTGGGTGAGTCACGGTTGAGCGACAACGCGGCGCAGCCGCTGGTGCGAACGAAAGCGCCGAAGTCGGCGCCGAACCGAACGCACCGGGCGGCGCACAGCGCGGCGCAGGTCGAGGCGTTTGCCTCGGCCTGCGCGAACCTTGACGAGCTGGACGCCGTGGAGTCCGATTGCCGCGCCTGCCCCCGCCTGGTCGCGTGGCGGGAGAAGGTCGCCGCCGAGAAGCGAGCATCGTTCGCGGATCAGACGTATTGGGGACGGCCGGTGACCGGATTCGGGCCGGCCGACGCCCGCATCGGCATCCTCGGGCTCGCTCCGGCGGCGCACGGCGGAAACCGTACCGGGCGGGTCTTCACCGGCGACCGGTCTGGCGACGTGCTGTTCGCGGCGATGTACCGAGCCGGTCTTGCCAACCAGCCGACCAGCGTGCGTAAGGATGACGGGCTGGCATTGATCGACACCCGGATCTTCGCTGCGGTGCGCTGCGCGCCGCCGGACAACAAGCCGACGCCGGGGGAGCGCGACACCTGCGCGCCGTGGTTGAATCGCGAGGTCGCGCTGATCCGGCCGACGCTCCGGGTGGTTATCGCGCTCGGTGCGTTCGCATGGTCGTCGTGGTGGCCGGCGCTAAGCTCCTCCTACGCCACATCGATCCCTCGGCCTCGGCCGAAGTTCGCCCATGGCGCGGTCTGGCACGGCGGCGGTGCCGAACCAGTGCTGCTCGGCTGCTATCACGTCAGCCAGCAGAACACTTTTACCGGCCGCCTCACGCCGACCATGCTGGACGAGGTGTTCGCGCGGGCCTTGGCAATCGCGTCCGGTGAATAGACATCGACGCAAGCGATAACGGGGTCAACTGATGTTGGGCAAGGTGGCGCGGCGGTTCTGGCCGCTGCTGACGGTGGGTGGCCTGCTGGCCGCGGTCGCCGTCCTGTCCGTGCTCAGCCGCCCGGGTTTCCACCACATACCGGTCCCGCCGACGGTTCGCCAGAAAATCCGCCCGCAACAGACGATCACCGATCATCCGACCGCGATAGTGCTGCAGAGCAGCTCGCCGTCCGGGGCGGTAATTCACAGCTCGTCGCTGCTGACCACGATCGCCGGATGGATCTGCGCGGCAATAGCGGTCGCGGTCGTCGGGTTCCTGATCTGGTATGTGATCAAGCTATGGCTCGACGCCGCGCCGGCCCGGCAGAACGCGAAGGCGATCGCCGAGATCCCACCGCTCACGCGCCGCGAGGCCGTCATCGCCGCCGTCGACGCCGGCATCTCCGAACTGGCTCGGGCCGACGGCGATTCACGTTCGGCGATCATCGCGTGCTGGGTCCGTCTGGAGCATGTGGCGGAGGCGGCCGGTACCCCTCGGTCGGCCGGCGATACCTCCTCCGATCTGGTCGAACGGCTGCTCGGCGCGCATCAGGTCAGCCAGCCCGTGCTTACCGAGCTTGCGCTGCTCTACCGCACCGCCCGATACAGCACGGCATCGATCGATCCGTCCATGCGCGACCGGGCGTTGAGCGCGTACGAGCACCTCCGCACGGATTTGCTGCGGTCCCGATCCGGACCGCTCGCGGACCAGCCCGAGGTCGGGCCTGCGCTGGTGACCACCCGTCCGGCCGTGCCGAACGACGACGTACGCAGGCCGCCCTCACCTCGCCGGGAGCGCCGATGAGCGGCCTCGATGATCTCCTCGGTTACGAGGACGACGAGTACCGGATCCGATCGCGCCCCTCCGGCCCGAAGTTCGCGGCCGCCGTACCGGTGATCATCGCGGTGTCGTGGGTGACCTGGTGGGTAATGGAGCGGTTCACGATCGGCGTGCCGTTCGTCCTCGTGCTCGGCGCGTTCACCGTGGCCTACGTGCTGCGCATCGTGGTCCGGACGATCAACCCGCCGTCGCTGCCCGCGACGCTGCGGACCACACCCGTGCGGAGCGCGCCGCCACCCACCGACGACGATGGCATCCGGCAGGCCGCCCGCCGCTGGGACCAGCGCCTCGACTACGCGCAGGATGATCAACGGCACCTTGCGCATCTCATTGCACCCGCGTTCGCGGACGTGGTCGACGAGCGGCTTCGCCTCGTCCACGGCGTCAACCGGGCCACCGATCCTGAGCACGCCCGTGCGCTCGTCGCGCCACAGCTCTGGAAGTTCATCACCGAACCTGTCCCTCGGCAGGTCACCCCGCAAGACATCGCGGCCTTGGTCGCGCAGATGGAGGCGATATGAGCGACACGATTCCGGCGTACGAGGTCGGCCGCTTGGGCCGGGAAATTCTCGACGCGGTCGGCACCGTGGTCGTGGGCAACCGTGAGCCGTTGGAGCTGGTGCTGGCAGGCATTCTGGCCGGCGGAAACGTCCTGCTGGAGGACCTGCCGGGCCTTGGCAAGACGCTGACCGCCCGATCGTTCGCCCAGGTGCTCGGCATCGGCTTCCGTCGTCTTCAGTTCACGCCGGACCTGCTGCCCGCCGACGTGACCGGCTCGTTCCTGTACGACCAGCGCAACCACGACTTCGTCTTCCGCCCCGGACCGATCTTCACGAACCTGCTGCTGGCCGACGAGATCAACCGGACGCCACCGAAGACGCAGTCGGCGCTGCTCGAAGCGATGCAGGAGAAGCAGGTTTCGGTGGAGGGCACCACGTTCGCGTTGGAGCAGCCGTTCCACGTGCTCGCGACCGCGAACCCGATCGAGTACGAGGGAACGTACCCGCTGCCGGAAGCACAGCTGGACCGGTTCCTGCTCCGGGTCTCGTTCGGCTACCCGAGCCACGCGGACGAACGCGAGGTGCTCGCCCGTCGGATGAACCGGCGCCGCGAAGAGGCCGAGCTGGCGCCGGTCATCGACGCACGCACGCTGCTCGCGATGCAGGCCGCGCTCGAGGACGTCACGGTCGAGGATTCGATCAGCGCGTACATCGTGAACATCACGGCCGCGACCCGCGAACACCCGCATGTGCTCGTGGGTGCTTCACCGCGTGGTTCGCTCGCCTTGATGTTGTTGTCCCGAGCGCGCGCCGCGCTCGCCGGTCGCGACTACGTGATTCCCGAGGACGTCAAGCAGGTCGCGAAGCCTGCCCTGAGTCACCGATTGACGCTGCGGCCGGAGGTCTGGCTGCGCCGGATCGACCCAGGTGCGGTCATCGCCGCGATCCTGGAGGCGACACCGGCTCCGGCCAGCGGCGCGCTGCCCAGCTACGCCGGCGGGCAGCGTACGGCGTCGGACGACGAGATGTACCGTCAGCCGGCACCCCCTCGGGGATGAACGGATGAACCCCTTCGATGAGGACGTAGAGCAGGTCAGATGGGTGCCGACGAAGGCACTCGGGCGGACCGTGCTGCTCGTCGGCCTGTTCATGTTCACCGCGATCTTCCTGCGCCGGCCGGACCTGGTCGTGCTCGCCGCGCCGATGGCGATCGGGGCCGCGTTCGCGCTCTGGCATCGGCCGAAGGCAGCGCCGGACGTGCATCTCCGGATCGCCGACACCGCGTTGCCGGAGAACGCCGAGTTCGTGGCCGGCATTGACATCACGAACCACGACGAGCTGCGGTACGACCTCGTGGTGGCTCGGCTGTCGGTCGACCGCTGGCTGCGGACCCGGGAGGCCGACCGCCCGTACGCGACGACGATCGCGGCCGGTGACAACGTGGGCATCGACGTGCGCGGACGGGCAATCCGCTGGGGACGGCACGGGCTCGGCCCGGTGATCGCGCATGCGGTCGCGGCCGATGGTTTGCTGATCAGCCCGGTGGCGGTCGCGGCGCCGAAAAATCTCACGGTGTACCCGTTCACCGAGTCGTTCAAGGCCAACGACGCGATGCCCCGAGCCGCCGGTACGACCGGCTTTCATCGCTCGCGGCGCCCGGGCGAAGGCGGCGAACTCGCCGGTGTCCGGCCGTTCGGACCGGGGGACCGGTTGCGCCGGATCGACTGGCGAGTGTCGCTTCGGGCCCGAGAGTTGCACGTCTCGGCGACGCTGTCGGATCGCGACGCCGAGGTCGTCGTACTGCTCGACGTACTGCACGAAGCCGGTCTGTCCGGCGGCGTGAACGGCCACCGGTCGGTACTCGACACGACCGTACGCGCAGCGGCCGGCATCGCCGACTACTACTCGCACCGAGGCGATCGGGTCGCGTTGATGGAGTACGGGCTACAGGGCCGCCGGCTGCGGGCCTCATCCGGGCATCGCCACTACCTGACCGCGCTCGAATGGCTGCTCGACGTACGGCCGTCGATCAGTGGCGCCGAGCCACCACCATCGGTCCTCGGAGCGCATTCGATCTCCTCGAACGCCCTGCTCATCGTGTTGACGCCGATGATCGATCCCAAGTCGTCGGCGATGCTGGCCCGGTTCGCCCGCAGCGGCCGATTCATGGTGGCGGTGGATACGTTGCCACCATCGCTGCTCGCCGCGTTCGATGTGCACCCCGCTGATCCGGCCGCCCGTGCTGCCGTGCCATGGCTGACGAAGGGCTTGTTCACGCAGTCGGCAGCGCGGCTGTGGCGGCTGGATCGTGCGAACACGCTGGGTCAACTGCGGGAGCACGGTGTGCCGGTAGTGGCCTGGGGTGGCTCGGGCAGCCTCGACGAGGTGCTTCGCCAGGTGGCCAGAGCGTCGTCGGCACCGAGAGTCGGCCAAGGAGCGGGGCAGGGAGTGAGTCAGGCATGAGCCAGCTGTGGGCCGGCGTGGAGGGTCGGATCGACCAGGCCACCCGGATGTACAAGCGGGCCGCGCTCGGGCCGGCGCTGGTACGGCTCGTCATTCTCGTCGCCGCTAGCGCTGCGCTGTTCCTCGCCTTCCCGGTGGAACCGGCGCTGCAATGCGCGATCATCGTGCCGATACTGTTTCCCCGTACGTTCCTGACGACCGCGTTCATCCTCTTGACGGTGCTGTTGTGGCTGGTGAGCACCGGTGTGGCCCCAGACCGAATCAGTCTGTGGCGGGTATGCGCGCTGGCCATCGCGCTTTACGTCGTACACATTGGCGCCGCGCTCGCGTCGGTATTGCCGTTCGATGCCGTGCTGACGCCCGGCCTTTTCCGGCCGTGGCTGCTGCGGATTCTGCTGGTGAGCGTGCTCACCGTCGCCGTCGGGCTGTTCATCTTCACGCTTCAGCAGGTCGTTTCGGGTGGTACTGGCAGCGTTGGCGCGACGTTAGGCGGTTTCGTGTTGCTCGTCACGACCGCGATTCTGCTGACTTACCTCGGAAACAGGCGACAATAGGGTGTGACTCAGCCCTCGGCGGGTACACAACCCGCCCACACTGGCAAGAACCGGATCCTGATCGTCGGCGCCGGACACGTAGGTCTTTACGTTGCGATGCGCCTGTCCCGGAAACTGCGCCGCGGCGAGGCCGAGGTGACGATCGTCGACCCACAGCCGCATATGACGTACCAGCCGTTCCTGCCGGAAGCCGCAGCCGGAAACATCTCACCCCGGCATGCCGTGGTGCCGCTGCGCCGGGAACTCAAGCGGACCAACGTGCTGGCCGGTTCGGTGGTGAAGATCGAGCAGGCGCGGCGGGTGGCGACCGTCCAGCCGATCATCGGTCCGAGCCGTGAGGTGGAGTACGACCAGATTGTGGTGGTTCCGGGCAGCGTCTCGCGGACCTTGCCAATCCCCGGCCTTCGCGAAAACGCGGTCGGCTTCAAGACCATCGGTGAGGCCATCTACCTGCGCAACAAGGTGCTGGAGCAGCTCGACATCGCGGCCACCACGTCGGATGAGCCCACCCGGAAGCGTGCGCTGACGTTCGTCTTCATCGGCGGAGGCTATGCCGGCATCGAAGCCATGGCCGAGATGGAGGACATGGCGAACGACGCTCTGAAGTACTACCCGGAGCTCAATCGCGCCGACATGCACTGGATCCTGGTCGAGGCGACCCAGCGGATCCTGCCCGAGGTCACGATCGACCTCGGCGCGTACGCGGTCGAGGAGATGCGTCGCCGTGGCATGGACATCCGGCTCGGCACTCGGCTGGAATCCTGCGTTGACGGCGTGGTCAAACTCAGCGACGGTGACGAGTACGAGGCGGACACGATCGTGTGGACCGCGGGCGTGAAAGCGAGCCCGATGCTGGAACACACCGACTTCCCACGCGACGACCGGAACCGCCTTCTGTGCCGTCCGACGCTGCAGATCGTGGACGGACCCCAACTCGGCGACGCGGGTACGGTGATCGCCGGTGCGTGGAGCTCGGGTGACTGCGCCGCGGTGCCGGATCTGACCGCCGAGGACCCGGCGACGACCATGTGCAGCCCGAGCGCCCAACATGCGGTACGGCAGGCGAAGGTGCTCGCCGACAACATTGTCGCGATGATCCGTGGCCGGGCCCCGAAGGAGTACAAGCACAAGTACGTTGGTTCGGTCGCGAGCCTGGGCCTGCACAAGGGCGTCGCGTACGTGTACGGGATCAAGGTCCGCGGCCTGCCGGCGTGGTTCATGCACCGGACCTATCACCTGTCGAGAATCCCGAGCGTCAACCGGCGGATCCGGGTCACGATCGACTGGAGTACGGCGCTGTTCCTCAAGCGCGAGGTCGTGTCGCTCGGCGAGTTGCACGATCCCAAGGATCCGTTCCGGGACGTGGCCGAACCAAGCCTCGATCCGGCGACGTCGATTCGCTGAACAAGTGCGTTGTTGCACGGCCGCCGAATTCCATTACGGTAGTGCGAGTCGGTCCGGGTGGTGGAATGGCAGACACAGCCGCCTTAAAAGCGGCGGCCGAAAGGCGTACGGGTTCGAGTCCCGTCCCGGACACGCGCTCACGTGATGGGCTTACTTGATCGAGAGCCGCTCCCGCTCCATCGCCACGACCTGCTTGCCCAGCGACGCGTCCGCCACGTCGATCGCGTCCGGGCTGGTATCGGCGAGATGGCTCTGCCGGGCGTACTCGTCGAAGAGCTGTGACTTGGTGGCGAGGATCTCGAGCATCCGCTCGTCCACGCTGTCCGACGTCAGTAGCCGGTACACCTGAACCGTCCGGACCTGGCCCATCCGATGACAGCGGGCGATCGCCTGGTCCTCGATCGTGGGTTTGACCTGCGGCTCGCAGATGATCACGACGGATGCGGCCTGGATGTTCAGGCCGACGCCGCCGGCCTGGATCTGACTGACCAGCACGGCCGGACCGGTCGCGGCGGAGAACGAGTCGACCAGCGCCTGCCGGGACATCGGCGGCACGCTACCGGTCAGCGGGCCGAATGCGCGGTCACCGACGACGCGGGCAACGGTGTCCAGCACCTCGCGGAAGTACGAGAACACCACGACTTTGCGGCCGTTCGCGAACGCCTCATCGATCAATTCGATCAGGCGGGCCAGCTTCGCCGACTTCGTGACATCCGCACTCGTGAACGCGGCTCGCCGCATCGCCATGAAGTTGCCGCTCGCCACCGCTGCTCGGTACGTCCGGAAGTCGTCCGTGGAGAACTCGATCCACTCGTCCGTCGTCACCAGCTCGGGAAGCTCGGTGAGCACGTCATCCTGATTGCGTCGCAGATAGACGGGTGCGACGGCCTGGCGGAACGCGACCGCGCCGGCCACCGCGTCGGAGCCGGAAATCTCCGGTGCGACGCTCGGCTGGAGGTAGTCGACCAGGTTCTTGAACTCGGCGACCCGGTTCTCCATCGGCGTTCCGGACAGGAACAGCACCCGGGCCACGCGATCGGTCCAGCGGCGTACCGCCTTCGATCGTCGCGCCTGCGGATTCTTGACGTAATGCGCCTCGTCCACGACCAACGCCGCGACCTGCACGCTCGCCGGGATCTTGAGGTCGTGTAGCGAGTCGAACGTGGTGACCGCGACATCACCCTCCTTGAGCCACGTCTTCAGCGCGAGCTCGCGATCCGGGCCGTGCAACCGATGTACGCGCAGATGGCTCCGCGCCTCGATCTCGCGCTGCCAGTTGATCAGGACGCTCGCGGGCGAGACCACCAGGAAGTAGCGGTCGTCCCCGGCGCGAAGATGGCACAGTACGGCGATGGCCTGGATCGTCTTGCCGAGACCCATCTCGTCGCCGATGATCACGCGACGCTGGGCGAGCGCGAACCGCGCACCGAACGACTGATAGCCGCGGAGCGAGACCCGCCGGAACCGGTCGTCGAGCGACTGTGCCCGTACGCGTTCGACCACGTCCTCGGATAGGAATCCCTCGGCCGAGTGAGCGTCGAGGCCGTGGTCGACCATCTCCCCGAGTGCGATGTAGTACTCCGGCGAGCGCTTCTCGAAGTCCTTCCAGACCGCGCGGCGACCGAGCAAGCGGCGGCCGAGGATCCCGGCGGCGGACTGCAACGCCGGCTCGACATTGTTCGCATCGGCCCAGATCAGGAGGCGTTCCACGGTGGCCAGCGCGGTCGCGACGTCCGGGCGCCGCCGCTTCGGCGTGAACCATGTCGCGATCCGGCTGCGCGCCGGCCACGCGGTGGCGAGGACGCCCCCCAACTCGGTGGCGAGTTGCTGTGCGTGCCGCCGCGCGGACGGTGCGACGCGATCTGATTCGACGATCCGGTTCAGTGGGCGGAGCAGCGCGGTCGCCACGCGATCCTTCGGGTCGTACGCGATCCGCACCCGTACGGTGTCCGCGACCGCGGTCGACACTTGTGCCGCCGCGGCGACTGCGAGTTTCGCGCTGCGCTCGCCCATGCCCGGCAGGCGATCGAGGTCGGCCTCGGTCGATCGCTCCACATCGAGGACGGTGGTCAGGCCGGCTTCTTCCAGCGGACCGGTACGCAGTCGGCCGTCGCTCACCTCGCGCAGCCGGGCGACCGGGATTCGTGCCAATTCCCGATCGACGATTTCGCCACGGAGGTCTACATAGGACGACTTGATCGCGGTTTCCAGCCGCGACTCGAAAGCGACGACGTTCTTCGCCTGCTCGTGTAGGCGGCGGGCACGACGAAGAAGGGAGCGGGGGGTCTCAGTGCGTGCGGTGTCGGGCACGCCGTCGAACGTACCCCAAACCGCCCTGAGTGAACCCTGTGCGAACCCTCGGGCAAATCGTCCCTGCACACGTTAATCTTGAGTATCGCTGATTGGGACAGGTGTCCGGTTTCGGAGGAAGTCGTGAAGAGTTCGAACCCCGTGCTGGGGAAGCTCCCGGAGACCGCGGCCGCCGCGCGAACCGGATACGGGCCGATACAGACCGAGACCGGCCGCGCGATGACGATCGACGACGTCGTCGTCCGTACGATCGGGCTGGTCGTCCTGGTGATGATCACCGCGACCGCGTCTTGGATCTTCGTCAAGGGTGCGTTCGGCGGCTTGATCGGCGTCGGCGCCTCGCTGGCCGGCATCGTCCTCGTGTTCGTCATCTCGTTCCGGCGGATCACCAACCCGTTAATCATCTCGCTCTACGCGATCTTGCAAGGCGCACTGCTCGGCGTGGTCAGCCGGGAGTTCGAGCGGGCTTATCCAGGCATCGTCGTCCAGGCGGTCGCCGGCACGCTCGCGGTGTTCTTCGGCATGGCGGTGCTCTACAAATTCCGCGTGATCCGGGCGACGCCGAGGTTCACGCGCTGGGTGATCGGCGCGTTGTTCGGCGTCGTCGGGCTGAGCCTCGTCAACTGGCTGCTCTCGTTGTTCGGCCACAATCTCGG
Source organism: uncultured Actinomycetota bacterium (assembly GCA_963831705.1). Taxonomy (GTDB): domain Bacteria; phylum Actinomycetota; class Actinomycetes; order Mycobacteriales; family Micromonosporaceae; genus DASQPR01. The sequence continues at coordinate 912,795 of CAWHRE010000010.1, read as the reverse complement.
CATCGAGTACTACGGCCCGAACCAACACGCCGGCCTCATCGCGATCGTGTTCTCGGTGATCTGCATCGGTGTGGGCGCGTTGACCTTCATCCTCGATTTCGACCAGGTGGAGAAAGGCATCCAGTACGGCATGCCCGAGCGCTTCGCGTGGTACTGCGCGTTCGGCCTCGTGGTCGGTCTGATCTACCTGTACTGGCAGATCCTCCGCCTCCTGAGTTACTTCCGAAATTGACGGCGGCACCCCCGTTCGACACCGCTGTCGAACGTCTCGTCAATCAGGTCGGGCACTGGACCCAGGCGCGCTGGAAGACACGTACTCCAGCCGGTGGCATCACACGCGCCGACACTTTCCATGCGCTCGTGCAGCAACTCGCCGACGCCTCGGCGGACGCGGAAGGGGAGCCCCGTCGGCCGGTGCCGTACCCGGACAATCTGCTCGCCCTGCCAGATCAGCTCAAGGTCGTCGCCGCGGATGTACGCGCCGCGGTCACAAGGTCGTTAGACCCCGAAACCGCCTTGGTACGCGCAACAGCAGCCGCCCTTTAGGCGCTCGCCAGGAACTTCTCGATCTCGGCGCGTGATCGCAACCGGACGAACGTCAGATGCCCGTACGCCGGGTCGGCCATCGCGTCGCCGTACATCCGACGGTAGTGGCCGTGTTTCGTCAGCGACCACACGATCACGGACTCCTCGGGATTCAACGAGAAGAAGTTCCGCCAGCGTTCCCGGTTGCCGTTCCACAGCTCTTTGCGCCGGGCGACCCGGCCGAGCGTACGGCCGACGATCTGCCGGGTTACCGTCGTGCGCGGGAGATCCAGCCAGACGACCGTGTCGGCACGCGACCAGACCACCTCCCGGATCGCCCGATAGTTGCCGTCGATCACCCAGCTCCCGTCCGCGGTCAGCACGTCGAGGCGTTGCCGGAATTCATCGAACGGCAACGGCTGCCAGTTGGCCTGGTGGTAGACCGAGTCGACCTCCACGTACGCGGCGCCGATCCGCTCGGCCACGGCTCGCCCAACGGTGGATTTCCCGGACCCGGAATTCCCAACAACAACAACCCGCCGCACTGTCTTTCGACTCCTCTCACCCAAACCCCAAGTTGATCCTGGAGTTGGTTAGCGCCTCGACGGCGTTTCGTGCGAATAACTTCAGGATCAACTTGCGGTGGCGGCCCGTCGACTCCGGTACGCGGCTGCGGCCATCCGGTCGTTACAGAGCTGGCAGCAGAAGCGTTGCCGGCCCGCCCTCGTACGGTCGACGTACACGCATCGGCACGGATCTCCGGCGCACGTGCTGAACCGATCCGGGCCGCCCGCCGTCATCGCGTCCGCCAGTGCGCTTGTGACCAGCACGGTGAGTGCCTCGATCGCCGAATCCGGCGGTACGTCCCGGGTCGCGGTCAACCGGACCACCCCGGATTCGGCGAGGACAGCGCGTGGCTGCAGGCCGACTCGATCGATCGCCGCATTGAGCCCGGCGACCTTCGCGTCCGGATCGGGAGCCGCGAAGATTTCGTAGAGCACGTTCCGGGTCGCCCGCAATCGATCGACGCCGACATCGGTCAGATTGGCGAGTTGATCGGCGAGGTCGCCGAATCCGTGTAGACGTGCCACGTGGGCTGCCCGTGCTGCGGTCAGCCGGTCTGGTGGATCCTCCAGCAGGTCGTACGTATTCAGAAACGCGATGGCGAGTTGAAGCGCCGGATCCTGGACCGGAACCGAACCCATCGCGCCTCCCTTCGCAGCCGGCATCGTCACCGAACCGTCATCTTGCCGCGTTGACCCGCCGATGTCGCGTCCCTTAACGTCATCAGTTAAGTACTCAGTTTAATAGCTGACTTCGAGTCGATGTAGCCGCAGGCACTAGACGTCGTGGCCGGCCGTCACCCCGGCCGGCCACGACCCACTTGCGTGACCTGGGCGTTCTTCGGGCGGCCTGCGTTCAAGAGAAGCTCGCCGCGTGATCCTGAATAGCAAACGGTGTCAGAGCGCAGATATTCTTCCGCATCTGCCGGTGGGGACTCCGTACCCGGAGTTAGGGACGCGAAACGCCGTCGAAGCGCTAACTAACTCCATGATCAACAAGAAGCTAGGGGAGCGTTGGGTGACGGGTGACCAGGGCGTCGATTACGGCCGGCATCAAGGCGTGTGCCCACACCCGATAGCCATCCGCGGACGGGTGGTAGCCGTCGTGGCAGAGCGTCCCGGCGTCGGCCCGGAACACCGGCCCGGTGATCAGGGCGAGGTCGACCGGGATGCCGCCGGCCGCGCGTACCGCTGAGGTTTGTGCATGTGAAATGCGGCGGCCGAGCGCGCCGACCACCTGGCGCAACGGCGGCGCGATCGCCCGTACGGCGCCTAGATCGGGGCACGTCCCGACGACGACATCGACACCGGCCGCGCGGAGACGACGGACCGACTCGGCCAACGCGTGCGCCGCGGTCGCCGGGCGCTGCAACTTCGTCGCGTCGTTCGCGCCGACCAGGATCACCGCGACATCCGGCCGCGGCCCGAGTAACGCCCTGGCGACCTGTGTGCCGAGGTCGGTGCTACGGGATCCGACCACCGCAACGCTGGACAGCTCGACCCGCCGGCCTTCGGCAGCGAGTTGCATCGCGATCGTGCCGCCAACCGTGTCGATCACCCGATCGACGCCCACACCGAGCGCGGACGAGTCACCGAGCAGGACGAGGCGGATCGTGGGCGCCCCGACATCACCGTGCGACGTACGGATCGCCAGGTGGGGGTCGGGCGCCGCGTAGTTGCGCGTACGGGCCATGGCGACCTCGGCCGCGATCAATGCGGCACCGCCGACCGTACCCGCGACGAACGCGACCGTCGCGGCCTTTCCCACACGCTTGGCGAAACTCATGTCTTACTCCGCAGACGTCGGCTGTGGGCTGGTCAGCCCGGACTGACGCAAGGGTACGACCGAATCGCTGTTCGTGGGATCCTGAGGCCGTTCGGTCAGCTGGCGGACCCGGTGACGCAGCTGGGCCCAGCGTCCCGCCGATCCCTGATCGCGTCCGCTGACCTGGGCCGCAGACACCTCGGTACCCGGCCGGTAGACCGCTTCGGCGGCAGCCTGGACCAGCGATCGGACCCCCTCGTCGGCGCGCAGCGAGACGCGTTCGGTGGAGGGCTCGGAGAGCGCCGAGATCGCGGTCGGCAGGATCGCACCGGCCGCGGCCGCGTATCCGATCGCGGACGGGTGGAACCGGTCGGCCCCGAACATCCGATCCGGTGCGGAGGCGAACTGCGGCCCGAGCAGGTCGCCCAGCGACACCGTACGGGCGCCGGCCGACACCGCTGCGATGGTCTGCGCGGCGGCGAGTTCCCGGCTCCATTTTCGTGCCAGCCAGCGCAGAGGTGGCTGAATCGGGCGAATCGTACCGAGATCGGGGCAGGTGCACACGACCACCTGGGCGCCGGCTTCCCGCAGTGCGGAGACGGTCGCGGTCAGGTGCCCGATCGCGACCGGTACGCGTACCCGGTGCGTCACATCGTTCGCGCCGATCATGATGACGGCGAGTTCCGGCTGATTCTTCAGCGCGCGCGTGACCTGCGGACCGAGCCCGGCCGACGTAGCGCCGACGACCGCATGGGAGGTCAGCTGTACCGGCCGGTGCAGGCGCTCCGAGATGCCCGCGGCGAGCAGCGCGCCGGTGGTCTCGCGGGCCCGTTCCACCCCGAAACCGGCCGCCGACGAGTCGCCGAGCAGCACGAGGCGGATGTCCGGACCGGAGTTCTCGATGCCGTAGCGGCCGTCGCAGCGCGGCGGCGGCGCTTGCGCGAGTGGAATGTTCTTGCGAGCCAGAGCGGCCTGTCCGTAGAGGAGACCGGCGGCGAGCGCGCCAACGGCGCCGATCCCGGTTCCGCCGTACGCGGTGATCCGGACGATCTTGCTGGTGCGGCGATCGAGGCGGAAACGCCCGTCCGGTTCCCCGCCGTTCGGAGCGACGTTGATCTCGTTCACGGGTCGAGGCTATCTCGTCAAGAACGCGATCCGGTGACGTTGCGATTACGCGCCGCTCGTATGGATAAGCGGGTTAACGAAAGAGGGCGAAATTTAGCGTCCGTTAGGCTGAAACACCTGACTCCTTGGAAGGGTGCGAGCCGTGCGCTACTACGACAATGTCGTCGAGTTGATTGGTAACACGCCGCTGGTCCGTCTGCACAGCGTCACGAGAGGCATCTCGGCGACCGTGTTGGCGAAGGTCGAATACTTCAACCCCGGCGGGAGCGTGAAGGACCGGATCGCGGTACGCATGGTCGAAGAGGCCGAGAAGTCCGGCCAGCTTCAGCCGGGCGGCACGATCGTCGAGCCGACCAGCGGCAACACCGGCGTCGGGCTGGCGCTCGTGGCCCAACTACGCGGTTACAAGTGTGTGTTCGTCTGCCCGGACAAGGTCTCCGAGGACAAGCGGAACGTGCTGAAGGCGTACGGCGCCGAGGTCGTAGTGTGCCCGACCGCGGTGGCTCCGGAGGATCCTCGGTCCTACTACAACGTCTCGGATCGGCTGGCCCGGGAGATTCCCGGTGCCTGGAAGCCGGACCAGTACAGCAACCCGAATAATCCGATCTCGCACTTCGAGTCGACCGGACCGGAGCTGTGGGACCAGACCGAAGGCCGGATCACCCACTTCGTCGCCGGCGTCGGCACCGGCGGCACGATCTCCGGCATCGGGAAGTTCCTGAAGCAGGCGTCGGATGGTCGCGTCCGGATCATCGGCGCCGATCCGGAAGGTTCGGTCTACTCGGGTGGCACCGGTCGGCCGTACCTGGTGGAGGGCGTGGGCGAAGACTTCTGGCCGGAGACGTTCGACCGGACCATCTGCGACGAGATCATCGAGGTCTCGGACAAGTCGTCGTTCGAGGTCACTCGGCGGCTCGCGCGTGAGGAAGGCCTACTCGTCGGTGGCTCGTGTGGCATGGCGGTGGTCGCCGCGCTCGAGGTCGCCCGCAACGCCGGCCCCGACGACGTCGTCGTGGTGCTGCTCCCGGACAGCGGTCGCGGATACCTCTCCAAGATCTTTAACGATGATTGGATGGCCCGGTACGGGTTCCTGACGTCCGCGGGCACCGAGGCGACCGTCGGTGACATCCTGGCGGCGAAGGCCGGCACGATCCCCGAGATGGTGCACGTGCACCCGACCGAGACGGTTCGCGACGCGATCGACATCATGCGCGAGTACGGCGTCTCGCAACTTCCGGTGCTCAAGGCCGAACCGCCGGTCGTCACCGGCGAAGTGGCCGGCTCGATTTCCGAAAAGGAACTGATGGATGCGCTATTCAGCGGCACGGCGCATCTGCACGACGCGCTGGACGGGCACATCATGCCGGCGCTGCCGATGATCGGTGGCGGCCAGCGGGTGTTCGAGGCCGTTGCGATGCTGGAGAAGTCGGATGCCGCGATGGTGTTGGTCGACGGCAAGCCGAGGGGCGTACTGACCAGGCAGGACTTGCTGAACCACCTCGGCGTGTAGCGGGTACGTCACGCTTGCGGCATCGGTCGATCGGTCGCCGATGCCGCACGCGTGTGCGCTGATTGCGAAACCGTTATCGAAAACGGTACCGGCGTCGTGAGCAGCCGGAAAAGCGCCTACGGGTTTCGCGCGGTGACGGCAAGCCGACAATTGGTCGCACATTTCGTCCGCTCACGGCGCCGGGCGGTTGCCTATGGTGACTCATCGAGGTTGATGTCTGTAGAAGGCAACACTCCAACCGAGGAGGAGTCTTGGTCGGCATTGACCGTGAAGACCCGATCGATGTTGTCGACCGCCAGTTGTGGCGTGACGCGCAGGTGATGCTCGCGCAGCACGTCCCGGCCGACGACGGAGATCGATGCGCCTGGTGCGATCGCCCGTGGCCTTGCGTGTCCCGCCGAGTCGGCGAGCGCGCGGAGATCGCGGCGTTCAAGCCGTGGAACGAAGTGTGGACGGCTCGCCATGACTTAAGAAGTTTAGATTCTGTGCCGAATTGGCGGTCCACGGCGACACCGATTGGACAGCCGGCATATAACCGTGGCAATTTCTACTAAATAGCCGACGGCACCACCGTCGGCACCCCGACCAAACACCGCGGAGACCCGCCTCGCCCCGCCAGCGTTGCGCGATCGTCCCGCACCGCTCGTTCGACCTGGACCGGCTAGCCTCAGTCGGTCACACCTCCGGCCAGGTGTGATGCCAGGCGAACGGGTACGGAGGGCGGGAGCGCAAGGACCAGCCGGTTCCCAAAAACTGGACCTTAAGCTCCCGCCCGACGGTCTTTCCGTCGTACGGCCCGATCGTCTAGCTTCAATCCATGATGGACGTACGGGCGGCCAACGACGACGAGACGAAGGACTGGGCCGAGTCCTATCGCGACCGAGTCCGCATCTGGTTCGAGCGCTTCGACTGTTCGCCAGAGTGGCTTGAGTACCAGGTAGATCGCAAGGTGAACGTACCGGACGGAACGACCGTTCACGTCTTCCGGCTCACCGACGACTCGGCGGACGTCGGGTTCATGGCGCTGAGCACGGCAGCATCCGGCCCCACGATTTCCACGGTCCTTACGGACCTCTGGATCCGTCCGGAACTCCGCCGCCGCGGCTTGGCCACGTCCGCCCGTGAATGGGCGGAGACCTGGGCGGCAACTCGATCGGCCACGATGTTCGTTTCGGTCGATCAGCACGATCCGGCGGCGGCCGCGCTGTTCTCGTCGTACGAGGTGCGGGCCCAGACCATGACGAAGCGTGTCGACGTGATCGACGCGCTGCCGGACGGCGTCGAAGGTCGCCCGATGACCGACGAGGAGTTTGCAACGTGGCGCGCGAACTCGATTCGCGAGTACGCCGACCAAATCAGCGACTCCGGCATGGCGACACATGAGGAGGCCATGGATCGATCGCGGGCCCAGACCGACAGCATGTTGCCCAATGGTTTGCGAACGCCGGGGTACACGTTCTGGACGATCCTCGCCGACGGCGTACCGGTCGCCACGAACTGGCTGCGCCACCAGTACAAATCAGAGACAAGTTACGTGTTCGCCGTCGAGACGCACGAGCAGGCACGAGGCAAGGGCTACGGTCGTGCCGCGATGGTCGTCGGCGAGGCGGCGACCCGCCTTGCCGGTGACACGTACCTGGCTCTGAATGTGTTCGGGCACAATCGCGTGGCGATGAATCTCTACGATCGCCTGGGCTACACGACCATCGAGCAGGTGCGGTCGGCCGTCTTCTAACCGAGCGCCTGCATCACCGGCAGAAATCGGCGAGTGGGATCGCCCGGTGCGTCGTCGCCGTACACCATGATCGAAACTGGAGATCCGGGTAGGACACCGTGCGTCCTGGCCCAGTCGTGCAGCTCGGGGTGGTGTCCGTCGAGGTCGAGCCGGATCGGCCCGTCTACACCCCGGGCGAGGTCGACGATCAGACTTTGCGCATCCGTTATCGTTGCCGCCACGAGCGGGCCGATCACCGTGTAGTCGCCGTTCCGCCATGATCCGCCGTAGGCCGTGACGTGCCCGTTGGCTTCGATGACGCGCAGTTGGGACACGAAACTCCGCAGGCGGTGAAGAAGGGCACTCCGATCGGCACCGAACGCGGGCGCGTCCAGCGAGCAGATCGGCGCGAGGTCCGCCGATGTCGCAGGTCGTGACGCCACTGCCGACTCCGACGAAGTCAGCACACCGAAGTGCATTTGCGCTGGTACGACCGGCCGAAACCCGAGGCTCTCGTACAGCGGCCGGCCACGATCCGTGGCATACAGCCCGATTGTCGCCGTCCCGGCTTCCGCGATCGCGTGCCGCATCAGTTGACGGCCGAGACCGCGCCGTTCACGATCGGCCGCGACGAGCACCATGCTGATCGCCGACAGCCGGGCGTCAAACCGGGTGACGATGACCGATCCGATCAGCCGCCCGTCTTCGTCATCGATCCCGTATCCCTGGCCGACGTCCAGCAGGAACCGCCACTTGTCGCGCTCCGGCGGCCAGTCGCGGTCCACCGCCAGCGCGCAGCATCGATCCAGGTCATCGGTGGTCAGTTCGGAAATCACGGCTCATCATGCTGGTCTTCGGGGCGGCACGCACGCGATTTTCGGGCTTCGCTGCACCCGGTTTCGGCTGGCGAGAGCCGATCGCCCGTTGCCGACGGGCGTCGACGTTCGCGCCACCGGCGTCTGCGCAGGGGCAGCCGCCATCGCTTCGGTTGTGGCAGGCTGGGCCGATGCTGGTCGTGATGAGTGGCCTTCCGGCCAGTGGCAAGAGTTCGGTCGCGGATGCGCTCGGCACGACGCTGCCGGCACCCGTCCTGTCCGTCGACCCGATCGAGGACGCGATGTGGCGTGCCGGGATCGAGCGAACGCAGCCCACCGGCTATGGGGCGTACGTCGTCGCCGATGCGCTGGCCCGCCGCATGCTGGCGCTCGGACTGACCGTCGTGATCGACGCGGTCAATAACGTCGCTCCGGCTCAGGATCAATGGCGCCGGGTAGCCGAGGACTCGGGCCTCGCGATGCGCGTGATCGAAGTGGTGTGCTCCGATCGGGATGCGCATCGCGATCGACTCGCCTCTCGCGTCCGCGACCTCACCACGTACGCCGAGCCGACCTGGGCCGAGGTCGAGGAGCGACGCGCATCGAGCGAGCCGTGGCCCGACGAGCACCTCGTGCTCGACTCAATGCGCCCGGCCGCCGCGAACCTGGCCGAAGCGCTCGCCTACCTGCGTTCGTGATATTCGAAGAACCTATCTGCGCTCCTGAGCCTCGATGAACGCGGCCAGATCACGACGTTCGATCGCGGCCGCCATCAATTCGGGGAACGCGTCCGGCGTACAGGCGAACGCCGGCACCCCGAGCGCCGCGAGTGCCGCCGCGTTCTCGTGGTCGTAGGAGGGCGTGCCCTCGTCGGACAGCGCTAGCAGCGCGATCATCTGTACGCCGGATGCCGTCATCGCCGCCGCCCGGCGCAGCATCTCGTCACGTACGCCGCCCTCGTACAGGTCGCTGATCAGCACGAAGATCGTGTCTCGCGGTCGCGTGATCAGACTCTGCCCGTACGCGATCGCACGATTGATGTCGGTGCCGCCGCCGAGCTGCGTGCCGAACAGCACGTCCACCGGATCGGCCAGCTTTTCGGTGAGGTCGACGACGGCGGTGTCGAACACGACCAGCGACGTACGGACCGAGCGCATCGACGCCATCACGGCAGCGAAGATGCTGGAGTAGACGACCGACGCGGCCATCGATCCCGACTGGTCGACGCAGAGCACGATGTCGCGAGCGACCTGGGTGTTCCGTCGGCCGTACCCGATCAGGCGCTCCGGCACGACGGTGCGATATTCGCGCTGGTAGTGCTTGAGATTCGCCCGGATCGTACGGTTCCAGTCGATGTCTCGGTGCCGTGGCCGGTTGATCCGCGCGGCTCGATTCAGCGCGCCGGTGATGGCCGCCTTCGTCTTCTGCGCGATCCGCCGTTCCAGCTCGGCAACCACCTTGCCGACCACGATCCGGGCGGTGTGCTTCGTCTTCTCCGGCATCACGCCGGACAGCGACAGCAGCGTGCCGACCAGATGCACATCGGGCTCGACGGCTTCCAGCATCTCCGGCTCGAGCAACAACCGGGTCAGGTTCAGGCGCTCGATCGCGTCCGACTGCATCACCTGTACGACCGACGACGGGAAGTACGTCCGGATGTCGCCGAGCCACCGCGCCACGTTCGGGGCAGACGAGCCGAGTCCGGCGCCGCGGCCCGAGCCTCGTGACCCGTCTCCGTTCGCTCCCCGGTACAGCGCGGCGAGCGCGGCATCGATCTGCTTGTCGTCGCCCTTCAGCGCAATCCCGGTGCCCTCGGCACCCGCGTCGCCACCGAGCACGAGGCGCCAGCGCCGCATTCGTTCGTCCTCGTTCATCGAGTCTCCCCGCTCTGTCCAGCTGCTTTGCCATCCACGTCCGAGCGACCGCGGATCAGCGCGAGCACGGGGACAACCCGCATGGCCCGCTCGATGTCGTACCCGTCCAGGTCATCGCCGCTGTCGAGATCGGCCGGTCGAGCCGATCCGACGTGCCGGGCGCGCTCACCGATCGTTCGCCGCTCAGGTGCCGCGAACGTCGAGAACGTACGCCGCAGCAGCGGCAGCACGTCGACGAATGTGTCCGCCGGGATCGCCGCGAGCCAGCCGTCGACGAGCGCGAGCAACTGCTCGTCGTGGATCAGCAGGAGTCCGCCGCCGCTCAGGAAGCCTTCGACCCAGATGCGGCCGTTGCGGGTGGCGTACCGATGCTGACCGTACGGGCCATCCGCAGCGCCACACCGTCGGCGTCGAGCCGGGTTTCGTCCCGCAGCAACCGGCAGAGCCGCCCGGCGATCAAACCGTGTAGATCATCCCGGTCGGACACCTGCGCGACCGTGTCCAACCAGGCCGTACGCAGTTCGCCCGCGTCCTCCAGCAAATTGAGCGCCGCATGGGTGGCGTCGATCCGGGTGCGCATCGCGACCGCGGCCGCGTCGTCGAGACCGACGAGCGCGGCCGGAAGGCCGACGCAGATCCGAGTGACGAGCCCGGTCACGACGCCGCCGAGCGCTGCGGTGTCGGTACCGCGAACGTCGCCGTACCGGGTCGATCGGGCCAGCGCGGGCAGGCTGTCCATCAGATGCGTGACATCGACGTCGAGCGCCACCTTCACATCCAGCGCCCGAAGAACCGGGTCGAGCGCATCCGGTAGATCGGCCAACAAGCATTGCTCCACCACGCCGGTCACCGCGGCGAGCGTCGATGCCGACTCGGCCGTCTCGATCGCCTTCGCGCTCGCGGCCGTGACCACGGTGGTCCCGTGCACTCCGGCCGTGATGAGATCGACGGCCAGCTCCGGCGCCCATTCGAGCTGCCACGACTCCCAGAACGTGCCCTTGCCACGGCGACTCGCGTCGGCCGGACGACCCCATGCCACGCCGAGCAGCAGCAGGCGATGCAGGAGCCGGCTCCGGTCGATGTCGAGCGGCTTGCGCAGATCGAGGTCGACGTTCTTCGCGAGCGCTTCCGGCGCCAGTTTGAGCCGTCGTTGCTGGGCGGCGAGATCAGCGACCAGTGGCACGGACGGCGTCTCGGCCGGGACGGTGCCGAGCCGATCGCCGACCACCAGTCGGCGAGTGACCAAGTCGAGCCGTACCTCGTCGCCATCGCACATCACCGAGCGGGTTGCCTCAATGACCTCGCTCAGGCCGGCGACCGGTCGGCCGCGCAGGATCGCGAGCGTCTCGGCGAGCCGGGTTGCCTCGATCACGTGAGCGCTCGAAACCGGCAGGTCCTCGCTGCGAAGCACGCCGGCGACATCGACCAGCCAGCGTTCGACGATGCGATCGGCGGTGGTGAACAGGTGGTGGTACCAGCCCGGTGAAGCGACGCCCGCGCCATAGCCCTGCGCGTACGCCAGGCGGCCGTGCGTCCATGGCACCCACGTGACGGCGACCGGGATCTTCGGCAGGCCACGCAGCATGGTCGCGTCCGCCGACGCGGTCGGCAACGGAGCCTGCAACGCGGGCACATGCCACGCACCACAGACGACCGCGATCCGCTCGTACCCGTCCTTCTGCACGTTACGAAGCACGGTCCGCATGTATGCCTCGCGGATCTCGTCGAAGTCGGGTCGGTCCGGGACCGGCGTAACCGTACTCCGGACCGCGGTCATCGCCTCGGCGATCGCCTCAAAGGGTGCGCCGTCGCGACGGTGCTCTATCACGTCGTCCCACCAGCGCTCGGCATCGTCGTACCCGGCGGCCTCGGCGAGCGCGCCGATCGGGTCGACATGCAGCCGATCCGGTGGTTCCGGCTGGGCCCGCAGCGCGAACATCTGCGCGGCCGGAAGATCGCAGAACCGCAGCGGTACGCCGTGGTCGACCGAGTATCGAATCGCCTGCCACTCCGGCGAGAACACCGCGAACGGCCAGAACGACGCACCCTGACCCATCACGTCCGCCTTCGTCGGGTACGCCAGCAGCGCGACCGGCGGCTCCAGCTCGGGCGACTTGGCGAGCGCGACGAGATCGTCCGCCTCCGGCGGCCCTTCGACCAGGACGATGTCCGGCCGGAGTTCGGCGAGCGCAGACGTGAGCGCACGCGCCGAACCGGGGCCGTGGTGCCGGATACCGAATAGGGAGACGGTCACTCGGCGCTCCGCGCCGCCCGGTAGAAGTCCTTCCAGCCGTCCCGCTCGCGCGCCACGGTCTCCAGGTATTCACGCCAGATCACCGCGTCGGTGACCGGGTCCTTGACGACCGCGCCCCGGATGCCGGACGCGACATCGGCGGCGCGAACCACACCGTCACCGAAGTGCGTCGCGAGCGCGATGCCGTTCGTCATCACCGAGATCGCCTCGGCCGTCGACAGCGTGCCGCTGGGTGACTTCAACTTGGTCCGGCCGTCGTCGGTCAGGCCGCTGCGCAGCTCGCGGAAGACCGTCACGATCCGGCGGATCTCGTCGATCGCGGCCGGGACCTCGGGCAGCTCCAACGCCTTGCCGAGCGACGCGACCCGGCGCGAGACGATGTCGACCTCCTCCTCAGCGCTCGCCGGGACCGGCAGCACGACCGTGTTGAACCGGCGGCGCAACGCGCTCGACAGCTCGTTCACGCCACGGTCCCGGTCGTTCGCGGTCGCGATCACGTTGAAGCCCTTGACCGCCTGCACCTCGTCACCGAGCTCCGGGATGGGCAGCGTCTTTTCCGACAGGATCGTGATGAACGTGTCCTGGACGTCGGCCGGGATGCGGGTCAGTTCCTCGACCCGGGCGATCTTCCCGTGCTGCATCGCGGTCAGGATCGGACCCGGTACCAGCGCCGCGGTGGACGGCCCCTCGGCGAGCAGGCGAGCGTAGTTCCAGCCGTATCGGATCGCCTCTTCCGGCGTACCGGCGGTGCCTTGGACGATGAGCGTCGAATCCCCACTGATCGCGGCCGCCAGGTGCTCGGACACCCAGGTCTTCGCCGTCCCCGGTACGCCCAGCAGCAGCAATGCGCGATCGGTTGCCAGCGTCGCGACCGCTACTTCCATCAAGCGGCGCGGCCCGATGTACTTCGGCGTGATTCCGGCGCCGTCGCCGAGCAGGTAGGTCACCACCGCGCTGGGGGAGAGGAGCCAGCCCGGCGGGCGGGGACGGTCGTCGCTCGCCACGAGCGCGGCGATCTCGTCGGCGAACTGGTCTTCGGCGTGCGGGCGGAGAACCGCCGGCATGGTTGTGGTCACGCAAACTCCTGAAGGATCTGGTAGCGGGTTTCGGCCAGGGTGACAAGCGTTTCGGCGAGTCCGTGAATGTTGGTGCCGGCGAGATCGCGGGCGAGAGCGGCCACCGAGGCGTACGCGTCGGGCCGGAGCCCGACGACTATCGCGGTCGCGAGTTCGCCCAGGTGATAGGGGAGATAAGCGGTGTTCGTAACGCGCATCTGCTTGCCAAGAAATCCGAGTAGGGCAGCGGCGAGCGGTTCGGTCCACGGGCGGGGACAGATGTCCACGATCGCGGCGGCCTGCGCCACGGTGGTACCGACGGCAGCCAGACGGGTCAGCGCGGTAGCGATCGCCTCGTCGGCCGGCAGCATCCGATGCAGCGCAGTGGTCAGCTCCGCATCGACGACCTTCGCCTTGACACCGGAACCGAATCCGGCGGACAGCAGCGCGGCCGCCCAGACCGTATCGCCTGCCCGTACCGCAGCGTTCGCCCACGCCCGATGCAGCGAAGGCGCCCAATCGTCGACGACTTTCCCGGCGGCGAGTTCGGCCGGCGCCGCGCCAAACGATTCCCATGTGGACAGTGGCGCTGCGGACACGATCTGCTCGAACCACCAGGCACGCTCGCCAATGCCGTGCGGCGGTTTCGGTTCGACACCGTCACGCTTCATCGCGTTGTCGCAGCTGTCCGGCGGCGTCACGACCAACTTTCGGCCGCTCGCCGCCACGGTCGCCCGGGCGCGGTCGGCCATCCGGCGCTCGTACGCGGAGCCGGGCAGCGTGGCGAGCAGGGCCTGCGCCGCGATACGTACTTCTTTGCGCCGGTCGTCGAGGGCGGCGTCGAGGAACGGTTCGTCGTCGAGCCCGAGACCTGCGGACAGCGTCGGCAGCAGCGCTGCGCGCTCCGGCGACGGTTCCTTTGCCCAGACTGCTTCGAGCAGCTCACGCCCCCTGGCCGGATCGCGGCGCCGTGCGGTCGCGAGGTAGGCGACCCGATCGGCGAGGGAGCCTTCGGTCCATGCCTGCTCGTCGTCGACGTCGATCATCACGGCCCGGCGATCGACCACCCAGGACCATTCGCCGTTCATGGCCGCCAACCACGCGCCACGCGCGCCCGCGACCGTCGTGATCGCGTCCCGCAGACGTTCGTGTGCCCGGCCGATCCGGAACAGATTCGGCAGATCCCGACCCGCTACGCCGACACCGCGCTCCACCGCGAGCGTCAGCCACAGCTCGACCAGGTTCGGGTCGACCGAGGTGCCGATCAGAAGTCGCAAGCGGCGGCGTGCGGCGGCCGGAGCGAGCGGAAGATCGTCGACCGGCGCCGGCGCGAGCGGTTGGACACCCGTGACGACGCCGACTCCGGCTCGACGAGCGAGAGTCAGAGACCCGGCCGCGGACAGCAGATCGGCTTCGGATCGCAGCACCGGGACGAGCGCGTTCAATTGCTCCGGGACCGCGACCGTGTCAGGCGCCCGACGCTGCGTACCAACGAGTGCCGTCGACAGGAGCTGCGGCCACAACGATGTCATCATGCTTGCACCATCTCTCCGTCGATGTATGCGGCGAGGATCTGCAGGCCCTCGGATGACCAGTCGCCGGCCATCGTGGTGGGTCGTCCACCGGCCGCACCGACCAGGTGCCAGGGAACGCCCGAACGAGTACGCACCGGCAGCGCGTCGCCGTCCGCGTCGACGAGATGCCACGTCGAACCGGGTACGAGGACGCCTTCGATCAGCACCGGCCAGGCGTCCAGCCACGGATCTGCGGCGAGTGCATCCGCGTGGTTTTCGAGCGCTTGCCGGATGGTTGTCACCGGGGTGGGCCTCGTGCACGGCTCGGCCGTCGCGTACCGCGTCGCGACGATGGCCCGCAGCGGCGTTGCGCCCGGATAGAAGCACACGTCGGCGTCGAGGGCCGTACCGACGACGAGGTCTGCGGCGAGGGGTTGACCTGCGACGGAGAACGCCAGTACCAAGGCGGGGCGGCCGGTCGTTTGCCCGAGCAGCCACGAACGTCTGGTGGTCAGGCGCTCTTCGACTTCGTCCTGGACCGCGACGACCTGCCAGATGTCACGGATCGGGTCGGTTGCGCGTACACGCTCGATTGGAATGGTGTAGCCGACGTGACCGCGGACCGTTTCGGCCAGTGCGGGCGGGAGTTCCGCGAGCCGTGCGTGGGCTTGGGTCAACAGCCGGAGCGTGCCCATCTCGGCCAGTAGCCGCTGGTCCCAGCCTTCGCGCGAGCTCGCGATGCCGGCCAGCGCCTTGACTCGACGGGCGATGCCCGGCGCCTGGGCGTCGACAAGCCGCGCGGCCGAAGCGTCCCAATGCTGGTATCCCGCATGATCAAGGCCGGCTATGCCGCCGCGGACCTGGTCGTCCAGCCAAAGACCCAGTTCGGCGACGCCGCCGGCAACCCGATCGTCACGCTGCGCGGCTCGCTTCGCCGCCGCCTTGGCCTGTTCGTCGGTCTGCGGCTCGACGTTCGCCCGGCGCGCTTCGGCTTTGGCGGCCCGACCGGCGCGGCTTGCATGCCACTCGTCGACCCACGCCGGGGAGGCGGCGTCTGGGACGGCGCCGGTCGACCACATCAAGAGCAGGCCGAGCGCGTGCTTACACGGAAACTTGCGGCTCGGGCAGGAGCAGCGGTACGCCGGCTCGTCAAGATCAATACATGTTTGGTACGGCTTCGATCCGCTGCCTTTCGCCAGGCCCCAAAGCGTTCCCGGCGGGCCGTCGGCGGCACCGCGATCCACCCACTTCGCCGGCGTGGCAAGGCCGCGGGCGGCACCCATCGACGATGAGTCCGGTGCGAGCGCCGCGACCTGATCCGAATTCCATGCTTCGCGCATGGGTCGGAACGGTAGTACGGCTCACCGACAGTTCCGCTCGGTGATGATCATGGGGTTGTTGCTGTCTCCGGAGGCATCGAGACGACCACAACCCCATGATCAATCGCCAAACCCTACGCGAAGCGTCAGCCTTCGACCTTCGCTACGCCGATGGGGCAGCTCATGCCATTCGGGCCGATGTTGCAATATCCGCCCGGGTTCTTGTGCAGATACTGCTGGTGGTAGCCCTCGGCGTAGTAGAACTTCGTCAGCGGCGCGATCTCCGTGGTGATGTCGCCGTACCCCTGGCCCTTCACGACCGGCGCGAACGCCTCCCGAGAAGCGAGTGCCTCGGCGTACTGGGTCGGCGTGGTGGTCAGGATCGCCGACCGGTACTGCGTGCCGACGTCGTTGCCCTGGCGGTTGCCCTGGGTCGGGTCGTGGTTCTCCCAGAAGACCTTGAGCAACTGGTTGTAGCTGATCTGCGCGGGGTCATAGACGACCTGTACGACCTCGGTGTGCCCGGTCATGCCGGTACACGTCTCCTCGTATGTCGGGTTTGCGGTGAATCCGCCCGCGTATCCGACTGCGGTCGAGTAAACGCCCGGCAGCTTCCAGAACATCCGCTCGGCGCCCCAGAAGCAGCCCATCCCGAAGACGGCGATCTCCGTACCGGTCGGCCACGGCCCCTGCTGAGGGGTACCGAGAACGGCGTGGACCGGCGGGATGGACAGCGGGGTCTCGCGGCCCGGTAGGGCCTGGTCGACGGTCGGCATGTCCGGTGCCTTGCGGCGTAGAAAGTTCATGATGCTCCTTTGCGGATTGTCGTTCTCCTCAACGCACGTTGCCGGCTCCCGGATTCCCGTGAAAAGCGGCGTAAGGATCCGGTAAGGAGCGCCCGCGCAGCCGGCGCAGCATCCGTGGATCAACAAATCCGGCCGCACGTGCCGCCGCTTCCACGGTAGCCCCATGCCTGATCAGATTTTCGGCTCTCTCCACCCGAAGCATCTGCTGGTAACGGAGTGGCGTAAGGCCGGTTGCCTCGGTAAATCGCCTGGTCAACGTGCGTTCGCTAACGCCGACCGAGGAAGCCAGCGAAGCCAGGGGTAGCGGCGAGGCGAACGAGGCGTCGATCAGATCCTGCGCTCGGTGGACCGCGTCGTTGACGTGCGATCGGTACCGCAGCATGGCGCTGGCTTGCTGCTCGTCGCCGTTGCGCCGGGCGTACACGACCATTTGGCGGGCGATCCGAGCGGCAACTTCCGGGCCGTGTCGGACGGCGATGAGGTAGAGCGCCAGATCGACGCCGCTCGCGATACCAGCCGAGGTCACGACGCGATCATCGAGGACGTACAGGACGTCGCGGACGACCGAAGCGCGCGGGAATCGGTCGGCCAACTCGTCGGTCAGGTCGTGGTGCGTCGTAGCGCGGCGGCCGTCCAGCAGCCCGGCGAAGCCCAGCGCGAATGCGCCCGAGCAGACGCTGGCCACGACGCCACGATGACTCCGCAGGTGATCGAGCGTGGCCGCGGTAAATGCCGAATGGCCGGACACGAGCGGAGTACGCCAACCCGGCACGATGATCAGATCGTCCGGCGTCAGCGACGGCCACGCGGTCGACGCCCTCAGCACGACGCCCTGATGACTCGGTATGTCTTCCTGCTCGCCCACGTAGTGCATCTCGTAGCCGTACCCGAAGTCGGTCGCGGTCGAGAACACCTGCGTCGGACCGGCGAGATCCAACAGGTGCAGGTGGCGGGCGAGCAGGAAGACGACGCGGGTCACGATCCGGTCAGCTCCTCGACCGTCCGGATGGTCGCGAAACGGTCGGCCAACGCGTACGCGGTCCGCTCGGTGATCTCATCGGCCGACAACGTCCGGCCACGTGACGACTGCCAATCGGAGATTGGGCTCGTCGCGGTGGCGTCCAGCGCGAAGATCACCTGGTAGCCGAGGTCAGACGCCACCCGAGCGGTCGTCTCGCAGCACTGCTCGGTCCGGATACCGCAGATGATCAGTTCACCGATGCCGTGCGTGGTCAAGGTCTGCTGGAGATTCGTGGTGGTGAACGCGTTGTGCGCGGTCTTCGTGATCGTCGGCTCGCCCGGAATCGGCGCCAATTCGTCCATCACCCGAACGAAACCGAGCTCGGGATCGAACACCGTACCGGTGTCCGGCTCGCTGTGCAGAACCCAGACGACCAGGTCTCCGGCCGCTCGGGATGACTCCACCAGCCGACCGACCGGCTTCTCGATGTCCGGTCGATTAAACGTGGCCCAGGACGGTCGGGCGCGGAATGACTCCTGGACGTCGATGACGACGAGTGCTCTCTTCATGCGCATGATCCTGTCCCGTCGGCAGCGGTCCCGACAGGCACAATCATGCCCGAGAGCGGAACGATCCGGTCACGCCATGGAAGATGAGATTGATGCGGCGACGGCAGCGGCTGAGGCGTCCGATTCATACTTCGAACGTGGCCAGAAAAAGCCACGGAGGCCGTCCTTGCGCCGCCGCGGCACCACGTGCGTATGCAGGTGCGGCACGCTCTGCGAAACCTTGTTGTTGATCGCCACGAACGTTCCGTCGGCGGACATTCCGGCTTCGACCGCGTTCGCCACCCGCTGAACGAACTCGAAGTATCCGCCGACCTGATCGACCGGCAGATCAGCGAGCGTCTCGATATGGGTACGCGGCGCCACCAGCGTGTGCCCGGGGAAGACGGGCCGGGTATCGAGGAACGCGATCGCCGCAGGTGTCGACGCGACGATGAAGGCCGACAGCTCGCCGGACGCGATGGCGCAGAATATGCAGCCGGTCCCCGCAGCGCTCATGCCTGGAGGCTAGCCTGTCTGACGTGACCACTGACGCTCATACGCACGGCTTCGACACGCTCGCGATCCACGCCGGCCAGGAACCCGATCCCCGCACCGGCGCGGTCAACACGCCGATCTTCGCCACCTCGACGTACGCCCAAGATGCCGTCGGTGCGCCGCGGCTCGGCTACGAATACAGCCGCTCGGGCAATCCGACCCGCGACGCGCTCCAGGAATGCATGGCCGCGATCGAATCCGGGCGGCACGGACTCGCGTTCGCGAGCGGACTCGCCGCCGAGGACACGCTCATCCGTACGGTGTGCAAGCCGGGCGATCACGTGGTGATCCCGAACGACGCGTACGGCGGAACGTACCGGCTGTTCGCGAAGGTGGCCGAGCCGTGGGGCCTGACCTGGTCGCCGGCCCCGGTGTCGGACGTCGACGCGATCCGGGCCGCGATCACGCCCAACACGAAGATCGTGTGGATCGAGACGCCGACGAATCCGCTGCTGAGCATCGCGGACATCGCCGCGATCGCGGGCGTCGCGCACGAGGTCGGCGCGTTGCTCGTGGTGGACAACACGTTCGCGTCGCCGTACCTCCAGCAGCCGCTCGTCCTGGGCGCGGACGTGGTCGTGCACTCGACCACGAAGTACGTCGGTGGCCACTCCGATGTCGTCGGTGGCGCCCTGGTCTGCAACGACGATGAACTCGCCGCTCGGCTCAAGTACTTCCAGAACGCGATCGGCGGGGTCAACGGCCCGTTCGACGCGTTCCTCACGCTGCGCGGGATCAAGACGCTGGGCGTACGCATGGATCGGCACTGCGACAACGCCGAGCGCATCGCCGCGTACCTGACCCACCACCCGAAGGTCGCCTCCGTGCTCTACCCCGGTCTGCCGGAACATCCGGGACACGAGGTCGCCGCGAAGCAGATGCGCCGTTACGGCGGCATGGTCAGTTTCCGGGCCGCCGGTGGCGAGTCGGCCGCGATCGACGTGTGCAATCGCGCAAAACTTTTCACACTGGGCGAGTCGCTCGGTGGTGTCGAATCGTTGATCGAGCACCCGGGCCGCATGACTCACCTCAGCGCCGCCGGATCACCGCTCGAAGTGCCCGGCGACCTGGTGCGCTTGTCTGTCGGCATCGAGACGGTGGATGATCTCCTCGCGGACCTGGAGCAGGCACTGGCCTAAGGCAGCCGGGTTTGCGGGCTCCATAATGGAGGGTTGGCGATGGCGGACGGGCACGGGAAGCTGGAATACACGTGGGTCGGCGCGACCGCCAAGCAGATCGCGCGGGCCGTACGTCGCGGTGACGCATCGGCGGCCGAAGTCGTCGCCGACCATCTCGCGCACATCGGCGAGCGCGAGCATGTCGTCAACGCGTTCCGGGTGGTCCGCGCCAGCGTCGCGATCGCCGAAGCGGATACCGTCGATGCCCAGGAAGAGCTGGTAAACCTGCCGCTCGCGGGTGTCCCGGTCGCGGTCAAGGAGAACACCCCGATCGCCGGCCTGCCGACCTGGAACGGGTCGGCCGCCGCGAAGTCCGCGGTGGCCGAACAAGATCACGAGGTGGTACGCCGCCTGCGAGGCGCCGGCGCCGTCGTCGTGGCCACGTCACGTGCACCCGAGTTGAGCATCTGGCCGTTCACCGATGACGACGGCACGATCACGCGGAATCCGTGGCGGACCGACCGTACCCCCGGTGGATCGTCCGGCGGCGCGGCCGCCGCCGTGGCGTCGGGCCTGGTGCCGATCGCGCACGGCAACGACGGTCTGGGTTCGATTCGCATTCCGGCGGCCGCGTGCGGACTGATCGGCATCAAGCCCGGAAGCGGCGTGGTGCCGTCCCAACTCGGTGCGACCGACTGGTACGGCCTGGCCGAGCACGGCATCCTCGCGACCACGGTGGCGGACGCCACGGTCGGCCTCGCGGTACTGGCCGGATGGTCGCCGCCGCAGCTCGTCGAGCCGAGCCGCCTCCGATTCGGGATTTCCAGCCGCAGTCCGATCTTCGGCGTGTCCCCCGATCGCGAAGCGAAGACGGCGCTGGCCAACGCGAGCCGGCTCGTGGTCGAGGCCGGGCACGACACCACGATGCGCGACCCGGTGTACCCGACACGGCTCGGCCTTCGCACGATCGCGACGTGGTGCGCGGCGGTCGATGCCGACATCACCGCGGCCGGTATCGACCGATCGACGCTGACGCCGCGATCGCGGTTCCACGCCCGGATCGGCGCCTGGGCCCAACGCCACGGGTACGTGCAGGAGGAACACCGCCGCGAGTGGCGCGCGCGATGCGAGGCGTGGTTCTCCGATCACAACATCGACATCCTGATGACCCCGGCGCTGGCCTCAACGCCCCCCAGGGCGACGAACTACGCATCCCGCTCATGGCTCGTCAACATGGTCGCGAGCATGCGCTTCGCGCCGTACCAGGGCGCGTGGAACGTGGCCGGCTTCCCGGCGCTGGTCGTTCCGATGGGCGTACGCCCGGATGGCCTGCCGGTCGCGGTGCAACTCGTCGGCACGCCCGGCACCGAACTCCAACTGCTGGCCGCCGCCGGTCAGCTGGAGCAAGCCAGCCCTTGGCTCCGGCACGCTCCAGGCTGGCCGGATCACCCGAAGGTGCCTGCAAGATAGGGCGACGCGAAACCGACGTGACAACATAAAGGCGTGCCCAACCTGGTAACCCTGCAAGACATCGAAAAAGCCAGAGAAATTCTCGGGGAAACCGTCCGACGGACCCCGATGGAACCCTGTCGGCCGCTTCAGGCGATGGTTGGCGGCCCGATCTGGCTGAAATGCGAGAACCTGCAGCGAGCCGGTGCGTACAAGGTCCGGGGCGCCCTGGTGAGAATCAGCGGCCTTACTGTCGAAGAACGCAAGCGAGGCGTGGTCGCGGCGAGCGCCGGGAACCACGCCCAAGGCGTGGCTGTGGCGGCCGGCCTGTGCGAGACAAAGGCGACCGTGTTCATGCCGGTAGGCGCGCCGTTGCCGAAGGTGGCTGCGACGAAGGGTTACGGAGCGGAGGTGATGCTCGTCGGCGAGACCGTCGATGAAGCTCTGCTGGCCGCCGCCGAGTACGCCGACCGGACCGGGGCGATCTTCATTCACCCGTTCGATCATCCGGACGTCATCGCCGGCCAGGGCACCGTCGGGCTGGAGATCCTGGAGCAGTGCCCGGATGTGAAGACGATCATCGTTGGTGTGGGTGGCGGCGGCCTCGTCTCCGGCATCGCGGTCGCGGTGAAGGCGCTCCGGCCGGACGTACGGGTGATCGGCGTACAGGCGGCCGGCGCGGCGGCGATGGTCTCGTCGATCAAAGCCGGCGAGCCGGTACGGATCCCACGACTGGTCACGATGGCGGACGGCATCTCGGTCGGCCGCCCCGGCGACCTGACGTTCGCGCACGTCCAGAAATTCGTTGACGACGTCGTGACGGTGACCGACGAGGACATCTCGCGGGCACTGCTGATGCTGCTCGAACGCTGCAAGCTCGTGGTCGAGCCGGCCGGTGCGGTCGGCGTTGCCGCACTCCAAGCCGGGGTCGTGAACGTCGAGACGCCGGTCGTCGCCGTACTGTCCGGCGGCAATATCGACCCGCTCTTGCTGGCGAAGGTGATCGAGCATGGGCTGTCGTCCGCCGGACGGTACCTGCGGGTGACGGTTCGATGCACGGATCGCCCGGGCCAACTGGCGCTGCTCCTGGCACAGATCGCCGATCTCGGCGCGAACGTCGTCGACGTGGAACACCAGCGGCACTCGCCCGGCCTGCGCCTCGGCGAAGTCGAGGTAGGGCTGTCGGTGGAGACGCGTGGCTCGGAGCACTCCGACCGGCTCATCTCAACGCTTCGCGGGGCGGGGTACACCGTGACGCCGTTCGCCGGATAGGCCATTCGGGGGTCGCGCGGCGCGAAAGCGAGTGGCAACATGTGCGCGCGTGAATACCCTCGCCCCCGCTGTCACACCGGCTGTCGGCACGGCATGCCCGAAGTGCGGCTCCGCTCTCGTCAGCGAGCGCCAGGCAACCCCGTGGTGCCCGTCCTGCGGCTGGAATATCGAGTGTTACGAGCCCGACCGTCGGCGGCCGGACCTGCGGTGGAAGTGGGCGGACCGCATGTCGTTCCGGTCGGCGTACCGGCTGAATGAACAACAGTTCGCGGTCCTGAGCGGGCGGCCTATCGACAAGCTCGGCCTCAGCGGAGCGCGGGCTGCGCTCACCTTGATCTCGCTCGGTGCACTCCTGATCGAGGCGGCGTTCGTGGTGGTGGCACTGTGGTTGATTGTCTCGGTACGAACGTTCGCGCTGGACATCATCGCGGTGGTGCTGCTGCTCGTGGCGTTCGCGCTACGACCGCGGTTCGGCCGGCTGAGCAAATATGCAGAGCCGGTCGATCCGGCTGATCTGCCCGCGTTGCAGCGCCTGATCACGACGGTGGCCACGGAGATCGGCGCGCCGGCCCCGGACGTGCTGCTGTTCGACAGCGGCTTCAACGCCTCGACCGGCACGTACGGGCTGCGGCGCCGCAAGTATCTGCGAATCGGACTCCCGCTCTGGCTGTCGTTGAAGCCGCAGGAGCAGGTCGCGTTGATCGCTCACGAACTGGGACACTTCGTCAACGGCGACGTTCGTCGAGGACCCCTGACCCAGTACGCATTCTCGTTCCTGGGCAACCTCGCCGTGATGACGAAGCCGGACAGCGGACAGTCTCGCTACACACGCGGTGGTCGCGGACGAGGTGCCAGCATGGCGGTGCTTGGCGACCTTCTGACGCGACCGATAATGGCGATGATCTCGTTCGTTTTCGGGCTTCTGCAATTGTTCATCGAATGGCTCGGCGTCCGGGCATCGCATCACGCCGAGTACGCCGCCGATGCGATGGCGGCCCGTGTTGCGGGCGGTGTGGAAACGGCCGGCCTGATCGACGCGCTGATGTTGCGGGAAGCGTGCATCACGGTGCTCCGTCGCGCGTCGTACGCCGGTGCCGCACCGGATTCATGGCGGCAGGCGCTCTTGGATGGCCGCGGAGAGGTGGCGCCACGCATCCAGCGGTTGCGGCAACTGTCCA
The DNA here is from genome assembly GCA_963831705.1 of uncultured Actinomycetota bacterium. GTDB lineage: Bacteria > Actinomycetota > Actinomycetes > Mycobacteriales > Micromonosporaceae > DASQPR01. Next base: position 888,875 of record CAWHRE010000010.1, on the reverse strand, counting down.
TGCGTGACGAGGCGTCGCTGGCGCGGAGCCACCCGCCACACGGTCTGCGTGCGCGGCTGGTCGAGTCACGCGCGACGGGAACGGCCAGATTCGTGCTGACCGCGTTCGAATCCGCGCAGATCGACGCCGAGCTGGCCCGCAGCTACCGAACGCTGCGGACCGAACTCGCGAACATGACTTAGGACTAACCCGCGAACGGCTCGAACTTGACGACGGTCACCTTGATCTCGGCGCCGCTCGGTGCCGTGTACGAAACGGTGTCGCCGGGCTTCGTGCCCATGATCGCCTTGCCGACCGCCGACTCGGGGCTGTAGACCGTGAGATCCGTCGTCGCGGCGATCTCGCGGGAGCCCAGCAAGAACGTCTCGGTGTCGGAGCTGTCGTTGTCGAAGTAGATCGTCACCACCATGCCGGCACCGACGGTGTCCGCCACCGCTGCCTCGCCGACCTGCGCCGTACGCAGGAACTCCTGCAGGTAGCGGATGCGACCTTCCTGCTTGCCCTGCTCCTCGCGGGCCGCGTGGTAGCCGCCGTTCTCGCGGAGATCGCCCTCTTCACGCCGAGCGTTGATCTCGGCCGCGATGACGGGCCGGTCGGCGATGAGCTGATTCAACTCCGCGACGAGTCGATCGTGAGCGTCCTGAGATAGCCATGCGGCCTGGGCGTCGCGGTTGGATGTTGACACAGCTGAACTCCTTGCGATTCCGAGGTGAATGCTTTGCTATCGAACGTCAAACGTACCAGTGAGTGACATCACCGTCTCAAAGAGTTTTGGTCGGGTCGGCGGCCGAGCGCCTCAGTTGGCGCGCTGACAGCCGGGGACCTCAGCGATATACGCCTTCTCGGTGGTCGCCAGCTTGTACGTGATCACGCTGTTCGTCCCACTGGCTGGTACCGGTACCTGTGCTTCGCCGATCTGCTGATCGTCGAACGTGAACGCTTGAACCGTGCACGTTCCGGCGACGCCATCGGGCTTGGAGACGGAGAACTTCACGGTCACCGACCGATCGGTGATGTTCGTATAGCTTGTCACATTTGCGGTGAAATCGTCGTTTCCATACTCGAAATAGAGTTTCACGGCGATGAGACCCATCACAGCAACAATGGCCAGCCCGACGACCGGAGTGACCCAACGTCGTCGGCGTACGGTCGACTCCCGCCGCCGACCGTACCGGCCGGGTGGGAACATTGCCCCGCCGTCCGGAGTTGGCGCCTCTGTAGAGGTCTGCGTCACGTCCTGGCCGTCCTGCTCGGTAGTGCGGAGTCACACCGATCCGTCAGAATGGGTGTTCGGCTCCGATGGTAGGCCCTCGGTGTGGACATGCTCCCACTCGCCCGATCCGTCCGATGAACGTCGACGGATCAGGCGATACATACGAAGAAGGATGAAGCTGTGATCGCTGGCGAGAACCTGCGCCTGATGGCCGTACACGCCCACCCCGACGACGAGTCGAGCAAGGGTGCGGCGGCAATGGCGAAGTACGTGGCCGACGGGGTGGACGTGCTGGTCGTCACGTGCACCGGCGGTGAGCGGGGGAGCGTGCTGAACAAGGCCCTCGACCGCCCCGAGATCTGGGCGAACATCGCCGAGATCCGCCGCGCCGAGATGGACAAGGCGCGCGAGATCCTCGGCATCCGGCAGCACTGGCTCGGCTTCGTCGACTCTGGCCTGCCGGAGGGCGATCCGCTGCCACCGCTGCCCGAGGGATGTTTCGGCCTCGCGGATATGGACGAAGCGGTTGGCGCGCTGGTCGCCGAGGTCCGGGCGTTCCGGCCACACGTGATGACGACGTACGACGAGAACGGTGGCTACCCGCACCCGGATCACATCATGTGCCACAAGATCTCGGTGGCCGCGTTCGAAGCGGCCGGTGACCCGGATCGGTACCCGGAGCTGGGCGAGGTCTGGCAGCCGTTGAAGCTGTACTACAACGTCGGCTTCAACAAGACGCGCGTCACCGCGCTGCACGAGGGCATGCTCGCGGCCGGCATGGAGTCCCCGTATGCGGAGTGGCTGGAGAAGTGGGAAGACCGCGAAGATCGGAGCGATCGAACGACGACTCGCGTTCCGTGCGGCGAGTTTTTCGAGACGCGCGACAACGCTCTGCGGGCGCACGCCACCCAGGTTGATCCGGAAGGTTTCTGGTTCAAGGTGCCGCTGTCGGTTCAGCAGCAGATCTGGCCGACCGAGGACTACCAACTGGTCCGATCGTTCGTCGACCCGGACGCCGTGGAGGACGACCTGTTCGCGGGCGTCCGCGAATCGGTCGCCGCGTAATGCGGGAGTAGAGTGCTGGCCATGGTGAACGTACTGGCGGCCGGCGTGACACACCTCGCCGACAACGACTTCGGGGACAACCTCGGCGACGGCGTGGCCGGTCCGCTCGGTCTACTGATCATCGTGCTGCTCGCGGTCGCGACGGTTCTGCTGATCCGGAACATGAACGCCAGGCTCAAGCGCCTGCCGCAGAGCTTCCCGGACCCTCGGGTCAACGCGACCCCGCCGCCGGATGCCGACGTGCGCAGTGAAGCCGAGAAAAACTAGAACGAAACGCGCGAATGGCGCCGGGCCTCGGTTCGGCGCCATTTTGTTGTCTTGGCAACGCCCTTAATTGCCCGATTCATGTCCGCATCGGCCAACCGTCGGGTATCGCGCCGCGCCGATCTGCCCTACCGTTCCGCAGTGGGGGCGCTGGGGGGTGCCACGAATCTACGGCACGGCACCGAGGGGCCGGCCGACGCGAGAGGGGGCCTCGCCGCGATGATCGTGTCCGAGATCAGCCTCCGATCGTGGAAATCATGGACGTTCGGTGCCGCCTGTATCGCTTCCGTGGCCGGCATCGCGGTCAGTCCAGGGCCACAACTCTGGCCGCATCTCGCACTCGCCGCCGCCATCGCGGTACTCGCTCAGGCGGGGGCGGTTCGGTTTCATCAGGGCGACCGATTCATCTATCTCGGCTGGGGCGAGGCCGCGCTGATCGCTGTCGGCTTCCTGCTTCCGTCCGGCTGGGTACCGGCAACGATGGGAGTCGGGGCGGTGATCGGTCAGTGCCTCTGCCGGCTCCGTACCGGCACGCCGTATTCGTGGCGCATCCTGATCAACGCGGGCCACCTGGCACTCGCCGCATTGGCGGGCACGCTGGTCGCACGGGTGATTGCCGGTACCCGGATCGAGGCAGTCAACCCGCGAACGATCGTCGCCGTAGTCGCCGGTGCATTCACGTACAGCTTGATCTCGGTCAGCTTCGCCAACGTGTGGTCGGCGCGATCCGTCCCGGACGTGTTCCGGGCCGATGTTCAGGTTTTGCTGGACAAGCTGCCGATGGTGATCGGCGGGATGGCGATCGGCGTCGTCTTCATCGCCGCGTTCCAGCGCAACCGCGACTGGCTGCTGGTGATCCCCGCAGTGTTCGCGATCATGCACCAGACCTATCTCTATCGATCCAGAGCGTCGGAGGAGCGCCGGATCTGGCGGGACTTCGCCGAGATCGCGCAATCCTTGAATCGGCTGGACGAGCGCGATGTCGCGATGGCCGCAACGACCGGCGTCTACCGGCTGTTCGGCGCCGCCGTGGTGGAGGTCTGGGTAGATCGGATGTCGGCCGCACCGGGTGGCTATCGGACCGCGCGATCGGCCAACGGTGAGATCGAGACGATCGAACTGGCCGGTTCGCCGATCGATCACCCGGGTCGGCCGAGCGCGGTACGCGCACTTGCGATCAACAATATCGACATTGGTGAACTGCGCGTCTGGATGCCACCGGGATCACGGCTGCGGTTGCGTGAGCACACGGCCATGTCGGTGGTGGGCGACGCGGTCGCGGCTGCGCTGCACGATGCGTCGGCACACCGTGCCTTGCGTGTGCTCGCCGCGCGCAGCGTCCACGACGCCCACCACGACGTGCTTACCGGGCTTCTCAACCGAGAGACGCTCATCCGGTCCGGCGATGAAGCACTCGCGCTGACCGAGCAGCATGTGGCGCTGTTCGTTCTCGGGATCGACCGTTTCAAGGACGTCAACGACACGCTCGGGCACCGCGCCGGTGACGAGTTGCTGCGGATCACGTCGAATCGGCTACGCGTGGTGGCCGGGCCGAACCCGCTCGTCGCCCGGCTGACCGGAGACAAATTCGCGCTGGTCGTGACCGCGATTGGCGATGCGGCGGCACAACGGGTGGCAGAGAGTCTGGCGGAGGAGTTGGCCGTACCGGCGGAGGTCGCGGGCATCCAGATCGCGGTCGAAGTGTCGATCGGCGTGGCGGTCGCGCCGGCGCCCGATCACGGAACCGAAGAGTTGTTGCGGCGGGCCGACATCGCGATGCGCCGCGCGAAACGCAACGCGCTCACCATCACCGCGTACGGCGACGATGAGGCCGATGCGCTGGCGGGCAATGCGGATCGGCTGTCGGTCGTGCTCGATCTTCGTGAGGCGATCCAGCGATCCGACCAACTCGTCATTGATGTGCTGCCGACGCTCGACCTGGATACCGGTAGACCGCTCGGCGGCGAGGCCCTCATCCGCTGGCACCACCCGCGCCGCGGGCTCCTCGCGCCGGCCGACTTCGTGGACATCATCGACACCAGTGATCTGGTCGCGCCGTTCACCCGGTACGTGCTCGATCGGGCCCTGGCTCTGGCCCGCGACTGGGCGGCCGACGGCATGCCGCTGCCGGTCTCGGTGAACCTGTCGCCACGCAGCCTCGCCGATCCCGGCCTGCCGACCGATGTCGAGGCGATGCTGTCGCGCTACGGTCTGTCGCCGTTGATGCTCGTCCTGGAGATCACCGAAAGCGCCGTGCTGACCGGCCACGCGGGCGTTGTGGACGACGTGCTGGCCCGGCTGCGGCGGTTGGGCGTACAGATCGCGGTGGACGACTTCGGTACCGGCCACTCGTCGTTGACGTTCCTCGCCCGAGTGCAGATCGACGAGGTGAAGGTCGACTCGTCGTTCGTCGGTGCGATGGTCTCGTCTCCGGAGGCGGCCGCGATTGTCCGGACGACCGTGGACCTCGGTCGCCGGCTCGGCGTACGGGTGGTGGCCGAGGGGGTCGAGTCGGCCGCCCAACGGACGGCGCTGCGCGCGCTGGGCTGTGCATCCGGTCAGGGGCGACACCTCGTCGCGCCGATCAGCGCGGACCTCACCGGCACGGCATTCCGCCGATTGGCCGCAACCGCGGCGCCGGATCGGGCCTTCCCACCGCTGTGATCTAGGCGATGATTGCTGGATGGACCCGCTCGCCGATATCGCCACCGATCCCGCCGCCGCACTGGAGCCGCTCAGTACGGTGTATGCCGCGGCTAGGGCGTACCTCCTGGGGCTGGACGATCTTCCGGCCCAGAACCCGGCGGCGCTTCCGTTGCTCGACCGGCTCGGTGGCGCGCTGCCCGAACACGGCGTCGGTGCCAACGACGCGATCGAGCGCCTCGTCGAGGTCGGCATCGGCGCCGCTACGCACTCCAGCGGCCCGCACTTCTATCACTTCGTGATCGGCGGTTCGACGCCCGCCGCGATGGGCGCCGACTGGCTGACGTCGTTGCTCGACCAGAACGTCGCAATGCGCGCGTCCTCCGCGTTCGCCACCTCGGTCGAGGACGTCGCACTGCGCTGGCTGGTCGAGCTGCTGGGGTTGCCGGAGACGTGGAACGGGGCGTTGGTGGCGAGCGCGACGTTCGCGAACTTCACCGGGCTTGGCTGCGCCACACATTGGTGGGCCGAGCGCCACGGCGTCGACCATGCGGCCGACGGCCTCGGAGGTTTGCCGCGGATGCCGGTTCTGAGCAGTGGATATGTCCACTCCAGCGCGCGGAAGGCGCTTCAGATGTCGGGGCACGGCGCGAACGCGGTGGAGGTGTACGCGCGCGATGCGGTCGGCCGGATCGATCTCGACGCGATGGCGGCCCGGCTGCGTGAGCTGGACGCACCGGCGGTCATCATCGGCAACGCGGGGGAGGTGAACGCCGGCGACTACGACCCGATCGATGCGCTCGCGGACCTGGCCGCCGAGTACGGCGCATGGTTGCATGTGGACGGTGCGTTCGGCACGTTCGCTGCGCTGTCGCCCCGCAGCGCGCACCTCGTCGCGGGGATGGAACGCGCCCAATCCATCGCGGCCGACGCACATAAATGGCTCAATGTGCCGTACGAGAGCGGGTTCGCGCTGCTGGCCGAGCCGGAGCGACTCGGACGGGCATTCGGGATGCCGGGTGCGGCGTACTTCCCGGATCCCAGCGGCCCGGGCGCGGGCTACATGATGTTCGGCCCCGAGTCGTCCCGCCGGGCTCGGGCGCTGCCGATCTGGGCGACGCTCGCCGCGTACGGGCGGGATGGGTACCGGGCGATCATCGAACGTCACCTGGATCTCGCGCAGGAGCTGGCCGCGCTCGTGGACGACGCGGACGACCTGGAGCGGCTGGCCGACGTCCCGTTGTGCATCGTGTGTTTCCGATTTCGACCGGCCGGTACTCCGGAGGCGGATCTCGACGACCTCAACCGGCGGCTCGGCGCCGCGATCGTGGCGGATGGGCGCGTGTACATGGGAACCACCGTGTACGACGGCAAGGTCGCGCTTCGGCCCGCGATCACGAACTGGCGGATCACATCCCGCGAGATCCGGCAGCTGGTCGAGGTGGTTCGTGAGGTGGGAGCCGCACTTCTCGTGTGAGACCGCTGGACGAGCGGCCTGATCGATCACGGTGCGGAGAACGGTATGGGAGAGTGGTCGAGTGAATCGCCTCGCCGGTGCGACCTCGCCGTACCTCCTTCAACACGCCGACAACCCGGTCGACTGGTGGCAGTGGGGACCGGACGCGTTCGCCGAGGCGGCCCGCCGCGATGTGCCGGTCCTGATCTCGGTCGGTTATGCCGCATGCCATTGGTGCCATGTGATGGCGCACGAATCGTTCGAGGACCCGGGTGTGGCCGCGGCGATCAACGCGAACTTCGTCGCGATCAAGGTGGACCGCGAGGAACGGCCCGATGTTGACGCCGTTTACATGGCGGCGACGCAGGCGATGACCGGTCAAGGTGGATGGCCGATGACGGCGTTCGCGACCCCGGACGGTCAACCATTCTTCTGCGGTACGTACTACCCGCGCACCCAATTCCTCCGGCTGCTCGACGCGGTCGGCAGCGCGTGGACCGACCAGCGGGACGCGATCGTCACGCAGAGCGCCGCGATCGTGGACGCCATCGGCCGAAGCGCCCGTGAGCGGCTGACCGGCGCCGAGCTGACCACGGACGTGCTCGACCGAGCGGTGGCCTCGCTCCAAACGGAGTTCGACGAGCAGTACGGCGGATTCGGCGGCGCACCGAAATTCCCGCCGCACATGACGCTGCTGTTTCTCCTGCGCCACTTCGAGCGCACCGGCGACACCCGAACGCTGGAAATGGTCCGGGCCACCTGCGAACAGATGGCGCGCGGCGGCATCTACGACCAGCTGGCCGGTGGCTTCGCCCGGTACGCGGTGGACGGCACCTGGACCGTGCCGCACTTCGAAAAGATGCTGTACGACAACGCGCTCCTTCTTCGCGTCTACACCGAGATGTGGCGCCTGACCGGCGACGATCTGGCCCACCGGATCGCGGCGGAAACAGCCGAGTTCCTGCTCGACGGTCTGCGTACGCCGGAGGGTGGCTTCGCCAGCGCGTTGGACGCGGATACCGGCGGCGTCGAAGGCGCGACGTATGCGTGGACACCCGGGCAACTCGACGAGGCTCTCGGTGCCGAGGATGCTCGATGGGCCGCCGGGCTGCTGGACGTGACCGATGACGGTACGTTCGAACACGGCACGTCGGTGCTGCGGCTCGCGCTCGACATCGACGGTTCGACCGTGATCGGGGACCGATGGGCGGTGCTTCGCGCCCGGCTTCGCGCGGTCCGGGACGCGCGACCGCAGCCCGCTCGGGACGACAAGGTGGTGGCCGAGTGGAATGGGCTCGCGATCACCGCGCTCGCGTCGTACGCGTCGGTGGCCGCCGCGCTGACCGATCCGCCGCTCGAGTCGCTGTCCCCGGACGGTGCCGACGAGATTGGCTGGGAGCGGGCCGGTCGAGCCGCGATCGTCGCGGGCGAGCTGCTACGCGACCGGCACATCGTGGACGGGCGGCTGCGGCGGGTGTCGCGGGACGGCGTGGTCGGTGACCCGGCCGGTGTGCTGGCCGATTACGGCTGCGTGGCAACGGCGTTCTGCTCGCTCTACCAGCTGACCGGCGATGCTTCCTGGCTCGGTTCGGCGGGCGACCTGCTGGACACCGCTTTGGCACAGTTCACGGACGGGTTCGGCGGCTTCTTCGATACCGCGGCCGATGCCGAGGCGCTCATCACGCGGCCGGCCGATCCGACCGACGGTGCGACGCCGTCCGGCAACTCGGCGGTGATGGAGGCGCTCACGACGTACACGGCGCTGTCCGGCGAGACGCGGTATCGCGAGGCCGCCGATGCCGCGATCGCGGGCGTGGTCCCGGTGATCGTGAGCCATGCCCGCTTCGCCGGCCTGGCCGCCGCCGTCGGCGAGGCGATGATCGCCGGTCCGATCGAGATCGCGATCGTCGGTGTCACCAGTGGCGATCGGGCCGACCTAGTCCGTACCGCGACAAGGCTGGCACCGGCCGGTAGCGTCCTCGTCTCCGGCCCCCCCGACCGTGCCGCGGGCGATGCGGATCAGACGATCTCGATCCGCGAGCCGGCTTCCCTGCTGTCCGGACGCACGATGATCGGCGACCATCCGACCGCGTACGTGTGCCGGGGTTTTGTCTGTGAACTGCCGGTCACCACGATCGGCGATCTGACCGCGCAGCTGCGGTCGCCGCGGTAGGGGCGTCCAAAGATCTTGGCACGAATCCTTTGGGGATCAGCCGACCAGCTCGACCTCGGGCACGTCGGCCGGTTCATCCGTTGCCGCCGGCGACCGGACATCCCCGAGCCGGACCAGCGTGACGCCACCGGCGATCAACGCGCCGCCGATGAATTGCAGCGTGGTCGGCAATTGGCTGAGCAGCAACCAGGCCCAGAGCACGGCGAACATCACTTCGGTCAGGCCGAGGAACGATGACATCCGCGCCCCAAGCGTACGGGCGGCACTGATCCCGGCGACGTACGCGAACGCGGCGGCGACCAGCGACATCCCGGCCACCGGCAGGAGCCAGCTGACCTGGTGCCCGATGAACTCGACGTCGCCGAACTTCGCGTGGAACGGCAACACGCCGACCAGGCCCAACGCGATCAGCACCGGGACACCGACAGCCAAGCCGCCGCCGGCCAGGACGAGCCCGGGTAGTCCGCTCTCGCCACGCGCCGATACGACGTAGTAGACCGCCAGACCGACCGCGGCACCGAGACCCCACAGGACGCCGGCCGGCTGGATCGTGCATTGCCGGTCAGGTCGAGTACGCAGAACAGCCCGGCGATTGCGAGTACCGAACCGAGGACGGTCAGCCACCTAGGCCGTTGCCCGTGCACGGCCCACATCCACGCGACGACCAGCACGAGTCCGAGGTACTCCAGCAACAGCGCGACGCCGACCGGGAGATACCGGACCGCGTTGAAGAAACAGACCTGCGCGCAGGCGATCGCGAACACTCCGTACAGCGCGATCAGGCCGAAGTTGGTGCGCAACTCCCGCCAGCGGCCACGCATTGTCCACATCGCGGGTCCGGCCAGCGCGAGTGCGGCCACCCCGATTCGGATCGTCACGGCCGCGGCCGGCGACCAGCCCGCATCGAACAACGAAGTCGCGAAGGAACCCGACGTTGCAAACGTGGCAGCGGACAGCAGCCCCCACGCGATACCCGATCGGATCATGGACGAGCCTCCGGACTAGTCGTCATGGCTAAAACAGTGGAATACTCATGACGTTAGTCCGGCGCAAAGACAGGAGTCAAGGTGACTTTTGCCCATGACACAGAATTGGGGCTGCTGGCCGCCGTCGCTTTGGTCAATACCGACAACGGCGATGGCGAGCGGCTACCGGACGCTGCCGCGCTGGGCGAATTCATGATCACGCAGGGCTGGACCGGTCGGCACGACGGCACCGCCGAAGAGCTGGCCGAGGTACGGGCGCTCCGGCCCCGGCTGCGCCGGATCTGGGACGTCGACGAGGACGGGATCGTCGAGATCGTCAACGAGTTGCTGCGCGAGGCGAACGCGTTGCCGCAGCTCGTCCGGCACGACCATGAGCCGTACCACCTGCATGCCACATCACCGGATGCGCCGCTCGCCGACCGGATGGCCGTCGAAGCCGCGATGTCGATCATCGACGTCGTACGCAGTGGCGAGATCGGTCGGCTGCGGATCTGCGCCTACCCGGGCTGCGGGGACGTGCTGGTGGATCTCTCGAAGAATCGGTCCAAGCGATTCTGCGACGAAATCTGTGGAAACCGGGCCGCGGTGAACGCGTACCGGTCCCGCAAGGCTGATCGAGCCGGTCGGTAGGCTGGTCGGTACGCTGACGGGACCATGGATAACCGTACGGGACTTCCGATCGTCGGCATGATCGGCGGCGGTCAGCTCGCTCGCATGACACATCAGGCGGCCATCGCGCTCGGCCAGTCGCTGCGCGTCCTCGCCGTTTCGCCGGACGACGGCGCGGCGCTCGTGGCGGCCGACGTGCAGATCGGCGACCACACCGACATTGAGGCGCTGCGCCGGTTCGCGAAGGGCTGTGACGTCGTCACGTTCGACCACGAACACGTACCGCATGATTTGATCACCGCGCTCGAAGCCGACGGCGCCACCGTGTGGCCGTCCTCGGCGGCGCTGCGATTCGCCCAGGACAAGGCCGCAATGCGCGAGCGCCTCAGCGAACTCGGCGCGCCGATGCCGCGCTGGCGCCGGGTCAACGACATCGGCGACGTGGTCGCGGTGGCCGAGGAAACCGCGTGGCCCGTCGTCCTGAAGGCCACCACCGGGGGGTACGACGGCCGGGGCGTCTGGGTCGTGTCGTCCCGCGACGAGGCCGAGCAGGTGATGAACAACGTGCCGTCCCTGATCGTCGAGGAGCGGGTGGCGCTGCGGCGAGAGCTTGCCGCACTCGTCGCGCGCTCGCCGTTCGGGCAGGTCGCGGCGTACCCGATCGTGGAAACCGTGCAGCGCGACGGGATCTGCGTCGAGGTCATCGCGCCGGCGCCGGACTCGACGACGACACCGCGATCGAAGCGGAGGAACTCGCGATCCGTGTGGCGAGCGAGCTGGGTGTGGTCGGGCTGCTGGCGGTCGAACTCTTCGAGACCGCCGACGGCCTCGTCGTGAATGAGCTCGCGATGCGTCCGCACAATTCCGGCCATTGGACGATCGAAGGCGCCCGGACATCCCAGTTCGAGCAGCATCTGCGGGCCGTACTCGACTATCCACTCGGCGACACCGGAGCCACCGCGCCGTACGTCGTGATGGCGAACGTGCTCGGCGGGGCCGACGGTGGCATGAAAATCGACGAGCGCGTGCATCATCTGATGGCCGCCGAGCCCGGTGTAAAGATCCACCTGTACGGCAAGGCGGTTCGCCCTGGTCGCAAAATCGGTCATGTGACCGCGCTCGGCCACGATCTCGCGAAGGTACGCGCATCGGCCGCTCGGGCCGCGACATGGTTGCAGGAGGGCGTCGAGTCATGACTTCGATCCAGGTCGGCATCATCATGGGCAGTGATTCCGACTGGCCGGTCATGAAGCTCGCGGCCGAGGCCTGCGACGAATTCGGCGTCGCGTACGAGGTCGGCATCGTGTCGGCGCACCGTACGCCGGACCGCATGCTCGCCTACGGTCACGAAGCGGCCGGCCGCGGGCTGAAAGTGCTGATCGCGGGTGCGGGCGGAGCTGCGGCGCTGCCCGGCATGGTCGCGTCGGTCACGCCGCTGCCGGTGATCGGCGTCCCGGTCCCGCTGAAGTACCTCGACGGTCTTGACTCCTTGATGTCGATCGTGCAGATGCCGGCCGGCATCCCGGTCGCGACGGTCGCGATCGGTGGTGCCCGCAATGCGGGACTTCTCGCGGTCCGGATTCTGGCCGCGTCCGATCCCGACATGCAAGCGAAACTCGTTGATTACCAGCAACGACTCATCGAGCTGGTAAACGAGAAGGAACGCTCGCTACGCGCATCGCTGTAAACACCGAACGTTTACCCGATAGCAATAATCTCGTGGCCCAATTCACTATTGCCGCTGGATGGATACCACCGCGGCACGCTCGGCGCGGCAGGCCCAGCTCTGCTGCGAAGGGGGAGTGGACGTGGCCACGGTCTCGCTCAAAGAGGTCGGCAAGACGTTCCCGGACGGAACGGTCGCCGTTGACGGTGTGAGCCTTGACGTGCGCGACGGTGAGTTCATGGTGCTCCTCGGGCCGTCGGGCTGCGGAAAGTCCACTGTGCTTCGGATGGTCGCTGGTCTCGAACCGCCAACCGCGGGCGCGATCATGATCGATGGCGAGCGGGCCGATCACCTGACCCCTCGTGACCGACAGGTTGCCATGGTGTTCCAAGATTTCGCCCTGTATCCGCACATGACGGTCGCCGAGAACATCGCGTTCCCGCTGCGGATGTCCGGGATGGAGGCGCCGGTCGTCGAGGAGCAGGTCGGTGAGGTGCTCTCCGCGCTCGGTCTGACCGAGGTTCGCGGTCGCAAGCCCGGCCAGCTGTCCGGCGGCCAGCGCCAGCGGGTCGCGATGGGTCGCGCGATCGTCCGGCGCCCCCGGTTGTTCCTGATGGACGAGCCGCTGTCCAACCTCGACAGTGGCCTACGGTCCGAACTGCGCGCCGAGATCTCGTCGCTGGTCCGGACGCTCGGTGTGACCACGATGTACGTCACACATGACCAGACCGAGGCGCTGACCATGGCGGATCGTGTGGCGATCATGCGGCGCGGTGTGCTGCAGGACGTCGGTACGCCGTCGGAGGTCTACAACCGGCCCGCGACGCTCTACGTTGCCGCGTTCCTCGGCAGCCCTCGAATGAATCTGATCGAAGCCTCGGTCCGGGTCAGCCTCGACCGGCACGTGGCGCTGCATATCGGCGGCCAGACGCTCTACCTGCCATGGCACGACATCCGGGTACGCGCAATCAGCCACTATCACGGCGAGCGCATCGTGCTGGGCATCCGTGCGGAATCGCTCGTTCCGGTACCGGCCGACACCACGGCCGAAAACGTGCTGCGCGGTTCCGTCCGGTACGTCGAACACCACGGGCACGAGTCGTTGGCGTACCTCGACATCGGTGCGACCGCGGTGTCGGTGGACGAGGTGCGGTCGGCCGACGCGGAGGACGCCGGGCCGCCCCGCCGTACGATCTCGTCGGTGTTCCGGCAGGCGACCGGCCGCGCCGTGGCACTCGGAGGCGCGCGATCCGGTGGGGCCCGATCGGGTGCCCAGGTCGAGGTGAACGACGCCCGTGGCCCGGCCTCGGTCTTCGGCGAGCCGGGCCGTCGGCACCGCCGTCCGGCCGAGTTCGTCGTACGCCTCGCACCGCTGCCCACCGGTGGCGCCGGCCAGAACATGGCCGTCTCGGTCCGCCTCGACCAGGCTCACTTCTTCGACGAGCTTGGTGCCCGGATCGACGTCGGTTGGCGGTGACGGGTTCACCTACTGCATCTTGTTGAACGCGCTCCAGAGCTTGTTCCGCTGCTTCTCGAACGTCGCACCGACGCCGATCAGGATGCCCGCGATCAGGACCAGCAGCACAAGCACCAGGATCGTCGTCGAGTAGCGCGCCACCAGGTTGATCGTGGCGCCGAGCAGTGCGACCGCACCGATGATCGTAGGTGCCTGCTGGCGTCGAATCGATCCCCACAGCAGCACGGCCGTTGATCCGAGCAGCAGGAGCACGATCCGCAGCGTCGTACCGTTCGTGGCGATCACGATCACGAGGCTCGGTCCGAGCGCGGCGGCGAGCGCGATGCCGTACGTCACCCAGCTGGTCAGCTCCGGATGCCAACGGCGCTCGATCCAACCGGTGACGAGCGCGATCACCGCGATACCGAGCGTGTACTTCTCCGGTGCCGAAACTCTCGTGTACGTCATGAGCAACACCCACGCGGCCAGCTCGTGAAGCGCCGCCGTCCACATCAGAGCGCTGCGGTACGTCGCCGTGCGCTGCGACCGTGCCGTGGCGATGCCGAGAACGGCACCCCAGGCGCCGAGAAACACCGCGAGGTGCGGGATCGACGACGATGCGAGCACGAGGCCGAGTACCGCGCCGGCGTACGCGCTGATCTCGACCGTACGGTTTTCGTTCTCGAACTCCGAAAGACTCATTCGAGGCACCCGAGCGGCCACGATCAGGAGCGCTCCGGCCACCGCGCCGACCACGAAGGCCGCGTCGTACCGGGGCATCCCGGCGGACAGACTGGCCACGAGCGCGAGCAGTTCGGCGGCGGTCGCGGTGACGATCCACCCGGTGATCCGCCCGATCTGCTCGCGGCTATGGAACGCGGCGACCAACCCGGCAGCGGTCGCGATCGCCAGCGCGGTAATCGTCATCGGTTTCGTCGGAAGCGATCCGGCCAACCCGGCTCCGCTCGCAAAGACACAGGTGAAGAGCACGAATCTGCGAGCGAATCGGAGCGGCGAAGCATCGTCGGTGTCGTCCGGCGGATCGGTCAACGTGACCGCCAGACCGCTGATCGTCGCGACCAGGAGCGCGGCGAGGGCCCCGATCGGCCACGGTGCCCGGACCAGATAAGGCGCGATCAGCAGGCAGATCGCAATGCCGGGCGTGACCACGGCGACCGCGCGGGCGGTCACCGCCGAGCGGTCGCCGCCGAATCCGACCGCGCCGATCGTCGCCATCACGGTGAGGAGAACTGCGGTGGCGATGCCGGCCGGTGCGCCGACCCACGGGGTGAATACACCGAGCTGTTCGTGGAACGTGTGCGGTGCGCCGCGCCAGATCATCCCGAGCCAGTGGTACGGGCCAACCACCGCCGCGACCACGCTGCCGGCCACGCTTGCCACCGCCAACGCCGTGGCCGGACCGGCGACGAGCAGCACCTCGGTGCGCTGCGGGAACCAGCCGGCGCCGATACCCACATCGGACCGTCGTGGCGCGCGCGCCACGTAGCCGGGCTCGGATTCGTGCGTACGCGCGACGGCCGCCCGAGTCACTTCGGCCAGCACCGCCAGTACCGCGGCGAACGCGGCGAACACGCCGGCCGTGGTGAAATGTGCGGCCGACGCGAGCGCCAGGCCGAGGCCGCCGACGCTGACCGCCGCACTGGCGTGGCCGAGTAGCGGTTCGAGGCGAGCCGCGTTCAGAACCACGAACCCGAGTGCGACGGTGAGGCCGAGCATCCCCACCGCCAGTACCGACGTCAGCGACTGCCCGGTAGCGGCGGCGGCGATCGCGCTGCCACCGGTGAGCGTGAGGATCGCACCGGCCAGCGCGCCACCGCCGATCACACCGAGGAATGCGGTGGAGACGGTGGTGTCCTCGGCACGGACGGCCCGCATCGTCCGGACCGCGAGCACCGAGACGGCGACGCACACCACGGCTGAGCCGATCAACGTCGTCGCGGTCGTGCCGGCCTGTACCAGGCTGGCCGCGATCGTGTTCGCGAACAGAAGCGTGGCGACGCCTGCTCGGCCGAGCGCAACAACCATATCCCGGCTGTACGCGGCCGCGAGCCCGGCGATCGTGGCTCCGATGCCGCTGCACGCGAGCGGCCCCCACCAGCCCGTGTGCAGAGTCTCGGGGAGAAGCAGCGCGGTCAGGCCGAGTGTCACGGCGACCGCGACGGCGGAAGCTCGCGCAGGTAGCACGATCCGGGCCGCGATCGCGATCAGGATCAACGCGGCGACCGCCTGCCATCCGTGCGCCAGCGAGTTCGTGTGGCTGGCCAACCGCTGTGCCCAACCGGCCAGCGGAGCGTGCCAGACCGGCCGGTTCAGCCGGATCGCGGTGATGGCCACGTCGAAGGCCGCGTACGCACCGGTCAGCGTGATGACCACGCCGACCATGGCACCGCCGATCACCGGCCCGCGACGCCACGATTCCTGCAGCGATCGCGTGCCGGCGGCGATGACGGTGACCAACGCGGCCACGATCACGAGCGATGCGTCCGGGACGACGAGCGCCGCGACCCGGGCCAGCGCGACGATTGAAGCGCAGGTCACCGCAGCAGCGGCCAGTTCCTCGCCATCGAGATCGGCGAGTCGCCAGCCGCCGAAACCCAACGAGCCGAATCCGGTATTCAGGATCGGCGCGAACAGCAACAAAAGACTGCTTGCGAACAGCAGAAACGCGACCACGGTGTCAGCTTGGTTCAGCCCGCCCGTACGGCCGGCGGCGATCGCGGTCACGAGTGCGCCGCCCGTCGCGCCGCCGACCAGCAACGGAACCGGGCGACGCATGGCGACCTGCGCAATCGCGGCGACCGTCAGCGCCCCGGCCACGGCCACGAACGCCGATGCGATCACCGCCTCGCCGACGATCGCGCCGTGCGGAGCAGGCAGAGCGGTGAGTGCCGCGACCGCACCCGGCAACGCGAATGCGGCGGCACCCCAACTCGCCTCGCCGGTACGGCGATCCGGCGTAATGCCGTTCGATCGGGCCACCGCGGCACCACCGGACGCGATCGCGGCCGCGCCGAGCGTGAGGGCGCCGAGAAACAGCGCCTGGCCGCCGGGCCGGGCGACCGCGATGCCGGCCGTGTATCCGCCGACCACGAACGCCGCAACGATGCCGATCCAGCTCTCTCGTTTGTTCTTCGCGGTCAACGTGTACGCGCCGATGAGTAGCGCGACGACGAGTCCGATCACGATGGCGAGCGCCCACGGCAACCGCCACGCGCCGGGCGCGAGGATCGTCGCCACCGCTACCCCGATGACGATGCTGTCCCGGCGCCACGTGGTCGGCAGCATCACGGCCGCCGCGATCGCGAGTAGCAGAACCGCCGTGACGAGTTGGCCGGTGTGTACGCCGGCATCACGGCCGACCGTCGCCGCGTACGTCGTGAGGTCGGCGTGCCAAGCGGGGAGCGCGGCCGCGATCGGTGTACGCAGGGCCGACCATCCACGGAGGACGACGAGGACCGCGGTGACGATTGCGGCGGTGCCGCCCGCGATCTGCGCACCGGTTCGCGCGTACTTCGGGAGCAGATAGACGCCGATCGAGCAGCCGGCAATGGCGACGGCTGCGGCCGTGAGTCCCCAACCGGGCAAGAGCAGCGCGCCCATCCGGGCGAATCCGCCGATCGCCGCGAGCGTCGCGATACCGGCGCTGATGTCGGGGAGCGGCCGGTTGCGATAGAGCAGTCCGGCCGCGAGCGCGATCACGGCGGCCGCGACCACGGGTGCGCCGGCTCGAATCGATTCGGTCGCGCCGTGGGTCCGGGCCAGCCCGATCCCGCCGACCACGATCGCGGCACCGTTGACGACCTCCTGCAACGTCCGTACGGCCAGCCGAAGATTGCGCCCGTGCCGCCCAGCCCGGTGGATCCGCAGGACGATGACCAGATCGACGGCGGCGAGCATGGCGAGCACCGAGGCCCATGCCGTGAGGTCGGTGAGCCACGGGAAGAGCAGCAGCACCGGGATCGGCTGAATCAGCAACGTGGTGGCGAACCGCGGGACCGCGAGACCGGTCACACGCTGATAACCGGCGGCGACGAACGTGGCCACGATCATGACCAGTCCGGCGTACGTGCTCCCGCTGAGGCCGGTATGGCGGACCTGCGCGACCCAGATCTCCTGGCCATCGAGCAGGATCAGCAGCAAGCCGAGCGGTGAGATCCACTCGGACGTGGTGACCAGCTCGAATCGGATCAGCGCGATCGGTGCCGCGATCGCCACGATGGTCAGGATGGCGAGCACGACACCACGGGTCAACGCACCCGAGTTGCCGTAGAAGAACGGCGTCAGGATGACCGCGATCGCCATCACCACCGCGCCGATGCCGAGCACGATGTTCTGGGTGGATCGGCGGCTCGTTTCGGGCGGATGCGGAGGCGGGTGCGCCGGCGTCGCGGCCTGTGTCATGGGTGGGCGGGTGCCGGGCGGTCGCGGCGGACGTGGCGTGCCGATGGTGGGCGCGGCAGTTGGCGTACCACCTGGGGGTTTGCGAACTGTAGGTGCGGACGGCGGGGCGGCTGGTTCCGCGCGGACGCGGCGGCCGGTCTTCACCGGCATGTCCATCGGGCGTGACTTGCCGGGGACCGGGAGGATCCGCGCGAGCTTCGGCGTCTGGACCGTGCCGTCGTGGCGTCCGGCCGCGCGCTCAAGGACCGACCGGATCGCGATCGCACCCTGTAGCCGGCCCATCAGCGCGGCCCGATCCTCCTTCATCGTCACGCTGCGTTGCTGCATGGCGAAGATGGTCGCGTTCAGGGCGCTGAGTTCGGCCTCGAGCGTATGACCGCAACTCGGACACCCTTTGGCGGTGTCGGCCGTGGAGCCACAGTTCGAGCACGGATACGTTCCCAAGACCGCCCCTTCTTCAAGGTCTGTTTCTACCCCGAAGAATGCCGACTGTCCGGCGTTGGGCGCTAGTGGGAATTAACGTCGGTTTTTCACGGTCCCTACGCGGGGATCGAACGACCCATGCCGCGGTACTCCCAGCCTGCCTTAATCCATGATGGGGCATCGAGGAAATTCATTCCATCGATGACTCTCGGCGTGGCGACCAAGGCGGCCAGCGCGGCAGGTTCGATGTACCGGAATTCGTCCCACGCGGTCAACACGCAGACCAGGTCGGCGTCGGTGACGGCGTCGGTGAGCGACTTCGCGTACGTGACGTCGGGCAGTTCGCGCTCGGCGTTGGCCATCGCCTCCGGGTCGTAGACCACGACATTCGCGCCGGTCCGCGACAGGCGCTTCGACACGGACAGCGCGGGCGAGTCTCGAATATCGTCAGAGTTCGGCTTGAAGCTGGCACCGAGTACGGCGATCTTGAGGCCACTCAGATCCGCACCGGCCGGACCAACCGGGCGATCGAGCATCTCCGCCGCGATCTCGACGACCTTCTGCCGGCGGCGCTGGTTGATCAGGTCGACCTCGTGCAGGAATCGCAGCGCCTCACCGACGCCCAGCTCCTG
Source organism: uncultured Actinomycetota bacterium (assembly GCA_963831705.1). Lineage (GTDB taxonomy): Bacteria > Actinomycetota > Actinomycetes > Mycobacteriales > Micromonosporaceae > DASQPR01. The sequence continues at coordinate 869,867 of CAWHRE010000010.1, read as the reverse complement.
GGCGCGGGCCTGGAACGCGCGAATGTCTTTCGGGAGGCAGCCGCCACCGAAGCCGACGCCGGCGCGCAGGAACTTGTTGCCGATCCGGGCGTCGTAACCGATCGCGCGCGCGAGTTGCGTCACATCGGCGTGCGCAGCGTCACACACCTCGGCCATCGCATTGATGAAGGAGATCTTCGTGGCCAGGAACGCGTTCGCCGCGACCTTCACGAGTTCGGCGGTGGCGAAGTCGGTGATCACGACCGGGACTTCGCGGTCCTCGTTCGCGGCGAGGTCGAAGCTGCCCTTGTGGGCGGCGTACAGCATGTCGCGGGCCCACTCGCTCTTGACGCCGAACACGACTCGGTCCGGACGGATGACGTCCTCGACCGCGTACCCCTCGCGCAGGAACTCCGGGCTCCACGCGACCTCGACGCCGAGATCGGCGGGCGCGTGCTTCTCGACCAGCTGCTCGACCCAGGCTGCGGTGCCCACCGGGACGGTGGACTTGCCGACGATCAGCGCCTTGCGGGTGAGGTGCGGCGCGAGACTCGCCACCGACTTCTCGACGTAGCTGAGGTCGGCGGCCATGCCATCGGCGCGCTGCGGCGTACCGACGCAAATGAAGTGCACGTCACCGAATTCGGCGGCCTCGGCGTAATCGGTCGTGAAGCGCAGGCGCCCGGCCGACAGGTTCTTGCGGAGGAGTTCGTCCAGGCCGGGCTCGTGGATCGGGACCTCGCCCGACGCGAGCGTTGCGATCTTGTCAGCGTCGACATCCACGCCAAGCACTTCGTAACCCAGATCGGCAAAGCAGATCGCGTACGTCGAGCCGAGATATCCGACACCGATGAACGTCAGACGCGGTCGGTGTGCTCCCGACGGCGGACGCAACGGTGTCTGCAACGAGTTGGTCGGGAACGCTATCGACACGCCTTGCCTCCGGTCACGCATTGCCGCGGGGGTTGCGGCTGGGGAAATTCTAGATACGTCCGATTGCACGCCAGGCGCGCATCGGACCATCATGCCCGGCGAAGGATAGTGGTAATCACATGGTCCCGCACCTTGTTCGCAGGTTACTCGTCGGTATTGTTGGCACGGTAGGCCGACGGCGGAGTTGGTCATCGACCTCGAAGGCGGGATGTCATGGCAGATTTCGATCTCTACCGGCTCACCGAAGACCATGACGCGATCCGAGCGGCCGTGCGGGAAGTATGCGACGCGAAGGTTGCCCCGAACGCCGCCCACGCCGACGAGGCGAGCGAGTTTCCGCAGGCCTCGTACGACGCGCTTCGTGCCAGCGACTTCCATGCCCCGCACATCCCGGCCGCGTACGGCGGAGCCGAAGCCGACGCGCTGGCCACCGCGATCGTGATCGAGGAGGTGGCCCGCGCCTGCGCGTCGTCCTCGCTGATCCCGGCGGTCAACAAGCTCGGCACGCTGCCGCTCATCCTGGCCGGCTCCGAAGAGCTCAAACGGGCGTACCTGACGAAGGTCGCGAGCGGCGAGGCGATGTTCTCGTACTGCCTTTCCGAGCCGGGTGCGGGCAGCGACGCGGGCGGCATGACGACCCGGGCGGTACGCGACGGAGATCACTACGTACTCAACGGTGCGAAGCGCTGGATCACGAACGCCGGCGTCTCCGAGTTCTACACGGTGTTCGCGTCCACCGACCCGACCGCGCGTACGAAGGGCATTTCCGCGTTCGTGGTGGAGAAGAGCGATGCGGGTGTGAGCTTCGGCGCACCGGAACGGAAGCTCGGCATCAAGGGTTCGCCGACGCGCGAGGTCTATCTGGACAACGTACGCATTCCGGCGACCCGGATGATCGGCGCCGAGGGCACCGGCTTCGCGACCGCGATGCGTACGCTCGACCACACTCGCGTGACGATCGCCGCCCAGGCCGTCGGTATCGCCCAGGGCGCGCTCGACTTCGCCGCCGCGTACGCGAAGGAGCGCATGCAGTTCGGCAAGGCGATCGCCGAGTTCCAGGGCATCCAGTTCATGATCGCGGACATGGGCATGAAGCTCGAGGCGGCCCGGCAGATGACGTACGTGGCGGCGGCCAAGTCCGAGCGGGGCGATGCCGACCTGACGTACTTCGGTGCGGCCGCGAAATGCTTCGCCTCCGATGTGGCGATGGAGATCACGACGGACGCGGTCCAGATCCTCGGCGGGTACGGGTACACGAAGGACTATCCGGTCGAGCGCATGATGCGGGACGCCAAGATCACCCAGATCTACGAAGGTACGAACCAGGTCCAGCGGATCGTAATGGCCCGGGAACTCCTCAAGCGAGCATGATCAGGAACGGCGCAACGCTAGCGTCGTAATTCGAGCCGGAATTACGCCCGTACCGTTGCGCACTTCCTGATCAAGCTCAGTGGCGTCGGATCCGGGCGAACCACGCCTCGGCCGAAGGTACGGCGCTGGCCTGGTCAGCCTGCGCGAACGTGGCCGGCTCGATCGACTTCACGCGCCATCCATCGGCGAACGCGGCGTGTAGATCGTCTTCGCTCAGCCGGTACGGACCCCACGTTCCGGGCTGGCGGTTGCTGAAGCACAGCACCATCACCTCGCCACCGGGTGCGGTGATCGCAGCGAGCTGGGCGACGTAGCGAGCGCGGGCCGCCGGATCGAATACGTGCAGCAGCCCGGAGTCCAAGACGGTGTCGAACGGTGTCGGAAAACGACCAGCCATCTCGAGCACATTGCCGACCCGGAATTCGACGGTGAGGTCTGCGTTCCGTGGCGCGGCACCGGGCGATCTCGATCGCGCTCTCGGCCCCGTCGATACCGGTCGCGTCGTGGCCGTCGGCCGCCACCATCAGGGCAAGTTCACCGGTACCGCACCCGGCGTCGAGGACGCGGCCGCGTATCTGATCGCGGACATCGAGAAAGGGCTGCTGCGGACGGCCAATCTCCCACGGCGGCGTACCGAGATACGAGGCGGCGAACTGCTCTGCGGTGGGCGGATGGAATGAGTTCTCGTCGGACATGGGGTGAGTGTGCCCCAGTTCGCCCCCGTCACGCACGGCGGCCTTGATCGGGAACGGCGGAACGGTGGCGTCGCAATTGGTGGAGAATTGCGCCCGTACCGTTCCGTGCTCCTCGATCTTGCCGACGACATCGGAGTGCGCCACCATGATGGTCGACCAGGTGCGGAAAGGGTCACCGAGCCGCGGCCGAGCCGGCGTCCATCTGCTCTGGGTCGTGCTCCTGCTGGACCCCCTGTTTGAGACCGGAAATCGCGACGATCGCGGCCGCCGCCATGATGCCGGCCATCACGAACAGGACCGACCGCGTCGCGTACGCGAAGTCGAGCTGGATGAAGTGCGGAATCGAACCTGACCCGGAAGAGCCGCCGGCACCCTGCGACTCCTGCGCGATCGAAGCTGCCTGACGGACGGCCTGGTTATGCGGTGCGCCCATGGACACAAGTGACGACGTGACGCGCGACTTGAGCGACGACACGAAGATCGTGCCGAGGATCGCGAGCCCGAGGCTGGCGGCGTAGTTCCGGACCGTCTGCGTGATGCCGGTCGCCTCGCCGTACGAGAGTCGCGACGCCCGGTTCACCGCATCCGTACTCGCTGGTCCGAGCATGAATCCGATGCCCGCACCGGCCAGGATGATGTACCACTCCTGCTTGCCGAAGCTCAGCGTCGTGACTTCCGTTCCCCAGAGGTAGAAGCCGACCGCGGCGAGCACGCATCCGAGTACGACCGGGCGTTTCGCTCCGCCGCGATCGAGCATTCGGCCGCCGATCTGGGCCGCGATGACGAAACCGATGAAGAAGTAGAGCAGGAACAGACCGGCTTGCGACGCCGTCTTTCCGAGCGCCACCTGCGCGTACACGCTGGCGAAGAAGAACACCGGCACGAACACGAGCATCGAGATGCCGAGCACGATGTTCTCGACCAGGAACGGCCGGATTTTGAAGATGCCGACCGAGATCAGCGGCGACTCCGTACGCCGCTCCACAAAGTAGAAGACGACGAGGAGCGCGAGTCCGACGATGATGCACGCCCATGTAGCGACGTTGTCCCAACCCCAAATATTGGATTGCTGGAAGCCGATGACGCTGAGCCCGACACCGGCCGCGATCAGGACGACGCCGCGATAGTCCATTTTCGCCGGTTGGCTCACCGTGGTCGGCTTTGACACCGCTATCAGCGCCAGGGCAATCAGCGCGACCGGGATGTTGACCCAGAAGATCGCGCGCCACGTCCACTCCGCCAGATATCCGCCGAGGATTGGGCCGACCGCGGTCAGACCGCCGGCAATGCCGAAAAACAGCGCGAGCGCCCGGCCACGCTCCCGTAGCGGGTACGTGTTGACCACGATCGCCAGCGCGGCCGGATACATCAACGCGCCACCGACCCCCTGGATCGCCCGGAACGTGATCAGCCACGCCTCGGCCGCGCCTCCTTTCGGCGTGAGGCCGCAAAGCGCGCTTGCGCCCGCGAAGATGATCACTCCTAAAACCACCATCTTGCGGTGGCCGACGGTGTCGCCGAGACGTCCACCAAACGCGAAGAACGCGGCGAGCGTCAGGAGGTACGCGTTGACCGCCCATTGCACGCCGGTGTTGGTCAGGCCGAGTTCATGCTGGATTTGGGGTGCCGCGATCGAGACGATCGTCTGATCGATGAACGTCATCGAGACCGCGAAAATCATCGCCGTCAGGACGAGGGTCTTGTTGGAACCGGATCCCGTGTTCTGACTCGCCATGTCGGTCAATTTACGCCGAAATAACGTCCAACCGGACGAAACCGGTCCGTCCAGCGCCGTTACGCCTGAATGTCGGCCAGCGGGACGGCCGGGTCCGCCAACCTGGTCAAGTCGACCCCGTGCCCGGCGTAACCGGCCCGTACGAGGCGCTGGATGTCATCCTGCACATCCCACACGTTGACGTTCATGCCGGCCAGGACTCGCCCGCCGGTCACCCAGAAGGCCACGAACTCGTACGAGGCTGGGTCGCCGCGGAACACCACGCGCTCGTACCCGCCGGGTTCGACGTAGCCGGCGTATTCCATGCCGGTCTCGTATTGATCGGAGAAGAAGTACGGAACGTCGTCGTACGCATCGTTGCTGCCGAGCATCGACTTCGCCGCGGCCGGGCCGCCCTTGAGCGCGTTGGCCCAGTGCTCCAACCGGATCGCATGACCAAGCATCGGATGTGACCAGTTCGCGACGTCTCCGGCCGCGTACACGTTCGGATCGGACGTACGCAGCATCGCGCTGACCCGGATGCCGTTGTCGACATCGAGGCCGGACTGCTCCGCCAGTTCGACGTTCGGTCGGATGCCCACCGCGACGATCACCACGTCGGCCGGGAGTTCGGTGCCGTCGTCGAGCACGACTGCGGACACCGATCCGTCGCCGCGCAGCTCGCGGACTGACGCGCCGAAGTGGAACGTGACGCCGTGCGAGGTGTGTAAGGCGGCGTACACGCTCGCGACCTCGTCACCCAGCACACGCTGGAGCGGAAGCGTGGCCGTCGCCACGATGTCCACGGTCGCCCCGTGCGTACGGGCTGCGGCAGCCACTTCGAGACCTATCCACCCGGCCCCGATGATCACTATGTGCGCACCCTCTACCAGCGCCGATGCGATTCGGTCGGACTCCACGATGGTCCGGAGATAGAGGACGCCGTCGAGGTTGCTGCCCGGCACGCCGAGCCGCCGGGGAGAGGACCCGGTGGTCAGCAGCAGGCGATCGTATGGGATCGATTCGCCACCGGCGAGCGCAACGGTCGAGGAGTTCCGGTCGATTGCCTCAACCCGAATGCCGGTACGCAGGTCGATGTTGTTCTCCGCATACCACTGCGCCGGATGGACGTACGCCTCATCTCGCGCCTTTGTTCCGAGCAGCTGTTCCTTGGAGAGTGGCGGCCGCTCGTACGGCCGATCGGGTTCTTCGCCGATCAGCACGATCCGGCATTCCGCGTTCTCTGCGCGCAGTGTCTCGGCAGCCTTCGCGCCCGCGAGCCCGGCGCCGACGATGACAAATCGATCGGTCATGTGTTGACCCTACTAGCGACCGGGTGCCCTACAACGTCCCGACCGAGATATCGGGATTAACGGGAATGAGGCGATAAAACGCCACGGATCGATCACCCGCTATTCAAGCTTTGTCACCCTCGCATTCACCCTCACCCAAACCCTCGTGAGGAACCTGGGAGGCCACCCTCGGACTCCACCGTTTCACCACTGTGGACTCCTCCGTTCGGCTGCAAAGTCGGTGCTGAAGTGGTGAACCACCAACGATAGGTGGACCTTACATCGCTCCGCTGTGAGCGCCGTATCGGCCCGAGTCGCATCGCTGTCAATAGCCGAACATCAATCCCGTGTCAAGCGTTGACCTCTTCGACTTCTCGTCGCAGGCTGGCCGCACCCCTGTCAAGTCGATCATGACAGACCCGTCGAAGGAGATCGAATTGCGTAAGTTCCTCGGTACGGTAATGGCCGTCGCGGCGACCGCGGCCATGATGAGCGCACCGGCGGCCGCCGTTGCGAGCACGTCGGTGACGTTTGCCCCGTCGCATGCCTCGGTCAGCGCGAAGCACGTCCGTGGCTTCAACATCAACGGTTACAACTGGGGCGGATACGCCGCGACCGGTTCCGGCTTCACGTCCGTCTCGGCGACGTGGACCGAACCGACCGCGACGTGCAGCTCGACCAACGACCTGTACGCGCCGTGGGTCGGCCTGGACGGCTACGGCTCGTCCACGGTCGAGCAGACCGGCGTGCAGACCGACTGCTCGAGCGGCAAGCCGGTCGACTCGATGTGGTACGAGATGTACCCAGCGAACCCGGTCTATCCGAGCGCGAGCACGTACCCGGTCTCGGCCGGCAACCAGATCCATGCATCCGTCGTCTACAGCAGCAGCAAATTCACGCTCACGTTGCAGAACGTGTCTCGTGGCTGGACGTACACGATTTCCAAGACGCTGCGTACTGCAAAGCGTCTTTCGGCCGAGGTCATCATCGAGTCACCGACCGCTGCGTACCCGAACTTCGGCACGGTCAGCTTCACAAACTGCCAGGTCAACGGTACGAGCCTCGGTTCGTTCAGCCCGGTCGCGATGGACCCGAGCACCGGTAGCACGTACGAGGCGCACACCAGCGCGCTGTCCGGCGGCACGGCGTTCTCGATCGCATACGAGCACCAGTAGCCAGCACTTTCGCCGATGTGAACATCTCCACTTGTTCATGTTTCCAATGTTTCAAGAGTGCCAACTTGTCGGCACTCCGTCGCAAATGGTGGATACGCAGCTCGGCTGACCAGCCCATGCCGCGCCCACGCTCAATGTGACAGTGCAATCCCCGGATGGCGCCATTGGTGACATCTTGTGGCGTGCTACTCGCGTAGCTACGCTGCGCTGAAGTTCGGCCCCTACCCCCCCAAATAAGGAGGAACGATGCGCTCCACGCGACGCATCGCCGCTCTCGCTATCGCGGTAACAACCGTGTTCGGCGGGATCGCGTTGTCTACGTCGGCGCAGGCTTCTGCGCCGGCGAAGGCAGCACCTGCAAAGGTCACCACCATGCACTCATGCGCTGCGGCGAAGAAGGGTTTCGCGGCTTGTGACGCGATCGTCGTCGGCTCGGCGAAGTCGGCGGCCGTGGTCGCCGCCGGTGTCAAGCCGGATGCCTCGACGCCGTCCGGGTTCTTCCCGGCCGACCTGCGGACCGCGTACAGCCTGCCGTCGACCACGGCCGGCAGCGGCCAGACCGTCGCGATCGTCGACGCGTACGACGACCCGAACGCGGAAGCCGATCTGGGCGTCTACCGCGCACAGTTCGGTATCCCGGCCTGCACCACGGCGAACGGCTGCTTCAAGAAGGTCGGCCAGACCGGCGGTGCGGTTCCGGCAAAGAACGCCAGCTGGGCCGAGGAGATCTCGCTCGACCTCGACATGGTCTCGGCGATCTGCCCGAACTGCCACATCCTCCTGGTCGAGGCGAAGACGGCGTCGATCGCCAACCTGGGCAAGGCGGTGAACGAGGCGGCGGCGCTCGGCGCGACCGAGATCAGCAACAGCTACGGCGGCGGTGACGAGACCGACGCGTCGGCCCCGTACTACAACCACCCGGGCATCATGATCACGGCCAGCACCGGCGACAACGCGTACGGCGTTTCGTTCCCGGCCTCGTCGGCGTACGTGACCGCGGTCGGCGGCACGCACCTGACGCTGACCGGCGGCGTTCGTGCCGAGACCGCTTGGTCCGACGCGGGCTCCGGCTGCTCGACGAAGAACCCGGCGCTCAGTGGCCAGGCATCCTTCGGCACCGGTTGCTCGAAGCGTGCCGTCGGTGACGTGTCGGCGGTTGCCGACCCGGCCACCGGTGTCGCGGTCTACGACAGCCTGTCCTACCAGGGCTACGTCGGCTGGCTCGTCTTCGGCGGTACGAGCGTGTCGTCGCCGATCATCGCGTCGGTGTACGCACTCGCCGGCAACGCGGCCAGCATCAACAACAACTACCCGTACACCCACAGCGGTTCGCTGCACGACGTGACGTCGGGCTCGAACGGCTCCTGCTCGCCCTCGCAGCTCTGCACTGCGCGGGTTGGCTGGGATGGCCCGACCGGTCTCGGTACCCCGAACGGTGTCGGCGCCTTCTAGGTAAAAGGTAGTAGTCAGAAGTAAAGCAGGGCCCGAGCTTTCGCTCGGGCCCTGCTTCATATCGAGCGTCGGATCAATCCTCCGACTTTGTGTCCTCGGAGCGGATCAGCGAATCCGGCGCGCTCTCCGGGGTCGTTTGCGAAGGCGTGGTTTGCCACGGCGACGTCGTCGCCGGGAACGGCGTGGTGGACTCGGCCGCCGGCTCCGTCGCCGGTACGTACGTCTCGTCCGCCGTCGGGTAGTTCGGGGCCGCCGACGTCGGCTCCGGGTAACTCGGACCGGCGTTGTAGGTCGGACCCGCGGTGAGACTCGGGTAGGTCGAGGCCACCGCCTTGTCCTTGCCGCGCCAGCGTCGCGGAATGAAGATCGTCGCGAGCATCGGAATCGCCATCAGTAAGGCCGGACCGTTCAGCGGAGCCTCGGCCGCGCCATGGATTCCCATGACCGACGTCCCGAGCAGCTTGACCAGGTCGGACTGGTCCAGAAGGCCCCAGACCTCGGCACCGATCAACGCGAGGCCGGCGATGAGCGGCCCGAGCGGTGACATCCGGACCATGGTCAGGACCGCCCAGAGCGCGCCCGCGACGACGATGGAACCGGCGGCGATGCCGACATCGGTCCAGTTGTTGGACTGGCCACTCGCGACCGGTCCGGCGTTCTGCGCGAACTTCACCATTCCGACGCCCGTCAGGACGTAGATGATCGGCGCACAGATGATGGAAAGAACGATGGAACCGAGGTGGCGCATCTTTGGTGCCTCCCGCAATTGAGGGTGGGGAAGTGAAGAGTCTGCGAAAACTGACCGTGGCGGAACTTACCGCTAAATCCCATCCATTGGTGTCGGTCGAACGGTTTGTGCAATTCTCCCAAGGCCAGGCCACCCCTGTAACGTGACGAGTCGTTGACCCACCTCAACGTTGAGGAGCACACCCCCATGGATAAGACCGTCGTCACTCCGGCGGCTGCCGTCGCGGACATTCCGGACGGCTCGTCGATCGCGGTCGGCGGGTTCGGACTCTGCGGCGTCCCGATCGAATTGATCACCGCGCTGTACGAGACGAGCGCCACCGACCTGCGTACGGTGTCGAACAACTGCGGCGTCGATGGCTGGGGCCTCGGCCTCCTGCTCGCGGCGAAGCGAATCTCCCGGACCACCGGTTCGTACGTCGGGGAGAACAAGGAGTTCGCCCGGCAGTACCTCGGCGGCGAACTCGAAGTCGAGTTGGTGCCGCAGGGCACGCTGGCCGAGCGGATGCGGGCCGGCGGATGCGGTATCGCCGGCTTCTACACGCCGGCCGGTGTCGGTACGCAGGTCGCCGATGGTGGCCTGCCGTGGCGGTATCACGCGGACGGAACGATCGCGAAAGCCTCCCCGCCGAAGGAGACGCGCGACTTCAACGGCCGCCCGTACGTGCTGGAAGAGGGGATCGTCTGCGACTTCGCGCTGGTCCGCGCCGCCAAGGGGGACACCCACGGCAACCTCGTCTTCCACGAGAGTGCGCGCAACTTCAACCCGCTTTGCGCGATGTCGGGCCGGATCACGATCGCCGAGGTGGAGGAGTTGGTCCAGCCGGGCGAGCTGGATCCGGACCTGGTTCACGTACCCGGCATCTTCGTCCAGCGGGTCGTACCCGTCGGGCTCGGCGAGAAGCGCATTGAACGCCGTACCATCCGGCAGAAGGGCTGACCACCATGGCACTCACACGTGACCAGCTCGCGGCGCGGGCGGCCCGCGAACTCGAAGACGGCCAGTACGTCAACCTCGGTATCGGCCTGCCGACGCTGATCCCGAATTTCATTCCGGACGGTGTGCACGTCGTGCTGCATTCGGAGAACGGAATTCTCGGCACCGGCCCGTACCCGTACGAGGGCGAAGAGGATCCGGACCTGATCAATGCCGGCAAGGAGACGGTGACCGTCAACCCGGGCGCCGCGTACTTCGACTCGGCGCTGTCCTTCGGCATGATCCGGGGCGGTCACATCGACGTGGCCGTGCTTGGTGCGATGCAGGTGTCCGCGACCGGCGACCTGTCCAACTGGATGGTGCCCGGCAAGATGATCAAAGGCATGGGCGGCGCGATGGATCTTGTCCACGGCGCCCGTCGGGTGATCGTCCTGATGGAACACGTCGCCCGGGACGGTGAACGCAAGATCCTGAACGAGTGCACGCTGCCGTACACCGGCCGCGGCGTGGTCCATCGGATCATCACCGACCTGGCCGTGATCGACGTAACCCCGGAGGGCCTCCGCCTGATCGAGACGGCACCCGGCGTCACCCGCGAAGAGGTCCAGGCCGCAACCGAGCCCACCCTGCTCTAACCGCGGAGCCTGGTTGATCCTGGAGTCAACTCCAGGATCAACCAGGAGGTTAGGGCGGGCTACAAAAGGTGCTGGGTTACTCGTTCGCTTACCGATCTTGCGCCCTCGCGGGCGCGATCCAGGTTGCGGCACAGCACGATGGACGCGCCGCCGGCCAGCGGGGCGAGCAGCCAGTCCACCACGTCGGGGTACGCGTCCGCGTCGACCAGGACCCGGCCACCGGTGATCCCGAAATGCGCGGCCCGGCTCGTCGCCTCGTCGACGACCTCCGCGTTCGTCCACATCCGGTCGCCGCGCATCAGCGCCTCGGCGTACGCGGGCACCGGCGCAGCCGGATAGTAGTGATCTCCGTGTACGCGCACCTCAGAGTTGAAGTCGGCGTACCCGTCGGGCGGATTGCGCAGCGGCAACGCGAGCGGATGTAGGTTCAGCGCGTACCGGTCGGCCGCGGCCCACTCGTGGGTCGCATCGTCGACGTACACGAACGCGACGTCCGCGGATGCCCGCCCGAGACTGACCGCCAGCCCGACGTTCCAGCAGGCCAGCAAGATCGCGGCGGTCTGCCAATGCGGGGGCGCCCCGATTGCGGCACGATTCCCGACGCCCAGGCCGCACTCGTCGACGATCATGTTGGAGGCCTTCGCGACCCAGTTCGCCAACGTCGCCCCGGACAACTCCGTACGCTCGTCGGTCGCATCGTCATAGAACGTCAGCAACGGCCGGGTGGGATCGATGGAGATCGCCGTAGCGAACATGCCACCTATCGTGTTTCCGTGTGTCACGCAGAGTCTCCCTATAGATATCCGAATGGCAAGGTAACCCGGAAAGGGTTGCTGGTGTCGTGTTGCGGGCAGAACCTGAGTCGATTGCGGGCGTAGGCTGGCATGCGTCAGGCATACCTGATCATGCCCTTCGGAGAAAGGCAGATGCGGTCGTGACCGACGGTCGTCCGCCCCTCGTCCTTTTTGACGCTACGAGCGTCCCGGCCGACCGCGGTGGGGTCGGGCGTTACGTCGACGGTCTGCTCGGTGCGTTGGATGCGATACCCGAGGCGAACATGGTGGTGGTCGCGCAGCGATCCGATCATGAGCGCTACACGAGATTATTGCCGAACGCCGTGATCATCCCGGCTCCGGCCGCCATCGCACACCGTCCGGCCCGCCTGGCGTGGGAGCAGACCGGCCTGCCGATGCTCGCGACCCAGGTCGGTGCGAAGGTGCTGCACTCGCCGTTCTACACGTGTCCGCTGCGCGCGGCATGCCCGGTGACGGTCATGGTGCACGACGCCACGTTCTTCACCGAGCCGGAGCACTACGAGAAGTCGAAGCGGACGTTCTTCCGCTCCGCGATCAAGACGTCGCTGCGCCGAGCCTCGCGCGTGATCGTGCCCAGCAAGGCGACTCGCGACGAGCTGATCCGCCTGCTGGACGCCGATCCGACCCGGATCGACGTGGCTTATCACGGCGTCGACCCGGCCGCGTTCCATGCACCGAGCGACGACGACAAGACGCGGGTACGGGCTCGGTTGGGCCTCGGCAACACGCCGTACGTCGCGTTTCTTGGCACGAAGGAACCGCGAAAGAACGTCCCGAACCTGATTCGCGGCTGGGTGCTGGCGGTCAAGGACCTGCCCGACCCGCCCGCGCTAGTGGTCGCGGGCGGCTCGGGCAACGATGACGAGATCGATCAGGCGGTCGCGGACGTGCCGGCCCGGTTGCGGCTGCTGCGCCCCGGCTATCTGCGCTTCGCCGACCTGCCCGGGTACCTCGGCGGGGCGTTGGTTGCGGCGTACCCATCGCATGGTGAAGGTTTTGGTCTTGCCATCCTGGAAGCGATGGCGTGCGGCGCACCTGTGCTGACGACGCCGCGCCTTTCGCTGCCGGAGGTCGGCGGCGACGCGGTGGCTTATACCGGCGAGAGCCCCGAGGAGATCGCGCGCGACCTCGGCAGCCTGCTCGCCGATGAGGACCGACGGCTGGCGCTCGCCAAAGCCGGCGCCGACCGGGCGAAAGAGTTCACCTGGCAGATGAGCGCGGAAGTGCACCTGGCCGCTTGGATGAGGGTCGCTGCCTAAAAAGGGCCGCCCCGACACTGCAATTGACGCGCCGACTAGGCATGATGGTCGGATGTTCTACGCAGTGGCACTCGCCGGAGGTTCGGGGACTCGTCTCTGGCCCGTCTCCCGGGCCGGATTTCCGAAGTTTTTGCACCCGTTGACCGGTTCGGCGGCCTCGCTGCTGCAGGCGACGATCGAGCGCTTGGCGCCGCTCGCCGCACCGGAGGACACCTACATCGTGACCGGCTCCGCCCACGCGACCGACGTGGCGCGCCAGGCCGGTCGCCTGCCCGCCGGAAACATTCTGGTCGAGCCGTCGCCCCGCGATTCGTGTGCCGCGGTCGGCCTGGCCGCAGCGATCATCGCGAAGCGCAATCCGGACGGGATCATGGGCTCGTTCGCAACCGATCACCTGATCGCTCACGGTGAGCGTTTCGTCGAGGCGGTCCGGAACGCGATCATCGGCGCCGAGCAGGGCCGGTTGATGACGATCGGGATCACGCCGACTCGCGCCGAGACCGGCTACGGCTATCTGCAATGCGGCGCCGGCGCGTCGGACGGCCCGGTCGTGCGGGTCGAGGAGTTCAAGGAGAAGCCGTCCCGGGAGGTGGCCGAGGCGTACGTCGCATCCGGCCGCTACGTCTGGAACGCCGGGATGTTCGTCTGGCGGGTCGACGCATTCCTGGCCGAACTCGCCCGGCAGCAGCCGGAACTCCACGCCGGCCTGATTCGGATCGCCGACGCCTGGGGTACGCCCGCCCAGGACGACGTGATCGGCGAGGTCTGGGCGACGCTTCCCCGAATCTCGGTCGATTACGCCGTGATGGAAGGCGCCGCAGCGGCCGGGCTGGTCGCGACGGTCTCCGGCGACTTCGGCTGGAACGATGTCGGCGATTTCGACACGCTCGGTGACGTACTCGTCGCGGACGAAGCCGGCAACGTCATTGTCGCGCCGAGCGGCGACAAGCCGGACATCCTGCTGCGCGACACGACCGGCTCGGTCGTCGTACCGCACGGTAATCGTCTCGTCGCGGTGCTGGGCATGACGGACATTGTCGTGGTGGACACGCCGGATGCCTTGTTCGTCTGCCCGCGTGATCGCGCCCAGGACGTCAAGGTCATCGTCGACGCGCTCAAAGAACGCGGCGACGCGCGCTATCTATAGCTGGAAACGGCGGAGCGACGGCCCGATCGCACTCTCGGTGCCGTCCGCGAGTGGTGACGGCAGCGCCTTCGGCCGAAACCATCCGAGCGCGTGCGACTCGAAGCTGACCTGCTCAGCGGCGCCCGGCGGAGCGAGAAGAGCAAATCTAACGTCATAGTGGTACGTCGAGCCGACCGTGCACGTGACGGCGTGGATGTCGACGCTGACCGGCACCGGATCGAGGATCAGCCCGTCAATGCCGGATTCCTCGGTGGCCTCGCGCATCGCGGCGCCGCTGAGCGTACGGTCGTCCGGCTCGCAGTGGCCGCCGAGCTGGCACCACATGTTGAATCGGCCGTGCAGGCACAGCAAGACCTGCTCGCGATCGTCGTGCACGATGATCGCGCTCGCGGTGACATGCCCCGGCAGGTAGGAACGTTGCATGGCGTCCGGCCCTTGCTCCAGGAACGCGAGCAGCTTCGGCAGCGCGACCGCGCTCCGCTCGTCTTCCGGCTGCCAGCCGGTGACCGAGCGAACAACATCCTGATAGAGATCCACGTTAGAGGACATCGATCACAGCACCGTGGTCCGGCCAGGACGTCGGATAACCGTCTGCGGCGAGTGAACACCTCAATACGTGTACGGCGACGCCGGCTCGCAACGTGTGCTCGCCAGTCAGTGTCAGCGCCGTGCCGGTCCGGCTCCACGTCACGTCGTCACCCGCTGCCACGATCGCGCGTTCGATCGCGGCATCGAGCGAAACGGTGGGCGGTGTTGGCGGTGTGAATCCGTCCAGCCGCGTTGCCATCCGGAGACCGTCGGCGCGAGCTTCGGCCGTGCCGAGCGAGAACATGTCGGTGTCGGCCGAGCGGATCAGGACCGAGGCACCCGGCCCGTCCGGCGTACCGGTGATGGCCAGGCCCCGTACCACCGCGACCGGCACCTGGTCGTACTTCCCCTTGACGAGTTCCGCCGCGCCGCTCAACTCGTCGACCGGCGACATCTGCGTGATGTGCAGTTCGTTGCCGTACGCGTCGTGCTCGCCCCGGTAATCGAGGATCGGTTCCATGCCGGCCACGCCGAGCGCGACGTCGGTCAGGCCGTTTCGCCACGGGCGGCCCATCGTGTCCGAGACGATCACGACGACGTCCCGCCCGAACCGCGTACGCAGATCCGCCCGCAGGCCGCGCGCCGACGCGTCCGGGTCTTTCGGCAGCAGCACGAGATGATCTCGGTCGACGTTCGACTCGTCGATGCCGCCGGCCGCCATCACGAATCCGTGGTGAGTCGCGACGATTCTGGTCGGACCGCGGACGGCGACGACCCGGGATGCCTCGCTGGCCAGGACCGCCGCCTTGGCGGCGTCCCGCTCCGGACCGTCGGCACGGGGGATCGGTGCCAGGTTGCCTTCGGCTTTCGACACGATTTTGCTGGTCACGACGAGAACGTCACCGTCGACGATCCACGGCGCCGCGGCGACAATCAGCTCAGCAAGATCGTCCCCGGCGACAATGTCAGCCAACCCGACCACCGGCAAAACGCTAAGGCTCACAGAGAAATCCTGACACAGGCGCCCCGGTCTCCCCCGACGCCCGTGCATGATCGCGACTCCGTGTCCCGGGACCTCGTGGGCTCCCGGCGCGTCGGCAGCGTCAGCGGACGCGAACTCGCGATCATCCGAATTGCGCTGGGAGAGCGGCCGCGGCCATGGCAGCGGTGGCCTGCTCGTCGGTCATCCAGAGCGGGGTCGGGACCACGTTGACGCCGTCTACCTGCGTTTCCGCGTCTACCGGGTCTACCAGCCAGGTGTCCAGGAGCCCCCCGGAGCTGCGGGCGCCGTACATGTTGCCCACGCCCTCGGCGGTACAGGGGATGTCGAGCGCGCTGAGGCACTTGTCGGCCATCCCGCGTACCGGGGCGGCGTCGATGATCGGCGAGTAGCCGATGATTTTCGCGGGCGAACCGACCAGCGCATCACGGAGTCCCTTCACGGCGAGGATCGGGGCGATGGACACGACCGGATTGCTCGGAGCGAGAAGGATCACATCGGCCGACTCGATCGCTTCGAGTACGCCGGCGGCCGGCTTCGCGGTGTCCGCGCCGACGAACACGAACTTTTGCGCCGGAAGGGCGGCTCGGTAGCGTACCCACCATTCTTGGAAATGGATCGCCTGCACCGAGCCGTCCACCTCGACCACGACATGGGTTTCCAGCCGATCGTCCGAGGCCGGCAGCATCGTGATCCCGGTGGTCCAGCGCTCGCAGAGCGCGGCCGTGACTGCGGACAGCGGATTGCCGCCCGCCAGCATCCGAGTCCGGACCAGGTGTGTCGCGATGTCCTTGTCGCCCAGGCCGAACCAGGTCGGCTCGGCGCCGTATTTCGCCAGCTCTTCCTTGATCACCCAGGTCTCGCCGACCCGGCCCCAGCCGCGTACCGGGTCGGCCGCGCCGGCCAGCGTGTACATGACGCTGTCCAGGTCCGGGCAGATTCGCAAGCCGTGCATGGTGACGTCATCGCCGACGTTGACGATCGCGGTGACCGTGGTGCCGGGCATGGTGGCCGCGAGCGCGCGGACACCGGTGAGGAAGCGCGCGCCCCCGATTCCGCCCGCGAGTACAACGATGTGCATGTCGCCATCTTCTCCCAACCCCAGGAGCGCGTCGTCGGAAGGTCGAGGGCGCACTACAGTTCGAGTCGTGGCTACTGATCCAACCGAACCGGCCGGCCTGCGACGGGCGCTCCGGCGCGCTGCCGACGGGCGCACGATCGACCAGTCCGAAGCGACCGCTCTTCTCGGCGCGCGCGGAGCGGCGCTCGACGAATTACTGGCGATCGCCGGGAGCGTCCGCGACGCCGGGCTTGATCGCCGCGGGTCGGCCCGGAGTCGTCACGTACTCGAAGAAGGTCTTCATTCCGCTGACCCGGCTGTGTCGGGACCGCTGCCACTACTGCACGTTCGCGACCGTGCCGCACCGGCTCGACTCGCCGTACCTGAGCCGCGACGAGGTGCTGGAGATCGCTCGGGCGGGCGCCGCGCTGGGTTGTAAGGAGGCGCTGTTCACGCTCGGGGACCGGCCGGAAGAGCGGTGGGCGCCGGCCCGCGAGTGGCTGGACGCGGCCGGGTACGAGTCCACTCTCGACTACGTCCGGGCCTGCGCGATCGCGGTGCTCGAAGAGACCGGCCTGTCTCCCGCACCTGAACCCGGGCGTACTGTCCTGGGCCGACCTGCAGCGCCTGAAGCCGGTCGCACCGAGCATGGGCATGATGCTGGAGACAACGGCCACCCGGCTGTGGTCCGAGCCGTCCGGCCCGCACTACGGATCTCCGGACAAAGAGCCGGCCGTACGCCTACGTGTGCTGGCCGATGCCGGTCGGGTGGGCGTGCCGTTCACCACCGGCCTCCTGATCGGCATCGGTGAGACGCCGGAGGAGCGGGTCGACGCCCTGTACGAGATCCGGCACAGCGCCCGTGAATTCGGCCACATCCAGGAAGTCATCATCCAGAACTTCCGTGCGAAGCCGGACACCGCGATGCGCGGCATGCCGGACGCCGAGTTGGACGACCTGGCGGCGACGATCGCGGTTGCCCGGATCGTGCTCGGACCGAAGATGCGAATTCAAGCGCCGCCGAACCTGATCGACCGCGAGTACGGCCTGCTGCTGCGTTCCGGCATCGACGATTGGGGCGGAGTCTCGCCCTTGACGCCGGATCACGTGAATCCTGAGCGACCTTGGCCGGCCATCGACGAACTTTCTTTGAAAACCTCTGAAGCCGGGTTTGAACTCGCCGAACGGCTCACGATCTATCCCGAGTACGTACTTCGCGGCGTTCCGTGGCTCGATCCTCGTTTGGCCGCTCATGTGGCGGCGTTGGCCGATCCATCCACCGGCCTGGCGGTCGCCGATGCGATCCCGGTCGGCCTGCCGTGGCAGGAGCCGGACGACGCCTATGTCGCGGGTGGACGGACGTCGCTGTTCGTCGAGGTGGACACGGTCGGGCGGACCGGCGATCGCCGTACCGACTTCGATTCCGTGTACGGCGACTGGGACGAGGTCGCGACGCATGCGGCGACGACGGCACTCGGGCCGCTGGTGGCGACCGGCGAGGTTGCCGCCGGTCTACGCTTGGCCGCGTCCGATCCAGCCGCGCTGCTGCGACCGGAGCACGAGAGCAAGGCGTTGGCACTGCTGGAATGCGACGGGCCGGCGTTGGACGCGCTCGCGCGGATCGCCGACGATCTGCGGCGCGATGTGGTCGGCGACGACGTCACGTACGTCGTGAACCGGAACATCAACTTTACGAACGTCTGTTACGTGGGTTGCCGATTCTGCGCGTTCGCGCAGCGGGAGCGGGACGCCGACGCGTACCGGCTCTCGGTGGAACAGGTCGCGGATCGCGCCGAGGAAGCGTGGAAGCTCGGCGCCACCGAGGTTTGCATGCAGGGCGGGATCGATCCGAAGATGCCCGCCACCGGGTACGCGGACCTGGTCCGGGCGATCAAGCGCCGCGTACCGGGGATGCACGTACACGCGTTCTCGCCGATGGAGGTCGTCACCGCGGCCTCGAAGCGTCGGCGTCTCGGTCCGTGACTGGCTGACCGAGCTTCGCGAAGCCGGTCTGGACACGATTCCCGGTACGGCGGCCGAAATCCTCGACGACGACGTCCGCTGGGTGCTGACGAAGGGCAAGCTGCCCGCGTCCGCCTGGATCGACGTCGTGTCCACGGCGCACGAACTCGGGATCCGTTCCAGCGCAACGATGATGTACGGGCACGTCGACCATCCCCGTCATTGGCTCGGCCATTTCCGTGTGCTGGCCGACATCCAGGACCGCACCGGCGGCTTCACCGAGTTCGTGGCGCTGCCGTTCATCCACACGAACGCGCCGATCTACCTGGCCGGGATCGCCCGGGCCGGTGCGACCTGGCGGGAGAACCGCGCGGTGCACGCGATGGCCAGAATCCTGCTGCACGGCCGGATCCCGAACATCCAGTGCTCGTGGGTCAAGCTCGGCGACGACGGTACCGTGGCGATGTTGCAGGGCGGCGCGCAACGACCTCGGCGGCACGCTGATGGAGGAGACGATCTCGCGGATGGCCGGTTCCGAGTTCGGCTCCGCCCGTACGGTCGCGGAGTTGCGGCGCCGTGGCAGCTGCGATCGGCCGGCCCGGCGCGTCAGCGCATCGACCACCTATACCCCATTGACGGCCGCAACACAGTAGCCGAATCGGCTCGTTCGCGCGATAGGTTCGGCGATTTTGAGCCGCAATAGCCAATGACGCAAGGATTTTCGACGCGACTCGCCGATAGGGCGTTACCTGTCGGCGTCTGGATCGATAGGCCATGCAGCGGAGTCGGCAGCTCCCGGGACGGACTGTCGCTCAACTCCCCGTTGCTCGGTAGATCGTCCACCGTACGGCCCCATTTATCAGATTCGGCTTGACGACGCACGTCTTACACGCGTGTAATTTTGATGGGGTTGTTCGGACGGGGCATGCTAAACCGCCATGGATCGGACGAATGAGCAAGTGATCGGCTTGGCCGATCGACTTGTGTGGGGGTTGCGCCGGCGTACGCGCCGGTGCGCACGACAGGAGGCACACTGATGGAAGGCCGAGTCGACGTGGCCGACCTGCTCGGTAACGCTCCGGAGTGGCAAGAGCGGGCACTGTGCTCGCAGACCGATCCGGAGGCGTTCTTTCCCGGAGAAGGGTGGCTCGACCCGCGAAGCGAAGCGGATCTGCTCGCCGCTGCGAAGTCAAGGACGAATGCCTGGAGTACGCGCTGGGCCACGACGAACGGTTCGGCATCTGGGGTGGACTGTCGGAGCGTGAACGTCGCAAGCTGAAGCGGCGGGCTGCCTGACCAGGCCTCGACGCGTGGCGCGCCACCGCCGGCCCGGTGGCGTCACGCGCTATCGACACGGCTGCGAGCCTCAGGCCGGCGCTCAGCCCAGTTCTTCGGGGTCGACGCCGAGCAGGTTGGCGACCTGCTCGATGATCACGTCGTGGACCAGGTCGGCGAGGTCGTCACGGTCGATCGCCCGGAACTCCAGCGGGCGGCGGTAGAGCACGATCCGGGGCGGCGTGCCGGTGCCGGCCGGGCCGCCCGGGCAGCAGCCGGGCCAGCGGCACCTCGCCGTCCTCCAGCACGTCGGAGTCGTAGACGTTGAGGTCCGGCGGGACGTCCTCGACCGCGAACTCCACGCCGGCCAGCTCCTTGGCGTAGCGCCGCTCCAGGCCCTCGACCGCGTCCAGCACCAGATCGTCGAAGATCTCGGCCTTGGTCCGGGACAGCGGCACGTTCGCCGGCACCAGCCGGCCACGCAGCCCACGCCCGTGCCGATCCCGGCGCTCGCGCGCGGCCGGGTCCGCGAGGCCGTGCGGTGGTCGGGGCTGGTCACGTCGCCAGCGTAGCGTCGACCTCCGACACGACGTCGATCCTGGACGCACTTGCCGACCGTGGCGGCGTGTCGACACCCGATCTGGCGGGATGTTCGTGATCGTCCGGCGCCCGGCGAGCACGGCGAGCACGGCGATCGCGCGGTGGATCGCAAATCTTGGAAGCCCATGGTGATCATTTCGCCATGATCACAACATTGGACGAGCCACTCACTCCAAGATCTCCGATCTTGGGCCAGGTCAGTGGCTCAGCGGCCGCGAGTGAGGCACCGGCCCCGGCAAATGACGTGAGCGATCGGCGGCGCGGAGCTAGGGGCGGCCGACGGCGAGTGCGGTGAGCGATCGGCGGCGCGGCAGCTGAGGGGCGGCCAGCGGCGAGTGACGTGAGGGATCGGCGGCGCGGACAGCTGAGGGCGCGGCCGACGGCGAGTGACGTGAGCGATCGGCGGCGCGGCGGCTGAGGGGGCCGACGGCGAGTGACGCGAGCGATCGGCGGTGCTCGCCGGCTGATGGTCGACCGGCGGCGAGTTGGCGATCAGTGGGTGGCCGCGAGAGAGTGATCGGTGAGCGTTCGCGTCTAAACCGGCGGCGGGATCACTCTCAGGTGACCTCTTCGGCCGACCTGGGCGTCGATTGCGGCCAGTTCTTCGCGACCCGGTGTCGGTCGGGCCGCCTCACGGACCGCTTCGGCGAGCGCCACGAGATCGTCGACGCTGCGCGGAGGCGGATCGAATTCGCCATCGTGGCGGACCAATTCCCAGCCCCGGGGCGCGGTCAAACCACGTGCATGCCGCTCACACAGGTCGTAGGAGTGCGGCTCGGCAAAGGTCGCGAGCGGTCCTACGACGGCGGTCGAGTCCGCGTACACGTACGTCAGCGTCGCGACTGCCAGACGTGGGCAGCCGTTGCGCGAGCAACGCCGTGGTGACCTCACTGCCGCACGCTATCTCCGACACGGCGAAAGCGGTAGATGCGACACGCCGACATCAGTCTCGTTACTCATGGAGTTAAGCCCGCCTTGATCCAGAGCGTCGCCCCACCCCAAGTTGATCCTGGAGTTAGTTGACGCATCGACGGCGTGTCGTGCGAATAACTCCAGGATCAACTTCGCCCAACGCCGCGCGTGTGACGCTGAGACGGAGACCGCGAGGCGGTGGTGTCGATCGCGGATCTTGGCGGCACAGGGCCGCCAAATTGCCATGATCCCAGCACTGGACTTCCATCAGCACCAAGATCTGCGATCACGGCTCGCCGTTATCAGCCAAGATCAAGCAACCAGCAAGAATGGAACCGCCGAATAGTTGATCCTGGAGTTACGAGCACGACACGCCGTCGATGCGTCAACTAACTCCAGGATCAACTTGGGAGTGAGCGGGAGCGGAGTAGGAGTGGAGCGGGACGGTTAGTGGCCTAGGAGGCGATTCATGAGGGCGGCGCGGCGGGAGGGTCTTCCGGTACGGGCCTCGGCCGGATCGGCGCCCGTCATCGCCCACAGGCCAGCGTTCACGCCGATCCAGCGCAGCGGCTCGGGTTCCCAACGTGGCGATCGGTGGTCGACCCACGGCAGCCGGACGATGTCGGTGTCGCGCCCCAGGATCAGATCGGCCAGCGTCCGCCCGGCGAGGTTCGTGGTCGCCACGCCGTCGCCGACGTAGCCGCCGGCCCAGGCCATGCCGCTCGTCCGGTCGAGGCCGACCGAGGCGCACCAGTCCCGCGGTACGCCGAGTGGCCCGCCCCACGCGCTGCGCGATCGGCACGTCGCCGAGCGACCGGGAACAGATCCGCGAGCACGCGGCGCAGTTCGGCGAAGACGCTCGCGTCCCGGTCGAACTCCGGCCGGATCTTCGAGCCGAAGTGGTACGGGGCACCTCGGCCGCCGAACGCGAGCCGGTCGTCGGCGGTTCGCTGCCCGTAGATGATCAAGTGCCGGTAGTCCGCGAACGTCTCCCGCGCGCCGAGCCCGGTCGAGTCCCAGAACGACTGCGGCAGCGGATCGGTCGCGATCATCAGTGAGTAAACCGGTGCCACAGCGCGTCGCAGGCCGGGCAGTTGCGAGGTGTAGCCCTCGGTTGCGCGTACCACATAGGACGCTCTGACCGTGCCGTGCGTGGTGACCAGCTCGTGCGGATCGAGCTCGACCACCCGCGTGCGCTCGTAGATCGTCGACGCCGCGGCCGCGGACCGCATCGGCGAGCCCGCGTACCAGCTTGGCCGGGTGGATCGCCGCGCAGTTCGGCGTGTACGTGCCGCCGAGCACGTTGGTCGCGCCGACCCGCTCCCGCGCCTCGTCCGGGCCGAGGAAGGACAGGCCGAGCCCGTATTCCGCGGATTCGGCCACCTCCGCGTGTGCCCGGCTCGAGTTGCAGCTCCGAGCGCGCCAGCACGACCGTGCCGCCCTTGGCGTAGTCGCAGTCGATGCCCTCAGCGTCGGCGACTCGGCCGACCTCGTCGACCGTCGTCGCACATGGCTCGGTGCATCGCGATCGCCGGTCCACGCCCATGCTCCTCGGCGAGCGCCGGCGTCGACTGCGGAAACAGCGCGGAGCACCAGCCGCCGTTGCGACCGGATGCGCCGAAGCCGGCGATCTCCGATTCCAGCACCGCGATGCGCAGCGTCGGATCGGCGGCGGCCAGGTAATACGCGGTCCAGAGACCGGTGAACCCGGCGCCGACGATCGCGACGTCCACGTCGATGTCGGCGTTGAGCGAGGGCGTTGGACGCGAGGTCGTCGTCGAGGCTGGTCCAGCCAGTACGACAGACCGCTGATAGTCGGCACTCATGAGCTAGATATGTGTCCAGGCCTCGGTGAGCACGCTCGCGCAGGATCTGCTCGATCTCGGCGAAGTGCGTCTCGTCGCAGATCAGCGGCGGTGCGAGCTGGATCACCGGGTCGCCGCGGTCGTCGGCGCGGCAGTAGAGCCCGGCGTCGAACAGCGCCCTGGACAGGAAGCCGCGCAGCAGCCGCTCCGACTCGTCGTCGTCGAACGTCTCCTTGGTCGCCTTGTCCTTGACCAGTCTCGATGCCGAAGAAGTAGCCGTCGCCGCGCACGTCGCCGACGATCGGCAGGTCGGTCAGCTTCTCCAGGTACGAGCGGAACAGTGGCGAGTTCGTCCGGACGTGGCCGGTCAGGTCCTCGCGCTCGAAGATGTCCAGGTTCGCCATCGCGACCGCGGAGGCGACCGGGTGCCCGCCGAACGTGATGCCGTGCGCGAACCAGTTGGTGTCCTTGAGGAACGGCTCGGCCAGCCGGTCGCTGACGCGATCATCGCGCCCGGCGGGATGTACCCGGAGGTCATGCCCTTTGGCGCAGGTGATGATGTCGGGCTGGTACCCGTACCGCTGGGCGCCGAAGTACTCGCCGAGCCGGCCGAACGCGCAGATCACCTCGTCCGAGACGAGCAGCACGTCGTACCGGTCGCAGATCTCGCGTACCCGCTGGAAGTATCCGGGCGGCGGCGGGAAGCAGCCGCCCGAGTTCTGCACCGGCTCCAGGTAGACGCACGCGACCGTGTCCGGGCCCTCGAACTCGATGGCCTCGGCGATCCGGTCGGCGGCCCAGAGGCCGAACTGCCTCGGCGTCGGTGCCGTCCGGACCGGCGGTACCCGCCGGCGCCGGTAGAGTTCGTGTTCGGTACCCGGAGCGTGGACGGTACGAGCGGCTCGAAGTCCTGCTTGATGCGCGGGCAGGCCGGTGATCGACAGCGCGCCCATCGAGGTGCCGTGGTAGGCGATGTGGCGCGAGATCGCCTTGTGCTTGCCGGGCTTGCCGACTCGCTTGAAGTAGCTGCGGGCGAGCTTCCACGCGGATCTCCACCGCCTCGGAGCCGCCGGTGGTGAAGAAGACCCGGTTCAGGTCGCCCGGGGCGAGCGATCGGCGAGCCGGTCGGCCAGCTCGACGGCCTTGGGGTGCGCGTACGACCAGAGCGGGAAGTAAGCCAGCTCGGCGGCCTGCTTGGCGGCGGCGTCGGCCAGCTCCTGGCGGCCGTGCCCGGCCTGCACGACGAACAGCCCGGACGAGCCCGTCGAGGTAGCGCTTGCCGTTCGATGTCGCAGATGTACGGCGCCGTCGCCGCGCACGATCATCGGTACCGGCGAGTTGCGCGTACGCGGACAGCCGGGTGAAGTGCATCCACAGGTGGTCGCGGGCGGGCATCCAGTTTCGCGGCGTCGAGCGGGTCGTGGCTCATCGGGTCCCCCAGGCGTAGGTCTGCTTTGCGAGCTTCAGATAGACGAAGGTCTCGGTGGATCGGACCCCGGGGATCGTGCGGATCTGCTCGTTGAGCAGGTGCGAGCAGGTGATCGTCGTCGGTGCAGACCAGCTCGGCGAGCAGGTCGTAGCCGCCGGCGCAGACGACCACGTAGTCGACCTCGGGGATCGCCGCGAGTGCTTGCGGCCACCGTCGCGCATGTCGCCGTCGACCTTCATTCCGATCATCACCTGGCGGGCGAAGCCGAGCGTGAGCGGATCGGTGACGGCCACGATCTGCATGACTCCGCTGTCGAGCATGCGCTGCACCCGCTGCCGCACGGCCGCCTCGGAGAGTCCGATCTGTCTTGGCGAGCGTGGCATAGGACATCCGTCCATCGCGCTGGAGCTGCTCGATGATGCTGCTTGTTGACGTCGTCGAGGATCGGCGGCTCGGTCACCCGTGGATTCTCTGCATAAAGCCAGCGTACCGCAACGAATTCCATGGCAGCCGAACATATGACGGATCCGCGATGGAGTCCATTCGGCACGCCGCTCCGCGGGTTGGCTCGGCGACGCAACGCTGACCGCCGTGCGCGGACCGAGAGGTCAGGCCGTCCTCGGTCGGATTCCGCCATCAGTTCGCGCGTTCGACTCCATCGTGCGGCCGGAGAAGTACTCTCGACCGTCCTGCGTGAGGTTCCACAGATCATCAGCGGGATGCCGATCACGATCGCGCCGATGCCGAGGACGAACTGGCCGCCGATGCCCCACGGGGCGTGTAGCTGCTGTCCGGGCTCCAGAACGTGACTGCGCTCTTCACACCGATCGCGAACAGGATGAGGCCGCCGAGTAGCGGCAGGACGCCACCTGCAGCCAGGTGTCTTTCGCAGCCACGGACCTCGTGGCGGAACTACCAGGCCGATGCGAATCCGGTCAGCCGTAGTAGAACGCGATCTGCAGGCCGATCGCGTAGATCAGGTCCAGTAGCAGGTTGCCGTGATCAAGGTAGGTCATCGCGACGTAGAACGCGATCGAGATCAGGCCCATCGCCCAGGTCGAGGCGGTCGGCGTCTGGAACCGCGGGTGCACGTTGCCGAAGATGCGCGGCAGCGCCTTGTAGGCCGCCATCGACAAGCGTGGTGCGGGCGGTCGGCAGGATCGTCGTCTGCGCGGATGCCGCCGACGAGCGACAGGACCGCGAGGACGAGCAGCTTGAAGCCCCAGCTGCCGAGCGCGGCCTGCCCGACTCCGGACAGCGCATCGGTGCGGGCGGCGTCGCTGGTCAGGCCGATGCCCGTGGTGCCGACGCCGGCGTACGCCTCGGTCGCGATCGTGACCACGCAGGTACGTGATGAGCAGGATGACGGTCGAGATGACCGCCGCACGGCCGGGCGTGACCTTCGTAGTCTCGGTCTCCTCGTTCACGGTGACGGCCGAGTCCCAGCCCCAGTAGATGAAGACCGCCGCGATCAAACCGGCCGACAGCGCGCTGAACGTCATCCGCCACTGAACGGGTTGAACCACGACCACGACGGGTGGATCGCCAGCGCGCCGGCGTGCCCGGTGTATACCTTCGTCAGCGCGACCGCGGACAGCAGAAGCAAGATCAAAAGCTCCAGGCTGAGCAGGATCACCTGGGTACGCACGGACAGCTCGATGCCGATCCACGGATCAGCGTCATCAGCAGGATCCAGATGCAGCCGACAAGTGTTGACCAGACCGTGCTCGCGGCCAGGTTGTCGAGCGCCGAAAAGGCTGAACGTGTAGCTACCGGCGATCTGCGCGAGGTTCGCCATCACGATCACGTCGGCGACCACGATCACCCAGCCGGTGATCCAGCCGGTACGCCGCCCGAAGGCACGAGCAACCCAGGTGAAGCTCGTGCCGCAGTCCGGGTCGACGCTGTTCAGCGCCTTGTAGGCGTACGAGATGAACAGCATCGGGATGAACGCCAGCAGGATCGCCACCGGCGCCTGCGTGCCCACCTCGCCGACGACGCTGCCGAGGGCGGACGTGAGGCTGTAGGCGGGAGCGGTCGACGCGACCGCGATGACGACGCTGGAGATCAGGCCGAGAGCGCCGACCTTTAGGCCCTTCTGGGCGATTCCTCGTGCGGGTAGATCTTCGGCTGGTGCGGCGGTCGTAGTCATCGGCGTCCTCAGGAGTGCACAGGGTGGCGGGGCTGGCTGTGCGGCCGGATCTGCGCTTATCGCAGGTTCTCAGCCACCTGAAAAGTGTTTCCGTTGAATCATCCTCGCTCTCGAACGCTTTCGGTGTCGCATAAAAGCAGTGGTAACTGAGTCATGACAATCCGTAGCGTACCTTTCGCGGGTCGCGCAAAGATGAAAGTTGATACCGAGGGCCTTCAAGGTTCGCCCGTTCGGCCGACGCCTGCGCCCTGCGTAGTGTGGGGCTGTGGATACAGCGCTGAGGTCGACGGCGGGCCGGGGGCTCTTGGTAGGCACCGTGCTCGGCTCCGGTCTTGCGATGCTCGACGGTTCCGTTGTCAACATCGCGTTGCCTCACATCGGCAGGGATCTTGATGCGCCGCTCGGCGGCCTGCAATGGACGGTCAACGGCTATCTGCTTCCGTTGGCCGCGTTCGTGCTGATCGGGGGCGCGCTCGGGGATCGGTTCGGAAGACGCCGTACGTTCCTGCTCGGCGTTGTCTGGTTTACCGGCGCGTCGGTCCTCTGCGGACTCGCCCCGAACATCGGTCTGCTGATCGCCGCCCGGGTCCTGCAGGGATGCGGCTCGGCGCTGCTGACTCCAGGTTCGTTGTCCCTGATCCAGACGACGCTCCGTGAGGAGGATCGGGCTCGCGCGATCGGACTGTGGGCTGGGCTCGGTGGCGTCGCCGCGGCCGGCGGGCCGCTCGTCGGTGGATATCTGATCGACGCGCTGAACTGGCGGTGGATCTTCTTCATCAACGTTCCGCTCGCATTGATCTGCATCCTCGTGACGGTGAGGTGCGTGCCGGAGAGTCGTGACGCCGAGGTGAAAGGGCGGTTCGACATCACCGGTTCGGCACTCGTCGCGGCCGGGCTGGGTGCGATCACGTACGCGTTGGTGGAAAGGACTTGGTGGGCCGGTCTCATCGGGCTGGTCGCAATGATCGCCTTCGTGCTGCGGGAACGGCGTACGCCCAATCCGATCATGCCGACCTCGATGTTCCGATCGACCGAGTTCAGCGTGATCAACCTGAACACGCTGCTCATTTACGGTGCCTTCGGTGGCCTCACGTTCTTCCTGATCCTCCAGTTGCAGGAGGTGGCAGGCTTCTCCGCGCTCGAAGCCGGTGCGGCGACGATCCCGATGACCGTGATCATGCTGTTCGGGGCCGGTCGGGCCGGTGGGCTCAGCCGGAAGATCGGCGCTCGGCTGCCGATCGGGATCGGTGCGACCGTGGCGGCAGCCGGATTCCTGCTGCTGATCCCTGTCGGCGCCGGATCGACGTACTGGCGGGACGTGTTCGGACCCGTGGTGATCATCGGCCTCGGGATCACGCTGTTGGTAGCGCCGCTGACCGCCACTGTCCTCGCGGCGGCGCCAAATCATCTGTCCGGCGTCGCCAGCGGGATCAACAATGCGGTCGCCCGTTCCGGCAGCCTACTGGCCGTGGCGGCGTTGCCGCTCGTGGCCGGGCTGTCCGGGACCGAGTACGACAATCCGGTTGCTTTGTCGCACGCGTACAAGATGGCGATCGAGATCTGTGCCGGACTGATGCTGCTGGCCGCCGCGCTCGCTTTCATGCTGCTGCCGTCGTACCGCAAGTCGTCATTGGCCAAGCCGACCGCGCCCGAACCTCGGACCGTAGCCGCCGCGAACTGCCACCTGGACGGCGTCACCCACAGCTGACCACCCGGGCCGATCCCGATATCAACTCGGACTAAGCGGCGAAGGCTTCGGCCAGGATGGCCAGGCCTCGCTGCAGGGTCTCTTGCGGCATGACCAGAGGCGGCAGGAAGCGGAGGACGTTGCCGTACGTGCCGCAGGTCAACGTCAGCAGGCCGGCTTCGTGGCAGGCCTTCGACACGGCGGTGGCACGGGCCGGGTCGGGCGTGATCGACCCGGGGACGACGATCTCGACCGCGATCATCGCGCCGCGCCCGCGTACCTCGCCGATTTCCGGGTGGTTCGCGGCCAACGACCGGAGCGCAGGCACCATGATCGACTCGATTTCCCGAGCTGATGCCGCGAGATCCAGCTCGCGCATGGTCTCGATCGACGCCAGCGCGGCGGCGCAGGCGACCGGGTTCCCGCCGTACGTGCCGCCGAGCCCTCCGACATGTACCGCGTCCATCAGATCGGCACGACCGGTCACGGCGGCCAGCGGCAGCCCACCGGCGATGCCTTTCGCGGTCGTGACCAGGTCCGGTTCGATTCCGTCGTAGGTCGAGGCGAACCAGGCGCCGGTTCGGCAGAAGCCGGTCTGGATCTCGTCGGCGATGAACACGACACCGTTCGTCGCGCGCCCAGTCGGACAGCGCCGCCAGGAATCCGGGCGCCGGTACGACGAAGCCGCCCTCGCCCTGGATCGGTTCGATCAGGATCGCGGCGACGTTCGCGGCACCCACCTGCTGACGAGATGATGTCGATCGCTCGGGCCGCCGCTTCCGTGCCGGACAGGCCGCCGTCCCGGAACGGGTACGACATCGGTGCCCGGTAGATCTCGCCGGCGAACGGGCCGAAGCCATCCTTGTACGGCATGTTCTTCGCGGTCAGCGCCATGGTGAGGTTGGTCCGGCCGTGGTAGGCGTGGTCGAACACGACGACCGCCTGCCGCCCGGTCGCCTTGCGAGCGATCTTGACAGCGTTCTCCACCGCTTCGGCGCCCGAGTTGAACAGCGCCGACCGCTTCTCGAAGTCGCCCGGCGTCAGCGCGTTGAGCTGCTCGCAGACGTCGACGTACACCTCGTACGGGGCGACCATGAAGCACGTGTGGGTGAACAACTCGACCTGGCGCTTCACGGCTTCGACCACACGCGGCGCGGAGTTGCCGACGCTGGTGACCGCGATGCCGGCCGCGAAGTCGATCCACTCACGACCGTCGACATCGGTCAGCGTGCCGCCGGACGCGTGATCGACGTATGACGAGATGGTCGAACCGACGCCCCGTGCTACCGCGGCGATCCGGCGCTTGTGCAGATCTTGCGACGATGACATCTCAGACTCCGAGGTTGTGCATCA
Source organism: uncultured Actinomycetota bacterium (assembly GCA_963831705.1). Lineage (GTDB taxonomy): Bacteria > Actinomycetota > Actinomycetes > Mycobacteriales > Micromonosporaceae > DASQPR01. The sequence goes on along the minus strand of CAWHRE010000010.1, from coordinate 839,953 downwards.
CGTGCTTGATACGCGTGTAGTCGTCCAGTCGCGTACATCGACAAGTCCTTGCCATGGCCGGAGTGCTTGAAGCCGCCGTGCGGCATCTCGGCGACCATCGGGATGTGCGTGTTCACCCAGACGCAGCCGAAGTCGAGCCTGTTCGACACGCGCATCGCGCGGCCGTGGTCGCGGGTCCAGACCGAGGACGCGAGGCCGTACTGCACACCGTTCGCCCAGCGCAGTGCCTCTTCCTCGTCGCTGAACTCGCTGCACGGTGATGACCGGACCGAATACCTCTTCCTGAATGATCTCGTCCTGTTGCCGCAGACCCGAAATCACGGTCGGCGCGAAGAAGAACCCGCGGTCGCCGACGCGCGACCCGCCAGTGCCGAGCAGCGCATGATCCGGCAACCGATCGATGAAGCCGCCAACGCGAGAGAGTTGGTTCGCGTTGTTCACCGGCCCGAGACGTCACATCCTCGTCGTCGGGCATACCCGTCTTGGTGTTCTTCGCCTGTTCGGTAAGAGCGTCGACGAAGTCGTCGTGAATGCCCGGACCGGCAAGAACCCGGGTCGCTGCGGTGCAGTCCTGGCCCGCGTTGAAGTAACCCGGCCATGGCGATGCCTTCGGCGGCGGCTTCCAGGTCGGCGTCGTCGAAGACGATGACCGGGGCCTTGCCACCAAGCTCCAGGTGAGTGCGCTTCAGGTCCAGGGCGGCGGTCGCCGCGACCTCAAGGCCCGCGCGGGTGGAGCCGGTGATCGAGACCATCTGCGGCGTCGGGTGCGCGACCAGCGCGCGGCCGGTGTCCCGGTCGCCGCAGATCACATTGAGTACGCCCGGCGGCAGGAACTCCGCGGCAAATCTCGGCCAGCAGCAGCGTGGATGCCGGCGTGGTGTCGGACGGCTTGAGCACGATCGTGTTGCCGGCCGGCGAGCGCCGGAGCGATCTTCCAGATCGCCATCATGAGCGGGTAGTTCCAGGGCGTGACCTGCGCGCAAACCCCGAAAGGCTCACGGCGAACGTAGGAGGTATGCCCGGCCATGTACTCCGCCAGCGGCCTTGCCTTCGAGCATCCGCGCGGCACCGGCGAAGAATCGCATCTGGTCAACCGACGGCGGCATTTCTTCGCTCATCGTCATGCCCAGCGGCTTGCCCGTGTTCTGGCTCTCGACGGCGACGAACTCCTCGGCGCGGGCCTCGATCGCATCGGCGATCCGGATCAGTGCGAGCTGCCGGGTGGACGGTGTCGAGTCGCGCCACGTCTCGAACGCGGTCGCGGCCGCAGCCATGGCAGCGTCAACATCGGCGGCGCCGGAGACCGGGGCGCTCGCGAACATCTCGCCCGTCGTCGGATCGATCAGATCGGCGTAGCCGCCGTCTTTGGGTTCGACGTACTCGCCGTTGATGAAGTTCCGTAAATTACTCATATAGGTCTCCCGGGCGTCACTATCTAGGGCTGGAAACGCAGTTCAGTGCCATCTTCGCAACTGAATCCGTCGTAGACAAGGGGAGTCCCCACTGTTTCCGTTCCGCGTAGGCGGATATAGGCTGGTCGTTATGTGCTGGAGGATCCCATGACCATCATTCCCTTCTACGTGGCTGGTCGTCCGGAAACGTCTGATGACGTGCTGGTGGTGTCCAGTCCGTACGACAGTGCCGAGGTTGGCCGCACGTCGTACGCGACGCCGGACCAGGTCGACCGCGCGATCGCTGCGGCTGCGGCGGTCGCATCGGAGTTCGCGGCGTCGCCGGCGCATCTGCGTGCGGGAGTCCTCGATCATGTGAGCCGTCGCCTGGCGGAACGGGCCGACGAGATCGCCCGTCTGATCACGGCAGAGAACGGCAAGCCGATCAAGTGGGCGCGTGGCGAGGTGGCTCGGGCGATCTCGACATTCCGGTGGGCGGCCGAGGAGACGCGCCGGTACTCCGGCGATGTCCAGCGGCTGGACACCGACGCAGCCGCCACCGGCCGAATTGCTCTGATCAAAAGAGTCCCGAAGGGACCGATCCTCGGAATTTCTCCTTTCAACTTCCCCCTGAACCTGGTCGCGCACAAGGTCGCACCGGCGATCGCGGTGGGTGCCCCGATTGTGCTCAAGCCGGCCCCGGCGACGCCGTTGACCGCGTTGCTGTTGGGCTCGATTCTGGCCGAGACGAACCTGCCCGAAGGTGCGTTCTCGGTGCTTCCGGTGCCCAACGACCGCGCTGGTGACCTGGTCTCCGATCCACGGCTTCCGGTGGTGTCGTTCACCGGCTCCGGCCCGGTGGGCGCTGCGATCCGGTCGGCCGTACCGCATAAGCATGTGACTTTGGAGCTCGGGGGTAACGCGGCGGCCGTGGTATGCGGCGACTACTCCTCCGCCGCGGACCTGGAGTGGGCCGCGACCCGAATCGCGACGTTCGCGAATTACCAGGCCGGACAGTCGTGCATCGCGGTCCAGCGGGTGATCGTGCACAACGATCTGTACGACGAATTTGTGCCGCTTCTGGTCGCCGCGGTCAAGGCGCTGCCGACCGGCGACGTCTTGGATGAGACCGTCGAGGTCGGGCCGGTTATTAACGTCGCGGCCGCGGATCGGATCGAAGCCTGGGTACGCGCAGCCGAATCCGCCGGTGCCCGGAGCCTGACCGGCTGGAATCGGGCCGGTAATCAGATCGATCCGGTGGTGTTGGAGGGTGCCCCGGCGGATGCGCTGGTCTGCTCGGAGGAGGTGTTCGGTCCGGTGTTGGTGCTGTCGCGAGTCTCGTCTGACGCCGAAGGGCTGGCCGCGGTGAACGCATCGCAGTTCGGGTTGCAGGCGGGCGTGTTCACGCACAACTTGCAGACCGCGTTCACGGCGCATCGGGTGCTCGAAGTCGGTGGGGTAATCGTGGGTGACGTGCCCAGTTTCCGAGCCGATCAGATGCCGTACGGCGGAGCGAAGAACTCCGGTACCGGCCGGGAGGGTCTGCGTTCCGCGATGGACGATTACACCGACCCGAGAGTGATGGTCCTCACCGGCGTAGAACTCTAATCCGTCGTTCTCCATATGATCGCGAAGGGATAGACGTGCAGATGCACGTTCAACCCTTCGCGATCATATGGCACTGTCCACAAGGGCTGGTAGCGGCGCGGGCGTGACGGCAGAATCTCTTCGTGCTTCGAAGGATCGCTCGAAATCAATGCGGGGTGGTATCGCGTCGCCAGGCTCTTGACGCTGGCCTAACGCGAGATGCGATCTTGGCTCGGATTCGGTCCGGCCGGTGGCAGAACGTTCATCGGGCGACTTACGCGACCTTCAGCGGCGAGCTGTCACGGGAAGCGAGTATGTGGGCCGCCTTGTTGGCCGCCGGCGTCGGGGCGTGCTCAGCCACCACACCGCAGCAGAACTCATCGGCGCCGCGATCCACAACCTTGCGACCGCCGCTCATGCATGATCACGAAGGCATAGACGTGCGGATGCACGTTCAACCCTTCGCGATCACACAGGAAGTCCGTCAGCGAGCGAAGGGTGCCAAAGGGCGGCCGGTAGGCTCGGCTGAGGCCCACTGCCCGCTGAGGAGCGAGAAGACTGTGACCGATTTACGGCAATTCGTGAAGGCGTATGACGTCCGGGGCACCGTTCCGGACCAGCTCAACGACGATGTTGCGCGCTCCATCGGTACCGCGTTTATCCAAGTCCTCCGCCGCGAAGGACCGGTCGACTCGATCGTCATCGCGCACGACATGCGGCCCTCGTCGCCGTCGCTCGCCCAGGCCTTCGCCGAGGGCGCTGCGTCCCAAGGTGCGAACGTCATCATGGCCGGTCTTGGATCGACGGACCTCCTTTACTTCGCCGCCGGCAAGTTGAACATTCCCGGTGCGATGTTCACGGCGAGTCACAATCCGGCGCAGTACAACGGCATCAAAATGTGCCGCGCAGCGGCGCTGCCCATCGGGCAGGACACCGGCCTGTCGGCGATCCGGGACGTCGCCCAGGCGATCCTCGACGGCGAAGCCGTCAAAACGGCAGAGAAAATCGGCTCGATCGAAGATCGAGACCTTCTTCTCGAATACGCGGAACACCTGCGGGGGCTCGTCGACCTCACCGGGATTCGGCGGTTGAAGGTGGTGATCGACGCCGGAAACGGCATGGGCGGGTACACGGTTCCTGCGGTCTTGGGGGACGAGAAGTTGGCGGCTCTGCCGCTCGATATCGAACCCCTTTATTTCGAACTTGACGGAACGTTCCCGAACCACGAAGCGAACCCGCTGGAGCCCGCCAACCTTGTCGACCTGCAGAAAGCCGTGGTCGCACATGGCGCGGACATCGGGGTTGCGTTCGACGGCGATGCGGACCGCTGCTTCATCATCGATGAGCTCGGAGCGCCTGTGTCGCCGAGCGCCGTGACCGCTCTTGTGGCAACACGTGAGCTGGCCAAACACCCCGGTGCGGTGATCATTCACAACCTGATCACGTCGTCCGCGGTCCCGGAGATCATTGCCGAGAGCGGAGGTACGCCGGTCCGTACGCGGGTCGGTCACTCGTTCATCAAGGCCGAGATGGCCCGGACCGGGGCCGCCTTCGGTGGCGAGCACTCCGCGCACTACTACTTCCGTGACTTCTGGGGCGCCGACACCGGCATGCTGGCCGCGATGCACATGCTGGCCGCGCTCGGCGGGCAGGACTTGCCGCTGTCCGAGTTCGCTGCGGAGTTCGAGCGGTACGTCAGTTCAGGCGAGATCAACTCGACCGTGACCGACCCGGCCGCGAAGTTGGTCGAGGTCGAGAATCAACTGGTCGCGACCGGATCCGGCGTGCAGACGGATCATCTCGACGGTTTGACCGTACGATTCGACGATGGCAGTTGGATCAACCTCCGTCCGTCCAACACGGAGCCGTTGCTCCGGCTGAACGCCGAGGCACCGACAAGGGATCGGATGGAGCAACTGCGCGACACCACGCTCGCGATCGTGCGCGCCTGAAGCCGAACCGAATTAAGGAGTGACCGATGGCCCTGGACCCCCAGCTATTGGAGATCCTCGCCTGCCCGGACACGCATCACGCGCCGTTGACGTACGACCAGGCGGCGGAGACGTTGACGTGCACCGAGTGCGGTCGGGTATACCCGATCCGGGATGACATCCCGGTGCTGCTCCTCGACGAGGCGCTGTCGGCGCCTACCGGGCAGGACTGACCGTGGACGGGACCGCCGGCGTCCGAGGTAGCCGTACCGTCGACGAGCAGCTCCTGAACGACGTCGCTTCGCTCGAGGCGGCCGATCCGGGACAGATGCTCCGTGCGACCGCGTCAGCCGGTTCCCAGGTCCGGGAATCGGCCGCGCTGGCCGCTGAAACCAACCTTTCGTCCCTCGGCGACGAGGGGCGTCCCCGTGCCGTCGTCGTGGCAGGTCAGGGTACGGCCGCGCGTACCGGGGATTTGCTCGCGACCGTCGCCGGGACGCGTTGTCCGGTGCCGGTGATCACGCACCGCAGTCCGGGCGTACCGGGTTGGGTGGGCGCGGCCGACGTCGTCATCGCCGTCTCGGCGTCCGGGCGCAGTCCAGAGGCGCTCGGAGCCGCCGATGCGGCCGCCCGACGTGGCGCTCGGTTGGTCGCGATCGGACCTCCGGACTCGCAATTGCACGAGCTGGCCATGCGGGCGCGTGCGCCGTTCATCGCGGTACCGCGCCGGGCGCCGGCTCGCGCGAGCATCTGGGCGCTGTCGGTCCCGGTGCTGCTTGCCGCTCGCTCGCTCGGGCTGGTCAAGGTCAACGAGGCGGATCTGGCGGAGACCGCGGCGCGGTTGGACAGTGACGCGGATCGTTGTCGCCCGGCCGCCGAGTCATTCGTGAACCCGGCCAAGGCGCTCGCGCTCGACATCGCCGGTTCGATCCCGATCATCTGGGGCTCGTCGCCGCTCGCGACCGTGGCCGCTCGCCGGTTCGCCGACACGCTGTCCTCGAACGCGCGCTATCCCGCGATCGGTGGCGCTCTTGGCGAGGCCGGTCGTGGCCGGGTCGGCGTACTCGACGGTGTGTTCGGTGCGCTGGCCGAATCCAAGCGGGACATTTTCGCGGATCCGGACGACGAAGACGACACCCGTACCCGTTTGCGCATCGTTCTGCTGCGCGACGGCGGCCTGGAAGATGACCTGCGCGACGACAACGAACCGGCCGCCGTGGAAGAGCGCCGGGCCGAAGCGGTTCAGGGGATCGCGGAGGAGCGCGGGATCCGCGTTACCGTGCTGACCGCCGAGGGTGGTTCGGCGCTGGAGCGGCTCGCGTCGCTCGTTGCCGTACCGGACTTCGCTTCGATCTATTTGGCGATGGCGCACGGCCTCGACCCGATGGCGGTGCCTGCCGTCGAGGAGATGAAGGAGCGCCTGCGACCGTGAGCGCAGGCGGAGGTACGAAGGCGGTCATTGCCGCCCTGCTCGCGAACGTCGGCATCGCGCTGACGAAGTTGATCGCGTTTCTGCTGACCGGCTCGTCATCCATGCTGGCCGAGGCCATTCACTCGTTCGCCGACTCCGGCAACCAGGTGTTGCTGCTGGTCGGTGGGAAGCGCTCCACCCGGGAGGCAACACCCCAACACCCCTTCGGGTACGGGCGTGAGCGCTATATCTATGCGTTCATCGTCTCGATCGTGTTGTTCAGCGTCGGTGGCCTATTCGCCCTGTACGAAGGCGTGCACAAGGTTCAGCACCCGGAGGCGATCGACAAGTGGAAGTGGGTGCCGATCACCGTCCTCGTGATCGCGATCGGCCTGGAGTCGATGTCGTTCCGTACCGCGATCGGTGAGGCAAACCACATTCGCGCCGGTGCCTCGTGGGTGGCGTTCGTCCGGCATGCCCGCGCGCCGGAGCTGCCGGTGGTCCTGCTCGAAGACTTCGCGGCGTTGATCGGCCTCGTGTTCGCGTTGTTCGGCGTCGGGCTCACCCTGATCACCGGCGACGGCGTCTGGGACGGCATCGGTACGCTGGCCATCGGATCGCTGCTGGTCACGATCGCGTTCGTGCTGGCGATCGAGACGAAGAGTCTTCTGCTGGGCGAGTCCGCGACCGATGACCACGTGGCGGCGATCGAGTCGGCGATCGTCGGTACGGTCGGCGTGGAGTCGATCATCCATATGCGTACGATGCATCTCGGCCCCGAAGAATTGCTGGTAGCGGCTAAGATCGCGGTCCTCGGCAGTACGTCCGCGAGAGACGTCGCGAACGCGATCGATGCGGCCGAGGTGCGCATCCGGGACGCCGTACCGATAGCCCGGGTGATTTTCCTCGAGCCTGACATTGATCGCGGCATCGACAAGGGCAAAGCCGGGTAAGTAACTCGCTACGTGCTTCGGCGGGGGAGGGATGAGATGGAGCTGCTGGTAAGTCCGATTCGGTGCTATTCGTGGGGCTCGCGAACGGCGATCGCCACGATGCAGGGCCGACCCGAGCCCACCCCGCAGCCGGAAGCCGAACTCTGGATGGGCGCTCATCCCGACAGCCCGTCGTCGGTCGTCCGCGGCGACGTCTCGGTACGACTCGACGACGCGATCTCGGCCGATCCGGTCGCGCTACTCGGCCCGGAGTCGGTCGAACATTTTGGACCCCGTCTGCCGTTCATGCTCAAGGTTCTCGCCGCTGCCTCGCCACTGTCCCTGCAAGCGCACCCCGACCCGGCCACGGCCGCCCGACGGTACGCCGAGGAGGCCGGTGTGCCGGTCGAGCGGCGGCTCTACACCGACCCGTACGCGAAGCCGGAACTGCTCGTCGCGCTCGACGACTTCGACACGCTGTGTGGCTTCCGCGATCCCCGTCGGTCGGCGGACGTGATCGAAACACTGGGCGTGCCAGCGCTGACTCCCGTCGTCGACGCCCTCCGGGCAGGCAGCGTGGAGCAGCGTCTCCGCTCGGCCGTGTCGATGCTGCTGCGCTGGCCGTCGAGTGAGCGTCGAGGGATCGTCGCAGCGGTCGTACCGGCGGCTCGGCGGCTCGGACTCGACTACGTCGGCGAACTCGGCGATCGGTTCCCGGAAGACATGGCTGTCGTGGTCGCGCTGCTGCTGAACCACGTACAGCTCGGCTCCGGCGAAGGGATCTGGATGCCGGACGGCAATCTGCACGCCTACCTCTCGGGTACGGGTGTGGAGCTGCTCGCGTCCAGCGACAACGTGCTTCGCGGCGGCTTTACGCCCAAGCGCGTCGACGTTGACGAACTGCTCCGGGTACTGCGCTTCGAAGTACTGCCCGATCCGGTCGTCAAACCGGTCGTTCTATCCGGCGACATGGCCGAGGACATGGTGACGTGGCCGGTACCGGCAGCGGAATTCGCGCTCGTCCGCATGACCGTGACTCGCTCCGGCGGCCTCGTGGAGTTGCCGGCCGCCGGCCCGCGGATCGTGTTCTGCGTCACCGGCACCGTGGTGCTCGACGACGGTACGCCGATGGATCTTCGCGCCGGTCAGTCGGCGTTCGGCCCGGCCGGTCGGTGTCTATCGGTCCGCGGTGACGGCACGATTTTCGTCGCGACCACCGGCGTCACCGCCTGATACTGGCCGAAACTACGCACGGTGACGGGGACGCGTGTACATGATCCGCTCGTACGTAGCTTGAGCAGGCAAAAGAGTCATTCGCCCGATTAGTGTTACTGGCGAGAATCTTCCAGATTTGCCTTGACATATCCGTTACCAAATGTGATTCTTTAACCACGCAGCGTTAGCAAGGACTTAGGTCAGGGCTACGCGCGGGGAACCAAACCGGGGGGAAGTGCTGGGGCGGCGACCACCGAAATGGACTTTCCATTCCGTGGTCCCCGCCCCGCACGCTGTCCGGGTCCGGCCACCACCGGTACCGCCACCGGCACCCTCGTCGCATCGACGCGCACGTTATGGTGGTCAAGCCGAATTGGCCCAGCCGCCAATTTTTACGCGTCCATTCATGTTGATCAGCGCCTGACGCTGTCACGTTTTCCAAGGGGTTCGTTCATGACCAGCACGCTCCCGACGAGCGCCGATCCCAAGACCGACTTCAAGGTTGCTGATCTCTCGCTCGCCGCGTTCGGCCGCAAGGAGATCCAGCTCGCCGAGCACGAAATGCCCGGCCTGATGGCGCTCCGCAAGGAGTTCGGCCCGACCCAGCCGCTGCGCGGCGCCCGCATCACCGGCTCCCTGCACATGACGATCCAGACCGCCGTCTTGATCGAGACGCTGGTCGCGCTCGGCGCCGAGGTTCGCTGGGTCAGCTGCAACATCTTCTCGACGCAGGACCACGCGGCCGCCGCGGTTGCGGTCGGCCCGACCGGCACCGTTGACGCACCGGCCGGCGTACCCGTCTTCGCCTGGAAGGGCGAGACGCTGGAAGAGTACTGGTGGTGCACCGAGCAGGTGCTCAACTGGCCCGGTGGTACCGGCCCGAACATGATCCTCGACGACGGCGGCGACGCCACGCTGCTCGTTCACAAGGGTGCCGAGTTCGAGGCCCTGGGCGCCGTCCCGGACACGACCGAAGCGGACTCCGAGGAGTACGCCGTCATCCTCGAAACCCTGCGCCGCTCGCTCACCGAGGACCCGCAGCGGTGGACTCGGATCGCGGCCGGCATCAAGGGCGTGACCGAGGAGACCACGACCGGCGTGCACCGTCTCTACGAGATGATGAACAACGGCAAGCTGCTGTTCCCGGCGATCAACGTCAACGACTCCGTGACGAAGAGCAAGTTCGACAACAAGTACGGCTGCCGGCACTCGCTCATCGACGGCATCAACCGCGCCACCGACGTGCTGATCGGCGGCAAGGTGGCGGTCGTCTTCGGGTACGGCGACGTTGGCAAGGGCTGCGCCGAGTCGCTTCGGGGCCAGGGCGCCCGGGTCATCGTGACCGAGGTCGACCCGATCTGCGCACTGCAGGCCGCGATGGATGGCTACCAGGTCGCCACGATCGACGACGTGGTCGCGACCGCGGACATCTTCGTCACGGCGACCGGCTGCTTCGACGTGATCACGGCCGACCACATGTCGCGGATGAAGCACCAGGCGATCGTCGGCAACATCGGCCACTTCGACAACGAGATCGACATGGCCGGTCTGGCGAAGCTGCCCGGGGTCAAGAAGGTCAACATCAAGCCGCAGGTCGACGAGTGGGTGTTCAGCGACGGCCACGCGATCATCGTGCTGTCCGAGGGCCGCTTGCTGAACCTCGGCAACGCGACCGGGCACCCGAGCTTCGTCATGTCGAACTCGTTCACGAACCAGGTCATGGCGCAGATCGAGCTGTACGGCAACCACGACGCGTGGCCGCTCGGCGTACACACGCTGCCGAAGTCGCTGGACGAGAAGGTGGCCCGTTTGCACCTCGACGCGCTCGGCGTCCGGCTGACCACGCTCACCAAGGCGCAGGCCGACTACCTGGGCATTCCGGTGGAGGGTCCGTTCAAGGCGGATCACTACCGGTACTGAGAATTTCGTTGATTTGAACGCGTGGGTCGGCCCGGATTTCCGGGCCGACCCACGTTATTTGTGGCATGACGCAGGGTCAGCCAGGGCGTTTCCTATCCAACCCCGGTAGATTTCGACCTGAACAGCCGCTACCGTCTGGTCACGTCGGTAGAAATCATGATGTTGGCGATCGTCGCGTCGACCTATCCCTGACACAGGGGTGTACCCCGGCGGAATATGCGCTCGGAGGCCCCCGGATATCCCGGAGATGGAAACTTGGAGTCCATGAGAGCCCGCGTCCTGGTGGTCGATGACGACCCCGCGCTCGCGGAAATGCTCGGCATCGTCCTGCGTAGCGAAGGCTTCGCGCCGGCGTTCGTCGCCGACGGCGAACGCGCGCTGTCCGCGTTCCGCGAGGTACGGCCGGACATCGTCCTGCTCGACCTGATGCTTCCCGGCATGAGTGGAATCGATGTGTGCCGCGCCATCCGTGGCGAGTCCGGCGTGCCGATCGTCATGCTGACCGCGAAGACGGACACGGTCGACGTCGTGCTCGGGCTCGAGTCCGGCGCCGACGACTACGTGATGAAGCCGTTCAAGCCGAAGGAGCTGGTCGCACGTATGCGGGCCCGCCTGCGGCGGGGCGAGGACGTGGCGCCCGAGATGCTCACGATCGGGCCGCCCGGCAGCCAGATCACCATCGACGTGCCGGCGCACCTGGTCATGCGGGACGGCCAGGAGGTCAAGCTCACACCGCTCGAATTCGATCTTCTGGTGGCGCTCGCGCGCAAACCGCGCCAGGTGTTCACGCGCGAGGTTCTGCTGGAGCAGGTCTGGGGGTACCGGCACGCGGCCGACACTCGCCTCGTCAACGTGCACGTCCAGCGGCTCCGCGCCAAGATCGAGAATGACCCAGAGCGTCCGGAGATCATCCTGACCGTTCGAGGCGTGGGCTACAAGGCCGGAACCAGCTAAACTCGCCGGGATTGCCATGCCGACAATTCCCTCGTCAAAGACGTCCGCACCTGCGGGAAGGTCGTCCGGTTCCAGACCCGGACGGCCGGCGCATGGCGTCCGGCACCGTTTGCGTACGGCTGTCCGTCGAGTCCGGATGACACTCTCCGGTGCCCACCGGACGTGGCGGCGATCGTTGCAGCTTCGAATGGTGACGTACACGCTGGTGTCGTCGTCGATTCTGGTCGCGGTCTTCGGCGTACTGGTGATCGAGCGCACCACGACCGGTCTGCTGACCGCCCGGGTGAATTCGGCGGAAGCCCAGATGCGGCCGGGTGTCGAGTACGCACTGACCCAAATCAGTCAGAGTACGCAGCCGGACGACCTTACGTTGCTGAACTATGCCCTGCCGCAGATCGTGCAACAGCTCTCCACCCAGTACGGTCGAGGCGGTCCGACGATTGTCATCGTTCCACCCGCCGCACGGCCGAGCGTGGAGAACACGTATCCGGCGATTCAGGGCGCGACAAACGCGATCTCGCCAGCGCTGATCGAGGCGGTCGCTGCGAATCACGAAACCGCGCACCAGTACGTCGTGTGTAATCCGGACAAAACCCACCTGCGGCCCTGCTTGGTGGTCGGCACGCCGGTAGACGCTGCCAAGCTCGGCGTCTATGGGCTCTACTACATCTATCCGCTGGACACCGAGGCCACCGCCGCGAATCTGACGCGTAATCAGGTGCTGATCATCGGCGGTAGCCTGGTCGCCCTGCTCGCGATCATCGTGTGGCTGGTCACTCGCCTGGTAGTCCGGCCGGTACGGCTCGCGGCGCGGACCGCACAGCGCCTCTCGGCCGGTCTACTCGATCAGCGGATGGAAGTGGTCGGCCAGGACGACCTCGCCATGCTGGGTGCCTCGTTCAACCAGATGGCAGCGAACCTGCAAAGACAGATCCAGCGTCTGGAAGAGATGTCGCGCCTGCAGCGGCGGTTCACGTCGGACGTGTCGCACGAGCTGCGAACACCGCTGACCACCGTACGGATGGCCGCCGATCTGCTCTTCAGCAGCCGTGACGAACTGGACCCGCCGATGGCGCGCAGCGCGGAACTGCTGAACGCCGAGCTCGATCGGTTCGAGGAGCTGCTGACCGATCTGCTGGAGATCAGCCGATTCGATGCCGGCTTCGCCAACCTTGACGCCGAGCCGACCGATCTTGTCCCCGTCGTGACGCGGGTGGTCGAACGCTTGAACCCGCTGGCCGAGCGGGTTGGCATCGAGATCGAGATTCACGTTGGCGATGAGCCGGTGATCGCGGAGGTCGATCCTCGCCGCGCCGAACGAATCCTGCGCAACTTGGTTGGCAACGCGGTCGAGCACGGCGAAGGGCGGCCGGTGGTGGTCACACTCGGCGCCGATACCGCGGCCGTCGCGGTCACTGTTCGCGATCATGGCATCGGGCTTCGGCCGGGCGAGGAGAAGCTGGTCTTCAACCGGTTCTGGCGGGCCGATCCGTCACGCGCACGACAGACCGGAGGTACCGGTCTTGGCCTCTCGATCAGTCTTGAGGACGCCCGATTGCACAATGGTTGGCTGGAAGCGTGGGGTGCGCCCGGGCAAGGTGCGCAGTTCCGCCTCGTCCTGCCGGCCCGAGCCGGTGGCCGACTCGTGAGCGCTCCGCTGCCGCTCGTACCGGCGGATGCCGATGTCGCACCGAAGCCACCGGAGACGCCGCCGGTCCGAATGCTCAGTACGTCCGCGACGTCCCGCAACGGCGATGTCGCGCAGCATCCGGTCGCAACCGCGGGTCGCCCCGAGGACTCCGACCATGGCTGATCGCACCGTTGGCGTCGCCGTCCGACGGCGATCCGTGCCACGTATCGCCGTCTTGCTCGTCGGCCTCTTGCTGGCGATCACCGCATGCAGCGTGCCGAGCCAGAGCAAGCCAATCGTCGATCCGAATCTGGTGACCGGAGTCAACCAGTCCGGGCGAGGCGGTCAGCCGCCCACAGCAGATCCGGACCGAAATTTTTATCGCCCGACGGACGAAGCCGTTTTCGTGACGACCGGCTACATGAACGCGGTGGTATCGCAGGTCGGCTACAGCGCGCAGAAGAAGTCAGCGCTTGCGTTCATGGCACAGACGTCGGCGTGGAACGCTCCGCCGAACCAGAACAAGTTGGCTGCGCTGCCGGTCAACGTGGTGCGTGAGATCGGTTCACCCAGGACGGTGCGGCACCCGGACGGCACGTCCACCGTTTCGCTCGATGTCGATACCGTCGGCTCGTACGACCCCGTCACCGGCTCGCTGACCGGTCTGTCCGCGGGGGCCAGTTCAACCACGCTGTCATTCACGGTCGAGCCGACCGGGACGGGCAGTTTCCGGCTGACAAAGGCACCGGCCGGGTTCTACATGTTCTCGATGGCGCTCTGGGACACCCAGAACTACACGCCCCAGTCGCTCTACTTCTGGACCGTGGACGGACAACTGGTCCCGGACCTGCGCTACTTGCCGACCTGGCAATCACCGCGTCAGCAGGTGACCGCGATCGTCACCTGGATCCTGAGCGGACCGGCCGGATGGATCGGGTCGTCGTCTTGGAGGCCGGCTGTCCCGCCGGGCGTGAGCCTGCAGGACATCGTGACGATCGACAAGGTCACGAATGCCTTCGTCGTCAACCTGACCACCACCACGCTTTCGCCGGACCAGCAGAACGCGTTCCTCGTCCAGATCCGATGGTCGATCGGCTCGATCGACGTCGATCCGACCAGCGCACCTGGCACCCCGCAGGGCGTCGAGCTGCAGATCGCGAACCGGACCCTGGCCGCGACCGGCGCGAATTTCCTGTCCCTAAACCTTGCGGCACCACGCGAAGAAACGCCGGTCGCCTATGCGGTCGTTGGCGGCAAGCTGCAGGCCGTCGGGTATGCGCAGAGCGGCGCGCCAAACACGCCGACCATCACGCTGTACGGCAAGGACAGCAGTGCGATCCAGCCGAAGGCGTTCAGCGCGCCGGAGAACAAGGACGTCAAGCTCGGTGCCGTTCATCTGTCGCAATCGCAAGCCGACGTGGCGATCGTGCGGGAGGTCGGCGGCAAGCCCGAGCTCTGGGTCAACCGGGCCCCTCTGGGCGAGGCCGGCAAGTTCGTCCAGGTCAGTTTCGGATCTTCGGTAGCCTCGTTCTCGCGGCCGATCTGGCTCACGCAACAGCCCGATGCCCTCGCCGTGGTCGCTGACGGGAAGCTCTACATCGTGACCGCAAAGAACCGGGTCATACCGGTTGAAAGCGGCGTCAGCAATATCACCGCGTTCGACATCGGCCAGGACGGATACCGGATCGCGTACGTCGCCGGCGGTCAGGTCACGGTCGCCGTGCTGACCGCGCCCGGACCTCAACCTCCTTCGACCGTGGCCCCCACCCCGGCGCTCAGTACGGGCATGCCGATCAATCTACGGCCGGATCTCGACTCGGTCGGGAGCGTGGCATGGAGCGGAATCTCGGAACTCGTCGCGACCGGCACGTACGGGTCCGGCGGCAAGGGGTACGTGATCGAAACGAACCTCGACGGTGTGGTGGCCAATGACGGCAACCCTCGGCTGAGCGAGACCGGTTACGCGATACCGGCGCAGCCGCAGATTGCCTCGTATCCGCTGGCGCCCGGGAACGACTCGTTCAGCCCGGTGATGATCGAGGAGGCGGGTGGCGCGTACTCGGGCCGGGCGACTTTGTCACCGATGTGGGCCGCGAAGGCGACGCCTGCCGACAATCCGTTCTTCGGTAACTGACTCTCGGAAGGTCGGCGGCGCGACATGCGGGTCTGGTTGGGCGTACTCGCTGATCTGATTTTGCCGTCGGCCTGTGCCGGTTGTGGCGCGACCGGATCCGGCCAACTGTGCGGTGACTGCGCCGCCGGTCTTAGGGCTCTTCTGCCGCGTCCCACCGCGCCAACGCCTGCGCCATCCGCGTTGCCGCCCTGCGTGGCTCTGGGTGCTTACGAGGGGCCGATGCAGGGGTTGCTGCTCGAGTACAAGGAGCGCGGCGCCCATCGCCTCGCCGGGCCGCTCGGCGACCATCTCGGCCGGGTCGTCGCGGCGGCGTTGATCTCCGTCGCCGTGCCGCCCGGAACGCCGGTGGTGATCATCCCCGTGCCGGCTACCGCGGCGGCACGTCGCGAGCGCCAAGGCGACCACATGATCCGGCTCGGCCGACGCGTGATCCGGTCCCTCCGGCGCGCGGGATGGCCGGCCGAGCTCGAGGTCGCGCTGTCCGCGCTTCCGAAGGCCGATTCCAGCCACTTGAGCGCCGACGCACGTGCGGTCAGTGCGGCAAATGCTTTCCGGGTACGCCCGGCGGCCGCGCAACGCGTCGCCGAGGCAGCCGCGTCCGGAGCGGGCATCGTGATGATCGACGACATCCTGACCACGGGATCGACCATGGCGGCCGCGACATCGGCGCTGGCCGACGCGGGTATTCCGGTCGACATCGCGGCGACACTTGCCGCGACGCGCCGGAAGCGCAAGTCCACCGATCGTGG
Source organism: uncultured Actinomycetota bacterium (assembly GCA_963831705.1). GTDB lineage: Bacteria > Actinomycetota > Actinomycetes > Mycobacteriales > Micromonosporaceae > DASQPR01. The sequence continues at coordinate 824,099 of CAWHRE010000010.1, read as the reverse complement.
CATTGGTGTTCAGAGTGGGCTCGACGTGGGTATTTCGTCCTGATCCGGCCCCTGCGTGATCGGTGGGGCAATCTCGAAAGGACGTTATTCGCGACCGGGGGTGACTCGGGGGTCGGCGAGCGATAGCGTCAACGAACACCGCACGAACGCCAGGTTTCCCGAAGGCGACGTGGGGTAGTTACGGCCATCCAAGCCACTACCCAGCACGGTCGAGCTTGATCGGCTGGACGAGCCCAGAGATTGGGGGAGGTCAAGAGTGGACATCGTTGTCACAGGCCGAAATGTCGAGGTACCGGATCACTACCGGACGCACGTAGCGGAGAAGCTGGACAAGATCGAGCGCTACGACGCCAAGATCATCCGGGTCGAGATCGTGCTATCGCACGAGAAGAACCCACGGCAGTCCGATCGCTGCCAGCGGGTCGAGATCACGCTTTTTTCCCGCGGACCGATCATCCGCGCCGAGGCGTGCGCCGGTGATTTCTACGCGGCGCTCGACCAGGCCTCGGCGAAGTTGAGCGCGCGATTGCGCCGCAGTGCCGACCGCCGGCGCGTTCATCGCGGGCGCCACGCACCGATGTCGGTCGCCGAAGCCACGTCTGGGCTGGGCGATTCGACCGACGAGATCGTTGCCGAGACCGCCGCGTTTACGCCGGTGACGGCCTCCGCGAACGGCAACAGCAGCAACGGCTCGGCCCCCGCGGAGTCTCTGAGTACGGCCGAGGACGACGATCAACCGTGGCACCTCGTCCGCATGAAGGAACACTCGACCGAGGCCATGACCGTCGATGACGCGCTCTTCCAGATGGAACTGGTCGGGCACGACTTCTACTTGTTCATGGACAAGGAATCCAGTCGGCCCAGCGTCGTTTACCGCCGTCGTGCGTACGACTACGGGGTCATCACGCTCACGCAGTAGTGAGCCACCTTCCTGCCCAACCAACTACGTCAACTTGCCTCGGCAGCGCCGGTCGCGTTTCGGTCCGGCGCTGCCGTACGCCCGGAAGGTTTGTAAGTCCCCCTATTGATTCATTGCGAGCCTTTGCGATGATCTAGCGATGTCCCGGACCGACGTCGCCCCCACCGCTACTCCTGCCCCCTCGCCCACGCCTGCGGTGAAGCGCCCGATCAAGTTCAGTCGCTCGGATCTGGTAATCCTGATCGGAAGCGCGATCGGCATTCTGATCTCGGGTGTGACCCACTACGTGAAGGTCAACTCGGTCGTCGCGTTTATCTGCTCCGCGCTCGCGATCGCGGTGCTCGCGGCGCTCGTCGGTCGGTGCGTGGACCGGCTCGGGGACCGGCTCGGCGCGGGTGCGACCGGTGTTCTGCAAAGCGCGCTCGGCAACCTGCCGGAGCTGTTCATCGCGTTCTTCGCGCTGCGCCAGGGGCTCATCGTGGTGGTACAGGCCGCGATCATTGGCTCGATCCTCGCGAACCTTCTCCTGGTGCTCGGGCTGGCATTCGTGGCCGGTGGGGTCAAGAACGGCTCGCAGCGGTTCGAAGCGAGCCGCGCACGCTCGACCGTGATCCTTCTCACGCTCGCGACCGCTGCTCTGGTCCTGCCGAGCCTCGCGTCATTCACGCACTCGCCGGCCGCGCCGCACGAGAAGGCGCTGTCGGTCGCGGTCGCGATCGTGCTGCTGATCATCTTTGCGTTGTCGCTGCCCGCGTCGCTGCGCAAGGACTCACCCACCGCGCAGCCCGGCGATGCCACCGTCGCCAAGGAAGCCGCCGTCGAGGAAGTGGCCGACGACGAAGCTCATGAGGACGGCGGCCACTGGCCGCTCTGGCTGTCCATCGGCATGCTGGCCATCGCCGGGGTAGCCGCCGGACTTGTATCGGACTGGTTCGTTGACGCGCTGAACCCGGCGATCACGTCGCTGCACATCTCTCAGGCGTTCGCCGGTCTGGTCATCGTCGCGATCGCCGGCAACGCGGTCGAGAACGTGGTCGGCATCCAGCTAGCTCTGCGCAACAAGAACGACTATGCGCTATCGGTGATCATCAACAGCCCGCTGCAGATCGCGCTCGTCCTCGCTCCGCTGCTGGTCCTGCTGAGCTTCTTCACCGCGACCACGCTGACTCTGGTGTTTGCGCCGCTTCTGATCGCGGCGGTCGTCGTGTCGGTGCTGATCGTGGCGCTGATCGTGCTGGACGGCGAATCAAACTGGCTGGAAGGCTCGGTCTTGATTGCGCTATACGCGATCATCGCCACCCTGTTCTGGTGGGGCTAACCACGCCCGCTCGACGCGCCAGATCGCGAGTCTTGGTCGGCCAGCGAGATCATTTAGTCATGATCACAGCACTGCACTTCCACCTGCGCCAGGATCTGCGATCTTTGCCGGGCTCTCGCGCGCATGATCGAAGTTGATCCTGGAGTTATTCGCACGACACGCCGAAGCGTTAACTAACTCCAGGATCAACTGGGTTGGCGGGCTAGCTGACGCGGTCGGACTTGAGGAGCGCGAACGCAACGTTGTCGACGCGGGTGCCGTCCGGACCCGGCAGGCGGGAGCGTTCGTACCCTTCGCGCTGGAATCCCACCTTCTCCAAGGTGCGCTGCGAAGCGACATTGTCGGGTGCCGTCCCGGCCACCACTCGGACCAGGCCGACGTGATCGAAGCACCAGTCCGTGACGAGGCGCGCGGCCCGGGTCGCGTACGACCGGCCGCGCCAATCCGGGCTGAGGCTGTAACCGATCATGCCCTGGCCGAGGCCGAGTTGGAACAGTCCGAAGTCGCCCGCGAACGCCCCGGTCACCGAGTCCCGGATGACGAATTCGGCGCCGCTGCCGATCAGCCACCGGTACGCCGCTTCGGCACACCGCTTGGCCGTCTCGTCATAGCGGGGCATCGGCCGGACCGCCCGAATCGCCACGTCCGGCGTGGTGTGCAGCCGATGTAGATCGTCAACGTCCCCCGGAACGAGGCGTCGCAGCGTGACGACGCCATCGGTGAGCCCGCCGTTCGGAAGATCCGGCAGCAGCCTCGGTGCCGGATCGGCCGGGTCGCCGGCGAGCCGCGTCCACACCGCGATGTCCTGCCACGAGCCGTCGCGGAGCTTGCCGCCGGCCCGCCGTACGGTCTCGTGGCGGAAGCCGGACGCGAGCGCCACCCGCTGGCTGGCCTCGTTCTCCAGGTCGGTGGTCAACTCGATCCGGCCGAAGCCCTGCTCGAACAGCCAGGCCACGAGCGTACGGGTGGCGTCGGTCGCGACACCGGACCCTCGGGCCCATGGAGCGACCCAGTAGCCGACGCTGGTGGCATAGCCGCCCAGATGCGAGCCGTTCGCACCGATGCTGCCGATCACGCGATCGGTCGTCGGATCGGCCACGATGAGTGTCGTGCCGCCGGCCGCCCGGTTCGCCGCAGCCATCGTGTTCATCCAGTTTGTCGCATCGTCGTACGTGTACGGCACCGGCAGCATCGGCAGGAATCGCGCCGACGTGGCGTCGTTGCACGCGGCCGCCACGTCGTCGGCGTCGTCGATCCGCGGCGGTCGCAACACCACCGCGCGGCCCTTCAGCGTGACCTGCGGAAGTTCCCGAACGCTCATCGAGTCGACTCCAAACCTGCGATGTCCGATGCCAGCATCGAAAGAATCCAGGCGTCCGGGCGCTCGCCACGCTGGACGCAGCCGGCGCGCTGCACGCCCTCGTAGACAAATCCGGCCCGCTCCGCGACCGCGCGGGACGCGTCGTTGCCGACGTGCGCACGGTAAACGATCCGGCGCAGGCCCAGGGACTCGAACCCCCACGCGGCGAGCGTACGGGTGGCCGCCGTGGCGAATCCGCGACCGCGGGCCCAGGGCGCGACCTGGATGCCGATCTCACCGACCTCGTGATCGCCGTCCGAAATGCGGAGATCGATTCCGCCGACATAGCCGTCGTCGTCGCCTCCGATCGCGAAGATCGCCGCCTCGCCCCGGAGCCAGGTCACCCGGGAGTGCTCGTGTACGAAGTATTCGGCCTGCTCACGCGTGTACCCGGGTGGGATCGTGGTCCACCGGACCGCGTCCGGATCCTGACACGCGGTCGTGGCCGGATCGATGTCGTCGTCGATGAACGGACGGAGCGAGCCACCGGGGAACAACAGCGTTGGCTTTGCATTTCCGAACGTGGCGGCCTGCCGGGCAGCCGCCGAGCCGGTGGCCAGTCCGGCTGGCGTCTCGGTCAGCACGTCGCCGGGTCGCATCGCGCCGATCCAGCCATCGACTCGCCTTCCGCTGCCGTCGACGGCGGTCAGGCCGCCACGTGCGATGCCCTCCATCCGTACTCCGATCCGCTGCGCGACCAGGCGCGAAGCGTGGTTGCCAAGATCGGCGCGCCAAATGATGCGCTCCAGGTCGAGAACATCGAATCCGAACGTGGCGACCGCGCGTCCTGAGATCGTCGCTGCGCCGCGACCGCGGCCGTCGGGTGCGATCCAGTAGCCGATCTCCGCGACGTGAGCGTCGAGATCCATCCGAGTGAGGCTCATCGAGCCCAGCAGGCGGCCGTCGGCGTCGTCGAACACGCCGAAGTAGGCGCCGACCCGCTGATCCCACGAGGGAATGGCCACGTTCGCGATGAAACCGATTGCATGCGACATTTCGTACGGTCGCGGCACTGGAATCCAGCGTTGAATCGCCGGATCCTGGCACGCTCGGAAGACCGCTTCGGCGTCGTCGGTGCGCCATGGGCGTACCAGCAAGTTCTTGATCTTGAGCTCGGGCTGTGGCATTTCCCGGTAGTTCATGAGCGCATATTGCCGCACCGGCGATCGAGCGGCCAAGCCGATATCATGGATGCGACCCCGTCATTTTGGCGCGCGGCGGGAATATTTGTCGTCCGTTGTACGTCGTCCGTTCGTCACGATGGGGCCAACCCGGTCGCCGGGGGTGCCAACTCGGATGGTTGTCCGCCTACGATGGTTGGCGCAGACACGTTGAGGGAGCACATTCACTGTGGCAATTTTTGACAAGATGTTGCGCGCCGGCGAAGGGCGCCAGCTTCGCCGACTGCAAGCAGTTGCTAAAGCGGTCAACTCGATCGAGGATCACTACGTTGATCTGACCGACGAGGAGCTCGCCGACCTCACGGAGCAGTACAAGCAGCGCTACGAGGACGGTGAATCGCTCGAAGACCTCATGCCGGAGGCGTTCGCCACGGTCCGTGAGGCGTCGAAGCGCGTCCTGAACAAGCGCCACTACGACGTCCAGATCATGGGTGGCGCCGCGCTGCACTACGGCAACATCGCCGAGATGAAGACCGGTGAGGGTAAGACGCTCGTCTCGACGCTCCCCGCCTACCTCAACGCGCTGTCCGGCAAGGGTGTCCACGTCATCACGACGAACGACTACCTCGCCCAACGTGACGCGGAGTGGATGGGTCAGATCCACCGCTTCCTCGGCCTGACCGTCGGCGTCATCCTGCCGAATGAGTACGGTGGCGCGCACAAGGCGGCGTATGAGTGCGACATCACATACGGCACGAACAATGAATTCGGCTTCGACTATTTGCGCGACAACATGGCGATGTCGGCGGACGATCTGGTGCAGCGCGGGCACAACTTCGCGATCGTGGATGAGGTCGACTCCATCCTGATCGACGAAGCCCGTACGCCGTTGATCATCTCCGGTCCGGCCGAGCAGTCCGCGCGGTGGTATCAGGAGTTCGCCAAGATCGTCGCCCGCTTGGAGCGCGGCGAGGAGGGCGAAGGCAAGGATGAGGCCGACTACGTCGTGGACGAGTCGAAGCGTACCGTCGCGATCTCCGAGCGCGGTGTCTCCCGGGTGGAAGACCGGCTCGGCGTCGACAACCTGTACGAATCGGCGAACACGCCGCTCGTGGGTTACCTGAACAACGCGCTGAAGGCCAAGGAGCTCTACAAGCGGGACAAGGACTACATCGTCTCGGACGAGAACGAGGTCCTGATCGTTGATGAGTTCACCGGCCGCATCCTGCACGGACGCCGCTACAACGAAGGCATGCACCAGGCCATCGAGGCGAAGGAGGGCGTCGAGATCAAGCAGGAGAACCAGACGCTCGCCACGATCACGCTGCAGAACTACTTCCGGCTCTACGCGACGCTGTCCGGCATGACCGGTACGGCGCAGACCGAAGCGGCCGAGTTCCAAAAGGTCTACAACGTCGGTGTGGTCTCCATCCCGACGAACCGCGACATGATTCGCCTCGACAAGACCGACGTGATCTACAAGACCGAGAAGGCGAAGTTCAACGCCGTGGTTGAGGACATCGCCGAGCGCCACGCGTCCGGTCAGCCGGTCCTCGTTGGTACGGTGTCGGTCGAGAACTCCGAGGAACTCTCGAAGCTGCTGCGCCGCAGGGGCATAGCGCACTCGGTGCTGAACGCGAAGTACCACGCTCGGGAGGCCGAGATCATCGCCCAGGCCGGGCGCAAGGGCGCGGTCACCGTGGCCACGAACATGGCCGGCCGCGGTACGGACATCCTGCTCGGCGGTAACCCCGAGTTCCACGCTGCGGCCGAACTGCGCCAGCGCGGTCTCGACCCGGTTGAGGCGCCGGATGAATACGCGGCGGCCTGGGAAGATGCACTGCCGCGCTGGGAGAAGCACTGCAAGGACGAGGGCGAAGAGGTCGTCGACGCCGGCGGTCTGTACGTGCTCGGCACCGAGCGGCACGAGTCTCGCCGGATCGACAACCAGCTGCGTGGTCGTGCCGGTCGTCAGGGTGACCCGGGCGAGTCCCGGTTCTACCTGTCGCTACAGGACGAGCTCATGCGCCGGTTCCGTGCCGGTGCGGTTGAGGCCGTGATGGAGCGGCTGAACATCCCGGAAGACGTCCCGATCGAGAACAAGATGGTCAGCCGCCAGATCAAGAGCGCGCAGACCCAGATCGAGGGCCAGAACGCGGAAATCCGGAAGAACGTTCTGAAGTACGACGAAGTGCTCAACAAGCAGCGCACGATCATCTACACCGAGCGCAAGCGGGTCCTCGACGGCGAAGACATGCACGGCCAGGTCACGAACATGATCGACGATGTCGTCGGCGCGTACGCGAAGGGTGCGACGGCCGAGGGCTACGCCGAAGAGTGGGACCTCGAACAACTCTGGACGAACCTGCGGATCCTCTACCCGATCGGCATCACGATCGAGGACGTCGAGGACGAGGCCGGCGGCGGCCGCGATCGGATCGACGCGGAATTCCTCGAGTCCAAGCTGATCGAGGATGCCCACGCGGCATACGACGCCCGCGAGGAAGAGGTGGGCGAGGAGATCATGCGGCAGGTCGAGCGTGAGGTCCTGCTGCAGGTGATCGACCGCAAGTGGCGCGAGCACCTCTACGAGATGGATTACCTGCAGGAGGGCATCGGCCTCCGGGCACACGCGCAGCGTGACCCGCTCGTCGAGTACCAGCGCGAGGGCTTCAACATGTTCGGCCAGATGCTTGAGGGCATCAAGGAGGAGGCGGTCGGCTTCCTCTACAAGGTCGAGATCCAGATCGCCGAGCCGGAGCCGCAGCAGGTCACGATCGATGCGTCGGCGGCGCGGTTACTGCCGGCCGCGAAGCCGGTCGAGTTCAAGGCGAAGGGCGTCGGCAACGGCTATTCGCCGGCCAACCTGCAGTACTCGTCGCCGGAGATCGATGGCGCGGCCGGTAGCGGTCGTCCGGTCATCGAGCAGGCACCCGCGCTCGGTCTGGGGAACCAGCCGCGTCCGGCCGCCGGTCCGCGTCCTGGCCCGCAGTCGCCGATGTCGGCGGGTGCCCGGATGCCGGCGCCGGGACAGGCCACCGGCACGGCCGCGTCGCGGAACGCGCCGTGCCCGTGTGGTTCGGGCAAGAAGTACAAGCGATGCCACGGAGCGCCGCAGGGCGCGTAATCGCTGGAGTGCCGGAGGGCGCGTAATCGCTCGAACAAACGGTGGGCGCGGTGGGCTGGACAGCCCGTCGCGCCCACCGCCGTTCCGGCACAGTGGACGCTTCGGGGGCTTAGTCGGCTGAGTGATCGGCTCAGATGACTTGGACCAGGACGCAGGTCCAGGTGCCGCTGCGTCGTTCCAGACGCAGTGCGACCGCCAGAGACGTTCCGGCTCGTGTGAGCACGGCAACCGCCTCGGCCACGCCGTCGCTCGGCTCGCTCACTCGTAGGCGGGTGAGGCCGAACGCCGCCGGTCCGGCGTTGTCGATGCGGGTCGCTGGCGCTTCCACCACATTCCGGCCGGACGGCCTCGCGTACGCCGACGGGTTCGGATTACGCCGGGCCTTGTTGCTCGGCTGCGCCACGTTGAGCGGCCCGCCCGACAGGCTGAGCGGTCGGCCCGAAACCTGGAAGTTTCCGATCGCGTTGTGCCGGCGGCGGATCTGCTCGATGACGTCGCCGAACTCCACCGGCCCACCGATGCGCCGAAGGTGGCTCGATGCCCGGTAGCCGTTGAGCACCTCGACACACAGGCGCACGTACGCCACCGCGGCGCGCCCGGCGCCACCGGTCTCCCGGTCGTGGAGGACGGGTTGGATCGCATCGGGCGTCGCCGGCACGCCGCCTTTCGATCGCGGCACGACGGTGTGCCGCTTCATCTCGGGCAGCGTCCTCGTCTCGGGCAGCGTCGCGGACACTCGCTCGTCGTCGTACGGCGGATCGAGGCGCGGCGGACGGCTGATCCGGATGCGGCCGCCGACCTGGACGGAGCTGCCGTCGAGGCGGCGGTCGGGTTCGGCGGGCTCCGCCACCAGCGTAGAGATCATCGGGGCCTCCGTGGACGATCTTGCGTTTGCCTACGTTTGCTTACGTTGAATTTCTATCGCCATCGATACACTGCCGTCAAGAGGTTCGGGGACGCAAAACAATGACGGCGGTCGATTGATCGACCGCCGTCGCACTCGTGCAAATCATGAATCAGCCGTCCGCTTCGGCGTCCCGACTGCTCAGCGGGTTATCGCGAACCCATTCCGCGGTTTCGGTGTACTTTTCGGCGATGTACGCCTCAAGTTTGGCTCGCTCGACCCGCCACTGACCCCGGCCGCCGATCTTGATCGCGGGTAGTTCACCGCTGCGAACCATGTGATAAACCTGCGACTGAGAAACCGCGAGCTCTTCGGCGACATCCTCCAGTTGCAGGAAACGAGCGTTCATTTCTTCAGTTTGCCAAAGATTTCCTACGGATGGCAGCCGAGCGCCATCGAACATGCCACATGCGTCCGAACGTGTCTGAAAAGGCGACGCGCCGGTCGAATCGACCCGATAACCTTCCGTCCGCGAGCGCTGGGGTGTACGAACAGTGCGACGTCAGAGTCGTCGGCAAGAGAGCGGAGTTTCGCCGTGAACGGTCAGATGGTCCGGGTCTACCTCCCGGCGACGCTCTCGATGATCGCGCCGCTGGCATCTCGCGCCGACATCGAGCCATCCGGCCCGCCGCTGACCGCGCATATGGTCACCCCGATGCTTCGGGAGTGGTACGCGGAGGGCGACGAGGAGGAGCTCGAATACGTCGCGTTCACCCGTGCCGCGCAGGCGGCCCTGCAGTTGCTTCGGGCCGATCCGAAGGCAAGCCGGCGGCGGGTCGTGGTCTCCGCGGACGTGCCCACGAAGTCGGTCTCGCCGACCGACAGCGATCTCGGGTCAAGCCTGGTCCGGCTGTCCGCGCCGTTGCCGTTCGCGGCGGTGGCCGCGATTCACATCGACGGTGTTGATGCCGAGGTGGACGTCCACGCGGCCGCCGATGTGGTCGAGGAGGCGCTGGCCGGAGACCCGGACGCCCAGTTCGTCGTGGACAGCGCCGAGGATCACGAGCTGGAGTGGTACGACGTCACTGAGATTGAGTCGATTCTTTCGTAGCCTGCTTGGGCGCCGGCTTGGCGGCGGTTTGCCGAGGTGTGGGCGTGAGCGTCCGGCCGTACGCGATGAGCGCCACAAACGCGCCCGCGAACAGGACCAACAGTGCGTTCGGGACGTTCTCCGAGGACTCGAGCTGGTTGATGATCCGGTCCGCCTCGCTCAGTGCGTTGGCCGCGTCGTTCAGGCGGGCACCGCCGATCGCGGTCAGTCCGAAGCCGATCAGCATCAGTACGCCGGACAGCGCGCCGCCGATCAGGTAGAGCGGGAACCATTTCGCGCCGGCCCGGCGGAGGTAACTGAACGCGGTCAGGCCGGCGACGACGCCGATCACCGCAAAGTCGGCGTACTGGACCAGCTTGCTCGCATGTACGACCGACTCCGCGGTCGTGCCTGCGCCGAACCACTTCAGCATGTGACTCAACACGACGTTGCTGTTGAGCAGCGTGGTGACGACGAGTGCGGCCAGCATCGCGGCGACGCCGGCGGCGATTCCGGCGCCGATCCGCGGGATTCCGGTCAGGGCGGCGCCGATCAGGCCCGCGATGACGAGCGTCACGCCGATCGAGGCGATCGAGGGGAGATGCGGGTACGCGACGACGACCAGGATCGCGGCCGCCCCACCGGCGACGAGGCCGGCGGCGATCCGGATCAACCAGCGGACCAGGGCGCCGGTGCGCACCGATGCGGCGATCAGTGCGAGACCGGCACCGGCGACGATCGCCGCCTGTACGACGCCCGGCAAGGCATCGGCAGCGGTGGCGAGCGCGACCATGCCGCCGCCGCTGTTGTGGATCTGCCCATGCGATGCCCACAGCTTGACGGCCAACCATCCCACGCTCAGGATCGGCAGCAGCCAGGTGATCTTGTCGCTGGTGGCGGCGGGTGCATCGACGTCGGGAGTACGCGTCTGGACCATGACGTCAGAGCGTACGCGAGCCGGTGAACGAGATCACCATCCGCCGGAATCGGCAGCCCAACGTGGAAGACTGGAACGCGAAGACACTCGCCGACGCAGTCGAGGAGCACACGTACATGGACGCCCTTTTCTCCGTACCCGAGCCGCGCAACGAGCCGGTTCGTGACTACGCACCCGACAGTGGACAGGCCACGAGCCTGCAGAAACGGCTGGGTGAGCTGGCCGGGAGCCCGATCGACCTCACCATGACGATCGACGGCACCCAGCTGATGGCGAGCGGTGAAACGATCAACGTGGTGCAGCCGCACAAGCATGCACACATACTTGGCGTCACCCGCAATGCGACACACGAGGACGCAGCGGCGGCCGTGGCGGCCACGAAGAGCGCCGCGGCGATGTGGCGCGACATGCCGTACGCGGATCGGGCCGCCATCTTCCTTCGCGCCGCCGACCTGATCGCCGGACCCTGGCGCGACACGATCAACGGCGCGACCATGCTCGGCCAGTCGAAGACCGCGTACCAGGCGGAGATCGACGCCGCCTGCGAGTTGGTCGACTTCCTGCGCTTCAACGTCGCGTTCGGCACGAAACTGCTGTCCGAGCAGCCGCTGTCCTCGCCGGGCATGTGGAATCAGTTCGACTACCGCCCGCTCGAAGGCTTCGTCTACGCGATCACGCCGTTCAACTTCACCGCGATCGCGGCGAACCTGCCGAGCAGTCCGGCGCTGATGGGCAACACCGTGCTCTGGAAGCCGTCGGTGACCCAGCAGTTCGCCGCGCACTACGTGATGCGCGCGTTCGAAGCGGCCGGTCTGCCGCCCGGCGTGATCAACATGGTCACCGGTGACGGTATCGCGGTCAGCGACGTCGCACTCGCCGATCGGGATCTGGCCGGCATCCACTTCACCGGTTCCACGAAGGTGTTCCAGCACCTGTGGCAGACGGTCGGCAGCAACATCGCGAACTATCGCACGTACCCCCGGCTCGTCGGGGAGACCGGCGGCAAGGACTTTGTGATCGCCCATCCCTCGGCGGACGCCGACGCTCTTGTCACCGCGCTCGTCCGTGGCGCGTTCGATTACCAGGGCCAGAAGTGTTCCGCGGCGTCGCGCGCCTACGTCCCGCGATCGCTGTGGGAAGGCGGCGTGCGCGATCAGCTCGCCGCGACCGCCGACAGTCTCACCTACGGCGATGTGACCGATTTCTCGAACTTCGGCGGCGCTGTGATCGACGCACGCGCGTTCGCGAGGCACACGGCGGCGCTCGACATGATCAAGAACTCGGCTGCGTGCACGGTGGTGGCCGGTGGCACGGCCGACGACAGCGAAGGCTACTTCGTGCGCCCGACCGTCGTGGCCTGCTCGGACCCCACGCACGAGGTGTTCACCACCGAGTTCTTCGGTCCGATTCTCGCGGTCTACGTCTACGAGGATCAGACCTTCGAAGACGTGGTACGGCAGGCCGAATCCGCGACTCCGTACGCACTGACCGGCTCGATCTTCGCGACCGATCGCCGTGTGGTGGCTTGGGCATCCCGGGAACTGCGCAACGCGGCCGGCAACTTCTACATCAACGACAAGCCGACCGGTGCGGTCGTCGGCCAGCAGCCGTTCGGTGGCGCCCGCGCCTCCGGTACGAATGACAAGGCCGGATCCTGGCAGAACCTGATCCGGTGGATGTCTCCGCGCACGATCAAAGAGACGTTCGTACCGCCGACTGATCATCGATACCCGCACATGGGTTAGGTCGGGTTGTCACGGAGGGCTATCGTCGATGTCATGTCTTCGTCCACGTCCCCCTCTCCATCGCAGGATCCGTATACGGATCCGTCCGGCAATACCGAGGCGTTCCAGGCGTTCGCACGTCGCGGTGGTGCTCCCGAGGAATCCGTGCCGGTCAAGAAGGCGCCACAGACCGCGATGCTCATCGGCGTAGCCGTGGCGGTAGTCGTCATCGCGATCGTGGTCTGGCTCGTCGCTTAATTCTCTGCGCTGCCCAAAACCCAAGTTGATCCTGGAGTCAACTCCAGGATCAACTTCTCGGGTTAGTTCGTGTGGCGTTCACGGCCCGATCATCGCCCCGGCACCAACATGGCATTCAGTCATGTCGTGAAAGCACACGGGGCTGTTGTTTTGATGATCATTGTGGGCGTCCTTGCGATTGCCCAGCCGGCCCAAGCGGACACTCCTCTCCCAGTCATCGAAGGCTCGGGGTCCTCGTGGGCCGCGAACGCGGCCAATCAATGGGTAGCCGATCTGTCCGGCTTGGGCCTGCGGTCGGTGTACACGGCGAGCGGCTCTGGCCAGGGTCGCACCGACTATGCCAATAGCAACGTCGATTTCGCGATCACCGACCTCCCGTACGCTTCGGGCACCGCGCCGACGCGTCAGTTCGGCTATGCCCCGATCGTCGGTGGCGGAGTCGCCTTCCCATTCCACCTTGAGGTCAACGGACAGTTCGATCGTGACCTGCGTCTATCCGGCCGTACGCTGGCGCTGATCTTCACCAACCAGATCACCGACTGGTCGGATCCGGCGATCACGGCCGACAATAAGGGTGTCGCGCTGCCGTCGTTGCCGATCATCCCGGTCGTCGACTCCGGTCCGTCGGCAACGAGCGCGGTATTCACCGGCTATCTGGCCAGCCAGTTCCCGTCGATCTGGACGCCGTACTTCGGCAGTTCCGGTTCGACCTCCGCGTACCCGAAGTCCGGGGCGACAATGGTTTCGCAGAACGGCTCGAACGGCGTGATGAATTTCGTCGATTCGTCCGTCGCCAACGGCGCGATCGGCATCACGCAATACTCGTACGCGCTCTATGCCAATTATCCGGTCGCGAAGGTCGAGAACGCCGCCGGGTATTACGTGCTGCCGACGCAGTACAACGTATCGATCGCACTGACTCACGATGTGGTCGACACGAATCCGGCATCACCGACGTACCTGCAACAGAATCTAGCGCCGGTGTACTCCGACGCCGATCAGCGCACGTACCCGCTGTCGTCGTACTCGTACGCGTTGTTGCCGATCGGTGCCACCGACACGCGGATGAACGCGAGTAAGCGGCAGGCCATGGTCGACTTCGTGTTTTATGCGGTCTGTTCCGGCCAGCGGGCGATGGGCGCACTCGGGTACGCGCCGCTGCCGTACAACCTGGTTGCGGCCGCGCTCACGCAGGTCCAGAAGGTCGGCGCCGTAGTGCCGGGTGTCGACACCTCGTTCGCGACCCCGAGCAGCTGCCAAAGCCCCACGTTCGTCGCGGCTCATCCGGATAACGACTATCTTCAAACCATCGCGCCGTTTCCGCCGGCCTGCGATCAATCCGGTGCCGGTCCTTGCTCCACCGGACCGACTTCCGGCCCGGTCGGCGGCATCCCGCTGTCGGCTACGGACAATTCCGTGCCGTACGCCGGTCAGCTCACGCTCGCGGTGGGCGGCTCTCCCATCGACTTGACGCAGCTCGATCCGACGAGTCCGGGCGGCCGTCCGGCGCAGGCCACTGATCCGACCGGACACCGGCACGCCTGGGTGTTCCAGGGCGTCCTCAATGGGATCGCTGTGGTCGATACCCGTCCGACTCAGCCGGGCTGGTCGCTGACCGCCGACGCGAGCGACTTCACCGGCCCCGTCGACGTACCGGCATCTGATCTTGGTTGGTCTCCGTTCTTGACCGTGCCGGGAACGGATGCGGACGGCACGGTAACGCCGGGTGTGCAGGTGCCGTCAGCTCTGGCCGCGAGTGGGACCGACGGATTGTCGGTGATCCGAACGCTGAGTTCAGCGGCGCCGGGCAACGGTCTCGGTACCGCGCAGGTCGGTGCGTCGTTGACGCTATGGATTCCGGACACGTCACCTCCGGGCGGCTACACCAGCACGTTGACGCTCACGCTGGTCGGTCCGTGAGTTCGTGTGGCGTTCACAAGCTGATCACCATCGCGGTTTGCGGGTGGCGTTCAGTAGTTCGGTGAAGGTTCACGGGGTTCTGGCGGCAATGGTCGTGCTCGGCGTGCTCACGGTTGCTCAACCGGCCGTCGCGGACGGCCCTTACCCAGGGTCCGGTGCGACCGTCCCGCTCAACGCTCCGGATAACTCGTCGCCGTACGTCGGGCTGCTGACGCTCTCCGTCGGAGGAACGCCCGCGTTCGATCTGACCCAGGTCGATCCCTCGACGCCGGGTGGGCATCCGGCTCAAGCGACGGATCCGACCGGACACCGGCGTGCCTGGGTATTCAAGGGCACGGTCAACGGAGTCGCCGTAATGGACTCGCGTCCGCCGCAGCCCGGCTGGTCGCTGACCGCGGAGGCGTCGGACTTCACTGGTCCGGTCCCGGTACCGGCTGCCGACCTCGGCTGGTCACCGTTCCTGGTCCACCCCGGAACGAACGTGGACGGCACGGTGACACCCGGCCCGACCGTGTCGTCCGGCCTTGCGACGGCCGGAAGCGCCGGCCTGTCGGTCGTTCGGGCGCTGGCTTCGGCCGTGCCGGGCAACGGCCTCGGTACGGCACAGGTCGGCGCGTCGCTGACGCTATGGATGCCGGACACGTCACCGCTCGGCGCGTACTCGAGCACGCTGACGTTGACGCTGGTGAGCAACTAGGCGAGGTCGTCCTCGTCGTCGTCATCGAGCCTCGCGAGCCACGTCGCGAACCGCTCGATCGGCGTCTCGAACTCGGGGTTCTGGTCGACGAAATCGCGGAGGCAGTTCGCGACCCACTCGATCGTCACGGATTCCTCGCCACGGCGCTCGGCCAGTTCCTCAATGCCGCGATCGGTGAAGTACACGGTCGCTCCTTCCCAGAAAGACGAAGTTGATCCTGGAGTTATCAGCGCGACACACCGTCGACGCGCTAACTAACTCCAGGATCAACTGAGTTCTGCACAGGCTACGGGCGGGGGAGAGCTGCCTCGATTACGGCGGCCTGCTCCACCTCGTGGATCTTCGCGGAACCGACGGCCGGGGCGGCGGCGGCCGGGCGCGAGATCCGGCGGAGCGCGACGCCGAGGTGCTCCAGCAGGTTCATCGCGATGAACGACCAGGCTCCCTGGTTGGCCGGCTCTTCCTGGACCCAGGCGTAGTCGACCGCGTTCGGGTACGTCGCCAGCGCCGCCTTCAGCTCGTCGACCGGCAGCGGGTACAGCTGCTCGACCCGGACGATCGCGGTATTGCTCAGGCCACGGTCGGCACGTGCCGTGATCAGGTCGTAGTAGACCTTCCCGGAGCACAGCAGCACCCGCGTCACGTCTTGCGTGTTCACGCCGGTGTCGGTGATCACCGGCTGGAACGTACCGGTGGTGAAGTCGGCCACCGACGACACGCAGAGCTTGTGCCGCAGCAGCGACTTCGGCGTGAACACGACCAGTGGCTTGCGCTTCGGGCTGAGCGCCTGGCGGCGGAGCAGGTGGAAGTAGTTCGCCGGGGTGGACGGGATCGCGACGCGCATGTTGTCCTCTGCGGCGAGTTGCAGGTACCGCTCCGGGCGCCCGGACGTGTGATCCGGCCCCTGTCCTTCGTGGCCGTGCGGAAGCAGCAGCGTCAGTGCGTTCTTCTGACCCCACTTGATCTCGCCGGATGAGAGGAACTCGTCGACGATCATCTGTGCGCCGTTGCCGAAGTCGCCGAACTGCGCCTCCCACAGCACGAGCGCCTCGGTGTTCTCGACCGAATAGCCGTACTCGAAGCCCATCGCCGCGTATTCGCTCAGCAGCGAGTCGTGCGCGAAGAACCGGGCGTCCTCGGTCGCCAGACCGGCGATCGGCAGGAAGTCGTCGCCGTTCTCGGCGTCGACGATCGCGGCGTACCGCTGGACGAACGTTCCTCGGCGCGAGTCCTGGCCGGAGAGCCGGACGGTCGTACCCTGAGCGACCAGCGAACCGAACGCGATGATCTCGCCGAAGCCCCAGTCGATGTCGCCGTCCACCGCCATCTTCGCGCGGCGTTCGAGCACCTGGTGGACGCGCTTGTGCGCGGTGAACCCGACCGGCAGCTCGATGTGCGCGTCGCCGATTCGCTTGACCAGGTCGGCCGAGATCGCGGTGGCCACGGCGGGTTCCGGCTCGATCCGGCGATCGCGGGTGGTGCGCGGCGCGGTGGACGCGTCGCGGGTCGCCTTGAACACCGTCTCCAGTTGGTCCTGGAAGTCACGCAGCGACTCTTCGGCGTCTTCCAGCGAGATGTCGCCGCGACCGATCAGCTCCTCGGTGTACAGCTTGCGTACCGAGCGCTTCGCGTCGATGATCTTGTACATTTCCGGGTTCGTCATCGACGGGTCGTCGCCCTCGTTGTGGCCACGGCGCCGGTAGCAGATCATGTCGATCACGACGTCCTTGTTGAACGCCGCGCGGTAATCGAATGCCAGGCGGGCAACCCGAACGACCGCTTCAGGGTCGTCACCGTTCACGTGGAAGATCGGCGCCTGGATCATCCGGGCGACGTCGGTCGCGTACAGCGACGAGCGCGAGTATTCCGGCGCGGTGGTGAAGCCGACCTGGTTGTTGATGACCACGTGCACAGTGCCGCCGGTACGGTAGCCGCGCAACTGTGACAGGTTCAGCGTCTCGGCGACCACGCCCTGACCGGCGAACGCCGCGTCACCGTGGATCGCCAGCGCCAGCACGGTGTATCCCTCGAGGCCGAGGTTCAGCCGGTCCTGCTTCGCCCGCACGATGCCTTCCAGCACCGGGTCGACGGCTTCCAGGTGGGACGGGTTCGCGACGACCGAAACCTCGATCGTGTGCTTCTGGTCCGCGGTGGTGAACTTGCCGTCCATGCCCAGGTGGTACTTCACGTCGCCGGAGCCCTGCGCCATCTTCGGGTCCAGGTGACCCTCGAACTCCGAGAAGATCTTCTCGTACGGCTTGCCGACGATGTTCGCCAGTACGTTCAGCCGGCCGCGGTGGGCCATGCCGATGACGACCTCGTGGAACTCGTGCGTCGCGGCGTTGCCGAGCACCTCGTCGAGCAGCGGGATCAGCGATTCGCCGCCTTCGAGGGAGAACCGGCGCTGGCCGACGAACTTGGTCTGCAGGAACGTCTCGAACGCTTCGGCGGCGTTCAGGCGACCGAGGATGTACTTCTGCTCGTCGACCGACGGCTTCTGGTACTTCGTCTCGATCCGGTTCTGGATCCAGCGGCGCTCTTCCGGGTCCTGGATGTGCATGTATTCGATGCCGACCCGGCGGCAGTACGAGTCACGCAGGACGCCGAGCACGTCCCGCAGCTTCATCACCTGCTTGCCGGCGAAGCCGCCGACCGGGAACGTCCGGTCGAGATCCCACAGCGTCAGGCCGTGCTGGAGAACGTCGAGGTCGGGGTGCCGGCGCATGTGGAACTCGAGCGGGTCGGTGTCGGCCATCAGGTGACCGCGCACCCGGTACGCGTGGATCAGCTCGATCACGCGGGCGGTCTTGTTGATCTGCCCTTCGGAACTCAGCGAGACGTCGTTCGTCCACCGCACCGGCTCGTACGGGATGCGCAGCGACGCGAAGATGTCGTCGTAGAAGCCGCGCTCGCCGAGCAGCAGCTCGTTCATCACCTTCAGGAACTCGCCGGATCCGGCGCCCTGGATGATCCGGTGGTCGTACGTCGACGTCAGCGTGACGACCTTGCTGACCGCCATCTCGGCGAGTTGCTGCTCGCTCATGCCGGCGAACGGCGCCGGATATTCCATCGCGCCGACGCCGATGATCGTGCCCTGGCCGGCCAGCAGTCGGGGCTGGGAGTGGACGGTGCCGATGCCGCCGGGGTTGGTCAGCGAGATCGTCGTTCCGGCGTAGTCGTCCATGGTCAGCTCGCCACGACGAGCCCGGCGCACGACATCCTCGTACGCCATCCAGAACGTTCGGAAGTCCATCGCCTCAACGGACTTGATGCTGGGCACGACGAGCGTGCGGCCGCCGTCGGGGCGTTGGATGTCGATCGCGATGCCGAGGTTCACGTGTTCGGGCGTGATCAGAACCGGCTTGCCGTCGACCGTACCGAAGGCGTTGTTCATCTCCGGGTGCGCGGCGAGAGCGCGGATCATCGCGTACCCGATGAGGTGGGTGAAGCTGACCTTGCCACCGCGGCCGCGCGCGAGGTGGTTGTTGATCACGATGCGGTTGTCCGAGATCAGCTTCGCCGGCACCGCGCGCACGCTCGTCGCGGTCGGGACGGTGAGCGACGCGTCCATGTTCTCGACGATCTTCGCGGCGACGCCGCGGATCGGAGAGGTCGTCCCGGACGCGTTGCCGGCCGCTTTCGGCGCAGCCTTCGCTGCGGGCGCGGCCACCGGTGCGGCGGCGGGTGCGGGTGCCGGCTTCGGCGCGAGGGAAACAGGGGGCGCGGTCGGGGGAGCGGCGGCGGGCGTCGGCACGGTCACGGCCGGAGCCGAACCATTTTCCGGTACCGGCTTGTAATCGGCGAAAAACTCGTGCCAGGCCTCATCCACGCTGGCCGGATCGGCCAGGTAACGCTGGTACATGTCATCGACGATCCACTCGTTGGGACCGAAGTCCGCAAGAGGGTTTCCCTGCGATGTCTGCTGAGTCGACACAGCCGCTCTCGTTTCTCCACGCGCTATGGTTTTTGGCCCGTAACGAGCCCCTTGAGTCCACGTTCAGGCTACGCGGTCAAGGATTCACCGGCATCGCCGGTCGTGCTCGGTGTGTTCCCTCACAGGGTGGTTATCTCGTCGGATACACGACATCCACGTGCGATCGGCCCCGATCGTGACATCGAGTCACGGAACGGGGCCGATCGCGTTAACGGTGATCCTAATGAGCTATGAAATGTCGCGTTTCCGGAGGATGGATGTGCCGATCCCGGCCATCACGGCGGCGTACGCCACCATCACGATCACACCTACCCACCACTGAACGGTGACGTTCCCCGGCAGGTTCGTCGCCGACGAACTGGACGCGATCAGTGCCGCCCACTCCGGGAACAGCACGAGGCCGCGGAAGACGCCGTCGTGGTGGTAGATGAACGTTCGGATCAGGCCGAAAAGCGCGATGACCGCGAGCGTGCCGACCGTATAGATCAGCGCGCCGGTGACGGTCGCGCCGATCTGGCTGCGGATGAGTACGCCGAGCCCGAGCCCGAAGATCGCCCACAGCACGAACATCAGCAGGTTGACGATGATCGCCCGGCCAACCGTTCCGGAGAAGAGTTGGCTGTCCACGCCGTTGGCGGACCAGAAGATCGAACCGCCGATCACGGCGATCACCGTGGTCAGTAGCCAGCCGAGCGCGGCGATGATGACGGTCATCAGAAACTTGCTGACCACCACGCTGGACCGGCGCGGCGTCGCGAGGAACGTCGTGGTCGCGGTCTGGTGGTAGTACTCGTTCGTGATCAGGAGCGTGCCCAACAGCATCACGAACAGGCCGCCGAAGTACTGACCGGACGTGAAGATGTCGGCTGAGGCGTCCCGGATCGCGCCGACCGATGCGCTGCTCAGCGGCGTGTGTCCGCCGCCGCCGTCCGGACCACCCTGGTTCGTCAGGTCCTGGTAGTGCTGGCCGATGTTGGACAGCACCGTGATGGCCGTCAGTACGAACGTGCCGATGCCGAACAGCCACCAGGTCTTCGTGCTGGTCAGCTTGATCCGCTCGCTGCGCAGTAGGCGGAGCACCTGCGGCTTCGCCGGTGCCGGGAGATCGCGTACCGGTGTGGTCATCGTGGTCATCGGATCGCCGCCTGTCCGTGCGTGAGTTCGAGGAAGACGCCTTCCAGGTCGGGGCGCTCGATCGAGAGTTCGTGCAACTCGACGCCCGCCTTGAACGCGGCATTACCGACCAGCGCCGCTTCGAGCCCGGTGACCAGCAGCCGGCCATCGGTGCCCGGCGAGACCTGGCCACCGCGCTCGATGATCGCGGCGGTCAACGGCTCCGGGCTCGGCGTGCGTACCTGGACGAGCACATTGGTCTGAGAAGACTTGAGAATCTGCTCGACCGTGCCCTGGCGTACCAGTTTGCCGGCCGCGATGATGACGACGTCGTCGGCCAGGATCTCCATCTCGGACAGCAGGTGGCTGGAGACGAGCACGGTACGGCCCTGCTCGGCCAGGCCCTTCAGGAACTCGCGCATCCACTTGATGCCCTCGGGGTCGAGGCCGTTGGCGGGTTCGTCGAGGATCAGCACCTGGGGATCGCCGATCATGGCCGCCGCTATGCCGAGACGCTGGCGCATGCCGAGCGAGTAGCCCTTGAACTTCCGCTTCGCGGCCGGGGTCAGCCCGGTCAGCGCGAGCACCTCGTCCACCCGGGAATCCGGCAGGCCCGCCGCCGCGCAGACGATGCGCAGGTGATTACGGCCGCTGCGGCCCTTGTGCGCACTGCTGGCTTCCAGCACCGCGCCGACGGTCGCGAGCGGGTTCGCGAGGTCGGCATAGCGCCGCCCGCTGATCGTCGCGGTGCCGCTGGACGGTGTGACGAGGTTGAGCAGCATGCGCAGCGTCGTGGTCTTGCCGGCGCCGTTCGGGCCGAGGAAGCCGGTGACCCGGCCCGGCGCGACGGTAAACGACAGATCGTCGACCGCCCGAAGATTCTTGTACTGCTTGGTCAGCCCGGAGATGATGATCTCTCCAGAGACTGGTTCGTCCTCAGACAAACTGAGCTCCTCCCGTAGTCCGGCACAGAGTGGCGGACTACGGGTCACCGCGTCAACACGAGTTTTTCAGCTGAACGCGATCCACGTTGCGCTTGCCCAGGCAAGAGCGTCGCCATCCGGTCCGGTGAGCACCGCCGCTACTTCTGCCTTACGTCCTTCGATACCGAGTAACCGCCCCATCACGACGCAGCGCTCGCCCGGTTCCGGGACGCGCTGGACCTGCGCCGCGATCCGCCCGAGCAGGTACGGCCGGGACTCGATACCGACCGACCAGCCACCCGGACAGTCGAGCGACGCCCACACCATCGGAGCGCTGACGTCGTCCGGCACGGTCCACGGGGTGGCGGTGTCGCCGTTGTCCAGACGGCCGGTGAACAACCGCATGCCGTCGCCCTCGGCGCGGTCCGGGCCGCAGACGAAGCACGTCGGAAACGGGTGCGAGACCAGGCCCGGGTACGTCGCGGCGATCGCTTCGGCTTCGGCGTACCCGACCGGCTCGATCGGTTCTCGCGGCACGACGGTCGGCGCGGCCGTCGCGATCAGGGTGCCGTCCGGCCCGTACACCTGGATCTCGGAATCTCTTCGCTCGGTCGCGTACGGCACGTCGAGCGGCGGTGGAACGCGCAGCGTGACCACCGACGGCCCGTCGATGAGCGTGCCCACTGTGCCGGCGGTCCAGCCGCCGTTGCCCGACCCGACCGGGCCGTTGTAGCGCTTCTCGATGATCATTTATCTGTCTGCCAATCTGATGACGTTCTTCAGGCCGGACCACAGCGCGTCGATCGCGCAGATCTTCACATCGACGCGCCCGTTCCTCAGAGCATGATCGCGCACACCCTGCTCGTCCAGGTCGGTCGGGACTCCCGACGCGCGCTTCGGCCACGCGATCCACAGCGCCCCGGCCGTCGTCGTCAGCGAATGCAGCACCGGCCAGCGGCGCAGCAGGCTGTCACGGTCCGGGCAGAAACACACAATCACGGGGTACGCCGAGCCGGTCGGGCGGCGGTGCACCGTGACGTCGTGGGGGAGCGGACCCAGGTCGAAGCCGACCGGGGCACCGTCGAGCAGAACGTTCGTGCCCGCCTTGATCCCGAGCTTTCCCGCGAGTGTTTGCACACCGCCAGTTTCGCAACTTCGGCACGATATCGCTCTGCGTGCGGCACCGTGTATCGCGATGTATCGTGTTTCGTATGCAGACATGGACCGTGAGCGAAGCCCGGACTATTGACCTTCCGACGGGAGTCGGGGTCAGTTCGTTGACCGTAAACCTCGCGTCCGGGCGCGTGTCCGTGGTCGGCACCGAGGGGCCACCCCGGATCGAGGTCAGCCGGATCGCCTCGACACCGCTGAAAATCGAGGTCAACGATGGCGCGCTGACGATCCGCAATGAGGCGATCTCGCCGTGGCCGGGCATGCTCGCGCCACTCTGGTGGTGGATCAACGGCGCCGGCCGGACCGCGACCGACGTGACCGTCGCGGTGCCGTTCGGCACGCGGTGCAAGTTGCGGCTCGCCAACGGACCGCTGCTCGTCTCCACGATCCACGCCGACGTCTCGGCCGAGTGCATCAGCGGCCGGCTGACGCTGCTGGGCGTGCACGGCAAGCTCCTGGGAAAAGTCGTGTCCGGCCCGATCGAGGCGCTCGGCTGCGCCGGCGAACTCACGCTGGAGACGGTCAGCGGCGAGATCGTGCTGGCCGACTCGGCCGCGTCTCGGGTGCGTGCGAAGACGGTTTCCGGTTCGGTCATCGCCGATCTGGACAACCCGCCGTACGACAGTGATCTCCGGCTGGAGACGATCAGTGGCGAGATCACCATCCGCGTTCGCGAGGACAGCGACCTGGATGTGCGTTTGAACGCGGTACACGGGCGCGTCACCTGCGACTTTCCCGGACTCGCCGTACAGGGGAAGTGGGGTGGATCCGTGGCGGGCAAGCTCGGTACGGGTGTCGGCAACCTCACCGCGAACGCGATCGGCGGCAGTATCGCGCTGCTGCGGCGCCCGGTTGACGCGCAGTTCGGGGACGCGGCATGACAGCGGTTTTCAGTCACGGGCGGCTGCGCCTCTACCTGCTCAAACTGCTGGCCGAGGGGCCGAAACACGGCTACGAGCTGATTCGCTTGCTGGAGAACCGGTTCCTCGGGCTGTACGCGCCGTCGGCCGGCACGATCTACCCGCGCCTGGCCCGGATGGAGGTAGAGGGCCTGGTCGGGCATACCGCGGCCGGTGGCCGGAAGGTTTATCAGATCACCGATGCCGGACGGGCGGAGCTGACCGCCCGGGCCGCCGAACTGACGGAGCTGGAGACCGAGATCCATGCCTCGGTGGCGGATCTGTCGTCGCTGGCGAACGACATCGAACGCGAGGTACGCGGCTCGGTTCGCGACATCAAACGCGAGTTGCGCGACGCGACCACCCAAGCCCGTACGCCATCGCGGGCGCCCTGGTCGTCTCCCCGGACGTTCCCCGAGGCCGGCGCCGACCATGATCCGGCCGTGGCGGACCTGGAACGCGCCGTGGCCGAACTGGTCGGCGAGGTGCGTCACCTGGCCCGGTCGGCCGGCGTGGCGGAGGCCGACATTCGATCCGCCTCCGCGGTCGTGGTCTCGGCGTTGACCGAGTTGCGCCGCCTGCTCAAGCCACGTGGCTGACTTTTATGTAGCTTCGGGCGAGCTTTCAGGTAACTGTCAGGGACAATCCAGGGAGGACCCAGACGGGCGGTCCACGATAGCTGCATGGTGGTGGGACGTGACGGCGTTGCAGGGGGTGCGACGTTGACCAGCGGAGCGCATGGCGCGGGGACCCGGACACCGGAAGCACAGCTTCTGGTGGTCGAGGACGATCCGAATATTGTCGAACTCCTCTCGGCTAGCCTGCGCTTCGCTGGGTTCACGGTCCGGACCGCATCGAGCGGCTCGGCCGCGGTGGAATCCGCCCGCGAGAACCGGCCGGATCTCGTCGTACTCGACGTGATGTTGCCGGACCTCGATGGTTTCGAGGTGATCAAGCGGCTGCGCGACGGCGGCATCCGTACGCCGGTGGTGTTCCTCACGGCCCGAGACGCGACCGACGACAAGATCCGCGGACTCACGCTCGGCGGCGACGACTACGTCACGAAGCCGTTCAGCCTCGAAGAGCTGACCGCGCGCATTCGTGCCGTGCTCCGCCGTACGGCCGGCGACGCTCCGCCGGCCCGCCTCAAGTACCACGATCTCGAGCTCGATGAGGAGTCGCACGAGGTCTGGCGTGGGGAGAACCGCGTCTCGCTGTCGCCGACCGAGTTCAAGCTGCTCCGGTACCTGATGACCAACCCGAACCGGGTGCTGTCCAAGGCGCAGATCCTCGATCACGTCTGGCACTACGACTTCCGCGGTGACGACAGCATCGTCGAGTCGTACATCTCGTACCTCCGACGGAAGGTCGACATCGTCGAGCCGCGTCTGATCCACACGCTGCGCGGCGTCGGCTACGTTCTCCGTTTACCGCAACACTAAGCACGGTCATGTTCGCGTTCCTCCGCCGCACGCCGTTGCGGACCAAACTCGTTGCCTCGGTGCTCGCGCTGATGGCCGCCGCGCTCGTGGTGATCGGCGTCTCGGTCGCGTACGTCATGGATCGGTACTTCAACAACCAGGTCGACGGCCAGATCACCGCCCTGAGCGACAACATCATCAGCCAGCTGCAGGTCTCGCCGAGGGTGGCGGGCGTGCTCCAGGAGAACTTCTACGTCGGCGTGAAGTCCACCGGCGGCGTCGGCTCGACCGATCAAGAGGCGGCCGGATCCGACGTCCGGACTGCAACCGATCTTCCGAAGTTTCCGAGCACGATGGCCACGGTGAAAACTGCGCTGGCCAACCCGTACACGGTGAAGTCGCAGAACGGCCGGCTGACGTGGCGGATGTCGGCCGCGACCACACCGAACGGCGAGATCCTCTACGTCGGGCAGACGCTGACCAATGTGCAGAACACGATCCATCGGCTCGTCATCATCGAGTTGCTGACCGGCGGCATCGTTCTGGTCGTGCTGAGTGGCATCGGTGCTGCCATCGTGCAGCGCAGCCTGCGGCCGCTTGTCGAGATTGAGCAGACCGCTGCCGCGATCGCGGCGGGCGACCTGACCGAGCGCGTACCCGACTTTGAGCCGCCCGGCGAGGAGCCGAGGACCGAGGTCGGTCGTCTAGGACAGGCCCTGAACACGATGTTGGGGCAGATCGAGTCGTCATTCGCCGCCCGTACCGCATCCGAGGCGGACGCCCGGGCGTCGGCCGAATCCGCCCAGCGTGCCGCCGAGGCGGCGCAGCGGTCGGAGACGCGTGCGGTTCGGTCCGAGGAACGCATGCGGCAGTTTGCCGCCGATGCATCGCACGAACTGCGTACACCTTTGACGACGATCCGCGGCTTCGCCGAGCTGTATCGCCAAGGCGCCGCCGGCTCGCCGGACGATGCCGCTCGGCTGATCCGGCGGATCGAGGACGAGGCGCTTCGGATGGGCATGCTGGTCGAGGACATGCTGCTGCTGGCCCGGTTGGATCAGGAGCGGCCACTCGAAGCCGTACCGGTGGACTTGCGGGTCATCGGTGCCGACACCGTCGTGAACGCGCGCGCGGTCGCACCCGGACGGGAGATCGAGCTGAGCATCGAGCCCGGCGCCGGATCGCTCGTCGTGATCGGCGATGAGTTGCGGCTGCGCCAGGTGATGACGAATCTGATGTCCAACGCGCTGACGTATACGCCGGCCGACGGCCCGATCTGGGTGCGCCTCGGCCGATCCGAGCGACCGGGCTATGTCGAAATGTCTGTCGTCGACTCCGGTGCCGGACTGTCGCGAGACCAGATCGATCACATCTTCGAGCGGTTCTACCGAGCCGACAGCGCTCGGACCAGACCGCCTTCGAGCAATGGGCTGAGCAGCGGTACCGGCCTCGGGCTCGCGATCGTCTCGGCGATCGTCAAGGCCCATCACGGCACCGTCGATGTGACCAGTGGGGCCGGCGCGAACGACGGGCCGGCCGGTACGACGTTCCGGGTGTCGCTGCCCGCCGCACCGGTGGAGTCCGAAGATTCCCATGAGGCCGTCGTGCTGACTGGTGAATAGTGATAAAACGGCCAAAGTTATTCACAGCCAACTTTCAGGCCAAAGTCAGGTTCGATGAAGTCGATTAGGGAAATCTGGGGTCATGACCGAGAACGACAACAGCGCGCAGCCCACGGGCAACGAGCCGGCCAATGGAGCCGCACGCCCGACGAATGAACCGGTCGCAGGCGAGGCAGTGGGCTGGCGCCCGCCGTCCGAGCAGGCGCCGACGCCGGCTGTGCCCGAGGGGAAGCCCGAGATCCCGCCGCCCGCGGTGCCGACCACCGAGATCCCGGCCGTACCGACTTCGGCCGCTCCCGCCGCGGCGACTCCGGCCTCGGCCGAGCCCGCTTCCGCTGCGCCCGCCTATGACCACCCCACATCGCCGTACGCGCCGCCGCCCGGGTACACGCCAGGCTCGAGCGCGCCTACGTACGGGCCGCAGTCGTCGCCGTACGCGTCGCCTTATCCGGCGGCTTACGGAGCGGGTCCGACCGACTCGCCGACCGCGAATTACCCGACCGCCGGTACGGCGACGTCGAGCTACCCCGCCCTCGGTACGACCGAGCCGAAGCGCCGCCGCTCCTTTGGCGTTGGCGTGATCGCGTTGTTCACCGTTCTCGGACTCGCGCTCGCGGCCGGTGGCGGTGTGGCCGGCGCGGCGATCATGCACCACTACGACAAGAACGACTCGACCGCGACGGTGACCAGCGACGGCAAGGTCGTCTCGAACGCGCCGATCATCGACCGTTCATCGCTTGCGAGCATCGCCTCGGCGGTCAGCCCGAGTGTGGTATCGATCGCGACCTCGACCGCGACCGGTTCTGGCGTGATCCTCAGCGCCGATGGATACATCTTGACCAACAATCACGTCGCCGCGACGGCGTCGGGGCAGGCGGTCGAGATCACATTCAGCGACGGTACGACCGCGAAGGCGACGCTCGTCGGCACCGATCCGAAGACCGACCTCGCCGTCTACAAGGCCGCGAACGTCAGCAACCTGCACGCGGCCACGTTCGGCGACAGCAGCGCGCTGCAGGTCGGCGACACCGTACTCGCTATCGGCGCACCGCTCGGCCTCGACGGTACGGTCACCGCCGGCATCGTGAGCGCGCTGAACCGTACGATCGACGAGTCGTCGAATAACTCGCAGCCGCAGGACCCGACCGACCCGTTCGGCCAGTCCCAGCAGCAGCAGTCGACCACCCAGGGCCCGACGATCGCGGGTGCGATCCAGACCGATGCGTCGATCAACCCGGGCAACTCCGGTGGCGCACTCGTGAACACGAACGGCGATGTGGTCGGCATCAACACCGCGATCGCGACCAACGGCGGGGCCGAAGGCAGCATCGGCGTCGGCTTCTCGATCCCGTCGAACCGCGCCAAGCTGGTCGCGAACGACCTCATCAAGGGCATCGCGGTGTCGCACCCGCAGCTCGGCATCGGCGTCGCGACCGCGACCGACAACGCCGGAGCGCTCGTCTCGCAGGTCACCTCCGGTAGCGCGGCCGACAAGGCGGGTCTGAAGGAGAACGATGTGATCACCTCGTTCAACGGCAAGGCCGTCCACACGCAGGACGACCTGCTCAACGACATCCAGTCGGCGACGGTCGGCACGCCGTACCCAATGACGGTCGCTCGCGGCGGTCAGGCCGTAACGTTGTCGGTGACGCTGCAGGAAGCCAAGTAGCCAACGAACTCCCTTGTGGTGGGATGCACTCGCCCGTGCCGGACACGAACCGGCACGGGCGAGTGCGTTGTATCGGGCGTTCTCAGCGCTCGTCGTCGGTCCAGCTCATGGACCTAGCGACCGCCTTCGCCCACATCCGGGCGCCTTTTGCGCGTGCCTCGGCGGTCATGTCCGGCCGCCACGTCCGGTCAACCATCCACTGCGAGCGCAGCGCGTCGAGATCCGGCCAGAATCCGACCGTCAACCCGGCCGCGTAGGCCGCACCGAGGCTGGTCGTCTCCGCGACCGTCGGCCGGACCACGGGCACGTCGAGGATGTCGGCCTGGAAATTCATCAGCAGGTCGCTCGCCGTCATCCCGCCGTCGACCTTGAGCACCAAGATGTCGACGCCGGACTCCAGGGCCATCGCGGTAACCACGTCCCGGACCTGCCAAGCACTCGACTCCAGTGCGGCCCGCGCGATGTGTCCCTTCGTCACGAAGCTGGTCAGGCCGGCGATGATGCCGCGGGCATCGGTCCGCCAGTACGGCGCGAACAGGCCGGCGAACGCGGGCACGATGTAGCAGCCGCCGTTGTCCGGTACGGTCGCGGCCAGCGTGTTGATCTCCTCGGCTCGCGAGATCAGACCGAGGTTGTCGCGCAGCCACTGCACGAGCGCGCCGGTCACGGCGATCGAGCCTTCCAGCGCGTACACCGGGGCGGCGTCACCGACCTGGTACGCGAGCGTCGTGATCAGGCCGCGCTCGCTCGGTACCGGTGCGGCTCCCGTGTTGAGCAGCAGGAACGAACCGGTGCCGTACGTGCACTTGGCCTCGCCCATCTCGAAGCACACCTGGCCGAACAGCGCCGCCTGCTGATCACCGAGCGCACTCGCCACCGGAATGCCGGCCAGCGCGCCCCGAGCTTCGCCGTAGTTGTACGCGCTCGGCCGGATCGTCGGCAGCATCGCGCGCGGGATGTCGAACGCGGCCAGCAGCTCATCGTCCCAGTCGAGCGTCTGGAGGTTCATCAGCATGGTCCGGCTCGCGTTCGTCACGTCGGTCGCGTGTACGCCGGCTGAGGCCCGGGATCCGGCCTTGGCCGGCCCGCCGGTCAGCTGCCAGATCAGCCAGGTGTCGATCGTGCCGAACAGGACATCACCGTTCTCGGCCCGGCGCCGCAGCTCCGGGTCGCGATCGAGCAGCCAGCGGATCTTCGGTGCGGAGAAGTAGGTGGCCAGTGGCGTACCGCATCGGTCGCGGAATCGGTCCGCACCGACGTCGCCACCGAGTTCCCGGCAGAGCCGATCGGTCCGGGTGTCTTGCCAGACGATCGCGTTGGACACCGGCTCGCCGGTGCGCGCGTCCCACAGCAGCGTCGTCTCGCGTTGATTCGTGATGCCGACCGCAGCGAGGTCGGCGCGGGACAAACCGGCCCGGTCGAGCGCGCCCTGTACGACGTTCTGGACGTTGGCCCAGATCTCGGTGGCGTCATGCTCGACCCAACCCGGCCTGGGAAAGATCTGTTCGTGTTCCTGCTGTGCCTGGGACACGACGTGTCCATCAGAGTCGAAGATGATGCAGCGGGAGGACGTCGTACCCTGGTCGATCGCGGCGAGGAAAAGAGAGCTTGCGGACACGTCAGACAGTGTGGCGGATCACCACTGTTCTCGTCACGGCCGGGCCAGTACGATTCGTCCGATGAGCACGATATCCCAGGAGTCCCCGCCGGAAACCCGGCCGGTCGTCGGCCCGCCTGATTGGAATCAGGGCTGGCAGGACGCTGTCATCGGGCTCGCACTTTCATTCGCGTTCATCGAAGCGATCACGCTCGCGATCCTGCTGGAGAATCGGCCGGAGTCGACGACCCCGATCACGGCGCTGGCCCTGGTGGCGAAGATTCTCAGCCTCGTGCTGCCGTTGGTGCTCGGCTACGGCACGTACGCCGCGTTCGCGATGTGGACCTACCGAGCCCAACAGCGCATGCTGGCCGCCGGGCAGCGCGGCGGCGTCGTGTACGGGCGCCCGGTCGTCTCGCCGTACCGTCTGGGTTCGGTTCTGATCTTCTGGGTCACGATCTTCGGAATGTTCGCGGCAACCATCGTCGTGACTCTGGGCAAGACCCACGACCTCCTGGTGGCGGCGGCGATTCTCCGGCTCGCCATCGGCATCGCATGCGCTTGGATCGCGGCTTTCGTGCGCCGCGACATCGAACTGCTGATGGGCCCGGCGACCGTCGATCCCACGGAGGGGGATAACCCCGAGGAGGTTGACGTACCGGCGTCATAGGGTCCGCGTGTGCAGACCATCGACGCAAAACCCCGTCCCGCAATCGCTCCGCTTCTCGCCGTCGGTGTCACCGTCCTGTTCTGGGCATCCGCGTTCGTCGCGATCCGGCACGTCGGGCGGCAGCTGTCGCCGGGCGCGCTGTCTCTCGGGCGGTTGCTGGTCGGCAGCGTGGTGCTCGGTGCGTTTGTGCTGATTCGCGGCGGTCGCGACCCTCGGCCGAACAGTGCGAGCCCGTGGCCGGTTGGGCGCGCCTGGCTTCGCCTGGCCACCGTCGGCGTGCTCTGGTTCGGGCTGTACAACGTCGCGCTGAACGCCGCCGAGCAGCGAATCGATGCGGGTACGGCGGCGATGCTGGTGAACATCGGCCCGATTCTGATCGCGATCCTCGCCGGGTTGACGCTGGGGGAGCGGTTCGGCTCGACGTTCGTGGCCGGCGCGATCATCGCGTTCGTCGGCGTAGTGATCATCGGGGTGGCGACGTCGCACGAGCACACCACCGACACGTGGGGCGTCGCGCTCTGCCTGGTGGCCGCGATCGCGTACGCAATCGGCGTGGTCTCGCAGAAACCGCTGCTCGCGGACGTTTCGGCGCTGCGTGTCACGTGGCTCGCGTGCTCGATCGGCGCGATCGTCTGCCTGCCGTTCGCCGGTCAGCTGGTCGACCAGCTCGGCCGGGCGAGCGCGTCGACCATCTGGCTGCTCATCTACCTCGGCGTTTTCCCAACCGCGCTCGCGTTCACCACATGGGCCTACGCGCTCGCGCGTACCAGCGCCGGACGGCTGGGCGTGACGACCTATCTGGTGCCGCCGATCGCGATCTTGATGGGCTGGGCGTTCCTCGGCGAGACGCCGGTTGCCTTCGCATACCTCGGCGGCGTGCTCTGTCTCGTCGGCGTCGCGTTCGCTCGGCGGCCGCAGCCCAGCCGAGATAGCCCATAGTGTGCCATTTTCGCGTGTGATCGTGTTTTACTAAGTCATCGTTCAGGTTGGCGGTGTTGCGAGCGTATGAACTGGTCAGCCCATCTGTGGCTGAATGTTTCGTAGGTGTGAAAATCGGGTAACCGTTGCAGTAAGTGTGAGACCTCGCATGTGCGAATTACCACGACGTGACGGAGCATATTGGAATGGAGCCATCCCTCCCGGTTTTTGCGGGCGCCAAGGTTGCGTCCGCGTCACTCGACGGCCTGCCGGCCGTCGTTCCCGTGGTCGGCTCAACTGTCGCGGCCGCTGACGGCATCTCTGCCGTCGAGGCACTCGACGAGCGCGACGGTGCTGACGAAACCGAATTCTGGGACGCCTGCTGGACGCTGGAAGACGAGTGGATTCCGCGTGCGGTGGTCCGGCCTGAGCCCCGCGTACGTCGAGTGCACACGGCCGGCTCGCCGACGTCGTTCACGCTGCTCTAGCCCGCGTCTGGCCTTGAACTAGGCCGGTCGCGGCAGGCGGATGAACGACGGCGAGAGCACGGCGTGCTCAACCGTGCGCATTTCGGTGCCGGCACCCAGTGGCTCGCCGGTGCCTGGATTGCGCGCGTAGCGAGGATGCGCGGCGCCCGCGATCTGCACGCGGATCCGGTGGCCGGCCTTCCATCGGTAGGCAGTGGGCCACAGCTCCACCTGCACCACGTTTTCCTCTGACTCTTCGCCACCAACCCGCGTCAGACCATCGCAGACGTTCTCCGACCGCCCATCCGGCGTGACGTCGCAGAGCCGGACGAAGATGTCGAAGTACGGTGACGAGCTGGCCAGCCGGAACTCCGCCATGACCGGGCCGATTGCTTCGAGGTCCTCGGTCAGCACATCGCTGGTATAGACGAGCACGTCGTCACGCGCCTCGACGGCCGAGTTGTCGACCTTGCCGGCGTCCTCGGTCAGCAGCGGCCCGCCCGGCGACGGTGTGGGGTCGGCGGGATCGAAACGGAAGCGGCCGATCTCTCCGATGTCCGTTCCGGTAGGGGACAACGAGCGCTGCGGGCCGAAGAACCACTCCTGAGTACGCGCAGCCGGCGGCCAATCCTCGTACGTACGCCATTCGTCGGCTCCGCCGACGTACAGCTCGACTCGCGCGGTGGCCCGATCGGGTTGGGCGGCGGTCCGGAACCAGTCGATGCCCTCGCGCATCGATCGCGCCAGAAGTTCGCGGGATACGTGCGTCCAGGCTCCGATCACCAGCCGAGGGCGGGCGCCCGCTGCTCGCAGGCGCGCGTAGTCGGCCAGTTGCCAGGGCAGGAAGATGTCATACCAGCCGCCGACCATGCAGATCGGTGCCGTCACGGACGGGAGACGATGATCGTGGCTGCGTGGGCTCCAGTAGGCGTCGTCGTCGCCGTTCGCGAGCCATTCGCGGAAGAACGGCACCTCGTGACCCAGCGCGATCTCGTCGGCTTCCCGAAGCGGTACGTGATTCCACGCCCGGCTGAGCTTCCGCTCGGCGTTCGCTTGCTTGAGGAGAAAACGCAGCATCGACCCGCTCGCCTGGTTGCCGATCAGCGTGGCCCAGTTCAGCACCGTGTCCAGCGAAAATGCCCCGCCCGCGTACGTCGGATCGCGGAACGTCGAGGACGTCACGACGGTCACCGCCCCGGAGACCTCGGGTGCATCCGCGATCGCCCACTGCGTGAATCCGACGTAACTCGGCCCGTACGTGAACAGCGTCCCGTCGAACCAGGGCTGCTCCTTGATCCACGCGATCGTGTCGAGGCCGTCCTCGCGCTCGTACCGCATCGGTTCGAACGTGCCGCCGGAACCGAACGTGCCACGGCAACTCTGCATGATCACGTGGAACCCGTGTTCGGCCAGGACGCGCCCGCTGACGAGCCCGACGAGGCCACTCCGCCCGTACGGGGACCGGATCAGGATCGTCGGTGCCTTGCCAAGAAGCGGCTCGTAGTGGTTCGTCATCAGGTTGACGCCGTCGCGCGTACGGACGATCAGGTCGGCCTGCGGGCGTACGTCGCGCGTGACCGGCGCCGGAAGGTCGAAGAGGCGGGACACGATCCGGCTGCCGACACTCATACCGCCATTCTGCCCCTACCGGCCGCCGCCCAGAACAAAGTTGATCCTGGAGTTAACTCCAGGATCAACTTCGGGCTGGTTGGGTGTGCTAGACGCGCGAAGTGTCCCGGCGGAAGACCAGGGCCGCGCCGAACGCGAAGAGCGCCAGCCAGACCAGGATGTTCGCGACGCTGGACCACTCGAAGTTGCCGGTCAGGGGAGAGCGGGCGAGTTCGGCCACGCCGTACACGGGCGTGAACTTCGCGATCGTCTCGATCGTGTGGCCCATGATGCTGACCGGGAAGAACACGCCACCGAAGATCGCCAGAATCGCGAGTACGGGGCCGAGCAGCTGCATTACGTTCTCGGACGGCAGCAGGTATCCGACGAAGAGGCCGAGCGCGGCGAAGACCAGCGAGCCGAACCAGATCGCGAGGCCGGACAGGATCCAGATGTGGGCCGCCATGTGTACGCCGCGGATCGCACCGAGCGCGAAGAGCAGGATCACCGGGATGATGCCGAGCACCAACGCGACCAGAATCTTGATCGCGATGTACGCCGGAGGCCGCAGCGGCGTAAGCCGAAGTTGCCGGCTCCAACCGAGCGCGCGCTCGACCGCGACCATCGAGCCGCCGCTCGTACAGGCGGTCATCGAGCCGTAGAGCGCCAGGCTGACCATCTCGTACTGCTTGACCGTGATCGACATTCCGGTCACGGCGCCCGCGCTGCTTCCGAAGATCAGGTAGAAGATCACCGGCATCAGCACCATGAAGATGAGCGTGCGACGGTTCCGCAGGACCCGGCGGACTTCCAGGCCCAGGAACGTCAGGTTGAAGCCGCCCAACGGCGGGGCGGAACGTTCGGGAAGGGCGGTCGTGGTCATTGCAGGCTCCCAGCCGGTACGGGGGCGTCGTCGCCGGTCAGGGCGATGAACGCGTCTTCGAGGTTGTGCGCCGTGATCTCCAGATCCCGTGCGCTGGTGTGGTTCAGCAGGTACCGGGCGACGGCGTCGGAATCGCGCGCGCGGATGATGACGGAGTCGCCGCGAAGTTCCACGTCTTCCACGTCGGGAAGGGCGGCGAGAGCGGTTCGGTCGGCGTCGGCGAGCGTCGCCCGTACGCTCCGGCCGCTGGCCATCGCCTTGATCTCGGACGTGGTGCCGTCGGCAACAATGCGGCCCTGGCGGATCAGCACGATCCGGTCCGCGTACGCGTCAGCCTCGTCGAGGTAGTGCGTCGCGAACATGACGGTACGGCCGCGCTCGGCGTCATGGCGGATCGCGTTCCAGAAATCCCGGCGCCCTTCCACGTCCATGCCCGCGGTCGGCTCGTCCAGCACCATCAGCAGCGGATCGGCGAGCAGCGCGAGCGCGAATCGCAGTCGTTGCTGCTGGCCACCGGAGCATTTGCCGACCATCCGGCTGCCGATGTCGCTGATTCCAGCGCGGTCGAGCACCTCGGCGACCGGGCGCGCGTGCGGGAACAGGGTCGCGGTGAGGCGTACCGTCTCCTCGATCGTGAGGTCTTTGAGCAGGCCACCGGTCTGCATGACGGCCGAGATCTCACCGCGCGCGACGGCGTCGGTGGGCTTGCGTCCGTAAACCGCGACCGTCCCGGCGTTCGGCCGGGAGAGGCCGAGCAGCATATCGACGGTCGACGTTTTGCCGGCGCCGTTCGGACCGAGGAACGCGACGATTTCGCCGGGCTCGATCTGCAGCGTCAGATTGTCTACGGCGGTGACCGGCCCGAAGCGTTTCGTGACGCCCTGCAAGTCGACCGCGAGGGGTGCGAAGCTTTCTGTCATGGCGTAGATGGTGCCGTGCGGGTGTGACGTCTACCAGACACGTGGATCACTTCGTCGGTATTACATCTGTCATGCAGTTTTGGGGTACCAACCGAATGAATAGGTACCAAACGCATAAAAGCGATGATGTCGACGGACAGCCAGAACGTCGTCGTCCGGATGTAACGGCAGTCGTCCGTTTTGCGTCATACTGATCCGGACGAGCCTTCGCTCACGCTGGCCCAGTCGGCTTCATCTATAAAGGCCAAGGAGGAGCGGCGATCATGGCGAAGAAAGTCATCCTGATCATCCTGGGCTGCCTGCTCGGGCTGTGCGGCATCGCGTCGATCTGCTTCGGCGGGATCTTCCTCGGTGTCGGCGGGACATCCGGATCGTTCAAGAGCGACTACGAGTCGATCTCCACGCCGACGGTCGGTTACGTATCCGATCCCGCCAAGATCGAGAACTCGCAGGACACGACGGTGTCTGGGAACATCACTCTCAAGGTCGATGCGCGCAACAGCACGAAGCCGCTGTTCTTCGGCGTCGGCCCGACGTCGCAGGTGCAGGCGTACCTGGCCGGCTCGCCGTACCAACAGGTCACCGGCATCGATTTCAGCCCCTTCAAGATCACGTCGAGCGTGGTTGCCGGTACGCAGCAGCCCGCCGCACCTGGTGACCAAGCGTTCTGGGTGGCGAAGGCGACCGGTGCTGACCCGGCGCTGTCGTGGAAGATTGCGAGCGGCGACTACGAGGCCGTCCTGATGAACGCCGACGGCTCGCCCGGATTCCAAGCCGAGACCCGCCTGGGTATTGATGCGCCGATCCTCGGCAAGCTGGGCATTGGTGGCCTGATCTTCGGGGTCATCGTGGCGCTCGGCGGTCTGGCGATCCTGATTTGGGGCATCCGGACTCGGCGTGCGGTCCCGGCGACCGCGAATCCGTACCCGGCCAGCTACCCGCAGGGCGGCTATCCGCCGGCGTACCAGCCACCGAACTACGGTCAGCAGGGTTACGGTCCGCCGAGCGGTTACGGTCAGCCCGGCACCCCCGGTGGGTACGAGCAGCCTGGCGGTTACGGTCAGCCCGGCACCCCCGGTGGGTACGAGCAGCCTGGCGGTTACGGTCAGCCCGGCACGCCGAGTGGGTACGAGCAGCCGGGCGGTTACGGTCAGCCCGGCACGCCGAGTGGGTACGAGCAGCCTGGCGGTTACGGCCAGCCCGGTGGTCCCACTGGCTACGAGCCCGGCAGCGATGTACCGCCCAACGGAGAAACGTCGCCCGGCGGCGATCTACCGCCGAACGCATATCCATCAGCTCCGCCGTCAACCCCGACGTCTCCGCCGCCGTCACCGCCGCCGGATGATCCGACAGCCCCGCCGAAATCCTGACCGATCGCAGATCTTGGAATCGGGTAGCTCTCAAATCTCCATGATCACGACACTGGCCTGCCATCCGTTCCAAGATCTCCGATCATCGATCGTGGCGCGCCAAGATCTCCGATCTCCGATCGCCGCGTTCCAAGATCTCCGATCGCCAGGCGTGACGCTCCAAGATCTCCGATCGCCGAGCGCGGGGTGCCGGGTTTCGGATTGCCCGGGTGTGGCGTGCCGGGTTTCGGATTGGCCGAGCGCGGGGTGCCGGGTTTCGGATTGCCCGGGTGTGGCGTGCCGGGTTTCGGATTGGCCGGGTGTGGCGTGCCGGGTTTCGGATTGCCCGGGTGTGGCGTGCCGGGTTTCGGATTGCCCGGGTGTGGCGTGCCGGGTTTCCGATCGCCGACCGTGACGTGCCAAGATCTCCGATCGTCGGAGCGTGGTGGGGAGTTGCTCTACGGCGCCGGGCGCTGATCTGTGAGCGCTCGCTCATACGCGGGTCAGGGTGATCACGGTCCACGCTCCTACGTAGATGCGGTCGTTTGCGTCCAGGAGGCGGGGCACGTTCGGCTCGATCGAGGTTGTCTCGTCGTTGATGTAGGTACCGTTGGCCGACTCGAGGTCGACGATGGCCCAGAATCCGTCCGGTTGGGCGAGCAGCATCGCGTGTGCGTGCGATACCGCGGGATCGGCGGGTGGGCCGGACAGGTCGATTTCCGGTTCGATTCCGCGCGAGCGACTCGGTCGCCCGATCAGCACCTGCGCGCCTCTGAGCGAGAAGCGACGAGGCGGGACGAACGCCGGGTACGCGATCGGCTCGGCATCTGGTTCGGCCATCGCCTGCATGCGTGCGTGATACGGGGCATCGGCACCGACGGCGAGCGCCCAACCGGCCGGCGCGCCCGACGGCTGAGTCCGTTTCGGCAGGCCGGGTGTGGACTCGCCGCGCTGATCCGGCACTGACGCGCCGCCGTCTGGCCGCGCATCGGATTCCGCGCCGGCCCGCGAAGCCGCGTCGGAGTTGGCCGCCGCCGCGTCGCCGCTCGAATCCCCAATACCGGCAGGCCCGGTACCTGACGCGCCGGTACCTGACGCGCCGGCACCTCCCCACCTGAGGCGGGTGCGTCGGAGGTGTCCGGGGTCGCGTAGCCGGGGGTGCCGCCCAGTTTCACCATCAAGAAGTCGAATCCGCAAACCTCGCAGAAGCGGCCACCCTGCGGCGTCCCGCACTCGGGGCACGGTTGCCCGGATGGGGTTTCGGTGGGAAGTGGCTGGCTGGGCGTACCCGTTGATGGGGTTGATCTGAGGCCGGCGATGGGCGCGCCGCACTCGTCGCAATAGTCACCGGCTTGGGACTGGTGGCCCTTCGGGCAGACATGCATGGTCATCACGCCTTCTTGACGCGGATCGTCTTCACCGACCGGACATTGGCGAGTTCGGCATCGACACCGGCGACCCGCTGCTTCAGCCGAACCGTGCCGGATCTCTCGTCGACCACGTCCACGACGCGGCCGAGCAGCTTCGCAGTATCTTCGTGCCCGGATTCGGCCGCGAGTTGAACGGCCCGGCCCAGCTTCGACGTCGCGGTCTCGACGTCGCCGGCGTCGCGTGCGGCCAATCCTTCCTGGATCGCGGCGGCCAGCTCGGCCTGACCGGTGTAGTGCGCGACCCGGCCATTGATCTTTGTGGACAGTGCCATGTCATCGGTCCAGGTCGCGAGCACGAGCGACTGTGCGACCACGTCGCCACCGACCGCGAGACTGACGCGGGCTGCGAGCATCTCGTCGCCGAGCGCGCCGGGCGGGACCGCGATCGACACGTGATAGTCGCGGCTTTCGGCTGTGCCCCAGGCGCCGGTCGGATAGTCGCCGACTCGCTCGCTGACCGGCTTGCGTCGGGTCGTGAGGTCTTCCACCTGCGGAAAGACCTGCTTTACGAACTGGATCGTCGATCCGGCCGGAGTCCACAGACGCAGTGATACGTCGGCCACCGACTTGCCCATCGCCGCCGACGTCATCGCTTCGAACGCGGCCGGCAGATCGGCCGGATTCTCCAGGCCGTCGGCCGAACCGAGCAGCGTGGACGCGACCAGGCGGAGTTCGTCGGCGACCCAATCGTTGCCGATCCCACGGCTGTCGCAGAGAAACCGGCCTTCGCAGGCACGCAGTTGATTGAGCAGATCCTGACGGCTCTCGTGCTGGTCACGGCCGTCGGTCAGCATGATCGCGTGCTTTACTTCGGCCGAGCTCCGCGCGAACAGTTGGTTCGCCAGGTAGAGCCAGCTACCGATCGCGGTCCCGCCGTCGGCGGCCAGAGCGGCCACTGCCTGCTTCGCCTCGGCGCGAGTCTGCGGCGATGCGACGCGCAGCTCCGGCCCGTACGGATAGGTCATGGTGGCGGTCGCGCGGCCCGCGATCACCGCGAACTCGACGCCGTCGCGCAGCGTATCGATGGCGGTCGTGGTGGCCATCTTTGCCGCGGCCATCTTCGTCGGCGGTGTGGACATCGAACCCGAACAATCGATCATGATGACCTGCGCCGCGGTCGTCTTCTTCACCGCGACCTCGGCGGTTGCGGTCACCGTCACGACGGCGTCCACTACCTGTGTACCGGCCGGCAGGTACTCGTTTTGGTAGACCTCAGCGGTGAATGCTGGCTGATCGGTCACGGTCATGTCCTTTGGGGTCGGGCTGATATCGGAGGGTGTCGGAGGCGTTATCGAGGTGGATAGGGCAGCACGATCACGCTGACGTTGTCGCCGCCGCCGGCGTCGAGGGCGAACTTCACGAGGGTGCGTACGGTGTCGATGGGTGTACCGGCCGGTGTGGCCGAGGCGAGTTCGCCCGCCTCCGACGCGTAGCGGTAGAGCCCGTCGCTGCACACGATCACACGTCCCGGCGTGGCCGGCTGGAACGCCGCGATGTGCGGTGCGGTGTCGGTAGCGTCCGCGCCGAGCCATCGGATCAGGGCACCGGCGTTGGGCGCGTCCTCGGACATCGGTACGCCGGCCGCGGCGAGTTGGCCGCCGAGTGTGTCGTCCACGGTCAGCAACGCAGCCGCGCCGTCGTCGCCGAGCCAGTACGCCCGGCTGTCGCCGATCCACCCGATCGTCACCGCGTCCGGCGTGACGACCGCCGAAACGTACGTGCTGCTGGGCGGATTCGCCCGGCGATGATTCGGGGAGATGTCGCCCTCTCCGGAACCGGCGGCACCCACGGCGGCCGATTGGGCGGCACCCACGGCCGCGATCGTAGCCGCTTCGGCCATCGGTGCATCGGCATCGTCGTCGTCGCCCAGCACACGCAGAAACGTCCGTGCGGCGGCGTCAGCGGCCGCGTGCGACGCCGTATCCGGTCGGCTGGATGACGAGACACCGTCACAGACAACGCCGACGTACGCGTGCGGCAGGAGCACGATCGCGTACCCGTCCTCGTTCTGATGATGCCGCGAGCCGATGTCGCTGGCGGCGGCGATCCAGCCCAGATCGGATTCGGCGTGGTCGCGCCCGGCCGGTCGGCGTACGCCACAGTTGTCGCAGTACGTCCCGCCGTCCGGTTGCTCGTCGAAGACCGTGCTGCCACAGGCCGAGCAGGCATCCGGTGGGTTCAGTGAGGACGCGACCGTCGGTTCGGCCGGTACGGCGAGGTCATGGCCGCACGCTTCGCAGAATCGGGCATCGTCGGGAAGCGGCTCGCCACAACGCGGACAGGATTCAGGCATCAGACCATCGTCCTCGGCCGGACCGCGTTCGCACGGTCGATGAGCGAATAGCGGCTACGCGTGTCGGTCGCGAGCGTCGCCAATTGCCGGTACGCGCGTTCCAGCCCGAGCCGCAGATCCTTCTCGGTCATCGGCTGACCCAACAGGCGAGCGCTGCTGCGTGTACCGCCGCGGGCGACCCACTCGAGCGCTGCACTGAACATCTCGATCGCTAGGTTGGCCTGCGCCAGCGCGTCCAGGCGAAGCCGTTCCAGCCGCTCGGACGCGTCCACGAGATCGCGCTCGCCGAGCACGGCGATGTTCCGGTCGACGCAAGCGCGCAACGCGCCGATCCGTGCCGCAACGTGCTGGCTGGAGCTGTCCGGCACCTGATCGAGCACGGCAATCGCGCCCGAACGATCCTTCGCCGACAGGCGCATCCGGGCGAGTCCGAACGCCGCACTCGGATAGGACCGATCGGCTCGCCAAACCCGTTCGTACCGGCGGGTGGCGGCCGCCACGTCGCCGGCCAGTTCATCCGCGGCAGCAAGCGCGAGGCGGGGAGCGATCTCGCCCGGCAGCGTGTCGTAGACCGCGTCGAACTCTCGCCCGGCGGTGGCCGCGTCGCCGGTGGCCAGCGCGATCAGGCCGCCGTACCAGTTCAGTCGCCAATCGTTGACGGCCGTCTTGCGTACGGTCTTCAGTTGCTCGTACGCATCGGCCGGGACGCCGGCCTCGATCAGCGCGTGGACCAGTCGGAAGCCGACTTCGACACTGCCGGAACCGGTATTGGCGCGCAACGCGCTGATCGTCGTGGCCGGATCGATCGTGCTCAGCGTCGCGAGGAACGGCGCGCCGGGATCGGTGGGATCGACGAGCGGTACCGGCAGCGCGGCCGCCACCGCACCTCCGGTCAGCGGCGCGGTCGAGTCCGCTCCGAACGTCCGCCGCTCCGAAGTGAACTCGGTGGACGTGGCCGGTCGCGGCTTCCCGTCGGCGGACGACAGCACCTCCCGCAGTACGCCCATGGCTTGCTCGGCCATGTCGCTCGCACTGTGGAAGCGCAGCGCCGCGTTCTTGTTCGTCGCGCGCCGCAGCAACCGGTGGTAAGACTCCTCCGCGGCGAGCAGCGGCACCGTCGACGCGCCCGGCAGCGTGTCCTTGAAGCGCGACGTAAATCCGCTGAATTCGAAGCTCAGCACGGCGAGCGTACGGCCGACCGTATAGATGTCCGACTCGATCGACGGTCCGTCGGCGGCCAGCTCGGGAGCCTGGTATCCGGGCGTACCGTAAATGGCCGAATCCTGATC
Organism: uncultured Actinomycetota bacterium; assembly: GCA_963831705.1. GTDB lineage: Bacteria > Actinomycetota > Actinomycetes > Mycobacteriales > Micromonosporaceae > DASQPR01. Next base: position 782,606 of record CAWHRE010000010.1, on the reverse strand, counting down.
GCCGATCCGCCGCACGGCGCCGAGGTCGATCAGCTTGAGTTGCTCCTCGGCGTGAATGACGTTGTCCGGCTTGAAATCGCAGAACAGCAGATCGCGATCGTGCAGATACCCGATGGCCGGGAGGATCTCGACCGCGTACGCGAGGACCTGCGGCAACGGCAGCGGTGCCCGGCCGCCGTTCGGGCCACGGTGATTCAAGGCGAGGTCCTTGAGCGACCGCCCGCCGACGTACTCCATCACGATGTACCCGATGTCCTCGCCGGACTTCGCATCGAGGTGGGTGGTGAAGTCGTGGATTTTCACGATGTTCGGATGATCGACCTCGACGAGGAACCGCCGTTCGGTGACCGCCGCCGCCATCGCGTCCGCGTCACCGGTGCTGATCAGGCCCTTCAATACCACCCATCGATCGGCGCCGTCGGCACTGATGTTCCGGTCCCGGGCCAGGTAGATCCAGCCGAGACCGCCGTGGGCGATGCACCCGAGGATCTCGTACCGGTTGCTGACCAGGTCACCTGGCTTCAGACTCGGGACGAACGAGAACGGCGCGCGATCGCGCGGGCAGAAACCAACGGCACGGCCGGGCTTTCCGTCCTTCGTCTGTCCGACCGGCTCACCGCAGGTGCTGCAGAAGCGATGGGATTCGGAGACGACCGGATTCGCCAGTACCGCACTGGCCGGATCGCGCAACGGCACCGGCGGCACGGTGACCAGGTTTGCGCCCAGACCTCCCCGGCGTGTGCCGCGGGAGCTGCGAGATGCGCCGCTCAACGCACCGGACTCGGACGACAGGCGCGCCGACGGTACGGACGGAACCGACGCCACCATGAATCCGGCCGGCGCTCGGTGGCCGCACTCGTCGCAGTACCCATCGGCGGCGTAATGGCCGGAGCACCCGGCCCGCTGGCAGGGGTTCATCGTCCGGCTTCCTCTCTTGAGTTGACGAGCTCGGCGAGCGCCTTCTGGTACGCGTACACGGCCTTGGTGGCGGCGTGCAGGTCGCAGGGCGCGGTGTACAGGAGCCTCCGTGCGGCGGTGTGCAGCGGGGCGAGCGTGCCGTGCTCGTCCAGTCGATGGCTTGCCGCCTTTGACCGGTACGCCTCCAGACGCCCGCGCAATTCGTCCCGGCGTGCGATCAGCCCGTCGGCCGCACTGATCAGTTCCTGCGCCCGGATCAACGCACGGGCACTCGACGCCTCGGTCATCGCGATGTCGTCGGCCAGCCGTCGCCAGTCCTTCTTCTCCCGGCGCGACTCCAGCCCGGCCGCGCGTACCCGGAGGGTTTCGGCGGCGCGTGGCTCGACCGGCAGGCCGGGATTGACGATCTTTTCCTGGGCCCGCGCGTACGCGGCGCGAACCTCGTTCTCCGCGTCCGCGACCGCGTCGATCTGCCTCGCGAGCGCATCGACCTGCTCCGGGAACGCGTCCCGAGCACGCTCCTGTTCGGCCACGCGTGCGGCCGCGCTTGCGATATCGGCCGCGAGCGTTGTCAGTTCGGTCCGCATCGCGGGTGTGAGTGTCCCGGCCGGCGCCGCGTCGATCGGGTCGGTGAGGACGTGGTCACAAGTGCGCGTGACCCGCTGTCCGAGCGTGCCGAGCGCGGTCGGGTCGCCCAACTCGTCGGCTCGTCGAGTCAGGGCCGCGAGCGCATCGGCGATCGGTGCGGACGCGGTGGTCGCCGTGGTCCATGCGGCGTTCACATCGCTGAGAATCCCGGCGATCGTTGCGCAACTGGTCTCCAATGCGGCGGCGAGCCGGGGCAGCGTCTGGGACAGCGCGAACTCCATCGGACCCCACTCGGCATCGGACGACCGGTGCCGAACGCGGATCGTTCGCGCCTGTTCGAGGCCGGTGCCGAGCGCGCTGAATTCGGCCCAGCGCGAGTCGATTTCGCCGGACAGCGCGCGCCAGATCTCCTCGGTCCGGCCGCTCAGGCCGCCGGACTTGAGGAAGCCGAGGCCGGGATGGCTGTCGATCAGATACATGTTGGTCGCGACGCGGTCGTATGCGGCGCCCAAATCAGCGATCGCCCGATCGTCGGCGTCGCGGTTCACGACGGTCCCACCACGACCATCAACCACGCTCCCTCAGCCGCATCCGAGGAGTCACGGTAGCTGCTCGGAGCAATCGGCGCATGTCCGATTCCCCGGCGGCAACCGGGTCTGACCTGCGTTAACACGCCCTGACCTGCATGAACTAAGCTTTTCGGGTCCGGCGGTCAGCCATGACTTGGGAGGACATATGCGCCCGAATTCGGAGCGCAAGCCGCGGCGTCGCGTGCGCTGGCACACGGTGGTCGCAGGGATCGTCGCAGTTTTCGCATTGGTCTTCATCCTGGTGTCGCCGTTCATCGGCGTACGCGCGTTCAAGGCGTTGTTGGCCCATCACGCCGCGGTGGTTAATTCGGAAGCGAACCATTTCGGGGACCTTGTCCACGATGCCGGATTCGACTTCGTCGTACATTCGTCGCAGTGCGGGCTCCCGTCGCTCAACGGCCCGGACGGACAGCAGCTTAAGCCAACAAACGGGTCATATTGTGTGGTATCGGTCACCGTTCGCAACGACGGCCCGAACGCTCTTGGGCTACCCGGCATCGTGCAGCTGGCCACCGGCTCACGCGGCGCCGTATACCTGCCGGATTTGCCGGCCGATACCACCGTCAACGGCGGCAATCCGACGTTGACGCCGGGCGAAACCCGGACCACCAACCTGGTGTACGACGTACCGGCCGGAATCCATCTCGTGGAGATCAACCTGCATCAGAGTGAGGCGACCCGAGGGGTCACTGTCCGGCTTCCATGACGGTAGCCGCTTCCGGGATGCCGTTCGGATCGATCGCTGCTCCGCCCGGTCGGTCGCGGACCACGTTCGCCGACAGGGCCACGATCGCGACAAGTACGGCGACGAGCGCGAACGAAACGCGTAGCGACGAGAACGAGGCGATACCGCCGATCGCGCCGGGTGCGGCGAGCCCCGACCCGTACGCGATCGTCGCCACGCCGGCAATCGCGTGTCCGGTGCCGCCCGGAGACATCGAGCCGATCTTGCCGGCCGCAGCGAACGCGAGCGGTACCACGACGGCGATCCCGACTCCCATCAGACCGAAGCCGACCATGGTCAGGATCGGGTTCACCGCGACGACGATCAGCACCGCGCCGGCCGTACCGGCGGTGGCGCTGATCCGGACCGCCCGGACCGGGCCGACCCGGCGGATCAGGCGGTCGCCGGTCAACCTTGAGACCGACATGGCCAGCGCGAAGACGGTGTACCCGAGGGCGGCGGTGGCGTTATCGGCGTCCAGGACCCGGCGCATGTAGACCGCCGCCCAGTCTGATCCGGCGATTTCCGCGAAGACCGCGCAGAACGCGACCAATGCGATCACCAGCACGATGCCGCTCGGCAAGGCGAACGTGGGCGGCTCGGGTTCGGCCGCGCCCGACGCGGCCGGCGGCGGTGTGACCAGTAGACGGCACGCGGCCTGACCGGCCACCGTCAGGACGACCGCCATCACACAGAACTGCCAGCGGACATCGACATCCGCCCGTACTGCCAGCCAGCCGATCGCGGCACCGATGAATCCGCCGACGCTCCACAGCCCGTGCAGGCTGGAAATGATCGAGCGACCCATCCGTTGCTCAAGTTCCACGCCCTGGGCGTTCATTGCGATGTCCGACATCCCGGAGACCGCGCCGTAAAAGAACAACGCGATGCAGAGCGTCGGCAGCGATGTCGCGAACGCGGGCAGTGCCAGCGAAAGCGTCCACAGCGCCAGGAAGATCTGTGTCGCGAGCTTGCCGCCGAGCCGGTGAATCAGGCGGCCGGTGAACGGCATCATCGACAGCGAGCCGACCGCAGGCAGGAACAGCGCCGCACCGAGTTGCCCGGTGGACAGGTGCAGATGGTCGGAAATGGTGGGGATGCGGGTGGCGAACGTACCGACCACGGCCCCATGTACGGCGAAGATCGCCCCGATACCGAATCGCTGCGACCGCATGCCCATCCGTGAAGTCTCTTAAATGAAAGATCTCCAGGTCAAATTGCCCTTCGTACCTTCGGCCGCAATTTGACTCCTAACCTGTCGGGCCTTTCGCCTGAGAAAGTTCTGTGTGATGGTTTGTGTTTCCGGAGATGACTGCTAGTCACTACGCGTTGTAGGGCTACGCTTCCGGTGCCGGCGGGTGTCGGCGCCGAACGCAACGCCGGTGCGGGCACGGGCGTGGAGATGGAGATACGGATGGACGGCATTCCGCGACGAGGCGTACGTCGCCCATGGGGCAGCCTCGAAGAGGAGGTGTTGGCGACGCTGTGGGCGGCCGACGGACCGATGGCGGCGAGTGCGGTACAGGCGGAGATCGGTGGCACACTCGCGTACAGCACGATCACCACGATTCTGGCGCGCCTCCGTGCCAAGGGACTTGTGGTCCGCAAGCTGATCGGGCGCGCGCACGTCTACGCCCCGGCCCAGGACGCCGCTGCGCACACCGCGCAGGAAATGCACTCGCTGCTGGTACGCCGCGAGGACCGCGCCGCGGTACTGGCTCGGTTCGTCTCCGTGCTGTCCCCCGACGAGGAGCAGGTTCTGCAGAAGCTGATGGCCGAGATCTCGGAGCGGTGACGTGGACTTGTGGGTCTACGCACCGCTGTGCGTCGGATTCGCGCTGGCCGCGTCGACACCGCGAATCGCGCGGATTCTGCCACCCCGTACCGGCGTCTGGTGCCTGACCGCCGCGGCCGTTACGACCGCGGTGAGTTGGGTGCTGTCCCTTTCGATGATCGGCTTGACCGGCCTCGGCCGGCTTCGATACGTGGCGACCGAGGGACACTGGTCGGCGTCGAAATGGCGTGCCGTGGATCCGGTCGGCGTGTGGACCGCAGGACTGGCCGGTGCGATTCTGGCGGCCGCTTTCACCATGTTCGCGGTCGCACTCGTTCGTGAACTCGTCGCTCGCCGGCAGATCCGGCGGTTGACGAGCCGGCTCGACGACGACCGGCTGCTGGTGATCGTCGACGACGAAGAGCCGCACGCGTACGCGGTCGGTGGCCGCCACCCGAGAATCGTGATCTCGCGTGGCCTGCTCCGCAGCATGACGGTCGCCGAGCGGCGAGCCGTGCTGGCACATGAGGCCGCCCACATCCGGTTCCGGCATGACGTACACCTGCGGATCGTGCGTCTTGCCGCAGCGATGAACCCGTTGCTCCGCCCGTTCATGCCGGCCGGCGAGCTGGCCGTCGAGCGCTGGGCCGACGAGGAGACGGCCGCGAGCGTCGGCGACCGTGCGCTCGTCGCCCGGGCACTGCTGCGGGCCGCGCTCGCCGGGGCGTCCAAGGAGCGCCGACCGGACGGCGCGCTCGCACACGCGTCGAACGATGTTCAGGTGCGGGTTTCGGCGCTGATGAAAGCACCACCTCGACCGCGCCGATCGATCACCGCGTTCGCCCTGGTGCTCCTGATCGCGACGATCATCATGCCGGTGTTCGAAGCCACCAACCTCGGCGCAAAGCTCGACAGTGCGGTGCCGGTCGCGGTCGCGGAACACTCCCGCTGAAGGACTACCAGGCGGCCGGCTCGTAGTCCTTCAGAAAGCAGCCGTATACGTCGTCGCCGGCCTCGCCGCGCACGATCGGGTCGTACACCCGCGCGGCCCCGTCGACGAGATCGAGGGGTGCGTGGAAGCCTTCGTCGGCGAGCCGCATCTTCGTCGGATGCGGTCGCTCGTCGGTGATCCAGCCGGTGTCGACCGCGGTCATCAGGATGCCATCCGTCTCGAACATTTCCTGCGCGCTGGTGCGGGTCAGCATGTTCAGCGCGGCCTTGGCCATATTCGTGTGCGGATGCCCCGGCCCCTTGTACCCGCGACCGAACTGCCCTTCCATCGCGGACACGTTCACGACGTACTTCCGGCGGGCGCTCGACGCCGCCATCGCCGGTCGCAGGCGGCTGACCAGGATGAACGGCGCGGTCATGTTGCACAGCTGCACTTCGAGCATCTCGATCGGGTCGACCTGCTGAACGTGCTGGGTCCAACTGTTGATGTCGTGCAGATCCGGCACCAGGCCACCCGCGTCGATGGCCGTGTTCGCGGCGATCCGGTCCGGCGTCGCTGAGCGACTCGTCATCGCGAGCGCGGTCAAAGTTTCGGCCGGTAGATACTCGTCGGCCAATCGCCCGGCACCGATCAGCATCGCGGCGGCGCCATCGTGCGCGGAGACGTGCCCAAACGTGATCATTTCCGGCAGCGGGCCTTCGGGCAGCGTCGCCGATTCCGCGGCCACCAGCGGCGCGTACGCGTCCGACGACCGCCGTACGGTCTGGGCCGCATTGTTGATCAGGATGTCCAGAGGTCCCTGTGCGGCAACCGTCTCGGCCAACGCAACCACTTGTGCCGGGTCACGGAGGTCCAAGCCGACAATGCGCAGCCGATGGAGCCAATCCGCGCTGTCCGGCATGGCGGTGAAACGGCGTACCGCATCGGCCGGAAAGCGTGTCGTGATCGTGGTGTGCGCACCGTCGCGGAGCAGCCGCAACGCGATGTACATGCCGATCTTCGCCCGACCGCCGGTCAGCAGGGCGCGTTTGCCGGTCAGGTCGGTACGGGCGTCGCGCCGGGCATGACTACGCGCGGCGCACTCCGGACACAGCTGGTGGTAGAACGCGTCCACCACGACATACCGCTGCTTGCAGATGTAGCAGGCCTGCGGCCGCTCGAGCGTACCGGCGGTGGGGCCTGCGGTCGGCGTGGCCAACGGGATGCCCTGCGTCTCGTCATCGATTCGGCCGGGCGCGCCGGTCGCGGTCGCGGCGATCACCGCGTTGTCCCGCCCGAGTACGGCTTCCCGGCGCTCGCTTCGACGCCGCTGCTTCACGGCCTTGAACACCTTCGCGGTCGCTTCGCGCACCCTCACCGCATCCGGGTGCTCGACCGGCAAATCGTCGAGCTCAGCCAGAACTTCGAGCACCAGAGCCAGCCGGGACGGCTCAATACCCGTACCGGCTAGAATTTGATCTTGATCCGTTGACACAACAGAACTGTACGCAACCGGGCTTATCAGCCGGTAATGCGAGCGGCGACGATCACACCGCAAATTATTTCGGCTTCGCTGCAACCCCGGTCGTCACAGCAGCGTGTATCTGACGCCAGCCTACTGATGAGTCGGCGGCGGCGCTGATAAGGGAGTGGTTTACTACTCCACGGGGACTTGTCAGCGCCGCCAGTTACAACCTCAATCCTTGGGCTTTTTGAGCAGTTTCTGCTGCTTGTCCTCTTCCGACTGCCAGGCTGATTCGTCCGCGCGGAGTCCGGAATCCTTCACGAGCCGGCCATCGGCGGTCTCGTCCGGCAGCCCCTGAACGTATTCGTCCGCTTGGCCGGCCATATCGGCCGGGTCCATCCGGGCTTTACGCATCTCATCGTCAGGATTTTTCATCCCTCAACGCTAGAACCGCGATGGTGCCGATTTCCGCCGAACCCCGTTATCGCCCGAGGTATTACGAGGTGGTGAGCGTGTTGGCCGGATTCGGGCGCGCGCGCAGACCGAGCCACGCGAGGCCGCCGAGCGGGATGATCAACCAGCACGAGAAGACGCGGTACGTGAGGACCGCGGCCGTGGCGGCGCCTGCGCCCGCGCCCGCGTGGGTAAGGCCGGCGAGCAGCCCGGTCTCGATCAGACCGATGCCGCCCGGCGTGATCGGAAGCTGGCGGATGATCTGGACACCCAGGTACATGGTGGAGATCGCGAACAGGCCGACCGGGAGCGAGAACGCCCTGGCGGTGGCGGCGAGGCAGAGTAGATCGAGCAGCCAGTTCGCGATCGCGAAGCCGCCCGCGACGCCCCAGTCCCGGCCGCGTAGCGAGCGTCCAGCTTCCACCGTCCGGACCAGGGAGGCGCGGAGACGGTCGCCCCGGCCGGCCGGCGCGCTGATCTCCGTACGCGGAGCGGGCCGGGTGAACGACGCCCGGCGTCGCAGAATCCACGCGGCGACGATGAACACGGCCAGCGCGCCGATGGCGTAGATGAGCGTGGGATGGGCCCGGAACGCGGCCTGTGGGCCGGATGCGATCAGGCCGAAAATGCCGGCCACGTAGAGGGTGCCGAGACCGATGAACGAGACCACGCCGGATAGCACCATTACGGCCGCGGCCTTGTCGTTCGTCGCGCCGCTCTTCCGGTACTGCTGGAATGCGAACCCGGCGGAGATCGCGGATCCGGCCGGCATGCTGATCGAGATCGCCGATCGCGCGTACGTGACGGCCAGCGCACGCGGGAACGTCATGCTCACGTCGAGCGCGCCGAGGAGCGAACGCTGCTGCCGGGCGAACATGCTGAGCGAGACCCATTCGAGTACGGCGGCGACGATGATCCACCCGACGCTCGCCGATGAGATTGCGCGCGCGATCGAATGCGTGCTCGGAAGACGTCCCCGCAGCGTGAGGAACGCGAGTGCCAGCATGATCACGATCAACGGAATCTGCCAGTGTTTCCGGGCCGCTTGCACGATGCGCGTACCGCTGGCGGGCGCTTCGATCGTGGTGATCGCGGTTGTCTCGGCCGTAGCCAGCGCGGACGCGGCGGCGCCGACCGGATCGGTGGACAACCCATCGAGGGCGAGGCGATCGAGGATGTCATCGTGTGATGCGTACGCGGTCGGCCGCTCGCACCTGCTCACTGACATCCGGCTCAGAGCCCCTTGGTACTAATTAATTGAACGTTTGTTGAAAACGCCTCACTCTAACGCCGCGGACCGGCCGACACCAGCGGTTGTGATCCGCGAGTCATCCACTGTTTATCGGAGAAATCTCGGTGCCAACTGGTAACCGAGTCACAGCCGCGTATGACACGTGTGGAGAAGACTTGATCAAAGCGCGTACGTTTGACATAAATCATCGGCATCAACCGTCGGGGCGGGGAATTTATGTCCGAGAGCGCATCGGATCGGTCGCCGGTCGGGCACAGTGGCGTGTTGAGCGTCGGCACGCGTGGCCCGGACGGACCTGGCGAGGTCGTACTGAAGATCCGCGGCGGAACCGAGACGTACCTCGCCTGGTCGAGCGAACCGCTCGCGAAGGGATCTGCCGTCATCGTCATCGAGTCGCACGGCGCGCGTACGGTAGCCGTTGCCCCCATGGCCTGAGCGCGTTAAGGAGAACCATATGTTCGGTTATCGGGTGCCCGCACCTGACGAGGCGATGCTGATTTCGGGCGGTAAGCCCGGTCGTACGAATGCGCCGTTCCGGGTCGTGACCGGCCACGGCGCGTTCGTGATGCCGGTATTCCGCAAGGTCCGCTACCTCACACTGTCGATGAACGAGGCGGAGGTCGAGGAGACCTGCGTGACGAAGCAGGGGATCGCGCTCAACGTACGCGCCGTAATCGCGTTCAAGGTCGGCAACGACGAGGAGAGCATCGTCAACGCCGGTCAGCGATTCCTGTCCGATCAGGATCAGATGTCGGTCCTGACCGGCCGGATCTTCGCCGGTCACCTCCGGTCGATCGTCGGTTCGATGACGGTCGAGGAGATCGTGACCGAGCGCCAGAAGCTCGCGAGCGAGGTGCTCGACGGCTCCAAGGAGGAGATGGGCAAGATCGGCCTGACCGTCGACTCGCTGCAGATCCAGTCGATCGATGACATGAAGCTCGGCTACATCGCGGCGATGTCGGCCCCACACAACGCGGCGATCCAGCAGGCGGCCCAGATCGCGCAGGCGCAAGCGACACAGCTGGCCGCGCAGGCCGAGCAGGAGTCGAAGCGCAAGCAAGCCGAGTACGCCCGGCAGACCTCGATCGTGCAGGCCCAATACAAGGCCGAGGTGGACAAGGCCCAGGCCGAGGCGGCGCAGGCCGGGCCGCTGGCCGAGGCGCAGGCGCAACGTCAGGTCATCCAGGCGCAGACCGAGCTGGCCGTACGCGAGGCGGAGCTTCGCCAGCAACAGCTGGTCTCGGAGATCGTGAAGCCCGCCGAAGCGGAAGCCGAGCGCGTACGGCTGCTCGCCGAGGCGGACGCCGCCAAGATGCGCGTACAGGCGGAAGCCGCTGCGTCGAATAACCGGGTCGCGCTCGACCGGATGTTGATCGATCAGCTTCCGATGATCGTCCGCGAAGCCGCGCAGGGCCTGGCGGGCGCGAACGTCAACATCCTCAACGGCGCCGATGGTCTCGGCGAGATCGCGGCCGGCCTGGTCAGCCAGGGCCTCGCGATCCTGGAGTCGGTCAAGAAGGGCGTGGCCATGTCCGACAAGCCCACGCCTCCGTCCGCCCTCCCGGCTGATCGCGAAGATAACTAGGTACGTGCGGGCGCGAGGTAGCGTCGCAAGCATGAGTGAATATGCGCCCAGTCCGGAGAAGTGGGTTCGGGATCAAGTCGACGAGTACGAGAGCTCGGGCGGCTCGACCGGTACCGCGCTGCGTGGCATGCCGGTCATCGTGATGACGATGACCGGCGCGAAGAGCGGCAAGATCCGGAAGGTGCCGGTCATGCGAGTCGAGCACGACGGCGCCTACGCCGCGGTCGCCTCGCTCGGCGGTGCGCCGAAGCACCCGGTCTGGTACTACAACCTGGTGGCCGAACCGCGGGTAGAGGTGCAGGACGGCCCAGCCCGCAGCGTGTTCGTGGCTCGCGAGGTTCACGGCGCCGAGAAGGCCGAGTGGTGGGAGCGGGCCGTCGCGGCGTACCCGGACTATGCGGCGTATCAGAAGAAGACCGAACGCGAGATTCCGTTGTTCGTGCTGGAGCCGGAGAGCTAACCGACCGCTCCGGCTCGAGCTTCGTTCATGCCCAGGTTGGCGAGGGCGTCGGCACGCTCGTTGCCCTCGTCACCGGCATGACCCTTGACCCACAGCCACTCGATCTCGTGCCGCTTGACGGCGGCGGCCAGTTCCTGCCACAGGTCGGCGTTCTTGACCGGCTTGCGATCCGACGTTTTCCAACCGTTGCGTTCCCAGTTGGCCATCCAGGACATGATGCCGCTGCGTACGTATGTCGAATCGGTGTGCAGCTTCACGACCGACGGCCGGTTCAGATGCTCGAGTGCCTTGATCGCCGCGGTCAACTCCATCCGGTTGTTCGTAGTGGGCGCCGCCGAGCCACCCCACAGTTCCTTCGTGTGTCCGCCGTATCGCATCAGCACGCCCCAGCCACCCGGACCGGGATTGCCGCTGCATGCCCCATCTGTGTAGATCTCGACCACCGACGCCATCCGGTTAACCTACCCGCCGGCCGAAGCGGTCAGGCGCAGGAACACGTGCCGCGGCGCGTAGGACGTGAACTCGCGTTCGTAGGTCCATTCAGCCGCCCCCCAGACGAGCCGCGAGCTCCGCATTGCGCTGCGCGAACGCGGTCCACTCGGCCGGCGTCGCGTCGATGCCGTCGGTCGGCGGCTTGCGGCACGCCCGCTGGGTCCATCCGTCCATCCGTCCGTCCCGGATCGCGAACCGCACCGAAACGCCGTCCGCCCAACCCACCACGGTCGCATCGGACGCACCGGCGACGGTCGCCCGTTGCGGCGCACAAACCCAGTCGATCGCTTCGATCTCCGCTTGGATCCGCGCCGCGTACTCGAACGCCAGCGTCTCGGCCGCGGCGTCGCGCCGCCGCACGAGATCTTCGCGGAGCGCCGCCACCGCCGTTGATTCACGATCCAATACCGCGCACACGGTACGCACGAGAGCCGCCCGATCGCCCGCCTCGACGGTGCCACGCAGCCGTGCCATGTCGCGCTCGGCGCCGGTCAGCCTGGGTCCCGAGTAGTCCAGCGGGAGCACGCGATGGAGCCCGGAGATGGCCGCCCGTACCTTGACCGAACCGAGGTACGGGCCGAACGGCGGGGCTTGGTCGGCCGTACTCGTGTGGTGGGAGAGGTCGTAGGAAAGTTTGAGTCCGGCCGACCGCTCCAGGCGAATGTAGACCGGGATCTCCTGACCGCCGGCCGTCCTGTTCCACCGTGGTTTGCTGCGTTCGAGGAGGTTGCGTTCGAGCCACGCGGCCTCGTGTTCGGAATCGCAGGCGACCGCTTCGATTCGCTCGATCTGCGCGACCATGCGCTTGAGATGGCGGCGTCCGCGCAGGTCACCCCAGTACGAACTGACGCGCCGCCGGAGATTGACGGCTCGCCCGATGTAAAGCACGCGACCGTCGGCATCGCGGAATCGGTAGACGCCGGGCCCCGCGCCGAGTGCGCCCACCGACGCGTGCCGTACCGCTCCCATGCCGCTATCAAACCAGTCGTCCCGGCTCGAACGAAGTTCACGGACGATCCGAAGTGAAGCTCGCGCAACGTTCGGGCCAAGTTGAGGCGAACCTTTCGAGCGAAATTCACGGAACGGTGAGCGCGCCGACGCGGGGCGCGCGACGATGGCATGATGACCGAGACCTATGCCCCGGGTACCCCCAACTGGGTCGATCTGGGCACGACAGACATCGCCGCGGCGGCCGCCTTCTACGGTGGCCTGTTCGGCTGGACCCACCAGGACTTCGGCCCCGAGATGGGCGACTACGGAATGTTCGCGAGCGCGGGGAAGCAGGTCGGCGGCATCGGCCCGGCGACCGATCCGGATCGCGGAGCGTCGTGGGCGACGTACTTCGCCACGACCGACGCGGAGGATGTGACGAGCCGCGTCGAGGATGCCGGAGGCACCGTCGTCACGGCGCCGCTGGAGGTCATGGACCAGGGCACGATGGCGGTGTTCACCGATCCGTCAGGTGCGTACTTCTCGGTCTGGCAGCCGGGCGTCCACAAGGGTGCGGAGCTGGTCAACGTGCCGGTCAGCCTGAGCTGGAACGAGCTGGCCACCACCGACATCGCCGAGGCCAAGGAGTTCTACGCGAGCGTGCTCGGCGTTGCGATGCGCGACGTCGACATGGGCGGCGGGATGACGTACACGCTGCTGGAGGTCGGTGGGCGAGGCGTAGCCGGCGCAATGCAGTCGGATGCCCGTCCGGAGTGGACCGTCTACTTCGCGGTGGCGGACGCGGACGCGACGTACGCGAAGGCAATCGAGCTGGGCGCATCCGCGAACGGGCCGGTCGTCGATTCCCCTCCCGGTCGCTTCGCGATCCTCGATGATCCGCAGGGCGCTCGGTTCGGGATCATTCAGAACAACCCCGATTTCACGATGTAGCCGACGTACAAAAGGGCCCGTCCGCAGCTGCGGACGGGCCCTTTGCGGTTATGTGGATCAGCGGTTATGTGGATCAGCGGTTATGTGGATCAGACGCCGGCCGGCACTGCGTCACCTTGCAGCTGATCTGCGCGGGCCCGGATGAACAGGAACGAGACCAGCGCCGCGACGGCCATCAGGCCCGCGCTCACCCAGAACGCGACCGCGTATCCGTGCACCGTACCTGCCGCGCCGACCGCCGATGGGTGCAGCGGATCGAACGAGGAGACACCGTGCGCGATGAAGTAGTTCGTCGTGACGGTGATCGCGATCGTGTTGAGCAGCGCGACACCGACCGAGCCACCGATCTGTTGTGCCGTGTTGACCAGTGCGCTCGCGACTCCGGCGTCGTGGTTTCCGACGCCGACAAGAGCGGTGCTGGTCAGCGGGCCGAACACGGTACCCATGCCGAAGCTGATCACGAGTTCCGGACCGATGATGTGCGACCAATATCCGGTGTGGACGCCGAGACGGGTCAGCCAGACCATCCCGATCGCAGCGAGCACGAGGCCGACCGTCATCGGGATCCGAGGACCCACCCGCGGCAGGATCTGCGTGGAGAGCATCGCACCGATGATGATGCCGACCGTGAACGGCAGGAACGCGACACCGCTCTGCAGCTGCGTGTAGCCGAGCGTCTGCTGCATGTAGTAGCTGAGGAACAGGAACACGCCGAACAGCGCAACACCGATGATCAACGCGACCAGATACGAGCCGCCGCGGTTGCGGTCGCGGACGACGCGCATCGGTAGCAGCGGGTTCGACGAGCGAATCTCGATCAGCACGAACGCGACCAGCAGCACGGCGGCGATGATGAAGCAGGTCACCGCGGCGGTGGAGCCCCAGTTCGAGCCGCTGCTGCCGGCGGTCGGCGCGGCCTTCGTGAAGCCGTAGACGAGCGCGACGAGTCCGAGCGTGGACGTGATCGCACCCGGCAGGTCGTACTTCGTGTTGCCGTGTGCCCTGCTCTCCTGCACCCAGGCCGTGGCCGCGAAGAACGCGGCGATCGCGATCGGGGTGCTGATCAGCAGCGTCCAGCGCCACGACGCGTACTCGGTCAGAACGCCACCGAGCAGCAGGCCGATCGCGCTGCCGCCACCGGCGATCGCGCCGTAGAGGCCGAATGCCATCGCGCGCTCTTTCGGCTTGGTGAACGCGACCGTGAGTAGCGAGAGTGCGGCCGGAGCCATCAACGCGGCCATCGCGCCCTGCAGCGCCCGAGCGCCGAAGAGCATGCCGGCGCTTTGCGAAAGGCCACCGAGCGCGGAGGCGGCCGCGAACCCGAGCAGACCGATCATGAACGCGCGCTTGCGGCCGGTGTAGTCGGCGATGCGTCCACCGAGCAGCAGCAGACCACCGAAGGACAGCGTGTACGCGGTAAGTGCCCACTGCTTGTCCGCGTTGCTCATGTGCAGCGCGACCTGCATGGACGGAAGTGCGATCGTGACAATCGTCGCGTCGAGCACGATCAGGAGCTGGGCGATCAGGATGACCGACATCGCCAGCCATCGCTTGGGATCGGGTTCGCCCGATCGCACATTTTGTAGATTGGCCGCTTCGACACTAGTTGACATGATTTGTTCCCTTCAAGAACACAGCGCGGCCCTGAGTTGCGCCGGTGGGCAGTTCACGATTGTTGGCGGCCACGCAGAAAGCGGCCAGGTGGACCCAATGTCAAATGCTAAGAGTCCGTTATGTCCCCGTGGTTATCAGTTCTTTTCCGACGTACACCGCGGTCGTGCGAGTGGTTTCGTTCCGGCGGTGCCGCCCCCGCGGATCTATCGCGTGAGCAAGGGCATCAGAATGTCGTCGACCAGGTGCTTGATGAAGGGCCCATCGAGCGGCTCGCCCCGGGCAATGAACTGCATGAACATCTGCGCCGGCGCGATCTCGTCGATGAGATACGGGTCGGTGCTCGATGAGATTTCCCCGCGACTGACCGCGCGGCCGTGGATCGCGACGGCGGTGCTGCGCTTCGATGCCTGCAGCGCCCGCATTTCGACCGCGAAGTCCGGATCGTTGAGCATCGCCATGATCAGGCCGGCGAACAGATGACCGTCCTCGCCCATGATCGATGCAGCCATCAATTCCAGGAATGCGACGAGGTCACCGCGCAGACTCCCGGTGTCCGGCGCGTCGTGTCCGGAAACTTTGCACACGCGAACGGCGTCCGCGACCAGCTGTGCCTTTCCCGGCCAGTGCCGGTAGAGCGTCGCCTTGCTGGCCTTGGCGCGAGCGGCCACCGCGTCCAGGCGCAGGCCTTCGTAACCGACCTCGCCCAACAACTCGTACGCCGCCCGGAGGATCTCCGTCTCGCGATCGCCACCGAGGCGGACCGAACGAGGCGACCATGCCTCGCAGGCTGGCGTCTTACCGGTGCTCAACTGGTCAGTCATGTTCACCTCCGCGGTTCAACGTGCGTACGAATATCGGAACGAAACCGTTTCGTACGCTACCACCACCGACCCGCCAGTCAAGCAGCTTTGGCGTATCCCACGTCACAAAAATGTCCAACCAGCGACTGCCCGGCCGGCATTCCCTCGATCCGGCGACCGCATCGCTCGGCTCTGCAAGTTTCTTGCACGAATGGACGCGATCGGGCGGCAAGCGGGGCATTATGCGCCATCGCGGAGCACCGATGTCATCGTCACGAAACGTAGTTTGGACCGTCCAGATTGGCGCTTCGAGGCGCCTTGCTGCGGCGTTGTTGACCGGGCCGGAAATCTACGGGTGTCGTTTGGCGGCAAGGGTTTTCAAAACGTTGACTCGGCAGTAGCACGCTTGTAATCTTCGCCACAAGGCTATGCAAGTTCGTTGCACGATTCAGTTCTGTTTCGCATCTGCAGTGTGCAAGTAGTGCAGGGACGCACCGCTCGGTGTCCGTGCTTCCGTTCCACTCTCCTCACGTCGGAGAGAACACGTGGTGTCGATTTCGGCAACGCGCGGACGGTCGCCGCCCGCAGCTCATCGAGCCTGTCGCGCTCGGTGGAACCTGCGTGATGCCTCCATCCCGGGAAGCCTTCCGTCGGCGCGCATCCGTCCACATCGGACAAGTGATGCATTACCCCGATTCCCCCATGCGTTACGCACCCCCGCTATCTACGCAGATCGAGGAAACCAATGAGAAGGAAGCGCACGGTGCGGCTATTAGCCGCGACGCTCGCCGGCCTCGTGATATCGGCATTGCCGGTATTCGCGCTGGCACCGGCAGCGAATGCCGCCGGAACGAACCTTGCCCTCGGCAAGGCGATGAGTTCCAGCGGCGTGTCCCAGACCTACGTCGCGAGCAATGCGAACGACGGCAACCAGGCCACCTACTGGGAGAGCACAAACAACGCGTTCCCGCAGTGGCTTGAGGCCGACCTGGGCAGCTCGACCGCCATCAACCAGGTGGTGCTGCAGGTTCCGTCCGGCTGGGGTACGCGTACCCAGACGCTCTCGGTTCAGGGCAGCACGGACAACTCGACGTTCAGCACGATCGTGGCGTCGGCGACGTACACGTTCGATGGTTCGGCGAACACCGTCACCATCAACTTCGGCCAGACCAGCACCCGGTACGTGCGGCTCAACATCACCGCCAACTCGGGCTGGCCGGCCGGTCAGATCTCCGAGTTCCAGATCTACGGCCCGACCACCACGTCGTCGAACCTGGCGCTGAACCGGCCGACGTCGGAGAGCAGCCACACCCAGACGTACGCGTCGGGTGCGGTCACCGACGGCAACCAGCAGAGCTACTGGGAGTCCGGCGGCGCGTTGCCGCAGTGGGTCCAGGTAGACCTCGGCTCGAGCGTCAGCATCAACAAGGTCGTTCTGAAGCTTCCGACCGGTAGCTGGGGCCCTCGTACCCAGACGCTGTCGATCCTCGGTAGCACCGACAACTCGAACTTCACGACGCTGGTGGCATCGGCGACCTACTCGTTCGACGGGTCCAGCAACATCGTGACGATCACGTTCAACGCGACGACGACCCGCTACGTACGGGCCAACTTCACGGCGAACTCGGTGCAGGGCAACGGTCAGCTTTCCGAGTTCGAGGTGTACGGCCCGACCACGGGCGACACCACGGCTCCGACGGCGCCGTCCAACCTCGCGTACACGTTGCCGCAGTCCGGCCAGATCAAGTTGACCTGGTCCGCGTCGACCGACAACGTCGGCGTCACCGGCTACGACATCTACCTCAACAACACGCTGCTCACCAGCGTTCCGTCGACGGCGCTGACCTACACGGACAACGAGCCGGACACGCTGACCGCGACGTACTTCGTACGTGCGCACGACGCGGCCGGCAACGCCTCGGCGAACTCGAACAGCGTCACCCGCACCGGCCAGACCGGTGACCAGACCGCGCCGACGGCTCCGTCGAACCTGACGGTAACCACCCCGGTGTCTGGCACGGTTCAGCTCAACTGGAGTGCGTCGACCGACAACGTCGGCGTCGTCAACTACGTCGTGTACCGCAACGGCGCCCTGGACGCGACGGTCAGTGGCACCACTCTGACCTACTCGGAGTCGCAGCCGGACACGGCCACGGTCATGTACTACGTGGTCGCGAAGGACGCCGCGGGCAACCAGTCGCAGGCCAGCAACACGGTCACGCGTACCGGCACCGGCGGCGGCACCGGCGGCACGAACCTCGCCGCGGGTCGTCCGACCACGGGTACCGCCAACACGTACATCTACGTGCCGACGAACGCCACGGACAACGACCTGACCACCTACTTCGAGGGCTCGACCTACCCGAGCGCAGGTGACCGTCAGCCTGCTCGGCAACGCCCAGCTGAGCTCGGTCGTCGTCAAGCTGAACCCGGACGCGTCGTGGGGTGCCCGCACCCAGACGATCGCCGTGCTCGGCCAGGACCAGAGTGGTGGCAACTTCGTCACGCTGTCGTCGGCGACGTCATACTCCTTCAACCCGTCCACCGGTAACTCGGTGACCATCCCGGTCAGCGGCAACTACCAGAACATCAAGCTGTCCATCACCAGCAACAGCGGTGCCCCGGGCGGCCAGGTGGCCGAGTTCCAGGTCTTCGGAACGCCCGGCGCCGAACCCCGATCTCACGATCACGGGTACGTCGTGGACCCCGACCAGCCCGATCGAGACCGACGCGATCACGACCTCGGCCGTGGTGAAGAACATCGGTACGGCCGCATCGGCCGCGTCGAACGTCAACTTCTACCTCGGTACGACGAAGGTCGGCACCGCGACCGTTCCGACGCTCGCCGCCGGCGCGCAGACGACGGTCTCCGCCAGCATCGGTACGCAGATCTGCGGGTACCTACTCGCTGACC
This sequence comes from uncultured Actinomycetota bacterium, assembly GCA_963831705.1. Classification (GTDB taxonomy): domain Bacteria; phylum Actinomycetota; class Actinomycetes; order Mycobacteriales; family Micromonosporaceae; genus DASQPR01. The sequence goes on along the minus strand of CAWHRE010000010.1, from coordinate 764,165 downwards.
GCCAAGGTCGACGAGGCGAACACCATCGTCGAACTGAATGAGGGCAACAACAACTTCACGAACTCGACGTCGCTCGTGGTCGCGCCGATCCAGAGCGCTGACCTCATCGGCAACACGTCGTGGACCCCGACGAACCCGTCCGCGGGCAACAACGTCGCGTTCACCGTGCAGTTGAAGAACCAGGGCAACGTGGCCACCAGCTCCGGTGCGCACGGTGTCACGGTCACCGTCATCAACTCCAGCAACGCGACGGTGGCGACGCTGACCGGCTCGTACACCGGCGCACTGGCGGCGGGCGCGACGCAGAACGTCAGCGTTGGCTCGTGGACCGCGGTCAACGGCAACTACTCGGTCAAGACGGTGGTCGCCGTCGACAGTGCCGAGCAGACCGTCAAGCAGGCCAACAACACCAGCACCACCTCGCTGTTCGTCGGTCTCGGCGCCAACATGCCGTACGACAACTACGAGGCGGAAGCCGGTACGGTCGGCGGTGGCGCCACGGTGCTCGCCCCGAACCGTACGATCGGTGACCTTGCCGGTGAGGCCAGCGGCCGTCAGGCCGTCGACCTGACCGCGACGGGTCAGAGCGTCTCGTGGGTCTCTCGCGAGTCGACCAACACGTTCGTGGTCCGCTTCGCGATGCCGGACTCGTCCGGCGGTGGCGGTACGACCGGCACGCTCGACCTCTACATCAACGGCAACCTGGTGCAGCCGCTGAGCCTCACGTCGCACTTCGCGTGGCTCTACGGTGCGGAGACCGGCCCGGGCAACTCGCCCAGCGCCGGCAGCCCGCGGCACATCTACGACGAGGCCAGCTTCGTTCTGCCGGCCACGTACGCCGCCGGAAGCACGATCAAGCTGCAGAAGGACGCCGCAAACTCGGCGCCCTACTACTCGATCGACTTCATGCAGCTCGAGCTCGCGACCCCGGTCGCGAACCCGGACCCGGTGCACTACACGGTTCCGACCGGCTTCGACCAGGCCTCCGTTCAGGCGGCTCTGGACAAGGTCCGGATGGACACGACGGGCACCCTGACCGGCGTGTACCTGCCGGCCGGCCAGTACTCGGTCTCGCAGAAGTTCACCATCTACCAGAAGGCCGTCGCCGTGGTTGGTGCCGGACCTTGGTTCACGCAGTTCGTCGTACCGGCGTCCATGGAGGACACGGACGCGGGCTGGTCGCTGCAGAGCGGTGCCAGCGGATCGACGTTCCGTGGATTCGCCTGGTTCGGCAACTTCGACCAGCGTATCGACGGCCCGGGACACACCTGGGACCTGCGTGACCAGTCGAACATCACGATCGACAACGTGTGGATCGAGCACACCGTGGTCGGCGTGTGGGGAGCGGCGGGCGTGACCAACTCCACGTTCACCAACATGCGTATCCGTGACACCTACGCGGACGGCATCAACCTCTCCAACCACAGCACCGGCAACCTCATCAGCAACGACGAGGCCCGGGCGACCGGTGACGACAGCTTCGCGCTGTTCGCCGCGAACGACCAAGAGGCCGGCAACAACGAGAACAACACCATCCAGAACGTCACGGCGCTGTTCCCGTGGCGTGCGGCCGGTATTGCGATCTACGGTGGCGACAACAACACGATCAAGAACTTCGTGGTCGCCGATACGTTGACCTACTCGGGTCTGACCATCAGCTCGCTGAACTTCGGCTTCGCGTTCCAGGGCTTCGGCCTACCGGTGACGACCTTCTCCAACTACTCGCTGGTGCGAGACGGTGGTCACTTCTGGAACGGCCAGGTGTTCGGTGCCATCTGGATGTTCAGTGCGACGAACATCTTCCAGGGCATCCGCGTCAACAACGGAACGATCACCGACCCGACGTACAGCGGCATCATGTTCCAAACGGACTACTCCGGTAGCACCGCGCTGTTCCCGTTCACCGACACGATCTTCACGAACACCACGATCACCGGTGCCGTGCAGAGTGGTGACGCGTACAACGCGAAGTCCGGATACGGCATCTACGGCAACCCGTTGCCGGAGGCCGGTCAAGGTCCGGCGGTCGGCTCGGTAACGTTCAACACGTTGCACGAGAGCGGCAACTACATCGATATCTACAACCCGTCGTCCGCGACGTTCACGATCACTGTGAACCCGTAACGACCTTCTGAAACGGCGCCGCCGGGAGTCCTTCTCCCGGCGGCGCCGCCGTTTTGTCGGTCACATACCGACCGGTCGGTATTGACGAGACGACCGTCGTCGGTCACCGTTATGGGAGCCGAGAACTCGAACGAGGGAAGAACATGTCGCATTACCGCAGCAATGTCCGCGATCTGACGTTCAACCTTTTCGAGGTGTTCGGCCTCGACACGACGCTGGCCAGTGGCGCGTACGCCGACCTCGACGGTGAGACGGTCCGCGAGATGCTGGCCGAGGTGTCCCGGCTGTCTACCGGCCCGATCGCCGAGTCGTTCGTCGATGTCGACCGCAACCCGCCTGTATACGACCCGGCGACCTACTCGGTGGCGATGCCCGAGTCGTTCAAGCGCTCCTACCGCGCGTACATGGAGGCGGAGTACTGGCGCCTGGATCTGCCGGTGGAAGCCGGTGGCACGGCCGCACCGCGTGCGCTGTGGTGGTCGATCATCGAGATGATTCAGGGTGCGCAGGCGCCGGTGTTCATGTTCGCCGGTGGTCCCGGCTTCGCCGGCCTGATCTACCACCTCGGTACCGAGGCGCAGCGCTCGATCGCGGATCACATGCTCGAAAAGGGCTGGGCCGCGACCATGGTGCTGACCGAGCCGGACGCGGGATCGGACGTCGGCGCCGGCCGCACGCGCGCGATCCGCCAATCCGACGGCACCTGGCACATCGAGGGCGTCAAGCGGTTCATCACATCCGGCGAGCACGACCTCGAGGAAAACATCGTGCACTTCGTGCTGGCGCGGCCGGAGGGCCACGGTCCGGGTACGAAGGGCCTGTCCCTATTCCTGGTGCCCAAGTTCCGGTTCGACGGCGAGACCGGCGAACTGGGTGCCCGCAACGGTGTCTTCGCGACGAACGTCGAGAAGAAGATGGGCCTGAAGGTCTCGACGACGTGCGAGTTGAGCTTCGGCCAGCACGGCGTGCCGGCCGTCGGTGTGCTCCTCGGCGAGGTGCACGACGGGATCGCCCAGATGTTCAAGGTGATCGAATCGGCTCGTATGCAGGTCGGCGTGAAGGCGATCGCAACGCTGTCCAGCGGGTACCTCGGTGCACTCGAGTACGCGCACAACCGGGTTCAGGGCCCGGATCTGACTCGTGCGGCGGACAAGTCGTCGCCCCGCGTCACGATCGACGCGCACCCGGATGTCCGGCGCATGCTCATGTTGCAGAAGGCGTACGCGGAGGGGCTGCGGTCGATCTACCTGTACGCGGCCGGCTGGATCGACCGGGCGGCCGTTGCCCGGCACCGTGGTGAAGACGATGCGCTCGCGATCAACGTCAACGATCTGCTGCTTCCGATCGTCAAGGGCGTCGGCTCGGAACGGGCACACGAGATGCTCACGCTGTCGCTGCAGACGCTCGGCGGATCGGGCTTCCTACAGGACTACCCGATGGAGCAGTACATCCGAGACGTCAAGATCGACAGTCTGTACGAGGGTACGACCGGCATTCAGGGCCAGGACTTCTTCTTCCGCAAGATCGCCCGGGATCGTGGCGTGGCACTGGGCGTTGTGGTCGGCGAGATCGAGGCGTTCCTTTCGAGCATCGAGGACGAGGGCCGGCTCAAGATCGAGAGGACCGCGTTGGTTGAGGCGCTCGCCGACGTACGGGCGATGGTCGCGACCATGACCGAGTGGCAGCAGGCCGCACGGGAGACGCCGACCGAGGTGTACAAGGTCGGTCAGAACGCGACGCGGCTACTGATGAGCGTCGGTGACCTGCTGATCGCGTGGCTGCTCACCAGGCAGTCGTCAGTGGCGCTGGCCGCTCTGGACGCGGGATCAACGGAGCTGGATTTCTACACCGGCAAGACCGCGGTGGCCCGCTTCTTCGCCACGACGGTTCTCCCCGAGTTGACCGCACGCCGCAGGATCCTGGAGCAGACCGACAACACCCTGATGTCCGTCCCCACCACGGCCTTCTAGCCGTTAATGGCGGCGGAACATGCGCTCGGCCAAGTCCGCGTGTAAGGCGCCGATCGCGGCGGGCGTACGCTCGCCGTCCGGCCGGTACCAGCGGGCCACGTCGATGCCCAGGGAAAGCAACACAAGCGCGGCGCCACCGATGTCGGGGACATCGAAGACGCCGCGTGCGACGCCGTACTCCAGAGTCTCGCGTACGACCGCGTTGATGCCCCGCCGAACCTGGGCCACCTCGGCGAAGTGCTCGTCGCTGAGTGCGCCCAACTCGTACTGGATCACCCGCGCCGGGATGTGGTGGCTCGCGTGCCAGGCGCTGTAGTCGCTGACCATGGCGCGGAGCCGAGTGATCGGGTCGTCGATGCCGGCCACCGATGCCGTGATGTGCTTGAGCGACTGTTGATGCCCGACCAGCGTGATCCGGTAGAGCACCTCTTCCTTCGACCTGAAGTGCACGTACACCCCGGCGGGGGAGAGCCCGGCCCGGCCGGCGATGTCGCGTGTCGTCGTAGCGTGATAACCGCGGGCCGCGAACTCCTGGGTCGCCGCGATCATCAAACGCCGGACGACCGGAGGCTCGATCTCGGCCCACGCTTCGTGAAGTTCGTCCGCGTCCTGGATGTCGGCGCCGTGGGCGGGCATGTTGACACCGTGCCACACGGTAGGCATCCTAAGCAAGCGCTTAGTCAGTAAAACAGGGAAGGGATTCAGCCATGCCAGAGGCCGTAATCGTCGCGACCGCACGCTCTCCGATCGGCCGGGCCGGCAAAGGCTCGCTCACGTCGATCCGCCCCGATGACCTGACCGCGCAGATCGTTCGAGCCGCGCTCGACAAGGTGCCGCAGCTCGACCCGGCCCTGATCGAGGATTTGATGCTCGGCTGCGGGCTGCCCGGCGGTGAGCAGGGCTTCAACATGGGCCGCGTGGTGGCGGTCAAACTCGGCATGGATCACCTGCCCGGTTGCACGATCACGCGGTACTGCTCGTCCAGCCTCCAGACCACGCGGATGGCACTCCACGCGATCAAGGCCGGCGAGGCGGACGTGCTGATCTCGGCGGGCGTGGAGACCGTGTCCCGTTTCGGAATGGGCAGCTCGGACTCCTGGCCCGACACCCGGAACCCGTACTTCGCCGACGCCGAAGCCCGTACGTCGGCGGTCGCCGAGTCCGGCGCGGACACGTGGACCGATCCGCGGCTCGATGGCAACGTCCCGGATATCTACATTTCGATGGGGCAGACGGCGGAGAACCTGGCGCGCGTCAAGAACGTCAGCCGCGAAGAGATGGACGAGTTCGGCGTACGGTCGCAGAATCTGGCGGAAGCGCAGATCAACTCCGGTTTCTGGGCACGCGAGATCACACCGGTGACGCTGCCCGACGGTTCGGTCGTATCGGCCGACGACGGTCCGCGAGCCGGCGTCTCGATCGAAGGCGTGTCCGGCCTGAAGCCGGTGTTCCGGCCGGATGGCCGAGTCACCGCGGGTAACTGCTGCCCACTGAACGACGGCGCGGCGGCGCTGGTGGTCATGTCCGACCGAAAGGCTGCGGAACTCGGCTTGACGCCGCTCGCCCGGGTGGTGTCGACCGGCGTCTCCGGATTGTCGCCGGAGATCATGGGCCTCGGCCCGGTCGAGGCGTCCCGTAAAGCGCTCGCGCTGGCCGGTCTGACCATCGACGACATCGATCTGGTCGAGATCAACGAAGCGTTCGCGGCACAGGTCATCCCGTCGTACAAGGATCTCGGCATCCCGCTGGAGAAGCTCAACGTGAACGGCGGCGCGATCGCGGTCGGTCACCCCTTCGGCATGACCGGCGCTCGCATCACGACCACGCTGATCAACTCGCTGCAGTGGCACGACAAGCAGTTCGGCCTGGAGACCATGTGCGTCGGCGGCGGCCAGGGCATGGCGATGGTGATCGAGCGCCTCAGCTAGGCCTGATGTGTGCTGGATCTTCCGTCGGCGAACACGATGGCGGATCCAGCACACCGGTCAGCTTGAGGAGCTTGAAGGGCAGGCCGGTCGCGTTGCGAATCTCGTAACAGAGGCCACGTTCGGTCGCCAGATTGCGTCCGTGGACCAGAGCGCCGATGCCCGCGCAGTCCAGGAATGTCGTCGCGGCGAGGTCGATGACGAGCCCGCGTGCCGCGGCATGGTCAAGAGCCTCGTCGATCGCCGCGATCAGAAGCGGACGACTGGCCAGGTCCAGGTCGCCGCTGACGGACAGCGTCGCGATCGATTCGTCGAGCGTCATTTCGATCACTCTTCAAGCCGATCTCTGGAGTCGCGGCACGGGTGCCGCGGCCGGTTCGGCCAACGACTCGACCGCGCTGCGAAACACGGTGAGCGAGCGCCCCAACTCCTCGCGTACGGCGGGCGGCATCTCCGCCAGCACGGTCTCCAGCGCCCGTCGCCGGTACGCGCTGAGTTCACCCAGCATGGCTTCCGCGTCGGGAGTCAGTGGCAGCTGCATCTCACGCCGATCGCGGGGATCGGGAACCCGGCTGATCAGACCCAGCGCCTCCAGCCGATCGCACAGACGGCTCGCCGACGACGGCCCGACCTGCAGCGCATCGGCCAAGCCGTTCACGTTGAGCCAGGGCTTCGCCTGTAGGAGCAGCAGCACCCGCAACTGGGCCGGCGACACCGGGGCCAGTTGCTCGCATCGTGCCGGGTCGAGCACACTGGCGAGCGACTCGGCTGCGGCTTCGATCGATGCCGCAAGATCGGCGAGGCTCATCCGCGTACCCTGTTTCCGGTCGTAACCAGGCCGGGGCCACCGAGCCAGTCGAAGCAGACGATCACCGCGTCGTCCGCGAGGTCGTGCCCGTCGTGGTATTCGTGCAACGCGAGCATCAGGCTGCCGACCGCCTCGGCCGGAGGTTGCATGCGAGTCGCGCGTACCGCGCTGATCAGGCCCCGCTCGCCGAACTGCGGCGCGCCTTCGAACGCCGCCGCGTGGACGCCATCGCTGACCACGAACAGGCGGTCGCCGGGCTCGATCACGACGCGCTGAGGCGCGTACCGGGTGTCGGCGAACATGCCGAGCGGGAGCTGGTGGTCGACATCGATCGAGCTGACCTGCGTACCGCGCATGCGTAGGAGCTTCGGCGAGCCGGCATCGATCAGCTGTACTTCGCCGTTCGTGAGATCGATGTCGAGCAGCAGAGTGGCAACGTGGCGGCGCCCGCCGTGCAGGCTGAACACCGCGTCCGACGCGAGCTCCGCCTGCTCGACGAGGTTGGCTCCGGACCGGCGCGCGTTGCGCATCGCGTTCACCGCAACGACGGTCAGGAGCGTCGCCGGGATGCCGTTGCCGTCACCGTTGAGCGCGGTGAGCGTCAGCCGATCGCCGTTCAGCGACCAGTCGAAGTGGTCACCGCACACCGCGTACGCCGGCTCGAGTTGGCCGGCCAGCCGGAAGTTCGATCCGCCGAGCGCCCGGCCGGGCAGCAACTCCCACTGCATTTCGGCGGCCATGGTCAGGCGGCCGCGGCGGCGAGCGCGACGATAGCGATCGGTGGCTCGATCCGCGGCGAGGACCGCGACGGCCAATTCGTCCGCGATGTCTTCGAGCGCGCCCAGATAACGCCTGCCGGTGTCCGAGTCGAATTCGACCACGAGCACACCGACCCGCTCCGACCAGACGCTGATCGGGATGAGCGCCCGGAACCCGCCATCGATGTCGTCGAGCACGGTCTCCTGGCTGGCGAAGGCGCGGGCGGCGGCGGATTTCGTGCTGAGTGAGCCCTCGGCCACATGCTTCTCGCCCAGTACCGGCCACAATCCGGAGATCCGGTAATCGGCGAGCAGCACGTCCACCCGGCAACCCGGAACGGTCGTCTCGACGTACGTCGCCACCGCGTTGATCAGCCGGTCCGGGTCAGCGCTTCGCATCGACTCTCGAAGCGACTCCGGCATGTGAGCTCCTACGGTGTTGACCGAATTATTTGCAGTGAAGCAAATGATAGGCGCATCGGTCAAGCCAAAGAAAATTCGGGCGGCCGCCCCAAGGGCAGCCACCCGAATCAGGAGCGAAAATCAAGCCATTACGGCGGCGGTCTCCGCGAGACGCATCGAGAAGCCGGACTCGTTGTCATACCAAGCCGCAACCGAAACAAGATCACCATTCTGTACGGCCGTCAGAGGCGCATCCAGCAGCGACGACGCCGTCTCGCCGACGATCCGCGACGATGCCCACTCGTCGGTGAGCACCGTGAAGATGCCCTTGAGCTCGGCACTGTCTGCGGCCGTCTGGAACGCCGCGTTCAGCTCCTCCACGCTGGTCGGGCGCTCCGAACGGATGTTGAGTTCGACGATGCTGCCGGTACGGACCGGGATCCGGTACGCCTTGCCGGTGATGTCCAGATCCGGCCAGAGGAACTTGAGCGCCTTGGCGGCACCCGACGACGACGGAATCAGGTTCTCCGCCGCTGCCCACGAGTCGCGGCGATCCTTCATCGGCTGGTCGGTCAGCGACTGCGTGTTCGTGTACGCGTGCACCGTGGAGAAGAAACCGTCCCGGATGCCGACCGTCTCGCGCAGCACCTTGACCAGCGGCGCCAGTGCGTTCGTCGTGCAGCTGGCCATCGAAACGACGTGGTGCTTGCTCGCGTCGTACGTGTCCAGGTTGATCCCCGGCAGCAGGAACGCGTCGCAGTCGTCCTTCGACTTGCTTGGGCCGCTGATCAGGACGCGCTTCGCGCCATTGTCGAGGTGCGCCTGTGCACCGGCCCGCGTGGTGGCCCGCCCGGTGCAGTCGACCACGAGGTCGACGCCCAACTCGTCCCAGCGCGGCACCGACTCTTTCGCGTTGAAGTACTTGACCGTCCGGCCGCCGATCGTGATCGAGTCCGCGGTCGAGGAGACCGGCTCGTGCCAGCGTCCGTAGTTGGTGTCGACCGCGAACAGCGCGGCGAATTCCGGGGCGCCGGCGATGTCGACGATGACGGACGGCTCGAACAGGTTCGCGGTGAGGCCCGCCTTGACGACGGAGCGGCCGATGCGGCCGAATCCGACAATGGCGATGTTGGACACGTTGGCTCCTAAAGCACGTTGCGTGAAGGCCGCCGTCGTTGGTGGCGCGTTTTGTCACCAACCACGCTAGCCCACCGCGTTACCGCTCTGTTACCCCGCCATCCCCGCCCACCGCAAGTTCACGTCCGTGAAGTTGCGGACGCGCACGGGAAGGTGTTCCGGGTGCGGGGTGTTGGCTCGGAGTGTGAGTCGACTTTTTGAATCTTTGACGTTGCGCGGGGCCACGTTCCGCAATCGGATCTGGGCTTCGCCGATGTGCCAGTACTCGTCCGTGGATGGCCATCCGACCGACTGGCACCTCGTTCACCTCGGCGGCATCGCCCGAGGCGGCGCCGGCCTGGTCCTCGCGGAAGCCACCGCGGTGACCGCGGAGGGCCGGATCTCGCCGTCGGATGCGGGCATCTGGACCGATGCTCAGGCGGCTGACTACCAGCGGATCAACGCGTTCATTCGGCAGCAGGGTGCCGTTCCGGGCGTCCAGCTCGCGCACGCCGGTCGAAAGGCATCGACCCGGGTGCCGTGGACCGGATCCGGTTCGGTACCGGCGGACGAGGGCGGCTGGGCGACGGTCGGACCATCGCCGGTTGCGTTCGGCGACTACGCGCAGCCCAAGGAGCTGAGCATCGCGGACATCCAGGAGCTCGTCCGGGCGTGGGCGGACGCGGCGAGCCGTGCGCTGACCGCGGGCTACGACGTGATCGAGATCCACGGCGCACACGGCTACCTCCTGCACGAGTTCCTGTCGCCGGTGTCGAATCAGCGCGCGGATGCGTACGGGGGAGACCTCAACGGCCGCAGCCGCCTGTTGCGCGAGGTGGTCGACGCGGTGCGAGCCGTCTGGCCGGACGACAAACCCCTACTGGTACGCCTCAGCGCGACCGACTGGGTGGACGGCGGCCTGACCGTCGATGAGGTTGCCGAGGTGGCACGCGACCTGAAAGGCCGTGGTGTTGACCTGATCGACGTGTCGAGCGGAGGCAACTCACCGGATCAGAAGATCGCGGTCGGTCCGGGCTACCAGGTGCCGTTCGCTCGTACGGTGCGTGAGGTCAGCGGACTTCCGGTCGGCGCGGTAGGGCTGATTACCGAACCCCAGCAGGCCGAAACGATCCTCGCCGACGGCTCGGCCGACGCCGTGTTCCTGGCCCGGGCGCTGCTGCGAGAGCCGTCGTGGCCGCAGCGAGCCGCCGATGAATTGGGCGACGACGTGTACTGGGCGAGACAGTACGAACGCGCCCGGCTACGGTGAGTGTGTTGGGGCGACTGCCGCTCGGTCGCCCCAACCCCCTTTTGCCCAGTTGGTCGCCTACGGCTGCGACTCGGTCCGGCTTGCCGCCGTCTGCGTGCGCGTACGCCATGGCCAGAACGTGACCAGGCCGATGACGAAAAAGAACACCAGCCAACCCGCCATCGAGACGGCGTGGTCATTCGTCGGTGACCCGCTGTCATGGACGGTGATTCCGATGACGACGCCCTCGGCGGCCCAGCCCACCGCGAGGACCGGCGACGTGATCCACGCCGGCCGGAAGAGTGCGAGTGCAAGCGGCGCCAAGGCTCCGATGAAGCCCTCACCGGTGACGAACCCGCCCGCCGAGTCGGGTGACGCGTGGTACGCGTCAACCAGTAACGCTGCACCGATGATGCCCGCCGCGATGGCGGGGTAAGCGAGGGCCGCAGCGCCGAGGATGCGCCAGCGAAACCGCCTGGCTTCGAGGACGACGCGCTTCGACCGGGTTTCGGCGATCTGGTCGACGGCCGGCATGTGAGTTCCCGTGCGCGTCGATGGGGTTCGATGAGGTGGCTCATCGTAGGCGATGTTCTCAGCCGCCGCACAGGGTCCGTTGGGGCAGTCTGATCGGGCTCTCAGCGGAGCCATGCGGCCCGTTGGCGGATCTCCCGGACCATCCCGACCGGATTGACGAGCTCGACTCGCATGCGGTTGACGTCGCCGACGTACTGGCCGGACCACAGCAGCCGCTCGGCCATGTCGGCTCGGGTTGGATCGCCGCATCCGTGGATCGCGGGCAGGATGACGTCGAGGAACGATCCGTTCGCGGCGACCGAATCGACCTTCGGAACGGCGCTGTGGCCGCCGGCCAGGATGTCGCCGATCGTCCGGTACCAGTCCGTGATGTGGCCGGTCTGATCGACCAGCAGATCGACCGGCTGGTCCAGCCGGTCGGCCGTACCGATCGAGTTGAGCTGCGCGATCGCGTCGCCGGCCAGTCGCAGCCGAGTCGCGCCGTTGGCCAGCGCGGTCAAGCTCTCCAGAGGAACGTTCTTCGCGCCGCGCTCGGCCAGGTACTGCCGAAACGCGGTGTCCATCCGCAGCCCGCTGGACTTCGCCGGACCCTGCATATCCGGGCTTTCGGTGCTGCGCCCGGTCACGTAGTCGATGGCATTGCGAACATGGTCGGCCCCGGCCCAGTACGCATCGGCGACCGCGGTGCCTAGCGTGGCTCCGGCGCCGCGCGGCCAGAACAACGCACCGGCGAGAATGCTTGCGAAGCAGCCCAGCGCGACGTCCTCGATCCGCAGGATGCCGATCCGCCAGCCGTTCGGCGCGATGATGTTGAACAGGATGATGACGACCACGGTGAACGCGGCCTGCCCGGCGGCGAACGAGATCGTCTCCGGAGTGAATGCGGCGAACAGGATCGCGATCGGCAGCAAAATCCAGAGCACCGTCAGGTTCGTCCCGATCGCCGCGACCAGCAGGCCACCGATCACGAAGCCGACCGCCGTACCGCCGACCGCCCGCAGCGCCGTCGCACCGGTGGACAGCGCGTTGGATCGGAGCACCGACAGCGCACCCAGCACGATCCAGAAACCCTCCTGCTGGTTCGTGATCCGGGCGAACAGCACAGCCACGGCGAGGCCGGCGGCGCCCCGGATCGCGCTCTGCAGCGGGACCGAGCGGCGATCGAAGTTGTCCACCGCGATGCGCTCGGCCGCCGACGCCTCATTCAGAACGTCGGCGCTCACCGAGCGGCCCACGAGGCGCTCGATCCAGGTGCGCGAATCTGCGGCGGCGATCACCGAAACGGTCCGTGCCGTCCGGTCGACGAGGTAGCCGAGTTCATGTGCCGCATAGAGCGGGCGGTCGAATTCACCCGCGGTGTTCTGCCCGGCGTTCGAGGCCGTACGCAACTCGGCGAGCGTGTCCTCGGAGACGGTACGGCGGGTCTTCGCGAGCTCCTCGATCTGCGCGTCGAGCTGGGCGCACTTCTTTCGATCCGGTCCGCGGCCATCGTGTTCCAGCACGTACGCGCAGGAATGCAGCACTTCGGTGGCGGCGAGTCGCAGAGCTTGGGCGCTCTCCGATCGGGTGGCCGGAGCCTCGGCGTCGGCGTCCAGGTTCCCGACCGTCGTGGCCAGCCACTCCAGCTCGTCCACCAGTCGCATCAGCAACCGGCTGCCGGTACTCAGAGCGACGGGGCGCGACGCGGATGCGCGGAACGCGGCACGCAGATCCGCAACCGACTTCGGCAACTCCGTCGCAGGGTGGTCGGTTGCGGCCGGATCGAACGCCAATGCGTGCGCAAGCGCGTGGCACATGGCGGCTGCGCGTACCCGCAATTGGTTCTGGTCCTGGGGTGGCCAGATGAACAGCGCGGCCGGAATCGCGACCGCGCACGCGATGGCCCATCCTTCGAGCCGGGGGGCGATCGCGTGCGGACCGCTGGGCAGCATGACGGGCAGGATGAACGTCAGGAGCACGGCCCGGCCCGCCAGCGCGATGATCGAGCTGATCACCCCCGCGTAAAGCACAAGGAAGCCGACCACCGCCATCGCCGTTACCGCGAGCCACGCCGGCCGGGAGACCAGCGTGCCCAGCGTGACGAAGACGAAGCCGGTGATCGCGACCATCCCGTAGGCGGCGGCCCGCGAGGCGCGGTTGCCCGGGAATTCGACGAACAGCAGCAGCGCGAACGAACCGAACGCGGCCAACGTCGCGACCTGTGGGTTACCAACCAATTCCGAGCCGATCGCGAAGTTGATCGGGATCACCACCGCGGCCCGTACGGCTCGCTTGAGCGCGGTCCGGCGAGGGTCCTTCGCCGCGAACCAGCGGGCGATCACGTTGTCTGCCATCGGCTGTCCTCCGTGGTGGTGAAGAACAAACTCTATCCGTGACCGCTACGCGAAGTCGTCTCAGGCGGCGGCTCGAGCGATCGCCATCCCGCCATCCACCGGGACCGTCGCGCCGTGTACGTGAGCGGACTCATCGCCGGCCAGGAACACCGCTACGCTAGCGACTTCGTCCAGCGTCGAGAGCCGTCCACTCGGGACGTCGGCGACCATCTTCGCCAGGTGCTCCTTGTGGCGCTCGTTCCATTCGGTTTCGGTCGGCCCGGGTGCGATCGTGTTCACCCGTACGCCCCGCCGGCCGAATTCGGCCGCCCAGGACTTCGTGAGCGAGTGCAACGCTGACTTCGTGGCGCCGTAGAGCGCCGCACCATCCATGCCGACCAGTCCGTTGATCGAACCGACATTGACGATCGAGCCACCACCGCTCGCGACCATCGACGGCGCGATCGCTGCGGTGAGCAGGATCGGCGCCTTGATGTTCGTGGCCAGGAGGCGGTCGATCATCTCCTCCGTCGTATCCGTCGTTGCGACCCGGCCGGCCAGCGCGGCGGCGTTGTTGACCAGGATGTCGATCCGGCCGTCGGCGGCGGCGAGGGCCTCTCGGGCGAGAGCGGCGACGCCGTCGCCGGTGCTGAGGTCGCCCGCCACGAACGTCGCGTTGCCGATCTCCGCCGCCACTTTCGCACCGGATTCGACGTTGCGCCCGGTGACGATCACGCGCGCACCCTCGGCGCCGAAACGCAACGCGATCGCGCGGCCGATGCCGCTGGTAGATCCGGTGACGAGGGCGGTACGGCCGGCTAAACGTGCTCCCATGTCATGCTCCTTCATTGATTGGACTGACCGGTCCAAACTGTGGCACCGAAAAATTGGACCGTCAAGTCCAGACTCGGTACGCTAGGTCACATGGCGCCGGTACTCACCTCCAAAGGCACCGCGACCCGGCAGCGGATCGTGGACGGTGCCGCGCGCCTGATCCGGGCGCAGGGCGTCGAGGACGTCGGTTTGGACGATATCCGCGCCGAGACGTCGACCAGCAAGAGCCAGCTGTTCCACTACTTCCCGGCTGGCCGGGCCGATCTTCTGTACGCCGTCGCCGCGCACGAGGCCGCTCAGGTGATCGCCGATCAGCAGCCGCACCTGGACGAACTCGGTCCGGCCGGCTCGTGGCGCGCCTGGCGGGACGTGGTCGTCGCGAAGTATCGCGAGCAGGGCCGGGCCTGCCCGCTGAACGCACTGACCACGCAACTGGGCCGGACCGATCCCCGAATTCGGCCGCTGGTGGCGGGGCTGCTGGAGGACTGGCACGAGCGGATCGCGACCGGCGTACGGCGTCACGGGATCGAGCCGCCGCAGGATCGGGCGTCGGTGATCCTTGCGTCGATTCAGGGCGGCGTCATGTTGATGCTGTCCACCGGCCGGATCGACTACTTGGAAACCGCCCTGGATACCGCAATCGCGCCGCTGCTCTGACGCCGCCGCAGGGCGAGCGCCAGTTGGTCGTACGCGTGGGACTTCAGCTTCGCTTCGCTCGTGTAGCGCTGAGTCAGCCATAGGGCGAGATCCGGCGCTTCGTGCACGATTTCCAGCTTCGTCAGCGCCGCGCAGCGGGCGGTCGTCCGCTTCCGCCGGCTCGTCGTCCGGATCGATCCGCGCTCGACGTACCAGATGATTCGCCACTCGCTTCGGTCGTACCGGACCTCGACCAGCCGGACCGCCGACCACGCGATGTTCGCCTTCCACCACGGCACCGAGATGCCGGCCGGGCCGATCGTCGCGGTCTGCGGAGCCGCATAGGCGTCCCGTTCCCACGTGATCGCCGCCATCACGACGAACACACCGAAGACTGCGCCGAGCGTGTGATGCCGATGCAGGAAGCCGTTCGGTGCGTAGAGCACGTATACCGAGCATCCGACCCAGAACAGGAACGAGATGTCGAGCAGTGCCTTTGTGACGAACCACATGCGTGGCGGGGTAAGCGTGACCGCCTCCGGCAGCTGGTCCGGCATTCGAACAACCGCCGTCGAGTAGTTCACCGATGCCATCGTCGCGAGCCGGCGGCGCTTGACCATCAACCGGAACGCGGCCAGCGCCAGCACAGAGGCGAGCGCGGTCAAGGCGAGGCGCTCGATGCCCGGGTGTGCGCGCTCGGCAAGCCCCGCGCAGGCGGCCACGGTGGCGGTGCCGAAGAACACGATCATTTGGTACGGGTACCGGGCGCGCCACCATCGTGACCACGCAACGGTGGCGATCGCTTCGCGCTCGGTGGGCGCCGGTTGGCCGGTTCGTGCCGCGTCTCGGATCGCACGCCGGGTTTGGGCCTCGAGCGCCCGCCAAGCTTTCGGATCAGGCTCGATCGGCGCCGTGGTCATCGTGATGATCCTTTGGGGGTCGTGATTGGGCCGCGGTCGGATTCGGAGCCGATCGGGTGTGGCATCGTATCGTCGGCGAGCGCATCCGGGTACCGCGGTCGTGCCGGTTATGCTGTCGCGATGTCAGATGCTCCGTTGGACGACCAACCGGTCGAGTTCCGTGACGCTGTCACCGTCGAACTCGTACGCAGCGCCGCTTCCGATTCGGACGTGTTGTTCTCCGCGCGCGTCTCGACCGCGGGCGAGCAGTCGATCGAGGAGCTGGACAAAGACCCCGCCCGATCGAAGGGCCTGATCAACTATCTGATGCGCGACCGGCACGGCACACCGTTCGAGCACAACTCGATGACGTTCCTGGTCAGCGCGCCGATCTTCGTGTTCCGGGAGTTCCAGCGGCACCGCATCGGCTTCTCGTACAACGAGGAGAGCGGCCGTTATCGCGAGTTGCGACCGGTCTTCTACGTACCGGGCATCGATCGCAAACTGGTTCAAAAAGGTCGCCCGGGCAAGTACGAGTTTTTCGAGGGCACGCCGGAGCAGTACAAGTCGGTGACGGCCGCGATGGAGACCGCGTACCGGAACGCGTACGCCGCCTATCAGGAGATCCTGGCGTCCGGCGTCGCGCGTGAGGTGGCGCGGGCCGTGCTCCCGGTGGGCCTGTTCTCCTCGATGTACGCCACCTGCAACGCGCGTTCGCTGATGCATTTCCTGTCGCTGCGTACGAAGGACGACCGGGCCACCGTGCCGTCGTTCCCGCAGCGCGAGATCGAGATGGTCGCGGAGAAGATGGAGCAGGCTTGGGCGGGGCTGATGCCGCTGACGCACGCCGCGTTCAACGACAACGGCCGGGTAGCTCCCTGAAAGTAGTTCGCCGGATCGGAATAACCCCCGTACCGACGTGGTTGTGAATCAATGTTGGCGTGCTCGTGTCCCCGGGCCTCACCATATTGCCTTCGCGGAATACCGTTTGGCTGGAGCCGCGTTGTGCCTTCCGCCGAGAGGCGACCGGCACGCCAGCGTCTTGTAAATGAGGGCCCCCGCACCGCGGGGGCCCTCATTTGTGTCACCGATCTTCTCGCGGGCAACCTGATCACCGGCGCCGGAACGAAAATCGAGTCAAGGTAGGTTGAGGGCGTGGCGGACGAGCGCGTTCTGTACGTAACCGATCTCGACGGAACGCTTCTAGGCGACGATCATCGCGTCAGCGCCACGACGTTGCGGATCATCAACGACCTCGTCGCGCAGGGCATGCTGTTCACGGTCGCGACCGGCCGCTCGTTGCCACCGACCGAACTCGTCCTGCGCGGTCTGGACCTGCGGCTTCCATTCGTGTGCAACAACGGCGGGATCGTCTTCGACCCTTTGACGCGCCAAACCGTACGGCGGATCGGACTCGACGGCGAGCGGGCCGAGCGGTTCGTCGGTCAACAGCTTGCCCGAGGTCTGCACCCGATCGTTTTCACGACCGATGCGAGCGGCGAGCATCACGCCCACCACCTCGGCATTTTCAATGTGGTCGAAGAGAGCTACATCAACAATCGGATCGCGCTCGGCGACAGCCGGTTTCGCCAGGTCGAGGACTTCTCGCGAGCGTTCACCGAGCAGATCATGAGTCTGTCCACGATCGATCTGCACGATCGGCTCGCGCCCGTCGTCGATCTCAACGCCGACGACAAAGGCATCTACCAGGTGCTGTACCGGGACGATCGGAATGTGGACTTTTCCTGGCTGGAGATCTTGAACTCGGACGCGAACAAGGGCGAGGGCATCCGTTTTCTCCGCGAGCATCTCGGCGTCGATCGCATCGTGTGCTTCGGTGATCAAGCCAACGATCTGCCGATGTTTGAGGTCGCGGACGAGAGTTACCTGATGGCGGACGCGCCGGAGTCATTCCGAGGCGAGGTCACCGCGGTGATCGGCTCGAACCGCGACGACGCCGTTGCCCAGTTCCTCAGAAATGTGTGGCTTGAGGCCTGAACGCTGGATGTGGTGGCGGACG
Source organism: uncultured Actinomycetota bacterium (assembly GCA_963831705.1). Taxonomy (GTDB): domain Bacteria; phylum Actinomycetota; class Actinomycetes; order Mycobacteriales; family Micromonosporaceae; genus DASQPR01. The sequence continues at coordinate 746,578 of CAWHRE010000010.1, read as the reverse complement.
ACGGTTCGAAACACCACGTCGTGCCAGGCGCGACGGCGCCGGTCCAGCAGGATGCCGCTGTAACCAATCAGCCAGACTGGGGCCAGAGCGAGCCCGATCGCAGCGCGCAGCGCGGACTGGATCAGCGTGACGCGCCGGCCGCCCGTACGCTCGACGGCGATGCCGATCAGCAGGCCCCCCGCGGTCTGCCCGCTCCACCACCAGCAGAACGTGAAGTAGAGCCACGGCAACAGCGTGGCCACGATTCCGGATGCGACACGGAGCCAGTGCGGCGAGCGGCCGATCACCTCTTGCCACGCCAGCCCGGGCAGTACGCTGACCGCCAGCCCACCGATCGTGAGCAGAATGACGTCGAGGAGGAGCGCCGTTGAACGCGATGCCAGCCCGGCGAACGCCTGCGGCGGCGCGCTCAGCGACGGGTCAGGCGCTCCGGTTCTCATGCACGGACTTGCCGGCGTTATTGCCCTTGTCGGCACGCCCGAACATGCGGTGAGCGGCGGACTCGAATCGATCGTCGGCGCGTGTGGTGCCGGTGCGAACCTGCTCGGTCACCTGTCCAAGTACGCCTCGGCTCTGCGCCAGGATCAGTTCGCGTACCTGCGGGTCGTTCGTCATGTCCTCGATCAACGCCGGAATCACCCGGGCCTTGATGTCCGGTAGCGCCCCGTCGATTAGCTTCGGCACCACATCGGAGATCAAATAAGGTACGAGGCCGTCCACGACCTGTGGCAGCACTTTGACGTTCGCCCAGTCGACCGTGGCGTTGACCGTGGTGGTGATCGTCGTGTCCACGAGGGACGACGCGTCCGAGCGCCGACCCTCGATGCTCTGCCGCCCTCGTCGATCCGCCTCGCCGACCGCCGCCCGGACACGGGCACGCGTCTGATCGCTGCGGTCACGGGTCCTTTTCAGGAAGCCGATCGCGGCCGACGATGCCCGCGAGCCGGCCGACCGGACGCCGCCGCGTACCTGATCCATCGCGATCATGGTGGTGCCGATGACGACGGTCACCACGGTCGGCGACTCAGGCGCTTCGATCAGTTCGTCGGGGGTACCCGGGACTTGCTCAGGGCTGGTCATGTTTAATGACGCTATCGCACAAATAGTCCAGATATCACGGTATGGGAAATTCGGCTCAGGAGTCGACCAGTGCGGCCCGGTTGCGGATCGCCGCGACCAGACCGGTGGCGTCCAGCGCCTGGTCGGTGAGGATCGTGCTACGGGCGCCATGCGCCAGGAACTCCTGCGGCAGCGCGAGCGAGTGCACCGGCGTACTGACGCCGGCCGTACGCAGTGCTCGCGCGTACGCGTCGCCGTACCCGCCGTGGGCGCCACCGTCCTCAATCGTGATCACCTGGCCGAACGACGTGGCCGCCTGGATCAACTCGACGTCGATCGGCAGTGCCCAGCGCGGATCGATCACGGTTGCTCCGATGCCGGCCTCGGCCAGCTGATCCACCGCGGCCACCGCCGCACCGGCCATCGCTCCGATCGCGATGATCAGCACGTCGGACCGTCCGTCGTCCGGTCGGCAGAGCACGTCGGCCGTACCGACGGTGCCGACCGCGGCGATCGGCGCGGCCACATCGGCCTTCGGGAAGCGAATCGCGGTCGGGCCGTCCGCCCAGGCAACCGCCTCGCGTAGCTGACGGCCGAGTTGGTCACCGTCGCGTGGCGCCGCGATCCGCATGCCCGGCACCGTGCCGAGCAGCGTCAGATCCCACATGCCGTGGTGCGACGGGCCGTCGGTACCGGTGATACCGGCCCGGTCGAGTACGAACGTGACCGGCAGGCGGTGCAGCGCGACATCCATCATCACCTGGTCGAAGGCTCGGTTCAGGAACGTCGCGTAGACGCACACGACCGGATGCAGCCCGCCGATCGCGAGTCCGGCGGCCGACGTCACCGCGTGCTGCTCGGCGATGCCGACGTCGAACGTACGGTCGGGGTATGCGTCCGCGAAACGCTGCAGACCGGTCGGGCCGAGCATGGCCGCGCTGAGCGCGACGACGTCCGGCCGGTCGGCACCGATCGCGAGCATTTCTGCCCCGAACACGTCGGTCCACGTTCGCTTGGGCGCGCTCGATCCCGTCTTCGGTACCGGCCCGATCGAGTGCATCTTCTCGAACTCGTCGGCGATGGCTGCGGCGTACCCCTGGCCCTTCTGGGTGATGCAGTGCACGACCGTGGGCGCGCCCAGGTCGCGTGCCTTGCGCAGGGCTGCCTCGACCGCCGCGACGTCGTGACCGTCGACCGGTCCCACGTACGCGAGTCCGAGCTGCTCGAACAGCGATCCACCGGCGCCCGCACGCAACGCGGCTAGATGCGTGCTCAACGCGCCCGCCGTCGGTGCGTACGAGCGGCCGTTGTCGTTCAGCACGATGATCACCGGCCGGTGCGGGGCGGCGCCGATGTTGTTCAGCGCCTCCCAGCACATGCCGCCGGTCAGTGCGCCATCGCCGATGACTGCGACGGCGCACCGATCGTCCCGGCCGGACAGAGCGAACGCCTTCGCCAGGCCGTCCAGGTAGGACAGTGACGTGGAAGCGTGCGAATTCTCGACGAGGTCGTGGCTGCTCTCGGCGCGCTGTGGATAGCCGGACAGGCCACCCGCTTGGCGGAGCGTTCCGAACATCCCGGCCCGGCCGGTGAGCATCTTGTGTACGTACGACTGGTGGCCGGTATCCCACAGAATCGCGTCCCGCGGCGATTCGAAGACGCGGTGCAGCGCCAGCGTCAGTTCCACCACGCCCAGGTTCGGGCCGAGGTGGCCGCCGGAACGCTGCACCGCCTCGATCAGCCGTGCACGAATCTCCGCCGCCAGTGCCGGCAGGTCGGATTCCGGTATCGCCCGCAGGTCTCCCGGGCAGGTCAGCTCGTCGAGCATGGTGATCAGCCGCCAATCGCTGCGCGTAACGACTCCTTCAGCGAACCCAAGGTCGCGATGACCGCGGTCGGTTCGTAGCCACAGTGCGCCATGCAGTTCGCGCATCGCGGATCCTTGCCCCGGCCGAACGCGTCCCAGTCCGTTTCTTCGATCAATTCCTTGTACGTCTTCGCATACCCGTCATCCAGCAGGTAGCAGGGCTTCTGCCAGCCCAGTAGCGAGTACGACGGGATGCCCCACGCGGTGCAGGAGAGGTCCTTCTTGCCTTCGAGGAAGTCCAAGAAGACCGGCGAGTGGTTGAGCCGCCACTTCTTGCGCCGCCCATCCGCGAACGACTTCTTGAACAGCTCCCGCGTTTCTTCGACCCCGAGCCAGTGCTCCTGGTCAGGTGCTTTGGAGTACGCGTACGCGGGCGAGATCTGCATATTGTCGACTTTGATCTCGTCGTTCAGGTAGTCGAGCACGCCGATCACGTCGGCCGGAGTGTCGGTGTTGAAGAACGTCGTGTTCGTCATCACCTTGAAGCCGGCCTTCTGGGCCATCTTGATCGCGTCGACCGCGCCCTCGAAGCCGCCGTCCTTGCCGACCGACTCGTCGTGGCGCTCCTTGAGCCCGTCGATGTGCACCATCCACGAGAAGTTCCGGTGCGGCTTGAACTTGTGCAGGTGCTTCGGCATGAGCAACGCGTTCGTGCACAGGAACACGATTTTGTTGAGGTCCAGCAACTGCCGGACGATCTCGTCGATCTGCGGGTGCATCAGCGGCTCGCCGCCGGCCAGCGACACCATCGGAGCGCCGCTCTCGACCACGGCCGCGACCGCCTGCTCGACCGGCATGCGCTGTTTGAGCAGCGATGCCGGCTGTTCGATCTTGCCGCAGCCCGCACATTTGAGGTTGCAGGCAAACAAGGGCTCGAGCTCGACCAGCAACGGAAATTTCTCGTTGCGCTTGAGCTTCTGGGTCATCAGGTAACGGCCGAGCCGAATACTTTGACGAAGTGGCATCGCCACGATCAGCTCACCTCCTTCGGGAGTGTGAAATGCAGATTTTCCGGTTCCGCGGAGGATTCCGCGACGGTGTAGTTGCTGCTCAGACCGCTGAGTGCGGCCAGAAGGTCGTCGACAAGTTGAGGTGGTGCCGATGCGCCGGCCGTGATGCCGATCCGTTCGATGCCGGCCAGCCAGCCGAGTTCGACCTGCGCGGCGTCGTCAACGAGCCGAGCCGGTACGCCATCCGCCTCGGCCACCTCGACCAGCCTGAGTGAGTTGGACGAGTTCGCCGAGCCGACCACGAGCATCAGATCGCAGTCGCGGGCAATTGCGCGTACGGCCGTCTGCCGGTTCGTGGTCGCGTAGCAGATGTCGTCACGCTTCGGCGCGGACAACGTCGGGAAGCGCTGCCGCAGGATGCCGGCGATCTGTTCCGCCTCGTCGGTGGCGAGCGTGGTCTGCATTGCGTACGCGACGCGGGCCGGATCGCGGACCGTTACGGTGGCGGCCGCGGTCGCGTCCGGGATCACCACGACGTGCTCCGGCGCCTCGCCAACCGTGCCCTCGACCTCTTCGTGCTCGGCGTGGCCGATCAGGAACACGGTGTCGTCGCGGGCCGCGTACCGGCGGACCTCGGTGTGCACCTTCGCGACCAGCGGACAGGTCGCGTCGATCACCGACAGCTTCTTCTCGGCGGCCCGGTCACGAACCGAGGGGGCGACGCCGTGCGCGGCGAGGACCAGCACCGAACCTTCCGGCACCTCGTCCGCCTCCGCGACGAAGACCGCTCCACGCTGCTCCAGCGACGCCACGACGTGTGCGTTGTGGACGATCTGTCGTCGGACATACACCGGGGCGCCGAAGCGGTCGATCGCCCGGTCCACGATGTCGATCGCTCGTTCCACACCGGCGCAGAACGAGCGCGGATTCGCGAGCGTCACATCCCGTACGTCGGCGACCGCTGTCCCCCAGGCGTCCAAGGCGGGCGTAGCGCGACGCAAATGACGGAGTGCCGAGATCCCGTGCGCGATGATGCCCGGCCGGAGCAGCGGCTGGTCTTCGGTGTCCGTGATGACGCGTACGACCGCGAACGGTGTGCTGTCCGGTGGCGCCAGCCAGAACGACTCCGTATCGACGGCCAGCGCCCCGGTTGCCGCCAGCTCACGTCGTGCCGCGCCGGACACCACGCTCGGCTGCGAGACGATCGGTCCGAGGTGGACGGTCAGACCGAGACGCCGCAGCTCGCCCGCGATGAACGGCGCGGACGGGCAGCCGATCGACCGACCGTCCGGGTCCTGTACGGCCGTCGCGACGACCACGTCGCCGACGCGTACCGACGGTGCCAGTCCGCCGGCCACGCCCGCAACCAGCGTCGGGCGTCCGTCGAGGGCAGCGGCCGAGCGCCGCGAGCGGGCCGGTCCCATGCCGGTCCGAACCACGGACGTTGCCGCGTCGCGGAGTGCGTACCGCTCGATCGCCATCGGGGCACAGATCACCGGCTGAGTCGCGGTCTGAGTCACGGTCTGAGTCATGGTGCCGCCCTGACCGTGCGATGCACGTACCGGCCGAGTGCCGAGACCGGAAATACGAGCCGGTAGAGGTGATAGTTGATGTAGAAGGCGCCCGGGAATCCGGTACCGGTGAAGAGGTCTTCGTCCCAGCTGCCGTCGGCGCGCTGCGTGTCCACGAGGAACCGGACGCCGCGATCGATCGTGTCGCCCGGGCCGTCCGCCGCCAGCAGTGCCATCAAGGCCCAGGCGGTCTGTGACGCCGTCGACGTACCGCGCCCGGCCCACGCCCGGTCGGTGTACGAGCGGAGATCTTCACCCCAGCCACCATCGACGTTCTGGTGCTCGACCAGCCATTCGACGGCATGTTCGATGCGCGGGTCGTCGCGGTCGAGCCCGGCGGCGACCAGCGCCGGTACAGCGGCCCCGGTCCCGTACACGTAGTTGGCGCCCCAGCGGCCGAACCACGATCCGTCCGGTTCCTGCGCCCGGAGGAGCCACTCCACGCCACGGCGGGTGTCCCGTCCGTCGGCCGCAAGCGCCTCGACGATGTGCGCCGTGACGTCGGCCGATGGCGGGTCGATGACCTCGCCGAAGTCGCAGAACGGCAGCTTGGTCGGAAGCCTGCGAGTGTTGTCCGCGTCGAACGCGCCCCAGCCGCCGTCCTTCGATTGCATGCCGTTCATCCAGTCGATACCGCGATCGACCGCGCCACGGAGTCCGGCACCGTCCGGATGCGCGACACGGCGCAGTGCGAGCACGATCTCGGCGGTGTCATCGGTGTCCGGGTAGCCGTCGTTTTCGAACTCGAACGCCCACCCGCCCGGTGCCACGTCGGGCCGTCGTACCGACCAGTCGCCGGTCACTGTGATCTCTTCGGCGAGCAGCCAGTCGGTCGCGTTCAGCACGGCCGGATCGTCGGTCGGTACGCCCGCGTCGAGTAGCCCGGTCAGCGCGAGCGCGGTGTCCCACACCGGCGACTGGCAGGCCTCCAGGCGGCGTACGAAGCCTTGATCTGTCTCTTCGCGAATCGTGAAACCGTCGAGGCCGGCGATGCCCTTCGCGACCACGGGATCGTCGAGGGAGCGCCCGTGCAGGTGCAGCGCGATCAGCGAGTAGACCCACGGTGGTTGGATGCCGCCCCAGCCGCCATCGGCTTCCTGACGTGCCAGGATCCAGGCTTCGGCGCGGCGTTCGGCGGTACGGCGCAGCGGCCCGATCGGCCGTCGAGCATAGAGATGCAGCAGCCGGTCGGCGCCGCGGAAGAAAGCGGACCAGCTCCACAAAGGCGTCTTCGGCCGACGGTACGCCGGATTGTGCAGTTCCTCGATGCCGAACGACACCGGGCGGACCGGCTTATGCGCACCGACGATCGTCAGCGGCACGATCGTCTGCCGAGCCCAGCAGCCGAAGTCGTAAATGTTCAGTGGGAACCACTTGGGCAGGAAGATCAGTTCCGGCGGCAGCTCGGGCAGGTCATCCCAGGACCAGAGCCCAACGAGCGCGAGCCAGATCCGGGTGAAGACGCGGGTCGACTCGACGCCGCCATTTGCCCGGACGTAGGCCGACGTCTTCGCCATGTGCGGCGCTTCGGGAGCGTCACCGGCCAGGCGCAGCGCGATCCACGCCTCCACTGTCGTCGAAAGTTCCGGCGGGCCGCCCTTGAACTGTGCCCAAGTGCCATCCGGCTGCTGTTGCGAGCGGATCCATCGAGCCGACTCTTCGGTCACCTGAGCCGTACGGATGCCCAGGAACTCCCGGAGCAGCAGGTCCTCGGCGTCCATCGTGACGTTGGTGGCCAGTTCGCCCTTCCAGTAGCCGTCCTGGTGCTGCCGGGCCCGAAGGTGCGTGACCGCGTTCGCAAGCGTGCGCGCCGCCGCCTCCCGGACGTCGCCGGGATCCGCGATCGGCCGTTGCGTGGTCAGCGTCATGACTCACGCTCCACCACGTATTTCGCGAGCGCGATCAGGTCGGCTCTTGCCGGTGCAGCGAGCTCGACAGTGGACAGGGTCTGCTCGGCGATCGTCATCCGCCGGGCCGCCTCGGCGAGCGCCCAGGACCGGGCGCCGGCTTCGTCGAGCGTCTCGGCGATCCGGACGATCGCCGCCTCGTCGGGCTCACCGTCACCGGTCAGGAACGCTTGGATCGCCGGACCGTGCCGGTCGTCGGTCTGTGCCCAGGTGACGGGCAGCGACTTCTTACGCGCTCGCAGGTCGGAGTGGGCCGACTTGCCGGTGACCGCCGGATCACCCCAGATCCCGAGCACGTCGTCGACCAGCTGAAATGCGATCCCAACCTGGCTGCCGAACGCGGTCAGCGCGCCGATCGTGGCGGCATCCGCCCCGGCCAGCACGGCTCCGATCGCCGCACTCGCCGCGAGCAGTGAGCCGGTCTTGCCACCTGCCATGTCCAGACACTCGTCCAACGACACACCCTGACGAGTCTCGAACGCGAGATCCTGCGTCTGACCGCGGGTCAGCTCACGCGTCGTGGTGGCCAGCAGGAGGCCGGCTCGTCCGGCGGCCGGGCTGTCCGCTTCCAGCACGATCTCGTGGGCCAGCGCGAGGAGAGCATCGCCGGTCAGGATCGCCGTGGCCGCACCCCAGATCGCCCAGACCGTCTTGCGGTGGCGTCGCTCGACGTCGCCGTCCAGCAGATCGTCGTGGATCAGGGAGAAGTTGTGGATCAGCTCGACACCGACTGCGCCGGGGAGTGCGGTCTCCGCCGGTGCGCCGACGGCTTCTGCGGAAAGCAGCGCAAACGCTGGGCGTACGGCCTTGCCGCCGAAGCCCTCCGGAGTCGGGTTGCCCTCGGGATCGCACCATCCGAAGTGGTACGAAGCCGGCAAGCGGCTACCGGGGTCGAGCCGCGCCACGGCGGCTTGCAGCTCGGGGACGACCGCGGATCGGCTGCGATCGAGCACGGAGACGGTGACTGTCATGACGCCACGCCCTGTCGTACGGGCCGGCTCAGGAGTGCGTCAGCCGCAGCAGCGCCGCTGCGAACCGCACCCTCCATCGTCGCCGGCCAACCGGTGTCGGTCCACGCACCAGCGAGGAAGAGGCCTGGTGCGGATGTGGCGGCGCCCGGACGTAGAGCGCCGCTGCCCGGAGCGGGTCGGAACGTAGCGGTCCGCTCGCGGGTCACGAAGAAATCGAGGATGGTTGCCTCTCGCATCGCGGGGAGCAGCGCGAGCATGTCCGGCAGGAGCCGCTCACGCAGCGCTGCCACGGTTTGGTCGATGTACGCGTCGGCGGCCGAGACGGACACCGCGAGGTACTGCCCCGGCCCCGCCAGGCCGGATTGATCGGTACGGTCGAAGATCCATTGGATCGGCGTACCGACGCCGGCCAGGAACGGCCCGTCCAGCACTTTCCGATCGAGGACGACGTGCAGGTTGATGATCGGTGACGTACCGAGCGCGGCACTCGCCGTGACCGTCGGTTCGATTTCGGCGGGCACCAGCTTTGCGGCCTGCGCAGGCGGCACCGCCAGAATCACATCGTCGGCCGGGTAGTCGCCGTCTTTTGCCTGCACGCTCCATCCAGCGGTCAGCATCTCCACCGGATTGCTCAGCCGCACCGTGGCACCGGCCTTCTCCAGCGCTGCGGTTGCCGCATCGCCGTGGAGTTGCTGCAGTGGCACCTTTGCCCAGCCGATGTCGGCCGCACCAGCGTCGGTGAGCATGCCGACCTGGAACACCATCGCGGCCAATCGCAGCGAGGTCTCCTCGGCGTGCGCGTTCAGCGTCGCTATGCCGACCAGTTCCCACATCGCGTCGATGGTGGCCCGATCCTGCCCGTACGCGGCGAGCCAGTCGGCAAAGCTGCGGCGGTCAACGGCGGGGTCGTCCCGCTTGAGCCGGCGCATCGCGAGCGCGGCGCGGACGAACTTCACTCGCTGGGCGGGCGTGAGCAGCCCGTACCGGAGGAGCGAACCGCTCATGTGCAGCGGTGCCGGTAGGCCGTTGCGCCGTAGGCGGGCGCTGCGGCCGTCGGGCGTACGCACCGGGATGTCCAGACGATCCTGCAGCGTGACGTCGCCCGCGACGCCGAGCCGGTCGAGCAATTCCCGGTACGCCGTACAGCAGCGCAGGAACACGTGCTGACCGTTGTCGACGTCGAGGTCACCGTGCCGGAACGAGTACGTCAGGCCGCCCAGCCGGGGCTTGGCTTCGAGCAGCGTGACGCGATGACCCGCGTCCGCGCATCGCAGCGCGGCCGTGATCCCGGCCAGGCCGCCACCGACGACCACGACGGCACGACTCATGCCGACGCTCCCGTCAACGCCCGTACCGCGACGGCCGCCTTCTCCCAGCCGGACAGCGATAGCCGCTGGGTGTATACCGCGTTCGGTTCCGCGTCGATGCGATCGAGTAGCCGCCGGTAGATGCCGGACATCGCCGCGGTACAGGCGCTGCTCCGGCGATCGAGCATCGGAAGGAGCTTCCAGCCTTGCCCGTACCACTCGCGGTTGCGTACGGCGGCGGCGTGGATCAGCGCGGCGAGGTTGCCGTCCGGATCGGCCAGCGCGCCGTGCTCGTCCAGCTTCAGCGTCACCTCAAACCGGTCGAGGTCCTCCTGGGGTAGGTAGATCCGGCCGTTCATCAGGTCCTCGCGGATGTCCCGGAGAATGTTCGTCTGTTGCAGTGCGATGCCCAGCTCGTCGGCGCGCTGCGATGCGACCGCGTCGGGCCGATCAGCGAAGACACCGAGGCACAGCCGACCGACCGCGCCGGCCACGCAGCGGCAATACTCGACGAGGTCGTCGAATGTCACGTACTCGCGCCCGGCGACATCCATCTCCACACCGTCGATGAGTTCGTCGAACGCTCCGAGCGGTACCGGAAACATGCGCGCCGTGTCGTTGACCGCGATCAGCACCGGATCCGTACTCGTATCGATGTGGTGCAGTTCGTCGCGCAGCGCATTGAGTTCAGCGGCCTTCGCGTCGTGCGGGAGGTCGCCGTCGCCGATGTCGTCCATGCGTCGCGACAAGGCGTATAGAGCGCAGAGTCCGTTGCGCTTCGCGGTGGGGAGTAGCCGGATTCCGTAGAAGAAGTTTCGTGCCTGGGTCCGTGTGATGAGTTCACAAGTCCGGTATGCCTCGTCGATGGTCTCCGTCACGCCGCCGCCCTCCTGCCCATGAGTACCTCGATGAGCTGTCGAATTACATCTAACCGCTTACTATCGGGCATAGCGGACATGACATCGTAATCAACTTTGCGGATGGATCCGATCGCAGCGCGTCCACCCGCCGCGTAGCCGGCAACCGCGAGTCGAGACCAGCCGCTCAATCGCCCGATCAGCGGTAGCCCGGCATCGAGTAGTGCGGTCGCGCGATCCACCTCGAACGCGATCACCTGGCGTAACTCGGGCGTGGCCGGCGCGGTCTTCAGCGCGGACCGATCGACGCCGAACCGATCCAGATCTTCCCGTGGCAGGTAGCACCGTCCGACTCGAAAATCCTCGGCGACGTCCTGGCAGTGCTCGACGATCTGCAGCGCGGTACAAATACGATCCGAGTCCGCGATGTTCTCCGGTGTCGATCGGCCGAAGATCTCCAACACGATCCGGCCGACCGGATTCGCGGACAGTTCACAGTAGGCCGCGAGGTCCCCGTACGTCGGGTAGACGGCCACAGTCTGGTCCAGCAGGTTCGCCTCGATCAGGGCGACGAACGGTCGCTCGGACAGGCCGCGGTCAGCGACCGTGGTGGCGAGACGGCGAAGAACCGGAGCCTGCGGTACGCCGCCGTGCCAGATCGTGGCGAGATCTTCTCGGAAAGCGGTGAGGAGCACGACACGATCGTCCGGTGCTTCGTCGCCGAGATCGTCGATGACACGCGCAACGTCGTACACGGCTTTCAGGCTGTCCCGGTATCGCCGCGGCAGCACCTTCAGGGCGACCGGAAAATTCTCCGTACGCTCGTGATCACGCAGATATACGTCATCACGGCCGCCGAGCCGACCCACCCAGTCGGCTCCCGCGGCACCGGGCGTTTCAGGTTGCACCGGATGCACTATTTGATGTTGCTCCGTCGAGTAGGCCCTGGTCTGTACGTCCCAGAGAAAAAGTGAGTACCGTCAGTTATCACGAACGTACAAATCAGGTTCGGGAGTGATCGGTTTGACCGTGGAACGATCTGAGAAGCCAACCACCGGCGACATGATGTGGTTGGTGCCGGAGCTGGATGCCAGACTCCCACAGATCCTCGAAGAAGTGCGTACCCATTTCGGGACAGAATGGCCGGACTACGCCGAATTTCTCAATCAGGAGCAGGACGAAGTCACCGCCGCCGCCCGAGCGTTCCTGGTTCGGCTGCTGGAGATCGTCGAGCACACCGACGAGAGCCCGTACCGCGCGGACGCGAACACGCCCGAGGCGGCGCTGTTCGAAGAGATCGGCCGGATGGAGTTCCGCGAGGGTCGTGAGCTGACCACGCTGCTCTCCGCTTATCAGGTCGGCGCTCGCGTGGCCTGGCATCACGTCTCCCGGGCCGCGCTCGACCTGGGTGCTCAGCCGGAGGCGCTGGCCGCGCTGGCCGAAGCCGTGTTCATCTTCATCGACCAGCTCTCGTCGGCCTCTGCGCGTGGCTACGTTAGTGAACAGTCCGGGGCGGCAGGCCAGCGCGAACAGCTCCGCAACGAACTCGTCGAGCTGCTGCTGTCCGAGCGTTCGACCGAAACCGCGGTACGCCGAGCGGCCGGCCGCGCGTTCTGGGCGATTCCGCCGCTCGCGGCAGTGATCTTGGTCGACCCGGAGAACGAGATCGGTCAGGCCGTGCTGTCGCGTTTGGACAGCTCCTGCCTCCTGATTCGGCAGCGGACGATCATGGGGGCGATCGTGCCGGACCCGGCCCGGCCCGGCCGCAGGCAGCGACTGTCCGAGGCGCTGCGCGGGGCCGGCGCGGTGGTCGGGCACCCGGTGCCGCTGGAACACCTGCCGGCCAGTATGCGGATCGCCGAGGTTGCGGCACTGCTGCAGCGGGACGGGATTCTCGAGGACGATCCGGTGTTCGCCGACGATCATCTCGACGCGATCATCGTGCATCGCGATGCCCGGCTGCTCGCCGCGTTCCGCAGCCAGATGCTCGTACCGCTGGAGGGGGTCGCACCGGCGGTGGCCGAGCGGCTGACCGAAACGCTCGCCAGTTGGCTCAGGCACTTCGGAGATCGTCGGGCGGTAGCGGCTGAGCTGCACGTACACCCGCAGACGGTGCGATATCGCATGACCCAACTGCATGACCTCTTCGGCGATGTCCTCGACTCGCCCGCCGGCCGAGCGCGCTTGATGCTCGCCTTGGCCTGGCAGCGCAAGCCCCCAACCCCCAGTTGATCCTGGAGTTAGTTGACGCGTCGACGGTGTGTCGTGCTGATAACTCCAGGATCAACTTCCGTCTACCGGCGCGAGGTATCGTCGTGCGCCATAGCCCGTCGTCATCACTATGTGTTCGCTCATCGCCGACTCCCTCACATGCCGGACGGGATTCTCCGGGATCTTCTGACTTTGGACGATCCGACATTGGCGCTGGTCCGGTGGTGGGATTCGACCGGCGACGAGTTCACCGGGGACGATCGGCTGTTGCCCGACGGGCTTGCGGCGCAAGCGATTCGTCTACGGAAACACGACGTCATGTTGGTGACGATGCCGAAACCGGCCGAGCCCGCCGAAGCGCTCTTCACCGCGCTGGTGCAGTCCCGAAAGTCCGCCGCGCGGCGTTACTTCACGCTGGAACACTCGATCTCGCCGGTCGATCACCAGCCGTACACCGTGTTCTGCGAGTGGACGATCGATCCCGACCGCCATGTGAATCTAGGTCCCGGTCCAGCCGCCGACCCGGAGAAGTTCCTTCGGCAGTCGCGCGCGCCGTTGAACCCGGTCTGTTCCGCCGCCGGCCGAAGTTGTACGCGATGACGAATGCCTCCGCCATCGAAGCGGAGGCGAGCGGCGTCGGAAAAAGTTGATCGTGTCCGTCGCATGATCCTGAAGCCCATTTGCTGCTGTCGCAGCGTGTGCTAACCAACTCCACGATCAACTGGTAATCACGCCCTTGAGCCATGCCGCTACCTCGTCGGGGTGGGCGTCGACCCACTTCTTCGCGGCCGCGTCGTCGGTCATCTTGTTGGAGATGTCGAGCGCGACCGAGTCCTGGTCGGCGTTTGTCCACGAGAAGTTCTTGATGAACGTCGCGGCCGGAGTACCGGAGTCGACCCACGCCTTGCGGGCAATCTTGTCGAGGTCGTACGGCTGGTAGTCGCACTTCACCGTCTTCGGTCCGCATCGCACCCTGGCGTGTACGGCGGGAGCGCCACGTGTACGAGCGGCACCTGGGAGAGGACCATTGCGGCTCGTAGAAGTATCCGATGAGCCATGTGTGTTGCGCCTCGGCGCTCTTGAACGCCTGGATCAGAGCGGCCTCGCTGCCTGCGTACTCCACCTTGAAGTTCAGGCCGAGATTCTTGATCAGGGCGACGTCGTTCGTGACGTAGGACGAGATCGCCATCGAGCAACTGCCCCTTCGGGCCCGTGTCGCTCGTCGCGAAACCTGTCGGCGGAGTCGTTGAGGTTGCGGTAGTCGAGCACGTCGGTGCGCCTTCGCGAGCCACGGTGGGACGTACCAGCCGACGGTGCCCTCATTGCCGGTCTCGCCCATCTCGACCGCGATCGGGGAGTCGTCGATGTATTGCTTCTTGAGGTCGTCGTTACCCCAGTTTTCGAGTACGACGTCGACTGTGTTCGCCGCGAAGCCCTGCCAGGACACGTCTTCGGCCATTTTCGGCGCCTTCACGACGCAACCGAGCTTCGTTTTCAGCACGTACGACACGACGGCGAGGTCGGCCTCGTAGCCCACCCGCGGGTTGTCCGCGATGTTGACGGTGCCGCACGGCTTCGGGGCCGCCGACGGAGCCGCTGAACCGATCTGTGCGGTGCTGCCACAGGCGGTCAGCGGGAACGTGCTGACCATCACGGTCGCGGTCACGACCGCTCGTTTGAGCGTGATGGTCATCAGACTCCGGATCCGACCGGCCGGGCCAAGCGGTGGGCGAGCACCTGCTCGATCAGCGTGACGAGCACGCTTTTCACGGATTCGCGGTCGCGCGCGTCGGTCGCGACCACCGGGACGAACGGCGAGACGCCGAGCGCTTCCCGAACCTCGTCCAGCTCGAACTGCGGGGACTGGTCGAACTGGTTCACGGCCAGCAGGAACGGCGTACCGCGCTGCTCGAAAAAGTCGATGCCGGGGAAGCTGTCCTCGATCCGCCGCGTGTCCACCAGGATCACCGCGCCGAGCGCGCCGTCGACCAGGTCGTCCCACAGGAATGAGAAGCGGTCCTGCCCGGGCGTACCGAAGAGGTACAGCAGCAGCGTCTCTTCCAGCGTGATCCGGCCGAAGTCCAACGCCACCGTGGTCGTGGTTTTGTCCGGGAGGCCGCCCCGGTCGTCGATGCCGATCGACCGCTCGGTCATGTCGGCCTCGGTGACCAGCGGTTCGATCTCGGAGATTGCACCGACGAACGTCGTCTTGCCGACACCGAATCCGCCACTGATGACGATCTTGACAGAGATCGGCGCCGGGCGAGTACTAGAGCGCACGGACACGTCTCATGATCCTTTCGATGGTCTCCACGGACAGTTCGTCCTCGTTCTGGTCATGGCTGATCGCGTAACCGCTGGAGATCAGGTCAGCGATCAAAACCCGAGCAACCCCAAGTGGTACGCCGATCCGGTTCGCGATCTCCGCGACGGACTGCGGGAACTGGCAGATCTCCACGATCTGTCGCAGCTCGAAGCGCAGCGGCGCATGGACGGCGGAGACCGGAGCGGTGATCAGCGTGTGCGTCCGAAGCCCGTCGCGTACTGGCTGCGTACGGCCGCCGGTGAGCAAGAACGGCCGTACCACCGCATCGACGCGCGTCTCGTCCTCCGCTTCCACCGTGGTCTGCGCCCGGTCTTCGTCCGAATAATCGAGCGAACGCGGAATCATTCGAGGATCGGGCAGCCGAGCGACCGCGTCGCTATCCCAGCGACGCGGGTCGTTCGGACCTGGCCCGGTCATTGCGGTAGGGATCCTCTGGCGTGCGCGATCAGAGCCGGCGTCAACAGATCGCCGAAGCGTTCCGCAAGGAGTGAGATTTCGTATCCGGCGAGGCCGATGTCGCAGGTGGAGTCTGCGATCACGCCGAGGCAACTGCCGCCGCGGATCGCCGATACCAGCAGGAAACCGCGCCGCATCTCGATCATGATCAGGTTGACGGCTTCGAACTCGTACCGACGGGAGGCGCTGCGGCTCAGGCTGCACAGGCTCGACACGATCGCCGCCAGGTGATCGGCGCCGTCCCGGTCCAGGCCGTCCGACGTGGCGATCAACAGACCGTCGGACGAGACGGCGACCGCGTCCCGAACGCCGTACGTGCTGTGGACGAAGTTGGCGAGCAGCCAATTGAAGCTGTTGACATCGGTTCCCACATCAATAGACATGGGTGCTCCTCTCAGTCTCGGCTTCCCCGAGATACGGCGATTGCGTTTCGTTCATGGCGGCGTAGTCCTGGGCGCCGCGCGCGATGCCTGCGCGCAACGCGTTGAGTGTGTCGCGGACCTGCGGCGATGAATTCGGGATCGGCTCCGGCGGCGCCTCTGCGGCCGGATCGGTGGTGGCTGGGCGCCGTGGGCCGGGCACCCGTTTCAGCAGGCCGTTGCGGGTACGTTCACCGCGGCCGTGGGCAACATCGATGGCAAACGTTCCCTTCGACGACGTGTACGGGAGGCCGGTCGTGGACTGACCGGCGATGGGCAGATCCGTGGCAGGCACGCCGGCGGCCGGGATGCCGGCGCCGCTGATGGTCGGGACGGCCGCCCGGCCGCTGGATGGCCGAGCGGGCAACGCGTTCTCATTGGCGGACCGGTCGAACCAGTGAACCGTCGGTACGCCGACGCCGACCGGGGCCAGATCGTCATTCAGATCCTCGCCCAGATCCGCGGCGAATGGGTCGTCGGCGCCGTCGGCGAACTCATCCGACACCGGCGCGGCCCCGATCGCGAGCGGTCGCCCTTCGGGTGCGCGCTGAACGGCCGGCAGGACCGTGAGGACCGGTGCGGTGAGCGTGACACGCGCGGTCACTCCGGTGACCGGCGACGGCGACAGTTCCACGTTGATGCCGAGTTGCTTGGCCAGCTGGCCGACGACGTAATGACCAAGGAATCTGGTCGGGGCGGTGAGGAAGCTCTCCTCGCCCCGCAATCGCGCGTTCGACCGCTCCATTTCGGGCTTTTCCATGCCGATGCCCTGATCGGTGATGCCGATCAGATATCTGCCATGCACGAGACGACCCTGGATTTCGACTTCGACATCGGGCGGCGAGAACGAGAGGCCGTTCTCGATCAGCTCGGCGATCACGTGCGCCACGCCGGCGACGAACGCGCCGCCGACGTACCCGTCGTCCAGCCGCCGGATGGTGACTCGGCGATAGTCCTCGACCTCGGAGATCGCGGCTCGGACCACGTCGGCGATCGCCACCGGCTCGGACCACGTACGGGGCCGGGATTCGCCAACGAGAACGAGGAGGCTCTCGGCGTTTCGGCGCATACGGGTGGCGAGGTGGTCGAGTTCGAAGAGGTTCGCAAGGCCGCCCGGGTCGGTCTCTTCGCGCTCGAGTTCGGTGATGAAACCGAGTTGGCGTCGAAGCAGGTTCTGATTGCGTCGACCCAGGTTGGCCAGTGATTCCGAGGTGCTCCGGAGCAGCCGAGCTTGTTCGGTCGCGAGCGAGTACGCGGTATCCTGTGCTCCGTCGAGCGCGTTCGCGACCGCTGCGATCTCGGCACTCGACCGTCGTGGCACCAATACGCGCTGAGGTGGTTCGGGTTCCGCATCCGCCGCGATCGTCTGCGTCTGGCGGATCGCCTCCGGCAGGCGGACGTTCGCGATCGCGTACGCCTCGGCGGCGAGCAGGGCAAGCGGGCGGGTGATCGACCGGCTGGCGGTGGCGAGCAGTGCGATCGCGCCGATCACCGCCAGAACGGCGAGGAAGGCGAGCGCTCCCAGCCGGATCGTGGCGCTGCGCCGCAGATCGGTCGCCCGCTGGTTGACAGCCGTGCCGACCGTTGCCTGAGCGGTCTGCATGTCGTCCAGCAACGTCGTATTCGCCGACCACCAGGACTGCGGGCTGACCACGAATGAGCCGGTGGGCGTGTCGAACGCTCGCTCTTCGAAGAACGCCGCCTCGCGAGCCGCCCCGGAGTCGAGTGCCGCGGTGACCGGCGTGAGTTGCGCCGGCGTCGCGTACTGCCGGTAGCGGGTGAGCGCTTCCTGCCGGCCGGCGTCGATGCCGGAGAAAGTCCGGTACTCACCGGACTTGAATCCACCGGCGGCGAATACGCCGTTCAGGAATGCGCGTTCCTGGGCCGTGTACTCCTCGAGGTCGTCAAGCGCCTGCAGCGCGGTGACCTCGCGGCGGAGTGTGTCATCGGTGGAATCCTGAACTCCGACCGCGATGCCGTTGAGCGTCGCGATCAGGCCCGTGTAGTAGGCGAACGCGTCCGGACGGCTGATCTTCTTCGCGTCGATCCGCGCCCGGATCGCGTCCAGGCCGTCGAGGTCCTGGAGCGCCTTTGTCACGGTCGTCGCTTCCGGGCCAACCGCGAGCAGCTTCAGGCGGGTGTGTTCGTTGTCCACATCGGTCCGGGCCGAGGACAGCTCGTCCTTGAAGCTGACGTCGCCGCCGAGCAGGCCGGACACGACGCCACGCTCTTCCTGCAGGTCGTGAACAAGGTTCTCGGACTCGAGCAGGAGCTGTACGCGCTTCGTGGTTCGGTCGGCGGTCTGATAGGCGCCGGTGTAGCCGACCGTCACGATGGTGAGCAGGACAACGACCGCAACGAGTGGTAGCGCGATGATCCGGGCGAGGCGGCCGCGGATGGTCGTGCGGCGCGCAGTCGTCGGCGCGGGCGGCGGCGTCATCGCTGTCAGACCGGGCGCTTCCACAAATTCGTCTCGATGACGCGCCACGGGTCCCGCTCTCCTTCCGCCGCAAAGCGTGTTGCCGCACGCGCCCGTCCGGCGCGGTGCTGCGCGATGGGCGGACTCACCAGGCCGAGGTGGATCACATCTTCTGATCTGTACATTTCGATCGTGTTACGCGGCAGTGTCTTCTGAATGAGGTTCATCAATCATGCCGAGGGCCGCGCCGATAATAATCTACTGTGGTGGGTCCGCGTAAAGGGCCTGTCGTGAATTGGCTTCGGCTCCGGCGGCGTCGGCACGAATATTGTCATTCGCAATGCGTCGGAATGCCTGAGGCGTCAACCATTTGCCATCCGGCAATCACGAGTCTGCCCATCGTTAGTGCATCGGTCACCGAAAATGTGTCGAATCTCGATCGACTCGGGGTCGATGACGGATCAGGGGCAGGCGTTGAAGTAGTACGCGGTCCCGTTGCCGGTGCTCCCGCCGGACGTCGCAGTGCCGTACATCTTGCCGTTGCCCGCGACCGCGAGGGCAGCCACCGGGTAGCCGCCGTCGGCGCCAAGCGTGAACGCGTGGATGGTCCGGGATCGGTTTCGTGGCCGTCGTCGCTGTTGATGAAGCCACGGACCGCGCCGTACAGGCTGCCGTCGGAGTCCTGGTAGAGCGCCCCGATTGGGCCGCCGTCGTTGATCGCCGGAGCCGAGAACGAATGCAGCACCGTGAAGACCCCACTCGGCGTGATTCGGAAGACGGTACCGCCGTTGCCGATGCCGCCGCCGGACGTGGTGCCGTAGAGGTTGCCGTCCGATCCGAGCTGGAATGGGACAACGATCACCCTAGGGCGGAAACGTGACGATATCGGTGCCTGCCGATGAACGCCGGACCACGAGTGCGGCCGCCGGATCGTTCACCAATTGGACTCATGTGCCACGGGGCGGAACCGCTCCCGGAATTCGCTACACTGAAGGTCTGAGTCGAGAGGCGCTGCGACGGTCGCCCGAAGAAGGGCCCGCCACGCTCGGCCCTGCATCGTGAGGAAGGGCGCCTGCCAGTGCCGGAGGTGGGCATGGTGGGCAGTAGAACTCTTGGAACCGAGCAGGAACTGCGTGATCTGCTGGAACGTCGGATCTTGGTGCTGGACGGCGCCTGGGGCACGATGCTGCAGGGCTACAAGTTGCAGCCCGCGGACTTCCGGCCCGAGCGTTTCGCCGATCATCCGCGTGACATCACCGGTGATCCGGACCTGCTGAACCTGACGCGGCCGGACATCATCCTCGATATCCACCGGCAATACCTGGCGGCCGGCGCCGACATCACCACCACGAATACGTTCAGCAGTACGAGCATCGCCCAGGCCGATTACGGCCTGGAAGCATATGTCCGGGAGATGAACCTGGAAGGCGCCCGGCTGGCCCGCCAGGCGGCGGACGAGTTCGGCGGCCGGTTCGTGGCCGGTTCGATCGGTCCGCTGAACCTCACGCTGTCGCTGTCGCCGAAGGTCGAGGATCCGTCGTACCGGGCGACCACGTTCGACCGGGTCAAAGCCGCGTACGCCGAGCAGATCCAAGCGCTCTCCGACGGCGGCGTCGACTTCCTGATGATCGAGACGATCTTCGACACGTTGAACGCGAAGGCTGCGATCTCGGCCGCCCGCGAAGTTGCCCCGCACATCCCGCTGTGGATCTCGGTGACCATCGTCGATCTCAGTGGCCGTACGCTCTCCGGCCAGACGGTCGAGGCGTTCTGGCGGTCGATCGAGCAGGCCAAGCCACTCGTGGTCGGCGTGAACTGCGCACTCGGCGCCAAGGAAGCGCGGCCGCACGTCGCGGAGCTATCCCGGCTGGCCGGCTCGTATGTCGCCAGCCACCCCAACGCCGGCCTGCCGAACGCATTCGGCGGATATGACGAGACGCCGGAGCAGACCGCGGGCTTGATCGGCGAGTTTGCCGCGTCCGGTCTGGTCAACATCGTCGGCGGATGCTGCGGTACGACCCCGGCGCATATCGCGAAGATCGCCGCGACCGTTGCCGACAAGGCTCCGCGCCCGCTTCCGGTGATCTCCGGAGCAACCCGCTTCAGCGGCCTCGAGCCGTTCGAGATCGGGCCGGACACCGGCTTCGTGATGATCGGTGAGCGGACGAACGTCACTGGTTCGGCACGGTTCCGGCGCTTGATCGAGAGCGGTGACCACCAGGGCGCGGTCGACGTGGCGTTGGAGCAGGTACGCGGCGGCGCGAACCTGCTGGACGTCAACATGGACGCGGATTTGCTGGACAGCGTCACCGCGATGACCACGTTCCTGAACCTGATCGCGACCGAGCCCGAGGTGGCCCGGATCCCGATCATGGTGGACAGCTCTCGGTGGAGCGTGCTCGAGGCCGGGCTCAAGTGCGTCCAAGGCAAGGGCGTGGTCAACTCGATCAGCCTGAAGGAGGGCGAAGGCCCGTTTCTGGAGCAAGCCCGCAAGATCAGGGGGTACGGCGCCGGCGTCGTCGTGATGGCGTTCGACGAACTCGGTCAGGCGGACACTGTCGAGCGCAAGGTGTCGATCTGCGGCCGCGCGTACGACCTGCTGGTCAACGAGGTGGGGTTCCCGCCGACCGACATCATCTTCGACCCGAACGTGCTCGCGGTCGCGACCGGCATCTCCGAGCACAACGGCTACGCGAAGGCGTTCATCGAGGCACTCCCGCTGATCAAGGAGCGCTGCCCAGGCGTACGGACGAGTGGTGGCATCTCGAACCTGTCGTTCTCGTTCCGGGGCAACGACGTCGTCCGCGAAGCGATGCACTCGGCATTCCTGTTCTACGCCGTACAGGCGGGTCTGGACATGGGCATCGTGAACGCCGGGCAGCTCGCGGTCTACCAGGACATCCCGGCCGACCTGCTGGAGCTCGTCGAAGACGTGATCTTCGACCGGCGGCCGGACGCAACCGACCGGCTGGTGTCGTTCGCCGAGACCGTCGGCGGGAAGGGCACCGCTCGCGTCGTCGATCTGGCCTGGCGCGACGCGCCGGTCGGCAAGCGGCTCGAGCACGCGCTAGTGCACGGCATCGTCGACTTCATCGAGTCGGACACCGAGGAAGCCCGGCAGGGCATGCGGCCGCTCCAGGTCATCGAGGGTCCGCTGATGGACGGCATGAAGGTCGTCGGCGATCTGTTCGGCTCCGGCAAGATGTTCCTGCCGCAGGTCGTGAAGAGCGCGCGCGTGATGAAGCGCTCGGTGGCGTACCTCGAACCGTTCATGGAAGCCGAGAAGGAGCAAGCCCGGCTGGAGGGCCGGATCGATACCGGCCGCGGGCAAGGCAAGATCGTCCTCGCCACCGTCAAGGGCGACGTCCACGACATTGGCAAGAACATTGTCGGCGTCGTGCTGGGCTGCAACAACTACGAGGTGATCGATCTCGGTGTGATGGTTCCGGCCGGGAAGATCCTGGACACCGCGATTGCCGAAGGCGCCGACGCGATCGGCCTGTCCGGTCTGATCACGCCTTCGCTCGACGAGATGGTCTCGGTCGCCACCGAAATGGAACGTCGCGGACTCAAGCTGCCGCTGCTGATCGGTGGTGCGACGACGTCCCGCCAACACACCGCGGTCCGGATCGCGCCGGTCTACGAGCACACCACCGTGCACGTACTCGACGCGTCCCGCGTGGTTGGGGTGGTGTCGGACCTGCTCAACCCGGATCGCGCCGAGATCCTCGCGATCGACAACCGCAACGATCAGGAACGACTACGCGACCAGTACGCGAACCGGGCGCGCCAGCCAATGCTCACGCTGGAGCAGAGCCGCGCGAATCGTGAGCTGGTCTCGTTCGACGAGCTTCCGGTCCCCGCATCCACCGGCGTCCACGTCGTACGGCCATCGCTCACCGAACTCCGCGCCATGGTCGACTGGCAGTTCCTGTTCCTGGCGTGGGAGTTGAAGGGGAAGTACCCGGCGATCCTGGAGCAGCCGGTGGCCCGCGAACTGTTCGACGATGCGAACACGCTGCTCGACAAGATCATCGCGGACGGATCGTTCCAGGCTGAAGGCGTCTACGGATTCTGGCCGGCGCACTCCGACGGCGACGACATCGTGCTGGACGACTCGGAGATTCGCTTCCCGATGCTCCGCCAGCAGACCGTGAAGCCGGAAGGCCGGGCGAACCGATGCTTGGCCGACTACATCGCACCGGCCGGGGATCACCTGGGCGGATTCGCCGTCACGATCCACGGCGCCGAGGCGCTGGCCGCCGCGTACGAAAAGGAGCAGGACGACTACCGGGCGATCATGGTGAAGGCGCTCGCCGATCGCCTCGCCGAAGCGTTCGCCGAGTGGGTGCACCTTCGGGTCCGGCGCGAATGGTTCGAGCCCGACGCCGAGCCCGCCCTCGCGGATCTGCACGCCGAGAGGTTCCGGGGCATCCGTCCGGCGCTCGGCTATCCGGCCTCACCGGATCACAGCGAGAAGCGCGAGCTTTTCGACCTGCTCGGAACCGATCAGGTCGGGATCGATGTCACCGAGACGTTCGCGATGACGCCGGCCGCGAGCGTCAGCGGCCTGATCTTCGCCCACCCGGACTCGAAGTACTTCACCGTCGGGCGGATCTCGCAGGACCAGGTCCAGGACTACGCGGTCCGGCGCGGCATGCCGGTCGCCGACGTTGAGCGGTGGCTCCGGCCGAACCTCGCGTACGAGCCGACGGTCTGATTGGCTGCTAAGAGCGACCGGCGAGCGGTCCCCGGTCGCTCTTGGACGCCGGCATCGGCACGATCGTGGCCAGGCGCTTCTCCAGCCTGGCGCGGCAGTCCGGCCATTCCGCCGCGATGATCGAGAACATCGCGGAGTCGCGTAGCCAGCCGTCCTCGCCCGGTGCCCATGATCGGGACCAGCTCCGGAGCACGCCCTCGAAGCGGGCACCGGCCGCCTCGATGGCGGCCCGAGAACGGCTGTTACGGGCATCCGTTTTCAGATCGACGCGATCGACACCCCAGTTCTCGAACGCGTGCCGGAAAAGCAGCAGCTTCGACTCGGCGTTCAGGCCGGTGCCCTGCGCGGATGCGGCGAGCCAGGTGAAGCCGACCTCGATCGCATACAGACGGCCGGTGCCGGGCCACAGCCGTGGGTCCCAGAAGGCCGTGGCGCCGACCGCTCGACCGGACGCCAGCGAGATCTGCGCGTACGGGGCCAGCCGGCCGGTCGCGGCTCGTTCGAGCTGCCCGTCGATGTACGCGTCGACCTCGTCCGGCGTGGGTACCCACGTGAACGCGTAGGAGCGGCGGTCCTCTTCGGACACCGCGATGGCGAGATCGGCCGCGTGTCGACGGTGGAGTGGTTCCAGCCGTACGCGAGCGCCGGTCAGCACCGGCCCTTCGAGCATGAAAGTCATCGGTCCCCGGTTCCGTCGGCTGCCAAGATCGTCCAGATCGTACGTCTTGGCAGCCGCGTACCGTGTGGTCGTTCTCGTTCTGTGGACCGAGCCTGCGCGTTACATCTCGTTCATGGCCTCATTCATGGCCCGGTCCAGGTCTTTCGCGCTGACGCCCAGTTCGGCGGCGGTCTCCTTCTCGGCACGCGTCACCGCCTTCTGGATCGCCTCCTCGACCTTGCTCTCACCGACGATGAGCAGCCCGGCCTGGCCGGGCTCGATGAAGTCGCCGAGCTCTTTGACGCTTGAGCGGGACATTCCCTTCGCCAAGTGGCCGCTGACGCCGCCGACCACGCCGCCGACCGCGGCCGTGGCGAGGATCGACGGCGGGAAGATCGCGCCGAGCGCAGCTCCCGCTGCCAGTCCCCACCAGGCGCCATGGCGCGTCGAGGTCTCGTCCTTGTTCTCGTGGACTTTTCCGTTGGCGTCCTTGGTCACGACGGCCGCGTCATACGAGCCGACCAATCCGTCGGCGTGCAGTCCTTTGACCGCCTCGTAGTCGTCGCGGGCGGCGGTCTCGTTCGGATACGTGGCGACGTAGATGAACGTCGCGTCGGTCTTCGCCATATTTTCCCCCGTGTGTCACGTACGTGGATTGAGTCCAGACGTGACGCTACCGAGGCCGGGGAAGTGTCGGGCCGAATCGGAGTAACTGCCGCTCAGCGACGGCGTAGCGACGGATCCAGCAGTGCGGGCGGGGTGTCGAACTTTTCGTGTGCGGCCAGGTCCACGCCCGGCGGAACGATTGCGTCGACCGCATCGAGCACATCCGCCGAAAGCACCGTGTCCGCGGCCGCGACCTGTGACGCCAGGTGATCCAACGTGCGCGGGCCGATGATCGCACTCGTCACCGCTGGGTGCGCGTTGACGAAACCGAGCGCGAGCTGGATCATCGTCAAACCGGCGCCCTCGGCGACCTTGGCCAACTGCTCGACCGCGTCCATCCTGGCCCGGTTGTGGGGGAGGCTCAAATCGAAGCGCTCCGGCAGCATCGCCGAGCGGTGGGTATTGAGCTCCCGACCCTCGCGGATCGCGCCGGACAGCCAACCGCCGGCCAGCGGGCTCCACACGAGCACGCCCATCCCGTACTCCTCGGTGGCTGGAAGTACGTCTCGCTCGATGGCACGTTGCAAGATCGAGTAACCAGGCTGCTCGGTGACGTAGCGCCCGAGGTGGTTCTCGCGAGCCGCCCACTGCGCCTGAACGATCCGGTAGGCGGGGTAGGTCGAGGTGCCGAAGTAACGGATCTTGCCGGCGCGCTGCAGGTCGGTCAGTGCGGACAGCGTCTCGTCGTCGCTGGTGTTCGGATCCCAGCGGTGCATCTGATAGAGATCGACATGGTCAACCCCAAGGCGGCGCAGGCTGTTGTCCAGCTCGGTGACCAGCCAGCGGCGCGAGGTGCCTTGATGGTTGCGCTCTTCACCCATCGGGCTGTACGCCTTTGTCGCCAGCACGATGTCGTCGCGGCGACCGGCGATTGCTTTGCCGACCATCTCCTCGGATTCTCCGGCGCTATACCGATCGGCAGTGTCGATGACGTTGATCCCCGCCTCCAGCGCGGCGTCGACCATCGCGGTGGCCTCTGACTGAGTGGTGCGGCCGATGGTGCCGAAGTTCATCGCGCCGAGCGAGAGCGTGCTGACCTTCACACCGGTACGGCCCAAGGTGCGGTACTGCATGATCGTGTCTCCTCTGGCATTATGGAGTAAGCGGAACGTTGTTCCGATACAACAATACGGAACATTGTTCCGCTTGCCAAGTCGGGAGGCATGGTGATCGACAAGGAGACGCCGCGAAAGCGAGCCGATGCCCGGCGCAACGAGAAGTCCCTGCTCGATGCGGCTGCGTCAGTCTTCCTGACGTCCGGTGTCGAGGCGCCCGTACGGGATATCGCGGCCAAGGCGGGTGTCGGGGTCGGCACGATATACCGGCATTTCCCGACGCGAGCCGACCTGATCGTTGCGCTCTATCGGCATCAGGTGGACGCGTGTGCCGAGGCCGGTCCCGCGTTGCTGGCGTCCAGTCCAACCCCATACGCGGCGCTGGCACGATGGATCGACCTTTTCGTGGATTTCCTGGTTACCAAGCACGGATTGGCGGCCGTGTTGCAATCCGGCAACGCCGATTACGACACGCTGCACGGCTATTTCCTGGATCGGCTCGTACCCGCGTGTACCGAGCTGTATGACGCGGCGGTTGTGGCCGGTGAAATCCGGTCCGATATGGACGCGTACCAGTTAATGCACGGGGTCGGGAATTTGTGTATCAGTGCCGGGCGGAGCCCGCGTTACGACGCGCGTCGGCTCGTTGATGTTCTTATTGCCGGACTGCGAGTATCAAAATAATGAACGCGGGCGGACCGGGGGGTCCGCCCGCGTTCGGGGGATTCGAATCAGCTCGCGGTGCTCGGACTCGTACCCAATGTCAGCGAGACGTTCTGGGTGTTGCCGTCCCGAACGATGGTGACCGTCACGTTGCTCCCCGGCTGCAGCGCTCGTACCTGTCCGACCAGCGAGTCGGCACTGCCGACGGCCTGACCGTTGAGAGCGATGATCGCGTCGCCGTCCTTGAGGCCGGCCGTGGCGGCCGGTGTGCCGCCGCTGACCGTGCCGACGATCGCCGCTTGCTGCTTGGCGCCCGAGAGCGTGGCCGTGCCGTCGCTGACCGAGACGCCGAGGTACGCGTGCTTGACGGTTCCGGTCGAGATCAGCTGCTCGGCGACGTTCTTTGCCTCGTTGGACGGGATCGCGAAGCCGAGGCCGATGCTCCCGCTCTGGCTGCCGCTCGAGTCGGAACCGAGCGATGCGATCGAGGAGGTGACACCGATCACCTGGCCGGATGCGTCGAGCAGAGCTCCACCGCTGTTACCCGGGTTGACCGCCGCATCCGTCTGGATCGCATTGGTCACCACCGGCGCGCTCTGGGTCTGGGTCTGCGTCTGGGACTGGGACTGGAACGGGTTGCTCGGGCTCTGCTGCTGCTGCTGCGATTCGACAGCGGTGCTGACCGGGCGGTTGAGCGCGCTGACGATACCGGTGGTCACCGTGTCGGACAGGCCGAGCGGGTTGCCGATCGCCATCACTTCCTCGCCGACTTTCACCGCGCTGGAGTCGCCGAACGTGGCCGGTGTCAGGGTTGACGGCGGATTCGTGATCTTCAGGACGGCCAGGTCGGTCGTGGTGTCCGTGCCGACGACCGTGGCGTCGTACACCTTGCCGTTCGATAGCGTCACCGTGATCGGGCTGCCGGAGCTCACGTTGTTGGCCGAGCCGCTACTGACTGCATTGGCGATAACGTGGTTGTTCGTCAGGATGTGGCCCTGGGTGTCAAGCACAATGCCCGAGCCCTCGTCGCCGCCGCCGTTGCCGTCCGTGACGCTGACGGAGACCACACTCGGCTGGACGGCGGAGGAGACGGCCTCCCAGTTGGCGCCGGATGACGAGCCGGACGAGGCGGTCGACAGCGAGCCGTTCGAGCTGGTAACGCTGGTGGACTGACCCGCCGCTGCCGGCGTGGTCGAGTTGTTGTTCCCGAACGCTGCTACGCCACCGGCGGTGAGCAGCGCCGCGAGTACGGCAGCTGCCGCGCCGACGCCGATCGTGCCGCGCCAGCCCGGCCCGGAGCGAGGCGCCTTGCTCGCGGCTGGTGGGACCGGAAGCTCTGATGAGTACGTGTACGGCTGGCCTGGGTTTGCGAGCGGCTCGGCCGAGCCGGCAAACGGCCCGGTCGGGTTTGCCGGCTGCTCCGGCGGGAGCCCGAGTGGCGAGGCGCTCTGCTGCTGCCAGGGCGACGAAGTAGACGGCATCACCGGAGTGGACGGCGTGGCCGGGGGAGTGGCTGATTCCGGTCCGGCGGAAACCGGTGGACGCCAGCGGTAGGCCGCGTCCGGAGCCGGGTGGCCCGGGCTGACCGGACCGGTGCCCATCGACTCAGCGGCCGGGGCATTGCCAAAGGTCTCGGCCGGGTTGTTGTCGGCTGGGTTGTGGTCAGCTGGGTTGTCAAACCTGGCCGCTTCGTTCTCGTTCATCGGAACGTTCCCTCCCTGACGGGTCTCACTCACCCGTCTACTAAAGGTCGGGTTCCTGATGTCCACCTGGACAGAGCCGGGAAACTGCCCGTACGTTTCCTGGAAGGTTCCTGAGAGCTGCAGCTTTGTACCGCGCGCGGCTGATCGCTGATATCCGGGCGTCCCAATAAGCGCAATTAGCGCCAGTAGGAATTCGTCATGTGCTGTTCAGTTCCCGTGTACCTGCGGTCGACAAGTGGTGTCTAGCGTCCATAGATTGATTGCACGGAATATCGAGCTATCCACGCCCGTGAGCCCCCCGGAGGTATTTCCCTTGTCTGCCGTATTGATTCGGCGCGTAACAATTGCCGCATTGTCACTATCCACAGTGGGCTTAGCCTGCGGATTGGCGACTGCTCCGGCATTTGCCAACCCGGCCGGAACCCAGGTTGTCATCAACGAGGTCTATGGCGGCGGCGGCAACAGCGGCTCGCACTACAAGGCCGACTACGTCGAGTTGTACAACCCGACCGGCTCCGCAGTGGACCTCACCAACTGGACGGTGCAGTACCGTTCGGCAACCGGCACCTCGCCTTCGAAGACCGCGCTCAGCGGTAGCATCGCGGCGCACGGTCACTACTTGATCCAGGAGTCGACCGGGACGAGCGGCGACCAGACCGCGCTCCCGACGCCCGACCTCACCGGCACGCTGGCGCTGAGCGGCACGGGTGGTGTCGTTATCCTCGCGTCCTCGGCGACGAACGTCGTCGCACAGGGCAACCTGGTCGGCGTGGGCGATGTCGTCGACGCCGTCGGTTGGGGCACGACCACGACGTCGTACGAGGGCACCGCACCCGCGCCGGCGACGGACAACACGACGTCGGTCAGCCGTACCGGCGCCGCCGACACCGACCACAATGACGCCGACTTCACCAAGGGCGCGCCCACGCCGGAGAGCTCGGCCACCGACGGCGGCGCGAGCGCGGTCGCGGTGACGAACCCCGGAGCACAGAGCGCCACAGCGGGTACGGCCATCGCGCCGCTGACGCTCGTCGCATCGGGCGGCACCGCGCCGTACACGTGGACGGCGAGCGGTCTTCCGGCCGGACTTGCGATCTCCTCGGACGGCATCATCTCGGGTACGCCGACGGCTGCCGGTACCTCCTCGGTGATCGTGACCGCGACGGACTCGACCAGCGCGACCGGCTCGGCGACGTTCAGCTTCCAGGTCGCGGCGTCCGCGCCGACGATCATCCCGATCGCGTCGATCCAGGGCGCGAACACGGACACGTCGCCGTACGCCGGCCAGACCGTCACGACCCAGGGCGTGGTGACCGCGGTCTACGCGACCGGTGGTTTCAGCGGCTTCTACGTGGAGACCGGCGGCGCCGGCGGCCCCGAGGTCGCCGACGCGACGCCGGGCGCGTCCGACGCGGTATTTGCCTTCGGATCCATCTCGGCCGCTCAGGTCAGCATCGGCGAGAGCGTGCAGATCACCGGCAAGGTCTCGGAGTTCTCCGGCGAGACCGAAATCGGCTCTCCGACCGTGACCGCGCTCGCCGCGGCGCTCCCGGCCGTCGTTCCGGACGTGATCCCGTGGTCCGACCTCGCGACGGACGCCCAGAAGGAGGCGCACGAAGGCGAACTGATGGCGCCGCAGGGCGACTTCACCGTGTCGGACAACTACGACGCCAACTTCTACGGCTCGTTCACGTTGGCCTCGGGCGACAAGCCACTGCGCCAGCCGACCGACGCCGGACCGGCGGGCAGCGCTGCGGCGCAGGCCACCGCCGCCGACAACGCGGCCCGAATCGTCACGCTCGATGACGGTTCGAGCGCGAACTTCAGCAGTGCCGCCAACGAGAACACCCCGCTGCCGTGGCTGACGCCGGCCAACCCGGTCAGTATCGGCGCCGCGGTGACGTTCCACTCGCCTGTCATCCTGGACTACCGCTTCTCGCTGTGGAACTTCCAGCCGACCACGCCGGTCACCAACGACGGCTCGGCGATCGCGACGTTCAGCGACACCCGTACCGGCAACGCTCAGCCCACCGCCGTCGGCGGTGACATCCGGCTCGCCACGTTCAACGTCGAGAACTACTTCCCGACGACCGGTGAGGACTACGTCGCCGCAGGCCTCGGTACCTGCACGTACTACACCGACCGCCAGGGCAATCGGATCGCGGTCAACACCTGCACCGGTACGGATGGCAGCCCCGGCCCGCGTGGCGCGGCCGATGACGCCAACTTCACCCGCCAGCAGGAGAAGATCGTCACCGGTATCAACCGGCTCGGCGCGAGCATCGTCTCGCTCGAGGAGATCGAGAACTCGGCCAAGTTCGGTGAGCCTCGGGACACCGCACTGTCCGGCCTCGTGGATGCGCTGAACGCGGCTGCCGGCTCGAACGTCTGGGCGTACGTTCCGTCGCCGTCGGCAGCGAACCTGCCGCCGCTGGACGAGCAGGACGTCATCCGGACCGCGATGATCTACAAGCCGGCCGACGTGTCGCTGGTCGGAACTTCGACGGTGCTTACTGGCGACTCGGGTCCCGGCCAGCCGTTCTCGATCGCGCGTGAGCCGCTGGCTCAAGGCTTCAAGAAGGCCGGCGCCACCGATCAGGATGCCTTCCTGGTCGTGGCGAACCACCTGAAGTCGAAGGGCGCGGACAGCGACCTGCTCTACCCGGGCGACGCCGAGGACACGTCGTCGCCGGCGAACGATCAGGGTGCGTTCAACGAGACCCGCGTACACCAGGTGGCGGACGTCAACACGTTCGCGTCGCAGGTGGCAGCCGGCCTCGGTACGAATCGCATCTTCCTGGTCGGCGACTTCAACGCGTACACCGACGAGGATCCGTTGGAGGCGCTGTACGCCGACGGATACACCGACCTTGGCAGCACGTTCGACCCGACCGAGCAGACGTACTCGTTCAACAGCCTGGAGGGCTCGCTCGACCACGTGCTCGCCAACGCCGCGGCACGGGCGATGGTGACCGGGGCGGACGTGTGGCAGATCAACGCCCAAGAGGCGGTGGCGTTCGCGTACAGCCGATACAACTACAACGCCACGTTGCTGTTCAACGGCTCCGACCCGTTCGCCGCCTCGGACCACGACCCGGTCGTCGTCGGGCTGAACCTGCCGGTGACGCCGGTCGCGCCGGCATGGAGCGCGTCAACGGTCTACACCGCTGGTAACACCGTCACCTACCAGGGCAACACCTGGCAGGCGCTGTGGTGGACGCAGAACCAGACGCCCGGCGACCCGAACGGGCCGTGGGAGGAGATCCTGACCGCCTCCGACGGGACGGCGATCTGGACCGCATCGCGGATCTTCGTCGCCGGTGATGTCGTCCTCTACCAGGGCAAGAAGTACACCGCCCAGTGGTGGACACGGAATCAGACGCCCGGCCAGCCGTACGGGCCGTGGCTCGCTAGCTGATCGCAACCGCTCGAACACAGGGCTGTCCGTGACTCCGGTCGCGGGCAGCCCTGTGTTATATGAACGATTCACGTATTTCGGATTTATCGGTCGAACGACTAGTACATTCGTGTCATGACTCAGCGGCCGTTTATGGGGACTGTCAACGTCGACGTTCGGGAATCAACGCCGGATTGGGCACCGTTCCAGCCCCCGCAGGCGCCGGCTGGATCGACCAACGTCGTGTACATCGTGCTGGACGACGTCGGATTCGGAGCGCTTAGCTGCTACGGCGGCCCGGTCGACACACCGAACATCGACCGGGTGGCCGCCGCCGGCGTGCGCTATACCCAGTGGCATACCACCGCGCTGTGTTCGCCGTCGCGGTCCTGCCTGCTGACCGGCCGCAATCACACCCGAAATAGCATGGCCTGCATTACCGAGGCGGCCATCGGGTTCCCCAATGCCAGCGGCACGATCCCGCCAGAGAACGGCATGCTCTCCGAGATCCTCGGCGAACGCGGCTGGAACACGTACGCCGTCGGCAAGTGGCACCTGTGCCCCGAAGCGGAGATGAACCTCGCCTCGACGCGGCGCAACTGGCCGAGCGGGCGCGGTTTCGAACGCTTCTACGGCTTCCTCGGTGCCGAGACGAACCAGTGGTATCCGGAACTCGTCTACGACAACCACCCGGTGGAACAGCCGGCCACGCCGGAAGAGGGCTACCACTTCACCGCCGACATCACCGACAAGGCGGTTCAGTTCATTCGCGACGCCAAGGCCGTCGCTCCCGAGAAGCCCTTCTTCTTGTACTACGCGCCCGGCGCCGCGCACGCACCACACCATGCTCCGAAAGACTGGATCGATCGCTACCGCGGCCGCTTCGACCAGGGGTACGAGGCGATCCGCTCGGAGATTCTTGCTCGCCAGATTTCGCTCGGGATCGTGCCTCCGGACACCGAACTGCCGCCGATCAATCCGGTCGGTACGCCGCAGACTCGTACCGGCCCGGACGGCAAGCCGTTCCCGCTGATGGACTTCACGAAGCCTTGGGACTCCCTCGGCGCCGACGAGAAGCACCTGTTCTCCCGGATGGCCGAGGTGTACGCAGGCTTCCTGGCACACGCCGACCATCACATCGGTCGTCTGCTGGACTATCTCGACGAATCCGGCATGCGGGAGAACACGATGGTGATCGTGGTCTCCGACAACGGTGCCAGCGGCGAAGGCGGACCGGACGGTTCGGTCAATGAGATGAAGTTCGTCAATGGCATCCCTGACGACCTCGACGAGAATCTGTCCAAGATCGAGGATCTCGGCGGTCCGGACACGTACAACCACTACCCGAACGGTTGGGCGATGGCGTTCAACACCCCGTTCAAGATGTGGAAACGGTACGAGTTCAACGGCGGTACCAGCGACCCGTGCGTCATCTCGTGGCCGGCCGGCATGCGTACCAAGGGTCAGGTCCGCACTCAGTACCACCACGCGATCGACCTCCTGCCGACCATCCTCGACGCGCTGAACGTCGAGCCACCGTCGACCATCAAGGGCTATACGCAGAGCCCGTTCGACGGGGTCAGCATGCGGTACAGCTTCGACGATGCCTCCGCCGACACCACACGTAGGACGCAGTTCTACTCGATGCTGGGGTCGCGGGCGATCTGGCACGACGGCTGGAAGGCCGTCACGAACCACCCGGCGATCAGCGGCTGGGGGAACTTCAACGATGACGAGTGGGAGCTTTACCACACCGACGTCGACCGTGCCGAGCTGCACAATCTCGCGGCGGATGAGCCGGACCGGCTGCGCGAACTGATCAATCTGTGGTTCGCAGAGGCCGGTGCGAACCAGGCGTTCCCGCTGGATGACCGGACCGCGTTCGAAATCTTCATGACCCCGAGGCCGCTGCTGACACCGCCGCGTGACCGGTACGTGTATTTCCCGGAGACCGCCGAGGTACCCGAGGCGCAGTCGGTGAATATCCGCAATCGGTCGTACTCGATCGGTGCGCTGGTCGACATTCCGGGCGGCGATGCGCAGGGGGTCATCTTCGCGCACGGCGCCCAGTTCGGCGGCCACGCTCTGTACGTCAAGGACAACCGGCTGACGTACACCTATAGTTTCGTCGGCAGCGACGAACAGACGGTGGCCGCCGACCGGGAACTGCCGGTCGGGGAGAACATGATCCTGTCGGCGTCGTTCGACAAGCAGCGCGAGGATCCACCCGGAGTCGCCGTCGGCACGCTGTCGCTCTACCACGGTGACACCCGGGTGGGGCAGATTATGATCAAGACGCAGCCGGGCAAGTTCTCGATTGCCGGCGAAGGATTGTGCGTCGGTCGGGACAGCGGGGCCGGTGTGACAAACGGCTATCCGGGCGAGATGCCGTGGTCGTTTACCGGCGGCACGATCCACCGCGTCGCCGTGGACGTGAGTGGTGAGCCGTACATCGACCTCGAGCGTGAGGCGACCGCAATGTTGATGCGCGAGTAGCTAGGCGACCTCAAGGGTGTACCAACAAAGCTCTTCGTTCTCGCGTACGCACGTGAAGCCGGCGTTCTCCAGGGCCCGGCGGGACGGGACGTTGTGGGCGAGCACCTCGTTGGCCACGACCCGTCGTACGCCGGGCAGTTCCCGCAGGTAGCCGGTCAGCCCGGCGGCGACCTCGTTTCCGAAGCCGCGGCCGCGATATGCGGCGGACAGCCCGTACCCCAACTCGATGTCACCGTGGTCATCGACCGGCCCGTGGGTGCCGCAATCGCCGATCACGGCACCATCCAGCGTGACCAGCCAACCATTGGCGCCGTGAGCAATACCACCCATGCCGTCGCGGGTATCTTCGTGCGGCCATCCCTCGCCGGCGTTCACCTCCGATAAGTCTCCAGCGATGATCGCGGCGGCGAGCGGGACACTGACCGGCACCAGGGTGAGGTGCGGTGTCGAGATCGTAGGCACTCGCGGACTTTATCCAACGACGGTGGAAACCGCAGCCCTCAATGGGCGATCTCGTAACGGATGGCTATCGAGGACCGCGACGACGATCCGGTTGCAGGCGCACGAGGCGTGGTTCCTTGATCTCGCTCCGGAGGGCTACGCCGGATCTTGGACGACAATTCGGCTGTCCGCCCCGCTCGGTGCCCGGACAATCGGCCGACCTGGCTGCCGCCCGGATACCAGTACGCTTCCGGCTGGTTCGACCTGCAAGGACACTCGACCACGGTGTACGCGTCGCCGGTCGGTGGCGTCGAGTTCGCGATCAGAGCCACCACGTACGGAGGGACAGCGCCGACGATGGCGGACTTGAAACGGGTGGCCGCCTCCGTTGCATAGTCATGCTTCGCGCCGCGGCCCGATGGCCGCGATGACCTACCCAGGCGTACGGCAACCGAGCGACGCGCAGCCGGTCGTACCTCAACTGCGTGACGCGTACCCGATCGAACGAGAGCCGAGCGAAGCGGCACCATCAAGTGCTCTGCGCCTCCAGAAGGCCGCCGCCGAGTACTACGAAGCGCAGAACCGTAGCCGTCGAGCTCTGCCCATCGCCATCGTCACGACGTTGGTGATCTTCGGAATCGTCGTATACATCATGATTTCGGTGTTTGGCAGAGCAGCGGCAACACCGTAGGAGCCGGCGCATACTGCCGCCATGGAGGATCTGATCGCCGTCGAGGTACGTCTGGCTGATGGGCAGTCGCGTTACTTCCTGACCTGGGGCCGGATCCAACAAGCGGCTGACCCTGGTCCGGTTGCGGCTCTGGTTCTGCTTCAGCCGCAAGCCCATCCGGTCGACTCGTAGAGCTATCGGTCGGCCGGCTGGCCCGTAGCGCCTTGACCGCGGCATAAACCGTTCAGGCGACGGATCGAGGCCGACGCCGGATAATCGTTCTGATCCGAACTCGGCCGTTTGTCGGATTTTGAGACACCGACCAGCGCGATAGCGTCGGTCCACCGCTAATGGGCGCGGGTGGCGATTCTGGCGCCCGCACCGAGCTGTTCATGGTGGCCTTTATGGCAGAAGATCGAAAAGTGCTGTGGGCTTGGCCGGCTCACAGCTTCATGGGCGGCCTGCCACGCGAGCTGCACGCACCATTCCTGCGCCTCGGCACAAGAGCCGCGTTCGTTCGAGGCGAAGTCATCATCGTCGAGAAGGCCGCGACAACGGCCGTATACCTCATCATGTCGGGCTTCGCGCGAGTGATCAACAATAGCGCCGGCGGGGAGTCAGCGGTGATCGCGATTCGTACGGGCGGGGATCTCGTGGGCGAGTTGGCTGCGCTCGACGGGCGTCCACGTACGTCAACCGTAATCGCAGCGAGCCGGACCACGACGCGGATGATCGATGGAGCGCTGTTTCGATCGTTCGCCGCAGCGAACCCGAGCGTCGGGGAAGCAGTCTCCCGCAGCGTAGTGGGCAAGTTGCGGACGGCCACGCGGTACCGTGCTGATTCCGGTCCCGCATCGGTGTTCACGCGGGTTGTGCGCGTCCTGGAGCATCTGGCCGGCGGATACGGAAGACCGGTTTCGGCCGGCATCCTCATTGACCTACCGCTGCCGCAGTGTGATCTTGCCTCACTCGTTGGCACTTCCGAGAAGGGCGTCGTTCGCGCCTATGCTTACCTTCGGAAGACGGGTGTGATCGCTACGTCGTACCGCAAGGTAACTGTTCTCGATCTCAATCGACTGCGACAGTTGGCGGATAGCGAGGACGCAGGTACCTCAAGCTGAGCACGGACGGGCGCTGGATCGGATCCGGCGCCCGCCACTGCCAGTCGCTCTTAGATGCCGCGCGGCCCCTGCACCGATCCGGGCGACGTGTCGTAACCATTCGCGCTGACGCCGGTGTGCGGCGTCGGCGCGATCAGCATCGCGATCGCGGCGATCAGAATCGCGGCGATGGTCAAACCGAAGCGGCGGGTGCGAATGTTTGTCATGTTGGCCTCCGTGGTGTCCTGCATCGCGTCGTGCGGTGCAGACTCAGGGGACCGCTGAACTGCGGTTTCACACTCGGACAAGTGACCGGATTCGACGAAGTCGCGGTGTCATAAGTCGTCGCGGTTTAACCATTGCGTTGAGGTACGTGTCGATTCACGATTGGGCAATGATCGAGATGGCCCAATCGGTGGATTTCTGGTTATGCGGCCAGTTTCGGATGCGCTCGGACGGTGAGGTCCTCGTGCTGCGTAGGAACCTCACGCACGAACTTCTGGCGCTGCTGTTGTTGCGGGCGAACGTTGCGGTCCCCATCGAGGACCTGGTTGGCAGCCTTTGGCCAGGGCATTTGCCACGCGGAGGCGAGGACCAAATACGGCCATATATTTCGCGATTACGCAAGCAACTCGTTCCGATCGGCGTGGAGTTGAAGAGCGACAAACATCGGTACCGTCTGCAGGTCGAGCCGGCACGCGTAGACGTACTCCGCTTTCGCGCCCTGGTAGCGGCGACGAAGGAGGAGTCCGAGTCCGCCCGGCAATGCCAACTCATCGATGCGGCTCTCGCGGTGTGTCCGACCGACGAGCTTCTGACCGATTTCTCTGGCGAATGGGCGCGGACGGCGCGAGTCGATCACCAGCTGATTTGGGAGGATGTGGCTCTGCGGCGGAATCGCTTCTGGCTGCAGGATGGTCGTCACGACCAGTTGGTGACCATGTTGCGCGAGACGAGTAAGCATCGGTCCTCGAACCAGCGCTGGGTCGAGGACTACCTGCTCGCTTTGCATCGCGCCGGACGGGTTGAGGAGGCCCTCAGCCACTTCGCCGCGTTCGAGGCGGAAGTGGGTGCGATCGGCGGACGGGTCAACGAACGTCTGCGCAACATTTCGGGGGCCATCCGTCGCCAGGACCCGGAACTCGATCAGCCGGATAGCGTCGGGGCGGCTGCCGCGCCCGATACGCTACCGCCGCGTAGGGGCGGCGTGGTCGGACGATTCGCAGAGATCCGCAAGATGCGGGTACACGCGGAGACCAGCACACACGATAGCGTTCGAGTAATCGGGGTCTATGGACCGCCGGGTATCGGCAAGTCCACGCTGGCTATCGAGTTCGCGTACGCTCATCGGGGACGCTACCCGGGCGGGGTGTTGTACGCCGATTTCGGGGCATTCAGTACTGGGTCACGGAACGACACGCATACCATTCTCGCCACATTCCTAGGCGCGTTCGGGGTCACCGGGAATCTGTTGCCGGCCGACTACCAAGGTCGGTTGAGCCGATACCGGGAGCTCGTCCGACGTCGGCCCGTCCTCGTCGTTCTGGACAACGTGGCTGCGAGCCGGGACGCCGAACCCCTTTTGCCAATCGCAGCTGGATCCGTCGCGATCGTCGCCAGCCGTCACCGGTTGACCCACCTCACCTCGCGGTACGGAGCGTTAGCGATCGTGTTGGGACGAATCGACGACGCGTCCGGCGTTCAGTTGCTCCGCAACCTGATCGGCGAGCGAGCCGACAGGGCATCGACGATTGTCAAGATCGCAGCCGCGTGCGGTGGTCATCCGCTCGCGTTGTGTCTGGCCGGCGCGCGCATCGCGACTCGGCCGGAGGAATCGTTGGAAGCGGTGTCGATCGAGCTTGCGGATCCCGGCCGCCGAATCGCAGCACTGGAGAGGTACGCGGAGGCGGGCGAGTCGGTCGCCGATATCTTCGGGTGGTCGTACCAGACCCTCGGTCCGATCCACGCCAATGTATTCCGGCTGCTCGGTCTGTCGCCGTGCGGGACGCTGGACCTTCCTATGGCCGCGCGGCTCACCGGGATGGAAGAGGGCGGGCTGACTGGCATTTTGGCCGACCTCGCAGGCGCGCACCTGGTGACGCCGGTTGGGCCGGATCGATACATGATGCTCGATCTTCTCGCCGAGTACGCGGTGGCGCTCTCCGAATCAATTGATGAACCCAGCGAACGAAAGGCAGCCCTTGACCGGCTGTATGGATTCCATCGGACCATGGCGTGGGCGGCCGCCCATCGACTGTGGCCCATGGAGATCGAGGCGCCTTCGGTTCAAGTATTCCCTGGTGGGGAAGCGGCCCGCGGATGGCTCGACGAGCACCGTGACGACCTGCTGCAAGCCGTGTGGCATCGGAGCGCGGTATCCCGGCCGGGACACCTGCTGGACCTGGCGGCGTATCTGTTTCGGTATCTGGATCATGGTGGCTGGTTGGACGAAGCCACGCGCCTGAACGAACTCGCCGTCACCATTGCGGCCCGCGACGGGTTGGACATCGAACATGGACACGCTCTCGCTCGGCTCGGTGCAGTGCTTGTTCGGCGGGGCCGGCCGACTGACGCGCAGACCGCGCTCGACCGCTCCCGGATTATCTTCGAACGCCATGGCGACCGTCGAGGGCAGGCTCTGGCGCTGGGGAATCTCGGTCGCCTTGCGGCGCGTAACGGCGACTACGCGCAGGCCGAACGCCACCATTCGGCCGCACTCGATCTATACCGCGCGTGCGGACACCGGATCGGTGAAGCGCGCACGCTAACGAACCTCGGCATCGTCTGCGAAGCCCGCGGCAATCTTGTGGACGCCCTCGCGAACCATGTGGCTGCGCAGGCGATTTGCCTCACCATCGATGCTCCGGATGCGCACGCCCGCGCCGTGGCCAGCATCGCGGGTGTTTATCGGCGACAGGGTCGCCTTCCGGAGGCGGAACAGTTCTACCAGGAGGCGCTCGACCACTTCGAGGTTCTCGGCGACCGGGTTGGATATGCCACGACCTTGACCAACCTCGGAATTGTTCGGACCGAGGGAGGTGGCGGGCATGAGGCCGTTACGCTTCACGAGCAGGCGCTCAAGATATTCGAAGAGGCGGGCGACACGGCCAACGCTGTCGAAACGCTCAACAATCTGGGCGATTCACTGCTGGCAGCTGCCAGGATTACAGCCGCGATCAACCGGTACGGCGAGGCGCTGAGTTCGGCCCAGGCCATCCGTGATCGGAGTGAAGCCACTCGCGCCGCTACCGGGCTCGCTATCGCGCATACGGAGCAAGCAAGCCGTACGACTCGCGACGAACGCGCCTACCCGCTCGCCGCGGCGCGTCACCACCTTCGATCGGCGATCGACGGTTACCGCGAACTCGGCGTTCCCGTCGTCGAGCGGTTGGATGAGGTAGCTCGTCGCCTGGCCGAGTTTTAGCACCGGCGTCGGGATCCGGCGACGGAGCAAAGTTTGCAAGGTTTTTTCAACGTCGCCTCGATCGCCGGATGCAACCGTTAATACGTGACATTCAAATCGTGGCCGGAACGAACTCCGGCGCATATTGTTTCGGCGACGTCGCTGAATGCGGAGAGCCCGCTGCGGATTGCGAATTCAAGCACGAAGATCTGCGCTTGTCCGCAATCAGTCGGCATTCTGCATGTGCTCGGTGGGTTTTCGTCGGTCACGCCGGCTTTGCCCGGAGCAGCCCGATGATGGCCGATAGTCGGACGCTCGACCCGGATTCGCCAGGCACTCCTTCGCCCACCACATCGGTCGATAGCGCGCAGGCAACGAGCAGTACGGATGCTTGGAGTGCGCTGTCCGAGATCAACGAATGGATTCGATTCGCCGACAGCAAGGCGACGGCGCTCCTCGCAACCGGTGGAGTGCTTGGCGGTCTACTGGTCAGCCGCCCGGCGCCGAAGGTGCACACCGTGGCAGGCGGATTCTGCCTCGGCGCATACGTTCTGACTCTGGTGTTGATAACGATCAGCGTCCTGTGTTCGCTGTACGCGTTGCTGCCGCGGTTGCGGGTACGCGGGCAGCCGACATCGCTTCTCTATTTCGACCACGTCGCGCGGCGGTTCGCCAATTCCGAGAATGCCTATCTCGCGGCTTTGGCATCCACATTTGCCGATGGTGTTGCTACGGCTCGCGAAGTCGGCGGTCAAATCTGGTCGAACAGCTTTGTCGCGCGTACCAAATTCCGTCGAGTTACCCTCGCCACTCGTCTCATGGGAATGGCCATGTTGAGCGGTGGCGCGATGGGCATCCTGCTGCATATATGAATCGATATCGATATGTACGCCTGACGAAAGAAGTCGCCGTCCTCAATGAAAACGATGGGGGAAATTGCTATGGATTACAGCACCGAAGTATCTCGCCGGCTGATGGTCGCGGTGGATGCCAGCCGATTCAGCAGCCGGGACGACGTCGGGCAGCACGGTCTCGAAGCGGCCTTGCTGGGCATCCTGACTACTGCCGCCGCTCGGGCGGGCCTTCAGCGTGGGTTGTGGGTGCGTCAGGTCTCCGGTGACGGCGAACTTGCCGTTCTACCCGAGTCGGAGCCGGAGCCGCTCGTCGTCGACCACCTGGTCCAAGAGCTATCCGCGTTGCTTGCCGACCACAACTACGAGCGCACCGACGCTGCGCGGCTGCGGCTCCGGATGGCGGTCCATCACGGAACGGTCTATCCGGCCGCGCTCGGGTACGCGGGTCAAGGCGTCGTCGAGGTGAACCGCCTGCTGGACAGCCAAGTCGTGCGCTCGACCCTGATGGTCTCCGGCGCAGACCTGGTGCTCGCGCTCAGCTCACGCGTGTATCAGGACACCGTCCAGCAGCGACGGACGAGACACGCCCCCAAGGCGTTCCGTTGTGTCGAGGTGCGCAACAAGGAGTACGTCGGAGAGGCGTACCTGTACGTCCCTGGAACCGACGTCCACGCACTTCCGTTGGGGCTACATCCGGCCGCCGCCCCAACGGTCAAGCCCGAGCCAGCACCGGCGCCGGCACCGGCACCGGCACCGACCGGAACCGGAACGCGACGCCCGACCGTCT
Source organism: uncultured Actinomycetota bacterium (assembly GCA_963831705.1). Classification (GTDB taxonomy): domain Bacteria; phylum Actinomycetota; class Actinomycetes; order Mycobacteriales; family Micromonosporaceae; genus DASQPR01. The sequence goes on along the minus strand of CAWHRE010000010.1, from coordinate 705,645 downwards.
GGTGGAGGCGATTCCTACAGCGTCGGACACAACGATGGATCTCTGGCGCAGGGCCCGGGATCGACGGCGATCCAGAACAATCTTGGAGGTAGTAGTGGCTGAGCAGGACTCCGCCGAGACCGACTCGGTCGCGGACCCGGATGGCCCGGAGCCGGGCTCGCCTGTGGCCGCGCCAGCGGTAGAGCCGGAGTCGCAGGACAGCGACGATGTTCGTACTCGCCATGAAGGCCAAGATCGCCCGCAGGCGACACCCAAGACCGGTGCCGACGACGCGAAAAGGCCGGCGCGCGACGAGTCGGTTGAGGCACCGGCGGCGCATGCGGCGAGCAAGTCGCCGGCGCCCGGGACCCGTGGCGTCATTCGGCCGACCGAGACCGTGGAACCGCAGGACAGCGCTGAGCCGATTGCGCAGATGACCGAGTACAAGGTCGGCAACAACCATGGTGCGGCGGCACAGGGGCCGAACTCGATCGCCCTGCAGGTCACCATCCAGCATCCGGACGGCAAGACCACGGAGATCACGGCGTATAACCTCACGGATCGCGAACTCAAAACGACGGCGCTCAGATACGCGGAACTTTATGAACAGTTCCGACGGGCCACGGATCTCCTTAGGGACGAGCGGATCGTCATTCTCCGCGGGCCTGGCGGGACCGGGCGACGTACGACCGGTGAAGTGTTACTGGCCAAATTGAGGGACGGCGGATCGGTCAGTAACGTGACCCGATTCGTGGTACCTGCCGGTGTAACGATGCATCAGCTGGTGCGCCAGCGAAGTCTCTTTCCGGCCAACGGCGGCGTCGTCATCGAGTTCGAGGAAGCGGGGCGACTGACCGACCGCCTGCTCGATGCGTTGCGCGATTTCGCGCGGGAGGTCAAGGGCCACATCGTTGTGGTTGGTTCGTCGGTCAGTTCGGGCCTCATCGGCCGGGACCATGTGGTGATGCACGAGATGGCGCAGCCTATCGCCATCTTCGAGCGCCAGTTGCATGGACGTTTGGGCAGCGGCCATCCGGCCGCGGGTGATCTGGCGCTGGACTCGGCAGTGATCGCGTACGTCGAGAGGTGCGGTTCGCCGGGGGAGATCGCCACCTTCGCGAGCATGCTGGCAAGGGGCGTCACGGATGGTCGCACGATTGAGGACCTGATGGCCACGCTCCGGACACCGTGGCGCGAGGTGGCCAAGGGTGCCTTCCAGGCACTGGATCGCACCGAAGCCACCACGCCCGAGGTCGCTGCGGCCGACCGTCACCGGCGAGCATTCCGCATCACCTACGCGCTGCTCGACGGGTTGCCCGTATCGACAGTGTGCGAAGTGGCCGACTGGCTGCTACGCGATATCCAGGCGATCGAGGCGCCGGACGCTCCGGCTGGCCGCCCGATGTTTGAGGATGGCGTCGAGGATCTGTTGATCAAAGACATGGTCCCGTCGAACTGGACCGGCCCCTCGAACCGTGAGGAGATGCCGCGACGCGCGCACCTCCGGGACACAGCGCTCACCGAGGCGATCCTGGACGTCGTTTGGAACGACTACGACCTGACCCGCGGGGTGCTTCTGTCGTGGCTGGACGAGACGCTGCTCAGGAGTTCGGATGCGATAGGTCTTCGTGCGGCAATCGCGGCCGGCATCTTCGCAAGGTACGACTTCGATCTGGTTATGCGTGAGCTGATCGCGCCGTGGGCGATGGATCTCAATGGGCGTCGGCGCCAGGCGGCGGCTCGGGCGCTGGCCTACGCGGCAGCGGATGAGCGATTCGCAGGACGAATCCGGCAGCGGCTCAACGGCTGGGTTGGCAGCCGCGACAGCGAACTCCGGGATACGGCGGCACGTACGTACGCCGCCGGCCTCGCCTATGCCGCCCCGGAAGCGGCGATGAAGAATCTGCGCCGCGCCGCGACCGATCCGAAACAGTTGCAGTATCGCCGGTTGGGGTCGGCGATTACGGCCGCTTACCACCCTGGGGACGCCGGAAAGATCATTGAGGAACTCGCCTCTTGGCTCAACGACGCCAATTCGGTCGTCCAAGTTCAAGGTCTGTGGGGCTTCCTCCACCTTGTCCGGCTTCTCGCCCCCGAACCGAACGACAGGTGGCCGCTTCTTCTGATCGATTTCAAGGACGACCCGCTACAACGACCGCGGATTGTTTGGCTGTGGCAGGTGGCATTGGCCGAGGTGACGACGTCCAAAACGGCATGGGATCTGCTCTCCCAGTGGCTCGATTTGGCGAACGACAACGTCGGCGACGTCGGCATCGAACTCGAGCCGCTGACTCTTGAGATCCTCCGCGGTCTGAGTGCGCGGTCGGCGCACGCCCGTCGCGTGCTTTGGCACCTCAAGACCTGGAGCCGGCAGAAGCCGGACAACCAGCTAATCAAACGACTTCGCAAGCAATTGGAAGGACGCTGACATGGCATACGAGCAACCCCGAAAGGCCGGCTTCTGGCGCCGCATCTGGAATGCGATCGTCGATCACCCTGCAACTTCGGCACCGACAACGAGTCAGTCGGGTCCACCGATCGCACCGCAGCAGTCCATAAGTGAGGCTACCGACGTCGGTGCACCGATGGAGATTCCGGCACGGGGCGAAGTGTTCAACTTTTTGGTCCAGATGGAGGCGGTATGGAGCGTCGACGCAAAAGACATCCCGGACCTGCACGCGCGCACCGACCGGAAGGCCGCGAGCGCCCAGCGGGCGGTGTATGACGCGATCTGGGCAATCGGCCGCGAGTACGCACCTCACCAGGCGCAAGAGGCAGAGGAAGCGATGGTGGAGCGGCTGCGTAAACCGATCTGCTTCGATGACGGTGGCACGCAGGTGCGGTGTGAGGCCCGAGTGCGCGTCCGCTCTGACCCACGAGTCCTGACGGTGTTGGAGCCGTACTGGAGACGATACGTAGAGATGGAGTCCGAGCATCTACTCGGCATGCTACGGGCCGATCGCGTCAAGGAGCGGACCGAGCACTGGCGAACGATCATGAACGAGCTCGCCGACGTTGACTTCGGTGACTTGGTCCTGCCGTACGCCGCGCAGCTTACGGACAACGCATTCGCGGATGCGGTCGGCAGCCTGGAGAACGATCGGCAGCGTGCCCGGGTCGACCTCGTCACAGTCCTGGGCAACGCGTCAAAGAGCCATACGCGAATGGGGATGTTCGAGTTCGCCGACGCCTACGACAAGGCGATCAAGGCGTTCAAGAAGAGTCAGGGTCTGGGTCGCGAGGACGAACCGAGGCTGGACCCGGACATGGTCGACGCCGACGGGAGCAGCTGACGTGGCGGGTAAGAAAGCCGCCACTCTCGGCCGCTCTGTATTGATGGCAATCATGCTCGGTTCGATACTCGTGGCGGGTGGATGCAAGGTTGCGCTCCCCAAACAGGCAGGCGAGTGCGACTGGATGACCACACCGGCTGCGACAACTGGGCACACGGTCATCCTTGTCGATGTGTCGAACTCAACGCGGTCGAGTGGTGGCGAGGGAGCTGCGCCGGACTACGTCACCGCGCTCAGGTCGCAGATCCACAGTGCTGTTGTCCGCCGCGACACGATCTCCGTCGCACCGTTCAGCGGTACCGTGTCGGATCTTTCGTGGACTGCGAATGAGCTGTCCGCGGACTACAAGAATCACAACGACAACCCCGACCTGCAGACCAGCCGATCAACCGACGCGGAAGACTGCATTCAGAAGCGGCTCACTTCGGCGGCGCAGACGGCGCCGGCAGCGTCTGGGAGTGATCCGCTTGCAGCGCTCCGCGCTGCGGCGGGGTTGCTACGTGCCAACCAGCACGGTTCGATGAATCTCGTCATTGCCACCGACGGCCTGGTGACCACGGGATGCGCGGACCTCACGCGAGCCGGCTTCCGCGAGAAGTCAGAGATCGATGCAATCGTCACTCAATGTATAAAGACCGGGGAGATCGCCCAGAATGAGTTCGCCGGCATCAAGCTCGATGTGATCGGTCTCGGACACGCAGCGGCCAACCAGCCGGTACCGACGGCGGCGCAGGACGCATGGCTGAGTCAACTCTGGCAGACGCTTTGTGGCGAGGCGGCCGGCGCCACCGGCGGTTGCACACTTGATCCGACTTCGGTCGGCTCGCACGGTTCGCAGGCGCCTCCTGTCGTTGCGAAAAATGATCCTGTGGTTCCGTTCACCAACGGTAAGCAGGTCACATTCAGTGTTCCGGCGGCGGCCTTGTTCGATACCGGCCTCTCGGCGGTTCGTACAGTCGCGCAGCAGCTTTTGCTCGACATTGCCGTCCAAGCTCGGTCCACGCCGCACACGCTCGTTGATGTCCGTGGGTACGCGGACCCGAGGGGTACAGCCGACGACAACCTCGTCTTGTCGAAGGCTCGCGCAGAAGCAGTCATGGCGATCCTCATCGCGAACGGTGTGACACACGTAGTAGCGCATGGACTAGGGGAAACCACGTTATGTCCGGAGGCCGACGCCATCGGTGCCGACGCCCGTCTGCAATGCGAGCGCCGGGTCGACATCGTTCTGACGACAGCGTAAGGAGCCAATATGACGACCAATGGAGCGCGTTGGCAGGCGCCGGTGCGGTGTCCGAGCACGGAGTTGACCTTGCTGCCGCGACCGGGCGAGGAGTCACGGACGGAACGAATCGACGACCTGGAGGCCGCATCTCTACTGCGTGCCTTCGTGGCCGGAAACAGCGTCCTCATCGCGGCGCAGGACCGGCTGAACGAGAAGTGTGACGCCGTCATCGAGGGGTACCGGCACGCTCGGAGTGCGATCGATGAACTCAAGCAGTTTCGGGTGGTCGGGAGCGCCGCGCAAGCGCGAGACGAAGCGGCGGCCGTGGTCACCCGACATGCCCAGGACGGCGCTGAGGACCCATGTGATCGGCCCATCCGCGCGTGGATGATGTGGGTCGTGATCGGCCTTTCCGCGATCTTCGACATCTCGTTCGTCGCCAACCTGGTGCAGAAGATCTTCGATGTCGGTCGAGGCGACTTCCTCTACTACCTTGCTTACCTGCCCGGTATCGGCATGGCGTTGTCCGTCTACGCAACCGGGCTCGTGCTTGCGCGACATCTGTTCCGCCGTCGGCGGCATGTGGAGATGCGGCGTGAGCGCGGACGCCTCACGCCAGCCATCCTCCTCAAGCGGATCTTCTGGGAGTGGCGGCCGGCAGGTGACACCCGGCAGCACTCGGATCTCTCGTGGGCTCGGTTGGCGCTGCCGCTGGTCACGACGGGTCTCTTAATGTTGGCGCTTGCGTCGGTAGCGTATGTGCGGGCCACTACCGCCGGTGCGGCGTTCGCTGGGCTAGCCATGTTCGAGCCGATCTTCGTGCTCATGCTCGTGCTGCTCAGTGGTTCAGCGATCGCGTTGACCGTACTGGCGCATAACCCCTATGCGGATCGACAGAAGGCCGCGAAGAAGCAACTTTCCGGAGTTGAAGGCGCAGCTTCGCAGCTCGGTCGCGAAGCACGCCTGCGCCTCGAAACGCATGCGCAGGCGTGGAATCAACTGCAAGCAGCATGCGCGAGTGCCGACGGCGAGGCCCGCAAAGCAATCGAGGAAGCGTGCGCAGTGATTCTGGAGAGTCGAGGTCAGCGTGGGGAGGCGGGGAACATGGCACTTCCGTTAACCGTGCTGCACTGGCCGCAGCCGGGCATCCGCGACGCGTTCGATGTGAGCGCTCACGTCGAACCGGTTAAGTCGACCATTCCAGGACTCGAACTCGGCGTCATCCAGTACGTCCGAGACATTGCCACTCGGTACTGCCCGAAGACGCTTGAACAAGATCTTGACGGCGAAATGGAGCGTATTCATCGGCAGCTGCGTCGGAAGCGAGACGCCGATGCTGAGTCGTCGCAATTGGTGGCTCAGCGGTAACACACAGCTCCGGGGGGAGGGGTGGGGTACCTGTGGTGTGCCGGGCAAATCATCTGTCCGGCACACCACAGGTCGAGTCGGCAGTACGGACGCGAAGGCTTGTTTTGGCTGTTGAACGGTGGTGCCCCCGGCAGGATTCGAACCTGCGCCACCGCCTCCGGAGGGCGGTGCTCTATCCCCTGAGCTACGGGGGCTCAGCAACCACGAAACTGTAGCAGAGCGCCGCAGCGCTATCCGAAACGGCCGCGATCACGAAGCGATCAGCTGGACAGCGGCTTCGCCCCGAGCCTGGTCAGGTCGTCACTCAGTACGCCGATCTCGTTCTGCTGGCTGTTCAGCATGCCGGTGGCGAGATCGCGTACCTCGGCGTTCTTGCTGACCTGCAGAATCCCCTCGACCATGTGAATGCCGCCCTCATGATGCCGCAGCATGAGCTGGCAGAACAGGATGTCCTCGGCCGTGCCGGTCGTGTTCGGCGAAGACAGCGTGTTCATTTCGTCAACGGTCGCCATCCCCGGCATCAAGCCGTTGACAATGACGATCTTCGGACCCGGCATCCACGCCATCGCGGGCTGGTCGCCGGTCGGCAACAGGTTCCAGTCCTTGAGCCATTGGCTCATGATGCCGATCTGGCTCTGCTGTGTGAGCGCGATGTCGCCCGCCAGGGAGCGGATTTCCGGGTCGCTGCCTTTCTGGACTTCCTGCATGGCCATGGCGACCGCCTGCGCATGGTGCGCCGACATGTCTCGCGCGAATCCGGCATCAGCCGAGTCGTTCCCGGGCGTACCGGAGTGGATCACCCGACCCCCGAAGAAGCCGGCCCCGACCAGCACGATGGCGGCCAGGATGCCGAGGATCCAGCGAGCGCGTCGACTTTCAGGCATGACCAAGACTCCTCGTTAGGGCGAGCGCCGCTCACAAAAGCGAGAGCGGCGCTCGCACGCGACGCTACTTGCTGCTGGCGGACGCGCTCGGCGTGGAGCTGGGCGGCGTGGACGCCGGCGCGGACGGTGCCGCGCTGGCCGGCGGGACGTAGTCCGGCTCGTGCGGCGTCGTACCGGTGGCCGTGATGTACGTGCCGGCCGAGCAGACCGCACCGGTCTCCAGCGACGCGTTCTGCCGGATGTCGGTGATGAATTCCTTGATCCGCGGATCGGTCGGGTCGTTCAGCTTGAGTTGGAAGCCCCACGCTTGCAGCGAGATCGGCGAGCCCTCGTTCGGGTACGGGCTCATCAGCGTGAAGTCCTGGCCGGTGACGTATGTCGAGGCAAGCGTCTGAACCTGAGCGGGCGACAGCTTGGCCGGGTCGTACGTGATCCAGACCGCACCGTGCTCGAGCGCGTGAACGGCGTTCTCGTTGGCAATCTGCGCGTCGTAGACGTCACCGGCGCAGCGCTGCCACTCGGCGATGTGGTTGCCGTACGCGGGCGGCGTGGTCTCGTACTTCACGGCGCCGTGCACGTGCGTGCGGTACTTGTCGGTCAGGATGGCCGGGTTCTTCGTCCGGTAGTCGATGAGGCCAGGAATCTTGTCGGCCTTCTGCTGCCAGCTCAGGCCGTTCTGATAGGCGTTGTTGATCGCGTACGCGAGGATGCCGACGACGAGCAGGACGACGACGCCGATGATGGAGATCTTCGTCCAGTTGCGCGGGGGCTTGACCGCAACGACGACCGGCGGACGCTTTCCACCGCCGGCGGACGCAGGCCGGGACCCGGGCTTCGCGCCTGGCTTGGCACCCGGGGCCTTCGTGGTGCCGCTAGGCGTGGCTCGAACTGTGCCGGGCTTGCTTGTTGCGCCGCCCTGCGGGGTGCTCATGCTCATGGGTCCTCGTTGCGGTCATTAGGATCAAGGTCAATAAGGGGTACGGCGGCTCGGGTCCGCCGTCAAGTCCGGGAGTCTACCCCGGATAGCATGAATCAGTGACTCCCGCTGAACTCGCCGATACCGTCCTCAAGGCGGCCGCTGCCGTGCTGACCGAGCACGGTCATGATCTTGCGGCTCTGCCCGCTTCCACCACGGTTGAGCGGCCACGCAACCCCGAGCACGGCGACTATGCGTCGACGCTCGCGCTTGCGTTGGCGAAGAAGGTCGGGATGGCACCGCGCGATCTTGCGCAGGAACTTGCCAACAAACTCACAGCTTCGCCGGGGATCAGCGCGGTCGATATTGCCGGTCCGGGCTTCCTGAACATCCGGCTCGACGCCGCTTCGACCGGCGAGATCGCCCGGACGATCGTCAACAGCGGCACGGCGTACGGCACCGGCGACGCCCTCGCGGGCCAGAACATCAACCTCGAGTTCGTGTCGGCGAACCCGACCGGCCCCGTACACATTGGTGGTGTTCGGTGGGCCGCGGTCGGTGACGCGCTCTCGCGTCTGCTGCGGGCCGCGGGCGCCGGCGTTTCCACGGAGTACTACTTCAATGACGCCGGATCGCAGATCGACCGGTTCGCGAAGTCGCTCCTCGCGAACGCGAAGGGCGAGTCCGCGCCGGAGGACGGCTACGGCGGCGCCTATATATCGGACATCGCGGCCGAGGTCGTCGCGAAGCATCCGGACGTACTGAGTAGCCCGGACGCGGTGGAGACGTTCCGGGTCGAGGGCGTCGCGCTGATGTTCGACGAGATCAAGGCGTCACTTCGGTCGTTCGGCGTCGAGTTCGACACGTACTTCAACGAGAAGGATCTCCACGATCGCAACGAGCTGCAGTTGGCGCTGGACCGGCTGACCGCGCAGGGGCACATCTACGAGGCGGACGGCGCGGTCTGGCTGCGTACGACCGACTTCGGCGACGACAAGGACCGCGTACTCCGTAAGTCCGACGGTGACTGGACGTATTTCGCCGCGGACTGCGCCTACTACCTGGACAAGCGCGAACGTGGTTTTGATCGGGTTGTGATCATGCTCGGCGCGGACCATCACGGTTACATCGGCCGGATGAAGGCGATGGCCGCGTGTTTCGGCGACGATCCGGATCGCAACCTGGAGATCTTGATCGGGCAGTTGGTCAACCTGCTGCGCGATGGCCAGCCGCTGCGGATGTCGAAGCGTGCGGGCACGGTAGTGACGCTGGAGGACATGGTCGATGCGATCGGTGTGGATGCCGCTCGCTACGCGCTGGGACGTTATTCGGTGGATTCGCCGATCGACCTCGATCTCGACCTGTGGACGCGCACGACCAACGACAACCCGGTGTACTACGTTCAGTACGCACATGCGCGCATTGCAAGCATCCTGCGGAATGCGGCCGACCTGGGCGCCGTCCGCGGCGAGGAGTTCGACCCGTCGCTGCTCTCCCACGAACGAGAGGGCGACCTGCTCAAGGCGCTGGCCGAATATCCGGCGGTAGTCGCGTCCGCGGCCGAGTTGCGGGAGCCGCACCGGATCGCGCGTTACCTTGAGGATCTGGCCGGAAGCTGGCACAAGTTCTACGACGTGTGCCGGGTGCTGCCGCGCGATGACGAAGAGGTCACCGAGCTGACGCGGGCACGGCTGTGGCTGGTCGAGGCCGCCAAGATTGTCTTTGAAAATGGTCTGCGCATGCTGGGAGTCTCCGCGCCAGACCGGATGTGATCGGGAGTCAGTCGATGTCTGTGCCACCGTGGTTGCGACACCCCGAAGATGTGAACGCGCTGGTACCGGCGCTGTGGCCGACCAACGTCGAGCGCGCCGAGAGTGGCGTGCTGACCGTCGGCGGCGTACCGGTCGATACGATCGCCGCCGTACACGGCACTCCGGCGTACGTGCTGGACGAGGCCGATCTGCGGGCCCGCGCGCGAGCCTTCCGGGACGCGTTCGCGCCGGCCACGATCTACTACGCGGGTAAGGCGTTCCTGAGCAAGGCAGTCGTCCGGATCATCGAATCCGAGGGCCTGTCGCTCGACGTCTGTACCGGTGGGGAACTCGCGACCGCGCTCGCGGCCGGGATGCCGCCGGAGCGGATCGGGCTGCACGGCAACAACAAGTCGACGAGCGAGCTGATTCGGGCGGTCAACGCGGGTGTCGGCCGGATCATCGTGGACTCGTTCGACGAGATTGACCGGCTGACCGACATCGCGATCGCGAAGGACGTCCGGCCGAAGGTGATGCTCCGGCTGACCGTCGGCGTCGAGGCGCATACGCACGAGTTCATCGCGACCGCTCATGAGGATCAGAAGTTCGGCTTCTCGATCGCCGGGGGAGCGGCCGCGACGGCGACCGACAAGATCCTCTCGGACGACGTGCTGGAGCTGCGTGGATATCACTCCCACATCGGCTCGCAGATCTTCGATACCGGTGGTTTCGAGCTGGCTGCCCGGCGTGTTCTGGCGCTGATGCGCGACGTCCGGGACAAGCACGGTGCCACGCTGCCGGAGCTGGACCTTGGCGGGGGATTCGGCATCGCGTACACGACGCAGGACACACCGTCCACACCGCTGGAGCTGGCCAAGGGCTTTGCCGAGATCATCGCGACCGAATGCAACGCGGCCGGACTCGAACCGCCGCACCTGTCATTCGAACCGGGCCGGGCGATCGTCGGGCCGGCGATGTTCACGCTCTACGAGGTAGGCACGGTCAAGGAGATCCCCGGCGTCCGGACGTACGTTTCGGTCGACGGCGGGATGAGCGACAACATCCGATCGGCGTTGTACGGGGCGGCGTACAGCGCGACCGTGGCGTCCCGAATGTCCCGCGCTGGGGCGATTCTTGCCCGCGTGGTGGGAAAGCATTGTGAGTCCGGGGACATCCTCGTGAAGGATGAATTCCTGCCGGCGGACGTTCGGCCCGGAGATCTTCTCGCCGTACCGGGCACTGGCGCGTATGCACGCAGTCTGGCGAACAACTACAACCACGTGCCACGGCCGCCGGTGCTGGCGGTCGCGGACGGAACGGTACGCGTGATCATGCGGCGGGAAACAGAAGATGATCTTCTCGCCCTCGACGTCGGGTAGCGTTGGATGATGAGGACAGGGGAGTTGTGATGTCGCAGCCGGTCAGGGTCGCGTTGCTCGGTTGTGGCACGGTCGGGACGCAGGTCGTCCGGCTGATGCAGGAGCAGGCATCGGACCTCACCGCTCGCATCGGAGCGCCTCTGGAGATCGTCGGCGTCGCGGTACGGCGTCTCGGCCGTGATCGTGGCGCCGTCGGACTGGATGAGAGCCTCTTCACGACCGACGCGCTCGGGTTGGTCAAGCGCGACGACGTGGACGTCGTGGTCGAGGTCGTCGGCGGTATCGAGCCCGCGAAGACCTGGCTGACCGAGGCGCTTCGAGCCGGAAAAAGCGTCGTCACGGCGAACAAAGCCCTGCTCGCGGCCGACGGCGGCCCGATTCACGACGCGGCACTCGAAGGCGGTGCCGACCTCTACTACGAGGCGGCGGTGGCCGGTGCGATCCCGCTGCTGCGCCCGCTGCGCGAATCGCTGCACGGCGATCACATCACTCGAGTGACCGGCATCGTCAACGGCACCACGAACTTCATCCTGTCCGCGATGGACGCCGAAGGTACCGGCTACGAAGAAGCGTTGAAGCAGGCGACCGCGCTCGGTTACGCCGAGGCCGACCCGACCGCCGACGTGGAGGGTTTCGACGCCGCCGCGAAGGCCGCGATCCTGGCCTCCCTCGCGTTCCACACCCGGGTCTCGTCCGCCGACGTCTACCGCGAAGGCATCTCCGAGGTCACGGCGACCGATATGGCGAGCGCGCACAGCATGGGCGCGACGATCAAGCTGCTCTGCATCGCGGCGGCGACCGACGAGGGTGTCTCGGTGCGCGTGCATCCGGCGATGATCCCCAGGTCACACCCGCTGGCAGGCGTCAACGACGCGTACAACGCGGTGTTCGTTGAGGCTTCGGCCGCGGGCCAGCTCATGTTTTACGGCCGAGGAGCCGGAGGTGCGCCGACCGCGAGCGCGGTCCTCGGCGATCTGGTCGCGGTGGCCCGGAACCGGATCGCAGGGGTACGCGCATCCAGCGAATCCGCGTACGCGAAGCTTCCGATCCTCCCGATGGGCAACGTGCTCACCCGCTATCACGTCAGCCTGAACGTCGCGGACAAGGCGGGCGTGCTCGCCGCGGTCGCAAACGTGTTCGCGAAGCACGATGTTTCGATCGCAACGGTGCGGCAATCCGGCCGTGACGCCGGTGCGCAACTCGTCATCGTCACGCATACTGCTCCGGACGCAGCGCTGCGTGCCACGGTCGAAGATCTGCGGGCGCTGGACATCGTGCGTTCGGTCGCGAGCGTCCTGCGCGTTGAGGGGGAAACGTCATGAGCATGTATCGCGGTCTGATTGAGACCTATCGGGATCGTTTGCCGGTCGGTCCGCACACGCCGGCGATCACGCTGCACGAAGGCAACACGCCACTCGTACCGGCACCATCCCTCTCCGCCCGTACGGGTTGCGACGTCTATCTGAAGGTCGAAGGCGCGAACCCGACCGGCTCGTTCAAGGACCGAGGCATGACCGTCGCGGTGTCCCGGGCGGTCGAGGACGGTGCGAAGGCGGTTATCTGCGCGTCCACCGGAAACACGTCGGCATCGGCGGCGGCGTACGCGGCGCGGGCCGGCATCACCTGTGCGGTACTCGTGCCGCAAAGCAAGATCGCGCTCGGCAAACTCGCGCAGGCGCTCGTGCACGGCGCTCGGTTGTTGCAGGTCAACGGCAACTTCGACGACTGCCTCGCCCTCGCCACGAAGCTGTCCCTCGACTATCCGGTCGCGCTCGTGAACTCGGTGAACACCGACCGGATCCATGGTCAGAAGACCGCGTCGTTCGAGATCGTGGAGGCGCTCGGCGACGCGCCGGACATCCACTGCCTGCCGGTCGGCAACGCCGGCAACATCACCGCGTACTGGCTCGGTTACAAGGAAGATCATGCACTCGGCAACGCGACCAAGCTCCCGAAGATGTACGGGTTCCAGGCCGCCGGTGCCGCACCGATCGTGACCGGTCAGGTCGTCCCGGAGCCGTCCACGATCGCAACCGCGATCCGGATCGGCAACCCGGCGTCGTGGACGAAGGCGCTCGACGCCCGGGACGCGTCCGGCGGCATGATCAAGGCGGTTACCGACCGGGAGATCCTTTCCGCGTACCGTCTGCTGGCTCGTACCGTCGGCGTATTCGTCGAGTTGGCAAGCGCGGCCAGCGTGGCGGGTCTGCTGCAGAGCGCGGAGCTCGGTTTGGTGCCGGCCGGAAGCACGATCGTCTGCACGGTCACCGGTCACGGACTGAAGGATCCGGAGTGGGCGATCTCCACGGCGCCCGCACCGATCACGATCCCGGCCGACGTCGTCACCGCTGCGCGGGCACTCGACCTGGCGTAGCGCCGCCCCGCAGGCCGGACCCGTTTCCGGTAAGGTGCGGCCGTGTCTTCGCCCTTTACCGTCGTCACTCGCAACCGGGACTTCCGCCACCTGTTCATGGCCCAACTCGTCGTGTACGGCGGCGACTGGTTCGTCATGGTGCCGCTGCTCGTACTGCTACCACGCTTGACCGGAAACGGGTTGCTGGCCGGGATCACGTTCGCGGCCGACACGGCCGTACAGGCGGTGCTGCTGCCGTACGCGGGAGTGTTTTCCGACCGGTTCGACCGCCGACGGGTGATGATCACCGCGAACATCGGTGCACTGCTGTCGGTGATCCCGTTGATGTTCATCCACAGCGCAGGTACGGCGTGGCTCGGGCCGGTGGCGGTCGGATGCATGTCGTTCGCGAAGGCGTTCTACTCACCGGCCGCGTCGGCCGCGTTGCCGAACATCGTCGATGCCGAGGACCTGTCCGCTGCCAACGCGGTCTCGGGCAGCGCATGGGGCACGATGACCGTGGTCGGGGCATCTCTTGGCGGCGTGTTGAGTTCGGCATTCAGCCCGTACACGTGCTTCGTCATCACCGGCGTGCTCCTGATCGCGGCCGCGACGCTCACGCTCGGCGTGCGCCGGCCACTGCAATCCGACCGCGACCGCGATGTTCCGCAGGCCCACGTGTTCGCCGCGATGCGCGAGGCGGGGCGCTACATCGTCACGCGTCCGCGATTGCTGTCGCTGGTCACGGTCAAGTCGGCGGTCGGATTCGGCAACGGTGTGCTCGCGCTGTTCCCGATCCTGGCCGCGCACTCGTTCGGGCAAGGCTCCATCGGCACCGGACTGCTGTTCGCCGCGCGAGGGGTAGGGGCGCTGGTCGGGCCGTTCCTGCTGCGACGTGTGCTCAAGCATCAGGGGTGGCTGATGTCCGGCCTCGCCTTGTCCATGGCCGCGTACGGGCTGTCCTACCTGTGCATTTCCGTCATCCCGTGGTTCGGCTTGGCGCTGGTGTTCGTGTTCATCGCCCACACCGCCGGCGGCGGCAACTGGATGATGTCGTCCTACGTCTTGCAGACCGAGATCCCGGATGAGCTGCGTGGCCGGGTGCTGTCGATGGACATGACGATCGCGTCGCTCGCCGTCGCGGTCAGCTCGGTGACGACGAGCATCCTCGAATCCCACATTTCGACACGCGTACTGGTCGCATGTTGCGGTTCGATCACACTCGTTTACGCGATTGTCTGGCGGCTGATCACGGTACGCCTGAATGCTCCTGCCACACGTCCCGTCGCGCCGCCGGTTCTGGACGAAATCCCAGCCTACGTATCGGCTATGGAGAACTGACGCACGCCGGGCATACCATGTCGACCATGAATTTCGTGGGCGAGCCGGTGCTCGTACGCGCCCCGGCGACCAGTGCAAATCTCGGTCCCGGATTCGATTCGCTCGGTCTGGCGCTCGGGCTTTATGACGACGTGCGCGCTCGGGTCGCGCCAGAGGGCGGCGTGGTCGTCACGGTCAGCGGCGAGGGTGCCGGCGCACTCGCGACCGATGAGACCCACCTGGTAGCGGCGAGCGCGCTGACCGCGTTCAAGCAGTTCGGCGCGGCTCCGCCAGGCCTGGTGATCGAATGCCGGAACGAGATCCCGCAGGCGCGTGGCCTCGGATCATCGTCGGCGGCGATCGTGGCGGGAATACTTCTGGCCCGTGCCCTTGTTCCAGATGGTGGGACACGGATGGACGCGGTGGCGGTTCTTCGGCTCGCGAGCGAGTTGGAGGGCCACCCGGACAACGTGGCGCCGTGTCTTCTCGGCGGATTCACGATTGCCTGGACGGACGGCGATGGCGCGGAAGCGGTGACGTTGGCGCCGGATCCGCGCGTACAACCGATGATCTTTGTGCCGGAGGAGCGAGGGCTCACCGCGCACGCTCGGGCCGCGCTCCCGGCGACCGTGCCGCATCGTGACGCGGCCGCCAACGCGGCTCGCGCCGCGCTCCTGGTTCACGCACTGACCGGCGATCCGACCCTGCTGTTCCCGGCAACCGAAGACAGGCTGCATCAGGCTTACCGGGCTCCCGGGATGCCGGCCACGGCGGCACTCGTCAATGAGCTCCGATCAGCCGGAATCGCCGCGGTGGTCAGTGGTGCGGGTCCGAGCGTGCTGGCTTTGCTCAACCGCGACAAGGCGGTCGAGATCCCCGACACGCCCGGCTGGCGCACACTGACGCCGGGCTGTGACATGACCGGGGCATCCGGTGAGGTAGACTTGTCGATAGCCGGCTTGAACCCCATTGCCGCGGGCTGGCAATTGTGATTACGCTCTAGACGGTTCTGGTCACCTAACGCTTCATTTTCGCGTTGAGGGGCTACGATCCAAGGCGCGATTCTTCGGTGACGAACCCCGTATTTTCCCGTGACTCCCTGTGCTCGACGTTGTCGAGCAGTGCGGCAGCCTACGGAAGCAGCGATGGTTACGCCCGCCGCGCCGAGTAACACCAAAACTCCCGCTCCACCACGTGGCCGCGGGTGCACCGAGACATCCCACATGATCTTCCGGGAGTCTTGAGCCTTTATCGAGGGAGAGAAATCCATTGAGCGACACCACCGACGTGACGTCGGACGTCTCTAACACAGACGCCTCGGCGCCGGAGGAGAACGCGGGCACGTCCCGCCGTCGTCGTGCTGCCGGCAACGGACTGACAGCGATGTTGCTGCCGGAGCTGCAGAGCATGGCCTCGTCGCTGGGAATTTCCGGAACGGCACGTCTGCGCAAGGGCGAGCTGATCGCGGCTATCCAAGAACAACAGAGCGGCGAAGGCCGAGTGCCGGGCCCGCGCAACATATCCGCTGACGCGCCCGACCGTCGTACGGTCGCCCGTGCCGAGGCATCGCGTAACGAGGTTCGCACCGAAGTTCGTGAAGACGCGGATCGTGCCGACACCGATCGGGCACCGGCCCGCGCGGAGCGCGACGCCGAGCGCGCCGAGCGTCCCGAGCGCGGCGTTACCGATCAGCGTAACGGCGACCAGCGCAACGGCGGAGAGCAGCGCGTTGAGCGGGAGCAGCGTGGTGACCGCGAGCCGACCAACCGCCGGGAGCGCACCGACAACCGGGGCAATGACCGCAGCGACCGCTCGGACAACCGCGGCGACGGCCAGCGTGAGGGTCAGCGCAACGACTCGCGCGGCAGTGACCAGCGCAATGATCAGCGCGGCGACCAGCGCAATGATCAGCGCGGTGATCAGCGCGGCGGCAACAACCCGAACAACAACAGCGACGACGATGACGAGGGTGGCCGCCGGGGCCGGCGCAGCCGCTTCCGTGACCGCAACCGTCGCGGCGGTACGCGCGAGCGCGGCGACGAAGGCCAGCACCGGGCGGCCAGCGGGGCAACGACCCGCAGGTCAACGAGGATGATGTGCTCGTACCGGTCGCCGGCATCGTCGACGTCCTCGACAACTACGCGTTCGTCCGGACGTCGGGCTACCTGGCCGGCGCCGAACGATGTGTACGTGTCGATGGCGCAGATCAAGCGGTACGGCCTGCGTCGTGGCGACGCGGTCACCGGTGCGGTGCGGGCGCTGCCCGGGACGAATGCCGATGGTAGTCGCGTCGGGACAAGTACAACCCGCTGGTGCGGCTGGACACGATCAACGGGATGGATCCGGAGGAGGCGCGGCGCCGGCCGGAGTTCTACAAGTTGACGCCGCTGTACCCGCAGGAGCGGCTGCGGCTCGAGACCGAGCCGCACATCCTGACGACGCGCGTCATCGACCTGGTGATGCCGATCGGTAAGGGTCAGCGCGCGCTGATCGTCTCGCCGCCGAAGGCCGGTAAGACGATGGTGCTTGCAGTCGATCGCCAACGCGATCGCGCAGAACAACCCCGAGTGCCATCTGATGGTCGTGCTCGTGGACGAGCGTCCGGAAGAGGTCACCGACATGCAGCGGTCGGTGAAGGGTGAGGTCATCGCCTCCACCTTCGACCGGCCGCCGTCGGACCACACCACGGTCGCGGAGTTGTCGATCGAGCGGGCGAAGCGCCTGGTCGAGCTGGGTCACGACGTGGTCGTGCTGCTCGACTCGATCACGCGGCTGGGTCGGGCGTACAACAACTGCGTCGCCGGCCTCGGGTCGCATCCTGTCCGGTGGTATCGACTCGACGGCGCTCTACCCGCCGAAGCGGTTCCTTGGTGCGGCCCGCAACATCGAGCACGGTGGGTCGCTGACGATCATCGCCACGGCGCTGGTGGAGACCGGTTCGACCGGTGACACGGTGATCTTCGAGGAGTTCAAGGGTACCGGTAACGCCGAGCTGAAGCTGGACCGGAAGATCGCGGACAAGCGCGTGTTCCCGGCGATCGACATCGATCCGTCGAGCACGCGTAAGGAAGAGATCCTGCTGGCGCCGGACGAGATGGCGATCGTGCTGAAGCTCCGCAAGGTGCTGCACGCGCTCGACTCGCAGCAGGCGCTCGATCTACTGCTCGACCGGCTCAAGAAGACCCGGACGAACATCGAGTTCCTGATGCAGATCGCTCAGTCCACACCGGGCGAGTAACCCACAGCAAAAAACGACGGCCGGCCCGCACCTCGCGGACCGGCCGTCGTCGTGTTGTCTGGGCCAACGCTCAGGGGGCGATCAGATCCGCAACCGCGACCTTGGCCCACGAGAGTCCTGGTGCGGCCATCACATCGCCGGCCTTGAACAGCCCTGTTTCGAGGTACACCCCGGTCTCACCAAGTTGATACGTGTGGACGGTCGAATCGGGCCGTGGCTCCACGCGCCAGTGGTGTGCAACGCGAGCGTCGGCATACTCGGCCGGCCTGTGCCGGCGATCCGTCGTTTCGGTGCCCGGACTGAGCATCTCGATCGCGAGATGGGTGTCCGCAGGTCGATAGCTGAATCCATCCGGGTCGTACGCATCGGCCGCGATGACCATGAGGTCGGGGTTGCGGCGATGGGTCTCGCCAAGGCGAAGTTCCTGTTCTCGCACAATGTGGAACTCCGCTGGGCAGCAGCCTTCGAGCGCGCGCTTAAGGCGCTCGACGACCTCCTGGTGGCGCCCTGTTGCGGGGGTCATTGAAAAGAGGACTCCGTCCACGATTTCGACCCGGCTGTTCGGCGCGAGTGCGTCGTATTCAGCCGCGGTCAGCACGATGGGGCCGTAGTCCTGCGCGGTCGGTCTCGGTGTCACAATTGTCATGATCACCCCTCCGATCGGATTCGTGCCCAAGTTCACTCAAGATCAGTCCGACTCGATATAAGCCACTCGAAACGGACCGTGAGTGCGACCGGAACGTGAGTCCGATTAGAAGTTGCCGTCGGCTACCTGGAAGACCGTCAGGCCGAGCGAGCGCCACATCCGGACGACCTGGGCGCGATCGTCGAAGACGCCGGTGATTGCCCAGCGATGACGGATCTCGCGTTCGAAGATCTCGGCCTTCACGATCGAGTCCTTGCGCGTATCGCCGGTCTTGCGCATGAACAACGCCTCGTACCGCACCGCGACGTGTTCGCCCAGCCAGCGTTCGGTCGCGATGAACGAGTCGTCGGTGCGGCCCGAACAGAACACGATGTGGTGCCCGAACGCGTGCATCGCGCGGACCGCCGTGATCACCGCCGGGTTGGGACGGTCCTCGGAAACCCGAGTCATGTCGTACGGGCTGCGGTTGCCCATCAACGCGACGGTGCCGTCGATGTCGACCAGGATGGCCTCGGGCAGGCCGGCGCCCGCTCGATACACCTGAGGCTCGCCGATTGTCGTGGCCGGTACCGGCGTCAACTGCGGCAGTGCGAGCGGGAGCGGCTTGCCGGCTAGGTATCGCAGGTACATGCTCTCGATCACGTCGGCACCGACCCGCTCGCCATCCGGCCGTAGCGCGTCGCGCTCCAGACAGACTTCGAGCGGGACATCGGTGAAGTCCTTCACCACGAACTGTGCCGATGCGGCCAACGCGACGTCGGCCAGCCCGCGAACGACCCGAGCCCGGAGGTTCGTGTCGTCGCAGATCACGTCGACGCCGGAGCGCAGCAACTCACCCACGGCTGCGTGCTGAGCGATCGTCACCTGGTGCTCGGCCCAGTTTTCACCGGTGAGACCACCATGCATGATCTTGCGAAGATCGTCCCGGTTGACCCGGGCGGCGCGGAGAGCGTCCGTACGCAGGCGTTCCTTCGCCCAGGTCGTCTTTCCGGAACCGGGCAGGCCGCGCGTGATCGTCAGCGTAGGCATCGCCGACATCCTTTCACTCTTCGATGACTCGGCCGGACGGGGTCCAATCCGCCTCTGGCCGTACGCGCTGCCAGAGGTACGGGTGGTAGTCGTGGTTGTCCAGCCGCTTGAAAAGCGTGCCTCGCTCCGGGTGCGATGCCGCCGCCATCGCGAAGTCCTTACGCTGCCAGCCCGGGCTGAGGCCGGCGACGATCGTCGCGTACGCCGTTTCGATCTCGGCCGCTCGGGTGGCCACCGTCGAGGTCAGTGTGGCGACGACGTCGCGTACCCAAGGGTGGAACTCGTCCGGGAGCGCCTCCACGAAGTCGGCCATCTCGCCGCCGTTGACCAGGATGTCCCACACGGCACGAGCGTTCAGACCGGTCACGATGCGGTGCAGTCGGACGTACTCCTCGTATTTGATCTTCACCCGGACGTCGGTGGACGGAAACCAGACCACCATGCCCTCGCGATTGGCACGCGGCGGGGCGGCCAGTGCCTCGGCCAGCGTTCGGTGCTCGAACCGCTCGACGATCGGCCCGGGCCAGGTCGGCACGGCATCCGGTCCGTACGTGCGCCCGGTCGCGATATCCACGGCGCCGAGCAGCATCAGGTCATCCAGAGTTCCGTAATCGATCACGATCCGGTTGGCCGGGTAGATGATCTCGACGAGAACGGTCAGCCCGTCCGGGG
The DNA here is from genome assembly GCA_963831705.1 of uncultured Actinomycetota bacterium. Lineage (GTDB taxonomy): Bacteria > Actinomycetota > Actinomycetes > Mycobacteriales > Micromonosporaceae > DASQPR01. The sequence goes on along the minus strand of CAWHRE010000010.1, from coordinate 685,592 downwards.
GCGCGAACGCCGCGTACCGGCTGCGCAGGACCGACGTGGCATGTTGCGCCTGATCGGACGCGAACGAGCCTCGGGTGGCGACGGCGAGCCCTTCCGGCGTCGGGTACACGATGCCGAGCGATCCGTCCGCCTTGTCGGTCACGGAGGCGCGCTCGGTGGCATCGAGATCCGGAGCGCCCGGCTGGCCGTAGTTGAAGAACTTCGTCATCGGCCGAGCGACGATCGTGCCATCCGTGTGCGCGATCAAGCCCCGGCACGCCAGCGTGACCTCGTCCCAGGCGCCGTCGTACTGCGCCTTCTCGGTGTAGTTGAAGATCCGCAGCGGGAGTGCCGGGTGAGATTGCACACGTACCAGCCCGCCGTCGACCGCGGCCGCGAGCGCGTTGAAGTCGAAAATGTCGGTCAGCGTGGGCATGTGAGCATCTTTCGGGTCGGGGACGCTCAAGGTATCGATCCGACGCCGTTCAGGCGAGCGGATAACGCTGTGCGACAATTTCGAACGGGAATGTGGACGACCTCGTCCTTGTTCTGATGACCGTGCCGATAAAACGGCACACCGCCCAGGTTCCGGTTCACGTCGTGCTCGACGCGGTGGGATTACGCGAGACGATCCGGCGACCTTTTTGAGAGGATCCAGCGGCTATGAAGGCTGACATTCACCCGCAGTACGTCGAGACCACGGTCACGTGTTCCTGCGGCAATTCATTCACGACGCGAAGCACCGCGAAGAATGGCGCGATCAGCGCGGAAACCTGCAGCGAGTGCCACCCGTTCTACACGGGCAAGCAGCGCGTTCTTGACACGGCCGGCCGTGTCGCGAAGTTCCAGCAGAAGTACGCGAAGGTCGCCAAGACCAAGTAGCTTCCCGGGCGGCGTCCACTCTCAGCTCTGCTGGGGGAGGGCGCCGCTTTCGCATGCGCGCGCACACTAATAAGACAAAAGCGATAGGCGGGAAGATATGGGTACGGACATCGAGGGCGGCCGGCTGGAATCGCTGCTTGCCGAGTACGGCGAGATCGAGGCGCGCCTGGCCGATCCGGCGATCCACGCCGATCAGAACGCCGCGCGGAAAGCCGGTCGCCGCTTCGCGGAATTGACGCCGATCCACAAGGCGGCCGGAGAGTTGAAGCAGGCCCGCGAGGACTTTGCCGCCGCTTCCGAGATGGCCGGCGAGGATCCCGGATTCGCCGAGGAAGCCGAAGCGCTGTCGGTACAGATCCCGCTGATCGAGGAGCGTCTTGCCGAACTGTTGATGCCACGCGACCCGAATGACGCGAAGGACGTGATCCTCGAGGTCAAGGCCGGCGAAGGCGGCGAGGAGTCGGCGCTGTTCGCCGGCGACCTGGTCCGGATGTACCTCCGGTACGCGGAACGGCACGGCTGGATCACTGAAGTGCTCGACTCGCAGGATTCCGACCTCGGTGGCTTCAAGGACATCGCGGTCGCGATCAAGACGAAAGGCGTACCCGAGGGTGGGTACGGCGTCTGGTCTCGGCTGAAGTGGGAAGGTGGCGTCCACCGCGTCCAGCGCGTACCCGCGACCGAGTCGCAGGGCCGGATCCACACGTCCGCGGCAGGCGTGATCGTCACCGCGGAGGTTGAGGAGACCGAAGTCACGATCGAGGAGAAGGATCTCCGGATCGACGTGTTCCGATCGTCCGGTCCGGGTGGTCAGAGCGTCAACACGACCGACTCCGCCGTGCGTATCACGCACTTGCCCACTGGCATCGTGGTGAGCTGCCAGAACGAGCGTTCGCAGCTGCAGAACAAGGCTCGGGCGATGCAGACGCTGAGCTCGAAACTCGACGCTCTCTACGCGGAGCAGCAGGCTGCGGCGGCCGCGGATTCCCGCAAGGCCCAAATCCGCACAGTGGACAGATCAGAGCGGATTCGGACCTACAATTACCCACAGAACCGGCTATCGGATCATCGGATCGGATATACGGCGTACAACCTGGATCTTGCACTCGGCGGTGACATGGACGGCGTTCTCGATGCTCTCGTCGAGGCCGATCGCGCAGCACGTCTCGCTGGTGAGGATCACCTCAGCCGTCAGTGATCAGCTGTTTTGCCGTGAGTGATCATGGAATTTACGTTGTGTGATGGGCGTGTCATCATTTGGAAACGAGCGACCTAGACCATGGTGGAAAGCCTTGTGTCTTCGTGGGGGGAGCCCGTCATGGCGATAACTGAACCAAGAACCGTTGACATCACGGCCGCACCTAGGGTCGTGATCACTCTTGCATCGGGCCTGGTCAACCGGGTCTTCGGCGAGACGTCCAATGCGCGCGAAAATGCGTGGCAGTCGGTTCTCGAAGATCGTAAGCGGGCGGCGGTTCGTGCAGAACTCGCGAGTGTCCTTCGCCGCGCGAAGTAACCGGACCGTCTTGAGCGTTAGGGCGGTGCTGGCTTCGGCAACTGCCGAGCTGGCTGCGGCGGGCATTGCGTCGCCGCGAACCGACGCCGAACTGCTCGCCGCTTTCGCACTCGGCATCCCCCGTGGGCGGCTGGTCATGGTCGACGACTTCACCCCCGAACAGCTCGCGACGTTCCGGCGACTTCTCGCCGATCGAGCCAGACGCATCCCCCTCCAACACCTTCTCGGCCAGGTGGCCTTCGGCGACGTTGACGTCGCGGTCGGACCTGGCGTTTTTGTGCCCAGGCCGGAGACCGAACTCATGGTCGCGTGGGGTCTGGGCAAGCTGCCCGAGGTACGCGCCGTCGTCGTCGACCTGTGTAGCGGCACCGGCGCGATCGCGTTGGCGATGGCGCATGCCCGGCCACAGGACCGGGTCGTCGCGGTCGAACTCGATCTCGATGCCGCCTCGTGGCTGACCCGAAACGCGAAGGTACGCGCTGACGCGGGCGACCACGGGATCGAGATCGTGCTCGGTGACGTCACCGATCCGGCGATCCCGTCACCGGCTCTCGATGGGCGCGTTGACCTGCTGCTGTGCAACCCGCCGTACGTGCCGGACGGCACTGCGGTGCCGGATGAGGTTCTGCACGATCCGCAGTCCGCGGTATTCGGCGGGCTCGACGGTCTCGACGTCATCCGGCCCGTGGTGGCGCGCTCGGTGGCGCTCGTGAAGCCAGGGGGCTGGATCGGGATCGAGCATGACGACACGCACGTGCGAGCGGTCGCGGACCTGCTGGAAAGCACCGGCTCGTACACCGACGTGGACGTTCACGACGATCTCGCCGGGCGCCCGCGTTTCACCACCGCACGCAGGTGGCAGACTGGTTCGCTGTGATGCTCTTTGACTGCACCCATGCGGCCGAACGTGATCGCGGCATCCGTGCCGCGATCGATGCGGTCGGACGTGGCGACCTCGTCGTAATGCCTACCGACACCGTCTACGGGATCGGTGCGGATGCGTTCAAGTCCTGGGCCGTGACCGCGCTGCAGAATGCGAAAGGCCGTGGCCGAAACGTGCCGCCGCCGGTCCTTGTCGGCTCGCGCTCGACGGTCGATGGGCTGGCGCATGCGCTGCCCCAGGTCGCGCGGGATCTGATGGAGGCGTTCTGGCCAGGCGGCCTGACCATCGTGGTCGAACACGCGCCGAGCCTTTCGTGGGATCTCGGTGAGACGTTCGGCACGGTGGGCCTGCGTATGCCGCTGCACCCAATCGCGCTCGAGGTGCTCAGGGAGACCGGGCCGATGGCCGTGTCGAGCGCGAACAATCACGGAAAGCCTCCGGCGACGAACGCCGTCGAGGCGCGCGAGCAATTCGGGTACTCGGTCAGCGTCTATCTCGACGGCGGTCCCGCGACCGAAGGCGTCGCGTCGACGATGATCGACGTGACCGGCGACGTGCCGAAATTGTTGCGCGCCGGAGCGATCTCGATCGACGAGCTGCGCAAGGTGGCACCCGGCACCCTGGACATCGCGGCATCGTGACCGGGCCGTTCGTCGTTCTGCACGTCTGCATGGGGAACATCTGCCGGTCACCGATGGCCGAGCGTCTTCTCGCGCACGCGATCGCCGGGCGCGCGGGTGATGCCGGTCGTGGCGAAGATCTCGTGGTGAGCGAGAGTGTCGGGACCGGCTCCTGGCACGCGGGTGAGCGGATGAACGCGCCGGCCGCGGCCGAGTTGCGCCGGAGAGGCATCGATCCCGCGAGCTTCCGGGCACGACAGCTGGTCGGGCGGCATATCGACACCGCCGATCTGGTGTTGACCGCCACATCTGAGCAGCTCGACTTCGTTGCGAGCCTGCGGCCGGATGCGATGTCGCGCACATTCGTGCTCGGCGAATTCGGCCGGCTCGTCGCAACGATCGACCCGTCGACGTTGCCGCCGGCGGGGGAGACCGCTGCCGACGTTCAGGCGCGCGGAACGGCACTGGTACGCGCGGCGGACCTCGCACGTGGCGGCGCCCGCCCGAAGCCGGACGACGACCTGGACGATCCGTACGGAAGATCAAATGCATTTTTTACGGGTACGGCCGACCGAATCACCTCGTCGCTCGAACCGCTCGTTGATGCACTGCTGCCGTGACGTTCGCAACGTTTGCTGAGATTTCGCTCAGCGTTTACACGGGCTCTTCACCGTGACACTGTGCGTTTCATAGCTGAACGTGTGTTTCTTGGACTTTTCCACCGAGTGTACGAACGTCCGGTAACTTCCATCGGCGCAGCTCACCGTGGCATTCCGGGTACGTTGGGACTCGCTGAGAGACCGCGTGGTGTTCGTGCCCTTGACGGTCCAGGTGCCGGTTTTGACCGAATGCCAGCTGCCGTTGGAGGCCTGCTTCTGTAGCGAAACGGTGATCGTGATCGAGTCGGCTCCCTGGCCATCGCATCGGTAGCGACCAGGCGCCGACATGTGTGATCCGTCCTTCACCGGCGCGTCCGCCATGATGGTGCAGTAATCCACATCACTGGCGACGAGCGAGTCCGCGCCCTGGCACGCGGTCAGGCAGGTGGCGACGACCGCGAGACAAGCGAGCAGGGCAAGGCGCTTCAACCGTGGACGCATGCGGGGGCCTTTCGTGCAGTCCGAGCGTTACCTCCAGGATTCCGGAGAAATTCGGAGCGGTCAATGAGGGCGTCCTCGCCTCATTTCGGAGAAAACGGTCTAACCACTCGAAAGATGCCGCATGATGTAGAGACGATCATTCGCGTTGGTTCTAGTACGATGATCGTCGTCGATGTCTCACGTCGCGCAGGCCCGCATCGGATGTCCATCGACGCTGTGATACGTTCTGCGCGAACCGGTGATGGTAGGCGAACAGCTCTCACCCACCGCGTTTCAGGACCTGACGGCGACAACGGCGTGCCCTCGATCCCAAGGAGCCACTAGTGGTTGATATGATCTACCGAGCGCAAAGGGTCGGCTAACCGCCGGGCGGGCGACGGTGACTCAAGACGCCACCCCCGGATGGATCGGTCTCCTTGGCCTCGGCGCCGTGACGGCGGCGATCTTAATCACCGGTCTGGCACTCGGCTGGCTGGCAGATAAGCCTCTGCACACATTCCCGATACTCACGTTCGTCGGCCTGGTCCTCGGCATCGCCGGAGCAGGTCGGTACGTATACCTCGAAATTCGTAAATATTTTTATAGCTAGTTTCAACGACTGACTGGAGAAATTCAGCCGTGCAAGCAATACCGATCGAGCCGGCCACCGAACCGGCCTACGAACCGATCGTCGCGATCCCGGCCGTCGCCAAGGGCAACCTCCGCCGCTCGATCATCATGGCGAGCTGCGTCGGTGTCCTCGCGCTCGTCGTCGCCGTGCTGGTCGGCCACGCGTTCTTCGGCGTCTTCGCCATCGTCGGTCTCGCACTCGGCGCGCTCAACAGCCGGATGGTGCAGCAGGCCGTGCTCAACTACGGCAACAGCCAGGCGGTCAACAAGAAGGCGCTGTTCACGCGCTCGATCCTGGCCCGCCTCGGCGTGGTCACCGTGGTCGCGCTCGGTTGCGCGTGGTTCATGCGTCCCGACGGTTTCGGCGTCTTCGCGGGCCTCGCGTTCTTCCAGATGCTGATGCTCGGCGGTGCTTCCGTACCCGTTTACCGGCAGCTGCACTCATGAGCGGACACATTCTGGCCGATGACATCACCCCCGGCCTGCATCACACGCTTACGATCGCCGGCCTGACCTTCAACGTCGACACGATCCTGTCGACCGTGGTCGCCGGTGCCATCGTGATCGCTCTCGGCCTCTGGGTGGCTCGTGGCGCCTCGGCGCGCAAGCCCACCCGGACCCAGCTGGCATTCGAGTCGATCACCGACTACGTCGAGTCCCAGGTCGAGAGCAACATGGGCCTCAAGACCGCGCCGTGGGTCGTGCCGCTGGCGATGTCGCTGTTCCTGTTCATCCTGATCGCGAACTGGCTGGCTGTCATCCCGACGCCCGGTCATCCGGAGTGGTTGCCGCCGGCTGCGGCGGATGTGAACTTCACGTTCGCGCTCGCGCTCGTGGTGATCGTGTCGATGCACTTCGCCGGTATCCGGCGAAAGGGCGTGCGCGGCTACTACCACCACATGTTCAAGCCGCACTGGGCGATGTTCCCGATCAACCTGATCGAAGAGTTGGCGAAGCCGGTCACGCTGGCGCTCCGGCTCTTCGGAAACATCTTCGCGGGCACGATCCTGCTCGCGTTGATCGGCCTCTTCCCGGCCTGGCTGCTTTGGGCTCCGAACGTGGTCTGGAAGACGTTCGACCTGTTCATCGGCGCGATCCAGGCGTTCATCTTCGGACTCCTGACCGTGCTGTACTTCGCGTCGATCGCGCCGGAAACCGGCGATCAGGCCACCGCGCACTGATCGCACGCCCGCTTCATCCAAGCTTGCCCTTCACGAAGTTTCGTCAAAAGAAACGCACTAACGAACGAATAGAGGAGCCAAAATGGCTAACACACTCGAACAGGCTATCCAGACCGCGGGCGCCATGGTCGGTGGCGGTCTCGCCCTGGGTGGCGGCGCCATCGGCGCGGCGGTCGGTGACGGTCTCGCGGGTAGCGCGACCATCGCCGGTGTTGCCCGCCAGCCGGAGGCGCAGAGCCGCCTGTTCAGCATCTTCTTCCTGACGGTCGGCCTGGTCGAGGCGATGTACTTCATCAACCTCGCCTTCATGGCGCTGTTCGTCTTCTCCATCGCCAGCAAGTAAGGCGGGTAGCCGCAATGGCACACCACTACATTCTGGCGGCGCCGTCTCCGGCGCCGTCGGACGCACCTGCAGCCACGAGCAACTTCTTGATCCCGAACGCGACGTTCTTCGCCGAAGTCCTCGCGTTCCTGATCATCCTGTTCATCATCTGGAAGTACGTGCTGCCGCCGCTCAAGAAGATCATGAACGAGCGTCAGGGCATCATCAACCAGTCGATGGAAGATGCCGACAACGCGCGGCTCCAGCTGGACAACGCGCAGGCCGAGTACCAGCGTGCGCTGACCGAGGCCCGGGCCCAGGCGGCGCAGATCCGCGAGAACGCAACGGCGGAAGCCCAGCGCCTCGCGGACGACATGCACACGCAAGCGCGTGAAGAGTCGGCCCGCATCGTCGCTCGCGGCGAGGAGTTGCTGGCCAACCAGCGGCAGGCCACGGTACGCGAGTTGCGTGCCGAGATCGGTACGCTCGCGGTCGACCTCGCCAGCAAGATCGTTGGCGAACAGCTTCAGGATGACCAGCGGGCACGCGGCACCGTCGACCGGTTCCTGGCCGATCTCGACGCAGCGAACGCCGGGACTTCGAAGGCCGGAGCAACCGCGGCCGGGGCGGCCAACTGATGCGTGGGGCAAGCCGGGAAACCTATCGGGCCGCGTCGGACAAGCTGACCGAACTCGCGAACGCGAGTTCGGCCGACGCGACCTCGCGGGCCGGCGACGAACTGCTTGCCGTCGCCGGTCTGCTCCAGCGCGAGCCGCGGTTGCGTCGTGCGCTCGCCGATCCGTCGCGGTCGGGCAAGGACCGTGCGGCGTTGCTCGACGGACTGGTCGGCGGCTCCGCCGGTGACGAGGCACGATCGATTCTCGGCGTAGCCGCGAGCGGTCGCTGGTCGAGCCCGACCGAGCTTCTCGGCGGAGTCGAGCAGCTCGGCGTTGATGCGCTGCTGGCCAGCGCAGACCGTGCCGGGGATCTGAGCGAGATCGAGGACGAGCTGTTCCGTTTCGGTCAGGTCGTCGACGGTTCGCCGCAGCTGTCGGCGGTGCTCGCGGACACGACGGTACCGATGGACGCTCGCGGGTCGATCATCGATTCGCTCCTGGGCGGCCGGGCCAAGACCATCACCGTACGGCTGGCAAAGCTCGCGCTGGCCGGCTTCGGCGGCCGGACGTTCACCGGAGCGCTCTCGCGCCTCGTGGAACTCGCCGCCGAGCGGCGGGACATGCAGGTGGCATACGTCACCGTGGCCAAGGCGCTGACCGACGACGAAGAGCAGCGGATCGGCGCCCGCCTCGCGGCGATGTACGGTCGAGAGGTCTCCGTCAAAGTCACCGTGGACCCAGAAGTCCTCGGTGGCGCACGTGTCCTGATCGGCAGTGATCTCTACGACGGCACGACGCTGCGACGTCTGACCGACGCCCGGCACGCCGTAACCGGCAAATAAACCTTCGCGTACGTAACCCGGCTCAAGGGAGTTTCAAAGCCTTCCGGAGCCCGAGACCATAAGGAAGTACAAAGATGGCCGAACTGACCATCTCCTCGGACGACATTCGGGGTGCGCTGGAGCGCTACGTCTCCTCGTACACGCCGGAGACCACCCGCGAGGAGGTCGGTGTCGTCACCGAGGCTGGTGACGGTATCGCCCGCGTTGAGGGTCTCCCCTCGACGATGGCCAATGAGCTGCTTGAGTTCGAAGACGGCACCCTCGGTGTCGCGCTGAACCTCGACGTCCGCGAAATCGGTGTCGTCGTCCTCGGTCCGTTCGAGGAGATCGAAGAAGGCCAGCAGGTCAAGCGGACCGGACGCGTTCTGTCCGTGCCGGTTGGCGATGGCTTCCTCGGTCGCGTCGTCGACCCGCTCGCGAACCCGATCGACGGTCTCGGCGAAATCGAGAACGAGGGGTATCGCGAGCTCGAGCTGCAGGCGCCGAACGTCATGGTGCGTAAGAGCGTGCACGAGCCGCTGCAGACCGGTATCAAGGCGATCGACTCGATGACCCCGATCGGCCGTGGCCAGCGCCAGCTGATCATCGGCGACCGCAAGACCGGTAAGACCACGGTTGCGATCGACACGATCCTCAACCAGCTGGAAAACTGGAAGTCGGGCGACCCGGTCAAGCAGGTCCGCTGCATCTACGTCGCGATCGGGCAGAAGGCGACCACGATCGCCTCGATCCGCGCGACGCTCGAAGAGGCCGGCGCGATGGAGTACACGACGATCGTCGCGTCTCCGGCGTCCGACCCGGCCGGCTTCAAGTACCTGTCGCCGTACACCGGCTCGGCCATCGGCCAGCACTGGATGTACGCCGGCAAGCACGTCCTGATCGTCTTCGACGACCTGTCCAAGCAGGCCGAGGCGTACCGGGCCGTGTCGCTGCTGCTGCGCCGCCCGCCGGGCCGTGAGGCGTACCCGGGTGACGTCTTCTACTTGCACTCCCGTCTCCTGGAGCGCTGCGCGAAGCTCTCCGACGAGCTGGGCGCGGGTTCGATGACCGGTCTGCCGATCATCGAGACGAAGGCCGGCGACATCTCGGCGTTCATCCCGACCAACGTCATCTCGATCACCGACGGCCAGATCTTCCTCGAAGAGTCGCTCTTCAACTCGGGTGTCCGTCCGGCCATCAACGTCGGTACATCGGTCTCCCGCGTCGGTGGCGCCGCGCAGGCCAAGGGCATGAAGAAGGTCGCCGGCCGTCTGCGCCTCGATCTGGCTCAGTTCCGTGAGTTGGAGTCGTTCGCCGCGTTTGCGTCGGACCTCGACAAGACCTCGCGCGCCCAGCTGGACAAGGGTGCCCGCCTGGTCGAGCTGCTCAAGCAGCCGAACTCGGCGCCGTACCCGATCGCCGAGCAGACCGTTTCGGTCTGGGCCGGCACCGAAGGCAAGCTGGACGACGTCCCGGTCGGCGACATCCGCCGGTTCGAGGCGGAGTTCCTGGCGAACCTGCGGCACAACCACCAGGGCACGCTCGACGCGATCACGGCCGGCAAGTGGGACGACAGCATCGTCGACCAGCTCGACGTCGCGCTGAACGGGTTCAAGCAGGGCTTCTCGTCGAAGGACTACTCGCCGCACGTCGTCGAGGCGGACGCAACCGCGCTGGACGACGACGAGGTGGGTCACGAGACGGTGTCCCGCGTCGTTCCGCCGAAGGCGGGTTCCGGCACGCGCATCCCGACGCCGCAGAAGAAGAAGTAGGCGTTCGATGGCTGGCCAGGTACGTGTTCTTCGTCGGCGGATCCGTGCGACCCGCTCGACGAAGAAGATCACCAAGGCGATGGAGCTCGTCGCGACGAGTCGAATCGCCAAGGCACAGGAGCGGGTCGCGGCGTCACTGCCGTACGCGAGCTCGATCACGGGCGTGTTGACCGCGCTCGCCTCCAGCGCGAACATCGACAATCCGCTGCTCCAGCCGCGAGAGACGGTACGCCGGGCCGGCGTACTGCTCATCACGAGCGACCGCGGCCTGTGCGGCGGCTACAACGTGAACGCGATCCGGACGGCCGAGTCGCTCATCGCGAACCTTCGCGACGACGGCAAGCAGGTCTCGCTGTACGTGATCGGCCGCAAGGGAATCGCGTACTACCGGTTCCGTGGCCGTGAGATCGCGGACAGCTGGAGTGGTTTCAGCGAGCAGCCGACGTTTGCCGATGCGCGTACCGTCGGCGAGACGCTGATCTCGGCGTTCGTCGATGGGTCGGATGACTCGGAGGCCGGGCCCGGCCCGGACGGCATCTACGGCGTGGACGAGCTGCACATCGTGTCGACCGAGTTCCGGTCGCTGATGTCGCAGTCGCCGCAGGCGAAGACGCTGGCTCCGATGGAGGTCGAAGAGCGGGAAGAAGAGCCCGGTCTGCTGCCCCAGTACGAGTTCGAGCCGGACGCCGACGAGCTGCTGAACGCGCTGTTGCCGAAGTACATCAACACGCGGATTTACGCGGCGTTGCTGGACGCGGCGGCGAGCGAGTCGGCATCCCGCCGGCGGGCGATGAAGAGCGCGACCGATAACGCAGATGACATGATCAAGAGGCTGACGCGGGAAATGAACTCCGCTCGTCAGTCCGCGATCACCCAGGAGATCAGTGAGATCGTCGGCGGCGCGAACGCGCTCGCGGCGGCAGGGAGTGATATGTGATGACCACAGCAACAGTGGATACGAAAGCGGGCGTCGGCCGCGTCGTTCGGGTCATCGGCCCGGTCGTCGACGTCGAGTTCCCCCGCGACGCCATGCCGGCGATCTTCAACGCGCTCAAGGTCGATGTGACCCTGAGCGAGGGCACGAAGGCGCTGACGCTCGAGGTGTCCAACCACCTCGGCGACAACATCGTCCGCGCGATCTCGATGCAGCCGACCGACGGCATGGTGCGCGGCGCCTCGGTGATCGACACGGGCTCCGCGATCTCGGTGCCGGTTGGTGACGAGACCAAGGGACGCGTGTTCAACGTCCTCGGCGACTGCCTGAACATGCCGGAAGGCGAGACGTTCACGTCGGCCGAGCGGTGGGAAATCCACCGCAAGCCCCCGGCCTTCGCCGACCTGGAGCCGAAGGAGGAGATGCTCGAGACCGGTGTCAAGGTCATCGACCTCCTCGCCCCGTACGTCAAGGGTGGAAAGATCGGTCTGTTCGGTGGTGCCGGTGTCGGCAAGACCGTTCTGATCCAGGAAATGATCATCCGCGTCGCCCGGAACTTCGGTGGTACGTCGGTGTTTGCGGGCGTCGGTGAGCGTACGCGTGAGGGCAACGACCTCATCAACGAAATGACCGAGGCCGGCGTGTTCCAGGACACCGCTCTGGTCTTCGGCCAGATGGACGAGCCGCCGGGCACGCGTCTTCGCGTCGCGTTGTCGGCGCTGACCATGGCCGAGTACTTCCGCGACGTCAAGGGCCAGGAGGTGCTGCTCTTCATCGACAACATCTTCCGGTTCACGCAGGCGGGTTCCGAGGTTTCCACGCTGCTCGGCCGTATGCCGAGCGCCGTCGGTTACCAGCCGAACCTCGCCGACGAGATGGGTGAGCTGCAGGAGCGGATCACGTCCGTACGTGGTCGTGCCATCACGTCCCTGCAGGCGATCTACGTGCCCGCCGACGACTACACCGACCCGGCGCCGGCCACCACGTTCGCCCACCTCGACGCGACGACGAACCTTGAGCGGAAGGTGTCCGACAAGGGCATCTACCCGGCTGTCGACCCGCTGGCGTCAAGCTCCCGGATCCTCGCCCCGCAGTACGTGGGCCAGGACCACTACAACGTCGCGTCCGAGGTCAAGCGAATCCTGCAGAAGTACAACGACCTGCAGGACATCATCGCCATCCTCGGTATGGACGAGCTCTCCGAAGAGGACAAGGTCACGGTGCAGCGCGCGCGTCGCATCGAGCGGTTCCTATCGCAGAACACGTACGCGGCGAAGCAGTTCACCGGTGTAGACGGCTCGACGGTGCCGATCAAGGAGACCGTCGAGGCGTTCAAGAAGATCTCCGAGGGCGAATACGACCACTTCCCCGAGCAGGCCTTCTTTATGTGCGGTGGCCTCGAGGACCTCGAGCGTCAGGCGCACGAGATGATGAAGAACAACTGACGGTCGTACGTTTCACCGTGACAGCGGGGCCGGGGCCATTTGCTCCGGCCCCGCTGTGCAATTGATCCAACCCGTAACTACACTGAGCAACTATCTTCGAGCGCTCGTATGCGCGCCGTGGATAGCGAAACGTACGAGGAGAGCTAACGGTGGCAACTGAGCTGCATGTGGAACTCGTGGCCGTGGAGGAGAAAGTCTTCTCCGGTGAGGTCATCGAGATCCTGGCCCGCACGACAGAGGGTGAGCTGGGTATCCTGGCGCATCACGCGCCTCTGCTCGGCCAGCTCGCCGAACCGGGCGAAGTCACGCTGCGCTTCGCGGATGGCGAAGACCGAGTATTCGAGGTCGACGGTGGGTTCCTCTCGGTAACCGATGACGGCGTGACCATCCTCGCCGAGGCCTGCAAGCCCGTCTCCGGCTCGACGCACTGAGGTCCGGACGCCGATGGGGATCTTTGAATGGGTCTTGATCGGCGTCGCCACGGTCTTCGTCGCTTTATCGGTGCTGTTCATCCGGCGTGAGGTCATCGCGCGTGGCAGCACCATAGAGGTCAGCTTCCGCCTGTCGACCTATATGGACGGTCGCGGATGGTCGCCGGGGATTGCCCGGTTCGTCGGGGACGAACTTCACTGGTACCGGGTTTTCAGTCTCGCGTTCCGTCCGCGGCGGATCCTGAACCGCCAGGCCATCGCGGTGACTCGGCAACGTAAACCGGACGTGTTGGAACAACGAGCGCTGCCCGGTCCGATGATCGTCATTGCCTGCCTGTCGCAGCGTGAACCGCTGGAGATCGCGATGGCCGAGACGACGGTGACCGGCTTCATGTCATGGTTGGAGGCCGCTCCGCCGGGAACGGCCTCGAAACGTCGGGCTGCATAGGACATATAAGACTTCGACGCACGTGATCCCGCCTGGTACCTTCAGGTCGGGGAGAGTTCATGATCGAGTTCAATGTGCTAGGCCCGTTGATGCTGCGCCGCGACGGTGCACGGCAGCCCGTGCCGACCCCGATGCTTCGCCGGATCCTCGCAATCCTCCTCGCCCGGGCCGGATCGCCGGTATCGATGGATGTGATCATCGACGAACTGTGGCAGGGTGCTCCGCCACCGTCGGCGCGGCGGACGGTGAGTGCGTACGTGTCGAGGTTGCGGGCCGTGCTCGGCGACGATGACCGGGTCGAGGCAACCGATGGCGCGTACGCCCTGCAGCCCGGCCGTGATGAACTCGATGCCGACCGCTTCCGGCATCGGTTGGCCGCGGCCGAAGCGGCGGTACGCGACGGCGATTCGTCGGCGGCCGCTCGCCTCTTCCGCGAAGCCATAACGCTCTGGTACGGGCCGGCGTTCGAGGGTTACACCGGTCTGTCCACGGTCGACGCCGCGGCGAACCAGCTGGAGCAGCAGCGGCTGACCGCGTTCGAGCAGTTGGTGGAGATCGAACTCGATGCCGGCCGGACTTCCGACCTCGTCGTCGAGCTGGACGCCATGATCCTCATCCATCCGTACCGGGAACGGCTGCGCGCGCTCCGCATGCGAGCGCTCTATCGCAGCGGACGGCAGGCCGAAGCGCTGCAGACCTACCGCGAGACGCACAAGCTTCTGGCTGATCAGCTGGGCATCGAGCCGACCGATGAACTGAATCAGCTGCACCGCCAGATTCTTGCCGGCAACCTCGACGCTCGACCCAACGGTGCTTCGGAGCCGGTCGCCAAGGCCCCGTCGCAGTTGCCACCGATGGCGCGCGTCTTCGTCGGACGCGCCGACGAGGTGCGCCGGCTCGACGAGGTTCTTGAGCACGTCACCGCCGGATCTGCCACGATTCCCATCGTCTCGTTGTTCGGTATGCCGGGCGTCGGCAAGACGACGCTTGCGTTGCACTGGGCGTACCGGATCAGGGACCGGTACCCGGACGGCGATCTGTATCTGGATCTGCGTGGCAACGTGGCCGGCCAGCCACCGGCCGTGGCGACCACGCTCGGCAAGGTGCTTCGTTCCCTTGGCGTACGGGCTGACCGAATCCCCGACGATGAGGACGCGGCCGCATCGCTCTACCGATCACTTGTTTCCCGTCGCCGGATGGTGATCGTCCTGGACAACGCGGGCTCGACCGAGCAGGTACGCCACCTGCTTCCCGGTGGTGCCAGTTGCGTCGTGATCGTGACGAGCCGCCAGCGCCTGGGCGACCTCGAGATCCGCTACGGCGCGTACGGCCGACGCATTGACGTGCTTCCGGTCGACGAAGCCGAGCAGCTGATCTCCGAGCTGATCGGCATCGAGCCGGCTCGAGCCGAACCGCTGGTCGTCGCCGAAGTGGCTCGGCTCTGTGCGTATCTGCCGTTGGCGCTTCGCATCGCGTCAGCTCGTCTCGGCGAACGTGTTGATCATGGAATCGCCTGGTACCGCGATGAATTGAACAGCGACGACCGGCTGAGTGCGCTCTCGCTCGGCGGTGACGAGGGTGTTGCCGTACGGGCCGCGTTTGACCTTTCGTATCGCCACATCGCGCCGGATACCCAACGTGTGTTCCGTCTGCTCGGTCTGTTCCCAGGGCCGGACTTCGGCGCCGACGCCACCGCTGTGCTGGCTGACGTCAGTCTCGCGACCGCCAGGCAGATGCTGGCGCAGCTTGCCGGCGTTCATCTGATCCGCCGAGCCGCGACCGATCGATACGACTTCCACGATCTGATCCGAGAGTTCGCACAGGAACTCGCCGCAGCGGAGCCCGACCGAAGCGCATCGCTCCATCGCCTGTACGACTGGTACGCGGGCAGCGCGCACGCGGCGACGCTGCTGCTCTACGGCGGCTACGGGTATCTGTCGCCGGCCCCGGGCGATCTTGTCGTCACGTTCGCGGGTGGTGAGCGTGCACGCACGTGGTTCCAACGGGAGGCGCCCGGGCTGATCGCAGCCGCAAGCGCCGGTGTGGCGAACGGCAATCCGCGATTCGCGAGCCGGATCGCCGACAGCCTGCGCCCGTATCTGACGGGTTGGGCGAGCCTCGCTGATTCGCTCCTGATCGCCGATGCCGCCACGGAGGCAGCGCACCAGACCGGAGATCCCGCGGCGCATGCGTCTGCCGAACTCAACCGTGCCTCCGCCTACGGAACGAGGAACGACTACGACCGCGCGGCTCGGCACCTCACGGCGGCTCTCGAGCTCAGCAATCGTGCCGGGTGGGAGCGCGGTGCGCTCGCTGCTCAGGGCAACCTGGCGATGATCGCTGGCATCAGCGGACGCTTGGACGACGCACACGCGGGGTTCCTGGAAGTGATCAGGATCAGCGACCACTTGGGCATGACGCTCGCGAAGGCGGCAGCCGTCTGCAACCTCGGCTTGGTGCTGTTTTCGATGGGGCGGCTCGCGGAAGCGCTGAGCACGCTCGAATCCGGCGCGTCCTCGATCGAGCGACTCGGCATAATGCCGGCTGTGCAGGTCAAGGACTTGATGGACGTGACCGCGGTTGTTCTGCACCGTCTGGGCCGGCTCGACGAGGCCAGACACCAGCTGAAGTCCGCGATCGAACTTTCGGATACCTACGGTTCACCTGTTTCGTCGGCGATCATTCGGGCGCACCTCGCCATGGTGGCACGCGACCAAGGTCGTCTCGTCGAGGCTCAGGAACTCGCCGACCGTGCCCTGGCGGACGTCCAGAATCGCAACGTGGAGCGGATCGAGTCGGAGATTTTGAACGTCACGGCCTCGCTATATCTGATCAATAAGAATCCTCAGGCGGCGATCGCTTGCGCGGAGCAGGCATACACGCTCGCCCGCAAGGTTGGTGCCCGGTGGCCGGAGGTCGAGGCACTGCTCGGGCTGGGCAACGCCCACTTTGCACTCGGCGACGGCGATGGTGCGCGGAATTACCTACGTGACGCGCGCTCGCTAGCCGCCGAATTCGGGTACGCGGGGTTGGTCGATGATGCCAACGAGTCCCTGGCCCGAATCGGGGACTAGGTCGCGATCAGCTCGATCTCGTACCCGTGGCGATTCTCCAGGAACGCCGCGTAGTGCTCAGGGCCTCCCGCGAACGGGTGCCGGTCGGCGAACATCAGCGTCCACCCGTGCGCGCCGGCGTCCGCGACCAGCTGATCCACGGCGGACCTGGGCCCGGCATGGAAGGCGAGGTGATTCAGCCCGGGCCGGCATCGGTCATGCTCGGCAGCCGTCATCGCGGGCGATTGCTCGACGACGAGATAGACGTCGCCCAGACGCCAGGAACGGCCCTTCGGCCAGTTCTGGAACTCGGTCCAGCCGAGCGTGCCGAGCAGCCAGCCCCAGCTTTCGACCGCGGCATCGAGATCGGGTACCCAGACTTCGACGTGGTGCAAGCCACCCGTCAACGCTCGCCGCCGGGCTTCCAGAGCACGTCGCCGTCCGGATTTGCCACCCGGCAGAGGATGAAGAGCAGGTCGGAGAGCCGATTGAGGTACTTGATCGCATCCGGGTTGGTCCGGTCCGGGTCCACCTCGTACAGTGCCCAGGCAGAGCGCTCAGCCCGCCGCGCGACGGTCCGGGCGACGTGCAGGTACGCGGCGCCAGCCGTGCCGCCCGGCAGAATAAACGAATTCAGCTTCGAAAGTGGTTCATTGAATTCGTCGCACCACGCTTCCACCCGCAAGACGTAATCTTCGGTGATTCGCAGCGGCGGATACTTCGGATCGGGCACGATCGGAGTGGCGAGATCAGCGCCGACGTCGAAGAGATCGTTTTGGACGTACGTCAAAACGGCTCGTACGTCGTTGGACAGAAGACCCACCGCAAGCGCTACGCCGATCGCGGAGTTGCACTCGTCCGTATCCGCGTAGGCGGCGATCCGAGGATCCGTCTTCGGAATGCGGGATCCATCGCTCAGTCCGGTCGTGCCGGCGTCGCCGGTCTTTGTGTAGATACGCGTGAGGTGAACGGCCATGGACTTGAGCGTACGTTCCCGCCCCCGCCACCCGCTGGCGACGCTGGCGCTACCGCCTACGATGTCGATCGTGGATGTGATCCGAGTACCCGGTGGTGCGCGACTGACCGGTGAGGTGACCGTCGTCGGCGCGAAGAACTCCGCCCTGAAGCTGATGGCGGTGGCGTTGCTCGCCCCCGGGCGGACGGTGATCGAGAACGTTCCCAAGATCACCGATATCCTGATCATGGCGGAGGTGCTGCGGCGGCTCGGGCTGTGAGGTGACGTTCACCGACACGATCGGCCGGCACGGCGGCGAGGTCACGATCGACGTCCCGGAGATGCCGGCGCACGAGGCCGACTACGACCTCGTACGCCGCCTGCGGGCCTCGATCTGCGTACTCGGACCGCTGCTCGCTCGATGCGGCCGGGCTCGGGTAGCGCTCCCGGGCGGCGACGCGATCGGCTCGCGCGGCCTGGACATGCACGAACGCGGTCTGGCAGCGCTCGGCGCGGAGATCTCCGGCGAGCACGGCTTCGTGATCGCGTCGGCGCCGCTCGGACTGCGGGGCGCCGAGATCACGCTGGAGTTCCCGAGCGTCGGCGCCACCGAGAACATCCTGATGGCCGCGGTACTCGCCGACGGGATCACGACGATCGACAACGCCGCGCGCGAGCCGGAGATCGTCGACATCTGCGAGATGCTGAACTCGATGGGCGCCGAAATCGTCGGCGCCGGTAGCTCCACGCTGGTGATCAACGGCGTTACCGATCTCAAGCCGGTACGGCATCGGACCGTTGGCGACCGGATCGTCGGCGGCACATGGGCGTTCGGTGCCGCGATGACCCGGGGGACGTCACCGTACGCGGTGTCCGGCCCGAATATCTTGAGGTGGCGCTGGACAAGGTGGTCACCGCCGGTGGCGACGTGACGACCGAGGCCGAGGCGTTCCGCGTTCGGATGGATCGGCAGCCGACCGCCGTTGACGTCTCGACGCTGCCATTCCCCGGCTTCGCGACCGATCTGCTGCCGCTCGCGATCGGGCTGGCCGCGGTCAGCGAGGGGACATCGGTCGTCACCGAGAACATCTTCGACGGCCGGTTCATGTTCATCAACGAACTCGTCCGGCTCGGTGCCGACATTCGGGTGAACGGCCACCACGCGGCGGTACGCGGGCGGCCTCGCCTGTCGTCCGCGCCCGTCCGGGCCACCGACATCCGGGCCGGTGCCGGGCTCGTCATGGCCGCGTTGTGCGGGGATGGCCTAACCGAGATCTCGCATGTTCATCACATCGACCGCGGGTACCCCGACATGGTCGCCGACCTCGCCGCGCTGGGCGTGAAGGTCGAGCGCACCACCGCTCCCGAAGACCCCGAATTCACGTTTTAGTGGTTGACGGTCTTCATTCCCTGCGCGGTGTAGCGGTCACCGGCCGCTGAGCCGGACGGCGCCGCAGCCTCGATCTGCGCGACCTGCTCCGGTGACAGCGCGATCGACGCAGCACCGACGTTCTCACGCAGGTACGTGACCCGCTTCGTCCCGGGAATCGGGATCACCAGTTCATCCTGGGCGAGCAGCCACGCGAGCGCCGCCTGCGCCGGTGTGACGCCAAGCTCGCTGGCGACCGCGTGAACCGCGTCGGTGAGCGCCAGATTCGCCGCGAAGTTCGACGAGTCCGCGAACCTCGGGACGGTACGGCGGAAGTCGTCCGGCGCGAGTTCGGCGACATCGCGTACGGCGCCGGTCAGCATGCCGCGCCCGACCGGCGAATATGCCACGAGCGCCACGCCGAGGTCCCGGCAGGTGCCCAGCATTTCCGCCTCGATATCGCGGCTGAACAGCGAGTACTCCATCTGTACCGCGGCGATCGGATGCTCCGCGTACGCGGCTCGCAGCGTTGCCGGGCTGACCTCGGACAGTCCGAGATGTGCGACCTTGCCGGCCACAACGAGCTCGGCCATCGCGCCAACGGTGTCCTCGATCGGCACATCGGGATTGCGGCGGTGCGCGTAGTAGAGATCGATCTGCTCGAAACCGAGCCGCTGGAGTGACGCATCGCAGGCCTGCGCGACGTACTCGGGGGAGGTGTCGACGTACGTACCCGGCGTGCTCGAGGTGGCCGCTCCGCCGCCCGCGGACCGGAAGCCGAACTTCGTCGCGATTGTGAACTCGTTCCGGCGGCCGCCCAGCACGGAGCCGATCAGCGTCTCGTTGTGTCCCATGCCGTACATGTCGGCGGTATCCAGAAGCGACACTCCGAGGTCGAGTGCCGCATGTAGCGTCCGGGCGGATTCCTCGTCGTCTCGTGGCCCGTAGGCGAAACTCATCCCCATGCATCCGAGCCCGATCTCGGAAACGCTCGGCCCGTTCCTACCCAGAAGTCGACTCTTCACGGCAATCAACCTATCGCCTGAAAGCGTGGGTCACTCGCGCACGTTCGAAAAAGGCAGCGATCGCCGAGCAAGAGCAGCCAAAATCAGCATGGGTACGCCGAACCACGCGATCAACGGCACCACCGACAGATGAGTCGACATCAGACCGGCGGCGCCGAACAGAATGATCGCCGCGATGTCGGCGCCGAGATCGGCGACCGATGTGACCGTGGCCCGGGCGTTGCCGACGATCGCGTGCTGGAGACGGATCTGTGTGGTGACGACACCGAACTGCACGCATCCGAACGCGACGCCGACCCCGGCGAAGCCGGTCGCGCTGGCGGTCAGTCCACTGGCAATGAGCGCGCAACCGCCGACCGCGAGCGTTGCCGCGATCCGGCCGGAGTTCGCCGACCACCACCGCCCGGCGGCCCAGTTTCCGATCGCCGCGCTCAGCGTGATCGCGAGCAGAAACGCCGGTACGACCGACTCCGGCAACCGGTATGCGGGGCCGAGTAGCGGCACGTACTCGTCGATCGCGGTCAGGCCGGGCAGCAGTGCCGCGATCAGCACCACCCGCCGTACGGCCGGATGCGCGGCCGCCTCGGTCACGCCGTCCCGCAACGTCTCGAGGTACGCCCGCAAACCGTCGTCGGTCGACCGAACCGGACGCGACGGCAGCGAGAGCGCAACCATCGACCACGCGATCATCACGCCGGCGCTGACCGCTCCGAGCAGCGCGAATCCGCCGTACCGGAGCATCGGGATCGCAGCCGCGGTCATCAACGCGCTGGCGACGAGTTTCACGGTTCCCGAGCGACCGATCAGCTGACCGTAGTCGTCTTCCGCGCCGGCCGCGACAGATTCGTCGTAGACCAGGGCCTCGAACGTGCCCGAGATCAGCGCACCGCCGATGCCCCAGAGCACGAAGCCGACCGCGAATCCGGTGAACGTCGGAGCGATGACCCAGATCGCGTACCCCATCGCTCGGGAAAGCCCGGCCACCGCGAGCAGTGCGCGCCGCGACACGCGATCGGCGAGCGCGCCCGCGGGCACGTTCAGCAGAAGGCCGACCGCCGACCAGAGGATGTAGAGCACCGATATGCGGCCGATGGACAGCCCGTGATCGGCGAACAGGACCGGATAGACCGGATACAACGGGATCGCGTCGTCGAGCGCTTGCAGGATGTACACCCGCGCCGCAAGCGCTCTGGGAACGGCCCTAGGTCAATTTTCGCCGGGCTTCCGAACCGCGGTCATGTACCTACTTCACCACCGGACTCGCCCGCCGGGCAAGCCTTTATCGACCAACGACTCGACGGGCGGTCGGCAGCTCGATCGCGAACACAAGAATGCGGAAGCGGCCCTCCGGCGCTGGTGCAGTGGTCGCCCGGATGCCCGCGCTGGCCAACCGCTCTCGGAGCGCATCGGCCTCTTCGATTGAGTCGACCGTCCCGGCGACGCTCAGCAAGCCGAAGTCGTCGTCTCTGGCCGCGGCGATCAGCGCCGTATCGATCTTGCGGACGTCCGCGTTGAACGCCCAGCGCAGCACCAGAGCGAGCACCGCCACAACTGCTAACGCAATGAGCGGCCCCGTGATCAACATATTGGCGGCAAACGGCACATCTCACAGTGTGCACCCGATTCGGGTTGTGAGGAGTGAGGTTCGCCGCCCGAGCGCGCGTACGCGTGGGCTGGCGATTAAGGTCGGCGGCAGACGCCGACGTCTCGCTCGTGAGCCGGCGTACCCCCGCTGGGTCACGAAGGAGTGCACTCTGATGGCAGGTCGGTTGGCGGTCGTGGGAGCCGGATTGATGGGCTCGGGCATCGCGCAGGTGGCGGCGCAGGCCGGCTGGGACGTGACGATGCGAGACCTGGACGAGGCATCGCTGCACCGCGGCGTCGAGGGGATCCGTACCTCGCTAAGCCGTTTCGCCCAGAAAGGCAAGATTGCCGAGTCGGACGTCGAGGCGGCTCTCGCTCGGATCACGACGACGACGGATCTGGAGACGGCGGCGGCCGAAGCTGACATCGTGGTCGAGGCGGTGTTCGAGAAGCTCGAAATCAAGCACGAGGTCTTCCGCGTGCTGGACAAGGTGTGCAAGGGCGGCGCGGTGCTGGCCACGAACACGTCGGCGATCCCGGTCACGCAGATCGCGGCCGTAACGTCTCGCCCCGAGTCGGTCGTCGGTACGCACTTCTTCTCGCCCGTACCGATGATGAAGCTCTGTGAACTTGTCCGCGGGTTCAAGACCTCGGATGCGACGCTCGCGACCGCTCGGGATTTCGCCGAGGAGATCGGGAAGACGTGCATCGTGGTGAACCGCGACATCGCCGGTTTTGTGACGACGCGGTTGATTACCGCTCTCGTCGTCGAGGCGGTCAAGCTCGTCGAGTCCGGTGTCGTTTCGGCCGAGGATCTCGACGTGGCCTGTCAGCTCGGTTTCGGACACGCGATGGGTCCGCTGGCGACTACCGACTTGACCGGCGCCGATGTGTTGACGCACGCGGCTCGCAATATCTACTCGGACACTGGGGATGCGAAGTTCTTCCCGCCGGAGTTGCTGCAGCGCATGGTTACCGCAGGCGATCTCGGGCGTAAGACCGGCCGGGGTTTCTACAGCTACTGAAGTCTGCGGCCTTGGGGCATTGCGGGCTTAGGGCATTGCGCCGACGAGGAGCGCCGCGCCGAGATTGGTGATCGTGAAGAGTTGAAGCCGGCCGAGGTCGATCATCGACGTGCGGAAACTCGACGGTTTGGATCCAGCCGCCATGGTCGCGGACCCTAGCTCAGTGACGCCGACGCTTGGCTAGCCGTCCTTGCGGGAGCGCCACCGGAAGGTCTTCAAGGCGATGAACAGTCCTGCGGCGCCCCAGACGGCGAGGATCAGTGCGGTCCGGCCGTGTTCCCAGCTGTTGGCGGGCTCGAGTTTGCGCAGGTTGTCCGGCAGCAGGACCGACCGGTAGCCCTGGGCGATCCACTTGAGCGGGAAGATCGCGCCGATGATCTGAAGGGGCTTGCTGACCGACGTGAAGACGAAGTAGACGCCCGAGATGAACTGCAGGACCAGGGCGACCGGCGTAACGACGGCCGGTGCGGCCTTGCCGCTTCGCGGGACCGATGAGAACGCAATACCGAGCAGCGTTCCGGCGGCCGTGCCGAGGACAGTCACCCAGATCAACGTGGCCCATCGATCCCAGTCCGTCGGCAACGTGACGTGACCGAGCGCGGCCCCGATTCCGAGCAGCAGGACGGACTCGAGCGCCACCATGGTGAGAACCATGATGATCTTGCCGATGAAGTACGACGACGGTGGCATGGGTGTGCCTTGGAGCCGTTTGAGTACGCCCTTGTCCCGCTCCATCGCGATCTGAATCGCGACGGTCTGGAACGCCACGCCGAACAGGCCGGTGGCGAGGATGCCGGCCACGAAATAGCGGGCGAACGGTACTCCGGGCGCAATGTCGTAGTTGATCACCTCGCTGAAGATCACCAAGAGCATGACCGGAAATGCGAGCGTGAAGAAGACCGACTCGCGCTGCCGGAAGAAGTCCTTGACTTCGAGCTTTCCGCGTTGCCATCCGATTCGGAGCGCGTGAATCGGCCCGGTCGCGACGGCGGGAACCACGCCGGTCGGGGGTGCGATCGCGGTCATGACGCGTCTCCGATCATCTTCAGGTAAATGTCTTCCAGCGTCGGCCGCATGACGTTGAGGCCGGGCACCTCGCCGCCGAAGTGCGCGGACAGCTTTGTAACCTCGGCGGTCGGCATGTCGGTCGATACCGATTGGCGGCCGTTCGCGCCGTCCCAGCTCACGATCGTGGATGCGCTGTCCCGGCCGCCGAGCGTGGCCGGCGTGGCGACTTCGAGCAACCGGCCGCCGGCGATGACACCGACGCGGTCGGCCAGCTCCTCGGCCTCTTCGAGGTAGTGCGTGGTCAGCAGGATCGTCGTACCTTCGCCGGACAGCTGGTGGATCAGCGCCCAGAACTCGATCCGGGCCTCGGGGTCGAAGCCGGTCGTCGGCTCGTCCAGGAACAGCAGCTCGGGCCGTCCGATGATGCCGAGCGCGACATCAAGGCGGCGCCGCTGCCCGCCGGAGAGGTGCGGCCGCCCGTGCCTGCGCCTTTTCGGCCAGGCCGACCGCTTCGATTACCTGGTCGGGATCGCGTGGGGCCGGGTAGTAGTGCGCGAAATGATGGACGACCTCGTGTACGGACATCGTCTCGAACTCGCCGGTACCTTGCAGCACGATGCCGACGCGGGCTCGCCAATCGCGCGTTGCGCGCGCTGGATCGATGCCGAGCACGGAAACCTCCCCGCCCGTACGGGGTCGGTAGCCTTCGAGGATCTCTACGGTCGTCGTCTTCCCGGCGCCGTTCGGGCCGAGCAGGGCGAAGCATTCACCGCGGTGGACGTCAAGATCGACGCCGTCGACCGCGACCGGCCCCTGCCCGTACTGCTTGCGCAACCCGCGAACGCGGATCGCCAATTCCCCTGTTGCCCCGAATGCCATGCCGACTACTGTGCCCTATCTTGTTAAAACACTTGAAACAGCCCGAGCTGAGAGGAATTTCACCAGCTCAGCAAAGGCTACTCGTCGGTAGAATCCGAGAATGTACCGACTGGAGAAGCCCGATCGACCGTGGGTCATGCGTACGTACGCGGGCCACAGTTCGGCCACGGCGAGCAATGCGCTCTACCGGCGGAATCTCGCCAAGGGGCAGACCGGTCTCTCGGTCGCGTTCGATCTCCCTACGCAGACCGGTTACGACCCGGATCACGAGCTGGCCAAGGGCGAGGTCGGGCGGGTCGGCGTACCGGTGGCGCATCTCGGTGACGCCCGAGCGCTGTTCGACGGCATCCCGTTGGACGATGCCAACACGTCGATGACGATCAACGCACCGGCCATGTGGCTGCTCGCTCTCTACGTGACCGTCGCCGAGGAGCAGGGCGCCGACCTCACGAAGCTCGCCGGGACGACCCAGAACGACATCATCAAGGAGTACCTGTCCCGCGGTACGCACATCTTCCCGCCCGCCGAATCGATGCGCCTGACCACCGACACGATCGCGTGGACGGTGCTCAACACGCCACAGTGGAATCCGGTCAACATCTGCTCGTACCACCTGCAGGAAGCCGGCGCGACGCCGGTGCAGGAGGTCGGTTTCGCGCTGGCCACCGCGGTCGCCGTGCTCGACGCCGTACGCGATTCCGGCCAGGTGCCGCCCGAGCGCTTCGGTGACGTGGTGGCGCGGATCTCATTCTTCGTGAATGCCGGTGTGCGCTTCATCGAGGAGATGGCGAAGATGCGCGCGTTGACGCGCATGTGGGACGAGATCACGCGGGAGCGCTACGGCGTCACGGACGCGAAGTCCCGCCGCCTCCGGTACGGCGTACAGGTCAATTCCCTCGGCCTCACCGAGGCCCAGCCGGAGAACAACATCCAGCGGATCGTGCTGGAGATGCTCGGCGTGACGCTGTCCCGTGACGCACGCGCCCGAGCCGTCCAGTTGCCCGCGTGGAACGAGGCGCTGGGTCTGCCGAGGCCGTGGGACCAGCAGTGGTCGCTGCGCATGCAGCAGGTGCTCGCGTACGAGTCCGACCTGCTGGAATACCCGGACATCTTCACCGGCTCGGTAGTTGTCGAAGGACTCGTGGACGCGATCGTCACCGGTGCCCGCGCGGAGCTGGACACGATCCTCACCGCCGGTGGCGCGGTTGCCGCGGTCGAGTCCGGCTATCTGAAGAGCGCGCTGGTCGCGTCGCTGGCCGCCCGTCGCGTCCGGATGGAGGACGGCAGCGACACCGTGGTGGGCGTGAACGCGTACACCGAGACCGAACCCTCGCCGCTGACCGCCGCCGGTGCGAACGCGATCGAACAGGTCGATCCGGCGGTCGAGGCGGCCGCGGTGAAGGCGCTCCAGGCGTGGCGCGCGGATCGGGATGCGGCAGCGGTGTCGACGGCGCTGGACGAGTTGCGCACGGTTGCGCGTACCACCGAGAACTTGATGGAAGCCTCGCTCGCGTGCGTGCGCGCGGGCGTCACGACCGGTGAGTGGGCCGGAGCGCTGCGCTCGGTGTTCGGCGAATACCGTGCGCCGACCGGGTTGAGCGCCGCGCTCGGCGCGACGTCCGACCTCACCCAAGTGCGCGATTTGGTACGCGCAACCGCGGCCGAACTCGGCTCCGGACGTCTGCGCATGCTCGTCGGCAAGCCCGGGCTGGACGGGCATTCGAATGGGGCCGAGCAAATCGCCGTACGCGCGCGCAACGCCGGTTTCGAGGTCGTCTACCAGGGCATCCGGTTGACGCCGGCGCAGATCGTGGCGGCCGCGATCGAGGAGGACGTGGACCTCGTCGGGCTGTCCGTGCTGTCCGGGTCGCACCTTGCCGCGGTGCCGGCCGTGCTCGACGGTCTGCGCGCGGCCGGCTCGAACGTACCGGTCGTGGTCGGCGGCATCATCCCGCCCGACGATGCCGTGACGCTGCTTGCGGCGGGTGCGGCGCGGGTGTTCACCCCGAAGGACTTCGCGCTATCCGACATCATCGCGTCCTTGGTGGACGTCATCCGAGAAGCCAACAACCTTCCCCCAACCTCAAACCCCCAAAACTCTGTTGATCCTGGAGTTAGTTAGCGCCTCGACGGCGTGTCGCGTCACTAACTCCAGGATCAACTTCGAGCACGTGCGACGCCTCAGCGAAGATCGCAGATCTTGGCGCCGGTGGAGGTCCAGCGCTGTGATCATGGCTAGTTGATCTCGCTGACCATCCAAGACTCCCGATCAATCCGAGGTTGGTGTCGCCGTTAGTAGGGGTCGTACGACGACGGCGGTCGCTCTTCCCGGGTGGGACCGTACGGGTCGTACGACGACGGCGGCGCGACGTCCTGCCGTGTCGTCGGGTAATTGCTCGGGTACCGCAGCGTCTGGCTTGGCGGCGGTTGTATCGGCGAGTAGCCCGGTGGTTGGGCGGGCGACATCTGGCGCGCCTTCTTGGCGGCTCGCCGACGTTTGATCGTTTTGCGAAGCCGCCAGAACACGAACACGATCACGATCAGGAACGCGATGATCAGAACCGGCAAGATGATCGCGACGATCGACATCGAGGCGCTCGTGGCATCCTCGGCGACGCTCAGCACCGGTGCCGCCGCGCCGAACGACACCATGTTCGCGATCGGCCGGACCGTCGCCTTCATCACGTGCATGCCGAGCGCGATAGCCGCACCGCTGGCGATTGGAATCCAGGTATGGGTGCTCAGGAACGTACCCGGATCCTGCACCGTCACGGTCTGCGCGCCGGACGTGGCACCGAACGCGATGCCACCGGCGGTTGGGCGGATGAACGTATGGATCGCATCGTTCACCGAATCGAGCACCGGAACTTTGTCCGCGATCATCTCGACGACGAGCAGGCCGGCCATGATGGTAAGGACCCAGCCGTTGGACATCCAATGCCATGCGGGCGGCACCGAGATCAGGTTCGTGAACCGATCCAGGAGACCGATCGCGAGCAGCGGTATCCAGGCGTTCAGGCCGGCGGAGGCCGCCAAGCCGATCCCGGTGAGTGCTCCGAACATGAACCTATTCAACTCCATCGGTGCGACAAGCCGATGAGTTCGGCTCTGATCTTGAGTCTCAACCGGTGTGAAGCTGACCGCAACAGGAACGGACGGGGGCCGGGCATGACCAAGGTGATCACCGGATTGGCGATCTCGCTGGACGGCTACATCGCGGGTCCGGGCGACGGGCCGGATCAGCCGCTGGGCACCGGCGGCGAGCGCCTGTTCGAGTTCTTCAACAGCGGCGATACGCCGAGCCGGTTCTACGACCGATTTGCCATGTCGCCGGTGAGCGCGGCGCTGTTCGACGCCGGCGCCGGCCGGAACGGAGCAGTGATCACCGGTCGGCGGACGTACGACATCGCGCATGGGTGGGGTGGCCAAGGGCCATTGCCGGGTGTGCCGGTGTTCGTGATGACACATACCGTGCCGGACGACGGTTACAAATACACATACGTGACGGACGGCATCGAAAGCGCGGTGACACAGGCCACCGCGGCCGCCGATGGCAAGGACGTGAGCTTGATGGGGTCGGCACCGGTACAGCAGGCGCTTCGGGTCGGACTGCTCAACGAGTTCGAGCTGATCGTCGTGCCGGTGCTGCTCGGCGGCGGCGTACGGCTGCTGGACCATCTTGGCGACCAGGCAATCCAGCTGGAGAAGATGTTCGTCGTCGATACGCCGGACGTGACGCACATGCACTTCCGAGTCAAACGCTAACGGGCGACTAGGCTGTCCGGGTGCGTCTGGTGATTGCGAAGTGCTCGGTGGACTATGTCGGACGGCTGTCGGCGCACTTGCCGATGGCCACGCGCCTGGTGATGGTGAAGGCGGACGGGTCGGTGTCGATCCATGCCGACGACCGCGCGTACAAGCCGCTGAACTGGATGAGTCCGCCCTGTCGGCTGGAAGAGGCGCCGGGCGTGTGGCGGGTGGTGAACAAGGCCGGCGAAGAACTCCGGATCACGCTGGAAGAGATCTTCCACGACACGTCGTACCCGCTGGGGGTGGATCCCGGCCTGCGCAAAGACGGCGTCGAGGCGCACCTCCAAGAGCTCCTGGCGGCGAACCCAGAAGTCCTTGGCGACGGTTTCTCGCTGGTGCGTCGCGAGTTTCCGACGGCGATCGGGCCGGTCGACCTGATGTGCCGCGACGCGAACGGTGCGAGCGTGGCGGTCGAGATCAAGCGACGCGGCGAGATCGACGGCGTCGAGCAGCTGACCCGCTATCTGGAACTGCTCGGACGCGATCCGCTGCTGGCGCCGGTGACCGGCATCTTCGCGGCGCAGGAAATCAAACCGCAGGCACGGGTGCTGGCACAGGACCGCGGGATCCGATGCGTGGTCCTCGATTACAACGCGCTGCGAGGCATCATCAAGGACGAACTGACGCTGTTCTGATTTGCTACCGACCTGCTGACATGCGAGGAATCGCGGCTACGTCCCGATAGCCGCGCGCCAGCATCGTGACCCAGTCGTAGATCGCGCTCTCGCTCGGCGCGAGCGGCCCGGGCTGGTGATACGGCGATGCCAGGCCACGCTGTACCGACGACACCGCAGCCCAGTCCTGCCGGTTCGTCGTGTCCCAGAACTCGACGGCGTACGCCGGATCGGTCGCCGGGTCCGCGAACAGCCACTCACATTCGACGAGCGTGCGGTCCGGGGCCAAAGGCACAAGACGATGTGTGAGTACGTAGTCCGGGTGCGCCGACACCAGCAGGTTCGGGAAGATGCCGAGGTACGCCACCTCACGCGTAGTGGCTTCGTTGATGGTGACCGCGCCCGGCCCTGACCGGCCGTCGAACGACATCGTCTCGGCGTGCGGGTACAGCTCCATGGTGCCGCCGACCCAGGCGCCTGGACCGGTGCCGTTCGCGCCCGAATCCGGCTTCGTGACCTGGCACAGCTCCGGATGGATCATCGGGCAGTGGTAACACTCGTGATAGTTCTCGGCGATGAGCTTCCAGTTCGCCGCGACCTCGTACCGATGCCGGGCGTTCACGGTCAGCCGGCCCGCGCCGTACGGGCCGAGGTATGCCTCGGCGTCGCCGATGAACGTCTCGAACCTCGGAGCGTCGCCGGACGCGTTGACGAACAGCCAACCGTGCCAGTCCACGGCGGGCAGCGATCGAAGACTCCACGGCGTGCGATCGAAATCCGGCTCCATCTGGGGTGCGACCGCGAGTTCGCCATTGAGCCGGTACGCCCAACCGTGGTACGGGCAGACGATCGCCTTCCGGTCGCCGACCGCATCGTCGACTGTCCCGTCGACCGTCTCGGCGACCGCGAGCAGCTCGTGGCCACGATGGCGGCAGACGTTCGCGAACGCGTTCACCTCGCCGTTCGTGACTACGACGAGCACGCTGATGTCGCCGACCGCGTACGCCCGCCGGCCCTGCCGGGGCGTACGGCCGACGCACGTCCACGTCCCGGCGAAGAAGTTCGTTCGCTCCCAGGCGAAAACGTCGGCGCTCGTGTAGGCGGCCGCGGGCAACATGCGCGACGTTCCGAACGGTGCGAGTACCGCGTCCAGTGCCGCTGAATCGAGCAGGTCAGGCATGAGCATGGCATATCTTAAGCATTGGGCTTTACATCGACGGCTATCGTCAAAACCCTACTGGCACGTAACAAGCGGCTCAATGAAGAGCCGCTGCGCGCCGGAGAGCGGGGGATTTCTGTCATGACACACGCGTACGCAGCCCTACCGGTGCCCGGCAGCAGACGGCATCCGGTGCGCCGGGGCGCGTCGGGTGGGTGACGCCGACCCGGATGCGACCGTCTTCGTGACGCTCGTGCTCCGCCGGGGCGTCGGTGATGGCGCCGGTGAACCGGGTACGCCGGCCGAGCAGGCCGATGTCGACGCGGTCTGGGCGTTCGCGAGCCAGGTCGGCCTGGAAGTGGTGTCGGTGAGCCTGCCGGCCCGTACCGTGCGTCTTCGTGGCGACGTCGTCACGATGAACGCGGCGTTTGGCGTGACGCTGGCGCACTACGAGTCGGCGACCGGATATGCGTACCGCGGCCGGACCGGCTCGATCTACGTCCCGGAGCAACTGGACGGCGTCGTCGTCGCGGTGCTCGGCTTGGACAGCCGGCAGCAGGCGGTGACCCATTTCCGCGTACTGACCGGCATCGCCGCACACGTCCCGTCGGCCGGTCGGACGCCACCGGACGTCGCCGCAGAGTACGGATTCCCGACCGACGTCGACGGCGCCGGCCAGACCGTCGCCGTGATCGAACTCGGTGGTGGATTCCGGACCACCGATCTCGACCGTTACTTCGCCGACCTCGGCCTGCGTACGCCGAGCGTGGAAGCCGTCAACGTGGACGGCGCGACGAACTCGCCCGGATCGGACGCCGACGGCGAGGTCATGCTCGACATCGAGGTGATCGGGGCGATCGCGCCGGCCGCGAAGATCGCGGTGTACTTCGGCCCGAACACCGACGACGGCTTCTACGACGCGATCGCGGCGGCCGTACACGACCCGGTGCGCAAGCCGTCGGTCATCTCGATCAGCTGGGGCCAGTCTGAAGCCGGGTGGACGGTGGCGGCGATGGACGCGTACGACGCCTTGTTCGCGGACGCGGCAGCGGCCGGAATCAGCGTTTACGTCGCGGTCGGCGACAACGGTGCCACCGACGGTACAGCCGACGGCACGCTGCACGTCGACTTCCCGGCGTCGTCTCCTTCGGTCGTCGGGTGCGGAGGCACGACGCTACCGAAGAGCGGCGCTGAGACGGTCTGGAACGAACTCTCGTCCGACGAGGGTGCCACCGGGGGCGGGTTCAGCGGGCATTTTTCGGCGCCCGCGTACCAAGCCGGCGTACCGGGCACGGTTGCCGGTCGCGGGGTGCCGGACGTTGCCGGTGACGCCGATCCGAAGACCGGATATCGCATCCGGTACGACGGCCAGGACCAGGTCATCGGCGGTACAAGTGCGGTCGCACCACTGTGGTCGGCGCTGACCGCGCTGGCGAACCAACGCAATGGCGCGTCCGCCGGGTCGCCGCTTGGCCGCCTGTACGGGTCGCCAACCGGGTTCCGGGATATCACGAAGGGCGACAACGGCGGGTATTCGGCCGCGGTCGGCTGGGATCCGTGCACCGGGTTGGGCGTACCGGAGGGTGACGCGATCGTCGCCGTACTGGCGCCCGTGGTCTAAGCGTTCGCGAAGTTGATCCTGGAGTTATTCGCACGACACGCCGTCGATGCGTCAACTAACTCCAGGATCAACTGGAAGTTGGCGCGGGGCTTGACGGGTTAGTTATTGGTCACTAACTTGATTGATGTGACACCTTCGATTCGGATGAGTGCGGACGAGCGGCGCGAAAGCGTGCTTGAGGCTGCCGTGATCGAGTTTGGCCTCGGTGGATACGTGGGGACGTCGACCGAGGCGATCGCACGTCGTGTCGGGGTGTCGCAGCCTTATCTGTTCCGGCTTTTCGAATCCAAGAAAGCCCTGTTCATCGCGGCTATCGAGCGTTGTTTCGATCACATCATCGGGGTGTTCGAGGTAGCGGCCGAGGGCACGACCGGCGAAGAGGCGCTGCACGCGATGGGTGCCGCGTACAAGAAGCTGCTGATCGACCGGCAGATGCTGCAGATGCAGTTGCAGATGTGGGCGGCCGCCTGTCAGGACGACGAGATTCGTGACGTCACCCGCGCGCACATGGGCCGGCTTTGGAAGACCGTTCAGACCATCTCCGGCCTCGATGACAACCGCGTCATGGAACACATTGCCGCCGGAATGTTGATGAACGTGATGGCGGCGATGGACATGCCGGCCATGAAGGCGCACCTCGGCGAGTTGCTTAACCCCGAACGCTAGCGCGACGTTGCGCCGCTCGGGCAGATCTGTGACCTGCAAAGTTAGTGATCAATCACAACTTATGGAGTGGCAATGGTCAATCAAATCGTCGAACGGCGCCAACCCCGTGCCGTTTGGACCTGGATCGCGGTCAGCGTCGCGGTCTTCATGGTGTCGCTCGACAATCTCGTCGTCACGAACGCGCTGCCGGTCATCCGGGTCAAGCTCGCCGCCGGCCTGGAGGGCCTGGAGTGGACGGTCAACGCGTACACACTGACGTTTGCGGTCCTGCTCTTGACCGGTGCTGCGCTGGGCGATCGTTACGGCCGTAAGCGGCTGTTCGCCATTGGTTTGACGATCTTCACGCTCGCTTCGGCGGCGGCCGCGCTCGCGCCGAACATCGGCACTCTGATCGCGGCTCGAACCGTCCAAGGCGTGGGCGGCGCGATCGTGATGCCCTTGACGCTCACGATGCTCGCGAACGTCGTCGCGCCGGAGAAGCGTGGTGTTGCGTTCGGCGTGTGGGGCGCGATGGGCGGCCTCGGTGTCGCGCTCGGGCCGGTCGTCGGTGGCGCGATCATCCAGTACTCGTCGTGGCAGTGGATTTTCTGGGTGAACGTGCCGGTCGGGCTGCTGTTGCTGCCGGTGCTGTTCAAGGTCGGGGAGAGCCGCGGTGGTGCGGGGCGGCTCGATCCGGTCGGTACGACACTCGTCACGCTCGGCCTGTTCGGCGTCGTGTTCGGCGTGATCCGCGGAAACGGCCACGGTTGGACGAGCGGTCAGGTGCTGGCCGGGCTGATCGGCGGCGCGGTGCTGCTGATCGCGTTCATCGCGTGGGAGCGCCGAGCCGGCGCGCCGATGGTGCCGTTGCATCTGTTCAAGTCGCGCGGCTTCTCCTTCACCAACGCCGTAAGTCTGATCATGGCGTTCGGCATGTTTGGATCGGTGTTCATCGGGGCTCAGTTCCTGCAGACCGTCCAACACTTCACACCGTTGCAGTCCGGCATCCGTACGCTGCCGTGGACCGCAATGCCGGTGCTCACCGCACCGCTGGCCGGCCTGTTCAGCGACCGGCTCGGTGCCCGGCGGATCGTCGCGCTCGGTTTGATCCTGCAAACCGCCGGCATCGCCTGGCTGGCGGCGGTGGTGCGGGTGGACCTCCCGTACGGGCAGATGGTGCCGGCATTCGTACTGGCCGGCGCCGGTATGGGCCTATTCTTCGCTCCCATCGCGCGACTCACGATCGACTTCGCACCGACCGCGCTACAGGGCGTCGCATCGGGTACGTCGAACGCGCTGCGGCAACTCGGCACCGTGCTCGGAGTCGCCGTGCTCGGGGCGATTTTCTCGGCGGTCGGCGGGTACGCGTCGGGCGAGACGTTCGTCAAGGGGATGCGGGCTGCCGAGTGGGTCGGCGTGATCATCCTGGCGGTGGGTGCGGTCTTGGCGTTGGCCATACCGGCACATCGGCCCGCACCGGCAGCCGAGCCGGTGGCAGTCCCGGAGTTGGTCGAGGTGTGATCTGGGATCTTGGCAGCTGTTGGTTGTCTCGGCGTCATGATCACGACGCTGAGCTTCCACCGCTGCCAAGATCCGCGATCACTGCCGCCGGGACCCGCGATTCACCGCCGCAGGACGCAGCAGGACCTGCGATTCACTGCGCACAAGCCAGCGCTAGGCGCCCTTGCGCCCGTGCATCATTTTCGCGACCTTCTTGATCATTTCGACCTGCTTCGGCGTACGTTCGAACGACATCGCCGGCAGCGCGGACTTCATTCGGCGCTTGGTAATCGCCTTCGGACGAGTGAACTCACGCAGGCCGTCGTCGCCGTGGATCCGGCCGATGCCGGAGTCGCCGACGCCGCCGAACGGAAGGCTCGGCATCCCGGCGAAGGACAGCGCCGAGTTGATTGATGTCATGCCAGACCGCAGGCTACGGGCGATCTTCATCGCGTCTCGTTTGGCGAATACCGAGCCGCCCAGCCCGTACGACAGGGCGTTCGCCAGTCGTACGGCCTCGTCGGCGTTCGCGACCCGCTTGACCGTCAATGTCGGGCCGAACGTCTCCTTCGGTCACCGCTGCCGAGTCCTCGGGGACGTCGACCAGGATCGTGGGCTGGACGTACGGCGCCTGGACCGCGTCGACGCCACCGAGAACGGCACGACCGCCACGTTCGATCGCATCACCAATGTGCCGTCGGATCGTGTCGATCTGGGCCGGCATCGTGATCGGGCCGATGTCCGAGTCGTCACCGAATCCAACCTTGAGCGCGGTGGCCTTCTCGACCAGCTTCGCCACGAACGCGTCGTGTACCGGTCGACCACGTAGATGCGCTCGATGCCGATGCAGGTCTGACCGGCGTTGGTCAGTCCGCCCCAGGCGGCGGCGGATGCGGCCGCGTTCAGGTCCGCGTCCGCGTCGACGATCATCGCGTCCTTGCCGCCGCACTCGAGCAACACCGGGGTCAGCGAGTTCGCGCGCGGCCGCCATGATCTTCTTGCCGGTCGTCGTCGATCCAGTGAACGCGATCTTGTCGACGCCGGACGTGGTCAGCAGCGCGCCGACGTCGCCCATGCCGTGAATGATCTGCAGTACCGGGTGCTCCGGTACGACCTCGGCGAACACGTCGACCATCAGCTGGCCGACCGCCGGCGTGTACTCGCTCGGCTTGAAGACGATCGCGTTGCCCGCGGCGAGCGCGTACGCGATCGAACCCATCGGCGTGAAGATCGGGTAGTTCCACGGCCCGATCACGCCGATCACGCCGAACGGCTGGTACTCCAGGTACGCGCGCGTGCTCGGCTAGCGTCAGCGAGCCTCGGACCTTGCGCAGTTTCAGCACCCGTTCCGCGTGCTTGGCGGCCCAAGCGACGTGGTCGACCGCGGCGAAGACCTCGACGATCGCCTCGGCGACCGGCTTGCCACCCTCGCTGTTGATCACTTCGGCCACGGTCTGGATCCGGTTCGAGAGCAGCGATGCCCAGCGCAGCAGGCGAGCCTTCCGGCCGTCGAATCCGAGACTCGCCCACCACGCGCTCGCGGCGCGCGCCCGTTCGACGGCGGCGCGGACATCGTCGGCGGTCGCCACCGGGAATCGGCCGACCTCCGCTCCGGTCGCGGGGTTGGTGGAAACGAGCGTGCCGTCGTCGATGACGGGCAGGCCAGGCGTGCGGGTGGCGGTCATGGCGCGAAGTCTAAACCTCAGGATTACCGGTGAGTAGGCCTACTTTTATCTTTGCCAGATCACGATGTCCGGTCACCAGCGGCCGCCTCGGAGTGATTGATACCTCCCGAAGCGACGGGTTGCCGCGATGTTGGCAACGGGTCCAGGACAGACGTCGGGCGGCCTGGAAAATGTGCGCAACCGCACCTCGCGTGCCTGGCCGGGAGCCGGCATACGCATGGGACACTCAGGGCCGAACCAAGGTCGACGAGGACCAGCCCGAAGGAGATTGCGGTGGCGCGTCAGTTCGCCAGCATCGGCGTCGTAGGACTCGGCACGATGGGCGCGGGCATCGTCGAAGTCTTCGCTCGCAATGGCATCTCCGTCGTGGCGGTCGAGGTCACCGAGGCCGCGCTCGAACGCGGTCGCGAGCACTTGGTCGGCTCCACCGACCGGGCCGTGGCCCGGGGCAAGCTCAGCCAGGAGGATCGCGACGCGCTGGTCGGCCGGGTCGAGTTCGCGGTCGGTCTGCCGGCGTTGCACAGCGTGGATCTCGTGATCGAGGCCGTACCCGAGCATCTCGATCTTAAGCAGACGGATCTTCGGCGAAGCTGGACAAGGTCTGCAAGCCAGAGGCGATCCTCGCGACCAACACGTCGTCGCTGTCGGTCACCGAGATCTCGGTCGCGACCACCCGGCCGAACCAGGTCATCGGCATGCACTTCTTCAACCCGGCGCCCGTGATGAAGCTGGTCGAGATCGTGAAGACGGTGGTCACTGCGCCGGACGTGGTTGAGGACATCGAGGCGCTCTGTGCCGGGCTCGGCAAGGTCGACGTCACGATCAACGATCGTGCCGGGTTTATCGCGAACGCCCTGCTCTTCGGCTATCTGAACCACGCCGTGACGATGTTCGAGGCACGATACGTCAACGCGCGAGGACGTCGACGCGGCGATGAAGCTCGGCTGCGGCTTGCCGATGGGTCCGCTGGCACTGATGGACCTGATCGGCCTGGACACCGCGTACGAGATCCTGGACACGATGTATCGGCGAGGTGGCCGTGACCGCCGGCACGCGCCCGCGCCGCTGCTCAAGCAGATGGTCACCGCGGGCCTGCTCGGCCGCAAGACCGGCCGCGGCTTCTACACCTACGAGAAGCCGGGTTCGCCGGTCCTGGTGGACGACGATCTGACTCCGGCGCCCACGTCGAATGACGCGACCGCGCACAAGATCCGCAAGGTCGGCGTGATCGGCTCCGGCACCATGGCGACCGGCATCATCGAGGTGTTCGCCAAGGCCGGGTACGAGGTCACGTCGGTTACGCGCGGTGCCGAGCGCTCCGCGAAGCTCTGCGATTCGGTCTCGGTTTCGCTCGACAAAGGCCTGGTCCGCGGCAAGATCACCGAGGAGGACCGAGACGCCGCGCTCGGGCGGATCACCTGGTCGGCCACGCTCGACCACCTGTCCGACGTCGACCTCGTCGTGGAGGCCGTGGTCGAGGAACTGTCGGTCAAGACCGCGCTGTTCGCGTCGCTGGACGAGATCTGCAAGCCCGGCACGATCCTCGCGACCACCACATCGAGCCTCCCGGTGATCGAATGCGCCGTGGCGACGAGCCGGCCGGCGGACGTCGTCGGCCTGCACTTCTTCAACCCCGCGCCGATCATGGGCCTGGTCGAGGTCGTGCACTCGATCCGGACCGCGCCGGAGACGGTTGCGATCGCCAAGGATGTCGTCACGAGCTTGGGCAAGCACGCCGTCGTCTGCGCCGATCGGGCCGGCTTCGTGGTGAACGCGCTGCTCTTCCCGTACCTGAACGACGCCGTCCGGATGGTCGAGGTCAGTTACGCGACCGCGGACGACATCGACTACGCGATGAAGCTCGGCTGTGGGTACCCGATGGGGCCATTCGAGCTGCTCGACGTCGTCGGCCTGGACGTATCGCTCGCCATCCAGCGCGAGCTCTATCTGGAGATGCGTGAGCCCGGCTTCGCTCCGGCACCGCTACTCGAACAGCTGGTCACCGCCGGTTACCTCGGTAAGAAGGTGGGTCGCGGCTTCCGCTCGTACCGCGGCTAACCTTGCAACGTGAGCCCACGTCGTCATAACCGTCGCGACGACGACGTGGAACCGCTGGATGATCTCCGTGCCCGTCGCGGCGTCGAGCGCGTGCAGGCCGCGCCCGACGGGGAATGGCTGGTCCGAGCGATTCCCGGAGACGCGTCTACCAAGATCTACCGATGCCCGGGTTGCGATCAGGAGATCCCGCCGGGCGTCGCGCACGTCGTGGCCTGGCCAGCGGACGGTCGCGGCGATCTGACCGATCGCCGCCATTGGCACACAAGTTGCTGGCGCTCGCGGGGCACTCGCGCTCCGCGCATCATCAAAAGACGTTAGGGGTACGCCCAACCGTGAGCTCACCGATCCGTGCGAATTCCATCCTGCCCGCCCGGCGCGAGGACATCACGCTGGAGACGGCCGACGGCCTGCGCCTGGTTGGCGAGCTGGCTCTGCCGGCCGATCGCGATCCGGTCGCGACGATCGTCTGTCTGCACCCGCTGCCGACCCACGGCGGCATGATGGACAGCCACTTATACCGGAAGGCTGCCTGGCGCCTGCCCGCGCTGGCCGACGTCGCGGTGCTGCGCTTCAACACCCGAGGTACGTCCAGCGTGCAGGGGACGAGCGAAGGCGCATTCGACAACGCCGTAGGGGAGCGGTTCGACGTCGCGGCCGCGATCGAGTACGCCGAATTCGCGAACCTGCCGTCGATCTGGCTGGTCGGATGGTCGTTCGGGACCGATCTCGTGCTGAAGTACGGCTGTGAACCCGACGTCGTCGGTGCGATTCTGCTGTCGCCGCCGCTGCGCTACTCCCAACCGGCCGACCTCGCGGTCTGGGACACGTCCGGAAAGCCGGTCGTCGCCGTCGTACCGGAGTTCGACGACTATCTTCGCCCGGCCGAGGCCCGCGAACGCTTCGCCTCGATTCACCGGGCCGAGATAGTCGCGGTCGAGGGTGGAAAGCACCTCTGGGTCGGCGCTGCGGAGACGGTCCTGGACGAGATCGTCCGGCATGTGGCACCGGCCGCATACCCGCTGCCTCGAACATGGGACGGGCCGATGGAGTTCGGGGACGCGAGCGCGTACGCCGACCGGACGGTTGCCGCGTTCGCGGACACGCCGGTCGCCCAGCCGGACGCGTAACAGCGAAAAGGCCGGATGCGCGCATCCGGCCTTTCGTCAACGATCAGATCACGTCGTCGCGCCGGACTTCTCGTTCACCGACGGCTCGGCCGCGTCGTCACTCGCACCGTCGGAGTTGTGCGACGTCTCGGTCCGCTTCTCGTCAGTGCCGGTCTTGCGGGCCGCGTTCGGCCCGGTTGGGCGTACTCCGGTGATCTCGGTTTTGGCGGTTTCGACCTGCTTCTGGGCGGCGCGCGCCTCCTGATAGCTCGCGTCCGCCTGGTCGCGATAGGTCTGAGCCTGCGTACGCGCAGCGGCAGCCTCGGCACGGGCGCTGTCCGCCGCCTTACGAGCCTCCGTGAGGATCGTCTCGGCCTGCGCCTTCGCGGCGCCGAGAACGGCCTCGGCCTCGGCCCGGACCGACTCGCTCGCTTTGCGCGCGGCCTCCTCGGCATGGGACCGGGTGGTCGAAGCGTATTGATCGGCGGAGGTCTTCTGCGCTGTGATCTCGGCCAGGTGCGCCTTGCGCTGCTCGGTGACCTCGCCCGCGAGCGTGCTGCGCTGCTCGGTGACCTCGCGCTCAACCGTGCTGCGCTGGTCTGCGACGTGCTTTTCGATCGAGGTGCGCTGCTCGGCGACGTGGCTCTCGATCGCGGCGCGCTGTTCGGCGACCTCGCGCTCAACCGTGCTGCGCTGCTCCGCGACGTAGGAGTCGGTCTCGGCTCGCTTCGCTTTCGCGTACGCCTCGGCCTCGGTCCGCATCCGAGTGGTGTTCGTCTCGGTCTCGGCCGCGATCAGCTTGGCCTGCTCGTTCGCCGCGGCGGTGAGGGCATCGGCCTTCGTCTTCGCCTCGGCGGTGAGAGCGTCCGCCTTCGTTTTCGCCTCGGCCGTGTACGCGTCCGCCTTCGCCTTCGCGGCGGTGATGAAGGCGGCGGCTTCACGCTGGGAATTCGCACTCGCGGCGTCGATCTCGGCACGCAGCGTCGCGACGTATTCGGATGCCGTGGCGAGTTCGGCTGCGGCGGCCTCGCGCCGGATCAGAGCGGCCTGGTCCTCGTCGGCCCGGCGTGCGCCGAGAGCCTCTTCCAGTTCGGCCATCGCGACCTCGCGGTGCTTCGCCACCTCGAACAACGCGGCTTCCGCTTGGGCCCGGATGCCGGCGACGCTCTCCTCGGCTTCGTGCACGATCTCGGCGGCCTGGTCTTCGGCCAGGCCGAGGATCTGTTCGACCCGGATGCCGAGGTGCCGGAACGAGACGTCTTCGCCGATCGCACCGTGCCGGCGCAGCG
Source organism: uncultured Actinomycetota bacterium (assembly GCA_963831705.1). GTDB lineage: Bacteria > Actinomycetota > Actinomycetes > Mycobacteriales > Micromonosporaceae > DASQPR01. The sequence continues at coordinate 645,647 of CAWHRE010000010.1, read as the reverse complement.
ACTCGATCTCGCCGCGAAGCTGGCGGATGTTGTGCGATAGCTGCGTAGCCGCGGCGGCCGCGTGATCGCGTTCCGCAATCAGACCCGCGATCTCGGACTCGGCAACTTCGACGTAGGCCTCGACCTGGCGCTTGTCGTAGCCACGCATGGTGATTTGGAAGCCGGGCTCCGCCGATGCGGCATTACCCAAGTTAAGAAGTTCCCCGCCCTGCGACATGCCGTCCATACTCACATGATTTGTCCTGACGCGCAGGTTTACACACCGGGCGCCATGGGACAAACGAAGCGGATAACCCTGTGAATTAGCTGAAAATCATCGGGAAGTCCGCAATGGACAACGGCCGGTCACCGCAAGGGTGACCGGCCGTTGGCGGAATTTCACTGTGGATCAGGCCTCGGCGGCGACCTTCTCGTCGGCCTTCTTGTCGGCTGCGGCCGGAGCCGGAGCTTGCACCGGGACGATGCCGGCCAGGCCGGACAGCATCTGACCGAGCTGGGACGTGACCGCGTCCTTCTGGCGGGTCAGCGTCCTCGACCTCGACGCGGGCGCTTCTCGGTGGCTGCGTCGGCCTCGGCACGGGCTTCGCCGACCATGCGGTTCGCTTCGGCACGGGCCTCCGCGACGGTCTTGTCGGCGAGTGCCTTGGCCTTGTCGGTGACCTCGGCGGCGCTGCGCTCGGACTCGACTCGGCGTGCCTCGGCCCGAACCTCGATCTCCTTCGCGCGCTCCTCGGCCGTACGGGCCCGGAGGTCGGCCTCGGTGACGAGCTTCTGCGTCGCGGCCACCGCGGTGGCGTGCCGCGTGGACTCTTCGCGCTCGGCCTTCTCGCGGCGGTCGGCGATCTCCATCGCGAGCGCCTGCAGGTCCTTGTCGCGCTTGTCCCGTGCGTCGGCGAGCAGCTTCGTCGCCTCGGCGCGCTTCTCCTCGGCCTCGCGGGCGGCCTTCGCGCGCAGCTGGGTGATCTCCCGCTCGGCGGTGGCGCGCAGCGTCGCGACCTCACGCTCGGTGGTCGCCTTCAGCTCGGCGACCTCGTGCGCGGTAGCGGCACGGAGCTGCTTGGTGTCCCGGTCGGCGTCGGCGCGGAGCGTGTCGGCCTCGCGACGAGCCTGTACGCGGACCTCGGCGGCCTCGCGCTCCACCGCCGTCCGGAGGTTGCCGGCTTCGCGCTCCGCGGTCGCCTTCATGGCGGCGGCCTCGGCGCGGGCCTTGTCGGTGATCTCGCGGGCCTCGAGCTTCGAGCGGCCGAGATGATGCCCTCGGCCTCGCGCTTGGACTCGCCGCGGTGGTCGTTGGCCTGCTCCTCGGCGAGGCGCAGGATCTGCTCGACCCGGGTGCCCAGGCCGGACAGCGTCGGGCGGCTGCTCTCTTCGAGCTGCTTCTGCGTGTCCGCGTGCTTCTGCTCGGTACCACTCGAGGCGCTGCTCGGCCTGGCGCAGTCGGCGCTGCACCGTCGTTCATGACGCTGCTCGGCCTCGGCGCGGGCCTGCTCGGCCTGCGCCAGGGCGGCGTTCAGCCGGGCCACATAGTCGTCAACCTGCTGGCGGTCATAACCACGCAGGCCCACACTGAATTCGGTGCCGGCGGGATCAAAGAAGGCGGTCGAAGTTTGCTGGGCCATGGGGGAATACTCGCAGACGGTATGAGGCGATAGAAGCGGGCGGGTGTGCCGTGTCGGCGGACACGGCAACCCCGCTGACTGTATCCGAGCGTTCCGACCAGCGGTAGACCTGTCACCCGGCGGGAACGCAAGACTGGCTCACACTCGCATCGGCGTGCATAGACGCCGGTCAGATCCCCCGGAACCGGTTGATCCCATCGAGGTGTCGGGCCCGTTTGGCGACGTCGCGGACACCGAGTCCCTCAGTGGGTGCCAGGCACAGTACGCCGACCTTGCCCTGATGTGCGTTGCGATGTACTTCGTACGCGGCCTGTCCGGTCTCGGTGAGCGGATAGGTCTTCGACAACGTCGGATGGATCGCGCCACGAGCGATCAGTCGATTCGCCTCCCACGCTTCGCGATAGTTGGCGAAGTGACTGCCCGACGATGCGCTTGAGATTCATCCAGAGGTAGCGGTTGTCGTACTGGTGCATGAAACCGGACGTGGAGGCGCAGGTCACGATCGTGCCGCCGCGCTTCGTGACGTACACACTGGCGCCGAACGTCTCCCGGCCCGGGTGCTCGAACACGATGTCCGGATCCTCGCCGCCGGTCAGTTCGCGTACGCGTTCGCCGAAGCGACGCCACTCGTCGGTGTCCTGGGTGTTCTCGTCCTTCCAGAACGTGAAGCCTTCGGACACCCGGTCGATGACAAGCTCTGCACCCATCCTCCGGCAAATATCGGCTTTCTCCGGGCTGGAGACGACACACACCGGCGTGGCACCGCCGTTCAGGGCGAGCTGCGTCGCGTACGAGCCGAGGCCACCGGACGCGCCCCAGATCAGCACGATGTCGCCCTGCTTCATCTGCGCGCCGTGATGCGAAACGAGCTGCCGGTACGCGGTCGAGTTCACCAGGCCCGGCGAGGCCGCCTCCTCCCACGATCAGATGGTCGGGCTTCGGCATGAGCTGGTTCGACTTGACGATCGCCAGCTCGGCCAGGCCGCCGAAGTTCGTCTCGAAGCCCCAGATCCGCTGCTGCGGGTCGAGCATCGTGTCGTCGTGCCCGGCGGCGTCCTCGAGTTCGACGCTCAGGCAGTGTGCGACCACCTGATCGCCGGGCCGCCACTTGGTCACGCCCGGCCCGACCCGGAGCACGACGCCGGCCGCGTCCGAGCCGACCACGTGGTACGGCTGGTCGTGCTTGGCGGCGAGATCCGAACTCCGCGCGTACTTCTTGCAGGAACTTGAACGTGGAGACCGGCTCGAAGATCGACGTCCAGACGGTGTTGTAGTTCACCGCGCTCGCCATCACCGCGATCAGCGCCTCGCCGGGCCCGAGTTCCGGCGTCGGCACCTCCTGGACGTGCAACGACTTCCGCGGATCCTTGTCGCGGCTGTCGACGCCGGCGAACATGTCGCTCGTCGTCGTGCGGCGAACTACGACGCCGCGGTACGTCGACGGGATTTCGGTATCGGCCAGCCGGCGCAGGACGGCGTCCGGATCGTCGGCGCCTTCGGCCGCCATGATGATCTCGAGAATCTCCTGCATTGCGGTCACCCTCCGTCGAGCGGGACGTTTGGCCGGAGGTTACTGGCAAGTAACGAGGCGTGGATATGGATTGTGAATTACTCCACCGGACGTTGGCCGATCGATGCGCATACCTGCTCGCAGATCCATGCTGTCACACCGAAACGAGCACAGTGTCCGTTTTGCCCACCAGCATCTCCGGTCGCTCGTCGATGCCCTGACCAACTCCAGGATCAACTTGGAGGCTCAGGGGTGGGCGGGTTCGACCAGCTCGACCAGGACGCCGCCGGCGTCTTTCGGGTGGACGAAGTTGATGCGGGAGTCGGCCGTACCGCGGCGGGGCTCGTCATATAGCAGCCGCACGCCCCGGGCACGCAGTGCCGCGCAGGCCGCGTCGACGTCGGCGACGGTGTAGGCCACCTGCTGCACGCCCGGCCCGTTGCGATCCAGGAACTTCGCGATCGTCGAGGACGGCGACAGCGGGGCGAGCAGCTGCAGGCATCCGCCATCCGGGGATCGGGCCGACCGAGAGCATCGCCTCGCGTACGCCCTGTTCCTCGTTCTCCTCGATGTGTACGCAGGCCATCCCGAAGACCCGCCCGTAGAACTAGATCGCCTCGTCCAGGTCCGGTACCGCGATCCCGACATGGTCGATTTTGAGCAGGCCGATCGAGGCCAAAGGTGACGAGGGTGACACGTCTGCGTGCGAGTCGACATGGACGTTAGTCTGACCAAAAGACCGTTACCGCCCGTTAACTCGAAGGGGAGTACTCATGGGTTCCGTCATCGTCAGTGGCGCTCGTACGCCGATGGGCAAGCTGCTCGGCAACCTCAAGGACTTCCCGGCCACCGCGCTCGGCGGCGTCGCGATCAAGGCGGCGCTGGAGCGCGCCGGTGTCGCGCCGGAGCAGGTGCAGTACGTCATCATGGGTCAGGTCCTGCAGGCCGGCGCCGGTCAGATTCCGGCTCGTCAGGCGGCCGTCGAACGCGGGCATTCCGATGAGTACGCCGGCGCTGACGATCAACAAGGTCTGCCTCTCCGGCCTGGACGCGATCGCGCTCGCCGACCAGCTGATCCGCGCCGGTGAGTTCGACATCGTGGTGGCCGGCGGCATGGAGTCGATGACGAACGCGCCGCACCTGCTGCTCGGCCAGCGGCAGGGATACAAGTACGGCGACGTGGTCGTCAAGGATCACATGGCGCTCGACGGCCTGACCGACGTCTACGACGTGTGCTCGATGGGCGAGTCCACCGAGCGGCACAACCCGAAGTACGGCGTGACCCGCGAGCAGCAGGACGCGTTCGGCGCCGCGAGCCACCAGAGGGCGGCCGCCGCGCAGAAGAACGGTGTGTTCGCCGAAGAGATCACTCCGGTGGAGATCCCGCAGCGCAAGGGTGAACCGCTTCTCGTGCTGGAGGACGAGGGCATCCGTCCGGAGACCACCGCCGAGTCGCTCGGCAAGCTGCGCGCCGGCGTTCACGAAGGACGGCACGATCACCGCCGGTACGTCATCGCCGATCTCGGACGGTGCCGCCGCGGTCGTCGTCATGAGCAAGGCGAAGGCCGAGGAACTGGGCCTCACCTGGCTGGCCGAGATCGGCGCGCACGGCAACGTGGCCGGTCCGGACAACTCGCTGCACGCCCAGCCGGCGAACGCGATCAACCACGCGCTCGGCAAGGCGAACATGTCCGTCGCCGACCTCGACTTGATCGAAATCAACGAGGCGTTCGCGGCGGTCGGCATCGCCGTCGACGAACCAGCTCGGCGTCGACCCCGCGATCGTCAATGTCAACGGCGGTGCGATCGCGCTCGGCCACCCGATCGGCATGTCCGGTGCCCGCCTCGTCCTCAGCCTCGCGATGGAGTTGAAGCGCCGTGGCGGCGGTGTCGGTGCGGCCGCGTTGTGCGGCGGTGGCGGCCAGGGCGACGCTCTGATCATCACCGTTCCGAAATCGTGATGGAGCGGAGCGAGCTCACCACAGGCACAGGGTGGCCGCGGTCGTGAGGCGGAGCAACGACATTCCGGCGCTCGTTTCGGCGGCCCGGGACGGTGATGCGCGCGCGGTCGCCCGCCTGATCAGCCTGATCGAGGCCGGCACCGAGTCGGTCGAGGCCCAACCCAAGCTGCGCGAGGTGGCGGCGGCGCTCGCTCCGCACACCGGCAGTGCTCAGGTGATCGGCCTGACCGGCTCGCCGGGGGTGGGCAAGTCAACATCGACGAACGAGTTGGTACGCGCACTGCGCGCGACCGGCAAGCGCGTCGGCGTCCTGGCGGTCGACCCGTCGAGTCCGTTCACCGGCGGAGCGATCCTCGGCGACCGGGTCCGTATGCAGGACCACGCGACGGATCCGGGCGTCTACATCCGGTCGATGTCGTCTCGTGGTCACCTCGGCGGGCTGGCGGCGGCGACCCCGCAGGCGGTACGGGTACTGGATGGCGCCGGCTGCGACGTCGTTCTGGTGGAGACCGTCGGCGTCGGACAGGCCGAGGTCGAAGTGGCGAGCCTCGCCGACACCGTGATCGTGCTGCTCGCACCCGGGATGGGCGACGCGATTCAAGCGGTCAAGGCGGGCATCCTCGAGATCGCCGACATCTTCGTCGTCAACAAGGCCGACCGCGACGGCGCCGACGCGACGTACAGCGATATTCGGGGCATGATCGCGCTCGGCGAACGCGGGCCGGACGAGTGGCGGCCGCAGATCGTGCGCACCGTCGCGGTCCGCAGTGAGGGAATCGACGACCTCGTGGCCGCGATCGACAAGCACACCACGTGGTTGGCCGAGCACGGCGAGTTGCGTCGACGCCGCGAATCCCGAGCCGCCGCCGAGATCGAGGCGATCGCACTCGGTACGCTCCGCGCTCGCATCGGGACACTTCGTCACGGTACGGCGCTGCCGATGCTCGCATCTCGGGTCGCAGCAGGCGTTACCGATCCGTATGCCGCCGCCGACGAGCTCCTGACGGGGTTGCAGCGATAGCGATTGCGGCGGCATAGTAGCGGCTGGGCGATCATGGCCGCCAGGTCGAACGCATCGTATCTTCGGCTCCATCGCGGCTGGTCTTCCCACATCGCGAGTCGCTAGGGTGCACCGGTGAAATGCGTACCGGGCGATAGTCCGCGTGCGCCGAGGATGTACGACCGGGGAGGCTCTACGTGACTGGCTGGACCGTGATGCTGCGCGGCATCAGGTTCCGAGCAGGACGATCACTGCTCGTCCTTCTGATCGCAACCATTGCCACCGCATCGGCGGTCGCCGCGGCCGGCTATATCCGAGCCGCCCAGCAGTCGGTCCTGCGCGACGGCCTGAAGTACAGCCCGACCTACCAGACAAATGTCGTGATGGACGCGTACGGGCCGGCCAACGAGGTCGCGACCGTTGACGACGCCCACCTGACGGTCAACCAGGAGCTGGCCGGGAAGCCGTTGCTGCGCCAGGTGTTCGGCGCTCCGATCTACGCGGTGGATCAAGATTCGTTCGCCGGCCTGGACGACGGCAAGGCCGGTCTCGCCTGGTTCGGGTACCGGGAGGGCGTTTGCGCGTACCTGACCATCGTCGGAAGCTGCGCGGACCAGCCGGGTCAGATCATGATGAGCAAGCGCTCAGCCGATCGTTTCGGCATCACCGTCGGCGAGACCATTTACGACAACTCCTCGTTGCAGAAGATCACACCCGGACCCGAAGGCGGCCCCGGCCAGATGGCCGAGAAGGTCGTCGGGCTTTACACGCCGAAGAACGTCAACGACCCGTACTGGGCCGGAAATCCGTACTTCGCCGACGGGCCTGATCCGGAGTCACCGACCGCGATCCGCCTCGACACGCTGTTCACCGCGAACGCTGATGAAGCCGAACAGGGCTTTACCAACAAGCGGAACTTGCACGTCGAGATCCCGTTCAAGCTCGGTACGGTCACACTCGACAACGTCGCGGCGGTGCTGACCGAGGTCAAGGCATTCCAGGCGGACACCAGCCGGCACAGCTACGTGACCGATACCGGCGTCACACTCGTCCTCGACCAGGTCGATGCCCAGCAACGCGCGCTGGACAAGACCATTCCGGTCGTCGCCGTACCCCTCGTGGTGTTGTGTTTGTTCGTCCTGTTCCTGGTCGTCACGGCGCTGACCGAGGAGCGTACGCCGGAGCTCGCGCTCGCGAAGCTCCGTGGTTATCCGACCGGTCGTGCGTCGCGCTTCGGCGTCGGCGAGATGCTGATGCTGATCGTGCTCGCAATGCCGCTCGGCATCGTGCTCGGACTCGGTCTGACCGAGGCAGCCAGCCACGCGATCCTTTCCACCGGCGTACATGCGGAGTTCCGGCTGCCGATCGTGCTCGCCGCGCTTGCCGCGATGGCGGCCGGCGTGATCGCGGCGTGGTTGGCGACCCGCGCCACGCTGCGCCGGGGCGTGCTCGCGCTGATGCGCCGGGTTCCCCCGCGTACCGGCTGGCGGGCCGGTGTCGGCCTGGGGGTCGCGATCGCGTTCGTCGGTGCGTCTCTGGTCGCCGCGTTCCTCAATCGCTCGTCCCCGATCGCGTGGCTCGCCGCGCCGTCGATCGCGCTGATCGCCGGTCTGATCGCCGCGCGGTTCCTCGCCTTCGTTTCGGCCCGGCGGCTTCGGTTCTCGCTCAGGCGCGGCAACGTCGTCGGTTTGCTCTCCGGCGCGTGGCTGGCCCGGCAGGCGGGCCGTAACCGGGTGGTCGCGGTACTCACCGTCGCGGTCGCGCTGCTCGTCTTCGGCGCGGTCGGATGGGACGTCGGCGCCCGCGCCCGTACCGACAACGCACAGGACACGCTCGGCGCCGCAACCGTGTTCCGGGTCGCCCCGACGTACCCTTCCGGGCTGGAGGCGGCGGTCCGCAAAGCCGATCCGAGCGGTCAGACCATGGCCGTGGTCGAGGAGCGGCAGTACTTCGCGAACGGGTACGTGACACTCGTCGGCGTGGATACCTCGGCTCTTCCGAACGTCGCGATCTGGCGTGGGAAGTCGAAGAGCGAGGTTGCCTCGATCGCTGCGGCGCTGCGCCCGGCTACCGCGAAAACGTTGACGGTCAGTGGCTCGATGACGATCACCGCCGACGTGTCGTCGGTCAGCGGAGCACCGATGGACATCAGCGCGTTGGTCAGCTCATCCGGCGAGCCACCGACGTCGGAGCCGATCGGCGTGCTGGCCAAGGGTGTGTCGACGTACACCGGGGCGCTTCCCGGCTGTGTGGAAGGCTGCCGGCTGCTCGGCCTGACGCTCGGCCGGACCGCCGGGCCGTCGGCGCCGGCCGCCGCCACCCTCGACATCACGTCGGTGACGGCCGGGGCGGTGAAGGTCACCGACTTCTCGGCCGATGCCTGGGCGGCCGACCCGACCCGCGCGCCGCTCGCCCACCTAAAGGTCTCGGCGGACAGCTCGCTGCACGTGACGCTGTCCACCACTGATCCGACCGACGCTCTGATCAGTTACCAGGACACACCGTCGTCGTTGCCGGTGGTCGTGGCCGGTGGTTCCAAGGCCGACGATCCGAACGCGCCGGAGTTCTCGTTCCCCGGGCTCGGATCCAATCCGGGCCCGATGTCCGTGGTCGGGCGAGCCGATCTCGTGCCGAACGGTGGCGCCGATGCGGTCCTGTTCGACCTGGACACCGGCTCGTCGATCGCGGAGCGCAGCGGGTCACTCGCAGATGCGACCAACCTGGAGTACGAAGTCTGGGCGTCCGCCGACGCACCCGCCGACATCGCTTCGAAGCTCGTGACCAACGGCGTGGTCGTACTGTCTTCGGATTCGATCGACAACTACCTGATCCGGCTGTCCCGTGGCGCGCCCACGCTGGCGATGTGGTTCTACCTCGTCGCAGGCGGCCTGGCATTGGTCCTCGCGGTCGGCGTGGTGTTGCTCGGCGCGTACGTCGGATCGGCCTCGCGCATCTACGAGTACGCGTCGCTGAAGGTGGCCGGCGTGAAACCGGGCACGATCCGGCGCGCGGTACTGCGGGAGTATCGATCCGTTCTCGGCATCGCCCTGCTGGTCGGCGTCGCGGCCGGACTCGGCGGCGCGTTTCTGATGCTGCCCGGCATCCCTCTGGTCACGGTGGACGGGCCGGTCGGCGACGTGCCGTACAGCTCGGACATGCCGGCCGTCTACGCGGCGCTCGCCGTCACCATCATCGCCATGGGCGTCGTGGTCGTGCTCGCGATGCGGGTACTGCGCCGTGCGACCCCGGACCGCCTGCGGGAGGGAGTCCGATGAGTCTCCAGGTGTCGTGTCACGGCCTGGTCTTCATCTATCGGCTGGAGGGCTACGACGTCGTCGCGCTGTCCGGCGTCGACCTGGAGATCGGCGCCGGTGAGTCGGTCGCGCTGGTCGGGCCGTCCGGTTCCGGGAAGTCCACGCTGCTGTCGCTGCTGGCCGGGCTGATCCGGCCGTCGGCCGGCCGGCTCACGGTCGGCGAGCACGATCTCGCGAAGGCGACCGAGCCGGAACTCCAGCAGATGCGGTCGAAGGACATCGGCGTCGTGCTGCAGGGCGCGGCACGCAACCTACTGCCGTACCTGAGCGTCGAACAGAACGTGCGGTTCGCGCAGAGGGCAGTCACCGGCGGGGCGAAGGCAGCCCTGCCGCCGCCGCGCGAGGTGCTGTCGGCGGTCGGCCTGGGGGTCCGCAGCCGGTACAAGCTCCGGCCGCCGGACCTGACACCGGCCGAACGTCAGCGGGTCGCGCTTGCGGTCGGATTGGCCTGCCGTCCGGGGCTGCTGCTCGCCGACGAGCCGACGTCTCAATTGGACAGTCGCGCGCGCGACGAGGTGATGTCCGCGCTGGAGTCGATCCGCCAACTCGGTACGACCGTCGTCGTGGTGACCCACGATCCCGAGGTCGGCGCGAAGATGGGCCGATCCGTCATGATCCGCGATGGCCGAGTCGGTGGCGAGGGTCACAACGGTGAGGACTTCGCGGTCGTTGGCCGGGACGGATCGGTGCATCTGCCGGCCGAACTGATGACCCGATTCCCGGCCGGAACCCTCCTGAGCGTGCACGAACAGGCGGATGGCACGGTACTGCTCGTTCCGGCGCGGTCGGGCCGGGATGTCGGTCGGGACGGCGGTCGAGACGCCATTCGGGACGGCGGCGGACCCAGGCATGCGGTCACGGCTGCGCCCGCGTCGTCCGCCGAGCTGTACGGGCGGCCGAACCCGACACCGGCGTCGACCGAGGAGTACCTGGCCGAACGGTGGCGATTTCGGCAATCAGACCAAACAGACGACATCTACCGGGGAGATTCCTGATGAGCAAAACGCTGGTCGCTGATCGAGTCACGGTCGCGTACGGGAAGGATCGCCCGGTGCTCCGGGACGTATCGGTGATGGCCGTGCCGGGGCGCGTACTCGCGGTCACCGGACCGTCCGGTGCCGGTAAGACGACGCTCCTGTGGGCGCTCGCCGGTCTGCTGAAGCCGGCTGACGGCAGCGTGACGGTTGATGGAGCCGCCCTTCGTGACCGGGATCACGCGGTTTCCCAGCGGATCGTTTTGATCCCTCAGGACAACGGCCTCGCACCGATCCTGACGGCGTCGGAAAACATCGCGGTGGCGTTGCTCGCCGGCGGTACGACCGCCGCTGACGCCCGCCGTCTGACGGTTGAGTCGCTGGACCGCCTCGGACTCTCCGGGCAGGCCGATCAGCTCGTAGAAGAGCTCTCAGGCGGCCAGCAGCAGCGTACGGCGATCGCACGTGGCCTGGCGCTGAGCGGTAATGTGTTGTTGGCCGACGAGGTAACGAGCGAGCTGGACGCCCAGAACCGGGCGAAGGTGCTTGATCTTCTACTCGCCGAGGCGCGGCGCGGCGCGGCCGTCGTATTCGCGACGCACGACCCGGAAGCCGCCGCCGGATGCCACGCGGAGCTGCATTTGATGGATGGATCGGCGGAACTTATCCGCGGCTGAAGCGGATAAAACGCCCGAAAAGACATGAACAATTCACGCTTGTAGCTGAACGGTCGTCATTCCGGCGATTGGTGTACTACGCTGCACTGGTTGCCGTGATTTTTGCGGGGACACGTCGAGTCGCAGGTCAGTGAGTCGACGTCAGAATGAGTTCCGTCGGATTCCTGACGGGCTCGACGTTAGCAAGGACGAGGGACATGGCTGTAGGCACTGTTAAGTGGTTCAACGCGGAAAAGGGTTTCGGCTTCATCACTCCTGATGATGGCGGCGCCGACGTTTTCGCTCACTTCTCCGCAATCGCGACGAGCGGTTACCGGACGCTGGACGAGAACCAGCGGGTGGAGTTCGAGATCGCCCAGGGCCAGAAGGGCCCGCAGGCGGAGAACATTCGCCCCGTCTGATCTACGCAGTTTGAACTACTAGACCGGCTGCGGTCCGCTTTTGCGGGCCGCAGCCGTTTGTCGTTTCCAGATCGTCGTCCACCAGCGAGAAGTGCATCCATTTGTTGTCGCGGTTCTGACCCGCCGTGTGGTGTTCCGGCGGGACCGACTTCGCTACGCTCGCCCTGCGCGTGCCCTGCCAGAGGCCGGTGCCGCCGTTCGAGACCACAGACTTGCACCCCGCACGAGGAGACGAAATGACGGATCAGGCTCCGGTGGCTCCGGCCCCGGTGGTACCCGTACAGACCGCACCGGAGGGCGTCGCCGACGCGGCGACGCGCAAGGGCCGGGCCGCGGCGGACAAGGCCGTCGAGCTGGCCGGTGAGGCCAAGGAGCAGATCGGTGAGTTCGCCGACCGGGCCGGAAAGGAGATCGCCGAGGCAGCCGGAAAGGCCGGCGTCGCGATCAGCGCGTACGCCGACCGGGCCGAGGACGCCGTGGTCGAGGCGACCCAGCAGGTTATGACGCGCCTGCGGAACAACGCGTCGCTGCCGTCCGAGCGCGGCGCCACGACGATCGCGAACGAGGTGGTCGAGAAGATCGCCGGAGTCGCTGCGAGCGAGGTGCCCGGCGTCTATGACCTCGGTGGCAACGTCGCCCGCGCGCTCGCCGGTGTCAAGGAATTCCTGCACCTCGGCGAGGAGAGCCAGCGCCAGGGCGTACACGTGACGCTTGAGGGCCGGCAGGCCGACATCTCGGTGACGCTCGTGCTCGAATACGGCTTCGTCGTCTCGTCGGTGACCGACAAGGTCCGCGAGAAGGTGATCAGCTCGGTCGAGGCACTGCTCGAACTCGACGTCACGGCCGTGAACATCCACGTCGACGACATCCACATCGAGGGTGACGGCAAGACCGGAGACGACATCGCGCGGGCCGCCGATTACGACACGGCGACCAAGGGCGTCACGGTCGGAAAGAAATAGACTTCGAACATGGGGGTACGGCCCGCCGTACCCCCATGTTTTGGATTTAGGCCCCCGTGATCGTCAGGCTGAGGATCTTTACCGGCAGCTTCGGCGCACCGTCGTTCCCACCCGAGGCGACGCCCGCGGCGGCGATCTCGTCGAGCACCGCCGTGCCGTCGGTGATCGTCCCGAAGATCGTGTACGTCGGCGGCAGCGGGCTGTCCTTGTAGACCAGGAAGAACTGGCTTCCGCCGGTGTTCGGCTGGCCGGTGTTGGCCATTGCCACAGTGCCACGCGGATAGTTCACGGTCGTCGTGATCGCGGGCGGAAGTGCTTCGTCCGGAATCGTGTACGACGGACCCCCGTTGCCGCTGCCGGTCGGATCACCGCACTGCAGGATGTAAATGCCGGTGGTGGTGATCCGGTGACACGCGGTCTCGTCGAAGAAGTGGCGCCCGGCCAGGTACGCGAAGCTGGCGACCGTGCACGGCGTGGCGGCGCGGTTCAGCGCGATCGTAATCGTTCCGTCGTTCGTGAAGATCGACATTGTCGCCGCACCGATGTCCGGCACGGATGTGGCGGGCGTACCGGTGGACGCGTTGGCCGGATTGCCGCTCGGCCCCCACGCGCAATGCGTGCTCGTGGCGGTCGGTGCGCTGGTCGAGACCGAGGTCGGCGTCGGTGCGCCGGATGGCCCATCGCTCGGGTCGGTACTCGGGCCGAGCGGCCCGACCGGCGGTAGGCTCACGGACGTCGGCGGGGCGCCGCCGCCGAGATGCGGAGCACTGGTGGCGCAGCTCGCCATTGCGAGCGTGCCGGTGACGGCCAGCAGAGTAAGGCCGGTCCGGAGTCGATTCACAGGCGGCACTGTACGGCACGACGAGACCCCTTAGCGATCGTTCAGGTCTGGCTCTAGACTCTCTCTCAGACAGCGTGGTCGGACGAGCCTTGGGAGACGATCGATGGACGCGCACGACATTGCCGCCGGACGTGAGCGCTGGCAGCAGCGGTACGACGCGGCGCGTACTCGGGACGCCGATTTCACCACGCTCTCCGGCTTGCCGGTGGACCCGACGTACGGGCCGCCGGAAGGCTCTGACGTGCCGGGATTCGAGCGGATCGGGTGGCCGGGGGAGTTCCCGTACACGCGCGGGCTCTATCCGACCGGATATCGCGGCCGGACCTGGACGATCCGTCAGTTCGCCGGATTCGGCAATGCGCGGCAGACGAACGAGCGCTACAAGATGATCCTCGGCGCGGGCGGCGGCGGCCTGTCCGTCGCATTCGACATGCCGACGCTGATGGGGCGTGACTCCGACGAGCCGCAGGCACTCGGGGAGGTCGGTCACTGCGGTGTCGCGATCGACTCGGCGGACGACATGGACGTCCTCTTCGACGGCATCGATCTGCAGTCGGTCACGACGAGCATGACGATCAGCGGTCCCGCCGTACCGATCTTCTGCATGTATCTGGTCGCGGCCGAGCGGCAGGGCGCCGATCTGTCCAAGTTGGACGGCACGCTGCAGACCGACATCTTCAAGGAGTACATCGCGCAGAAGGAGTGGCTCTTCGGCCCCGAACCGCACCTGCGGCTGATCGGCGACCTGATGGAGTACTGCGCCCACAACATCCCGAAGTACAAGCCGCTGTCGGTGTCCGGGTACCACATCCGCGAAGCCGGTTCGACCGCCGCGCAGGAACTCGCGTACACGCTCGCGGATGGGTTTGGCTACGTGGAGCTGGGGCAGTCCCGAGGGCTGGACGTGAACAAGTTCGCGCCGGGTCTCTCCTTCTTCTTCGACGCGCACGTGGACTTCTTCGAGGAGATCGCGAAGTTCCGGGCGGCTCGCCGGATCTGGGCGCGCTGGCTGCGCGACGTGTACGGCGCGACCGACGAGAAGGCGCTGTGGCTGAAGTTCCACACCCAGACCGCCGGCGTGTCGTTGACCGCGCAGCAGCCGGTGAACAACGTCGTGCGTACCGCGATCGAAGCGCTTGCGGCGGTGCTCGGCGGGACGAATTCGCTGCACACGAACGCGCTGGACGAGACGCTGGCGCTGCCGACCGACGAGACCGCCGAAATCGCGCTGCGTACGCAGACCGTGATCATGGAGGAGACCGGCGTCGTGAACGTCGCCGATCCGCTCGGCGGTTCCTGGTACGTCGAGGCGCTCACCGACAAGATCGAGGCCGAGGCCGAGCGCATCTTCGCGCGGATCCGCGACATGGGGTCGGACGGCACCATCACCTCTGGCCTGCTTCGGGGGATCGAGGACGGCTGGTTCATGGCCGAGATCGCCGACGCCGCGTTCATCTACCAGAAAGCACTCGAATCCGGGGACAAGAAAATCGTCGGCGTGAACGTACACACCAGTACGAACGCCAAGGAGTTGGAGATCCTCCGGGTGTCCCACGAGGTCGAGCGGGAGCAGAAGCGCGTACTCGCGTCGAGGAAGGCCGATCGCGACACCGAGGCCGTGAAGATCGCACTGGATCGATTGATCGTCGCGGCCCGGTCGGATGAGAACATGATCCCGGTGATCCTGGACGCGTGCCGGGTCGAGGCCACGCTGGGCGAGATCTGCAACGTGCTGCGTGCCGAGTGGGGCGTCTATCGGGAGCCAGCACGCTTCTGAGTCGACCTTGATAGCAATTCGTTACGCAACCTAATCGGGTGCCTGCTGGTCCTACCTGTAACGTCGTCGGCTTTACAGGGGGAGATCAAGCCCGCATGCTGCGAGTCGCCATTTCCGCGCTGCGGGCCCGCCGGACCCAGAGCGTCATGCTCGTTGTGCTCGCCGCATTGGTGACCGCGGCGGCCGTCGCGGCGCCGTTCTTCGTGTACGCGTCGGTGGAGAAACTGGCCGCGCGGGATATCGCAGCGGCGCCGCCGAACCAGCGCGACGTAACGGTCTCGAACACCGTGAGCTTGCATGACAACGGCGCGGCGATGATCGCGAGCCAGTTCGGCTCGATCCCGAACGTTCTCCGCGTGCCCGGATTCACCGGTGTGAACAGCGTCCGCGTGCTCGCCGACATCGGCCCGGCGAGCGGACCGGCGATCACGTACCTCAGCTATCGCGAGGGCGTCTGCGGGCATGTGGCGGTTCAAGGCGCCTGTCCGACTCAACCTGGCGACACGATGGTCAGCGCGGCCGCCGCCGGGTACGCGAACGTCCGGCTCGGTGGCGTGCTGACCGTGACGTCGTCGACGTACGGCGCACCGCTGAAACTGCACGTCGTCGGCGTGTACAAGCCACTTGACCCGGCCGAGCCGTACTGGGGTTCATCGACGCTCGCAGCGCAGATCCAGGCGCAGGTGCCGACCGGCTACCGTGCGGCCGACGCAGTGTTCGTCGCCGAATCGACCGTGGCCGCAACGGCGTCCTCATCCGCGACGATCGACCGCGACCTGGCCTTGACCGACAGCACGATGACGGTGAGCGACTCGATCACCACGGCCCAGACGATTTTCAACGCGGCCAATGACGCACACGGACGCGGGTACACGATCACTTCCGATTTCTCGGATCTGTCCAACAAGATCGTTCTCGACACGAACCAGATCTTCATCAACGTGCCGCTGGGCGCGGCCGAACTGGTGATGTTCGGTTGGTTCGCGTTGTTCTTCGCAATCCGGGCGACCGCTCAGGCTCGCCGATTCGATGTCGGCGTCCTGAAGCTTCGAGGTGTCCAGCGCCGGAATCTCTGGAAGCTGATGATCGAGCAGAGTGCGGTACCGCTGCTGGTCGGCTTGCCGATCGGCTTGGGGCTCGGCTTCCTCGGCGCGCGTGCGGGCGCCGGGCCGGTGGCATCCGATGACCAACCGATCGCGCTCATCCTGGCGGTGGTGGCAGCCGCCGTCGCGGTGGCCGGCGGGCTGTTGGCGGCGTTGGTCGCCGAGCGGAGCGCGCTCGCGACCCCGGTTGGCGAGTTGCTGCGGAGCACACCGGCGCGCCGCCGGGCATGGAAGGCCGACGTCGTCGACCTGATCCTGGTCGTCGTCGCGATCGCGGGCGTGATTCAGATCCACACGTCGGCGGCGGCATCCGACGGGACGACGCTGTCCGCGTTGGCACCCGTACTCGTCGCGTTCGCGACCGGACTGATCGCCGCCCGGTTGCTCGCGCCGCTGGCCAGACGCGCGATCGGATCGAGCCGTTCGGCCGGCCGTACGCGGGGGTTGCTCACGGCCACCTATCTCGCCCGGCGCCCGGGGCTGGATCGGCTGTTCGCGCTCGTCACGATCGCGGTCGCGCTCTGCGGGTACGCGGTTCTCGCGGCCACCACCGCGTCGCAGGCTCGAACGGAACGATCCGCATTGGAAGTCGGCGCCGCACGCGTCGTGACGGTGGCGGCGGTGAATCCGACCCGGCTGCTCGCCGCGGTCCGCGCCGCCGATCCGTCCGGCCGGTACGCGATGGCGGCGACCGAGATCGGCGGCGCGAACGACCAGGGCATCCTTGCGATCGACAGCAGCCGTCTGGCGGCCGTGGTG
Source organism: uncultured Actinomycetota bacterium (assembly GCA_963831705.1). GTDB lineage: Bacteria > Actinomycetota > Actinomycetes > Mycobacteriales > Micromonosporaceae > DASQPR01. The sequence continues at coordinate 628,749 of CAWHRE010000010.1, read as the reverse complement.
CCGGCCGGTACGCCCGGCGACAGCGATCCGGCCGCGCTGGCCGCTCTGCTTCGCCCGCAGCCGGCGCACGACGTGTCGGTCACGAGCCCCACATTGGCGCTGACCGTCGACGCCACCGCGTTGCCGGCCGGTCCGCCGCCGACCGATGGTGCACCGCCGGGCGCGTACGAGGTGATCACGTTGATCGGCCCGGCCGGGTACGCGTACGCGACGTTCGGGCCGCTCGTACCCGGTATCCAGACGTATTCCGCAACGGTCGACGCGTGCAGCGCTGTCCGTCCGTGTGAGGTGGTGGGCTTCCAACTTGCCGCTGGCGCGTCGAAGATCATCTCGATCATGCCGCCGGCCCCGGCCGGTACGTCCGTGGTGGTCACCGGACTTCAGCAAGGGGACGGCGGGCCGGTGCTGGACGCGAGTCAGCTGGCCGCATTGTCCTGGCGGACGACCGCGAATCCGACCGCGTACGGGCCGGTGCTTGCCGCGAGTCCGCGGGGCTTGGCGATGTCGATTCAGGCCGAAGCGGACGAGGCGGCGCTGAACCCGGATCCGACCGCGTACGTGCCGAGTACGCCGGCGGTGGCACCAGTGGTGGTGGCCGGACCTCGACCGGCGGCGTCGATACCCGGCTTCCCGACGATCGCCCCGTTCGGGTTTCGCAGCATCCCGATCCGGGTCGCGGCAACCCGTGAACTGCTGCCTCGCCTGGAGCGCAGCGGCACGCTGATCGATTTGGACTATGCGCAAGCGCTGGCCGGTGCCGACAACGGCGCCGAGACACCGGAAGTCTGGCTGGCCCCGAACGCGCCACCGGGAATTGTGGCGGCGCTGGAGCGCGAAGGCCTGACGCCGTCGAGCACCGCCTCGATCGCGGCTCAGACCGGCCAGTACGCGGCCGAGCCGGCCGTCGTCGGCCAGCGCTTCGAAGTGGTGGCGGGTCTACTCGCGGTCGGTATCGCCGCCGCCGTCCTGCTTCTCGTCGCGTCGGTCGAATGCCGGCCCCGCGCTCGCGAACTCGTCGCTCTGCGTCGTCAAGGCGTTCGGAGCAGCGTTGTCCGGGGGACGTCGTTCCTCGTGTACGGCGTGCTCGCCGGCGGAGCGTTCGTGGCCGGACTGATCGGCGCGGTCATCGACCGGCTCCTGGCAAACAGCGCGCCCCTGTTCCGGGACGGTTGGCAGATTCTGGCCCGGCCGTCGGTGGTGCCACTGCCCGCGTTCGGGCTCACCGTCGCAATCACCGCGATCACGCTCGGCGCGGCCGCGTTCGGCGCCGCATACCAGGTCGTCCGGGCCCAGACCGTGGAAGCGGGGCAGCGATGATCGCGCTGGTCGTCTCGATGCTGCGTACCCGACGGGTCTCGGCCGTCATGCTCGCGCTGCTGGCCACGGTGGCGTTCGCGGCGGCGTACGCGATCCCGGCGTTCCTCGCCGCCGCCGATCGGTCGGTCATCTCCGACGAGTTGCAGCACGCGACCGTGGACCAGCAAGTGATCGAGGCGACGAACTCGTACAAGGCGCAGAGCACCTGGCAACGGCCGGATTCCGCGTTCGCCGGCAAACTGCCGCAGACGATGGCCGAGCCGAGTCTGTCGATCGTGTACGCCGACCAGTTCGACGTGATGATGCTCGGCAAGGTCAAGGCGGCCCCCCGGATGCAGTTCCGGCAAAACGTGTGCGATCACGTCACGCTGGTGTCCGGCCGTTGCCCGACCGGTACCGGCGAGGTGATGATCGGCGCCTCGCTCGCCGCGTCCGAGTCGCTCGCGGCCGGCAGCGTCATCCCGATCGAGTACGCGGACGTCGGCGTCAGCCCGTTCGACGGCCCGTACGTGAAGCCGGTCCCGGGGTACAACCCGCTGACCGTCAATGTGGTCGGCGTCTACCGGGCCAACGACACCACCGAGCCGTACTGGGGCGACGAGCCGATGTTCGGAGCGGACAGCCTACGGCTGACGGACGCCCCGATCTTTACCGTGCCGGGAACGATGAGCGCGGTCGACCATGCGAGCGAGTTGCAGTACGTGGACGCCGTACTCGATCCGGCAGCGCTCCAGGACGGGCAGATCGCCACGGTTCGCGCCCAGGTCCAGCACGCGCTATCCGCCGCGGGTGCCGGCTCCAGCGGTGTCGGTTCGGCCATCCCGCAACTGCTCTCGTCGATCGACAACGATCTGACCAGCACGCACGAAGCCGTTTTCCTGATCGCTTTGCCGCTGATCGGGATCGGCTGGGTGGCGGTGTTCCTCGGGAGCGCGTACGCGGTCGCCGGGCGGCGTGAAGAGATTGGCATCGTGAAGCTCCGTGGTGCCCGCTATGTGCGGCGGCTGTGGCTCGGCAGCGGCGAGGCGGTGCTCTCGGTTCTGATTGCGATTCCGCTCGGCTACTTCGCGGCCATGCTGGGGATTCGGCTCGTGGTCGGCCATTTTCTGCCCGGCCATCCGGCGCATCCGCCGATCGGGTCGGGTGCCCTCCGTTATGTCACGATCGTGCTGGCGGGTTGCCTGATCGCGGTGTTCGCGGCGGTGTACCGGACGCTGGCGACGTCCACTCCGGACCTGCTACGCGGCGTGCCACCACGGTCGTCGCGATGGCGTACCGCGGCGGTCGAGGTGCTGGTCGTCGTGTTCGCGGCGGCCGCGCTGGAGCAGATGCTGACCGAACAGTCCGCACTCGCCGGCATCGACCTGGTCGCGCCGTGGTTCCTGATCGCGGCGATCGGTGTGCTCGCCGCCCGCCTGTTGCTCCTGATCGTGGCGTGGATCGGACGCCTCGGGTTGCGGAGCCGTCGAACGCTCGGCTTCGGTGTCGGTGCGTTGCAGATCGCGCGTCGGCCCGGCGTCTCCCGAGTCTTCGTACTGATCGTGATCACGATCGGCATCGTCACGTACGCGGCCGCCGCCACCGGGGTCGCGTCGGCCGCCAGGACCAGTCGTGCGGCGATTTCGACCGGCGGTACCGCCGTGGTGAGCGTCGCGCCGCTGTCCCGCCTGGCGTTGCTCGAAGCGGTCCGGAAGGCCGATCCATCCGGTCGGTACGCGATGGCGGTGGCCTCGATTCCGCAACCGGCATCCGGCCTGCCGACCGTCCTCGCGGTCGACTCGTCCCGGCTGGCGGCGGTGGCGGCGTGGCCGAGCGACGGCATGCCGGTCGGCACGGCCGCTCGTCTGCTGAACCCACCGGTACCGGCGTCGATCATTCTTCACGGCGGGATCATGGCCGTGGATGTCGATGTGGACGCGGACGGCTCGCCTCCGCCCCAGGTATCCATGGAGCTGTATGTGCAGCCGCTGGACGGGCAGCAAACCACGGAGGTGCCGTTCTCACGCGCGGATCCGACGAAGCCGGAATACCAAGCGGACGCCGGCATCTGCCGTGCCGTGGGTTGCCGGATCGCCGGGCTGACCATCACCGGCGCCGCGCCGCCGGACGGGGCCTCGCCGGTCTACTTCGGTGGCGCGGTCACCGTGACGCTCTCCTCGGCGCGCGTCGTCGACCCGGCGTCCGCGCCACTCGACGCGTTTGCCGCGGCGCCGTCATGGCGGATCGTCGCGCTGTCGAGCGGCGTCCGATCTTCGCTTGCCGCGAGTCCGACTGGTATGACGATCACGGCCGGATTCAATGCGAACGGTTTCACCGCGCAGCTCAACCCAACCGACAACGCGTTCCCGGCACCCGCGCTGTCCACCCGCCCGACCGGCGAGTCGGTACAGGGCTCGCTCGGCATCGATCAGGTCCGGTTCGCCACCCGTCAGGTGGGGCAACTGTCCGTGCTGCCCGGCCTACCGCCGAATGCGATGATCATCGACTTGCAGGACGCCGACCGGATCGCACCGGTCGTCGGCGACGACGCCACCACGCCTGCGGTATGGCTCTCCTCGTCGGCGCCGTCCGACATGACGGCGCGGCTTCGCGCGGCCGGGTTGAACGTGATTGGCGTGACACGATCGGGGCCGCTGGCGCGGTACCTGAGCGGGCAAGGACCGGCGGTCGGCTCGACCTTCTACGTCCTGTCCGTCACCGGCGCACTCGTCGTCGCGGTCATCGCGTTGATGCTCACCGCGTCGGTCGACCGTACGCGTCGGGGCAAAGAGCTGCGGGCACTGCGTACTCAGGGGCTGCCATCGCACGGGGTCGCGAGCGCGTCCGGATTTGCCTACATTGGGCTCACCGGATCGGCCGTGATCGCGGGGCTTGCGGCCGGATTGGTCAGTTGGCGCTTGACCGGCGGCAAGGTGCCGATATTTGCTGATGGTCAGGCGCTCGTCGGGGTGTCGGTCTGGCCGGACTGGACCGGATTGGTAGTGCCGCTCGCGGCGGCAGCGGCGTTGCTGCTGGTCGTGTCCGGCGCCGCGGCGTGGGACCTCCGGACATTCGTCCGCCGAGGCGATTGAAAATCGGGTACGGGGAGGTGGAACGTTGACAGGGTTGGCAGTCGCATGTCGGCGGGTCGTACACATCTATCGCGGCGAGGGTGGTGACGTCGTCGCGCTGGCGGGCGTCGACCTCTCGATCGCACCGGGCGAGATGCTCGCGCTCGTCGGCCCATCGGGCTCGGGCAAGTCGACGCTCGTCTCGCTGCTCTCCGGCCTGATGCGCCCGTCTGCGGGTCGGGTCAACATCGGCACGTACGACATGGGCAAGCTCGCCGACAACGAGATCGCGCGTCTGCGTGGCACCGAGATCGGCGTCGTGCTGCAGGGCGCTACGCGCAACCTCCTCGGGTACGCGAACCTGCACCGCAACATCTGGCTCGCGCAACGACGGGCGGCGAAGACGTCCGGCATCACGCTGGACGATCCGGACCGGATCCTCGACCTGGTCGGCCTGGCCGGTCGTGGGCGGGCGTTGATCCAGGATCTCGCCCCCGGTGCGCGCCAACGGGCCGCGCTCGCCGTCGGTATCGCGGCCGGTCCCGGCCTGCTCCTGGTGGATGAGCCGACGAGCCAGCTGGACACCGCCGGTCGCGACGAGGTACTGCTGGCGTTGGAGACCGTGAACGCCGAGCGTGGCACGACGATCGTCGTCGTCACGCATGATGCCGAGGTGGGCGCCCGGCTGGGACGCGCCGTGACGATCCGCGATGGCCGGGTCGGTGCCGAGGGCCGCGACGGTCAGGACTTTGCCGTGGTCGCTGGCGACGGCACGATCCAGCTGCCGCCCGAGGTATTGGGTATGTACCCGCCCGGCACGCTGTTCACGGTCGAGCACGACGAGGACGGCATGGTCCAGCTCGCGGTCGGCGGGTCACACGGCACATTGGCTGCATAAGTATTCGGATGGCGCGCGTAATCGGTCGGCTGGGGCGCCCCGCCCCGGCCGACCGATCCGTACTCTGTAGGCATGAACGATCCCCGAACAACCCCGTCGAATCTGGTCCGTGGCGCTGTCGATCTCAGCGCGCTCCGGTCGACCCCGCCGCCGCCACCGGCCGCTCCCACCCCGGCTTCCAGCGGTGCGCCGATGATCGTCGACGTCACCGAGCAGACGTTCCAGCAGGATGTGATGGAACGCTCGCTGACCGCGCCGGTCGTGGTCGAGTTCGAGCGCGCCGGTGGCCACCAGCCGGTCCTGGAGAAACTGGCCCGTGAGGGCGACGGCACCTGGGTACTGGCCCGCGTCGACGTCGACACGAGCCCGCGGATCGCGCAGATGTTCCGGGTCCAGGCGATCCCGACGGTGTACGCGGTGGTTGGCGGCCAGCCGGTGGACGCGTTTAACGGTGCGATTCCCGAGCCGCAGCTCCGGCAATGGCTCGCCGCGATCCTGCAGGCCGGCGGCGTCGCCGTCGAGGTGCCTGCGGATCCACGATTCGCCGCCGCCGACGACGCCATGATGAGCGGCGACCTGGAGGCGGCCGAGAAGGCGTACCGGCAGATCCTCTCGGACGCACCGGCGGACTCGGCGGCCGAGGCCGGACTGGCCCAGGTCGAGCTGTTGCGGCGGGTCGAGGACGTGGATCCGGCAGAGGTGCTCGCGGCGGCCGAGGCGGCGCCGGACGATGTCGATGCGCAACGGCTCGCCGCCGATGTCGAGGTCTACTCAGGCGTTGCGGAAAAGGGGTACGCACGACTCGTCGACCTCGTCCGGCGTACGGCCGGCGCCGAGCGCGACGCTGCGCGTACCCATTTGATCTCGTTGTTCGCCGTCGCCGGACCGGATGATCCCGCCGTCGCTGCCGCGCGGCGTTCGCTGGCGAGCGCGCTGTACTAGCGATGTGGGGCTAGCCATGCGCCGGATCGCGATCCTGGACGCGCCGTCGAACCTCGGCCTGCGGCCGCCGACGCCTACGTCCGTGCCCGGATGTGCGAAGGCGCCGGGGGCGCTGCGCGACCAGAATCTGATCGCCCGGCTGCGTGCCCGCGACGCCGGTTGCCTCACGCCGCCGCGGTTCGATCCGGGTGACTGGCGGCCGGGCGACGGCGTGGCGCACGCGGCCGCGATCCGGCAATACTCGGCCCGGCTGGCCGATCGGATCGCGTCGATCGTCGCGGCCGGCGAGTTCCCGGTCGTGCTCGGTGGCGATTGTTCGGTGCTGCTCGGATCGGCGCTCGCGATGAAGCGCCGCGCGATCGAGGACGAGTTGCCGTACGGGCTGGTCTACATCGACGGCCATTCGGACTTCCGGCACCCGGGCAACGCCTCGTACGTCGGTGCGGCGGCCGGTGAGGGCCTCGCTCTCGTCACCGGGCGGGGTCAGCCGGACCTGACCGACATCGACAACCTCCGCCCGTACGTGCGGGACACCGATGTCGTGCTGCTCGGCATCCGGCCCAACGACGACTACCGGCTCGATCTGCAGGCGGTCGGCGTGACCATGCGTGCCGTGCCACAGCTTCGCGCCGAGGGGGCCGGACGAACCGCGCAGTGGGCTCGCGATCAGCTTTCCGACTGCCTCGGATTCTGGGTGCACGTCGATGTCGATGTGCTCGATCCGGCGGTGATGCCGGCGGTGGACGCGCCGACCGCGGGCGGAATCGCCTACACCGAGTTGGAGTTGTTGATCGCCGGACTGGTCACCTCGCCCGCGTGCGTCGGCCTCGAAGTGACCGTGTTCGACCCGGATTACGACCCGGATGGCGTGTACGCCCGGGACGTCGCGGACACGCTCGTGGCCGGACTCGCGCCGCTGGTACACGCGAGTGCGGGCAACGCCGCAGAGATTGTTTCCGAGCCAATTTCGGACGCGCCGCGGATCGTTCTGCCTGCCCAACGTGTTGGAGAGACGTCGAGCACCTTCGACGCTGGGTCGCAAATCGCCAATTACGGCGAGTACGACAACTAATCGCCGCCAGGCGTACGGCTTAAGTGTGACCTTGGCCGCACTAGGGGTCCGGGTCGGGTATGAGTCGTGACCATCACGTCCTAGGCTGGCGGTGTCCCACAACGTGGTGGGCCCGAGGGGAGTGGCATCCATGAATCGGCGTGCGTCGGCAGCGGTCGAGGCGAGCGAAGATGAGCTGTTCGATCATCCGAAAAGCGGCGGTAGGAGCGCCTGGGACGATTCGGACGACGGGATCTCGGGGCCGATACCGGACGCCGTACGACTCGCGTCCGAAGCTGTCGCCATGTGTGGCGCCGACGCCGCGCTCGCCTCGCTGGTAGAGCGCTTCTGGCGGTACGCACCGGACGAAGACCTCGTCGGTCTGTCGCCGGCCGAAATGGTCGACGCGACCCGTACCCACCGCGAACTTGCCGAGCAGCGCCTGCCGGGCGAACTCAAGCTCGACATCGCGCCGTCGCCGGACGGTGAAAAGACGGTCGTGAAGATCGTTACGGACGACATGCCGTTCCTGGTCGACACGGTCAACTCCGCGCTCATCGCGCGCAACCTCGATGTGGACCTGTTGATGCACCCGCTGGTCGTGGTGCGCCGGGAACCGCTCGGGAAGCTGGTCGAGGTGCTGTCCGACGTCGAGCCGGTCGACGTGACGGTCGGCCGCCTACCGGCCACCGAGATGGTGGAGAGCTGGATCCATCTGGAGATCGACCGGATCCGCGACGCCGACCTCGTGGACGAGTTGCGGCGCGATCTTGTCAACGCGCTCACCGATGTTCGCGACGCGGTCGAGGACTGGTCGAAGATGCGGTCGAAGGCGCTGGAGATCGCAGACGAACTGGTGAGCACGCCGCTGCCCGTACCGGACAAGGACATCACCGACGGCGTCGAGCTGTTGCGCTGGCTCGGCGACGATCAGTTCACGTTCCTCGGATACCGCGAATACCGGCTGGCGAAGGACGACGACGGCGAGACGGTTATCGGCGCGGTGATGGGCACCGGGCTCGGCATCCTGCGGGCCGATCGGATCCGGCCCCGCCACCTCGGCGACATGAGCGCCAGAGGCGCAGGCCGCGTTGCTGGAGAAGCGCCTTCTCATCATCACGAAGGCGAACTCGCGATCGACGGTGCACCGCAGCGCGTACCTCGACTACATCGGCATCAAGACGTTCGACAGCGACGGCAACGTGATCGGCGAGAAGCGGTTCCTCGGGCTGTTCTCGTCCGCCGCGTACCTCTATTCGGTCGAAGAGCTGCCGGTCGTCAAGCGCAAGGTGGCCGCGGTGCTGGAGCGGTCCGGCCTGTCCCCGCGCAGCCATTCGGGCAAGGACCTGATGGCGATCCTGGAGGACTACCCGCGCGACGAGCTGTTCCAGATCCGGACCGACGAACTGTTCGACGACGGTGATGGGAGTCCTTCGGCTGGCCGGCCGTCGCGCAGTTGCGGCTGTTCGTGCGCAAGGACTTGTACGGGCGATTCATCTCGTGCCTGGTCTACCTGCCACGGGACCGATTCACCACGGCGAACCGGCTTGGCGATCCAGGAGATCCTGCTGCGTGAGCTGCACGGCGTCGGGGTCGACTTCACCACCCGAGTCGAGCGAATCGCTGCTGGCGCGTATCCACTTCATCGTGCGGACCGACCCGACGTCGCCGCCGGCCGCGATCGACGTCGAAGGCGATCCAGGAGCAGCTCGTCGCCGCGACCCGCAACTGGGACGACGACTTCCGGCTGATGCTGGAGCACAAGGTCGGCGACGAGCAGGCGAAGGCGCTCTACAGCCGGTACGTCGGTGGCGCTGCCGGACGCGTACAAGGACGACCCACCTGCCCGGCGAGGCGGTCGAAGGACCTCGCGAAGCTGGAGCTGCTCGAAGAGCCGAACCAGCTCGAAATGCACGTCTACCGTCGCCGCCTGGACGAGCGCGACGTCCGGTTCAAGGTGTACCGGTACGGCGAGCCGATGATGCTGTCAACCGTGCTGCCGGTGCTGCACTCGCTGGGCGTGAAGGTGTCCGACGAGCGCCCGTACGAGATCAGCCGCCGAGACGGCACGATCTACGTGTACGACTTCGGGCTGGTACTGCCGGACGGCGCCCGGGAGCTGGTCGAGATGCGGCCGCACCTGGAGAACGCGTTCGCGGCCACCTGGCGCGGCGAGGCCGAGATCGACGGCTTCAACGAACTCGTGGTCCGCGCCGGGCTGACCTGGCGTCAGGTGGTGATCCTGCGGGCCTACGCGAAGTACCTGCGCCAGGCCGGCACCGTCTTCGCGCAGGAGTCGATGGAGGCGACGTTCATCGCCATACCCGGGCATCGCGGCACTCCTGGTCGCGCTGTTCGAGACCCGGTTCTCGCCGGCGCTGGAACGTCAACGAGGACCGATCGGGCCGAGCAGACCAAGGAGCTCGTCGACGCGATCGAGCACCAGCTCGACGACGTGGCGAGCCTCGACCAGGACCGGATCCTGCGTTCGTACCTGACGCTGATCGAGGCGACGCTTGCGGACCTCGTTCTTCCAGCGCGGCGCCGACGGCCGGCCGAAGTCGTACGTCTCGTTCAAGCTCGATCCGCAGCACGATCCCGGATCTGCCGGCGCCCCGTCCGCAGGTACGAGATCTTCGTCTACTCGCCGCGCTTCGAAGGCGTACACCTGCGGTTCGGGCCGATGGCCCGCGGCGGTCTCCGCTGGTCGGACCGGCGAGACGACTTCCGGACCGAGATGCTCGGCCTGGTCAAGGCGCAGATGGTGAAGAACGCGGTGATCGTGCCGGTCGGCGCGAAGGGCGGCTTCGTGCTGAAGCAAGCGCCGTCCGCTGACCGATCGGGACGCGTTCCAGGCCGAGGGTGTCGCCTGCTACAAGCTCTTCATATCGGCGCTGCTCGACGTCACCGACAACCTCGTCAGCGGCAAGGTCCGTACCGCCCGCCGAGGTGATCCGGCACGACGGCGACGATCCGTACCTGGTGGTCGCGGCGGACAAGGGCACCGCGACGTTCTCCGACATCGCCAACGAGATCTCGATCGACGTACGGCTTCTGGATCGGCGACGCGTTCGCCTCCGGTGGCTCGGCCGGGTACGACCACAAGAAGATGGGCATCACCGCGCGGGGCGCGTGGGAGTCGGTGAAGCGGCACTTCCGCGACATGGACGTGGACACCCAGAGCGAGGACTTCACGGTCGTCGGCGTCGGCGACATGTCCGGTGACGTGTTCGGCAACGGCATGCTGCTCTCGCCGGCACATCCGGCTCGTCGCCGCCTTCGACCACCGGCACATCTTCATCGACCCGGCACCCGGATGCGGCAACGTCCTATCGTGGAGCGCGAGCGGCTGTTCCGACCTGCCGCGCTCGTCGTGGGCCGACTACGACGCGTCGCTCATCTCGAGCCGGTGGCGGCGTCTTCCCGCGTACGCTCAAGTCGATCCCGATCTCGCCGCGGAATGCGCGCCGCGCTCGGCCTGGCCGACGACGTCACATCGCTCGCGCCGACCGATCTGATGAGGCGATCCTGCTGGCCCCGGTCGACCTGCTGTGGAACGGCGGCATCGGCACGTACGTCAAGGCGGCCAGCGAGTCGCACGTCGACGTCGGCGACAAGGCCAACGACGGCATCCGGGTCAACGGCGCGCAGCTGCGCGTGCAAGGTGGTCGGCGAGGGCGGCAACCTCGGGCTGACCCAGCGCGGACGGGATCGAGTACGCGCCGCGGGCGGCCGCATCTCGCACCGACTTCATCGACAACTCGGCCGGCGTGGACTGCTCCGACCACGAGGTGAACATCAAGATCCTGCTCGGCGCCGTGGTCGCCGACGGCGAGTTGTCGCTGCCCGAGCGCGACGAGCTGCTCGCCGAGATGACCGACGAGGTCGGCGCGCTGGTGCTGCGCGACAACTACGAGCAGGCGACCGCGCTCGGCAACGCGCGGCGCAGGCGCACTCGCTGCTGCCGGTACACCGGCGGCTGATCACGCGATCTGGAACGGCGACGGCCGGCTCGACCGGGCGCTCGAGGCGATGCCGACCGACGAGGAACTGGCCGCGCGGTGCGACGCCGGTCGCGGTCTGACGTCAGCCGGAGTTCGCCGTACTCCTCGCGTACGTGAAGATCGCGCTCGAGGCGGAGATCATCGCGTCTCGCGCTACCGGACGACGCCTGGACCGCCGACGTGCTCGCGAACTACTTCCCGACCCCGCTGCGCGAGCGGTACGCGTCGTCGCATGGCCGAACACCGCGCTGCACCGCGACATCATCACCACCGTGCTGGTCAACGAGGTCGTCAACCGCGGCGGCACCACGTTCGTGTACCGTGCGGTCGAGGAGACCGGCGCCATCGGTCGGCCGACGTGATCCGGGCGTACGTGATCGTGCGCGACGTCTATCGGCTCTGGCCGACCTGTGGAGCGCGGTGGAGGAGCTGGACACCGAATGTGCCGACCGCCGCGCAGACCGCGGTGCTACCTCGAGGCCCGGCGCCTGATGGACCGCGCGATGCGGTGGCTGCTCACCAACCGGCGGGCCCCGCTGGACGTGGCCGAGCGAGATCGCCCGGCTGCGCCCCGGCGTCGCCGACCTGCTGCCGCACGCTCGACGTGCTGTTCCGTGGCAACGAGCGCGACGTCGCTGGTTGCCCACGTGGAGTCGATCGTCGGAACGTGGCATTCCGGAGGACCTCGCCGAGTGGGCGACCCGGATCATGTACGGCTTCGGCCTGCTCGACGTCGTCACGGTCGCCGACTCGACCGGGCGTGACCTGACCGAGGTGGCCGAGCGTCTACTTCGCGCTGTCCGAGCAGTTCCGGGTCGACGAGCTGCTGTCCCGGATCTCCGAGCTGCCGCGCGACGACCGCTGGCAGACGCTGGCCCGGATGGCGCTGCGCTACGACCTGTACGCGGCGCTGGCCGCTCTGACCCGGGAAGTGCTCGCATCGACGCCGGACGGTGGCAGGCCCGGAGATCGGGTCCAGGTGTGGGAGCGGGCGAACGAGGATGCGATCGGGCGGGCGTCCAAGGGGATGGCCGAGTTCGACGATGCACGTGCCGACCTGGCGTCGCTCTCGGTGCTCTTGCGACAGATCAGGACGCTGGTACAGACGTCATCCGCATGACGCCCCTTCGGTGGGTTGCCTTGTGTGGCAACCATTGGGTTGCTACAGTTATAGCAATCTAATGGTTGCTTCAAGGAGGACGGTCTCATGTTTCCGGATCGCATCGATCGCACCATCGAACTGAATCACGACGCCGCGAAGGTATGGGCCGCGTTGACCACCGCGGACGGCCTGAACGGCTGGTTCGGCCATCGTTCCGAGATCGATCTGCGGCCTGGCGGTGCCGCAACGATGCACTGGGACCAGGAAGGCCACGTGGCCCGCATGATCGTCAAGGTGGTCGAGCCGGTGAGCCGGTTCGCGTACACGTGGGGCATCATGGGTCTCCCGGACGACGACCCGCGTCGTACGTTCGTGGATTTCACGCTCGAACCGACCGACGCGGGCACCCGGCTGACCGTGAGTGAGTCGGGTTTTGCGCAGGTGCCGGACGACGTGTTCGAGTCTGCGTACAAGGGCAATGACGGTGGCTGGACGTCGGAACTCGGGGAGTTGGTGGCTTATCTCGACGGCGCACGCTGACGCCGAGTCGGTCGCGGTCGCCGTTTTCACGGCCCTCTCCGATCCGAGCCGGCGCAGTATCCTGGCCGATCTCGCGGCAAACGGCCCGTCGACCGCGACCGATCTCGCCGATCGCCTGCCGATCACGCGGCAGGCGATCGCGAAGCACCTCGGGCTGTTGAACGACGCCGGGCTCGTGGTGACCGAGGTGGGGGAGCGGCGGCGGGTCCGGTTCCGACTGCAGTCCGGACCGGTCCGGGTGGCGCAGACGTTCTTGGCCGCGCTGGCGCGAGACTGGGACGGCCACTTGGACGCGTTGCGCGCTCACTTGGACGCTTCGTAGTTTTGGTTTGCGAGCGCTTCGGACAGGTCTCGGATGAGTCGCGGGACGTCGTGCATGTCGCGTGATGTGACCGGGTAGACGTACCAGCCGGCGGCGTTCAGCTTGCGGATACGTGCCCGGTCACGGCCGAGTTGTGCGGGATCGGCGTGCCACTGGCCGTCGTACTCGATCGCGAATTTCCGCTCGGGCCAGGCGAGATCGACACGCGCATGAATTTGCCATCGACGTAGACGTTCCACTGTGGTTTCGGTGCGGGGAAGCCCGCCTCGTGCAGATGGATCCGGAGACGAGATTCGGGCGGCGACTCAGCCCGCCGATCGACCAGTGCGAGCGTCGCCGCCGCTCGGCGCCCACCGTATTCGCCGAAGTGTCGTCGAGCGTGCCTCACCAGATCGGCGGCGTCGAGGCGTTTCACCTTCGCGAGTGCGTCCAGCCACGCGATCGCGTCCACGGCACTGTACGCACGGGCGATCTCCCACGCCACATGCGGCGGTTTAGGCGTCGGAACGCCGCCGACGCTCGTAATTTCCGCTGGATCGATCGTGCCACGCCGGATCGCGAGGCCGGGCTGCGGCCTGACATATCGGGGTGACAGCACCTCGACGGGATCATGAGCCGATGCCAGCCCGACGCCCCAGATGGTGGCGGCGGACCGACCGGTAATGATCGCGTTGGACGGAATGATCAACTGGGCGGCCAGGATGTGCAAGAGGTGGGTGTCGGGGATACCGGCGTGGACATAGACGTCGTGGAACAGACGGCGCCAGACGACGCTCCGCAGCTGGTGGGCGGTGACGAGCCCGGCCGCGATCGCCGCCGTCCCTCGGAATGGTGTGTTTCTTAGTGCCTCGGGAACGAGAGGTGGTCGCGCCATTCCGACAGCCTCGGGCCAGGACGCGCCGACCCCAACCGCCGCCGCCACGAACTGTGGATGGCGAGGGTGCATGTGGACAAGGGCATGATCACGAACTACGCAACGGTATGGCCGGAATTCCGGGCCAAATTACCGCGATACCGTTGCGTCCTTCGTGATCATGCCTAGTTTCTCCGCCACCGCGAGCCCGCTGGCGCGGGTCGACCCGTGAGTGGTCACGAAAGCGCGCACGTTTCTGGGGCGCCAACTCGTAGGCCAAGCCATCTCGACCGCGACTACATCGTGGCTTTCGGTGAGAGTTTCAATCAGCCCGGTCGCTCCTGGTAGACGATGCAGGTTCCGGCCGACAATGACGATCGGTGCGTCGCCTGCTCGTTCGCTGACCTGGGCGGCTGCCTCAGGCGATGCGGCCAGCATGACGCCGTCGACCAAGTGCGGGACAAGGCCCCACGCGACACGTCCTTCGGCGATCGTGGTCGTGGCGTCGAGTTGGATAACGAGCGCCCGTGACAGCTCCGGTAGCGCGCCCTCTACGACAATTGCGCGGGCGGCAGCACCGACCCCCAGAGACGTCGCGCTGCGCGCGGCTCCCCCTTCGGTGGTCGCGCCTTGCGCGGCACCCACTTTCATGGTCGCGTTCTGCAGGACTTCATCTTGTGTGCTCGTGCGAAGCGCGGACTCCTGGGAAAGGGTCGCGCGGAGCGCGGCGTTTCTGGTGTTCGCCTCGACGAGGCGGGACTCGGGCAGGCGCCCCTCCGACACCGCGTCGACGATCTCGGTAACGACCGCCTCGACCAGCTCGGCATCGACCCGAGCACCCAGGCAGATGAGGTCCGCTCCGGCGCCCAGCGCCATTACCGCGCCGGCCGGAATTCCGCCGCTGAACGCCATCGCACCGCGCATCTCCAGCGCATCCGTCACGATGACGCCGTCGAATCCCAGATCGGTACGCAGTAACCGCACCGCCGCCGGACTGAACGTGGCCGGCGCCGCCCCGGTCAACGCGGGAACTCGGATGTGTGCCGTCATCACCGCGCGTACGCCGGCATCGATCGTCGCGATGAACGGCTCCAGCGACGGAGCGTCCACCGTCGGCAATGCGAGATGCGAGTCGACCGTCGTCGCGCCGTGTCCCGGAAAGTGTTTCGCGCAGGCGGCGACGCCCGCTTCCTGCAGGCCCGTGACGGCCGCGGCGCCGTGGCGGGCCACATCCGAGGGTGAGCGGCCGAAGCTGCGCGTGCCGATAACGGGGTTGTCGTCGACGGAATTCACATCCACGACCGGTGCGAGGTCGAAATTTACGCCGACGGCGGCCAAATGCCGTCCGATCGCGCGATAAATCGACCTGGTCAGTTCCGGATCATCGGCCACACCGAGCGCGGCGTTCCCCGGATAGGGGGAGCCGGAACGCCTCCAGAGGCGTGTGACGTCCCCGCCCTCCTCGTCTATCGCGATCAGGACGTCCGGTCGCGTCGCGAGCAGTTGCGAGGTGAGCGTGGAAAGCTGATCGACATTGCTCTTAAACAACACATAACCGGCGATGCCGTCGGCTGCTAGATCAAGAGTCCAGGCAGGTGGCCGCCGACCGTCGAACGCAGCGAGTAACGTCCCGAGCGCAAGCCGTCGAAGGTTCACGAAACCTCCCGTGGAAACGAGCGGGGGACGAGTCGGGTACGCAAATACCACGATGCGCCTTGACCGTACGTTAATAGTGCTCTTAGGCTTCGAAAACGTGTAAGAAACTTTACTAAATTGTATGAGGTGTCACGCGATGACCATCACCCCGCTGCCCGGTACGCCGAGGCTGCTCCGAGCGATCAACGATCGTGCCGCGCTGGAGCTTCTGCTGGCGCGAGGGCCGCTGACCCGTTCCCAGATCGGTGAGCTTACCGGCCTGTCGAAGGTGACCGCGTCCCAACTCGTCGAGCGCCTCGTCACTCGTGGCCTGGTCAGCGGCGTGGGGGAGCAGGCCGGTGGTCGTGGCCCGAACGCTCAGCTCTACGCCGTACGGGCAGAGAGCGCCTATGTCGTCGGTGTGAACGTCGACGCCGAGCGTGCCGTTGCCGCCTGCGCCGACATTCGTGGTTCGGTGCACAGCCGGATCGAACTGTCGACGAAGGACACCGACGATCCGGTCGGCGTCGTGCACCGCGCCGTTGTCGAGGCGGCGAAGGAGGCGAACGCGCCGCTGAAGGACGTACGCCGCGTCGTCCTCGGTACGCCGGGCCTCGTCGATCCGAAGACCGGCGACCTCACGTTCGCGTTCAACCTCCCTCGCTGGCAGCGTGGCTTGCTCGAAGCGCTGCGCGAAGACCTGCACATTCCGGTCTCGTTCGAAAACGACGTGAACCTCGTCGCGGTCGCCGAAATGCACAGCGGTGCGGCTCAGGGCGT
Organism: uncultured Actinomycetota bacterium; assembly: GCA_963831705.1. GTDB lineage: Bacteria > Actinomycetota > Actinomycetes > Mycobacteriales > Micromonosporaceae > DASQPR01. Next base: position 612,255 of record CAWHRE010000010.1, on the reverse strand, counting down.
CGAGGACTTCATCCTGCTCTGGGCTGGTCAGGGCGTCGGTCTCGCGATCGTGCTCGGTGGGAAGCTGCATCGCGGATATACCGGCGCGGCCGGCGAGATCGGCTGGATGCCGGTGGCCGGTGCGCACGTGTACCGCGACCCGTCGCACAAGACGAAGGGCGGCTTCCAGCAGCTCGTCAGCACCGAACCGGTACGCGCGCTGGCTCGCGAGCATGGCTTCAAGGGTGCGAGCGGCGCGGCAGCGGTGACGTCGGCCGTACAGGCGGGGATCGCCGGTGGACCGGTGCTGGACGAGATCGCCAGCCGCCTCGCGGTCGGTATCGCGTCGGTGTGCGTCGTGCTGGACCCTCCGCTGGTCGTGCTCGCCGGTGAGATCAGCCAGGCCGGCGGTCAAGCGCTCGCGCAGCGGGTCGAGCACGAGGTGGCCGCGATCGCGCCGGTCTCGCCTCGCGTCGTGGTAACCGCCGGCCCGCCCGAGCCGATCGTCGACGGCGCGCTCCGGACCGCCCTCGTCGCGGTCCGGGACGAGGTATTCGGGTCCACCGTGGACGAGATGGTCAGCTAAGGCGAAAGGGTCGGTTAGGACGATAGGGTCGGCTAGGACGAGAGGATCAGCTCACGTCGCGACGCCGGAACGCGACGAAGGCCCATGCGAGCAGGATCGCGGTACCGATCGCGAACACCTCGGCCGACGAGTGCATCCGCATGTACCAGTCCGGCCCGGGCTGGCACTCCTGTCCCTGCGACGTCATCGGTCCGCAGATCGTCGGCCCTTCCAGCGCGTACGACTTGTCCAGCCACGCGGCGACGTACCGCGACAGGATGAATCGCTCCGGCCGCAGCACATGGAGCGAGTTGAGGATGAAGATGCCGGCGCCCTCGACGATGACGGCGTATCCGACGGCGATGCCGAGCGCGGTCACCGTACCCCGGCCGATCGCCGCGATGGCGAAGCCCAGGGCCGTGACGATCAGCGCGAGCCCGAGCCCGCGGGCACCGTCCAGGGCCAGCGAACGCTCGAGTCCGGGCGTGATGTGGCCCATCGAGCCGCGGAACTTCGCCAGCCCCAGCAGAAGCCCGAGCCAGATCGCGCCAAGCACGACGGCCGAGACGAATACGCCCAGCAGCAACGCCGCGAATTTCGTGCCGAGCAGCGCGAGCCGCCGGGGCCGCCAGAGCAGCATGTTGGCCATATTGCCGCTGGACCACTCGGCGCCCACGAACGATGCTCCGACCGCGAATCCGAACAGCGCCAGGATGCCGCCGAACAGCAGAATCATGTCCTTCGCCTCGGTGGCGAAGTTCCACGAGCCGGGCAGGAAGTTCTGGAGCGACGGCGTGAATGAGCCGTACACCTCGGAGCACGTCGCGCCGCCCGTGTCGTACTGGGAGCCCGCCGGAGCGGGGCCGTTGGCGTTCGCCGCTTCGCACGCCGCCACTTGAGCCTTATCCTGCGCGAGGAACTCCTGTTGCTGGGATCGAGCGCTCGCATAGTCGGCCGGGCCGAGCGTCTGCGAGTGCCGTCCGGTGCCGATCAGGATGATGCCGAGCAGGACCAGCACGATGACCAGCATGATCCGGGTGAAGCGACGTGCGAAGAAGCGCTTCCATTCGGCGACGAGAAGGTTCACGCGTCCGGCCCTTCTGCGTTGGATTTGCGAGTCCCTTGCGCGGCGACGCTGACGGGACTCGCAGGCGCCTGGCGGGGCAGATCGTCGACCTGCCGATGTGTTGAGGCATCGGGCATTGTGCCGGTCAACTCGAGGAACACGTTCTCCAGGTCGGGGCGCTGCGGCGTCAACTCGGAAATCCAGAGCCCGTGGCCGCCGAGCGTTTCGGTGATCCAGGCCGGATCGGTGACACCGGTGAGGATGAGATGGTCTTCGGTTGCGCGTACCTTGGCGCCTGCGTCTTCCAGAAGTGCTGCGGCCTTGTGGTGACCCGCCACCTTGACCCGGTATTCGCCCTTGTCCGACGCGGCCAGCACATCGGCGACCGGACCGTACGCGACGCGGCGGCCGGCCGAGATGATCGTGACCGAGTCGCAGATCAGCTGGATCTCGCCGAGGATGTGGCTGGACAGCACGACCGTGACGCCGTCGTCGGAAAGCTGCCGCATCAGATCGCGCATCTCCCGGATGCCGCCGGGATCGAGGCCGTTCGCCGGTTCGTCCAGGATGAGCAGCTGTGGCGACTTGAGTAGCGCGGTCGCCACCGCCAGGCGCTGCTTCATGCCGAGCGAGTAGGTCTTGACCCGATCCTTCGCGCGGTCCCGCAGTCCGACGGTTTCCAGCACTTCGTCGACGCGCGTACGCGGAAGTCCCTCCGCGGTGGCGAGCAATTCGAGCGTCCGGCGACCGCTGAAGTTCCCGAAGAATTGCGGACTCTCGACCACCGCACCGACGCGCTTCACGACGTGCGGCAACGCGTGCGGTACTTCCTCACCCAGGATGCGCATCGTGCCGTCGTTGCGTCGGACCAGCCCGAGCAGCGTACGCAAGGTGGTTGTCTTACCGGATCCGTTGGGGCCGAGGAAGCCGTGCACTTCGCCGGACTCGACCAGCATGTCGAATCCATCCAGCGCGACGCGTGGCTTGCGGCCCACCCGGCGGTACTGCTTGCGCAGTCCAGTGATCTCGATAACCGGAGGCATGGCCGAAACTCTAAGCGCCGTACGCTCGCGTCAGGGGGCACGGAACGCCCAACGGATCGGTTCATGATTGGATGTCGGCGTGTCCAGCGACTTCGCGGTAGACCCTGACCTGGTAATTGACATCGCGGCCGCAAACGTGGTCCGCGGTGGCAAATATCTGCTGCGCGATGTCACGTGGCGCGTCGAGCTGGACGAGCGCTGGGTCGTGCTCGGCCCGAACGGCGCGGGCAAGACCACGCTGATGTCGCTGGCCGCGGCTCGTCTGTTCCCGACCACCGGCAGCGTATGGGTCCTCGGCGAACAGCTCGGTCGGGTCGACATTCATGAACTCCGGACTCGGATCGGCCTGTCCACGGTCGGCCTGCACGACCAGATCCCGCCGGACGAGACCGTACGCGACGTCGTCGTGACCGCGTCCTGGTCGGTGATAGGGCGGTTCCGCGAGTCCTACGCACCGCAAGACGTTCGCCGCGCCGAGGCGTTGCTCAAGCAGCTCGGAGTCGGGCAGCTCGCGGATCGCCACTACGGGACACTGTCCGAGGGCGAGCGCAAGCGTGTCCAGATCGCCCGCGCGCTGATGACCGATCCCGAGCTGCTCCTGCTCGACGAGCCCGCGGCCGGTCTCGATCTGGGCGGCCGTGAGGATCTCGTGGCCCGGCTGGCCACGCTGGCGAAGGACGCCGAAGCACCGGCGATGGTCGTGGTGACCCACCACGTCGAGGAGATCCCGCCCGGATTCACCCACGCGATCCTGCTGCGGGATGGCGGGATCGTCGCCGAGGGCCTGCTGCGGGAGACCGTGACCGGTCCGAATCTGTCCGCGACGTTCGGTCTCCCACTTAATGTCCGGTATGCGAACGGCCGCTTCACCGCGCGCGCTGTCTAATTACGGGTCATTCCCGATGTCTTGGCCGCTCCGGTCCGACACGATCGAGGGATGCGACTCATCCTCAACATCCTGTGGCTGGTGTTCTGCGGCGTCTGGATGGCGATCGGGTACGTCATCGCGGGCATCATCTGCTGCATCCTGATCATCACGATCCCGTTCGGCATCGCGTCGTTCCGCATCGCCGGCTATGCGCTGTGGCCATTCGGCCGCACCACGGTCGTCAAACCGGACGCCGGTGCCGGTTCGGCGATCGGCAACATCATCTGGTTCATCTTCGCCGGAATCTGGCTCGCGATCGGGCACGTCATCACAAGCATCCCGCTGTTCCTGTCGATCATCGGGATCCCGTTCGGCTGGGCGAACCTCAAGATGATTCCGCTCGCGCTGGCGCCGCTCGGCCGGGAGATCGTCGACTCCGACGCGCCCGGTGTTAACGTGCGTTAGGTCCAGACGGCGAGGAGGCCACGCGGTGGGAGAGTTTGTCCAGCTATCGGTTGCGGACGGCATCGGCACGATCAAGCTTGAACGTCCGCCGATGAATGCGCTGAACATCGCGATCCAGGAAGAGTTGCGGTCCGCCTCCGCCGCCTTTACGGCAGATCCAGAGGTACGCGCAGTCGTGCTGTACGGCGGCGAGAAAGTCTTCGCGGCCGGCGCCGACATCAAGGAGATGCTCGATATGTCCTATGTGGATATGTCGGCGCGCGCTGGTGCCTTGCAATCCGCGTTCGACTCGGTGGCCCGCATCCCCAAGCCGGTCGTGGCCGCGGTCACCGGGTACGCGCTTGGTGGCGGCTGCGAACTCGCACTCGCCTGCGATTGGCGGGTGGCGTCCGCCGACGCGAAGTTCGGCCAGCCGGAGATCAATCTCGGCATCATTCCGGGCGCGGGCGGTACCCAGCGGCTGTCTCGTCTGATCGGCCCGGCTCGGGCAAAGGACCTGATCATGTCCGGCCGCTTCGTGGACGCCACCGAGGCGCTGCAGATCGGCCTGGTCGACAAGGTGGTGCCGACCGCCGCCGAGGTGTACGACGCGGCGGTCGCACTCGTCACGCCGTACGTGAACGGGCCGGCCGTTGCGATTCGGGCCGCGAAGCTCGCGATCGACGGCGGCCTGGAGATGGACATCGCGGCGGGTCTCGCCTGGGAGTCGCAGCTGTTCGCCGCGTTGTTCGCGACCGAGGACAAGCGCGAAGGCATGGCCGCGTTCGTGGAGAAGCGCAAGCCGAAGTTCACCGGCCGCTGACGTATCTTCCGAGACTCCGACGGCGTCGAGTTCAGGTATGAGGATCGCGACGAACGCGTACATCGACGGATGGCGTCGCCCTGCGCCGATCCCGGCCGAGTTGCCGAGTGGTGCTGTGGCAGCGACCGATCCTTTCCGCCGCGCCCGGAATCGGTCTACCACCGCTGGGCCTGCCGTCGGTGGGTCTGAGCCCCACGGGTACCACCTCTGACGGGTGACCGGACGACGCGATCAGTGGTGGAACAGCCGTACGCCGGTGGCGGTCCACGTGATCCCGAGCGCCGCACACGCCTCGGCGACCTCCGGCGTGCGGATCGAGCCGCCGGGCTCGGCGATGTGGCGGACGCCGTGCCGGTACGCCTCGTCGACGTTGTCCCGGAACGGGATCGCGCCGTCCGAGACGAGGCTGACACCGTCGAGCTCCCGGATCCACGCGGCGCGAACGGTCGGGGAGAGCTGGTCGGCGTACTCTAATTGGATCTTGATCTGGTCTTGGATGCGCTCCCCGGTCGGGGCGGGCAGCGACGGATGCCGGCGCAGCCACCAGGTGTCCACCTTCGCACCGGCCAGCCTCGTGCAGTCCACGCGAGACTGCTGGCCGGCGCCGATGCCGAGCGCCATCCCGTCGCGGACGTAGACGATCGTGTTCGACGGCGTGTAGTGCGCGATGATCGTCCCGAGGCGCAGATCGTCGCTGAGATCAACCGGCGGAAGCGCGAATCGCGGCTGCGTGAGGCGGATGCCGAAGACCTCGCGCGTTTCGATTTCGGGCGGTACGAACGCCGGATCGGCCTCCATGACCAGATAGGTACCGCGCTTCTTGCCGGCCAGCGTCGCGACCGTGCCCGGTGCGAATCCGGGCGCGATGATGCCGTCGCTGACCACCCGACTCAGTACGGCGGCCAGCTCGGTATCGACCGGCTCGGAGACCGCCACGAAATCACCGAACGACGACTTCGGGTCGGCGTCGCGCGCCCGGATATATGCGGTGGCCAGCGGGCTCGTGACCGGCCCGTAGAGTGCGGCGGCCACCGGATCGAGCGCGCCGTCGAGCGCGGCACCGGCAGGTGTTGTGTGCTTGAACGACGTGGCCGTCGGCCGGCCGAACGCACCGCTCGCCTCGCGGACGAGTTGCCATGCGCCGAGCGCGTCGAGCATGTTGATGAATGACGGCTCGCCGTGGACAACCCGGATCGGCTCCCGGCCGGAGTCGATCGACGTGGCGGTCGCCGGGTGCTGGTGGGGATTCATGCCGTAACGCAGTTGCATCGTGGCCTCCGGTCGCAGGATTCGCTGCGACGGAAGCGCCCAGGCGGTCGGCGCGTACGTCAGGGGCGGGCCGTTCCCCGGTGGTCAGACCCACCTTCGCCAGTCGCGGCCCGGGCTCAGGGTACCGGCGCCGTGCTCGGAACGCTCACCAAGAATCCCGTACTCGCCTGAAATCCTCGACCTACCCTCCGGTAACCTACGCCGTCGTAGGCTTTCCTGGAGGATGGGTTCATGACTGAGAAGATCGAGGGTACCGGCGGCGAACTCGCGCTCGCCGCACTCCGCGCGCACGGTGTGAACGAGATGTTCACGCTCTCCGGCGGGCACGTGTTCCCGCTCTACGATGCGGCCCACAAGACCGGACTCCCGATCTACGACGTGCGGCACGAGCAGTCCGCCGTGTTCGCCGCCGAGGCGGTCGCGAAGTTGCAGCGTCGTCCGGGACTGGCCGTACTCACGGCCGGGCCTGGCGTCACGAACGGCATCTCCGGCCTGACCAGCGCCTTCTTCAACGCGTCGCCGGTGATCGTGCTCGGCGGCCGGGCACCCGCGTTCCGATGGGGATCCGGCAGCCTCCAGGAGATGGACCACATCCCGCTGGTCGCGCCGATCACGAAGCACGCCTCGACGATCTTCGCGACCGATGACGTACCCGGGGCGGTCGATGCCGCGGTCACGACCGCGCTGACCGCCCACCGCGGACCGGCGTTCCTGGACATGCCGCTGGAGATCATCTTCGGCACCGGCGAAGGCGTGGTCGCCGAAGTCTCGGTACCAGTGATCGAGCCCGACCCGGATGACGTCGCGAAGGCGGCCACGCTCATCGCCGGTGCCCAACGTCCGGTGATCATCGCGGGTTCCGACGTCTACGGCGGCGACGCCGTGGTCGCGTTGCGCGAGGCGGCCGAATCATTGACCGTCCCGGTATTCGCGAACGGCATGGGCCGCGGCAGCCTGCCGCCGGAGCACCCGCTCGCGTTCGCGAAGGCCCGGCGCGCGGGCATCGGCGGCGCGGACGTCGTCGTGGTGGTCGGCACGCCGCTCGACTTCCGGCTCAGCTTCGGCGACTTCGGCGACGCCCAGGTCATCCACATCGTGGACGCGCCGTCGCAGCGGGCCACGCACGTCACGCCGGCCGTCTCGCCGGCCGGTGACCTCAAGCTGATCCTGACGTCTCTCGCGGCGTACGTCGGAGACCGGGTCGACCACGCGGACTGGGTCGCCGAACTCCGCACGATCGAGGACGCCGCGAAGGCGAAGGACGCTGCCGCGATGCTCGCCGACAGCGATCCGATCAAGCCCGCCAGGGTGTACGGCGAATTGCGCCGCATCCTCGCCCGAGATGCCGTCACGATCGGCGACGGCGGCGACTTCGTCTCGTACGCCGGCAAGTACCTGGAGCCGGCCACGCCGGGTTCGTGGCTCGACCCGGGCCCGTACGGCTGCCTCGGCACCGGTCTCGGGTACGCGATGGGTGCCCGGGTGACGTACCCGGACCGGCAAATCTGCGTCTTGATGGGCGACGGTGCGGCCGGATTCTCGTTGATGGACGTCGAGTCGCTCGTACGGCAGAAGCTGCCCGTTGTCATGGTCGTCGGCAACAACGGCATCTGGGGCCTGGAGAAGCACCCGATGCAGGCCATGTACGGCTACGACGTGGCCGCCGACCTCCAGCCGGAACTCCGGTACGACGCGATCGTCAGTGCGCTGGGCGGGGCCGGCGAGACCGTGGCGAAGGCGGCCGACGTCGGGCCGGCGCTGGAACGCGCGTTCGCGTCCGGCGTGCCGTACATGGTCAACGTGCTGACCGATCCGACCGACGCGTACCCGAGGTCGGCAAACCTCGCCTGATCCGCCAAGTGGCGGTTACCCGACAGTAGTTGGAACGGGATATCGAAGTGGGTCACAATCGGCGCCATGGCCCACTTCGGTAACCCGCGCGCGCTGGCTGTCTTCGCGCTCGCCGCGACGCTCGCGGCCGTGTCCGCCTGCTCTTCGAACAAGCCCGCGAACGGCAACGGCGCGCTCACCGGCGAAACGCCGACCGTGAGTCCGACGCCGCCGACCGCGAGCACGACCGCGACGCTCAGTCCGACCGCAGCCGCCTCGACCGCCTCATCGACGACGGTGACCGTCACGTCAACCGGCACCTCGGTAGCGGCGAGTGGACCGAAGCTCTCGTTCGTGATGACGCAGAAGCCGAGTTGCCCGGTGTTTGGAGACGGCACCGATGCGCCGTTCACGCAGGCGGGATCGGATATCAAACTCAAGTGGTCGACGTCCGGCGGCGTGAAGAAGGTCGCGTTGAGCCTCGACAGTCCGGGCTTCTTCCAGCAGTACGGCACCGGCAGCATCGATACGTACGCGCCGGACGGCTCGGTCGACTTGGCGTTCCAGTGCGATCCGACCGTGCTTCCGAATACCACGCACAAGTACACGCTGGACACGATCGGCGGCGGGAAGACGATCGAAAAGACCATCACCGTGACGGTGCAGACCGACCCGTAGCCGTTAGCCGGCAGCGACGAGAGCGATCCCCAGCAGCGCGAACGCGATTACCAGCGCTGCGTACGCGGGCAGCGTCCGGCCGATCACGGCGGGCTCACGGGCGGCCATCGCGTGGATCCGGCGCTGAGCCACCCACAGGCCGGTCAGCCAGCCGAGGCAGGTCACCACGATCGCAACCGAGCCCCAATCGGTCAGCCCATCGTGGACGATCACCCGAATCGTCAGCAACGCGACCACGGTTGCCGTGAGCACCGTCCGGCGCCAGGACAGCCTGGTTCGCACGCCGCTGGCGCCGTCGGGTTGCCGCTGCTCGAGCTCCTCCCGGCTCACTTCATCGGTCCGGGCAGGATGATCGCGATCAGCAGCAGGACCGAACCGAGGAACACCACGACCGCGAGCACGGCCGGAAACCGTGAGGCCGGCAGCGGTTCGCCGAGACGCATCGCCCGCTCCGAACGGGACCAGTGGTCGACCGCACGTAGTGCGATGACGCCACCGAGCGCCATCAAGGCGAGCGCGAGCGCCTCTCGCAGGTGCGGGACGTGCAGCGGTGGAAGGAATCCGGCCACCGCGAGTCCGCCGCCGAGCAACGCGAGGCCGGTTCGGATCCAGGCGAGGAACGTACGCTCGTTCGCGAGCGAGAAGCGGTAGTCGGGTGTTGTGCCGACGTCCCGTACCTCGCGCGGGTCGAACCACCGCCGGATCATCGCGAACACCCGTCCAGTATCCGCTGTGCACATTGGGCCGGAAGCTTCGGAGCACCGATCGGAATCTAGGCATTCGCCGGTGTGAGTGCACGCTGCCGGGCGAGGATGGGTCCATGGCTGAATTCACCGATGACGAGAAGCAGCAGATGCGTACGGCCGCGCTCGGTGCGGTATTCCTGGTCTCGAAGGCAGACCCCGGCATGTTCGACACGATCAAGGAGTCGTTCGCGGCCTCGAAGGCGCTCGCGAAGGCGCCCGAGTCGATGCAGGCCATCTTCAAAGGCGGCGGCCTGCCGAAGATGCCCAAGGGTGATCCGGCCCAGATGGAGCAGCAGATCCTGGCTCAGCTGTCATCGTCGGCGGCGCTGATCAGCGCGAAGGATCCCGCTGATCTCGACGCGTACCGGCACACGGTGCTCGACGCCTGTACGAGCGCGGCGGAGTCGGCCGGTGGCGGCATCGCCCAGACCGAGACCGAGGTGCTGGGCAAAGTCATGGCCGCGCTCGGGATGGGCTGATCCGCCTACTGGCCGAGATCTTTAGTTGTCGCGGCGGTCGTTCCCCAAATTGCGCGGATCTCCTCGTGTACGCACGCCTCACGTACCTTCCCGCAGGTACACATGTAGCCGGCGGGCTCAGGCCTGGGCCGGTGAGTGAGTATGCCGGTGGCCGGCTCGCCGGCCAGTGGACCGGCGGTCGGTTCGAGGAAAAGGTTCGCGTTCGACAGAGGTGCCGCGTTTTGATTTGACATTTCACTACACCTCCTGACATGACTGACTGTAGCGAGCGCGAGCAGGTCACGGGGTGACTTCGGTCACGGTGCCGGGCGCTCGCGCTCGTACGTTACTCGTGGGTAACCTCGACAGTGGCTCGTCGCACAGCCACGCCAGTTGACCCGCGCACCTAGCGCGCGAGACGCTGCCGGAAGTGTCTGCTGTAAACCGTCGGAGTTCGCAGTATCAGGAGGGTCGTCAACAGCGATGAACATCGTCGTACTCGTCAAGCAGGTTCCGGACTCCGGTTCCGAGCGCAACCTGCGTGCTGACGACAAAACCGTCGACCGCGCGTCGGCCAATAACGTGATCAACGAGATGGACGAATACGCCATCGAGGAAGCTCTGAAGATCAAGGAAGCGCACGGCGGCGAGGTGACCATCCTGACGATGGGTCCGGCGTCGGCGCTCGAGTCGATCCGCAAGGCGCTCCCGATGGGGCCGGACAAGGCGCGTACACGTCCTGGACGATGCGCTGCACGGCTCATGCACGCTGAGCACGTCAAAGGTGCTCGCCACCGCGTTGGGCACGCTCAACGCCGATATCGTCATCGCCGGTGCCGAGTCGACCGACAGCCGCAACCAGGTCATGCCGCAGATGCTGGCCGAGCGCCTCGGCATCGCCGCGGTGACCGGTGCGCGCAAGCTCACGATCGACGGGAACGGCCCTCACCGCCGAGCGTCAGACCGAAGAAGGTATCGAGGTCGTCACGGCGTCCACGCCTGCGGTCGTGTCGGTCTGGGACACGATCAACGAGCCGCGGTACCCGTCCTTCAAGGGCATCATGGCCGCGAAGTCGAAGCCGGTCGCGGTGCTAACGCTTGGCGACCTCGGTATCTCACCGGATGAGGTCGGCTTCGCCGGTGCATCGAACGAGGTCGTGGACGCGAACAAGCGGCCGCCGCGTTCGGCCGGGCAGCGCGTAACCGACTCCGGTGAGGGCGGCGTCGCGCTCGTCGAGTTCCTGACCGCCGAGAAGTTTGTCTGAGAGGGCCCAAGATGGCAGAGGTTCTGGTCGTCGTCGAGCACGCCGGCGGCGCAGTCAAGAAGGTCACCCTGGAAATGCTCACGATGGCTCGTGAGCTGGGATCGCCGTCGGCCGTCGTGTTCGGCGCGGCCGACGCCCTCACGGACAAGCTGGCCGAGTTCGGTGCTGAGACGATCTACGTCGCGTCCGGCGACGACGTCGAGGGCTACCTGGTCGCGCCGAAGGCCGCGATCCTCGCGAACCTGATCCGCGAGAAGTCGCCGGCCGCCGTGCTGCTTGGCTCGACGCAGGAAGGCAAGGAGATCGCCGCGCGGGTCGCGGTCAAGCTCGACAACGGCCTGCTCACCGACGTGCTCGCGCTCGACGCCGACGGTACCGCGACACAAGCGATCTTCGCCGGCTCCACCGTCGTGAAGTCGAAGATCACCCGTGGGCTGCCGCTCGTCACGGTACGGCCGAACTCGCTGACGCCGACTCCGGCGCCCGCCGCCGGCACCGTGACCGCGATCGACGCGACCGTGGATGACGCGGCCAAGCTCGTCAAGGTGGAGTCGCGCCGAGTGCGAGCAGAAGGGCTCGCGCCCGGAACTGACCGAAGCGTCGATCGTGGTATCCGGCGGCCGCGGTGTCGGCGAGCGCGGACAACTTCAAACTGATCGAGGAGTTCGCCGACCTGCTCGGCGCCGCGGTCGGCGCGTCCCGCGCGGCGACCGACTCCGGCTTCTACCCGCACCAGTTCCAGGTCGGGCAGACCGGCAAGACGGTGTCGCCGCAGCTCTACATCGCGATCGGCATCTCGGGCGCGATCCAGCACCGAGCCGGTATGCAGACGTCGAAGACGATCGTCGCGGTCAACAAGGACCCCGAGGCGCCGATCTTCGACTTGGCCGACTTCGGCGTGGTGGGCGACCTGTTCACGGTGGTCCCGCAGGCCGCCGACGAGATCCGGAAGCGGCGCTAGCTACCCAATTGATCATGGGGTTGTTGCTGTCATCCGGCGTGGAATGACAGCAACAACCCCATGATCGTTAGTCGTTTCGTATGGTGGGTCGGTGGGGGACCTTGTTGTTCGGGTGGCTACTCGGGTTGACCACCCGGCGCTTGTTCGCGCGTTTGGCCAGTCGCTCTACTTTGCCGACCGGATCGGCCGAGCCCGCCACAACCTCGGCGATCTGCTGGTCGCGTGGCTCGACGATGTTCCGGTCGGGAATGTCTATCTGTGGCGGGAACCGCTGGAGGAGCTCGAGCTTCGCTCCGAATACCCGGGCGTGCCGCTGCTGAACCATCTCGAGGTAGTCCCCGCCTGGCAGCACAAAGGTATCGGAACCGCGCTGGTACGGGCATGCGAGGACGCCGCCCGCGGGTACGGCGCCGACGTCATGTTGCTCTACGTCGGCACCGACAATCCGGACGCCCGCCGCCTGTACGAGCGACTCGGCTACGTCGACCGCGGCCGTGGACCACTGGTCTGCCGGTGGACCGAACCGGACGGTACCGGCGGCATTCGGCCGGTGGAACTGACCGTGGACGTGCTGATCCGATCGCTGCTCGCCCCCGATCTCGACGCATGACGATCCGGTCCATCCCTGGATCGCGCGCCCAAGCGCGGCTCCCTAGGGACCGCGACGGGTGGTCGCGGTCGTTGCGATCGGGGAAGTCCGGATAGGCTAGCCGGGATGGCTTATCTGGATCACGCCGCGACGACACCGATGCTCGACGAGGCGTTGGAGGCTTACGTCTCCACCGCACGCGAGGTCGGCAATGCGTCGTCCCTCCACGCGCCCGGTCGGGCCGCGCGGCGAAGGGTGGAGGAGTCACGCGAAAGCATCGCCGCGGCGCTCGGCGCCCGGCCATCCGAAGTGATCTTCACCAGCGGTGGCACCGAAGCGGACAATCTCGCGGTGAAGGGCTTGTTCTGGGCCCGACGCGAAGCCGATCCGAAGCTCAACCGGGTGATCTCCAGCGCGGTCGAACACCACGCGGTGCTGGACGCGATCGAGTGGCTACGGCGGCACGAGCGCGCGGATGTGACGTACCTTCCGGTCGACGCGGTCGGGCGTCTGCGCCCGGAGACGCTGGCCGAAGCGATCGGCAGTGATGCCGCCGTAGTGACGGCGATGTGGGCCAACAACGAGATCGGGACGCTTCAACCGGTAGCCGAGCTGGCCGCGATCGCGGCCGAGGCCGGCGTGCCGTTCCACACGGACGCGATTCAGGCGATCGGGCAAGTGCCGGTCGACTTCGCGGCGTCTGGCGCGGTCGCGATGACGATCACCGGCCACAAGCTCGGCGGTCCGGTCGGCGTCGGCGCGTTGCTGCTCGGTCGGGACGTGCCGGTGACACCGTTGCTGCACGGCGGAGGACAAGAACGCGATGTCCGATCGGGCACGCTCGACGTGGCCGGCATCGTCGCGTTCGCGGTTGCGGTTGAGGCGAGCGTAAAGCGTCAGGGGGAGTACGCGGCGGTGGTAGAGGTGCTTCGGGACGAGTTGATCGCTCGGGTTCGAGCCGCCGTACCGGACGCGATCCTCAATGGTGATCCAGATCATCGGTTGCCGGGCAACGCTCACTTCTCGTTCCCCGGATGCGAGGGCGACGCTCTCCTCATGCTGCTCGACGCCGCCGGAGTTGCCTGCTCAACCGGCTCCGCCTGCTCGGCCGGGGTCGCCGAACCGTCGCACGTGCTGCTCGCAATGGGCGCCGACGAGGATCGGGCGCGGTCGTCGCTCCGCTTCACGCTCGGGCATACGTCGTCGGGGCGGGACGTGGACGAACTGATAGCAGTCCTGCCAGGCGCGGTAGAGCGGGCCCGGCGAGCCAACGCCCGTCGATCATCCCGTTGACGACAACCCCGCCAAGATCGGGAGATTGCGTCTCCTGGCGCTGTAGCGAGCGTACGTAAGGTGATGTCAACGGACGCCAAGTGGCAATCATGACGGGACGTCAGGCTAGTGGCCGTCGATCATTGCGGTGACGACCGGCCGAATCGTCGCGATCTGTGACGCGTCCAGCATGACGAGCGGCGCGTTACCCGCTAGCCGAGACGTGGACAACGTTCGGATCTGTTCGGTGACCGCGTAGCTCGTTCGCCCGGCGAACGTGATCGGGACGTGATGTTCCCAACCGGGTCGCTGCCGGGTCGTCAGTGGAACGACCGTCACGAGACGCGAGCGGGTCAGATCAAGGTGGAACCGGGACGAGACGATCAAGACCGGACGCCGTCCGCCCTGCTCGTGGCCCTCAATCGGATCGAGCGCCGCCCACCAGACCTGCCAGGGTGCCAGCGTCACGCCCGTTCGTCCCACGGCTCGGCAATCGGAGCGGACATCGCGTCCCACGCCTCGGCTTCGTATAGATATTCGGCCCATCCCTCGGGGTTGTGCTGGAAGTAGTCGTCTACCGCGGCAACGCATCTCGTCTGCCAGTAAATGTCCAGCAGCCGGACGACCGCCTCGTCGGCGGTCACGCCGCCGAAGTCCTCGGCGGCCACCTTCATAAGCCGCTCCCGGGTCTCGGGCGCGACGCGCATCATCGTCGTCGTCATACGCTCAGTATACGCATCACGTATACAGCCGCGTATTCATCACCGTGATCGGCACGAAGCCGTGATCATGGTGGAAGTGAGCGACCGAGGTGTCTGGCGCTCCGGCTACGCTTAGGTCATGCGTGTTCTTGCTGCCATGTCCGGAGGGGTCGACTCGGCGGTTGCCGCGGCCCGGGCCGCCGATGCCGGGCACGACGTGACCGGTGTCCACCTGGCGCTGTCGCGCAACCCACAAACGTTCCGCTCGGGGGCGCGCGGCTGCTGCACGCTCGAGGACGCCCGCGACGCCCGGCGGGCCGCCGACGTGATCGGCATCCCGTTCTACGTGTGGGACATGGCCGAGCAATTCCACGAGGACGTGGTGGACAACTTCGTCGCGGAGTACGCGGCTGGGCGTACACCCAATCCTTGTCTTCGCTGTAACGAGAAGATCAAGTTCGCCGCGGTGCTCGACCGCGCGCTCGCCCTGGGGTTTGACGCCGTGGTGACCGGTCACCACGCGCGCCTCGGCGCGGACGGGCTGCTGCGTCGCAGTGTGGATCTTCCGAAGGACCAGTCCTACGTGCTCGCGGTGTTGACGCGTGATCAGCTCGATCACTCGGTGTTTCCGCTCGGCGACTCGACGAAGGAGCAGGTCCGTGCGGAGGCGGCGGCCCGCGATCTGGCGGTCGCCGCGAAGCCGGACTCGCACGACATCTGCTTCATCGCCGACGGTGACACGCAGGGCTTCCTTGCGTCGCGCCTCGGCAAGGCGACCGGCGACATCGTCGACGTGTCCACCGGCGCGGTGCTCGGCCAGCACGAGGGCGCGCACGGCTACACGATCGGGCAGCGCAAGGGCCTGCGCCTCGATCGACCGGCGCCGGATGGGCGCCCGCGTTATGTGCTGTCGATCACGCCGGTCACGAACACCGTTGTCGTCGGGCCGGCCGAAGCGCTGGAGGTGTCGGTGATCCGGGCGGATCGTCCGGTGTGGACCGGCGTACCGAGCGCGTCCGGTGCGTTCGATCTGCGCGCGCAGATCCAGATGCGAGCCCACGGAGACACCGCCGCCGCGCTGCTCACGGTGGACGGTGAAGGCACGGTGACCGCCACGTTGGATCAGCCGGTACGCGGAATTGCGGCCGGTCAGGCGCTCGTGGCGTATCGCAGCGATCCGGCCGGCGACATCGTGCTGGGATCCGCGACGATCACGTCCACCGAAGCCGCCGCGGTCCCCGCCTCGGTCGCAGCGTGACCAACGCCGACAGCAGGCACCTGGACGGCTCGCGTGGCGGCAGCCGGCACCTGGACGAGCGTGACTCCAGCGGTCGGCACACCGAAGGCGGTGGCCTGATCATCGCGGCGGTCGAGGAGATCGAGCTGCCGGAACCTCGTCGCTTCCCGTGGGAACCGGGCAGCGCGACCGGCATTGGTTCGCTGCCGGGAACCGACATCGTCGACGCGGTGGCGACCGTGTTCGGCGAATTCCCGAGCCTGCCGCACCTGCCCGAGTTGCCGAATCGCGGCGCGGGCGCCGACATGGTTGGCCGTACGGCCGGGCTGCTGGTCTCAATGCCGGTCGAGCTTTACGTCGGACAGTGGCGGATCGCGTCGCACAGCGGCCACGACGCGCGCCGTACGCGTGATCTCTGGGATCGCGACCTCGATACGCTGGTTGATCTCGCGGTCGACTACGACGGGCTGATCAAGCTGCAGGCGGCCGGGCCGTGGTCGATGGCGGCGTCACTGGACCTTGCGATCGGCGGCCGGATGCTGCGCGATCCGGGCGCGGTCCGTGACCTCGTGGCCTCGCTGGCCGAGGGCGTCCGCGATCACGTCGCGAACGTCCGGGCACGGCTTCCGCACGCCCGGGTGCTCCTGCAGATTGACGAGCCGTCGCTGCCGCTCGTGCTCGCCGGCCGGGTGCCGACCGAGAGCGGATTCGACGTGTTCCGCGCCGTCGATGTGGCCGACGCTAGGTCCGCGTTGACATCGGTGATCGAAGCCGCCGCTACGCCGGTGGTCGTGCACTGCTGCGCTCCGGACGCGCCGATCGGGCTGTTCCGCGAGGCCGGTGCGGCCGCGGTCGCGATCGATCTGGATTTGCTGAAGGACCTCGACCCGCTGGGCGAGGTGCTGGAGGCGGGCCTGGGTCTGTTCGCTGGCGCGTTGTCCACGAATCCCGCCCCGGCGAAATCGTCGGAGCGGGCCGATCGAGGCGCGCGCGCGGACCGTGACACCGACGCGGCGCCCACTGCGGCGGCTTCGACCCGGGCGGCCGATCGGGTTCGGAAGCTCTGGGCGATGCTCGGCTTCTCGGTGAACGACCTGTCCGAACAGGTCGTCATCACGCCGGCCTGCGGCCTCGCCGGACTCACGCCGGTTGCGGCACGACGAGCCATGACGACCGTCCGAGAGGCCGCACGCCGCCTGGCCGACAGCTGACCGGCGGCCGGACAGCCGGCGGCCCTAGGTGATCTCGGATCTTGGTTGGGTATGGCTGCTACTCGTCCGTGATCAGGACCGTGGGTCGCCACCAAGACCAAGATTCGCGATCGCTAACGCTCGTTCTCGTCACCGCGCGATAGCCTGCGAGGATGTCTGACGAGATGGCCTTGGACGTCACGGACGGTCCGACCGTTGCACAGGTCGCTCAGGCCGGGCACGAGCCGACCGCCGTTGCGCGTACGCGGCATGCCGAGCTGTCGGCCGAGATCGACGAGAACCAGTACCGCTACTACGTGCTGGACGCAGCCGACCGCGTCGGACGGTGAATACGACGCGTTGATGCGCGAGCTGGAGCGGCTCGAGGAGGAGTTCCCGAGCCTGCGTACGCCCGAGTTCGCCGACACAGCGGGTCGGCGGCGGCTACTCCACGAGTCCTGCCGGCCGTCACCCACGTCGAGCAGATGCTGAGCCTCGACAACGTGTTCTCGATCGCCGGACCTGCGAGCGTGGGCCGCACGTACCGAACGGGACGCCGGCCGGACGCGTCGACTACCTGTGCGAGCTGAAGGTCGACGGACTGGCGATCAACCTGACGTACGAGAACGGCCGGCTGGTCCGGGCTGCGACCCGCGGCGATGGCCGGACCGGCGAGGACGTGACGCCCAACGTCCGCACGATCGGCGATATCCCGGGCCGGTTGGCCGGCGACGACGTACCCGAGTTCGTCGAGATCCGTGGCGAGATCTACTTTCCGCTCGCGGCGTTCGCCGATCTGAACGCGGAACTCGTCGAGCAGGGCGCCAAAACGTACGTGAATCCCCGCAACGCGGCCTCCGGCAGCCTGCGGCAGAAAGATCCCCGCGAGACCGCCAAGCGTCCGCTGCACCTGATCGTGCACGGCATCGGTGGCCGTCGCGGATTCGATGTGACGTCGCAGTCCCACGCGTACGAGGCGATGCAAGCGCTGGGGCCTGCCGACGAGTCGACGCGCTGGCAGGTGCGTGTCCGATATCGACGGTGTCGGTCAAGTACATCGAGGAGTACCGCAGCAAGCGGCACACGCTCGAACACGACATCGACGGCGTCGTGGTCAAGGTGGACGAGATTTCGATCCAGCGTCGGCTCGGCTCGACCAGTCGGGCTCCACGATGGGCGATCGCGTTCAAGTACCCGCCGGAAGAGGTCAACACCCGCCTGCTCGAGATCCAGGTGAACGTCGGCCGGACCGGCCGCGTGACGCCGTTCGCGGTGCTCGAACCGGTACGCGTCGCGGGCTCGACGGTCACGTTCGCCACGCTGCACAACGCGAACGAGGTGAAGCGCAAGGGTGTCCTGATCGGCGACATCGTCGTCCTGCGCAAGGCCGGCGACGTGATTCCGGAGATCCTCGGCCCGGTCGTCGATCGCCGGACCGGCGACGGAGACCGAGTTCGTGATGGCGACCGTGTGCCCGTCCTGCGGTACGCCACTCGCGCCGGCCAAGGAGGGTGACGTCGACATCCGTTGCCCGAACGCGGAATTCTGCCCGGCCCAAATCCGTGAGCGGGTCTTCTACCTCGGTCGGGCGGAACGTGCTGGACATCGAGGCGCTCGGCTACAAGTCCGCGGTCGCCCTGGTGGATGACGGAGTCATTCGGGACGAGGGCGACCTATTCGCGATCGACGCGGCAAAGCTGATGGCGAGTCCGTTCTTCGTCAACCAGGACGGCTCGCTCGGCGCCGGCGGCACCGCACTGCTGGCGAACCTCGAGGACGCGAAGACACGGCCGCGTGGCCCGGATGCTCACCGCGCTGTCGATCCGGCACATCGGCCCGACCGCGGCCGCAGGCGCTCGCACGCGAGTTCGGGTCGATCGAGGCCATCGCCGGCGCGTCCGCCGAGGAACTCGTACGGGCGGAAGGCGTTGGCCCGACCATCGCGAACGCGATCGTCGAGTGGTTCGGCGTGGACTGGCACCGCGAGATCGTCGAAAAGTGGCGGCAGAGTGGTGTCGTTCTGGAACAGGAGCGCGTCGACATCCGGCCCACGGCCGCTGGATGGGCTGACAATAGTGGTGACGGGTTCGCTCGTGGACTTTTCCCGCGACGAGGCAACCGCGGCAATTAGCGCTCGCGGCGGCAAAGTGACGGGCAGCGTTTCAAAGAAGACGAGTTTCGTGGTCGTTGGTGACACGCCAGGATCAAAATATGACAAAGCGGTCTCGTTGCAAGGTTCCCATTCTCGACGAAAGCGGCTTCCGAGTGCTTCTCGACGACGGACCGGATGCCGCGAACGAAGTCGCTACAGTCGGTACGCAAACGCCCTGAGCAACTGCGCAACTACGTACCGTAACGTCCGGTTTGGTGTTCCGAAGAACGTTTGTATCGATGTAGTTACGACGCATTTTGATTTACGCAAATCCGGCCTGATCGGCCTATCGTGGTTTTCCGGGTAACGCGCGATCGCCGAGCCCGCGGAGCGGACGCGGGAGGTGTCGATGGACCCCACGGCTATGCGCAACACGGCGCCGCCGGAGCGCGAGGGCCTGTTCTTCGGGTACGTGACCGCCGTCTGCGTGGCCGCGGTGGTTATCACCGCGCTCGCATTGCCGGGTCTGCGGCAACCGGCTGCGGGAACATCAGTTCGATTACTGGCTTCTGGCGGCGTTCGCGATCATCGGTGACGTGCGCCCGGTCACGACGCCTGGCGGCAAATCGTCGCTCACCGTCTTCCCGTCCATCTGCTTCACCTTCGCGATCCTGCTGATCTGGGGGTTCGCGGCCGCCGTGCTGGTACAGACGGCAGCGGTCGCGGTCTCGTCGATCCGGATGCGACACCGGCTCTGGCGGGCCGCCTTCAACGCCAGCCAGTACGCGCTCTCGTTCGCCGCCGCCGTCGCTGGTCCTTGGGCTGTCGACGGGTGCAGCCGTTCTCGCCCGGCCGGTGCACCGGGTTGGGCCGACGTCATCGGTCGTGCTGGCCGCCGCGGCGGTCTGGTTCGTCGTCAACTACTCGCTGGTCACGGCCGCGGTCTGGCTGCGCTTCGGCGGCTCCTGGTGGCAGCTGCTGCGCCGACAGCGTCGCGTACGACTCGCTGTCGACCGGGTCACTGCTGCTGCTCGCGCCGGTTCTGGTCGGCGGCGGCTCGCGTCAGCCTGGGCGCTGATCCCGCTCGTCCTCGTGCCGCTGCTACGCGGTGAACCGGATGGCCCGACTCTCGTCGCGAACAGGATCGCGTGGCCGGCTCGGATCCGCTGACCGGCGCTGGCCAACCGCAAGGCGGTGATGACCGAGGTCGCCGACCAGGCCACGGTCTGCAGCCAGCGGGCCGCGACCGATGGGCGACGATCATCACTTCGCGCTGCTGCTGCTCGACCTCGACCGGTTCAAGCACGTCAACGACGCGCTCGGGCACGCGGTCGGCGACCGGCTGCTGATCGAGATCGGCGCACGGCTGCAGCCGACGGTCGGCCCGACGGCAGGCTGGTCGCCCGGCTCGGCGGCGACGAGTTCGCGGTGGTGGCGCCCGGGGTGGACGATCGTCGACTGGTCGCCCGGGACATGGCGGCACGGATCGCCGACGCTGCTGGCCGATCCCGGTCCTCCTGGACGGCCTGTCGCTGGACGTCGGCGGCTCGATCGGCGTCGCGATGTACCCGGAGCACGGCGAGGACTTCGACACCCTGATGCGCCACGCCGACGTGGCGATGTACGACGCGAAGATGCCGGGGCGACGCACTCGCCGTCTACGCCCCCGAGTCCGACCACAACTCACCGGCGCGCCTGGGCCTGCTCGCCGACCTGCGTCGGGCGCTGGAGACTCCGGCACTCGACCGAGGTCGCGTTCTACTACCAGCCGCAGGTCGAGCTGGCCTACCGGCGACGTGGTCGGCGTCGAGGCGCTGCTGCGCTGGCACCACCCGCAGCGTGGGCTGGTCGATCCGGAGGAGCTGATCCGGGTCGCCGAGCACAGCGCGGTGATGCGGCTGCTGACGCTGCGCGTCGATCGACGACGTCGTCGCCCAGCTGGCGAAGTGGCAGGCGAACGGGCTGATGCTGCGGGCCGTCGATCAACGTCAGCGTCCGCGACCTGCACACCGGCGAGATCGTCGACCGGCTCGCCGACCGGCTCGCGCGGCACGACGTGGCGCCCGACCTGATCCAGCTGGAGATCACCGAGGGCGCCCTGATGGCCGACCCGAGGCGCGTGACTGACCACGCTGCAGCGGCTGGACAAGGCTCGGCATCGCGCTGTCGCTGGACGACTTCGGCACCGGGTACTCGTCGATGCAGCACCTGCGCCGGCTGCCGCTCGCCGAGGTGAAGATCGACCGGTCGTTCGTGCTGGGCATGGTGAACGACCCGGACGACGAGGCGATCGTCCGGTCGATCATCGAACTGGCCGGCGCGCTCGGCCTGCGCGTGGTGGCCGAGGGCGTGGAGGACGACCGTACGCGGCGGCTGCTCGACCGCGGCCGGGTGCGATGTCGCGCAGGGCTGGTTCTACGCCCGCCCGATGCCGGCCGACGAGCTGGCCGCCTGGCTGTCCCGGTACCGGCCGCCGCAGCAGCAGTCATGCCGGCACTGGCCGCCGCGGTGCAGCGACCTCCGCGTCCCGCGACACGAGCCGAGCGGCGGCGCAAATAGGACTGCCCGGATACGACGCGCGGTGGGACGCTGCACCGGTACCTGCAGTCAGCAAGGGGTGCAGCATGGCTGCCATCTCCCGCGAGGAGGTCGCGCACCTCGCGCGGCTGTCCCGGCTCGCCGTCACCGACGAGGAGCTGGACACGTTCGCCGGCCAGCTCGACGTGATCCTCCAGCTCGATCGCAGCGGATCGGCGAGGTGGCCGCGGCCGACATCCCGCCGACGTCGCATTCGGTACCGCTGACGAACGTGCTGCGCGACGACGTGGTGGAGCCCTGCCTGACCCGCGAGGACGCGCTGGCCGGTGCGCCGGACGTCGGCCGAGGACCGGTTCCGCGTGCCGCGGATCCTGGACGAGGAGATCTGATCGCTGACGCTCACTCCGCACGACCGCCGCCGAGCTCGGTCGCCTGATCGCCGCCGGTGAGGTGTCGTCGGTCGAGGTGACCCGGGCGCACCTCGACCGGATCGCCGCGATCGACGACCGGGTACACGCATTCCTGCACGTCGACTCGGACGGCGCGCTCGCTGCCGCGGCCGACGTCGACGCCGCCGGATCGCGGCCGGCGAGAAGCTCGGCCCGCTGGCCGGCGTACCGATCGCGGTCAAGGACGTGGTGGCCACCACGGGGCGTACCGACCACCGGCCGGCTCGAAGATCCTCGAAGGCTGGCGGCCGCCGTACGACGCCACGATCGTCACGCGCCTGCGCGAGGCCGGGCTGGTGATCCTCGGCAAGACGAACATGGACGAGTTCGCGATGGGCTCCTCGACCGAGTACTCGGCGTACGGGCCGACCCACAACCCGTGGGACCTCGGCCGCATCCCGGGTGGCTCGGGTGGCGGATCGGCCGCGGCGCTCGCCGCGTACGAGGCGCCGCTGGCCATCGGTACCGACACCGGTGGCTCGATCCGCCAGCCGGGCGCGGTCACCGGTACCGTCGGGCGCCAAGCCGACCTACGGTGGCACGTCCCGCTACGGCCTGATCGCCTTCTCGTCCAGTCTGGACACTCCCGGGCCGTGCGCCCGTACGGTCGAGGACACCGCGCTGCTGCACGCGGTGCATGGCGCGGGCACGACCCGCGCGACTCGACGTCGATCCCGGCGCCGGTACCGCCGGATGTCGTCGCGGCGGCCGGTCGCGGCGCGTCCGGCGACCTGTCCGGCGTGCGCATCGGACTGGTCACGGAGTTCAGCGGCGAGGGCGCGGAGCCGGGTGTCGATGGCGGCCTTCCGCGACGCGGTCGAGGCGCTGGTGAAGCTCGGCGCCGAGATCGTCGAGGTGTCCTGCCCGCACTTCGAGTACGCGCTGCCGGCCTACTACCTGATCGCGCCGAGCGAGGCGTCGTCCAACCTGGCCCGCTTCGACGGCGTCCGGTACGGCCTGCGGGTCGGCGACGACGGCGCAGCACTCGCTCGAGGAGGTCATGTCGCTGACCCGGGAGGCCGGCTTCGGCGCCGAGGTCAAGCGGCGCATCATCCTCGGTACGTTCGCGTTGTCATCCGGCTACTACGACGCCTACTACGGGCAGGCGCAGAAGGTCCGCACGCTGATCACCCGCGACTTCACCGCCGCGTTCGAGCAGGCCGACGTGCTGGTCTCGCCGACCACGCCGTTCGTGGCGTTCCCGTTCGGCTCGCGCACCGGCGACCCGTACCAGATGTACCTCGCCGACCTCTTCACGATCCCGCAGCAACCTGTACGGCGGACCGGCGATCTCGGTTCCGTGCGGACTGTCCGAGGGGCTGCCGGTCGGGTCTGCAAATCATGGCGCCGACCATGGCCGACGACCGGATGTACCGGGTCGCGGCCGCGCTCGAAACCGTGGTCGGGCAGCTCACGCCACCCGCCCTCTAAAACCGGTCAGCGGGGGCGCCAACTGGGATCGCGACCGAACGCGGCCCACAGGCGCTCCTGCGGATCGTCGCTGGCGGCCCGTACGCGCGGGCCGATGATGCCACCTTCGCGGTACATCGGCTCACGGTCGGCAAACCAGTCCGCGATGCCTTCCACGAGTTCCTCGTCGAAGTGGCGATCGCCGTCGGTCGCGGCGGCCAGGTCCCATGCGTGGACCAGATGGTCGGCCGCCAGCTGATGCAGATATTCGGACGCCGGCACGTCGCCGAACGACAGGTGCACGATCTGCGCCGGGTCCGCCAGAGCGGCGGCATCGGTCGCCCCGGTACCGGCGGCGGCGAATGCGCCGGCCGGATCGTCACCGAGCAGATCACCATCGAACGCGTCGCCGACCTCGGCTATCGTGGCGCCGCCGAGGAGAGGCGGCGTCCAGCGGTCCTCGGCGGTGACGTGATTGATCAGGGCGCGTACGTCCCAATCTGTGCAGGGCGTCGCGGCACTCCACACCGTGCTCGAGCCGGACGCGCCGGCCGCGTCGAGTCGAGCCGCGAATTCGCGGATCGCCCGGCGGTGCAACTCCGAAGCTTCCATGCTCGCCAGTCTGCCGCTCTATACACGGGTAGGCCAGTGGAACCGGTCCACTGGCCTACCCGTTGGCGCTTGTTCAGCTGCCGCTGTGCGACTTGCCGCTGCGCCACGAAACCGGGCCCGGCAGGTCCACGCGCTGCTTGCGGGTCCTGGAGTTCCAGGACCAGCGGCCGATCTTGATACTCCACGAGGCGAAGCCGTTGGAGCCGAAGTTCAGGTGGATCGGCCCGAGCCGAATGATCTTGCGAAATAGGAGAGCCATGATGTCCTCATCTCACGCGGGGAAGTACGTGACGATCAGCCATATACCCGAACATCGGTACGGATAATCCTGGTCGATCGCGGGTCGAATAGGATCGTGTGATGAGCACGAGCACGCTTGTCAGCTACGACGATGTCGTTGGGCGCTACGCGCCGGTTATCGGTCTCGAAACGCACGTCGAGCTCGGCACGAACACGAAGATGTTCTGCGGTTGCCCGACCACGTTCGGCGCCGAGCCGAACACCCATGTCTGCCCGGTCTGCCTGGGCCTGCCCGGCGCTCTGCCGGTCGCGAACAAGGCGGCGATCGAAGCCACGATCCGGATCGGCCTCGCGCTGAACTGTTCGATCGCGACGTGGTGCCGGTTCGCGCGGAAGAACTACTTCTACCCGGACATGCCGAAGAACTTCCAGATCAGCCAGTACGACGAACCGCTGTGCACGGACGGCTACCTCGACGTCGACGTGGACGGCCAGACCGTCCGGATCGGCATCGAGCGCGTCCACCTCGAAGAGGACACCGGTAAGTCGTTGCACATCGGTGGTTCGACCGGCCGGATTCACGGCGCGACCGAGTCGCTCGTCGACTACAACCGGGCCGGTATCCCGCTGGTCGAGATCGTCACGAAGCCGATCCCGGGCACCGGCGCGCTCGCACCGCAGGTCGCCCGCGCGTACGTGACCGAGTTGCGCGACATGATCCGTACGCTCGACGTGTCCGACGTCCGGATGGAGCAGGGTTCGATGCGCTGTGACGTGAACACGTCGCTCTCGCTCCCCGGCGCCGAATGGGGTACGCGGACCGAGACGAAGAACGTCAACTCGCTGCGGAGCGTCGAGCGCGCGGTGCGGAGCGAAATGATTCGCCAGGCGGGAGTGCTCGACGCCGGTGGCCGGATCATCCAGGAGACGCGGCACTTTCACGAGGAGAGCGGCGACACCACCTCGGGCCGGAGCAAGGAAGAGGCGACCGACTACCGGTACTTCCCGGAGCCGGACCTCGTGCCGCTCGCGCCGGACGTCGCCTGGGTGACCGAGCTGAAGGCCGCGCTTCCCGCGTTGCCGCGCCAGCGGCGTCTCCAGCTGCAGGAAGCGTGGGGGATCGGCGACTTCGACATGCGCTCGATCGTCAACGCCGACGCGGTGGACCTGATCGAAGCGACGATCGCGGCCGGCGCCACGCCGGACGGAGCCCGTAAGTGGTGGATGGGCGAGCTGTCCCGGCACGCGAACGCGACCGAAACCGACCTGGCCGCGCTCGGCGTCACGCCGGGGCACGTGGCCGAGTTGCAGCAGCTCGTCGACGAGGGGAAGCTCACCGACAAGCTCGCCCGTACGGTTCTCGACGGCGTCATTGCCGGTGAGGGCGCGCCCGGCGAGGTGATGACGGGCCGCGGCATCGCGGTCGTCTCGGACACCGGTGCACTAACCGCCGCGATCGACGACGCGATCGCCGCGAACCCGGAGGTGGCCGAGAAGATCCGCGGCGGCAACCAGGGTGCGGCCGGCGTGCTGATCGGTGCCGTGATGAAGGCGACGAAGAACCAGGCGGACGCGAAGACGGTCCGCGAAATGGTGCTCGCGCGCCTCTCGTAAATCGGGTTACTTGGCCGGTGCCGTCGCGGTTGGCGGCACCGGCTGTTTCACGAGGTGCCGGTCCAGCGTGACGTTGGACTCGCCGGTACCGCCGACGGTGATCTCGTCGTACGCCTGGAGCGTGTGCGCGGCGTCGAAGTAGAGCACCGACATCTCCAGCGGCGTCGGCGTCTCGCCTTGCAGGCCACGTAGCCCGGCTCCGCCGGTGGAACCCTCGACCATCATCAGCGTCGGCTGTTTGTCCGGCACCTGCGGCATCTCGTACACGTCGCGATGGTGGAGGTGGCCGGCGAGGACGAGCGGGACCGTACCGTCCAGTGGCCCGGCCGACGCCGGGTCGTGTACGAGTGCGATGTCCACCGGAGTCTTCGACTTCCCGATCGTGCTCGCGAGCGTCTGCCCGGAAGCCACCACCGCCGAGTCCGGGACGTTCTCGTCGCTCGCCTTGTCCGGTGTGAACCGCGGATCGCCGATGCCGGCGATGGTCAGGCCGTCGACGGTTCGCACTTGATTCTCCAACACGATCGCGTTCGGCTCCTTGGCCACCGCTTTCGCCGTGATCGCCGAGTCGTGGTTACCCCGGATGTACACGTAGGGCACGTGCAGCTTGCTGATCGTGTCGACGAACGACGACTCCATCGTCGTACCCCAGTCGTTGAGGTCACCTGTGTCGATCACCAGGTCGATCTTGAATTCGGTCACCGCGGTCTCGATGATCGACCACGCGGCCGGATTGAGGTGCAGGTCGGAGATGTGCAGGACACGGATGCTGCCGGGCGTCGGTGTGTACACCGGCAGTGAGCTGACCGTGCCGTAGAGCTTGCTGACGTTGTCCACGAGCGACTGCAACTCATCGCGGTACGCGTTGAACTGGTTCGCGATGCTGCGTGCGTCACCGACCACGGCCGGCGCGTTCGAAAGCAGGCCGTCGTACTTGGGTTCCTCGATCGAGCTGGCCCGGAACGTGGCGAATGCGATCCCGCCGCTCGCCACGACCGTGACGAGTGCGATCACACCGCAGATCGCGACCCGCGACATCCTCCGGAAAATCAGCGCACCGAGCAGCATCGCACCGAGAACCGAGACGCCGGTGGCCTGCAACGCCAGGCGTACGACGCCGTCTTCGACGTCCGGCACGGCGCTGTCGGATGCGGCCTGTAGGCCGTTTTTCTGCGTTACCAACTGTTTCGCGCGCTGCTGGTTGAGCGAATCCAGTTGCAGGCTCATGTGCGCGGGTCCGTCGTGACTCGCGACCGTCAGCGATCCCAGTGGCGGGATCTGTACGTCGGTTCCGCCGGTCAGCGATGGCCGTACCGCGAACGTGGCCGAGAACGGTCCGACGTTCTGTTGAACGCGACCGTCGAATCGCAGGCCGATCGCGACGCCCGCAAGACTGACGACGATGAGCGCCAGTGTGAGGCCGGTCCGGCGGACAAGCTTCGATCGCGTCACGCGACGGAGCCGGATTGCAGCCATGCGCCCATCATGCCGCGCGGATCTAGGATCGTCCGCTCGAACGGGACATACGGCGCCTTACGTCACACCGGCGCCCACGTCGGCCAGCACGATTCGGAGAATCCGATCGTCGGTCGGCCCGGGCGTGCCGTGCCCGTCGGTGTTCGATGTGCTGACCCAGAGCGAGCCGTCCGACGCCGCGACCACCGAACGCAACCGCCCGTACGTGTCGGCCAGCGCGAGTGCGGGCGCACCGAACGTCGTACCGTTCGCGTTGACCTCGCTCATCCACAGACGTTTGCCGGTCAGGCACGCGGTCACGACGGCGTCATCGATCGAGGTAATCCCGGCGCATCCGGACTGGTCCAGCGGGAACGTCGCGACCGGTTGCGCCGCGTTCGACCGCCCGGTCACCGCGCCGATCACCGGCCAGCCGTAATCGTGCCCGGGTAGGACGACATCGAGGTTATCGGTGTCCTTGGACGCGTCGATGACGTACAGGTTCTTATGCGAGTCCCAGGCGAGGCCCTCGACATTGTGGAAGCCGCTGGCGTACACGAGCGATGTCGCGACCGGGTTACCGGGCGCCGGTTTGCCGGCCGTGGTCATTCGGAGGACCTTGCCGCCCAACGCGGCGGGCGTACCGGCGTGGCCGGCATCTCCGGTCGACGCGTACAGGTAGCCGTCCGGCCCGAACGCCAGGCCGCCCCCGTTGTCGGTCGAGCCGTGCGGGATGCCCTTCACTACGACGGTCGGCGCTCGGCCGGTGGCGAGTGCCACGATGCGGTTGTCGCTGGCGGTCGAGTAGTAGACGTAAACCGTCTGGTCGGTTGTGTAGTGCGGCGACACCGCGATGCCCAGTAGGCCGCCGTCGCCGGCCGACGACACGTCCTTGACTCGCGCGTACGGGCTCTGGGTCAGGCCGTCGTCGTTCTGTGGCTGGCTGAGCGCGATGATCTGGCCGGTCTTGCGCTCGGTGACGAGCCCGGTGCCGTCGGGCAGGAACGCGATTCCCCACGGTTGCGGCACGTTCGCGGCCAGCACGGTCGCCTGGCTGTCGCCACCGTCCGGTGCCGAGGACACGTCGGTCGGCGACGGGAATGTGGGCGGCTGGCCGCTCTGATCCGGCGGCGGCGAACCGAGCGCGCAGCCCGCGAGCAGCGACATCGAGGCCACGAGCCCGCAAACGAGGCCGGCGAGTGGTCGCCGGTGGCGGAAGGTCGGGTGGCGTCGAGTCACGCGGCCACCCTATCCAAGGAATTTGTGGAGGCCGACCACGCTATGGTCATTTTGTGATCGCCTGGCTGCCATACCCGTACCGTCCGGGCTTCTTCGACGGCATTCCTCTGACCATCGAGATGTGCCCGTCACCGGAGGAGGCGCCGCCCGACCCCGAGCGGGTCGAGTTCTTCGTCCCGCCATTCCTGTCGGCAGGCTCGGTCGTGCCGATGGTCGACTCGATGCCGAGCCTCAAGGTCATCCAGCTGCTCAGCGCAGGTGCCGACGCGTGGGTCGGCCATGTGCCGGACGGCGTGGTGCTGTGCGATGCGCGCGGCGTGCACAACGCATCCACGTCCGAGTGGGCGCTGACCGCGATCCTGTCCTACTTCCGGCGCTTCCCGAGCTTCGCGGTCGCCCAGTCGAAGGGCCACTGGCTGGGGCGCGACGAATATGAGACCGGCACCGACATCGTCGGCAAGCGAGTGCTGATCGTCGGCGCCGGCGCGATCGGTGACGCGCTGGAGAAGCGGTTGGTCGCGTGCGAGGCCACGGTCACGAAGGTTGGGCGTACCGCTCGGGAGGGCGTACACGCCGTCGCCGAGTTGCCGGCGCTGCTGCCCGAGGCGGACGTCGTGGTGCTGTTGCTGCCGAAGACGCCGGAGACGACCGGCCTGGTGGACGCCGGATTCCTCGCGTCGATGCGCGACGGCGCGCTGTTCGTGAACGCCGCACGTGGCCCGATCGTGGAAACTGATGCCCTGCTCGCCGCGTGCTCCACCGGCCGCATCGGGGCGGCACTGGACGTGACCGATCCGGAACCACTGCCCGACGGGCATCCGCTGTGGAGCCTGCCGAACGTGTTGATCACGCCACACGTCGGCGGTACGGTCACCGGTTTCCTGGACCGCGCGTACCGCCTGGTCCGCGATCAAATGCAGCGGCAGGTAGCCGGTGAAACGCTGATCAATCAGGTGATTGGCGACTACTGATCCTGGTAGTCGGCGTCGGTTGCCGCGGTCGGTGTCAACTCCTGACCGCTCGCGGCCACCAGGCGCGGGATGTCGTCGCGCGCGACGGCCGGAAGCGCCACGGCCCGTTCGTCGCTCAGGATCGCGTACACGCGCCGTTGCTCCGGGGCGATGCCGACGATGTCGCTCCACGCCACCGCGGTCGAGCCGAGCCCGAGCGGCCGGACCCGCAGGCCCTCGGCGTTCGCATCGGTCCCGGCCCGCCAGCCGAACACGCATACACCGATCGGGATCAAAAAGATCAGGAGCAGCGGGTACGCGTACCAGGGCTGATCGGTGGTCCGGTCATCGAATCCGGCGGTCGCCAGCGGGATGGCGCCGATAAAGGCGAGCACGCCGGCGATGGCGATCGAAACGTTGTAACGGAAGCGGGCTCGTTTCACCAGCGAATTGTTCCACCAACCGCCGACCTTTCCGCGCCCGCCCCACGTCCGCGTACCCCAAGATCACCGCAACATCACGGAAGTTGCGGTGATCTTGGAGGTTGCCGGTGTTACGCCCGGGACTTCTGGGCGGGTGCGGGCTGGTCCGGGATCTCGACCGGCTCCGGCGTCGGCTTGTCGCCGGTCAGTGCGATGTTCAGGTACGCCGCGGCGATCGCGCCGAGCGCCGGGCCGAGCAGGAAGATCCAGATGTGTGGCCAGTCGCTCGTACCGTGCGCGAGCGCGTTCACGATCTCCGGGCCGATCGTCCTGGCGAAGTTGAACGAACCACCGGTCAGGCCGCCGAAGGCCAGCAGGCTGACCGCGAGCGACAGGCCGATCCCGGTGGCAACCGGTGCGGTCCCGCCACGCTTCGGGTCGGTCAACGCGATCACGGCCGACGTCAGCAGGAACGTACCGAGCGCCTCAGCGAGTAGGCAGGCGAGGAGCACCTTTGTGGTGGCGTGCGCCGGCACGTGCGTGGTGGCGAGGCCGGCATGGACGCCCGCGTTGCCGTACACGAAGAACAGGATCGCGCCGGCCACGATGCCGCCGACGATCTGGGCAGCCCAGTAGCCGGGGAGATCGCGCCATGCGAAGCGGCCCCGAAGCGCGAGCGCGAGCGTGACGGTCGGGTTCAGGTGCGCCCCGGAGATCGGTCCGACCAGGTTGATCGCGGTGAACAGCGACAGGCCGAATGCGAGCGGAACGAGCAGGGCCCCGACGGAGTTCCCGGTCGCCAGGATCGCCGCGGCGCCGCCGAAGAGCGTCAGGATGGCGGCGCCGACGGCCTCAGCACCGAGACGTCGTGCGAAAGCAGTGTTCATACGGACCTTCGTGAGGAGAGTGGACGGTTGTCGCCCACATCCTCACGGTGCGGTGGGGACCGCACAATTGGCCGTATAGAGCCGCTACTCCGGCACGCGGCGGTAGGCGCCGTCCGAAGCGCTGGTCGCCATCGACGCGTACGCCCGGAGCGCGGCCGAGACGGGACGCTCGCGACCCACCGGCGCGTACGGGCGGTCCCGCTTGTCCATCTCGACCCGGCGCGCGTCCAAGACGTCGGCCGGCACGTCGAGGTGCAGTTTGCGGGTTGGGATGTCGATGTCCACCATGTCGCCCTCTTCAACCAGCGCGATCACGCCGCCGCTGGCTGCCTCGGGGGAGATGTGACCGATCGACAGGCCCGACGTTCCACCGGAGAACCGGCCGTCCGTGACGAGTGCGCAGTCCTTGCCCAGGCCGCGACCCTTCAGGTACGACGTCGGGTAGAGCATCTCCTGCATGCCCGGGCCGCCCTTCGGTCCTTCGTAGCGGATCACCACGACATCACCAGCCACGATCTTGCTGCCCAGGATCGCTTCGACGCAGGCTTCCTGCGACTCGAAGACACGCGCCGGACCCCGGAACGTGAGCCGGTCGGCCGGTACGCCGGCGGTCTTCACGACCGCACCCTCGGTGGCCAGGTTGCCATGCAGGATCGCGAGGCCGCCGTCGACCGAGTACGCGTGTGCCACGTCGCGGATGCATCCGTCGGCCGCGTCCAGATCCAGACGGCCCCAACGGTTCTCGGTGGAGAACGGCTCGGTCGTCCGGACGCCACCCGGCGCCGCATGGAACAACGACTGCGCCTCGTCGGTGGCCTTGCCTCCGCGTACGTCCCAGTCGCCGAGCCACTGATCGATGGTGTCGGCGTGCACCGCCTTCACGCCCCGGTTCAACAGGCCGCCCCGGTCGAGTTCGCCCAGGATGGCCGGGATGCCGCCGGCCCGGTGTACGTCTTCCATGTGGTACTGCCCGTTGGGTGCGACCTTGGACAGGCACGGCACCTTGCGCGAGATCGCGTCGATGTCGGCGACGTGGAAGTCGAGTTCCGCCTCGCGCGCCGCGGCCAGCAGGTGCAGCACGGTATTCGTGGATCCGCCCATCGCCACGTCGAGTGCGACCGCGTTCTCGAACGCTTCCCGGCTCGCGATCGCGCGCGGCAGGATCGACTCGTCATCGCCCTCGTAGTAACGCTTCGCGAGATCCACGATCAGTGCGCCGGCCCGCTCGAAGAGCGCCTTGCGGTCGGCGTGCGTCGCGAGCGTGGAGCCATTGCCCGGAAGTGCGAGGCCGATCGCCTCGGTCAGGCAGTTCATCGAGTTCGCGGTGAACATGCCGGAGCAGGAGCCGCAGGTCGGGCAGGCGGAGCGCTCGATTTCGCCGAGCTGCGCGTCGGTGACGCTCTCGTTGGCGGAGGCAACCATCGCATCGACCAGGTCAATACGCGAGTGCACGATGCCTTCGATCGCGGTGGTCTTGCCGGCCTCCATCGGGCCGCCGGAGACAAATACCGTGGGAATGTTCAGCCGCAGCGCGGCGAGCAGCATGCCCGGCGTGATCTTGTCGCAGTTCGAGATGCACACGAGCGCGTCCGCGCAGTGCGCGTTGACCATATATTCGACCGCGTCCGCGATCAGCTCGCGGCTCGGCAACGAATAGAGCATGCCACCGTGGCCCATCGCGATGCCGTCGTCAACCGCGATCGTGTTGAACTCGCGCCCGACGCCGCCGGCTTCGGCGATCGAGTCCGCCACGAGCGCGCCGAGATTGCGAAGATGTACGTGCCCGGGGACGAACTGTGTGAAACTGTTCGCAATGGCGACGATCGGCTTGCCGAAGTCGCTGTCGGTCATCCCGGTCGCGCGCCACAGCGCACGAGCACCGGTCATCAGCCGACCATGAGTGGACGTCTTCGAACGCAATTCGGGCATGTTTCCAGGATGCCACCGATCGCGACGTAATCCTGCTGCGAGGTGCGGCGTGTCAGCATGTGGGACAGCTTGACTCATGGCATGAGATGAGTCAGAGTTGGTCCATGTCGCTCGCCCGTACGTTCCGAGTACTTAGCTAGGCGCGCTCCCTCGAAGACTGAGGAGAGTGCGCAAGCC
Source organism: uncultured Actinomycetota bacterium (assembly GCA_963831705.1). GTDB lineage: Bacteria > Actinomycetota > Actinomycetes > Mycobacteriales > Micromonosporaceae > DASQPR01. The sequence goes on along the minus strand of CAWHRE010000010.1, from coordinate 579,257 downwards.
CCGTGCCGTCCGGCATGAGGGCTTTTTTATTTGCCCGATGCCAATCCAACCTCTGTTGTTGAAATTGCGAGCCGAAGGCCGACAGCCATGACCGAAACCACACCGACCGAGCATCCGACGACCCGGCCGACACCCGAGATCCTCGCCCACCGCAACGACCGCGCGCACGCGCCGGCTCCGAGCGCGCCGGCGAGCCGCGAGACCGCGAGCCGGGCGGCCGAGCAGGCCGTACCGCAGCAGTTGTCCTCGCCCGCCAACGGCCAGACCATGTCCGGCGCGAGCGCACTCGTCAAGTCGCTCGAAGCGCTCGGCGTAGACGTGATCTTCGGCATTCCGGGCGGCGCGATCCTGCCGGCGTACGACCCGCTCTTCGACTCGACGGTCCGGCACATCCTGGTCCGGCACGAGCAGGGCGCAGGTCACGCCGCGACCGGGTACGCGCAGGCCACCGGCAAGGTCGGCGTCTGCATGGCGACCAGCGGTCCGGGTGCAACGAACCTGGTCACGCCGATCGCGGACGCGATGATGGACTCGGTCGGCATCGTGGCGATCACCGGGCAGGTGGCTAGGTCGCTGATCGGTACGGACGGTTTCCAGGAAGCCGACATCGTCGGGATCACGCTCCCGGTCACGAAGCACAACTACCTCGTGCAGTCCGCCGACGACTTGCCGCGGATCCTCGCCGAGGCGTTTCACCTGGCGTCCAGTGGTCGCCCCGGCCCCGTGCTGGTGGACATCCCCAAGGACGTTCTGACCATGCAGACCGTGTTCCACTGGCCGCCGACGCTCGACCTGCCGGGTTACCGGCCGACCATGCATCCGCACACGAAGCAGATCCGCGAAGCGGCCCGGTTGATGAACGCCGCGAAGCGCCCGGTGCTGTACGTCGGTGGCGGCGTGCTCAAGGCGCACGCGTCCGAGGCACTCCGGAAGCTCGCCGAGCTGACCGGCGCGCCGGTCGTGACCACGCTGATGGCACGTGGCGCGTTCCCGGATTCGCATCCGCAACACGTCGGCATGCCCGGCATGCACGGTACGGTCCCGGCCGTGTACGCGCTGCAGAAGTCCGACCTGATCGTCGCGCTCGGCGCCCGTTTCGACGACCGCGTGACCGGCCGCCTCGACTCGTTCGCGCCCGGTGCACACATCGTGCACGCCGACATCGACCCGGCTGAGATCGGCAAGAACCGTGCCGTGGACGTGCCGATCGTCGGCGACGCGAAGCTCGTGATCGAGGAACTCTGCGGAGCGGTTTCGGCCGATCGAGCCGCGAACGACGTGCGCCTCGCCGAATGGTGGGCGGCGCTGAACGAGCTGCGCGAACGCTGTCCGCTCGGCTACGACGAGCCGCCGGACGGAACGCTGGCCCCGCAGTACGTGATCAAGCGGATCGGCGAACTGGGCCAGTCGATCGGCGGTCCAGACACGATCTTCGTGGCCGGCGTCGGTCAGCACCAGATGTGGGCGTCCCAGTTCGTCTCGTACGAGCGACCGGCCACCTGGCTCAACTCGGGCGGTCTGGGCACGATGGGGTACGCCGTGCCGGCCGCGATGGGCGCGAAGACCGGCCGGCCGGACACCACGGTCTGGGCGATCGACGGCGACGGCTGCTTCCAGATGACGAACCAGGAACTCGCCACCTGCGCGCTCGAAGGCATCCCGATCAAGGTCGCCATCATCAACAACGGCAACCTCGGCATGGTCCGGCAGTGGCAGACGCTGTTCTACAACGAGCGCTACTCGAACACCGACCTCGGTACGCACAAGCACCGCGTGCCGGATTTCGTGAAGCTGGCCGAAGCGCTGGGCTGCATCGGCCTGCGCTGCGAGACGGCGGCCGACGTCGACAAGACGATCAAGGCCGCGATGGAGATCAACGACGCACCCGTCGTGATCGACTTCGTCGTCGGCAAGGATGCGATGGTGTGGCCGATGGTCGCCGCCGGTACGAGCAATGACGAGATCATGTTCGCCCGCGGCGTCCGCCCGATCTTCGATGAGGACGATGTCTGATGAATCACACGCTCTCCGTCCTGGTGGAGAACAAGCCCGGCGTGCTCGCTCGGGTCGCCCAACTGTTCTCCCGCCGGGGCTTCAACATCGACTCGCTGGCGGTCGGCGAGACCGAAAGCCCGGAGATCTCCCGGATTACCATCGTGGTCAACGCGGACGAGTCACCGCTCGAACAGGTGACTAAGCAGCTGAATAAGCTGGTCAACGTACTCAAAATCGTTGAGCTTGAGTCGGAGATGTCCGTACAACGTGAGCTTCTGCTCGTGAAAGTGCGCGCGGACCGCGCGCAACGCGGGCAGGTGCTGGAGACGGTGTCGTTGTTCCGTGCTCGGGTCGTGGACGTCGCGGCCGACACGCTCACGATCGAAGCCACCGGTACGCCGTCCAAGCTCGACGCGCTACTGCGTGACCTGGAACCGTTCGGAATCAAGGAAATGGTGCAGTCCGGACTCGTCGCGATCGGCCGGGGTTCCCGAGCGATCACCGCGCCGAGCCTGCGGGCCGCTTAAACACTAAGGGAGTTATCAACCGTGTCCGCAGAAGTTTTCTACGACGACGACGCCGATCTGTCGATCATCGCCGGCCGTAAGGTCGCCGTGATCGGTTATGGCAGCCAGGGCCACGCACACGCGCTTTCACTGCGTGATTCCGGCGTGGACGTGCGTGTCGGTCTGCCCGAGACGTCCAAGAGCCGCGCCAAGGCGAGCGAGCAGGGCCTGCGGGTCGTCACGCCGTTCGAGGCCGCGGCCGAGGCCGACGTCATCATGATCCTTGCGCCCGACACTGCGCAGCGGAAGATCTACGCCGAGGCGATCGCGCCGAACCTGACGCCGGGCAAGGCGATCTTCTTCGGGCACGGCCTGAACATCCGGTTCGACCTGATCAAGCCGCCGGCCGACATCGACGTGGCGATGGTCGCGCCGAAGGGTCCGGGTCACCTCGTTCGCCGTCAGTTCGTGGACGGCAAGGGCGTGCCGGTGCTGGTCGCGGTCGAGCAGGACGCGACCGGAAACGCGTTCGCGCTGGCTCTGTCGTACGCGAAGGCGATCGGCGGTACGCGCGCCGGTGCCATCAAGACGACGTTCAAGGAGGAGACCGAGACCGACCTGTTCGGTGAGCAGGCGGTGCTCTGTGGCGGCGCTTCGGCGCTGGTACAGACCGGTTTCGAGGTGCTGACCGAGGCCGGCTACGCGCCGGAGATCGCGTACTTCGAGTGCCTCCACGAGCTGAAGCTGATCGTGGACCTGATGTACGAAGGCGGCATCGCCCGGATGCGGTACAGCGTCTCGGACACCGCCGAGTACGGCGACGTCACGCGTGGGCCGCGCATCGTCGACGACCGCGTCAAGAACGAGATGCGCAAGATCCTGGGCGAGATCCAGTCGGGTGAGTTTGCCCGCGAGTGGATCGCCGAGGACGACGCCGGTCGCCCGAACTTCCGCAAGCTCCAGGAGCAGGGTGCCGCGCACCCGATCGAGGAGACCGGCGCGAAGCTGCGTTCGATGATGAGCTGGGTCGACCGCCCGATCACCGAAACCGCGTAGCCGTCCGGCCGTCCGGAGCCTTCGCTGGAGGCTCCGGACGGCGCGAGGTTTGATCTGCAATCTTGGACGGTCACGGAGATCATCCAGCCAAGATCGCAGCACTGGACTTCCACTCGCGCCAAGATCTGCGATCTCGGTCGAGGTGTGGCGACGAGCAGGTCTTATACCAAAACGTGAGACCTGAGTACCGAAAGCTAGGACGATAGCTTAACGTTCGCTAGGCGCGGTTCGATGAACGAGCCGCTTGATCTTGGGGGATAGCGTGACGCGCATCGCGGTTGTGGCCGGAGACGGCATCGGCACCGAAGTGACGGCCGAAGCGGTCAAGGTCCTCCAAGCGGTGCTTCCCGGCCTTGAGACCACGGACTACGACCTCGGCGCCGCGCGTTACCACCGCACGGGCGAGATTCTGCCCGACTCGGTCCTGGAGGAGTTGAAGGGCTTCGACGCGATCCTGCTCGGCGCGGTCGGCGACCCGTCGGTGCCGCCCGGCATCCTCGAGCGCGGCCTGCTGCTCAAGCTCCGATTCGTGTTCGACCAGTATGTGAACCTGCGCCCGTCGCGCCTCTGGCCCGGTACGGTCAGTCCGCTCGCCAACGTGAAGCCGGGCGAGATCGACCTTGTCGTGGTGCGTGAGGGCACCGAGGGTCTGTACGCCGGAGCCGGCGGCAACATGCACTTCGGCACGCCGCACGAGATCGCGACCGAAGAGAGCCTCAACACCCGGCACGGCGTCGAGCGCGTGATCCGGGACGCATTCAAGCGCGCGGAAAACCGTGATCGCCGCAAGGTCACGCTCGTCCACAAGGCGAACGTCCTAACCCACGCCGGCGATCTGTGGGTGCGCGCGTTCGCCGATGTCCGCGCCGAGTTCCCGGACATTCAGACCGAGTACCAGCACGTTGACGCGGCCGCGATGTTCCTGGTGACCGATCCGGGTCGCTACGACGTGATCGTGACGGACAACCTGTTCGGCGACATCCTCACCGATATCGCCGCCGCCGTCTCCGGAGGCATCGGCGCGGCCGCCAGCGCCTGCATCAACCCCGAGCGGGCGTACCCGTCGATGTTCGAGCCGGTGCACGGTTCCGCTCCGGACATCGCGGGCAAGGGCATCGCCGACCCGGCCGCCGCCATCCTGTCCGCCGCATTGCTCCTCGACCACCTCGGGCACTCCGACGCCGCGGCGCGAGTAACCGAGGCGGTCGCCGCCGAACTTGCTGGGCGTACGCCCAGTCAGCCGCTGCGCACCGCCACAATTGGTGACCGTCTGGCGCAGCTCGCGAGTTGATCGACAAGCTCATCGCGGGCCTGCTGTAACAGCCTCGTCGCGTGGAAAGGCACGCCAGGGGGTAAGTTTCACAACACCAGGGAATCCCACGATGTGACACGGAGGTCTCCGCGATGAGTGGCGGTGAACGGCTCGATTTCGAGATCCACCCAAGCACGTCCCCGGTACCCGCAGCCGAGCGGAGTGCCTTGTTGGTCAACCCTGGCTTCGGACGGGTATTCACCGACCACATGGTCACCATCCGCTACGCGGACAGCAAAGGGTGGTACGACGCTCGGGTCGAGGCCCGTGCCCCGATCCCGATGGATCCCGCCACGGCCGTCCTCCACTACGCCCAGGAGATCTTCGAAGGCCTGAAGGCGTACCGCGGCGAGGGCGGCGCGATCACGATGTTCCGTCCGGACGCGAATGCTCGGCGCTTCGCCGCGTCGGCCCGCCGGATGGCCATGCCGGAGCTGCCCGAGGCGATCTTCCTCGACTCACTACGGGAGCTCGTGAAGCTCGATCAGGCATGGATTCCCGAGGATTCCGAGGGCAGCCTCTACCTGCGGCCGTTCATGTTCGCGTCGGAGGTCTTCCTCGGTGTCAAGCCGGCGTCCGAGTACCTGTACGTGGTGATTGCCTCGCCGTCCGGCGCGTACTTCAAGGGCGGCATCAAGCCGCTCTCACTGTGGATCTCCGAGGAGTTCACCCGGGCTGCTCCGGGCGGTACGGGTGCGGCGAAGTGCGGCGGCAATTACGCGGGCGGTCTGGCGGCCCAGCAGGAGGCGCACGAGTTCGGCTGCGATCAGGTCGTGTATCTGGATGCGGTGGAACGCAAGTACGTTGACGAGCTCGGTGGCATGAACACGTTCTTCGTATTTGACGACAACACCATGGTCACGCCGCCGTTGAACGGCTCGATCCTGCCCGGCATCACCCGCGAGGCGATCATCGCGCTCGCCGCCGAGCGGGGGATCACGACGGTCGAGCGCCCGTACTCGATCGACGAGTGGCGCGCCGATGCCGCCAGCGGCCGGATGACCGAGGCGTTCGCTTGCGGTACGGCGGCTGTGATCACGCCGATCGGGCGGGTCCGATCGCACCGGGACGACTTCACGATCGGCAAGGCCGACGGCATGGGCGACGTGACGACCGGCATCCGCAAGCAGCTTGTCGACATCCAGCGCGGTCTCGCGCCGGACGCGTACGGCTGGGTGCACCCGGTTATCTGAGTTATTTGACCAGCACGGCACGCAACGCGGCGATATCGGTCTCGTCCAGGCCGATACTCGTCGCGTACGCGTCGATGGAGCCGAATTCCTCGCGCAGGTCGGCCAGGAACAGCATGACGGCTTCGGCCGGCGCTCGGAGCCAGTGCAGTTGCAGGCCCTCAGGTACCGGAACGGGCGTCCAGTCATCGCTCAGGGCGTAGTCATGCGCGATATCGACATCGGCGACGCCGACCAGCGCCAAGGCGAGTGCGACGAGCACGCCGGTGCGATCCTTGCCCGCGTAGCAGTGCACGAGGACCGGGGCGTTCTCCTCTGTGCCGATCATCCGCAGCATCGTCGCGTATTCGGCGCCACCGTCCCGAGCCAGATCGAGATAGCGGTCGGCCAGGTATCGAGCCGCACCGACCAGCTCATCGCCGGGGTGGTGCACCCACATCGCGTGCATCGGCGGAACATTCCAGTAGCGGCGCCCCTCGACATCCGGGAGCCGGCCGGCCGTGGTCACCTCGTCCGCCCTCCGCATGTCGATCACCGTTCGGATGCCGAGGTCGCCGAGGTGTGCGAGGCCCTCCTCGGACACGCCGGTCAGGTAGGCGGCACGGTAGAGCACGCCGGTGCGAACGACGCTGCCGTCGGCCGTACGTACACCGCCCACATCGCGGAAGTTTGAGATCACGGCCGCAGGTTACCGGACCGGTAAGACAGTCCGGAAACACGCCCGATACCGAAAGATGGGACAACCGGCCTATCTGCTGGACAGATATGCCACACTCGAAACGTGACCTTCCAGCTCGTGATTATCGAGTAGCGCGCGCAGCCAGCACCATCTGCGCGCGCCGACCTCCTGCATCCACGCAGGGGGTCGTTTTGTTTTGGTACTCAATTTTCTCCGCACATCTCAGCTTCACCGAAGGAGATCCAGCCATGACAGTTCAAGTCTTCGACACGTCGTTACGCGACGGTGCGCAGCGCGAAGGCCTCACGTACTCGGTCGCCGACAAGCTCGCGATCGCCCGGCTGCTGGACGAGTTCGGTGTCGGATTCATTGAGGGTGGCTGGCCCGGTGCGATGCCGAAGGACACCGAGTTCTTTGCGCGAGCGCGTACCGAGCTGGATCTCAAGCACGCCGTCATGGTCGCGTTCGGGGCCACCCGGCACAAGGACCTCACGGCGAAGGCCGATCCTCAGGTGCAGGCCTTGCTCGCGGCCGAGACGCCGGTTGTGTGCCTGGTCGCCAAGTCGGACGTGCGGCACGTCGAGCGGGCGCTTCGGACAAACCAGGAAGAAAACCTCGCCATGGTACGCGAGACTGTGGATTACCTCCGCTCCGAAGGCCGTCGGGTGCTCGTGGACTGCGAGCACTTCTTCGACGGCTTCCGATACGACCCGGCGTACGCGGCCCGGGTCGTCGCCGCCGCGTACGAGGCCGGTGCGGAGACCGTCGTCCTCTGCGACACGAACGGCGGCATGCTGCCGTCCCGGATCACCGCCGCGATCCACGATCTCCGTGGACGACTTCCGGAGCCCGGCTTGCCGCTGGGCATCCACTGCCAGAACGACACCGCGTGCGCGGTCGCGAACACGATCGCCGCGGTCGAGGCCGGGGTCGTCCAGGTCCAATGCACCGCGAACGGGTACGGCGAACGCCCCGGCAACGCTGATCTCTTCGCCGTCGTCGCGAATCTCCAACTCAAGCTGGGCATGCAGGTCCTACCGGACGGCTGCTTGGAACAGGCGGTACGCGTTTCGCACGCGATCGCCGAAATCGCCAATCTCGCCCCCGACTCCCACCAGGCTTACGTCGGGGCCGCATCGTTCGCTCACAAGGCGGGCTTGCACGCGAGTGCCATCAAGGTCGACCCGTTGCTCTACAACCACATCGAGCCGGAACTCGTCGGCAACGACATGAAGATCCTGGTCACCGAGATGGCTGGGCGGGCATCCATCGAGCTCAAGTCGCGGGAACTCGGCATCGACCTCGCGTCGTCGCCGGAGGCGCTGTCGGCGGTCACGGCTTCGGTCAAGCAGCTGGAAGCGAAGGGCTGGTCGTTCGAGGCGGCCGATGCTTCGTTCGAGTTGCTCGTACGCGAGGCGCTGCCGGGCGGCGTAGTGCGGCCGTTCACGCTCGAGTCGTACCGGGTGATCGTGGAACACCGTGGCGACGGTGCCGTGGTCAGCGAGGCGACGGTGAAGCTCGTCGTCGCCGGGGAGCGGTTGATCGCCACGGCCGAGGGGAACGGGCCGGTCAACGCGCTCGACAATGCGCTGCGTTCGGCGCTGCGAACCTCGTACCCGCAGCTCGACCGGTTCGAACTCAACGACTACAAGGTGCGCATCCTCGCCGGTACGCACGGAACCGCAGCGGTGACGCGGGTTCTGGTCGAGACCGCCGGGGCCTCCGGGCACGACTGGACCACGGTCGGCGTACACGAAAACGTGGTAGAGGCCAGCTGGCACGCCCTGGTAGACGCACTGACCTACGGCCTATCCGTCTAGCCACCCACCCAAAACCCCAGTTGATCCTGGAGTTGGTCGACGCGTCGACGGCGTGTCGCGTCACTAACTCCAGGATCGACTTGAGACCGAGGTAAGTGTCGGGAGTGCTACGCGACGTAGCGGATGTCGGTCGTTGCGTACACAATGAACGCCGTGACCGACCACCTGCACGACATTCCGGAGCAAGCCTCGGTTGAGGCCGAGATGCACTCCCGCCTGGAGCACATCGCCGTCGACTCGGCCGTCGCGGCTGCCCTTCCGCTCGACGCGGCCAGCCTTCATGAGCGGCTGAACCACATCGCCGCGCACATCGAAAAGCTGTCGCAGACGCCGATCCACGAGCCTGCTTGGCTTCGCCGTACGGCCGACGAGCCGCGTCTGCCGGTCGTGATCGCGATCCTGGTGGCGATTGGGTTACAGGCGATCGTGCCGCACGAACTCGCGTTCCACCCGTGGTGGCTACTGCCGGCGCTGGAACTGCTCGTCCTCGCGACGATCACCGCATTTCGTCAGACCTCCATCGACCGGCGCTCCAAGCTGCTGCGCTTTCTGAGCCTCAGTCTCGTGATCGCGGCGAGCCTGGCCACAACCTGGTCGGCGTTCGAGCTGATCCGGTCGCTGATCCACAACCACACCGCCGTCGGGACCATCAGTCCGCTGGACGATCCGGGAAACCTGCTGCGCAGCGGCGGCGCGATCTGGCTGACGAACGTGATCGTGTTCGCGTTGTGGTACTGGGACATGGATCGCGGCGGACCGGCCGAACGCGCCTGCGGCACGCACAAGCACACCGACTTCCTGTTCTCCGAAATGACGGCGGACGGCTTCGTGGACAAGGACTGGGAGCCGAACTTCTTCGACTACTTCTACCTGTCGTTCACGAACGCGACCGCGTTCAGCCCGACCGATACGTTGCCGCTGTCCCGCTGGGCGAAGATGGTGATGATGTTCCAGAGCGCGATCTCGCTCGTCACCGTCGCGCTCGTCGTCGCTCGAGCGGTCAACGTCATCGCGTAGCGACGGACATACCGCTACACACGTCGATCAACCGCCGGCGTAGCGGCTCGGCCCGCGCGGCAAACGCTCGTTGTGCGGCGATGTACTCGGATCGGCCGTCGGCCGTCTCGATGCGGACCGGTGCATAGCCGAGCGCCGAGAGGTCGTACGGCGAGGCGCGCATGTCGAGCGTACGGATGTCGCGGGCCAATGCGAAGCAGCCGATCACGAGATCGCTACTGGCCAGTGGCGCCAGTTTGTACGCCCACTTATAGAGATCCATGCCGGCATGAAGACAGCCCGGTTGCTCGTACCCGGCTTGCGTCTCCCTGGCCGGCTGCAACAGATTCAGCGGACGGGCCGGCGGGGTGAAGAACCGGTACGCGTCGAAGTGGCTGCACCGAATCGGATTCGACCGTACGTGGTCAGTCAGTGGCCTCGGGTCCGAGCCGCAGTGGCCAGGCGCTGTGCCGAATCTCGTCCGGCGAGAGTTGGTAGACCATCGCCCACTCATGCATGCCGAAGCAGCCGAAGTGCCCAGGACGTGCTGCGGTTTCGCGCAACAGCCGATCGATCCACGCGATCGATTCGGCTCGCCGTACGCGTACCGCCTGCTCGTCCAGGACCGCACCGTCAGCCGTCTCGCGATAATCCGGCCCTAGCTCGGCGGCGGTCGCGCCGATCAGCTCCACGCGCGCGCCCGGATGCCAGCGGCGGAGCTGATTCGGCCGGTACGAGTAGTACGTGAAAAGGAAGTCCTCGACCGGGTGCTTCCGGCCTTCGCGGCGGCGTTCGACATGCTCGTGCAGCCAACTATCGACCAACTCCTCGTGGGCCGCCGCGCGAGCACGCCACGTGGCCTCATCGAGAATCGGGTCGAGAATCTGCACGCGACCAGGGTAGCGACTCGGAGGCCTACGGCTGAGCGGTAGATTCGTGGACGGTCAACCCGAGAAGGAGTCGTCGTGCGTATTGCCCGGTTTGTTCACGGTGGTGGGATGTCATTCGGAGCCGTCGAGGGCGAAGGTGACCTCAGTTCGGATGGCCTGACGGTGGCCGAGATCGAAGGTCATCCGTTCGGGTCGCTCACGTTCACGGGCCAGCGTTGGGCGCTCGCCGACGTACGGCCGCTGTCGCCGATCCTGCCCAGCAAGGTGGTTTGCGTCGGCCGCAACTACGCCGATCACGCCGCCGAGCACAACGCTCCGGTGCCCAAGGAGCCGCTGCTGTTCCTCAAGCCGTCTACCTCGATCATCGGGCACCACGACGCGATCAAGCTGCCGCCGCAGACCAAGCACGTCGAGCACGAGGCGGAACTCGCCGTGGTGATCGGTGCGCCGGGCGCTCGCCGGGTCGATCGGGCCGGCGCCGCAGCGGCGATCTTCGGGTACACGTGCGCGAACGACGTGTCAGCACGCGATCTGCAGAAGGCCGACGGCCAGTGGACGCGGGCCAAGGGCTTCGACTCGTTCTGCCCGCTCGGCCCGTGGATCTCGACCGGGATCGATGCGAGCGACCTGGAAGTGCGGTGCGAGGTCAATGACGAGGTACGCCAGCTAGGCCGTACGAAAGACATGGTTTTCGACGTACCCACGCTGGTGTCCTACATCTCACACGTGATGACGCTCCTGCCCGGCGACGTCATCCTCACCGGTACGCCGGCCGGGGTCGCGCCGATCGTTGAAGGTGACTCGGTGAGCGTCTCGATTGAGGGAATTGGCACGCTGACGAACCGCGTTGTGTTGCTCGACTGATCTTCGACGCGTCGGGTAACCCGGTTTTGCGGGCCAACCGCCGTCGGGTACAGTTTCACAGCGGTGCCGGGGCAACCCGACACCCTATGGGGTATGGGGTAATTGGCAGCCCAACTGATTCTGGTTCAGTTAGTCTAGGTTCGAGTCCTGGTACCCCAGCGGCCGATGTTGTGCGCGTCGGAGCTGGAAGTAAGATCAGCACGGTACGAATTTGCAAGGCATGGTCCCGTCGTCTAGTGGCCTAGGACGCCGCCCTCTCAAGGCGGTAGCGTGGGTTCGAATCCCATCGGGACTACCAGCAGAAAGAAGCCCTTGACCGGCGTGTAGCGGTCGAGGGCTTCTTTGCGTGTACGACTATCTACGGCAAATTCGGCCGCCAGTTTCCCAGTGGGTTCCTATTTGGAGAACTTTCACTTAACCCACCAGGAGATCCTGGCTTGAATTGCCTGGTAGGACACACCATCATAAATCGTGCAAATACCAACAAAATGGGGTACTACCTCCTAGGCGGTCAGTCGTGAACCAAGGACGGCTGCGAACACGACAACGCCTCCCCGGCATGGGGGTTCGGCAAATGACATCCGCAATACATCTGACGCGATCACGATGGGCTCGCTGTCTCATAGGCTCGGCACTGCCGGTAGGCCTCATCGCAGCGATCGGCATGTTCTTCAGCGGGGCGGTGCCGGCGGCGCAACCCCCCATCGATCTCGGAACAGCTGCCCCATTCGCAGTGCTGGCCGGAACGACTGTTACCAATACCGGGCCATCGGTCATCGCCGGAGACCTCGGTGTAAGCCCCGGCAGCGCCGTGACCGGCTTCCCGCCCGGAATCGTGATCAACGGAACCGAGCACGCAGCGGACGCAGTCGCGTTGCAGGCCAAACGGACCTGACGACCGCGTACAACGACGCGGCCGGACGAACCCCCCGACACCAAGCCCCAGCGTGACCCCCACCGTCTCACCGACGCCCACGGCAACCGGGTCGCCGACGAGTTCGCCTACCGGATCACCGACCGGCTCGCACACCGGATCACCAACCGCGTCACCAACCGGCACCGGCTACGGCGGCTACGCGGATAAGCACTGATTACCACGGCCACCAACACAACGAAGCCCTTGACCAGAGAAATCCGGTCAAGGGCTTCGGTCGTTCGTACGACCAGCTTGGGCCAACCCACACAGTCCGGTCGCCCGAACGACGTCGGATGGGCTTGATATCAGGTCTCCGGGCAGCCATCTGTTTCCGGCAAATTTGCCATCGTTCCCGAGTAGCGTTCTTCATTGACCGCCAGGGAGCGTCGGCTTCGGGGTCCTCTGCGGCGATGTGGGCGTGCGAACTTGGCGTCGGCCTGGCGCCGCCTGCGGGCGCTCAGCAGCTTCTGCTTCGTCTGCTAATACCCGGCCTGACCACTGACGGTCATCGCTCTGGATGTCCTGGTCGTGCGGACGCTTGCCGCCGGAACCCGGGCCATAGCCCGCGAACAAACGTGGAGAGACGACCAGGCACCGATCGCCTTGTCGGATAGGGAAACGATCGGCAAACACGAGAAGGAGAGCAGTCATGACCATGATTGATGACGCGCTGAGCGCGAACGCAACCATCGCCAACGGCTACGACCCCCGCCGTGGGGGACCGCCGGCGCCCAAGATCGCGATCGTCACCTGTGCGGATCCCCGGCTAACCGGTATCGAGCAGATGCTGGATGTAGCCGCCGACGATGTGGATATGATCAGAAATTTTGGCACCGTGATCGATGACGACGCAGTCCGGTCGCTTGTTCTGTCGACCAAGCTGCTGGGCACCCGCGAGATAATGATCATCAATCACACCGACTGCGGGATGCTCAGGTTCACCGATAGCGAATTGGAGGCCCGGCTCCGCAAGGAGACCGGCCAGGCGCCAATAGCGCCGGCCAAGTTCTACAGCTTCACCGACGCCGAGGCGAGCACCAAGGAGCAGATCGAGAAGGCCAGATCGCATCCGTGGCTCTCGGAAAAGGTCCCGATCAGGGGCTTCGTGTACGACGTCAGCAACGGGCGGCTCAATGAAGTGTTCCCGGACGGGGAGACCGCCACTAGCTAAGACAGTCGCCGGTCCATGAAGCAGAGCTGGAAGGAGCCAGATGGCCGAGCTCTCTCCATCAGAAGGAATTGTGCTGACCCACTTCATCGTCTCGGACGATGTCGAACAATCTCGGCGCTTCTACACCGAAGTGCTCGGCGGCAGGGTGGAACGTCCCGGAGACCCGGTCAACATTGCGCTTGCCAACAGTTGGATTGTCATCAATGGCGGCGGAGGCCCGACCGACGACAAGCCCACGGTCATCCTGGAAACGCCGCGCGATCCTGACCGGGTGAGCAGCTTCCTGAATATTCGAGTCAAAGACATCGACGCCGTCTACGCCGAATGGAGCGCTCGGGGTGCTCAATTCCTGACACCGCCGAAACAGCACCTGTATGAGAAACGCTGCTACATCCGCGATCCCGACGGTCATCTGATCGAAGTGGGGCAGACCACCGACCCGGAGGGTGACTGGTCGCCCGCTCACTGGCCGTCGAGCACGTCCGTCGAGAAGTCCGAGTGAATGCCAAGAAGCCCTTGACCAGTAATAGTCCGGTCAAGGGCTTCTGTGGTGCGCGACCGACCATGGATTCCGGCGACCCGCGCCGACGTCACAGATGGCGACGTTGCCTTGTCTTAGTTGGCAATGAGGGGTGATGACGCCCAGCGGAATCGTTGGATGGGAGTAGATGATGATCACGCGGTTGGACCATGGTGCCAAGCTCAGGGGCCTTAAGACTGTCGTGGAAGCGGAGCTTGCCGAGGAAGAAGCCGCCGAGCCGGTGGCCGGTGAGGCCGCGATGTATGAAGCTGCGGACGCCGAACGGGAGAAGACCGGGCTGCGGAACCTTCTCGGCGCCATCGACTCCGCGCTCGACGGAGAGCCTCGCTATCCCGTGGCGGCCGCGAATGAGGATGTTCCGGGCCGACCCGTCGATCGGCCCACGGGACCCGCGAGGTACGGCCGGATGTTCCGCGACCTTGAGCCGCTGGGTGCGGCGCCGCAGCTACTGATGCGCGAAGGCTCGGCGGGCGGCGTCTGCGACGCGACCGCTGCCCTGGACGAGTCGAATGGCGGCGATGACGATGCGACCGAAGCGGCCGGCTGGCCGTTCTTTGGTCAGTTGGTGGCGCACGACATCACCGCCGACCGGTCGCCGATCGCCGGCGGAGCGGCACCGGAGACGCTCCGCAACGCGCGGGCGCCGATGCTCAACCTGGAAATCCTTTACTCGGACGGACCGATCGGCTCGCCGTTCCTGTTCGACGCCACGGATCCCGCGAAGTTCCTGCTCGGACCGGACGGCGGCGACGTGCCACGCAACCTCCAGGGCGTGGCGCTCATCGGCGACCCACGCAACGATGTGCATCTGTTCACGCTCAGCCTGCACGTGGCACTTCTCCAAACTCACAACCGCATTGTCGATCGGCTGCGGTCGCAGGGCGTGCCCGAGGGTTCGGTGTTTGACGAGGCACGTCGGACGTTGACGTGGCACTACGAGTGGGTTGTCGTGAACGACTTCCTGCCGCGCCTCGTTGGGGAACCGCTCGTACAGGAGGTCATCACCGATGGTGGGCGGTGGTTCGCGCCCAAGATCGGGGAGGCGTACATCCCGCTGGAATTCGCCGATGCCGCGTACCGGTACGGGCACGGTCAGATCCGGCACGCGTACCAGCTGACCGCTGACGGCCCGGCCGTACCGGTGTTTCCGGATCTGGTCAGCTTCGGACCACTTCCGATCGATCGGCGGCTGGATCTCACGCAGATCTTCGACGTGGCAGGCCGCCCGCCGGCCCAGCGCGCCAAACGTCTCGACGGCCACCTGGCGGCAAGCCTGATCGGACTTCCCGAAAAGGTCACTGGCGCGGTCGACGTCGACGCGTACCGGTCGCTGGCGGTTCGTGACCTCGTGCGCGGTGAGACGACCGAACTACCGAGCGGCGAAAAAATCGCCGAACTCATGGGAGTCGACCCGCTCACGCGGGCTGAACTGGGATATGAATGGGGCGCCGGAACGCCGCTCTGGTACTACATCCTGAAGGAAGCCGAGCACCGGGCCGACGGAAACGGCCTCGGTCCAGTGGGTGGCCGCATCGTCACCGAGGTTCTGATCGGCCTGCTGCGGGCCGATTCGCTCAGTTACTTGAGCCAGGACCCGGGCTGGCAACCGAACCTGCCCGCGGCGGGACCACGCTTCGGGCTAACCGATTTGCTGATCCCGGCGGACTCCGTCTAGGTCCTGGCCCTCCCACGCGCGGCTGGCGTGCACGTCCTGATCCATGCCGTAGATCCGCTTGAGGTCACCGATCGCGACCAGGGCCTTCTTGCCGTGCGGACTCGCACACGCCTCGCCCTCCTCGCCGGGCACCGGCTCGAACGAGTGCAGCACGATCTTCTCGAGCAACTCGCCCAGCGTCTCGCCGTTGAACTCGGCCAGTCCCTTGAGGACCTTCACCATCCGCTTCTCCATCCGTACGCCCAGCTGAACTCGTTCCACGGCTACGGTCTCCATCGGGTTCTCCCATCCGTCGTTGTTACCCAGGGACCAAGGTAACAACGCGCTCGACGACGCGCCAACGCGTTTACTACGCTCCACTAGGTGCGACCGCCCTCGGGTGGGCCGGAAGACGCCCGGATACGTTGCTCATCCCGGTCGATCCGGGCATCGGGCTGCAGGAAGCTCACGTCGAGACCGCTCGATCTTGGAATCTTGAGGCTGATCCCGCGGTATGACAGCCTCGTTCCGGCCGCTGACGAGCTGGCCGACCGGTAGCGTCTGAGGGTGTGCGGCGTGAAACAGCGCGAGCGCAGGATATTCAGAGCGGGCTTGCGTTCCTGCGTGTGGCGGATCCGGTACTCCGAGTGCTGATCGACGGTCGACCCGACTTCGATCCCGACGCCTGGGTACGGCGACTTCCCCCCATGGACCTGTTCGGCGCACTGGTCTTTCAGATCATCGGGCAGCAGATCTCGGTGGCCGCGGCGACCGCAATATTCGGGCGCCTCACCGACCGATTCGGTGGGCGGGTGCCGGAGCCCTCCGAAATCGAGGCCGTTGACCAGGACACGCTGCGTGGTCTCGGTTTTTCTCGCCGCAAGGCCACCACCATCCTGGATGTGGCAGCGCGCTTTCGTGACGGGAGCCTGTCCGAGCGCGCGCTTCGTGAGCTGCCGGACGAGGAGGTGGTCAGGCAGCTCACCCAGATCAAGGGGGTCGGCGCATGGACGGTCAACGGGGCCCTTTTGATTGCATTGCGACGCCCCGATGTCATTCGTCCGGACGACCTCGCGCTGCGTCATGCGGTGAAGGCGCAGTACGGCTTCGACCGTCTTCCGAGCCCAGCCGAAGTGGCGGACCTCGCGCTGCGCTGGAAACCGTACCGGAGCCTGGCATCGAGCCTGCTGCTCGTCGCCGCAAGTTCGAGCTGACTGAAAATGTTCAGCCCCGCCACCCGAGCGGGTGACGGGGCTGCTTCGGCGCTGTGGTTACTTGATAATTACGCGTACCAGTTCATCGGATGATGTTCCGGCACTTGTCGTGGAGACTGCGATCGCCTTGATCGGTGCGATCTGCGCCTTCTGCTGAGCCGTCATGCCCGAGCCCTTAGCATTCATGGCCGCGACCAGTTTCTGGACGTTGACGTACGCCATCATGCTGTCGTTCGACATGCCCTTCGTCGCCTCGGTGAACAGGCCGACGCTGCTGAGCTTGCCGCTGCTCGCCGGTCCACCGATCGTTGCCTTGATCTGGGCACCGTTCTGGTCGATCGACACACCGGGGATCTGCCCAGCGTTCATGACCGACTGAATCGCGGTCATCGTGCTCGAGGCGTCGGCCGCGCTACCGAAGTCGACCGACACGTAACCGGTCGGGATGCCGCCGGTCATGCCGGTCAGGGCCAGGCTGATCACCTTCGAGGTCATGATCGACTGAATCGGGCCGGCGAGGTTCTGCAGGATCTGTGCAATCGCGGCGCCGTTACCGGTTGGGCCATCGGGACTGGCGAAACCGATCGAACCGCCGGTGAGCATGCCGGAGAGGCCGCTCAGCGACTGGGCAAGCGAGGTCGCCGCAGAACTCTTCGGGTCGAGACCATCGAGCGCCACGCCGACGACCGTGGTGTCCGGCATCGCCTGCAGCGTCTTCGCGACGTCCACGCCGGCGGTCCGCGTTGCGTCGGCGGAGAGCCCATCGATGTGCGCGCGGATTTCCACACCGTCGTCGACGACGCTACCGCCGATCACGATCGTGCCCTTGAGCGTTGCGAATGCACCGCTCAAGGCGCTGCTGGCCAGGAGGCCCGGCATCATCGAACTCGAGCCGCCGATCGAATCGGTACCGCCCAGGCCGCCCGTCGGCGAGTTGATGAAGCACATCGGATCGATTCCGCCGAACGGGTCGGTAGTGCTGGACGGGTCGATCGTCGGTAGGACGGCCGGGCAAGATGCGTCGGATCCGGGAAGCGGGTCGCTATCGCTGCCGAGCAGATCGGATCCCGGCATCTGGGTGCCGGCGACCTTGCCCAGCGACGCCAGGTCGACGTACGCGATGACCAGGTTGTGACCCGCCAGGTGCGAAATCGCCGACTTGTAGGTGGGGGAATCGGCGAGGTTGTGCGCCTTCGCCGCCGCAGCGGCCGCAACCGCGTCCGGCTGAGCGGTGTCCGACCCGGCGATGATGGCGAACCCGTTGCTCAGCACGAAGCCGAAGTCCTTGCCCTCCTTCGCCTGCACCTTGCCGAGCGCGGTCTTCGCGGCCGCGTCGTCCTTGCTCGAAAACACGAGCAGGCTGACCGGCTTGCCCGCCGCGTTCGTCCACTCGGCCGCGCCGACCTGGCCGGCGAACCACGGCTTCACGTCGGCGTTGAAGTTCAGGCCCGCGCTCTTCGAGACGTTCGTTTCCTCGGTCGTCAAGAAGTCCTGGGTCGACTTGCCGGTCGGGAACTTCTTGACCAGATTGTCGAACGCGAGCTGGTCGCGGTAGCCAGGCTTGATGTCGATCCGGGCGAACGCGCTCACCGATGCGGGTACTGCGGATTCCGCCTCCTTGATGCCCGCGCCGGTCCAGGCGCGAACTCCGGCGTACGCGCCGACGCCGAGCAGGAGCACCAGTACGGCCGAGGCCGAGATCACGATCGGCGTACGGCGACGTCGTCGCTTCGGCGTGCCCTCCGCTGCCGCCGGCGCGATCTCCGTCATGGCGCCGTCGTGCGGGTCACTCGGTGCCGCGCTGACCTCAAGCGTGCTGGCCGGATCGAGTGGGGCGTCGGTCAGGTCCGAGGCCGGTACGCCGACTGTCTCGGCCTCCCGTGACCACGGATCGTTCGCG
Organism: uncultured Actinomycetota bacterium; assembly: GCA_963831705.1. Classification (GTDB taxonomy): domain Bacteria; phylum Actinomycetota; class Actinomycetes; order Mycobacteriales; family Micromonosporaceae; genus DASQPR01. Next base: position 560,553 of record CAWHRE010000010.1, on the reverse strand, counting down.
CCTTCGGAATCGGTGCGCTGCGCGGGCATCGCCGGAACGGTCAGCGCGTCGGGCGCGGATGCATCGACCGGCTCCGGCGTCGCCGGAGTTGGATCAGTCACGGGGGTTCCTTCCAGAGGATGGGACGTGCCCGGTCATGGTAGCCACGTCACAAAATCCAAGGAACTCAATAACGATCGCGCCGAGATATCTATTGCTTAACGATCAATACCTGATATAAGCCAGCCCTCACCGAGGGTCTCGGCGAGGGCTGGCTCAGCAAACCGAACTTTACAAACCAGACAAGCGCTGACCTGCTCGTACGACGGCCATGGCGTGCCGGTCGCCGGGCCGGCGTCCGAGGCGCTCGATCGGGCCGGAAACACTGATTGCGGCGATCACCCGGCCGGTACGGTCCCGGATTGGCGCCGAAACACTGGCCACGCCCGCTTCCCGCTCGGCCACGCTCTGCGCCCAGCCGCGGCGGCGAACCTCCGCGAGCGTACGGCCGGTGAACTTGCAGCGCGGCAGCAGCGGCATGACGGCCTCGGGCGGCTCCCATGCCAGAAGGACCTGCGCGGCCGATCCGGCGACCATCGGGAGCACCGATCCGACCGGTACCGTGTCGCGCAGCCCGCTGGCGCGCTCGGCGGCGGCGACGCAAATGCGCTCGTCGGCCCGGCGTAGGTAGAGTTGGGCGCTTTCGCCGGTGGCGTCCCGCAATGCGGCGATCATCGGCTCGGCTGCGGTAAGGAGCACATCGGGAGCAGCATTCGCGAGCTCGCCCAGGCGGGGGCCTGGACGCCAGCGGCCTTGCGGGTCCCGTACCAGCATTCGATGGATCTCGAGTGCCTGTGCAAGCCGGTGCGCCGTTGCCCGCGGCAATTTCGTTCGCTCAACCAGTTCTGCGAGGCTGGCGCCGTCGACGCAAGCCCCCAAGATGACGATGGCCTTGTCGAGAACGCCAACGCCGCTCATACTGTGTCCCATACAGCGAAACATACCTCCCAAACTTTAGGATGTCCAGATGGTGGGAGCAGTACCACGCACACTCGCGGAGAAGGTCTGGGACGCACATGTCGTCCGATCGGCGGCAGGTGAACCCGATCTTCTCTACGTCGACCTCCACCTCGTCCACGAGGTGACGAGCCCGCAGGCGTTCGAAGGCCTGCGGTTGACCGGAAGGAAGGTGCGCCGTCCCGATCTGACGATCGCGACCGAGGACCACAACACGCCCACGACCACGTTGCTGAGGATCGAAGACCCGATCTCGCGTACGCAGATCGAGGCGCTCCGGAGCAACTGCGCGGAGTTCGGCGTGCGGATCCACTCGCTCGGCGACCCGGAACAGGGCGTCGTGCACGTACTCGGCCCGCAGATCGGCCTGACCCAGCCCGGCATGACGATCGTGTGCGGCGACTCGCACACGTCCACCCACGGCGCCTTCGGCGCGCTGGCGTTCGGCATCGGCACGAGCCAGGTCGAGCACGTCCTCGCGACGCAGACGCTGCCGCAGGACCGGCCGAAGACGATGGCCGTCAACATCGAAGGTGAGCTGCAGCCGGGCGTCACCGCCAAGGATCTGGTGCTGGCACTGATCACCCAGGTCGGTACGGGCGCGGGGCGCGGTCACGTCGTGGAATACCGGGGCAGCGCGATCCGGGCGTTGTCCATGGAAGGCCGCATGACGATCGCGAACATGTCGATCGAGTGGGGTGCGAAGGCCGGCATGATCGCGCCGGACAACACCACGTTCGCATACATGAAGGGCCGTCAGTACGCGCCGACCGGTGCGAACTGGGACGCGGCACTGGACTACTGGCGGACGCTCGTGACCGACGAAGGCGCCGTGTTCGACGCCGAGATCACGGTGGACGCCAGCGCGGTCCGACCGTTCGTCACGTGGGGCACCAACCCGGGCCAGGGCGTTGCGCTGGACGGCGTGGTGCCGGATCCGGCCTCGATGAACGACGAGGCGGCGCGTGGCGCGGCCGAGCGGGCGCTCGCGTACATGGATCTCGCTCCGGGCACGCCGATGCGGGACATCCCGGTGGACGTCGTGTTCGTCGGCTCCTGCACGAACGGCCGGATCGAGGATCTGCGTGCGGCAGCGGACGTGCTTCGTGGCCGGAAGGTGGCCGACGGCGTACGGATGCTGGTGGTGCCGGGCTCGGCGGCGGTGCGGGAACGCGCGATGGCCGAGGGCCTCGACCAGATCTTCACGGATGCCGGTGCCGAGTGGCGTTTTGCCGGGTGCTCGATGTGCCTGGGCATGAACCCGGACACGGTCGCGGTCGGCCAGCGAGCCGCCTCGACCTCGAACCGGAACTTCGAAGGTCGGCAGGGAAAGGGTTCGCGTACCCACCTCGTATCGCCGCAGGTCGCCGCCGCCACCGCGGTCACCGGCCGGTTCGCCACGCCCGCCGACTTGAACTGACCGCTCGTCTAAGCAGGAGAATCCGATGGAAGCAGTGAAGACCCTCACCGGTACGGCCGTTCCACTCCGCCGTTCCGATGTAGACACGGACCAGATCATCCCGGCCGTATATCTGAAGCGGATCACCAAAACCGGTTTCGAGGACGGTCTGTTTCGGGCCTGGCGCGATAACGATCCGAATTTCGTACTCAACAACGACCGTTACGACGGCGCCACGGTATTGATCGCGGGCGCCGAGTTCGGTACCGGATCGTCGCGCGAGCACGCGGTCTGGGCGCTCCGGGATTACGGATTCCGAGCCGTCATCGCACCGAGTTTCGGCGACATCTTCAAGGGGAACTCGCTCAAGGAGGGTCTCGTCCCGGTCGAACTTCCGGCCAGCGCGATCGAAAAACTCTGGGCGGCCGTGGAAGCCGATCCGAGTGAGCCGATCACCGTCGATGTCGCGACGAAGACGGTTAGCGGCGGCGGCGTGACGGAATCCTTTCCACTGGACGATTTTGCGCAAACGCGCTTGCTGGAGGGCCTGGACGACATCGATCTGACGCTTCGGGCGGAAGCCGAAATCGCGGCGTACGAAGCAACCAGAGAGCCGTTTTGGCCCGTTGTAGCGGTGGCTTGACCTTATTAATTCGACGTGGACCTCTTACGACACAACGGAAAGTTTGTGCCTGATGATTGAATCTGCGGTGCATTGGGCATAACGTGCGCGCAGAATGGCCACAAATGGCCATCAGTTGTGTACGGGAGGAACTCGTGAATAAGGCCGAGCTGATCGATGCGCTCGCGGTTCGTCTTGGAGAGAAGAAGTCGGCAACCGTCGCGCTCGACGCGGTGCTCGCCGAGATCCAAGCCGTGGTTACCAAGGGCGACAAGGTCTCCATCACCGGATTCGGTGTCTTCGAGAAGCGCACCCGCGCCGCTCGCATGGCACGCAACCCGCGTACCGGTGAGGCAGTGAAGGTGAAGAAGACGGCGGTTCCGGCGTTCCGCGCGGGAGCCGGCTTCAAGGAGATGGTGGCAACGGGCAAGGCGCCGAAGCCGGCAGCCCCGGCCAAGAAGGCGGCGGTCAAGACGACCGCCGCCCGTCCTGCCGCGAAGGCCACCACCGCCACGAAGACCGCCACGGCGGCCAAGAAGTCGTCGCCGGCGACCGCGACCGCGAAGAAGACCACTGCGGCGAAGACGACCGCGCGCAAGACCGCTCCCGCCAAGACGGCGCCGGCGAAGAAGGCCGTCGTCAAGAAGGCAGCCGTGGTCAAGAAGACGACCGCGGCGAAGTCCACCGTCGCGGCGAAGTCCACCGCGTCCAAGGCTGCTGCCAAGAAGGCGCCGGCCAAGACGGTCGCCAAGAAGGCGCCCGCCAAGAAGGCCGCACGCTAGACGGACACGTTCGATGAGGTACGGGTGCTGATCTCGAAATCGGCACCCGTACCTCAGTTTTCCGGACCTCGTTGTGTTCATCGTGGACGAAGCGCGAAGTACGGTCCGGCGAATCAGGGCCCGCTACCCGACACCGACTCCGACGCCATCAAAGCGCCCGGTGGCAAAGATTGCGGTTCCGCCGGCGCACATTGTGATCGTCGTGGACGAGAACGATTCACCGACGTCGTTGACCACCTCGGCGCCCTACTTCGCCACGCTTGCGCGGCACGGCGCGACGTTCCCGAACGCGTACGCGGAGACGCACCCGAGCCAACCGAATTACCTGGCGCTGTTCGCCGGATCCACGCTCGGCGTCACCACCGACGATTGCCCGAAGTCGTTCGACAAACCGAATCTGGCAACGCAGCTCGTCGCATCCGGCCGAACGTTCACCGGCTATGCGGAAAGCCTGCCGCACGCGGGCTACACCGGCTGCACGAACGGGAAATTTGCCCGCAAGCACGCGCCGTGGATGGACTTCACGAACGTGCCGAAGGCGGACACGGTCTCGTTCGTCACCCCGAATCTGTGCCATGACATGCACGACTGCGACGTGGCGACCGGAGACGCGTGGCTCAAGGCGAACATGAGTGCCTATGCGTCCTGTACGGCCAGCAGGTCGTCGCCGGTACGTACCCGCAGAAGGTCGACCGCTACTCGATCCTGCGTACGATCGAGAGCCTCTACGGGCTGCATTGCCTCGCCAACGCCTGTACGGCAAACGCGCTCAACGCAGCGTTTGCGAAGCCGCGGGCCTAGAGCGTCATGTGATCGGCCGCGACCACGTCGGTCCCGGCGAAGCTCACCACCCAGGCCGTACCCTTCGGCGTGGCCAGGGTGGCGGTGGCGCTGACGTTGTGGGCGTGCAATTCGTTCACGACCGGTGGGATCACCTCGCCCTGACTCGCGATCACGACGCGCTGATGCTCCTCGACCAGTGCCCGGACGCGATCGGCCACGGCCTTCGTCGGTGCCCCGGTGGCCGCCGCGAAAACGGTGTCCGAGCGTACCGGCAGCCCGATGCCGGAGACCGTATCGATGCAGCGGGTGAGCGGTGCGGCGTACACCCTGATCGGCTTGAAGAGGGACAGCAGCGGGCCGAGCGCGGCGGCCTGGAGCTCGCCTTCGGCGTCGAGCGGCCGCTCTTCGTCCGCACCGTCCCAGCGCTTGCGTGAACCGGCGCGCGCGTGCCGGACCAGCACCGCGACGCCGGTCACCTGAGGGAGCGCCGCGAACGACGCGACCACGCCACGGTCGTGTACGTACGTCAGCAATCCGGCCGCTTCCGTGACGTCGACCCAGCGCAGGCCGCTGATCTCGTCGTTGGCCGCAAAGACCGTCTCGTCAAAGGCCCGCATCGACCAGAAGTCGACCGTCTTCTCGGTGTCTGGCTCGCCGGTCAAGTAGGTCACGCTCGGCAGCCGGACCTGCGGGATCGCGAGTACGCCGGTCTCTTCGCGAACCTCTCGCACGGCTGCGGCCAACGTGTGCTCGCCGCGTTCGAGCTTCCCCTTGGGCAACGACCAGTCGTCGTAGCGCTCACGGTGAACCACCGCGATCTCCACGGTCCCGTCGCTGCCGTCGCCGGCGGGTCGCCACACGACACCGCCGGCCGAACGGATCAAATTGGTAGGCGTCACCGCTAGCCGACAACGGATCGGAGCAGTGCTTCCTGCAAGTGGCCAGTGACGATCTGAGCGGACGAGTCGAGCGCCGGCAGCCCGGACGACGGCTCCTTCCACGAGCCGTTCGGCCGGAGCTCGAACGCCGTCGTGCCCTCGCTCATCGCACGCGTCAGCAGGTCCACGATGTCCGCCTGCGCGGTCGCATCGGTCACCCGAACCAGCGCCTCGACCCGGCGATCCAGGTTCCGGTGCATCAGATCGGCCGATCCGATCCAGATCTCGGTGGCGTCGCCAACCCCGAATCGGTAGATGCGCGAGTGCTCCAGGAACCGGCCGACGATCGACCGGACCCGGATGTTCTGGGACAGTCCCGGTACGCCCGGTCGCAGCACGCAGATGCCGCGTATCACGAGATCGATCGGAACACCGGCGCCAGAGGCCCGGTAGAGCGCGTCCACGACCTCTTCGTCCACGATCGAGTTCAGTTTCAGCTGGATCAACGACGGCTCGCCGGCCCGGGCGAGCGCGGCCTGCGCCTCGATCCGGTTCACAATGCCGGATCGCACGCCGTACGGTGCGACCAGCAGTCGCCGGTACGCGGTCTGCCGGCTGTACCCGGTCAACATGTTGAACAGGTCGGTCAGGTCCGCGCCGATTTCCGGGTCGGCCGTCAGGAGGCCCAGGTCTTCGTACAGGCGAGCGGTCTTCGGGTGATAGTTGCCGGTGCCGATGTGGGCGTACCGGCGGATCTGGTTGCCTTCCTGGCGTACCACGAGCGCGATTTTGCAGTGCGTCTTCAGGCCCACCAACCCGTACACGACGTGGCAACCGGCTCGTTCCAGCGTCCTCGCCCAGCCGATGTTCGCCTGCTCGTCGAAGCGCGCTTTCACTTCGACGATCACCACGACCTGCTTGCCCGCCTCGGCCGCGTCCACAAGCGCGTCGATGACCGGCGAGTCGCCGGACGTCCGGTACAGCGTTTGCTTGATGGCAAGCACGTTCGGGTCCAGCGCGGCCTGCTCGATGAATCGCTGCACACTGGTCGAGAACGAGTGGTACGGGTGGTGCACGAGTACGTCGCCGTCCCGCAGCATCGCGAAGACGCTCCGCCGGTTCGTGTCCACCACACCCAATCCACGCGGCGTCTCGGCGTCAACGAATCTCGGGTGGGTGGCCGGGACGAAAGGGCGGTCCTTCAATTCCGGCCGGTCGATGTCGTCGTGGATGCGCCACAGCGCGGACAGATCGAGCAACCCGTGTACCCGCAGAACCTCGCTCGGGTCCATGTCGAGCTCGCGCAACAGCAGTTCGAGCACGTGATCGGAGATCGTGTCGGCGACCTCGAGCCGCACCGGCGGCCCGAACCGGCGGCGCGCCAGCTCACGTTCCAATGCCTGCAACAGATCCTCGTCGCGGTCGTCCTCGACCTCGAGTTCGGCATTGCGGGTCACCCGGAACACGTGGTGTTCGAGAATGCTCATCCCGGAGAACAACGCGCCCAGGTGTGCCGCGATCAGGTCTTCGAGCGGCAGGAAACGTACGCTCTGCGGGTTCACCGAGCCGTCCCGGCTGACCGAGACGAGCCGTGGCACGTTGTTGGGAATCTTTACGCGGGCGAAGAACTCGCCGGTCGCGCCGTCCGGATCGCGTGCGACCACGGCCAGGTTCAGTGCCAGACCGCTGATGTACGGGAACGGGTGCGCAGGATCCACCGCCAGGGGGGTGAGCACCGGGAACACCTGGTCGCGGAAGTAATCGCGCATCCGCTCCCGCTCGACGTCATCGAGGTCGACCCACCGGACGATCTCGATCCCGGCCTTCAAGAGGTCCGGTGCCACGTCCTCGGCAAAGCAGCGCGACTGCCGTGCCATCAGCTCGGCCGTCCGGTCGGCGATCGCGGCCAGTTGCTCGCGTACGGTCATGCCGTCGGTGCTGCGGATCGCGAGACCGGTCTGCAGACGGCGAGTCAAACCGGCTACCCGCACCATGTAGAACTCGTCCAGATTGCGCGCGAAGATCGCCAGGAACTTCGCGCGTTCCAGCAGCGGCGTGGCCGGGTCCTCGGCCAGGTGCAGTACCCGTGCGTTGAAGTCGAGCCAGGACAGTTCCCGGTTCAGGAACCGATCGTCCGGAAGCGGCTCCTCCGCTCGCGGGGGAGCATCCAGCAGCTCCGGCACGTCGATCACCTCACCCGTATCGGTTGCCGCGGCCGGCGCACTCGTGGTCAAGTGCGGATCGACCCCATTCGTACGCTTCGGCTCGTGCCCGTTCGGTGTCTCGACCGGCGTCTCTGGCACCGCCTTCGTGTCTTTGGCGGCCGGCGTCTTCGCGGGCGTCGCCTTTGGCGGCGCCGCTGTTTCGGGCGGCTTGGCGGCCGGTGTCTCGCCGGTCGGTTTGAGCCGCGCCGCCGTCGACTTCGTCGAACCGCGCTTCGGAGTACCGGCCGTAGGCTCGGAAGATCTTCGCGGTTTTGGAGTTTTCGGGGTCTTGGCGGGATCAGGCGTACTCGGCGGCGTCGGGCTCACGTGTCAATAATGGCCGGTAAACGACGTGAGGGAAGTGTTCATGGGGCAAATTCTCGCCAGTCGGATCGGATACCGGGCGTTCCCGCCGACGATCGCATCGACCGGTCGCTCACCTGTGTCACCGGCGCGCCGATCGGTCCATGTGCGACCCGTTGACGAGATCTCCCGGAAACGTCAGGGCATCGTGGGGATCGTCACGCGGATGATGTGACCCGTGGCGTCGGTTTCGAGGCTCAGACGTTGCCCCAGGCGCAACAGGCGCAACCCGGACGCACGGAACGCGGCGTCGTCGAACTCCAGCTTCGTGCCGTTGTCCAGCAGCACCGAGCCGGTGAGCGTTTCGGCGTCGTACGTCGCGACGGTTCCCTGCATGCCCGCAAGCCTAGAGCGCGGCCTCGGTCCGCACGCCCAGGCCCAGGATCCGTGCCGCCGCCAGATCCGCGCTGGTGTCCACGTCCTGACGCAAGGAGGCCCAATCGCCGTCGAGCGCGAGCGCTCCGGAGGCCGCGTGCGCAGCCGCCGAATCAACCCCGAAGTGCGGATCCAGGGGTACGCCCGGCCGTGCGATCAGCAGCGTCGTACCCGTACTCAGATGGTCCGAGACGTAACCGCGACGTTCGGCGGAGCCGCCTGCGAAGGCGGACAGCGCGGCGGCCAGGTCGGCGGAGCGCAACGCGGGCAGATCGGCGGTGAGCGCGGCTCGCCCGGTGTCGAGGCCGAGATGCGCGTCGCCGTATGCGATCGCGGCATTGAGGTCGTCGTCCGGGGCGTCCGGCAACGTGGCCGCGCCGAGCGCGGCGGACGCATCCGCGACGACCGGATCGTTCGTCACGACGAGCACCGGGGCGACGGCAACCGCGGCCGCGATCGTATCGAGCGCGATGGCGGTGACAAGGCGGTCGGCGACCGCATGTGTTGCGCGGAGGCGGGACTTGCCGATGCCGATCGGCTTCACCGGGATGATGATCGCGAAAGTTGGCCGGGTCATTCCGGACATGCCGCCCATCGAACCACCCGAAAACGGATCGGTACGGCACCCTGTCCTAGCCTGCGGAGACGCCTGCGGGCATGATTCTTGCCTAGGTAGTCACCGCTGGGAGATGGAGGGTCCGTGGCACGTCGCAGACTCGGGTTCTGGAGCCGCACGACGGTCATTCTGGTCAAGCCGGTCCTCCTCGTCATGACCAAACGCGACTGGTCCGGCATGGACCGGATTCCGCCCGAAGGCGGCGTTATCTTCGCGGCGAACCACATGTCGGAGTTCGACCCGTTCGTCGTGGCCCACTACGTGCTGGACTCCGGTCGTTGGCCGCAGTTCCTCGCCAAATCTAGCCTCTTCCGGATTCCGGTCGTCGGACCACTGCTGCGCGCCGTGAAGCAGACCCCGGTCGACCGTGGCACGGTCGATGCGAGCAAGGCACTGGATGCGGCGGTCGCCGAGGTCAAGTCCGGTCGCGGGCTGATCATCTATCCGGAGGGAACGACCCCGAAAAAGGGCGACCTCTGGCCGCAGCGCGGCAAGACCGGCATCGCCCGGCTGTTCCTCGCCACCGGTGCCCCGGTGGTTCCGATCGCGACGTGGGGTGCGCAGGAGGTCTTCGACCCCCGGACCCGGAAGTTCCGCCCGCTGCCGCGCAAGCACGTGACCGTGGTGGGCGGTGCGCCGATCGACCTCGACAAGTGGAAGGGCGCCGAGCCGACCGCCGCGAACCTGTACGCGATCACCGACGAGATCATGCTGGTGCTGCGGACGATGGTCGGCGAGATCCGGGGCGAGACGCCACCGCCGGCGCCGAGTTCGGCCGGCCGCCGGAGCTTCGCTTCTTCGGAAGAGGCTCCCGTGGACGGCGCCGCCGACGAAGAGACCGCCGGATGACTCGCGCCGTCGTCCTCAGCGCCGGATCGTGGGGGACCGCGTTCGCGAAAGTGCTGGCCGATGCAGGTACGGACGTGACACTCTGGGCGCGCCGACCGGAAGTGGTCGCCGAGATCAACGAGACCCGGCGCAACTCCGAGTACTTCCCGCACCTGATCCTGCCGGCCTCGATCCGCGCCACGTCGGACGCGGCCGAGGCGATCAGCGAGGCGGACATCGTCGTGCTCTCCGTCCCATCGCAGACGCTGCGCGGCAATCTGGCGGCATGGGCGCCGTACGTCCGATCGGATGCCTCACTGGTGAGCCTGATGAAGGGCATCGAACTCGGTACCGGCAAGCGGATGAGCGAGGTGATCAGCGAGGCGGCCGGTGTGGAACCGGAGCGGATCGCGGCGATCACCGGCCCGAACCTCGCGCCCGAGATCGCGGCCGAGCAGATCGCGGCCACCGTGGTGGCATGCATCGACGAGGCACGCGCCACCGCGATCCAGGCGGCCATCGCGACGCGCTACTTCCGGCCGTACACGAATGACGACATGGTCGGCTGCGAACTCGGCGGCGCTGTGAAGAACGCGATCGCGCTCGCATACGGGATGGCCAGTGCGATGGGCTTCGGCGACAACACGAAGGCGACGTTGATCACCCGTGGGCTGGCCGAAACCGGTCGGCTCGGGATGAGCCTCGGCGCCGATCCGATGACGTTCGCCGGCCTGGCCGGGCTCGGCGACCTCGTGGCCACCTGCTGTTCGCCGCTGTCCCGGAACCGGATGTTCGGCGAGCGGCTCGGCCGTGGCGAGACGCTGGAGCAGGCCGCGAAGGCGACCCGGCAGACCGCTGAGGGAGTGAAGAGCTGCCTCGCGATCCGGGACCTGGCCGAAGCGAACGGCGTCGAGGTGCCGATCGTGGAACAGGTCGAGCGGGTCTGCCACGAGGGTCTGTCGCCACGCATCGCGGTCGAGGCTCTGATGAGCCGCGGAACGAAACCGGAATAACTTCATGGCTCACGGGGACTCGACTCGCAGCGTGCACGCCGGCCTACCGGTGCCCACACCGGGTGCATCGTTCCTGCCAGGACCGACGCTCGCCGCTCCGTACCATCTCGACCCCGAACTCGGCCCACAGCCGGGCATCGACGGGTACGGCCGGACCGACAACGCGTCGTACCGGCACTTGGAGTCGGCGATCGCGGAACTCGAAGAGGCGCCGGGCTGCGTCGTGTTCTCCTCGGGCATGGCCGCGATCTCGGCGATTCTGTTCGGCACGCTGGCGACGGGCGACACGGTCGTGTTGCCGTCCGACGGCTACTTCAAGACTCGGGTGGTGGCCGCGAAGCGGCTCGCACCGCTCGGCGTGAAGGTGCTGGAAGCGCCGACCGCCGGGCCGTACCCGAGCTTCGCCGGCGTCCGGCTCGTGTTGTTGGAGACGCCGGCGAACCCGGGCCTGGACGTGTGCGACATCACCGCGATCGCGGCCGAGGCGCACGCCGCCGGTGCGCTCGTCGCGGTCGACAACACCGCCGCAACGCCGCTCGGGCAGCGCCCGCTCGTGCTCGGTGCGGACATCTCGGTGGCGTCCGGCACGAAGGCGCTGACCGGCCACTCCGACCTCCTCCTCGGATACGTCTGCGCCGACTCGCCGCTGATCGATGACGTACGGGCGTGGCGGGACGACACCGGCGCGATCCCGGGCGGCGTCGAGGCGTGGCTCGCGCATCGGTCGCTCGGGACGCTGGACCTGCGGCTGACGCGGCAGACCGAGAACGCATACGCGGTTGCGGATTTGCTTGCTTCGGCGCCGAACGTGACCGGGGTGCGTTTTCCCGGCCTGGCGTCCGATCCGTCGTACGCGGTCGCGGCCCGGCAGATGCGCCGGATCCCCGGTCTCGTGACGTTTACGCTGCCGGATGCGGCCGCGGTGACGCGATTCCTCCGAGCGTCCAAGCTGATCGGCGCATCGACGTCGTTCGGCGGCCTGCATTCGAGCGCGGACCGGCGGGCTCAGTGGGGCGATCCGGTGCCGGAGGGCCTCGTCCGGCTCTCCTGTGGCGTTGAGGACACCGCCGATCTGCTGGCCGACATCACCGCGGCGCTCGCGGCGGTTTAAGGCTGTTCGGATCGCGGCTGCGGAATCACTGGGCCATCGGTGCCGAGGACCGTTGCCCGGTAACGCCGGCGCAACCGGTACGGCTGGAGCCACTCCTGGATCCGGGTGCGGAAACGGAACAGGATGATGAGCGGCAGCAGCCAGATCGTGCCGGGCGCGTTGGGTCGCACACCCGTCGCCACTTCGTCGAGCGCGGACAGCGTGACGAACACGAACACGATCGCCAACAGGATGGTCGGGAACCGGCGTGGCCCGATCAGATTCCGCCGGGTCAGCGTCCGCAGCGGTGCTGACAGTCGTGCGTACTGAACCGCGATCAACCCGAGGTAGCTGAGCAACAGCCCGACCGCGATGTATCCGGCGTACGCGACCGGCGCCACGAACTGTGCGATCAGTTCGAGGAAACATGCCACGGCGCCGACGTCCAACGCTCGGATGTACCAGCGATCCGCGGCCACGCCGACGTTGTTGGCGTACGTGGAGACGCCCGGATTCGACGCGGCCACGGCTCGGAGATTCTGGCCCGCCTTGGTGAGGCGGCCCCGGTTCAGATCGAGGATCGCGAGGTTCGTGTGCGCGGTGGCGTCGGTCGGATCGATCGCGAGAGCTCGCTCGTAGCTTGCCAGTGCGGCGGCGCGTTCGCCGATACTCGCGTACACGCGGCCGAGCGTCACGTGGGTGCTCGGCACGTTCGGCGCCAGCCGCACCGACTCGCGGGCGGCTTCATAGGCGAGCTTCCGTCGTGCCGGATCCGGGAACTTCAGCAGCGCCTCGGCCAGATTGATGTACGGCTGCCAGACCAGCGGAGCCAGCCGTACGGCCGTCGTCGCGGCGGCCACCGCCTCCATGTGCCGACCGAGCCCGCGCAGCGCCATCGAACGCAGCCGGTGGCCCCATTCGTTGTTGGGTCCATGGAACACGGCCCGATCCGCCGCGGCCAGCATCAGCGCGTGCTCACCGGCCATGCTGTGGCACCGGGCGGCGAGGCAGTAGGCGCGGAAGTTGTCAGGGGCGGTCGCGATCACACCGAGCACGATGCGCAGCGCGTCGGCCGGGCGGTTCACGTCGATCAACGCATCCGCCCGCTGCAGGTCGTGCTCGATTTCGATCACGGCGTCTTGCGCTTCTTCAAGTACGCGGCCAGCTCGTCGTACACACCGCCCTCGTTGCCGAACAGCGCCACATTGCGGGCCGTGCTCATCCATGGGCCGGTGGACGGCCGTACCTCCCGGAGAGCGGTATCGAAGTCGCGCTGCTCGATCATCCGGACCGTACCGGTCGACATCGAGTCGGCCATCGCGTGTTCGGCCGCCGTGTCGCAGAGGTGGGCCAGGTCGGCACCGGAGAAGTCTTCGGTGGCGGCGACGATCCGGCGGATGTCGATGCCCGCGACCGGCCGGGTCCGCAGGTGGTATTCGACGATCGACCCACGGGCGTCGCGATCCGGCGGAAGTACGAGCACCATGCGATCGAACCGGCCGGGCCGACGGAGGGCCGCATCCACGTCCCAGGGCGCGTTCGTGGCGGCCAGTACGAACAGCCCGTCGTTGTTGCCGTCGATACCGTCCAACTCGGTGAGCAGCTGATTGCCGAGCGTACGCATCGAGGCGGAGTTCATCTGGCTCCGCTTGTGCCCCAGCGCGTCCAGCTCGTCGAGGAACAGTACGCAGGGCGAGTTGGCCCGGGCGGCCGCGAAGATCTCATGCAGGTTGCGCTCGGAACTCCCGATCCACATGTTCAAGACGTCAACGATGGACATCGACACGAACTTCGCGCCGAGTTCGCCGGCCACCGCCCGGGCCAGGAACGTCTTGCCACAGCCGGGTGGCCCGTAGAGGAGAAGGCCGCCGCGCAACGACTTCCCGTACAACTTGCGCATTTCGGGGTTTCGCATCGGGCCGAAGAACGCGAGTTCGAGGCGCTTCTTGACCTCGGTCATGCCGCCCACGTCAGCGATCCGGACACCGGACGATTCGACGTCGACGATGCGATCGTGCTCGCCGGTGACCGGCTCGGTCACCTCGTCGCCGTACGCGAACCGGGGTGGCACGATATCGGCCACCTCACTCTCCATCGCGGCCCAGTCGAAGCCGCCGGTCGCCGGCGCGGGCGTCTCCGCGACGGGTTGCGAGGGGGTACCCATCGCCCGGGCCATCAGCGCCTGCGCCGTCGTGTTAGCGGGATCGCGGACCAGAACTTGCGCCGCATGCGTGATCGCTTCCGGGCGACGATCCGCCGTCAACAGCAGCTCCGCGAGGTGCAGGCGAAGGGGCAGATCGTCCGGGCTCGCGGAGACGGCGGCGATCAGACTGTCGATCAGCGGTGAGTTCGTCACGCGCGGAAGGATACCGGGCATTTCCATGCATTGCCCTGAGCGCCTGATCACCTAGTCGGCCACCGCGTCTGGATCACGCAGAGTAAGGTCTCCCCAAGACCCCGGAGCCATGGAGAGGGCCTTGTTGTGAACACACCGCGAAAGACTCGCGTCGCCGTCATTTTCGGCGGCCGGAGCACGGAACACGCCATTTCCTGCATCAGTGCCGGCAACATCATCGGCGCGCTGGATCCGGACGAATTCGACATCATTCCGGTCGGAATCTCCCGCGAGGGTCAGTGGGTGCTTACCGCCGGTGACGCCTCGACGTTGGCGATCTCCGATCGGCACCTGCCCGAGATCACCGCCGATTCCGGTACGGCCGTCGTGCTCCCCGCCGACCCCACGTCCGGCGGCCTCGTGGTCCGGGACGCGCGAGAGGGCGCCGCCGCACTCGGCGACATCGATGTGGTGTTCCCGGTGCTCCACGGCGCCTACGGCGAGGACGGCACGATCCAGGGCATGCTGGAAATGGCCGGCATCCCGTACGTCGGAGCGAACGTCTTCGCGTCGGCGGCGGCGCTGGACAAGGAGTTCACGAAGAAGCTCACCACGATCGCGGGCGTCCCGAGCGGCGACTACGTCGTGCTTCGGGCCGGCGCCGAGTTGACCGTCGAGGATCAAGAGCGGCTCGGGCTGCCGGTATTCGTGAAGCCGGCCCGTGGCGGATCGTCGTTCGGCATCACCCGCGTCACGGACTGGGCCGATCTCGATGCGGCGATGGTGAAGGCTCGCGCGATCGACCCGAAGGTGCTGGTCGAGGCCGCGATCGTGGGCCGCGAGATCGAATGCGGCGTACTCGAGGGCGAGTACGGCGGCGCGCCGGAAGCCAGCGTGCTCGCCGAGCTGCGGCTCGTATCGAAGACGCATGACTTCTACGACTTCGAAGCGAAGTACCTGGACGACGCGTGCGAGATCGACGTTCCGGCCGATCTTCCGGCCGACGTGACCGCGAAGATCCGGGAGTATGCCTGCCGTACGTTCACCGCGCTCGACTGTGCCGGCCTGGCCCGAGTCGACTTCTTCGTGACGCCGGAGGACGACGTTTATCTGAACGAGATCAACACCATGCCGGGCTTCACGTCAACGTCGATGTTTCCGCGCATGTGGGCCGCAACCGGCCTGGAGCAGAGCAAGTTGATCACCCGCCTGATCCGCACCGCGCTACGCCGCGGCACCGGCCTGCACTAGCGATCAGCAGTTGTAGGACACCGTGATGCTCGGCAGGGCGGCTTCGATCGGCTTCCAGAACGCGGATGCCCATTGGAGCTGCCCTCCGCCGTAGCTGTTGGGCACGGTCAGCGTCACCGGCGTCGCCCGGTCGACCGTGGTGAGCACGGTCGCGTTCGCTTCGGTCCGCGCGATCCAGCAGACACCGGACGCGTTGAACACGTCGTCGGTCTGGCCCACCTTCGGCTGAGGCCCACCGCAGGCAACCGTGATCGCCGGATCACCGAACGCCGCATTCTGCTGGACGCCGGCCGTGATGTGCCGCTGCTGCAGATTCTGCAGTTTCTCCGGAAGCTGTCCGATGAAGCTGCCGCAGGCCAGCGCATCCGTCGGTGACAGGCTCGGCGCGGTCATCGGCACCGGCGCGCTGTCGGTCGTGGAGAGCGCGGTCGGTGCCACCGTCGGGTGCGCGGCAGCGTTCACGACGCGGCCGTGGAACGAGAAGAAGACCACGGCGCCCACGATCAGCGCGATCGGGACCGCGACGAGAGCGGAGAGCTTCGCCGCGCTTCTGCTAGTGGGATCGCTCATGGTGGGCCTACAGGTGAACCACGGAGCACGTGAGCGTACGCGTGATGCCGGGCACCATCTGTACCGCGGTGACGATCATCTTGCCGAGTTCGTCGACGTTCGTGGACTCGGCGAGCACGACCACGTCGTACGGGCCGGTCACGGCGTCGACGCGCACGATGCCGTTGACACCGTCGATCGCCGCGGCGACGTCACGGGCGCGGCCGACCTCCGTTTGAATAAGGATGTACGCCTGAACCACGACACGCCTCCCATCGAACGACCGTCCAGTCCGGTGAAAACTACCGTATGGGGATGGCAGCGAGGTCAGCGGCATCAGCCGATAACTCGCTGTAGTGCATGTCCACGCGTCCGGCACCGCCCTCATTGCGGTGCGATCGGCGTGCGAAGAGGCGGGAGACCTGATCGTGAGTATTGCCGAAGCCGGTGAATTCGGTTTGATAGCACGGATAACGGCACGACTCGGCACCGGGCCCACGGTGTTGCTCGGTCCCGGCGACGACGCCGCGATCGTGACGGCGAGTGACGGTCGTGTCGTCGCTTCGACAGATGTGCTCGTCGAGGGCCGTCATTTTCGATGCGACTGGTCGTCCGCGACGGATGTCGGTCACCGGGCCGCGGCCGCGAACCTCGCCGACATCGCGGCAATGGGCGCGGTACCGACAGCTTTGCTTGTCGCGCTGTGTACGCCGCCTGATCTCGACGTCTCGTGGGCCGAACAGCTCGCCGACGGTCTGGGTGCCGAAGCTGCCCTGGCCGGCGCGAGCGTAGTCGGTGGCGATATCTCGGCGAGCCCGACCTTGACGATCGCCGTGACCGCACTCGGCGATCTGCGGGGCGCCGACCCGGTACGCCGGAACGGCGCCAAGCCGGGCGACATCGTCGCGGTCGCCGGGCAACTCGGGATGGCGGCGGCCGGCCTGACCGTACTGAGCCGCGGCTTCCGGTCGCCGGCGAAGCTGGTCGAGGCGTACCGGCGACCGACCGTCCCGTACGGTGCCGGTCCCGCCGCCGCTCGGATGGGCGCGACCTCGATGATCGACGTCTCTGATGGGCTGCTCGCCGACCTCGGCCACGTCGCGACGGCCAGCGGCGTCGGCATCGACCTGGAGACTTCGCGGATCGATGTGCCGCCGTCGCTGCGGGACGTTTCGGCTGCGCTGACCGTCGATCCGTACACGTGGATCCTGGCCGGCGGCGATGACCACGCGTTGGTCGCGACGTTCCCGCCCGGCTCGACGCTTACTGACGAATGGCGCGTGATCGGGCGCGTTGCGGACGGTTCCGGTGTGACGGTGAATGGCAAAGCATATGAAGGAGGGCCTACGGGCTGGGACCACTTCCGTCTCGCATGATTGCGAACGTGTTGCGGGCCATCCTGAGAAGTCTTCGCATATGCGGTCTGACCAGATAGTCTGCGAACTTGTGACCGACATTGACATCCGACCGTCGCGCTACGGCGCACCCACCGCGCGAGCCCTGGTCGCCGCCGCCATGGCCGACCTCGGTGCTCGCTACGGCGGCGGTGGCGACGAGACGCCGGTCGAGTCCGTTGAGTTCGATCCGCCCGCCGGCCTGTTCCTGATCGCTTGGCGGGCCGGCGTCGCGGTCGGGTGCGCCGGGTGGCGCAGCCACGACGACTCGGATGACGTCGCCGAGCTCAAGCGGCTGTACGTCGCTCCGGAGGCCCGGCGGACCGGTCTGGCATCAGCGCTCCTGGCTGCCGTCGAGGACGCTGCTCGGGAAGCCGGGCGTACGCGCATCATCCTCGAATGCGGCGCGCGCCAGCCCGAGGCGGTCGCGCTGTACGAATCACACGGCTACGGGCGGATCGCGGATTTCGGTCACTATCGCGACGCGCCCGACGTGCTGTCATTCGGCCGCGACCTCTAACCGCGAGGCGTGGCGCGCCCGATCTTGAGTACGGCAGACTGTCGGGCATGGGTCTGTCATGGGAAGAGTCGTATCTGGGCGGGCTGCGAACGCTGGCCGGTAGTGATCGCCAGCTGATCGCGATCGGCGCGCGGTGTGTGCTGCGAGATGCCGACGGCCGGGTGTTGTTGATCAAGCGGTCCGACAACGGGATCTGGGCGTTTCCGGCCGGCACGATGGAGCTGGGCGAGACGATCGCCGAGTGTGCAGCGCGCGAGGTCTGGGAAGAGACCGGGCTGACCGCGACCGCTCTCACGCTGATCGGGATCCATTCGAACGTGGAGTTCATCAACACGCCGAATATGTACGGCCACCGGTATCAGTTCATCAGCGTGGTGTTCCGGGTCGACGCGTACGAGGGCGACCTGGTCCGAGTGACGGATGAGACCACGGATGCCGCGTTCTACCCGGTGGACGCGTTCCCGGAGCAGTTGAGCGGGTCGGTTGTGCGTACTCTTAAAGATCTTGAAAGCTTTCAGGCCACGAACCAAACGGTCGTGGCCTGAAAAGCTGGCTTGGATTTACGGCTTCGCCGCGCGGACGACCTTGCCGGCCTTGATGCAGGACGTGCAGGCCTGGACGCGCTTGGTGTTGCCGCCACCGGCAGCGACGCGGACGGTCTGGATGTTCGGGTTGAAGCGACGGTTCGTCCGGCGGTGCGAGAAGGAGACGTTGTGGCCGAAGCCCGGCTTCTTGTTGCAGATGTCGCAGACGGCGGCCACGGGTATCTCCTGGTTCGGTGGATGCGTTCGGTGAATGTGTTCAGCGATTGTGGATCAAGATGATTGGGCGACCTCGGCCGCCAGCAGACCAGAGTACCCGATGCGGCGCCGACCGGGCCAATCGCATCCCGAGGGCAACCTCGCGGCGCCGTGCGATGCGTTCCGTCATCGCACACCAGTAGGCTAACGCTTCGTGCTGGACTGTCTGGACGCCGAGGCTATCCGCCGGTGGTGTGCGGCCGGTCTGGCGGGTCTTCGCCGCCATCAGAGCGAGATCGACGATCTCAACGTGTTTCCGGTGCCGGACGGAGATACCGGAACCAATCTGGTCCTGACGTTCTCGGCCGCTCAACAGCAATTGGCCGATTCATCCGCGGTGGACCTGCCGGAGACGATGCTCGCGTTCGCACGCGGCGCGCTGCTCGGAGCGCGCGGCAACTCCGGTGTGATCATTTCTCAGCTTCTGGCCGGCCTGGCCGGCGCGTTCAGCCTGGCGACGGTGACCGGGCGCTCGCTGGCCAGCGCGTTATCCGATGCCGCCGATGCTGCGTACCGGTCGGTGGCCGAGCCGGTTGAGGGCACGATGCTGTCGGTGGCACGCGCGGCGGCCCGCTCGGCCGGCGCCACCGACTCCGACGAACTCGTCCGGGTAGCTCGCGCTGCCGCGTCCGGTGCGGCCGCCGCACTCGCCCGTACGCCCCAGCAGCTTCCCCAACTCGCCCGGGCTGGCGTCGTCGACGCGGGCGGCCGGGGCTTGGTGGTGCTGCTCGACGCGCTGGTCGAAGTGATCACCGGGGAAGCAGCGCCGGATGCGCCCGCACCCCGCGTGAAAGAGGATCGCGCCGTGGTCCGCGAGACCGGCTCCTCCGCGTACGCGTACGAGGTCCAGCACCTGCTCGACGCGCACGCACCCGCGGTCGACGATTTGAAGGCCAAACTCTCGTTGCTGGGGGACTCACTGGTCGTGGTCGGTGCGGGTCTCGTCGGCGGAATGGACGCCGTCGGGCAGCCGGTGCCGACGTGGAACGTCCATGTACATGTGAACGACGTCGGCGCGGCGATCGAAGCGGCCGTCGAGGTGGGCCGCCCGCACCGGATCTCGGTGACCAGATTTGCCGATCAGATCGCGGACCAGACTGCCGACCGGACCGATCTTGATGATCACGCCGATCGGCCGACGCTGTTCGAGCCGGCCGTCATCGTGACCGAGCCCGACGTGGCCGGGTCCGATGTCACGGAATCCGAGGTGATTTCGGATGTCATGTCGGACACCGCGGGTTTCCGGCCGCACGCGCCGCGTGCCACGGTCGTGGTCGCGTCCGGCGCCGGACTGGCCGCGCTGTTCGAGGCCGAGGGCGCGGCGATCGTGCTCGGGCCCAACCCGTCGACCGCCGAAATCCTGGAGGTCATCCGTTCGACCGGCGCAACCCGGGTGGTGATCCTGCCGGATGTCGCGAGCACCCAGGGCACGGCTGCGGCTGCGGCCGCGGAGGCGCGAACCGAGGGTATCCGGGCTTCGATCGTGCCGACCCGTTCGCCGGTTCAAGCTCTGGCCGCGCTGGCCGTACGCGATGCCGGTCGCCGGTTCGACGACGACGTGATCGCGATGGCCGAAGCCGCCGGTGCTTGCCGTTTTGCCGAGGTCACCCACGCCAGCCGGGAGGCGCTGACGGTGGCCGGCCGGTGCCAGCCGGGCGACGTCCTCGCGCTGGTCGAGGGCGAGGTGAATCTGATCGGCGCCGACCTCCACGCCACCTGCCGCGACCTGCTCGATCGGCTGCTGGCCGGTGGTGGTGAATTGGTCACGCTGATGCTCGGCGCGGATGCACCGGCCGACCTCGCCGCCGAGTTGCAGGCACACCTCGCGGAGCGGTGGCCGTTCGTGGAGGCGCAGGTGTACGACGGAGGTCAGCCGAACTATCCGTTGCTGGTGGGGATCGAATAAGCGTGAGTACCGGTGTGGGACTTGAGATGTCGGCGCCGCTTTCCAAGGCGGTCGGGGGGAATGCGGCGAAGGCACTGGCGACACATCTGGATCTCCATACCGTCGGGGACCTTATCTACCACTTCCCCCGCCGGTACGACGAGCGCGGCAAACACACCGAAATCCGTACGCTCGAGGTCGGCGAGCAGGTCACGGTGCTCGCCCAGGTCCGGGGCGCGGTCGTGCGACCGATGCGCGGCAGCGACAAGATGCTGCAGGCGACCGTCGGCGACGCGTCCGGCGGCCTGCTGACGCTGACGTATTTCGGTCGGCGCAACATCTGGCGGGAGAAGGATCTCGTGCCGGGGCGTTGGGGGATGTTCGCCGGAAAGGTCTCGGACTTCCGGGGTACGCGGCAACTGACGTTCCCGGAATACGTGATGCTCGACGATCCGTCCGAGAGCGGGATCGAGGAGTTCGCCGGTGCGATCATCCCGGTCTATCCGTCTGCCGCGAAAGTGCCGACCTGGACGATCGGCAACTGCGTACGAGTCGCGCTGGACATGTTCATCCCGCCCGAGGATCCGCTGACCGATCCGATCCGGGCCGAGCGCGGTCTGATGCGGCTTGTCGATGCGCTCCGCCAGATCCACCGGCCGGACAGCTGGGAGATGCTCGGCGCCGCCAAGAAGCGCTTGAAATGGGACGAGGCATTCGCCGTTCAGCTCACGCTGGTCCAGCGCAAACGTCGGGCGGCCGCGTCACCGGCGCGACCGCGGCCACGCCGGGCGGGCGGCATCCTGGACGCGTTCGATGCGGTTCTGCCGTACGAGCTGACCGGCGGCCAACTCGCGGTCGGCGCGGAGATCGCGAGCGATCTGGCCCGGACCAGCCCGATGCATCGGCTGCTGCAGGGTGAGGTCGGCTCCGGCAAGACACTCTGTGCCGTACGGGCGATGCTGCAGGTCGTCGATGCCGGTGGGCAGGCCGCGTTGCTGGCGCCGACCGAAGTACTCGCGACGCAGCATTTCCGCAGCGTCGCATCGATGCTCGGTGCGATGGGCCGAGCCGGGGAACTGGATGGCGACGCGAACGGCACCAGCGTCGCGCTCCTGACCGGATCGCTCGGCACCGCGGCCCGCCGTGACGTGCTGGCGGAACTCGTGAGCGGTCGAGCCGGCATCGTGATTGGGACGCACGCGCTGCTCTACGAAGGCGTCGACTTCCACGACCTCGGGCTGGTAGTGGTCGACGAACAGCACCGGTTCGGTGTCGAGCAGCGGGACGCGCTGCGCGCGAAGGCCGACGTGCCGCCGCATGTACTCGTGATGACCGCGACGCCGATTCCTCGTACGGTCGCGATGACCGTATATGGCGACCTGGACACGTCGATCCTGGCCGAGTTGCCGCGCGGGCGGTCGCCGATCGCGTCGCACGTGGTACCGGCAGCGGACAAGCCCGCGTTCCTCGACCGTGCGTGGCGTCGTTTGCGCGAAGAGGTCGAGAAGGGCCACCAGGCGTACGTCGTCTGTCCCCGGATCGGTTCCGAGGACGGTGACGAGGCCGGCGGCGACGGTGCGGACGGGAAGCGACCGCCGCTGTCCGTGATGGAAGTCGCGCCGCTGCTGGAATCCGGGCCGCTGCACGGACTGCGGATCGGCATTCTGCACGGACGTCTCGCGCCGGACGAGAAAGACGCGATCATGCGGTCGTTCTCGGCCGGCGACGTGGACGTCCTGGTCGCGACGACGGTAATCGAGGTCGGTGTCGACGTACCCAATGCGACCGTGATGATCGTGCTGGACGCTGAGCGCTTCGGCGTCTCCCAACTCCATCAGCTGCGCGGCCGGGTCGGCCGAGGCAGCGCACCCGGCCTCTGTCTGCTGGTCACCGAGGCGACCGAGGGGACGCCGGCCCGCGAACGGCTGGACGCGGTCGCATCCACGTTGGACGGCTTCCGTCTTGCCGAGATCGATCTTGAGCAACGTCGCGAGGGCGACGTACTCGGCGCGAACCAATCCGGCCGCCGATCGCACATCCGGCTGCTCTCGCTGCTGCGCGACGTCGAGCTGATCACCGAGGCACGCGCTGCGGCTGAGCAGCTCATCGACGAGGATCCGGAACTGGCCCGGCATCCCGCGCTGCAGGCCTCGGTGGCCGCGCTGGTCGACGAGGAACGCGCCGAGTTCCTGGAAAAGGGCTGACATGACGAGGATCGTGGCGGGCACGTACGGCGGGCGGCGGATCGCGACGCCGCCGGGCGATGACACGCGACCGACGTCGGACCGTGCGCGAGAGGCGATGTTCTCGTCGTTGACCGCATCAAACGCGCTCTTCGGCCGTCGCTTCCTCGACCTGTACGCGGGATCCGGCGCAATCGGGCTCGAAGCCGCGTCCCGAGGCGCGACACACGTCATGCTGGTCGAATCCGATCCGAGGGCGGCAAAGGTGATCCGGGACAACGTCACGCTGCTGGGCGCCCAGCGCCTCGCCGTGATCTCGGCCGACAAGGTGGCCACGACGCTCGCCGGCGGCCCGGTCGGCGGTGGTTACGACGTCGTGTTCGCCGACCCGCCGTACGCGACGCCGGAAGACGAGATCACCGCGATGCTGGAAGCGCTCGTCGAGCAGGACTGGCTGGCCGAGGCGGCGATCGTGATCGTCGAACGGTCCAAACGCTCGCCGGAGCCGTCCTGGCCGTCCGCGCGGGTCGACGGGATCACAGGCGACCGATCTCGCCGGTACGGCGAGGCAATGCTTTGGTACGGTCGCCGATCGTGACCACCCTTGAGCCCAATGGCGGGCCATCCACCCCGATCACCACGTCCATCGGTCGACCGAGCCGCGCTGCCTGCCCCGGCTCCTTCGATCCGGTGACCAACGGGCACCTCGACATCTTCGTCCGGGCCAGTCGCCTGTACGACGAGGTTGTGGTCGCGGTGCTGGTGAACCAATCGAAGAGCGGCCTGTTCACGCGCGAGGAGCGGTTGGAAATGCTGGAGGCGGTCACCGCCGACCTGCCCAACGTCCGGATCGCCTCGTTCGAGGGCCTGCTCGTCGACTTCTGCCGGACCGAAAACATCTCGGTGGTCGTCAGAGGGCTGCGGGCCGTCACCGACTTCGACTACGAGCTGAAGATGGCGCAGATGAACTTCGGGCTCAGCGGCCTGGAGACCCTGTTCATGCCGACGAATCCGCTCTACTCGTTCCTGTCTTCGAGTCTGATCAAGGACGTGGCGAAATGGGGCGGCGACGTATCTCCGCACGTCCCGGCGCTTGTCGTCGAGCGGTTGACGGCTCGATTGGGCGCTGCTCGACGCCATAGCGCATCCTGATCAGTTAGCTGCGACACTCGTATGCGTTTCCGGATGCGCAACCGGCGCGTCCGGGCGGCATGATGGACGCGGCCCGCATGATGTTAATGAAGGCGCCACATCCAGTGACGCAACACAGCTGACAGGAGAGTCCCGGTGGACCCGCTCGACCGCATCGACGAGATCATTGCGATGGTGGAGGGTGCCCGAAACGTTCCGATGTCGCGCAACTGCATCGTGGACCGGAGCGAAATGATCGGACTCCTGGACCAGCTGCGAAGTGAGCTGCCGACCGAGATGCGGCGCTCGCTCGCGCTGCTCGAGGAGCGCGACAAGATCCTCGATGCCGGTAAGCGCGAGGCTGAGCGCATCATCGTCGAGGGCGAGAACGAGCACGCCCGGCTGGTCTCGGTGAACGAGATCACGGTCTCCGCCGAGCACGAGGGCAATCGGTTGATCGCGGACGCTCGGGCCGAGGCTCAGCGACTCCGGGACGAGGTGGACGACTATGTTGACACCGCGCTCGCGAACTTCGAACAGTTCCTCACGCGATCGCTGGCGTCGATCGAGCGCGGCCGCGACAAGATGCACGCGCTCCGGGAGATCGGGTCGTTCGGCAATAACGAGATCGACGATCGCCCCCTGCCGTTCTGAAAGAACGATCCAAAACCACCCAGTTCGACGCTGGTAGGGGGTCTCGGGTACCCTTTTTGCGGACTTCCCGAAGCAAATACCTTCAGACTTTTAAGAAATGACAGATGCGCAGCCATTCAGCAAATCAGCTCGATCCACGGGCGCCGCTGGTCCTCGACACGAGAGACCTGCCGCGAAGCCCGGGGTCGATGCGCGCTGTCCACGTGGCTGTGCCTGCCCCCAAAGACCTCGGACTGGACCTGATCGGCGTACCGGAAGGTGACGAGCTCACGCTCGACCTGCACCTGACATCGGTTACCGAAGGTGTCTACGTGTCCGGTACGGTGTCGGGGCGGTTGAAGGGGGAGTGCGGGCGCTGCCTGCGCGACGTCGAAGACGAGATTCGGGTCGATCTTGCGGAGTTGTTCGCATATGAGAACAGCACCACGGACGAGACGACCGAGGAAGACGAAATGGGACGGGTCCGGGACGACTTGATCGACCTGGAGCCGGCCGTACGGGATGCGATCGTGCTGGCACTTCCGCAAAACCCGGTGTGTCGTGAGGATTGCCCGGGAATGTGCCCCGACTGTGGGGTCCCGTGGGACGAGTTGCCGGCCGATCATGGCCACGAGCAGGTCGACTCGCGGTGGGCGGAATTGAGCAAGTTGCGTTCGGCGAGCGAATTCGCCGAACCGGAAACCGAGGAGTAAGTACCGTGGCCGTTCCCAAGCGCAAAATGTCGCGCAGCAACACCCGGTCGCGCCGGGCCAACTGGAAGGCCACGGTCGTCCAGACCACCGAGTGCCCGCAGTGCAAGTCGCCGAAGCTGCCCCACACGGCATGCTCGGTTTGCGGCACGTACAACGGTCGCCAGGTCATCGAGGTTTAACGACCTTATGCCGGCGCATCCTGTCGTCGGTGATACCGCCCGTCGAAACCTCGCTGGCCAACCAGCGAGGTTATTGACGTTTGCACCGGCCGTACCGCTCACGGTCGGCTTCATCCGGAGCGAGGAAACGAATCGATGACTGATCGTCCCCCGGCGACTCTGCTGGAAGCGGCGTGCGGCGTCGCGCTCGATCCGGATCTGCTCGAACGCGCGTTGACCCACCGCTCCTACGCGTACGAGAACGGTGGGCTCCCGACGAATGAGCGCCTGGAGTTCCTCGGCGACTCGGTTCTGTCGGTGGTGATCACGACGTCGCTCTACCACGCGCACCCGGATCTGCCCGAGGGTCACCTCGCCAAGCTGCGCGCCAGCGTCGTCAACATGAAGGCGCTGGCCACGGTCGCTCGCGCGCTCGGCCCGAAGGGTCTGGGCTCGCACGTTCGCCTGGGCCGGGGCGAGGAGACCACCGGTGGGCGCGACAAGTCCAGCATCCTCGCGGACACGCTGGAGGCGCTGCTCGGCGCGATCTACCTGCAACACGGCATCGACGTAGCGGGTGACGTGATCCACAAGCTGTTTGACCCGATGATGGCCGATGCCGCCGGGCGTGGCGCCGGCCTCGATTGGAAGACCAGCCTGCAGGAGCTCACCGCGTCGCTCGGCCTGGGTGTCCCGGAGTATCGGATCGAGGACACCGGCCCCGATCATGCGAAGACGTTCACCGCTTGGGCGGTGGTCGCCGGCAAGATGTTCGGTGGCGTGCAGGGTGGCAGCAAAAAAGAGGCGGAGCAGCGCGCGGCCGAGGCCGCCTGGGTGCAACTCCAGTCGCCGGCCGCTGAAGGCTGAGGCCCGCCGTGGGCAGTGTTGTCGAGACCTCCCCAATCCCGACCGAAGGTACGCGCAGCGAGCGCTTCCCTGTCTCCGAATCACGCCGGCCGATCGACTGGCACCGCGACATCCTGCTGCCGGTCCTGTTGTTCGCGGCTACCCGCCTGATCCAACTCCTCGTGCTCGTGTGGATGAAGCCGGCCGGCGTAAAGATCAACAACAAGCTGTTGAGCTGGGACGGCGGCTGGTTCCTGAACCTCGCCCAAAACGGCTACCCGCACGCCTACTCGTACGACCCGACCGGCCACATCACCGGGAACAGCCTCGCGTTTTTCCCGCTCTATCCGTGGCTGATCCGCGGCGGGACGTTCCTCGGCCTGTCGTACGGGGATTCGGCCCTGGTCGTGTCCGGGCTCGCCGGGATGGTCGGCGCGGTGCTCATCTTCCTGCTGGCCAAGGCACTCGCGGGCGACGGCCGCCTCGGCGAGCGTGCCCGTGGCGCGCCTCGAACGGTTGGGTACGCGCTGGTCGCCCTCGTCTACGCGCAGCCGATGTCGATCGTGTTCTCGATGAGCTACACCGAATCGTTGTTCGTGGCGTTGGTCGCGGGCACGCTGCTCGCCGCGTACCGACGGCACTGGCTGGTGGCCGGAGCGCTCGGCGTGCTGGCCGGGCTGACCCGCCCGACCGGCGCGGCGCTCGCCGTCGCGCTGGCCGTCGCGGTCATCGCGTGCCTGATGAACCCGGAGACGTCGGCGCGCGAGCGATTCTCGGCCGTGGTGGCCGGCGTTGCCGCGCTCGCGTCGGTACCGGCCTACATCCTCTGGGTCGGCGAGCGGGTGGGGGATCTGCACGCCTGGTTCACGATCCAGACCGCCGGGTGGGGGACCACGTTCGACTTCGGGACCTCGACCTGGCAGTTCGTGACGTCCACGGTGCACACCGGGAACGGCTGGGTCGCGATGAGCGTGGTCGCGATCCTGATCGCCGCGACGGTCGCACTGATCGTGTCGCTGCGGCGCCGCGGTTGGCTGCCATTGCAGGTGTACGGCGTGATCGCGTTCGTCCTCGTGGTCGGTCAGGCCGGCTTCTATCACTCGAAGCCCCGCCTGCTGGTCCCCGCGCTGCTCCTGTTCGTCCCGGCGGCGGTGGCGGCGGCCCGAACCCGTCCCCGTGCGGCGGCGCTGTGGATCACCGCATACGCACTGTTCGGGTTCTGGTACGGCGCCTACATGCTCACCGTCTGGCAGTATGCAATCTGATGCCTGAGCTTCCCGAGGTTGAGACGGTCCGGCAGGGACTGGCCGCGCACACGGTCGGCCGGAAGATCAAGTCCGTCCAGGTACTTCACGAGCGTGCGATCCGGCGGCACGTACCCGGGCACGACCACTTCGTTGCGGCGCTGGCCGGCCGTACGATCATCGGCACCCGGCGCCGTGGCAAGTACCTGTGGCTGCCGCTGGATGACGGCGACGCGATCATTGCGCATCTCGGCATGTCCGGACAGTTCCGGCTGGCCGCCTCGGCGGCGCCGGACGAGGCGCACCTGCGGGTCCGGTTCACGTTCGACGACGGCGATCCCGAACTGCGGTTCATCGACCAGCGTACGTTCGGCGGGCTGTCCCTCTCCGACGGCGGCGCCGAGTTGCCGCCGGAGATCGCACACATCGCCCGCGATCCGCTGGACCCGGAGTTCGACGACGACGCGTTCATCGCCAAGTTCCGGCGCAAGCACACCGAAGTGAAGCGGGCGCTGCTCGATCAGACGCTGATCGCGGGCGTCGGCAACATCTACGCGGACGAGTCGCTCTGGCGGGCGAAGCTGCATGGTGCACGACAGACCGACTCGTTGACGAAGCCGGCCATACGGCGGCTGCTCGGGCACGTGCGCGATGTGCTGACCGAGGCGCTGAAGGCCGGTGGCACGAGCTTCGACGCGCTCTACGTGAACGTCAACGGCGAGAGCGGCTACTTCGACCGGTCCCTGGAAGCGTACGGGCGGGAGGGCGAACCATGCTCCCGTTGCGGTACGCCGATCCGGCGTGAGCAGTTCATGAACCGCTCGTCCTATTCGTGCCCCACATGTCAGGTCAGGCCGCGCTAACCGAGTGAAGGATGTCGGATTCGGCATCGTTAGCGCCATCCTCTACGAATGCGCATACCTCCCGCTGCTGTGGTAGCCGGTGCCGCGGTTCTGCTTCTCGGCATCACGGTGACGCCGGCCGCCGCACGTCTCGCGTCCGGGCATGTGACACCGGCCGCGGTCGATTCGGTCGACGAGATCCACTACTCGTACGGCGACACCGCGGGAAGCGTCGTTCTCTACTGGCGGGGCGCGGCGACCACGGTCTCCTACGGCACTACCACGTCGTACGGCGCGACGTCGACCGCGACGGTTTCGCCGATCACGCCGGTCGACATCGCCGGGCCGTTCATGCGCGCGACGCTGACCGGCCTCGCCGCGAACACGAGTTACCACTACCGGATCGGTCCCACCGGCGCGGATCACACGCTCGCCGCCGCGCCCACCGGCAGCTTCTCCTACGTCGACGTCGGCGACACCGGTACCACGCTGTGCAACCCGTGGGAGACGGCCCAGCAGCAGTTGATCGCCGCGCAGGCGCCGTCGTTCGTGACGCACGGCGGGGACATCTCGTACGCGAACGAGTGCGGTCAGGCCGCGGTACATCAGTATTTCCAGGACCAGATGGCGTGGTCGACGTCGGCCGCGTTCCAGCCGGCGTGGGGCAACCACGAGTACGGCCCGCCGAACGACGAGTCGCCTCCGAATACTCCGAAGGACACGCTGGCCAACTACAAGGGCCGCGAATTGCTGACGCACGCGCAGATCTCGCAGTCATCGGACACCGCGAGCAAGCGATCGGAACCGGGCTGCGACGGGCCGCTGTCCGGCAACAACTGCCGTGGTGACGACTGGGGATGGTTCGTCGCGGGTGGCGTGATGTTCATCGGTTACCCCGATTCCTGGTACAACGCGTACGTCGACTGGGAGCCGCAGGCCGCCGCGTTGATGGCGCAGGCGCAGGCCGATCCGAAGATCGACTTCATCGTCACGTGGGGCCATCGTCCGGCCTTTTCGTCGTACTCGTCGCAGGTCAACACGAATCTGCTCAGCGCGCTGACGACGCTGTCCGCCACGTACAGCCCGACCGCCGCGCATCCGAACGGCAAGTACGTGCTCGAACTCGGTCATCACGTGCACGCCGAGGAGGTGTTCGCGCCGAAGAACGGATTGATCGAGATCAACAACGGTGGCGGCGGCGCCGGTACCGCCGTCTTCGACACGATCGCGCCCGGGTCGGTCTTCCGCGACTCGCATCTCGCGATCATGCGTGGCGACTACAGCGCGACCGCGCACACGCTGACCATGACCATGCTGTGTGGCTCGGTCTACACGCCCGAGCCGCTGGACCCGTGCACGTATGGCAGCACGCTCTACACGCACACGTTTACCGCTCCCGGCGGGACGCCGCCGCCACCGCCGCCAACCCCAACCCCAACCCCAACCCCGACGCCGTCACCAACTCCGTCGATGACACCGCCACCGCCTCCACCGACCGTGCACCAGTGGGTGACGAACCCCGGCGTGGAGACGAATCTGACCGGCTGGACCGGCACGTACGGGCCGTCTCCGCTGGTCACCATCTCGCGGACCACGACGCAGGCGCACACCGGCGTCGCATCCGTGCTGGTCAGCGCCGGGACGGGGGCGAGCGGACTGTCCAGTGGCTACTCCGACGGGCAGACGACGGTGACGAACGCGGTCGCCGGCACGACGTACACGGCGTCGGTATGGGTCCGGGCGGGCCAGGCCGGCGACACGATCAACCTGCGTCTTCGTGAGTGGAGCGGAACGACCACGCTGGTCACCGACCAGAAGGTCACGCAGACCTACAACGACACCGCATGGCATCTGATGACCGTGTCGTTGACGGCGGCCGATTCGGGGACCCGGCTCGCGTTGGCGGTCTACGCCTCGAACTTCAAGGCGGGGGAGTCGTTCTGTGGCGATGACATGTCGCTGACTTCACCTGTCTAACAACTGATGACTCGACCGTCGAGCACGGCGTCCGGCTTGCTGATCGCGGCGATTCCGTAGACGCGTGCCATCGTGCAGAAGCGCGCGCTGACGGTGGTCTCCATGTCGTACACGGCCTTGTTCGCTTCGATGAACGCGACGTAGTCGGCACAGCCGGCCGTCGCAAAGCAGCGGTCGACGACCGTGAAGTCGACGTACGGCTCGATCGTGGCGGCGAGTTCGGGCAGCGTACGCACGCCGACCGCGAGCCCGTACGAGTGCGCCAGATCGGCGACCCGACGGTCGTACGTGATCTGATCCGCTCTCGTCAGGTCGAAGCCGCTGTGGTTGGCGTACCCGTACGTCTCATCCGCGTCGACGCCCTGAAATCCCTTGGCGTGGCAGAGTTCCAAGCGCGCCGACAGCACCGGCTTAATCGCGTCCCAGTCGCGGATGTCGAGCCATCGCCGTTGCGGCCCAACGGCGGCTCCGAGCACGTTACTCGGCACGCTGTCCGCGTCCGGCAGCGTCATGTCCGCGACGCCGGCGTCCAGATGACAGATCGCGCGGTGCCCGTCCGCGACGATGTCCGTCACCGTGGCCTGGGCCGTCGTGTACGGGTTCAGGTCGTAGACGTTGGCCTCGACCGACTGATCGAATGCGCCGCTGAGCTGGATCTGCCACCGCGTACCGGCGCTCGGCGTGAACCCCTCGTGCGTACCCGACTTGGGCGATGCGGCCGGACCGGTACACGCGAACAGCGCGGCGAGCAGCGTCGGCCCGGCGACGAGGCCGAGAAGCAGTCCGGTCCGCAGTTTCACGTCGCCACTCCCGCGACCAATGCGACCGGAATGAGCCGCTCGGTCGGCGCGGACGTCTCGTGCGATGCCAGCTCGTACGCGTTCCGGAAGCTGTCCAGCACGCCACGCAGTCCGTACAGATTGCGGGCTCGCTGGCCGGCCGCGGTGGCCAGTTGGCGCCGTCGATCGGCCGCGCCGAGCAGGGTCTTACACGCTTCGGCCAGCGCTTCGGGATCGTTCGGCGGGACGATCACCGCACCGATGCCGACCATCTTGGCGAGCGTCTCATCGCCGATACAGATCGTCGGCCGACCGCACATCATCGCCTCGATCAACGCGTACGGCATCGACTCGTCCTGGGCCGAAACCACGACGACGCGGCCGTTCGCGTACGCCGAGCGGCGGTGCGTGACCGGCCCGAGGAAGTTCACGAACTCCGTGTATTCGCGTTCGATCGCGGCGGCGGGTCCGGCCACGATGATCCGGGCGGACGGGTGCGACGCCTTGATCGCGATGAACGCGGGCAGCATCGTGCCGGTCAGATCCGTCTCCGGGCCGAGCCACGTGATCAGCGGATCGGCCGGTTCGCCGCGCAGCACCGTACAACTGTGCGGATCGACGCCGTACGGGACGAGCGACACCTTTTCGCGATCCGCGTTGTGTTCCAGTGCCCAGCGCCGCAGCGATTCCGCCGGTGCGAGGATCCGGGATGCCTCGGTGTACGCGAGCCGTGCCAGCGCCCGGAAGAAACGCAACAGCACCGCCCGTACGGCGGGTCGTCCGGCGGTCTGCTCGAGCAGCGGCGCATCGAGGTAGGACGCATGTTCGGTGAGCACGTAGGGCGTGCCGGTCCGCCATTTCGCGGCGAGCGCGACGAGCGCGCACAGCCCGGCGTCGACCGCGTGGTTCAGGTCGGTCAGGACGAGCGTGGTGGCGAGCGGGCGGATCGCACGTTCCAGCAGGTTTGCCGCGTCGACCGCATCCTGTGGCGTCGGGGCCGGCAGCGCGGGACGGGCCGGTGTCGCTCCGGGCTGCGGCTCGCTCGGGTGGTAGGCCGCGTTCCACGCGTCGAGCAGCACGGCGCCGAGCGGCGTGCCGCCGAGTGGATGCGTACCGTCGCCGCCGGCGATCGCGAGCCGCCGTAGCGCGGAGCGGAACATCGCGACGCTGTGCGGGGTGTCATCGAGCATGCTGCGGCAGAGCAGGACGGCGGCGTGCGTCGCGGGGCGGCGATGGCTGATCGCCGAACGACCGCGCCGGGGCGCGTTGGACCGCCCGCCGGTCTCGATCGTGGTCAGCGTGAGCGTATTCGCGGGCGGTTGATGTACCGGCGAGGACGGGGTCCGGTCGGTGATCGTGACCAAATGAAACGCATGTTCCGGTAAGCCGCGTATCAGGCGGTGGCACCAGGTTCCACCGACTCCGTAGCGATATGGATAGATGCCGTCTGTTATAAGTGCAACTCGCACAAAAAGCCCCCTTGCGGCGTACTCGCAAGTGCCAACGACGTAAGCATCTGCGCGAATCGCTCGCGAGGGGGGCGAACCGGACAACGTACCCGAGACGGCGGTTTGACCGTCCGAACGGACTAGTTCTTTTCATCCTTTTGGCGGGGGAAAACCAGTAGAC
Organism: uncultured Actinomycetota bacterium; assembly: GCA_963831705.1. Classification (GTDB taxonomy): domain Bacteria; phylum Actinomycetota; class Actinomycetes; order Mycobacteriales; family Micromonosporaceae; genus DASQPR01. The sequence continues at coordinate 527,735 of CAWHRE010000010.1, read as the reverse complement.
GACAGGGCCTGCCATGAGCGATTCTCAGGCATCGGCGAGTGTTGAAGAACACCTGCGCGCCACCGGGCTGTGCCAACCTTCGCAGATCGGACACGCCGCAGCTTGACTGCGGCCCCTCCACGGCGGACGATGGACGTGTCGCCAGTCGTGTCCGACCCATGGTTTCACCCCAGAGCAAGCCTCCGGGTGGATCAAGCCTACGGACTTTGGTTGGCTAACTCTCGGGCGCACGACAACCGAGAGATATGTGTGTGCCATAGCCCCGGGATGTCATCGGGCGCGCGTTGCCGGCCATCTGGCAGCGCATTCAAAGGAGAAGATATGGCGAAGGCCCTCTTCGGCCACGTTGGGAGCGCGTCGGATCGACGCCTCGTTGACGAGGTCACCGTACTGCGCGCCAAAGTCCGTGCTCTCGAATTCGAGGTCACACGGCTGCGCGCCGACAACGATCGGCTGCTTGCCGCGGCCGACGAAGCAGAGTTCCTCCGCATTGCGGAGCCCGCTCTGACCTGATCGAACCCTGTCGGCTGACCGTTCGTCGCCGTCAGATGGGGCCGAAGTCCGTGGAACATCGGCCCCAATGGAGTAATTCCCCCGGATTGCCGCAGCAGAAGTAAAACACGAGCGCGCCGACACCTTTCCGGTTCGGCGCGCGTTTGTGTATATGGCGTCTGTATATGAATCAACAGTGAATTCTGCGTGTTCTGACTGACCGGGTACCCTCCGAACAGGGGTGGGGGATCGAATCGTCGCCTCACCATACCCATGTACCGCGCTCGTCGTGACGGAGTCCTGTGCACCTGAAGAGTCTGACCGTGAAGGGATTCAAGTCCTTCGCGTCCGCGACAACACTGAAACTGGAACCCGGAATCACCTGTGTGGTGGGTCCGAACGGCTCCGGTAAGTCGAACGTCGTCGATGCGATCTCCTGGGTCCTCGGAGAGCAGGGTGCGAAGGCGCTCCGCGGCGGCAAGATGGAAGACGTGATCTTCGCGGGCGCCGGTGGGCGACCGCCTCTCGGTCGAGCCGAGGTCACGCTCACGATCGACAACACCGACGGCGCCCTGCCGATCGAATACACCGAGGTGTCGATCACGCGCCGGATGTTCCGGTCGGGCGAGAGCGCGTACGAGATCAACGGCGATGCCTGCCGCCTTCTCGACATCCAGGACCTGCTCTCCGACTCCGGCATCGGCCGGGAAATGCACGTCATCGTCGGCCAGGGCCAGCTCGACACGGTTCTGCACGCGAAGCCGGAGGACCGGCGCGCGTTCATCGAAGAGGCGGCGGGCGTCCTCAAACACCGCAAGCGCAAGGAAAAGGCGCTGCGCAAGCTTGAGGCGATGGGCGTCAATCTGAACCGATTGACCGACCTCACCACCGAGCTGCGTCGCCAGTTGAAGCCGCTCGGCAAGCAGGCAGAGGTCGCGCGTCGGGCCGCAGGCATCCAGGCCGACCTTCGGGACGCCCGACTTCGCCTGCTCGCCGACGACCTGAGCACGCTGCGCGACACGATCTCGAAGGAGATCGCGGACGAGACCGCGCTGCGCGAACATCGCGAACGGGTCGAGGCCGAACTGGCCGAGGTGCAAATGCGGCTCGGTGGTCTGGAACGCGATCACGCGGCCGACCAGCCGATCCTCGAGAAGGCCCAACAGACCTGGTACGAGCTTTCCGCCCTGCAGGAGCGGTTCCGCTCGACCGAGCAGCTCGCCTCGGAGCGTCTGAAGCATCTGAGCGCGGAGGTCGAGGACGAGCGCCTGGGTCGCGACCCGGAGCAGCTCGTCGCCGAGGCGCAGAAGATCCGGGAACAGGACAACGCGCTGCGTGCCGCGCTTGCCGCCGACGAACTCCGGCTCTCCGACGCCGTTGCGCAACGCCAGCAGCTGGAACACATGCTGGCCGCGGCCGAGCGGCAACTCGTCTCGGCGGTCAAGGCGATCGCCGACCGGCGTGAAGGGCTCGCGAAGCTGACCGGACAGGTCGACGCCGCCCGTACCCGGGCGCAGGCCGCCGCCGACGAAATCGAACGCGGTGCGCAGGCGCTGGAAGAGGCACGCGATCGTGCCGAATTCGCCGAGGAGCAGTTCGAGGTCGCGTCCGGCGACGCGGAGGATCAGAGCGCCGGCGATGCCGAGGTCGACGACCGGTACGCCGCCGCGGTTGCCGCGCACGAGCAGGCCGCGGCCCGAGCCAAGGAACTAGCCGATGCCGAACGCGTCACCGAGCGCGAAGCATCCGAGTGGCGTGCCCGTGAAGAGGCGCTCGGCGCTAGGCCTGCGTCGCAAGGACGGTGCGGGAGCGCTGCTGGCGGCGGCCGATCGGATGCCCGGTCTGCTGGGCAGCGTGGCCGCTCTGCTCGCGGTCGACCCGGGCCACGAGGCGGCGCTGGCGGCCGCGCTCGGCGGCGCTCGCCGACGCCGTCGCCGTGTCCGAGTGTCACGATGTGACCGCCGCGATGGAGCTGCTCAAGGCGTCCGGACGCGGGCCGGGCGACGCTGCTCGTCGGTACGCCCGGCGCCGGCCCGGTCGTACGGCCCGTCGCTGCCGTCCGGCGCCCGCTGGGCGCTTGACGTCGTGCGCTGCAACGATGCGCTCCGGCCGGCCCTCGAGCGCGCACTGCACGACGTCGTACTCGTGGACGGCCTGGCCGCCGCCCGTGATCTGGTCGCCGGCGCACCCCGAGTTCCGCGCCGTGACGCCGGACGGCGACGTGGTCGGTGCGTACGCGGCGGCCGGCGGCTCGACGAAGGCGCAGAGCTACATCGAGGTGCAGGCCGCGGTCGACGAGGCCCGGTCGCAGCGCTCGTCGCCGAGCACCCGGCTGAACACGTTGCAGGCGCAGCTGGCCGCCGCCCGCGACGAGGTCGCCGCGCGGAAGGACACCGTCGCGGCGGCGGACGCCGGTCGCAAGGCGCCGACACGGCGCGCAACGCTGCCGCCCGGAAACTCGCCGAGCTCGGCGCGGCGGCCCGGTCCGCGCGGGCCGAGGCCGATCGTCTTGGCGGCTGCCCGGTCGAAGACTGAAGCCGCCCGAGATGAAGGCCTGGCCGGCCTCACCGAGCTGGAGGAGCGCCTGCGGCTGGCCGAGGCGTCACCGCTCGACGACGATCCGTCCACCGAGGAGCGCGACGAACTGGCCTCGCTGGTGCCGGCCGGCTCGACAGAACGAGATGGAGGTCCGGCTCGCGGTCCGGACCGCCGAAGAGCGGGTCGGCGCGCTGGCCGGCCGGGCCGACGCGCTGCTCCGCCAGGCCGCCGCCGAACGCGCGGCCCGGGAGCGCGCGGCCGCCCGGAGAGCGGCAAGGGCCCGAGGCGCGGGAATCGCGACGCTGGTCGCCGCGGGCGCGTCGAAGGCGTTGTCGCGGATATCGGTCACCATCGCGGCCGCCGTCGAGCACCGGGACGAGATCGCGGCGGCGCGGTCCACGCGTGAAGCAGAACTTGCCGAGGTACGCGGAACCGCCACCCGTCTGACCGCCGATCTGGATCGGTTGACCTCTGCCGTGCACCGGGACGAAGTCGCCCGTGCCGAGCAGCGGCTGCGCGTCGAGCAACTCGAATCCAAGGCGGCCGAGGACTTCGGCCTGGAAGTCACGGATCTGCTCGCCGAGTACGGGCCGGAGTCGCTCGTACCACCGTCGGCTCTGGAACTTGCCGCCGCGGAGGCGCTCGAGCGAGACGGAACCGGAGCCGTCGGCGTTCCACCGCCCCACCCAGGAGAAGCGCGCCGCGCGGGCCGAGCGCGAGTTGACGCTGCTCGGCAAGGTCAATCCGCTCGCGCTGGAGGAATTCGCAGCGCTGGAGGAGCGCTACAAGTTCCTCTCCGAGCAGCTGGAGGACCTCAAGGCGACCCGGCGCGACCTGCTGACCGTGGTCAAGGACGTCGACGACCGGATCCTCGAGGTGTTCGCGTCCGCGTTCCACGACACCGCGCGCGAGTTCGAGCACGTGTTCCAGGTCCTGTTCCCGGGCGGCGAAGGCCGGCTCGTGCTGACCGACCCGGACGACATGCTGACCACCGGCGTCGAGGTCGAGGCGCGGCCGCCGGGCAAGAAGATCAAGCGGCTGTCGCTGCTCTCCGGCGGGGAGCGCTCGCTGACCGCGGTCGCGATGCTGTGCGCGATCTTCCGGGCCCGCCCCAGCCCGTTCTACATCATGGACGAGGTCGAAGCCGCGCTCGACGACGTCAACCTCGGCCGCCTGATCACGCTGTTCCAGCAGCTGCGGGAGCGGAGTCAGTTGATCATCATCACGCACCAGAAGCGGACGATGGAGGTCGGCGACGCGCTGTACGGCGTTACGATGCGTAACGGCGTCACCGAGGTGATCAGCCAACGTCTGGAGCGCAACTCGACCGAGGATGCGGCGTGAGCCAACCGGCGCGCCCCGTTGGACGGCGGTAACCATGAACGTCCGGAAGAAGCCGACCGCACTGCTGATCGATCTGGACGGCGTGATTCGCGAATACCGGCGCGATGGACTCGGGCCGGCCGAGACGGCGGCGGGGTTCGGGCCCGGCGAAATCCTTGAGGTTGCGCTCGCGCCGGAACGGCTGACGCCTGCCATGCTTGGTCAGATCAGCCGCGCCGGGTGGCGCGAGTCGATCGCGGCGGCGCTGGTCGACCGGACCGGCGACCTGGCCACTGCGGAACGGGTTGCGGAGGAATGGGACAGCTACCGCGGCGAACTCGTACCGGAGGTACTCGCGTTCGTCGCCGAAGTACGCGAGGCCGGCTTCCCGGTGGCGCTGTGCACGAACGCAACCGATGACGTCCGGGCCGACCTGCTCCGGTTCGAGATCGCCGAAGAGTTCGACGCGATCGTCGTGTCGGCCGAGTTGGGCCTCGCGAAACCGCATCCGTCGTTCTTCGCCGCGGCCTGCGAGGCGGTTCTCAAGCCGGCCGGCGAGTGCCTGTTCGTGGACGACCAGATCCGGAACGTCAACGGTGCCCGGGCGGCCGGGCTCCTCGCGTACCGGTTCGGCGATGTTTCGGACTTGACCTACCTACGTGGGGCCTTCGACCTGCCGCGATGAGTTTTCCGGCCGGGCGGGGTCTGCAACGGTATGAGCCTTCCCGAGATTGTGTCCCGCGATGAGTGGACAGCCGCGCGTAAGCGGCTGCTGGTCAAGGAGAAAGCCGCGACGAAGGCGCGTGACGAGCTGAATTCCGAGCGCCGCATGTTGCCGATGGTGCGGGTCGACAAGGAGTACGTGTTCGACGGCGTCGACGGGCCCGCGACACTACGCGATCTGTTCACCGGCCGACGCCAATTGATCGTGCAGCACTTCATGTTCCATCCGTCCTGGGACGAGGGCTGCTCCAGCTGCTCGGCAGCGGTCGACGAGATGTCACCAGGCCTGATCCGGCACCTGAACGTCCGCGATACCTCCTTCGTGGTCGTCTCACGGGCGCCGCTCCCGAAGCTCCAGGCGTGGCAGGCGAAGAAAGGCTGGGAGATCGACTGGTACTCGTCCGGCGGCACCGACTTCAACGTCGACTTTCACGTATCGCTCGACGAATCGGCCGCCCCGGTCGTCTACAACTATCGGTCGGCGGACGAGTGGGCCGCGCTCGGCCGACCGCTGTATCTCGACGAAAAGCCATCCGAGCAGCCCGGATACAGCATGTTCCTACGGGACGGCGACGAGATCTTCCACACGTACTCGCTGTTCGGCCGCGGTACCGAAGATCTCGGTGGTTCGTACGCGTTCCTCGATCAGACCGTGCTCGGGCGCCAGGAGGAATGGGAAAAGCCAGCCGGTCGATCCGCTGATGCGCGCCCGGCGATGCCCAACTTCGAGCAGTGATCTAGGGCCTGCTCGCCCGCCGGGTCCGGTCCGTCTGTCAGGATTGCGCCCATGACTTGGTACGAGTACGTCCCGATCATCATCGCCGCGCTCGGCCTCGGCGGAGCGGCCACCATCGGCTCGCGGCGCCGCAGGTCGAAGCAGCAGGACGCACCGGACGAAACGCCCGGCACGGCGACCGATCAGGCCGTGCCCGGCTCCGACCGGGGTACGCGCACGAAGCCCGGCACGAAGTCGGCGCCGCCCACGAAGCCGGGCACGACCCGGCCGGACACGGCCAAACCCGGCTCCACTCGGCCGGACACCGCGAAGCCGGGTACGACGCGGCCGGGCGGTCCCAAGCCGGCGCCCACCGTGCAGCCGCCCGTCATCACGCCGCCGACCGCTCCGACGTCGCCCGCGCCGGTCTCACCCGCGCCGACTTCACCTGCACCGGTGGAGGCCGGGCCGGTGGAGACCGAGACCGCTCCGCCGGTCGAGGTCCCCGCACCGACCGCCGGGCGCCTGGTCCGGCTGCGGTCCCGCCTGTCCCGCTCGCAGAATCTCCTCGGTAAAGGCCTGCTCGCGATGATCTCCCGCGACCACCTCGACGACGAGGCCTGGGAGGAGATGGAGGACACGCTGATCGGTGCGGACGTCGGCGTCGACGCGACTCGGGAAATCGTCGAGCGGATCCGTGACCGCGCCCGGGTCCTCGGTACGAAGTCGAGCAGCGAGCTGCGTGACCTGGTCGCCGAGGAACTCGTCGCGGCGCTCCAGCCGGATATGGACCGTTCGATCAAGGCCACACCGCACTCGGACGTACCGGCCGTCGTACTGGTCGTCGGCGTGAACGGCGCCGGAAAGACGACGACCTGCGGCCAGATCGCACGCGTACTGATCGCGGACGGCCACACCGTCATCCTGGGCGCTGCCGACACGTTCCGCGCCGCAGCGGCCGACCAGCTTGCCACGTGGGCCAGCCGGGTCGGTGCCGAAGTGGTCCGGGGCAAGGAAGGCGGCGACCCGGCCGCGGTCGCGTTCGACGCGGTCAAACGGGGGATCGAGACGAAGGTCGACTCCGTACTGATCGACACGGCCGGGCGCCTGCAGAACAAGATCGGCCTGATGGACGAGCTCGGCAAGGTCAAGCGGGTGGTCGAGAAGCACGGCCCGATCGACGAGACGCTGCTCATCATCGACGCCACCACCGGGCAGAACGGGCTGGAGCAAGCCCGCGTCTTCCTCGAGGCGGTGGACGTGACCGGGGTCGTACTGACGAAGCTCGACGGCACGGCCAAGGGCGGCATCGTGATCGCGATCCAGCGTCGCCTGGGCATCCCGGTGAAGCTGGTCGGGCTCGGTGAGGGCCCGGATGATCTGGCGCCGTTTGACCCGAAAACGTTCGTGGATGCGCTTCTGGGCGGTGATGACGAGTAGACCGGGCCACGCTCGGGGCGCACGTACCGCGTAACCTGGGCCGGGTGACGGCGCGGAACGAGGGCAGTGGAAGAGGATGACGTACCCCGAAATTCCGCTCCTGGGCGGCAACACCAGCACGGTGGTCCGGGTCGGCGATACCGTACGTCGCAATGCCGGGCCGTGGACGCCGGCCGTACATGCGTTGCTGCGCCATCTTGAGCAGGTCGGTTTCACCGGTTCGCCACGCGCACTCGGGATCGACGAGCGAGGACGCGAGGTGCTGTCGTACGTCGACGGGGCCTGCGGGTCGTACCCGCTGGGTCCGCAGTGGGTGACCGACGCCGCGCTGATCGCCGTCGCGACGACGCTCCGGATGTTCCACGACGCGCAGTTCGGCTTCACGCCGCCGCCGCATGCGATCTGGCGCGCGTTCGGGCCGCCGCCGCCGGACGCCGAGGTGATCTGCCACCACGACGCGGCGCCGCACAACATGATCTGGCGTACCGACGGCACGCTCGCCCTGATCGACTTCGACCTCGCATCGCCGGGCTCGCGGATCTACGACGTCGCGTACGCGGCCTGGACGTGGGTGCCGATCTTCTCCGACCGGGACTGCCACCACGCTCGGCTGGGGCCGGGTCGATCGCGCCGCGACGGTTGCGACTGTTCGCCGACGCGTACGGGCTGACGCCGCTGGACCGGTCGCGCCTGGTCGCGACGATCCGCAAGCGCATCGTCGACCACAACGAAGGTATCCGGCGAATGGCCGCGGCCGGCGATCCGGTGTTCGTCCGGATCGTCGCAGAAGGGTCACCTTCGGCGTCCGGAGCGCGACCTGCGGCTGCTCGACTACGAGCGTGGCCTCCTGGAAGCGGCTCTCAGATAAATTTCAGTCCGAGCGCTGGGATTTGGCGCTCAGATGACGGACGCCCGAGTTGATGATCCGTCTCGTGTACGGGCGGCTTCGATACATCAACCTAACGGCCACGATGGCATCGATAGTTCATGCGATGAGGGCCGGTTTCGGTGCGCTTGTTCATCGATCCGAAACACTTCGATACCTAATGGAAATCGCGCAAGGACTATGCGTGAAACAGAGCGGCGGCAAAGTCTCCTCATCCGGCGCTGGGCGACGCTGCTGCAGCCGGGCAGTTGTGTCTTTTTCCATCTAGGAGGCAGCATGGTCACTCTAGCGAGTGCGCCGGTACTCGATACAGGTAACACCTCGTGGTTGCTCGCATCCACCGCGTTGGTGCTGCTGATGACCCCCGGCCTGGCGCTGTTCTACGGCGGCCTGAACCGTGTCCAAGAGCGTGCTCAACATGATGATGATGAGCTTCTCGTGTATCGGGCTCATCTCGGTGCTCTGGATCCTCTACGGATTCAGCTTCGCGTTCGGCACCAACAAGAACGCGACGCGGAACGAGTTGATCGGTAACTTCCCAGTACCTCGGCACCAAGAACTTCCACAGTGACCTGTGGGGAACGACCGGCATCCCGACGTACGTGGTGCTCGCCTTCCAGATGATGTTCGCCATCATCACCGTGGCGCTGATCAGCGGCTCGATCTCGGACCGAGCGAAGTTCGGCGGCTGGCTGGTGTTCGCGTTCGGCTGGTTCACGATCGTCTACGTGCCGGTCGCGCACTGGATCTGGGGCGGCGGCTTCATCGGCAACGAAGCTGCACGCGCGATGGACTTCGCCGGTGGTACCGCCGTGCACATCAACGCCGGTTCGGCCGCGCTCGCTCTGGCGATCGTGCTCGGCAAGCGCGTCGGTTGGCCGAAGGAGACGTTCAAGCCGCACAACGTCCCGATGGTCGCGCTCGGCGCCGGCCTGCTGTGGTTCGGCTGGTTCGGCTTCAACGCCGGTTCCGAGCTGACCGCGGACGGTACGACCGCCATCGCGTTCGTCAACACCCAGGACGCCACGGCCGCCGCACTTCTCGGCTGGATCATCGTCGAATGGATCCGCAACGGCAAGCCGACGATGATCGGTGCTTCGTCCGGCGCCGTCGCCGGTCTGGTCGCGATCACCCCGTCCTGTGCGTACATCTCGCCGCTCGGCGCGGTCGGTCTCGGCCTCGTCGCCGGTGCGGTCTGTGCGCTCGCGGTCGAGCCTGAAGTACAGGTTCGGCGTCGACGACTCGCTCGACGTGGTCGGCGTGCACTTCGTCGGTGGATGGATCGGTTCGCTGTCGATCGGCCTCATCGGCACCGCCGCGTACTCACGGCTCGTCGGCACAACGGCCTGTTCTACGGCGGTGGCGTCACCCAGCTGGGTCGCCAGGCACTCGTGCAGTGGCATCGTTACGGTGTTCTCGTTCACGATCGCCTTGGCTCTCGGCTTCCTGATCGAGAAGACGATCGGCTTCCGGGTCACGCCGGAGGTCGAGATCGACGGCATCGACGTGGCCGAGCACGCGGAGAGCGCGTACGAGTTCGCTCCCGACCAGCGGTGGCGCCGGCGCGTTCGCCCTGGCCGGAATCGGCCCACGGCACGCCGGCTGTGAACAGAAGTGACCGAGGAACCGAAGAAGTCGTCGTACTGGAAACGTCGGACCTTAGCTGATGTCGGAGGGACTGAGCATGAAGCTGGTGACCGCGGTCATCAAGCCGTCACCGCTTGAGGCGGTCAAGGAGGCGCTGCAGGCATTGGGCGTCGCCGGCCTCACCGTCAGCGAGGTCCAGGGTTACGGACGGCAGAAGGGCCACACCGAGGTCTACCGCGGCGCCGAGTACACGGTCGAGTTCCTGCCGAAGATCCGGGTCGAGGTCGTCACGGACGAGGTGGACGTCGACAAGATCGTCGACGCGATCGTCGAGCGCCGCCAAGACCGGCAAGATCGGTGACGGCAAGGTCTGGGTCACGCCGGTCGAAGACGTCGTCCGGGTACGCACCGGCGAGCGCGGCATTGAAGCGCTCTGACGAAGTCTCGGCATGACGGATCAGTACGAGTTGGCGCCGCCGCACGCGAGGAGCGTGCGGCGGCGCTCGACGTATGGCTCGCCGGGCTGTACTCGGCGGCCGGCGGCCCCTCCGACGGCGTGGCGCTCGTCGCCACCGGGGGTCTGGGTCGCCGGGAATGCGCGCCGTACGGCGACATCGATCTCATGCTCCTGCACCGTGGTTTTTCCGGTGCCGGGGAGCTGGCGCACAAGCTGTGGTACCCGATCTGGGACGCCAAGGTCGGCCTCGACCATTCGGTCCGTACCGTGCCGGAGGCACTGTCGGTCGCGATCGAAGACGTCCGGGTCGCGCTTGTCCCTGCTCGATCTCAGATTCATCGCCGGTGATGCCGCGCTCGCCGAACTACTTCGCCGGGCCGGCGTCGACCAGTGGCGCCGTACCGCCGGCCGGGCGCTGATCCGCCTCCGGGAAGCCGGCGCGACCCGTACGAAGGCCCACGGCGACCTGGCGTTCCTGCTCGAAGGTGACCTCAAGGAAGCGGCCGGCGGTCTGCGCGACATCCAGGCGCTTCGAGCCATCTCCACTCTTGGCATTGCCGACGTATACCGTCCACCGGTCCGTGCCGCTCATGGCCGGCTGCTCGACGTCCGTGACGCATTGCACGCGAGCGTCGGCCGCCGGGTGGACCGGCTGATCGCCCAGGAGCGCGGTGCCGTCGCGGCGATGCTCGGCCTCGCCGACGGAGACGCGCTGCTGCGTCGTGTATCCACCGACGCGCGGGCGATCTCGTACGCGCTCGGTGACGCGTGGCGCGCGGTGGACCGCTGGCGGGCGCCGGTCAAGTCGCCCCGTACGCCGGTGGCACGCGACGTGGTGTCCCAGGACGGCGAGATCGTGCTCGCCCGAGCCGTGATTACCGCGGCACCCGATGTCGGTCTCGCGTTGCGCGTGGCGGCGGCGTCGGCGACGTCCGGCGTGCCGATCGCACGAGCCACGCTGGAGTTTCTCGATCGCTTCGAGCCCCCGATGCCGACTCCCTGGCCGGAAGACGCACGCCGGTCCTTCATCGCGCTGCTCGGCGCAGGTGAGGGGCTCGCGGCGGCATGGGACGCCTGCGACCGGTACGGGCTGATCGGCCGCGTGTTGCCGGAGTGGAATCGGCTGCGCGGGCTGCCCCAACATCACCCGATCCACGCGTACACCGTGGATTGGCACTGCGTCCGTACCGTGATCGAGGCACACGCGTTCACCCGCGAGGTCTCCCGGCCGGATCTCCTGCTCGTCGCCGCGCTGCTGCACGATGTCGGCAAGGGCCTGCCCGGCGACCATAGTGAGGCGGGCGCCCCGCTCGCCGCCCGCGTCGCCGCCGACATGGGCTTCCCGGCTGCCGACGTGGAGACGATCGAGCGCCTCGTTCGCCTGCACCTGCTACTGCCGGACGTGGCCACGCGACGTGACCTGAGTGACCCGGTCACCATCGCCGACGTCGCGAAGGCGGTCGGAGACGTCGACACGCTCGAACTCTTGCACGGCCTCTGCCGCGCCGATGCGACCGCGACCGGCACCGACTCGGCCGCTTCGGCCTGGCGGCTCCGGCTGATCGCGGATCTCGTCGAACGCGTCCGGGCGTTGGTTACCGGGGTCGCGGTACCGGTCCGGCCGGAGATCCCGCAGGCGCTGCTCACCGCGTCGCTGCCGGCCGTACTGGTGGATGACGAGCGGGTGACCGTGGTGGCCGCGGACCGTACGGGTCTGCTCGCCTCGGTCGCCGGCGTGCTGGCGCTGCACCGGCTCGAAGTGATCGGCGCGGACACGCTGACCATAGGCGTTCGGGCGATCGTCCGGGTGTCGGTCGTGACGAAATTCGGTGCGGCTCCGGACCGTACCCGCTTGCTCATGGATCTTCGATTGGCCGCGGCCGGACAGCTGCCCGCGGACCGGTTGGCGCGGGTGGCGGCGTCGCGTCCGGCGGATCGCAAGTCAACCGTGACCGATCCCACCGTCACGTGGCACACCGACGCGACCGATGCGGTCGTGCTGGAACTGCGCGCGTCGGACTCGTCCGGGCTGCTCTATCGGGTCACGAGCGCGCTGGAAGCGGCCGGCGCCGACGTACGCGCCGCGAGGGTCGCCACGCTCGGCGGCGACGTTGTCGATGCGTTTTACCTCTCCGGCGTCTGGGCAGATCACGATGAGCGAGTTCGGGTCGGCGCAGCGGTGCTGGCGGCAGCGGGCAGCGAAGGCGGCTACCGCCGCGTCACGTTGCTCAAGCCACACGGCTGACCGCCAGGCCCTGTAGCGGCGGTCGCCCTGGGTCGCTACGCCAAGTACCCTCGGGGAGGACGCGATTCGCCGCGTGGGACCAATTCGGACATAAGAGGTTGAAGCGCTGTGTTTGACACTTTGAGCGACCGGCTCAACGGCATCTTCACGAAGCTCCGGGGCAAGGGGCGTCTGACGCAGGCCGACATCGACGCGACGGCGCGGGAGATCAGGCTCGCACTACTTGAGGCCGATGTCGCGCTGCCCGTCGTTCGCGCGTTCATCGCGTCGATCAAGGAGCGCGCGCTCGGCGCGGAGGTCTCGCAGGCGCTCAACCCGGCGCAGCAGGTCATCAAGATCGTGCACGAGGAGCTCGTGAACGTGCTCGGCGGCGAGACTCGCCGGCTGCGATTCGCGAAGCAGCCGCCGACGGTGATCATGCTGGCCGGTCTCCAGGGTTCCGGTAAGACGACGCTCGCCGGCAAGCTCGCGCTACACCTGAAGAAGGCCGGTCACCAGCCGTTGCTGGTCGCCGCCGATCTCCAGCGCCCGAACGCGGTCACTCAGCTCCAGGTGCTTGGTACGCGGGCCGGTGTAGAGGTGTACGCGCCGGAGCCCGGCAGCGGCATCGGCGACCCGGTGAAGGTGTCCCGCGATGCCATCGAGCACGCCAAACGCGCGCAGCGCGACATCGTGATCGTCGACACCGCCGGCCGTCTCGGCATCGATGCCGAGCTGATGCAGCAGGCGGCGGACATTCGTGACGCGGTCTCGCCGGACGAGATCATCTTCGTGATCGACGCGATGGTCGGTCAGGACGCGGTCGCGACCGCAGAAGCGTTCCGCGACGGTGTTGGAATCACCGGCGTCGTGCTCTCGAAGCTGGACGGCGACGCCCGTGGTGGCGCGGCTCTGTCGGTGCGGCACGTCACCGGCGAGCCGATCCTGTACGCGTCGACCGGTGAAAAACTCGAAGACTTCGACATCTTCCACCCCGACCGGATGGCCAGCCGCATCCTCGGCATGGGCGACGTCCTGACCTTGATCGAACAGGCCGAATCGGCCTTCGATCAGGATCAGAAGGACAAGATGGCCGCCAAGATGATCGGCGGCCAGAGCTTCACGCTCGACGACTTCCTCGACCAGATCATCGCGATCCGGAAGATGGGACCGATTGCGAACATCCTCGGCATGATGCCCGGCATGGGCAACATGAAGGACCAGCTCGCTCAGGTCGACGAGAGTCAGTTCGACCAGATCACGGCGATCATCCGGTCGATGACGCCGGGGGAGCGGGAAGAGCCGAAGATCATCAACGGTTCTCGCCGGATGCGTATCGCCAAGGGCTCCGGCGTCACCGTCATGGACGTGAACCAGCTGCTCAACCGATTCGCCGAAGCCCAGAAGATGATGAAGCAAATGGGCGGCATGATGGGCCTGCCCGGGCGCCGGAAGGCGACGAAGTCGCCGAAGAACAAGCGCAAGGGTACGAAGTCGTCCGGCCGTCCCCGCGTCGGCGGTGCCATGCCGGGCGGTCTCCCGCCGGGCTTCCCGGCCGGCGGCATGCCGCAGCTACCGCCGGGCCTTGACCCGAGCGCACTGCCGGGCGGTTTCAAAGCCCCGAAGCTGGATTTCGGCAAGCTGACAAAGCGCCCCGACTCTTCTTCCTGACCAACCTTCCGGTTGATCCTGGAGTTAGCTCCAGGATCAACCGGGTGTACTTCGTGTCAGAGTGTTCGGTATGGCTTTGCACGTACGCGGCGTCGTCCTGCCCGACGACGAGGTCCGCGATCTATGGCTGGTCGGCGACCGGGTGACGTTTACGCCGGTCGAAAATGCGACGACGATCGCGACCGGCGGATTCATCGTTCCGGGGCTCGTGGACGCGCATTGCCACATCGGCATTGCGGCGCCCGGCCGTCCGATCAGTGGGCTGGACGAAGCCCGCGAACTTGCCGCGCTCGACCGGGACGCGGGCGTACTCGCGATTCGGGACGCCGGCTCGCCGTACCCCTATCCCGAACTCGACCGTGATCCGGACGTGCCGCGACTGGCACGCGCAGGGCGACACGTTGCTCCGGTACGCCGTTATTTGCGCGACATCGGCGTGGAGGTCGCGGCCGAGGACGTCGCGGCCGAGATAACCGCGCAGGCCAAAGCCGGAAACGGCTGGGTGAAGCTGGTCGGTGACTGGATCGACCGATCGGCCGGCGACCTCGCGCCGGCTTGGGATGAGGCCACGCTGACCGCGGCCGTCGCCGCCGCACACGCGGCCGGCGTACGGATGACGACGCACGCGTTCGGCGAAGAGTCGGTCGCCACGCTGGTCGCGGCCGGAATCGATTCGGTCGAACACGGTACCGGCTTGACCAGCGATGTCATCGCGGAGATGGCACGACGCGGCACGGCATTGGTGCCCACGATGATCAATATCGAGACGTTCGATGCGATTGCGGCGGAGGCCGAGCCGAAGTATCCGAAATACGCCGCTCATATGCGTGCTCTGCAGGCATCCTTCCCGGACGTGGTCGCCGAGGCGGTCGACGCCGGAGTGCCGATCTACGTGGGTACCGACGCCGGTGGCGGCATCCGGCACGGGCTCGCGGCGAAGGAGATGATGATGCTGCATCAGCGCGCCGGCATGTCCGCGACCGCCGTGCTCGCCGCGGCTTCGTGGGGCGCTCGCGAGTGGCTCGGCTTCCCCGGGCTGATCGAGGGCGGCCTGGCCGACCTCGTCGTCTACGTCGACGACCCCCGCCTCGATCTGCGCGTCGTTTCCGCGCCCGCGCGCATCGTGCTGCGGGGGCGGGTCGTTCGGTAGAGAATGAGCGATGACGATCTTCTAGCCCGTCGGCGCGCGTTGAACTCGGCGTCACCACCGGAACACGCGCGCTGCGTGCTCTACGTGATGTCCCGCGACCAGCGAACCAACGACAACCACGCGCTGCTCGCGGCGCAGCGGCACGCGCTCGCCGGTCGGCTGCCGCTCGTGGTCGCGTTCGTCGTGTATCCCGTGTCCGGCGGGAGGGCGCGGGAACATTTCGAATTCATGCTGGCCGGGCTTCGCGACGTCGCCGACGCGTTGGAAAAGCTCGATATCACGTTCGTGGTCCGGACCGCGCACAAGCCGATCGCCGCCTTGCGCCACATCGTGGGTGATGTCGCGCCGGCCGCGATCTACGTGGATTTTTCGCCGCTGCGAGGACCCCGAACCCTGCGGTCGGCGCTGGCCTCGTCGTGCGGCATCCCGGTGTTCGAGGTAGACACCCACAACATCGTTCCGGCCTGGGTGACCAGCGAGAAGCTGGAGTTCGCCGCACGGACGATCCGGCCGAAGATCCACCGGCACCTGTCCCGTTTCCTGGTCGAGCCGCCGCGGCTTCGTCATCACCCGCATCCCTGGCAAGGATCGCTTTCGTCGGATTCGCTCGACGTTCCCTCGGCACCGCTATCCAACGGGACGCACGTCGCAGCGGTGCCGGGCCAGGTCGCGGCGGCGGCTGCGTTGCGGGCGTTCATACGTCATCGCCTCGCCGACTACGCGACGGCCCGCAACGACCCCACGGTCGACGGTCTGAGCGGCCTCTCGCCGTACTTCCACTATGGACAGCTAGCCACGCTGCGGGTCGCGTTGACCGCGCCCGACGCGGCCGCGCTGATCGAAGAGATGGTGGTACGCAAGGAGCTGTCCGACAACTTCTGCCTGTACCAGCCGCACTACGACAGCATCCGGGGCGCGCCGGATTGGGCGGCTCGGACGCTGGGCGCGCACGCAACCGACGCCCGCTCATTTGTGTACTCCTACCAGCAACTGGAACACGCGCAGACGCATGACGAGGCGTGGAACGCGGCGCAGCGGCAGATGACTCGCGACGGCAAGATGCATGGCTACATGCGGATGTACTGGGCGAAGAAGATCCTGGAGTGGACTCCGTCCGCTTCGGTCGCGATCGAACATGCCATCCGGCTCAACGACTTCTATGAGATCGACGGTGGCGACCCGAACGGGTACGTCGGCGTGATGTGGTCGATCGCCGGCGTACACGATCGACCTTGGGCGGAGCGGCCGGTATTCGGCCAGATCCGGTACATGAACGATGCCGGCCTGCGACGCAAGTTCAAGATCGACGCGTACATCGCCCGTTACCCGGAGTAATCCACAACCACCCTCGCCATCCACAGGCCGGACCTGCGCAATCCCGACCGCTTGCTGCGTTACGTGGCGTCCCTACTGGACCGGCGAACGTGATGATCGCGAGTTCGCGTCCCCTGACATCGTCGCCAGTTCGCCGCCGACACCCGCCCGGGACGCAAACTCCCGATCATGGATGTCAGCGCGAAGGCGACGCGTGTGGGCGACGGTGGCGACGGGTGTGGGCGACGGTAGTGTGTCCGGTTATGGCGCGTGTGCTTACTCCCCGGGCGGAAGACTTTCCCCGCTGGTACCAAGACGTGGTTTCCAAGGCCGAACTAGCCGACAACGGCCCGGTTCGCGGCACCATGGTGATCCGCCCGACCGGGTACGCGATCTGGGAGCGCATGGTCGCCGACATGGACGCGCGGATCAAGGCGGCCGATGCGCAGAACGCGTACTTCCCGCTCTTCATCCCGGAGTCCTACCTTTCCCGCGAAGCGGAGCACGTCGAGGGCTTCTCGCCCGAGCTGGCGGTGGTCACGCACGGTGGTGGCAAGCAGCTCGCCGAACCCGTCGTGGTCCGCCCAACCAGCGAAACCGTCATCGGCGAGTTCATGGCGAAGTGGATCAGCAGCTACCGCGACCTGCCGCTGCTGCTCAACCAGTGGGCGAACGTGGTGCGCTGGGAGATGCGCCCGCGCGTGTTCCTTCGGACCAGCGAATTTCTCTGGCAAGAAGGACACACGGCGCACGTGGACATGGCGGACGCCCGCCGGTACGCCCGACGCATCCTGCACGAGGTGTACGAAGACTTCATGGTCAACGTACTGGCGATGCCGGTGGTCGTTGGCCGCAAGACCGTACGCGAGCGCTTCGCGGGTGCGACCAGCACGTACACGCTCGAGGGCATGATGGGCGACAGCAAGGCGCTGCAGATGGGCACGTCCCACGAACTCGGCCAGAACTTCGCGAAGGCGTTCAACATCTCGTACACGTCGCAGGCCGGCACGGTCGAGCACGCGTACACGACGAGCTGGGGTACCTCGACCCGGATGGTCGGTGGCCTGATCATGTGCCACGGCGACGACAGCGGCCTGCGGGTCCCGCCCGCGCTGGCCCCGATTCAGGCGCACGTGATGGTCGTCAAGGACGGCGACGGCGTGATGTCCACGGCGGCCCAGCTCCGCGACGCGCTCAAGACCGCCGGCGTTCGGGTCGGTTTCGACGATCGGGTGGACACCCCATTCGGCCGCCGGGCCGTCGATGCCGAGCTCAAGGGCTATCCGGTACGTGTGGAGATCGGCCCCCGTGACCTTGCTGAAGGCAACGTGACGCTCGCCCGCCGCACGAGTGGTACGAAGGAGTCGGTCAGCGTCGACGCGCTGGTCGCCTCGGTACTGACCGCGTTGGAACAGGATCAGAAGGCGCTGTTCGATGAGGCGCTGGCGCGCCGGATCGACCACACCGTGGACGTGAAGACGGTGGACGAGGCGATCGAGGCGGCGCAGGCCGGCTGGGCGCGCGTACCGTGGTCGGCCGTCGGCGTCGAGGGCGAAGCGAAGGCGAACCAGTCTGCGATCACGGTACGTTGCCTGGTCCGCGAGGACGGCGGCGTGCCGGACGCGGACGACGAAGCCGGCATGATCGCGATCCTGGCCCGCTCCTACTGAGCCAGATCCCTCCGTCGAGTCCGGCGGATGATGCTGATCGCCAGCATCGCCGCCGGAATCTGCACGAGCGCGAGTCCGGCGAAGTACGCGGTGGCCTCCGGATCGTGAAGTGCCAGAACCACCGCGGTGATCAGTAGTCCACCGACGTAGATGACGTTGTCGATCAGGTAGATCCAGCCCAGCCCGCGGGCACCCTCGGTCGAGAAGATTCGGTGTTCATTCGGCGTGAAGTGTTCCCAGCGTGCGCCGATGCTCGTCGTCGTCATGGAGCACTCCGGAGCGCACGGTGAACAAGTGCGGCGCCGAGGACGATGAGCGGAACCTGCAGGCCGATCAGGGCGATCGGGAATCCGACCGGAGCGTCCTGCCCGCGATACGCCAGTGCGACGCCGACCGCGTAGGCGAGGTTGTCACAGACAAACACCACACCCATGAGGTACGCGTACCGCGCGCTTCGTTCCGCTGTGGCGCCATATATGGCCGCAGCGACCAAGAGTCCGGCGATCCCGAAATCGACCGCGTCGGCGAAGCCGGGGGCAAACGCGCCGGCCAGCCGGTAGCCGATGCCGGGGGAGAGCACGCCGAAACTCACGACGAACAGACCGCCCCGGATTGCTACGGCGGCCAGTACGCCGATCAGAAAAAGTCGGTCGGTCCGGCGTGTGCCCGGTTCACGTGGTGTCACCTCAGGGGCGTCGATCATCGCGTACCAACCTTAGAATTTGAACGCGTTCAGATTGAGTCTCAGCATACGGTGAAAGTTGAACGCGTTCAAGTAGTGGTCTTCGCGGTGAGCATCGGGCACGATGGCGCCCATGACTGTGGAGATCGGACCCGCGACCGCGCTCATCATCATCGACGTGCAGAAAGCGTTTGAAGACCCGGATTTGGGCGCTCGCGACAACCCGGACGCCGAGGCGAACATCGGCGCGCTCGCGGCCGCCTGGGCCGCCGCCGGGCGCCCGATCGTGCGGGTGGCGCAGACCGAACACGATGAGGACAGCGGCTTCCTCGAAGGGTCGCCGGGGCACGCGTTCAAGCCGGTCGTCGCGGATCTCACGCCGTCGCTGGATCTGCGTAAGGAGGTCCACTCGGCGTTCCGCGGTACGCCGGACCTGCACGCATGGCTTCAGGAAAACGGTGTCGAGCAGCTCGCGATCTGCGGCATCCAGACGAACCGGTGCTGCGAGTCCACCGCTCGCGATGGGGCCGACCTCGGGTACGACGTCCTGTTCGTCCCGGATGCGATGCACACGTTCGACAAGGTGGACGCGGACGGTGTGACTTTCACCGCAGCGCAGCTGTCGGCGGCGACCGCGGCGACCCTGCACGACTACTTCGCGACCGTGGTCACGACGAAAGATCTTGTCTAGTGGCGTGGGCGATTCGTGAAGTCCCGGTGCCGTCTGGCAGAATGGTGAGCTGGTATCCGGCACGTGTTCGCGCCCTCTAACCCGGGCACGTGACCAGTCCACGAGTCACCGGCAGACATCAACCCCACGATGCGCGCCGGCACGCTCAGCTAAACACTTACAGGAGCGACACACGTGGCCGTCAAGATCCGGCTTCTGCGGATGGGCAAGATCCGCAACCCGCAGTACCGCATCGTCGTTGCCAACTCGCGCACCAAGCGCGACGGCAAGGCAATCGAATTCATCGGCATCTACCAGCCCAAGGAGCACCCGTCGATCATCGTGGTGAACTCCGAGCGGGCGCAGTACTGGCTTTCCGTCGGCGCGCAGCCGAGCGAGCCGGTCCAGCGTCTCCTGGAGAAGACCGGTGACTGGCAGAAGTTCAAGAACCTGCCGGCTCCGCCGCCGCTGCTGATGGCGCCGGACAAGGTTGACCGCAAGGCGCTGTACGAGACCGAGGCGAAGGCTGCCGCAGGTCTGGCGCCGGCTGAGAAGCCCGCCAACAAGCCGGCGAAGAAGGCCGAGAAGAAGGCCGACGCCCCGGCTGCCGAGGCAGCTCCGGCTGCGGAGGCCGCAGTGGAGACGCCAGCCGAGGAAGCGGCCGGTGCCGACGCCTGACAGCGCGCTCCGGCCTGCGCTGGAGCACCTGGTCAAGGGCATCGTCGAACACCCGGATGACGTACGCGTCCGGATGATCGACTCCCGCCGGGGGCAGCGTCTCGAAGTCCGCGTCCACCCCGAAGACCTGGGTACGGTCATCGGGCGGGGCGGGCGTACGGCTAAGGCGCTGCGTCAGGTGATCACCTCGATCGGCGGCAAAGCAGTGCGCGTCGACATCGTCGACTCGTTCTGATCGCGATGCCTGAGCCGGTCATCAGGGAGCTCATCATCGGATCGATCGTGCGAGCGCACGGCGTCCGTGGTGAAGTCGTCGTCTACGTGACATCGGACGACCCCGAAGATCGTTACGTTGCCGGGTCGGTGCTACGCACCGACCCGGCAACTGCCGGTCCGCTGACGATCGAGGCATGTCGCACGTACACGGCCGGTGGCCGGCCACAGATGCTGGTGACGTTCGACGGTATTTACGACCGCGACATGGCCGAGAAGCTGCGCGGCGTGAAGCTGCTGGTCGACGCGGGCGACGTCAAACCGTCCGACGATCCGGACGAATTTCACGACTTCCAGCTGGTCGGCCTGCGCGTCGTCGTCAAGGGCGACGAGGAGACGTCGATCGGCGAGATCACGCGGGTAACGCATGGTCCGGGCGCGGACATGCTCGTCGTCAAGCGATCCGATGACTACGCGGGCGAGAACGGTCAGACACTCATCCCGTTCGTCCGTGCCATCGTGCCCGATGTCGATCTCGCGGGCGGCCGCATCGTGATCACGCCGCCCGAGGGTTTGCTGGATCTGTAGGTCCGCGTGCGCGTCGACGTCATCACGATCTTCCCGGACTACCTGGCACCGTTGCGGCTGTCGCTGCTCGGCAAGGCGGCCGTGACCGGTCAGGTAGATCTGCGCGTCCACGATCTGCGGGAATGGACGTACGACGTCCACCGCACCGTGGACGACACGCCGTACGGCGGCGGGCCCGGCATGGTCATGCGGCCCGAGCCGTGGGGACAGGCACTCGACGCCGTCGCACCCGAGGGTGCTGGGGGCCACTTGATCGTGCCGAGCCCGGCCGGCGTGCGATTCGATCAGAGCTTGGCGTACCAATTGGCGGGTGAAGAGCGCTTGATCTTCGCTTGTGGCCGTTACGAGGGCATCGATCAGCGGGTTTTCGACGACGCGGCGACCCGGATGCCGGTCACCGAAGTGTCGCTGGGCGACTACGTGCTATTCGGCGGCGAGGTGGCCGTGCTGGTGATGCTGGAGGCGATCGGCCGCCTGATCCCGGGCGTGGTCGGCAATCCGGCATCGTTGATCGACGAGTCGCACAGCGACGGCGTCCTGGAGGCACCGATGTACACGAAGCCGCCGACGTGGCGTGGCCTCGATGTGCCGGACGTGCTGAGATCCGGCGATCACGGCAAGATCGCACGGTGGCGACGGGCCCAGGCCCTGTTGCGGACGGCCGACCGCCGACCCGACCTGATCGGTCGGGCCGAACTCGACAAACGTGATCTGGCCGTCCTTGATGAGGCCGGATTTCAGATCAACCGGCCGGATATGGCAAAGTAAGAGGGTTACAAACTGCCGACCGCTTTCGAGCGGTCGAGGATCTCGGGTTGGCCCGAAGATCAGTATCGTTCATTCGCTCGGCGACCGATCCGTCGGTGACGCCGCGCACGATCCGTCAAGGATTTCATCATGAACCTGCTGGATGCGCTTGACGCCCAGTCAATCCGTACTGACGTTCCGCTGTTCCGGGCCGGTGACACCGTCAAGGTGCACGCTCGGGTCGTCGAAGGTAACCGGTCCCGTGTGCAGATCTTCCAGGGCGTCGTGATTCGTCGCCAGGGTTCGGGTCTGCGGGAAACCTTCACCGTCCGGAAGGTCAGCTTCGGCGTTGGCGTCGAGCGGACGTACCCGCTCAACAGCCCGGCTATCGACCGCTTGGAAATCGTCACTCGTGGTGACGTCCGACGGGCGAAGCTTTACTACCTCCGCGATCTGCGTGGCAAGAAGGCGAAGATCAAGGAACTGCGTGAGCCGGTCAACAACTAGGTAACGACGCAAGTCCCGGGCCCGCGGTGAGCATTTTGTGACCACCGCGGGCCTACCCCTATCGCCACGGGGGCTCTAGGCTACGCCGGTGACAGCCGGTCAGACCTTCTCCAAGCCCGCCAGAACACTCGCTCCCAACCGTCCAAGTTGGTGGCAGCGGGCCATTCGTAAGCGCAAAGACATGCCTCGATGGCAAGAACTGCTGATCATCGTTCTGATCGCGTTCTTCCTCGCCGTCATCGTCCGGACGTTCCTGTTCCAGGCGTTCTACATCACGTCCGGCTCGATGCAGAACACGCTGCAGGTCGGCGACCGAGTCATGGTCAACAAGATGGCGTACGACTTCCGGGCGCCGGCGCGTGGCGAGGTCATCGTGTTCCGAGGCACGTCACAGTGGACATCCGAGAGCGCCGCCGACCAGAACGCGAGCATGTTCTCGCAGATCGGCACCGGCCTCGGCAACCTGGTCGGCATCTCGGAGCCGGGCGACAACATCTTCATCAAGCGGGTGATCGGGATCCCCGGCGACACCGTTGCGTGCTGCGATGACCAAGGCGACGTCACGGTGAACGCGGCGGGGGTCGACGAGCCGTACGTGACCATGAACGCGCCGATCGCGGATACCGCACCGACCGATCCATCCTGCAAGGATCGAAACTTCCGGCCGGTGATCGTGCAGCCCGGCATGTTGTTCGTGATGGGCGACCATCGTCTCGTGTCGCAGGACTCGCGATGTGTCGGCTTGGTTCCGATATCGAATGTGATCGGTCGCGCCGACGCGATTCTCTGGCCGACATCGAGATGGACGTCTCTGTCGATACCGCCGGGATTCAAGAACATCCCGGCAACCGATGCGCTCGGTCCGCCGAGGCCGGTATCGATCGGCGATGTCAGTGCCGGCGGCGTACTCGCAATTCCGCTTTTGTCGGTTTTCGGGGTAACTGCGCGTTCTAGGGCTAAAGGAAGGGTTAGACGTCGTACGCTCCGTGCGTGATTGACGAGCAGATTGACGTTCCACATCCGGAATCGAGGACCCGGGGCGCGCTGCGGGGCATCCGTGGCAACTTCTGGAAAGAACTGCCGATCCTGCTCGCCGTTGCGGTAGTCGTCGCGATCGTGATCCGCGCGTTCGTACTCCAGACGTTCTTCATCCCGTCGCCGTCGATGGAGCACACGCTCAACATCAATGACCGCGTACTGGTCAACAAGCTCGTGTACCACTTCCGGAGCCCGGCGCGGGGTGACGTGATCGTGTTCACATCGCCGATGTCGTGGCGGAACACGCCGGACGAGACTGACTTCATCAAGCGCGTGATCGGCGTCGCCGGGGACCACGTGGCCTGCTGCGATGCGCAGGGCAGGCTCACCGTCAACGGAACGTCGCTGGCCGAGCCCTACTTGAACGCAGATGCCGGGAAACTGCCGGCCAGTCCGAACAAGTTCTCGATCGTGGTACCGGCGGGGCGGCTGTGGGTGATGGGCGACAACAGGTTCTACTCCGGCGATTCGGAGGAGCGTTTTTACGTGACCGGTAACCTGGACGCTTCGACGATTGCCACGTCGGCCGTGATCGGCCGGGCGTTCCTCGTATTCTGGCCGCTGGGGCGGGTCGACTGGTTGTCCGATCCGTCCACGTTTTCGCACGTAGCGTCGCCTCCGGCGAGCTAGTGCGGCGCTGAGTTCAACGGGTCGGGCTGCCTTCGGACGAGCTAGCCCGGCACGGGTGGCGGTGCTTGCCTTACGCTGTCAAGGTGCTGCCGCCCTCGCGTACCATCATCGCGCGCGAAGCCGGGCTGTACGCGATCGAGCAAGCGCTGCAACGGCGCGGCTTCATTCACGTGGCCGGCGCCGATGAGGCTGGCCGAGGTGCGTGCGCCGGGCCGCTGGTGGTTGCGGCCGCGATCCTTCCGCAGGGCCGTCGTGGTGAGATCGACGGGATCAACGACTCGAAGTTGTTGACCGAAAAGGCGCGCGAACGGATCTTCGAGCAAGTTCTCAAACGCGCGCTGGCGCACGCGGTCGTGGTCATCCCGCCGGCCGATATCGACCGCATCGGCCTGCATGTTTGCAACGTGTCCGGCATGCGGCGGGCGTTCGCGAGCCTGACTCAACGCCCGGACTACGTCCTCACCGATGGGTTTCGCGTGGACGGAGTCGGCATCCCGTCGCTCGCGGTCTGGAAGGGTGATCAAGTCGCCGCATGCGTGTCGGCGGCGAGCGTACTTGCGAAAGTAACGCGGGACCGGATCATGAGAGACCTGGCAAAGGAACGGCCAGAATACGGCTTTTCGGATCATAAGGGGTATTCCACGCCGGAACATATGGCTGCACTCGCCGAATTCGGCCCGAGCCCGCATCATCGGATGTCGTACGTGAACGTCGCGGCCGCTGCCGATGCATTCACCGTGACGGGTAGGGGTACGGTCGGCGTGGCGTCCATTGGCGACGACGCATGGTCGGCGCCGATGCGCGAGAATGGTCACGGCACGGACGATGGCGGCAAGGTTGGAGTGCGATGAGCGCTGAAGATCTCGAGAAGTACGAGACCGAGATGGAGCTGCAGCTCTATCGGGAGTACCGCGACATCGTTCGACAGTTCTCGTACGTGGTGGAGACCGAACGCCGGTTCTACCTCGCGAACCAGGTCGACCTGCACGTCCGCAACTCGGACGGCGAGGTCTATTTCGAGGTCGAGATGCACGACGCGTGGGTGTGGGACATGTACCGTCCTGCGCGTTTTGTGAAGAACGTTCGAGTCATCACGTTCAAGGACGTCAACGTCGAGGAGCTGGAGAAGCCGGACATTTCTCTGCCGGCGGATTCGGGATTCGGCTCGTAGGTGGTTGCTGCAAAGCGGCGCCGCCCCAACGAGGGGTGGCGCCGCTTTGGTTTACCTGTTGTCCTAGTAGCGGCGGGTGATCCGGCGTTGGACCTCGCCGCTGCGGATCGCGCGCTTGGCCCGCCCGTAGAGGTACATGCCGCCGCCGATGATGGCCGCTCCAACCAGCAGGTAGAAGAAAATGTGGGTAAGCCCGACCAGGAGCTCCCAGCCGAGCCAGCCGACCACCACGAGGCCGACCACGAAGAGCAGCGCATTGCGCATGAAGTGGCTTTCGGATGACATAAGTTCAACGGCTCCTTAGCGGCGTACGACCCTCGCGGCGTACGTGCCTGCATCCATCGTCCCACTTCCGGGCAAGGAACCGTAACCGGTGGAAACCCTGAGTCCGCTGGCAGCCCGGGGTTGTCCACATCCACCCTCGCTGTCCACAGATCGCCGGTCGGGATTTCCTGGTCTAGCCATTGCCCGGTCAGGCTTCGGGCTGTGCGAATTTTCTGGCTTTCGGTTTCTCTGATGCTGCTCGCTGCATCGTCGCCGGCTGTGCCTCGCTCGGTCGCCGCCGCTCGGCCATCTGTGGCAGTTCGCCCACTTTCGGCAGCTCAGCCGCTTGCCGCGGCCGCCCACCCGTCGGCCTACCGGTGGCCGCTCGCGGGTGACCCGCCGGTCGTCGTTCCGTTCGACCCGCCGTCGGCGCCCTGGCTGCCCGGGCAGCGCGGAGTGGATCTCGGTGCGACGCCGGGTGCCGCGGTGTTCGCCGCCGGAGACGGCACCGTTGCCTTTGCGGGTGCCGTGGCCGGCGTCGAGGTGGTGAGCATTGATCATGCGGACGGGCTGCGAACCACGTACGAACCGGTACGACCGATCGTCCACCGAGGTCAGTACGTCGTCGCGGGGCAGCGGATCGGAACACTTCTCATCGGCCTGGCAAGCTGCCCCGCGTCGGTGTCGGCCTGTCTGCACTGGGGTCTGCGGCGAGGAATCACCTACTTGGATCCGCTACTTCTGTTGCGGCCGGATCCAGTGCGGTTGCTTCCGGCCTTGTCGCGAACCGCCGCCGTACTCCGTCCCGCCGCATTGCCGCTCGTGTTCGACTCGATGCGCCGGAAGGCTATTTTCGGCGTGACTCGAACAGGGCCGGGAGGCTTGACGCCAGGCGGTCGTATTCGTCCGCGTGGTTGTAGACCTGTGCGGAAAGGCGCAGGAAGCCACGACCGCGCCAGGTCGTGATCGAGACTTCGATGCGCAGTTCGTCGGCGATGGCGACGCGAAGTCGATGCGCGCTTTCGTCGTCGGTCACGAGCCCGTCCGGCAGCGGCAGAATCCGCATCGCGGCGTCCGGCGAGCCCGGATAGGGAAGATCGGCCGGAGAGAGCAGCCCGAGCGCGGCACCGACGACCCGCTGCCCGTACGCGGCGAGGGCGGCATTGTGCTCGCGTACGCGATCGACGCCGAGCGTACGCATTACGTAGACCCCGGTCGGTGCAGCGAGCCATGGCGTGTAGTCGTTCGTACCGGTCATCTCGATGTGGATGGGGAATCCGTCGTCGATTCGCCACGAGACGACGAGCGGCTCGAGATGGGCACGACGGGGAGCGGCGACCGCGAGCAGTGCCGTCGGGCGGGGCGCGAACAACCACTTGTGCAGATTGCCGACCCAATAGTCGGCTCCGATCTCGTCGAGCGGTGTCGACATATGGCCCGGCGCATGCGCACCGTCGACCAGCAGCGCAACGCCGGTACGACGAGCCGCCCGGGCCAGCGCGGCGACCGGCATGACGCGGGCGGTTGCGGACGTGACCTGGTCGATGATGATCAAGCGGGTACGGCCGGGCGTGATCGCGTTCATGATCTCCGCGACGATCTCGTCATCCGACGCGGTCAGTCCGATCGGGACCACGCGATGGTCCGCGCCGGCCCGTACGCAGATCCGGTTGACCGCCATCCCGACCGCACCGTAGCCGTGGTCGGTGGTCAGCACCTCGTCACCGGCGTGGAGCGACAGCGACTTGAGGATCAGCGAGATTCCGGTGGTGGCGTTCGGGACGAAGGCCGTGCCGGCCGGGTCGGCGCCGAGAAACGTGGCGATGTGCCGGCGGGCGTGTTCAAGTCGCTCCGGCAGGCTCGCGGTCAGGAAGCGAAGTGGATTCGATTCCATCTCGTCGCGGAGGCGAAGCTGCGCCCTCTGTACCGGCACCGGTACGGCACCGAACGAACCGTGATTCAAGTGCGCGATCGCCGGATCGAGCGAGAACAGCAGGCGGACGCCGGGGATCGGTTCGGGAGCGGAGTTTGGCGTCATGCTCGTGGATGGGCCTGGGCGTAGGCGGTACGCAGGCGCTCGATCGAGACGTGCGTGTACATCTGGGTGCTCGACAGCGACGCGTGTCCGAGCAGTTCCTGGACCGACCGAAGGTCGGCGCCGCCGTCCAGCAGATGCGTGGCGGCACTGTGCCGCAGCCCGTGCGGTGATAGATGCGGCAGCCCCGCAGCCTGCCCGTACGCCGCGACGACCTGCCGGGCCGTCGTGGTGTTCAACCGGCCGCCACGCGCGCCGAGCAGCAGGGCCGGCCCGTGGGCGGCAATGTCCGGCCGTCCGTCGGTAAGCCAGGCATCCAGCGCGCGCTGCGCCGGCAGCCCGTACGGGACGGAACGTTCCTTCGCACCCTTGCCCATCACGCGCACCACCCGGCGCTCGGCGTCCACGTCGTCCACGTCGAGCCCGCACAGCTCGCTGACCCGGATTCCGGTCGCATACAGCAGTTCCAGGATGAGCCGATCTCGCAGCGCAACCGCGCCGTCCGCCGGTGGCATCGACATCAACTCGGCGGCTTGGTCTTCGCGCAGCACGCTAGGCAGATCACGGCGGGCCTTCGGGCTGGCGAGCTGGGCGCCGACGTCTCGGCTGATCAAGCCGTCGCGGTGTGCCCACGCGGTGAATCCACGCGCGACGGCGGCGCGGCGAGCCACGGTCGTCCGGGCCGCACCCGTCGTACGCAGGCGCGCGAGCCAACTTCGGAGCACCACCAGATCAAGATCCTCCGGGGCGGCGCATCCCATCCGTGCCGCGTGGTCGCAGAGCGAGGTCACATCGCCGACGTACGCGCGCACGGTGTGCACGGAACGGCCGCGTTCACTACCGAGATGCCGGGCGTACGCGTCGACCGCGTCCCGCATCGCCGGGGCGAGCGCGGCGTGCAGCTCATCCACGCGTACTCGTCCGGCCATGCCTGCATGGTCGTCCACAACCACCCTCGCTGTCCACAGATCGCCATGATCACGGTCGCACGTCCTCAGCTCGATGGCGAGAGTGGCAGCCATGTCGTACGCGAAGGTCTTCTCGGTCGGCCTCGTCGGTCTGGTCGGACACTTGGTCGAGGTCGAAGCGGATCTGGCAGCAGGCCTGCCGATGATCGCGTTGACCGGCTTGCCGGACACCGCGTTGAACGAAGCGCGTGATCGCGTCCGCGCGGCGTTGGTGAATTCGGGCGAGCAGTGGCCGAACCGACGGATCACGGTCAACCTCTTGCCGGCGTCGCTACCGAAACGCGGCTCGCTGTATGACTTGCCGATCGCGGTGACATTGCTGGCCGGTGCCGGGATGTTGCCGCTCGCACCGCTGCACGACGTCGTGCTGCTCGGGGAGCTGGGATTGGACGGGTCGGTCCGGGCCGTCCGGGGCGTACTGCCGTGCATCCTGGCGGCGGCTCGCGCCGGGATCACCCGAGCCGTCGTCCCGATCGGCAACGCGCGCGAGGCGAGCCTCGTACCCGGCGTCACGGTACGGGCTACCGACACACTCCGGCGCCTGATCGATTTCGTCCGGGGCAGTGGCCGTCTGCTCGACCCGCCCGACCCCGGCGAGGCGTCGGAGTTCATCGGGCCGGACCTGTCCGATGTCGTCGGTCAAGAACTCGGCCGCCGGGCTCTGGAGATCGCGGCCGCCGGTGCGCACCACCTGTTCTTCGTCGGGCCGCCCGGAGCGGGTAAGACGATGCTCGCCCAACGGCTGCCGTCGGTGCTCCCGCCGCTCGACGACGAGGCCGCGCTGGAGGTCACGGCCGTGCACTCGGTCGCCGGTACGCTGCCGGAGGGCTCACCCATGATCCGCCGTGCGCCGTTCCAGGCCCCGCACCACACGGCATCGCCCGGAGCGCTCGTGGGCGGCGGGAGCAGCCTGATCCGGCCGGGCGCGATTTCGCTCGCCCACCACGGTGTGTTGTTTCTCGACGAAGCACCCGAATTCGGATCACGGGCGCTGGAGTGCCTCCGGCAACCGCTGGAAGATGGCGAGGTCACGATCCGGCGTGCGCAGAGCGCGGCGACGTACCCGGCGCGGATCCAGCTCGTGCTCGCCGCCAATCCGTGCCCGTGCGCGAAGCCGTCCGGCGATATCGACTGCGAGTGCTCGCCGTTGGTTCGGCGGCGATATCTGGCACGGTTGTCCGGTCCGTTGCTCGACCGGGTCGATCTCCGCGTACGGCTGGAGCCGGTGACGTCGGCTCAGTTGACCCGCGACGACGCGGCCACTGAACCATCGGCCGCGATCCTCGCCCGGGTCATCCGAGCCCGTGGCGCCGCGTCATTGCGATGGCAGCCGTACGGGCGGACGAATTCCCAGATCTCCGGCCGGATGCTCCGGTCCCGGGCGTTCCGGCTGCCCAATGAGACCACCCGCCGGTTGACCGATGAGATCGACAAAGGCCTGCTGTCGGCGCGCGGCTTCGACCGGGTGCTCCGGATGGCGTGGACGATCGCGGATCTTGACGACCGCGAGCGGCCGAACATCGACGACATCGCGGAAGCGGTATATCTACGAGGGGGAGCGCACTGATGTCCGATAGCCCGCTGACTTCCGACGACGTGACCGAGGAAACCGTCGCCCGAGTGGCGCTATCCAGCCTGGTGGAGCCCGGTCGGCGTGACATGACGCTGCTCGTGGACGAGATCGGCCCGATCGAGACGCTGGCGCGCGTCCGGGCCGGTGACGTCCCGATTGAGTTGGCAGCGGCGGTGGCCGCACGGCTGTTGCTGGACGATCCGGCACGCGTCGCCGCCAAATTGCTGGACCGGATGCAACGCCTCGGCGGCCGGGTGATCACGCCGGATCACGAGGAGTGGCCGCCCCAGCTCGATGATCTCCGCCGGATCAGCGTGGAGGGTCGCCGGCGCACCGAGCGGGACGTGCTGCCGCCGCTCTGTCTGTGGCTCCGCGGCCCGTTCCGGCTCGACGAGGTGATGCAGCGGTCGGTGGCGGTGGTGGGTTCGAGAGCGTCGACCCCGTACGGGAACCACATCGCGCAGGAACTCGGGTACGGGCTGGCAGAGCGAGCCTGGACCGTGGTTTCGGGCGGCGCGTTCGGGATCGACGCACAGGCTCATCGAGGCGCGATCACGGTGGGCGGCACGACGGTGGCCGTACTGGCGTGTGGTGTCGACCGGCCGTACCCGCACGCGCACGCGAACCTGTTCGACAGGATCTGCGACGACGGGCTGCTGGTCTCGGAGTGGCCGCCCGGTGCGGATCCACATCGCCACCGATTCCTGATCCGCAACCGGGTGATCGCGGCGCTTACCCGGGGAACCGTGGTGGTCGAGGCATCGGCGCGAAGCGGTGCGAGGCAGACCGCCAACCGGGCGTTGCAACTCGGTCGCCGGACGATGGCGATGCCGGGCCCGGTCACGTCGGCGATGTCGGTCGGTACGCATCAACTGCTCCGCGAACTGAACACGCGGCTCGTGACCAACGCGGTCGAGGTGATCGAGGAGGTCGGCCGGATCGGTGACGATCTCGCGCCGATCGAGCGCGGACCAGAGACCGAGCGGGATTCGTTCGATCCCGAGGTACTCCAGGTGCTTGACGCCGTACCGTTCCGGCGTGGCGCGGGACCGGCCCAGATCGCGGCCGGCGCCGGTGTCTCGTTCCGAGTCGCGTTGCAGGCGCTGCCATTTCTACGGCTGAAGGAACTCGTCGTCGAGGACGGCGGTCTGTGGCGGAAGCTGCCCGCCAAGCGTTGAGCCGAAGCCGAAGCCGTAGCCGTAGCCGTAGCCGTAGCCGTAGCCGTAGCCGCAGCCGCAGCCGCAGCCGCAGCCGCAGCCGCAGCCGCGAGGGTGGCGGCTGGCGCTGGCTAGGTCCGAGAACCACGCCAGTTAGGTCCTGAAACCAAAGCTAGAACGCCGCCCGGATGTACTCGACCCGCGCGGCTCCGGCGCGTTGCGGGGACACGCTGATGACGTCGAATCTGATCTCGGCGTAGTGCTGTTCGGACCGTCGCTCTGGCTGTCCCAGCCACGCCAGCGCGAGTCGACGCATCCGTTCCCGCTTCCGGTACGCAATCGCTTCGGCCGGTGTTCCGAACGTGTCGCTCCGCCGCGTCTTCACTTCGGCGAACACGATCGCATCGCCGTCGCGCAGCACGATATCGATCTCGCCCGCAGCGCATCGCCAATTCCGGTCCACCACTTCCATGCCTCGGGCGACAAGGTAATCGACCGCGACTCGCTCGCCGTACGCTCCGACCGCATCTTTCGCACGTCCCATGGCGGTGAGAGTCCGCTACGAGTCCGCAGAGCGCCAACAGCGTCTGCACCTTCTGTGGACAGCAAGGGTGGATGTGGACAACCAACCAGAAGCGAATGCTGGAGTTATCGGAGCGAGATGCCTCCGCGTGGGCGCCGATATTCGTCCATAATTGTGAAGAGTTCGCGGACCGAACGCTCAAACTCTTCAAGATCTTTCTTGCCATTTCGGGTATCTGCAGGTCGCGGCTCTCTCAGTCGACCGGCAACGGCGCCCAAGGCGGCCCGTTCCGTGATCCTGAAGCCGAAACGGCGCTATGACGCATAAATCCTTCCGGATTATCGAGGCGAACACCTGGCGCGGGCGAGAGGGCGGGGCGAGTTGGGGTCGCGGGCGTTAACGTCATGGATGGTATATCGTGCGCGATGTGACTGACGTTGATGTTGATAGCAAGGGCGACATTGCGCTCGACCGCATCGGATCGCTGATCCGGGATGCACGCCGCCATCGCGGCTGGACGCAGGCTCGCCTCGCGGATGCGCTCGGCACCAGCCAAAGCGCTGTCAACCGGATCGAGCAGGGCAATCAGAACTTGAGCATCGAACTGTTGCTGCGAATCAGCGCGACGCTCGATGAGGAGATCGTGTCGATCGGCCACTCCGGTCCGACCCATCTGCGGGTCGAGGGCGGGCGTCGGCTGTCCGGCACGATCGGCGTCAAGACCAGCAAGAACGCGTGCGTCGGCCTGCTCTGCGCGTCGCTGCTCAACCACGGCAAGACGACGCTGCGCTCGGTCGCCCGGATCGAAGAGGTCAATCGGATCCTCGAGGTGCTGCACAGCATCGGTGTCAAGACGCGCTGGCTGGCCGGCGGCAATGACTTGGAAATCGTCCCGCCTAAGGATTTCGACCTTAAGGCGATCGACGACGCGGCCGCCCGCCGTACGCGGAGCATCATCATGTTCCTGGCGCCGCTGATGCACGAGTACGAGTCGTTCGAGTTGCCGTACGCGGGCGGTTGCGACCTTGGCACCCGTACGGTCGAACCGCACATGATCGCGTTGCGGCCGTTCGGGCTGACCGTGAAGGCCACGGCGGGGGAGTACCACGCGGAGCGCGACCGCAACGTCGAACCGACCCGCCCGGTCGTGCTGGCCGAGCGCGGCGACACCGTGACCGAGAACGCTCTGATGGCGGCCGCTCGACGTGACGGCGTGACCACGATCGTGAACGCCAGCTCGAACTACATGGTCCAGGACATGTGCTTCTTCCTGACCGACCTGGGCGTTCGGATCGACGGCATCGGAACGACGACGCTGACGGTGCACGGCGTTCCGGTGATCGACCGAGACGTGGACTACTCGCCGGCGCCCGACCCGATCGAAGCGATGAGTCTGCTGACCGCCGCGATCGTGACGTCATCCGAGATCACCATCCAGCGCGTGCCGATCGAGTTCATGGAGATCGAACTCGCCGTGCTGGAGGAGATGGGCCTCCGGTACGAGCGCAGCGGCGAATACGCGGCGGCGAACGGGCGTACGCGCCTCGTTGATCTGGTCACGAAGCCATCCACGCTGCACGCGCCGATCGACAAGATCCATCCGATGCCGTTCCCCGGTCTCAACATCGACAACCTGCCGTTTTTCGCATTGATCGCGGCGACCGCCGAGGGCACGACGCTGGTGCACGACTGGGTGTACGAGAACCGCGCGCTGCACCTGACCGAGATGACGAAGCTCGGCGCGAAGGTCACGTTGATGGACCCGCACCGCCTGCACATCACCGGTCCGACGCACTGGTCGGCCGCCGAGGTCATCTGTCCGCCCGCGCTCCGGCCGGCCGTCGTCATCCTGCTTGCGATGCTGGCGGCGAAGGGCACGTCGGTATTGCGCAACGTCTACATGATCAATCGCGGGTACGAGCAGCTTGCCGAACGCCTGGCCGAGCTGGGAGCGTCGATCGAGTCATTCCGCGATCAGTAGAAGAGTGAACGATCAGTAGGCGAGTGAACAATGAATGACCGTCGGATGAAGCGCGGATGTGGGCAAGCCCACCGGCTTGACCTTCCGGACTAAGAGTCGTAAACCGCCCATTGCGCTGGCGCGATGCAAGGAACCTCGCTTACGGTTTGTTCCCGTGGACGGACAACGGCAATACCCCGCAGAATCTGACCGTTGGGGCCAGGAGCAGACGCCCGATGAACGGGGATTCGTTCCCGGTCAGCGTGGCGCGGATCGGTACGCCGAGCCCGACCGTTACGCGGAGCCCGACCGGTACACCGAGTCGGATATCCGTTACGCCGACGACGCGGGTCGCCGGCCGTACGGTGACCAGCCGCCCGTCTACGGCGAACCGACCACGTACGGTGACGACCGGTTTGACGGTGGTGAACGGTACGAGGCGGGTGAGCCGCCGTTCACGGACCCCAACAGCCGCCGCCGCCGGACCGGCCGCCCGGTTCGCGGCACGCGCTCGGGCCTGGATCTGCCGGAGGCCGCCCACGACGAGGGCGGACCGGACGAGCCGCCGCGCTACCGGGCCGAAATGATCGATCGGCAGGCGTTGCGGCGAGAGACCGCGCCGGCGTTCCCCTCGGCGCCGGCCGACCCGTACGCCGACCAGTTTCCGGTCTACGCGCCCACGTCGCCGGCTCCACAACTGCCCGAGATCCCGGCCGCTATGTCACCGGCGCCACTACAAGCACCTACGCAGTCGATTCCCGCGAATCAGTCGATTTCTGGGAACCAGCCGCCAACCGCGGTTTATCTGGCCCGCCGTCCGGCCGCCGCCGCACTGATCGGCGTGATCACCGCGGGCGTTGAGTTGATGCTGATTCTGGTGTTGTTCGGCGGGCTGTTCGCCAAAGGCATCAATGCCGGCGATGTGCTGGCCGGCGCGTTCGGCCTGATCGGTGCGCCGATGGTCGCGATCGGCGTGTACGCGCTGGTCCGAGGCGCGGCCACGGCGTACGGGCCGGATCTCGTCCGAGCGTGGCTGCGGCCGCCGCTGGCGTACCTCCCGATTGGTTTGATCTTGATCTTCGCCGCCGGGCTGGCTGCGTAAAGCGACGTACGGACGTCGCGTACACTTTATTTCGGCGACCCACTATGTGTGGTC
The DNA here is from genome assembly GCA_963831705.1 of uncultured Actinomycetota bacterium. Lineage (GTDB taxonomy): Bacteria > Actinomycetota > Actinomycetes > Mycobacteriales > Micromonosporaceae > DASQPR01. The sequence goes on along the minus strand of CAWHRE010000010.1, from coordinate 492,985 downwards.
GACCTCGCGCGCCCTCTCCACGGTGACGTTTTGCCGTAGAGCGGCGGTCGCCCTGGTCCCCATTCTTCGAGAATCGGGCAATCACGGCCGACGACCGGGCGCTAGGCGGCGGGCCAACCGGCTTCGCCGAACAACCGGGCAACACAGGGAGTACCCCAACATGGCCGTAGTAACAATGCGCCAGCTGCTGGAAAGCGGTGTCCACTTCGGGCACCAGACCCGGCGCTGGAACCCCAAGATGAAGCGCTTCATCATGACCGAGCGCAACGGCATCTACATCATCGACCTGCGTCAGAGCCTCGAGTACATCGAGAAGACGTACGAGTTCGTCAAGAACACGGTCGCCGCCGGTGGCAGCGTGCTGTTCGTCGGCACGAAGAAGCAGGCTCAGGAAGCGATCGCCGAGCAGGCGCTGCGAGTTGGCATGCCATATGTCAACCACCGCTGGCTGGGCGGCATGCTCACGAACTTCCAGACCGTGCACAAGCGCCTCCAGCGCATGAAGGAGCTCGAGAGCCTGGAGCTGTCGAGCGTTGCGGTCGGTTACACGAAGAAGGAGACGCTGCAGCTCTCCCGCGAGAAGATCAAGCTCACGAAGACGCTGGGCGGCCTCCGCGATATGCAGAAGACCCCGGCCGCGGTGTGGATCGTCGACACCAAGAAGGAGCACATCGCCGTCGACGAGGCCCGCAAGCTGGGTATCCCGGTCATCGCCGTTCTCGACACGAACTGTGACCCGGACGAGGTCGACTTCCCGATCCCGGGCAACGATGACGCGATCCGTTCGGCGGCGCTGCTCACGCGGGTCATCGCCGACGCCGTCGCTGCTGGTCTGATCGCGCGCTCCGGTAAGTCGCGGGGCGACGACAAGCCGGAGCCTGGCGTCGTTGCTGGGGATGAGCCGCTTGCTGAGTGGGAGACTGAGCTTCTGGTTCCGGCTGGTGCTCCTGCTGAAGCTTCGCCGGAAGCTCCGGCTGCGGAGTAGTTGCGCTTTGGATTTTCGAGGCCGCCAACCTGCTCTGGGCGGTCAGGCTTGATCCCGACGCAGGTCGGCGGCCTCGAAAATCCTGTCGTGGTTGCGGTGGTTAACCGGACTGCGAGGATTTTTTAAAATAAATGGGGTGTACGGGCAACTTTGCGTCCACGTGGCGCCTGTGTGCTTCTTGGCTGGGCCGCTCCGCGGCCTTCGCTGCGGCTTGTGGTGTCCGTACCAACTTCTCTTTTTAAGGATCTTTGATGGCATCTTTTACTGCTGCGGATGTTAAGCGGCTTCGCGACCTCACGGCCGCGGGCATGATGGATTGCAAGAAGGCGCTGGACGAAGCGGACGGCGACTTCGACAAGGCGGTTGAGATCCTTCGGGCCAAGGGTGCGAAGGACGTCGGCAAGCGGGCCGACCGGGTAACCGCGAACGGTCTCGTTGCGCACTCCAAGAACGCGCTCCTCGAGATCAACTGTGAGACCGACTTCGTCGCGAAGAACGCGGACTTCGTCGCGTTCGCGCAGGAGCTGGTCGAGCGGGTCGCCGAGACGAAGCCGGCGAACGCCGCCGAATTCCTCGCGTCGACGCTGGAGGACGGCCGTACGGTCGCGCTCGCGGTCGAAGAGCAGTCCGCCAAGATCGGTGAGAAGCTCGTCGTGAACCGCGTCGCGGTCGTCGACGGTCCGATCGCCGTGTACATGCACCGCAAGGCTGCCGACCTCCCGCCGCAGGTTGGCGTGATCGTCGGCTACTCGGGCAAGGAGTCGGACGAGGCGTCGCTGGACGACGCGCGGTCGATCGCGATGCAGATCGCGGCGATGCGTCCGAAGTACCTGACCCGCGAAGAGGTGCCGACCGACGTGGTCGAGACCGAGCGCCGCGTGGCCGAGCAGAAGGCCAAGGAAGAAGGCAAGCCCGAAGCCGCGCTCTCCCGGATCATCGAGGGCAGCGTCGGCGCCTACTACAAGGACTTCGTCCTTCTGGAGCAGGCATCGGTGCAGGACCAGAAGAAGTCGGTGCAGCAGGTGCTGAGCGAGACCGGCCTGACCGTGAAGCAGTTCGTACGCTTCGAGGTCGGCTCGGCCTGACAAAGGCGCAAACAGCTGGTGGCGAGGGGGTGGCCGGCGTCTTACGGGCGCCGGTGCCTCCTCGCTTCGTACCCGCTCCCTACGATGGCGGGGTGGAATTGAGTGAGCACGGCGGAGGCGACGGAATGACGGGTAGCACGCAGTACGGCCGAGTGGTTCTGAAGCTCTCCGGCGAGGTGTTCGGCGGCGGCGCGATCGGTGTCGATCCGGACGTCGTACAGGCGATGGCACGGCAGATCGCGACTGGCGTACGCGCCGGCACGCAGATCGCCGTCGTCATCGGTGGTGGCAATTTCTTCCGCGGCGCAGAGCTGCAGAAGCGGGGGATGGACCGGCCGCGCGCCGACTACATGGGCATGCTCGCCACCGTGATGAACTGCCTGGCCCTCCAGGACTTCCTGGAGAAGGAGGGCATCGACACCCGGGTCCAGAGCGCGATCACGATGGCGCAGGTCGCGGAGCCGTACATCCCGCGCCGGGCGATCCGGCACTTGGAGAAGGGCCGGGTCGTGATTTTTGGCGCCGGCGCCGGTATGCCGTACTTCTCCACCGACACGGTGGCTGCCCAGCGTGCGTTGGAAATTCATGCCGATGTCGTGTTGATGAGCAAGAACGGTGTCGACGGCGTGTATACGGCGGATCCGCGCAACGATCCGAGCGCCCGTAAGCTAGAGACGGTGACGTTCGATGAGGCGCTTCGCGAAGGCTTGCGGGTCATGGACGCGGCCGCGTTGAGTCTCTGTCGTGACAACAAACTGCCGATGCTGGTATTCGGATCGGATGGCCCGGACACGATCATCAAGGCCATCAGCGGTGCGAAGATCGGCACGTTGATCACTGCGTGAAGCCGTACCACGACACGGATAGGCATAGGAGGCGAGAAAGACAGTGATCGACGACACGCTGTTCGAGGCTGAAGAGAAAATGGAACGCGCGGTGGAGCACGCGAAGGAAGACTTCGCGACGATTCGTACCGGGCGGGCCAACGCCGGCATGTTCTCCAAGATCATGATCGAGTATTACGGTGCCCCCACGCCGTTGCCGCAGATGGCGTCAATCGGTACGCCCGAGCCGCGCATGGTGATCATCAAGCCGTACGACGCCGGGCAAATCGGCGCGATCGAGAAGGCACTCCGCGACTCCGATCTGGGCGTGAACCCGAACAACGAGGGCACCCAGATCCGGATCAACCTCCCGCAGATGACCGAAGAACGCCGTCGCGAGATGATCAAGGTAGCGCGCGGCAAGGGCGAGGATGCCAAGGTCGCCGTACGGAACATCCGCCGCCGGGCGAAGGACGAACTCGACCGCCTGGTGAAGGACGGCGAGGCACCCGAGGACGACGGACGTCGCGCCGAGAAGGAACTCGACGACCTCACCCACCGCTTCACGGCCAGCCTCGACGAGCTGATCAAACACAAGGAAGCCGAGTTGCTCGAGGTCTGATGTCGTACCTCGATCCCTCATCTGACCGGGACGTGCGCCACACGCGCAACGACGGTGACGAACTCGGTTACGAGTACGGCGATGGCGTCTCCCCGCACCCCATGTACGGGCAGGACGCGCCGGGCGCTCCGACCCGTCGACCGATCGTCGAGCCGCTCATCCTCGACCTGTCCGAGAATGGCCAGACCGGCCGTCCTCGCGAAGAGCGGAGAGCCGACGTCGCCGAGACGAAGAAGCACCGGGCCGGCCGCAACTTGCCGGCCGCGATCGGCGTCGGCGTCCTGCTCGCCGGCATCGTGCTCGGATCCCTGTTCCTGTGGCGTCCGGCATTCGTCGCGGTGATCGCGATCGCGGCCGCCATCGGCGTCTGGGAGATGGTGCACGCGATCGGTGACGGCGAGGAGGAGGAGCCTGCGGACGGGCGCCGCCGCCGAGCGATGGCCGTACGCGCTCGACCGTCTCTGATTCCGCTGCTCGGCGGATGCTTCGTCATGCCCGTACTCGCATGGTTCGGTGGGGTCGAAGATCTTGTTCTCGGTCTTCTGATCACGGTCGTCGCGATTCTGGTCTGGCGGCTGTCGATCGGCCCGCGAGGATTCCATCGCGACATGGCGGCGGCCGTTCTGATCGCCGTGTACGTGCCGTTTCTGCTCGGCTTCGCGATCCTGCTGGCGCACCCCAGCGACGGCAAGATGCGGGTGCTCGTCACGCTCGCGCTCGTGATCCTGTCGGATACCGGCGGGTACGCGGCCGGAGTGTTCCTCGGCAAGCATCCGATGGCGCCGAGGGTCAGCCCGAAGAAGTCGTGGGAGGGCTTCGGGGGCTCGCTCGTGGCAACCGGTGTCGGCGGCGCACTCCTCGTGCCACTACATCTTCCACCAGCCGTTCTGGCACGGCGCGGTGATCGGTGTGTGCGTCTCGGTCGCGGCTGTCCTCGGTGACCTGGCCGAGTCGATGATCAAACGTGACCTCGGTGTCAAGGACATGAGCAATCTGCTCCCCGGGCATGGTGGTCTGATGGACCGTCTCGATTCCGTGGTCTTCGCGGCACCGGTCGCCTTCATCCTGATGTCCTGGCTCGGATGACCAGGTCGGATGATCTTGCGCGTCTGGGTCGTGATCGGGCACGATGCACTCCCGGCACTCGGCGTGGGAGACTAGACACAATATGACGACGTTGCCATTGATCAGCCTTGAACGCGCGGAGAGCGAGCCGGGAACTGCCCCGGCGCGCCGTCGCGCCGCACTGCCCCCGCGCCATCTTGCCGATATGGACCTGTCCGGACGCCGCGCGGCCGTGGTCGAACACGGCGCAGAAGGAGTTCCGGGCGAACCAGATGTCCACGCACTACTTCGGTCGATTGATTCGCGATCCGGACGCGATGACCGACATTCCGGCGGGCGAGCGGGCCCGGTTGACCGATGCGCTGATGCCTGCGCTGCTCACGCCGGTCCGCGAGCTGTCCTGCGACGACGGGGCGACCCGCAAGACGCTATGGCGCCTGCACGACGGCTCGATGGTCGAGAGCGTGCTGATGGGTTATCCGGACCGCGTCACGGTCTGCGTATCCAGCCAGGCCGGATGCGGGATGGCCTGCCCGTTCTGCGCGACCGGGCAGGCCGGCCTCACCCGGAACCTGTCCACCGCCGAGATCGTCGACCAGGTCGTCTGGTTCGCCGGGCTTGGCCGCGCGAGGCGAATTGCCCGGATGTCCACCTCGGCTGTCGCGGGTCGTCTTCATGGGCATGGGCGAACCGCTCGCCAACTACCCCCGAGTGATCGACGCGGTCCGCCGTTTGACGACGCCGGCGCCCGAGGGTCTCGGGCTGTCCCAACGACACATCACGGTCTCCACGGTTGGCCTCGTCCCGGCCATTCGGCGCATGATCGCCGAAGATCTGTCGGTTACCCTTGCGATCTCGTTGCACGCACCCGATGATGATCTGCGCGATGAACTCGTCCCGGTCAACCAGCGGTGGAAGGTCGCCGAGGTGCTGGATGCGGCATGGACGTACGCTGCTCAGACGGGTCGTCGCGTGTCGATCGAGTACGCGATGATCAAGGACGTGAACGACCAACCCTGGCGGGCCGATCTTGCTCGGTAAGCTGTTGTCCGGTCGCCTCGCCCATGTGAATCTGATCCCGCTCAATCCGACTCCGGGCAGTCGCTGGGACGCCAGTCCGAAGCCGGTCGAGCGAGAGTTTGTCCGGCGGTTGCGTGCAGCCGGCGTTTCGACGACGGTGCGAGACACCCGCGGTCGCGAGATCGACGGTGCGTGTGGGCAGCTTGCTGCAGCGGAGGTGGATGCGTGACGAGTCAGGGTCAGCGGTTCCGGAGACGGGCGCTGCGTCGTGGGTACAAGGTCGACGAGGTCGACGTGTTCCTCGACCGTGTCGAGGCGACGCTGAACGGTGAGCGTACGGAGGCGCCGGTTCGCTCCGAGGAAGTCCGCGACGTCGTGTTCCGCGTCCGGTTCGGCGGCTACGACGAGTGGCAGGTCGACCTGCACCTCGACCGGGTCGAGCGGCAACTCGCCGACCAGGAGCCGGCCACGTTCGGCGGTGATCGGGTCGGTGACCGGATGGGCGAGCGCCTGCCCGAGCGGATGCCTTCCGGTGGCCCGTCCGGGATGGGTGCGCCCGGAATGGGTGGCCCGGGCCTGAGTGGTATGCCTGGTCCGGCCATGGCCGGCGGCATGGGCGCCGGTGGGATTGGTGGCGCCGCGGCCGCGTTCGACCGGGGTCCGGGCGATCGAGGACCGAGCGAACGTCCGCCGATCAACCTTGCCCCGCGGGACCTTCCGCCTCGCGGCGAGATGCCGCCGCCCCGCGATATGCCGCCGATCAACATGCCGCCGCGGGATCTGCCGCCTCGCGGCGAGATGTCGCCGCGCGACCTCCCGCCCCGCGGTGCGGACATGCCTCGTGACATGCCTCCTCGTGACGATCGCATGATGCCGCCGGGTGCTAACCGCCCGCCGATGGGACCGCCGCCGAACGCCCAGCCCGGCTGGCCGTCGGAGCCGGGCGGAATGCCGCAGCGGCCGCCGTACCCGGGCTTTGCCGCCGATCGGCCCGCACCGCCGGCCGAACGGGCTGCGCCCGAGCGGCAAATGCCGGAGCGGCCGATGCCGGACCGCCAGCCGCCACCATTGCCGACTCGTCCGCCGTTCGGCGGCGGGGAATACGGCAGCGACCAGTACGACAACGAGCCGACGTTCTCGGGCTTCGAGCCGGGCCGTCGTGGCCGACCGGACATGACCGGTGAGCTGCGCCTGCCGGACCTGAACCCGGCCGGACCGCCCGCGATTGGACCGGGCGAACGCCGGTCCGGCCGTACCCGCGCCGTCGATGGGCGGCGCGCCCTCTGGTGAGGCCGATCGGATCGATCAACTCCGCCGTACGTTCCAACTGCGTCGTTTCGGCAGCGGCTACGACCGTGGCGAGGTCGACCGGCTGTTCGACGGACTGGTCGGGGCGATGTCCGGCCGTAACTCAATGCAGATCACCGAATCCGAACTTGATCCGCAGCAGTTCAGCCTCGTTCCAGGCGGCTACTTCGAGTCCGAGGTCGATCAGGCGCTCCGGGAGATCCGCGAAATCATCCGGCGCCGGTAAACGCGCATGAAAATGGCCCCGACCTCGGTCGGGGCCATTTTCGTTGGCTACGTCAGCGCTTCAAGCCGTTGCGGCGCGTCACGCGGTCGAACACGATGATGGCGAGGATCAGGACCGCCGTACCGATGAGGTAGATGTCCTCGATGTTGCCCTTGTGGTTACCGAGCGTCATCAAGAGCAGCGCGATCGCCACGAGGACGCCGGCGATCGTGAACGCCTTCGGGTGACCCTTTTTGAGCTGATCGGGTGCGATCACCGGTTGCTCGTCGGACATGACGAAGATCCTCTCTAGCAGTTGCCTACATCCGTCAGTGTGGCACGACCCACCGGCGTGCTCGCAGAGGGTCGTGCCACCCCCGAGCGACGGCGGGGTATTTTCTCCCCTATGCGGATTACCGGCACCGGCCACGCGAGCATGCGCATTCGACACTCCGGCGGGGAGCATTCTGTGCGACCCGTGGGTCAACCCGGCGTACTTCGCCTCGTGGTTCCCGTTCCCGGACAACTCGCAGCTCGACTGGGAAGCGCTGGGCGACTGCGACTACCTGTACGTGTCGCATCTGCACCGGGACCACTTCGACGCCGAGCATCTGCGCCGGTTCGTGAACAAGAAGGCGACCGTCCTGTTGCCCGAGTTCCCGACCAGCCAGCTGGAAGATGAGCTGCGCGAACTCGGCTTCACGAGCTTCCTGGCGACGAAGTCGAACACCGTGCATACGCTCGACGGCGGCCTCAACATCATGATCCAGGCACTGACATCGCCGACCGACGGTCCGATCGGCGACTCGGCGCTCTGGGTCGAGCACGACGGCGTACGCGTTCTGAACCAGAACGATGCCCGCCCGGCCGACCTTGCGATCTTCGACGAACTCGGTCGCGTACATGCGCACATGCTGCAGTTCTCCGGCGCGATCTGGTACCCGATGGTGTACGAGCTGCCGGCGGCCGCAAAGACCGCGTTCGGCAAGCAGAAACGCGACCGGCAGATGGACCGCACCGTTCGGTACATCGACGACCTGCGGGCCGATCACGTGTTCCCTATCGCCGGACCGCCATGCTTCCTGGACGACGACCTCTGGCAGTTCAACGACATCTTCGGCGACGAGGGCAACATCTTCCCGGACCAGCAGGTCTTCATCGACTACTACGAGGCGCTCGGCCGGACGAACGGCGTGATCCTGCTGCCCGGCTCGGTGACCGAACTGACGGCCGACGGCGGCGTCACCACGTCGCATCCGGTGCCGGACGTACGGGACTTCTTCGCGAACAAGGAGTCGCACCTCAAGGAGTATCGCGAGCGCCAGCGCCCGGTGATCGAGGCACAGAAGAAGACGTGGCGGCATCCGGAGATCGACGTATTAGCGGGCATGAAGGCTCAAATTGAGCCGCTGCTCGACGAGTCGATCTACCTCGCCACCGGCGTCGGAGGGCCGGTTAGATTCGACCTAGTCGCCGATGACGGCACCGTTGAGTCGATCGTGGTCGATTTTCCGGGCAAGGAGGTCCGCCCGTACGCCGACGAGAAGGTGCGTTACCGCTTCCGTACCGAGCGGGCGCTGATCGAGCACCTGCTCTTCATCGAAGAGGGGGACTGGGTCAACTCGCTGTTCCTCAGCTGCCGCTTCTCGGCCGCGCGGATCGGCCAGTACAACGAATTCGTGTACGCGTTCTTCAAGTGCCTCTCCGAGGAGCGTCTCCAGTACGCCGAGGGCTGGTATGCCGATCAGAAGCCGGATGCCGAGGACGTACGGCTCGGTGACTGGACTGTCCAACGACGGTGCCCGCACCTGAAGGCCGATCTGACCCGATTTGGCATCGTCGATGGCTCGACCCTGACGTGCCAATTACACGGCTGGAAATTCGACCTCGCGAGCGGACGTTGCCTGACCAGTGTCGGGCATGAGATCCGTTCATCTCCGGCTGAGCGGATTGTTACCAGCGAATGAATCGATCGGCGTCGGTCGTGCGAGCATTGCATCATGGCTGGCGTAGACGCGACCGACCTTGATGATGACCTCCTAGTTTTCGGGGGATCGGCAAGCCCCCGCCTGACCGAACACATCTGCAAGAACCTCAACGTCACTCCCGGCGCAGGCGAGGTTCTGAAATTCTCCGACGGCAATCTGTTCGTCAAGATCGGTCAGAACGTCCGTGGGCGGCACATCTACCTTGTGCAGTCGACGGTCTTTCCGACCAATGACAACTTCATGGAGCTGTTGTTCTGGATCGATGCGTTCCGCCGGGCGAGCGCCGCGTCGGTGACCGTGATCATCCCCTACTTCAGCTATGCCAAGGGCGACAAGAAGGATGAGCCTCGGGTCTCGATCCGGGCCCGGGTCTGCAGCCAGTCGATCGAGGCGGCCGGTGCCGACCGCGTGATCACGTTGGACCTGCACGCCCCGCAGATTCAGGGATTCTTCAAAATCCCGGTCGACGACCTGTACGCGTTGCCGATCCTCGTCGATGCGATTCGTGGTCTGGACCTGACCGACCTCGTGGTCGTCTCGCCGGACGCCGGATTCGCGAAGAAGGCCAGGATGTACGCGAAGCGGCTCGGTGCGCCGATGGCGATCGCCGACAAGGAACGGGTGGACCATTCCGAGAACGCGCGAGTGGTGGACCTGATCGGCGATGTCCGGGGAAAGCACGCGGTCGTCGTGGATGACTTCACGATCACCGCCGGTACGCACGTTGAGGTGGCGGAATGCCTGATGGACCGGGGAGCGCTCTCGGTCCACGTGGCGGTCAGCCACGGCGTTTTCACCGGGCGGTCGATGGAGCGGTTGGATGCGAGCCCGATCACGAAGCTGCTGACCACCGACAGCGTCGAGAACCATCCGGTCGAACTGTCATCGAAGGTCCAGCTGGTCTCGGTAGCGCCGTTGTTCGCCGAGGCGATCCGCCGCATCCACGCCCGCGAAAGCGTGAGCGTCCTCTTCGCGAATTGAGACGCGCCTTAACGGTAGTTCAGGCTCGGGCCGCTGAGCACGGTAGATTCGGGGTCGGAGCCGAGACCACAGGTGAGGTACGCGCATGAGTACGCCGGATCGATCCCGCGACCTGCCCGGCGTGATCGCGCCCGAAAACCGCCCGGCGCCGCTTGACGCGCTGCTGAACGAGGTGACGCCGACGGCGATCCACTATCGGCGCAACCACTTCCCGTACCCGCAGATCGACGTCGAGACGTGGCGCCTCGTTGTCTCCGGCGCGGTCCGCCGACAGCTCATCCTTACGCTTGCCGAGCTGTCCACGTTCCCGGCCCGAGCCGCTTCGGTGCTGCTCGAATGCGCCGGACATCGCCGTACCGAGTTCGTACCGCCGATTTCCGGCGTGCAGTGGAACCTGGGCGCACTGAGCCAAGCGCAGTGGGGTGGCGCCGCGCTCGCATCCGTACTGGAGGCCGCCGGACTGCGCGACGACGCTGTCGAAGTGGTGTTCCATGGCGCGGACGCCGGCCCGTTCGGCGAGTTGCCAGGGCGGCACACGTTCTCTCGATCGATCCCGCTCGCCAAAGCACTTCATGCGGACACGATGCTGGTGACCTCGATGAACGGTGAGCAGTTGCCGCGTGAGCACGGCTTCCCGCTACGCGCGGTCGTCCCTGGCTGGTACGCCATGGACTCGGTCAAGTGGATCACCGAGATCGAGGTGGTCACGTCACCGTTCCGGGGACCGTTCCAGGAGCTGGACTACCGGCTCCAGGCGGTCGGTGAGACCGGAATAGGCGATCGTATCGACGAGATGCGGGTTCATGCGCTGTTCGCGTCCGTGGCCGAGGGCGACCGCGTGCCGGCCGGCCCGCATACGGTATACGGCGTCGCATGGGCCGGGGCGGGCATCGAGACCGTTGAGGTGCGCTTGGACGGCGACGCCTGGATACCGGCAACGTTGACGAAGTCCGGCCCATACGAGCGGGTGCTGTGGACCGCGTCGTTGGACCTCGTTCCAGGGCGGCACAAGCTCGCCGTACGGGCGATCGACGCCCAAGGCCGCACCCAGCCTCCGGCGCCCGTCTGGAACCGCCGAGGCTACGTCAACAACGCCGTCCAACACATCTCCATCAGCGTTTTATCGTGACATCCGTTCGACCGAGCGACGCGTCGCGCGCCCGGATGCGCCATTGGCGTGGGAGTGCACGTCCGGCCAGCGCGATGCCCAACCCCAGCGCCAGCGGAATGAACAAGGCCATGTGCAGTGATGTCGCGTCCGCCAGCAGGCCGATCACGACCGGCCCGAGCAACAGTCCGGTGTATCCGAGCGTGCCGGTGACTGAGATCGCGGCGGCGGCGCGGGCCGGCAGGATGTCGCCCGCGATCGAGAACGACAACGGTACGACCGTCGCTGCGGCCAATCCGACGAGGAAGAATCCTGGGATGCCGACCCACCAGCGATCGGCCGCGAGCACGACTCCGAACGCGGCGGTGGTGGCAATTCCGGCGGCGGTCAGAACGTTGCGCGTGCCGAGCCTGGTCCGGACTCGATCGCCGGTGAGGCGCCCGATCAACGTGCCGGCCTCGAAGGCCGGGTAACCGAGTGCCGCAACCGCCTCGGTGGACGCGAGGTTGTCATGCAGGTACAGGCCGCTCCAGTCGGCGACCGAGCCCTCCACCATGAACGCGGCGAACGCGATCGCGCCGACGAGGTAAACCACGAGCGGCAGGCGACCGTGAGGTGGCCCGGCATCGTTCGCCTCGACTTGTTCGGCCAGGTACGTCGGTCCGAGTCCGATCGCGATCGGCGTGGCCACCACGGCCGCCCCGATGATCGATGCACCCACCGAGACGTGAGCGGCGGCGGCGATCGAGCCGGCCAACCCGCCGACGATCGCGCCAACGCTCCAACCCGCGTGCATGCCGTTCATGAGATGCCGCTCGTACGCGCGCTCGATCGCCGCCGCCTGCGTGTTCATCGCGATGTCCAGCACGCCGAACGCCATCCCGAACACCACCGCCGCAGCCAGCAACCACCCGAACGTCGGGGCGAGCCCGATCAGTGCCAGTGTCGCCGTACTGGCCGGACCGAAGATCCGCAGCGCTCGGCGCGTACCAAAGCGGACCAGCGGGCGACGACTCAGCTGCATCGTGACGAGCGCACCGGCGCCCCAGAAGAGGACGACCGTTCCGACCTTGCTTGGGTCGAGGTGCAGCTTGTCGACGAGGGCCGGAATCCGCACGATCCAGACTGCGCAGAGCGCCGCGGCGAGCGCGAACGTCGTCGTGGTCCCGATGCGTGCCCGGCGCAGCACGGCGGCGTCCATACGTCGATCGTGTTCGCCCGTACGCCCGGCCGGGCGGCAATCCGAAAAGTCGTCAAGATTGGTTGACGACTTCGGTGGCGTCAAGTAACGTTGACGACGCACGGGATGTCAACTAATCTTGACGCATGAGCGAAGTGAATGATCTGGCGGTCGCAGCCGGCGGCACGGACGTGCGGACCGGCCTTCGGGCGACGACGGCGCTCCGGCGATTGGCCGAGCGGCTGGAGTCCCTTCAGGTCGCGAACGCGCGACGGCAGGGCTGGTCGTGGCAGGAGATCGCGGATGCGCTCGAGGTGACCAAGCAGGCCGTGCATCAGAAGCACGCGGCCGCCGTGGCCGCGTCGGAAGCCGGGAGGCACCGAGATGTTTGAGAGGTTCACCCAGAAGGCTCGCGACGTCGTCGTTCTCGCCCGCACCGAATCCGAGCGTGGCGGACAGAACTTCGTCGGGACGGAGCATCTGCTGCTGGCGATGCTCGCGAAGGGCGACGGCAAGGCGTATGAATTCCTCACCGCGCAGGGTCTCACGCTGGAGCGGGTGCGGGCCGAGGTTGCGCGGCTGAGCGGTCAGCTCGGCGCCGACGACGCCGCGGCGTTGAAGACGATCGGGATCGACCTCGAAGCGGTGATCGAGCGGGTCGAGGAGTCGTTCGGACCCGGCGCCTTGACGGCGCTACCGGCCGGCCAGAAGCGACGTTGGAGCATGGGCCGGTTCACTAAGCGTGCGAAGAAGGTGATGGAGCTGTCACTGCGCGAGGCGGTCCGCCTGCACAACAACTACATCGGCACCGAACACCTGCTACTCGGCCTGATTCGCGAAGGCGAGGGCATGGCCGCCAAGATCATGGTGGGGAGCGGGATCTCGCTGCCCGCACTGCGGGAGACGATCGAAGCGGACCTGCCGAAAGCAGCGTGAGTCGCCCGTCGCCACGTAGCACAATGGCGGGATGATTCCAGCGATCACCCTCGCCCCCGACGTCGCGATTCCGGAGATCGGGTTCGGCACGTGGCAGATCACCGGCGAAGCGGCGTACACGTCGACGCGAATCGCGCTCGACGCCGGCTACCGGCATATCGACACCGCCATGCTGTACACGAACGAGACCGAGGTCGGCCGGGCGCTGCGGGACAGCGGGATCGACCGGACCGAGGTGTTCGTCACGACGAAGTTGCCGCCGAATCGGATCGAGCGTGTGCGCGCCACGCTCGAAACGAGCCTCAAATCCCTTGGTCTGGACTACGTCGACCTGTGGCTGGTCCACTGGCCGCCGAACGGCGATCCGGTCTCCAAGGCGTGGCGGCAGTTCCTCGAACTCCGTAACGAGGGCCTGGCCCGCGCGGTCGGCGTCAGCAACTACGACCTCGACCAGATCGACGTCCTGGTCCGGGAGACCGGCGAAGGCCCGGTACTCAACCAGATCTCGTGGAGCCCGATGCGGTTCGACGCCTCGATCCTCGTCGGCAACCGCGCTCGTGGCGTCGTCGTCGAGGGATACAGCGGACTGCGCAACGTCGACCTTGCCGACCCCACCCTCGCTACGATCGCGGCCGCGCACGACGTCACGGCCGCTCAGGTCGTGCTGAAATGGCACCTGCAGCACGAGATCGTGATCATCCCCAAGTCCGTGCACAAGGACAGAATCATCGAAAATCTTGATTTGTACGGGTTCGAGCTGACCCCCGACGAGATGGCATCCATCGACGCGATGTCCTGAGGCGCGATGCGCTCAACCGGAGCCCTATTCTGATCCGCGCTGGATCAAGTCTGGGGAGTCTTCGTGTTCGCTGCGCTCGGTGCATTCGTCGTACGGGCTCGCTGGGCCGTGATCGCGGCCGCGGTCGCGCTGATCGTGGTCGGCGCGACCTGGGGTGCCGGCCTGTTCGGGCACCTGGCGTCGGGCGGCTTCCTCGATCAGAACAGTCCGTCCGCACAGGTTCGCAACCAGATCGACGCGGCATTCGGACCACAGGACGCCGATGTCTTCGTGCTCTACACAGCGAAGTCCGGGAGCATCAGCGATCCGGCCGCCCGCGCGGCGATCACGGCCACGCTGACAAACGCCCGTACGCTGCCGCAGGTCTCGTCGATCGCGGACTGGTACACGACCCAGTCGCCGGCCTTGATCTCTTCCAATGGCCGCGAAACGTACGCGGTGGTGCGCCTCCGAGCCGGAACCGACGATCAGAAGCTCGCCGACTATCAGGCGGTGAAGTCGGCGTTCGTCGCGCCGGGCAGTCAGGTGGCAACGGGCTTCGGCGGCGTACGGCCGTTCTACGACGACGCGAACATCCTGACAAAGGAGGATGTCCAGCGCGCCGAACTGTTGTCGATGCCGGTGCTGCTGATCCTGCTTGTGATCATCTTCCGCAGCGTGGTCGCCGCGTTGACGCCTCTCGTCATCGGTGGCCTGGCGATCGTCGGGGCATTCGTCGTCGTACGGCTGATCACCGAGGTGACCACGGTATCGACGTTCGCGATCAACATCATCACGCTGATCGGCCTCGGACTCTCGATTGACTATTCGCTGTTCGTGGTCAGCCGGTTCCGCGAGGAAATGGCCGCCGGACGGTCCACGACCGACGCCGTGATCACGACGATGGCGACGGCCGGCCGTACCGTTGTGGTGTCCGGTTTGACGGTGACATTGGCGCTGGCCGGCCTGCTCATTTTTCCGCAGGTGTTCTTGCGGTCGATGGGGTACGGCGCGATGGCGGCGGTGATCGTCGCGATGGTCGCGTCGCTCACCGTGCTCCCGGCGGGCCTCGCGATCCTCGGTGACCGGATCAACGCGCTGTCGTTCCGGCGTCGGCGCACCGTCGACGGCTCGGTCGCCGACGAAGGCAAGGCGTGGGCGCGCCTCGCGCACAGCGTGATGCGGCGACCGTGGCTGTACCTCGTCGGGGTGCTGATCGTGCTCGGCGTGCTGGCGGCACCGGTATTGCGGATTTCGTTCGGCGGACTCGATACGCGCGCGTTGCCGGCCTCGGCACCCGCTCGCGTCGTCAACGACACGATCGATCGGGACTTCCCACCGGTCGTCGCGGTGCCGGTGCAGATCCTGGTGACCGATGCGAGCCCGAGCGATGTCGCGACCGTGCTCGCATCGGTGAAGGCGATCCCGCAGGTCTCGGATGCGTCGGTCACGGCAAGTCGCGGCACCACCGCACTCATCGTCGCCGACTATCACGGCCAAGCCACCGACCGAGCCGCGCGGGACATCGTCACGGCCGCTCGCGGGCTCACCCCGCCGCCCGGCGTCACGATCGGCGTCACCGGCGGTACGGCCGACCTGGCAGATCAGCTGTCCAGCCTGGGCGCGCGACTGCCGTGGATGGCGCTGTTCGTGGTCGTGGTGACGTGCCTGCTGCTGTTTTTCGCGTTCGGGTCGGTGATTCTGCCGATCAAGGCGATCCTGATGAACGTCGTGTCGCTCGGTGCTGCGTTCGGCGCCGTTGTCTTCATCTTCCAAGAAGGCCATTTCGCCTCGTGGCTCGACTTCACCGCGACCGGCGTGATCGAGCCGACCAACCCGATCCTGATGATCGTCGTACTGTTCGGGCTGGCCACCGACTACGAGGTGTTCCTGCTGTCTCGAATCCGGGAAGAGTGGGACAACCGAGATCGGACGATCGATCCGACCGAGGCGAACACGGCGGCGGTCGCGAACGGCCTCCAACGTACCGGCCGGATTATCACCTCGGCCGCGTTGCTGCTGGTCATCGTCGTGGTCGGGTTCGCGTCCGGGCGGATCTCGTTTGTGAAGCTGATCGGCGTCGGCATGATCGTGGCGATCATCGTGGACGCGACGCTGGTCCGGGCCCTTCTCGTACCGGCGACGATGCGCCTGCTCGGCCGATGGAACTGGTGGGCGCCGGGACCGCTCGGCCGCCTATATCGCCGGTACGGCATCCGCGAGTCGGCGGCATCAGTCCAGTGATCCGTTAATGAATCGCGCCCGTGTGACCGTCAGAACGTCGACTGCCGGTACGCGTTCGTCAGCATCACCGGGTAGCCGGTATAGATGTCCAGCACCACGCGATTGCCCACGGGTGCCTTGAGATGAATGCTCGCCGGCGTCCCCTTGAGCATGGCGTCACAGATCCCTGCGGTAATCCGGTCACTCGCCCCGATCACGACCGCGGATGAGGTCTCGTATGCGAGCGGCCGGATCTGGTCCGCGCAGTCGCTGGTCAATACGGTGTAATCGAGCGCCGCGCCCTTGATCGACGTCAGGTTTCCGACCCACCCCACATCGGCGGGGTCGCCTACCCCGACCATCTGCCGGTCCTGGAAGGAAACTGTGGCGGACTGCGCCACGGCGACCAAGGCGAGCGGATCCGCGATCTGGCGGACGGTGAGGATCCAGGCGGGGACCTGCGCCTCGCCTCGGCTGGTGCGCAGCGGTGTGCTACCGAGCGTGATCTTCGTGACCGTGAGAGAGCAGCCGGCCGGCTCGAACGAGGTCATCGAGGCCGTGCACGGGCCGCCGCGTGCATTCACCGCCGGAGTGTCGTACGGCATGACATCGGCTCGCCGCAGCGGCACCGAGAGCGTCGTTCCGTCGGGGAACGCGATCTGACCATTGGCGGCCGGTAGCGGCGGCAGGACGGCCGGATAGGCGAAGTCACGTGCGGCGAGCGCGGAGACCTCAACCGGCGTGAACTCGGATTCCGGCGGTACGACGATCTGGTCCTCGAGCGGAATAAACGCGCTGTCCCAGACCCGTGCCACCGACGTCTTCGGCCACTGAGCCAACACGAATTTGGCCTGGGCGTCGAAGCCTGCGGCCGGATGCTCCGGGGCAGCCGGACTCGCGCCGCATCCGGTGGCCGTCCCGAGGGCCGCGACCAGCGCTGCGACCATCACGAACGAGGCGACCGTACGACGGCGTATCCGCATTACGTCATTGTCAACGTCGATGTCTTCGCTGTCTGTCCCGAGAAAGGACTGGAATCGCCGTCGACTACTTGAGGGGTTTGTCGGCGGCCTGACCGACCAGGATCGGATATCCGTTGCCGACGCTCAGCAAAGGGCGACTGCCGAGCGGCGCCTTCAACACGACGCTGAAGTCTCGAAGTTCGTCGACTCCCTCACAGGTACCGTCATACGTCGTGAACGTGCCACCGATGACCACGGCGGTTGCGGTCTCGTAGACGCGCGGCGCGAGATTCTGTTGGCAACTCTGCTCGTCGATTCGGTAAGCGACGCGGCTGCCCTGCACCGACAGCAGGTCGTACGCGGCCGCGACGCCGGTCATCGTCACGTTCGCGTCGGCGGGTGGTGGTGCGGTCGTCCAGGCCGACGTCGGGACGGCTACGCGGGCTACCGGCGCGGTCCACTGAGCAATCGTCATCAGCCAGGCGGGCACGGTGGTATTTCCGTGGTTGGTCCAGATCATCGTTGTGCCGTACGTGACGGCGGTGATCGTTAGCGAGCAGTAGTTGCCGCCGGTCTTGAGCGAGCACGTCGGATCCGGACTGGAACCGTCCGGCGTGAGCCGGTTGATCGCGTCATGCGACGACTCCACCGGCACGGCCGACTCGCCGCCCGTCTCATACGTAGCCGTGCCCTGCTTCGGACCAGCGGGCAGCGTGCTCGGGAATCGGTAGTCGCCCTCGTCTGCGGCCTCGCTGTAGATCTTCGCGAGAATAAAGTCGTTCGGGGAAACCGACTGCCTAGACGCAGGCGACTGGTCCGCGTTCGGCACGACCGTCCCGCCCTGCAACGGGATGTACGCGCTAGTCCACACGCGGGCCAGCGGGTTGGCCGGCCACTGCGCGACGACCTGCCGGGCACGTTGATCGAACACGTCGGCCGGCGTTGGGCGCTTCGCGCTCGTGCACCCAGCCGTACCGGCGATGATCACGACGATCGCGATCGGGCGAAGCAGCCGCACGATATCTCCTCGAGACGCTACGGAAGTTGGACGCGAGAGGTGTGATCGACGGGCGTGCCGGTGCCTATTCCGAGCAGGGGGCGATCACCGAGCGGCGCGGCGAGCGTCACAGCGTCGAAGATCTGCGCGGGCGAGGGCAGAGCATCGTGACATGCGGCAGCCGCACCGGCGAGTGTGATGATCGTGAGAATCGTGATCGGGCGGCGGAAGCGCATGCGAATACTTTCCGGCGTGGAATCGCCGGCGCGCTGCCCCGGAGATGGGTTTGTCGTCATTTCGAGCCCTGCGCGTGATGTCGCACAGCCTCATCGGGAACAATGGAACCGTGAGTGACCCCCGCGAGATCGTCCTGCTCGGTTCGACCGGGTCGATCGGCACCCAGGCGATCGACATCGTGCGCCGCAATCCGGACCGCGTTCCGGGTGGTCGGGCTCGGTGCCGGCGGCGGCAACGTCGAGCTGCTCGCCGCGCAGGCGCTCGAGCTGGGCGTCGACGTGGTCGGCGTGGCCCGCGCATCGACCGTGCAGGACCTGCAACTCGCGTTCTACGCGGTGGCGCAGCAGCGCGGGGTACGCCGACCGGCGGCTTCCGGGTGCCGAAGATCGTGGCCGGGCCGGACGCGATGACCGAGCTGGCCGCGTGGCCGTGCGATGTCGTGCTCAACGCGGTGGTCGGCTCGCTCGGCCTGGCGCCGACGCTGGCCGCGCTGCGCGCCGGGCGTACGCTCGCGCTGGCGAACAAGGAGTCGCTGGTCGCCGGCGGCCCGCTGGTCCGCGCGATCGCGAGGCCCGGCCAGATCGTGCCGGTCGACTCCGAGCACTCGGCGCTCGCCCAGTGCCTGCGGTCCGGTACGCCCGGCGAGGTGCGCGCGGCTGATCCTGACCGCGAGCGGCGGCCCGTTCCGCGGACGTACCGCGAGACGAGCTGGGCGGCGTCACCCCGGAGCAGGCGCTGGCCCACCCGACCTGGAACATGGGTCCGGTCGTCACGATCAACTCGGCCACGATGGTCAACAAGGCGCTCGAGGTGATCGAGGCGCACGAGCTGTTCGATGTCCCGTACGACGGATCGAGGTGATGGTGCACCCGCAGTCGGTGATCCACTCGATGGTCGAGTTCGCCGACGGGTCGACGATCGCCCAGTGCAGCCCGCCGGACATGCGGCTGCCGATCGCGCTGGCGTTGGGCTGGCCCGACCGGGTACCGGACGCGGCCCCGGCGGTCGACTGGACCGCGGCGCACACCTGGGAGTTTGCGCCGCTGGACGACGCAGCGTTCCCGGCGGTGCGAGCTGGCCAAGGCGGCCGGGCGGGCCGGGCGCTGCCGGCCGGCGATCTACAACGCGGCCAACGAGGAGTTCGTGGCCGCGTTCGCCGATCGGGCGGCTACCGTTTCTGGCGATCGTCGATTCACTGGAACGTGTGCTGCCCGGAGGCTCCCGACTTCGACGAACCGGGTACCGTCGAGGAGGTGCTCGCCGCCGAGGCCTGGGCGCGAGCCAGCGCCCGCGACGCTTGTCGCCGCTGTGACGGAAGGAGTCTTGATGGCTGTATCTCGCTGGGGATCGTCGCTCTTCGCGTTGGCCATCTTCGTCTCGGTCTGCCTGCACGAGGCCGGTCACATGGTGACCGCCAAGGCGTTCGGGATGAAGGTCACCCGCTACTTCGCCGGCTTCGGGCCGACCATCTGGTCGTTCCAGCGGGGCGAGACCGAGTACGGCCTCAAGGCGATCCCGCTCGGCGGCTTCGTGAAGATCGTCGGCATGACGCCGCAGGACGACGACGTCGAGCCGGGTGACGAGCCGCGGGCGATGTGGCGGTTCCCGGTGTGGAAGCGCACGATCGTGATGTCGGCCGGCTCGATCACCCACTTCATCCTCGGCTTCGTGATGCTCTGGATTGCCGCGGCGTTCCGTCGGCATCCCGAACCCGGCCGTCACCGAGCTGAGCCAACGAGGGTCTGAACCAGCCCGCGTACGTGTCCGTTCAGGCGTGCGCCCCGACCAGCGCGACCCAGGCCAGCTGTAGCCAGAGCGATCCGGCGAGTCCGGCGAAGGCGGCCGGTCTCGAGGACGGCGACCGGATCACCGAGGTCGGCACCACGCCAGTCTCGACGTACGGGGAGCTGGTGAACGCGGTCCGGGCCACTCCTCCGGGCAAGGCGGTGCCGGTCACCTATGTGCGCGACGGCAAGACGATCACCACCGAGATCACGTTCGTCGCCGCGATGCGTGCGCCGATCGACAACCCCAGCGGCACGCCGGTGCCGACCTCCGCGTTCGGCGTCTCGAACGGCATCCCGGCCGGGACGACAGCTCGTCGTGACGTACGACCCGATCGAGGCGATCCCGCAGGCGGGCGCGCTCTACGGCTCGATGTTCGGCGAGATCGGCACGGCGCTGAAGGCACTTCCCGAACAAGGTCCCCGGCCTGATGCAGCGCGATCGAGGGCAAGCCCCGCGACCCGAACGGGCCGATCAGCGTGGTCGGTGCCAGCGGACTCGGCGGTCAGACCGCGAAGCTCCATCTGTGGTGGCTGTTCCTGCTGCTCGCCGCAAGCCTGAACGTCTTCGTCGGCGTGTTCAACCTGCTGCCGCTGCTGCCGCTGGACGGCGGTCACATCGCGATCGCCTGGTACGAGAAGGTGCGGTCCTGGCTTGCGACAGAAGCGTCGCAAGCCCGAGCCGGGACGGGTCGACTACTTCAAACTCATGCCGCTCACGTACGCGGTTATCGTGATCTTCGGCGGGTTCTCGCTGCTGACCATCCTCGCCGACATCGTCAATCCCATCAGCATCTTCGAAGTGAGTGAGCAACGTGACTGCGATCAGCCTCGGTATGCCGGCCACGCCGCCGGCGCCGCTCGCGCCCCGACGGAAGAGCCGCCAGATCATGGTCGGCTCGGTCCCGGTCGGTGGTGGTGCACCCGTCTCCGTCCAGTCGATGACCACTACGTTGACCTCCGACGTCAACGCGACGCTGCAGCAGATCGCCGAGTTGACCGCGTCCGGGCTGCCAGATCGTCCGGGTTGCCGTCCCGTCGCAGGACGACGCCGACGCGCTGGCCGACGATCGCGAAGAAGTCGCAGATCCCGGTGATCGCGGACATCCACTTCCAGCCGAAGTACGTGTTCGCCGCGATCGACGCGGGCTGCGCCGCGGTCCGGGTAAACCCGGGCAACATCCGCCAGTTCGACGACAAGGTCGGCGAGATCGCCCGCGCCGCGATGGCCGCGAAGACGCCGATCCGGATCGGTGTCAACGCCGGCTCGCTGGACAAGCGGCTGCTGGAGAAGTACGGCAAGGCCACGCCCGAGGCGCTGGTCGAGTCGGCGCTGTGGGAGTGCTCGCTGTTCGAAGAGCACGGATTCCGGGACATCAAGATCTCGGTCAAGCACAACGACCCGGTCGTCATGATCAAGGCGTACCGGCAGCTTGCCGAGCAGTGCGACTACCCGCTGCACCTCGGCGTCACCGAGGCCGGCCCGACGTTCCAGGGCACGATCAAGTCCTCCGTGGCGTTCGGTGCGCTGCTGGCCGAGGGGATCGGTGACACGATCCGGGTCTCGTTGTCCGCACCGCCGGTCGAAGAGATCAAGGTCGGCAACGCGATTCTCGAGTCGCTCGGTCTCCGCGAGCGTGGTCTGGAGATCGTCTCGTGCCCGTCCTGTGGGCGTGCTCAGGTCGACGTGTACACGCTGGCCGAGCAGGTCACGGCGGCTCTGGACGGCTTCCCGGCGCCGCTGCGGGTGGCCGTGATGGGCTGCGTCGTGAACGGTCCGGGCGAGGCCCGCGAGGCCGACCTCGGCGTAGCGTCCGGCAACGGCAAGGGTCAGATCTTCGTCAAGGGTGAGATCATCAAGACCGTCCCCGAGTCGCAGATTGTCGACACCCTGGTCGAAGAGGCGCTGCGGATCGCCGACGAGATGGGCATCGACATGTCCGACCTAACCGGCGCCGGCCCTTCGGTAAGCGTCCACTAGACGCCCACCCGCCCGAAACCCAGTTGATCCTGGAGTTGGTTAACTCCAGGATCAACTTTGGTTCAAGGTGTGCGTCGGGATGAACCCGCTACTCGCTGTCGGCGAGGATCGCGTACAGCTTGCGCTTGGTCTCCGTGAGTACGGCGACCGCCTTCTGCCACTGGTCGCGATCGCCCTCGAAGCCGATCTGCTTGAGCGCCATCAGAATGCCGCCGATCGCTTCCCGGGTGTCGTGTCCGCTGGACACGGTCTCTTCGCTGAACTCGCTCCACGGCGGGCTGGCCGCGGCCGTTGCCGCTTCGGCCTGACCGGCTTCGGTCAGCGTGTACGCCTTCCGGCCGGACTCTTCCGCACTGGTGATCAGGCCCTCGTCGTCCAGCAACTGCAACGTCGGGTAGACCGAGCCGGGGCTCGGCCGCCAGACGCCACCGGTGCGCTGGTCGAGTTCCTGGATCATTTCGTAACCGTGCATCGGACGCTCGGTGAGCAGCGCAAGGATCGCGGCGCGGACGTTGCCGCGTCGACCGCGACGGCCGCCTTCACGATCTCCCCGCTCACGGCCCCCACGGCCGCGACCGAATCCGAAACCGGGCCCGCCCGAGCCGAAGCCCGCGCCGCCGGCACCGAAGCCCGGACCAAAGCCCGGACCGGACGCTGCACCGCCCGAGCCGAAGCCCGGACCGAACCCGCCATGCATGGCGCGGTGCATCTCGTGGTGAATGTCATGCCCACGACGTGTGTCGTGATGGTCGCGGCGCTCGCTGTGATCGTGGTGCGAGCGGCGACCGCGTGACTCGTTGGAAAACTCCATGTTGGTCTCCTTTCAGACCGGTTCCGGGTATCGAACTTCCGGAACATGTCGACGATATATCGCTAACTATCGGAATCGCAAGTTTTATATGACGCCAATCACAGGTAGGCGTCCTGGCCTGCTGTCTGGCAGTCTTATAGGGGTGCTGACGTTGGACGCGCGACTTCTCGGTGATGCCGAGCGCGCGGCGGTCGAGCGCGTGCTGGAGCGCGCCCCCATCGCCGCAGCTCAGGTCGTTGAGCAGGTAACCGCGCATGGATTGGAATGGTGGCGTGCCGACGCGCGCGTGTTCGGGTACGGCGCTCGGAAGCAACTCGAGTCGATCTGTTGGCTCGGCGCCAACGTGATCCCGGTCTGTGCCACGCCCGCCGCCGTGGCCGCGTTCGCGGAGCTGGCCGGTATGAATCCGAGGCAGTGTTCGTCGATGGTCGGGCCGGCCGATGCCGTCCTCGATCTCTGGAGCCGGCTCGCGTATCAGTGGGGTCCGGCTCGCGAAGTTCGGCAGTGCCAGCCGCTGCTTGCCACGCACACGCCGCCGGCCGTACAGGCGGATCCGGCGGTCCGGCTGGTCCGCGCCGACGAAGTCGACGTTCTGTTTCCGGCGTCCGTCGCGATGTACACCGAGGAGGTCGGCGTCTCGCCGCTGGCCGAGGGTGGCGGCGCACGGTACCGGCAGCGGGTTGCCGACCTGGTGGCGAGCCGTCGCGCGTACGCCCGGTTTATCGATGGTCGTGTGGTCTTCAAGTGCGAGCTGGCCGTGGTCACCCGGCACACCGCGCAGGTCCAAGGGGTTTGGGTGCACCCTGACCACCGCGGCGAGGGACTCGCAGTGACCGGCATGGCCGCTGTCGTTCGCGACGCGTTGCGGCGGGTGGCGCCGACGGTCAGCCTCTATGTGAACGACTTCAACGCGCCCGCGCGCCACGTCTACGAACGCTGCGGGTTCGAGCAGGTGGATACGTTCGCGACAGTCCTGTTCTAGGTCTCAGGATTCGGGAAGTTCGATCATCTGCGGCGCGTCTACCAGCATCAACGCGTGATTATTCGGTGGGACGGTTATCGACTCTCATCGGTTCTCACAGCGAGGTGAACCAAGCAATGGGGCAGATCGTCAAGCAGATGTCGAGCCACACGACGCGCTATTACTGGTACCCGGGCGACAAGAAGGAATGGCTGCGTGGCGTCACGGCGCTCGCCCGCCGGAACCGCTGTCTACGCGGCGCTGCATCTCCTCACGCGCGGTTCCTTGTTTGCGGCGCTGGCCGGAACGTCGGTCGCGGCGGGGTACGCCGGATTCAACTTCGGCCGCCGCGATTCGCGCGAACTGGCACGCTTCTCCGACCTCGGAAAATCACGCAACGTGCGGCGCGAGGCCGTGGTCCACACCGGGCGCGCGGTCTGGAGAGGCATTGCCGAGGGTACGGGCGGAGCCGCCGCCGTCATCATCGTGAATCTGCGCCCGCACGGGTTCGCGGTGCATTGGCTGCTGCCGCTCGTTCCCGCCGTGGTTGCGCGGGTACTTAGCGCGTTCCACGCCGCCGTCGCGCTTCCGCCGGCCGTACCGACGTTCAAGCATGGGAAGCCGCCGATGCCGCTCAGCGCTGCACTCGCCGCGCGTGCCGATCTCGCCCACGTGGCGGACGCCCTTGGCCACGAGTCGCTGACCGAATCGCATCAGCATTCGTCATGAGCGGCGTCAACCCTTGTAGTGGGGTGGACCTGCCCAATGCGCCGCGGCCGGATCGTTCGGACGTGGCGTGTCGTGGTCGGTCATCGCGCCCGGGACCTTCCCTTCGGTCCAATGTAATGCGATTGACGCTATGCGCCGACGATCAAGGTGGTGTGGCGGAACGGTCACGTCATGGCATCATGCCGCTCGCGCGCCGGCCGCCGGGACGCGCTGGCGCGCGTACAGCTCCGAACATCGACTCGGCTAATGGTCTATTTCTGAAGGATTAATGGGCGAGATCCATTGACACGGATTCGCGTACGGGACGATCATCGCCTCACGGTGACGCTGGTCACATGACCCTCACGTGTGCGTCTGGAGTGATCTCGAATGAGCGAATCAACCGCTCTCGTTGTCGAAAGCGACGAAGAGCGTCTCGCTCAGCTCGGCTACAAGCAGGAACTGCACCGGCGCCTGTCCGGCTTCTCGAACTTCGCGGTGTCGTTCTCCATCATCTCGATCCTGGCCGGCGCCATCACCTCCTACTGCCTCGCCATGAACGACGGCGGCCCGGTCGCCATCACGATCGGCTGGCTCGTTCGTCGGCGGCATGGTCACGCTCGTCGCGCTGGCCATGGCCGAGGTCGCCTCGGTCTACCCGACCGCCGGCGCCCTCTACTGGTGGGCCTGCGCGCTGGCCAAGCGCAACAAGCCGGCGTGGGCCTGGTTCGTCGGCTGGTTCAACTTCCTCGGCGAGGTCGCGGTGACCGCCGCCATCGACTTCGGCGCGGCCATCACCACGACGGCGTTCCTCAGCCTCACCTCGGCTTGCCGGTGCAACAAGTGGAGCACGTTCCTGGTCAGTTCCTGGTCATCATCGTCGCTGCACGGGCTGCTGAACACGTTCGGCGTCAACCTGGTGAAGATGCTGTCCGACGTCAGCGCCTGGTGGCACCTGGTCGGCGTGGCGTTCATCGTGGTCGTGCTGGCCGTCGTGCCCGACCACCACTACTCGATTCGGAGACGTGTTCATCGCAGGGTCGAACACCACCGGCTTCGCCTTCACCGGCGCCGCGATCTACGCGGTGCTGATTCGGTCTGCTCATGGCCCAGTACACGTACACCGGGTACGACGCGAGCGCGCACGTGGCCGAGGAGACGCACGACGCGGCCCGCAGCGCACCGCGCGGCATCGTCCTGTCCGTCGTGGTCTCGGTGGTCGCCGGCTTCCTCCTGCTGTTCGCCATCACCTGGGCGATCCAGAACTACGACGGGCGAGCTCGGCCAGCCACCGGCTTCCCGCCGGCGCAGATCTTCATCGACGCGGCCGGCCGGCACATGGGCGAGTTCCTGCTGTTCATCTGTGTGATCGCGCAGTTCTTCTGCGGCATGGCCTCGGTGACCGCCAACTCGCGGATGGCTTCGCGTTCAGCCGGGACGGCGCGCTGCCGGGTTCGCGGATCTGGCGGCAGGTCAACCCGCGCACCGGTACGCCGACCAACTCGATCTGGCTGTGCGTGGTCTGCTCGACGTTCCTGGTGCTGCCGTCGCTGTGGAACATCACGGCCTACTGGCGCGCCACCTCGATCGCGGTCATCGGGCTCTACATCGCCTACGTGGCACCGGTCTTCCTCCGGCTGCGCAACCCCGACTTCAAGGTCGGGCCCGTGGCACCTGGGCCGGTGGAGCGAGCCGATCGGCTGGACGGCGATCGTCTGGGTGATCATCATCTGCGTGCATGTTCGTGCTGCCGACCGCTCGTACCCGATCGCCGCGCTGAACTTCAACTACACGATCGTCGCGGTCGTTGTCGTGTCGGCGCGGCGTGGCTGTGGTGGGTGCTGTCGGCCAAGAACTGGTTCACCGGCCCCGGCGAACATCGACGACGAGAGCGTCCGCGGTCACCGACGCCGACACCGTCGACCGACGTACCCGGCCAGCGGGGCGATCGACGAGGCGGCCACGCCGACCGGCAGAATAGGCCGGCCGTGGTGCGGGCGGTCCGGGGCACTCCTGCGGTCGCTCCGGACGCCTTCGGCGAGGACGAGTGATCACGGGGAGGACGGACGGCGTGGACCGGTCGGTCGATGTGCCGGTGTGGCGGCCGGTACGCGGCGGCAACGCCTTCGAGATCACCGTCGCCCGGCTGGCTCAGGCGATCCAGCTGGGCATGGTCGCGGATCGGCGACCGGCTGCCGCCCGAGCGCGAACTCGCGGAGCGGCTCTCGGTCAGCCGGGTGACGCTGCGCGAGGCGATCGCCGCGCTGCGGGACGCCGGTTACCTGGAGTCGCGTCGGGGCCGGTCCGGCGGCACGTTCGTGGTCTACGGACGGCCGGGCGACGCCGGCGACGGCGGACCCGGCCGAACTGGCCCGGGAGATGGGCGACGCACTGCACGACGCGCTGGACTTCCGGCGGGTGCTCGAGCCGGGGGCGGCCGAGCTGGCGGCCACCCGTACCCTGTCGGCTGCCGGACCGAGCGCACCTGATCGGCGTGCCTTGGCGCCGCCGCGGACCGTGACGCACCGACCAGGCGGGTCAACGACTCCCGGCTGCACCTGGCGATCGCGGCGGCCAGCGGCATCGCCGTCGCTGGCCGCGGCGGTGGCAGACGTGCAGCTCACGGTCGATCGGCTGCTCGCGGCGATCCCGGTGATCAGGCGCAACCTCGACCACTCGGACGCTCAGCACGACCGGATCGTGGACGCGATCCTGCACGGCGATCCGCGCAGCGGCGCGGTCCGCGATGGAAGAGCACTGCGACGGTACCGCCGAACTGCTGCGCGGGCTGTTGGGCTGACGTCCCCTTGACGAGCGTAATGGTTCGGTTGTAGACCTTAACCACCTGAGGAGGTGATCGTGGTGAGCATGACCCTCGAGGCACTGCGTCTGCGACGTCGACCGCGGCGACATCGACACGGTGGTGGTCGCGATCATCGACATGCAGGGCCGGCTGCAGGGCAAGCGGCTCCACGCGCCGTTCTTCCTGGACGAGGTCCTCGCGCACGGCACCGAGGGCTGCAACTACCTGCTCGCCGTCGACGTCGACATGAACACCGTCGACGGCTACGCGATGTCGTCCTGGGCGCAGCGGCTACGGCGACTTCGTGATGCGCCCCGACCTCGCCACGCTGCGCCGGGTACCGTGGCAGCCGGGCACCGCGATGGTGCTGGCCGACCTGCGACTGGCTCGACGGCACCGACGTGGTCGCCTCGCCCCGGCAGATCCTGCGCCGCCAGCTCGACCGGCTGGCCGAGCACGGGCTGACCGCGTTCGCCGGCACCGAGCTGGAGTTCATCCTCTACCGCGACTCCTACGAGGAGGCCTGGCGACGCGGGTACCGCGACCTGACCCCGGCCAACCAGTACAACGTCGACTACTCGCTGCTCGGTACCGCCCGGGTCGAGCCGCTGCTGCGCCGGATCCGCAACGACATGGCCGGCGCCGGTCTGGTCCCGGAGAGCGCCAAGGGCGAGTGCAACTTCGGCCAGCACGAGATCGCGTTCCGGTACGCCGACGCGCTGACCTGCTGCGACAACCACGTCATCTACAAGAACGGGGCGAAGGAGATCGCCGCGCAGGAGGGCATGGCGCTGACCTTCATGGCGAAGCCGAACGCGCGCGAGGGCAACTCCTGCCACATCCACTTCTCGCTGCGCGCCGCGTGGACGGGTCCGCCGTCGATGGCGGACGGTCGCGCGCGCTGTCCGCGACCGGGCGAGCAGGTGCTGGCCGGGCTGCTCGCCACCATGCGCGAGCTGACGCCTGCTCTACGCGCCGAACATCAACTCCTACAAGCGGTACCAGCCCGGATCGTTCGCGCCGACCGCGATGCGCTGGGGTCGCGACAACCGCACCTGCGCGCTGCGGCTGGTCGGGCACGCGCCGGACTCGGTACCGGGTGGAGAACCGTACGCCCGGCGGCGACGTCAACCCGTACCTGGCCGTCTCCGCGATGGTGGCCGGCGCGCTGTACGGCATCGAGAACGAGCTGACCCTCGAGGCCGAGTGCGCCGGCAACGCCTACGGCGACGAGGACCGCGCCGCAGGTGCCGTCGCACGCTGCGCGAGGCGCTCGGCGACCGTGGGAGGCTTCGTCGGATGGTCGCGCGGCAGCGTTCGGCGACGAGGTCGTCGCGCACTACGCCAACAACGCCCGCGTCGAGCTGGCCGCCTTCGACGCCGCGGTGACCGACTGGGAACTGTTCCGCGGCTTCGAAAGGCTATGAATGAGAAGGCTCAGTGGATGTGATCAACCCGGCGACCGGCGACGTGCTCACCACGGTACCGCACCGACGCCCTTGGACGGAGACCGACGCCGCCATCGAGCGCGCGCAGCGGCGCGTTCGACGTCTGGCGCGACGTCGCGCCGGGCGAGCGGGCCCGGCTGCTGCGCCGGTTCGCGGCCGTGTCGACGATCACATCGAGGAGCTGGCCGCAGCTCGAGGTCGCGAACGCCGGGCACACCATCGGCAACGCCCGGTGGGAGGCGGGCAACGTCCGCGACGTGCTCAACTACTACGCCGGCGCGCCGGAGCGGCTGTCCGGCCGGCAGATCCCGGTCGCCGGCGGCCTCGACGTGACCTTCCACGAGCCGCTCGGCGTCGTCGGCATCATCGTGCCGTGGAACTTCCCGATGCCGATCGCCGGCTGGGGCTTCGCGCCCGCGCTCGCGGCCGGCAACACCGTCGTGCTCAAGCCGGCCGAGCTCACCCCGCTGACCGCGATCCGCCTGGCCGAACTGGCGCTGGAGGCGGGCCTCCCGGAGGACGTCTTCCGGTGCTGCCGGGCAAGGGCACGCGTGGTCGGCCAGCGGTTCGTGACGCATCCGGCGGTCCGCAAGGTGTGCTTCACCGGCTCGACCGAGGTCGGCAAGCAGATCATGGCCGGCTGCGCGGAGCAGGTGAAGCGGGTGACGCTGGAGCTCGGCGGCAAGAGCGCCAACATCGTCTTCGCCGACGCGGACCTGGCGAAGGCGGCGGCGAGCCGCGCCGGCCGCCGTCTTCGACAACGCCGGCCAGGACTGCTGCGCGCGGTCCCGGATCCTGGTGCAGCGCGGCGCTACGACCGGTTCATGGCGCTGCTGGAGCCGGCGGTCAAGGCGTTCCGGTGCGAGGACCCGGCGCTCGAGACGGCCGCAGATGGGTCCGCTGATCACCGCCGGCGCAGCGGGACGTCGGTCGCGTCCTATGTGGACGGCGCCGACGGTCGCGTTCCGGGGCGCGGCGCCCGCCGGCGCCGGCTTCTGGTTCCCGCCGACGGTGCTGACCGCCGCGAACCCGACGGAGACCGGCACTGGCGCGAGGAGATCTTCGGCCCGGTCGTCTCGGTCCTGCCGTTCGACGACGAGGCCGACGCGATCCGGCTCGCCAACGACACCGAGTACGGCCTGTCCGGCTCGATCTGGACCCGCGACGTCGGCCGGGCGATCCGGGTCGCGCGCGCGGTCGAGACCGGCACGCTGTCGCGTCAACTCGCACTCGTCGGTGCGCTACTGGACCCCGTTCGGCGGCGTCAAGCAGTCCGGCCTCGGCCGCGAACTCGGCCCGGACGCGCTGCTCGCGTTCACCGAGACCAAGAACGTCTTCATCTCGACCACGGAGGATTAATGTCCGAGCGTCTTGCACGGCCGGGTCGCGGTCATCACCGGCGGCGGCAGCGGGATCGGCCTGGCGACCGCGCGGCGGTTCGCGCGCCGAGGGCGCGCGCGTCGTCGTGGTCGACGTCAACGACGGACGCGGGTAAGGCCGCGGCCGCCGAGGTCGGCGGCGAGTTCGTCGCGGTCGACGTCACCGACGAGGACGGCGGTACGCGACCTGTTCGACGGCGTCGCGACACCGTACGGCCGGTCGACATCGCGTTCAACAACGCCGGCATCTCGCCGCCCGACGACGACTCGATCCTGGACACCGGGCTGGACGCGTGGGAGCGGGTGCAGCGGGTCA
Source organism: uncultured Actinomycetota bacterium (assembly GCA_963831705.1). Taxonomy (GTDB): domain Bacteria; phylum Actinomycetota; class Actinomycetes; order Mycobacteriales; family Micromonosporaceae; genus DASQPR01. The sequence goes on along the minus strand of CAWHRE010000010.1, from coordinate 462,290 downwards.
ACCTGACCTCGGTCTACCTGTGCTGCAAGTACGCCATCCCGCACATGCGGGAGCAGGGGAAGGGTTCGATCATCAACACCGCGTCGTTCGTCGCGCTGATGGGCGCGGCGACCTCGCAGATCTCGTACACCGCGAGCAAGGGCGGGGTGCTGGCGATGACCCGCGAGCTGGGCGTGCAGTTCGCCCGCGAGGGCGTCCGGGTCAACGCGCTGTGCCCGGGACCGGTGAACACGCCGCTGCTGCAGGAGTTGTTCGCCAAGGACCCGGAGCGGGCCGCGCGGCGGCTGGTACACATCCCGATGGGCCGGTTCGCCGAGCCGGAGGAGATCGCGGCGGCCGTCGCGTTCCTGGCCAGCGACGACTCGTCGTTCATGACCGCGAACACGTTCGTCGTCGACGGCGGCATCACCGGCGCCTACGTGACGCCGCTGTAGGGTGGCAGCCGTGCGTCCATTGATCGGCCTGACGACCTACGGTGACCACGCGCGGTACGGCAGCAACGACATCTACTCGGCGGTGCTGCCGATGTCGTACGTGCGGGCGGTGAACGAAAGTGGTGGTCGTGCCGTCCTGATTCCGGAGGACGATCCCGCGTACGGACGTGCTCGACGCGCTCGACGGCATCGTGTTCACCGGCGGCGGCGACGTGGCGCCCGAACTCTACGGTGCCGCCTGCATCCGGAGACCGTACCGGTGCCGGACGGGACGCCTCCGAGATGCCGCTGCTCCGAGCCGCGCTCGACGCCGACCTGCCGATCCTCGCGATCTGCCGGGGCATGCAGCTACTCGTCGCCGTCTACGGCGGTCGCTTGCACCAGCACCTGCCGGACGTGCTCGGGCACGACGGTCACCGGTCCACGACCGACGAACGGTACGTCCATCACGACGTGCATTTCGCGCCCGGCTCCGCGTACGGCGGGCCTGCTCGGCGCATCGCTGTCCGTGAACTCCCGGCATCACCAGGGCATCGACGCTCTCGGCGACCTCGTCGCGACCGGTTGGGCCACGGGTGACCTGCTGCCCGACGGCACCGAGCTGATCGAGGCGGTCGAGCACCCGACCAGGCGTTTCGGCATCGGAGTTCAATGGCACCCCGAGGACACCCCAGATCGGCGCCTCTTCGAGGCGCTCATCAACGCCTCCTCCGACGATCATGGGCGTTGTTGCTGTCAATCGAGCGCCGATAACAGCAACAACCCCATGATCGTTGGCTAGGGCACGAGTGGGCGGATTTGCTCGGCCACGAAGTGAACGAACGCCTCTGGGTCGGGTTCGTCCATGGGGGGTTGGATGATCACGTTTGTCGCGCCGGCTTCCGCGAACTCGGCCACCGCGTCGGCTATCCGGGCCGCATCGCCGGCTACGCCGTACATGTCGTCGTCGTCACCGAAGTACTCCCACTGGGCCGCCAGACGCTCCGCCGCCTGAGGCCCGGTCGCCACGGGGAGATACACCGTCACGGGATGTGGTTCGGTCCGCCCGCCGGCCGCCCGGCCTTCGTTGATGAGGGCCACGGCAGCGCGTACCACCTGGGGGCTTGATCCTCCGGTGAGGACCGTGCCGTCCGCGACCTCCCCAACGAGGCGCATGGTCTTCGGCCCGGTCGCCGCCGCGTGGATCGCGGGCGCGACGTTCGGCGGCCAGTCCAGACCGACGTCGTCGAGGCGGACGTAGCGGCCGGCGACGGTCAGGCGCTCACCGCGCAGAAGCGCGCGCAGCGCTCGGACGTACTCCCCGAGCAGCGTGATCGGCGAGGCCGGGAGTGCGCCCACCTGACCCATCCAGGTCTGGACGCCGTGTCCCACGCCGATCAGCGCGCGGCCGGGAAACATCCGTTCGATCGCGGCGACCTCCATCGCGGTGATCGCGACGTTCCGGAGCGGTACCGGCAGGACGCCGACGCCGACCTGCAGACGCTCGGTCCATGCGAGCGCCGCAGTGATCGAGGTCAGGCCACCCTGGCGGAAGCAGTCCTCCCAGAGCCACAGCTGCTCCAGTCCGGCGGCCTCGGCGACCCCCACGACGCTACGCAGGCGTTCCGGCGCTTCGAACGGCGTGAAAACTGCTCCGATCACGGTCATTCGATCATCATGCCACCGTGTTCCGACAGCGGCCGGAGTTGATTCTGGAGTGACCGGCAACTCCTGGATCAACTGGGGTTGGGAGTGCGACGTTCAGGGTGGGTAGGCTGATCAAATGACCGCGCGTGAACCCATCGTCCCCGGAACCATCGGCCCGTGGCGGCAGGTGCCGGCCGGCATTCCGCGACCGGAGTACGTCGGCAAGAAGCTCCCGACACCGTGGACCGGTTCGCACGTACAGACGCCCGAGACGATCGCGAAGATGCGCGTGGCCGGACGGCTCGCTGCGCAGGCGACCGCACTGGCCGGCGAGCACTGCAAGCCGGGCGTGACGACCGACGAGATCGACCGCGTCGTGCACGAGTTCCTCGTCGACAACGGCGCCTACCCGTCGACGCTCGGCTACAAGGGCTTTCCAAAATCATGTTGTACGTCGCTGAACGAGGTCATCTGCCACGGCATCCCGGACTCGACCGTGATCGACGACGGCGACATCATCAACGTCGACGTGACGGCGTACCTGGACGGCGTACACGGCGACACCGATGCGACGTTCTGCGTCGGCGACGTCAGCGAAGAAGCGCGGCTGCTGGTCGAACGTACGCGCGAGGCGACGATGCGCGCGCATCAAGTCATGCGCACCGGGCCGGCAGATCAGCGTGATCGGCCGGGTCATCGAGGCGTACGCGAAGCGGTTCGGGTACGGCGTCGTTCGCGACTTCGGCGGTCACGGCATCGGCCAGACGTTCCACAGTGGGCTCTTCATTCCGCACTACGACAACCCCGCCATGATGACCGAGATGGAGGTCGGGCATGACGTTCACGATCGAGCCGATGATCACCCTCGGTACGCATACGTTCGACATGTGGTCCGACGGCTGGACGGTCGTCACGAAGGACCGCAAGTGGACCGCGCAGTTCGAGCACACGATCCTCATCACCGAGGACGGCGCCGAGATCCTCACGCTGCCATGATGACGTCCTCCGCATCTGCTGCATCGTCGAAAGTCCCGCACTTGATCGACCATGATCATGCGGACGTCAATGGCGGCTGGCTGCGCCCGGCGGTATTCGGCGCGATGGACGGCCTCGTCACGAACATCGCGCTGATCAGCGGCGTCGGTGGCGGTGGCGTCTCGCCGCACAACATCATCCTGACCGGCGTCGCCGGACTGGTCGCCGGCGCCATCTCGATGGGCCTCGGCGAATACACCAGCGTGCGTACCCAGAACGATCAGGTCGCGCACGAGGTCGAGAAGGAGCGCATCGAGCTCACCACGAATCCGGCGGCGGAAGCCGAGGAACTCGCGTTGCGCTGGATCGAGCGCGGCCTGCCCGAGGATCTCGCACGTGAAGTCGCGATGCGAATCTCGACTGGATCCCGAGGAAGCCCTGCGTGTGCACGCGCAGGAGGAACTGGGCGTCAACCCGCACGACGTACCGTCGCCGTGGATCGCGGCGATCTCGTCGTTCGTCTGCTTCTCGATCGGCGCACTGCTGCCGCTGCTGCCGTACCTGCTCGGAGTCGACAAGCCTGTGGCCGGCTCTCATTCTCGGCGGTGTCGGACTGTTCGTCGCGGGCGTCTTGACGGCACGATTCACCAGCCAGCGGTGGTGGTACAGCGGTGGGCGGCAACTGATTATGGGCGCGATCGCGGCCGCGGCAACGTACGGCATCGGGCACCTGATCGGCGTCGGCGGGATCGGCTGACCGGCGGCTGATTCGGGCAAAAATAAGCTCGTCCTGCAGCCACGGGGATAGTTGCAGGACGAGTTGAAAGCGAGGGTAGACGTACCTTCTGGGCGCCGCAAGTCCTGAAGCATGGATGAAATACGACACTCGTCTTTTCAGATGCACACTGGATGGCTATGAGCTGGCTGTGCATGTCCCAGGACCAGCGCCGCACCCTTACCGCTCGGGCACCTCTCCATCTGCGTACGCCCGGCCGGAGTTGAACCGGCACACCCCTGCGGGCACCGGATCCTGAACCCAGCGCGTCTACCATTTCCGCCACGAGCGCATGAGTACCCTTGGCCGGATTCGAACCGGCACCGTACGGCCCCTCAGACCGTTGCCTCTACCGTTGGGCTACAAGGGCTTGAATGGTTCAGAGCGCTCCCGGCCAAGGATTCGAACCTCGATTACCGCATTCAGAGTGCGGCGGCCTTCCATTAGCCGATCCGGGAATGAGGGCCGATGAGACGGCGGTCCCATCGGCCTGGAGCGGATGACGGGATTCGAACCCGCGACCCTCACCTTGGCAAGGTGATGCGCTACCACTGCGCCACATCCGCACGAAACTTCATAAGTAGCGAGTACGGGAGTCGAACCCGTCCTACCTGATCGAGAGTCAAGTGGCCTACCGATAGCCGAACCCGCCATGCCATCCACTGTGGAGTTCTCAATAGTCAATTCCGCACCGGTTCGACCCGGCGGGATAACGCAAGGGTGACAGGACTCGAACCTGCAAAGTGACGGCTTTGGAGACCGCTGCGCTACCAATTGCGCCACACCCCTATGAAGTTCTCGGCAACAAAAAACCGCCCGGCCCCTGTGAGGGCGGGCGGCGAATCGAACGAATTCGCGCTACCTCTGCCACCCCACGCCGTGCCACTGGATTGCCTCATCCGGTCCGATGGAGACGCTCTCGGGCATGCCGATAAGCCACGCGACAAGCCCAAGGCTCGGCGTCGCCAGGGTGGCATACGAGCGATTCACGTGAGGCTCCTTGAGTTGCGGTGGTGTGTTCGAAGGTGAGAGTACGGACGCCTTAGCCACTCCACAACGGAATAAACGACCGTTAGTCGATGGGGTCCGCGGAGTCCAGGACGAACGTGATCAGCATGTGTACCTGGTAGCCGCTGATCTCGCCCTTGTCGTCCAGCGTGATCTTCTGTTCCTTGATCCAAGCGCTGCTCACGTTGCGCAAAGTGGACGTGGCCCGCTTCAGGCCGACCGCGATCGCATCCTCGAAGCCGCTGGGGGACGTAGCGCTGATCTCGGTTACCCGGGCGACCGTTCCTGCCATGATCGTCTCCATCCACGAGTCCATTCGCGCCAGCGGCACGACATGCTGACATATCGGAAATTAGCCGAAATCAATCGCCCGCGCTGGCGGTTGCCCCAATCTGGTCAGGAAAGCGGTTCGAGACGGAAGACTCGCAGGTCACGGCCGTGCGCTCGCTTCTCGTACGTCGCGTACGCCGGCCACATCGCCAGCAGCAGGGCCAGCTGACGGTCTCGTTCGGTACCTTCGGCAAGGGTTGCGCGTACTCGGATGTCTTTACCTGCCGTCGTGACGACGGCCTCGGGGTTCGCGACCAGATTGAGCGCCCAGGCTGGGTGTTGATCCTGCCCCCAGTTCGAACCGATCACGACATAGCCGTCGCCGTCGCGCACGTAGAGCAGCGGGTTCGTCCTCGGCAGGCCGGACTTGCGGCCGGTCGTCGTGATCAACAAAGACGGCAGATCGCGATTGCTGAACGCGACGAATCGGCCCTTCGTCATTCGCCCGAGCGCACGATCGACTGGAACGAGCGTGCGACCGGCGCGGGCGAACCAGGTCGTGTGGCCGAGAGAACGCAGGCCGTTGACGATGCGAGACATCGGTCGAGTGTGCACCGGGTTCCGGTGACGATCGCCACCGGAACCCCCATCAGTGCGGATCAGTCCGCGCGGCGCTCGATCGGAAGCCGCGATCGGGTGATCAAACCGGCACCGAGCATCGCTACGGCCGGCACGATCAAGACCGAAATGATCAAGTTCAACCACGGAACGGCGATGGTGTACGGCATCGGCGCCGGCCACTTGCCGGACCAGACCCGGTTGAGCGCATACAGTACGGCGGCTCCGGCACCGAGCCCGGCAATCGCGCCGAGGAGTGACCCGAGTCCGGCGATGACACCGGACTGGCAGAGCGCGAGCACCCGCCGGACCCGTGGCGTCGCCCCGACCGCTCCGAGCGTACGCAGGTCAGAACGGCCATCGATGGCAGCGAGACCGGTCGCGATCGCCGCCGCACCCAGCGCGATCACCGCCGCGGCGGCCGCCAGGATCACCGCGATCGTCCGGCTGTCGTGTGTCGGACCCTCCTCGACGTACGTGCCGGGCAGGCCCGCATTCTGCATCGCGGCCTGCAGCGCATCGATCTGATCCGACGTGAGCGCGGTGATCGGTGTCGCGACTACGCCTGACGTCGACGTGTCGAGCTCGAGCTGCTTCGCCGTCGCGGGCGATATGACCAGCGACGTGCTGAGGCCGCCCGAATCGACCGACATCCCCGGTACGGTCGCCGGTACGGCCGGACCGGCGTCGCCGGTGGCGTCGATCGCGTACGTGTCGAGAGCGACCGTGCCGTTCGTGACGTACCGGGAATCGTTGATCACGGCCTGACCCCGGTTCAATGCGGCGACGGCTGCGTCGAGTTGCCCGCCGTGCAGTCCGAGCGCCGCGGTGAGAACGGCCGGGTCAGTCGTCACGATCGGCGACATCAGTGAGAACGACACATTCATGTTGGATTGGGTGCAGCGTGGATCTGCGGCGGCGGCTCGCTGCAGCTTGGTGCTCAGGTCGCGGCCGTCGAGCGCGTACGCGTACGGGCAGGCAAGCGTGACCGGCAGCTGCGGTATGACGGTGTGCTTGGAGCCGTCGACCGACGTCACCGCGATCGATGACAGCCCGGGTACGGTCGCCTTGAGCGTGGCCTGGACCGACGCGATGTCCGGTGCGGCGGCATCGACGCCGGGCCGCAGCTGCGTATCGACCATGACCGAACCGATCGGGATCGTCGGCTTGTAGCCGTCGGTGTGGCTCGTGCTCGCTCCGAGGTAGACGGTCAGTGCGACGCTGCCCGCGACCGCGGCCATCACCGCTGATATTGCCGGAGCGGACGCCCCGCGTCGTCGGGCCGCATCGCGCAGGGCAATCCGGGGCGCCACCGGCAGGAAGCGGCCGAGCTTCGCGACGACGCCGATCAGGGTCGGCGTACAGAGGACGATACCGAATTCGCCGATCACGAGACCGGCCAGCACGATGTTCGAGCCGTGTCGGCCGGCCCCGAAGTACGTGATGACCGCGCCGGTAGCCACGCCCGCGATTCCGACAAACAGCCAGATCAGGCGTGATCGGACCGCGCCGCGACGGCCGGTGAGCGCCGCGACGACGTTCTGCCGTCCGGCCGTGATGGCCGGGACGAGCGCACCGAGCACGCCGGTGAGCAGCGCCAACCCGACGACCGAGGCGAGTGCTGTCGGATAGATGCGGTACGCGCCGAACTCGGCGTGCGCCAGGTGGGATTCCAGGAATGGTCGACCGGCGACAGCGGCGCCGCACCCGACGATCACACCGACCACGGCCGCCGCGACCCCACCAACGATGCCGTCGGCGAGCACGATCCGGCGGAGCGTCGACGGAGTACCGCCGCTGGTCTCCACGAGCGCGAGTTCGCGCTGGCGGCGCCGAGCACCGACGGTGAACGCCGGCCCGGCCAGTAAGACGACTTCGAGCAGGCCGAGACCGCCGATGATCGTGCTGATGCCGAACAGCGAGAAGCCCTGGACGGTCGGGCTGGAGTCGGCGGGTCCGTGTGGCTGCAGCAGCAACTCGCGTGAGGTGACGTACATGCCGGCGTTGGCGAACGCCTGGTACTGCGGGAACGTCACCGGGGCCGGCGTTTTGAGCAGCCACGTGTCCGTGCCGGTCAGCTGGGACGGCCGGAACAGCAGGTACTGCCGCAGGCTGCCGCCGACCTCGCCGATGCCGACGATCCGATAGGCGTGAGCCGGAAACATCGCATCCGGGCCGGTCGAGCCGCTGTCGAGCGTGTTGATCGTGGAGCCGAGCTGGGCACCGAGGCGGTCGAGTGTGGCCGGCGATGCGAGTACCTCATTGTCGGCGCGCGGGAGGCGTCCCGAGCTCACGGTGACCATGCCGGTCGTCATCGGATCGTCGGTGTCGATTCCGAACGCCTCGACCGAACCGATGCCGGCGTGCGTGTGGACGTTGACACTGCTGTCCCAGTACGGACTCGCCTTCGTGCCGGCGGGGAAGTGCGTGAGCATCGTCGCGGTTGTATGCGGCTGGTCATCAGGCGTCTGATGGGCAGGCCAGTCCACCTTCGCGTCTGCCGCACCCAGCTGCCGCGTGACCGCCTCCTGCGGCGTCAGCTTGTACATGTCGTACGTCATCGCGGCGAACGAGAGTGCCGCGACCGGGATCGCGATCATCGCCACGATCAGCAGCGTTCGGCCCTTGGATCGGCGGGCTTCCCGCCGGGCGAGGCGCAGCGCGATCAGCCAGGACTTCATCGGCTGACACCACCGTTCGCCAGCAGATCCTCGGGCTGAGCCAGCGGCCCGGAAATGTCGACGACGGCGCCGTCCTTCAGGAAGACGACCCGGTCGGCCCATCCGGCATGCCGAGCCTCGTGCGTGACGAGTACGCCGGCCGCCCCCGCGTCGACCCGTGCTCGTAACAGCCGCAGTACCGATTCGCCGGTGACCGAGTCGAGCGCACCGGTCGGCTCGTCGGCGAGCACGAGACGGCGGTCGCCGACGAGCGCGCGGGCGATCGCGACGCGCTGCTGCTGTCCGCCGGACATGTCGTCCGGGAATCGGTCGAGCAGATCCTCCAGGCCGACCTCGGAAAGCGCGGCGATCGCCGCTTTGCGGGCGGTACGCACCGAGGCGCCGTCGAGTTCGAGGGGGAGTGCGACGTTCTCACCGGCGGTGAGGCTCGGCAGCAGGTTCAGATCCTGGAACACGTACCCGATCGAACGGCGCCGTGCACCGGCCAGCTGGCGCCGGTTCATCTCGCCGAGCACCTTGCCCTCGACGATTACCTGACCACTCGTCGGCCGGTCCAGGCCGCCGGCCAGATTCAGCAGCGTCGACTTACCGGAGCCGGACGGTCCCATCACGGCGACGAGTTCGCCGGGCGCCACGGTCAGATTGATCCCGGCCAGCGCATGTACCGCGAATTCGCCCTCGCCGTGGGTGCGGTGGACGTCGCGGAGTTCGAGAATGTTCATTTGTGGACCGCCTCGGTCTCGGAGGGTGCCGTCTCGGAAAGTGCGCCGGGAGCCTGCGGCGTGTACCGGATCAGGCTGGTCTCGCAGTGATCGAGCCATCGGATCTCGGCTTCGGCCTGAAACAGCATCGCGTCGATCACGAGCCGCCACGGCAGGTCGGCGGGCTTGATCGCGGAGGCTTTCAGTCGCGTGTACTCCTGCAGCGTCCGCATCGTCGACGTGCGCTGATTCTGCAGAACCGCGGGCGCGTCGATGCCCGGTGTGGTCAATGCGAGCGCCAACTTGATCGCGAGTTCGTCCCGCGGCCGGTCGTTGTGGCTGACCGGCGTCGCGAACCAGATCGCGAGCTCCGCGCGCCCCGCATCGGTGATCTCGTACGACCGCTGCCCCCCGTCGTTTTCCGGCAACGGGCGCACAAGATTGTCACGCTCCAAGCGGCCGAGCGTCGTGTAGACCTGGCCGATGTTCAGCGGCCAGGTGCCGCCGGTCGACTCCTCGAAAGCGAGCCGCAGCTGGTAGCCGTACATCGGCCCGCGCTCCAAAAGCGCGAGCAGACCGTGTTTGATGGACATAGCTACTGAGTATGCATACCGGGTATGGTCGACGCAACAATGCAGCTCAGGGTATTTCCCGGATTTCTCGGCGTTCTTACGTCAGGCCGGGGAACGGAACCGTGCCGGGGTAGGCGCCCGCAGCGCGCCGGAACGCAGCCGTGCGAACCGCGCCGGCCGTCAGCGCGTTCAACGCGGTCTGGCGGGACGCGCTGTCACCGGCGGCGACAACGGCCGCACGCCAGAGCACATCCAGTCGCTGCTCGACGACGACCGCCGCCGCGAGTGCGCTCACGGCATCGGTCACCGGGAACGGCATCGCGTATACCGCAGATGCGTCCGGCGGTGCCGCCATCGTCTCCGAGATCTGGTCGCGGAGGTTGCGATGGTCGAGTTCGGCTTGCCGGGCGAGGGCCAGATCCGCTCCGGTGAGGTGCGGTCCGAGCACGCCGTACGCGAAGATGGCGGCCTCCTCGCCGGCGACCGCGTCGGTCAGCGCGTCACTCATCGGTGGCTCCGTTCGTGGACGGGGTCACCGCAGCGCCACGACATGCGTTGCGCGGCAGGCCGCGATCGATGCGAGGACGGCGACGCGTTCCGCGGGTACCGCCGTGATGCAGGCGTTACTCGCGTTCGACGCGGCGGTCTTCTCGGCGGCGGACAGTAGCGCGCGAGCCGGTGCGGTTTCGGGTCCCGGTGGCGTGACCGGCGTTGGCGCAGGTGCCGATGACGGAGTCGGCACGGATCCGGTGCCAGGAGATGACGGGGAGGACGGCGGACCCGAAGACGGCGCGACGGTTGACGCGGCGGTCGGCGTCGGAATCGGCGGCATCGGCGCACCGGACGGATTCGGCCCCGGGCTGATCGCCGGTGCGGCGATCCCCATCAACGCGGCCAGCGCGACCACATGCTGACGATGGTCATCTCGGAGCGGCCCGAGCAGCGTGACCAGCGCCGGATTGTTGGTGATCGCGGTGTCGTACGTCGTGATCAACGTCATGGTCTCGGTGTAGATCGGTCCGAGCGGATCCTTCGCGACCGTCGCGGCGGTGGGCTTCGCGATCTGCTTGGGGCCGCTCTCACAACCGGCGGCGGTGAGCGCGACGGTGCCGGCGCCCAATCCGAGCGCGGCCAGTGCAGTCCGTCGAGTCAGACCGCGGCTCGGCGACGTTGTCGGGTACACGCGCGCAAGTGAACACCATCGCCGCCCGTTGTGAAACCACCGCCACCTATGAACTGCCGCCGTTCGTAAAACTTTCGGATCGAGCCGGACCCGGTTGCCGCGGCGTCGGCGTCGTGCCGCTCCTCGGAGCGCCATGACGGTTCAGGATGATCGGCAGGTTAGGCTCGGGTCGAGCACCGGCATAGGGTCCGCGACCGGTGCCGTTGGGATGTGTCCGTAAAGTGTGATTCTGCAAACTGAATTGGGAGGTGCGCGATGCCATCAGCTCAGCGTCGGCCGAGCGCGCGGCCCCCCGCACGCCCGTCTCACAACGCACCGCCGTCCATCGATCTGGGCGCGACGAAGAAGCGGCTGGTCGAGCTGGTCGGTCCGCTCGCGACCGCCGCCGGATACGACCTCGAAGATCTTGCCGTGGTACGGATGGGACGGCGTTACGTCGTCCGAATCACCGTCGATCGGGACGGCGGCGTACCGCTGGATGACGTGGCGGTGCTCGCCCGAGCCATCTCCGGCGCGCTCGACGACGCCGAAGCGGCCGGCGGCGAGGTGGTTCCGGGCGAATATCAGCTCGAGGTGTCGTCTCCTGGCGTGGACCGTCCGTTGACGCTGCCCCGGCATTGGCGCCGCAACGTCGGCCGCCTGGTGAAAGTGAAGGCCGCCGGACACACCGTGATCGGCCGGCTGGTCGAGGCCGACGATGAGCGGGTACGCCTTGATGTCGACGGCGATGTCCGCGAACTTGCCTACAGCGAACTTGGCTCCGGACGCGTGGAGATCGAATTCCACCGGATTGACGAGGTCGACGAGGCCGACATGATCGAGTTCGACGGCGACGAAGAGTCGGACGGCGAGTTCGATGACGACGATGAAGACGACGACGAGGATGCCGACGAGTCCGACGGCGGCGACGACGCGACGGAGGACGTACGGTGAACCTTGATCTAGCGGCGCTCCGCGCCCTGGAACGCGAGCGGGAGATCCCGTTCGAGACGATCCTCGCGGCGATCGAGAGCGCACTGCTCACCGCGTACCGGCACACCGACGGCGCGTCGTCGCACGCGCGAATCGAAGTCGACCGCAAGACCGGCTCGGTGGCCGTGATCGCGACCGAACTCGACGACGACGGTGCGGCCGTCCGCGAGTTTGACGACACCCCGCACGACTTCGGCCGGATCGCCGCGATGACGGCGAAGCAGGTCATCCTGCAGCGGCTCCGTGAGGCAACCGACGAGGTGCACTTCGGCGAGTACGTCGGCCGGGACGGCGACCTGGTCACCGGCGTGATCCAGGCGCACGAGACCCGTGCCGAGAAGGGCATCGTCAGCATCGACCTCGGCAAGATCGAGGGCATGCTGCCGCAGTCCGAACAGGTGCCCGGCGAGCTGTACGAGCACGGCATGCGGATCAAATGCATCGTCGTACACGTCGCGAAGGGCTTCCGTGGCCCGCAGGTAACGCTTTCCCGTACGCACCCGAACCTGGTTCGCCGTCTTTTCGCGCTCGAAGTTCCGGAGATCGCGGACGGCACCGTGGAGATCACCGCGATCGCACGTGAGGCAGGTCACCGTTCGAAGATCGCGGTGTACTCGACCCAGGCCGGCGTGAACGCGAAAGGCGCCTGCATCGGCCCGATGGGCCAGCGGGTCCGGGCCGTGATGAGCGAACTGCACGGCGAGAAGATCGACATCATCGACTGGGACGAGGATCCGGCCACGTTCGTCGGTAACGCGTTGTCACCAGCGAAGGCGCTGTCGGTCGAGGTGATCGACGAGGCGACCCGGACGGCGAGGGTAACCGTCCCGGACTATCAGCTTTCGCTGGCTATCGGCCGTGAAGGGCAGAATGCCCGACTCGCTGCTCGCCTCACCGGATGGCGGATCGACATCCACTCGGATGCCGCGCCCGAGCCTCCGCAGGCTGATCACTCCGATGCCGCATCCGCGCAAGCGTAGGGGTAGACTTCTTTAGTGGTACGTCGTCCGACCCCTGCTCGTACCCGTACGGGATGCGTTCGCACCTGTGTGGGTTGCAAGAATCGGGCGCCAGCCTCTGATCTGCTGCGTGTCGTCGCACGGCCTCGGTCAACCGGGTCCGGCGAAGCGGGCGGGGTCTTCGACTTGGTCCCCGATCCGGCGCGCAAACTGCCCGGCCGGGGTGCGCATCTGCATCTCGATAATGCATGTCTCGCTCTGGCGGTGCGACGCCGCGCTTTCGGGCGTGCCCTGCGCGTCGGCGGTACGGCGGAAACAGAGTTGCTGGAAAGCGTACTGACGGTTTGGAATACAGGTCACGAATAGGTCCCGGCTCGGGGCCGGAGCACGACCGATGGTGCGGCGCAGGAGTCCGCACCCGGAAACAAGGTAGGACGACCCGTATGAGCACCCGATGAAGCACATGAAATGACCAGGCTTCTAGTGGATTAATGAGGTCGCTGCGGGTTGCCCGCACGACCTCGGAGTGAGGAGTGCAGTGGCAGGCAAGGCCCGCGTACATGAGCTGGCAAAGGAACTCGGCGTAGACAGCAAGACCGTACTGACCAAGTTGCAAGATCTTGGCGAGTACGTGAAGTCGGCGTCCAGCACCGTTGAAGCTCCAGTAGCACGCCGTCTTCGTGAATCGATGGTCTCGGCAGCACCAGCGGCAGCGGCACCCGCCGCCGCCCCGGCTGCGGCACCGGTCACGTTGGAAGGCGCACCCAAGATTTCGGCACGTCCGGCACCGCCGTCGAAGGCGATTCCGAAGAAGGCTCCATCTTTCGTTCCCGGCCCGCCGCCCGCCAAACCGGCGAGCGCGCATGACATCGAGGTCGCCGCAGCCGAGGCTCGCGCGACCGCATTGAAGGCTGAGCAGGACGCGACGGTCAAGGCGGCGCAGGCGGCCAAGCGTGACTCCGTCGCGACGCCGACCGCTCCGCCTGCCGGACCGCGTCCCGGTCCCGGCGCGGTGCCGGGTCGTCCCAGCCCGTCGGCGCCTCCGACCGCACCGGCTCCCGGCGCGGTCGTTCCGGGTGCACCGCGACCGGGCGGCGCTCGGCCGCCGGCGCGCAGCCCAGGCAACAACCCGTTCGGCATCACGCCGCCGGCCGGCAGCCGCCCGCCGGCGCCCGGTGCGCCGCGTGCGGATCGCGGGCCGAGCCCGGCCGGTATGCCGCGGCCGAACCCGGCGTCGATGCCTCCTCGTCCCAACCCGAGCCAGATGCCTACGCAGCGGCCGGCTCGTCCCGGTGACCGGCCCAGTGGTCCGGGTCGTCCCGGCGGTCCGGGTGCCGGTGCCGGTGGCGGCTTCCGTCCCGGTGGCGGCGGTCCTGGCGCTGGTCGTCCGAGTGGTCCCGGTGGCGGCGGTGCCGGTGGCGGCTTCCGTCCCGGTGGCGGCGGTCCCGGTGGTGGCGGTGCCGGTGGCGGCTACCGCGGTGGCGGTGCCGGTGGTCCCGGCGGCGGTGCGGGTGCCGGCGGCGGTTACCGCGGCGGTCCTGGCGGCGGCGCCGGAGCAGGCGCTCCGGGTGCCGGTGCGGGTGCTGGACGCCCAGGTGGCGGCGGTGCCGGTGGACGTGGTCGCGGCGGCGGTGCGGCGGGTGCGTTCGGTCGTCCCGGCGGCAAGCCGGCACGTGGTCGCAAGTCGAAGAAGCAGCGCAGACAAGAGTTCGACAACCTGTCCGCGCCGCAGATGAGTTCGGGCGCGCCCCGTGGAGCGGGTCAGGTTGTCCGGCTCCCGCGCGGTGCGTCGCTTTCCGACTTCGCCGAGCGCATCAACGCGAACCCGGGCTCGCTCGTCCAGGAGATGTTCAACCTGGGTGAGATGGTCACGGCGACGCAGTCGTGCACCGACGAGACGCTCCAGCTGCTCGGTGAGCACCTCGGCTTCGAGGTGCAGATCGTCACCCGGGAAGAGGAAGACAAGCTTCTGCTCGCACGGTTCGACATCGACCTCGATGCCGACGTCGAGGAGTCGCGCATGGTCAGCCGCGCGCCGATCGTGACCGTTATGGGCCACGTCGACCACGGTAAGACGAAGCTCCTCGACGCGATCCGGTCCACAAACGTGGTCGCCGGGGAGGCCGGTGGCATTACCCAGCACATCGGTGCGTACCAGGTGCACGTACCGCATGACGGGCTTGATCGTGCTCTGACCTTCATCGACACCCCGGGTCACGAGGCGTTCACCGCCATGCGTGCTCGTGGTGTCCAGGCCACCGACATCGTGGTGCTGGTGGTCGCGGCCGACGATGGCGTCATGCCCCAGACGATCGAGGCGTTGAACCACGCGAAGGCGGCCGAAGTGCCGATCGTCGTGGCGGTCAACAAGATCGACAAGGAAGACGCCAACCCGGCCAAGGTGCGTCAGCAGCTGACCGAGTACGGCCTGGTTGCCGAGGAGTATGGCGGCGACACGATGTTCGTGGACATCTCGGCCCGCAGCCGCCTCAACATCGAGGGTTTGCTGTCGGCCGTGCTGCTGACCGCGGACGCCGCACTTGATCTGCGGGCTCCGGTCGACGGCCCGGCGCAGGGTATCGCGATCGAAGGTCACCTCGACCGCGGTCGTGGCCCGGTCGCAACGGTGCTCGTCAACCGCGGAACGCTGCACGTCGGTGACTCGATCGTGGCGGGCGACGCGTACGGTCGCGTCCGTGCCATGCTCGGCGACGATGGGCAGCCGGTACCCGAGGCAGGCCCGGCCCGTCCGGTCCAGGTGCTCGGTCTGACCGCGGTCCCGCGGGCCGGCGACACGTTCCTCGTCGTCAGCGAGGACCGGACCGCCCGGCAGATCGCCGAGCAGCGTTCGGCACGTGACCGCGCCGCGCAGATCGCCAACCGTGGTGGTCGGGTCACGCTGGAGAACCTGCTCGACCGGATCAAGGAAGGCGACCGTACGACGCTCACGCTCATCCTCAAGGGTGACGTGTCCGGTTCGGTCGAGGCCCTGGAAGACGCGCTGGTCAAGCTCGAGATCGACGAGACCGTTCAGCTCAAGATCATTCACCGCGGTGTTGGTGGGGTCACGCAGGACGACGTCAACCTCGCGAGCGCGTCCGACGCGATCATCATCGGCTTCAACGTGCGGGCCGAGGGCAAGGTCAAGGAGTACGCCGACCGCGAAGGCGTGGAGATCCGGTACTACACGGTCATCTACCAGGCCATCGAAGAGGTCGAGTCGGCACTCAAGGGCATGCTCAAGCCCGAGTTCGAAGAGGCGGAGCTCGGTTCGGCCGAGGTACGCGAGGTGTTCCGGTCTTCCAAGATCGGTACGATCGCGGGCTGCATCGTCCGGTCCGGTCTCATCCGACGCAACACGAAGGCTCGCCTGCTCCGCGACGGGGCGATCGTGCACGACAACGTCACGATCTCTTCGCTCAAGCGTTTCAAGGACGACGCCACCGAGGTCCGCGAGGGTTACGAGTGTGGTCTCACACTCCACAACTACAACGACATCCGGGTCGGCGACATCATCGAGACGTGGGAAATGCGGGAGAAGCCGCGCGTCTAAGAAGTATTGATCACGGACGGCCTCAGACCCCTCGGTCTGAGGCCGTCCGTGTTAGTACCGCCCGTAGCATGTGTGGGTGGTCCGATACGCCCTTCTCATTGCCCCGTCCGCGAATCGTGTTTACGCCGACGCGTCCATCCGCCTGACCGAATCCGAGCTGAAGGTCTTCGCCGGCGCCGTCCTGGATGCGAAGCTCGACGAGATCGGGCCACTTGAGCTGGCCGGTGTCCCGTACGTCGGATTCACCACCGGCCAGCCGCTGTCCGAGCGGGACATCGCGTACCTGTCGAATCTGTCGTCCGTGTACGCGCTGTTCCAGCTCGAAGCCGACGATTTGCTCCGGCCGACCACGCTGCACCCGCTCGCGTACTTCGACGATGACCTGCTGACCATCCAGAAATACTCCGGCAAGACGAATGAGCAATTCACGAAGTTGCTGCTGAATATCACCGTGCTGGCGTCGTCGTACGCGTCGCAGATGCTCGACCGGCGTCTGGTGATCATGGATCCGTTGTGCGGCCGCGGCACCACGCTCGACCAAGCGCTCGTCTATGGGTACGACGCGATCGGCATCGACACCGACGGCAAGGACTTCGACATCTATTCCGCCTTCATTCGCACCTGGTTGAAGCGCAAGCGAATCAAGCACAAAGCCGAGATCACGCCGGTACGCAAGGACAAGCGGAACCTTGCCCGCCGTCTTTCGGTCTCGATCGGCAACTCCACGTCCCTGACCGTGTTCCACGCCGACACGCTGCACGCGCGTGAGTTCCTCAAGGGCGGAGTGGCGGACGTGATCGTGGCCGACCTCCCGTACGGGGTGATGCACGGTAGCCGTAGCGGCGAGGCGAATCTGTCGCGCAGCCCGCTGCAACTGCTGCGCGCCGCGATCCCGGTGTGGACGCAGCTGATCCAGCCCGGTGGCACGATCGGCATCTCATGGAATACGCACGTCGCGGCGCGCTCCGAGGCGGTCGCGATCTTCGAGGACAACGGTCTGCGGATCTGCGACGCCGACGGCTACCTCGACTTCGCGCATTGGGTCGATCAATCGATCGATCGCGACGTGCTGGTCGCCCGCAAAGTCTAGATTCCGCCGACGGCGTACAGCATTGGCACAGCTCAGGCATCGACCGGCCGCAGCGGCCGAGCGTAGCCTGACCACATTATGGCGGAGAATTGGTGGTCCATCGAAGTCGCCGACGCGGAGCTCACCGCTGACCGTTGGCGCGAATCGTGGGGTGCCGCTTTGATCGAGGCGGCGATTTCACATGGGGCCCAAGACTGGAACTGGCACCGCACGCCGTGGGGGATCGTGTTCGAGGTCGCCTTCGACGAGTGGGACGTCTGGTCGGTCTACCGGCAGCTTCCGGTGGTGGTCGCGGCGTTGGACGCCACGCCCGACCCGGTCAACGGCGTGATGATCTACCCCGGCCGGGGTGGCAGCGCGAACTCAGGCGTACCAAGACGGCCACGCCCGATCACCGGCGCTGGTGCGGCCCCGGTTCCGGACGAGACAGATCGGATCCTGGCCGAAGCGGCCTACAACCTGCCGCCGACACTGGCGAATGCGGCACGTCACGACCTCATGGTCGCCTGACCAACAAACCCAGTTGATCCTGGAGTTGGTTAACGCATCGACGGCGTGTCGCGTCACTAACTCCAGGATCAACTTCATGTCCGCGGCGGAAAGCACGGCGGAGATCGCAGATCTTGGCGCGGGTGGAAGTGAAGATCGCAGATCTTGGCCGGGTGGAAGTAAAGATCGCAGCTCTTGGCCGGGTGGAAGTGAAGATCGCAGCTCTTGGCCGGGTGCAGGTGAAGATCGCGGATCTTGGCGCGGGTGGAGCTCCAGTGCTGTGATCTTGGCGAGATGATCTTGCTGACCATCCAAGATCTGCAATCAACCCGACGGTCCATCATGTCGCGAGAGTTGATCCTGGAGTTATTCGCACGAAACGCCGTCGATGCGTCAACTAACTCCAGGATCAACTGGGGTTATGGGGCGCCTAGCAAGGTGCGGACCTGGTCGGCGCCTACGGCCAGGAGGAGCGTGGGCAGGCGCGGGCCGGTGTCCCGTCCGACCAGGAGCTGGTACAGCAGCACGAAGAACTCCCGCTGCGCGACCCGCAACTCCGGGGTCGGCTTCACGTCGAGCGGAAGACCCAATCGACGCTTGGGTACGCCGTACACGAGGGTGGTCAGTCCGGATAGCGACCAGTTCTCGGCCAGTCCGTCGACCAGCATGGCCAGCGATGCCCGCTGGTCCTCGGAGAGCGACGCCAGCAGAGAAGTGTCCGGCGTGGACCGTACGAGCGTTCGCTGCTCGACCGGCACCTGAGTGGTGATCCAGTGCTGGGCGCAGTCGAGCCGAGGCCGTACGTCGTCGAGCACCGCAATCGGCGCCAAAGGATCGAGGTCACGCACGATCCGCAACGTCTGTGCCTCGTTGCCGGTCGTCACGTCCACGATCGACGCGAGCGTGCCGAACGGCAGCGGAACCGGTGTCGTCGGTAGCTGCGGAAGTGCCGCTCGGTGGTACGTGGCGGTCTCGAACGCCGCCGCGGTGCCCGACGAGACCCGGCCGACCAGGGCGTCCCACTCGTCGTACAGGCGCTGGTTTTCCTGGCCGAACGCGATCTGGAACGACTGGTTCGGGCGCCGCCGCGCGTACAACCATCTCAGCAGTTGGGGTTCCATGATCTGGAGTGCGTCGGCGGCCGTCGGTACGCCGCCGCGCGAGCTGCTCATCTTTGCCATTCCGGCGATGCCCACGAACGCGTACATCGGGCCGATCGGCTGCACGCCGCCGAAGATCGGGCCGACGATCTCGCCACCGACGACGAACGACGAACCGGGGGAGCTGTGGTCGACGCCGGACGGTTCGAAGTCGACGCCCTCGTATGCCCAGCGCATCGGCCAGTCGACCTTCCAGACCAGCTTGCCGCTGCGGTGTTCGCGCAGGATCACGGTCTCGGTGCCACCGCAGGCGCACGTGTACGTCAGCGCCGTGGTCTCGTCGTCGTACGCCGTCACGGTCGTGGTGTCCCGGCCGCAGACCGAGCAATACGGCTTGTACGGGTAGTAGTCGCCGCTGGTCGAGCCGTCGTCCTCGTCGGCGGCTCCGGACCCAACGGCTGCTTCCAGCGCGGCCGCCGCTTCGTCCTCGGAGAGCTTCTGGTTGACCTTGGTCGAGACGCGACCCTTGGTCCGGTACTTGTCCAGGATCGCGTCGATCTCATGCCGCCGCGACATCGCGAGCAGGATCTGCTCGGTATAGGCGCCGGACGTGTACATCTCGGTCTGGCTGATCGCGCGCACCTCGATGCCGAGTCGGGCCATCGAGTCCAGTAGTGGTGCCTTGAAGTGCTCGGCCCAGTTCGGGTACGCACTGCCGGGCGGCGCGGGCACCGAGGTCAGAGGCTTGCCGATGTGTTCGGCCCACTCCGATGGGACGCCGACCGGAACCTTACGGAAGCGGTCGTAATCGTCGAACGACAGGATGTGCTCGCAGTCCACGCCACGGCTCTTGATCTCGTCGGCGACCAGGTGCGGTGTCATCAGCTCACGCTGGTTGCCCAGGTGGATCGGGCCGGACGGGCTCAGGCCGGACGCGCAGACGATCCGCCGGCCGGGCTTGCGGCGCGCAGCCTCGGCGATGACCTCGTCGGCGAATCGAGCGATCCAGTCGGCCTCGGTTACGTCACTCACGGTATTGCTGCCCCCTCCGGCGATCTCTGCACACATTCTCGCCGATCCGGGATCAGTCGCCGGTCACCGCCCCTACCAACAGATCACAAAGGAACGCATGCCGGTCCTCGGTGGGGTCCATGCCTCGGCTCGGATATTCGACGATCATCAGAACGTACAGATACAGCCGGTACAGGCGCACCCGAATTCGTACGGACTGGTCGATCACGAGCGGACGGACCTCGGCATATCCGCGAACGAACGGATGATCCGGCGTCTCGAAGATATCCCGGAACAGCGCCGGTGACACGAAATCCACCAGCGGATCGCCCCATAGATAGCGCTCGCCGTCGACCAACCCGGTCAGCCGACCGCCATCGGTCAGCACGTTGCCGTCCCACAGATCAAAATGCAGGAGCGACGGCGTGGTCACGGCCGCGAGCAGGGCACGGTGCACGTCCACGGCAGCTTCGATCTCTTCCCGGGGTACGGGCAACCGGACGCCCCACGCCTCCGCGTCGTCCAGCAGCGTGCCGAGCATCGCCGAGAACGCGTCCGGCCACGTTGCCGCGTGTGGCCGGTCACCGTGGTAGCCGAAGTAGTCGCCGGTCACGCCGTGCAGGTGTGCGATCGCGGCGCCGGCCTCGGCTCGGATCGCGCTGGTGTCGTTTTCGATCTGGTACAGCGGGACGCCCGGAAGTAGTGACATGAACAGGAACTCGTCGTCGGCGTACAGGAGGTCGGCGGTTGGCATACCGGCCACCGGCCCGGCCAACCGCAGATAGTTCGCCTCTTCCGCGAGCATGTCCGCCTCGTAGGTCAGGAGTTTTGCAGTGGGGTCCGGCGCGACCTTCAGCACGGTGGATCGGCCGTCGGCGAGATCGACGCGCCACACGCTGCCGAACGAGCCGCCCTTCAACTCGGTCGCCGCGAACATGTCGGTGTCGAAGGCGCGAGCGGCAGCGGCGTACACATCCTTGACGGTCAAGCGTCTTTGGGTCGGGCTCGGCATCTCGACAGCATGATCCGGGTCATGGCGTCGGGCAACCCCATCGTCCTAGAGTCCGGTGATGGGGGATGATCTGCAAACGTTGCGTGACAACGGTTTCGTGATCCGGCCCGGTGCGATTGACGCGGATACGCTGGCTGCGGCTCGCGAATACGCGGATGTGCTGCTGGCCGGCGTCGAGTGGAGCGACAACGACTTCGACGGTCGCCGTACCCGGCGGGTCTATTCGTTGCTCGGCCGACTCGGCGCGTTCGAGCCGCTGTTGCTGCACCCAGCGGTTCGCGCGTTGGTGTCGGCGCAGATCGGTGCCGCGCATCAACTCGGCATGCTGTTCCTCAGCGCGGTCGATCCGGAGCAGGGCGCGCAGATGCTGCACTACGACGCGGGCGCGTACCCGATCCCGCGGGACATCGAAACGATGACAAACGCGATCTGGGCGCTCGACGACTTCACCGATACCAACGGCGCGACGCTGATCGCGCCGGGCAGCCACGCATGGCCGAAGGGCCGGAAGCCGACGGCGGACGAGATGGTTCCAGCGGTGATGCCGGCCGGCAGCGTGCTGGTCTACAGCGGACGGTTGTGGCACGCGGCCGGTCACAATCGCAGCGATGCGACCCGGCGCGCGCTGATCAGCGAAAGTGTGGTGCCGTGGCTCCGGCCCGCGGACAATCACCCGCTCGACCTCGGCCGGGAGGGCCTCCAACAACTGTCGCCGGAGTTGCTGGAGCTATCCGGCCTCGGTACGCACAGTAAATACTTCGGCTTCGTCGGTGGCCGGCCGGCGTTGGAGTGGTTAACTCATCGCGACGGGTGACCGGGGCCGGTACGCTGTCGCCTCGTGTATACCGCAACCGCTGTGTTTGACCTGCTTCTTCCGGACGATGCGCGGTCGCTGAAGGCGAAGCGTTCGTACGTTCGACCGATTCTCGCCGCGTTGCGCAAATTCGAGGTAGCGGCGGCCGAGGTCGGCGCGTTGGAGTTGCATGGCCGTACCGAAATCGGGGTAGCCGCAGTGGCGAGCGAGCCGTCCCATGCTCGCGCTGTCGTCGAGTCCTGCGAGAACATGCTGGCCGGTCGTCCCGAGATCGAAATGCTCTCGGCCTACCACAGGTTGTTCGGGGCCGACGACTAACGCCATCGTGGGTAGCGCCGAGTAATGTCAACTATGCGAACGTCCACCCATGGAGGTGCGATATGTCGGATCAAGCGAGGATACGACAGCAGGCAGAGCGCGTACGCGAACTCGTCGCCTCGGCTGTCCGGACCCGGGTGAAGGACCCGCGGCTTGGCATGATCACGATCACGGACGCCCGGATCACCGGTGATCTCCGTGACGCAACCGTCTTTTACACCGTGCTCGGCGACCAGACCGAACAGCAGCAGACCGCGCAGGCACTGGAGAGCGCGAAGGGCCTGCTGCGCAGCACCGTCGGCAAGGCGCTCGGGCTGCGGCATTCGCCGACGTTGACGTTCACACTGGACAACGTGGGTGACCACGCGAAGCAGATCGACGAGCTGCTCGCGGTCGCTCAGCACAACGACACCGAGGTCCAGCAGCGTGCGGCCGGTGCCCAGTTCGCCGGCGATCCGTCACCGTACAAGCCCGAGCGGATCAACGACGACGAAGATCTTGACGACTAGATCATCACGGTAGTCGACGGCCCGCACGATCTCGATCGTGCGGGCCGAATCCGTTTCGGGAACTGTCGGGAAAGTTGCAAAAGGTGAACGAGCGTTCCGGGATGTGAGATTGGCAGGCGGATCGAGGTTCCTAAACGATAGTTTGGGTCTTACCCAGAAACCGCCACTTACCAGGGCGGTTGGCCCACGACCAACCGAAATCCGGTGATCCCGGCAGGCCGGTCGCGACGGCGTCGTTTTCGACCGTCACATCGTTCCGCCAGGAGAATGCCATGCCTACGTCCCGTAAGCCCAAGTCCGCGCAGCACGACCCCCGGATCATCGTTCCCAGCCGGCCGGCACCGTCGGCAACCCCGGTCGACGAGCAGCGTCACGCGCTCCAGATGTCGATGGACACTCGTCAGTAGCCTGTGATGCCGCCGTGGAGAACAACTCCAACGGGCGAATCCCGTGTCGATCTTGATCGGCGGCAACTGATCGGGCCTGCGGAAATGCGTACTGTGAACGGTTTTTGACTTTGTCTTAAGGTGTTCGCGAGGAGAACTTCCGTTACGGTGCGCTGATGCCGCTCGTACTCCTCGTGGAGGACGACACCACGGTTCGTGGTGCCCTCGCACACGCACTTGCCGACGCCGGACATGCGGTCCTGCCGGTGGGGACGGCGCTCGCCGCCGTCCAGGAAGTCACGACGCGGCCCGCCGACGAGCGCCCCGATCTCGTGATCCTCGACCTCGGACTGCCGGATCTCGACGGCTCGGATGTGTTGCGCATGCTGCGGGCCGTCTGCGACGTACCGGTGATCATCGCGACGGCCCGGCGTTCGGAAACCGACATGATCCGCCTGCTTCACGCGGGCGCCGACGACTACGTCACGAAGCCATTCACTCCGGCTCACCTCGCCGCGCGAATCAGCGCGGTGCTGCGGCGCGGCCGAATCTCCACGACCACCGTGGTTGAGGAGCGTGAAGTCCGCGTCGGCGATCTGGTTCTTGATCCGTCGCGGCGTACCGCGCGGCTCTGCGAGTCGATGCTCGAACTGACACGCAAGGAGTACGACCTGCTGGCGTACCTCGCCGCCCGAGCCGGTCGAGTGGTGACGAGACGGGAACCGGTGACCGCGAACCGTCCGTGGGGTAGGAGTCATGCTGGCACCGCCTGCATGACGTGGCACGATCCTGTACGTGACCAAGAGGCCCAGCGAACTGCGCCAAGTCGCCGGTCTCGCACTTCCCGCGCTGGTCGTGCTCGCGGCCGAGCCGCTCTACGTCCTGGTCGATACCGCGGTCGTGGGCCACCTTCGTGGCACGGCGCTGGCCAGCCTCGCGGTCGGTGGCAGTGTGCTCACATTCGCGACGTGGCTCGGCAACGTCATCGCGTACGGCACTACCGGCCGGGCCGCCCGCCGATTCGGCGCCGGCGATCGCCCGGCCGCGGTCTCCGAAGGCGTACAGGCTTCGTGGGTGGCGCTGATCGCCGGTCTGATCATCGCGCTCACGGCGGAGGTTTTCGCCGGGCCGATCACCCGTGCGCTCGCCGGATCGCACGCAGGCGTCGCCGACGGGGCGGTCTCCTGGCTGCGGATCGCGGCCCTCGGCGCGCCCGGGCTTCTGCTTGCGACTGCCGGAAACGGCTGGATGCGCGGGGTGCAGGACACACGACGGCCGCTGCGGTATGTGCTCGGTGCGAACCTCATTTCGGCCGCGCTCTGCCCGATCCTCGTCTACCCGGTGGGTCTCGGACTGGTTGGATCGGCGATCGCGAACGCCACCGCGCAAACGCTGGTCGGCGGCCTGTTCGTGATCGCGTTGATCCGTGAACGCGTACCGATGCGACCTCGCCCGTCACTGATCCGATCGCATCTCGTGGTCGGGCGGGATCTACTCATCCGAGGCGCCGCGTTCCAGGCGTGCTTCCTGTCCGCAACCGCGGTCGCGTCACGATTTGGCCCCGCCGCGCTCAGCGCCCACGCGATCACGCTGCAACTATGGCTGTTCTGTGCGCTCGCGCTGGACGCGGTGGCGATCGCGGCGCAGGCGTTGATCGGCGCCGCGCTCGGTGCGCAGCGCCCGGAAGAGGCACTATCGCTGGCGCGCCGGATCGCGGTGATCGGATTCGGCTGCGGCGTCGCGTTCGCGGTGGTCATTCTGGCCGGTGCCCATGCGCTGCCGCGATTGTTCAGCCCGGACCCGCACGTGTACGCGCAAGCCGCCGCGATCTGGCCCTGGTTCGTCGTGATGCAGCCGATCGCCGGAGTCGTATTCGCGGTCGACGGGATCCTGATCGGCGCCGGTGACGTCGCATTCCTGCGGAACCTCACGGTCGCCGGTGCGGTGCTCGGCTTCCTGCCGTCGATCGCGCTGGCGATGGCTCTGAACCTGGGTCTCCCGGGCATCTGGTGCGGGCTGACTCTCTTCGTCGTGATCCGCTTCATCGGTTCCGTTATCCGCCTAAGAGCCGGCACCTGGGCCGTTCCCAGCCCTTCACCCGACCTCGTGCCCCCAACCCCGCCCCTTCTTGTTGATCCTGGAGTTAGTTGACGCGTCGACGGTGTGTCGTGCTGATAACTCCAGGATCAACTTCCGCGTCCGCCCACCACGAGCGGAACGCCGACCATCTGAGAGGCTTCGTGGGTGGAACCCGTAGGCCTCGTCGTAGTGGACAAATCCGGCGGCATGACATCGCACGATGTCGTGTCACGCATGCGGCGACTCGCCCGTACACGCAAGGTCGGCCACGGCGGCACGTTGGACCCGATGGCGACCGGTGTCCTGATCCTCGGAGTGGGCCGGGCGACACGACTTCTCACGTACATCATCGGCGCCAACAAGAGCTACAGCGGGACGATCCGGCTCGGGCAGGCGACCGTGACCGATGACGCCGAGGGCGATGTGGTCGCCACGGCACCGGTCGACGGTGTGACGGACGACGCGATCCGGGCCGCACTGCTCACGCAGACCGGCGAGATCTCGCAGGTGCCGTCGGCGGTCAGTGCGATCAAGGTAGACGGCAAGCGCGCGTACAAGATGGTCCGTGACGGCGAGGCGCCGGAGTTGGCTGCGCGGCGCGTGACCGTATCGCGGTTGGACGTGCTCGACATCCGTCGGTTGGACGGCGTGATCGACGTGGACGTCGATGTGACGTGCTCCTCTGGGACGTACATCCGGGCGATAGCGCGTGATCTCGGTGCCGCGCTCGGCGTCGGCGGCCATCTGACCGCGCTGCGGCGTACCGCGGTCGGCGGGTTCACGCTCGACCAGGCCGCGACGCTCGACGCCCTGGCGGAGCGGGTCGAGGCGGGCGGCGACCCGTTGTCGTTGACGCTCGACGAAGCGGCCGCACGGTTCTTCCCGAGGCGCGATGCCGACGATGACGAGGCGGCGATCCTTTCGCACGGCGGCCCATTGCGCTCGGTCGGGATCGACGGCGCGTACGCGGTGTTCGCGCCGGCCGGCCACGTGATCGCGATTGTCCGTGAGCGCGATGGCAAGACGAAGGCGGAGGTCGTCTTCGTCGGTTGATCTTGGGCTTTTGGCTGCCTCGAATGGCCGGGAGAGAGCCACAACCCCGAAATCAACTCAGACGTTCCACCGTCCTTTCGGCGACATCGACGGCCAGCGCATCGGGAAACCGGAGGTCCAGCCAGAACTCGACCGGATCGGTGAGTCCTACGACGCTCGCGAGCCACGTCGTGATTGCCATTCCGTGGCTGGCTACGACGAGCGGCCGTTCGCCGGCGGTACGGGACCACTCGCTGATGGCGACGTCGAAACGGGACGCCACGTCTGCGCGGAGTTCCCAGCCGGGCCGGTCCTCTCCGCCTACGTATGCGGCGCGCCTCGCCCGCACGTCGCCGCCAAACTCCTCGTCCCGGACGACCTCGTTGAAGCGGCCATCGGTCGCAACCCGACCGAAGGTTGCCAGCGCGGCCGGTTCGATCGTCTGGCGTGCCTTCGGCTCCGCACTCGCGACGAACAGCGCATGCGACGGCAGAAGCGCGGCGAGCGAGGCGGCGTCGTGCTGGCCCCGTGCGGAGAGGTGCCAGTCGGCGGGCGGGACGCTCGGATCGATTTCGGGACCCGCGTGGCGGACGATGATCAGCACGCGGTTGAGCGTACAAAACTCGAAGTTGATCCTGGAGTTATGAGCGCGACACACCGCCGACGCGTCAACCAACTCCAGGATCAACTGGGTTTTTGGGGGTGGATTTAAGGTGGGGGCATGCAACGTTGGCGAGGGATTTCGGCGGCGCCGAACGGCTGGGGTCGTTCGGTCGTGACGATCGGTGTGTTCGATGGCGTTCATCGAGGACATCAGCAGATCATTGGGTACGCGGTACGTCGCGCTGCGGACCTCGGGATCGCTTCGGTCGTGGTGACGTTCGACCCGCATCCCTCCGAGGTCGTCCGGCCCGGCTCGCATCCGGCGATCCTGACCGAGCAGGCGCGTAAGGCCGAGTTGATCGAGTCGCTCGGCGTTGACGTGCTGTGCGTGGTGCCGTTCACCCAAGCGTTCTCGCAGCTGTCGCCGGAAGAGTTTGCCCACGACGTGCTCGTGGAGAACCTGCATGCAGCGCTCGTGGTGGTCGGGGAAAACTTCCGGTTCGGGCATCGTGCCGCCGGCGATGTGGACCTCTTGACCCGGCTCGGACGTACGTTCGGCTTCGCGGTCGAGGGTGCGCCGCTGGTCGCCGACCGTGACGTGGTGTTCTCGTCGACGTACATCCGCGCTTCGATCGATGCCGGCGATGTAGAGACCGCGTCGGTCGTGCTCGGCCGCCCACACCGGATCGAAGGTGTGGTCGTCCGTGGTGATCAGCGCGGCCGTGACCTCGGCTTTCCGACCGCGAACCTGCTTTGTGCGCCGCACGTCGCGATCCCGGCCGACGGCGTGTACGCCGCGTGGCTGCACCAGCGGGGCAAGCCCTATCCGGCCGCCGTGAGCATCGGGACGAATCCCACGTTCGCCGGTCGCGAGCATCGAGTCGAGGCGTACGTGCTGGATTTCGACGGCGACCTGTACGGCGAGCGGGTGTCCCTCGATTTCGTGGCCCATCTGCGGGAGATGCGCAAGTACGAGGGTCCGGAGAAGCTGGTCGAGCAAATTACGTTGGACGTTGAGCAGACCCGGGCCGTACTATCAGTTTGATCATGCTGCTAGCTTCCCAAACCGGGCTAAAGACCCCGAACGATCACCATCAACGGTGTCCTGAAGAAGAACTCGCGCAGCGACTGGTAGTCTTGTGCTCGACGCCGGGTAACCGGCGGGCTTCGCTGTACACGCCTGCAGACGCCGCGGGTGCGAAGCCATCCAAACCCCTAATTCCGAACAGGGAGATCATGGCGCTCGCCGCTGAACTCAAGACCCAGATCATGCACGACTACGCCAACGCCGAAGGCGACACTGGTTCGCCCGAGGTCCAGGTGGCCGTGCTCACCAAGCGCATCGCGGACCTGACCGAGCACCTGAAGGTGCACAAGCACGACCACCACAGCCGTCGTGGCCTGCTGCTGATGGTCGGACGCCGCCGGCGCCTGCTCAACTACCTGCAGAAGACCGACATCGCTCGTTACCGGGCGCTGATCGAACGGCTCGGCCTGCGTAGGTGAACCAAGCGGGGGAGTGGCCATGTCGCTACGCGGATCGGAAATTCGACGCGTACGCGCTGGACGCTCCCCCGACTCATATTTATCAACCGGTAACTCCTGTGCGCCAGCGTGGCGTTCGATCTGCGCCGGTCCTCGGTAGTGGTCTGCGGGCTCAAGCAAGAACCCCGCGGACTTCGATCGAAGACCGGCCCGCCCCGGCTGGCCGACTCGCCAGTACGGCGTTTATCGCACAGGTCGTTGCCCCCAAAACAAGGAGCACGACAAACACATGACCGAGAAAAACCTCGGCACTGAGAGCAGCACCGCGACCATCGACAACGGGTCCTTTGGCACCCGCGAGGTCGTCTTCTCCACCGGTCGGCTTGCCCGTCAGGCGGCCGGCTCGGCCGTCGTGTCGCTGGGTGACACTGTCATCCTGTCTGCGACGACGTACAGCAAGCACCCGAAGGACCAGTTCGACTTCTTCCCGTTGACGGTCGATGTCGAAGAGCGGATGTACGCCGCGGGTCGCATCCCCGGCTCGTTCTTCCGTCGCGAAGGCCGCCCGAGCGAGGACGCGATCCTCAACTGCCGCCTGATCGACCGATCGCTGCGCCCGAGCTTCAAGAAGGGCCTGCGTAACGAGGTCCAGGTAGTCGAGACGATTCTGGCGCTCGACCCGTCGCACCCGTACGACGTCGTGGCGATCAACGCCGCGTCGTTCTCCACGAAGCTGTCCGGCCTGCCGTACGCGGGTCCGATCGGCGCCACCCGGGTCGCGCACATCGACGGCCAGTGGGTCGCGTTCCCGACCCACGACGAGCTGACCCGCGCCACGTTTGACATGGTCGTGGCCGGCCGTACGCTGCCGGACGGCGACGTCGCGATCATGATGGTCGAGGCCGAGGCCACCGAGCACACGATCGGCCTGATCGCGGCCGGTGCCGCCCGCCCGACCGAAGAGATCGTCGCGAGCGGCCTGGAAGCCGCGAAGCCGGCCATCCGCGAGCTCTGCCGCGCGCAGAACGAGCTGGCCGAGAAGGCCGCGAAGCCGACCGCCGAGTTCCCGGTCTTCCTGGAGTACCAGGACGACGTGTACGAAGCCGTCAACGCGCACGCCAGCGGCGAGATCGCCGAGGCGCTCAAGATCGTCAGCAAGGCGGACCGCGAGGATGCGCTCGACCGCATCAAGGACAACACGATCGGTGCGCTGAGCGAGAAGTTCGAAGGTCGCGAGAAGGAGATCAGCGGCGCGATCCGTTCGGTCACGAAGAAGGAGGTGCGTACGCGTGTCCTCCGGGACCAGGTCCGCATCGACGGTCGTGGCCCGCGCGACATCCGTCCGCTGACCGCCGAGGTGCAGGTGCTTCCGCGCGTACACGGCAGTGCGATCTTCGAGCGTGGCGAGACCCAGATCATGGGCGTCACCACGCTGAACATGCTGCGCATGGAGCAGGCGCTCGACACGCTCTCACCGGAGAAGTCGAAGCGCTACATGCACAACTACAACTTCCCGCCGTACTCGACCGGTGAGACCGGCCGGGTCGGCTCGCCGAAGCGTCGCGAGATCGGCCACGGTGCGCTCGCCGAGCGCGCCCTGATCCCGGTGCTGCCGGCGCGTGCGGAGTTCCCGTACGCGATCCGTCAGGTCTCCGAGGCTCTCGGCTCCAACGGCTCCACGTCGATGGGTTCGGTCTGCGCCAGCACGATGTCGCTGCTGTCCGCCGGCGTTCCGCTGAAGGCCATGGTCGCGGGCATCGCGATGGGCCTGATCTCGGACGAGGTGGACGGCAAGACGTCGTTCATCACGCTCACCGACATCCTCGGTGCCGAGGACGCGTTCGGTGACATGGACTTCAAGGTCGCCGGTACGTCCGAGTTCGTCACCGCGCTGCAGCTCGACACGAAGCTCGAGGGCATCCCGTCGGACGTCCTCGCGGCCGCGCTGGCGCAGGCGCACGACGCACGGGCGACGATCCTGTCGGTCATGCAGGGTGCGATCGACGCGCCCGGCGAGATGTCGGACTACGCGCCGCGCGTCACGTCGGTCAAGATCCCGGTCGACAAGATCGGTATGGTCATCGGCCCCAAGGGTCAGATGATCAACTCGATCCAGGACGAGACCGGCGCCGAGATCTCGATCGAGGACGACGGCACGATCTACGTCGGCGCCACGAACGGCCCGTCCGCCCAGGCGGCGGTCGACCGGATCAACGCGATCGCGAACCCGACGATGCCGAAGGTCGGAGACAAGTTCCTCGGCACGGTCGTGAAGACGGCCGCATTCGGCGCATTCGTGTCGCTGCTGCCGGGCCGCGACGGCCTGCTGCACATCTCCAAGGTGGGCGACGGCAAGCGGGTCGACAAGGTCGAGGACTTCCTCAACGTCGGCGACAAGGTCGAGGTCCAGATCGCCGAGATCGACGCCCGCGGCAAGGTCTACCTGGACAAGGTTCGCCCAGAAGGCTCGCCCGAGCCCGAGGTCGCGCCGCAGAACGGGTCGGACAACCGTGAGCCCCGTGGCGAGCGCGCGTCGGGCGAGGGTGACGGCGACCGTCGCCGTCGGGAGCGCCCCCGCCGCTAAAGGTTGGGAATTCAGTTGCGGCTAGGCTGCAACAGTGACAGGACAGAAACCACGAGAGGGCGCAGCTTCGGCTGCGCCCTCTCGCGCTATGACGAAGACGCTCGCCGCCGACCCGCTGGGCGGCACCGTGCGTCGTACGGTGCTCCCCAACGGCCTGCGGATCCTCACCGAAGCGATCCCGGCCATGCGGAGCGTCTCGTTCGGCATCTGGGTAGGCGTCGGCTCGCGGGACGAAACGCCCGCGCGCGCCGGCGTGTCCCACTTCCTGGAACACCTTCTTTTCAAGGGTACGAAGACGCGCAGCGCCATGGACATCTCGGCGAGCATCGAGGCGGTCGGCGGTGAGACGAACGCGTTCACCACAAAGGAGTACACGTGCTACTACGCGCGGGTGCTCGACGCGGACGCTCCGCTCGCCATCGACGTGATGTGTGACCTCGTCGTCGATTCGGTACTGGCACCGTCCGATGTGGAGACCGAGCGTGGCGTGATCCTGGAAGAGATCGCGATGCACGACGACGAACCGGGCGACGAGGTGCACGACCTGTTCGCCGCCGCGATGTACGGCGAGGACAGCCCGCTCGGCCGGCTCATCTCCGGTACCGCCGAGACGATCACTCCGATGACGCGCAAGCAAATCGAATCGTTCTACCGCAACCGGTACGTTCCGTCGAACATGGTCGTGTCGGCCGCCGGGAACCTCGATCACGCCAAGGTCGTGAAGCTGGTTCGTGATGCGTTCGCCGATCACGGCCTGTCCTCGCCTGCGGGTGATACGCCGCCAGCGATCGCCGCAACGAAGTTCCGGAAGCCGTCGGTCATCGTCCGGGACAAAGACACCGAGCAGGCGCACCTCGTGCTGGGCTGTGAGGGCTTCGGCCGCACCGACCCGCGCCGGTTCGCGCTCGGCGTGCTGAACAACAGCCTCGGCGGTGGCATGTCGAGTCGGCTGTTTCAGGAAATCCGGGAGAAGCGCGGCCTCGCGTACTCGGTCTATTCGTACGCGTCGCAGTACGCCGACTCCGGGCTGTTCGCCGTCTACGCCGGCTGTGCGCCCGGCAAGGTCGAAGAAGTTCTCGATCTGGTGAAGACCGAGCTGGCCAGAACGGCCGTCGAAGGGCTCACCGAGGCCGAGGTGATCCGTGGCAAGGGCATGATGAAAGGCTCGCTCGTGCTCGGGCTGGAGGACACCGGCTCACGGATGAGCCGCCTCGGTAAAGGCGAATTGTTGTACGACGACATGCTCTCGGTCGATGATCTGCTGGCGCGGGTCGACGCGGTGACGGTCGAGGAGGTCCGGGAGCTCGCCGCCGAGTTGCTGACTCGCCCGCTGTCGTTGGCCCTCGTCGGACCGTTCGACGGGCGCGACTTCGCGGATGTCATTACCAACAAGTAGGCAACCGGTAGTGGCAGACCTGCCAATCGAATCTCCATGGGCTAAGTTGAGCCCGTGAGCGATGAACGTGAGCCGATTCGGGTCGGCGTCCTGGGTGCGCGCGGTCGGATGGGCATTGAGGTGTGCCGGTCGGTCGAAGCGTCCGACGACATGGAACTGGTCGCGATGGTCGATCAGGGCGACTGGCTGTTCAACGCGTCCGATGCGGGCGCGCAGGTGCTGGTCGACTTCACCACGCCGGACATCGTCATGGATCACGTGCATTGGGCCATCGATCAGGGCATCAACCTGGTCGTGGGGACCAGCGGCTTCACCGAGAGCCGGATCGAACGCGTACGCAACTGGTTGACGTACAAGCCGGAGGTGGGCGTGTTCATCGCGCCGAACTTCGCGCTCGGCGCCGTGCTGATGATGGAGTTCGCCGCACGCGCGGCCCGGTTCTTCGACTCGGTCGAAATCATCGAGCAGCACCACCCGCGCAAGGTCGACGCGCCGAGCGGTACCGCGCTGCGGACTGCCGCGATCGTGGCGGAGGCCCGCGCGGCAGCGGGTAAGGGTCCGATGCCGGACGCCACGACCAGCGAGGTGGACGGTGCACGAGGTGCCGAGATCGACGGCGTACGTGTGCATTCCATCCGTGCCGCCGGCCTCGTCGCGCATCAGGAGATCCTGTTCGGAGCACCCGGCGAGACGCTGACCGTACGGCACGATTCGCTGGAGCGGGCCTCCTTCATGCCGGGTGTGCTGCTGGCGATCCGATCGGTTATCAACCGGCCCGGCCTCACCATCGGCCTGGAAGAGCTGCTCGACTAAGAGCAATCGCGCCGGCTTGCGTCGACCGGGCGCGATACGCCGCTCAGAGCGCGGTGTGCAGGCGCAACTGCGGTACGAGCAGGTCGTCCACGTCGAGCGCCCTCGTGACGCCGTCCGGCTCCCATCCGGCCGACGTCAGGAACTTCCGGGTGGCCGCATCCTTCTCGTACGCCCAGGCGACCGCGGTGGTGAACCCGTCCGTACGCCAGATGTCCACGCAGGCGGCCAGTAGGCGGCTCCCGTGGCCCCGGCGTCCCCATCGTGGCTCGACCAACAGGTCCGTGAACGCGACGACGCCGTCGGCCAGCGGCTTCTCCTCCGGCGCGAGCGCGTCTTCGTCGGCCGGTCCGGCCGCGGCGAACCCGGCGACGTAGTCCTCATCGGCCTGCTCGATCGCGATCAGGATGCGATGGCGCTCGGTCGGCGGCTCGGTGATCGCGCTGCGCCAAGCGTCGGCGATTTCGGCCTCGTCGAGCTTGTTCAGGATGGTCCGGGGGAGCAGCGTCTTGTACGCCGTACGCCAGGTGGACAGCTGGATGCGGGCGATCTCCGGTGCGTCGCTTTCACGCGCGGGCCGGACGAAACCGAGTGACATGCGCACCAGCCTACGGTCAGCCTCCGCCCGTCCGGCGCGGGTGATCGCGAATCTTGGTGCGAATGGATGCTCAGTGTTGTGATCTTGGCCAAATGATCACCCTGCGCCTCCAAGATCTGCAATCACACCACGAGCGTGTACCGCAACTCGGTCGCCGACGTCTCGTAAGCGCCGCCACGGTCGGTGGTGTCGACGGCGGTAGTGCCATCGAATGTGAAACCGGCGCGCTGGTAGAAGCGGCGGGCCCGCTCATTCGCCTCGAACACCCAGAGCCGGATCTCACGGAACCCGGCCTCGGCCAAGTGCGTGACGCCGCTCGTCATCAGGTCCCGGCCGGCGCCGGTCGACCAGTGATCCGGATGTACGTAGATCGCGTACACCTCGGCGATCTCAAGGCTCGGCTTCGATTCTGACTCGAACCGGAACGAGCCGACCGACGCGAAGCCGATGATCCGATCATCTCGCTCGGCGACGAACGTCTCGGTTGGCGGCACCCGACCGCCCAGGCGCTTCCGCCAGCCGTCTGCGCGTTCACCCGGGTCGAGTGCGTCGAGATAACCGGTCGGCAGAATGTGCGCGTACGCGGCCTGCCACGTGCGTACGTGCACGCTCGCCAGCTCGTCGGCGTCGTCCAGCACTGCGCTCCGGATCATCACGCTGACATTGAACCGCGCTGTAAGAGTTGTGTCAGTCCCGGGCGCTATCGTCGGCGACGATGGAGACCTTGTCCTTGGCCCAGGCCCGCCGAATCGCGATCGCGGCCCAGGGCTTCACCGACCCTCGTCCGACCGGCGGCATCGATGCTCGCCACCTCAACCGGGTGCTGGGCCGGACCTCGGCTGCTGCAGATCGATTCGGTCAACGTCCTCCAGCGCGCGCACTACCTGCCGCTTTACAGCCGAATCGGGCCGTATCCGACCGAGCTTTTGGACCGTGCCGCCTATCGGAAACCGCGACGCCTGTTCGAATACTGGGGTCACGAGGCGTCCCTGCTGCCGGTCGAGCTGTATCCGCTGATGCGATGGCGGATGGAGCGCGACCACAACTGGTCCGGCGTTACCAGGATCGCGATACAGCGACCCGAGCTGATCGAGTGGGTACGCGACGAGGTGCGGGTCAACGGCCCGCTCACGGCCGCCGAGATGGAGGCCGACGTGCCGCAAGCGCAGCGGCAACTGGGGCTGGAACTGGTCGGATGTCAAGGCGATCCTGGAATGGCTGTTCTGGCGCGGCGAGGTGCTTGTCAGCAGCCGGAACTCCGGATTCGCCCGGCTGTACGACATTCCCGAGCGCGTGCTGCCTCCGGCCGTCCTGGCGATGCCGACGCCGTCGACGCCGGACGCGTACCGGGCGCTGCTCGCGATTTCGGCGCGCGCATTGGGCGTGGCGGCCGTGCGCGGAGCTGCGGCGACTACTTCCGGCTCCCGACCGGCGCCACCAAACAGGCGCTCACTGGACCTCGTCGAGTCGG
Source organism: uncultured Actinomycetota bacterium (assembly GCA_963831705.1). Lineage (GTDB taxonomy): Bacteria > Actinomycetota > Actinomycetes > Mycobacteriales > Micromonosporaceae > DASQPR01. The sequence goes on along the minus strand of CAWHRE010000010.1, from coordinate 427,176 downwards.
GGGAGTTGATCCCGGTGACGGTCGCCGGGACGACCATGCCGTGGTATCTGCATCGGGACGCGAAGATCCCCCGCATCGTACGGACGTCGACGCTGGTGAGCCCGTTCGATCCGATCGTCTGGCACCGCCCGCGTACCGAGCGGTTGTTCGACTTTCACTACCGGATCGAGATCTACGTGCCGGCGCATCTGCGCGTACATGGTTACTACGTGCTGCCGTTCCTGCTCGGCGACCGGTTTGCCGCCCGGGTCGACCTGAAGGCGGATCGTAAGGCGGGGGTGTTGCAGGTCCCCGGCGCGTTCGAGGTGCCGGGCGCGCAGCCGCACACCGCGACCGCGCTCGCGACCGAACTCGTCCGGCTGGCCGGCTGGCTGGGCCTGCGCAGCGTCGAGCCGCCGGTCCGGGGGGATCTGGCGCGCCGGCTGAGTCGGGCCCTTCATGATCACGACGCGCCGGCCGACCGCCGGTGTACGCGTGAGGAGAATTCGTCCGCACGATCACGGTAGGCGGCCATGACGGAAACGATGGACAGGTCTGCCAATCCTGGTCCGATGGTGGCCGTTCCGGCGTATTACGCGCAGTCCGACGGTCATTTCAATTCGTTCATGACCCGGCAGATCAGCAGGTGGCCGACCTGGCTCGCGCCGCTGTCGATTCTGGTGTGCTTCACCGGCGGCGTCGCCTACACGTTGGCGCTCAATCCCGACCGAGTCAGGCGCGTTCGCATCGCCCACCTGCATTGTCAAGCTGACGACCGGCTTCGACTGCCCAGGCTGCGGCGGCACCCGCGCATTCTGGTACCTGCTGCACGGCAACATTCCGGCCGCGGCGCGCAGTCACATCATCGCGGTCTTCGCGGCCCCGTTCCTGGTCTACATGTACATCTCGTGGGCCGGCAACCGCATGTTCCGCTGGCGCCTGCCGTACCTGAACATCTCGCCACGGTTCGTGTCGATCTTCCTTGGCGTCTGGCTGGCCTTCACGATTCTGCGCAACCTGCCCTGGGCGCCGTTTACCTGGATGTTCGTGTAGGACTGTCACGCCGACGCCGCCCGACCTCGAATCCGAGGGGGCGGCGCCGTCAAGGAGCTATGCCGGTTGGCGGGCCGCGCGTGCCACGGCGATGTCTCCGCTGGCCGTACGGACATGCAGGGTCAGCGTCGGCTCGGTGCCGGTCGGCGGGGTCTCGGAGACCGGCAGCTGGCTGTGCGTGTCGCCGCTCGCCGTGTTGAGGTCCAGCCAGACGGCCGTACCCTCGGCGACGCCGATTCGGACGTCTCCCGACGCGGTGTTGATCCGCGTCTCACCTCGTACGCACGACCCGATCCTGATGTCGCCGGACGCCGTGTTTACCTTCGACGACGCACCGATCGTCCCGATCGTGATGTCGCCGCTGGCCGACCGCACCTGCGCGTCCCCACCGATCGATGCGATCCGCAGATCGCCGGATGCCGACTCGGCCGCCAGATTGCCGCCCACGACGCCGATCTCGCTGTCGCCGCTGGCCGAGTGGCTCGATAGGTCGCCGGCCACGAACGGGATCTGAATATCGCCGGATGCGCTGTCGATGTGTGCTCTCGTGAGCCGTCCGTCGACGATCAGGTCGGCGGAGGCGAGCCGGGCTTCCAAGGCCGATTCGGCCGGGATGTGCGCCTCGATGATCAGGTCGCCACCTCGGCGGATGAAACCGAAGCCCTTGAGGTTTGGCGTGGTGACGGTCAGCCGGTCGCCGACCATTTCCACGCCGACCGCCTCCGCCGCGGCGCGACCGTTCTCGTTGTCCTTGACCGGCGTGACCGAGACGGTGACGGTGTCCCGGGGTTCGGCGACCACGCGGAGCAGGCCCGACGCGATCTGAAGGTCCGCGGTGATGGGACCGGTGCTGGGGAACTCGTACATGATCACATACCCCTCGAGTGTTGGTTGACGAACGTGTACTTGAACGACGGATGGTTCATGAGTTCTTCGGTCCGCTTCTCCGCCATGTGGACGGAGGGCCTGCGGTGACCGGCGTGGCGGCGGGAGCGGCGGTTCGATTCCTGTGACATGTCAGTCCTCACGCTTGGGCGAATCCGGTCAGACGGCGGCCGGATCGGTGATTTCCTGGGGGCATGGGTGGTGGCGGCATCCCGGGGCCTTGCGGTCCGGGCCGGAAACTGAGTGCTTGTGCCACGGCGCGGACGAGCCACGCGTTGACCGAGATGCCTTCGAGCGCGGCGGCTCGCTCGGCCTGTTCCTTGAGTCCTTCGGGCAGGCGCAGCGTGATCCGGGTCAGCTCGCCACTATCGGCCGGCATCGGGCTCTGCGCCGCCGGTTGCTCGGGTTCGGGCAGCGCGAGCTGGGTGACGGTCAGGTCGGCATCGCGGCCCCGGAGCCGTACGTCGACGGTGGCCGTACCCAATTTCGCGGTGATCTCGGCAGCCGCGTCGGACAGCGCTTCCAGCAGGCAGAGCCGCGCGGACGCCTCGATCGATCCGGTGAGCAACGCGGCCGCGCGGGTCACGTCCGGGCCACCCGGCTCGGCGGTGGCCGTCAGGTCCCGCCGCAGGCCCTCGATGTACGGTGTCAAATCCATGACGTCATCATGACGTCATGCAAGGCGTCATGTCAAGTCATCTCTGACGCCACGTTGATGCGCGAGTACGCAAATATGACGTCACCCGGGCGGAACCTGCGAACTCGGCGCCGCCCGTTAGGCTCGGGTACGGTCGCCACCGCGATCCGCGGTTAGCAAAAGGGTCGGTAAAGGGGTCGTGCGAGTGTCCGAGATCGTCTCGTCGACCGTGCGGCTGATTGGCTGGACCCAGTTCCAGGCGCCGGAGGACATCCCGTGGACGACCGACGCCGACGGCGGTGAGGCGCTCGCCGAATTCGCCGGTCGGGCCTGTTACCAGGCGTGGGACAAGCCGAAGCCGGCTACCGCGACGAACGCGGGCTACCTGCGGCACATCCTCGAGGTGGGCCACCTGTCGGTCATCGAGCACGCGACCGCCACGTTCTATCTCACCGGCATTTCGTCATCGGTGTCCCATGAACTCATCCGGCACCGGCACTTCTCCTGCAGCCAACTCTCTCAGCGGTACGCTCCGGAGCAGGACACCGTGGTCGAGCCGGACATGGTCGCCGCGGATCCGGAGATGCACGCCCTGTTCCTGGCGGCGGTCGAGGCCGCCGACGATGCGTACCGCTCATTGGTCGAGGGTTTGGAGAAGCGTTTCGCCGAACTGCCGAACGCGACCCTCCTCCGCAAGCAGGCTCGGCAGGCCGCGCGTGCCGTTCGCCCGTTCGGCACGGAAACTCGTATCGTCGTCACCGGGAACTATCGAGCGTGGCGCCACTTCATCGCGATGCGTGGAGGCGAGCACGTGGATGTGGAGATCCGCGATATCGCGGTCGAATGCCTTCGACAGCTGCGGGTGATCGCGCCGAACGTCTTCAATGACTTCACGATCTCGACCCTTACCGATGGAACCCATATCGCAGCCAGCCCGTTTGTCGCAGAGGGCTGAGAACTCACGTTAGGTTGGAAACTATGACACTCGCAGAGCGGGGATTGAGATGACTCGCACCGAGGACCCGCGCCGTCCGTTCGGTCGGTTGGTGTCCGCCATGATCACACCGTTTCACGCGGACGGCACGCTTGACCTCGACGGGGCCGCGCGCCTCGCCACATACATGGTGGACGAGCAGCAGAACGACGCTCTGGTGATCAACGGTACGGCCGGCGAATCGCCGACGACGACCGACACCGAGAAGGAACTCCTGCTGAGAACCGTGATCGAGGCGGTCGGCGACCGGGCACACATTGTCGCCGGCGTCGGCACGAACGACACCCGGCACACGATCGAGCTCGCCGAGACGGCGGAAAAGGCGGGCGCGGACGCCCTGTTGGTGGTCACGCCCTACTACAACAAGCCACCGCAGACCGCGTTGATCGCGCACTTCACGGCGGTCGCGGACGCGTCCGGATTGCCGATCGTGCTGTATGACGTCCCGCACCGCACCGGCGCTCCGATCGACACCGAGACGTTGGTACGCCTTGCGCAGCACCCGCGCATCGTCGCGGTCAAGGATGCGAAGGATGACGTCACCGCGACCTCATGGGTCACGAAGCGCACCGATCTCGCGTTCTATTGCGGCAGTGACCCGTTCACGCTGCCGATGCTCGCGGTGGGCGCGGTCGGCATGGTGGGCACATCGACGCACTTCATCGGCCCGGGGACCAAAAAGATGATTGAGGCGTACGAGGCCGGTGACGTCACCACCGCCACCGAGCTGCACCATCGGCTGCTCCCGCTGTTCACCGGCATCTTCCGGACGCAGGGCGTGATGCTGACGAAGGCCGGTCTGGAAATGCTCGGCCTGCCCGCAGGGCCGGTCCGGTTGCCGCTCGTGGACGCATCACCGGCCGAGCGCGAGCAGCTGCGCACCGACGCTGCCGCGGCCGGCGTCAAGCTGGCCGACCTGTCGGAGGCGCGCTCGTGAGCCAAGCCCACCAGGAACTGGATACACCACCTCCGCTCGGCGCGGGCGCCCTGCGCGTGACGCCACTCGGCGGCCTGGGTGCGATCGGTCGCAACATGACCGTGTTCGAGTGCGACGGCAAGCTGCTCATCATCGATTGCGGCGTGCTGTTTCCGGACGTCGATCAGCCAGGCGTCGACCTGATCCTGCCGGACTTCTCGTCCATCATGGACCGGCTCGACGACGTTCTTGCGATCGTGCTGACGCACGGGCACGAGGACCACATCGGCGCGGTGCCCTATCTGCTGGCGCACAAGACCGACATCCCGCTGGTCGGCTCGAAATTCACGCTCGCGCTGGTCGAGGCGAAGCTGTCCGAGCGCCGGATCACGCCGTACACGTTGACGGTGCAGGAAGGCCAGACCGAGCGGATCGGGCCGTTCGAGTGCGAGTTCTTCGCGGTGAACCACTCGATCCCGGATGCGCTCGCGGTGGCTGTGAAGACCGAGGCCGGCGTCGTACTGCACACCGGCGACTTCAAGATGGACCAGCTGCCGTTGGACGGCCGGATCACCGACCTGGCCGGCTTCGCCCGGCTCGGCGGCGAAGGCGTCGATCTGCTGCTCTCGGACTCGACGAACGCCGAGATTCCGGGCTTCGTCACGCCAGAGCGTGACATCGGCCCGGTTCTCGACTCGATCTTCGCGAAGGCGAAGGGCCGGATCATCGTGGCGTCGTTCGCGTCGCACGTGCACCGCGTACAGCAGGTGATGGATTCGGCGTCGGTGCACGGCCGGAAGGTCGCGCTGATCGGCCGGTCGATGGTCCGGAACATGGGCATCGCCCGTGATCTGGGCCTGTTGCACGTGCCGAACGGCCTCGTGGTCAGCCTGGACGAAGCGATGACGCTCGCGCCGGAGCAGCTCGTGCTGATGTCGACCGGTTCGCAAGGTGAGCCGATGAGCGCGCTCGGCCGGATGGCGACCGGCGACCACCGGCACATCACGATCGAGCCGGGTGACACGGTGGTACTCGCGTCGTCGCTCGTTCCGGGCAACGAGACCGCGGTGTACCGGGTCATCAACCAGCTGTCCCGGGGCGGCGCGTTCGTCGTACACAAGGACGTGGCGAAGGTGCACGTCTCCGGCCATTCGCCCGCCGGTGAACTGCTCTACCTGCTCAACGTCGTGAAGCCGAGCAACTTCATGCCGGTACACGGCGAGTGGCGGCACCTGCGCGCGCACGCGCGCCTGGCGATCGTCTCCGGCGTCTCCGAGGACCGCGTGATGATCTGCGAGGACGGCGATGTCGTCGACCTCGTGGACGGCCGGGCCCGGATCGTCGGCCACGTCAAATGCCGGTACGTATACGTCGACGGACTTGCTGTTGGTGACGTCAACGAATCGCTGCTCACCGAGCGGCGCATCCTCGGCGACGGCGGCTTCATCGCGTGCACCGTCGTCGTCGACTCGGTCACCGGCAAGGTGGTGGGCGGTCCGACCGTGTCCGCCAAGGGCTTCACCGACGATCCGGCGCTGTTCGAGGCCGTTCTGCCGGTGGTGACCGAGGCGCTCGACCGAGCCGCGCTTGACGGCATCACCGATCCGCACCAGCTCCAACAGGTGGTCCGTCGGACGATCGGCCGCTGGGTCAACGACAAGTACCGCCGCCGTCCGATGATCGTCCCGAACGTCGTCGAGGTTTAAGGGAACCGCTCGCCGACCGCGTACGTCCTACCGCCATGAAGATGTCGAGTCGGATGTGCGCGGTCTTGGCGGCTCTCGTACTGGCGGGTTGTGCCAGTCCCGGAGCCACGACAGCGCAGAAACAGCCGCCGACCATGCCGCCATCGGCATCGCCGAACGCCGTCCGTACGTCGGCCGAGAACCGGGCCGCCGCCGTCACCGAGGCGCAACGCATCCTCAACACGTACCGGCCACCGAGCGGGGCAACCGCGCTCGCGCACGCACCGACCGGGGTGCTGACCCAATCGGCGCTCGGTATGGACGTCAACCCGAACCAGATCGACAACGTCCGTTACTGGTCGATGGCCGGGGGCAGCGCGAAGACGGTCATCGCGGCGGTGCCGCGTCCGGCCGGCGCCGCACCCGCCGACGGTACGTCCAGCGCCGGTACGCCCAGCGGCGGCGTCGAGTACGGCGTTGGCTACTCGTGGCCGGAGATCACCGGCGTGCTGCTCGACCGTGCGTTGGAGGTGACCGCGACCGCGTACGACGGCCGTACGATCATCCGGGTCGACGCGGTCGCGACGTGGCAACCGGCTCGTGATCCGGCATCGGCGATCCCGGCCACCGCGACATCGGTGACGATCACATACCAGCCGATCGCGATGGGCGGCCCGCAGCCGAAGCCGCAAGGCCCGGTGGCCGTAAACGATCCGGCCCAGGTCGCCGCGATCGTGAACGTGCTCAACGACGCGCAGCTCTACCCATACACGGGCGTCGCGATCCCGTGTCCGTTCGACGGGGGAGAGCGGATGACGGCCGTGTTCCATGACGCTGCGCAGGCCCTCGTCGCGACCGCCACAATCAAGCCGGCCGGATGCTCGAGCGCCAATCTCGCCATCGCCGGCGGCCCCACCGTGATGCTTGCGGACGGCCGGGGTCTCGCGATCGCGATCGGAAAGATCATCGATAAGCCGTGGCCCGCTACCTCGTGAGTGCGTCCAACCGTTGCGCGGCCAAGGCCCGGGCGACGTCGTCGCGCGCTTCCAGCAGTAACCGCCGCACGGCTGGCTCAGGCGAAGCGGTATCCAGGTAGGCATCGGTCTGCTCGACCAGGTGGTCCGATGCGAGCCACCGTGGATAGAAGCCGTCGATGAACGACCGCGCCACCTCGACCGTACGGTCGCGCCAGATGCCGGAGATCTCCTCGAAGTACCGATCGACGTACGGGCTCAGCACCTCGTCCTGATTCCGCTGGCCGAAACCGAGTCCGGCCCGGCCGGATCGCCGGATGCCGCCGATCGCGTCGAGCTTGCTCTTCGTGAGGTCACTCGCGGTCGCCATCTTCCACGCCTCGGCCTTCGCGGCGGCGGTCGGCCGGGCGGCGAGCGCGCCGAACGCCAGCGCGGTGCCGGCCGTGGTCCGATCGCGAGCCAGTTGGGCCTGGATGCCATCGGAGTCGAGACGTCCGGCGGCCGCGAGCGTCCCGGTGATCGTCCACCGTACGTTCTCGTCGACGTCGAGCCCGTTGATCGGCCGCGACCCGTTCAGCAGCGCATCGAGCACATCGAGATCGTCGCTCGAGGAGGCCAGCCGGATGTAGAGCATCGCCCAGGCGAGCTGCACGTCGCTACCGGGTTCGGCCGCGTACAGGTGGCGCCGGGCCGCGTCGACGACCGCGTTTCGAGCGGCGTCCCGGTGAGCCGGCGCTACGTAATTCTTGACCGTCGACTCGAGTCGGGCCAGAAGATCCTCGACCACACCGATCTCGGTCTCGGCATCGACGCCGGCCAGCGTGATGGACAGAAAGTCACCGGCCGGCAGCTCCGCATTGCGGACCATGTCCCAGATCGCGGCCCAGCAGAGCGCGCGTGGCAGCGAATCGGTGAACGCGCCGATGTGCGAGCGCAGTGTCGCCAGTGATCGGTCATCCAGCCGGATCTTCGCGTACGTGAGGTCGTCGTCGTTGAGCAGGACGAGATCCGGCTGTTCGACACCGATCAGCGCATCCACCGAGGTCGAGGCGCCGATGACGTCCAACGCGACCTGTGCGACCCGCTCCAAGGCGCCGCCACGCAGCGTGTAGAGGCCGATCGCGACGCGGTGCGATCGCAGCGTCGGCTGCTCCGGCGAGGCGGTCTGGCGTACCTCGAACGACGTGTAGCGACCGTTGTGGTCGAGTGTGAACGCCGGTGTCAGCGTGTTCGGGCCGGAGGTCTGAAGCCACTCGCGCGACCAGGTCGTCAGGTCCCGGCCGGACGTCTTCTCCAGCGCGTCGAGCAAGTCGGCGAGCGTCGTGTTGCCCCACTCGTGGGTGTCGAAGTAGAGCTTCGAGCCGGCGAAGAACTCGTCCGAACCGACCCACGCGACGAGCTGCTTGAGGACGGCGGCCCCTTTCGCGTACGTGATGCCGTCGAAGTTCACCGACACATCGTGTAGATCCCGGATGTCGGCCACGATCGGATGTGTCGACGGCAGCTCGTCCTGGCGTAGGCCCCAGACCTTCTGCGTGATGAAGTCCGTCCACGACGACCAGTCGGTCACGTCAGCAAGACAACGAAACGCGGCGTACGTCGCGAACGACTCCTTCAGCCACAGATCGTCCCACCAGCGCATGGTGACGAGGTCGCCGAACCACATGTGGGCCAGCTCGTGCAGCACGGTGTTCGCCCGCGCCCGGACATCGGCGTCGGTCGGCCGCGAGTCGAACACGTGCCGGTCGTTGATGGTCACGCAGCCGACGTTCTCCATCGCGCCGATGTTGTATTCCGGCACGAAGACCTGGTCGTACTTCGCGAACGGGTACGGCCGGCCGAACTTCTCGATGTAGTAGTCGAAGCCCTTCTTCGTCACCTCGAACACGTTGTCGGCATCCAGGTGGGCGGCGAGCGATTGGCGGCACGCGACCGCCATCGGGATGACCGTGCCGGCGGCGGTCGTGTGTGTGTCGTGCACGATGTGGTACTCGCCCGCGACCACCGCTGTGATGTACGTCGACATGCGGGGCGTCGGCGCGAATGCCCAGGTCGAGACGTCACCATGGACGACCGGCGGTGGTGTCGGGGAGTTCGACCGCACCACCCAGCCGGTCGGCGCGGTGACCGTGAACTCGAACGTCGCCTTCAGATCCGGCTGCTCGAACGTCGCGAACAGCCGCCGCGCGTCCGGCACCTCGAAGTGGGTGTAGAGGTACGTCCGGCCATCCGCCGCATCGATCGTCCGATGAAGGCCCTGACCACTGTTCGAGTAGGCGCAGTCCGCCTCGATCCGCACTTCGTTCTCCGCCGCCAGCCCGTCGAGCGCGATCCGGCCGTCACGGTAGACCACGGCCGGATCGAGAGCGCGGCCGTTCAGCGTCGCCGCGCGAACCCGATTGGCCACGAGATCCATGAACGTCGAACTGCCCGGCTCCCGTGCCGTGAAACGGACCACCGTGATGGAGTCGAACGCGTCACCGCTAAGAGATAGATCAAGGTCGATGTGGTACGAGTCGATGTGCAGCTCAGCACTTCGCCGGGCGGCCTCGTCGCGGGACAGATTCAATCCGGGCATGCTGAAAGGCTACGGCGTCCACTGGCGCTCGATGCGCTCGCGTTCGTAATATCTCCTCGCCATGAACGAGAAGCGAACAATTTTCAGACCCTTGCGACGGTTCGACGTACTGTCGCTCGGGTACTTCACCATCGTTTCAGCGCTGGTCACGATATATCACAGCAAAATCCCGCACTGGTACGAGTTGCCGGCCGGCTTCGCGGTTGCCGCGATCATCGTGTACGCGCTCGCCGTCGCGCACGATGCCCATCCGGACCATCGGGTCATCACGTTCGCCCGCTGGGCGTACCCGTTGGCGTTGTCGATCGTGATCTACGGGTCGATCGACCGGTACATACTCGTGCTCCGCGGCCACTTCGTGGACGCGGGCATGAACTCATGGGAGTTGCGCGCGTTCGGCGGTCATCCGAACCTCGTGCTGGACCGGATCGCATCTCCACCGCTGACCGAATTCCTGTACGCCTGCTACTTCGGTTTCTACCTGTTCTTCCTGGTGCCGCCGATTCACCTGTTCCTGCGGCGGCGCTACGTGGATCTGGAGCGCTACGTCTTCGCGTTGATGTCCGCCCTGTACGTCTGCTACCTGGGTTTTCTCTTCGTGCCGTTGGCCGGTCCGAGCACATCGCTTGCCGGGCAGTTTCATCCGGCGACGCTGACCGGCTACGTGATCGTGCCGCTGCAGCAGTTCATCCAGGCCAAGGGTGATCCGGTCGGTGCCTGTTTTCCGTCGGCGCACGTCGCGGGCGCGTGGACCGCGATGTTCGCGATCTGGTGCATCTTCGGGCGTCGCGTGTTCTGGCGGCTCGTTCCGTTCGCCGTCGGCCTCACCGTTTCGGTCGTCTACACCCGGTACCACTACATGAGCGATGCCCTCGCCGGCTTGGCCGTGGCGGTAGCGGTCTTCGCGATCGTCCACGGCCACAATTGGCGCCTGGTCGACAACCCGCAGCCAGCGAGCGAAACTCACCCAGCCCGACAGGCGGCAGTCCAAACCGCCCCAGCCCAAACCGCCCCCGCCGACCCTGGAGCTAGTTGACAGCCGCTGTGACAGCAGCAAATGGTGCAGAGGGACGGCGTGTCGTCGTCTCAACTACAGGATCAACTTCGTACGCTCGGTGCGGCGGACCAGGGACGTGATCGATGCTCGCGTAACGGTACCGTCATCCGGCGCGCCTGTGCCTCGATCCGGGCGTGTCACCGTTACCGTGTGAGGCATGGCGGGCCGTGGATCATCGACCAACCGGCGAGGCTCCGCGACCACGCGGAAGACGCCGGCGGCTGCACCGTCGAAACGTACCGGAACCGCAGGTCGGCAGGGTGCATCCGGACGTAACGTGGCCCGGCCGACGACCGCTGCTGCTCGCCGGGCCCGCAACCAGGCTCGTGCCGCCCGAATCCCGGGACCGCTCGACGTTCTCGCCAAGGTCGGTCGCGGTGTCTGGATGGGACTCGCACACGCGGTCGGCTGGATGTTCCGTATCGTTGGCCGGCACGCCGCATCCGCCCGTGAGCTCGATCAAGCACATCAGCGCGATGGCGCGGGATTCTTCGCGTTCGCGATGTTCCTGCTGCTCACGGTCGCGGTCTGGTTCTCCTCCGGCGGCGTCGTCGGCCAGGCGGTCAACGAGTTCGCCCGGCTCCTGTTCGGTATCGGCGCCGCGACACTGCCGATTGTGCTGCTGATCAGCGCGATCCGTCTGATGCGGTCGACGACCGACGAGGAGCACCGGGGCCGGGGCGTTGTCGGCTGGAGCTCGCTGCTGATCGGGGTGTCCGGCCTGGCCAGCATCAAGGGCCACCCGAAAACGCTGCAGGACGTGTCGAGTGCCGGTGGCATCCTCGGCAAGATCACCGGAAGCGCGCTCGCGCACGCGGTCAGTGGCTGGGTCGCGGTACCGGTATTGGTGATGATCGCGATCTTCGGCCTGCTGGTCATCACGGCGACGCCGATCAACCGAGTGCCGGAACGGTTCGCCCAGTTGCGTGACATCGCGATGGGCCGTGCGGTCCGCTACATCGACGAGAACGGCGACGAGGTCGAGCCGTTCCGGGACGATGTGGACAACTTTGACGACGAGGAGGCGCCGCCCGCGCGACGCAGCCCGAACCGACGCCGACAGGGCAGCCAGGCGCTGCCGTCGGTACTGGACATGACGCCGGTGTCGGAGGACGACGAGGTCACGCACGACACGATCGCGCTTCCGCGGCCTTCGCGTACATCGGCGAAGAAGGCGTCCGCGCCGCTGCGAGCGCCCGAGCACTCGCCGATCCCATCGATGACCGAGCAACTCGCTCTCACCGACCCGGATTACAAGTTGCCGCCCGCCCACATGTTCGCGGCGGGGGAGCCGGCCAAGGCGCGGAGCAAGGCGAACGACGAGGTGATCTCGGCGCTGACCGGCGTGTTCGAACAGTTCGATGTGGACGCGGCGGTGACCGGATTCATGCGCGGCCCGACCGTGACGCGTTACGAGGTCGAACTCGGACACGGCGTCAAGGTGGAGCGGATCACACAGCTGAGCCGCAATATCGCCTACTCGGTGAAGTCACCGGACGTGCGCATCATCAGCCCGATCCCGGGCAAGAGCGCGGTCGGCATCGAGGTGCCGAACAGCGATCGGGAGATCGTCGCGCTCGGTGACGTACTGCGGTCACGGGCCGCGATCGGCGATCATCACCCGTTGACCGTCGCACTCGGCAAGGACATCGAGGGCGGCTACATCTGTACGAACCTGGCCAAGATGCCGCACATTCTGATCGCCGGTGCGACCGGCGCCGGTAAGTCCAGCTGTCTCAACACGATCCTGGTGTCGATCCTGGCCCGCGCCACCCCCGATGAGGTACGGCTCCTGCTGGTCGACCCGAAACGCGTCGAACTGACCAACTACGAGGGCATCCCGCACCTGGTCACGCCGATCGTGACGAATCCGAAGAAGGCCGCGGACGCACTCGACTGGGTGGTCCGCGAGATGGACATGCGCTACGACGATCTCGCCGCGGCGGGCGTACGCCATATCGACGACTACAACCGGAAGGTCCGCTCCGGCGCGATCAAGGCGCTCCCGGGCAGCGAGCGCGTGATCAAGCCGTACCCCTATCTTCTGGTCGTGGTGGACGAGCTGGCCGACCTCATGATGGTCGCGCCCCGAGACGTGGAGGATTCGGTCGTCCGGATCACGCAGCTCGCCCGTGCGGCCGGCATTCACCTCGTACTGGCTACGCAGCGACCGAGTGTCGACGTGGTGACCGGCTTGATCAAGGCGAACGTCCCGTCCCGGCTCGCGTTCGCGACGTCGAGCCTCGCGGACTCCCGGGTCATCCTGGATCAACCGGGCGCGGAGAAGTTGATCGGTCGCGGCGACGCGCTGTTCCTCCCGATGGGTGCGTCGAAGCCGGTTCGCCTGCAGGGCGCATGGGTGACCGAAGCCGAGATCGTGGACATCGTGAAGTTCTGCAAGAACCAGCGCGAACCGGAGTTCCGACCGGACGTGCTGACCGTCCCGACCGAGGTCAAGCGCAAGCCGGACGAGGACATCGGTGATGACCTCGAGCTGCTGCTGCAAGCCGTCGAACTCGTGGTGACCAGCCAGTTCGGTTCGACGTCGATGCTGCAGCGCAAGCTGCGGGTCGGCTTCGCGAAGGCCGGGCGTCTGATGGACCTGATGGAAACCCGGGGCATCGTCGGCCCCTCCGAGGGTTCGAAGGCTCGCGACGTGTTGATCAAGGCGGATGAGCTGGAAGAGACGCTCGAGTCGCTGCGTGTCTCGTCCGACGTCGAGTAAAGGGTCACGGTCCGCGCCGACGATCGGAAATCTTGGCGCGAGTGGAGACTGAGCGTCGTGATCATGGCGATTCGATCTACCGCACGTGCCAAGATCTCCGATCACCCGCCAAATACCGTGATGTCGCGTACGAGACCGGGCTGCGAGTCCGGATCCAAGCTGACTCCTAGGTACCCTCTACAAGTGCCGTCATCCAATTCGTCCGCCGACCGAGAGCCCACGCCCGGGCGCCGGGTCGCGTTGCTCACGCTCGGCTGCGCCCGTAACGAGGTGGATTCCGAGGAATTGGCCGCGCGGCTGAGTGGTGACGGTTGGCAGGTCACGACGGATGGCTCCGACGCCGACATCGTGCTCGTGAACACGTGCGGCTTCGTCGAAAAGGCAAAGCAGGACTCGCTGGACACGCTGTTCGCGGCGTCGGCCACTGGCGCGAAGGTGGTGGCGACCGGCTGCATGGCGGAACGCTACGGCCGCGAACTTGCCGAGAGCCTGCCGGAAGCGTCCGCCGTCCTCGGCTTCGACCACTACCCGGACATGTCCGCCCGGCTCAACGCGATCCTCGCGGGCGAGACGGTCGAATCGCACACGCCTCGCGACCGCCGGACGTTGCTGCCGCTTACCCCGGTAGACCGGCGCGCGAGCACGATTTCGGTACCCGGTCACATGATCGTCGACGATGCGACGCCGGCGCACCTTCGCGGCGTCCTCCGCCAGCGGTTGACGAAGGGTCCGGTCGCCTCGATCAAGTTGGCGAGCGGTTGCGACCGGCGTTGCTCGTTCTGCGCGATCCCGTCGTTCCGGGGTGCGTTCGTTTCCCGTACGCCGGACGAGATCCTTGCCGAGGCCGAGTGGCTCGCCCGCGACGGTGTCCGAGAGATCGTCCTGGTCAGCGAGAATTCGACCTCCTACGGCAAGGATCTTGGCGATCCGCGCCTGTTGGAGAAGCTGTTGCCGCAGCTCGCGACGGTCGGCAACATCGTCCGGGTCCGCGTCGCCTACCTGCAGCCGGCCGAGACCCGGCCGGGTCTGGTCGAGGCGATCGCGACCACGCCCGGCGTCGCCCCCTACTTCGACCTCTCGTTCCAGCACTCGTCCGAGACGGTTCTGCGCCGGATGCGGCGTTTCGGCTCAACCGAGCGGTTCTGGGATCTGCTCGCGTCCGCCCGTGACCTGGCGCCGTCGGCCGGTGCCCGCAGCAACTTCATCGTCGGCTTCCCGGGCGAGACCGCGGCCGAATATGACGAACTGGAACGCTTCCTGAACGACGCGCGCCTGGACGCGATCGGCGTGTTCGACTACAGCGACGAAGACGGCACCGAGGCGGCCGGGCTGCCCGGCAAGGTCAAGAGCAACACCATCAAGAAGCGGTACGCGCGACTGAGCGCTCTCGCCGAGGAATTGTGTACGCAGCGGGCCGAGGATCGCGTCGGTGAGCTCGTTGAGGTCCTGGTGGATTCGGTCGGCGACGATGGTGTCGAGGGCCGTGGCGCGCATCAGGCGCCGGACGTCGACGGCTCGACGTCGCTGGTCGGTGCCGATCTCGGCGTACTGCGACCGGGTGATCTAGTTCGCGCCCGGGTGACGGCCGCATCGGGCGCCGATCTGATCGCCGAACCGATTGAGATGATCTCCGCGGCCACGCTCGATGCCACCGGCGCTCGCGCGTTGGCATCGCGGTGACGGAGCCCCTCGTGGCCGCCGCCTCGCGTCGCGAGGGTCCGGCACCGATCATGAACGCGGCGAACGGACTGACCGCGCTGCGGATCGTGCTCGTCCCGGTATTCATCGCGTTGACGGTCGCGTCGCAGCTGACCGATCCTGGTCTGCGGATCGCGGCGTGCATCACGTTCTTCGTGGCTTCGGTCACCGATCTCGCGGACGGCTGGATCGCCCGCGCCTACGATCTGGTCACGTCGTTTGGCAAAGTGGCCGACCCGATTGCCGACAAGGCCCTGACCGGCAGTGCGTTCATCCTGCTCTCCGCGTACAACGCGGTGCCCTGGTGGATCACGATCGTGATCCTCGGCCGGGAACTCGGCGTGACACTGCTCCGATTCTGGGTGATCCGGCGCGGCGTGATCGCGGCGAGTCGCGGTGGCAAGATCAAGACGGCGCTGCAGACGCTCGCGATCGTCTGGTATCTGCTCCCGCTGCACGGCTGGTTGGCCGCGGTTGGCCCGTACCTGATGGCGTTGACCTTGATTGTGACCGTTGTGACCGGTCTTGACTATGTGGCGCGCGCGCTCCGGCTGCGGCGTGGCACTCTGACGCCGTGACGCTGTCAGTCGAGGGGGCGGCGCGCGCTCTCGACCTGTTGATTGCCCGTGGCGAGACGCTGGCCGTGGCGGAATCGCTGACCGGTGGCCTGCTCGCCGCCACGATCGTGGGGGTGGCGGGCGCGAGTGCGGCATTTCGCGGCGGACTCGTCGTGTACGCGACCGACCTCAAGGCGAAGCTCGCCGGCGTCGACCCGGTACTGCTGGCCGAGCGCGGCCCGGTTGATCCGGATGTGGCGGCGGAGTTGGCGCGGGGCGTCCGAGAGCGCTGTGGTGCCGATTGGGGCTTGGCGACTACCGGCGTGGCCGGTCCGACCCGGCAGGACGGCATCGCGGTCGGCACGGTGTTCCTTGGATTGGCCTCGCCACGCGGGACGACCGAGGTGCGCGACCTGCATCTTCCGGAAAGTCTCGGACGCAGCGCCATCCGTTCGCGTACGGTCGACGAATCCCTTGTGTGGCTTGTCACTCGCCTCACCGACCCGGCTTCCCGCTAGGTGGGAAGGTGGGGGCCTCATTGTCGGAATTTATCGCCCAAATCAGAGGTTTTACTTTCGAATCGGTGCCCTGGATGGTCACGATCTCGCACATTGGGGTCAACGGGCGGCGGGGGAAGCTGTCGGAGATGCAAAGAACGAGTAGCGTGGCGGACAAGCTTGAGCCGGATGGAGCGAGGGAGGTAACGCGATGATCCTGTTACGTCGCGTAATCGGTGACGCTCTACGTGCGCGCCGTCAATCCCAGCACCGCACGCTGCGGGAAGTCTCCACAGCGGCGAATGTCAGCCTGGGCTATCTGTCCGAGATCGAGCGCGGACAAAAGGAAGCGTCGAGCGAGCTGTTGTCCGCTATTTGTGACGCATTGGGTGCGCACCTCTCCGAGCTGCTGCGTGAGGTCAGTCACACCGTTGCGGTAGCTGAGCGTACGGATCTTGTCGCGGTTGCCGCGCCAGTGACCGTGCCGCAGACCCGTGCCGTTGCGACGCCGGAACCGACCGAATTCCACGCCACCGCGAACGGCATCGTTTTGCCGCCCGGTGTCGCGGCCACCGGCCGGAAGATCACGGTCGATGGGGATGTCGCGGTCTCGGTGCACCAGAACAGCCCGCTCAAGGCGACGCTGCGTACCACCCGCAACGTCCGGTCTTCGAAGCGCGGTCGCGAGGTCGCGCTCTCTCGCTGATGGCTCACGATTCACGATGAATGCTGCGTTCACTGAGAATCTCAAGCGATCACTGCGGTCCGGCGTGACGCGCTCGCATGAGCCTGCCACGATAGTGTGTAGAGCGCTCAACTTGTCGGCGCCTCCATGTGTTGACAGCGGCCTGGCGTTGATCGCGGACCGGTGTCATCGCGGAACACCTGAGCGGACGTAGAGAGGACCTCGGATATGGCGAACCCGTTCGTCAAGGGTTGGAGATACCTGATGGCGCTGTTCGGCGCCAAGATCGACGAGTATGCCGATCCGAAGGTTCAAATCCAGCAGGCGATCGAAGATGCACAGCGAGCGCACCAGACGCTCGTGCAACAAGCCGCGAACGTGATCGGCAACCAGCGGCAGATCGAAATGAAGCTGTCCCGCCAGATGACCGAGGTGGAGAAGCTCCAGTCCTCGGCGCGGCAGGCGATCACGCTGGCCGACAAGGCTCGCGCGGACGGCGACGAGCCGAAGGCCGTCCAGTACGAGCAGGCCGCGCAGACGTTCGCGACCCAGCTGGTGTCGGGCGAGCAGTCGATGGAAGACCTCAAGGTGCTGCACGACCAGGCGCTTTCGGCAGCCGGACAGGCTCGCAAGGCGGTCGAGAACAATTCGATCGTGCTCCAGCAGAAGCTGGGCGAGCGGACGAAGCTGCTCAGCCAGCTCGAGCAGGCCAAGATGCAGGAGACGGTGGCGAGGTCGCTCGAAGGCATGAGCGAACTCGCGGCACCCGGTAATACGCCGTCGCTGGACGAGGTTCGCGAGAAGATCGAGCGGCGGTACGCGAACGCCATGGGCCGCGCCGAACTCGCGTCCAACACGGTCGAAGGCCGGATGCTGGAAGTGCAGAAGTCGACGCTGGACATGGCCGGCTCGTCGCGGCTGGAACAGATCCGGGCGAGCATGAACGGTGGTCAGCTGACCGCCGGTCCGGGGCAACCCGCGGTCGCCGGTGCTCCGCGCGACGGGGACGCCAGCGTTGCCCGTCTTGACGAGATCCGCAAGAGCCTCGCGAAGGACAAGACCGGCGACTCGTCTGCAGCGAGCTGATCGACACATGCATACCGACGGCGTGGCGAGTGCATCCAACGCACTTGTCGCGCCGTCGTTCTCGTAAATAACCGGAGGGACCGGCCATGGCGGACCCGCGTACGAAGTACTTCCTGCGGCTGCGCCGCCTGCGCCGGTCGGCTCGCCGCTGGTCGGTCGTGGCGGGCGGCCTTCTGATGGCGACCGCCGTGCTTCTCCCGTACGCCGGGATCGGCCTTGCCGACGTGTTCTGGGCCGGTGCGGCCGGTGCATCCACCGCGTTCGCGTTCTGGCGCTGGAGCGATGCACGTGAACTCGCCGGTCAGCCCGCACCACCCGAACTTGATCCCGCGCAGCGGGCGGCGGCCACGCAGCAACGCATCGAATCCATGGTGAGCAGGCTGCCGATCGGGCGTACGGCCGTCTCCGAAATGCATCGCGTCGCACACCTGTCGCGAGTTCGGGGCTCGGCGGTCAGCCCGGCCGCGTCCCGGCTGGACAAGGCCGTCAAGGCATTCAACGGGCTGGCGCCCCGGTTGACCGGCCCCGTGCGCGAGGTGGTGCGCGAAGCATCGATCGCCGAACACGCGCTGCGTGACCTGGCCGAGCGGATCGCGAGCGTGGAGCGCGTGATGAAGACCGGTACGACGAACCCGAGCCTGACCGAGGCGCACGCGGATCTGATGAGCCGCTTCGCGACCGGCGTCGAGTCCTACGAAGCACTCGTGTCGGCCGCGGCACAGTTCGTGGCGGAGGACGGTCGCCTGGGCGAGCCGATCGCGATCAACCGGCTGATCGAAGCCGGCGATCTCGTACGCGGCGTGGCCGAGGGCATGTCCGACCTGCGTACGGGCGTGCCGAGGATGCCGTTCTAGCGCGCTAGGCCGCCCTCGCTAAGCCGGCTGGCATGAGGGGCACCAGAACGTCACACGATCATGCTCGCCCTGTTCCCGTCGTTGGATCAGCGTTCCGCAGCGGCGGCACGGGCGCCCGGGACGGCCGTACACGTAGGTTTCCTCGCCTTTGCGCAGCGATCCGGTCGTGGTCTGCGTCCAGCGCCCCACATTGGACCGGAGCATCCGCCGCGCGAGTTGCACGATCGCGCTCAGGTCGCCGGCTTCGCGTACCGGTCGCCAGGGCCAGATCCCACGTACGAACAGCAGCTCCGACTTGTAAAGGTTTCCAATCCCGGCCACGTTCCGTTGATCGAGAAGCGCGTCCGCGATCTCCCGATCGGGCTCGGCGGACAGGCGCCGGACCGCCTCGGTCGCATCCCAGTCCGGGCCGAGCAGATCGGGCCCGAGGTACGCGAGCAGCTCAGCCTCCTCCGCCGTTGGCAGCAGAGCGAGTTCGTGCAGGTGAAATCCCACCGCGATGGACCTCTCGGTGGTGAGCACGACGCGGATCGTGTGGGCCGGGGCGCCGTGAACCCGTTCGCCCGCGCGAAACGTACGCCACGTGCCGTCCATCCGCAGATGCG
Source organism: uncultured Actinomycetota bacterium (assembly GCA_963831705.1). GTDB lineage: Bacteria > Actinomycetota > Actinomycetes > Mycobacteriales > Micromonosporaceae > DASQPR01. The sequence goes on along the minus strand of CAWHRE010000010.1, from coordinate 407,711 downwards.
AGTGCAGGGTCCACGCCGCTTGGGAGGGAGAAGCGAAGCGCAGCAGCAGGTGTTTGCCCCGCACACCGCATTCGAGTACCCGGTAGCCCGCCAGATCGGTCGTAGCGAGCGCCGGAACCCGGAAGTCCGACCGCACCACAAGCTGACCCGCGAGCACGCGGGTCAGCGCATCTGCATGGTTCTTGACCGTGTCACCTTCCGGCACGTCCTCATCCCATCGCAGCCCCAAGATCTCCGCAACTTCACGGATGTTGCTAGATGCGGTCGAGGCGGATCGATGCGCCAGGGACGACGCCCAGCTCGTCCACCGCGCTGCCGTTGTTGATCGCGATCGCCAAGTAGCCGGCCGAGTCCTCGAATACGACCATCGAACCGCGTGGCACGTCGCCGAACGTCTTGCCGCAGATCGCGATCCGCCCGTCGACGATCACCGGGCCGACGCCGAGCGCGCTCAACGCATCCGGTCCCGGCGCGGCGAGCTGCACGTTCCCGAACCGGTCCACGGTCAGAACGTCGGCCACCACGTAAACGTCTGCGATCAGCACGCGCGGGGCCGGTAGGCGTACCAGGGAGGCGGTTTCGATCGAGCGCCCGGCCTCGGCGAACGCCGCACCGTCGGCGAACGCCGCGGCGACCGGCGCGAAGATGTCGCGGCCGTGGAACGTCGCTGACGTCGCGGGCCGGTGCCAGTCGGTATTCGTCAGCTCGACCGCGGCGTCGGCGCCGCCGAGCGCGTCCGCCGCGGCGAGTAACAGGCCGTTGTCCGGTCCGACCAACAAACCTTGAGGGGTACGCACAGCCACCGCGCGCCGCGCCGTCCCGACGCCGGGATCAACGACCCCGACGTGTACGGATTCCGGCAGGTGAGGCGCGGTCTGAGCGAGCACCGCCGCACCACGGGCAACGTCGCCGCTCGGGATCTCGTGGGACACGTCGATGACCCGTACGGCCGGCGCCCGCCGCCCGATCACACCGTGCAGCATCGCGACGAATCCGTCCGAGAGCCCATAGTCGGTGGTCAGGCTGATCCAGCCGAATCCGTTTCGGTCCGCTCCGGTCGACGCAGTCACATCGTTAAGGTTGCCTCATGAAGCTTCGTGTGTTCACCGAACCTCAACAAGGCGCCACCGATGCCCAGCTCATCCGGATCGCACGACACGCCGAGGACGCCGGATTCGACGCGTTCTTCCGGTCCGATCACCTGCTCGCGATGGGCGGCGGAGACGGCCGTCCCGGTCCGACCGATTCGTGGATCTCGCTGGCCGTGATCGCCGCGGCGACTTCGCGAATCCGGCTCGGCACGCTGGTCACCTCGGCGACGTTCCGTCCGCCCGGGCTACTCGCGATCGCGGTCGCGCAGGTCGACGAGATCAGCGGCGGGCGGGTCGAGTTCGGTCTGGGCGCCGGATGGTTCGAGGCCGAACACACCGCGTACGGCGTGCCGTTTCCCCCGCTCGGCGAGCGTTTCGATCGGCTGGAGGAGCAGCTTGCCGTCCTCAGCGGACTGTGGCGGACGCCGGTCGGATCCAGGTTCAACTTCGATGGCGTCTACTACCAGCTCAGCGACGCCCCGGCTTTACCGAAACCGGTTCAGCCGAACGGCCCACCGGTGATCATCGGCGGCGCCGGCCCGAAGCGTACGCCTCAACTGGCCGCCCGGTACGCGGACGAATTCAATATCGCGTTCCGGCCACTCGATTTGATGGCGAAGCAGCTCGAACGCGTGACGGCGGCGTGTGTACAAGCGGGCCGTACCGGCGTGCCGGTGTTCTCGGCCGCGTTGACGATCTGTTGTGGACGGACCGATGCCGAGATCGCGAAACGTGCCGAGGCGATCGGGAGATCGGTCGAGGACCTGCGCCGGGACGGCATCTGCGGTACGCCGACCGAGGTCGTCGAGCGGATCAGCGCGCTGGCGTCGCTCGGCATCCAGCGTACGTACCTGCAGGTGATGGACATCCATGACCTCGATCATCTGGACCTGATCGCGGCCGACGTAGCACCGCTCGTTTAGGCCTTGCCGTGGCATAGTCTTCATATGTAGAGTTTCGATATGCCACGAACTCCTGACACGTCACCGCAGACCTTGAAGGTCTTCGGCGCCCTGCTGGACGATCCGCAGGGCTGGCACTACGGATATGCACTCAGCAAGATCACCGGCCTCGCATCCGGGACGCTCTACCCGATCCTGATGCGGCTCGTCGATCGCGACCTGCTGGAGACGCGGTGGGAACCGGCGGAGACGCCGGGCCGTCCACCGCGTCACGTCTACCGGCTGACTCCCGATGGCCTGCAGCTCGCCACCTCGCGAGTCGCGTCCGTCGCGCAGGCCAAGCAGGCACCCGGTCGTCCGGCTGCCGCTCAATTCGTCGAGGGACTCCGGCGGATTCGAGTGTTGGGAGCGGCACGATGAGCGCGGCGGCCGGCCGTACGCGTGAACCGCTGTCGGTGCGGCTGTCTCGGGCGGTTCTCGCCTGGGCGGTTCGAGGGCGCGCCGCCAGGGACTCGATCCGGCATGGTGGATCGGTGGTGAGCGCTGACGGGAACGCCGGCGACGGCATCGGAGCGGCCGGCTCGGACTGGGGCGAGGCCATGCTGTCCGAATTGGACCAGCCGATGTCGGCGGCCGAGCGGGTGCGCTGGGCGCTCAGTAGCGCGCCGGTCGCCTGGCGGGAGCGACGTCGTCGCCGCGCAGCGCAGCGATCCCCTCGCGTACGGGCAGTTCGACGCGCCGCGTTCTCGGTGGCGTCCGTGGTGATCGGAGCGTTCCTGCTGAACGTGTTCGTGGCCACGATCGTGTACGAGCCGGCCGAAGCCATGGAGCCGAGTTACACGGTGAGTTCCCGAGTCCTGGTGGACAAGGTCGGTTTCCGCATGAGCGGTCTACGGCACGGCGACGTGGTCGTGGTCGATCTTCCCCGGCCCTACAACGCTGAGAATCGGGTGATCACTCGGGTACTCGGCTTGCCGGGTGACCGAATGGCCTGCGACGCCTCCGGCTCGTTGACCCGAAACGGAACGGTCGTGGTCACCGCGCCCGCTTCCGGCCAGGCGGCACCGCGATGCGCGGCCGTGACGGTGGCGGACGGCGACGTTTACATCGTCGGCGACAACTTCCTCGACGCACTTGATTCACGAACGTTCGGGGCGGTCTCGCAGTCGGCGGTCGCCGGACGCGTGGTCACGCAGGTCTGGCCGCTGTAGACAGACGTCTTCCGGGCTCCAACGGGGGAGTCCGGAAGACGCGCGTCACTCGGCCTCGCCCGGCGCGTCGGCAACGCAGAGGCAAAACGGGTGACCGGCCGGGTCGGCGTACACCTGGAACGTCGTACCGGGCTGCCGGTCGAACTTCGTCGCACCGGCCTTGATGACGCGCTCGCCGGCCGCCTCCAGGTCGTCGCAGTCGAAGTCGAGATGCATCTGCATCGATGACGTGTCATCCGGCCACGACGGCCGGACGTAGCCGGTCGCGGTCTGGAAATCGAGGCGCCCGTTCGGCCATTTGACGGTCGCCCAGGTCGGATCGGAATACGTCACCCGACCGCCGGTGATCTCGGCGTAGAAGGCCGCGAGCGCGGAAGCGTCGGGACAGTCCAGAGCTACGTTGACCGTCGTGATGGTGTCGGACATGGAATTCCTCTCATTCTGCTTTCAGGCCCGCAATCGCAGGCCACGGGGGGTGATCCGGAACCCGGCCGCAGCCAGCGCGTCGCGCAACGGGCTCGGACCGGCGATGGAGGCTCCGTCGGCACGCTCGACCGACAGTGCGCCGAGCGCCCCGACGTGTACCGCGTCGGCAAGGGCCTTCGCGGCCTGTGTGAGCGGCGTCGGATCCTCGGTGTACGACAGCAGCGTGCGCCCGCCACGCTCGACGTAGAGCACGAGAACGCCGTCGACCAGGACGACAAGTGCGCCGGCTTTCCGTCCGGCCCGGTGACCGCTCGGCGAGCCTGCCGCTGAGCCTTCGTCCACCACTCGATCCGGCCACGGCAACGCGGCGCCGAACGGATTGGCCGGGTCGGTGCTGGCGAGCACGATCGCGGGCGGCAGACCGCGACCGTTCGGTTCGGCGAGCGCTCGCAGCCGATCGACCGCGCCCGGCACCGCGAACTGCGCCGCGCCGAGACCTTCCACGAAGTACCCGCGGCGCGCCGCCCCGCGCTCCTCGAGTGCGGCAAGGACCGGGTAGACGCCGGCGAACCCGCCCGTGACGCCCTCGGCGATGACGGCGTCCCTGGTCACCACGCCGTGCCGATCGAGCAGCGCGTCGGCGAGTGCGGCCGCGCGACGCGTCGGATCGAGATCACGATCGGCCAGTCGATACCACCGACCGCCCATCCCGAGCGGCACCGGGCCGCCGGAACCACCGGCGATCGCTGCGGCCGAAACGGCGCCGCGCCCCGGTCGCCGATAACGCGTCCGGCCGGGCGCGGCCTTTGCCTTGTGCGCGCCGGTCCCACCGGCCAGCAGGGCGCGTAGCGGGCCAATCGTGTCATTGGAGAGGTAGCCGGCCCAGACCAGGTCCCAGATCGCGGCGGCGACGTCGGCCGGTGCCGTCCCTGGGGTCAGAGCGGTGAGGCGATCTGCGATGGCCCGGAAGAACAGCGCCTGGCCACCGTCGAGCGCGGCCAGGATCGCATCGTGGATCGGGCCGCCTGCCTCGGTATCCGGTCGTGCGAGCAGGAGCGGCGCGGTGTCCGCGTACGCCAACGTGACCCACCCGTCGTTCGCGCCGATTGATCCGGCACCGGCCCAGACGACCTCGCCGGATGCGCATAGTTCGTCGAGGAACGCGGGGGAGTAGTCGGCGACCCGGGCCGGTAACACCAGCCGTTCGAGCGCCGATGCGGGCAGTGCGACGCCGCCGAGTAGCTCGATCGTGCTGGCCAGCGCGGCCGTACCGCGGGCCGATGATCCGACCTGCTGCCAGGCCGGCAGGAACCGGGCCAGCGCGGTCGGCGGGACCGGCTCGATCTCCTTGCGCAGCGCGGCGAGCGAGCGCCGCCGCAGCGTACGCAGGACGTCCGGCATCGCAGAACTCGGCACCCGAGCCGCCGGGCGTGAACTCGCCGGACGTGATCCGGCGGACAGCGGCGAGTCGCCGGAGCGCCTGTTCGACCACGAAAACACCGAGGCCGAACCGAGCCGCGCAGGTGATCGCGGTGAACGGAGCGTGCGTGCGGGCGTACCGGGCGACCAGATCCGCCGAGCGGGTCGGCCACCGGCTCCGTGTACGCCGCCGCGATCCCGACCGGCAATGCAGCGCCGAGCGCGTCACGGACCCGGCCGGCGTCCTCGATCGGCAGCAATCGTGGCTCGCCCGCGATCCGGACCTCGATCGCCCGGCGCGACGCGACGAGTTCGGTGAGCCACTCCGGTCGTAGGCCCCGTTCCTCGGCCTCACGTACCGACAGGTCGCCGAGAAGCCGCAGGATCTCGGCGGCGTCCTCGATGTCGCGCGGTGGGTAGTCGGTGAGCAGTCGCTGCAGGCGCCGCTCGGTCTCTTCGACCACCGCCGGATCGAGTAGTTCGCGCAGGTCGACGCGGCCGAGCAGCTCGCCGAGCAGCGTCGAGTCGAGCGCGAGCGCGGCGGCCCGGCGCTCGGCCAGCGGTGCGTCGCCTTCGTAGAGGAACGCGCCGACGTAGCCGAACAGCAGCGACCGTGCGAACGGCGACGGTTGTCGGCGTCTCGACCTCGACGACCCGTACGCTGCCGACCGGCCACGTCGCGCATCAGCTCGACCAGACCGGGCACGTCGAACACGTCCCGGAGGCACTCGCGGGCGGCCTCCAGCGTGATCGGGAAGTCGGCGAACTCGCGAGCCACGTCGAGTAGCTGGGCCGACCGCTGCCGTTGCTGCCACAGCGGGCGTACGGCGACGTGGATCACGGCGGGGCAGCAGCAGGGCGCGCGCAGCGCACTCGCGGAATCGCGACGCGAACAACGCCGATGTGCCGACCGGTCTCCTCGACGATCGACGCGATCTCGTCCGGGTCGAACGCCACCAGGTCGGCGCCCGGTGGCTCGTCGACGATGTCCGGAAGCCGCACCACGATTCCGTCGTCGGACGGCATCACCTGCGCGTCGACGCCGTACCGCTCGGCCAGCCGGCGCCCGATCGCGAGCGCCCACGGCCCGTTCACCCGTGCGCCGAGTACGCAGTGGACGGTCATCCGCCAGTCGCCCAGCTCGTCGCGGAAGCGCTCGACCAGGATCGTGCGGTCATCCGGCAGCACACGCGTCGCGTCGCGTTGCTCGGCGAGATAGGCCAGCAGGTTGTCGATCGCCCACGTGTCCAGCCCGGCCTCGGTCAGCGATGCGCGCGCGTCGGAGTCCTTCGCCTTCGTCAGCTCGCGCAGCCGAGTGCCGATGGCGCGCCCGAGCTCGACCGGCCGGCCGAGTGCGTCGCCCTTCCAGAACGGCATCCGCGCGGCCGCGCCGGGCGCGGGCGAGACCAGCACGCGATCCGGCGTGATGTCCTCGATCCGCCACGACGTCGAGCCGAGCAGGAAGACGTCGCCGACCCGCGACTCGTAGACCATCTCCTCGTCGAGTTCGCCGACCCGGGACGCACGCTCCGACCCGGCCAGGAACACGCCGAACAGACCGCGGTCCGGGATGGTGCCGCCGCTGGTCACCGCGAGCCGCTGGGCGCCGGGACGGCCGGTCAGCGTGTCGTCTACCCGATCCCAGACGAGACGTGGCCGCAGCTCGGCGAACGCGGTCGACGGGTACCGGCCGGAGAGCATGTCCAGGACGGCATCGAGTGCGGATGGCGGCAACTCGGCGAACGGTGCGGCCCGCCGTACGAGCGCGGCCAGATCGGCTACGGTCCACGGTTCCATCGCGACCATCGCGACGATCTGCTGGGCCAGCACGTCGAGAGGATTGCGCGGATACCGCAACTCCTCGATCCCGCCGGTCGCCATCTTGCCCGCGACCACCGCGCAGGACACCAGGTCGCCACGGTGTTTCGGGAACACGACACCCTGCGACACCGCGCCCACCTGGTGTCCGGCCCGGCCGACTCGCTGCAATCCGGCCGCGACGCTCGGCGGCGCCTCGACCTGGATCACGAGGTCGACCGCGCCCATGTCGATACCGAGTTCGAGGCTGCTGGTCGCGACCACGGCCGGCAGATCACCGGCTTTCAGCGCCTCCTCGATGAGCTTGCGCTCCTCGCGCGAGACCGAGCCGTGGTGCGCGCGGGCGACGAGCGGTGCCACGCCGACCGCGATCCCGGACTCGGCCATCACCTCGGCGGGCGCCCGGCCGTTGCCAGTACTGGCGACGACGGCCAGGCCGGTCGCCCGTTCCTGCGCCAGTTCGTTCAGCCGGGCGCAGAGGCGTTCGGCGCCGCGCCGGGCGTTGACGAAGACGATCGTCGACCGGTGCCCCTCGATCAGGTCCAGGATGCGCTCCTCGACGGCGGGCCAGATCGACGCGCGCCGGGGGGAGTCATCGCCGTCCACGTTGTTGGTCTCGTCGAGACGGGTCATGTCCTCTACCGGAACGACGACGCTGACTTCGATCGTCTTCGAGGTCGGTGGCGCGACGATCTCGACCGGCAGGGCGCCCCCCAGGAACCGCGCGGTCTCGTCGATCGGGCGGACCGTTGCGGACAGACCGATGCGTTGGGCCGGGCGTTCCAGCAGTGCGTCAAGGCGCTCCAGCGACAGGGCCAGATGAGCGCCGCGCTTGGTCGCGCAGACCGCGTGTACCTCGTCGATGATCACTGTCTCGACGCCTCGCAGCGACTCTCGTGCAGACGACGTGAGCAGCAGGAACAACGACTCCGGGGTGGTGATCAAGATGTCCGGAGGATGCTTCGCGAAGGCCCGGCGCTCGTCGGCGGGGGTGTCACCGGTACGCATGCCGACCGTGATGTCCGGCACCGGTTCTCCGAGTCGCGCGGCAGCCTGACGGATGCCGATCAGCGGGGTCCGGAGGTTGCGCTCGACGTCGACCGCGAGCGCCTTGAGCGGGCTCACGTAGAGCACACGGCAGCGCCGGGTGGCCACGGCCGGCGGACCCTCGGCCGCGAGCCGATCGATCGACCAGAGGAACGCGGCGAGCGTCTTGCCGGAGCCGGTCGGCGCGACCACCAGCGCGTTCTTTCCGGCACTGATCGCGCTCCAGGCGCCCGCCTGCGCCGCGGTCGGCTCGACGAACGCGGCGTCGAACCAAGCCCGCGTCGACGTTCCGAATTCAGTCACGCCAACCATCCTGCCCCGCAGGTCCGACAATTGCGCTCGTGATCGCGGACCTTGGAAGCGCACGGTGATCATTTAGCCAAGATCACAACACCGGAGTTCCACTCGCTCCAAGATTCGCAATCACGTGGGCAAAGTGGGCGAGTAACGCGGCGCGGGTGGAGAGCACGAGTTCCACCCGGAACTCCACCCGTGGGTGGGTGTGCTTCAGGCCGACGATTTCTAGCGTTGCGGACATGAATATCGAGCAGATATTGCTGGTCGCTGCCGTCGTCATCTACATCATCGCGAAGCGCTTCGCGGGTTCCCCGGTCGGCGCCCGATCATTGGTACTCCCGGTCGCTCTCACCGCGTACGGCGTCAAGGAACTGGCCGACCAGATGCACACGGTCGGCGTGCTGAGCATCGCGCTGCTGGCGGTCGAAGCGGTGATCGCGCTCGCGGCCGGCGCCGGCCGCGCCGTCACCATCAAGCTGTACCCGCATGACGGGCATCTCTGGCAGCGGTACACCGTCTGGACGCTCGCCGTCTGGATCGGCATGATCGCGCTGCGGGTCGGATTCCTGGCCGCCGGACACGTGCTCGGGGCGTCGTTGCCGGAGGGCGGAACGATCATGATTACGTTCGGGCTCAGCATGGTGGTCGAGTCGCTTCTGGTCTCGAAACGCGCGAGCGCGACCGGCGTGGCAATAATGCCTCGCCGGCCGCGCCGTTCGAGCGTCAATGTCCGTTAGGCCCGGCCGCCTACTGACGATTAACGCTCGTCACCGCACACGAGAACGCGTGCGGTGCAGCATCGAGCCCCTCAGCCACGGCATTTGCCTTCTGGCCGGGCGCGAGGTACGCGACGCTGGTCTGGGTCGAACCGTATTGCAGCTTTCCGTCGTCGCTCTGGAACGCGACGGTGATCACGTACGAGGCACGAGCCGATCCGCTATTCGTGACGACCATCGAGGCGCGCGGCCAGCCGGTCTTCGAGTCGACGTCGCAACCGCTGAGCTGGACGTCGGTGGTGGCTGGTACCGGCCCGTTCGCCGAGGTGGAGTTGGGATGGAGGTGGAACAGCATGGCACCGGCGACCCCGCCGACCGCTCCGACGACCAGAAGGATCGCGAGCCCGACCAACCAGGGTGCGTACGGGTGCCGCCGCGCCTGTACATAGAGGGCTGGTGTCCGGGCATAGAGCTGGGACATTTTTGTGGTTCTCCTCGTGGGAGTGGTTGCATCGCCCGCCGACGAGCCACGTCGGGCAGGCATCCGGAGCGCTCGCCGGACGCCACAGGGAATGGCGTGGACGGGCGCGGGAACGTTCGGGGTGATGCGCCTTCGAGTCCGGGGCCTCGGGCTCGCCGCGATAGCGCAGTCGCACGCGTCGTCCATCGGACGACGCCTATGGAGTTTGTGTGTGCCGGCCAAACTTGATGTTCTCCTTAGATGCATCTAAGGAAATCCATCCGAGCGTAACCATGCGATCACAGTGCGCATATCATCCGAAGCGTTTTCGCAAGGTCGTCCGGCCGTCGACAGGATCTGGACCGGGCTAACCAGACGGCTGGCGACGTAGGGCCGATTGGTTTCTTGAGTGCCCAAAAAGGACTAAGGACCGCAGCTTGCGCGCTTGAGGCGGTCTAGGGAACGAAACGGGCAGATGTTTCGATCCGGTCAATGCACGTTTCGACACGGCCAAGATGTAGCGAATGGTGAACATTGCAATGGCGGCAAGCGCCGAGATTCGGCCTTTTAACGTGCCATTCGGAGGGCATTTTGACCGTTGACGCCTCCACCGGTGCCGTCACGGCGGCCACCGGGACGGTACCGGGCGCGTACGGCGGGCCGCTGTGGTGGGTCCGCACCCGGCCACTGATCGTGTTCGCGGCGGTGGCGGCCGGTGTACTCACCAGTCGGCCGTACCCGGATTGGCCGGGCGCACTCGGCGTGATCGTGCTGCTGCTCGCCGCCTGCGCGGTCGGGCGGATTCCAGTGGTCTGGCACCGGACCGGGCTCGTCCGGGACCTCGGCCTCGTTCTCACTGCCGTTGCCGGTACCGCCCTGACGATGCTCCTTCCGAACTCCGCCGCCGTTGCGTTCGTGGCGTTCGCCGTGGTCGACGCGGCCCAGCGTTGGTCGAGCACCGCGTGGGCCGGGCTCGCGCTCGGGCTGACCTGCGCGTACGTGGTCGGCCAGTCCGTGCTCGACCGTTCCACGACGGTGATCCTGATCGGCCCGGCCGTGATCGCAGGATCGGTGCTGATCGGGCTCGTCCGGCGTCAGAACGCGACGATCGCGGCCGAGGCGCAGTACATCCGCGAGGAGAAGGCCCGATCGGCAGCGCTGGACGAACGGGCCCGCATCGCCCGGGAGATCCACGATGTGCTCGCACACGCGCTGGCGGCCCTCGTGGTCCAGCTGGAGACGGCCGATGCGCTGCTCGAATCCGGCCGTCCCGATCAGGCCCGAGGTTCCGTGTTGCGGGCAAGCCAGCTGGCGAAGGAAGGCATGGCCGAAACCCGCCGCGCGATCGGTGCGTTGCGCGGGGACACGCTGCCGTTGCCGGTACTGCTGGAGGCCCTGGCTTCGGCGTACCGGATGGATCTGGGAGTGAGCGCGACCGTCCGCGTCGCGGGCGAGCCGCGCGACCTGCCGCCCGACGTGGGCCTCACGCTCTACCGCACGGCGCAGGAGGCGGTGACGAACGTGCGCAAGCACGCGCCCGCATCTACCGTGACGATCGAGCTCACGTATCGGCCCGCTGAAGTCGCACTCGACGTCCGCAACGGCGCCGCGCCGGGCACGGATGCGCCGCTGGCCGCGACCGGCGGCGGGTACGGTCTGACCGGCCTACGGGAGCGCGCCGAACTCGCCGGCGGGCACATCGACGCGGGTCCGAGTGGAGACGGGTGGCGAATTGATGTCAGGATTCCGGCATGACAGCGCAGTCACCTATCCGAGCACCGATCCGGATCGTCGTCGCCGACGACCAGACCGCCGTCCGTGAGGGCCTGGAACTGCTGCTCGGGCTGCTCGACGACGTCCGCGTGGTCGGCGCGGCGAGCGACGGCGACGAAGCGGTGCGGCTCGCGATCGAGCACGACGCCGACGTCGTCCTGATGGACCTGCGGATGCCGCGTTGCGACGGCATTGCCGCGACCGCGCGGCTGCGTGCGGAACATCCGCGGACGAAGGTTGTGGTGCTCACGACGTACGCGGAGGACGACGACATCCTGACCGCGCTGCGTTCCGGCGCGCTCGGATATCTGACCAAGGACGCCGGGCGGGTACAGATCGCGGGCGCGATCCGTGCGGCAGCGGCGGGTCAGGCCGTGCTCGATCCGCAGGTCCAGCAGCGATTGCTGGCATCGGTAGCATCGCCGGCGGCTCGTCCGCCGGCCCAGCCGACCAACCACGACGGTCTGACCGCCCGCGAATCCGAGGTGCTCCGGTTGATCGCCGACGGTTTGTCGAACCGGGAAATCGCGGGCCGCCTCTACCTTTCCGAAGCGACCGTCAAGTCACACATCAACCGGTTGTTCGCGAAGACCGGTGCACGCGATCGGGCGCAAGCCGTGCAGTACGCGTACCAGCACGGGTTCGCCGCTCCACGCTAAGCGATCAGCTCAGTGATGCGGTCGCCAATCGAACCGCGAAACCGATGAAGACCGCGGCCACCCCGGTGGTCAGGCCGCGGGCCAGCTTGCGGCGTGCGCGGAACTGCGCGGCCAGATAACTACCCGCGAAGATCAAAGTTGTGAGGTACGCGCAACTGATGATTTCCGCGATCGTGCCGAGAATCAGGAACGAGATGGCCGGGTATGGGTAATCCGGGCTGACGAACTGGATGAAGAAGGATACGAAGAACAGGATGGCCTTCGGGTTGAGCAGGCTGATGCCGAGCGCCCGGCGGAACGGGTGCTTCGCCTCGACCGGCGCGGCCGGCTCGTCTTCGGTGACCGCCGGCCGCCTGCGCCACACGCTGCGCAACAGTCCGTACCCGATGTAGCACAGGTACGCGGCCCCGGAGTACTTCACGATGTCGAACAGCCACGGCTCGGTGTGCAGGAGCGACGCGACGCCGGCGGCGGACAGGAACATGATGATCCCGTCGCCGAGGAACACGCCGAACGCCGCCTGGTAGCCCCGACGTACGCCCTGGGTGGCCGCAGTGGACAGCACGAACATCGAGTTCGGACCGGGTAGCAACACGATGATCATCGTGCCGATGAGATATGTCCAGATGTTCGTGATGCCCAGCCACATGGAGTTCAGTGTGACCGGACGGGCTCCGGTTGACCAGCGGATAGTCGGGTGCTCAAGCGTTCCTTCACACCCGGCCAGTCGTCGATCGTCATCGAGTACTGCACGCTGTCCCGCCATGTGCCGTCGCCACGTTGCTTGTGCCGCCGGAGCACGCCTTCCCGGGTGGCACCGAGCCGGGCGATCGCAGCCTGGGATCGCTCGTTGCGGATGTCGGTGTGCCATTCGACACGTCCCGCGCCGAGCACCTCGAACGCATGGGTGAGCAGCAGCAGCTTCGCTTCGGTGTTTGCCGCAGTACGCCAGCGGGAGCGAGCCATCCGGGTGCCGCCGATCGCGATCGTCTCCCGCCCGGGGTAGAGGTCGTAGTAGGAGGTCGCGCCGATCAGTTCGCCGGTCGCCGCGTCACGGATCGTGAACGGAACGTGCTTGCCCTCGTCGCGGCGATCGAGATCCCGCTGGATGACGGCGGCCATGTCCTCGACGTTCAACGGCCGCGGCACGACCGCATGCGCCCAGACCTCGGCATCGTCGAACGCGACGAACGCCTCGGCCGCATCGCTCACGCTCAGCGGTTCGAGCACCACGTGCTCGCCGCGCAGCGTCACCAATTCCTGATACGGCGAGCGGACCCGCACGTAGTCCGGTGCCGGTACGGTCACGCCGTCGTCCGGCACCGCGTACCCGAACGACTTCGTCAGCGGCACGACTCCGGCCCAGTACGGCAAGCCGAGATCCTCCTCGTCGTCACCGACGCCGTGCATCCGCCGCTTGAGCGACACCTCGGTCAGGTCCAGCGCCAGTACGGCCGTCTTCGCCATCTCGGCGGCGGTTGGTGGCCGGGTGTGCGCGGTGCGACCGGTGCCGACCTTCTCGACCAGCGCGTCCATCGCCGTACGCTTCGCGGCCTCATCCGTGACCAGGCGAGCGGTGCCGTGCGCGACCAGCGATCGGTAATTCGCGCTGTGATTGATCTGGGACCGTGCCAGGACGAGGGCGTCGATCTCCGTGACCGCTACGCAGATCGGCAGGCCGCCGTCGCCCCGAGCCGCCAGCATCCAGTGCGCGGCGGTCGATCCGTGCAGGTAGAGCGTGTTGTCGACCCGAACGAACAGCGTGGGCAGGACGCGTGGGTCACCATCCGCGATGACCCCGAAATGGCAGATGTACGCCTCGTCAAGCAGCGCGTACGCGGCGTCCTGGTCGTACGTCGCCCGTTGCGGGTACCGGCTCGGGATCGTGCGGCTACTCATCGCTTGCCCTTTCACTTTTGTACTAGTACAGTCTGTGAATTGTGCCAGTACGTTATCAGCTCTCGGGTTCCACGGCTAGCGAGATCGTCTCGTCGGTCGAGGTCGGCGTGCGCACCGGCGCGTACGAGGCCGGTGACCCGCTCCCGCCGGTACGTGCGCTGGCCGCTGATCTGGGCGTCAGTCCGGCCACGGTAGCCGCCGCTTACCAGGTATTACGTCAGCGTGGCATCGTCGAGACCGCCGGTCGCAACGGCACCCGCATTCGGCCGCGTCCGGCGGTCGCCGCGTTCCGCGGTTCGTGGCGGCTGGCCGTACCGGATGGGGTCGTTGATTTGATGACCGGCCTGCCGGACCCGCGGTTGCTACCGCGACCGGAGCCGTTCCTCGCGGCGCTTCCGGCGGAGAACACGCTCACGGACCTCGCCGCCGAGGCGTTCGCGGCCGACGGCATCCCGCTCGACGGCTCGGCGATCGCGGTCACCGGCGGTGCGCTCGACGCGATCGAACGCGTGCTGGATGCGCATTTGCGGCCCGGCGACAAGATCGCAATCGAGGATCCGGGTTGGTCCTCGATGCTCGATCTGGCCGCCGCGCTGGGCATGCCGGTGGTGCCGATGCCGGTCGATGACGACGGCCCGACCGTATCCGGGCTGGAGATCGCGCTCGCGGTCGGTGCGCGTGCGGTCATCGTGACCTCGCGTGCGCACAACCCGACCGGCGCGTCGGTCAGCGAGTCTCGGGCCGCCGCACTGCGCGGTGTGCTGGCGGCGCACGCCACCGCGCATCCGGCCGCGGAGGTACTCGTGATCGAGGATGACCACTCCGCGCAGCTGTCCGACATGCCGCTGTTTCCGCTCGCCGGATGCGTCCGGAACTGGGCCTTCGTACGATCGGTCAGCAAGCCGTACGGGCCGGATCTGCGCGTCGCGCTGGTCGCCGGCGACGAGGAGACGATCGCGCGGGTGGTCGGGCGGCAGCTGCTCGGCACCCGCTGGGTGTCCAGCCTCTTGCAGCGGCTGGTTGTCGGATTGTGGACATCTCCGGACGTGGCCGCGCTCATCGAACAGGCCCGCAACACGTACGGCCAGCGGCGATCCGCCCTGATCCGCGCGCTGGCCGACCGCGGACTGGCATCGACCGGTCGCAGTGGCCTGAACGTCTGGGTACCCGTACCGGACGAAACCGGCGCGATCACCAGGCTGCGAGAGGCCGGTTACGCGGTCGCGCCCGGTGCGCTATTCCGGCAGGCCACACCGCCCGCCATCCGAATCACGATAAGCCTGCTCGATCCGTCCGACGTGGAGTCGCTGGCGGACGCGGTAGCGCGCGCCGCAACCGTGCAGCGCTCGCACTCCTACACCGCCTGACCACCCCAAATCTTCCAGTTGATCCTGGAGTTAGTTGACGCATCGACGGTGTGTCGTGCGAATAACTCCAGGATCAACTTCGAGGGCCTCGCCCTGCGGGTCTCGGCTGTTGGGTCTCGCGGACGAAGCGGCGGATGAGCAGCTTCGCCGTTCGGCGGCCTACGATCGTCGGATGCGTCTGACGGATTTCTGGGCCCGACTCGAGGCCGTGTTCGGCCCTGGCTATGCGGCGAGCGTGGCGGCCGATCAGATCCTGCCCGAACTCGATGGCCGTACGGTCGACCAGGCTCTTCTCGCCGGCGTACCGGCCGTGGCGGTCTGGCGGGCCGTGGTGGCCGCTTACCCCGATCGCGTACCCGCGAAGCTGAGATAGCGTGTTGTTGCTTGCGTCGTACACCTGTACGGGTATTGTCCACATCACGTTGTTATCCACAGCCGCCGGTTCGGCAGATGCGTTCTGTCGCACGGACGCTCTAGCGTGTGTCGCGTGAAGAGTCCGACGGAGAAGAAGACCGGGAAATCAGGGGTGTCAGCCATGGCAGGAGTGCCAGACCGCGAGAAGGCGCTCGACCTCGCGCTCGCGCAGATCGACAAACAGTTCGGTAAGGGCTCCGTGATGCGTCTCGGCGAGCGGCCGGTGATCCCGATGGCGGTGATCCCGACCGGCTCCATCGCACTCGACGTCGCCCTCGGCATCGGTGGCCTGCCGCGTGGCCGGATCATCGAGATTTACGGCCCGGAGTCCAGCGGTAAGACCACGGTCGCGCTGCACGCGGTTGCGAACGCGCAGGCCGCCGGCGGTATTGCGGCGTTCATCGACGCCGAGCACGCGCTCGACCCGGACTATGCGAAGGCGCTGGGCGTCGACACCGACGCGTTGCTTGTGTCCCAGCCGGACACCGGCGAGCAGGCGCTGGAGATCATGGACATGCTGATCCGCTCCGGCGCGATTGACATCGTCGTGGTCGACTCGGTGGCCGCACTCGTGCCACGCGCCGAGATCGAGGGCGAGATGGGCGACAGTCACGTCGGCCTGCAGGCCCGTCTCATGAGCCAGGCGCTCCGGAAGATCACCGGCGCGCTGAACAACACGAACACGACCGCGATCTTCATCAACCAACTGCGCGAGAAGATCGGCGTCATGTTCGGCAGTCCCGAGACGACGACGGGCGGTAAGGCGCTGAAGTTCTACGCTTCGGTTCGTCTCGACGTCCGCCGGATCGAGGCGCTGAAAGACGGCACGGACGCCGTCGGCAACCGGACCCGCGTCAAGGTCGTCAAGAACAAGGTCGCGTCGCCGTTCAAGCAGGCCGAGTTCGACATCATCTACGGCCAGGGCATTTCGCGTGAAGGCTCGCTGATCGACGTCGGCGTCGAGCAGAGCATCATCCGGAAGGCCGGGGCGTGGTACACGTACGACGGCGATCAGCTCGGCCAGGGCAAGGAAAACGCGCGCCGGTTCCTCAAGGAAAACCCCGACGTCGCCGCCGAGATCGAGAAGAAGATCCTGGAGAAGCTCGGCGTCGGTGCGGCTCTGACCGACGACGCAGTGATCGGTGACGGCGTCATCACGGTGGACTTCTAGCCGGTGGCAGGTCGTCGAGCGCGTACGGGACGAGGTTGGGATGCCGCCCCGCCCCGTACGCGCCGAACCAAGTCCGATGCCGCAAACGAAGGTGGCACGGAGCCGGAAACAGCACCGAAACCTCCCAAAGTAACCGCGCCGCGCGATCCTTACGAACACGCGCGTGAGATCTGCCTGCGACAGCTGTCGTTCCGGCCACGCACACGTGCCGAGCTGGCCACGGCGCTGCGGAAGCAGGAGATCGCCGACGACGTGGCCACGTCGGTCCTGGAGCGCTATGCCGAGGTCGGCCTGATCGACGATGCGGCGTTCGCCAAAGCATGGGTGTCCAGCCGCCATCATGGCCGTGGGCTGGCCAGCCGGGCGCTCGCTGACGAACTGCGCCGGAAAGGCGTCGAATCCGAGGTCGTCGTCGAGGCGCTGGACGAGCTCGACAGCGAGACCGAAGCGGCTACCGCCCGGGTCCTGGTGCAGCGGAAGCTTCGCAGCATGGCGAGTGCATCGCCGGACGTACAGTTTCGCCGGCTGGTCGGGATGCTGGCGCGCAAGGGATATCCGTCGGGTGTCGTCATCGCCGCGGTCAAGGACGTTCTGGCGGAGCGGGCCGCCGCTGCCGACATGGATGTCGACGGTCTCGCCGAGCTTGCCGACCTCGAGTCTCTGGAATAGCGCAGCGGAACGGCACAGAAATCGAACGTGACGATTGTTTCTGCGTCGAGAACACCGGGTTCGCGCACGTACGCGCGACGCGCCGATGACATACCGCAACAAGTGTGTCCGACTAATACCCGATCATGAGTTCTTGACCGAACAGCCTTCGGCAACCTAACCTCAGAGCTACCGAGAAGAACTCCTAACGATCGCGGATTACCGCACCACATAGATCGCGTAACAGTACGGCCACAGTTCGGCCTTTGCGAATATTTTAAGATCGGTCGTGTAACGACCGACGCTCCGTTGTATCGGCAGCACTCGCGTGCTCGCCGGCGCATACGCGCACCCTTGAAAAGCCGCGAATCGGACGGATATCTTCTCACCGGATAGCGCGTCGCCGCCTGCCGTCCCCCGACGGGCGTACGCCAACGGCTGCGAAGGAGGTTGACCCGTGAGCGCGATCGTGGCCCTTGTGGTTGTAGTCGCTGTTCTGGTCGTCCTGATTGCCGTGGCATTCGTCTGGTTCACCCGTGTGGTCCGCCAGCTTGGCACGAATGCGCCACAGCGCGCCGCCGCCATGGCGGACGATTCGGCGTTCCTCGCCGCGAAGGATCACCAGGAACAGTCGCTCGCAACGCTTCGTAGCGCGGCCGACGACGCGACGCTCGCGGTCGAAGCCGCCCGTGCGGCAGCCAGCGTCGCCCGTACCGAGGCGGTTGCCGCCAAGGCCGAGGCGACGGCGGCTCGGGCCGAAGCGCAGCGGGCGATCGGTGCAGCGCACGCGGAGGCCGAGAGCATCCTCGAACGCGCGCACCTGCAAGCCCGCGAGGACTCCGAGCAGGCCCGGATCGCCGGCCGCCGGGCCGGCGAACGCGAGATCGAAGTCCTGACCGCGACCGTCCGCGAGCAGATCGCCGACACCGAGCGCCGGCAGAAGCGCCTGGACGAGCGGGAGCGTCTACAGGCCGAAGAGTCCGAGCGGGTGGCCGAGCGGGATCGCCGAATCAGCGCATCCGAGTCCGAGTTGTCCGACCGCGAGTCTGCGCTGGTCGATCGCGAGGCGGCAATCGCGACCGCCGAGGAGGCCCGCCGGCGTGAACTGGAGCGGGTGGCCGGTCTTACCGCCGATGCCGCTCGGGCCGAGTTGGTCGAGTCGATCGAGACGCAGGCGAAGCGCGAAGCGGCGCTGCTGGTGCGAGACATCGAAAACGACGCCCGCAACACCGCCGAAGACCGTGCCCGGCACATTGTCGTTGACGCCATCCAGCGCGTCGCGAGCGAGCAGACCGCGGAGAGCGTGGTCAGCGTGCTGCATCTGCCGAGCGACGAGATGAAGGGCCGGATCATCGGCCGCGAGGGCCGCAACATCCGCGCGTTCGAGTCCGTCACCGGCGTCAACCTGATCATCGACGACACCCCGGAAGCCGTCCTGCTGTCGTGTTTCGATCCGGTTCGGCGCGAGGTCGGACGGGTCACGCTCGACAAACTCGTACTGGACGGCCGGATCCACCCACACCGGATCGAAGAGGTGTACGAGCAAGCGAAGACCGAGGTCGAGCGCCTGTGCCAGCGGGCCGCTGAGGACGCGTTGGTCGAGGTGGGCATCACCGACCTGCATCCGGAACTGGTCACGCTGCTGGGCCGCTTGCGCTACCGGACGAGCTACGGGCAGAACGTGCTCAAGCACCTGGTCGAGACCGGCCACATCGCGGGCATCATGGCCTCGGAATTGAAGCTGCCCCCGGCGACGATCAAGCGGGCGGCGTTCCTGCACGACATCGGCAAGGCGCTGACCCACGAGGTCGAAGGCAGCCATGCGCTGATCGGCGCCGATATTGCCCGCAAGTACGGCGAGTCCGAAGACGTCGTACACGCGATCGAGGCACACCACAACGAGGTGCTGCCGCAAACGATCGAGGCGGTACTGACGCAGGCGTCGGACGCGTGCTCGGGCGGCCGGCCGGGTGCCCGGCGGGAGAGCCTGGAGGCGTACGTCAAGCGGCTGGAACGCATCGAAGAGATCGCGGCCGGCAAGGTCGGGGTTGAGAAGGTCTTCGCGATGCAGGCCGGACGTGAGGTCCGTGTCATGGTCAAACCGGACGACGTCGACGACATTGGCGCATCGATCCTTGCCCGCGACGTCGCGAAGCAGATCGAGGCCGAACTGACCTACCCGGGTCAGATCCGGGTCACGGTCGTCCGCGAGTCCCGGGTCACTGAGATCGCGCGGTAGCGCCCCGTACCTCCAGGTGCTCCAGCAGGTGCGCGGTGGCATGAGCGACGGCCGCGACGGCTTCGTTGAACGCGTCGGCGTTGTGCGCGGCCGGGGCGCGGAATCCGGAGATCTTGCGTACGTACTGCAGCGCGGCTGCGGTCACGTCCGCGTCGGTGACGTCGGTCGTGAACGGCTCGCGGAGGGTTTTGATGCTTCGGCACATGCGTACCATCGTGCACCTCGGGCAGGCCCAACGACTAGATCAGCCAGAGTCCGTTTGCCATCAGAACGCTGCCGACCAGTTCGTTCTCCTCGCGCCAAGCACGAATCCGGTCCGGCCGAATCACGAAATATCGGTATGCATCGAGCGCCCGTGGATCGAACCCGGTCTTCGCCGCGAACGCGTCCGCGGTCGACGCCGCGATCTCCTCGCCTCGCCGTACCGCCGTGATCGTGCCCTCGATATGCACGACATCCCGCGTCTGGCCGATACCGAGCCGAACTTGGTCGGAAGCGGCCATGTTGCGCCCGCCCGGACCTCTCAACGTGGTCGACATGATCAACGATTCGCCGGTCCAGAGAAACGAGAGCGGTACGAGCCGTGGCCAACCGTTCGGATCGACCGAGGCGACCCAGGCGTCGATGTCGCGCTCCAGCCGCGCGATCGTGTCGAGTTTCCGTTGCTGCAGGGGCCGGGGCGGAAGCGGAGGCGGCATCGTCACCAGCAAGATCATACTGAACTCGTGGAATGATGGAGGGCGTCCCTCGCCTGCGGCGCACGTATTCATGCGATTTGAGAGCTAAATGTTGAAGTACAGCGTCATCACCTACGGCTGCCAAATGAACGTCCACGACTCGGAGCGCATCTCCGGCCTGCTGGACGCGGCCGGCTACGTGCCCGCCGACGCCGACGAAACCGCGGACGTCGTCGTGTTCAACACGTGTGCGGTCCGGGAGAACGCCGACAATCGCCTGTACGGCAACCTCGGCCACCTGGCGCCGGTGAAGGCGAAGAACCCGGGCATGCAGATCGCGGTCGGCGGCTGCCTGGCGCAGAAGGACCGTGGCGAGATCGTGAAGAAGGCGCCATGGGTCGATGTCGTCTTCGGTACGCATAACATCGGCTCGCTCCCGGTGCTGCTGGAACGCGCTCGGCACAACGAGGAAGCCCAAGTCGAGATCCTCGAATCGCTCGAGGTCTTCCCGTCCACGCTGCCCACGAGGCGCGAATCGACGTACGCCGGATGGGTCTCCATCTCCGTCGGCTGCAACAACACCTGCACGTTCTGCATCGTGCCGAGTCTCCGTGGCACCGAGAAGGACCGCCGCCCGGGCGACGTGCTCGCCGAAGTACGTGCGCTGGTCGCCGAGGGCGTGCTTGAGGTCACGCTGCTCGGGCAGAACGTCAACTCGTACGGTGTCGAGTTCGGTGACCGGCTCGCGTTCGGCAAGCTGCTGCGCGCTACCGGCGAGATCGAAGGCCTCGAACGCGTACGGTTCACGAGCCCTCACCCGAAGGACTTCACCGACGACGTGATCGCGGCGATGGCCGAGACCGCGAACGTGTGTCACAGCCTGCACATGCCGTTGCAATCGGGCTCGGACACCGTGCTGCGGAACATGCGCCGGAGTTACCGGCAGGAGCGCTACCTCGGGATCATCGACAAGGTACGCGCTGCGATGCCGGATGCCGCGATCACGACCGACATCATCGTGGGATTCCCGGGCGAGACCGACGCCGACTTCGAAGCCACTCTCGACGTGGTCCGGGCGGCCCGCTTCTCCAGCGCGTTCACGTTCCAGTATTCGAAGCGTCCCGGTACGCCGGCCGCGACCATGGACGCCCAGGTGCCGAAAGAGGTCGTGACGGAGCGCTACCAGCGGCTGCTTGCGGTGCTCGAAGACATCACGTGGGCCGAGAACAAGAAGCTGATCGGTACGGTGCCGGAGGTTCTCGTCGCGGTAGGCGAGGGCCGGAAGGACGGTGCCACCGGGCGGATGTCCGGGCGGGCACGTGACGGGCGGCTCGTGCACTTCGCCGCGGAAGCCGGGGGGATCAGGCCGGGCGACATCGTGACGACCGAGATCACGTATGCGGCGCCGCATCACCTCAACGCCGATGGTGCCCTGTTGAGTCACCGGCGCACACGGGCCGGCGACGCGTACGAGGCGGGTCAGGTCACGCGTACACCCGGAGTTTTGTTGGGACTGCCTACGCTCGGCGCACCGCCCGTGGCCGCAACCACAGCGAACGCCTGCGGATAGCTAGTTGATCCTGGAGTTGACTCCAGGATCAACTAGCGCCAGTAACTACGCCGCGCCTTCGGCCAAGGCCAGGAACTGCTTCTTGCCGGCCAGCGCCGATTCGGCCTCGCGCACCCGCTTTGCATCGCCGGACGATTTGGCCCGCTCCAGGCGCGCTTCGGCCTCGGCGACCTGCGCGCGCATCTGGAGCAGCAGCGGGCTGGCGGAGGGTTCGGGGCGGCGCCAGGCGACGTCCATCGCTTCGCGGATCTTGTCGTCCACCACGCGGAGACGGCGATCGAGGTTGGTGGCGGCGTCGCGGGAGACTCGGCCGGCGTCGTGCCACTTGGCCTGGATGTCACGCATCGCGGCGGCGGCGGCCTTCGGATCGGCTTCGACGTCCAGCGCTTCGGCCTGTGCGAGCAGCTCCTGCCGGGCGCCGACCGCGGCCTTGGACTCGGCATCGCGAGCGGAGAACACCTCGCTGCGCCGCGTGAAGAACGCGTCCTGAGCAGCCCGGAAACGATCCCAGAGCTTCTGCTCGACCTCCTTGGACGCGCGCGGTGCAGCCTTCCACTCGGTCATGAGTTCCTTGAGCCGGTTCGCGGTCGCTGCCCACTCGGTCGACGAGGAGAGCGACTCGGCCTCGGCCACCAGCTCGTCCTTGCGGCCCTGCGCCTGCTTGCGACTCGCATCCAGCGTGGCGAAGTGCGCACCGCGCCGGCGCGTGAACGTGTCCCGGGCGGTCGCGAAACGCTTCCAGAGATCGCCGTCGGCCTTGCGGTCGACGCCTTTGATCGCTTTCCACTCTTCGAGGATCGCGGTGAAGCGATCGCCGGTGGTCTTCCAACTCGTCGACTCGGCCGCGAGCGACTCGGCCTCGGTAACCAGCGCGGTCTTCGCCGCGAGCGCGGCGGTCCGGGCCTCGTCCCGAGCGGCGCGCGAAGCATCCGCCTTCTCGGTGGCGACCGAGGTCAGCTTCTCCAGGCGAGCGCTGAGTCCATCGATGTCACCGACGACATGCGCCTCGGGAAGTGACGCGTGCAACCGCTTGATCGTGGTGAGCGAGTGCTGCGCATCGGCTGCGCCGCTGGTCATCCGTGCCTCGAGGAGGTTGACCTCGGTGACGAGGTCGGCGTACCGCCGCGCGAAGTGGGCTAGGCCCTCCTCAGGCGTACCGGCTTGCCATGATCCGACCGGGCGCTCGCCCTCGGCCGTCTTGACGAACACGGTCCCGTCAGCATCGATGCGTCCGAATGCGGTCCAGTCTTCCATCAGTCAACCTCGTTCTTCCCGGACGCCGCGCGTTACTGCCCGCCCGCCAATGGCACAGTGATGAGTCTCCCCGGGCATTGTCACAGGTGCGCCCCCGTCCCCGTCGAGCGCCTGCCGCTGACCGTGACCATATGGTGTCCTAACGCGCCGGATACCGTTGTCCCGTGGCCCATCTCGTCGCGGATCTCTGTCCGCATCATCCATATTTGCAGGCATCAGTCCGTATCGGTGCCGCATGCCGGTGATCGCGGTGGTCGGCCCGACCGCAGCCGGAAAATCGGCACTGAGCATCGCGTTGGCCCAGGCGCTCGATGGCGAGATCATCAACGCCGACTCGATGCAGCTCTATCGTGGCATGAACATCGGCACCGCGAAACTCACTGCCGCCGAACGCGGCGGCATTCCACACCACCTGCTCGACATCTGGGGTGTACGCGAAACCGCCAGCGTCGCCGTCTACCAACAATTGGCCCGTACGGCCATCGACGACGTACGCGATCGCGGCCGCACACCGATCCTGGTCGGCGGATCCGGCCTGTACATCCGTGCGGTGCTGGAACGTTTCGAGTTTCCGGGCACCGACCCGGCGCTGCGCGCCGCGCTCGAAGCGGAACTGGCGGCCGGAGGACCGGAACCGTTGCACGCGCGGCTCGCCGCTCTCGATCCGGTCGCCGCCGAGCGCATCCTGCCGACCAACGGCCGCCGCATCGCCCGGGCGCTCGAAGTCATCGAGCTGACCGGTGCGCCGTTTACGGCCGCTCTGCCGTCGCACACGCCGTCCTATGAATCAGTGCAAATCGGCGTCGACCTCGACACCGCCGTGCTGGACCAGCGAATCGCCGCCCGCGTCGACCGGATGTGGGCGGACGGCCTGCTCTCCGAGGTGCGGGCGCTGGAACACGACGGTCTTCGCGACGGCCTGACCGCGTCCCGAGCGCTCGGATATCAGCAGATGCTTGCGTACATCGACGGTGCCTGCAGCCTCGAACAAGCTGCGCTCGACACGGTGGTGGCGACTCGCCGCTTCGTCCGCCGCCAGCGGAAATGGTTCCGCCGCGATCCGAACATCACCTGGCTGGACGGAACCTCCCCATCCCTGATCGCGTCCGCGCTGGCTGCTGTGAAAGCGCATGTGAACAACTCTGTTGATCCTGGAGTTAGTTAGCGCATCGACGGTGTGTCGCTGTAATAACTCCAGGATCAACTTTGCCGGCCTGCGGCGGCGTCTCCGGTACAGGCGTCGTGCCGCCCTGCTTGGCGGGGCAGCGCGAGCGGGCGTCAGAATGGGACATCATGAAGTTTGCGAAGGCACACGGGACCGGCAACGACTTTGTCGTGCTGCCCGATCCGGACGGCGAGATCGATCTGACGCCCGCGATGGTGGTAGCGCTCTGCGACCGTCGCCACGGCATCGGTGGGGACGGCGTGCTCCGGGTCGTACGGGCGGCGAAGGATCCCGCCGCCTCGGACATGGCCGGTGCGGCCGAGTGGTTCATGGACTATCGCAACTCGGATGGGTCGCTGGCCGAGATGTGCGGCAACGGCGTACGGGTGTTCGCCCGCTACCTCACCTCCACCGGCCTCGTCACGGAGCGGTCCGCGTTGCCGATTGCCACCCGGGCCGGCGTGGTCACGGTCGATGTCGGTGACGACCTGATCACGGTGAACATGCCGCGGACCGTGGTCGGCACGGTCGGCCGTACGACCGTCGGTGGCGTCGACTACACCGGTACGTCCGTGACAGCGGGGAATCCCAATCTCGTCATCACGCTCGATAGCGCCGCGCGGCTGGCCGCGATCGACCTGTCGAAGCAGCCGCTGCTGTCCCCGGCTGAGTTTCCGGCGAGCGCGAACGTCGAATTCATCGTGCCGATGCCGGTCGTCGACGGTGCCGATGCGCACGTTGCCATGCGCGTCTACGAGCGAGGCGCTGGTGAGACGCAGTCGTGCGGCTCCGGCGCGTGTGCCGTCGCGGCCGCAGTGCTGCACGATGTCGGCTTCAAGAGCGGAACCGTGGTCGTGGATGTTCCAGGCGGCCGCCTCACGATCGCGATCGACGAGGCCGGATGCCGACTGACCGGTCCGGCCGTGATCGTGGCAACAGGCGATACGTCCCTGATCTGACCGCGGTCTCCGTGATCACGAAGGACCGGACGTTCCGTCGAGGCGCTAACCAACTCCAGGATCAACTGGAAGTAAGGAGTCGGGTTCCGGCGCGGGGGCGCCCTTCACCACGGCTCGTACAGCCGCCGCTACGGCCGGTGTCACCCGTGGATCGAACACGCTCGGCACGATCACCGACGCGTTGAGCTTCTCTTCGCCGACCACATCCGCGATCGCCCGAGCCGCCGCAAGCGCCATGTCTTCGGTGTACGCCCGAGCCTGCGCATCGAGCATGCCCCGGAACACTCCGGGGAACGCGAGCACGTTGTTGATCTGGTTCGGCTGGTCGGAGCGGCCGGTCGCGACGATCGCGGCGTGCTTGCGTGCCTCGCGCGGATCGACCTCCGGGTCGGGGTTCGCGAGCGCGAATACGATCGCGTCCTTCGCCATCCCGGCGATGTCGTCGCCGGTGAGCAGGTTCGGTGCGCTGACGCCGATGAACACGTCGGCGCCGCGGATCGCGCCGGGAAGGTCGCCGGCGTAGCCGTCGCGGTTCGTGTTGTCGGCGAGCCACTGCCAGGACGGGCTCATGTCCGGCAGCGCCTTGTGCAGAGCGCCCCGCCGGTCGTACGCGATGATGTCGCCGACGCCCTGGCGGAGCAGGAGCTTCATGATGGCCGTACCGGCTGCTCCGGCTCCTGAGACCACGACCCGGACGTTCGCCATCTCCTTGCCCACGACGCGCAGTGCATTGGTGAGCGCGGCGAGTACGCAGATCGCGGTGCCGTGCTGATCGTCGTGGAACACCGGGATGTCGAGCATTTCGCGCAGGCGCGCCTCGATCTCGAAGCACCGCGGCGCCGCGATGTCTTCCAGATTGATCCCGCCGTATGCCGGAGCGATCGCCTTGACGATCCGGATGATCTCCTCGGTGTCCTGCGTGTCGAGCACGATCGGCCATGCGTCGACGCCACCGAACCGCTTGAACAGAGCGGCCTTGCCCTCCATCACCGGCAGCGAAGCGGCCGGGCCGATGTTGCCGAGGCCGAGTACCGCGGAGCCGTCGGTCACCACGGCGACCGTGTTCCGCTTGATCGTCAGACGGCGCGCATCCTCGGGGTTCTCGTAGATCGCCATGCAGACCCGAGCGACACCCGGCGTGTACGCGCGCGACAGTTCGTCCCGGTTGCGAAGAGCCACCTTCGATGTGACCTCGATCTTGCCACCGAGGTGGAGCAGGAACGTCCGGTCGGACACCTTCCGAACCTCAAGGCCGTCGAGCTTCTCCAGCGCCGCGACGACCTGGTCGGCATGGGCGGAATCGGAGGTATCGCACGTGACGTCGGCGATTACCCGCACATGGTCGGAGTCGACCACGTCAAGTGCGGTCACGATGCCGCCGACGTCGCCCACCGCCATGGCGATGCGGCCGATCGCGGCCGACTCGGCCGGTACGGACACCCGGATGGTGATCGAGAAGCCCGCACTGGGCAGCGCACTCATGAAAACCGCACCCTTCGTCGGCGGTGCGCGCCGTCGCGCTCCGCCGCGTCCAGCCTAGTGATGGCATCCGGGAACAGCGCTACCGGGCTTGGTAAGGGTTTGGGATCGGCACCGTAATGCAGGTGCGGTTACCCCGTCCGCGTGCCACGATCAAAGGGATGAATGACGAATTTATGATCGATGCGGATCTCGACGAGTTCGACGTCGATGACGACACTCAGGGCGACTTCGAACTGGCCGAGCGTAATTCGCTCCGGCGCGTAGCCGGCCTCTCGACCGAGCTCACCGATGTCACCGAGGTCGAATACCGCCAGCTGCGACTCGAACGCGTTGTGCTGATCGGCGTTTGGACCGAGGGCACTGTTGCGGACGCCGAGAATTCGCTGGCCGAGCTGGCCGCACTCGCGGAGACCGCCGGATCGCAGGTCCTGGAGG
Organism: uncultured Actinomycetota bacterium; assembly: GCA_963831705.1. GTDB lineage: Bacteria > Actinomycetota > Actinomycetes > Mycobacteriales > Micromonosporaceae > DASQPR01. Next base: position 380,612 of record CAWHRE010000010.1, on the reverse strand, counting down.
CGCTGATTCAGCGTCGAAGTCGACCCGATCAGGCGACCTACATCGGTCGAGGCAAGGTCGAAGAGCTGACCAGCATCGTGATGTCCAGCGGTGCCGACACCGTGATCTGCGACGGCGAACTCTCGCCCAGCCAGCTGCGCAAGCTTGAGACCAGGGTCAAAGTCAAGGTCATTGATCGTACGGCGCTGATCCTCGACATCTTTGCTCAGCACGCCAAGTCCCGCGAGGGCAAGGCGCAGGTCGAACTCGCCCAGTTGCAATACCTTCTGCCGCGTCTGCGTGGCTGGGGTGAGTCGATGAGCCGCCAGGCCGGTGGTCGAGTCGGTGCGCAGGGCGGCGGCATTGGCTCGCGTGGTCCGGGTGAAACGAAGCTGGAGACCGACCGCCGCAGGATCCGGATCCGGATTTCCCGGCTTCGCAAGGAAATCGCGCTGATGAAGACGATGCGGACGACGAAGCGGTCGAATCGTCGCCGGCACGCGATTCCGAGTGTCGCGATCGCCGGATACACGAACGCGGGCAAGTCCAGCCTTCTCAATCGGCTGACCGGTGCAGGTGTGCTGGTCGAGAACGCTCTGTTCGCGACGCTCGATCCGACCACGCGCAAGACGATGACGCCGGACGGGCGCATCTTCACGTACTCGGACACCGTTGGGTTCGTCCGCCACCTTCCGCATCAGTTGATCGAGGCGTTCCGCTCGACGCTGGAAGAGGTTGCCGAGTCGGACTTGGTCGTACACGTCGTGGACGGCGCGCACCCGGATCCGGAACAGCAGGTCCGGTCGGTGCACGAGGTGCTCGGCGAGGTGGGCGCGGACAAGCTCCCCGAGCTGCTCGTGATCAACAAGATCGACGTGGCGAGCGAGGAGTCGTTGCTCCGGCTCAAGCGACTGTGGCCGTCCGCGGTATTCGTCTCGGCGCATACCGGCGCCGGTATGGATGATCTACGGATCGCGATCGAGGCCAAGCTCCCACGCCCGGCCGTCGAGCTGCGGGTGCTCGTCCCCTATGACCGCGGAGAGTTAGTGGCCGCCGTTCATGATCGCGGCGAGGTGCTCAGCGAAGATCACCGTGAAAACGGCACTGAGCTGTGGGTACGTGTACCCGAATTCCTGGCCGGCATGCTGCGTCCGTTTGCTCTTGGTGCCCACGTAACGACGGAAAGTAGTCACTAAGCGCACGAATACTGCGAAACGGCTGTGACGAATCTCCACGAGGTCGATGACTGTTGCAAACCTCTGAGACACTGGTTCGATGCGGCGTGTAGGGATAGCAGTGGCGGTGGCGCTCGGTCTGATCTTGATGGGCGCTGGGTCCGCGTTCGCCGACCCGTCGCCCACTCCGGGGTCGACCGGGCCCGCGATTCCGGTTCCTACGGCCGTGGCACCGACGACCGTCTGCTCGCTGCCCAGCAGCGTTACGAACATCAGCGGGATGGTCGCGACGAGCTCCGGGTACGTGGTGGTCAACGAACTCACAGACGCCAACGCGACCCGCGTGATCACGTATCTCACCAGTGGTTGCTCGAAGGATCACGTTAAGTCGTACTCGCGGACCGCGCGCGACCCCGAGGACATCGTCGCCGACAAGAGCGGCAATCTGTGGATCGCCGACATCGGCGACCCGAACCTCAACCGGCCGACTCTCGCGCTTTGGAAGGTGCCGGCCAACGGCGGGCCCACCGTGCTCTACCACTTCGTGTACCCGGGCGCGACCCCGCACATGGCCAAGGCGATGGTGCTGGATGGTGACGGTCGGCCGATCTTCATCACGCAGCCCGCGTCCGGCAGCGGCCCAGCCGAAATGTATGAGCCGGCCGCCGGTCCGCTCGCGACGAGCTCGACCGTGAACACGCCACTGATCAACGTGGGCTCGTTCACGCCGGAGGACACGGGTACCGACAACAAGCTCGAAGGCCCCGGCCGTCTCCTGGTCACCGGCGGAGCGAACTCGCCGGATGGCACGAAGGTCGTGCTCCGCACGTACTCCGACGCGTACGAGTGGACGGTAACCGGCGGCGACGTGGTCAAGGCGATCAAGACGACGACGCCGCTGATCACGCCGATGCCGCACGAGCCGCAGGGCGAGGCGATCTCGTACACGGCCGATGGCAAGGACTTCGTCACGGTGTCGAACCAGCCGTCGTCCACGCCGATCCTCAAGTACACGCCGTCCACGCCGGCGATCGTCAAGGCCGCCGCTTCCGCTGCTGCCGCAAAGGCACCCAAGAAGCCGTCCGCGCTTCGGACCTGGCTGACGTCGTTGTCGCTCACCGATCTCAAGATCATGCTGGGCGCCGTAGCCGTCGTCGGCCTGGCGCTCGTCCTGCTCGGCGTGTTCGGAATTCGGCGCTCGCGCCGGAAGTACCGGGCGGAGATGGCCGCCGCCGTCCGTGATCGGCCGGCGAACGGTCCGGGGGGCCCAGCACGGGCTCCGGTCGGTGCGGCGAGTCCTGGCGTCTACGGCGCGCCTCCGGGCAATCCAGGTCGAGGCGGGAACGTCTACGGCGGTGGGCCCGGCGGGGCTGCGCCAGGCACGTACGGCGCACCGCGCGGCGGTGGATATGACCCGGCACCGGTTGACCCGTACGGGCAGCCGAGGCCGTCGTCCGGAGGCCCCGCAGGTGGCGGCACATACTCCGGCGGCAATTACGGGCCTGGCCAGTACGGACCACCTGCCGACCCGTACCAGGGCGGTCCGGAGTACGGAGCACCCGACTACGGTCCTCCGGAGTACGGCCCGCCGGACGGGCGGCGTCGCCCCCCGACCGAGTACGACGGTTACCGCTAAGCACTGAAACCGCATCGGCCCCCGAACTCAATCGAGTTCGGGGGCCGACTTGCGTTCGGGGTCAGACGCGCCGAAGAACGGCCACGACCTTGCCGAGGATCGTGGCGTTGTCGCCGGGGATTGGCTCGTAGGCCGGGTTGTGCGGCATCAGGGAGACGTGACCGTCACGCAACCGGTACGTCTTGACCGTCGCCTCACCGTCGATCATCGCGGCGACGATGTCGCCGTTCTCCGCGTTGGGCTGCTGACGGACGACCACCCAGTCACCCGAGCAGATCGCCGCCTCGATCATCGAGTCGCCCTTGACGTTCAGCATGAACAGCGTGCCCTCGCCGACCAGCTCGCGGGGGAGCGGAAAGATTTCGTCGATGCTCTGCTCCGCGAGGATCGGGCCACCGGCAGCGATCCGGCCGACCATCGGCACGTAGGCGGGGGCCGGTCGCGACGCGCGCGATGCCTGCTCCTCATCGGCGGAAAGCTCGGTCGAGGATCGGACGTCAACCGCGCGTGGCCGGTTGGCGTCGCGGCGCAAGTAGCCCTTCTCCTCGAGCTGGCCGAGCTGGTAGGCCACGCTCGATGGCGAGACGAGCTGGACGCCTTCGCCGATCTCGCGCACGCTCGGCGGGTAGCCGTGCTGCGCGACCCAGCCACGGATGAATTCGAGGATCCGTCGCTGGCGACTGGACAGGTCGTCGCCGACCGGAGCGCCGTCAACGGCTTCCACCGAGGCGACTGCCCGCAGATGTGACCCGTCGCTCGCGCTCCGCGCCCGGCGCGTCGACACGCCCGCCGTCGCCGCAGCGCCCTTCAGTTCCTTAGGCACTCGGTCCTCCTCCGTGTGGCCGGCTCTACCGTCGTCAGATGCCGGCGAATCTGCCGAACGCCGCACCATCTGGGGATGAATCGCAGCGGTCGTGCCTATTCGGTGTGTCATGACCGTATCTCTTGTTGGTGACAACTTCAAACGCTTGTACGAGTTTCCGTGTCGTGTCGCTCGACAGCTGTCGCCGAAATCTGGTACACCATGGAACGGGTGTTCTATCGAACGTCCGTTCGATCTTGGAGGTCAGGATGGGTGCGGCGATCTCTCAGCGACGCGAATCAGCTCTTCAGCAGGGTTTCCGGCGGACCGGTGGGCGACCGTCGGCGCCAGTGCCTTATCTGCGCCTGGTAGGCCCGTTTGACTCTGCGGGCACCCCGACGGCACCGATTCCCTCGCAACGCCGTCCGGACGTGTCGGAAACTGTCCACCCGGTCCGGCGGGCGGCACCCATCCGGCTGACCAGACGTGGCCGGATCGTCCTCTGGCTGCTGCTCGCGGCCGCTGCCCTCGCCGTCGTGGTCCTTCTCGCACCGGCGAGCCAGGCGGCCGACCCGGCCGGCCCACCGCGCGCCGTCACGGTTCATGCGGGCGACACGATGTGGTCGATCGCTACGAAGGCGTTGCCGGGGGTCGATCCGGCCACGGCGATGGCGAGGGTCCGTGAGCTCAATCATCTTGCTGACAACCAGGTGTACGTGGGGGAACAGATTCTGGTCCCGCCGACGAATTCGTAGTACTGGATAGCCGCTGGTCGGGTCGTTGCCGGATCGACGGTCGGCGTCCGGCGTATTGATCCGCTGTCGTTTGATTGACACGAAACGCCACTTGCGACACGCGAGTCGACTTGCGTCACACCGGGTCGAGGCTTACCGTCAAACCCAACATCTAGTGGCGCTTGAGTTTTCGTCGTCAATAGGTAGGGGTAAAGAACTCCTCCCTTCTCACTGGACCTGATAACGTCGATGGGTCCCTCTGGGGCGTTTCGACCATATTGGTGTGCCCAAAACTGGGAACTACGACGATTCTCTGGACGTTGAACTAGAAGCGCAGAAAAGGTAGGGGGTGCAGACCGATGCGGTGTCCGTATTGCCGTCATGGCGATTCGAGAGTCGTCGATTCGCGTGAGGCCGAGGACGGCCAGATCATCCGTCGGCGCAGATCCTGCCCGCAGTGCGGAAAACGGTTTACGACCGTCGAGGAAGCGATCCTCGCCGTCGTCAAGCGGAGTGGTGTGACCGAGCCGTTCAGCCGGACGAAGATCATGTCCGGTGCTCGGAAGGCGTGCCAGGGTCGACCGGTCGACGACGACGCGATCGCGCTCCTCGCTCAGAAGGTGGAAGAGACGATCCGTGCTCGTGGCGTCGCCGAGGTGCCGAGTCACGAGGTGGGCCTGGCGATTCTCGGCCCTCTGCGTGAACTCGACGAGGTCGCCTACCTGCGGTTCGCCAGCGTGTATCGGTCTTTCGATTCGTTGGGGGATTTCGAACGCGAGATCGCGGCGCTGCGAGCGGCAGCCGAGGCGAAAACCGAGGCCCTTCCCGAGCCGGCCGCGGCCGGGGGATGACCTCCCTGGTGATGGCCGTGGGCCGCACCGAATGAACGACAGGCTTAACAGCGGCGAGCATGCCGCTGCAGACAGGACAAAAGCGGTTATTTGCCGCGAGACAAGGGGCCGGGGATGACTGAGGCGGTTGGGGCGTCGGGTGCGAAGGCACGCGGCAGCAAGGCACGGGGTGGCAAGGCTGGGTCGGGCGTGACGGTCGAACGGGTGTGGACTACGGAGGGTGTGCACCCGTACGACGACGTGACCTGGGAACGCCGTGACGTGGTGATGACGAACTGGCGTGACGGCACGATCAACTTCGAGCAGCGGGGCGTCGAGTTCCCGGATTCGTGGAGCGTGAACGCGGCCAACATCGTGACCACGAAGTACTTCCGCGGTGCCGTCGGTACGCCGGAGCGCGAGTGGAGCCTGCGGCAGCTCATCGATCGGGTGGTGCACACGTACCGCAAAGCCGGCGAGGAGTACGGCTACTTCGCCGGATCGACGGATGCGGACATCTTCGCCGACGAGCTGACCTGGATGCTGCTGCACCAGGTGTTCAGCTTCAACTCGCCGGTCTGGTTCAACGTCGGCACCGAATCGCCCCAGCAGGTGTCCGCGTGCTTCATCCTCGCGGTCGACGACTCGATGGACTCGATTCTCGACTGGTACAAGGAAGAGGGTCTGATCTTCAAGGGTGGCTCCGGCAGCGGTGTCAACCTGTCCCGGATCCGTTCCTCGCGTGAGCTGTTGAGCAGCGGCGGCACGGCATCCGGTCCGGTCAGCTTCATGCGCGGCGCCGACGCGAGCGCCGGCACGATCAAGTCCGGCGGCGCGACCCGGCGGGCCGCAAAGATGGTCATCCTCGACGTGGATCACCCCGACATCGTCGAGTTCGTCACGACCAAGGCGCGCGAAGAGGACAAGATTCGCGCCCTGCGCGACGCCGGCTTCGACATGGACCTCGGCGGTTCCGACATCGTCAGCGTGCAGTACCAGAACGCGAACAACTCGGTCCGGGTCACGGACGAGTTCATGGCCGCGGTCGAGAACGGCGGTTCGTTCAACCTGACCGGCCGCCTCGACGGCAGCGTGATCGAGACGGTCGACGCTCGCGAGCTGTTCGGCAAGATCGCCCAGGCCGCCTGGGAGTGCGCCGACCCGGGCCTGCAGTACGACGACACCATCAACCACTGGCACACGAACCCGGAGACCGGCCGGATCACGGCGAGCAACCCCTGCTCCGAATACTTGTCGCTGGACAATTCGTCGTGCAACCTCGCGTCGCTCAACCTGATGAAGTTCCTGCGTGCGGACGGTTCGTTCGAGACCGAGAAGTTCGTCAAGTCGGTCGAGTTCATCATCACGGCGATGGATATCTCGATCTGCTTCGCCGACTTCCCGACCGAGAAGATCGGCGCCACCACCCGCGACTACCGCCAGCTGGGCATCGGCTACGCGAACCTCGGCGCGCTGCTGATGGCGACCGGCCTGCCGTACGACTCGGATGAAGGTCGCAGCGTGGCCGCCGCGATCACGTCGCTGATGACCGCGACCGCGTACCGTCGCTCGGCCGAGGTGGCCGGTGTCGTCGGTGCGTACGAGGGTTACGCCCGCAATGCCGACGCCCACAAGCGAGTGATGCGCCAGCACGCGGACGCGAGCAAGGAGATTCACGTCCAGGGTGCGTCCGCGACGCAGATCGCACTCGAGGCCGGCAAGCAGTGGCAGCAGGGCCTGAAGATCGGCGAGAAGAACGGCTGGCGCAACGCGCAGGCCAGCGTGCTCGCTCCGACCGGCACGATCGGTCTGATGATGGACTGCGACACCACCGGTGTCGAGCCGGACCTGGCGCTGGTCAAGTTCAAGAAGCTGGTCGGCGGCGGTTCGATGCAGATCGTGAACCAGACCGTTCCGCGCGCCCTGCGCAGCCTTGGCTACCCGGAGGAGCAGGTCGAGGCGATCGTCGAGTTCATCGCCGAGCACGGCCACATCGTCGATGCTCCCGGTCTGAAGACCGAGCACTACCCGGTCTTCGACTGCGCGATGGGCCAGCGGTCGATCGCGGCGATGGGCCACGTTCGGATGATGGCCGCGGTTCAGCCGTTCATCTCCGGCGCGATCAGCAAAACCGTCAACATGCCCGAAGAGGCGACCGTCGCCGACGTCGAGAAGGTCTACTTCGAGGCGTGGAAGATGGGCATCAAGGCGATGGCGATCTACCGCGACAACTGCAAGGTCGGTCAGCCGCTGTCGAACGCGAAGCCCAAGGTCGAAGCAGCCAGTACGCCCATCAGCGCGCCTGCGGCAGCGCCGGTCGTCGAATCCCGCCCGAACCGTACGCACCTGCCGAAGAAGCGGGCGTCGAACACGTACTCGTTCTCGGTCGCCGGTGCGGAGGGTTACCTGACGGCCTCGGCGTTCCCGGACGGTCGCCTCGGCGAGGTCTTCCTCAAGATGTCGAAGCAAGGTTCGACGCTGGCCGGGGTGATGGACGCGTTCTCGGTGGCGATCTCGATCGGCCTGCAGTACGGCGTGCCGCTGGAGACGTACGTCTCGAAGTTCACGAACATGCGCTTCGAGCCGGCCGGTATGACCGACGACAAGGATGTCCGCATGGCGGCCTCGGTGATGGACTACATCTTCCGTCGCCTCGCTCTGGACTACCTGCCGTACGAGCGCCGGTCGGAGCTGGGCATCTTCACGGCGGCCGAGCGCGCCGCTCAGCTTCGCGCCGAGGCGGCGGCGGCGAACAACGTAGCCACGGCGGAGGAGTCGGTCGACATGGCCGCGCTCGCCGCGTCGGCGCCGATCGTGGCACCGGTGGTGGAGAAGCCGGTGGCAGCACCCGCTCCGGCGCTGGCGAAGCCGGTCAGCGTCGGCTCGTCGATGGAGTTGCTGGAACTCGTACAGGGCAAGGGCGCCGACGCGCCGCTGTGCTTCACCTGCGGCACGAAAATGCGCCCGGCCGGTAGTTGCTACGTCTGCGAAGGCTGCGGCTCCACCAGCGGCTGCAGCTAACCGCGCGGCGGGGCAAGTGCGGTGAGGCCGGATCCGATTATTCGGGTCCGGCCTCGTCCGTTACCGTGCGGGCGTGGAACGTGGCGTGATCATCGAGGACCTGCCCGAGCACCTGTACGCGGACGCGATCGCGCTGTGGCATGCGGTCGGGCTCACCCGCCCGTGGAACGATCCGGCCGCCGATCTGAAGCGAGCCGTCGAAGGTCTAACATCCACTGTGCTTGCCGCGCGAGGCGCCGATGGTGCGCTGCTCGGAACGGCGATGGTTGGACATGACGGCCATCGTGGCTGGGTCTATTACGTCGCGGTCGACACCGATCACCAGGGCCAGGGCGTCGGGCGGCAACTCATGGGCGCCTGCGAAGCGTGGGTACGCGATCGTGGCATCCCGAAGATCCAACTGATGGTACGCACAACGAACGCGCAGGCCGCCGAGTTCTATCGGACGCTCGGTTACCAGGACTCCGAGTGCCTCGTACTCGCACGTTTTCTGAGTTCTTAACTTTCGATCGGGGGTTCGCCACGCTGGCGGAGTCGCTCCTCGCGCTGGCGAAGGTCGGCTTCCCAGCGACGGAGCCGCTCTTCGTCCTGCAGCGTGTCCGAGCCGCCCCGTCCGCCGGTCACACCGAGGCCCGCGTCGGACGGCAGCGAATCCGATGCCCGCGCCGCTCGATTCATCTCGGCCAGGCGAGCCAGGAACTCGGGGTCGTCGTCCGGCGCCAACGTACGCGGGGGAGTGACCTCGACCGCCGCCGCCGCTTCAACCCGAGCGCGCCCGGCCGGATGTCCGCTTGCGATGTGTGCTCCGGCCACGCCGGCCGGCGCTCGCCCGGACGCGAACCACAACAGCCCACCGACACCGGGCAGGAGCACGATGGATGACAGCCAGACGTTCTTCGGGAAGTGCCGGATGAGGCGGTCGTCGGTGGTGACGCAGTCGAACAATGCGCCCGCCATAATGCCGACTACCGCTAGCACGAGAACAGGAAGAAGGTCACCCATGTTGGCAATAATGGCCTACAAATCGCGGTTGCGACATCTCGTGCGCGTGTCTATGTGTTACGTTCCACGTCCGTAAAATGAGATTCGGCTCATTGTGGTGATTGCCGAACGCAGTATGGTTTCGATATGGACGACATCGACCTTCGGCTGCTGGGCGCACTCCAGCGGGACGCATCGCAGTCCTACGTCGCGCTCGGTGAGATCGGCGGACTGTCCGCTGGGTCGGCCCACGAGCGCATTCGGAAACTTCGAGAGCGTGGCGTGATCCGGCGGACCGCGATCGACGTCGATCCGGCCGCGGTCGGGCGTACCTTATCGGCTTTCATCCTGGTGGATGCGAACGCCTGGATGGGCACCCCGGCGACGGCCCGCGCGTTCGCGGCGTTGCCGGAGGTCGTGGAAGCACACATCGTCGCCGGGGGTGCCTCGATGCTGGTCAAGGTCCGAACCGCCGGCACCGAGACGTTGCAGGCCGTTCTGAGGGACATTTACGCGATCGACGGGGTGACCGGTGCGCAGACGATCGTTGTGCTCGATACGTTGTTCGAACGGCCGGTCCACGTAGGTGCTACGCCGTGACGAACCACGAGGTCAGTGGTGAAAACGACGTGCCGCATCCGGACCGGCTCGATCCGGCCGAGCCACGCTATCGGGAGATCCTGGCTGCGCACGCTGCGGCGGTCACGGCGGACATACCCGGGTACCTCGATCCGGAGACCGGGCTGTTTGTGCTGACATCGGAGTTCTTGCGCCGCCGCGGGACATGTTGCGGGCGCGGATGCCGCCACTGCCCGTACGTCAGACGGTCGTGACGTCGACGGTTTTCGCGAGCGCGGTCATCCCGGCCTCGGCCGCCGTCGCGTCCGCATCGGTGGCCGAGTTCGCCAACGAGTACCTCATGATGATCAACCGGCCGTTCCCGGACAGCCAACCGACTTCGATCGCCGGGCCGGCTCCCGCAGCGGGCTTGAGGTGTTCCAGGTAGCCGATCTTGCCGAGTTGCGGCACCGGCTTCGTACCGCTCGGGACGATGTTCGCGGTGAAGTCGGTCGTGGTCAACGTGGTCGCCGTGATGGACAGTGTGAGATTCGGTCGCCGATCCACCCCGGCCTGTACGACGCACGTATACGTGCCGGTCTTGTCCGCCGCCCCGGCGGTGTCGAATGACGAGCCCAGATCGCTGTTGATCGTACCGAAATCGAGCAGCAGGCACGCTCCACCGGCCATCGCGGCGCCGGGTGCGGACGGGACCGGCGGGGCCAGCGAGATGCTCGGCGTGACGATCGGTGCGGACGCGGCGGCGTTGGTCATCTTGCAGCCCGCGAGGCCGAAAATCGCTAGCAGCAATGCAGCTGCGGCAAGGCGGCGCGTCATCTCCCCGTGCCCGCGTGCGTCACGAACACCCGCGAGGCCAGTTCACGTGGCAGGCGAATCTTCTCGCCGGCCTGATCGATCACGACTTCATCGCGATCTTGCGACACCGAAACGCTGGCACCGGGATCGATCCCGGCCGCGTGCAGCTGCCGGAGCATGTCCATGTCGGTCTGTACGCTTTCCGAAATCCGCCGGACGACCACGGTGCCGGACAAGCCCGGGAAGCCGAGGTTGCGCTCGATCTCGCCGACCGGACGCGAACCGTCCGGGATGCCATCGAATTCGTCGAGGCCCGGGATCGGATTCCCGTACGGCGAGCGGCTCGGGCGGCCCAACAGCTCGTACACCCTCTGCTCGACCGATTCGCTCATCACGTGTTCCCAGCGGCAGGCTTCCTCGTGCGCCTCTTCGTAGGGCATGCCGATGACGTTGACCAGGAGCAATTCCGCCAGCCGGTGTTTGCGCATGACCGCGACCGCGTGCGAGCGGCCGAGCGGCGTGAGCTGGAGGTGCCGGTCGTCCTCGATGGTGAGAAGGCCGTCGCGTTCCATCCGGTTGACGGTCTGGCTGACCGTCGGGCCGCTCTGATGTAGCCGCTCGGCGATCCGGGCACGCAGTGGAGTGACCTCCTCCTCCTCAAGTTCGAGGATGGTACGGAGATACATCTCAGTAGTGTCGACCAGATCGTTCACGTTGCCCCTTCCCGTGCCAGATGCTACCTGCCAGGACCGACCGGCGAGAACTGCGCCGAATCGGCCGGTAAGACAGACTGGAGGCGTGAGCCATCTGATTTCTCCGCGCGCCCTCCTCGATCAACTGTCGGACGTCACCGTTCTGGATGTCCGTTGGCGGCTCGGGTCGGGGGACGGGCGCGCTCGCTATGACGAAGATCATGTCCCGGGCGCCGCATTCATCGACGTGGACACCGAGTTGTCCGGTCCGCCGGGCACCGGTGGCCGGCATCCGCTGCCGGCTCCGGAAGTGCTGCAAGCGGCGCTCCGTACGGCCGGCGTCTCCGCCGATCGTCCGGTCGTCGTCTACGACTACGGCGACGGACTGGCTGCCGCGCGAGCCTGGTGGACGATGCGCTGGGCCGGTCACCCGGACGTGCGGATCCTCGACGGCGGTTATGCGGCCTGGCGCGCGGCCGACTTTCCGACCTCGACGGAGAAGGGCGAGACGGCCGCCGGGGACTTCGTCGTTCTCCCCGGCCATCTCAGGGTGCTCGATGCGGACGCCGCGATCGCCTCGCCGGTGCTGATCGACGCTCGCCAACCGCCGCGCTTCCGCGGCGAGACGGAGCCGATCGACGCGGTCGCGGGTCACATCCCGGGCGCGGTCAACGTGCCCTACGCCGATCTTGTCGAGGCCGACGGCCGCTTGCGGTCCGCCGACGCGTTACGGTCCCGCTTCGCCGAAACACTGAGCGGTACGGCCGGCGGTACGACCATCGCGGCGTACTGCGGTTCCGGCATCACCGCCGCGCATACCGTGCTGGCCCTGGCCGAAGCCGGAATCGAGGACGCCGGTCTCTATGTCGGCTCGTGGAGTGACTGGATCACCGACCCGACACGGCCGATCGCGACCGGGGCCGACGCATGACCACCGTCGTGACTTGGGACGACGCACTGCTGGGGTACGACCTCGGCAATCACCCCCTCGATCCGGTACGCGTCGAGTTGACCATCGCACTCGCCCGCGCGTACGGGATCCTGGACCGTCCCGACGTGCGAGTGGTGAAGCCGGAACCCGCGGACGACGAGGCGCTGCTGCGCGTACATACGCCCGACTATCTGGCCGCCGTACGGCGGAACGTGTCGGATCCGCGCTACGGCCTCGGTACGGCGGACGATCCGGTGTTCCCGAACATGCACGATGCCAGCGCGTTGGTGGCCGGCGCGACACTGGCGGCGGCGGAGGCGGTCTGGTCCGGCCGCGCCACGCGGGCGGTGAACATTGCCGGCGGACTCCATCACGCGATGCCGTCGAGCGCCTCCGGATTCTGCGTCTACAACGATCCGGCGATCGCCATCGCGCGCCTGCTCGATCTCGGTGCGGAGCGCATCGCGTACATCGACGTTGACGTCCACCACGGCGACGGCGTACAGGCCGCGTTCTACGACGATCCACGCGTGCTGACGGTGAGCCTGCACGAGAGTCCGTTGACGCTGTTCCCGGGTACCGGATTCGCGACCGAAATCGGCGGCCACGGCGCCGAGGGGAGCGCGGTCAACGTCGCGCTGCCGCCCGGCGTGGCCGATGCCGGTTGGTTGCGAGCGTTCCATGCCGTGGTCCCGAGCGTCGTACGGGCGTTCCGGCCGGAGATCATCGTGAGCCAATGCGGCGCTGATGCCCATCGGCTGGATCCGCTGGCGGACCTGCGCCTGACCGTTGACGGCCAGCGTGCGAGCTACCTCGCGATGCGGGCGCTCGCCGACGAACTCTGTGGCGGGAAGTGGATCGCGACCGGCGGCGGCGGGTACGCGCTGGTCGAGGTCGTGCCACGCAGCTGGACCCATCTGCTGGCGATCGCGACGGGCGAGCCGCTCGACCCGGAGACGGAGACGCCGGCTTCGTGGCGGGCGCTGGCGACGGAGCGACGCCCGGGGCGCGAGGTCCCCGAGACGATGACCGACGGCAGTACGGCCGACTACATCGCTTGGCAACCGGCCGGTACGACCGGTGCCGATGCGGTCGACCGCGCGATCACCGCCACCAGAAACGCCGTCTTCCCGCTGTTCGGCCTCGACCCCTACGATCCCCGCGACTGATCACATGGACGACGTCGGAGAAGCGGTACGGCTCGACGATGGCGGATGGATTCGGGTACGCCCGATTGAGCCGTCGGACGCCGACGGGATTCTCCGGCTGCACAGTCGCCTCTCGGAGCGCTCGCGCTACTTCCGGTTCTTCGGCGCCTATCCCCGCATGCCAAGCCGCGATCTGCACAGATTCGTCAACGTCGACCATCGGGACCGGGAGGCGCTCGTCGCGGTCGCCGACGGTGACCTGATCGGCGTCGGCCGGTACGAGCGCCTACCCGCTGCGCCGGACAGTGCGGAGGTCGCCTTCGTGGTCATCGACGAGTACCAGCGACGTGGGATCGGGCCGCTTCTGCTGTCCCGCCTCGTGGACAAGGCACGTGAGGTCGGTATCGATCAGTTCATCGCGGAGGTTCTACCGGCGAATACGCCGATGATGCGGGTGTTCGCACGGGCCGGCTTCAGCATCGACCATCAGTACAGCGACGGCGTCATTCACGTGAGCTTCCCGATCGGCATCGACACCGAGGTGTCGTGATCAGCCGATCGGGAAGCGGACGAGCAACCTCAGCTGGCGAAGACCTCAAGACGCCCGGCCCGATCCGGGGTACGCAGCTTGATCAGCGTGTACTTCTCGATCTGCCGGATCCGCTCGCGCGACAGGCCGAACTCCGCGCCGACCTCTTCCAGCGTCCGGGCGCGTCCGTCGTCCAGGCCGAACCGCAGCCGGATGACCTCCTGCTCGCGACGGGACAGCGTGGCCAGCACGATCTCGACCTCGTCCCGAAGTGCGCCGTCGACCACGTCTTCCGCGATTGCCGAGTTCGCCGCGACGAAATCGCCGAGGACGCTCTCGCCGTCTGGACCGACGGTCTGGTCGAGGCTGACCGGCTCGCGGTCGTACCCGATCAGCTCGATCACGGTCAGTACCTCGACGTCCATCGCGGCCGCGATCTCGACCGTCGACGGCTCGCGGCCGAGCGTGGTGGACAGGTCCCGCCGGATCCGAACCATCTTGTTGATGACTTCGACCATGTGGACGGGGATGCGGATGGTGCGGGCTTGGTCGGCCATGGCGCGGGTGATGGCTTGGCGGATCCACCAGGTGGCGTAGGTGGAGAATTTGTAGCCTTTGGTGTAGTCGAATTTTTCGACGGCGCGGATGAGTCCGAGGTTGCCTTCTTGGATGAGGTCGAGGAAGGCCATGCCGCGTCCGGTGTAGCGCTTGGCGAGGGAGACGACGAGGCGGAGGTTCGCCTCCAGCAGGTGATTCTTGGCCGCGTGTCCCTCGGTGGCGATGATCGCCAGGTCGCGAGCGTCGGGGTGCTCCGGGTTCGCGAGGAGAAGCTCCTCCGCGTACAGCCCGGCTTCGATCCGCTTGGCGAGCATCACTTCCTGCTCGGCGGTGAGCAGCTTCGTCCGGCCGATGCCGTTCAGGTAGGAGCGCACGATGTCGGTCGTCACGACCGGCTCGGCGTCGAGATCCGTCTCGTTGCTGTCGTCCGCTACAACTGAAAGTGAAGTAACCACGATCAATCGCCTCCCCGCGAGTGGTCTGGTCTGTCGCTCCATGCGACTGCCTGTGATGACCAGAGTGGGCGTTGGCGTGTGAAGTGGGTGTGAGGATTTTTTACACGTCGACAATCAATGTTCGCGGTCCGACATTCACGCTTTCGACGAGCATGTGAGTGCGGAATCGGCCCGTTTCCACGGTCGCACCACGCGCTCGTAGTGCCTCCACGATGGCTGTGACCAGCGTTTCCGCTACCTCGGCCGGGGCTGCAGCGCTCCACGACGGACGTCGGCCTTTGCGAACATCGGCATACAGCGTGAATTGACTGACGACCAGAATCGGCGCATTTGTGTCAGCCGCCGAACGCTCGTCATCGAGAATTCTCAACTCATGCACTTTGCGAGCGAGCGTTTCGGCCAACTGTGGTGTGTCCGAATGGGTGATCCCGACGAGCACCAGAAGGCCGTCCTTGATCTCGCCGACCAGTTCATTGTCGACCGTCACGCTTGCGCGGCTCACCGTCTGCACGACCGCTCTCACGGTGCGACCTCCAGAAAACCGCGTTCGACGAAGTGCGGCACGACCACTGCGGCCATCATGTGCAGAGTGGACGGCGGCTCGTCGTACGCGACGGCCAACAACGCCAACTGATCCCGCAACGTTGCCGTTCCGTCACTGCCACCGACAATCGCGAGCAGCACGGGGTCGATCTCTTCAGACCAACCAAGACCGGATGTTTGTACGAGTATCTGCTGCGTCACATCCCAGCCGTCTTCGGTCTGATCGGCTTCCTGGTGCAGCCGCAGCCCGGGCGGCGTCCGATACCGGTTGTCCAGCAGGTCGTCGATGCTCTGGCCACGCAGCCAATCCTGTCGCTCGAACCACCGGACGATCTCCGGCCCGAACGGCTGAGCGAGTGGTTGGCGGAGCGTCTCTACGCGTACAACTGGATCTTGGTGTTGATTGTTCTTTGCGGTGACCAAGCCGAATCCGATCGACTCGACCTTGTGCGCGTCGAACCAGTCGAGCCAAGCCGCTGCACGCTGCGGGTCGCCGCTCTGCCCGGCGTCGTTGAGCCAGAGGTCGACGTAGGCCATCGGGTCGGAGATCTCACGTTGGATCACCCACACGTCCATGCCGGTGCCCGCGAACCACCCCGCAACGCGATCGGCCCAGTCCTCGCCGCGTACGTGTAGCCAATTCGCCAGGAACTGCAGCGTGCCGCCCGGGTTGAGCAGGCCAGCAGAGGCACGCGCGAGTTCCGCCGAGATCGCATCACCGGGGCGACCCGAGTCGCGGTAGGTGAAGTCGGTCGTCCCTGGACCGACGACGAACGGCGGGTTGCTGACGACCAGGTCGAAGCGCTCGCCGCGCACTGGCTCGATCATGTCGCCCCGGCGGAGATCCCAATGCAGGTTCGCGAGCTTCGCCGCGGTGGCCGCGAATCGGAGGGCGCGTTCGGAGAGGTCGGTCGCCGTCACGTGGCGGGCGTGCCGAGACAGGTTGAGCGCCTGTACGCCGCACCCGGTCCCGACGTCGAGCGCCCGGTCGACCGGCTCGCGAATCGTCGCGTTCGCAAGACTCGTCGAGGCGCCGCCGACCCCGAGGACGTGGTCCGGGCGCAGGGTCCGGTCCGGTCGAGGCAGATCGGCGAGAATCCAGGTGCCGTCGTTGTACGGCTCCAGATCGACGCCCGCTCGATAGCCACCGTCCGTCTCGACCAGCAGCTCGCCATAGTTGCGTAGGCCGCCGAACGCGTTGCGGACCGCGGTGGCCGGCTCGGTCTGGCCGCAGATGTACAGGCGGATCAGCGTGGCGAGTTCGTCCCGACTCTCCGTCAGCCGTAGTGCGGCCCGGTAATCGTTGCGCGCAAGGGCGTCGGTCGCGTCCTCGCCGAGCCGCGCCGCGATCCCCTCGGACGTGTAGTCGGCGCGAACCAGCGCGTCCCGCAGGAGGTCGATGTCGTCATCGGGTAGCAGACCATTCACGCCCCCATCCTTCCCGATAGCTCAGCCGGTCCGGGGGTGCGCCTGGTTGGGCGTACCCCCGGATTTTGGAATTAGACCTTGAGTTCGGCCGGCGCGGACGCGAGCGCGGCCTGGATCGCCTCGACCAGCCGTTGCGCGGCCTCGGCCGTGAGTTCGACCGCGACACGCGCCGACGGGCCCTTCGACGGGTCGGTGAGATCGATGTTCAGCGTGTGGCCGGCCATCGCGTGCACCGGGTGGTCGAAGTAGACGGTTCCGTTGGTGACGTGGAACCACTGGCCGTTCGGGCCTTTGGCGCTGCCGTCGACGTCCAGGTGGACGGTTGCGTAGGTGCACATGGCTCAGGCCTCCAGGTACTTGCCGTAGAACGCGGTAATGCGCTCCCAGCCGTCGTTCGCGGCCTCGACCCGGTACGCCGGGCGGTCGACGGCGAAGAACGCGTGGCCCGCGCCATCGTAGGACTTGATTTCGAAGGTCTTGCCGTTTGCTTCGAGGATCGACTGCAACTCCGCGACCTGCTCGGGGCTCGGGTAGCTGTCTTCCACGCCGAAGAGGCCGAGCAGCGGTGCGCGCAGGTTCGGCAGCTGGTCGACGAGATTGGTGCGCATCGGGAAACCTTCCGGCGGCGTACCGGTGACGAACGCGCCGTAGCAGTCCACGACCGCGTTCACGTCGAGGTTGCAACCGGCCAGGACCGACTGGCGGCCACCGGAGCAGTAGCCGATCGTGCCGACCTTGCCGTTCGCGGTGGGCAGGCCCCGTAGGTACGCGGCGGCGCCGCCGACGTCACCGACCAGGCGCTCATCCGGTACGCCGCCGTTTTCGCGCGCCTTCGCGGCCGCGTCGCTCGGGTCGGCACCGGGCGCTTCGCGCCAGTAGAGATTGGGGCAGATCGCGTCGTACCCGAGTTCGGCGAACCGACGGGTGATCTCTTTCGATGCGCGGTCCCAGCCGGGCATGTGGTGGATGACGACGACGCCGCCACGGGGGCCGTCCCCATCGGGTACGGCGACGTAGGCCTCGATCTCGTCGCCGTTCGCGCCGGGAATCAGAATTGTTTGCGTACGCATGGAATCGCTCATGACGACATGTAAGCACGTCCGCCTGAGCCGCATCCGGCTGGTTCGCCGGTTCATCTGCCATGCTTGCGGCATGTCCCGG
This sequence comes from uncultured Actinomycetota bacterium, assembly GCA_963831705.1. Lineage (GTDB taxonomy): Bacteria > Actinomycetota > Actinomycetes > Mycobacteriales > Micromonosporaceae > DASQPR01. The sequence continues at coordinate 362,635 of CAWHRE010000010.1, read as the reverse complement.
TTGTATCTGGCTCAGGTTCCCGCGGCTGACGAACTGCTCGCCGCCGATCCGCTGGCCCTCATCATCGGCATGCTGCTCGACCAGCAGATCCCACTCGAAAAGGCGTTCTTCGGCCCGTACGTGCTGGCGTCCCGCCTCGGTGTCGAGAGGCTCGACGCCGACGTGATCGCGTCCTACGAGCCGGAGGCGTTCCGGCAACTCTTCTCGACCGTCCCGGCAATCCACCGGTTTCCGGGTTCGATGGCCGACCGTACGCAGAAGTTGTGCCAATCGATCGTTGTCGGCTACGGCGGGGATGCGTCGTTGATCTGGACCGGCGCGACGGACGGCAAGGATCTGGTGAAGCGCCTTGGTGAACTGCCGGGATTCGGCAAGCAGAAGGCGCAGATCTTCACCGCGTTGCTGGCCAAGCAGTTCGACGTGGCGCCGACCGGGTGGCGGGAGGCGGCCGGCGCGTACGGCGAAGAGGGCTCGCTGCGATCGGTCGCCGACATTGTCGATGCGGCGTCGTTGACGAAAGTCCGCGAGTACAAGAAGCAGATGAAGGCGGCCGCGAAAGCCGGTTGAGACCATCCGCGATACGCTCGAAGGGGCGTTCAGCGGGAGGAGCACATTCGTGCGGCGCAGGTCCCGAGTTCCACAGATCACGAGTGCGGCGCCGAGTCGCAACGAGGAGTTGCGCCACCGCGAGGTGCGGTACGCGACGATGATGGGCTTCCGCGTGCTCTGCCTGGTGGCGGCCACCGTGATGGTGACGTCGCACGTACCGCATCCGGCGCTGTGGGCGCCACTGCTCGTGGCCGCCGCGATTCTGCTGCCGTGGTTCGCGGTGATCCTGGCAAACGACCGGACGCGGGACCGGCACGAGTACCGGCATCGGCCGCCGCAGGCACCCGTACAGCGCTCGATCAGCCAGTCGGAGCCGGACGCCGGCCCGAGAACGATCGACGTAGACCTGGATTGACCGCCGATTCGCGCGCAGCCGATTCTCGCGCAGCCGATTCACGCGCAGCCGATTCACGCGCAGCCGATTGTCGCGCCAAGATCTCCAATCTTGGCGCGAGTGTCAATTCACGGTTGTGATCATGACTATTTGATCTACATACGCTTCCAAGATCCACGATCATCAAGCGCGCGAAGCGGGCCGACGAGCGTTGCGCGCTATGCGGCCGGCGGCGGCGCTCCGATAGCCGTTACCGCCTGGGCGCCTATTTCGGCGGCCACGGCCAGCGCGTCCTTCGTGCTCGCGCCGGCTACCGCGGCCGCGAGGTAGCCGGCGGCGAAAGCGTCACCGGCGCCGGTCGCGTCCCGCGGCGTTATCTCCGTCGCCGGAACGGATTCGATGCCGCCGGAGCCGATCGCGTACGCGACCGCACCCGCCGCGCCGAGCTTCAGAACGGCGACGCCGCAGAATTTCGCCAGCGCTCGGACCAGTGCCTCCGGGGCCGGATCGGCCGATCCGACCAGCGCCAGCGCCTCGTCTGAGTTGACGAACAGCATGTCGGTTGCGCGTACCCAGGTCAGGAATTGATCTCCGCCCACCTGTCGCAGCGGACCCGCGGACGCCGCGTCGACGCTGGTCGTCATGCCTCGGTCCGCGGCCGCCGCCAGCGCGTGCAGCGCGGCCGGGCGCGAGGCCTCGTCCAGCAGGGGATAACCCGAAAGATGCAGGTGTACGGCGTCTGGTGCGCTCGCGAACGCGGCATCGATGTCGTCCGCCCGCAGCCGCAGATTCGCACCGCGGTCGGTCAGCATCGTGCGTTCATCATGATCGGCGAGCACCACGATGCTGCCGGTCGGCGCGTCCGGGTCGCGGCGAATCGAGCAGGTCACGCCGCGTACCTCGAGTTCGGCCAGGCGGATGTCGCCCGCCTCGTCATCGCCGATCACACCGCACAGCGTCACCTCGATGCCGAGCGCGGCGAGCCACGCCGCGGTGTTGGCGCCGGCGCCTCCACCCGTCATCGTGATCGACGCAGGCGTGTCCGAGCCGGTCACGAGCGCGCCACCGACGATCGTGACCACGTCCGTCACGACGTCGCCGACGACGATGATCCGGGTCATAGCGCGACCGCGATCTGGGCCGCGAGTGCCGCGTTCCGCAAGATGATGTCGATATTGACGGCGAGGCTGCGCCCCTTGGTCGCGGAGTGGAAATGCGCCAGCAGGAACGGGGTCACCGCCTTGCCGGTAATGCCCTGGCTCTCCATCAGGGAAAGGCCGGTCGCCAGCGTCTCGTCGTGCAGTCCCGGATCGAGCTGAGCCTCGACCGGCAGGGGATTCGCGACGACGATCCCGGCGCCTCCGACGCCCTGCTCGCGCTGCGCGTGGATCATCGCGGCAACCTGCTGAGGCGACTCGACCGACCAGTCGATCGGAGACCCGCTGTCCGCGATGAAGAACCCCGGAAATCGCTGCGTGCGGTATCCGACCACGGTCACACCCAGGGTTTCCAGTCGCTCCAACGTCGCCGGCACGTCCAGGATCGACTTCACACCCGCACAGACCACGGCGATCCTGGTACGGCCGAGCGTGGTCAAATCGGCCGATTCGTCGAACGTCCGGGACGCCTCCCGGTGTACGCCACCAAGGCCACCGGTCGCGAACACGCTGATCCCGGCCGCTGCCGCGATCGCGCTCGTACTGGCGACGGTCGTCGCGCCGTCCAACCCGGCGGCGGCCGCGACCGGCAGATCGCGAACCGACAGCTTGGCCACTCCGTCCGCCGTCGCGAGTCGGGTGAGCTGCTCGTCGTCGAGGCCGCAGACGATTTCGCCACCGATCATGCCGATCGTCGCCGGTGTTGCGCCGTGATCGCGGACGACCTGCTCGATCTGCCTCGCGACCCGCAAATTGTCCGGTCGGGGCAGGCCATGGGCCACGATTGTGCTCTCCAGTGCGACGATCGGCCCCGACTGGGCGCGAGCCTCCGCAACGTCAGCGGAGTACCGGATCGCGAAGTTCACCATGATCTTTACGGTACCGGTGCGGCGCGGGCTGTGGTGGCTGTTGAGCTGATGTGGATTCCTGGCACACTGGACTGATTGGAGGTGGCTATCCGATGACCACTGAGGTTCTGGAACGCCCGGAGACGAAGAACACCGACACCGGTCCGGAAATGTTCCATTATGTGGACCGCGCAAAATCGATCGAAAGCGCCGTTTTCGGCACAATGGTCGAAGCGCTCTGCGGTGAGGTCTTTCCGGTGACGAAGGTCGCTAAGCCGGACTCTCCCGTATGTCCGAAATGTAAAGAAATCTTCGATTCGTTCCCCGAATAGTCCGAGTAACCTTTCGCGGCGTGGGCAGCAGCGCTTGGGTTATCGCTGACCTGATCGGCGTTGCCGTCTTCGCCGCGTCGGGTGCGTCGGCGGGCATCGCAAAACGCTTCGACGTCTTCGGCGTCGTCTTCGTCGGCACGGTCGCCGCGCTCGGTGGCGGAATCATGCGTGACCTGCTGATCGGCCGTACGCCTCCGTACGCGTTCACGCACTGGCCTTACCTGGTGGTGCCGATCATCGCGTCGATGCTGATGTTCTGGCTGCATCCGCATTTCGGCCGACTCCGCCGCACCGTACTCGTGCTGGATGCGATCGGGCTCGGCCTGTTCGTGGCCACTTCCACGGTCGTTGCGCGGCAGACCGGCGTACCGGTCATCGGCGCATGCGTGATCGGCATGATCACCGGCATCGGTGGCGGCCTCGGCCGCGATCTGCTCACCGGCGAGATCCCGATCGTGCTGCGCCGCGAGATCTACGCGGTGGTCGCGCTCCTGGGTTCGGCACTCGTCCTCGCGCTGATCGCCATGGGACTTGAGTACACCGCCGCGGTCACGATCACGGCGACCGCGGTCTTCGGCATTCGCATGATCGCTTTGCAGCGGAAATGGTCCGCACCGACGCCGAAATTGGTTGCCGGGATGCCCGCGCAGGTATCACATGAAGCCGCCGCGCCGGACGGCACCATCGGGCCGGACGAGGCGCCCGCCCGCTAAGGTGAGGTTCGCCTCCGACGTCGTCGAATCCGGGGGCGCATTCATGTCGCACCCAGTTTCTAGGCTGGCTTGCGGCCGTTGACGCCGATCGCGAGAGGGGTTCCTGGCTTGGCCTTGGACGCTTTCCCACCACTTCGGACGTGGCAGCGCAAAGCGCTGGTGGAGTATCTACGGCGGGGCCGCCCGGACTTTCTCGCGGTTGCCACGCCGGGTGCCGGCAAGACCACGTTCGCGCTGCGCATCGCGGCCGAACTGCTGGCCGCCGGTACGGTCGAGGCGGTCACCGTGGTCACCCCGACCGAGCACCTGAAGACGCAGTGGTCCCTGGCGGCCGGGCTGGTCGGCATCCAGCTCGACGATGCGTTCCGTAATGCCGACGTGCACTCGTCCCGCGACTTCCACGGTGCCGTCGTGACGTACGCGCAGGTCGGTATGGCGCCCGCGATCCACCGGCGGCGGACGATGACGCGCCGGACGCTCGTGATCCTCGACGAGATCCACCACGCCGGTGACTCCCGCTCGTGGGGCGACGGAGTGAAGGCGGCGTTCGAGCCGGCCGTACGGCGTCTGATGTTGACCGGCACGCCGTTCCGGTCGGACGACAACCCGATCCCGTTCGTCGAGTACGAACGTGGCGCCGAGGGCCTGTTGCAGTCCCGCAGCGATTCGTCGTACGGATACTCGGACGCGCTTGCCGACGGCGTTGTCCGGCCGGTGATCTTCTTGGCCTATTCGGGCGAGACGCGCTGGCGGACGAGCGCCGGCGACGAACTCGCCGCCCGGCTCGGCGAGCCGATGACCCAAGACCTCATCGCGCAGGCCTGGCGGACCGCTCTGGACCCCGGTGGCGACTGGATGCCCCAGGTGCTACGTGCGGCCGACGCGCGCCTCACGGTGCTCCGTAACGGCGGCATGGCCGATGCCGGAGGCCTCGTGATCGCGACCGATCAACAGACCGCCCGTGCGTACGCGAAGGTGATCGGCGAGATCAGCGGCGAGAAGGCGGTCGTGGTCCTGTCCGACGATGTCGGCGCCTCCAAACGGATTGCCGAGTTCGCGGCCAGTACGCAGCGGTGGATGGTTGCCGTCCGGATGGTGTCCGAGGGCGTCGACATCCCACGTCTGGCCGTCGGCGTGTACGCGACGAGTGCCTCGACGCCATTGTTCTTCGCGCAGGCGATCGGCCGGTTCGTGCGGGCGCGCAAGCCCGGCGAGACGGCGTCGATCTTCCTGCCCAGCGTCGGCCACCTGTTGGAACTGGCGAGCGACATGGAGGTCCAGCGCGACCACGTGCTCGGTGCGCCGAAGAAGGCCGGGTTCGATGACGAGCTGCTGGAGCGGGCGCAGCAGAGCGAGAACGCCAGCGGCGAGCTGGAGAAGCAGTTCGAAGCGCTGTCGGCAACCGCCGAGCTCGATCAGGTGATCTTCGACGGTACGTCCTTCGGTACGCCGGTCCAGGCCGGAACGCAGGAGGAGGAGGACTACCTCGGGATCCCGGGCCTGCTCAGCGCGGATCAGGTAAGCGTCTTGCTCGCGAAGCGCCAGGCGGATCAGCACGCGGCCGCGAAGCGCAACGCTCCGGCCGGCAGCGTTCCACCGCCGGAGAAGGCGCCCCGTACCGCGGCGGAACGTCGCATCCTGCTGCGCAAGCAACTGAACCTGATGGTCGCGGCCCACCACCATCGCACCGAGATTCCGCACGGCAAGATCCACGCGGAACTCCGGCGGCTGTGCGGTGGCCCGCCCAGCGCGCAGGCCACGATCGAGCAGCTGGAAGCTCGGATCACTGCCATCCAGTCGTTCTAGAGCCGCTAGGAGCTTCTGAGGGCATAAAAAGGCCCCGCCGAGTCCGGCGGGGCCTTTCGTTAGTTTGTGGTCCTCAGTTGGCCTGCTGAAGCTCCGTACCGCGCCAGATGAAATCCGGGTCAGCTCCGACCTGGACGGCAATCTTCACGAGATCCTCGGCGTACTTGTTCGCGTGGTGCCCGCAGAACACGAGCTCTCCGCCGCCGGCGGTAATGAGCCGGAGCTTTGCATTCGCAGTGCAGCGGTCACACAGATCGTTTGCGGCTGGTCCGGCTACCGTCTCCGGCATCGGCGTGAGGGTTGGGGTCGTCATCGCCTTCTCCTCCTGGTCGTTACCGACGGAAGCAAATCCTGTCTCGTTGTTTCCCACATCTCCTCCAACACCCGGCCGGGGCCGGACGTTCCCGCTTTGGCCTTGGGGGACCCAGGTCACAGCGGCTGGTGCGGTCGTTGCGGTCGTTCCTGCGGTCGATCGTTGAGCGTCGCCGCTCAGGTACCGACAGCGTGCCATGCCATCAGCATGATCCGCCATTGATGGAGCGGGGTATCTGCGCGGATAAACCTCACAAACAATCACAGACCTGCCCACGGGGCGCAGGCGGCAAACCAAATTCCGCTTATAGCGGAGCAGCGATCGAGTGACTCGGCCCGGCGAAAGCGGCCTTGATCGGCGATCTTGGGCGGTGGACGAGATCATTTCGTCATGATCACAGCATTGGATATCCACCGGCGCCAAGATCTCCGATCATGAGGTGGAGACTGGACGGCCCGACACGACGATGCCCGCCGAGCGCGAAGCGCCGGCGGGCATCGTTCGTACGCGTACGACCTAGTCCAGGTAATCCCGGAGGACCTGGGAGCGGGACGGGTGGCGAAGCTTCGACATCGTCTTCGACTCGATCTGCCGGATCCGCTCACGAGTGACGCCGTAGACCTGCCCGATCTCGTCCAGCGTGCGGGGCTGGCCGTCGGTGAGGCCGAACCGCAGCCGTACGACACCGGCTTCCCGCTCGGACAGCGTCTGCAGTACCTGCTGAAGCTGATCCTGCAGTAGCGAGAACGAGACCGCGTCGACCGCGACTACCGCCTCGGAGTCCTCGATGAAGTCACCGAGCTGGCTGTCGCCCTCGTCGCCGATGGTCTGGTCGAGCGAAATGGGCTCCCGAGCGTATTGCTGGATCTCGAGGACCTTCTCGGGCGTGATGTCCATTTCCTTCGCGAGCTCTTCCGGGGTGGGCTCGCGGCCCAGGTCCTGGAGGAGTTCGCGCTGGATGCGGCCGAGCTTGTTGATGACTTCGACCATGTGGACGGGGATGCGGATGGTGCGGGCTTGGTCGGCCATGGCGCGGGTGATGGCTTGGCGGATCCACCAGGTGGCGTAGGTGGAGAATTTGTAGCCTTTGGTGTAGTCGAATTTTTCGACGGCGCGGATGAGTCCGAGGTTGCCTTCTTGGATGAGGTCGAGGAAGGCCATGCCGCGTCCGGTGTAGCGCTTGGCGAGGGAGACGACGAGGCGGAGGTTCGCCTCCAGCAGGTGATTCTTGGCGCGCTCTCCGTCACGGGAGATCCAGCCGAGGTCACGCTGCATGTCGGTCTTGAGCTTCTCCTCGCCGTCAGCGGCCGCCCGAAGGCGCTCACCGGCGTACAGCCCGGCCTCGATCCGCTTCGCGAGTTCGACTTCCTGCTCCGCGTTCAGGAGCGGGACCTTGCCGATCTGCTTCAGGTACGCACGGACGGAGTCGGCCGACGCGGTCAGTTCGGCGTCTCGCCGGGCTTGCTTGAGGGCTTCGGACTCTTCGTCGTCCCACTCGAAATCGTCGGACGCCGCCGCGTCGGCCTCGGCTGCCACGACAACCTCGACCGGCTCCTCGACGACGATGTCCTCGACCTCGGCGACCAAGTCCTCTTCGGTCAGCTCTTCGACGAGATCGGCGCCCTCGAGCTCCGGCTCGCCGTCGCCGGGCGCCTTCGCGGCGGTCTTGGCCGGTGCCGCTTTGGCCGGCCCGGCTGCCTTGGCGGGCGCAGCCTTCTTCGCCGGAGCCGCCTTCGCGGGCGCGGCCTTGGCGGCCTTCTTCGCGGGCGCGGCCTTGGCCGCGGTCTTCTTCGCCGGCATGTCGGACTCGACCTGCGGCTCGGTCACTGTTGCGGTATCGATGGCGGCCCCCTTAACGGTTTGCTTCGGTGCGGCCGCCTTTCGAGCCGCCGCCGATGTGGCGCCGTTCTCGATCGGGACGACGTTGTCGTGCCCTTCGCTGACGGACTCGTTGACGGTCTCCGACACGGTGGGTTTGATCGGAGCTTTCGCGGTCGTGACCTTCGCGGCAGGCGCGGACCTCGCGGCGGCGACCTTGCGCCGCGAGGCGGTCGGTGAGCCGTCGTAGATGACCGTCACACCGGCATCCGATAGCGAACGCAGCAGCTTCTTTGCCTGCGTGGGCGTGACGTCGGCGTTCTCTACCGCCAAGGCGAGCATCGCGGATGTGATCTTGCCATCCGACTCGGCGGCCTGCGCCAGTAACGTATCCGTGAGGGTACGAACGTCGGTTCCGGATTGGCGGGCTTCAGTCACGAACGACCTTCCGATGGCGAAAAGCGAGCACGGCCAATCCGGCCACGGTAGCGCGCGGACACGGTCTGCGGCGACGCAAAAGGCTGATCTGGCGTGCTGGGATTCGAACGTAGTGGGTATCTGCTAGCAACTTGTGAGCACTAGGCGGTGTGAATTGTAGCGCCGACTTCGTCAGGTGACCTCTCGCGCACGCCGATCCGAGCGGCGCGACAATGAAAGCCTTATGAAAAACCATCAGATCGACCAGCCGAACCCAGCCGACCTGCTCACTCTCGCGTCCGCGGTAGCTGCGGCCGCCGCCGATCTCGCGCAGGAGAAACGCCGGGACTTCATTACCGGTGTACGCACGAAAAGCACGCTGACCGACGTTGTCACCGACGGCGACCGAGCGGTCGAACGCTTGATCAAAACGGCGTTGCATGCTGCTCGCCCGGAGGATGCGATCCTCGGCGAGGAATCCGGCACCTCTCAACCGGCCGGCTCGTCTCCCGGTGCCGTCCGGTGGATTGTTGATCCGATCGACGGCACGGTCAACTACCTGTACGGCATTCCGCAGTACGCCGTCTCGATCGCTGCCGAGGTGGACGGCGAGGTCGTAGCGGGCGTGGTGCGCAATATCGCGACCGGCGACGAGTACACGGCCGTACGCGGCGGCGGTGCGTTCCTGACCGAGAGCGAGTCGCGTCGTCGACTGGGCGGCTCCGCCGTCACCGAGATGTCCCAGGCGCTCGTGGCAACGGGCTTCGGGTACGACGCGGAGCGCCGGGCGTACCAGGCGAAGGTGCTTGGCGGCGTGCTGCACCTGATTCGGGACATCCGGCGGCTCGGTGCATGCTCGCTGGATCTGTGCGGAGTGGCGGCCGGCACGGTCGACGCGTACTTCGAGCGCGGCCTCGGCACCTGGGACTGGGCCGCCGGCCAGTTGGTGGCGGCCGAGGCCGGAGCGATCGTCAGCGGCCTGCACGGAGGTCCCGCCACGAATCAATTCGTACTGGCGGCGCCACCGGCGATCCACGGGGCCCTCCACGACGTACTCAGTGATCTGAAAGCCGACGCCGGGCCGTAACGCGCGCGCTCCGTCAGCGGCGCCGCAGTGGGCGCGCCGATCGGAGCTCGTCGACGAAGTCGATCGGCGAGGCTCGGTGCAACTACTGCACGGGGCGCCGCGCGAGGAGCGCGCAAATGTTACGGGTTGTCGGCGCAGGTGCCGGGCGGCGGGGTTGGCGTCTTCAGGGCTGCGATGGCCTGGTTTACCTCGGTCTTCGCGCCCAGCTCGCGGAAGCCGCGGCCGATCACGACCTTGACGTAGTTCGTCTTGTTCTTGAGGTCGAAGTACATGCCCTGGTTCGAGCTCGGGTCGGAGAGCAGGAATTCGGCGCGGATCACCCAGGCAGCCGCGACCGTGCTCGGACCGTAGTAGAGGTCGGCGATGTCCGGCGTCGATTTCGCGTCGTCCGCTGAGGTAACCTTCGCGACCTTGAACCCGCGGTGGTTAAGCTCGTCCGCGAGGTCCTGCGCTGCGCCGGGGACACCCGACCCGTTGTAGAGCTTGATGTTGATCTGGTCATAGTCGGGGAGTGGGTCGGTGACAACGGGGACTTCACCCGCCGGGCACGTATCCGTGTAGCTCGCGTGTGACTGTTTGTCGTGCGAGATCGTGACCTTCGTGATCACGATGGCGCCGACGAGCAACACACCCACGATGACGAGCGAACGGACGCGTCCAACGTTCATGTTTCGTTGACTCCCCATGAAACCTGTAACTGGATCTCGTACTTGTGGATGAGCGAGTGGATCTCGTTCGATCGGGTGATCTGCAAACGGCGTGCGCGTGCGAGTATGCCCCACGACCTTCGTCGCGTTGGTGCGGCTACGCGGTGAGGGTAACGCGCGGGGGCGAGGTCTCGTCGGAATACCGACCGCAAACGTCGGCGCGCCGAACCGGATCTTCGAGCTTCGTAGCCCTACCTTTGTGTCGCCCGAATCACATCGGGAACAACTTTCCCCGTGGCGGCCTTACACCACCACCGTAGGGGCGGTAAGGTACCGCGCTCGGCAGGGCTTTGTTTATGCTCTACCGCGCAAACGCCGGGTAACGGGCGCAACGTCCGTTTCTCCACCCGGCACAGCAAGATTGCCGACGGTCTCGGCATGAGACCAGGCATGAAACGCCTCTGTTGTGTGTTACACCGCAGCAAATACGAATACAGGAGTGTGACAACCGATGGCCACCGACTACGACGCCCCGCGTCGCGACGAGGTCGACCTCGGCGAGGACAGCTTGGAAGAGCTCAAGTCGCGTCGGACGGACTCGCAGTCCGCCGTCGTGGACGTCGACGAGACCGAAGTCGCCGAGAGCTTCGAGCTGCCCGGCGCCGACCTCGCCGATGAGGAGCTGACCGTCAAGGTCCTGCCGATGCAGGTCGACGAGTTCCGCTGCTCGCGTTGCTTCCTGGTGCATCACCGCAGCCAGCTAGCCAGCGAGAAGAATGGTCAACTCATCTGTAAGGAATGTGCCTGAGGCAATGTGGGCATAGACGTCACGTCGTACGGTTAGCGCTGCGGACTTCGACATGATCGAATCCGACGAGCGTGCCAACCAGAAGGAGGCGGCGATGACGGACACGAACGAGGAGCGGTTGCCCGGCGTAGTGCCGGGCAGCCCCGGCTCCGACGGTGAACCGTCCGTCGAGCCCGAAGTACCAATCGATGCCGCAGCGGCGACGCCGGATGCACTCGGCGGCACGATCGCCGCGTTGGCCGATGACGATCTCGATGCGGCCGGGCGTCGGCGTGCCCTCGGCCGGCTCGCCAACCAGCTTCGCTTGCGCGGCATGGCGGACGTCTTCAAACCGAGTGCCGCGATGCGGTGGATCGCCGACACGCTCGGCGAGGTCGTTCCGCATCTCCCCATCCGTGACGTGAACAAACTCCGCGAACACTTTCCGGGCCAGACCGACAACGAAATCGCGGATCGGCTCGTCCGCAACGCGTCCCGTGCCACCGCCGCGGTCGGAGCGGCCGGTGGCGGTATTGCGGCGGTTGAGTGGGCCGCCACACCGACGCTTCTGACCGCACCGATCCTGCTGGCGACGGAGACCGTCGCGGTCGTCGCGATCGAGGTCAAGCTAATCGGTGAGCTGCACGAACTCTTCGGCGCCCCGATCCGAGGTTCCGGCACGGCCCGTACGGTGACGCTGCTGCATTCGTGGGCTCAGCGACGCGGCGTCAATCCGCTGATGCCCGGCGTGGCCGCAGCGGCGGTGCTCGGTACAGGTGTCCGCAAAGAGCTTCGCGACCGGCTGCTCAAGCGGTTCGGGCGCAACCTGACCAGCTACGGCCCGATGCTTACCGGTGCAGCCGTGGCGAGCTATCTGAACCGGCGCGCGACCCTGTCGTTGGCCTCGCACATCCGCGATGACCTGCGCAAGGTCCGCCCCGCGATCGAGCCGGACTAACAGCGCTGCGCTAAACCGCTCCGACCGCCAGCGTTCGAGCGACGATGATCGCCTGCGCGAGCGCGGCCGGTCGGCGCGTACTGATCACCCAGTACGGCGTCGGATCGGCCGGGTCGTCGATCACGACCCGGATCGCATCCCGGACCCACGGTCGCTGAATCGCGAACACATGGGGTACGGCGAACGGGCCCAGCAGCTGACGCTTGGCCTCAGCGTCCAAGATGTTGACTTCAGTGATGAAGGACACAGGAATGTGTGCGTCGTCGACCCGGAGTTCGGCGTCGTCACCGCCTCGGTCGACCCGGATCACGATGCCGCCCAATCGCCACAGCCCGACCACGACCAGAGGCACGAAAATCGCGTACGGGATCCAGTTGTACAGCGGATTCGCGCCGAGGAAGATCTCCGCCGCCGCGAACGACGCGAGCGCGATCCCGGTCGGCCACGCCCACCACGGGACGTTGAGACGCTCGGAGTACGAAAATTCGGGAGCCTGTGCCACCCTGCGAGGGTATGCCACGACGGGGTGCCGCTCGTTAGCCCTGTCGTGAACGTCGGTAGAGATGTCGGTAGCGCGCGGATCGTGGAGGACGACGTGAGTCAAGATCAGGTGCGGATCGCCGTACGGCAGCTGGATCCGGGTCTTCCGATGCCGTTCTACGCGCACCCCGGCGACGCCGGTGCAGACCTGCATGCGGCGACCGACGTGGAGATCCCGCCGGGCGGTGGGCGTGCGATGGTCCCGACCGGTCTCGCGATCGAACTCCCGGACGGATACGTCGGGCTCGTCCACCCGCGCTCCGGGCTCGCCGCCCGTCTCGGTGTGACCGTGCTGAACGCACCCGGAACCGTGGACGCCGGATACCGGGGCGAGATCATGGTCATTCTGATCAATCACGATCCGATAACACCTGCCGTCATCTCCCGCGGTGACCGAATAGCGCAACTTGTCGTGCAGCGGGTGGAGCGTGCACACTTTTACGGCGCCGAAGAGCTATCGGATTCGGCACGCGGTACGGGCGGGCACGGATCGACTGGCGGCCACACCGGACTCCTCGGCTAGAGTGGCGCGGCGATGTCCTACCGGACCGAACAGTCAGCGAAGAAAGGCGGAGCGGTGAAGTTCTCCCGAGGTAGCGGGAGTGGCGGACGCCACTCTGCGGACGACCCTCGCCGATCCGGACGGCATTCCCGCCCTGGCGACGACGGCGAGTCGGCCGGCTACGACGGATCGGACGGCGCGGCCCGGGATCGAACGACGCCACACCGACGTACCCCCGCGGTCACCGATGACGTCGAGCTGAACGGGCCGTACGACATCACCGAGGCACCGGCCGGCGTAGTACGCGTCGATCTCGGCAGCCTGCAGATTCCGTCGATCGAAGGCGTCGAAGTCCGCGTACAGGCGAATGCCGAAGGCGTGATCCAACAGGTGGTGCTCGCATACGAAGGCAGCGCGCTGCAACTGGGCGTCTTTGCCGCACCTCGTACCGAGGGCATCTGGGACGAGGTTCGAGAAGAGATCCGAACCTCTCTCTTCAGTGATGGCGTGGCAGTCGAGGAAGTACGCGGAACGTACGGGACCGAATTGCGGGCTCGGGTGCGTAACACCGACGGCATGATGGATCTCCGCTTTATCGGCATCGATGGCCCGCGCTGGATGCTGCGCGCGGTTTACCAGGGCGCGGCCGCGGCGGACCCGTCCTCCGCCGGGCCGCTCGGCGTTTGCCTGCGCGGTCTCGTGGTCGACCGTGGACGGGAGGCGATGCCGGTACGTGAGGCGCTGCCGCTACGGCTGCCGCGTGAAATCGCGGAGGCCGCGAAGGCGAATGCCGCGGCTCAGAACGCACCGGCCGCGGCAGATCAGGGTGCCTCGGCCCAGGCATCCACGAACAACGGTTCGGTGTACGGCTCCGGCGTGAATGGTTCCGCCGGCACGGTTTATGGCGGAGGCACCAACTCCGTCAATGGCAACAGCGGCAATGGCGCTGCGCCCACGCCGGCGGTCGAGAGCGATAACAGCGCTGCCGACCGGCGACGTCCCTCCCCTCGCCCCCGCCGTTCGGAGTAATCGTGCCGCTTACGTCCATGCCGGTGAATTCGTCATCCGGCAGCAGCTCAAACACGTCTATTGGTCGTACGCTTACCTTGCCGGCCGACGCAGCTCGGCCCGCAGAGGAGGGTGAGGTCGACCGCATGGTTGCCGTTGAGCGTTCTTCGCCCATTCGTCGGATCTTCCGTAAGTTCACCGCCAGCGAGGCCGAGCTTGATGCCGAGGAGTTGCAGCGTGGAGCCGCCGCCTCCGGGTGTGCGTTGGCTCGCGGGATCTGTCGCGGCGAGATGGTGAGCGTGACCGGCAGACTCCGTACCGTCGTCTATACGCCTCGGACGAATCTGCCGACCCTGGAAGCCGATCTTTACGACGGAAGCGACGTCGTCACGCTGGTGTTCCTCGGCCGTCGCCAGATCCCGGGGATCGAGCCGGGTCGACAGATGACGGCGAAGGGTCGCGTTGCGGTTCGCGGCGACCGTAAAGTCATCTTCAATCCGCAGTACGAACTTGAGGCGCCGAAGCTCTGAGCCCGGATCCGGTCCTGACCAGCCCACCCGACGACCCCGATGGTGAGACGACCATGACGCGCGACGACCGCAACACGCACGCCGAGGCCGACACCGAAGAGGTCCTGCCGACGTTTTCCGAGCAGCTCGCGGAGCAGCTCGGCGGCGTACGCGGCGTGGTCGAGTCCAGCATCCCGGTCCTGATCTTCGTCGTCGCCAACATCATCGGCACGCTGAACTGGGCGATCGTCATCTCGGCCGCGTCCGCGGTGGCGATCGCGATCTACCGGCTGACCCGCCGCGAGACGATCCGGAACGCGGTCAACGGCTTGTTCGGCGTCGGCATCGGCGCGTTCATCGCGTGGAAGACCGGCAGCACGAAGGAGTTCTACCTGCCGGGGATCATCCTGTCCGGGGCGTACGGCGTGGCCATGCTGTTGTCCGTGCCGTTCCGGCGCCCGCTGATCGGCTGGGTCTGGTCGCTGCTCGCGGCGGGCGGCAGCATGGAATGGCGGCAGCAGCCGAAGATGGTCCGGCACTTCAACTACCTGACCATCCTGTGGTCGGTGACATACCTGGTGAAGGTCGGCATCCAGGCGGTCATCTTCAAGCACACCGGAGCGCACGATTCGGGAACGGCGCTGGGCGTGGCGCGGTTGCTGCTCGGCTACCCGCCGTACGCGTTGTTGCTGGCGTTCACGGCCTGGTCGGTTCGTCGTCTGCGGGCGTCGGATCCGTCCCTGGAAGCGGCCATCCCGCTCGACTTGCGCAAGCGGCCGCAAAGCGCCGCCGCAGGCGCCGGCCGCTAGAACTCGGTTAGAAGCGGGCGAACGAACGGACCGGTGAGCGCGGGCCGAACTTCGGCGCGCTCACGCCGGTGGCCAGCAGCATCTGCACGACGCGGGCGCGTTGTGGCCGGAACGGTTCCAGCACTTCCAGCATGCGAGCGTCGGCCGACGAAATCCGGCCGGGTGTACCGTCACGGGCGCCGGCCCGGGCGGCGCCGGTCAGCGCGTACACGACGTGGTTCGGTACGTGGTAGTCGCCGACGGTAACCGCGTCCGGGTCGCCGTACGCGAGGCGGACCACCTCGGCGACGGTCCAGATACCGATGCCCGGGATCGACATCAGCAGCTTCGTGGCGGTCTCGACATCCGGTGCCCGGTCGAGCCGGTCGCCCATCGCCGCAGCCCGTCGCAGCGTGTCGGCGCGCCGCTGTTCCAGGCCGAATCGGTGGAACGCCCAGTACGGCGTGGCCGCGATCGTCTCGGCGAGCGCCGGCAGAAACAGACTCGCGAGCGGCCCCGGTGCGGGCTCGCCAAAGGCCCGAGCGATCCCCAGGTACGCCCGGGATGCTTCCAGACCGGTCACCTTCTGCGTCAGGATCACTGGGATCAGGTGCGCGAAGATCCGGCCGGTCGCCGTCATTCGCAGGCCGGGATGGTCGTGGAAGGCTGCGCGTACCGCCGGGTGGGTCTCGGCAAGTGCACCGAATTCCGTGACATCGTCGCGGAGCCCGGCCACCGCGTCCGCCCGATCGAGCGCCCACGCGGACCCCGGACCGTACGCGGTCGCGACCAACCGCGCACCTTCGCGCGCGAGATGCAGCGTCGCCGGGCCGTCCGGTGTGCGGGCCGTCCACCAGGCTTCGCGACCGCCGATCCGGGCGCACGGGTCGTGCCCGTTCATCGCGAGCGGGCCGAGCGTGCCCCGGAAGTCGTAGTGGTCGGGCAGGGCCAGCGTGCGGGTCGGACTCACGTGCGAACGGTACTCGGTGGCGCGGACACCGACGCGGGTGCTGGAACCGAGGCACCGAGGTCGGATGGCCCGAACGACGCCGTGGCGACCGCGCGCATGAGCTGGCGGTGCAGTAGGCGGGCATCGCCCAGCAGCCCCCGGAGGCGGCGTTCGAGGCCGGCGATCGGGATCAGATTCTGCGGTGCGCGCGGGTCCTTGTAGGGCACCGAAGCGAATCGGGGGAGCGTGGCGGTGGACAGATGCGCCAGCCCGATCGCGGCGGATATGTCGAGGTCGGCCGGGCATTCGATCCGCACGATGCCGGCCCAGCCGGAGCCGATCGGTTCCGGCAACCTCATGTACCAGGTGTAGCGGCGCCACGTCGTGCCGAGCAGGAAGACCGGCGATCGCTGACCCGCGGCGAGACCGGCGACGACGGTGGACAGCTGATCCGGCAGGTAGCGCGAGCGGTGCGTCTTGACGTAGCCGAGCGCGTTCGGCAGGTGCGTGCGTCCTTGCAGCGGCCCGTCGACGATCAGCAGCTCATCGGCCGTTCGAGCGCCGAGCGACACCTCTACTTCCAGCGCGTGCATCTGCGCCTGCATCGCGTTTTCGAGATCCTTCGGCTCACCCCGGGACACCTTGTGCCCGATGTATCGAGCCGGGGGATCACCGAGCGTCGGCGGCTCTTCGGCGGCCGTGAACAGGCCTCGGCCGACCTTGCGGGTAGCCAGTTCGGCGCAGCCGCTGCGGAGGTCACACCGAACGACCCCGGCTGCGTACGACGCGGCCAGCACCGCGTCCGGGTACGGCTTGTCGTCGGACTCCCACTTGAGGTTCGCGTCAATCCGGCGTACGCCGTCGACGAACAGGACGACCTCGGGCGCCTCGACGTCGGCCGGAGTCGCGATCGGATGCCAATCGCCGGCCGGCATCTCGACATCGGTGTCCAGCGCCGCGCTGCTCGATGCGGCGGGTCCGTCCTCCGCCGTCTCCAGCGCCGACCCGTAAGAGGGACTCCACGGATCGAGATAAAGGCGTCCGGCCATCAGTTTTTATCCCACCCGCTCCACGTACGCCGTTCGAGCGTCCTTGTGGATCTCGAAGCGCACCGGGATGCGTTCTGCCAGTGCGGATACGTGTGTCACGACGCCCACCATCCGATCGCCTCGTGCGGCCAGGTTTTCCAGCGTGGCCGCGACGATATCGAGCGTCGCGGCATCAAGCGTGCCAAAACCTTCGTCCAACATGATCGATTCTAGGCTTGCCGCGCTTGTGGACAAGCCGGCGAGTTGATCGGCCAGCGCCAGAGCCAGAGCCAGCGACGCCTGGAACGTCTCGCCACCCGATAGCGTACGCACCGGACGGCGCAGCGCCGCATCATGGTGATCGACGACGAAGAATTCGCCCTTGTCGTGACCGAGATCGTATTGACCGCCGGACAGCTCGCGCAGGATCGTCGAGGCGCCGTCGACCAGCGCGTCCAGCGCCTCGGCCAGCAGCCATCGCTCGAAGTTGTTCGCGCGGAGATGTTGGGCGAGCGCGCGGGCGACATGCGCCTCGTGTTCGGATTCGGCCCGGGCGGCACGTAGCTTCTCCGCCTGGTCCCGGCGTTCCACGATCCGGGCGTGCGCGGCGCGGGCCTGCTCGACCGCGATCGTCGCGATCCGGGAGTGATCGACGTTGGCACTGGATGCACCCTCGGGTACGCCCGCCTCGGCGAACAGCGTGGTGATCGCGATCGCCGCATTCGTCGCCTCGGCCAGCGCCGCCTGCGACTGGTTGACGAGTTCGGTCCGGGTCCGGGCCAGCTCGACGCCCGCACCCGTCGCCCACGACGTCAGGTCGTCCCAGGCGAGCGCGAGGTCATCGCGGTTGGCCGACGGCGGCGTCAGCCGGGCGATCCCGTCCCGGGTCGCGTCGAACGCGCGCCACGCGGCGGTAATACGTTCGTCCGCTCGCACCGCGGCGGCTGCCGCTTTCCGCAGCGTGTCGCGTGCCTCGCGGACCGACACGGCCGCCTCGTCCAGCCGGATCTGCAGGTCGTTGAGGATGCGCAGTTCGTCGCGCAGCGCCGCCGGACCGGGCGCGTCGGCGAGGCGCGCGTCGAGTTCGGTGAGCCGGGTCGCGATCTGCTCACCTTGGGCACGTGCGGCGGCGAGAGCCATCTCCAGATCGCGGACCGCACGGTCACGCGTGGTGACCGCCTTCTCAGCGTCCTTGACGCCGGTCTGCGCCTTGCCGTGAGCGGCGTTCGCGCCGGCCAGACGTGGCGCGTCCGGCGTCGCGGGCACGACCGTGACGGTTTGTTCGCAGACTGGGCACGGCTCGCCTTCGACCAGATGCGGTCGCAGCGTGGCGGCTCGGTCGGCGGTACGTGCCGCCTCGACCTCGGTCTCCGCCGCCATCACGACCGCGCGGGCCACGGTGAGCGCGCTCTGCGCCTTGGCCAGTGCCGCGGTCGACGACCGGTGTTCCGCCTCCGCGGCCGCCAGCACGTCGCCCGCCGCCGACGCCTGTTCCTGCGCGCGGGTCCGCTCGCTGTGCAGATCGAGCGACCGCCGCAGATCGTTCGCGTCGCCGGCCGCTGCGGTCTCCCCGCGCAGCTTCTCTTCGCGCTCCTCGGCCGCGGTCACCAACGCCGCCGCCTCGGCCTGAGCCACCCGGGCCGCGAGCGCGGCCTGCGCGACTTCGGTCACGCCGGCCGGTGCGGCCACCGCGGACAGAGCCAGAAGATCGCCGTCGAGCTTGCGCAGCGACGTTTGCGCCGACTCCGCGGCCTGTCGAGCCACGGTCAGCCGGGGTACGGCGACGTCGACATCGGAGACGAGACGAGTCAGCGCATCCAAACGCGCCGCGGCCTCGGCGATCGCTTCGTCGGACGCGTCGGCAAAAGCGGCCACCTGCCGGTCGGTCGCAGAGAGCTGCGCTTCGGCGAGCACCGCCTTCGCCGTCGCCTGCTCCCGGATCCGCTCGTACACGTGCAGGCCGAGCAGGTTGACCAGGATTTGCTGCCGTACGGCGGGCTTCGCGTGCAGGAACTCCGCGAACTGGCCCTGCGGGAGGATCACGCAGCTGATGAACTGGTCGAAGGGCAGCCCGACGGTGGCCGTGACCGCCTCTTCCATCTCGGCCGGCGTACCGGCGAGCACGTCGCCGATGTCCTCGGCGGCCAACCCGGTGTCGAGTTTGGACACATCGAACCCGGGCGGCAACTGTTCCAGACCGGCGTGGGTCGTGGTGACCTTGCCCTTGCCGTCGCGCCGGACGACACGGGTGGCGGCGAACCGATCGCCGCCGGATTCGAAGATCAGCCGGACCCGGGCTTCGTTCGCGCTCGGTGCGAGCGCATTTGCGATCGCCCGTCGGTCGTTCCAGCGGGGAACCGTGCCGTAGAGCGCGAAGCAGATCGCGTCGAGCACGGTGGACTTGCCGGAGCCGGTCGGGCCGACCAGGGCGAAGAAGTCGGCGTCGGTGAAGTCGACGGTGGTGGGCTCACGGAAGGCGGCGAAGCCGGCGAGATCGAGGCGGACCGGCCTCATGCTTCGATCTCCGCGTAGATGGTGTCGAACAGCGCGGCCACGTCCGGATCAGCATGGCCCTGGGCGGAGAGGTAGTCCGCGAACATCTCGGCCGGCGTACGTTCGGCCGGGCGTTTCGCCCTCGTCTTCGCCGGATCGACCTCGGCCAGGATCTCCGGGTCGATTCGCACTTCGAGCGCGCGCGGCAGCATCTCCTGCACGGTCTCGCGAAGTCCGGCGCGCGGCCGCTCCCGTACGTACACCCGGAGCCAAGCCCCGTCGTCGGTGATCGCGGCCAGTTCGTCGAGCGTGCCGGCCACCGTCCGCAACGGTACGGCGGCGCCGATCGCGACGTCGCGGGTACGCGCCGCGGTGGACGTGGTGACCTCGACGATCGTGACCGACGGACGTGTTCTCCTCCTCGCCGAAGTCGATCGCCAACGGTGAGCCGCTGTAGTGCACCGGGCACGGCGCCACGACCGCCTGGCGGCGGTGCAGATGTCCGAGTGCGACGTAGTGGGTACTGGTCGGGAACACGGTGGACGGGACCGCGTACGCCTGGATCGTGTGCGCGTCGCGCTCGCCACCGCCCAGCGTGCCGCCGACCACGGTCAGGTGCGCCGTGATGATGTTGACGGTGTCGCCGCCGGCGTCGGCGGTGAGCGCCTTGACCAGGCGTCCGACATGGTCCGCGTACGTCTGGTTCGCCTCGGCCGCGGTCAGCTCGAACATCTCGGTCGCCCGGACCGCGAATCGCTGGGACAGGAACGGCAACGCGACCACGCGCCATGCTTCGCCACCGGCCGTGACACCGGTGATGATGTGGTCGGCGGCCCGCTCGCGTACGGTGCCGCGCAGCGTTATCCCGGCCGCATCGGCCCAGACCCGCAGCGCGTCCAGGGCCGCGCCGTTGTCGTGGTTGCCGCCGATCGCGATCACGTGGGCGCCGGTGGCCCGCAGCGCGGACAGCGCCCGAGTGACGATTCGCGTCGCGTCCGGCGTCGGTGCGCCGGTGTCGAACAGGTCACCCGCGACGATCACGAGGTCGGGTTGCTCGGCCCGGGCGATCGCGACGACATCGGCGAGGACCGCGATGTGCTCGTCGGTCCGGGACGCACCCTTGAGGACCTTCCCGACGTGCCAGTCGGACGTATGCAGGATCTTCACTGTTGTTCCTCAAACGCCTAGAACGGGATGTCGTCGTCGGACAGGCTGGAGCCGACCGCGCCGGACCGGGCGCCGGCGAGCTGGGGTGACGCGACCACCTCGAACGGGTCGACGGACTGCGTGATCGAGCGCAACGTCGCACTCGGTGCGGCACCGGCCTCGGACGGCCGGGTCGCCCAGGCCGGGAACGGGAACTCGATCACCAGCGGCACCGGGATCTCCGGCTGATTGACGAACATCGTGCCGGGCTTCGCGATCAGCGCGCGAGCACGCTGTGCCGGCGGCAGGAATCCGTACTCCGGGCGGGTGGCCTCGGCGGCGTCGAGCCGGCCGACCACGCGGATCGCGGAGTTGGAGACGATCCGGCGCTCGACCTCGGACGCGGTCTGCTGGGCGCCGATCAGCACCACGCCGAGCGACCGGCCTCGCTCGGCGATGTCGAGCAGCACCTCCTTGATCGGCGAGGTGCCTTCGCGGGGTGCGTACTTGTTCAGCTCGTCAAGGACCACGAACAGTAGCGGCTTCGCCGTACCGGATTTCTCCTTGCGTTCGAATTCGGTGCGGAGCGTGACACCGACAACGAACCGTTGCGCCCGATCCGGCAGGTTGTGCAGGTCGACGACCGTGACCTGGGCGCTTTCCGCGGTGTTGATCGAGTGCGTACGCCGCAGCGGCAGATCTCCGCGGATCAGGCGAGAGAGGTCCTTCTTCGATCCGATCAGCCGCCGTGCGAACGCGTTGACCGTGCCTTGGCCGACCGCGGTGCCGCCCCACATCGCGCGGGCATCCTCGTCGTTCAGCTCGGCGACGATGAAGTCGACCAGATCGCGCGTACGAGCCGAGCCGGGCGCCGTCGATCGTGACGCCGCCGTCCGCCGGGATCGCGACCTTCGCGAGATGCGCGGTCACCGCATGGACGACCATCGTGTACTGCTGCTTCTCGTCATCGGCATCGGCGAACACATAGGGGAGCAGGCGATCGGTGCAGAACTCGGCGATCGTCCAGTAGAAGCTGTCCACGCCGGACAGGCGGCTGGACACGTCGGGTGTGCCGGACATGTCCCCAGGGCGCGGCGGTGCGTAGACCGCGACGTCCGGGAACGCGCCGGCGGCAAGGCCGAGCTTCGCATACGCCGCGATCGTAGTGGTCGTTCAGCCTCGTGTTCGGGTGGTCGAGGAACAGCAGGTCCTCGCCCTTCACGTTGAAGATGAGCGCCTTCGTGTTCGCGGCCTCCGCGCCGAGCACGCCCGAGCGGAACACGCTGTACAGCAGGAACGTGGCGAATGACGTCTTGGTGGCGACACCGGAGATGCCGGAGATGGAGACGTGGGCACCGCGCGAGCCGTCCAGAAACTCAGCGTTGAGGAACAGCGGCTCGCCGTCCCGGCCGGTCCCGATCGGGACCTTCTTCTCCATCCGGTCGAAGTACAGCGCGGACGCGCGCTCGTCGCCGGAAGCACGTTGGACCAGTGCGCCGGGCGCCGGTGGCACGTAAACCTCGGGTTCGACCCGGGTCGTGGTGATCTCGGCGGCCTCCTGCACCATCGCGGGCAGCGTGCCGTCGGCGATCGCGAACACGTCCGACTCGAATTGGGCGCCTTCGTGCCGCGCTCGAACCTGGGTGACCACGCCGGAAATCGCGACGGTCTCGCGGCCCGGAACCTCGCGATGCGTGACCACGACATCGTCGAGTTGGAGATAGGCGCCGGGCGTCACCGCCACCCAGAAGCAGAGCGGAGTCGCATCCGCGGTGCCGAGCACGCGGCCAACCGGGTCGTCCATCTTCGCGGTTCCCCTCGATCAACTGTACGCATTCCGGATGCCATGTTGCCCCATCCGTGCGACAGCGGCACCTTCCCCCACCCGCGAGTCGCCGAACGGCATACCCGAACGCGGGCATTCCATCCGAAACCGCCTGCTGGCCGGTGTCACCTGTTTCCGCACGTCAGGGCAGTGGACGATTTATGTTTAATTGGTCAAAGTCCGGCGATGAAACGAGGCAGACATGGGTATCGCCGACACGATCAAGGGCTGGTTCAGCTCGTCGAAGGCAGACACCTCGAACGTGCATACCGCGGACGTCGGCAACACCATGAATTCCGGTACGACCGGGAATTCCGATACGACCATGAATTCCGGAATGGACGCGGCGAAGAGCAAGCTCGATCCGATGACCGACAAGATGGGCGGCGGGATCGACGCGGCCGGGAACAAGATCGACGACATGACCGGTGGCAAGGCCGGCGGCATGATCGACAAGGGCACGGATGCCGCCAAGGATGCGATGAACAACATCGGGAAGCAGAACCCGTAACGGGCTCAAGGCCGGGCGTACCGCAGGAGTAGAGCGTCGTCCGACGAGAGCACGTGACAGAGCGTCATAGCGCTAAGAGCGACGTGCGGGCCGGCGATTATGCGGCCCGCGCCCGCGCCCGCCAGCAGCGGTGCGACGGTCAAGCACAGCTCATCGACCAGGTCCGCCGCATGCAGCGCCCCGAATAACACCGGGCCACCCTCACACAGCAGATGATCAAGGTGGTACGCCGACCGGAGTTCGTCCACCGCCGCGATGAGATCAACCCGATCCACACCGTGTACGAGTACGTCCGCCACTTCGGCCAGGGCATCGCGCCGCTCGTCGTCGGACGAGCCGTGGGTGATCACGATCGGACGGACCGGAGCATCGGCGAGCGCCCGGTGAGCCGGGTCGAGATCGAGCCGCCCGGAGACCACGACAAGCCTCGGGTACGTGGCCAAGCCGACCGATTCCCGCCAGGCACGGCGCTCCGCGGTCGGGCGTACCGGCTTGTAGTTCTCCGCCTTGAGCGTGCCGGCACCAACCAGAACGGCATCGGCGAGCGCCCGCAGCGTTCCCAGTAACAGCCGGTCGCCCGGCGTGCCGAGCCCGGCCGATACGCCGTCGACCTCGACCGCCCCGTCGAGGCTCGCGACGAAGTTCATCCGGACGATCCGGACGCCCGGTGCGGTGCGGTAGAGCGCGATCAGGTCGCTCCCGTCAACCTCGCGGACTTCCGGCATGAGTTGTCGCATGCGTCCATAAGATCACTCGCGTGTTCCGGGTGCACCGATCCACCGGCGCGGCAAGAATGAAGCATTGCCGACATTGGGGTACAGATGGAACGTGAGATCTTTGTTCTGCGCGTCGTGCTGCGTGACGCCCGACCGGCCGTGTCGCGTCGGGTGATCGTGCCGGGTGCGTTCACGCTGGATCGGCTCCACCGCGTTGTCCAGCTCGCGATGGGCTGGCAGGACTGCCACCTGCATTCGTTCGAGATCGGTGGCACGCAGTACGGGATGCCGGACCCGGAAGGGCTGGTCGACATGCGAGACGAAATGGATGCGCGGCTCGACTCGGTGGCCGGCAAGGGCTCGAAGTTCTCGTACACGTATGACTTCGGGGACTGGTGGGAGCATCAGATCCTGGTCGAGGACGTGCTGCTCGCGGCGCCGGAGGAGCGGTACCCGCTGTGCCTTTCCGGCGAGGGCGCCTGCCCGCCGGAGGACGTCGGCGGCGCGTACGGCTATGCGCGGTTCCTGGCCGCGATCGCCGATCCGACGCATGTCGATCACGATGCGACGCTCGAGTGGTACGGCGAGCGGCCACTCCCACTCAGATTCGACGCCGACCGCGCAACGGCCCTGATGCGCCGCATGGCCTAGCTCTTGATCTGCCGCGCTCTGGCGCGCTCGTGTGACGCGAGTAACAATCGCCGTAACGACGTGCGCGAGCCGAGGGGTCGACGATGACCGAATTTTCCTATGTCAATGGCCCTTCCACCGTGCCACTGCTGGGCCAGACGATCGGCGAGAACCTCGCCACGACGGTCGCCCGCTTCGGCGAGCGCGAAGCACTGGTCGATGTGCCGTCCGAGCGCCGCTGGACGTACGACGAGCTGGCCCGGGATGTCGCGGCGCTCGCAAAAGGCCTGCTGGCGACCGGCGTGGCAAAGGGCGACCGGGTCGGCATCTGGGCGCCGAACGTGCCGGAATGGGTGCTGATCCAGTTCGCCACGGCTCGGATCGGCGCGATCCTGGTGAACATCAATCCGGCGTACCGCAGCCACGAACTCTCGTACGTGCTCCAGCAGTCCGGCATCCGGATGATGGTGTCGGCCGAGTCGTTCAAGACGTCCGACTATCGCGGCATGATCGACGAGGTACGCGCCGAATGCGAGGCGCTCCGGGAGATCGTCTACATCGGTACGCCCAGCTGGGATGACCTGGTCGCGAGCGGCGCGTCGGTAACTGACGAGGATCTTGCCGCCCGCGAGGCGGACTTGTCGTTCGACGATCCGATCAATATCCAGTACACGTCCGGGACAACCGGCTTTCCGAAGGGCGCGACGCTCTCGCACCACAACATCCTGAACAACGGCTTCTTCGTGGGGGAGACGCAGGCGTTCACGGAACACGATCGAGTGGTCGTGCCGGTGCCGTTCTATCACTGCTTCGGCATGGTGATGGGCAACCTCGGCGCGGT
This sequence comes from uncultured Actinomycetota bacterium, assembly GCA_963831705.1. Taxonomy (GTDB): domain Bacteria; phylum Actinomycetota; class Actinomycetes; order Mycobacteriales; family Micromonosporaceae; genus DASQPR01. Next base: position 337,323 of record CAWHRE010000010.1, on the reverse strand, counting down.
CAGCCACGGCTCCTGCATCGTGATTCCCGGACCCGGCTTCGAACCGGCCGCTACGTTACGTGCGGCGGCGAGCGAGAAAGCCACCGTCCTGTACGGCGTACCGACGATGTTCATCGCCGAACTGGCCGATCCGACCTTCCCGGATCACGATCTGTCTGCCCTGCGTACCGGCGTGATGGCGGGCTCGCCGTGCCCGGTCGAGGTGATGAAGCGGGTCATCTCCGAGATGGGTATGACCGAGGTGACGATCTGCTACGGCATGACCGAGACATCACCGGTGTCGACCCAGACCCGGCCGGACGACGATCTCGATCGGCGAGTGTCCACCGTCGGCCAAGTGCATCCGCACCTTGAGGTCAAAGTGATCGATCCGGCCACCGGCCTGACCGTGCCTCGGGGCGAGCCGGGAGAGTTCTGCACCCGCGGGTACAGCGTCATGCTCGGCTACTGGAACATGCCGGACCGGACGGCGGAGGCGATCGACGCGGCCCGCTGGATGCACACCGGCGACCTCGCGGTGATGGACGCGGACGGGTACCTGAGCATCGTCGGCCGGATCAAGGACATGGTCATTCGCGGCGGCGAGAACGTCTATCCACGCGAGATCGAGGAGTTCCTGTACAGCCACCCGGACGTCGTGGATGCGCAGGTCGTCGGCGTGCCGGACGCGAAATACGGCGAAGAGTTGATGGTGTGGGTACGCCTGCGTGACGGCGCCGCGCCGCTCACCGCGGAAGCGATCCGGGCGTTCTGCACCGGAAAGCTCGCGCACTACAAGATCCCTCGGTACGTCAAGGTCGTGGACGCGTTCCCGATGACCGTCACCGGCAAGATCCGCAAGGTGGAAATGCGAGAGGTCTCCATCGCGGAGCTAGGACTCTCCTAAATTCCAGTTGATCCTGGAGTTAGTTAGCGCCTCGACGGCGTTTCGCGCTAGTAACTCCAGGATCAACTTTGCCGGTCCTCTAAGCCTCCGGCGTAAACGCGCAGAACTCGTTTCCTTCGGGATCGGCGAGGATGTCCCAGCGGATCTCCTCGTCCCGTGCGCGGACGAGCGTTGCCCCGAGCGCGATCAGCTCTTGCGTGTCGCCGATGACGTCGAGATGCATCCGGTTCTTGATCGTCTTCGACTCCGGTACCGAGTTGATCCAGATCAGCGGCCCCTTACCCGCCGGATCCTCGATTGCCCCGATCCACTTGCCGAGATAGTCGTCCTTCGTTCCGAGCACGAGCCGGTACCCGATCGCCGCGCACCACCACTCGGCGAGCGCTCGGTCGTCGTTCGCGTCGAGACACAGGTCTTTGAACGTTGCCGGCATGCTCCGTACCACCTTGTCCGTGAAGTTGATCCTGGAGTTATCAGAGCGACATGCCATCGAAGCGCTAACTAACTCCAGGATCAACAGGTTTTTGGGGGTGGGAACGCTCCCAACTGGCTATTGACATGGGTGGGCACGGCAGGCACCGTGGTCTGGGAGCGCTCCCGGCGGGTGGCACGGTTCGTGTTGAGCGGTTCGATGTTGGACAATCTTCGGGGCAAGTCCCGATGATCGAGAGGGAGCACACGTGGTCGGCGACACGGCATCCGGTGGGCGTACTCGCTCGCCCGGCCGCCCCACGTTGGACGAGGTCGCGGCATACGCGGGCGTCGGTCGTGGCACGGTCTCGCGAGTGGTCAACGGCTCGCCGCAGGTGAGCCCGGGGGCGCGGGACGCGGTTGAGCGTGCGATCACCGACCTCGGGTACGTGCCGAATCGGGCCGCCCGTGCCCTCGTCACCCACCGAACCGACTCCGTCGCGCTGGTCGTGTCCGAGTCCGAAGACCGCGTCTTCGGCGAGCCTTTCTTCGCCGGCATCATCCGCGGCATTTCGGCCGGTCTCGCCGCGACGCCGTTGCAGCTCTGGCTCGCGATGGCGCAGTCGCGGGTGGAACGCGAGCGCCTCGTCTCCCATCTGACCCCGCAGCACGTGGACGGCGTACTCCTCCTGTCGATGCACGACGACGATCCGCTGCCCGGACTGCTCGTCAATCGCGGGCTCCCGATCGTGTACGGCGGCCGGCCCGCCCGGATGCTCCATGAGGCGGACGCCGGCGGCTTCGTCGACGTGGACAACATCGGCGGCGCCCGAATCGCGACCGAGCATCTGCTCAAGATCGGCCGGCAGAATGTGGCGACGATCGCCGGCCCGCAGGACATGGGTGTCGGCGTGGCCCGCCTGGAGGGCTACCGAACGGCGCTGGGCGACTCGGCCGCACTGATGATCGGGTACGGCGACTTCAGCGAGGGCAGCGGCCTGCTCGCCATGCGCAAGCTGCTCGATGCGTACCCGAAGATCGACGCCGTGTTCGCCGCGTCCGATCCGATGGCACTCGGTGCCTTGCGCGCGCTCCGGGAGCGGGGATTGCGCGTCCCCGATGACGTCGCGATCGTCGGATTCGACGATTCGGTACTCGCTGGGCAGACCGATCCCACGCTGACGACCATGCATCAACCGGTGGACGAGATGGGCCGAGCGATGGCCCAGCTGCTCTACGACAAGATTCGCGGCGTGGAGCCGGCCGACCCGTACGTCTTCCTGACCGCGCACCTCGTACGCCGGGAAAGTGCCTGACGGTCGCCATCCGCCGGGATCCGCGTCACGATGAAGGGGTAACTTTCCCCCGCGACGCTGCCGGAACGATCTTCCTTTCATTCCGCCACGAAGTCGCATTGCAACCAGGTAGAAATTTGAGCGTAATGGTCGATATTCACCATGGACGCAGCTTCGTCGTTGAAGCCCGTTCATGCGGGAGTCGATTTCGCTCCATGCAGCGAGGAGACGTCAATGGCGTTGTGGCGGTTGCGAACAACGGTCGACGATCGACCCGGCTTCCTGGCCGTACTGACCGCGAGCCTGGCTCTGAAGTCCGTCAACATACTGTCGGTCCAGGTGCACGGTACGGAAGCGGGCGCCGTCGACGATTTCCTCGTCGACGCGCCGAACGACCTTACGGAGGATGAATTGGTCGCCGCGGTGGTCAAGGGGCGCGGTCGGGACGTGTGGGTACGCCGAACCGAAGCGCGCCACCTCGTCGACCCGCCGACCGAAGTGCTGGGCGCGGCCACCTGGCTCATCCGCGACCCCGAGCAGTTGCCGGCCGCGCTGGAGAGCGTGTTGCTGGCCGTCACCGTACGGTCGGTGCCGTCCGACGACGACGTCCGGCCCGGCTTCACCGCGAACCGCATGCAACTCAAGGCCCCGAACGGTGGCGGCTTGCTGATCGAGCGACCGGCGCCGGCGTTCACGCCCGCCGAGTACGCACGGGCCCGGGCCCTCGTCGATGTGGCGAATGAGGTCCTGGCCGCCCGGAAGCGACCCCGTCCGTCCGTACCGCCTGCGGAGTCCGACGCCGCATAAGACCTGCCCAGACACCCCGCTCATTCCGTCCGCTCCGGCAGCGTCGCCGACGTGGACGCCCCTGGCTTGCCGGTGGCTCACGTGACAATGACGTCGCGCGAGCCACCGGCAAGCTCTTTATTCCCAACCCCGGTTGATCCTGGAGTTATTCGCACGACACGCCGTCGAAGCGCTAACTAACTCCAGGATCAACGGGGGTTGTACGACGCGACCTCCCTTTTACTCCACCGGCGTGGCACGGACCCGGTGCGACCTCGAAAAACGCGTCAAATGTCGTAGTTATCCCGCGCGATGCATCGGTCGCGCCACGCCAGCGACGTTTCACCCTCCACTTCGTACGGAACCCGATTGACCTGGCAATTCGTCGTGCAACGGACAACTCGCCGTGGGTATTTTCGATCAGAAGTGGAGCGTTGTGGAGTAGAGTGGGCCTCACTGGCGAGGCTCGGAGGTGGGTGCAATGTTCCTCGGCACCCACACACCGCGCCTCGACGAAAAAGGTCGACTGATCCTGCCGGCGAAATTCCGCGAAGAGCTCGCCGGCGGTGTCGTGATCACGAAAGGGCAGGAGCGCTGCCTCTACGTGTTCCCGGCGTCGGAGTTCGCCCGGATCGCCGGGCAGCTGCGGGAACAGCCGATGACACACAAGGCCGCTCGGGCGTACAGCCGGGTGTTCTTTGCAAGTGCGCACGACGAAGTTCCGGACAAGCAAGGACGGGTCACCATTCCTGCTCACCTACGCGAGTACGCAGCGCTCGATCGCGACCTGGTCGTGATCGGTGCGAGTTCGCGCGTCGAGGTCTGGGACAAGCAAGCCTGGGAAACCTACCTGGCCGACAGCGAAGACGCTTTCGCCGGCATCGAGGAGGGGGTCCTTCCAGGAAGTTTGTAGGGATTTTCGTTCCGTACGGCGAGATCTCCACCCGCGCTCGCCTCACCTGGCTCCTCTTCCCCGGAGCCAGGCGAGTGTGAGAGCGGATGGGGATCTGACCGTACGGGGCACGTCGAGGGGGTCGACAGATGAGTACGAACGAGCGGTCGGGGGCGCACGTCCCGGTGCTGCTCGATCGCTGCCTCGAACTCCTCGCTCCGGCCCTGTCCGCACCCGCTGCAGCCGATCGCGACGCCGTGTACGTCGATGCCACGCTCGGTCTCGGCGGGCACGCCGCAGCTGTCCTCGCCGCGCACCCGCGCCTGGTCCTCATCGGACTCGACCGCGATACGCAGGCGCTGGAGCGGTCGACCGCACGGTTGGCCGCGTACAAGGATCGGACCCATCTGGTCCACGCCGTCTATGACGAGTTGCCGGACGTGCTAAAGCGTCTCGGTTATACCGAGATCGACGGTGCGTTGTTCGACCTCGGCGTCTCGTCGCTGCAGCTCGATGACGCGGATCGCGGCTTTGCCTATTCGCAGGACGCACCGCTGGACATGCGGATGGATCAGAGCCGGGGGATTACCGCGGAACAGGTCGTGAACGACTACTCGACCGCCGACCTCGCGCGCGTACTGCGGGTTTATGGCGAGGAGAAGTTCGCGAGCCGGGTCGCGGCGTCGATCGTGCGAGAGCGCGCGAAGGCCCGGATCACCAGCTCGGCTGTGCTGTCGGATCTGGTCCGGGACGCGATCCCGGCGGCGACCCGGCGGACCGGCGGGCATCCGGCAAAGCGCAGCTTCCAGGGCATCCGGATCGAGGTCAACCGCGAGCTGGCGGCACTGGAATCGGCGCTGCCGGCCGCGCTCGACGCGCTCGCGCCGGGTGGCCGCGTCGTGGTCATGTCCTACCACTCGCTGGAGGACCGGATCACGAAGCAGGCCATGACACCACGAACCCAGTCCACAAGTCCGATAGACCTACCGGTCGAACTGCCAGGTATGGGGCCAAAATTCCGAATGCTCACCCGCGGTGCGGAGGGGCCGAGTGAAGATGAGGTCGCTTCGAACCCCCGGGCCGCGTCGGTCAAGCTCCGCGCGATCGAACGGCTTCCCGACACCCCTCCCGCACCAAAACCAGTAATGAAATCAGGACCAAAGACGAAGGGCGAGCGATGACCCCAACCCCGCCGGCACGCCCCACCCGCAGCCCGAAGCGCATCGCTTCGGCGTACCCGACGGTAGGCAGCTCCGCGCTACAGCCGGACTATGTGGACCTCCCGCTTGACGGGGCGGGGGACGAGCCGCTGCGTACGCGTTCCGCTGCGGAGCGCGAAGCCGCCGACCGTCGCTCGGCGAATCGGATCGCCGATCGCGAAGCCGGCCGGATCGACATCGAGTCCCGGCGCCGTCTGCGGGTGGCGCCACCGATGCCGGTCAAGGTTGCCCGGGCGCCGTTCGTCGCGATGCTGTGCGTCCTGGTGGTGGCTGGTGTGGTCGGCATCCTGGTACTGACCGCGAAGATCAACGCGAATCAGTTCCGGCTCAACAATCTGCAGGCTCAGCAGGCCGGACTGAACCAGCAGGAGGCGTCGATCAAGCAGCAGCTGGCCGAGCAGCAGTCGCCGGGCAACCTGGTCGCGGCCGCGAAGATGCTCGGCCTTGTCCCGGCCGGGACGCTCGCCTACATCCAGCTCCCCAACGGCAAGGTGTACGGGCTGCCGCAGCCGGCCACGGCGGCGACGAGCGTCACGGCACAGGGCGCACCGTCCAACGTGCCCTCACTGGGCGCGTCGGCACCGGCGAAGGTACCCGCATCAACGCCTGCATCGCCGTCGGGATCAACGCCGCCGTCCACCACTGCGTCCACCAACGGGGGCGGGGAATAGCCGGATGACCGACCGGACCGGCGGCGCCGGCGACAACCCCTCCGGAGACGGGCGCCGGGCTCGGCGTACCCCTAAAGCACCTGTGGTTCCTCCACTGCAACCGCGCTCGCCCGGCGCGGGCGGCACCGGCCGTGGAGCGATCTCACAGGCGCGCGCATACACACCACGCGGCCGAACCGTACGGGAGAACGGACTGGCCGCGGACCGCGACTCTACGCAGAGTCGCCAACCGCCGGCTGAGCCGGCGCCGGACGCGCGACGTCCCAACCTGCGTTTGGTCGCGGGTGGGGCGGACGCTGCGACAGCGCCGTCTCAGTCGGCAAACCGTCGCCCGAGCCGATCCGTACCCCACGGATCGGCCCGGGCGGAGGGCAAATCGAGAACAGCCACGAGAACAGTCACGAGAAAGCCCGCGGCTCGGCCGAAGTTGTCGAACCCGTTCCGCAAGCCGCTCGCGCCGCTCGGCCGCTTCAAGCCGAATCGGAGGCTGCGCCTCGGTACCGTCATCATCCTGCTGGTCTTCGCCACGCTCGGCGGCCGGCTGATCGAGTTGCAGCTCAGTGACGGACGCGCGTTCGCCGCTGCGGGTCTGCGCGATCGGCTCACCCACGAGGTGCTGCCCGCCGCACGCGGTTCGATTCTTGACCGCAACGGCGACGTGCTGGCCCAGAGCGTTGAGGCGCGGTACATCTACGCCGACCCGTCGCGTGTCGTGAATCCGACGCTGACCGCGACGAAGTTGCGCGATCTGCTGGCCGTACCGGTGGATCAGCTCCTGCCGAAGCTGACGGATACGACGCAGAAGGACGGGTCGAAGAACGAATTCGTGTACCTGGCACGCGGCATGACGATCCCGACCGCGAACGCGGTGATGGCGCTCGACCTGGCGGGCATCGGCGAAGGACTGGACCAGCTGCGGGTCAATCCCGGACATGACCTGGCGGCGAACCTGATCGGGTTCGTCGGCACCGATCAGACCGGGCTGGCCGGCCTCGAGTACACCGACAACGCGCTGCTGGCCGGTAAGAACGGCCAGGAAACGTACGAAATCGGCAACGGCAATCTGATCACGAAGCTGCCCGGCGGCTACGACCAGGTCACACCCGCTCGTCCCGGATCCTCGCTGGAACTCACGATCGACAGCGACCTGCAGTACCAGGTGCAGCAGATCCTGTACTCCCGGATGACGGCGGCGAATGCCGACTTCGGTGCCGCCGTCGTGATGGACGTCCATACCGGCGAGGTGCTCGCCCAGGCCAGCTACCCGACGTACCGGGCGGACGCGTACGCGAACTATCCGGCGAGCGCGTACAAGGACGCGGCCACGCAGATCACGGTCGACCCGGGATCGAGCGCGAAGATCGTCGCGATCGGCGCCGCTCTGAACACCGGTGCCATCGCGCCGAATGCCACCGTCACGCTGCCGGCCAGCCCGATAAAGATCGGCGATACGTACTACCGGGATGACGAGCCGTTCCCGAAGGGGACCAAGATCACCCTCCCGGGGATCCTGGCGTACTCGTCGAACCTCGGCACGATCAACATCGCGAGCCATCTCAGCTCGGCCACGATTTACCAGTACCAGCACCTGTTCGGGCTCGGCGCGGCAACCGGCGAGGGCGTACAGGGTGAGGCCGCCGGTGACCTGCTGCCGCCGTCGCAGTGGACCTCGACGAGCTGGGGATCGATCCCGATCGGCGAGGGCCTGGCCGCGACGCCGCTGCAGATGACCGCGGCGTACAGCGCGATCGCGAACAACGGCACGTGGATTCAGCCGCACATCGTCAAGGCCACGATCGGGCCGGACGGCAAGGCGACGCCCGGCCCGGCGGCGAGTTCGCACGAGGTGCTGACCCCGGCGGTCGCCGCCGAACTGCGCACCGATCTGGAGGCCGTCACCACGGTCAAGGGCGCGACCGCCACCGATGCCGCCGTCAAGGGGTACGTGATCGCCGGCAAGACCGGCACCGGACGCCAGTACCTCAACGGCAGCTACCTGCCCGGGTACGCGATCTCGTTCATCGGCATGGCCCCGGCGTCGAACCCGCAGTACGTGATCGGCGTGTTCGCACATGTCCCGAGCGGTTCCGGCGGTCAGTGGGCGGCGCCGGCGTTCCGGGACATGATGACGTTCACGCTCGAGCACTACCGGGTGCCGGCCACCGCCGACAAAGCCCCCAACTTCCAGCTAACCGTGAAATAGCGGGCCCCATGGAGGACGTCATGTATTGCGCGCTCGATGAGGCCGGGTAGGGTCTGACGGCGTGCCCGGCTATCCACGTCCTCGCGCGACGACACCGCGCTCTCTGGTCGATCTCGCCGCCATCATCGAGGCCCTCGGTGCCGGTGATCCGGTGATCGCGGACGCCGATCCGCTGGATGCCGGGATCACCGATCCGACCGACGTGTTGACGGTCGTCACCGGCATCACGCACGCGAGTGACTCGGTCCGGCCGGGCGATCTGTTCGCCGCGCTGCCCGGCGCGAAGGCCCATGGCGCCCGGTTCATCGCCGCCGCCGAGCGAGCCGGTGCGGTGGCCGTCCTCACCGATGCCGCCGGTGTCGCGGCGGCGACCGAAGTCGGCCTGCCCGCGCTGGTCGTACGCGATCCTCGGGCCGTGCTGGGCGAAGTGGCGTCGGCGATCTACGGGTACCCGTCGCGCGAGCTGACGATCATCGGCATCACCGGTACGGCCGGCAAAACCTCGACCGCCTACCTGATCGAGTCCGGTCTGCGCGCCGCCGGTCACGTGACCGGTCTGATCGGCACCGTGGAAACCCGGCTCGGCGACGTCGTGATCGACAGCGTCCGGACCACTCCGGAAGCGACCGACCTGCACGCGCTGTTCGCCACCGCGGTGGAACGCGGCGTCACGTCGATCGTGATGGAGGTATCGAGCCACGCGCTCGCGCTCGGCAGGGTCGGTGGCGTCCGGTTCGCGGTCGGCGGCTACACCAACTTCGGCTCCGACCATCTCGATTTCCACAAGGACGCGGACGACTATTTCGCGGCGAAGGCGCTGTTGTTCGACGGCCGCTGCGACGCCGAGGTACTGAATGCGGATGACGATGCGCTGCTCCCGTTGCGTACGCCGGACACCGTCACGTACTCGGCGAACGGTGATCCCGACGCGACCTGGCGAGCGGCCTACATCACCGCCGATCGTTTCGAGCAGCACTTCGTCGCGTACGGGCCGGGCGGTCTTGCCGTCAAGGCCGGCGTCAGCCTGCCCGGCCGGCACAACGTGGCAAACGCACTGCTGGCGCTCGCCTGCCTCACGTCGATCGGGGTGGACCCGCAGACCGCCGCGAACGGCATCGCGGCCTGCCTCGGCGTACCGGGGCGGTTGGAGCGAGTGGACGCGCCCGGCGAGATCACCGGCGTGGTCGACTACGCCCACAAATCGGACGCGATTGTGGCGGCGCTCGCCGCTCTTCGCGAGATGGGGCCGAACAAGCTGATCTGCGTCCTCGGCGCGGGCGGCGACCGGGATCGGCAGAAGCGGCCGGTGATGGGCGCCGCTGCGGCGCGAGGGTCGGACCTGCTGATCGTGACCGACGACAATCCGCGAACCGAGGATCCGGCAGTGATCCGGGCCGAAGTGCTGCGTGGTGCGGTCGCAGCCGCCGCTGACCGGCTGGGTGGGACCGAGATCGTCGAGGTGGACGGCCGTCGAGCAGCGATCACCGAGGCGGTCCGCCGGGCCTCCGACGGTGACGTGATCGCGCTGCTCGGCAAGGGTCACGAGCGAGGTCAGGAGATCTCCGGCGAAATGCATCCCTTTGATGATCGGGTCGAGCTGGCGGCCGCGCTGACCGAGCGGGCCGAGCGCTCATGATCCGGATGACGCTGGCCGAGATCGCGGAGGCGGTGGACGGCGTACCGGTGCCGGCCGATGCGGGCGAAACGGAGATCACCGGCCCGGTCGAGTACGACACCCGCAAAATCACCGGCGGCGGGCTGTTCCTGGCGTTCATCGGCGAACGCGTGGACGGTCACGACTTCGGCGCCGCGGCCGTTGCGGCCGGCGCCGTCGCGGCGATCGGGCAGCGGCCGCTCCCGGAGCTTCCGACGGTCGTTGTCGCCGATCCTCTGACCGCGGTCGCGAAGCTGGCCCGGATTGTGGTGGATCGGCTCGGCGGCACGACGGTGGTCGGCCTCACCGGATCGAGCGGCAAGACCACGACCAAGGACTATCTGGGGCAGGTGCTGGCGCGCGTCGGTCCGACGATCGCGCCGGCCGGCTCGCAGAACAACGAGCTCGGCTTCCCGTACACGGTGTTGAAAGCGGACGAGGCCACGGCGTGGCTCGTGCTGGAGATGGGCGCGCGCGGCATCGGTCACATCCGCGACCTCTGCGAGATCGCCCCGCCCCGGATCGGCATCGTGATCAACGTCGGCGTCGCGCACATCGGCGAGTTCGGCTCGGTGGAGAACATCGCGCTCGCGAAGGGTGAGCTGGTCGAGGCGCTGCCGGCCGACGGGTTGGCAGTGCTCAATGCGGACGATCCCCGAGTACGCGCGATGGCCGATCGAACGCGCGCGCGCGTGGTTCTGGTCGGTGAAGCACCGGATGCGGAGATCCAAGCGCGCGACGTCGTGCTCGACGACCGCGGCCGTCCCGGATTTCAGCTGGTCACGCCGGACGGCACCGCCGCCGTTCAACTCGGCGTGATCGGTCGTCACCAAGTCGGCAATGCGCTCGCGGCGGCTGCCGTGGGTCGTGCCGCCGGGCTGCCATTGGCCGACCTGGCGGAAGCTTTAGCCGATTTACGGCCGCTTTCCACACGAAGGATGGATGTCTACGACCGCGCCGACGGTGTCACGGTCATCGACGACTCGTACAACGCGAACCCGGCATCGATGGCGGCCGCGCTGCACGCGCTGAGCGCCCTTGCGAACGGACGCCGTCGCATCGCCGTTCTCGGCTACATGGCCGAGTTGGGCGACGACGAGCGGTCCGGCCACGAGGGCGTCGGCGAGCTGGCCGCCTGCCTCGGCGTCGACCGGCTGATCGCGGTCGGCGACCTCGCCGAGCCGATCCATCGCGGTGCCGAGTCGGTCCCGAACTGGAAAGGATCATCGGTGGCGGTGCCAGATCAAAGCGTGGCTCTCGCGCTCGTCCGCGAGGAACTGCGGCCGGGGGACGTCGTGCTCGTCAAGGGTTCGAGGTATCGAACCTGGGATGTTGCCGATGGACTGCGTGATGCCGGGCAGGTTCGCGGATGACCGCGATCGGTTCGGTCATCGTCGCAGTCTGCGTCGCCTTCGTCATCTCCCTTATCGGCACCCCCTTCGCAATTCGCGGCCTCCGGAAATTGAAGGCCGGCCAGCCGATCCGTGACATCAACCCGTCGGGCCACGAGCTCAAGCGCGGTACGCCCACGATGGGCGGCATTGTCTTCATCTGCGGCACGCTCGTCGCGTACGTGGCCGGGCATCTGACGCTCAAGACGCTGCCTCCGACGTACACGGTGCCGCCCGGCCCGACGATGACCGGCCTCGTGCTGCTCGGTCTGTTCGTGTTCTGCGGCGGCATCGGCTTCATCGACGACTTCATGAAGGTGCGCAAGAAGAACAGCGCGGGCCTGAACAAGCGCGGGAAGTTGATCCTCCAGCTGATCGTCGGCGCGGTGTTCGGCTCGATCGCGTTGTACTTCCCGGCCGAGAGCATCTCGCCGAACGGCATCGTCTCGCGTACCGGTCAGACCGTGGCCAGCACGATGATCTCGTTCGTCCGGGACATCACGTGGCTGGAGATCGGCAAGGTCGTCGCGGTCATCCTGTTCGTCGCGATCATCATGGGTACGACCAACGGCGTGAACCTGACCGACGGCTTGGACGGCCTCGCCACCGGTACGTCGGTGATGGTGTTCGGCGGTTACATCCTGATCTCGTTCTGGCAGTTCCGGCACTGGTGCGGTGACATCCACTCGGCGGTGTACAGCGTCAATACCTGCTACGCCGTCCGAGATCCGCTGGAGATAGCGCTGATCGCCGGAGCCGCCGCCGGGGCGCTGCTCGGCTTCCTGTGGTGGAACGCGTCGCCGGCCCGGATCTTCATGGGCGACACCGGTTCGATGGCGATCGGTGGCCTCGTCGGTGCGATGGCGATCGCCACCCGTACCGAGTTGCTTCTCCCGATCATGGGCCTGCTGTACGTGATCGAGACGGTGTCGGTGATCATCCAGATCATCTCGTTCCGGGGATTCAAACGACGCGTGTTCCGAATGACGCCGCTGCATCACCACTTCGAACTCGCGGGCTGGAGCGAAGTGAACATCGTGATCCGGTTCTGGATCATCGGCGGTATCGGCGTGGCGGTGGCCTTGGGACTGTTCTACGCCGATTTCTTGCGTAGACAGTAGACATGACCACGAGATACCTGATCGTCGGCGCCGGGATGGCCGCCGCCGCGAGTGCCCGTGTCCTCCTCGGTGACGGCGATGCGGTGACGATCGTCGATCGGGTCGCGAGCGCGGCGACGGATGAGCTCGCGGCGGCCGGTGCGACCATCGTGATCGCGCCTCCGGTGCGTTCCGGCGTGCAACCGGCCCTGCTGGACGGCGCCGACGAAGTCATCGTGTCGCCGGGCGTACCGCCGCACGACCCGCTCGCCGCGGCCGCGACCATCGCCGGTCTCGACGTGTACAGCGAACCGGAACTCGCGTGGCGGCGGCGGCGCCCGAACGCGGCGCCGTGGCTCGCGTTGACCGGTACGAACGGCAAGACGACGACGGTGACCATGGTCGCGTCGATTCTGCGGGCGGCCGGTCGACGGGTCGAGGCGCTGGGCAACATCGGCGTACCGCTGGTGGACGCGCCGGTCGGCCTCGATGCGATCGCGGTCGAACTTTCCAGCTTCCAGCTCTACTGGTCGTCGCGGATGGCGCCGGAGATCGCGGCGATTCTCAACCTCGCCGACGATCACCTCGAATGGCACCTGACGTTCGATGCGTACGCGGCGGCGAAGTTCGAGATCTGGCGCGGCGTCACGCCCGAGCGCGGTGTGGCGATTGGCAATCTCGACGATGCCCGGGTCGCTGAGGCGCTCGCCGACGTCAACGGCCGGACGATCGGCTTCACGCTGGGCGTACCGGGCCGGGGCGCGTTCGGGCTGATCGACGGCTGGCTGGTGGACAACGCTTCGGAGGAGACTCCGGTGCGACTGATCGAGGCCGACCGGATCCGGCCGCTCGGTGCGCACAACGTCGCGAACGCGCTCGCCGCCGCCGCGATGACCCGCGCGTACGGCGTGCCGGTCGAGGCTGTCCGGGACGGGCTCGCGAACTATGTCCCGGAACCGCACCGCAACGCACCGGTCGCCGACGTCCGCGGTGTGCATTACGTGGACGACAGCAAGGCCACGAACCCGCATGCCGCGATCGGATCGCTCCTGGCGTACCCGTCGGTGGTCTGGGTGGCCGGCGGCCAGCTCAAGGGCGTGGACGTGAACGAACTGGTGGAGATGATCGCGCCGCGCCTGCGCGGTGCCGTCCTGATCGGCGTCGATCGCGCCGAGATCGGTGCGGCACTCGCGCGACACGCGCCGCATGTCCCCGTCGTGGATGTCGCGACCACCGATGATGGAGCGATGCGGCACGCGGTCGAGGCGGCCGCGACGTTGGCGGAAGACGGCGACACGGTTCTGTTGGCCCCGGCGGCCGCGTCGAAGGACATGTTCGCGAGTTATGCGGCGCGTGGAGACGCGTTTGCCGAGGCCGTCCGGGCTCTGTAGGGATCGGGAGGCGCGATGAGCTCCGATATGACCACGGTGGCGGGAAGTCCCCTCGCCAGCCTGCGCGGGCTGATGGCGCGGCCGCTGACGTCGTACTACCTATTGCTCTCCAGCTCGGGTCTGCTGCTCGTGATCGGTCTCGTGATGGTGTTCTCCGCCACGTCGGTGGAGTCCTATGCGGCCAGCGGCAACCCGTACGCGTCGATCCTTAAGCAGTCGCTGTACGCGCTGGTCGGCCTCGTGACGTTCTGGCTCGCACACCGGACGCCGCTGCGGATCTATAAGAAGTTCTCTGGCCCGCTGGTGATCATCGCGTTCGCGCTGCTGCTCGTCATCGACGGCATATCCGGGTTGAACAAGGCGCACTTTCTGTCCACGGCGAAATTCGGCCCACTCAGCTTCGACTCGCTGCGCATCTATCTTGGGCCGCTGCAGGTCCAGCCGTCCGAGATCGCGAAGATCGCCCTGGTGCTGTGGGGCGCCGGAGTATTGGTTGGGCTCGGCGAGAATCAGAAACGGTTCGCGCAGGTCGCACGCTCGCTGTTCCCGTTGGCCGGCACGATGCTCATCCTGGTGGGCCTGAACGACCTGGGCACCATGCTTTCGATGATGATCCTGCTGGCCGGCTTGATGTTCGCGGCCGGCGTACAGACTCGGGTCTTCCTCTACCTCGGTCTGATCGCGCTGGTCGGCATCGGCCTGCTGGTGCTGATCCACGGATACCGCTCGACGCGCCTGACCGGCTTCGTCCATCCGCTGACCAACTGCGACGTTTCGATTGCCGGCAATCCGTGCTATCAGGAGCTCGAAGGCCGGTATGCGATCGCGAACGGCGGCTGGTTCGGCGTCGGCCTCGGCCAGGGTCACCTGAAGTGGGGCCGGCTGCCGTACGGCTACAACGACTTCATCTTCGCCGAGATCGCCGAGGAGCTCGGCGTGGTCGGATGCTTCGTGGTGCTCGCGCTGCTCGCCGTGCTCGCGTACACCGGGCTGCGGATCGCGCGCCGGGTGGGCGACCCGTTCCGCCGGATCGCCTCGACCGCGATCGTCGCGTGGCTGGTCGGTCAGGCGACGATCAACATCGGCGGCGTGATCGGGCTACTGCCGATCACCGGCCTGCCGCTGCCGTTCATCTCGGATGGTGGTACCGCCCTGGTCGTGGTGCTGACCGCGATCGGCATCCTGGCGTCGTTCGCGCGCGCCGAGCCGGACGCGGCCCGAGCGCTGCACGCCCGTCCGCCGCAACGATGGGTACGGTTACTCTGGGCGCCGTTACCTCCGCTGCCCCGCAACGCTTCGTCGGTTCCGTCCGGACCTCCGGGTGACGCCGAGCCAAGTCAAGGGACTCTTGCAGAGCAGCGGAAACGCGGCCGGCCGCCGATGGCGACACAGAGGAGATCTTGATGAGTGAGTTGCGGTCCGTGGTCCTTGCGGGTGGCGGGACCGGCGGGCACATATACCCGCTGCTCGCGTTCGCGGACTGCCTGCGCAGCCACGACGCGAGCTTGCGAATCACCTGCCTGGGTACGCCCCGCGGGTTGGAAAACGAGATCATCCCACCCCGTGGGTACGACCTTCGGCACATTCCGGCCTATCAACTTCCGCGTGCGGTGAACATGCATCTCGTCCGTACGCCGGACCGGATGTGGAAGGCCGCCCGCGCGACCCGGAAAGTACTCGACGACGTGCATGCCGATGTGGTCGTGGGATTCGGGGGATATGTCTCGGTTCCGGCGTACCTGGCGGCCTGGCGCCGCAAGACGCCGACCGTGATCCACGAGGTCAACGTGCCACCGGGCGTCGCGAACAAGATGGGCATGCGCTTCTCGAAGAACGTCGCGGTCGGATTCCCGTACCAGACCGAGCAGGTCGAGTCGCTGAAGTTCGCGCGCGTCACCGGCGTACCGCTGAGGTCGTCGATTGCTCGCCTGGACCGGGCCGCGACCGCTCGGCGGGCGCGTGCGTATTTCGGTCTGGACCCGGACCGGCCGACGCTGTTCGTGTTCGGGGCGTCGCAGGGCGCGCGGTCGATCAACCTGGCCATGGCCGGTGCGGCGAAAGCGCTCACGTCGGCGGGCGTGCAGGTGCTGCACATCATCGGCGCGCGGAACGAGCCGGTGGACATCCCCTACGACCTGCCGGTGCCGTACGTCACAACGAAGTTCCTCTCCGAGATGGAACTGGGCTATGCCGCCGCCGATCTGATTCTGTGCCGTGGTGGCGCGATGACCTGTGCCGAGGTGGCCGCGGTCGGTGCGCCCGCCATCTACGTTCCGCTCCCGTACGGCAACGGTGAGCAGCGGCGTAACGCGTTGCCGGTGGTCGAGGCGGGCGGCGGCATGATCCTTGAGGACAGCGACCTGAGCCCGTCCTGGATCGAGTCGAACATCATCCCGCTGATCCTGGACCGGCGGCGGATCGCCCAGATGGGCGCGGCTGCGGCCGCTTATGGCCGGCGTGATGGCGACGAAGCCCTGCGTACGTTCGTTTACGAAGTGTTCGAGGCCACGCAGCGCGCGGGCGGCAACCTGGGGGGAACCACATGACGAAGCACGCGGCTCCGGCGGCGGAGGATCTCGGCTCGGTCCATCTGATCGGCATCGGCGGCGTGGGCATGTGCGGTCTCGGCCGGCTGCTGCTCACTCGCGGGATCACGGTCAGCGGGAGCGAACTGCGCGAATGGCCGCAGCTCGCCACGCTGCGCGCGCTCGGCGGGACGATCCACATGACGCACGATCCGTCGAACCTCGACGGCGTCGATACCGTCGTTTACTCCACCGCGATCCCGCAGGATCACCTGGAGCTGGTCGAGGCCCGAGCGCGCGGCCTGCGGATCATGCACCGTTCCGAGGCACTCGCGGCCGCGATGATCGATCGGCGCGCGATCGCGATCGCCGGTACGCACGGCAAGACCACCACCACGTCGATGACCACGCTCGTACTGCAGCACGCGGGCCTCGATCCGTCGTTCGTGATCGGCGGAGAGATCTCCGAGGTCGGCTCGAATGGGCACCACGGCGGCGGCGACCTTTTTGTGGTCGAGGCGGACGAGAGCGACCGCTCGTTCCTGCGCTACCGGCCGCACGTCGCGATCATCACGAACATCGGTGCCGACCACCTCAACACGTACGGCGACATGGCAACGCTGGCCGCGGCGTTCCTCGATTTCGCGAAGCTCACCGAGTCCACCGGCTTCGTGGTCGCCTGTGCAGACAACGAGGGCACGCGGGATCTGGCGATCAAGGCACGCGCCGCCGGGCACACCGTCTACACGTACGGCGAGGCCGAGGACGCCGACCTGCGGATGACCGAGCTGACGTCCGGCGCGGCCGGTGCGCGGTACCTCGCGACGCTTTCCGGCAAGCCGTTGGGCGAGATCCGGCTACCGGTACCGGGTCGGCATATCGCGTTGAACTCGGCCGCTGCCGTGCTCACGGCGTCGAAGCTGGGCGTACCGATCGAGTCGATCGCCGAGGCGCTGGCCGCGTTCCCCGGCGTACGCCGCCGGTTCGAGCACAAGGGCACGGCAGCCGGCGTTCGGGTCTACGACGAGTACGCGTTCCATCCGACCTCGATGACCGCCGCGCTGGACACGCTCCGGGAGGTGGCCGGGGATGGTCGACTGATCGTGGTGTTCCAGCCGAACCGGGTCTACCGCACGCGGGAGATGCAGCCGGACATCGCGAAGGCGCTGGCGATCGCCGATGAAGCGGTGATCCTCGAGGTGTTCGGGCCGGGCGAGACCCGTGGGCCGGGCGAAGGCGGCGTCGCGCTGACCGCGGCCGTCGATCTGCCGGAGAACGCGAAGGTGTTCGTACCGTTGTGGGATGACGTGATCGGTGAGGTGGTCCGGCGGGCTCGCCGTGGCGACGTCGTCGTCACGATGGGCGCTCCGCCGATCAGCCTGATGGGCGACCAGCTCCTCGAGGCGCTCGCCGCTACCTCCACCTCCAGTGAAAGTTGATCCTGGAGTTAGTTGACACGTGCTGCGACAGCAGCAAATGCCGCAGAGCGACGGCGTGTCGCGTGAATAACCTCAGGATCAACTTGCTCAGGGGGGAAGCCGGTGAGTGATCGCGGGTCACGACGGTGGCGACTTGTTCGCGCCACCTCGGTCGCGATCCCGTCGTCGGTACGCCGGTTCAACGAGCGCCGTCGCGCCCATCGCGTTCGGTCCGCGATGCCGTGGTTGATCGCGGTCGGGATCGTCGCACTGGTCGGCATCGGCACCTGGGTCGTGTACGGCACCTCGTTGCTCGGCGTGAACCACGTACGCGTCGTGGGCAGCGGATTCGTCGGTGATCCGGCCGTGCTGGGCGCTGCCGCGATCCCGCCCGGATCGCCGCTCGCCTCGATCGATCTCGATGGAGTCGCGTCGCGCGTGGAGAAGCTGTCCGGCGTCGCGCACGCGAGCGTGAGCCGGGACTGGCCGACCACGATCGTGATCTCGGTGACCCCCCGGGTGGCGATCGCCGCTGTTCCGCACGGCGACAAGTTCCTGCTCGTCGACCGTACCGGGGTCGCATTCCGTATGACCGATGCGAATCCGGGGCTCGCGGTCGTCGTGGTAACCGCGCCGAGTCCGGCCGACCCGAGCACGACGGCTGCGCTGTCGGTATTGCAGTCGCTTCCGGCCGGGATTCGTGATCAACTTGTTCGCATCACCGCGACGTCGGCGGCCAGCGTGACGCTCAACCTGGCCGGCGGCCGTACCGTTATTTGGGGTGACGCCTCTGATAACGCTGCGAAAGGGCGTGTCGCGGCGTCGTTATTGGCCCGGCCTGGCACAGTGATCGATGTCAGCGCGCCGACAGTTGTCACGGTCAAATGATAGTGATGAGCGGCGACACGCCGCCGGATGTGCTTGGTGCGCCCCGTAGAGTTGCAATACGTTGCCGAAGAGGCAGTAGTTGACATATGTCTAAGTCTTTAGTAGAGGGTGAGGGTCATTCCTCACCCCTTCCGTGCATCAAGAACGTACTTGTGCCCGCCGGAGCGAGGAGAAGGGAAGGATGTCGATGACACCTCCGCACAACTACCTGGCGGTCATCAAGGTCGTCGGCATCGGTGGCGGTGGCGTGAACGCCGTCAATCGCATGATCGAGGTCGGTCTCAAGGGCGTCGAATTCATCGCGATCAACACCGATGCCCAGGCATTGCTCATGAGTGACGCCGACGTCAAGCTCGACGTCGGCCGGGAGTTGACACGCGGCCTCGGGGCCGGCGCGAACCCGGATGTGGGCAAGAGCGCGGCCGAGGACCACAAGGACGAAATCGAAGAGGTTCTGCGCGGCGCGGACATGGTCTTCGTGACGTGCGGCGAAGGCGGCGGTACGGGTACCGGCGGCGCCCCGGTCGTCGGCAGCATCGCGCGCAAGATCGGCGCGCTCACAATCGGTGTCGTCACTCGACCGTTCTCGTTCGAGGGCAAGCGCCGCCAGGTGCAGGCCGAGGTCGGCATCGAAGAACTCCGCAACGAGTGCGACACGTTGATCGTGATTCCGAACGACCGGCTGCTCGCGCTCGGCGACCGCGGGATCAGCATGATGGATGCGTTCCGCCAGGCCGACCAGGTCCTGCTCTCCGGCGTTCAGGGCATCACCGACCTGATTACCACGCCGGGCCTGATCAACCTCGACTTCGCCGACGTCAAGAGCGTCATGCGCGGTGCCGGCAGCGCGCTCATGGGTATCGGCAGTTCGCGTGGTGACAACCGTGCGGTCGAGGCGGCCGAGGCCGCGATCTCCAGCCCGCTGCTTGAGCAGAGCATGGACGGCGCGCGTGGCGTCTTGCTGTCCATCGCCGGCGGTTCAGACCTCGGTCTGTTCGAGATCCACGACGCGGCGCAGCTCGTCACGGACGCGGCCCACCCGGACGCGAACATCATCTTCGGCGCCGTGATTGATGACGCGCTGGGCGACGAGGTCCGCGTTACCGTGATCGCGGCCGGCTTCGACGGCGGTGCCCCGACGTACAAGCCTTCCGAGATGGCTCGCAAGACGATCCCGGTGACGCCGCCGAACACGACCGAACCGATCGTGGTCAACGGCGGCCCGGCGAATGCGAACCCGGCCTCCGGTACGCCGCGCCAGCCCGGTGCGGCCAGCCCGCGCCGCGTGCTGTTCGACGACGTGGACGTGCCCGACTTCCTCAAGAACGGCGCGTAACGCTGCTGTCGTCCGAAGCCGGCGCCCGGCGCGCCGAGATTGCCGAAAACCTTGCCCGAGTACGCGCGCGCATCGCCGCGGCGTGCTCGGGCGCTGGTAGGCGCCCGGACGAGGTGACGCTGATCGCCGTGACGAAGACCTATCCGGCGACCGACGTCCTGCATCTGGCCGCGCTCGACGTCGACCAGATCGGGGAGAACCGCGATCAGGAAGCCGCACCGAAGGCCGCTGAAGTCGCCGCTGCGGGGTCGGACGTGTGCTGGCACTACATCGGGCAGCTACAGCGCAACAAGGCGCGCTCGGTGGCCTCGTACGCCTCTGCCGTGCACTCGGTGGACCGGCTGTCTCTGGTGGCCGCGTTGGCGGCAGCGCGGGACGCCCTCGACTTGCCGCCGCTGGATGTCCTCGTTCAGGTGAATCTTGACGGGCGGCCCGATCGCGGCGGCGCGGGCCCGGGCGATGTCGCCGGCATCGCGGATGCGGTCGCCGCCGCGTCGTCGCTGCGGCTGGCCGGCGTGATGGCAGTGGCGCCGCTCGGGGCGGCCGGTGCGGCACTCGACGCCGCGTACGCCCAGGTGCAGACGGTCTCGGCCGATTTGCGAGCGGCATATCCCGAGGCAACCGCGATCTCGGCCGGAATGAGCGGCGACTTCGAAGTGGCCATCGCACACGGTGCGACACACGTGCGGGTCGGCAGCTTATTACTCGGTACGCGACCGCCGCTGCGGTAGCCTCGATCTGGGACACCGAACTACACCAGTGTTGTTTGCGGCAGAGGTTTGCAATAAGTGGTGGAAATCCGATGTAGGGGTGGTAACCGGACTATTCCGGCATCGGTACGCCCCGCGTGAGAGGCGTTCACGCGTGGCGCGTGGCACATCCAACGGGGGGAGTGCCAAACGTGGCACCGTTCTACGGGGCGTGTCACACAGCGGCTGCCACCAGCGGTCGGGGAGTCCGCCGCAGGCGGCGGGAGGAATGAGGGCGGCATGAGTGCACTGCGCAAGGCGGGCGTGTGGCTCGGCCTGATCGAGGACGACGAAGACGGCTACGGGTACGGGTACGACGACCGTAGTTATGACGAAGACTTCCCGGATGATGAGTTCGCGGACACCGGCTCCGTGGTGCGCACCCGCGTCGCCGACCGGCTCGCCGGCCAGCGTGCCGAGCGCAACAGCGTCGAGCGGCCCGGTGCGGACCGTCACAGTGCCGATCGCCACAGCGCGGACCGCCACACCGATCGCAACGGCGCCGACCGCGGCTACGGCTCCGACGAGGAGTTCGCCGGCCGCAATTCGGTGAACGAGCGCCCCGACCGCCACGTCACCGAGCGCGCGAGCGCCGAGCGGATGCCGGCCGAGACGCCGGATCCCGCACGCCTCTCCTCGGTACGGCAGCTGGGCCGCCCGGCGACGCCCGACTCGGCCGCGGTTCGCCTGCGCGGTGATTCGTCGTACCCGACACAGGACAACCTGGCCCTGGCGCCGGAGCCGCGCCCTGAGGTCAAGGCCGCGCCTCGCCCCGCCCCGGTGGTGGACGAGCGCCGCTACCAGATCACGACGCTGCATCCGCTCACGTTCAATGACGCGCGCACGATCGGCGAGAACTTCCGCGACGGCGTCCCGGTCATCCTGAACCTGACCGAAATGGGCGAAGCTGATGCGAAGCGACTCGTTGATTTCGCTGCCGGACTCGCGTTCGGACTGCGCGGTACGATGGAGCGCGTCACAAATCGGGTGTTTTTGCTCTCACCGGCAAACATCCAAGTGACTGCCGAAGACAAGGCGAAGATCGCCGAGGGCGGCTTCTTCTATCAGTGACACAATTTTCATAGTCTGACAACGCCAGACGCCGTTATCGCCAGCGCTTAAGGATCACCAAACCCCCATGCATATCGCCGGACAAGTCATCTACCTGGTGTTGTACTTCAGTTTGCTGATCCTGCTGAGCCGCTTCCTGATGTCGCTAGTGATCCAGTACGGGCGGCGCTGGCGCCCGGGGCGGGGCGCAGCCGCGACACTTGAAGTAATTTGGAGCGTCACCGATCCACCACTTCACGCGTTGAGGCGAGTGATCCCACCGTTGCGAGTTGGTACGGTGAGCGTTGACATCGCATTCGTGCTGTTATTGCTTATCCTGACCCTGCTGATGAGCTTCGCCACCCAGCTGTTCACCTGACCGCGGCTTGCCTCGGCAGTCGGAGCGCCGGATGGCCGCAACTGACCCGAGGAGTTCCCGATGCCGCTGACGCCGGCCGACGTACACAACGTCGCCTTCAAGAAACCCCCGATCGGCAAACGGGGTTACGACGAGGACGAGGTAGACGCATTCCTGGACGAGGTGGAGCGCGAGCTCGCACGCCTCATCGAGGACAACAACGAGCTGCGTGCATCGTCGGGTGGCGCCCGGCCCGCAGCACCCTCCGGCGGAGCCGGCCCAGACCCGCGCCTGGCCCAGGAGAACAACGATCTCAAGGCCCAGCTCGATCGGCTCGGCCGGGACAAGGCCGCGGCCGAACAGGCGGCCCGCGCGATGCAGGCCGAACTCGAGCAGATTCGTGGTCAGGGTGGTCCGGCGGTCACCGGTGACGGGGAGCAGCAAGCGCTCCGCGTACTGATGATGGCCCAGCGGACCGCTGATGACCACGTGTCGGATGCCCGACGTGAAGCCGACAAGCTGCTCTCCGACGCGCGGTCGAAGGCGGAGGAGGTCACACGCGAGGCGCGTGGCAAGGCGGACGCTCTGGAACGTGATGCTCGGGCCCGGCACGCCGAGGCGATGGGCGGGCTGGACACGAAGCGGACCGCGCTGCAGAAGCACATCGAAGAGCTCAAGCAATTCGAGCGGGAGTACCGGACACGCCTCAAGGCGTACCTGGAAAGCCAGCTGCGTGACCTGCACGGTCGTGGCGAGGGACTGGAAGCCGAGCTCGGCCGTACGGGTGACGTAACCCGGCCGGTGACCGGGGCCGGGAACGGGTTGGCGTCCGCCGGCTCGTACGGCACGGGCGGTCGTTCCGCTCTGGACTCGTCGTCGAATCGTTGATCTGACGGGGGTGGGTAGTGATAGTCGGAAGCCTTCTGCTCATCCTCGTCGCGGTCGGCCTACTGGTCGCTGGCGTCCTGGGTGGCTCGAACCTACTGATCATCTGTTGCATCGTTGTGGTGATCCTGGCCGCGATCGTTCTCGTCCTCGGTGTCAAGCAGTCGGCGGCGGCCGGGCTGGCCTACGGCATTGACATCGACGGCGAGGTGGCCGACGAGCTGACCACCGAGTATCCGGCCGTGTCGGGTCGCGGCTTCCGGGTCCGGCAGCCCGATCGCCGGTTGAACGAGGACACCACGCCGGTGGCCGCGATCATCACGCGAAGAGCGGCACGGATCGCGGCCGCAGCCACGGCGGAACACGGTCAGATGGTCACGGAGGAGGATCTCGGCCGGAGCATCCCCAGCCAGGGCGCTGATCCGTTCGGTGACAACCCGCCCGCCATGCAGCCGAGCGCCCCGGTCGGTCGGCCGCAGCACAGCGCACCGGACGACGACGAGGCACCGGTCCGGTTGTTCGACGAGCAGCCGTACGTCGAGCCGGCCGCCTTCTCGAAGACATCGGGTCTGGAGCTACCGGCGGGATACTCCGACACGCCCGGGTACGCCGGCGAGGCACGCACCGAGCAGCCGTACCGGGCGGCGGCTTCGCAGGACCCGCTGACGGCCGAGGACCCGCTCGGCCTGGATCAGTCGTACGACGGTGACTTGGACGAGGACCCGCCGGACGAGCCGTCCGCGCAGATCGTCAGCCCGGCCAACGCGGCGCGCGTGGCGATGCTCTCCACCGATGTCCTGGTCGTGGACGGGCGCCCGCGGTACCACGTACCCGGCTGCGTCCACCTGCACGGCCGGGAGACCGAACCGTTGCCGGTTGGCGAAGCGGTTGAGCTGGGCTTCACGCCGTGTGCGCTGTGCGAACCGGACAGCGCCCTGCTGGCGGACGCCCGCCGAGTCTGAGCTCCGCCGCCCCAAGATCTCTTCACGATCATGGAGTACGCGTAGACCTAGCCTTGTGGAAATGGGCTTGACCAGGTGCGTTGCGCCCGTGCTGATCCCCGCACTGTAATGCCGGAAAAGATCTTGAAGAGTAAGTGCTCCCAGGGCGCACTTTTCCTTCAAGATCTTTTTTATTGGGACAATCAGTGCGGAACCGACCTTCTCGTCGGTTTTGCTGCACGTTCTGACCGAATTCTGGTTAGATCGTGTGGCATGTTTGTCGGACGCCCTTACCTTCCGTATTCTTGCCAACCTCAAGGAGTGCGCGGCGCCCCGCCGCGCGCCTGTTTTGTACGTAGGAGACGCCATGCCTGAAAAAGCGGGTGTCGTGCGAAAGACGAAGACTGCTCCGCAGACTGGGTCGAACCAGACTCAGGCGACGGCCGTAGTGAAGTCTGCCAACAAAAAGACCGAACGCGACAAGCCACATAAAAAGAGCGAAGCGATGAGCACCAGAGCCACGCGCACGGCGACTGAGTCCTCTACGCCTACGGCGGCTGAGTCCTCTACGCCTACGGCGGCTGAGTCCTCTACGCCTACGGCGAACAAGCCGGCTGTCGGCAATAGCACAGCAACCAGATCGGCTCGTGCAGCGTCAGAGAATGCAACCGGTAAGCAAACCGGACGAGCGTCCGGGAAGGGATCGAACGCTCGAATGGTTTCTACCGATCGGGTCACTCCCAAGAGTGACCCGTCCGTTGGCGGTACGGCAACGAATGCCAAGGATCAGCGTCCTGGTATGGCAATCGAGAGTTCTCCAAAGAAGCTGGTGTCGAAAACGACGGTAAACGCCAAGACAACGAATAATCACCACAACGCTGCAGCCTCCCAGACGGCAGAGCTGCAGCATTCCGACCGTGCATCGACAACCGCCGCGCGCACTGCGGCCGAGGGAGCGACAATGGCGAAGCCCGTGGACACCGAATCCACTACGTCGGGCACGACGACCGCGACTCGCGCAACCGCAGCCAAGCAGGGCCGCGGAGCGACGAAGGTGGCACCGCGCGCCGAGCGCAGCGCGGCCGAGACCGAGAAGATCCGGGTCGCGTTGACCGAGCGGTTGACCGAACTCCGCGAGGAGTACGACGTGACCATGATCGAGATCACCGAACTGCAGAAGGACCGGCTGACCGACTCCGCAGGAGACGACCAGGCGGATACCGGTACGAAGACGTTCGAGCGTGAGCAGGAGATGACGCTCGCCGCGAACCTTCTCGAACGCGTCACTCAGGTCGAGCGTGCGCTGGAACGCCTCGATGAAGGGCACTACGGCTGGTGCGAGCGTTGTGGCAATCCGATTCCGGTCGAGCGGCTCGCCGCCTTCCCGTCGGCTACCCTCTGCGTGACGTGCAAACAGCTGGAAGAGCGTCGGTAATCGGTCGAACACGGCCGCCCCGGTGCCCGCGAAAGGAATCACGGTGACCGAAGTGGCTGAGCAACCGGCCGAGCAGTCGAGCGCGGATTCACCGGACAGTTCCGTTCAGTCCGGTGAATCCGCGTCTGGCGAGGCTTCTCCGACCGGGTCCGTACGGCGCGCGGTGATCATCATGATCGCGGTGGCGCTGGTCGCTCTGATCATCGATCTGATCGCAAAGCAGCTCGTGGTGCAGCACCTGCGCGAAGGCGAGCCGGTGCGCTGGCTCGGTGGCGCGGTCTACCTGAACTACATCCGGAATCCGGGTGCCGCTTTCAGTTTCGGCACCGGGATCACGTGGATCTTCCCGCTGATCACGATCGCGGTGATCGCGGCAATCGCCGCCCTCTCCCGTACGCTCCGGTCAGTGGCCTGGGCCGTCTCGTTCGGTCTCGTGCTCGGCGGTGCTCTGGGCAACCTGAGCGATCGGCTGTTCCGGGCACCCGGTCCCATGCGGGGACACGTGGTGGACTTCATCAGCCTCTTCAGCAGCGACGGAAGCCATTTCGCGATCTTCAACACCGCTGACACCGCGCTTACCTGTGGCGTTGTCCTGGCTCTGCTGCTGGAACTTCTGGGCCGTCATCGTGACGGAACGCACGCGACGAGCGCCGCCACTAAAGCGGACAAACCCGATAGTGCGAGACTGAGCGCGTGAACGAACGCCGATCTTTACCCGTCCCGGACGGACTGGACGGGATGCGGCTTGACCAGGCGGTATCCCGGCTGTTCGGGCTGTCCCGAACCGCTGCCGCCGCGCTCGTCGAGGCGGGCGACGCCGTGGTGGATGGCTTCCCGCGTCCGAAATCCGACAAAGTTGCGGCCGGTGCCTGGCTCGAGGTGACGCTGCCGCCGGCCCCAGGTGCGTTCGTCGATATCGTGCCGATGCACGTGGACGGCTTGCGGGTCGTGTACGCCGACGAGGACATCGCCGTGGTCGACAAGCCGGTCGGCGTTGCCGCGCATCCGAGCCCGGGCTGGACCGGCCCGACCGTACCCAGCGGCCTGGCCGCGATGGGTCATACGATCGCGACCAGCGGCGCCGCCGAGCGCCAAGGTGTTGTGCACCGCTTGGACGTCGGTACGACCGGCTTGATGGTGGTCGCGAAGAGCGAGATGGCGTACAGCGCCCTGAAGCGTGCGTTCCGTGAGCGCGAGGTCGACAAGCGGTACCACGCCGTCGTCCAGGGTCATCTCGATCCGTTTCGGGGCACGATCGACGCCCCGATCGACCGGCATCCGACCGCCGACTACAAGTTCGCCGTGATGTCGACCGGCAAGCCGAGCGTGACGCACTACGACACGATCGAGGCATTTCCGTCCGGCAGCCTGGTGGATGTACACCTGGAGACGGGACGTACGCATCAGATTCGGGTGCACTTTTCGGCGATGCGGCACCCGTGCGTGGGCGACCTGACGTACGGCGCCGATCCCACGATCGCGGCGCGACTCCATCTCAACCGGCAGTGGCTGCACGCACGCGGGCTGTCGTTCGTGCATCCCCGGACCGGTGAGCTGGTCTCGTTCACGAGCGAGTATCCGGAAGATCTAGCCAGCGCTCTGGCCGTGCTGCGCGCTGCGGCCTGACCCGCACATGCGCATCAGTCAACAGCTGAGCAGCCTCGATCGGCGGGTGCTTCCGCCGATCTCGGCGGCGCTTCAACGGCTCGGTCGGGGCGCCCGTCGGTTGCGTATCGTCCGGATCGTCGCGCCGGTGATCAGCCTCGTCGTTGTGCTGGTCGCGGTATACGCCGCTGCTCGGACGCCGGCGCCGGTGGCCGGTCCGATCGGCACATCGGTCACGCTGGGCGTACGGCAGGGCGATTCGATCCCGGCCTATGTGGCGACGGCGAAGACGGATCTCCAGGCGTTGATTGCCGCGAGCCCGTCCGGAAGCCGCACCCCGGCGCAGTACTACGCGCTCGTATCGTTCTCGGATTACCTGACCCCTGGCCGCCTGACCGGCGTGTTTGCCGGCCTCGGTCTTCAGGTGACGAACACGATCATGCGGGTCCGGTCGGACTATCAGACCCAGATCATCCAGCTGCCGGTCAACTCCGACGATCTTCAGCTGGCGGTCGAGCGCGGCATGCTGGCTACAGCTGAACAGAAGCAACAGGCGGTGGCGACGGACACCGCGTTGATCAAGTTGAACGCCGGCCGTAAGTCCACGACCGTCAATACGGTGGTTGCCGAGTACCGGATGATGCAGACCGTGGCCGAACTGGAAGCCTCCCGGTACGGCGTACCGGATCAGTGCGCCTGCGTGTACGCCGCCGTCGCCTACGGTCCGCTGGCGGTCCTGGCGCAGCTCGCGACCCGGCCAGGCGTACGGGCGGTGGATGCCCGCCGGCTTCAGTACCCGGGACTCGCGGTTTTCCTGCCGCCGTTCCCGGATCAGCACAAGCTGGCCTCACCACCGGCCTCCAGTGCGCCTGAGGCGCCGGTGCCCACGGGTACACCATCGTGACCTGGGCATGTCGAAACGAACGCCGTACGCGTTGGGCACTGTGAGCGACCCCATCCACACGGTGGGCGATAAAAGGCCGAACGGATCGGCCGAACGGCCGTGCCCACGTGTGGCCACGAGGGTCGGCGGTGGCTACGCTCTGCACGGCAGGAGTTCGCGACTTTGGCCGTGTGGACGAGGGCGGCGAAACCGTACTCTGCTGACGGCGACGATGCCGGCGAGGTCGATGGAGAACGTGCGGGTACCAGTCGTATGAGCAGCGTAGGGGGGTCGGGCGTGGAGCAGGCCGAGGCGTCGTGGAACCGTCCCGAGTCGCCGACGCGCTGGCGCACGCTGATCGACCGGGCCCGGTCCGGCGGTCGGGGCGGGACGGACGGCCACGCCGACGAGGCTGACCAGCGCGCCGATCCGGACGCTCGGATCGCGCCGCCGCAACGTGGTGGCGAATATGGCCGCGGTGCGGGCGGTGCGCAGCACGGTGTCGCCGGACTCGCCGGGCGGATCGAGTGGCAGTCCGCTCAGCCGGCCGGGAGTGGCGTTG
Source organism: uncultured Actinomycetota bacterium (assembly GCA_963831705.1). GTDB lineage: Bacteria > Actinomycetota > Actinomycetes > Mycobacteriales > Micromonosporaceae > DASQPR01. The sequence continues at coordinate 308,788 of CAWHRE010000010.1, read as the reverse complement.
ATCAGCTGATCAGCACGCTGCGCCGGGACCTCGGCGGCCCGCGGGTGTTCGCGTTCGCGAATCCGAAGGGCGGCGTACACAAGACGACCGCGACCGTGCTCGCGGCGGCGACGATCGGAAGCGTCCGCGGGCGCGGCACGATCGCGTGGGACGACAACGAGCTGCGTGGCACGCTCGGCCTCCGGGCCGGATCGGCGCGGCACGCCCGGACCATCCGGCACCTCGTGAACGATCTCCCCGAGGTCGAGTCGCTGCCGAACATGGAGCTCCGCGAGGTGCTCGACGACTATCTCCGGCACGCCTCGGACGGCTCGTACGACGTGCTCGCCGGCGAGGAGAGCCCGAGGTTCGCGCGCCAGCTCGACCCGTACACGGTGCGGCGGGTGCTCGAGATCCTCCGGCGTACGCACGACGTGATCTGCGTCGACACCGGCAACAATGTGGAGAGCCCCAACTGGCAGACCGTGATCCAGATGGCCGACCAGCTGGTGATCACATCGGTGCCGCGGGAGGATGCCGCGTTCACCGCCGACTGGATGCTCGACCTGTTGCACGAGAGCGGCATGGGTGAGCTGGCGTCGAACGCGGTGACGCTGCTGTCCTGCCCGACACCGAACCCGTCGCCGCTGCTCAACGACCTCGCGAAGCACTTCGCTACGCGTACCCGGGCGGTGGCCGTCGTGCCTTACGACCCGGCGCTGGAGAGCGGCTCGTCGATCGAGCACACCGCGCTCCAGCCGAGCACCCGCCGGGCCTGGTTGCAGGCCGCCTCGGTGCTGCTCCAGCCGTTTGCTCGGTGACGGTTCGGCGCAGGCCAAACGTCGTACCCGCGAGCTAGGGTCGCGCTCATGAGCGATTCGTTCGTGCACCTACACGTGCACACCGAATACTCGATGCTGGACGGGGCGGCGCGCCTCGCGGATCTGTTCGCCGAAACCGCGCGGCAGGGCATGCCGGCGCTGGCGATGACCGATCACGGCAACCTCTACGGCGCTCACGACTTCCACCGCCAAGCCACGGCCGCCGGGATCAAGCCGGTGATCGGGCTGGAGGCGTATGTCACACCCGGTACGTCCCGATCGGATCGCACCCGGGTCCGATGGGGCAACGGCGGCGAGGACGACGTGTCCGGCGGTGGCGCGTACACCCATATGACCTTGCTGGCCGCGAACGCGGACGGCCTGCGCAACCTGTTCCGGCTCGGCTCGCTGGCGAGTCTTGAGGGCTACTTCTACAAACCGCGCGTCGACCGCGACCTGCTGGCACGTTATGGCCGGGGCTTGATCGCGACCACCGGCTGTCCATCCGGCGAGGTCCAGACGTGGCTGCGGATCGGCGATTTCGAGCGCGCCTGCGCTTCGGCGGCCGAGTTCCGCGACATCGTCGGCCCGGACAACTACTACCTGGAGCTCATGGATCACGGTCTCGGGATCGAACGCCGGATCCGGGAGGATCTTTTCCGGCTCGGGCGTCGGCTCAACCTGCGGCCGGTCGCGACGAACGACCTGCACTACACGCACCCCGGTGACGCCGATGCGCACGAAGTGCTTCTCTGCGTCCAGTCGGCTACGACAATGGCCGATCCGAAGCGGTTCAAGTTCGACGCGCGCGATTTCTACCTGAAGTCGGCGGCCGAGATGCGCGCGATCTGGGACACCGAGGTGCCCGGCGCGTGTGACGAGACGCTGGCGATCGCCGAGCGGATCGGTGATTACGGGCCGGTGTTCGCGCCCCGCAATCTGCTGCCGCAATTTCCGGTGCCGGTCGGCGAGACCGAGGAGTCGCTGCTGCGTGCTCAGGTCGCACAGGGACTTGCGTTTCGGTATCCGAATGGCGTGCCGGAGACGCACCGTGCGCGGGCGGCGTTCGAGCTCGACGTCGTCGTCCAGATGGGCTTCCCGGGCTACTTCCTGGTGGTCGCCGACCTGTGCGCGTACGCCCGGCGCGAGGGCATCCGGGTCGGTCCCGGTCGGGGATCCGCGGCCGGATCATTGATCGCGTACGCGCTGCAGATCACCGGCATCGATCCGGTCGAGCACGGGCTGCTGTTCGAGCGGTTCCTGAATCCGGAACGCATCTCCATGCCGGACATCGACCTCGACTTCGACGACCGGCGCCGGGGCGAAATGATCCGCTACGCGACCGCCCGGTACGGCGAGGAGAAGGTTGCGCAGATCGTCACGTACGCGACGATCAAGGCGAAGGCCGGCGTGAAGGACGCGGCCCGGGTGCTCGGCTACCCGTTCGCGCTGGGCGAGAAGATCACGAAGGTGATCCCGTCGCCGTTGCTTGGCCGGGATGTGCCGCTCGGCGGCCTCTTCGATCCGGACTATTCGCGATACGCGGAAGGCGGCGAACTCCGCGCGCTCTACGCTGCCGAGCCGGACGTCGCCACCGTGGTGGATACCGCGCGTGGTTTGGAAGGACTGAAACGGCAGGTCGGCGTACATGCGGCCGGGGTGATCCTGTCCCGCGAGCCGCTGCTGGACGTGATCCCGATCTGGCGGCGGGACCAAGACGGCGCGATCATCACGCAGTTCGACATGAACGCCTGCGAAGCCATGGGCCTGCTCAAGATGGACTTCCTCGGGCTGCGCAACCTGACCGTGCTCGACGACTGCTTGGATTCGATCCGGGACAACCGCGGTATCGATCTCGCGGTGGAAGACCTGCCACTCGACGATGCGCCGACGTTCGAGCTGCTGGCGCGGGGTGACACGATCGGCGTGTTCCAGCTCGACGGCGCGCCGAACCGAGCGCTGCTCCGGTCGATGGCACCGGACTCGTTCGCGGACATTTCCGCCGTGCTGGCGCTCTACCGGCCCGGTCCGATGGGTGCGAACGCGCACAACGACTACTGCGATCGGAAGAACGGCCGCAAGCCGGTGGTTCCCATCCATCCGGAACTGGCCGAGCCGCTGGCCGAAATCCTGGACGAGAGCTATGGCCTGATCGTCTATCAGGAACAGGTGATGGCGATCGCGCAGAAGGTGGCGGGCTATTCGCTCGGCGCCGCCGATCTGCTGCGGCGGGCGATGGGCAAGAAGAAGAAAGAGATTCTGGACAAGGAGTACGTACCGTTCTCGGCCGGCATGCGGGAGCGCGGCTATTCCGAGGGCGCGATCGCCACGCTCTGGGACATCCTGGTGCCGTTCTCCGACTACGCGTTCAACAAGGCACACACCGCCGGGTACGGCATGATCGCGTACTGGACGGCGTACCTGAAGGCGAACTATCCGGCCGAATACATGGGTGCGTTGCTGACCAGCGTCGGTGGCGACAAGGATCGATCCGCGTTCTACCTGGCCGAGTGCCGCCGAATGGGAATCCGCGTCCTGCCGCCGGATGTGAACGCGTCGCAGGCGCGATTTGCCGCGTCCGGCCCCGACGTTCGGTTCGGTCTGGCGGCGATTCGCAATATCGGTACGCACGTCGTCGACGCGATCGTCCGGGCGCGCATGGTTAAGGGCGCGTTCACCGACTTCTACGACTTCCTGAGCAAGGTCGACATCTCGGTGTGTCAACGGAAGACGGTCGAGTCGCTGATCAAGGCGGGTGCGTTCGACTCGCTGGGGCATACGCGACGGGGGCTGCTGGCCGTACACACCGACGCGATCGATGCGTTCATCGGTGTGAAGCGCAACGAGGCGGTCGGACAGTTCGACCTGTTCGGAGATCTGCCCGGGCTGATCGTCACGCCGCCGATCCTGACGACCGAGTGGGCGAAGGCAGACTTGCTCGCGTTCGAGCGCGAAATGCTCGGCCTGTACGTCTCGGATCACCCGCTCTCCGGCCTCGAGGATGTGTTGACCCGATCGGCAGACATGGCGATCACCGCGTTGTCGGAGGACGGCGCGGCACCGGACGGGCAGATCGTGCAGCTCGCCGGCATCCTTTCCGGGGTTGCGCACAAGATGACGAAGCAGGGCCGGAGCTGGGCCACCGCGACGCTGGAGGATCTCGGCGGAGCGATCGAAGTGATGTTCTTCCCGAACACGTACGAGTTGGTCGGCTCGTATGTCGTGGAGGATGCGATCATGATCGTCCGAGGCCGGATCGATCGACGCGAAGATCAGCCTCGGCTGATGGCGATGGATCTGGCACTTCCGGACATGACCGCCGACATGACGGGTGCTCCACCGGCGCCGGTACGCGCGGTAACAGGTCAACATGTGAGGATCAGTCAGTGAACCCCGAACTCCCGACGCCCGACGATTCGGCTCCGGCTCCGGCGACATCTCACGAAGTGGCGCCGGACGAGGTTGCGTCGCACGAAACTCCATCGGATGAGGCTTCGTCTCACGAAGCTACTCCGGACGAAGCTGCGCTCGACGAAACGGCGTCCGATGGCACCGCGTCGGGGATCGACGAACACCCGGTTCGCCGTTGGCTGGGCCCGCGCTGGGATGCCCCGAAAGAAGCGCCTGATCCGATCGACCGACCGCGAAACCGGGTCCTCGTGGGTGCCGCCGTGGCGATCGTGATCGCGGCGCTCGGCGTACCGCTCGCGTATATCTGGTCGTCGGTCGCACCGTGGCTGCCCGCCCAGGTCAGCGGCAACGAGCTGATCTACGCGGATCCGGAGGGCGAGCAGCGGGCCGGTGCCGAGAGCTGGTTCGTCTTGCTGATGATCGGTACCGGGATCGTGGTCGCATTGATCGCCTGGTTCGCGCTGCGCCGCTTCCGTGGGTCGGTGATCCTCGCCGCGCTCGCGATCGGTGGCACCGTGGGTGGTTGGCTCACCTGGCGGATCGGTCACACGATCGGCCTGGCCGGCGTGATCGCCAAGGAACGGCACGCGACCGATGGCGAAATCATCAATCTCCCGCCGGCGTTACGGATCAAGTCGCCGGGCAACATCGCGTTCTGGCACGGCATTCCGTATATCGGGGGAGTGCTGCTGTACATGGCGCTCGCGGCGGTCATCACGTACGGGATCGCGACACTGATCACGGTCAGCCCCGGCTTGAATCGGCGCAAGGAAGCTCCGACGCCGGAGCTGACATACGAAGCCTGATCGCAGCATTACCTGGACAACGAAGTTGATCCTGGAGTTAACAGCGTGTCGGGGTGCCGGAGGTTAGTTTTCGCTGGCGTCGGTTGAGTATTCGCTCATCGGAGCCGGTACCGCCCGAACGTGGTTCAGCAACGTCGTTTCTCGAGCCAGAATCCGTCGTTCGGCCAGAAGCCGGTCCCGCGTCGTCGGGCAGGCCAGCAGCTTCTGCCGGTCGTCGAGGGACAGTAGCGCGGTCGCCGCGATCAGGTACGACAGGACCGCCGGGTCGTCCGGCAACTGCTCGCCGGCCACGCGCCCGTCGGTCCGGATCAGTTCCAGGTATCGCTGGAACCGCTCCAGGAGCCCGGGCACGAGTTGCTCGGTATCCGCATCGACCGGTTCGGCCATCGCGTCGTCGCCATCGATCCACTCGATATCGGCGATCAGATACGGCGCGACGTCGGTGTGCAGCTTCGTCACCGCGAACCGGCGGCGGCCGACCGTGACCAGGTCGTACCGGCCATCGGAGTGTTCGGTCAACTGACGGATGTCCGCGACGCACCCGACTTCGTGCAGCTCAGGTGCTTGCCCATTGGAGACTTCGCTGCCGCGCTTGATCGCGATCACGCCGAACGTGCCGTCGGTCCGGCGATCGCGTACGAGCGCTCGGTAGCGCTCCTCGAACACGTGCAGCGGCAGCACGAGACCTGGGAACAACACTGTTCCCAGTGGGAAGAGAGGCAGCCGCTCGGTCATTGCCGACAGCTTAGACCGATCGAGAAGTGAGGTTCGGACGCGTGTCTCATCAAGTGGTAACAAAACAGCCCCAAAATGGGATCGCGCCTAGACTTGCCGCATGTCTCCAGCCCTGAACCGGCTCGATCTGCGCGGTGACGACCAGCGCGGACGGGCGGCGAAGCTGCCCAGAGCGGTCGTGGACGTCAAGGTCGCGACCGACTCCATCATGCCGATCGTGGAAGCGGTCCGCGAGCATGGCGCTTCGGCGGTTCTGGAGGCCACACATCGCTTCGATGGCGTACGGCTGGAGACGCTGCGCGTACCGGCTTCGGCGCTCGCCGATGCGCTCGCCGCGTTGGATCCGGCGATCCGCGATGCGCTCGACGTCTCGATCTCGCACGCCCGGGTCGTACACGCCGACCAGAAGCCCGCCGATCGCATCACCGAGGTGATCCCGGGCGGCACTGTCACGCAGACGTGGCGAGCGGTTCATCGCGTCGGCCTGTATGTGCCGGGCGGCCGTGCCGTCTATCCGTCCAGCGTCGTGATGAACGTCGTCCCGGCGCAGATCGCGGGCGTGCCGGAGATCGCGGTGACCAGCCCGCCGCAGCCCGGTACGGTCCTGCCACACCCGCTGATCCTGGCCGCTTGCGCGCTCCTCGGCATCGACGAGGTGTACGCGGTCGGTGGCGCCCAGGCGATCGCGATGTTCGCGTACGGGGCCGGGCCGGATGGTCCCGAGCCGGTCGACGTGGTCACCGGGCCCGGGAACATCTACGTAACAGCGGCGAAGCGGCTGGTGGCGGGCGTGGTCGGGATCGACTCCGAGGCCGGGCCGACCGAGATCGCGATTCTCGCCGACGAGACCGCCGACCCGCGCCACGTCGCGGCCGATCTGATCAGCCAAGCTGAGCACGATCCGCTGGCCGCCAGCATCCTCGTCACTACGTCCACCGAGCTGGCCGACGCGGTAGATGTCGAGATCGAGCGCCAGGTTGCGATCACGCGACACCGCGACCGGGTGACCGAGGCGCTGACCGGCGAGCAGTCGGCGATCGTCCTGGTCGGCTCGATCGAGCAGGGCATCGCGCTGCTGAATGCGTACGGTGCGGAACACCTGGAGATCCAGACCGCCGATGCACGGTCGGTCGCGGACCGGATCACGAGCGCGGGCGCGGTCTTCGTCGGCCCACACTCACCGGTCTCGCTCGGCGACTACTGCGCCGGGTCCAACCACGTGCTCCCGACCGGTGGATGCGCGCGGCACAGTGGCGGGTTGTCGGTCCAGACGTTCCTCAAGAGCATGCAGATCATCGAGTACGCCGAAGCCGCGCTCGCCAAGGTCGCGGCAAACGTCGTGGCGCTCGCCGAGGCGGAGGACCTGCCCGCCCACGGCGCTGCCGTCACCGCTCGGTTTGACCGATGATCACCAACTTGATCCGCGAGGATCTCCGCGGCTTGTCCGCGTACGGGGCGCCGCAAATCGACGTACCGGTTCGGTTGAACACGAACGAGAATCCATACCCGATGCCGGCCGAGGCCGCGGATGCGATGGCCGAGGCGCTGTCCGGCGTCGTCAGTGGGCTCAATCGCTATCCGGATCGGGACTCGACCGCGTTGCGGGCCGATCTCGCCGCCTACCTCGGTCACGATCTCGCCGTCGAGCAGGTCTGGGCGGCCAACGGATCCAACGAGGTTCAGCAGGAGTTGCTGCAGGTCTTCGGCGGCCCCGGGCGTACCGCGATGGGGTTCACGCCGTCGTACTCGATGCATCCGCTTCTCGCTCTGGGCACCGCGACCGCCTGGATCGACGGCGCCCGCGGTGCGGATTTCGATCTCACCCCGGCGTCCGCGGCGGACCAGGTCCGCCGGGCCGCGCCGGACGTGGTCTTCCTCTGCTCACCGAACAATCCCACGGGTACGGCCCTCGCACCCGCTGTGATCGACGCGGTCCTCGAAGCGGCGCCCGGCATCGTGATCGTGGACGAGGCGTATTTCGAGTTCGCCCGTCCCGGCACACCGACCGCGCTGGCGCTGCTGCCGCAGCACCCGCAGCTCGTGGTGACCCGCACGATGAGCAAGGCGTTCGCGTGCGCTGGTGTGCGGCTCGGCTACTTCGCCGCGTCGCCGGAGGTGGTGGACGCTGTTCAGTTGGTCCGCCTGCCGTACCACCTGTCGTCCTTGACACAGGCGGCCGCGGGCGCCGCGCTCGCACACACCGCCGCGCTGCTCGCGACCGTGGACGCGGTGAAGGACGGTCGTGACCGGATCGTCAAGGAGCTGCGTGGGCTCGGGCTGGACGTGGCCGACAGCGATGCGAACTTCGTCCTCTTCGGTGGCTTCCCGGACCAGAAGCCGGTCTGGCAGGCGCTGCTCGACCGGGGCGTGCTGGTCCGTGACGTCGGTCTGGCAGGCTGGCTGCGGGTGACCGCCGGGACTCCTGAGGAGAACGACGCGTTCCTGACCGCGATCGAGGATGTTTTGAAGAGGGAGTCCGCGTGAATCGCACCGCCCGGATCGAACGTGTCACGAAGGAGACGTCGGTCCGCATCGAGCTCGACCTCGATGGTGACGGCAAGGCGAACATCTCCACCGGTATCGGCTTCTTCGATCACATGCTCGGTCAGATCGCGAAGCACGGCCTGATCGATCTGACCGTGGCCACCGAGGGTGACCTGGAGATCGACGCGCACCACACGATGGAGGACACCGCGCTCGCGCTCGGCGCCGCGTTCGATCAGGCGCTGGGCGACAAGCTCGGCATTCGGCGGTACGGCAGCGCCACCATCCCGATGGACGAGGTGCTCGTACAGGCGGCGGTAGACCTGTCCGGCCGGCCGTACGTGGTGCACGACGAGCCGGCGCTCGCGCCGTACATCGGGCCGGTCTATCCGACGTCGATGACGCGGCACATCTTCGAGTCGTTCGGGCAGACCGCCCGGATGACGCTGCACGTCAACGTCCTGCGAGCGGCGCGACCGGGCTCCGTTCCGGACGCGCACCACGTCGTTGAGGCGCAGTTCAAGGCCGTCGCCCGGGCGCTTCGGGACGCGGTCGCCATCGATCCCCGTACGTCCGGCTCGCTGCCCAGCACGAAAGGGGTGCTGTAAGCGATGAGTACCCGCGTGATCGTGCTCGGCGTGATCGGTTGTTTCCTGCTCGGCGGCGCGTACTCGTTCTACAAGCAGGGCGTACCGAAGGCCGCGACCATCTTCACCGGGTTCCTGGCGGTACTGGCTTTGGTCGGAGCGATCTTGTGGGCCGTGTAGCCGTTCTCGACTACGGGTCGGGGAATCTGCGGTCCGCCGAACGTGCGCTCATCCGGGCCGGTGCCGACGTCGTCGTGACCACCGATCTTGACGTTGCCGCGGCATCGGACGGATTGGTCGTACCCGGTGTCGGCGCATACGCCGCCTGCATGGCCGGAATCGCTCCGTACGCGGAGATGATCGCCGCCCGGGTCGAACGCGGGCGCCCGGTCCTCGGAATCTGTGTCGGCATGCAGATCTTCTTCACGTACGGCGACGAGCACGGCGTCACCACGAAGGGACTCGGCCTGCTGCCCGGCGGCGTCACTCGGTTGTCCTCGCCGCGCGTACCGCATATGGGGTGGAATTCCGTTCTTGCTCCGGAGGGTTCGCGCCTGTTCGCCGGCGCCGATCCGGCGGACCGTTACTACTTTGTGCACTCCTACGCGGCCAGCGAGCCGATCGAAGGTGCGCTCGTGACCACCGCCGAGCACGGTGGTGTGTTCCTGGCCGCGGTCGAGGCCGGGCCGTTGATGGTCACGCAGTTCCACCCGGAAAAGTCGGGTGACGCCGGAGCTAGGCTATTGCGCAACTGGACCGCATCCCTTGTTGAAAACCCTGTTGATCCTGGAGTTGGTTAGCGCCTCGCCGGTGTGTCGCTTGAATAACCTCAGGATCAACTAGAACGGACCGCCCCCGATGAGTAAGGAACGTGCGCTTCGTCGCGCCGCCCGCGAGGCCGAAGAGGCAACCGCGCGCGCCGCCCGCGCCCGCGAGGTGGCCCGGCGCGCGAAACGCCGCGAGATCAAGCGCAAGCTGACACCGAAACTGCCGAAGCGCGGCCGGGTCGGCAAGCTGTACCCGCGCCGCAAGCCCGGCGAACGGGTCTTGATCGCGATGGTGTTCGTGATCCTGCTCGCGCTCGTCTGGTACGAGTTCTCCGACCTCACCACGCGCATCGCGCTCACCGTCGTGCTGCTGCTCGTGATGCCGGCCGCGGTCGTGATCGCGTTCGGTCGCCGCAGCGGCTGATTCTTATCTCGAAGGGGAATTGATGCTGACACTGTTACCCGCCGTTGACGTGGCCGGTGGTGAGGCGATCCGGCTCGTGCACGGCGCGGTCGGGACCGAAACCGCGTACGGCGATCCGCTCGTCGCCGCGCTCAACTGGCGGGACCAGGGTGCGACCTGGGTCCACCTGGTCGACCTCGATGCGGCTTTCGGCCGTGGCTCGAACGCGCCGCTGCTCGCCGAAGTGGTCTCGCGGCTCGATTGCGCGGTCGAACTGTCCGGCGGGATTCGCGACGATGCCTCGCTGACGGCGGCGCTCGCCACCGGGGCCCGTCGCGTCAACATCGGCACCGCTGCACTCGAAGATCCGGAGTGGTGCGATCACGTCGTCGCTGCGTACGGGGATCGCGTGGCGATAGGGCTCGACGTACGTCCGAACGGCAGTGGCTGGACCGTCTCGGCGCGTGGCTGGACCCGGGATGGTGGCGACCTCTACGACGTGCTGGAACGCCTCAACAAAGCCGGATGCGTACGCGTCGTCGTCACGGACATCTCGCGGGACGGCACGATGACCGGGCCGAGCATCGAGCTGCTGCGCGACGTGTGCTCGCGTACCGACGCGGCCGTGATCGCGTCCGGGGGCGTGTCGTCGCTCGATGACCTGCGCGCGCTTTCCGCTCTCGAGCCACTCGGCGTGGAGGGCGTCATCGCCGGCAAGGCGCTCTACGCGGGCGCGTTCACGGTCACCGAAGCGTTGGCGGTACTCGCGTCATGATCACGCGCATTTCGTCCGGCGGCCCGTGGGAAGCGAAGATCGGGTACTCCCGCGCCGTCGTGGCCGGTGGCTTCGTTCTGGTCTCCGGCTGTACATCCACGGTGGATGGCGTGGTGACGAACGTCGGCGACGCCGGTGGCCAGTTGCTGACCGCGCTCGGTATCGCACTGGATGCGCTGGCACAGGCGGGTGCACGGGCCGACCAGGTCGTACGCACTCGCATGTATGTCGTCAACCCCGCCGATGCGGACGCGGTCGGGGCGGCGCACGGCCAGATCTTTTCCGAGGTACGCCCAGCCGCCACCATGGTCTTCGTAGCCGGCCTAATCCACCCAGACCACTTGGTAGAGGTGGAAGTAGAGGCCTACCTCGGCTCTTGACCTCTGGCGTCTTATTCCATCGCGGCCGCTCGTCTCGTGGGGTAGCTTCGCGCACGTGAAGGCCGTCACCGAAAGCGAACTGCGCGACTCATTCGTGAACTGCTCGAAGGGCGATCGGGCCAAGCTCGCGCTGCCCGGCCGGCTCGGCGCGGTCGACTTCGATCATCTGGATTTCCTCGGGTGGCGGGATCCGAGGGCGCCCGAACGCGCGTACATCGTCACCGAAACCGATGCCGGGCTGGTCGGCATCGTGCTGCGCGCCGCATCGAAGTCGGCAAAGAGCCTCACCAGGTCCAGCATGTGCTCGGTCTGTATGACGCCACACGCGTCATCCGGTGTCGCGCTGCTGTCCGCCCCGCTCGCCGGTGCGTCCGGGCGCAACGGCAACTCGGCCGGCATCTATATGTGCTCGAACCTGCAGTGTTCCCGGTACGTCCGGGGCTCGCTCAAGTCCGAGGCGATCGTGACGATGGCCGAGACGATCGATATCGACGCCAAGATCGACCGTCTGCGTGAGCGGCTGCGATGCGTTCGTCGGCAAGATTGCGGCCGGCTAGACACGACTCGCTACCTGAGATACCTCGCCCGTGGGTTAACTAACTCCAGGATCAACTGGGATGTCAGTATGGGCGGCGGCACGTTTGCGGATGATCAGTGTGGTTACCACTCCGGCCAGGACCGCTACCACCAGTGCGATCCAACTGAACTTCGAGAGCCACGCTTCGGCCGCCTTGCCGATGTAGAAGATCGCGAGTGCGGTGCCGCCGGCCCAGACGATGCCACCGGCCGCGTTCGCGGCGAGGAATCGCCGGTACGGGACGTGCAACGCACCCGACAGCGGCCCGGCCAGTACGCGCAGCAGTGCGACGAAGCGGCCGAAGAAGATGGCCCAGACGCCGTACCGGCGGAATGTGGATTCGGCCTTCGCGAGCTGAGGCGGTCCGAGGTGCGTGGGAAACCGGCGACCGAGTCCTTCCAGGAACGGGCGGCCACCGCGACGGCCGATCGCATACCCGATCGAGTCGCCGGCGATCGCGCCGATACACCCGGCGACGATTACCCAGCCGATGTTCGCGTACCCGGATGAGGCCAGGAGGGCGCCCGCGACCAGCACGATCTCGCCGGGGAGTGGGATGCCCAGGCTCTCGACCCCGATCACCAATGTGATGATCAGGTACAAAACGACGGGCGGCAGGTCGCCGAGCCAATGCTGGATCGAGTTCATCGACCGTGACCGTACCTTGTCGACCTTTTGCGGCTGACCCTACTGGTCATTAGTGAACAAACTTTAGTATTGTTGCGCGCATGACCGCGCCCGTACTCGTACCTCGTCCAACCTCTTTGACCGTGCGGGAGGGGCATCTCGCGGCAGCGGATGCACCGTCCGGGCCGGCGGACATCGTTGATCTCGCCCGGGAATTGATGGGCGACGCCGCGACCGGCACATACGCATTGGCCGACGACCCGGAGCTCGGCCCCGAGGGCTACCGCCTGACCGTCGACGAGAACGGCGTACGCGCGACCGCTCAGACCGAAACCGGCCTGCGCTGGGCCGTTCAGACCGTCCGCCAGCTCCTGCCCGACCTGCCGTATTGCGACATCGTGGACGTGCCTCGTTACCCGTGGCGCGGTGCGCTGCTCGACGTGGCTCGCTGGTGCCACCCGATCGAGTTCGTGCACAAGTTCGTCGACCTTCTCGCCATGCACAAGCTGAACACGCTGCACCTGCACCTGACCGACGACCAGGGATGGCGCTTCGAGGTCAAGAAATATCCGCGGCTGGCCGAGGTCGGCGGCGCGCGCAGCGAGTCGATGGCCGGTCTCTGGTTCGAGAACCGGTACGACGGGACCCCGCACAGCGGCTACTACACGCAGGATCAGCTGCGCGAACTTGTCGCGTACGCGGCGCGGCGCGGTGTCCGCGTGATGCCGGAGCTGGATCTGCCCGGGCACATGCAGGCCGCGATCACCGCGTACCCACAGCTCGGCAACGATCCAGAGCGCCAGCTCGAGGTACGCAAAGCGTGGGGCATCTCGCGGCACATCCTCAACTGCGAGCCGGCCACGGTCGCGTTCATGAAGGACGTGCTGGACGAACTCGTCGACGTGTTCCCGTTCGTGATGATCCACCTCGGTGGCGACGAGGTCCCGCCGGACGAGTGGCAGGCCAGTACGGCGGCGAAGAACCTCGCGACCGCAGCCGGGCTTCCCGGCGTCGAGCACCTTTCCGGCTGGTGGATCCGGGAACTGGCCGGGCACCTCGCTACGTACGGCCGTCGGGTCGGCGGCTGGGACGAACTCGTCGATGCCGGAGCGCCGGAGGCTGCCACGATCTTCTCCTGGCAGAACAACAGCCGGGTGCTCGCCGCTCAGGCCGCCGGTTTCGACGTGGTCGCGGTACCGCAGGAATTCACGTATCTGGACTGGGCCGAAGGGTCGGGGCCGGACGAACCGATCGCGATCCCGCATGAGGGTGGCGGGATTTTGCCGCTGGAACGCGTGTACGGGTTTGATCCGGGTGACACGTTGGGCATTCAGGGTCAGCTGTGGTCGGAGTACATCCCGACGCCGGAACTCGTCGAGTGGCGGGCGTTCCCGCGGTTGACCGCGATCGCCGAAACCGCGTGGTCCGGTCCGGGTGGCGACTTCGCCGAATACCGCGCGCGGGTGGAGAAGCACCTACCGCGCCTGAACGTGAACTACCGCCCGCTGGACGCTCCCTAGCGGGAACTCGGGGCGCGGCTCTGGAGAGCTCGTGGGTGCTCTCCAGAGCCGCGTCAGAGTGCGTCTACAACGCCGCCAGGGCGGGCTCTTGCTCGGCTGCGGGAACAGGTGCCGGTGGGTCGCCGATAGCCAACAGTGGGATCATCACGTGCGCGATCGGCCCGATGGTCAGCGCGAAGATCAGCGTGATCCAGCCGACCTGGCCGCCGAGCAGGAATCCGATCAGCAGCACGGTGGCTTCGATCGTGGTACGGACCAGCCGGATCGACGCCCCGGGAACCTTTGTCACGAAGCCGGTCATCAGTCCGTCCCGCGGTCCCGGGCCGAGCCGGGTACCGATGTACAGGCCGCTTGCCACACCCGTGCCGACGATGCCGGCGATCGCGTAGGTCCACCGCAGCCACAACTCATGCGGTACCGGCAGGATCGCGCTCACCGCGTTGACGGCCAGGCCAATCACAACCACATTGGCGATCGTGCCGATGCCGGGCCGTTGCCGCAACGGAATCCACAGTGCCAGCACAACGACGCCGGTCATGATCACGACCCAGCCGAATTGGATTCCGGTCAGTTTCTGCATGCCCTGGTGGAATACGTCCCAGGGATCGAGGCCAAGGTGCGCGGCGATCATCAGGCTCATGCACGCGCCGTACAGGAACAGGCCAATGACAAGCGACGTCAACCGCCGGACCGGACGATACGACAGCGGGAGGTTGCGCAGGTTGGCCATGAATGCCACTCTAAAACCAATCGTACGGTTAGATAGAGCCAATTCTCGGTAGGTGGTTATGACCAGCGTGCTCCGAGGTAACCAACTTGCTCGATTGATGAATCAGTGGCGGCCGGCGAGCGGCGTTTCGGTGCCCGATTACGTGGCATTGGCGGACACCGTTCGCGGCTTGCTCGTCGACGGGCGGCTCGCGCTCGGCGTGCGGCTACCGGCCGAACGCGAACTGGCCGAAACGCTGGAAGTCAGCCGTACCACGGTGACCGCCGCATACACCGAGTTGCGTACGTCCGGCCACATTCGCAGCCGCCGGGGCGCGGGCAGCTGGACGACGTTGCCCGGCGGCGCCCGTCTCGCATCCACCGGGCTCTGGGCGCCGGACGGTGCTCCCGACCTGCTCGACCTCGGGCAGGCCGCGCTGCCGGCCCCGCCGGAACTGTCGCAGGCGGCGACCGAGGCGGTGGCCGCGCTGCCCCGGTACATGAGTGGCCTCGGCTACCACCCGACCGGCATCGCCGAGCTGCGTGCCGCGATCGCGGCCGAGTACGAGCGCCGCGGCCTGCCGACCACGCCCGAGCAGATCATGGTGACCAGCGGCGTCCAGCACGCGCTCGACCTCGTCGTTCGGCTGCTTCTGCCGCCCGGCGGCGCGGTGATCTGCGAGTCGCCGACCTACCCCAATGCGCTGGCGACGTTCGCCGCCCGGAAAGCTCGGGTCCATACATACGGGCTGGACGTGGACGGCTGGGACGAAGAGTTGCTGACCTCGACGATCCGGCAGACCGGTGCCCGCGCGGCGTACCTGGTGCCGGAGTTTCAGAATCCGACCGGGCATCTGATGCCGGAGTCGCTCCGAGCGTTGCTGCCCGGAGTCGCGCACGCCGCCGGTACGGATCTCGTCATTGACGAGTCCTTTGTGGACCTCCGGTTCGACGGTGCGGAGATGCCGCCGCCGGTCGCGTCGTACGACCGGCACGCGCGAGTCGTCACGATCGGTGGCATGAGCAAGCCGTACTGGGGTGGTCTGCGCATCGGCTGGGTACGCGCGGCCGAGCCGGTCGTACAGCGGTTGGCCGCGGTACGCGTCGGCGTCGACATGGCCGGACCCGTGCTTGATCAGCTCGTCGCCGTGGCGTTGCTGCGCCGCGCACCGGCGATCGTCGCGGCCCGCCGGATCCAGCTACGCGAGCAGCGGGACGTGCTGGTCGACGCGCTCGCCCGGGAACTTCCGACCTGGCGGGTACGGGTACCGGACGGGGGAGTGACGCTCTGGGCCGAACTCGACGTCCCGATCTCCAGTGCGCTGTCGCGGGCGGCGGAGTCGTTCGGCGTACGGCTGGCGCCCGGCCCTCGTTTCGGAGTGGACGGGACGCTGGAGCGATTCCTGCGCCTGCCGTTCACGCTGCCACCGGCGCAGCTGATCGAGGCGGTGACCCGGATCGTGGCGGCGAAGGAGGATTTGACCCGCGGCTCTCGCCGTACCTGGGAAGCGCCCGCACTCGTCGCATAATGCGAAACGGCGTGGCCCCGATGGGGACCACGCCGTTAAAGCGATCGTGCGAACGTCAGACCGTCGGGTCCGTCGTGGTGGGGATGTCGGTCGGCGAGGTCGCCTGCGGCGGCGGCGCGTAGTAGGTCTGCGGTGCCGAGCCGCTCGGTGCACCGAGCTGGTTCTGCATCATGCCGAAGTGGTTCAGGATCGCGCCGGCGGCGGCGACGAGCGAGCCGATCAGCATGAAGATGCCACCCCAGCCGAAGCTCTCACCACCCTTGTTGGTCAGCGCGAACGCGATCAGGGTGACCAGCGCGTAGAGCGCGAGGCCGACCTGGACGTGGTGCCGGTTGACGCCGACGATCTGCTTGCCACGGTGCCAGAACGTGTCGAGGAATGCCGTCGCGACCAGCAGGATCGCGGCGAACACGACGAACAACACAACCGGGGTCAGGAAGTTCCAAGCGTTCTGCGAGCCACCGGCGACCTTCGTGCCGAGCACTTCGACGCTCGGAACCGAGACGAACGGCGCGAACGAGAAAAAGAACATGATAAGTCCGCCGGCCGCCACGAGCGCGTCGGCTACCCGAATGTAGACGCCGCCCGTACTGAAACCGGACTTGAGTGGGGTGGTCATAAAATCTCCTCTTGCCATCTAACGCATTGCGCGTTCGAGCAGGCTTTGACACGCCGGGGGGCGGCGCGGTTGCGAGTGATCCTATCGGTCCGTTCCCATATCTGCATCGGTCACATTTCCGCCAGTGCACCCTCGTACATCGATTCGATATTGTTAGCGAACGCAGTCTCGACCGCGCGGCGCTTTACCTTCAATGAGGGCGTCAGTTCGCCGTCTGAAATGGACAGGTCGCGCGGCAGGATGGTGAACTTTTTGACCGTCTCCCACCGGTTCAGCTTGGCATTCAGTTCGTTGATGTAACCGGCCACCATGTCGTGCGCCTCGGGCGACGTGACGATCTCGGCATACGCCTTGCCGGCCAACCCGGGCTGGGCGGCCGCCCAACCGACGATCGCGTCCGGATCGAGCGTGACGAGCATCGACACGAAGTTGCGAGCGTGGCCGATGACCAGCGCCTGCGACGTGTACGGGCAGATCGCCTTGAACATGCCTTCGATGTGCGACGGTGCCACGTACTTGCCGCCGGACGTCTTGATGAGGTCCTTTTTCCGGTCCGTGATGCGCAGGTATCCGTCGTCGCTCAGTTCGCCGATGTCGCCCGTCCGGAAGAAGCCGTCCTCGGTGAACGCGTTCGCGGTCTCGTCCGGCAGGTTGTGGTAGCCACGCATGACCGGTGCGCCGCGCAGCAGGATCTCGCCGTCTTCGGCGATCGTGCATTCGAGGTCACCGAGTGCCTTGCCGACGGTTCCGATCCGCAGGCCACCCTGCGGATTCACGAAGTTGCCGGCCGACGATTCGGTCAGGCCGTACCCCTCGGAGATCGGCAGGCCGGCAGCGGCGAAGAACGACGAGATCTCGGCGGACAGCGGAGCGGAGCCGGAGACCAGCACGCGGATCCGGCCACCGAGCCGAGCGCGCAGCTTGCTGAACACCAGTTTGTCGGCAATCCGACGCTGCGCGGCGAGCCCGGCCGGAACCGGCTTCCCGGAAAGCTCCAGGGCGCTGGCGCGCTTCCCCACCCGTACCGCCCACGCAAAGATCTTTGCCTTTGACCCTCCGGCCGAGGTCGCGGACCCGACGGCGGCGTTGTAGACCTTCTCGAACACGCGCGGCGCGGCGCACATCAGCGTCGGCCGGACCGTCCCGAGATTCGTCACGATCTTGTCGACCCGACCGTCCACATAGGTCGTTACCCCGGCGTGCACGAACGCGACCGCGAGCGTCTTGCCGAACGAGTGGGACAGCGGCAACCACAGGTACTGCAGGTCGTCCGGGTTTATCAGCTCGCCCTCGGACTGCGCGACGCCTTCCCAGGTCCAGCCGCGATGCAGCAGTTCAACACCCTTGGGGCGGCCGGTCGTGCCGGACGTGTAGATGAGCGTCGCGAGATGTTCCGGTTGGACCTTCTCCACCGAACGGGAGACCAGCTCCGGGTCCGCGGCAAGCGCATGCGCGCCGCGCGACTCCAGGTCTTCCAACGACATCACCGGTACGCCGACCGACGGCATCGCGCCATCGGCGGCCGTGTCGATCAGCACGATCTGACGGAGGTACGGCAACGTCGCACCGGCCACCTTCGCGGCTTGGTCGGCGTTCTCGGCGATCAGGACGACGGACTCCGAGTCGCCGATGATGTAGCTCGCCTCGTCGGGTTCGGTGGTGGGGTAGACGGTCGTGGTGGCGCCGCCGGCGCTCATGATGCCGAAGTCGGCCAGCAGCCACTCGACCCGCGTGCTGGAAAGGATCGCGACCCGCTCTTCCGGCGCGACGCCGAGGCCGAGCAGTCCGGCCGCGATCCGGTCCGATCGGGTGCCGACATCGCTCCAAGTGAGCCAGCCGATCCCGCCGTCTGCGGTCGGGTAGCCGAGCGCATTTTTCGCGGGCGTCGCAGCGACGCGCTGGGCCAGCATATCCGGGATGGAACGGTATGGAATGTGCAGCGACATCGGTGCAGTCCTTATGCGGTTGCGGATCTGTTTTAGTTACCGAAGAGTAGATCTCGGGTTGGCAATGTGGCCAGAGTGTGACGGAGGCACGGCTAACTCGTTACGGCCTGACACGTTCAAGAAAATGGACGAAACAACCATATTCTAGACATACTGAGGTCGACCTGAGAGTGTTCACAGGTCAGGTCAGGTTCCTGTGCCAGGCTGGCTGGGTGCGGATACTCGTGGTGGAAGACGAACCCAGGCTGGCGAGCGCGCTGCAGCGCGGACTGAACAGCGAGGGCTACCTGGTCGATCTCGCCGTCGACGGCGTGATGGGCCTCGATGCGGCCCGTACCGGCGCGTACGACGCGGTCATCCTCGACATCATGCTGCCTCGCCTCTCCGGCTATCGCGTGGTGCGCGCGCTGCGCGAGGAGAACAACTGGGTACCGGTGATCATGCTGTCGGCGAAGGACGGCGAGTACGACCAAGCCGACGGCCTCGACTGCGGCGCCGACGACTACATCACGAAACCGTTCTCGTTCGTCGTGCTACTCGCCCGGATCCGGGCGTTGCTGCGCCGTGGTGCACCGGAGCGGCCGGTCGTGGTCACGGTCGGGACTCTGACACTCGATCCGGCCAGCCGTCGCGTCCAGCGCGGTGACGTCGAGATCAGCCTGACCGCCCGCGAATACACGTTGGTCGAGTACCTGATGCGTCGCCAGGATCAGGTGGTGACGAAAGCCGAATTGCTCGACCGGGTGTGGGATGCCAGCGCGGACACCGATCCCAATGTCGTCGAGGTCTACGTCGGGTACGTCCGACGCAAGATCGACCAGCCGTTCGGCCTGCGTACGCTGCAGACCGTGCGTGGCGCGGGGTACCGGCTCGTGGACGAGGCACTCGCGGGCGAGGCTGCCGCCGAAACGCCGATCGGGGCCTGATCCGTGCGCCGGTGGTGGCGCCGCCGGACGTTGCGAGCGCGATTGACGTTACTGAGCGCGGCCGGGCTCGCGGTCGGTCTCGCGATCGGTGGCGCGATCATCGTGTACCTGCTCCATGCACGGCTCATCCACTCGGTCGACGCGGCGTCGCATC
The DNA here is from genome assembly GCA_963831705.1 of uncultured Actinomycetota bacterium. Classification (GTDB taxonomy): domain Bacteria; phylum Actinomycetota; class Actinomycetes; order Mycobacteriales; family Micromonosporaceae; genus DASQPR01. The sequence continues at coordinate 289,034 of CAWHRE010000010.1, read as the reverse complement.
AGACCGCGAGCGATGTGTCCGAGTTGGTGGTCGCGGGCCAACTCCCGTACGCGATTCCGAACGTCGGCACGTCCTTCGTCCAGGTGATCAACGAACGGGATCAGCAGGTGGTGGGATCGACCGCGAACGTGGATCGGACAACGCCGTTGCTCACCCCGGCCGAACAGCAGCAGGCACTGAACAACACGGTGGTGGTGTCCGGCGATCGCGTACACGAGACCGTCGACGGCAAGCTCCGCGTGATCGTGCAACAGGTCGACGACCCGCACGGCAATCCGGAACTCGTCATCGTGGCGGCGTCCACGCACGCCGCCGACGAGAGCGTGGAGACCGTCACGACATTCCTGCTCGTCGTGTACCCGCTACTGGTCGTGCTGTTGTCCGCGCTCGCGTGGCGAGTCGTGGGGTGGACGTTGCGACCGGTCGAAACGCTGCGCCGGAGTGCCGACAAGATCAGTGTGGGCGATCGCGAAGTCGGTCTACTGCCGGTCCCGGACGGCGACGACGAGGTGCACCGGCTCGCGGTGACGCTCAACGACATGCTCGGTCGCCTCGACGCCGGCCGCGCACGTCAGCGGGCGTTCGTCGCCGATGCCGCGCACGAGTTGCGGAGCCCGATCGCCAGCCTTCGTACGCAGATTGAGGTCGCCGCGCATATCGGCGAACCACCACTGACCGACGACCTGCTCACCGATATCGGCCGCCTGAATCGGTTGGTCGACGACCTGCTGCTGCTGGCCCGCGCGGATGAAGGTGATCCGGTGCTGCAATCGGCGGATGCGGTCGACCTGATGGCGGTCGCCCGCGTCGCGGTCGACCGGTACGGCAACGCCCGCGTGCCGGTTGTGCTCGAACCGGGCGGTCCGATCTGGACCGCGGGGGACGCGGCAGCTCTCCGGCGGGTGATCGAGAATCTCGTCACGAACGCGGTACGGCACGCGTCTTCGTCGGTGACCATCTCCATCAGCGAGAACGATGAGGCGGTCCGGCTGACCGTACGCGACGACGGTCCCGGCATCCCGGCCGAGGATCGGGAGCGCGTCTTCGACCGCTTTACCAGGCTGGACAACGCGCGGGACCGCGACCAGGGCGGAGCCGGGCTGGGCTTGCCGATCGTGCGCGAACTGGTGCGGCTCCATCAAGGCACGGTCGACCTTTCCGATGCAAACCCTGGCCTCCGAGTAGACCTAACTCTGCCTGCACTTCCCGCCCTCAAAAACCCGGTTGATCCTGGAGTCGGTTAGGTCGTGCTGCAGAGTGACGGCGTTTCGCGTTCATAACTCCAGCATCGACTTCATGCGTCCGGGCCGGCCCGCCGAAGATCGCAGATCTTGGTCTGAGTGGAGGTCCAGTGCTGTGATCTTGGATAAATGATCTCCCTGGCCGTCCAAGAGCCGCGATCAAGCGCTAAATGCCTAGCTTCGTGGTGCGCAGCTTCTCCACGATTGCGTCGGGGCCGGTTACCGATGCTTTGGACGCAAGTTGTCGGCCCATCAGGAAGAGCGTCAGCTCGCCGGCGTCGCCGGTTACCTCGACGGCTTCGCCCCCCGCGCCGACCACGAGCTGTTTTCGGGGAAGTTGGATCGTGATCCGGGCCGGAAACGTGCGAAGCGCCAGCTTGGCCGAGAGCTTGATCTGGCCGGTCAGCTTACGCGCGAGCTGCTCGTCGAGCGGCCGCGGCGACCAATCCGGTTGGGCCCGGCGTGCGTCCTCATAGTGGACGAAGAGCTCGGTGGTGTTCAGCAGGCGATCGAGCGGTTCGATGCCGGCCATCGAGAACCGGGGTGGATTCCGGAGCTGCTGGAGCAGCGTCCCCCAGGGCTGCGCCGCGGCCTTGTTTCGCAGCCGGTCGGTATGTCCGGCCAGGGCCTTCACCATCGTGCCGGGCGCCGAGTCCGGCCGTCGATCACGTACCACGACGTGCGCGGCGAGGTCGCGCGTACGCCATCCTTCGCAAAGAGTTGGCTGGTCAGGACCAACTTTCTCGAGAAAGTCGGCGAGACCGGCACGTTCGATGCGAGCGAAGTTCGTCGAAGGCATGTCTTGATGTTAGGCCGCCTTGCGGAAAGCGCCACGAATTGCGAATCGGCCGGGTGCTCGGTATGTGTCGGGATTAGAGCGAAGATGTCGGCATGAGTACCGGTTTCACAAGGCCGACCATACAGCTCCCCACTGAGCGCCCGGACCTGCCACGATACCGTCGGAAGTCGCGGATCGGGCTCATCGTCGGTCTATTCGTTGTGCTGTTCGCGCTCGGTGCCGCCGCCGCGATCTGGCTGCCGGTGGGATCATCGGACAAGGCCGCGGTCCCGTCGAGCGTGCCGAAGGCGAAGCCGTCCGCGGTTGTCTCGACGCCGCCGGCACCGTTCGATCCCTCGGTCGGAGCGACCCTGCCGACCCACCGAATCGTCGCGTTCTATGCCGTGCCGAATGCGCCCGCGACCGGTCCGGCGTACACGCTGAGCTCTTCGATGTTGGCGCGACTACGCGCGCAGGGTGCCGCTTACCAGAAGCTCGACCCGGCCCACCCGGTCGCGCTCGGGATCGACCTCGTGGTCGACGTGCCGGACCACTCCAAGGGCAAAAGTGGCACGTACAGCCACTACGTGAACAGCGCGACCGTCGACCAGTACGTCGCGTTCTGCAAGAAGAACGACCTGCTGCTGTTCCTCGATCTCAACATCGGATGGGCGAATCCGCTGACCGTGCTGAATCACTTCGACAACTACTTGAAGCTGCCGTTCGTCGAGGTCGCGATCGATCCGGAGTGGATGTTCCCCCGGCACAACGGCATTCCCGGCGTCAACCTGTCCAACGTTCGGGCGAGCGACTTGAATCCGCTGATCGAGGCGGTGGCCGCGATGCCGATGAAGTACCACGTGCCGCGCAAAGTCATGATCATCCATCAGTATCGCGGCGACGGCGATGGGAAGACGAATCCGTACGCGCCGGGTAGCTCCGAGATCGCGGACAAGCGGAACCTCGTCAAAGATCCTCGGGTCGACCTGGTCATCCACATCGACTCGGTGGGCGGGTTCGCGGGCGACATCGCGGAGAAGGAGGGACAGTACGCGAAGTGGGTGTCGTCGGACATGGCGAAATACGGCAACTTCAAGTACGGCGGGTTCAAGATCTTCTATCAGCTGGAATCGAAGCACAAACTCATGACGCCCGCGCAGGTCATGTCGATGAAGCCGGCGCCGATGGTGATCACGTACGGCAACTAGACCTCGAGCGGTTCGGTGAGATAGCGCTGAATCGTCGGGGCCATCAGGCGTACCACGGTTTCGCCGTCGGCACTCGCCAGCGGCTCGAGCTTGAGCAGGTAGCGGGCCAACCCCAGGCCGATCATCTGGGACGCGGTCAAAGCGGCGCGCATCTGCGACTCGGCCGGCGGCACATCCAGGCGGGCGATGATCCGGCGGAGGATCTGGGCGGTCACGAATTCCCGAAGCAGCCGGGCCGACCAGTCATGCTGGATTCCGGTACGGATCAACGCCACCAACGGCGCTCCGGTCCGAGGGTCGTCCCAAACTGACAGAAACGTCCGGACGACGCGTTCCCCGAGGTGTTCGAGGTCGCCCGAGATGGCCATCGGCACAAAGTCGCCGGGATCGACCGGGATGTCGACGGTGGCCAGGAACAGCTGTTCCTTGGTGCCGAAATAGTGGTGTACGAGCGCCGGATCGACGCCGGCGGCGGTGGCGATGCCGCGTACCGTGGCGCCGTCGAAACCCTTGTCCGCGAACGCGTCTCGGGCCGCATCGAGGATCGCGTCCCGGGTGTCCGGCGTGCCCTTGCGGCGTCCGGTTCTCGGCATGTCACCCCACTGTGTCCGTAAGCCCCGCTCGAAGTTGATCCTGGAGTTAACTCCAGGATCAACTCGGCGAGTTCAGGTTAGTCAGTGCGCCGCCGCAACGTTGCAGCCGCCAGCGTCAACGCGATGACCGCGGCTCCGACCACGATGCCGAAGTCACGCCACATGATCGTGGATGCGGTGACGTTACGGCCGATCTCCTGGAGGGCCTCGACCGCGTACGTCATCGGCAGCGCATCGCTGATCCAGTGCAGCGCCGAGGCCATGGCCGCCCGAGGAGCGAACAGGCCGCACAGGAAGAGTCTGCGGGAACACGACCAGCGGCAGGAACTGGACGGCCTGGAACTCGCTCCGGGCGAATGCGCTGCACAGCAGACCGAGTGCCATCCCGAGGATCGCGTCCGCGACCGCGATCAGCACGACCAGCCAAACGCTGCCGGCGATGGTCAGCCCGAACGCCCAGTAGCCGATCGCGGTCAGGATCGCCGCCTGTACCGCCGCGACCAGGCCGAACGCGATCGCGTACCCGAACAGCAGATCGAGCTTGCCCATCGGCGTAGTGAGCAGGCGCTCGAGCGTGCCGGTGGTGCGTTCGCGCAGCATCGCGATGCTTGTGATCAGGAACATCAGCACGAACGGGAAGACGCCCAACAGGATCAGGCCGACATGGTCGAAGACGCCGGCCTGGCGGTCGAACACGTAGTACATCAGCGTGAGGAGCAGCGCGGGGACCACCAGGATCAGCGCGATCGTGCGCTTGTCGTGGCTGAGTTGGCGGAGGACGCGGTTGGTCGTACTAAATAGGATCTTGGGGTTCATGCCGCCAGCTCCTGCTTTTCGTCGCGGATCAGCCGCAGGAACGATTGCTCGAGGTCGTCGGTACCGGTCGCGGCGCGGACCGCGTCCGGCGTGTCGTTGGCGATGATTTCGCCTTCCCGAATGAGGATCAGCCGATCGCAACGGCCCGCTTCGTCCATCACGTGGCTCGACACGACCAGCGTCGTGCCGGCCGCGGCGAGCGCGTGAAAGCGCTGCCAGAGGTCCTCGCGTAGCACGGGATCCTGACCGACGGTCGGTTCATCGAGGATCAGCAGCCGGGGGTTGCCGAGCAATGTGCAGGCGAGCGAGGCGCGGCTGCGCTGGCCGCCCGAGAGCGTGCCGACGACCTGGCCGGCGGCCTTCGTGAGGCCGACGTCCGCGATCGCCGCATCAGCGTCGGCGGTCGTGACGCCGTCGTAGAGCGATGCGAAGTAGCGCGCGTTTTCCCGCACGGTGAGGTCTGCGTAAACGCTCGGCGCTTGCGTGAGGTAACCGACGGTCCGCCGCAGGTGCGCTGATCCGGCCGGCTCACCGAGAACGGTCACCGAACCCGAAGCAATTTTTTGTACGCCAACGATGGACCGCATCAACGTCGTCTTGCCGCTGCCACTCGGGCCGAGCAGACCGGTCACGCTGCCGGTCGGGAACTGGCAGCTGATGCCGTTCAGGATCGTGTGGCCACCACGACGTACGACGAGGGAGTCGACGTCGATTGCAACATCCATGCGAGCCTCCGTTGAATTCATTGAGTGATGAATTCAACGGTAGATGAATTACGCTGGACGTGTCAACGCTCGGCTATCCACCCCCACGGCTACCGTCCTCCGGCGACCCGCAGCGTGGCGCCCGTCGTGTACGACGCTTCCGCGCTGAGCAGCCATGCGATCGCGGCCGCCACCTCGTCCGGGCGTCCGGCTCGACCGAGCGGCGCCTGTGGCCCGACCCGCGCGGCCCGGCCGGGTTCGCCGCTGCCCGCGTGGAATTCGGTCTCGATCACGCCGGGCGACACCGTGTTGACCCGGATGCCGTACGGGCCGAGCTCCTTCGAGAGCCCGACCGTGAGCGTGTCGATCGCCGCCTTGCTCGCCGCGTAGTGCACGTACTCGTTCGGGCTGCCCAGCGTCGATGCGGCGGAGGAGACGTTGACGATGGATCCGCCGTTGCCGGCGACCATGCGCCGCGCTGCGGATTGGGCGCAGAGCACGTAGCCGATCACGTTCACATCGATGACCCGGCGCAGATCGTCCTCGGCGAGGTCGATGAACGATCCGATCGCGCTCCCCACGCCGGCGTTGTTCACCAGGCCGGTCACCGGCCCGAACGCCACGCTTGCTTGGTCGAACGCGGCTTCGACGTCGGCCCGTACGGTCGTATCGAGCCGGACCGGCAACGCACGGCCGCCGAGATTCCGAACGTCGGCTGCCACCGCGGCCGCCGCGTCGGCATCGGTTCGGTACCCGATCGCCAGATCATGACCGAGTACGGCCAGCTTCCGGCAGGTAGCGGCACCTATTCCCCGGCTGCCGCCGGTCACCATCGTTACGTCATTCATGTCCGACACGGTATGGGCTTTACAGAATCCGTACATCTCGCCGTGCTCAACGTTCGCAATTCATCGACATGCTGTCTTTCGACTGATCGACCTATCGATTCGACCGATCGACATATCTTCGACCGATCGACATACCAAGGAGTACGCATCAGATGAAGCGAATCCTGGGCATCGTGGCGCTTGCCACCGTGCTCGCCACGACGCTCGCGATATCCGGTTGCGCGAGTCATCGGGCCGACCGGGGCGGCCTGCAGGGCGGCACCACCACTCCGGCCGCCGGCACCACCCAGGTCGGAGCAGCGACGACGCCGAAGCCAACGGCGACAACGGATGCGACCACCGGCACTTCGACGTCGGCAACGACCCAACTGGCATCCATCAATGCGCAGCTCGCACAGGTGAACGCGGCGCTCTCGCAAATCGACGGCAACATCACCGCAGCAGATAAGGCATCCGACAATGACGCGAATTAAGTTGCTCGCGGCGACCGCGATGGTCGGCGCGCTCGTTCTCGGCGGGACCGTCCTCGTCGGTGGTATCGCGGCCGACGCGGCGAGCAGCACCGTCGCCGGAGTCGGTGGCACGCTTCCGGCCAACGCGACGTTGCCGCAGTGGAAGGCGGCGGTCGACGCACGCATCGACCTGCGTCTCGCGACGTTGGGCGCGTTGAAAATCGCGATCAACGGGGCCACGAATCTGAGCAGCAGTGACAAGTCGACGCTGTCGGCGTTGGCGACCAGCGATACGAGTGGCCTGCAAGCGCTCCGGACGAAGACGAACGCCGAGACGACCGTCGCCGGCGTACGCGCCGACGCCAAGAGCATGATCGATGACTACCGGATCTACATGCTCGTGGTGCCGAAGGTACGGTTCACGGTCGCCGCCGACGCCGAGACCGCGGTGATAGCGAAGCTGCAGGCGGCGCACGACAAGCTCGCCGCGCTCGCGACGCAGCTCGGTGCGGCCGGCAAGAACGTCGCTCCGGAGCAGGCCGCGCTGTCCGACATGGCATCCAAGCTTTCGGCGGCAAAATCGTCGTTGAACGGCTTGACGGCCGGTCTTCTCGCGGCGCAGCCCAGTCCGGACGCGTCGGCGATGCAGGCCGCGGTGGCTCCGGTGCGCTCTGGTGTGAAGGCGGCTCGAGCCGACCTGAAGACCGCGGCCGCGGACGCGAAGACCGCAGCCCAGGGCCTCAAGTCCCTGGCTGCAGCAGCTTCCTGACCGTGCCGCCGCGAAGTTGATCCTGGTACCTGAGTTAACTCCAGGATCAACTTCGCGTCAGCGGCTGCTAGCGGTGGTGATTCGCGATCTTGGACGATGGGCGATGCCATTTCGTCATGATCACAGCGCTGGACATCCATTCGCGCCAAGAATCGCGATCATCGCAACCTCATGTGAGATGCGGGTGGGATGGCGATGGCGGGGGATGTGGGGTGTGGGCGACAATTGGCCGGTGTCCGTCCCAGTGATGTCCGGCCTTGATCCGATGATCGCGGCGCGCCTCAAGCGCGACGTGAACGGCCTCGTGCCCGCGATCGTTCAGCAGTACGACACGCGGGAGGTGTTGATGATGGCGTGGATGAACGATGTCGCGCTGCATCACACGCTCACGACGCGCCAGGCAACCTACTGGTCCCGTTCGCGGCAGTCGCTCTGGATCAAGGGGGAGACGTCGGGGCATCGGCAGGAGGTCATGTCGGTCGCGCTGGATTGCGACGGCGACACGCTGCTCGTTCTGGTGGATCAGACCGGCGCGGCCTGCCACACCGGCGAACCAACCTGCTTCGGTGACGTGCTGGTCGACAACGGTGGAGTCCTCGATGAGGATGTCGTGATCGTCGTTGAGGAGGCGTCATGACCAGCGGAGCGGTTCGGCCCGGCGAGAGCACCTTCCGTCGGCTTGCCCGCGACTTCCGGGTGATCCCGGTAACGCGCCGTCTGCTCGCCGACGGCGAGACGCCGGTCGGCGTATACCGAAAGCTGGCCGGCGGTCCGGGCAGCTTCCTGCTGGAATCGGCCGAACAGGGCGCGGTCACCGGCGGCATCGCCTGGTCGCGGTACTCGTTCATCGGCGTACGCAGTGCCGCCACGCTCACGTCCGACGGCGGTACGGCGAAGTGGCTCGGCACGCCGCCGGCCGGCGTACCGACGAGTGGTGACGCCGTTGAGGCACTTCGTGCCACGATCGCCGCGCTCTCGGCCGAAGGACAGCCGGACACCGGCGAGGATCTGCCACCGCTGACCGGTGGACTGGTCGGCTTCATGGCGTACGACATCGTGCGCCGATTCGAGAAGCTGCCGTCGATCGCCGTGGACGATCTGCACGTGCCCGATTTCAGCATGATGCTGGCGACCGATCTGGTCGTGCTGGACCACTTCACCGGTTCCGCGCTGCTGGTCGCGAACGCGATCATCGACCCCGGCGCGGACGAGGCCGACGCGGTCGCCCGCTATCACCACGCGATCGGCCGTCTGGACGCGATGACCACGGCGTTGTCCCGCCCTACGCCGCCGCTCGTGTCCACGGTGGACATGTTGCCGGCTGGGAAGCCGGTCTCGCGTACGCACGACGGGCATCACCAGAAGTTTGTGGAGCAGGCGAAGGAAGCGATCGCGGACGGCGAGTGCTTCCAGATCGTGGTCGCGCAACGCTTCGAGCGTCCAACCGAAGCCGATCCGGTTGACATTTATCGCGTACTGCGGATGAGCAACCCCAGCCCGTACATGTATCTGCTCCGCTTTGATGATTTTGATGTGGTTGGCTCCTCGCCCGAGGCACACCTGAAGGTGACGAACGGCCGCGCGCTGTTGCACCCGATCGCCGGGACGCGCTGGCGCGGCGCGACACCGGAGGAGGACGCGTCGCTCGCCGATGAGCTGCTCGCCGATCCGAAGGAACGTTCCGAGCACGTCATGCTCGTCGACCTCGGCCGCAACGACCTCGGCCGAGTCTGCCTGCCCGGCACGGTCGAAGTGCCGGAATTCGCGACGATCGAGCGCTACAGCCACGTGATGCACATCGTGTCGACCGTGGTCGGCGACCTGGCACCCGCGCGGAGCCCGTTCGACGCGCTGGTCGCGACGTTCCCGGCCGGTACGCTCTCCGGCGCGCCCAAGGTACGCGCGATGGAGATCATCGAGGAGCTGGAACCGACCCGGCGCGGCCTGTACGGCGGCATCGTCGGCTACTTCGGCTTCGGCGGCGATTTGGACACCGCGATCGCGATCCGGACCGCCCTGATCCGCGACGGTGTCGCCTATGTGCAGGCCGGCGGCGGCATCGTGGCCGACTCCGATCCGGCCGCGGAGGAGCAGGAAACGATCAACAAGGCCGCCGCCGTGCTGGCGGCGATCACGTCGGCCGAAACGTTGCGGCCGGCTCGATGACTCAGGATACGGAAACGGATGCGAGTACCACATCGGCTGGCCGCAGTGGCTTTGTCCGAGCGCTGGTGGCCTGCCTGGCCGGCGCCGGTCTCGCCATCTTCGCGGTAACCCGTGCTTGGTCGACCGTCCTCACCCGGCGTCCGGCTCCGCTGCCGCCGCTGCAGACATCGCAGACCGGCTCCTCGCATCTCGGCTGGCCGATCGCGGTCGCGCTGGTGGCGCTGGCCGGTACCGGCGCGCTGCTCGCGACGCGCGGGCGTGCCAGAACGGTGATCGGCGCGCTGCTCAGCGTCGCCGGGATCGCGATCATCGCGGGCGGCGCCGACGGGCTCCGCTTCGCCGCCGGCGCCCGGTACGCATGGCCGGTGCTCGTGATGCTCGGCGGTCTCCTGGTGACGTACGCCGGATTCCGGACGGTACGCGAGGGTTCGACGTGGCCTTCGATGGGCGCGAAGTACGAGCGTGCCGCCGCCCCGAAGGACCGTCCGGTCACGGACGCGACGATGTGGGACGATCTTGATCGCGGAGTGGATCCCACCCTCCGTAAATGACGGCTGGAAAATGATGGAAACCTGAGCCGGTTGTTGATCGTCCGGCGGGCGCCACCGCTCAGTTGATGGTTCGATGTGTGGAGGAGGTACCGCGGTGGAGGGGATCGACGACGTGGCCCAATGGGACGACATCGAGGACGACGGCGTGCTGGACGAGTCCGACACGCTCGACGACGACAAGGTCGCAGACCCCTTGGACGTCGGATACGAGGCGTCCGATCGCTGGCGAGGTGCCAATCGATTCGGTACGACCGCAGAGGAGATGCGCGAGGGCGAGTCACTCGACCAGCGGTTGGCGGAGGAAGTGCCGGACATTTCCGCTGACGACGACGCTCCCGAAGACGGCGACGAGGATGAAATCACCCGTCGCGGGTACGAGCGTGAGCCCCGTGCCGGCCGCCTGTACGCGGAGGACGAAGGCCTCGGCCCCGACCTCGAGAAGGACGCGGTCGCGTTCGATGCCGGGATCGACTCGGGCGCCGCGAGCGCCGAAGAGGCCGCGATTCACGTCGTCGACGATCCGAACGGCGTCGGCGACGGTCCTCTGGAGTAGCTAGCGGTTCCGGACGCCTTCGGCCAGTTCGCCGGTCAGTCGCTGCAACGCGGTACGCCCCTGATCCGGCGTGTCGGCGTCCAGCACGCAACTGATCAGCGCACTGCCCACGATGATCGCGTCGGCGTATCCGGCCACGTTGGCTGCCTGCGCACCGTTGCGTACGCCGAGGCCGACGCCGACCGGGATGTCGCTCGCGGCGCGGACCCGGGCGACGAGTTCCGGCGCCGCGCTCGACGTCTGCTCACGAGCTCCGGTCACGCCCATCACGGCGGTCGCGTAGACGAAGCCTCGGCTGGCTTTGGCGGTCATCGCCAGGCGCGTGTCCGTCGACGACGGCGCGACCAGGAAGATCTTGTCCAGGTTGTACGCGTCGGCGGCGGCGATCCACTCGCCGGCCTCGTCCGGAATCAGGTCGGGCGTCACGATGCCCGCGCCACCGGCGGCCGCGAAGTCGCGGGCGAAGCGCTCGACACCGTACCGCTCGATCGGGTTCCAGTACGTCATCAGGATCACCGTGGCGCCGGTCGCGGCGACCGCCTCGACCGACCGGATCACATCCGTCGTGCGTACGCCGTTCGCGAGTGCGATCTCGCTGGCGCGCTGGATCACCGGGCCGTCCATCACCGGATCCGAGTACGCGAGCTCGATCTCCACGATGTCGGCACCGGCCGATGCCATCGCGATCATCGAATCGATGCCGCCGTCGACGGTTGGGAATCCGGCCGGCATACAGCCGACCAGGACGCCACGATTCTCGGTCTTCGCCTTGTCGAACACGACCTGCAACTGGCTCATTGAGTGTCTCCGAGGATCCCGAACCACTTGCCGGCCGTGTCCACATCCTTGTCGCCGCGGCCGGACAGGTTCACGATGATCGTCTTACCGGCCAGCGGACCGGCGGCCAGCCGCAGGGCACCGGCCAGTGCGTGCGAGCTCTCGATCGCCGGGATGATCCCCTCGGTACGGCAGAGCAGCGCGAACGCGTCCATCGCCTCACGATCTGTGACCGGCTCGTACGTGGCCCGACCGATCTCGTGCAGCCACGCGTGTTCGGGGCCGACGCCCGGGTAGTCGAGTCCGGCCGAGATGGAGTGTGACTCGATCGTCTGGCCGTCCTCGTCCTGCAACAGGAAGCTGCGCGTGCCCTGGAAGACGCCGACGCTGCCGGCCGAGATCGTCGCCGCGTGCCGCCCGGTCTCGACGCCGTCGCCGGCCGCCTCGAACCCGTACAGGGCGACGCTCGGGTCGCCGATGAACGCGTGGAACACACCGATCGCGTTGGAGCCGCCGCCGACACAGGCGCAGACCGCGTCCGGCAGCTCGCCGGTCAGGTTCAGGCACTGCAGCCGAGCCTCGACGCCGATGCCGCGGACGAAATCGCGGACCATCGCGGGGAACGGGTGCGGCCCGGCGACCGTACCGAGGATGTAGTGGGTCGAGTCGACGTTGGTGACCCAGTCCCGAAGCGCCTCGTTGATCGCGTCCTTGAGCGTCCGCGAGCCGGTCGTCACCGGTACGACCGTCGCGCCGAGCATGCGCATCCGGGCCACGTTCAGCGCCTGGCGCTGGGTGTCCACCTCACCCATGTAGATCACGCACTCGAGGCCGAACAGCGCGGCTGCGGTGGCGGTCGCGACGCCGTGCTGGCCCGCGCCGGTCTCCGCGATCACCCGCTTCTTGCCCATGCGCTGCGTGATCAGCGCCTGGCCGAGCACGTTGCGGACCTTGTGCGCGCCGGTGTGGTTCAGATCCTCGCGCTTGAGCAGAATTCGCGCGCCGGCCTGCCGGCTGAGGCGAGTCGCGTCGTACAGGCGGCTGGGCGCACCGGCGTAATCGCGCAGCAGCGCTGCGAACTCGACCTGGAACGCTTCATCCGCCATCGCGTGGCGATAGGTCGCGTCCAGTTCGTCCAGTGCCTTGATCAGTGCTTCCGGAACGAATCGGCCACCGAATCGACCGAAATGACCGGAGAAGTCGGGGACGAGGCCGGCGACGAGCGCGTCGGCGCCCAGTACGTCAGTCACCGCACCGGCCGTGGCGTCGCCGGGTGGCTGCCCGCCGTTACTAGTTCGGCGACCGCGTCGCGCGGGCTCTTCTGGGTCACGAGTCCCTCTCCGACGAGAACCGCATCGGCGCCGGCCGACGCGTACTTGATCAGATCATGCGGTCCGCGTACGCCGGATTCGGCAATCTTCACGACGTTGCCCGGCAGCCCGGGCGCGATCCGGTCGAACACCGTCCGGTCGATCTCCAGCGTCCGCAGGTTCCGCGCGTTCACGCCGATCACGCGGGCACCGGCGTCCAGTGCGCGATCCGCCTCCTCCTCGTCGTGTACTTCGACGAGCGGCGTCATGCCGAGCGATTCAACCCGTTCCAGCAGCCCCATCAGCGCGTTCTGTTCCAGCGCGGCGACGATCAGCAGCACCAGGTCGGCACCGTGTGCCCGGGCCTCGTGCACCTGGTAGGAGGAGATGACGAAATCTTTACGCAGCACCGGAACGCGTACCGCAGCGCGTACCGCGATCAGGTCGTCCAGGCTGCCGCCGAACCAACGCCCCTCGGTGAGGACCGAGACGCAGCGGGCACCGCCGGCCGCGTACTCGCTCGCCAGAGCGGCGGGGTCGGCGATCTCGGCGATCGCACCACGTGATGGCGACGAGCGCTTGACCTCGGCGATCACACCGACGCCGGGCGCGCGCAGCGCGGTATACGCGTCCAGCGCGGGCGGCGCCGCGGCGGCCAGCTCGCGTAGCCGGTCAATCGGGAGCAGCTCTTGTCGCGCGGCGACATCCAGACGAACGCCTGCGAGAATCTCGTCAAGCGCGCTCTCGAAGCCAGGCCCCGACTTCGGACTCTCTTCTCCGGCTGTCATGACGCCGATGCTAGGCGGCCGAGATATGCCGTCGGCGCGTGGGGTATGACGAGGCTCACGCCGAGACTGTCGGGCGTAATGCTCACGCTGCAAGGTGGCCCTCAGCTCGATCCGCGCAGCAGGGCCGTAGCGATCAGGCGACACACAGCGGTAGCGTGTTCGCTCGTGACCCTCGCCAGTATTCCCAGTCCGACGACCGCCGTCTGGCATCTCGGACCTTTTCCGCTCCGCGCGTACGCGCTGTGCATCATCGCAGGCATCATCGTCTGCGCGTTGATCACCGAGCAGCGTATGCGCGATCGCGGCGCGCCGCAGTACGCGATCCTCGACGTCGCGGTGTGGGCGGTTCCGTGCGGAATCATCGGCGCCCGGATCTACAACGTGGCCACCTCGTGGCAGGACTACTTCGGGAAGAGCGGCACGGGCTGGGTCTCCACGTTTGAAGTCTGGAAGGGCGGCCTCGGGATCTGGGGTGCGGTCGCGGGTGGCGCGGTCGGCGCTTTGATCGCGTGCCGCCAACTCAAGATCCCGCTGACCTTCGTCGCCGACTGCCTCGCGCCCGCGCTGCCGGTCGCCCAGGCGCTCGGTCGCTTCGGAAACTGGTTCAACAACGAGCTCTACGGCCGGGCCACCACGCTCCCGTTCGGTCTCCAGGTGCACCAGATGGATCCGAGCAACCCGGGACATGCGCTGGTCGGCCCGGACGGCCACGCGGTATTGCTGCCCGGGCTCTACCAGCCGACGTTCCTCTACGAGGTGGTCTGGGATCTCGGTGTGGCGCTGTTCGTGTTCCTGATGGATCGCAAGTTCAAGTTCGGCCGTGGCCGCGCGTTCGCGCTCTACGTGATGGCATACACGGTCGGTCGCGCCTGGATCGAATACCTCCGCGTCGATGACGCGAACCACATTCTCGGCCTGCGCCTGAACGACTGGACCGCGCTGATCGTGTTCCTCGGCGCGCTGATCTACTTCATCCGGGTCAAGGGTCAGCGTGAGATCCTGGTCCCGGAGGCGGACGGCGGCTACCGGGTGGTCACCGAGGACGAGGCCGCGCTGCTGGCGTCCCAAGACCAAGATCTCGAAGGCGATGAGGTACGGGCAACCGAAGCCGATCTCGAAGCCGAGTCTGATGCCGATCTTGCGGTGGACGATGTCGACGCATCAGCATCGGACGTCGACGAGTCGGACGTTGACGATTCGGACATAGGCGAGTCGGACCTTGACGTATCGGGCGTTGATCAAGCGCCGGCCGAACCGACCGCGGGCAAGCCGGCCGCGATCAAGCCGCGCTCGGCAACGAAGTAGGTCGCGATGCCGTCTGCGGTCGTGGTCGGCGCCGGTCTCGGCGGCCTGGCCGTGGCGGGCGCACTGGCCCGGGCGGACTGGCAGGTGACGCTGCTCGAACGCGATGATCGGTTGCGTGCCGACAACGCCGCGTTGCTGATCGCGCCGTTCGGCGTCGCGGCTCTGCAGCGCATCGGGGTCGGCGCGGGACTGGATGCGGTCGCGACGCCGGTGCCGTACCGGGGGATTCGCCGCCCGGACGGTGGCTGGCTGGTCGAGCCGGAAGCGATCGACGCACCCGACCAGACGCCGCTCGTGGTACACCGCGAAGATCTGCACGATGCGTTGTTCGCCGGTCTCGGCGAGGCGGTCACGATCCGTACCGGCGTCGGCATCCGGATCATCCGCCAGCCGGCCGGCGTTGGCGCCGCGTTCGAATCGCCGGCCGTCAGTGACGGTACGACGACGTGGGAAGCCGATGTCGTAATCGGCGCGGACGGTGTGGACAGCCTGGTCCGGCGGCGACTCAGCCCGGAGGGCTCGGTCGTCTCGGCCGGCTGTACGGCCTGGCGGGCGGTCATCCCGTGGTACCGCGCCTCCGAGCTGATCGAGCGACTCGAGCGAGTACCCACGGCCGCGTCCGGCGGCGAGTCGGTCGGTGTGTCCGTGGGCGCCGGCCACCGTTTCCGGTACGCCGTGATGGGCGCTCGTGGCTCGGCCGGCGGCTCTTCCTCGCGCGGCGGGCTCTATTGGACCGCCACGGTGCCTGGCGCGGTGCGGCCGGAATCGGCCGCCGCCCAGCTCGGCCTGCTGCGCCGGTGGTTCGCCGACTGGCATGCTCCGATTTCCGACATCCTGGCGGCAACCGAGCCGGACGAGCTGATCCAGCATGCGATCGGCGAATTGTGGCCGATTCCGCGTACGTTCTCGTTCCCGGCGGGTCGCGGTGGATACGCGCTGCTCGGGGATGCGGCCCACGCCATGGCGCATCACCTCGGGTCGGGCGGCAGCCTGGCGTTCGAGGACGCCGCCGCGCTGACCGAGGCGCTGACCGGGGTCGTCCCGGGCGCCGGACTGCACGCCGCGCTCGACGGCTACTCGCAGGCGCGGCGGACGAGTGTGGCCCGGATCGGCAAGCAATCACGCCGGATCGGGGCGGTGTTGACCGCGTCACGTGCTCCGTCCCGGACGCGCGATGCCGCTCTCGGTCTCGTCCCAGGCCCGCTGGGCCGGGCTACCCATGCATTACGGCAGCTCAAGCGGTCTTCGTAGACCAACGAGTACAGTTCGACGGGTGTCGTTGATCGCAATCTGAATGTCATCCGCCGGTAATCCGCGCAGCTTCCACGGGTTGAGACGGACATGAGAAACGATCAAACCACGGTTGCGGGTGCGTAAACTAGAACGACCATTAAGGGCCGACGTCGTCCCGCGAACGAATGACGACGATAGGAGCCTGCTCGTGGTGATGACGCACCTCCGCAACCAGGGCTTGTATGACGCCGCGTATGAACACGATGCCTGCGGCGTCGCACTGGTCGCGGATATGCACGGGCGGCGCAGCCACGAGATCATCCGTAATGGTTTGCAAGCTTTGTGTCGACTCGATCACCGTGGTGCCCGCGGTGCCGACCCGAACACGGGTGACGGCGCCGGCATCATGATCCAAATCCCGGACACGTTCTACCGCGGCGTGGTCGAGTTCGACCTGCCGCCACCCGGCGCGTACGCGACCGGTCTCGTGTTCCTGCCGACGAACGGCGCCGATGAGGCCCGCGCGGTGACCGTGATCGAGAAGTTCGCCGCCGCCGAGGGCATCGACATCCTGGGCTGGCGCGACGTGCCGGTCGACCCGCACGGGCTCGGTCTCGCCGCCGAGGCATCCCGGCCCCGGATCCGGCAGATCTTCGTGGCCGCCGACGGCCGTACCGGGATTGATCTGGATCGGGTGGCGTACGCGCTGCGTAAGCAGGCCGAGCGCGAATCCGCCGAGCGCGGCGTGGATGCCTACCTGCCGTCGTTGTCCAGCCGGACCGTCGTCTACAAAGGCATGCTTACGCCCGGCCAGCTGATCACGTTCTTCCCCGATCTCACCGACGAGCGGATGGACTCCGCGATCGCGCTTGTCCACTCGCGGTTCTCGACGAACACGTTCCCGTCGTGGCCGCTGGCCCACCCGTACCGGTTGATCGCCCACAACGGTGAGATCAACACGATCAGGGGCAACCGCAACTGGATGTCGGCCCGCGAGGCGATGCTCGCCACCACGAAGATTCCCGGCGACATCGAGCGGCTGTTCCCGATCATCACGACCGACGGTTCCGACTCGCAAAGCTTCGACGACGTGCTGGAATTGCTGCACCTGTCCGGTCGCAGCCTGCCGCACGCCGTATTGATGATGATCCCGGAGGCGTGGGAGAACGACCCCACGATGGACCCGGATCGCCGCGCGTTCTACCAGTTCCACGCGAGCCTGATCGAGCCCTGGGACGGCCCGGCCGCGGTCGCGTTCTCGGACGGCACGCTGGCCGGTGCCGTCCTCGACCGCAACGGTCTGCGTCCCGGCCGCTGGCTGGTCACCGAGGACGGGCTCGTCGTGCTCGCGAGCGAGTCCGGCGTGCTCGACATCGAACCGTCGAAGGTCGTCGCGCGAGGTCGACTCCAGCCCGGCCGGATGTTCCTGGTCGACACGGCGGCCGGCCGGATCGTCAGCGACGACGAGGTCAAGGCCGCGCTCGCCGCCGAGGAGTCGTATGGCGACTGGGTCCACGCCGGCCTGATGCACCTCGACGAGCTGCCCGCCCGCGAACACGTCGTCTACACGCACGATTCGGTGCGGCGGCGCCAGCAGACCTTCGGGTACACGGACGAGGAACTCAAGATTCTGGTCGCGCCGATGGCCCGGTCCGGCTACGAGCCGATCGGTTCCATGGGTACGGACACGCCGGTTGCGGTTCTCTCGAAGCGTCCGCGCCTGCTCTACGACTACTTCACGCAGATGTTCGCCCAGGTGACGAACCCGCCGCTGGACTCGATTCGGGAAGAGCTCGTCACCAGCATGTCGACCACGATCGGCCCGGAGGCGAACCTCCTGGAGCCCGGTCCGGCCAGCTGCCGACAGATCGTGCTGCCGTACCCGGTGATCGACAACGACGACCTCGCGAAGATCATCTCGATTGACGAGGACGGTGACCTGCCCGGCTTCAAGGCGGTACGCGTCTCGGGCCTCTATCGCGTCGCGGACGGCGGTGCCGGTCTCAAGGCCCGCATCGTGGAGATCTGCCGGCACGTGTCCGAAGCGATCGACGACGGCGCCCGCGTGCTGGTGCTGTCCGACCGCGACTCGACCCGCGATCTCGCGCCGATCCCGTCGCTGCTGCTCACCGCCGCGGTACACCAGCATCTCGTACGCGAGCGGACGCGGACGCAGGTGGCGCTGATCGTGGAGACCGGCGACTGCCGCGAGGTACACCACGTCGCGACGCTGATCGGCTACGGCGCGGCGGCGGTCAACCCGTATCTGGCGCTGGAGAGCGTCGACGACTTGATCTCGACCGGCGTGATCACCGGCCTCAGCCCGTCGGCCGCGGCCCACAACATCGTGGTCGCGCTCGGCAAGGGCGTCCTGAAGATCATGTCGAAGATGGGCATCTCGACCGTCACGTCGTACTGCGGTGCCCAGGTATTCGAGGCGATCGGTCTCGATGCGAAGCTCGCCACCCGGTACTTCACCGGTACCGCCAGCCGGATCGGCGGCATCGGCCTGGACGGCATCGCGGCCGAGGTCGCCGCACGGCACGCGGACGCGTACCCGCCGGTGCCGGAGGCGGTGCACCAGATCGAGCGCCCCCGGCGCCTCAAGGTCGGCGGCGAATACCAGTGGCGCCGCGACGGCGAGGTGCACCTCTTCAATCCGGAGACGGTGTTCCTGCTCCAGCACGCGACGCGGTCCAACCAGGTCAGCGTGTTCCGCGACTACACCCGTACGGTTGACGGTCTGACGGCCGAGGCCGGATCGCTGCGGGGCCTGTTCGAGATCGTGCCGGACCGCGAGCCGGTTCCGCTCGACGAGGTCGAGCCGATCGAGTCGATCGTGAAGCGGTTCGCCACCGGCGCGATGAGCTACGGCTCGATCTCGGCCGAGGCGCACGAGACGATGGCTCGCGCGATGAACGCGATCGGCGGCAAGTCGAACACCGGCGAGGGCGGCGAGGACGTGGACCGCCTGTACGACCCGGAGCGTCGTAGCGCGGTCAAGCAGATCGCGTCCGGCCGGTTCGGTGTGACCAGCGAATACCTCGTCCACGCGGACGATCTGCAGATCAAGATGGCGCAGGGCGCGAAGCCGGGCGAGGGCGGCCAACTGCCCGGTAACAAGGTGTGGCCGTGGATCGCGAAGACCCGGCACGCGACCGCCGGCGTCGGGCTGATCTCGCCGCCGCCGCACCACGACATCTACTCGATCGAAGACCTGGCCCAGCTGATCTTCGACCTCAAGAACGTCAATCCGGCCGCCCGCGTACACGTGAAGCTGGTCGCCGAGGTCGGCGTCGGTACGGTCGCGGCGGGTGTGGCGAAGGCGAAGGCCGACGTCATCCTGATCTCCGGCCACGACGGCGGGACCGGCGCGTCGCCGCTGAACTCGCTCAAGCATGCCGGTGCGCCGTGGGAACTCGGCCTCGCCGAAGCGCAGCAGACGCTGCTCGCGAACGGTCTGCGCGAACGTGTCACGGTGCAGGTCGACGGCCAGCTCAAGACCGGTCGCGACGTGGTCGTGGCGGCGCTGCTCGGAGCCGAGGAATTCGGCTTCGCGACCGCACCGCTGATCGTGTCCGGCTGCGTGATGATGCGCGTCTGTCACCTGGACACCTGCCCGGTCGGCATCGCCACCCAGGACCCGGAGCTGCGGAAGCGCTACACCGGTACGCCGGAGTTCCTGATCAACTTCTTCCGCTTCCTGGCCGAAGAGGTGCGCGAACATCTCGCGGCGCTCGGATTCCGTACACTCGACGAGGCGGTCGGCCGTGTCGATCTGCTGGACACCGCACCAGCCCTGGACCACTGGAAGGCGAAGGGCCTCGACCTGTCGCCGATCCTGCACCAGGTGGACATCGATGACGACACGCCGCTGCGCCGGACCGGCACCCAGGATCACAAACTCGCCGAAGCGCTGGACAACCAGCTGATCGCGGTCGCGACCGCGTCGCTGCGCAACGGCACGCCGGTGACGATGCGGATCGACGTGCACAACACCGACCGCAGCGTCGGCGCGATGCTCGGCGGCGAGGTCACCCGCGCGTACGGTGGCGCCGGCCTGCCCGACGACACGATCGACGTGCTGCTTCGGGGCACCGCGGGCCAGTCGTTTGGCGCGTTCGTGCCGCGTGGCGTGACGCTGCGGCTGCACGGCGATGCGAACGACTACGTCGGCAAGGGCCTGTCCGGCGGTCGCTTGATCATCCGCCCGGACGCGCGGGCACAGTTCGCGGCCGAGCAGCAGATCATCGCCGGCAACACGGTGCTGTACGGCGCGACCGCCGGTGTGCTGTTCGCCCGGGGACGTGTGGGGGAGCGGTTCGCGGTCCGGAACTCGGGCGCGTCCGCCGTCGTCGAGGGATGTGGCGACCACGGTTGCGAGTACATGACCGGCGGTACGACCGTCGTGCTCGGCACCACCGGCCGGAACTTCGCGGCCGGTATGTCCGGCGGCCAGGCGTACGTCTATCGCTTGAACGAAGAGCTGGTGAACCGGGAGCTGGTGGATCTCGACGGCCTTGAGCCGGATGACGAGGCTCTGCTCCATGGCCTTCTGACCGAGCACGTGAACGAGACCTCGTCCGAGGTGGCCGAGCGCATCCTTGCGGACTGGGAGACGGCGAAGCACGACTTCACGGCGGTCAACCCGAGAGAGTACAAGCGGATCATGCGCGAGGCAGCGGAGCCGGTCGCGCACACCGACCTGTCGATCAGGACGACGTCGATTCAAGAAACCCGCAACCCCGACCGCAATGCCGACCGCAATCCCGACAAGGACGAACTGGCGGAAACCCGTGCCTAACCCAACCGGATTTCTTGAGGCCGATCGTCAGCTTCCGAAGCGCAGGCCGGTCCCGGTCCGCATCCAGGACTGGCGCGAGGTGTACGAATCAGCCTCCGACGAGCTGATCACGACCCAGGCCGGGCGCTGCATGGACTGCGGCATCCCGTTCTGCCATCACGCCTGCCCGCTCGGCAACCGCATCCCGGACTGGAACGACCTGGTCCGGACCGGCGACTGGACCGGCGCGCTGGACGAGTTGCACGCCACGAACAACTTTCCGGAGTTCACCGGTCGGCTGTGCCCGGCGCCCTGCGAGGCCGCCTGCGTGCTCGCCATCCCGAGCAACGGCCGCGCCGGTTCGCCGGTGACGATCAAGCAGGTCGAGGTCGAGATCATCGATCGCGGCTTCGCCGACGGGCTGGTCGGCGTCGTCACGCCCGCGGAAAGCTCCGGCCGTACCGTGGCGGTCGTCGGATCCGGACCGGCGGGCCTGGCAGCGGCCCAGCAGCTTGCGCGGGCCGGACACACGGTCACCGTGTACGAGCGCGATGGGCAGCTGGGCGGGCTGCTGCGCTACGGGATCCCCGATTTCAAGCTGGAGAAGCGCCACATCGACCGGCGGATCGACCAGATGACCGCGGAGGGCGTGGAGTTCCGGACCGGCGTCAACATCGGCGTCGACGTGACCATGGCCGAGTTGCGCGAACGCCATGACGCGGTAGTGCTCGCGGCGGGTGCGCTGGCCGGTCGGGACACGCCCGAGACGCCTGGACGGGAGCTTTCCGGCGTACATCTGGCGATGGAATATTTGGTGGCCGCGAATCACGCGGTGGCCGGGGACGTTCCGACGCCGGAGATCAACGCGGCCGGGCGTCACGTGATCATCATCGGCGGTGGCGACACTGCGGCGGACTGCCTCGGCGTCGCTCATCGCCAGGGCGCGGCAAGCGTCACGCAGCTCGACATCTACCCGTTGCCACCGTCCGAGCGCGACGCCGGACGCGACCCGTGGCCGATGTGGCCTTGGGTTTTGCGGAATTATCCGGCGCACGAGGAGGGCGGCGAGCGGCTGTTCGCGGTCGCCGTTTCGTCGTTCGACGCCTCCTCCGGCGATGGTGGCCGGGTCGAGACGATGACGCTCAGTGAGGTCACCGTCGAGCGCCGCGACGGTCAGCGGATCGTGACAAAAGTCCCCGGCACCGAGCGAGTCGTCCCAGCGGACCTCGTTCTTCTCGCGATCGGTTTCGACGGAACGGATGCCATCCCGCTCTGCCGCGAGCTAGGACTCGCGAGTACGGTGAGCGGTGGCATCAACGCGGATGCTTCATGGCAGGTGGCGACTGGGGTGTTCGTCGCCGGTGACATGCACCGCGGCGCATCGTTGATTGTGTGGGCGATCGCGGAGGGGCGTGCCGCCGCCGCCGCTGTCCACACATACCTCGGTGCCGGAGACTCACTACCGGCGCCGGTTCTACCGTCTACTCGGAGATTAACCTGATGACCGTGACCCGCCGTGCAAAGATCGTCTGTACGCTCGGCCCTGCTGTGAACAACCCCGAGCGCATGCGGGGCCTGGTCGACGCCGGTATGGATGTGGCACGACTCAACTTCAGCCACGGCAGCCATGATGATCATGCTGCTGCGTACAAGCTCGTCCGGGACTCGGCCGCTGCCGCGAACCGGAACGTCGGCATCCTCGCCGACCTGCAAGGACCCAAGATCCGCCTCGGCAAGTTCGCCAACGGCCCGGTGGCCTGGCGGACCGGCGACACCATCGTCATCACGAGCGATGACATCCTCGGTACGGCGGAGCGGGTCTCCTGCACGTACACGAAGTTGCCGCAGGAAGTGAAGGCCGGCGACAAGCTGCTGGTTGACGACGGCCGCGTGGCTCTCGAAGTCAAGGGCGTGACCGGCAACGACATCAGCTGCCTGATCGTCGAGGGCGGCGTCGTCTCGAACCACAAGGGCGTGTCTCTGCCGAACGTCGCAGTTTCGGTGCCGGCGCTGTCCGAGAAGGACGCCGAAGACCTCCGGTTCGCGCTCAAGATGGGCGTTGACCTGGTCGCGCTCTCGTTCGTCCGGTCGCCGGAGGACATCAAGCTCGTCCACAACATCATGGACGAAGAGGGCATTCGCGTTCCGGTGATCGCGAAGGTCGAGAAGCCGGAGGCGGTCGACGCGCTCGAGCAGATCGTCGCCGCGTTCGACGGCATCATGGTGGCCCGTGGTGACCTCGGCGTCGAGATGGCGATGGACCAGGTGCCGATCGTCCAGAAGCGCTGCGTGGAACTCTGCCGCGAACAGGCGAAGCCGGTCATCGTGGCGACGCAGATGCTCGACTCGATGATCGAGAACTCGCGTCCGACCCGGGCCGAGGTCTCCGACGTCGCGAACGCCGTCCTCGACGGTGCCGACGCGGTGATGCTGTCCGGTGAGACCAGCGTGGGCAAGTTCCCGGTGCTGACCGTCTCCACGATGGCGAAGATCATCATGACCACCGAGGGCAGCTCGCTCGACGTCCCGGCGCTGCGGCATGCTCCGCGTACGCGCGGTGGTGCGATCGCGTTCGCCGCGGCCGGTGTCGCGTCCGCGATCGGTGCAAAGGCGCTCGTCGCGTTCTCGCAGAGTGGCGACACGGTCCGCCGTCTCGCTCGTCTGCACTGCGACATGCCGCTGATCGCCTGTACGCCGGATCCGCGGGTCAACACCCAGCTCGCCCTTTCGTGGGGCGTGCAGAGCGTGGTCGTCTCGTCGGTCAAGCACACCGATGACATGTTCCGCCAGGTCGACAGCGCGTTGCTGAGTGTCGGCGGTACCGAAGCCGGGGATTACGTCGTGATCGTGGCGGGTAGCCCGCCGAACACGCCCGGCTCGACCAACACGCTGCGCGTACACCAAATCGGATCGCTGGCCGGAGAGTAATTTGACCGGCCCTGCCACTGGTCCGAGCGGGAAGATTCTGCCGAGCCTGACCGGTCCGCAATTGACCGGTCAGGCCGCGGTGGATCTGCTGCTCCAGACGCTCGACCTGGATACCGTCGACGAGTTCGTGTTCCGCGGAATGAGTCCGCCGGTCGGCCCGCAGCGGATCTATGGCGGTCAGGTCGCCGCGCAGGCGCTGGTCGCCGCCGGCCGTACCGTGGATCCGAGTCGAACCGTGCATTCGCTGCACGGATACTTTGTCCGCGCCGGCGACCCGGCCGAGCCGATCATGTACACCGTCGAGAACATTCGGGACGGCCGTTCCTTCTCGGTCCGGCGCTCGGTCGCGGTTCAGCACGGGAAGACGATCTTCTTCATGTCCGCGTCGTTTCAGCGCGCCGAGGACGGTCTCGATCACCAGACCGAGGCGCCGCCGGACGTACCGCCGCCGGACGAAGTGCCGACGATGGGCGAGCGGCTCTCCAAATACCCGGAACGCGCGGGCGTGTGGGGCCTGATTCCACAGCCAATGGACGTCCGCTACATCGGCGAGCCGGGCTGGACCCGGCCCGGTGAGCGCCCGGCCGAAGCGCGTCAGCGTGTGTGGATCCGGATCGACGGCAAACTCCCGGACGATCCGTTGGTGCACGCCTGCGCATTGACGTTCGCGTCGGACATGACGCTGCTCGACTCGGTTCTGGCGACGCATGGCGAGGTCTGGGGCAAGGGCGGGTACGTCGGTGCTTCACTCGACCACGCGCTCTGGTTCCACCGGCCGTTCCGCGCAGACGAGTGGCTGCTGTACGACTGCACGTCGCCGTCGGCGTCGGGCGCGCGCGGGTTGGCCAACGGGCGGCTCTTCACGCAAGACGGCCGCTTGATCGCAAGTGCGGTCCAGGAGGGCCTGCTACGCCGCATCGGCGCGTAACCGCGGTCGGGCCGCGCCGCGCGCGCCTTCGGGTATGTCGGGGTGAGTACCGACAAGTCGGTACGTCCGCCGGAGCGAGCGGTTCCGGCGGACGTACCGCGTTTCGGTTCGGGCCGTCGCGACTACAAGCGGGTGCGGCCTGTGGCCGCGAGCAGACCCGGTGACGACAGGTCTCGCGGCGATAGGCCGGCCGCCCAAGCCGGTGTCGGCACGTCCAGAAGATCGTCGCCGTCGAACGCCCAGACCTCGGTGTCGACGCCACCGCCGACCGTCATCGCCAACGCGATCTGACCGGCGTCGAGTGCGCCCGGTGCGATCACCACGAATTCGTCGACGACCGAGTCCGGAAGCAGTCGCGTGTGCGGCCGGACATGGATCGCCACGATATTCACGTCGCGCTCGGCCAGGGCCAGGCAGAGCGCCCCGAGCCGGCCGGGCGCGTCCGCGACAGTCGTACGGATCCGCCACATCACGCCATCACCAGCGTTCTGAGCGGCGGATGACGGCATGCCGAAACGATTGCATCGCGGTGTTGCCCGGCCGGGTCTGTTGTGTGTCCGATCGATTACTGACCGTATGTTCACAGCCCATTTCCGATCGCCGCCGAGGTCGAGGCCGCGCCTCCCGCGAGGCCGCCACGTCCGCGGTTGGTTGCAGCGCTCGATGTGATCGAGCGCGACGGTTCACCGATCTCGTACGCTCGCCGCGGCCGTATTAGGGCCACACGATCCCTTCATCGGTCCACGTGATCCCTTCGTGGCGGCACAGGCAGAAGGGATGCCCGACCGGGTCGGTGTAGACCTGCCAGCCGTAGCCGTCGGGTCCGATGAAGTCCTTCTGCAGTGTGGCGCCGAGCTTGACGACGCGGCGCTGTTCGGGCTCGATTTCGCCAACTTCGAAATCGAGGTGGTACTGCTTGGGGTGTTCGTCATCGGGCCAGCGCGGTGGGCGGTAGTCCTCCACCCGCTGGAAGGCCAGATCGACCTCGCCGAAGGTAATGCAGGCGAAGTTCTCGTCACTGCCCTCCCTGACGGCGCGACCTGTCACCTCGGAGTAGAACGCCGCCAGCTTCATCGCGTCCGGGCAGTCGATGATGAAGCCCAAGAGTTGTAGCACCAGGCGATCTTGCCACAGCGTCGAGCGCGGCCGATATCGCTCTGTGCAGTGCAGCCTCCAGTCGACCGGTGCGCCCAACGGGACGCCCGGTGTCGCCCCTAGTCCGTGTGCGTATGCCTTCGGGCACACTGGAAGTCGCTCTGCCGAACGGCGACACCCGGCGGCCAGCAGCGGACCGGCAGTACGGCAGCCGCGCCAGCCTCAAACCAAGTGCTGCTGCCTGTCTAGTCACTCGTTCGGACGATGATCTGGTGGGCATTTTGTCGTACGGGTGTCCTAATCTATCGGTGTGGATGAGTTGCCGGCCTGTCTCGACGCCGATACCCGGCAGCTGGTCGTCCGGCGTCTCTACGGTCTGAGCGATGTCGACGTGGTGACACGATCGCGCCTCATTGCCGGTGCGGATTTCCGTTCTTGGACCGGTCCTTGACTCGACGTGATAGAACATTCATGTATTGACATGAAGCGATGATTATGACAGCTTCACGTGCATGCGGAGGGGGGCATCGTTGTCACGCACACGGTTCGGTCGGCCGCTCGGGCTACTGGTCGCGCTGACCCTGTTGGCAACCGCTGCGTGCGGCGGCCACGATCGTGCTCAGCGCGCGACATCGGTCCCGCTATCGTCGGCTTCGATCGGGACGACCTCCGCACCGGCAGGTCCGGTCAGCAACTCGACCAAGCCCGGCTCCGGCCTTGACTTCGGCTCCGGTCCCGCCACAGGCTCCGGCCTCTCGGGTTCCGGCCTCTCGGGTTCCGGCCTCTCAGGCTCGGTTCTGGGTTCAGGCTCAGGCTCGGGGTCAACGAACCAACCGACCGACGAATCGATCGCACCGAAGATCACGGCCGAGCAGGCAGCGCAACTCGCCGACGCGGAAGACGAGTTCACCGGCGCATGCATGATCGCGCACGGGTTCCGTTACTGGCCCGCCTCCGCTGTCGCACCCCCGGTCGAGGTCGCGTTTCCGTACGTGGTCGACGATCCGGCCTGGGCGGCGAAGTACGGCTACAACAGCGGCTTCGCCGCATCGGTCGCAACCGCCCGCGCGACCGACGGCAATTCCCGGTACGTGGCCACGCTATCGGCGTCGCAACGGGCTGATTACCTGACCGCGCTGAATGGCGGTGGCCCGGGCGATGCCGGTGTCGCGATCGCGCTTCCGGACGGCTCCGGCGGCATCGGTCACGGCGCCACCGGCTGTTCGGTGACCTCGGAGACCCGCCTGTACGGGAACTTTGCCACCTGGTTCGCGGCCTCGCGGCTGGTCGCGTTCTACGAACCGCGGGTCGAGTCGGCCGTACTCGCGGATCCGGCCTATCGGGCCGGTGTGGCCGCGTGGTCGACATGCATGACCGAACGCGGACATCCGTTCTCGTCTCCTTCGGCGGCGCACGCCGCGTTTGCGCCCGCTACCGGAGACACGAGCACCCATGTCGGAGACACGAGCACCCATGTCCTGACCGACCAGACCGTTCAAATTGCGGTCGCATCGGCCGAGGCTGCCTGCGCGACCACGGCCGGCCTCGCGGCGACCGCTCGCGCCGTGGAATCGCGCATGATCATCGCGCTCGGGCCGGAGTGCCGGCAGGCGTACGCCACCGAACGACAGCTCCAACTGCACGCCCTTTCTCAGCTGCCCACGCATCTTGGCCATACGTGAGTTCCCGGAGGAGAAACCGTGACCCTGAAACGTCGAATCCTGTCCCTGACCGCCGCTCTTGCCGTCCTGACCGCGCTCGGCCTGTCCGCGCCGGCGTCGGCATCCGCATCACCGGCACCGAAGGCACCACAATCGGTAGCCGTCCAATCGGTAACCGTCGTCCAACCGGCCGGCAAGCCCACCGGATGCCCGTCCGGCTTCTTCTGCGGGTGGGAGGGGACCAACGGTAGTGGCGAGAACTGCATCGACATCCCGTACTACCTCAACGCGTCGAGTTGGGTGACGTCCGACTGCTGGGGGCACGTCGCGACGATCTTCAACAACTCGGTCTCGTGCAGCGGCTGCGACACGATCCGGCTCTACTACCTGCCGAACTACGGCGGCGCGTTCGCCGATCTCGGCCGTGGCGACTACTACCTCGACCTGTCGAAGAACAAGTTCGAGGGCGTCGGGCTCCAAGGCGCGAACACCGCGATGAAGAACAACATCCGATCGAGCAAGTGGAGCTGATCCCACCTTTCGATCGGTAGATCCGAGTCCCCCCGCGCCGGCGCAGGATCGGCGCGGGGCGGACTCATGTCCGACTCTGCATTAGTAAACGGTAACCATTTTCGTTAGCGTAAAGTCCATGAGAAAAGCACTGCTCGGCGCTGTCTGCCTCGCTCTCTTGGGAGTCGCGGGCTGCGCCACCACCGCCCCCGACAGCGCCCAGCCGAAATCCGGTGTCGTTCGGGTCGTCGCGGCGGAGAACTTCTGGGGCAGCATCGCCTCGCAGCTCGGCGGCGTACACGCGGACGTGCAGTCGATCATCACGAACCCGGCCTCGGATCCGCATGACTATGAGCCGACCTCGGCCGACGCGATCGCGATCCACGGCGCGCAACTCGTGATCATCAACGGCGTCGGCTACGACGCGTGGGCGACGAAGCTGGCCGTCGCGAACCCGGTCGCCGCCCGGGTCGATCTCACCATTGGTGATCTGGTCGGCGTCGCGCCGGGCGGCAATCCGCACCGGTGGTACGACCCGGACAACGTGCGCGCCGTGATCGATGAGATCACGAAGGACTACCAGAAGCTCGATCCCACCGACGCGGCCTACTTCGACAAGCAGCGGGCCACCGTGCTCAACACGAATCTGAAGCAGTACTTTGATCTGATCAACGAGATCAAAACCGATTACGCGGGTACGCCGGTCGGTGCGTCCGAGTCGATCTTTGCACCCCTCGCGGCCGCGACCGGCCTCGATTTGGTGACCCCGGCATCGTTCCTGGACGCGATCAGCGAGGGCGGTGAGCCGACCGCAACCGACAAGGTCACCATCGATCATCAGATCACCACCAAGCAGATCAAGCTGTACGTGTACAACCGGCAGAACGCGACGCCGGACGTACAGTCGCAGGTCGACGAGGCGAACGCGGCCGGGATTCCGGTCACCACGATCACCGAGACGCTCACCCCGGCCGGCGCATCGTTCCAGGATTGGCAGGTCGCGCAATTGACCGCACTACTCGCCGCACTGAAGCAGGCGCACGCATCGTGACCTCACAACCGATTGTCGACGAAGCTGTCGTCAACGTCGTCGGCGCCACGGTCACGCTGGGTGGCCGTACCATCTGGTCCGACCTGACCGCGACGGTCGCGGCGGGCGAGTTCGTCGCGGTCCTCGGCCCCAACGGTGTCGGAAAGTCCACGCTGCTCAAGGCGATCCTCGGTCTGCAGCCGCTCGCGACCGGACACATCGACGTACTCGGGCAGCGACAAAGCGGCGGCGGAACAAGGTTGGGTGCCAACCGCGACATCGGCTACCTGCCGCAGCGCCGTACGTTCGACGCAAGCATGCGGATTCGTGGCGTTGACGTCGTACGCCTCGGTGTGGACGGCGATCGTTGGGGGATCTGGCTGCCGGGGCGCGCATCACGTGCGGCCAACCAGCGGGTGGACGAACTGGTCGACCTGGTCGGTGCGAGCGCGTACGCGAAGCGGCCGATCGGCACGCTCTCCGGCGGTGAACAGCAACGGCTGCTGATCGCGGCGGCGCTCGCGACCCGGCCGAAGGTACTTCTGCTCGACGAGCCGCTGGACAGCCTCGACCTCCCCAACCAGGCCGCCGTCGCGGCGTTGATCGCGCGGATCAGCCGATCCGAGAACATGGCCGTGATGATGGTCGCGCACGATGTGAATCCGATCCTGTCGTACCTCGACCGGGTCATCTATTTGGCGTCCGGAGGAGCGATCGCCGGTACGCCCGACAAGGTCATCACGTCCGAGTGCCTGACCGGCCTGTACGGCACACCGATTGAAGTGCTGACCGCGTCCGACGGGCGGCTCGTCGTGGTCGGCTCGCCGGAGGAGCCCGCGGTGCACGGCTCGCGGCACGGCCACTGATGGGCGCACGATAATGGGCGCGCCGGATCTGAGCTGGAACATCATCGACGACTTCCGCTTGATGTGGTCGCTGCCGTCGATGCTGAACGCGTTTCGCGCCGGGACGATCGTCGCGGTTCTGGCCGCGATCGTCGGCTGGTACATGGTGATCCGCCGGCAGAGCTTTGCCGGGCATACGTTGTCGGTGGTCGGCTTCCCGGGTGCCGCAGCAGCCGTGTTCTTCGGCGTCGGCGTCGCATACGGCTACGTCACGTTCTGCGTCGTTGCGGCACTCGTGATCGCGCTCGGCCGAGCCCGTACGCCCGGCCGGGTCGAGGCCGACGGCGCCGTGGTCGGCACGGTGAACGCGTTCGCGCTCGCATCCGGGCTGCTGTTCATCGCGCTCTACCAGGGCTATCTCACCGGTACGACGGATCTGCTGTTCGGCAGCGTGCTCGGTATTACGACCGGGCAGGTCACGATGCTGGTGATCACCGCCATCGTGGTGCTCGGCGCGCTCGCGGTGATCGGACGGCCGCTGCTGTTCGCGTCGGTCGATGCCGCGCTTGCGCGGAGTCGGGGCGTACCGACTCGGGTCCTCGACATCGCGTTCCTGGTGCTGCTCGGCATCACGGTCGCCGAGGTCAGCCAGGTGACCGGTGCGTTGCTCGTGTTCGCGCTGCTCGCTCTGCCCGCCGCGACTTCCCAGCTGCTCACCGCACGCCCGCTGCGGGGACTGTTGGCCGCCGTCGGGCTGGGTCTCGTCACGGTATGGATCGGGCTGTTCGCGACGTACTTCTCCACCTACCCGGTCGGATTCTGGCTCACCTCGATCGCGTTCGCGATGTACGTGATCGCGGCCGGGTACCGGAAGCTGGTGCGGGCCTGATGTTCGCTCAGCCATTCATGCAACACGCGCTCCTCGCCGGTACGGCCGTCGCGCTCGCCGCCGGCCTCGTTGGCTACTTCGTCGTGCTGCGCGCCGCGGTGTTCACCGCCGACGCGCTGAGCCACGTCGCGTTCACCGGTGCGCTCGCCGCACTCGCGGCCGGCATCGATCTGCGGCTCGGCCTGTTCGTGGTCACCGTCGCGGTCGCGCTCGGCATGGGCGCGCTCGGCCGCCGCGGCCGCCCGGACGAGACCGTGATCGGTGGCGTCTTCGCCTGGATCCTTGGACTCGGTGTGCTGTGTCTGCGCCTGTACACGTCGTCCAGCAACGGCGGCTCGGGCAGCGTCTCGGTCCTCTTCGGCTCGATCTTCGGCCTGAGCTGGGGGCGGGCGGTGGTCACCGCGATCATCGCGGTCGGCACGTGCGGCATCGTCCTGCTCATCGCGAGACCACTGTTGTACGCCAGCGTCGACGAAGCGGTGGCGGCCGCTCGGGGCGTACCGGTACGTGCTCTGGGTCTTGGTTTTCTCGCTCTGGTCGGTCTGGCCACCGCGGAGGCGACGCAGGTCGTCGGCGCACTCCAGATCCTCGGCCTGATCGCGGCACCGGCCGGCGCCGCGATGCGCTTGACGAACCGGCCGATGCGCGGGCTGGCGTTGTCCGCCGGGATCGCGGTCGTGAGCATGTGGATCGGCCTCGTACTGAGCTTCGAGGTCCCGAACATGCCGCCGACGTTCGCGATCATCGCGGTGGCGACACTGATCTTCGTCGCGTCAGCG
Organism: uncultured Actinomycetota bacterium; assembly: GCA_963831705.1. Taxonomy (GTDB): domain Bacteria; phylum Actinomycetota; class Actinomycetes; order Mycobacteriales; family Micromonosporaceae; genus DASQPR01. The sequence goes on along the minus strand of CAWHRE010000010.1, from coordinate 257,494 downwards.
CTGTGGTCCCGCCTCCGCCCGGCACGCGCGTCCTTGTCGTGATCGTGGAGTGCCAGACGCGTCAGGGCGCGTTCGGCACTCCACGATCACGCACCGGCCGGTAGCTCAGTAGACCCAGACGTGCGTACCTACTGGGTCGAGGTTGGATTTCCAGATCCAGTCCATCGCCTCGTCGCTGACCCGGACGCATCCATGCGAGACCGGGTGTGCGGGCACCTCGCTGTCGCCGTGGATCGCGATGCCGCCGTTGAAGTAACGCGGCCGGTACATCAGGCCGAGCGGCGATCGATGCATGCCATTGATCGTGCGTCCCGTCGTGAAGTGGCCCTTCGGGGTCACGGCGACGCTCGTATTGCCCTGGCTGACGTACGTGTAACCGCCGCCCGTCGAGGTGTTGATGACGTACTTCACCTGACCGTTCGTCACGAACAGCACGATGTCGCGCTTGAGGTCGACCTCGATGTCGCTGCCCGTGGTGTTGCGAGCCTTCGGGCGTACGCCGTTGTCGATCGCCTTCTGCGTGGCCGCGTTGATCGCGCCGGAGGGGTGAATACCGGCGACCTTCTGCAGTGCGAACACGGCCTGCTCGGTCGCGTCGCCGAACTTGCCGTTCGGTGTGCCGAGCCAATACCCGAGCGCGGTCAATTGCTGTTGCAGTTGAAGGACAGCGGCGCCGGATTTGCCACGCTTGAGACCTACCGTGGAAACGGTCGACTTCGTCGTTGGCGGAGTCGTGGTTGGCGGTTTCGGCTTGGTGGTTGTGGGCGGTGTCGTCGGCGTCGTGGCGGGCTTCGGCAGGGTTGACGAAGAAGCCGAGGACGAAGCGGACGGCGCGGCGAGGGAGCCGGCCGCGGGCGGCGCCGACGACGAAGTTGTGGCGGCGGCACTCTGTGGCGACGATGCGTCCGCCGTCGTGTTCTTGCAGCCGGCGAGGCCGGCGACGGCCACGAGGGCGACGAGCGCGAGTCCCGCGCTGGCGGCCGGACGATAGAGGTAGGGACGGGTCACGGTGTCAGTGTGCAGACGCTGTCAACCGCCGTCGAGATGTCACCGTCCCGTCACAGCGACATGTGATCTCGCCGGGCCCACCGATGCCCCTAAACCGGAACGAATCGGCTCAGAGGCATCGGCTCTCTTGGATCGGACTTGAGCTGTCGCACGCTCAAGCTGTGGCATGGCGCATGCCGGCGTACCCGGCGAGTGCGAGTATCGCGGCGACCACGCTCGGCCATCCGACCAGCAGAGCGGTCGTCGACTGCGTGGTGAACCAGTTCGCGAACGCGACCCAGTCGTGCCGCCACGTAATCAACGCGGTGGCGCCACCGAGCGCCACGGTCGATCCGAGCATCAATACGTAGATGCCGGTGGGCCCCCAACGGCGCAGGATGACGCCACAGAACGTACCGATGAAGCCGAGAACGAGGAACGGCACGACGTACACGAGGATCTGTGTGGCCGGATTGTGCGTCTCCATGAACGGCAGCCGGTAGAAATGCAGGCCGATACCCCAGCCGCCGGTCGCGTGTTCGAGCAGGCTGAGCAGGTAGATCACCAGACCGAACACAATCGACATCCCGATCGTGACCAGCGACGTCGCGATGTAGAACGTACGCCGGCTGACGCTCATCCCCAGTGCGTACGGGAAGAATTGCGACACGCCCTGACCACTGAAGAGGAACACGATGTAGATGCTCATCAGACCGCCGGTGTACTTGTACTGGATCGCGTCCTGGAAACCGCCGAAGATCATTAGGTTCACCGCGAACGCACAGGCCAGGATCGCCCACGGCCAGAAGAGCGCAGCCCGGGAAAGCAGGTGTACGCGGACGACGGCGCGAACGCGATCGACTTGCACTCGATCCATGCTCATTTCCCCTTCTCGGTGTGGCCGTTTTGACGCTCTACGTCAACGGAATCGCGGCGAGTCAGGCTGACGACAAGGTCCTGCAACGAAACCGGCTCGAACGCGATACCGGACGAAGCGGCTCGGGCACGATCGGCACCGACCAGCGGACCCCGTACGGTGACGCGCGCCATCGCGCCAATCTGTTCTCGCTGCAACTCATCGGTACGCGCGATCAGGTCGTCGATCGCCGCGGTCGGACCGCTCAGCGTGACTGCCTGTCCTCGAAGCACTTCGGCGTCCTCGTCCAGGATCAATCGCCCGTGGTCGATCAGCAGCACGTGTTCGATCAGGTCGCCGACCTCGTCGATCAGGTGCGTGGAGAGCACGATCGTGCGCGGATGCTCGGCATAGTCGGCGAGCAGGCGATCGTAGAAGAGTTGCCGCGCGACCGCGTCGAGTCCGAGGTACGGCTCGTCGAAGAGGGTCAGCGGCGCTCGGGACGCGAGACCGACGACAACGCCCAGCGCGGACAGCATGCCGCGGGAAAGCTTCCGTACCGGGCGATCGAGCGGCAGATCGAAGTCGGCCACCAGGCGAGACGCGAACGCGTCGTCCCACCGGTCGAACAGCAGCTTGCCGCCGGCCAGGACGTGAGCAACCCGGAATGCGTCCGGGTACCGCTGTGCCTCGCGGATGAAGCAGATGTCGCGAAGGACGGCGTCGTTCTCGTACACCTGATGATCGAAGATTTTGATCTTCCCGGCGCTCGCCGCGATCTGTCCGGTCAGGATCTGCATCAGCGTTGTCTTGCCGGCTCCATTGCGCCCGAGTAGTCCGTAGATCGTGTTCTCCCGGATCTCGAACGAGACATTGTCGACCGCGTTGAGCCGACCGAAGCGCTTTGACACGCCTTCAATCGCGATCGCGGACCTCGTCGGAGCGACCGCGCTCATTGATCGGCTCCGGACTTTTCGATCAGCGCCACGACGTCGTCGACACCCAGTCCAAGTTTCCGCGCCTCGGCGAGCAGGGGTTCGACGAACAGCCGCCCGAACTCCTCTCGACGACGGTTCCGCAGCGTGGCGCGAGCGCCGGCCGTCACGAACATGCCGATCCCTCTCTTTTTGTAGATGACACCGTCGTCGGCGAGTTTGCCGACGCCTTTGGCCGCGGTGGCCGGATTGATGCGATGGAACGCGGCCAGCTCGTTCGTCGACGGCACCTGCGCCTCCTCGGCGAGCGACCCGTCGATGATCGAGTTCTCCAGCTGCTCGGCGATCTGGAGGAAGATCGGGCGACCCTCTTCCATTAGGCGACCCCGGAGTTGACTGGTTCATTAGTCATGTAACTAACCATGCAACCTGGCTGATCAGATTGTCAAGAGATGACGAGTACGGTTGCGTCAGCAAACACTTCGGTCGTGAACAGACAGGGCGATGACATGGCGAAAATTCCGGACGTTGGCGACGTTGCCCCCGACTTCGAGCTGCCGTCATTGACGCTCGTGGACGGCGCACCGGTGCGGTCGACCGCGCGGCTGTCGGACCACCGTGGCTCGACAATCGTGCTCGCGTTCTACCCCGGCGACGACACGGCCGTGTGCACGAAGCAGCTCTGCGGCTACACGTCGGACCTCGATGAGTTCGCGCAGGTCAACGCGACCGTCTGGGGGATCAGCCCGCAAGGTGTGGACAGCCACGAGGCGTTCGCACTGAAGCACAAGCTTGGTATGCCGCTGCTCGCCGACACGGGTAAGACCGTGATCAACGACTACGGCGTATCGATGTTCGGCATCGGTGTCCGCCGCTCGGTCTTCGTGATCGATGGCGATGGCATCGTCAAGTGGCGCTTCGTCGGGCTGGCCGGCCTGAAGTACCCGGACGCAGCAACGATCGCCTCCCACGTAGCCGCCGCTTAGCCGCCCCTTGGCCCCCAGTTGATCCTGGAGTTAGGGACGCGTCGACGGGGTGTCGCTCTTATAACTCCAGGATCAACTTCGTCGGATGGCGCTCGGGCCCGGGCGCGGTACGACCTCGCGTGGCGAGTTCAGCTCGTGCCCATCGGCGCAGCGCAGTCGGACCGACACGGATGCACCGCAGTCGCGGTGCACGGTCAGTAGCGGTGGTCCGGCCGGATCGGCCGCGTAGCGGTCCCCCCACTCACGAAGAGCCACGAGAATCGGGTACGCGTCGATGCCCTTGTCCGTCAGCCGGTACTCGGGGCGGGGGCGGGACCCCGGTTCGCGGTACTCGTCGCGCTTCAGCAGTCCCTGCTCGACCAGCGTGGCCAGGCGGTTCGTAAGCACCTGCCGGGGTATGCCGGTGTGTTCGATGAAATCGTCGAACCGGCGGATGCCGAGGAAGACGTCGCGGAGCACGATAAACGTCCACTTCTCGCCGAGGATTCCGAGCGTACGAGCGATCGTGCAGTTCTCGACCGACCACTCGAGCGCGGACTCCCCGACTCGGCCGTTCGCTACGTCAGTCTGGGTGGCTGTATCACTCATGTGAGTCAGGCTAAGTCTTCTTGACAGACTCAGCAATGGTCTGCGAGCCTACATTCATGACTCAGACCCAGATCGTCGATGCCGCCGAGGTCGATGCCGCCCAGGTCGATGCCGCCCAGGTCGAAGCTGCCGAGACGACCATCCGCAGCCGGACGTACGAGTGGTCCGATCCGATGATCGCCGCGCGCAGCCTCGGCGCGATGTCCGGCATGGAGGTATTCGCCGCGATGGGACGTGGCGAGCTGCCAACCCCGCCGATCATGGCGACGCTGGGCGTCGAGCGCGTCGTCCCCGTTGCGGAGGGCGAGGTCAACGTGTTCATGGTGCCGCAGGAGTATCACTACAACCCGCTCGGCTCGGTCCACGGCGGCGTGATCTCGACGCTGTTGGACACGGCCGCCGCGTGCGCCGTACACACGACGTTGCCGGCCGGGATCGCGTACACCTCACTCGATCTGACCGCGCGCTTCCTGAAACCGGTCACGTCCGCCTCAGGCATGTTGCGATGCGTTGGACGGGTCCTGTCTCGCGGTCGCACGACCGCGCTCGGTGAGGCGAAGCTCTACGACGCCGCCGACCGGCTGGTCGCGCACGCGACCTCGACCTGCATGATCTTCCCCGTCCGGGGCTGAGGCGGCTTAGCGCTCGTCCACGGGGTCGAGGCTGGCGGTGCCGAACAGTACGACCGCGAACAGCGCGATGGTCAGGATGTGTACGCCGGTGCACCACTCGCAGATCTTGCGGACGTCGAACAGCTCCACGTAGATCAGGTAGAGCACGAAGCAGACACCGATGCCGACCGCGGCGATCCGTCCGTTGCGTACGAGCTTCGTGTTGATCCGCCAGGCGACCGGCAGCAGCAGCGGGATGATGCCGACGAAGAACACCAGCCCGAGTACGGCGACCGGGATGCCGAACACCTTCGACTGCGGGCTCGTGGTGACGGCGAGACAGTCCACGACGCTATTGGCCTGGCAGGCGAGCGAGGCGTTCTGCGTGAAGTGCTCGTACGTCAGGTAGATCGACGCTCCGAGACCGAGCAGCGCGATCGCGAGCGACGTGATCGGCAGCCAGGTCGGCACGTACGGGCGCGTCTCCGTTTGCTCGACCGCGCTGGTCTTCGCGCTCTTGCCGGCATTCGTGCCCTTCCCGGCATTCGTGCGCTTGGTGATGTTCGTGTCAGCCACCGTTGTACGCCTTTACCGCGGTGCTGGAGCAGACGTTCGCCGGCTGATTGTTCGTGAGCTTGCAGATCTGCGCGGTGAACGCGTTCGCGCTGCCGCCGATCGCCTTGGCGATATCGCTGTCCGGGTTGGACAGCTCGGCCGCCACCTGAGCCTGCGTCTTGCCTTCCAGCAGGGTGGGCGGGAAGCTGGAGCCGATCACCACGGCCTGATCGCCGAAGTCGAGGAACGGGAACGAGCCCTGCGGATCCAGCTTCTGGAACGTCGCCTGCTGCGACGGGCTCAGCGTCTCCAGGGGCAGCGGCTGCCCGTTCGTCCCGACGCCGTTGCCGTTGATCTCCATCGGCTGGAACGTCACGTAGTCGCTCGTGTAGGTCGATCCGTGGAACGTGAACGTCGGGATCCCGTCCTCGTACGACTTGATCTGGCTCAGGTTCGAGAACGTTCCGAATCGGGACAGCGCGACGATCATCGCCCAGCGCTGGGCCGCGCAGTACGGGCAGTACTCGGCTCCGACGTAAAGGACGAGCGGTTTCCCGTCGGCGGTGGCGACCGGATTGCCGCTGACCGGGGTCGGGACCGGATTCGCCGTGCCCTTGCCGATCGTGTCGAGCACCGTCGGCGACATGCCGGTGACCTGGCTGACCAGGTTCTGCGGTGCGGCGGTGGCGGGCGCGGCCTTCTTCGAGCCGACATTCAGCGCCACACCGATGCCGATGCCGATCACCGCGAGTACCGCGACCACGATGATGCCGGCCCGGATCATGTTGCTGCGCTTCTGGGCCTGACGCCGCTGGACTTCGATCTGTTGGCGCGCGGAGGGACCGCTCGCCGATTTGGTCTGTCCGCGATTCGCCTGGTCGCGATTCGTCTTGATCAGATCCTGATCGCGATTGGTCTTTGCCACGTCGGTTGATCTCCTAGGCCGGTTGCGGCACCTGTCCGGGTGTCACGCCGCACATCAGTCGCTGGCTTGCGTACCGCGCCGCGCATTGCGACGGTACCTGTGAAGCTTGTCAGAATCGACCGTGGTTGGCAGTTCGCGGCCAACTCACTGCAGATTCCCAGCCGCTGCAAATCCAGATCACCCGCAGGCTTCGAGGCCGCCGCAGACTGAGCGCTTCATCAAAGGTTAGCCGTCGGTCAGGCCGTTGCGTCGGCCGGTGTATCAGGTGTCGCACCGGTTGCTATTTCCGCTGGTGGCGTCTCTGGCGGGTTGGGCGTCGCATCGACCTCCGCACTGCCCTCGGCATTGCCCGGGGTCAGGTCACGCATCGACCGGATGCCACGGCTCGTCGTCGCGATCACCGCCGCGATCGCCATGATCCCGGCGAACGCGAGGACCGTGCCCTCCGGGCCCAGAATCTCGTAGAACGCACCGGCCGCGAGCGGCGCCACCGACGCCAGGGACATTGCCGCCGTGAAGATCACCGACATCACCCGGCCCTGCATCTCGTCCGGCGTGACGGCAGCTACGTAGCCGAACAACGCGGCGTTCGTCGACGGCCCAAAGAAGATCGCGATCGCGACCGGAACGGCGATCAGGATCGAGTGCGTCAGCAGCGAGGCGGCCGCGATCAGCACGACGCCGGCCCAGGCGATGCCGAAGATGAGCGTACGCAGCTTGAACAGCTTCAACATCGTGCCGGCCGCGATCGCCCCGACCAGACCACCGATCGCGACGATCGTGTCCACGGTGCCGATCAGGCCGGGTGCGACGCCACGATTGCGCAGGATGACGACGATCGCGAAGAGCAATCCGTTGAATGCGAGATTGATCGCGGGTGCAATCAGCATGACCGCCCGTACGAACGGTTCGCGACGGCAGAACGCGAGCCCTTCCCGAAGTTCGGCCAGCGGGTGTCCGGCCGGCTTCGTACGCTCCTGCTGCAGCGGCTGCCGGATCAGCGATACACCGATCATCGACACCGCATAGCTGATCGCGTCGGCGAGGAACGGTACGGCCCTCGCGATCGAGAACAGCACGCCGCCGATCGGTGGCCCGGCCAGCGCAGAGGCTGCGCCGCGAGCCTCGTTCCGGGCGGATGCCGCCGGCACCTGGTCGATCGCCACGATGTTTCGGACCGCAGACATCTCCGCGGTATTGAACAGGCCGCCACCGAACGCATCCACCACGGCGACCGCGATGATCGCACCGATCGGTGCGTGCCCTGTGGCGATCAGCACCGCAAGCACTCCGAATGCGACGAGGCGTACGGCGTCGCATGCGATCATCAGGCGTTTCCGGTCGACCCGATCGACGATGACGCCGGCCGGCAGGCGGATCACGAGGCGCGCGATGGAACCGCCGGTGCCGACGATGCCGGCTGTGATCGCTGAGCCGGTCAACGCCAGGACCAGCAGCGGGAACGCAAGACCGGACATGCCGGAGCCGAGTTCGGACAGGAACTGGCTGCCCCAGAGCAGGTTGAACGAGCGGTTGCGCCACAGATTGACCGGCGCCTCGGATATAGCCGAAGCGGAGGCGGCGTCGATGGTGACGGGGGATGTCATGACGTCATATTGACGTCATTAAGCAGTCGCCGCAACCCCGTCTTGACGTCACCAGAGAAAGTGACCCGTGTTGATCCTGGAGTCATCAGCACGAAACGCCGTCGCTCTGCAGCATTTGTTGCTGTCGCAGCAGGTGTCAACCAACTCCAGGATCAACTGGATTTGCTGGGTGCCGGGGGTGGCGGAACGTGGAAAACGTCGCGGCGACATTATGTCGGTCCGGTGGCATAGTGGGGATCATGCATGCAGACCGGCGGGACGTCCACAGTCGACGCGAGACCGCAGACGCTTTCGTGTTGTTCGGTATTACCGGCGACTTGTCATACAAGATGCTGATTCCCGCGCTCTACCAGCTGGAACTGCGCAAGGAACTCGTCGTCCCGGTGATCGGCGTCGCACTGACCGACCTTGACCTTGACGGCCTGCGCAAGCGCGCGGCGGCGAGCCTCAAGGACGCGGGCGTGCAGGTGGACGAAGCGGTGTTCGCGCGATTCAGTAAGCGCCTACGGCTCGTCGCGGGTTCGTTCGACAGCCCGGACACGTTCACCGAACTCCGGAAGCAGCTCGGCAGCGCGCAGTTCCCGGCCTACTACCTTGCCGTCCCGCCGTCGCTGTTCGGCATCGTCGCGGCCGGTCTACACGCGGCCGATATCTGCTGGGGCCGGCTCGTGGTGGAGAAGCCGTTCGGCACCGACGGTCCGTCCGCGGTCGCGCTCGACGACGAGCTGAAGAAGTTCTTCCCGGAGGCCCGGATCTACCGCGTCGACCACTTCCTGGGTAAGGAATCGGTCGAGGACATCCTCGCGTTCCGGTTCGCGAACACGCTGCTGGAGCCGGTCTGGAACAGCTCGTACATTCGGACGATCCAGATCACGATGGCGGAGAACTTCGGTGTCGAGGACCGCGGTTCGTTCTACGACCCGGTCGGTGCCATCCGCGATGTGGTCCAGAACCACCTGCTCCAGGTACTCGCGTTGCTGACCATGGAGCCGCCGGCGTCGAGCGATCCGGACGCGATGCTCGACGAGAAATACAAGGTCCTGCATGCGATCCGGACCGGCAAGGTCCGCGATATGGTGCGCGGTCAATACGAGGGCTATCAGAAGGTCAAGGGAGTACGCCCCGGTAGCACCACCGAGACGTTCGTGGCCGCGAAGTTCTTCATCGAGAACTGGCGCTGGCACAACGTGCCAATCACGATCCGAGCCGGAAAGAACATGGCGGCCACGTCGTTGGAGGTCGTTGCCGAACTCCGGAAACCGCCGGTCATGCTGTTCGCCGACGCGGACGGGCAACCGGACCCGAACCTGATCCGCCTGCGCCTCGGCCCGAACGTCGGCATCACGCTGAACCTCTATGCGGGCGAGCCGGGCCACGGCAGCCAGGTCCGCGAGATCAGCGTCTCGGCCGATTTCGAGCATCAGCTCAAGGGCCAACGGAAGCCGTACGAGTACATCTTCCTGGGCGCGATCCAGGGGGATCCGAGGCAGTTCGGCCGGATGGACATCGTCGAGGAGAGCTGGCGGATCGTCGAGCACCTGATCGACCGTACGGACGAGCCGCTGCCGTACAAGCCAGGGTCCTGGGGTCCGGAGGCGGCCGAGAAGATCGCGCTCTACGGCCGTTGGCATCCGCTCGAACAGGTCTGAGCCGATCCCAGCCGTACGTCACGCTCGGTCACCGTGCCGGTTGTTGCCGTGATGGGTTGATGTGTCCCATCTCACGTTGATCAATGCGGGCTCGGACTTTCGGGCGTGGATCGGTAGATTCTCCTGCTGGACGGCGGTTACTGCGCCGTAACTTGTGGCGTAACTTGCGCCATGAGTCGGGGCCGGTCGGACCGAGTAATCATGGGTCCGGGCATTCCGGGTGGAGGATCGTTGATAACGCGTCGTGTTGCCGTCGTTGTACTCGCGCTGGCCGGGTTGACCGTCGCCGGATGCAGTTCCGGCAATCCCGGCGCGTCCGGGCACCCGACATCGTCTACCGATCCGAAGAGCGACCTACTCGCGTCGGTACGCACGCTGGCCACCACGACCTACGCGGTGACGCTCACGATGCCTGCGGTCACCGCGATCGGTGCGGTAGATCCGGTCGCCGGGAGCATCTCGGTGACCGCGAAGACCGTCCACGACGGTGCACCCGCCACGATTCAGGACCTTACGGTCGGTGGCGCCAACTGGGCGAAGATCGACATCGGGCCGGACGACGACGTCAGCTACGGCATCGATCCGGACAAGTGGCTGAAGCTCGACCCCGCACGGATCACGGTCGGCAGTCTCCCGTACGACCAGGCTCGCTTCGCGGACGCATTCGACCTGAGCAACGTGCTGGCCGGCGTCACGTCGGTAGCCGAACCGAGCCGCGGTCACTACAGCGGGCGGATCAACCTGACCGGCGTCGCCGGCGTCGCGTCGATGCTGCCGGCCGGCTCCGGGCTCGGTGCGGCGGCCGAGGATCTGCCGTTCACCGCGTCGGCGGACGCGCAGGGGCGGCTGACCGACTTCAAGGTCGGCGGATCGGACGCGGTGGCGACGTTCGACTTCGGCATCTCCGACTACGGAGCGCCGACGGCGGTTGACCCGCCGATCGATGATGACGTCGTGGTTGCGCCATCGGTCGCGTACGGCCTGCTCCGCGGCGACCACATGACCCCGTAGCGCGACCCCGTAGCGCGCTGCGACATTGCGCCATAAGTCGCGTGCGGCTAATGTCTGAAAAGTAAGACGGCGTCTTATTTGTCGTGTGACAGTTAGGTTCTGACTGTCACCGGCGAAAGGGGCGACGAAATGCGGCGCCGCGCGCGACGCTCCTTTCTGGTAACGCGGCGGATGACTCGGCTCCGACCGCGGCTCGTGCTGCCGGTTTCAGTAGTGCTATTACTCGCGCTGGCCGCGGTGGTCTGGGCGCCTGCCGGAGCCGGGGCGGCGCGTCCCAAGCCCGCCGCCCCCAAGCCTGCCGCACCCAAGACCGCGGCACCCACGCTTGCCGCACCCGGTGTGAACCTGCTCGTGAATCCCTCGGCCGAGGCCGGTACGTGCACGACATCCGGCTACGACGCGACTACGGTTCCCGGGTGGACCGTCGAGTACGGATCGCCGGACAGCGTCTGCTACGGCTCGATCGGATTCCCGCCGGCCGGCTCGCCCGGACCGGGCACGCCCGGCCGCGCGCTGTTCTCCGGTGGTGCGACCGGCAACGCGGTGTTGCGGCAGCAGATCAACCTCAAACCGGGTGCGGACGCGATCGATGGCGCGAGCGCGACGTACGACCTGTCGGGCTGGCTCGGCGGCTTCGCCGCGCAGAACGATCGCGTCGGCGTCACGGTCGAATTCGCCGACAAGGATGGCGAGCTGCTGTCCTCGGGGCAGCTGAAACCGGTGACGAATACCGATCGCAACGGCATGACCGAGCTGATCCGGCGGGACGTCCGGGGCGTGATCCCGCCCGGTGCCAGGACGGCCACGGTCATGCTGACGTTCCAGTGGACGGCGGGTGACACGACCGACGGGTACGCCGACGATCTCTCGTTCGTCTCGAACGTACCGATGACCGCGCCTCGGCTGGCCGTACCGAATCGGCGTGTGGTTCCGGCTTTTGATCACGTTTTTTTCGTGTTCATGGAGAACGAGAACTACTCCGGCGGCGAGGCGCCCGCGAACAAGGGCGACTTCATCGTGAACAACCCGAACGCGCCATACCTGAACGGGGTGCTGGCCTACAACGGCTCGCTGCTGTCGAACATGTACGCGACGACGCATCCGAGCGACCCGAACTATCTGGCGGTGACCGGCGGCTCGACGTTCGGATTGACGCGGAACGTGACCGTCGGCACCGATCAGATACCGGGAACGAACCTCGGTGACGAGCTGGACGCGGCCCGGCTGAGCTGGAAGGGCTACGCCGAGGGCGCGGCCGGCAACTGCGACATGACCAGCCACAACACCGCGGCCGGTGGGTACTACGTTCCGGACGACGAGCCGTTTATGGACTACGCCGACATCGTGTCCGACCCGCTCCGGTGCGCCGCTCACAACCAGCCGCTCGATCAAATGGCCCGCGACCTGACCGCAACGAAAACCACACCGAACTTCGTCTGGTTCGCGGCGAACGACGTGAACGACATGGAAGATGGCGGCGTCACGACCGGGGATCGCTGGCTGCAGAACACGTTGCCGATGATTCTCACGTCGCCGGCTTGGAAGACGCAGCGCTCGTTGCTGATCGTCTCGTGGGACGAGGGGCACACGAAGGACTTCGGCCCGGGGTATCCCAACCACATCGCGACGTACGTGCTCGGCTCGCAAGGGACGGTCAAGGACGACTACGTCAGCAAGGTCCGCTACACGGACTACAGCCTGTCCGCGACGATCGAAGGTGCGTTGGGTGTCGGTCCGATGACCGGAAACGACAAGTACGCGGTACCGCTGACCGACGTCTGGACGACGCCCGGCGGAGCGGCCGGCGCGCCGCCGGGTTCGGAAAGTGCGTACCGGGTCGGTGATTCCGGCCCGGTACCGGACATCTGCGTAACCCCGCTCAACGCACAGCGTGGGCCGTCGTCGGCGCGGCGACCTTGCTCGAGAGCGCAGCGCGATTCGCTTTCCTGGTGAGTACGTGCTCGACGAGCGACACCAGGACGTGCTTGGCCGAGGCCCGGCTACGTGCGTCGCAGAACACGATCGGCACGTCCGGGTCGAGGTCGAGTGCCTCGCGGACCGATGGCTCCTCGAAGCGCTGATCGCCGTTGAAGCAGTTCACCGCGACCAGGAACGGCGTCCGGTGACGTTCGAAGTAGTCGATCGAGGGAAAACAGTCCGCCAACCGGCGAGTATCGGCCAGTACGACCGCGCCGAGCGCACCGAGCGCCAGCTCGTCCCAGAGGAACCAGAAGCGGTCCTGCCCGGGCGTGCCGAACAGGTAGAGCACGATGCCCTCGCCCACGCTGATGCGCCCGAAATCCATCGCGACCGTCGTCGTACGCTTCGATTCCACGCCGGAGAGGTCGTCGGAGGTCGCGCCGGCGTCGGTGAGGATCTCCTCGGTGGACAACGGCATGATCTCGCTGACCGAGGCAACGAGTGTCGTCTTTCCGACACCGAATCCACCCGCGATCAGGATTTTGATCGCGGTCGGGACAACCTGCTGGTCAGAGGGTCCGGAGGGCATTGATCACCGCCTTGAGAACGTGGTCCTCGTGTTTGCTGCTCACCGCAGCGGGTTCGGCAATGGCGACCGCATCGAGTTCGACCAAGTCTCCGAGGAGGACACGGACGACGCCGAGCGGCAGGTCTACATGGGACGCCAGCTCGGCTAACGAGATCGGCGTGGCCGCGTGCGCGAGGATCGCGCGGTGTTCGGGTTGAGTCTGCCAGACCACGTTACGCGCCGCGTCGGTAGCGACCACGAATGCGAGCAGATCCACGTTCGCGCCGGAACGCGCCCGGCCACCGGTCAGAGCGAACGAACGGACGAGCGGACCGGCGTCGCGGTCCAGCCAGCTGTTCGGCCGGTCGTCGTCGTTGAGGGAATTGAACGAGTCCATCGCATCGTCCATCGAGTAATCACCGGGCATCGGCAACCACCGAACCGCGCCGCGGTGGCGTCGACATGTTCTGCCCGATCCGTTCAACCAACATCGCCATCTCGTACGCGATCAGACCGATGTCCGAGTCCGAGCCGCTGAGTACGGCAAGGCAGGCACCGTATCCGGCCGACGTGATGAACAGAAACGCCGATTCCATCTCCACGATGGTCTGCCGGACGGCACCACCGTGGAAGTGCCGTCCCGCCGTACGAGCCAATCCGGAGAATCCGGCCGCGACCGCGGCGAGGTGCTCAGCGTCGGTCTTCGGCAGATTGCTCGACTGTCCGGTCAGCAATCCGTCCACTGACAACACGACCGCTTGGCGAGCGGCCGGAACCCGACCGACCAGATCATCGAGCAGCCAATCCAAGCTCGGGGTTTCGGTCATTCTGGTCGCCTTTCGTCCGCTGACTCGGCTCCGTCGTGTGTAACGTCGCTCGCTTCGCCGTGCGTTGCTTCGTGCGCTTCGTGATCGACGTCCGCGTGGCGAGGTCTGGACGCCTCACGCCGTCCGAGCTCCATGCCGCTCTGGAAGGACGAGAGCATCGAGCGCATCTGTTCCAGGGACCGTCCGGTGTCCGGGTGGCTGTGTGCACCGCCGCCGCCAGTCGACGATCCCGATGCGACAGCTGGCGCGATGTGTGCTCCGCCCTTGCCGTACACGTTGGTCGAGGCGCCGCCGTTGAACCCGTTGGTGGGGCCGTTTGCGGCCGCACTGTTGGTGGGGCCGTTGGTGGGGCCGTTGGTAGGGCCGTTGGTCAGGCTGAGCGGATTCGGCTCATTCGGCCCGGCGCCGAGCGGGACACCGCTGCTCGGGATCGTGTTGAGCGGTCGAGCGCCGCCAACCTCGCCGGCCGGCGCGTCGCGGTCCGGTGCCGGATAGTCGTCGCGGCGAACGTTCGGCTCGAACATCTCGCGAGCGTCGGGCAACCGGTGAGGCTCGGACATCTGGCGGGACAGGCTGGCCTGGCGGGAGCGCTTCGGCAGACCGTCGACCGTGAGGGTCATGGTCGAGTCGTCGGCGATCTCCGGTACCACCACGGCGATCGGAGCGGCGCCCGCGATTGGCGCCTCGATCGCGATCGGCCGCTCGGCGGTGTCGTCCTCGGCCGGAGGGCGGGGAAGCGGAAGGCGTGCGCCGAGCGCGCCACCGTACGCTTCCGGTCCGATTTCGGCCTGCGCGACGACGAGCTCACCGGGGATGAGTGCGACCGCGGTGACGCCACCGTACGGCGAGCGCCGTAGCCCGACCGAGATGCCCTGCCGGGTCGCAAGCCGGGAGACCACGAACAGGCCGAGCCGGGAGCTGTTGGCCGGGTCGAAGTCGGGCGGTGCGGCCAGTCGAGCGTTCGCTTCGTCGATCGCGGTGGCGCTCATGCCGAGGCCGCGATCCTCGATCTCGATCACGAATCCGTTCGGTACGAGTTGGCCGGACATCGACACCTGAGTGTCCGGCGGCGAGAACATCGTGGCGTTCTCGAGCAGCTCGGCGAGCAGGTGGACGACGTCGTTCACGGCCCGGCCGGCCAGCCCGACCTCGGGAACGCCGATCACGCTGATCCGCGCATACTCCTCGACCTCGGACGCGGCGGCCCGCAGGACGTCGGCGAACGGGATCGGGCTGCGCCATCCGCGCCCGGGTGTGGATCCGGCCAGGATGACGAGATCCTCGGCGTGGCGGCGCATTCGGGTGGCGAGGTGGTCGATCCGGAACAGCTCTTCGAGTTCGTCCGGGTCCTCGGTGCGGCGTTCCATCGCGTCCAGCAGGGACAGCTGTCGGTGCAATAGTGTCTGGCTGCGGCGTGCGATGTTCAGGAAGACCTGGTTGAAGCCGTGCCGGAGATTCGCTTCCTGTACGGCGGATGCGATCGCCGTTTCCTGCACGCGGGTGAACGCGTCACCGAGTTGGCCGAGTTCGTCGAATCCGTACCGTAGTGGTGGCGTCTCGGCCTTGAGGTCGACGGTTTCGCCGCGGCGCAATCGACCGACCACTGACGGCAGCCGATCGAGCGCCAGGGACAGCGCGTCCATCCGGAGGCTCGCGACCCGGCGGATCAACGATCGTGCGATCCGCATCGAGAAGATCAGCACGATCAGCATCATCAGGATGCTCAGGCCGATCGCGATCGCGAGCTGGATCTCCTTCGAGGACGCGGCCCGCCCGGTGTCACCGATGACCTGGCGCGCCAGCGCGCCCTCGAAGAGGCCGAGGCCGGTCGCGATCGAGTTGAAGTCCTTGCGCCACTGGATCGAGTCGACCGTCGGCGGCGATCCGATCGTCGACTTCTCAATCAGCTGGTTCTCCAACACGGTCAGGTCCGCGTACGCGGGACCGGTGATGACGTGCTGGTAGAGCGCCAATTCGTCCGGCGTCAGGTACGTGGCGGCCTGGTCGAACAGGAACCGCTTCGTGTTGACGGTGGCGACGAGTGAGGTGTAGTCGCTGACGGTTTCGTTCGCGGACGAGATCATCCCGGCGACGATCGCGTCCTCGCGAGCCAGGAATTCGCTCGCCTCTGCCATGCCGACGACGCCCTCCGCCTGTACCTGCAGGACGTGATCGTCAAGCTGCGCAATGGATCCGTACAAATTAAATGTGATCTGGATCAATCCGCTATAGGAGTCCATCACACTCGTACGGCTGGTTCCGTGATCAACATTCACGCGCTCGTCCGGGAGCTTCTTCAGTTCGTTTTGAAGAACCGCGAGATAGCGCAACGTGTCCGGGTTTGCCGCCTGCAGGAATGCCTTGTCATCGCTCAGATTCGTGAGTTCCGTCGTCGCTTTGTCGGTCTGCGTACGCGCCCCGGCCAGATTCGCGGTGGCGTCGGCGTTCGGGATCCGCAGGCTGACGGCGACGACCGACAACTCGCGCTCTGCCTGGAGATTGCTCACCACAGTTGCGGCCGGAAGTCCGACGTCGTCAACGGCGATGCGGGCATTGCGCAGATTCAGCGCGGGCGTCAGTGTCACGGATGTCGCGAACACGAGCATCGCGAGAAGAGGAATCGCGGGGGCGAGGAGCAGCGTCAAAATACGCGTGCGGATCGTCCAGCGTCGGTTCATTGGGTTACCACCCGTGGCTGGGATTGCGACTGAAATTACGGTGAGGGTTGCGTCGGCCTTCGCGGATGTTACTGACACAATCCGTTCTTGCATATGGCACATTGGCATGTTTCTCTGCGGTAACGAGCATTTGCCCCGACCTGCGGCATCTTTCATGGCCGAACCGCCGACGCAAGTCTGACTGTCGCGTTATCACGTATCCGCAGTTCTCCCGACCGAACGGTTGATCGCGCACACTGGTGGTGTGACACCCGCAGCAGCCCTCCTCGTCGGCGCGGTGCTCGACGCCGGTCTTGGCGTCGTCGCCTCGGCGATGACCGTGCGCGCGTCGTTGCTGCGGTCCTCCGCCGAAACCCGTTCCGGATATCGCGTCCTGGCGATGGGGTTCCTCGCGGCCGCACTCGGCCTCGCGGTCAGTGCCGTTGACACGGGTACGGGCGGCCGGATCCACCTCATCCCGCTCGCCGTCGGATTTTCGTTTCAGACGCTCGTACTGCTGGGCGGCGGTCTACGGCTCGCCCAGCACATCGACGGGCCCGGTGCCGCACTTCGGCGCACGGTCGAGGGCGCGGTGATCGCGTCCTGCTCGCTCTACGTCCTGTGGGTATTGCTGATCTCGCCGCGACCCGTGCACTACGTCGGCGGGCCGGTCTCCAGCTTCGGCAAGGACGTCGGGCTGCTGGTGCTGGCGCCGAGTGCGATCGCGATCTGCATCGGCGCCGCGGCGACCTGGCGCATGCGGCGAAGCGGCGCCGGATCACTGGCGCTGGCGATCCTTTCCGCGATGGCCGGCGGAACGCTGCTCCTGGTCACGGCCGGATACGGCGACGCCGAGCTGATTGTGCTGGCGGCAGGGCTGTACGCGGTCGCGCTCATCGCGACATCGGCACGGATTTTCCGCCCGCCGCCCACCGCGCCGGCCCGGATCGTTCGCGAGATGTCGACCGGCACACTCATCGCGTGGGTGCCGGTGTCGGTTGCGATCGTTGCCTGCCTGGTCCAGCTCGGGCTCTACCGGCACGCGGACAACACCGGCATTCTGATCGCGGCCGCGATCGGTGCATCGCTCGGACTCCGGCAGACGCTCGCGATGCGGGACGTCCGGGCGTACGCGGTCGAGTCGGAACGGCGGCAACGGCTCTACCGGGCACTCGCGCACACCGATCCGCTCACCGACCTGGCGAACCGCCGGTCGTTCGTACAGGCGCTGCACGAGCAGGTGATCGGCGGACCGCCGAGCGTCGTGCTCGCCATCGACCTGGACGGATTCAAGAACATCAACGATCTTCGGGGACACGACGTCGGCGATGCGGTGCTGGTCGAGGTCGCGCACCGCCTGCGGACCAATCTGCGGCCGAACGACATCGCGGCACGACTCGGCGGTGACGAGTTCGCTGTCGTCCTTTGGTTGCGTCCGGACGAGGCGGAACGTGCTGCGGCCCGGTTGCGTGCGGTGCTCGCCAGGTCGTATGAGATCGGTGAATCAATCGTCTATCTCTCGGCGAGCATCGGTCTGGCCGTGACCGATGGCGCGGCCGACGTACCGGAACTCATGCGTAACGCGGACGTCGCGCTGCGGTTCGCGAAGCTGCGCGGTAAGGATCGGGTCGAGGGGTACGCCGAGGCATTCGTGAAGTGGCTGCGCCGCCGTAATTCGGTCGAGTCCTCGCTGCGCGGCGCGATCGAGCGAAACGAGTTGTCTCTGCTGTACCAGCCGGTGGTCGCGTTGCCATCCGGCCTCGTCGTCGGTGCCGAGGCGCTGCTGCGCTGGCATAGCGACGAACTCGGGCCGGTGTCGCCCGCCGAATTCATCCCGATTGCGGAGGGTTCCGGGCTGATTGACGACATCGGACGGTGGGTGATGACCGAGGCCTGCCGCCAGCTGTCCCGGTGGATCGTTGATGGGCACACGCTGTGGTTGTCGGTCAACGTCTCCGTTCGCGAGTTGCATCGGCCGGACTACGTCGAGCAGGTCGCAAGCCTGATCCGCGCCCACCACGTACCGGCGAACCGGCTTGTCCTCGAGGTGACCGAACATGCGGTGGCCATCGACATCGACGTACTGATCACGACGCTTGCCGAGTTGCGGGACGCGGGCCTGCGGATCGCCTTGGACGACTTCGGCGCCGGATACTCGTCGCTGGGCCAGCTCCGCCGGATCCCGGTGGACATCCTCAAGGTGGACTCGTCGATCGTGGCACCGTCCGCCGACGACAGCGTACGGGAGGCGGGACCACTGGCCGACGTCGTCGTACGG
Source organism: uncultured Actinomycetota bacterium (assembly GCA_963831705.1). Lineage (GTDB taxonomy): Bacteria > Actinomycetota > Actinomycetes > Mycobacteriales > Micromonosporaceae > DASQPR01. Next base: position 238,534 of record CAWHRE010000010.1, on the reverse strand, counting down.
CTCGGGCAGCGGCTCGGGCTCGATGTCATCGCCGAGGGGGTCGCCAGCGAGGAGCAGCGCGCCGTCGTCGAGGAGGCCGGTTGCGTACTGGTTCAGGGCGAGATGTTCGGCTGGCCGGTACCCGCCGAGCATCTGGAGGCGCTGGTGGTGAACGGTCCGGTCGTTCCGCGGCCACGGCAGCCGGAGCAGGATCGTTCGCGGGGCGAATCGCCCGCCGCCGGGAGCTAAGGAATACGCTGCCCGGGTGGAATCAACGTTGACCGGAGCTCCGCCGCCGTCCGCTCGTACCGCCGTGGTCTGGGCTGCGCTCCGGCGAGAACTCCACCGGCGAGCCGGAGAGAAGCTCAACGTGGTTGACGTCGGCGGTGGCACCGGCGGGTTCGCCGTGCCCTTCGCCGAGGACGGCCACTCGGTCACGGTGATCGACGCCAGCGCGGACGCGCTCGCCGGTCTCGCCCGGCGGGCGGCCGATGCCGGTGTCGCCGACCGGATCACGGCGATTCAGGGCGACGGCGACCAACTCGGCGCGCTCGTCGCCCCCGGTACGTCCGACATCGTGCTGTGCCACAGCGTGCTCGAAGAGGTCGACGATCCGGCCGCGGTGATGGCGGCGATCGACGCCACGCTGCGACCGGGCGGCATCGCGAGCATCGTGGTCGCGAATCGGGTCGGTGCCGTACTCGCTCGCGTCCTGGCCGGTCAGGCCCGTACCGCCACCGAGATGCTCTCGGAGGGACTGCGTTTCGACACCGAGAGCGCCGTCGCCCTGGTGCGCTCCGCCGGCTTCAAGATCGAAGGCGTGACCGGGGTACGCGTTGCGGTCGACCTCATGCCCGGCGCGCTGGCCGACGCCGATCCGGCCGGCATTCTGGAGTTCGAACTCGCCACCGCAGCGCTGCCACCGTTCCGCGACATCGCCACCCAACTCCACATCCTCGCCCGGGTCCCGCGGTAGCCCCCAAGATGGCGGATCCGTTGCTGCGATTCCCGGTTCACCCACGCTACGGCGAGGCCAGCGGCATCGATCTGCTGCCCAGCGTGCTGGCGGCGCTCGGCATACCCGGGGTGGGCGATCCGTTCGGATTCGCCACTCGCCATGACGGGCTGCGCCGAGCGGTCGTCCTGCTCGTCGATGGCCTCGGTTTTCATCAGCTGGAAGCGGCGGCAACGGTGTCGCCCACGCTGGCCGACCTGCGATCCGGCCGGTTCGGGTCGGTCGAGCGGCTGACCACCGGATTCCCGTCCACGACGCCGACCAGCCTGGTCGGCATCGGCACCGGTCTGCCGCCGGGTATGCACGGGATCCTCGGGTTCACGCTGCGCGTACCGGGTGAGAATCGGGTGTTGAATCACGTGCAGTGGCGAGACCATCCGCCGCCCTCGATCTGGCAGCCCATGCCGACGATGTTCGAAATCGCGAACGCGGCCGGCGTCGCGACCCGGGTCGTGTCGAACGCCGCGTTCGCGGGCAGCGGTTTGACCGACTCGGCGTACCGGGGCGCGCGGTACATCGGCGGCGACGGCATCGAAACGCTGGCCGACACGATGATCGATGCGCTGACCGAGCCGTCCGGCCCGACGCTCGTGTACGGGTACCACGCGGACGTGGACCGTGCCGGGCACGCCCACGGTCCCGGGTCGGACGAGTGGCTGGACGAGATCCGCCGGCTGGAGCGACTGCTGGCCCGGCTGGCGGCCAGGCTGCCCGGGGACGCGGCGCTGTTCGTGACCGCCGATCACGGGCAGTTGACCGTACCGGTGGACGATCGTTTTGATCTTGATACTGATCCTCGCCTCCGGGCCGGGGTCGAGATCGTCGCCGGTGAACCCCGGGTCCGGTACCTGCACACCCGGCGCGTCGGTGATCCCGCGGATCCGCGGAGGGTGGACGACGTCGTTGCCGCATGGCGCGGTGTGCTCGGCGCTGCCGCGGTCGTGATGACACGGGACGAAGCCGTGGCGACCGGGTGGTATGGCGAGGTCACGCCGACGAATCGAGAGCGGCTCGGCGACGTCGTGGTGATTTGCCGCGATCGGCACGCGATCATGATGTCGCGGATCGAGCCGCACGAGATGGCGATGGTCGGCATGCACGGATCGTTGACCGCGGTCGAAATGGAAATCCCGCTGATCACGCTGCGTTGGTAGGTCTTGTCGTACCTGCGGGCTAGCCTCAGGCATGTGGGGCGCAGCGGGCAGATTCCGAAGCACGACATGTCCGGCGAGTTCGGGCCGGGCGCGGACGACACCGGTGCCACGTTTCTCCACGTCGACATGGATGCGTTCTACGCGTCGGTGGAAATCCGCCGGCGCCCCGAACTCGCCGGGAAGCCGGTAATCGTCGGTGGCGCGGGGCCGCGTGGCGTGGTCAGTTCGGCGAGCTACGAGGCACGCGCGTTCGGCGTACGGAGCGCGATGCCTGGGGCGGTCGCGAAGCGTCTGTGCCCGAGCGCGATCTTCCTGCCGCCGGACTTCAGCGAGTACGCGGCGGCATCCGAAGCGGTGATGCGGATCTTCCGCCAAGTCACGCCGCTGGTCGAGCCGATCTCGATGGATGAGGCGTTCCTGGACGTGGCCGGCGCTCGACGACTTCTCGGCCGTCCAGCCGCAATCGGCGCGCTGATCCGCGCCCGGGTTTACGAGGACCAGCTACTGACCTGCTCGGTCGGCGTGGCCTCGACGAAGTTCGTGGCGAAGCTGGCGTCGGCGCGGGCGAAGCCGGACGGCATGGCGGTGATCCCGGCCGATCGGGTGCTGGACTATCTCCGGCCGCTGCCGGTCGAGGCGCTCTGGGGCGTCGGCGACCGGACCGCCGAAGTGCTGCGCAAGCTCGGCCTGCGTACGATCGGCGACCTTGGATCGGCGCCGATCGGGTTGCTCCGGTCCGGAGTCGGCGAGTCATCCGCACGGCACCTGCATGCGCTCGCGAACGGAGACGATCCACGTTCGGTCGTGAGCGAGCACGTGGAGAAGTCGATCAGCAACGAGACGACGTACGACGTGGATGTCGACGACATCGTCGCGCTCCGCAGGACGCTGCTTGCGCTGTCCAATCGCGTGGCGTCCCGGTTGCGGGCGGGCGGTCTCGCCGCTCGTACGATCGCGATCAAGGTCCGGCTTACCGATTTTCGGACGCTTCATCGGTCCCGCACGCTCGCGGGCGCCACCGACGTCAGCCGGGACATCTTCGCGACCGCCACCGAGCTGTTCGACGTGCTCGAGCCGGCGGACCGAAGCAGCGGGCGGATCAGTGACCGGATCCGGCTACTCGGCGTACGGGCGGAAGGTCTGGTGGCCGCGTCCGGCCTGGCTCGGCAGCCCGTGCTCGGCGAGCGCGAACATGGCTGGGCCGAGTTGGAGCGGGCTGCCGACGCGGCGGTCGCCCGGTTCGGGACCGCCGCGATCCGCCCGGCCAGCCTGCTGGGCAGCGACCGGACCGGGCACGTGCCGCGGGAGGGCGACCCGGAGCGCGTGGATTGGTCGCAAATGCGGGGACCATGGCGTCCGAGCAGCGTCGTCGAAGGATCCGACTGACTCGTTCGGTCAGGCTCGCTCGGTCGATCGTGGCTTACTCGGTCGCCCAATTGCCCAGCTCGCGAGGCGGACTGGTCGATCGGGACGGCATGGTGCAAAATTCGTGGTGTCGAGCCGGTCGTACGGCTTTGCGACCCGGTGTGGCGCTCGTAGACTGACCTTAAGCAGCCGCCTGGCTGTCGCGGTCGCGTCGGCCCTGGTGTGGGTGACACATCAAGAACGACCCTGTTGGGACCGGGGAGGAGTACCGTGCCGCTCTCTGAGCACGAGCAGCGCCTATTCGATCAAATCGAACAGTCGTTGGCCAAAGACCCCAAGTTTGCATCTGCGGTGCGCGCGACAGATCCGCGATTCCATACGCGCCGCCGCGTCATATTGGCGATTTTAATTGGCATTGTCGGATTTGCCATGGTGATTGCCGGCCCGATCAGTCGCGTACTGGTGATCAGCGTGATCGGCTTCGTGGTGACGTTCGGCGCGATGCTGTTCGGCGTCCAGTCGGTGCGGCGTGCACGCAGCGGAGGCACGCTGAAGTCCGTCGGCGGGACGGCGAGCCGGTCGACACGGCCCCGGCGGTTATCGGTGATTGATCGCCTCGAAGACCGCTGGCGAAGCCGGCCAGAAAACCAGTAGTTCTGCGGAGCAAGACTTATGGGAGGGGCCGCGGTTCGGGCCCCTCCCATAAGTGCTTATCTAGCCCGACCGGCCAGTAGCCGTCGCGGCGACAGCCACCGCAGGTTCAGCGCACCGACCACCCGTTCCCGGGTCGCCTGTACGGCCGAGCTGATCACCGCTGCCCGGTTGGCGGCCGTTGCACGCCAGCGGTTCGTGACCGAGGGCGGGAACAGCTCCGCACGAAGACGCGTGCTGAACGGCACGTTCATGGCGAGTTCCCGGCGGAACCGGCGCAACTCACCATCGAGGTCGTCGGCCGGGTCCGGCACTCGCGCGTACCGGGCCTGCTGCTCGGACGCACCGATCGTCTCGACTCCGCGCGCCGCATCCGAGGTGAGTTCGGTCGTCGCGACGATACGGGCGGCGGTAGCCCGTGGCGTTTCCGCCGCGTCGATCGCCACGTCGAAATCGACCAGCGTATCCATGAACTCGTCCCAGGCCGTATGCGCGCGCCGTCGCCTGGATTCGATGTCGGTCGCATCGTCGACGACGACGGCCAGTTCGCCGATCGCCGGCCCGGCGAATCGATGATCGATCGCCGACCGCCGCCTCCGAGCGAGCCGCCGTGATACCAGGGGACTCGCCACCGCGAGAACGACGACCAACAGGGCTGCCAGCAGCGCCCACCCCCACGTCGGGAATCCGTGGCCGGATCCGCCGCCGAGGACTTCGCCACCAGGCGTGGAGCGGTCCGGTCGCGGCCCGGTAACACCGGCCCCGCCGCTCGCGGCCGAGCCGGACGGCCGTGGAGCGGTGCTGACACCCGGGTTGGCGACGGTGTCCGGCCCCGGTGCCCACGTCGTCTGCACCGAACCGGGGATGTTGCCGCCGGGCGTCGCGTCGAACGGCAGCCAGCCGTACCCGGAGAAGTAGACCTCGGTCCACGCGTGCAGATCATGGTCGGTCATTTGGTACGTGTCCGGCCCGGCGAGTACGCCGCGGGTGAAGCCGAATGCGACCCGAGCCGGGTAGCCACGCTCCCGAACGAGCCAGGCCAACGTCGCCGCGTACTGGACGCAGAAACCCTTCTTCTGCTGCAGGAAGTCACCGATGTCGGAGCCCGTCGTCCCGGACGACGTCTCCAGCTGGTAGGAGAACCCGTGCTTCGTCCCGAGGCTGTCGTACAGATCGATCACGGTGTCGTACTCGTTCGTCGCGCTGCCGGAGTACTTCGAGACCCAGTCGACCACGGCCGGGATCTGTTGCGGCACGCTCGCATACTTCACATTGATCGGGTCGCTGCCGGGCAACCGAGGTACACCCCGCAACACGGTCGGGTCGGGGATGTTCAAACGCTGGAAGTCGAAGGTGTAGTTCGCCCCTCGCGCCGCCGTGTTCGACGAGTAGATCGCCATCGTGTCGTCGTTGTAATGCCAGGCACTCGATACGCCGGCGAGGCTTGCGTACAGCGTGTCGTAGTAATCCGGCAGGAACGTGTTCGAGAACGCCTGAACCTTCACGGTCGCCCTGTACGGCGTGTACGACGAACCGACCGACGCCGGGGGCGTGCCCTGCGGGGTGCTCCCGTCCGGGACCGTCTCGTGGAAGCCGTCCTTCTCCAGATTTCCGGCGACCGCATACCGCATGTAATACGGCGATTTGTCCGTCGTGGTGACCTGGATTTCATCCGTCGGCTTGCCGTTGCTCAGGTGGCCTCGAAGATCCGCGAACAGGTCGACCTCGTTGCTGTGCGGGCACGTGCCGTGGCACGCACCCGTACCGTCGCCGTTGCCCGCTCCACCGCCGATGCCGAAGAGGCCGTCGCCGATGCTCGGCAGGATGACCGGTACCGCGATCGCGAGCACGACGCCGATCACCGCGATCCGGCGGCCAATCGACGAGAGCGGGGACGTCTCCCAGGCATCGACGCCTCGGCCGTCGCCGGTGAACCTGCGTCCGAACAGGCGGACCCGATCGATGCTGTCCGAAATCAGCAGCCACAGGAATCCACAGGCTCCGATCGCGAACGGAACGAACGAGATGCCGGTGCGGTTGATCTGGATCGGCACCGTATAGATCGCGAGCATCGGCAGGCCCGCGAGCGCCGGCTTGCGCAGGCCGACCGCGAGCAGATCGACCAGTACGGCGCAGGCACCGACCCCGGCCGACGTGAGGAACAGCAGGTTGGGCGTATCGGTGACCGGGATCGACATCTGGGTGATGTCGTTGCCGGCGCCATCGATCAGATGGCCGAAGTAGCGGAACGTGTCCTCGTCCGGGATCAGGCCACCGAACGCGTGCCCGGTACCGGCATGTACCCACGTGAGACCGATGACGAGTGCGACCATGCCGATCAGGGGCTGCGCCCAGACCGGCGCACGAAGCGCCCGGCCGCCGATCGATGCAGCGCAGATGATCGCGATGATCACGGCGCACTGGAAGATCCAGGTCCACTCCTGGAACAGCGCTTCGAGCGGCAACGCGCTCATCAGCGTGGCGACCGCCGCGATGACGGTCAGATGGCGCCGCTGGTTCATCGGACACCACCGGCCACTCCACCGGCGACGGTCTCGGCCATCGCCGCCCGCCACGCGAAGCCCTGCGAGCCGCGGGCCACCTTCGGCCAGAGTGCGTCCAGCTTCGAACCGTGCGGAACGTCGATCACGCGCCATCCTCGTTGCAGCAACGCGAGGCCGGAAGCCGCGTACGCGGTGTCAGCCTCCTCGCGGAACGTGGTCGGAAGGTTCGTCCACGTAGAACTGTCGATCATGAAGCCGACGCAGGTCGTACCGCTGCGGCGCAACGATCCGAGCAGCTGAGCCTCGTTCTGGTCGATCGTGCCGAGGACGCCGATGATCAGACCGCCGTCCGCGCTACGCCGGATCGTCTCGGTCGCGTTGGCGATGTCGCCCCACTGCGACAGTTGCACCTCGGCCAGGTAGTCGAGGATTGCGGTGTCGCTGCCCGTGACGGCGATGTCCACACCGGTGTCGGTGACCATCCGGATCTTGTACCCGGCGTGGGTCAGGTGCGACGCGATGCTCGCGACGGCCGAGACGGCCCACTCGAAGCTCGCGTTCGGGCCCTCGCCGCGGTGCGCGGTCGCCCGGGTGTCCAGCAGGATCGTCGCCCGGGACTCCCACGGCTGTTCCTCCCGGCGCACCATCAGCTCGCCGGTACGTGCGGTGGATCGCCAGTGCACCCGGCGCAGGTCGTCCCCGTAGCGGTATTCGCGGGTGGCCGCGTCGTCATCGCCGTGGACGGCGACGCTTCGCGTGTGGCTCTCGCCGGCGCCCGCGTACTCACCCGCGAGCCGCATCATCGGCAGCGGGACGACCTGCGGGATCACCACGAGGTGATCGATGCTCGGGAACGAGCGGGTCAGCTCGCAGAGCCCGAACGGATCGGTCAACCGGATCACCAGCGGGCCGATTTCGAACCGGCCGCGGACGTCGGCCCGGACCGTGTACGCGACCGAGGACGCGTGGCGTCGGCCCAGCCGCTCCAGAACCAGCCGGGGCCGGCTGCCGAGAGAGTACGGAAGCCGGTCCTCCAGCAGCATCGTGCCGGTGGTGAAGTTGGACAGATTCTCCAGGCGCAGCAGGATCCGGGCGGTCATACCGACCTGGACCCGATTCGGCTGGAGGACGCGGCTGCAACCCAGCCGGTACTTGCTGCGTCCGACGGTCCACGCCCCGAGCAAGGGAAGCGCCGCGAGCAGTACCGCGATCCGCAGGAGGTTGTCCTCGCCGAGCAGGAAGGCACAGAGCGCGGCCGCACCCGCGCCGTAAAGGAATCCGCGCCCGCGTGCGGTCAGGCCGCTCAGCGCTTCCCGCACGGCTAACGCCTCCGCTGGTCGTACTGGCTGTTGGCGCCGGTCGACGGCGGCGGCACGGCGGCGCGGGACGTGGGACGCGTACGGTCGGTCGGCAGCGGCAGCCGGTGTACGACGTCGGCCACGATCGCGTCCGTGGTCCGGCGGTTGAGCTGCGCTTCCGCGGTCGGAATGATGCGGTGGGCGAGCACCGGCACGGCCAGCGCCTGTACGTCGTCGGGCACGACGTAGTCGCGTCCCTCCAGCGCGGCCACCGCGCGGGCGGTGCGGAGGAGCTGCAACGTCGCACGAGGTGAGGCACCGAGCCGCAGGTCGGTGGACTCGCGGGTGGCCTGGCAGAGGTTCACCGTGTACTGCTTGACGAGGTCGGCCACGTGCACGTCGCGTACGGTCGCGATCAGTTGCCGCACGATCGGTGCGTCGGCGACCGGCGACAGCTCCAGGATCGGGTCCTCGGCGCCGTGTCCGTCGAGCATGGCCAGTTCGGCGGCGGTGTCGGGATAGCCCATCGCGATCCGGGCGGTGAACCGGTCGCGCTGCGCTTCGGGCAACGGGTACGTGCCCTCCATCTCGATCGGGTTCTGCGTCGCCACCACCATGAACGGCATCTGCAACTCGTACGTCAGACCGTCGACCGTCACCTGACGCTCTTCCATCGCCTCCAGCAGCGCGGACTGCGTCTTCGGCGAAGCGCGGTTGATTTCGTCGCCGACCACGATGTTCGCGAAGATCGCGCCGGGCTTGAACTCGAAGTCGCGCGTCTCCTGGTTGTAGATGCTGACGCCGGTCACATCGGACGGCAGGAGGTCCGGCGTGAACTGGATGCGGCGGACCGAGCAGTCGATTGACCGGGCGAGTGCCTTTGCGAGCTTCGTCTTGCCGACACCGGGTACGTCTTCGATCAGCAAGTGGCCCTCGGCGAGCATGACGGCGAGTGCGAGACGGATCGTGGCCGTCTTTCCCTCGATGACCTTCTCGATATTCGACACGATGGCGTCGGTTGCCGCGGCGAACTCCGCTGCCGACATTGGCTGGCTTCGCTCGCCGGCCGAACGTTGAATGGTCACTAGCCGTCTCCTCGTTACGCCGGTCGATGTCCCGGCGGTGGCGTTAGATGGACGCGCGCGGAGGCTAAGGCCGCCTCCCCGGTGGTCCTGTGCATTCTCTCAGGCTAACCGTGAAACGTGGGGGCGCCGATAGGCGCCGGGATACCGTCTGTACCACCGTTCGGTGGGGGAGCGATAACAAGATCCGTAATATTAGATGCGGTGTGCAACCAATCGGGCTGTCCAAGCGTCTGGGCTGCACATATCGACACGCGCTTAAATCACGAATGGTTCAAGACCGATCAATTCACAAACCCATGCGGTACGCAAGACATTGACATTAATTTCTTCGCATTCGGCGTGTTACGGACACTCTGCTCGCCCCGCCTCTGCGCCACCCGCCGTCGACGAGCGGGATTCGGATGCGACACCTGGAATCGGTGGGGTTATGATGCTGTCATGGCCGGTATCGACCGTCGCGAGCTCCTTATCTAGCCGTGCTGATCCGCCCCCTGGCTTGAGGCTGTGGGTGCGCCAGCACGGCTGACCCCTCCTGCGCGAGGGGCTTTTTTATGCCCTCTGCGCGTCATCTGGCCATGTACATAGACGATGAAGGTGGAAATAGCCATGAGTGAGTCCGTCGAGGCCGAGATCCCGTCTGAGATCCCGGCCCACCGTTATAACGCAGAGCTGGCGGGCGAGATCGAGCATCGCTGGCAGAGCTACTGGGACGACCACGGCACGTTCTACGCGCCGAACCCGACCGGGCCGCTGGCCGATGCGGACCACCCACGGTCGGCCGCCACTGGCGACGCGAAGAAGCTGTTCGTGCTGGACATGTTCCCGTACCCGTCCGGGGCAGGTCTGCACGTCGGCCACCCGCTGGGCTACATCGGCACCGACTGTTTCGCCCGGTACAGCCGGATGGCCGGTTTCAATGTGCTGCACGCGATGGGCTTCGACGCGTTCGGCCTGCCGGCCGAGCAATACGCGGTGGAGACCGGTACGCACCCGCGGGTCACCACCGAGGGCAACATCGAGAAGTACCGCGCCCAGCTGCACCGCCTGGGCCTGGGCTACGACCCGCGCCGATCGGTGGCCACCACGGACGTGGACTTCTACCGCTGGACGCAGTGGATCTTCCTGCAGGTCTTCAACTCCTGGTTCGATCCGGAGGCGAAGAAGGCCCGGCCGATCGACGCTTTGATCGCGGAGTTCGAGGCCGGGCGGCGGCCGACGCCGGATGGCCGGGCCTGGTCGGCGCTGTCCGATGTCGAACGCCGCACGATCATCGACGACCACCGCCTGGCGTACGTCAGCGAAGCGCCGGTCAACTGGTGCCCCGGCCTGGGTACGGTGCTGGCCGATGCTGAGGTGACCGCGGACGGGCGCTCGGATCGGGGCAACTTCCCGGTGTTCAAGCGGACCATGAAGCAGTGGCTGATGCGCATCACCGCGTACGGCGACCGGCTGCTGGAGGACCTGGACCGGCTGGACTGGCCGGAGCCGGTCAAGCTGATGCAGCGCAACTGGATCGGCCGTTCCACCGGCGCGCACGTCGACTTCGACACCGTTGGCGGCACGCCGATCCGCGTCTTCACGACGCGTCCGGACACGCTGTTCGGGGCGACGTACATGGTGCTGGCGCCGGAACACGAGTCGGTCGATGCGCTGGTTCCGGCGGCGTGGCCGGAAGGCACGCGGGACGCGTGGACCGGCGGGCACGCGACGCCGGCCGAGGCGGTTGCCGCGTACCGGGCGTTCACGAACTCGCGGACCGAGGTTGAGCGGTCGGCCGACGCGAAGGAGAAGACCGGCGTCTTCATCGGCGCGTACGCGACGAACCCGGTCAACGGCGGCGAGATCCCGGTGTTCATCGCGGACTACGTGCTGGCCGGCTACGGTACCGGCGCGATCATGGCGGTCCCGGCCGAGGACGAACGGGACTGGGCATTCGCCGAGGCGTTCGATCTGCCGCACATCCGCACCGTGCAGCCGCCGGACGGATGGTCGGGTGGGGCGTACACCGGTCAGGGCGTGTCGATCAACAGCCGTAACCCCACCGCGGGCATCGAGCTGGACGGCCTGGGGATGGCCGACGCCAAGGCGCGCATGATCGCCTGGCTGGAGGAGCGCGGCCACGGAACCGGAGCCGTGACATACCGGCTGCGGGACTGGCTGTTCAGCCGCCAGCGTTACTGGGGCGAGCCGTTCCCGATCGTGTACGACGAGACCGGGCTGCCACGGGCGCTGCCCGAGTCGATGCTGCCGGTCGAGCTGCCGGAGCTGGACGACTTCGCGCCGAAGGTGCATGACATCAACGACGCCGCGTCAGATCCCGAGACGCCGCTGTCCCGGGCGACCGACTGGATTACGGTCGAGCTGGACCTGGGCGACGGTAAGAAGACGTACACGCGCGAGACGAACGTGATGCCGCAGTGGGCCGGCTCATGCTGGTACGAGATGCGTTACCTGGACCCGACCAACGACAAGGCGTTCGTGGACGCGGACGTCGAGCGCTACTGGATGGGCCCGCGGTCACCGGCCGATACCGGCGGCGTCGACCTGTACGTCGGTGGCGTGGAACATGCCGTTCTACACCTGCTGTACGCGCGCTTCTGGCACAAAATCCTGTTCGACCTGGGCCACGTGTCCTCGGTGGAGCCGTATCGTCGCCTGTTCAACCAGGGCATGATCCAGGCGTACGCGTACCAGGACAGTCGTGAGATCTGGGTGCCGGCCGAAGAGGTGGTCGAGCGCGACGGCAAGTTCTTCTATCACGATGAGCCGGTCACCAGGCATTACGGCAAGATGGGCAAGTCGCTGAAGAACGTCGTCACGCCGGACGAGATGTGCGCGACGTACGGCGCCGACACGTTCCGCGTGTACGAAATGTCGATGGGTCCGCTGGACGTATCGCGTCCTTGGGAAACCCGCGCCGTGGTTGGTGCACAGCGATTCCTGCAGCGTGCGTGGCGGCTGGTTGTCGATGAGAAGACCGGTGCGACGCGGTCGTTCGACGCTGCGGTCGACGCCGAGACGAGCAAGCTGCTGAACCGCGTGATCGACGGGGTCGCGGCGGACATGGCGGCGCTGCGATTCAACACTGCTGTGGCGAAGCTGATCGAGCTGACCAACCGTCTGACCTCGGTCTATCCGGACGGTGCGCCGCGCTCGGTGGTTGAGCCGCTGGTGCTGATGCTGGCGCCGGTCGCGCCGCACATCGCCGAGGAACTGTGGCGGCGGCTGGGGCACGACGGGTCGCTGGCGTTCGCGCCGTTCCCGGTCGCGGACCCGGCATTCCTGGTCGAGGATTCGGTTACCTATCCGGTCCAGATCAACGGAAAGGTGCGCGGTCGGATCGAAGTCGCGGTGGATGCGAACGAAGATACGGTACGCGCGGCCGCGCTGTCCTCGATCGAATCAGCGCTGGAGGGCAAAACGCCGAAGAAGGTGATTGTCGTACCCGGCCGGATGGTATCGGTCGTCATCTAAGTAACGCGGATTAAGATCCGGTAGCGATTGAGTACCACTGTGGACTTCACCGTCTCATCGCTACCGGATCATTCGTTTGTCGATCATCGATAGCCGTTCATCTCCTTCGGTGTCCCCGCAGAACGGCCAGTTCGCGCCGTGTGTGCCAATCTGTAACACGGCTGTACGACGGATGTCATCCGCCGCGTTCTCATGCGATTCTTCGGCCGCCAAGCTGTCATGCCTGGTCATGTGTTGCGCAAATCTTTGCAACGACTTGTTTTAATCTGCGCAAGAAGTCGTTCGGGTGAGTATCAGGGGCCCGCAATATTACGAATATGTTTTACAGACCCTTGTAAAAACGCGTTCGCGGGACCTAAAGTCACCTCACCTCTTGGCGCCCGCTCCGCCATCGAGCGTAATGCGTTCAACACCCCCAGCGCTGCGCGCTGATCACGAGAGAAACGAGTCATCGATGTCACGGAGCATCACAGGTGCCGTGCTTGGATCCAGAAGGCGGCGGTGGACGACTCTGGCGTCCGCGGCCGTCGTTCTTGCCGGAACCGGTACCGCACTTGCCGTAGGAACGGGCACGGCGAACGCGGCAACGCCGACCGCTGTGACCCGCGCGGCCCTCGCCCCCTCGCTCGTCGCGGGTCGGGGTGCCAGCGTCGCGTTCAACGAGCAAGAAGCAGAGAACGCGGCCACAGACGGTACGGTCATTCCCTTTGACACGTCCGCATACACGGTGGCGGGCGAATCGTCCGGCCGCTCCGCGGTGTCGCTGGCGCCGGGTCAGTACGTGGAATTCACGCTGCCGGCCGCGGCGAACGCGATCAACGTGCGCTACAGCATTCCGGACGCACCGAACGGCGGCGGCATCACCGCACCGCTGAACATCATCGCGAACGGCCACCAAGCGAAGACGATGACGCTCACGTCGGCGTACTCGTACCTGTACAACATCTACCCGTTCACGAACGACCCCCACGCTGCGGTCACCGAGCCGAACTGGTGGCTCGTCGAGTGCCAGTGCGTACCGTCCGCGACGACGCCGGCGCCGGTCTTCCCGGACCCGCTGCGCCCGGCGCACTTCTACGACGAGCAGCGCGTCTTCCTGGGCAAGACCTACAAGGCCGGCGACAAGATTCGCCTCGCCGTCCCGGCCGGCAGCAACGCCGCGACCACGGTCATCGACCTGATGGACTCGCAGCTCGTCGGCCTGCCGAAGATCGACGTGGTAGCGGCGAACGTGCTGCTGTTCGGCGCCGACCCGACCGGCAAGCGTGACTCGGCCGACGCGTTCGACAAGGCGATCGCGTTCGCGCAGAAGGCGCACCTGAAGGTCTACGTTCCGCCGGGCACCTACCAGGTCAACCGTCACATCATCGTCGACAACGTGACGATCGAGGGCGCCGGTAGCTGGTACACCATCATCACCGGACACCAGGTCGACCTGAGCACGCCGGCCGCCGACGGTTCGGTACACACCGGTGTCGGCTTCTACGGCAAGGACGAGTCGGTCGGTGGCAGCAACAACGTTCACCTGTCCGGCTTCTCCATCGTCGGTGACGTCAAGGAGCGCATCGACACCGACCAGGTCAACGGCATCGGCGGCGCGTTCAACAACTCGTCGTTCGACGGCCTCTACATTGACCACACCAAGTGCGGCATCTGGCTCGACGGCCCGATGACGAACGTGTCGATCACCAACAACATCATCGTTGGCCAGATCGCGGACGGCATCAACTTCCACGGCGGCATCACGAACTCCACCGCGTCGAACAACTTCATCCGCAACACGGGTGACGACGCGATGGCGATGTGGTCCGACAAGGTCGAGGACGCCAACAACACGTTCGACCACAACACGATCCAGAACCCGGTCCTCGCGAACGGTGTCGCGCTCTACGGTGGTACGGACAACACGGTCTCGAACAACCTGATCGCGGACCCGCTCCACGAAGGCAGCGCCATCCAGCTCGGTTCCCGCTTCGGCTCCGAGGCGTTCACCGGTCACGCGTGGATCACGAACAACACCACGGTCCGGGCCGGCACGCTTGAGCTCAACTGGAACATCGGCCTCGGCGCGATCTGGATCTACGCGCTGGAGAAGAGCATCACCGCGGACATCGAGGTGGTTGGCGACAACTTCCTCGACAACACGTACGACGCGATGATGATCGTCTCCGACTACGGCGTGAAGGATCTCTATAACGTCACGAACGTCCACTTCAAGGACATTCACGTCGACGGTACCGGCACGAACGTCATCAGTGCCCGCGCCGCCGGTGGCGCTACGTTCCAGAACGTCGACGTACGCAACGTCGGTGCGTGGGGCGTGAACAACTGTGGCTCGTTCAACTTCCAGCCGACCGGCTCGGAGTTCACGTTGACCGACCTCGGCGGTAACGACGGTGTCGACAACGACGAGTACCACCCGGGCACCAACTGGCTCGGCCCGTACCTGCCGAACGCCATCACGTGCAACGACCGTCCGACGGTCGTACCGCCGCCGGCTCCGTCCGCGTGGTAGGTCGCTAGTCAGCTAGTCAAGTTTTACCCGGCCGCGGGCAGGCGTTCTTCGGAACTCCTGCCCGCGGTTCTTTGCACTCCAACCACACCCGCTTCGAACCGCAGGTCCGCAGCGCGCAGGTTTGCGGGTTTGAGCTGGATCTCGGTGGCGCGTGGGTTTGCGGGTTTGAGCTGGGCCTCGGTGGCGCGTGAGCTTCCGGGTTTGAGCTGCACCTCGGCGGCGCGCAGGTTTGCGGGTTTGAGCTGCACCTCGACGGCGCACCAGCGACCGCGGGGGTTGGATTCGATAGGCGGAACGATATCTGCGTTCTGGCACCGTGAAGTCTTCCGGGTCTCCTGGGTCGTGACATGGCGCCGAAGGCGCGATGACCTGACCAGCGGCTTCATGGCAGTGTTGATCTTCTCAGGGTGATCCTGAAGCGAAATCGGGCCGAGCGCCGCGAAGTCTTCCGGCTGTCGCCACTGTGCCGGGGAGGTGCCCGTGTTGCAGCCTCTGACCTGGGATTTCTTGGAGTGCTTTGGATCGCATCGTGGTTGTCCGAGGCCGTTTTCGATAGGCGGAAGGATTTCTGCGCTCTGGCGCCGGGAAGTCTTCCCCTTGTCGTGGATCATGGTTTGGTGTTGCGATGCAGGATCAGCTGACCTGCGGTTTTGTCGCGGTGTTGATCGTCTCGTGCATGATCCGGTAGCGAAATCGGGCCAGATCCCGTGAAGTCTTCTGCATGGTGCCAATCTTGGAGGGTTATCCACAGATCGACAGTCTTGATTTGAATTTGGGCATCCGAGATCGCGAGACTTAGTCCATGCCGACCGTGTTGAGCCGTGCTGAGGTGATCCGATCCGGAATGACTCCCGACGCGCTGCGAGCAAAGGTGGCGTCGGGTAAATGGCAGATGTTTCGGCGCGGCACGTATATCACGCACAACGGATCGCCAACCCGCACCGAACTTGTCGACGCGGTGCTTCTCGCAGCTGGCGAGGGCGCCACGCTCAGTCATTACACCGCAGCCGAGGTGGGTGGATTGACCGAGGTGATCACACCATCGATCCACGTGACCGTGCCGTCGAGCCGGCGGGTCAAAAAGATCAACGGTGCGTCGATTCACTACTCGAAGGACATCGCGGCTGCGGGGCATCCAACGAAACAGCCGCTGCAGACCAGGATCGAGGAAACGGTTCTCGACCTTGCCGATATCTCGATCAAGGCGGACGACGCGATTGGTTGGCT
Organism: uncultured Actinomycetota bacterium; assembly: GCA_963831705.1. Classification (GTDB taxonomy): domain Bacteria; phylum Actinomycetota; class Actinomycetes; order Mycobacteriales; family Micromonosporaceae; genus DASQPR01. The sequence continues at coordinate 222,267 of CAWHRE010000010.1, read as the reverse complement.
GTCCGCCGCATGTGGACGCCGCCTCACGACTCCGGAACGTGTCGCAACGGCTCTCAGCAATCGGAAGCGGGCGCGATGGCGTCGCGATCTGACCGACGCGCTTACCGACGTGATGCTCGGCAATCACTCGGTCCTGGAGCGTCGATACTTTCGGACGGTCGAACGAGCACATGGCCTACCCGAAGGCGCTCGCCAGGTTCCGCATCAACGCGGCGGCAGCCAGATCTACGACGACGTCCGGTATTCGGAGTTCGCGACCGTCGTCGAGTTGGACGGTCGATTCGCGCACCCGGTCGACGGCGCTCTCCGGGACTTGCGTCGCGATAACGTGGCCGCCGCGAGGGGCGACGTCGTGCTGCACTACGGCTGGACCGACGTGGCTCATTCGCCATGCGCCGTCGCGATCCAAGTCGGTGCCACCCTCCAGGGCGCGGGCTGGAACGGCGTCCTGCGAACCTGCGGAGAGGGTTGCCTTATCAACGGCGCCTAATGGCTGTGGGGACAGCAGAACTCGCCGGATGAGCGGCGTCCTCGGCTTGTGGAGTTCCCAGCGGTGCTGGTCTTGCCTGGGCCAATACAAACTCCGTCAGGGGAGACGGATGGCGGCGGTCATGCAGAACGGGCGAATGCGAGTGCTCGCCGGAGGCACCCGCATTCGCTGTATCGTAAAGGGCTAGTTTGTCGCGTAATAGACGCCGACCTGAATTACGTTGATGCGACTTCGGTACATCGACGCAAGGTCGAACGTGATCGTCACCGTTCTGCCCACCGGATCAGCATCGACGATGGCCGGACCCTCGTCCGCTGACGGTTCACAATCCAACACGGTAGCCCCGGGATCAGCTTTGCCGTCGATGATCGTCTGGAACGTGCTCTGGGTCGTGAAACCGCTGACGTACGGCGAGTTCCCGCGCAGCGCATCGGAGCAGCCGAAGACGATCCCCCACGTGACGTTTGCCGGCAAGTGGAACGTGACCGAGGGTTCTCGCGGCCAGCTGGCGGTCAGAGTGCTCACCAGGCGATAACCATCGAACGTTGGCGGCGGCGGCAACGTGGGGACAGGGCGCAGCACCTTCGGTATTACCCACGTGTACACCGCGAATGTCCATCGCGCCGGAAAGACCTCTGGCATTGCGCCAGCCCCGGTCTGCTGACCGCTGATCGTCAGATGCGCGACACCACCGGTGGCCGGAAGCCGCGTCTGGTCGTAGTCGGCCACGTTCGAGGCGTGCTCGTGGCACAGCAGAAGCCTCGCTTGGTCAAGAGTGTCGAGCGTATAGCGTCCACTGCCGATTTCGACTGCCGGATACTCCGGAGCTTGCGGATCGTTCGGTACCGGCGAGTCCGCAGCGCAGGTGAAGCGGATCGTGATCGGCGACGTTGCCGGGACGGAAACCACGAGCGACTTCTGGTGCGCGGTGTCGAGTGTTACGTATTTGATGAGCTTGTAGACCACCCCGTCGTCGGCAGTCCAGGACCTCGGCACGCTCGCGGGTACGGCCGGCGGCCCACCCCGCAGCGTTGCGAAGGCGACGCCGGCCGCCACGATCGCGATGACTGCAACTGCTGCGGTCAGCGTCCGGCGGACGCGTACCCGCTTGATTTTGGATTGGATTCCGGTGAGGCGAGCCTCGCTCGGCGGTGCGTCCACATCGCCGAGTTCATGCATCAGCTGTGCGAATGAGTCTTCCGTGATCATTTCTGCTCCCTCCCGGCGGTTGCGGGTTCGATGGATGCGTCGACGCGCAGTTTGCTGAGGGCGCGAGCGGCCTGGCTTTTCACGGTGCCAACCGAGCATCCGAGCGCCTCGGCGACGTCGGCCTCGGACATGTCCTCGTAGTAGCGGAGGACGACGACGGCGCGTTGTCGAGCCGGTAGCCGGCCGAGCGCTCGCCACAGCGCGTCGCGATCGTTCGCGGCCCCGATCTCGTCGAGGCCGCCGGCTACCTGATCGTCGATGTCCGAGGCCGGCGATTCGCCGCGCCAGAGCCGGCGGGATTGAGAGATGAACGAGGTGGCGATGATCCGCCGGACGTACGGTTCCGGATCGCCGTCGATGCGCGGCCAGGCAAACCATGCCTTGACCATCGCGTCTTGCAACAGATCCTCAGCGGCGGCCCAATCGCGAGTCAACATGCGGGCGGTGCGGATCAATCGATGTGACCTGGCAGCCACGAATTCGTCGAAACCTGGCCGATCAGCCATCTGGTCTCCCTGGAGGGTGTTCGTCACCCGTACTACGCATCGGGAGGCTCGTCAGGTTGTCGTCGATTCTGTGATCGCCAATAAAGCGCCGCCGCGATCGTGACGAGCAGCCCGATCGCGGCCGGAAGGAACGTGATCCATCGGATTGCCCCGGGATGCACGACGGCGGCGCCGACGGCGGCGTACGTGAACGCGGACGGTGTCGCGCCGATCAATGTCCCTCCGAGATAGGGCCACCTGCGCACGGATGTGGTGCCGTACGCGAATCCGATGAGTCCGTAGGGGGCCAGCGGCAGAAGGCGTACGACTGTGACCGCCAGCAGCCCGCGGCGCGTGAGCCATCGGTCCAACCGGTTCCACCGCGGGCCCGCCCTCGACGCGACCGCGTCCCGCCCCAGCGCGCGGCCGATTTCAAACGTCGCGGCCGCACCCAGGATGGCCCCGGCCAAGCCGACGAAGCCTCCGCCGATGGCTCCGAACAACGCGCCACAAGCGATCGAGATGGCGGTACGCGGTACCAGCGCACACAGCAGCGCGCCGCCGAGCACGATCCCGACAACCGGTCCCCACGCACCAAGCTGCCGGATCGCGTCCGGCACCCGTTGCAACGGTGTGAACGCGACCGCGATTGCCAGCCCGATGATGAGCAGGATCAGGCTGGCGAGCCTGGTCCTCACGCCGATGCGGGGACCGCTGCCTGTGCAGATGCCGGCTTGAGCGCCGCCTTCGCCCGGACGAACCCGAGCCGCTCCTCACGCAGACGCCCAGGCCAGGTGTCGTCGATCGGGTCAAGCGTGTCCAGCCCGGTCGCCCACGCGAGGATCATGTCGGCGAGCGCCGGGTTGCGGCTCAGCGCGGGACCATGCGAGTACGTCCCGAGCACGCTGCCGTTCCACGCGCCCTCGGTGGCACCGTCGTTGCCGACGCCGGCCCGTACGGTGGCGAGCGGCCGCGCTTCGGGCCCGACGAGCGTACGGCCACCGTGGTTCTCGAAGCCGGTCAGCTGTGGCAGGCCGAGTTGTGGATCGACGTCGCCGACCAGTTCGCCGACGGCCCGGGACGGCCCGCGATCGGACGAGATGTCGAGCAGTTCAAGGCCGGCGTGCTTCTCGCCCTTGGCGAAGAACGATGAGCCCAGCAGTTGATACCCGGCGCACACGGTGAACACGACCGCCCGCCGATCGACCGCTCGGTGGAGTCCACGGTCGGCGATGAGGCGCTGCGCCGCGAGTGCCTGCGGGCCATCCTCGCCGCCGCCGAGCAGGTAGATGTCGGCCCGCGTGGGGACCGGCTCGTCCGAACGTACCTCGATCGCCTCGACCGGCAGACCGCGCATGTTCGCGCGACGGGTCAGGATGAGCAGATTGCCTCGATCGCCGTACGTGGACAGCAGGTCCGGATAGAGCCAGACGATCCGGAGCGCGCTCGCACCGCCGCCGTTGGTTGACACAGTGTTAGTTGACACGGTCCAACTCCGCTCGGATGTCCTGGAACGCGGTGTAGTTTGCGATCACTTCGAGCCGGCCGCTCGGGACCGCCGCGATCGCTTCCGGGAACGTACGCACGTGGGTGAACGCAATGTCGTTGACCTCGAGCCGGACGGCCAGGTCGAACGCCCGTTCACCACTGATCAGCACGGTCCGGCCCTGCAACGGCGAGAAGTCGACGTCGAACAGCCACGACGTGTCGAGTCCGTCCGGATCCCGGGAATTGATCGACAGCAGCGTGGGCGCGTTCTCGGCCATGTCGAACGCCTCCAGCCAACCGGCCGGGTTCTTCGCCAGCAGGAGCCGGATGTTGCGCCCGTCGCGGTCGACCTGCGCGTACCGGCCGGCGATCGAAGCAACACTCGCCAACCGCGGTACGGCAAGCTCCGGATCGACCCCGAACTCCGCGGCCACGGCGAGTGCGGTGGCGGCGTTTGCCCGATTGACGCGACCGGGCAGCTGCAACCTGACGATGTGGCGCTTACCGCTGGGATCGATGATCGCGTTGCCGTCCACCAGCCAGGTCGGTTCAGGGCGGCGCAGGTCGCACCCGGTGCAGTGCCAGTCGTCCGAGCCGTCCGAGTCGCCGGGAAGATCCGCGGCGCGCTCGGCGGCGGCGACCGCGCGGGCCGCGGCACCGAACGGTACCGGCTCGGGGTCGTTCATCGGAGCGGCAGGCCGACGTGCCGGGTTGAGCGCCGCGAGCGCGGCCAAGTCGTCGTCGTCCGTTTCGTCGGCCCACGGGTCGGTCGCGTTGCCGAGCGCGTCTTCGATATCGGACAACGAGAACGTTTGCGTTGAGTCGCTCGGCAATTCGGTTCGGGCGGAGACGATCGGTGTGGGCTCGGGTCCGGTGGGCTCGGCCGGCAGGACCCGGGTTTCATCGCGGGCGCCGCCTGCTGCCACCTCCGCTGCAGCTTCGTCGGAGAGCGGCTCGACGATATCGGTCTCGACGGCGACCTCGGTCGGTACAGCGTCCGGCGGAAGCATCGACATCAACATCGTCATGTCATCGAAGCCGGCGCTCGGCGACGGAACGACCGCCACCGGCGGCTCTGCGACCGGAGTAACGGCCATCGGAATAGGAGGTGCCGGAGTAGCGGGTGTCGGAGTCAGAGACCCCCGAGTTGCCGCCGTCGGCGCGACCGGCGCCGGAGTATTGCCGCGTTCGATGTGGGAACCGCACTCCGGGCACACCCACGAGTCATCGTGCCAGCGTTGACCGGCGGCCACCCAGGTGACGGTGCCACCTGCCGTGAGCGCCGAGTTCGCGGCCCAGGTGATCATTGGATCGTCGGCGTTCGCGACCACGTGAACTCGGTGCTTCGCGAGCGTGTCCCGCCACAACTGGGCCATCATCGCGACCTCTTTGGCGCGGTCGAGCTGGTCGCGGCTCAGGTTCAGCAGCGCAACCACCTTCGGCGACGTCGCGGCCATCACCTGTGGCATGTAGTGCTCGTCGACCTCAAGCACGGCATAAGGCGTATTGCCGGCTTTCGCCAGCGCGGACGTGTGCCCGGTGGGCATGTTCGCGCCGAACGAGTTCGTCGCCACCTCCCCGCGTACGCCCAGCGCAGCGGCGGTCAGGCGAGTTGTGGTGGTCTTTCCGTTCGTGCCGGAGATCAGCGCGATCTCTCGGCCAACGGCGAGGTTCGCCAACAGGTTCGGGTCGATCATCAGGCCGATCTTGCCGCCGATGACCGCACCGTCGCCACGGCCGGTCGCGCGCGAAAGTGCCGCCGCACTCCGCGAGACGGATGAGGCTAGCTTGGACCGCAGCGGCTTCTTCGGGCTCACGGACGCTAGGTTATCCGACCGCCGCCCCAACCCCACCCGCCTGGTCTCCAAAGACCCAGTTGATCCTGGAGTTAACTAGCGCTTCGACGGCGTTTCGTGCGAATAACTCCAGGATCAACTTCGACGAGTGCGACGCTTGCGGCCGCGATCAGCAGCGCCAGAGCGGTCACGAACAGCACGCGTACGCCCAACACGGCCGCGTGCCGCCAGGCCGGAAACAGCGGCTGCGACGCTATCCCGATCACCCACAACGTCACGGCGATCGGCCAGAACACGTACCACCTGGGTTTGCCGGGTTCCGAGCGCAACAGCAGGCGGCGCGTGCCGATCTGGCGGGCCATCAGCACCGCGGCGATTGCACCACCGATCGTGGAAACCTGCTGGAGTACCCACCACCACGGGCGGCCGGCGAACGCGGTGTCATCCAGCGATGGACTCCAGAACGTGGCGCGGGCGTGTGTGAACGAGTCCCAGAAGATGTGTGTGAACGCGCCGAAGAGCGCGCAGGCCGCGGTGGCGTACCAGGGATAGCGAGCCTGGCCGAGCGAACCGTAGTCCTGGAGGTGCCATGCGCCGGCATCGGGAAGATTCGCCGCGATGATCGGCGCCGCGCGGCGGATGATCACGGTGCCGAGCATCGTGATCGGTACGCAGAACCAGAACAGCGCCCAGACATTGTGTGCATCGAAGTAGACGTAGCCGCCCAGCGCGTACGGGAGGTCCGGTGCCGTCGAGCCGACCACGAGCGCGACGCCGTCGAACCAGGTCGGTCGCCACAGTTTGAGGGGCAGCACGGCGGCGGCGTGTGACGGGAAGGTCAGCGGCATCCGGCCAAGGTAGCCGCCACGATCAACTCGGGTTATCCATGAAGCGGTAGCCCATTCCTGGTTCGGTGATGAGGTACCGCGGACTGGCCGGGTCGGGCTCGAGTTTTGCGCGGAGTTGGGCGACGTAGACGCGAAGGTAGTTCGTCTCCGACTCGTACTTCGGGCCCCACACCTCCTGCAGCAGGTGCCGCTGGCTGACGAGCTTGCCCGGATTGCGTACGAGCACCTCGAGCAGGTGCCACTCGGTCGGCGTGAGCCGCACGGCGGTGCCGTCCCGGGTGACCCGTCGGGCGGACAGATCGATCGTGAACGCGTCCGTGACGATCACCGGATCGGCCGTCGATGTGACCGGCGCGGTTCGTCGCAGCGCTGCGCGGACCCGGGCGAGCAGCTCGTCCATCCCGAACGGCTTCGTGACGTAGTCGTCGGCTCCGGCGTCGAGCGCCCGGACCTTCGACTGCTCCAGATGCCGCGCGGACAGCACGATGATCCGCCACCGGGAGCCATCCGCGGATCCCCTCGATCACCTCGACGCCGTCCATGTCCGGCAGGCCGAGGTCGACGATGACGAGATCCGGTGGCTGTTTCTGCGCGGCGGCGAGAGCGCTCACGCCGTCCTGGGCCAGCACCACGTCATACCCGCGAGCGGTCAGGTTGATCCGCATCGCCCGCAGCAGCTGCTTGTCGTCGTCGACGACCAGGATCCGGGTCATCGTCCCGCTCCAGCATGAGCCGGAAGCGTCACCGTCAGGTCAGGCCGCCGCCGGGCGTCTCGGCGAGCGCCAACGTGCCCCCCATCGCGGCCGTGAAGCCACGGGCGATCGCGAGACCTAGGCCCAGGCCGCCGTCGGCCCGCTTGTCGTCGAGCCGCTGGAACGGCGCGAAGACGCGTTCGCGATCGGCCGCCGGAATGCCCGTACCGTGGTCGATGACCGACAGCGTGACCGAGTCCGCGCCGCTCGCGCGCGCCACGGACCTCGACCGGACGATCCGTCGGCGGCCTGTACCGCGTTGCTGACCAGATTGGCCACCACCCGTTCCAGCAGGCCCGGATCGGCCTCGCACGAGCGGAAGGTCGTCACCGACGGACCCGCGACCTCGCCGTGCGGCGACGTACAGCAGGGCGCGGGCCACCACCTCGTCCAGCGCGACCGGCGCGCAGCTGCACGGACAGCACGCCGGCCTGCAGACGGCTCATCGCGAGCAGGTTCTCCACCAGGTCGTTCAGCCGGTCGGCGGACTCCTCGACCGTGGCGAGCAGCTCGTCGCGGTCTGCGGCGGAGAACGCCACGTCGCGGGCTCGCAGGCTGGACGCGGCCGCCTTGATGCCGGCCAGCGGCGTACGCAGGTCGTGGCCGACGGAGGCGAGGATCGCGGTACGCACCCGGTCCACCTCCTCCAACTCCGATGTCATCCGGGTCAAATGCTCCGCCTCGAGCGCGCTGCGAGTGGCCGCGGCGCGCTGCCGAGCGGCGAGATCGACCGCGACGCGACCGTGACCGCGACCAACACGTAGACCAGCAGCGCGATCAGGTTGTCCCGGCGCGCGACCGCGAGCGTGTGATACGGCGGGACGAAGAACCAGTTCAGCAGCAGATCGGACGCGACCGCCGCGGCGACGCCGAGCCAGACGCCGCCGACCCCGCCACCACCACGACCGGGACCAGGTAGAGCAGCGCAATGCTGGTCAGCGCGACTCGTGTCCCGGGCCGGGATCAACGCGGCGGTGAACGCGGCGAGTCCAACGACGCCGAGCGCCAGGCCACCCCGAAGCGCGCGCCGACCCGAATCGACGGCGTGAACGCTTCAGCGGCATGCCCCTAGTTATACGTGTGCTCCTTCGGCACGTGTTCGAGAACGCTGAGGGGTCGGCTGTCGGGATGGCTGGCGGGCACGCTCGAGCGCAGCTGCCACGGCACGTTGGTGACCATCACGCCCGGCTGGAACAGCAGCCGGGCCTTGAGCCGCAGTGCGCTCTGGTTGTGCAGCAGGTGTTCCCACCAGTGGCCGACCACGTACTCGGGGAGGTACACGACGACCACGTCTCGCGGACCGATCCCGCCGTATCGCCGCGACGAAGTCCAGCACCGGCCCGGTGATGTCGCGGTACTTCGACTCCAGGACGGTCAGCGGCACCGGGACCGCCAAGTCGGCCCATTGGCGCTGCAGCTCCCGTACCTCGGCGTCGCTCGGTCGACACGGTCAGCGCGGTCAGCGTGTCCGGGTGCGTGGCCCGAGCGAACGCCAGCGCCCGCAGCGTCGGCTTGTGCAGCCTCGAGACGAGTACGACCGCGTGGATGCGGCTCGGCAGCACCATCCCGGCCGGCTCCGGTTCGAGCTCGCTCGCGATCCGGTCGTAGTGCCGGTGCGATCGCGCGCATCATCACGAAGACGCAGCGGCATCGCGATCACCACGATCCACGCGCCGTGCGTGAACTTGGTGATCAGCACGATCGACCAGTACGAGCGCGGTGGCGAGCGCACCGGTCAGATTGATCGCGCGGCGCCGGTGGATGTTCCGCCGTTCGGCCGGATCACGCTCGAGCCTTCAACGCTCGCCGCCAGTGCACGACCATGCCGGCCTGGGACAGCGTGAACGAGACGAAGACGCCGATGATGTAGAGCTGGATCAGTCGCGTGGTGCTGGCATCGAACGCCCAGATCAGCAACGCTGGCGAGCAGCGACAGCAGCACGATGCCGTTGGAGAACACCAGCCGGTCGCCGCGCCGCGCGAACTGGCGGGGCAGGTACCCGTCCTGGCCGAGGATCGATGCCAGGATCGGGAAACCGTTGAACGCGGTGTTCGCGGCCAGCACCAGGATCGCCGCGGTGAGCGCCTGCAACAGGTAGAACCCGATCGAGCCGCCGCCGAACACGGCCGCTCCGAGCTGGGCGATCACGGTCGGCTGTACGCCGTTGGCCGGGAAGCCGATCAGGTGCGCGTTGTCCGCGTCGGTGAAGTGCACGTGCGCCGACGATCGCCAGCGCCGTGATGCCGACGAACATGACGATCGCGAGCGTCACCCATGATCGCGCAGCGTGCCGGCCGCGTTGTCGGCTCTTCGGCTTGCGGAAGTTCGGTACGCCGTTGCTGACCGCCTCGACGCCGGTCAGCGCCGTACAGCCGGAGGCGAACGCGCGCAGCAGCAGCAGAAGCAGCACGACGCCGCTCGGTGTGGGCGATGGTCGGCGCGATCGGGTACTGCGCGCTTTCCGCGGTGACCGGCCTGCCCGGTGAGCATCTTGAACCACGCCGACCGCCAGCATGATCAGCACGATGGCGACGAACCCGTACGTCGGGATCGCGAACGCGCGTCCCGGACTCCTTGACGCCGCGCAGGTTCATCACCGCAGCAGGGCGATCAGGACGACGCTGATCGCACCTCGTGCTCGTGCGAGCCACGGAGGCTCGAGAACGCGGACTGGCGATGTTGTCCACCCCGGCCGCGACCGAGACGGCCACGGTGAGCACGTAGTCGACGAGCAGCGCGCTGGCCGCGACGAGCGCCGCGATCGCGTCCGAGGTTCGCACGGCTGACCGCGTACGCGCCGCCGCCGCCGGGGTAGGCGTGGCAGGTCTGCCGGTACGACGCGACGACGATCACCAGCAGCAGCGCGACGGCCGCCGCGACCCACCAGGCCAGGTGCAGCAGAACCAGCCCGCCGAGCGCGAGTACGAGCACGATCTCCTGCGTCGCGTACGCCACCGTGGACAGCGGATCCGAGCAGAACACCGGCAGCGCGAGTCGCTTGGGCAGCAGCGTGTCGCCGAGCCTCTCCGAGCCCATCGGTCGTCCGACGAGTGCGCGTTTCGCGATATCGAGCACGCGTTCACTCTTACGAGTTACATACGCGCAATTGAGTACCGCTAACGACACCTTGACGCGGTGCTCGGAGATCTTGACGCGTTCTTAACGCGAGCTGGACTCGCACTGAATGTGCGACATTGACGAACTTGATCGCGAGACGATGTTGCTCTAAGCCGCAATCCGGACATCGGTTCACTCGTTTGAGAATTACAAGTAGCGCATATTGCTAAATGCAAGTTGCATTGAGGTCTACTTTAGACATAGACGTTGTGCGATCGTGTCAACACGCAGTGCAACGTCTGCCCTGGGGAGTTGTGCAATGAGTGGCGTACCTGGCTATCGCAATATGCCGACCGACGACTGGGATCCGAACGCCGGTACGGACATGCACGAGGCGGAAGAATTCCTCCGCCTGTTCCACAGCGAGCAGCCGGCTGCAGCCGGACCGCTGGCGCCACGACTGATGGCGGTTCGCGCCGAGATCGCCGCGACCGGCTCGTACGTACACACCGGTCCGGAAATTCAGTTCGGCGCTCGGGTCGCTTGGCGCAACGCGAGTCGCTGTATCGGCCGGCTCTACTGGAACAGCCTGCTCGTGCTCGACCGGCGTACGTCGCGGACGAGCGACCGAGTCCACACCGACATCGTGTCGCATCTGCACATCGCGAGCGGGGGCGGCAAGCCGGACGGGTCTGCCGAAGGCAGCTCGGAGCGGGCCGAAGGACATGCCCAGATGCGGCCGACGATTTCCATCTTTCCGGCCGCGGTACCCGGTCGGCCGTACGTGCGGATCTGGAACGAGCAGCTCATCCGGTACGCCGGCTACCGCAACACGGACGGCACCGTCACCGGCGACCCTCGGTACGCCGACTTCACCACCGCGATGACCGAGCGTGGCTGGCACGGCAAAGGCGAGATGTTCGATGTCCTGCCGCTCGCGATCGAGACGCCGACCGAAGGCGTACGCCTCTTCGAACTGCCGGACACCGCGGTCGTCGAGGTACCAATCGGGCACCCGGATTTCCGCTGGTTCGACGAACTCGGGCTGCGGTGGCACGCGGTACCGGCGATTTCCAACATGCGCCTGACCATCGGTGGCGTGCACTACCCGTGCGCACCGTTCAACGGGTGGTACATGGGTGCCGAGATCGGTGCCCGCAACCTCGCCGACGCCAACCGGTACAACATGCTGCCGGTGATCGCGGCGCGACTCGGGCTGGACACGACACACGAGTCCTCGCTCTGGCGGGACCGCGCACTGGTCGAGTTGAACGTCGCTGTGCTCTGGTCATTCGAGCGGGCCGGCGTACGGATGAGCGATCATCACACCGAGTCCCGCCGGTTCATCACGCACATCGCGCGTGAGGAGCGCGCCGGCCGTACGGTGCCGGCCGACTGGAGCTGGATCGTGCCACCCATCTCCGGCGGCGTCACGCCGGTCTTCCACCGGTACTACGAAGAGCACGATCAGCGACCGGCGTTCTACCTGGACTCGGTGGCGGCGAGCCTCGGCCGTACCGGGCGGATCGAGGAGTCCGAGTCGATCTCCGTCGCCGGTCCGGCCCGGTGCCCGGTCGACCACGGTTCGATGAGTGGTGCCGGAAATGGTGGTGAGAAGCGTGCGACCAGCGCGAGCGGCCGCGCGGCGGTACCGATTCGGATCCGCAACCCGACGCCGAGCGAGTCGACGATCGGGCTCACCGAACGAGCCGCGTCCTAAGCACCGACCGCGCCGTGTTCGACGCAGGATGCCCGCCATCCGGTCGGCATCACCTGCACCTTCATCCGTCGCCGGCATTCGCGGGCAGTAGCGGGGCGGTTCCAGCGTGCGGGCCCGCTCGCAAGCCGGATGCGGGGCGCCGTCGAGAGGCTCCCCGCACCGGTCGCAGTACGGCGTCGACATCAGAGCGTCGCCGACAGCGCCTTGACCGGCATCTTCAGCTCGTCGAGCAGCGCGAGATCCTGCGCCGGGTTCCGGCCCAGCGTGGTCAGATAGTTGCCGACGATCACCGCGTTGATGCCGCCGAGCAGGCCGTCGCGCGTACCCAGGTCGCCGAGGGTGATCTCGCGACCACCGGCGAACCGCAGGATCGTCTTCGGCAGCGCCAGCCGGAACGCGGCGATCGCGCGCAGCGCGTCGCGCGGGTCGACGACGGTCTGGTCCCCGAGCGGCGTGCCCGGCCGGGGGTTGAGGAAGTTCAGCGGCACCTCGTCGGGCTGGAGCGAGGCCAGCTGCATCGCGAACTCGGCGCGCTGCTCGCGCGTCTCGCCGAGTCCGAGGATGCCGCCGCAGCAGACCTCCATGCCGGATTCGCGCACCATCCGGAGCGTGTCGAACCGCTCCTCCCAGGTGTGCGTCGTGACCACGTTCGGGAAGAACGACCGGGACGTCTCCAAGTTGTGGTTGTAACGGTGCACACCCATCGCGACCAGGTCGTCGACCTGCTCCTGGCTCAGCATGCCGAGCGACGCGGCGACCTGGATGTCGACCGCCGCCCGGATCGCCGCGACGCCCTCGCGCATCTGGTCCATCAGCCGCTCGTCCGGCCCGCGCACCGCCGCCACGATGCAGAACTCGGTCGCGCCGGTCGCCGCGGTCTGCTTGGCGGCCTCGACCAGCGCCGGAATGTCCAGCCAGACGCCGCGAACCGGGCGAGGTGAACAGGCCGGACTGCGAGCAGAAGTGACAGTCCTCGGGGCAGCCGCCGGTCTTCAGCGACACGATCCCCTCGACCTCGACCTCCGGGCCGCACCACGCATCCGGACCTGGTGCGCAGCGTCGAGCGCGGTCGGGATCTCGTCGTCGGGCAGGTTGAGGACGGCGAGCACGCTCGCCTCGTCCAGCCCGACGCCGGTCTCGAGGACGGTCGTGACCGCCTTGGCCAGGTCGGGGTCGGAGAACTCAGACATGGTCGTACCCTACAAGCTGGTCTCAGTGGTGAGCACGTGCGGCGGGGGGGTTGAGATGGGTAACGACCCGACCGCGTGGCTCGCCTCGTTGCGGGCCCGGCGACGCGCGGGAACGCGCCGGGCTGCGCCGTCGGCTAGTGCCACGCGCACCGGACGACCACATGATCGATCTGGCCGGCAACGACTACCTCGGGCTGTCGCGCCACCCCGCGGTGGTCGAGGCCGCGGTCGAGGCGCTCCGGGAGTACGGGCTGGGTGCCACCGGATCCCGTCTGGTACGGGGTACGACCGACGTACACGCCGCGCCTGGAGTCGTCGTTGGCATCGTGGCTCGGGGCCGAGGCCGCGCTCGTCTACTCGTCCGGGTACCTGGCCAATCTCGGCGCCGTGCGCCTGCTGGCCGGGCCTGGGTCGTTGATCGTCTCCGACGCGCACAACCACGCGTCGCTGGTGGACGGTTGTCGGGCGACGCGGGCCCGAGTGGTCGTGACACCGCACGCCGACGTGGCGGCCGTTGAGGCCGCTTTGATCGAGTTCTTAAATGCGCCGCCCGCGCCGCCGGTCGTGGTGACCGAGTCGGTCTTCTCGGTCAACGGGGACCTCGCGCCGCTGCGCTGAGCTGCACGACGTGTGTCGCCGCCACGGTGCGTTGCTGCTGGTCGACGACGCGCACGCGTTCGGGCTGCTCGGGCCGCACGGCGCCGGCGGGGTGGCCGCTGCCGGTCTGGCCGGTGAACCGGACGTGATCGTCACGGCGACGCTGTCGAAGTCGCTCGGCGGTGCGGGCGGTGTCGTCGCCGGTCCGAACGAGCTGGTCGCGGCACCTGGTCGACACCGGGCGGACGTTCATCTACGACACCGGCCTGCCGCCGGCCGTCGCTGCGGGGTGCTGGGCGGCGCTGGAGGTTGCGCGTACGGCGGATGACCTGCGAGCCGAGGTGCTGACGCGGGGCGTACTGGTCAGCGAGAAGCTCCGTGCCTCCGGACTGTCGGTCTGGGAGCCGGCCGCCGGTGTGCTGTCGGTCGCTGCGCCAACGCCTTCGGCCGCGCTAGCCTGGGCGGCGGCGTGCCGAGAACGTGGCGTCGCGGTCGGCTGCTTTCGCCCACCGTCCACACCGGATGGCACGTCGCGCCTGCGCCTGACGATCAACGTCGGTGTCGCGCGAGCCGACTTCGAGTACGCGATCGACGTGATCCTGGAGACCGCACCGTGATTCCCCTCATCGACGATGCCCGTGTTGTGGTGGTGACCGGCACCGATACCGGTGTCGGCAAGACCATTGTCACGGCGGCGCTGGCGGCTCGGGCGCTGTCGGCCGGCCGTACGGTGGCCGTTTTGAAGCCCGCCCAAACCGGTACGGCCGCGTTCGAGCCGGGCGAGACGTCCGATGTGGATACCGTTTTACGGCTGGTTGGACCGGACGTGACGAGCGAGACGCTGGCAACGTACCCGGATCCGTTGGCACCGTTGGCCGCCGCTCAGGTTTCCGGCCTTCCCGAGCTGTACCTGGCCGATCTGCTGGAAGCGGCGGATCGTTTGTCCGCCTCGCATGACCTGGTGCTGATCGAGGGGGCGGGTGGCCTGCTCGTCCCGATGGGGTACGACGGCTGGACCATCGCCGATGCCGCGATCGCACTGCGGGCACCGGCCGTCGTCGTGGCGCGGGCCGGACTCGGGACGCTCAACCACACCGCCCTCACCCTCGAAGCCCTTGCGTCGCGAGGCATCGCATCGGTCGTGGTGATCGGAGCTTGGCCGGCTACGCCGGCGCTCGTCCACGAGCGAAACCTCTTGGACTTCCCCGGCACCGTCGTAGGCCGACTCCCCGACGGAGCCGGCGCCCTTTCGCCGGACGCGTTCCGCGCCGGCGCTAATACGTGGTTTTCGTGATCCGGATGCAATGCATTGAACGGCAAACATCTGCTTTCCAGATCATGAAAGAGCCGCGAGGACCCAGACGTAGACTTCGGACTCGTAGTGATAGTGGGCGTAACGCCCGGCCGGGCCCGTGTGGGCGCCTGCGCCCATTTCCACCCGGAATACGAGTTCGTCGTCGGACGATGCCGTCGCACGCAGGCGGGCTACGTACTTTGTCGGTTCGTGTACGAGCACTCGCGGATCATGCAGCGCCGCCGTCACGAGCATCGTCGGGCGAGGACTCGCCGGCAGGTTGGCGTACGGGGAGTAGGCGTTCATCCAGCCGAAGTCGGCCGCCCGACGGGGATCGCCCCATTCGTCCCACTCGTTGATGGTCAGCGGGATCCCGGGATCGAGCATCGACCCGATCACGTCGACGAACGGCACCTCGGCCACGACCGCGGCCCAGCGACGGGGCGCGAGCGTCGCGCATACCGTCTGCAGCAGACCACCGGCCGACAGGCCGCGCGTCGCGATCCGGGCACCGTCGACCAGCGCGTCCGGACCGGAGCCGTCGACCGCGTCCGGTGCCACACCGGCGAGCCAGTTCGCCGCCGCCAGGTGATCGGTGAACGTATTGATCTTCGAGGCCAGGCGGCCGCCGAGCCACCACGCGCGACCGTTCTCGCCGCCGCCACGGGGGTGGGTGTGCGCGTACACGTAGCCGCGGTCGAGCAGGCTCGCGAGCATCGGGTCGAATTCCGGGTCGTCGCACGACTCGTATGCGCCGTAGCCCCACATCAGGCACGGTGCGGTGCCATCCAACGGAGTGTCCGCGCGGTAGGCCAACGTGACCGGCACGAGCACGCCGTCGGCCGCGGGCGCCCACCGGCGCTCGGTCCGGTACGCGGAAGCCTCGTACGTGGGCACGCTCAATTCTTTGACGAGGGTACGGGCGCCGGACGCGAGATCCACGTCGTACCAGCGATTCGGCGTGACCAGCGACTGCACCTCGACCGTGATCGACGACGCGTCGTACGACAAAGCTTCGTAGATCTTGATCTGACCCGCCGGAACGTCCGCGGTGACGTCCACCGAAGCGCCCGTGGCGCGGTCTACCACTCGCAACAGTGGGAATCCGTCGCGTCGCAACTCCAGGACGAGGTGCGTTTGAAGAACGGAAGCGCGCCGAAGGCGCTCGCGTGTTTGAGCGGCACCGTCTCGCGCAGCGAGGAAGACCGTCCACTCGGCGGGCGCGGGCACCGGCGCGGTGACCAGGTGGAACTCCGGAGCGCCGTCGTTCGTCACGATCACGAAGAAGCCGTCCGGATCATGGTCGGCGCGATACTCGATGCCGCTGCGGCGTTCCCGGATCAAGGCCAACGGTGCGTCGCCGACGATGTACCAGACCTCGGTCGTGTCGCGGCTTTCCGACTCGATAAAGACGATCTCGCCGGACGTACTTGCCCGGATGGTGAGATCGAAGCGGGCATCCGATTCCTCGAAGACGAGCACGTCTTCGTGACGATCCGTGTTGATCCGGTGCCGCCACACCTGGTACGGGCGATAGAGATCGTCATGCACCGTGTAATAGAAGGTCGTCGAATCGGGGCTCCAGGCGCCGCCGTAGTAGGAGCGCGGTGCGGTGTCCGGTAAGTCCTGACCGGTGGCGATATCGCGGTAGCGCAGCGTGAAAACCTCGTCGCCATCGGTGTCGACCGAATACGCGAGCACGCGGCCGTCCGGGCTCACCTCGCGCAGTCCGAGCGCCACATAGCCGTCCGGCTCGGCGGCCAACGTGGCCTCATCCAGCAGGACCCGCCCCGGGGACGTTCGGTCACGGCTTTGCAAGAACTCGCCGTACTCACTACCGGTGACGGATCTCATGCGGTAGAAAGTGTCACCACGTCTCCAACTGACTGAGTCATCAGTCGGGATGAGGCGACGCTCCACTTCGCCAAACAATTCGTTCCGGAGGTCGGCCAGGTGTTCGGTGGCTCGGTCGTAGTACTCGCGCTCGGCGCCGAGGTACTCGAGCAGGCGCCGGTCGCCGTGGTTGCGCATCCATGAATACTCGTCGACGATCGTCGATCCGTGCAGCGCTCGCCCATCCGGGACGGCTTGGACGGTCGGCGGGACGAGGCCATTGCTCAGCATGCACGCACCGTAGCTTGCCGTGAACGTTCATCCAACGGAGGACCCGATGCGCTTCACCCCCCGCGCCGCCTCTCTCGAGCACCAGTACAAGCGCCGCCGCCTCGGCATTGTCACGTCGGCAGGCCTCACGGCGATCGCCGCGCTCGCGATGGTGTCGACGCCGGCCGCCGCCGACACGTCCACGTCTCCGTCACCGAGCGCACCGGTCAGTCCGAGCGCGAGCTCGTCCGCCGACTCCGGCATCGTGGCCGGCTCGAAGACGTTCACGATCGGCTACCTCAGCGACATGGACTCGGCGAACCCGTACTCGGGTCAGCTTGTGATGTCCTACGAGATCTACAGCGACGTGTATGACCTGCTGGAAGGCTGGTCGCAGAAGGACTACAGCCCGGTGCCCGGGCTCGCTACGTCCTGGACACACTCGGACGACGGCAAGACCTGGACGTTCACGATCCGGTCTGGCGTGAATTGGTCCGACGGCGTGCCGCTCACCGCGGCCGACGTCGCGTACACCATCAACCGCGACATCAAGGACCCGAACGGGACCTACTACAACTACGTCAAGAACATCACGAGCGTGGATGCGCCCGATGCCACGACCGCGGTGTTCCACTTGTCCGCGCCGGACGCGATCATGACGCAGCTCTGGGCGCCGATCCTGCCCGAACACATCTGGAAGAACGTGTCGGTCGATGACCCGGGCACGTTCCAGAACTCCGCGATGGTCGGCTCGGGCGCGTTCACCCTGGACAAGCGAGTCAAAGACCAGTACATCCGGCTGAAGGCGAACAAGCAGTACTGGGGCGGCGCGCCGAAGATCGACTACCTTGTGTACCGGATCTTCAGCGATGACGACGCGATGATCCAGGCGCTGCGCAAGGGTGAGATCGACGCGGTGAGCGGCATCAATACGAACGACTACAAGTCGCTGTCGGATGCGAAGGGCATCACCCGGATCAAGGCTATCGGAGCGGACTTCCAGTACCTCGCGTTCAACACCGGTGGCGCGACCACCGACAACCAGCCGGTCGGCAACGGCATCCCGGCGATGAAGGACCCGAAATTCCGCACCGCGATCACGCACGCGATCAACCTCCCGCTGCTCACCTCCAAGGTCCTCCAGGGATACGGCACGGTCGGCACGTCGATCATTCCGTCCGGCTACCCGGACTGGACGTTCAAGCCGACGTCGCCGTACACGTATGACCCAGCCGAAGCGGCCAAGGAACTCGACGCGGCCGGGTACACGAAGGACGCGGCCGGCTTCCGGATCGACCCGGCGACGCACAAGGAGATGAATCTCCGGTTCCTGGCGCCGAACGACGACCCGGACTACAAGGCGTCGGTGCAGTACATCGTGGCCTGGTTCGCGGATGTCGACATCAAGGTCACGCCGAAGCTCGTCTCATATGACGAGGTGATCAACGAGGCCGGCAACGCGGAGTACGACCTCACGTTCGGTGACTGGTCGGTCGAGCCGGACCCCAGCTTCCAGCTCTCCACGATGACCTGCGATCAGCGGGACAGCGGCACGTCCAAGGCGCCGGTGGCGGGCTGGTCGGATTCGTTCTACTGCAACAAGGACTACGACGACCTGTACGCGAAGCAAGCCGCCGACCTCGACCCGGCGGTACGTCAGGCCGACGTCCAGCAGATGCAGCAACTGCTTTACACGGACGCGCCGTACATCGTGCTCTACTACCCGGACTCGCTCGAGGCGTACAACTCGGCGAAGTGGACCGGCATCGAGCTGCAGGGCGGCGGCGCATTCTTCCAGGACGGGCTGTACACCTACCTGAACGTCGACATCAAGAAGGTGCCCGCCAAGGCGGCGTCGAGCAGCAGCGGCGGCAGTGCGGGCCTGCTGATCGGGGTCGGTGGTGCGGTTCTGGTGATCGTCGTGGTCCTCGGTGTCGTACTGATGCGTCGCCGTTCGACCGCGGACGAGCGGGAGTAGTCGCCGATGGCGACCCTGGCTCAGGCCGGCCGGCCGGGAGTGGCAACCACTCCCGGCGGCGGCTCCGCAACGTTCCGGCGGTCGGCGCGCGTTCCGTTGCTCATCGCGCGCCGAGTCCTCGGAGCGGCGCTGAGCCTGTTCGGCGTACTTGTGCTGAATTTCGTGCTCTTCAACGTGATGGGCGGTGACCCGGCCAAGATCCTGGGCCGCAGCCGGCACCTGTCGCCGCAGGCACTGGCCGCGCTGCGCCACAAGTGGGGCCTCGACCAGTCGACCTGGGTGCAGTTCCAGAAGTACCTGAGCCAGTTGATCATCCATCACAATCTCGGCGACTCACTCGCCTACACCGCGCCGGTGTCGCACGAGATCGGCCTGGCGCTCTGGCCGACGCTGCTGCTGGTCGGCGTATCGACGATTCTGTCGTCGGTGCTCGGTACGTGGCTCGGCATCTGGGGCGCCTGGCACCGGGGCAGCGTGCTGGACAAGCTCTCGAACGGCACCGCGGTCGCGCTGTACGCGATGCCGGAGTTCTGGCTCGGCATCATGCTGCTGCTGTTCCTCGGCGGTGACCAGGTCGGCCTGGGCATCTTCCCGACCGGCGGCATGGTCGATGCGGGCATCGACGAATCGTCGCCGGCCGGGTGGCTCAATGTCGCGTGGCATCTCGCGCTGCCGTGTCTGACCCTCACGCTCGCCTACCTTGCGCAGTATTCGCTGGTCATGCGCTCGTCGATGCTGGACGAGATGAATCAGGACTATGTGCAGACCGCGCGCGCGAAGGGGCTGCGTGACGTACTCGTACGCAAGCGGCACGTGGTCCCGAACGCGCTGCTCCCGGCCGTGACGCAGATCCTGCTGTACTTCGGATTCGTGATCTCCGGCGCCGTCACGGTCGAGTACGTGTACTCCTGGCCGGGCCTCGGCGCGATGACCGAGCAGGCCGTGCAGAACCGTGACTTCGTGCTGCTGCGCGGGCTGTTCCTGCTGTTTTCGGCCAGCGTGATCGTGTTCAACCTGGTGGCCGACATCCTGATCGGTGTGCTCGACCCGCGGGTGAGGGAGCTATGACGACCGAAGCCGTGACATCCCGCTCCGGTTCCATTGTCTGGCGCCGTCGCCGCGCCGCTCTTGCCCGGACCTGGAAGGCACTCTGGGCCGAAGGCCAGGGCAAGGCCGGCATCATCGTGCTGTCGATCGCGGTGCTGACCGCACTGTTCGCGCCGCTGCTCGTCCACCCCGACGCGTTGGACATCACGAAGGTGACCGCGCTGCCGTTCGAGCACCCGTCGTGGCACGCGCCGCTCGGCACCGACGAGCGCGGAGTCTCCGTGCTGGACGAGTTGATCGTCGGCTCGCGCGAGACGCTGCTGGTCGGTTTCGGCGCGGGCCTGATCGCGCTCGTGATCGGTACGTTTCTCGGCATGGTCTCCGGCCACTTCGGCCGGTGGATCGACACACTCATCATGCGGTTCGACGACTGGATGCTGGTCATTCCGTTCCTGCCGCTGGTGATCGTGCTGTCCGCGCTGCCGATTCCGTTCATCGGCAACGGGCCGATCAAGATCATTCTGGTTCTCGGCGTCACGTCCTGGCCCGGTATGACCAGGATCCTGCGCGCGCAGGTGCTGTCGATCAAGCAGCGCCCATACATGGAGCGGGCCAAGGCGCTCGGCGCCGGTGACGCGCATCAGATGATCAAGCACACCCTGCCGAACCTGATGCCACTGATCATGGCCAACGCCACGCTGACCATCGCGGCCGCACTGCTCTCGGAATCGGCGCTGCAGTTCCTCGGCATCGGCGACCCGTTCACGATCTCGTGGGGCTCGATGCTGAACAACGCGAAGGACAACCAGGCCGCATCGCTTGGCGCATGGAGCTATCTGGTCGCGCCGGGCGTCGCGATCGTGCTCGTGGTGCTCGCGTTCACCTGGTGCGGCAACGCGCTGGAAAAGGTTCTCAACCCACGGCTACAGGGACGGTGAGCCCGGTGACACTGTTCGAAACCAAGAATCTGGCGGTCTCGTACGACGCCGGCCGCGGCCCGGTGCCCGCCGTACGCGGCGTCGACCTCACCGTCGACGCCGGTCAGACGCTCGGGATCGCGGGCGAGTCCGGCTGTGGCAAGTCGACGATCGTCGGCGCCGTCCTGCGGCTACTGCCGAAGTCGGCGACCGTGACCGGCGAGATCCTGCTCGACGGCCGCAACGTGCTGACGATGAAACCGGGGGAGTTGCGCGCGGTGCGCTGGGCGCATACGTCGATCGTGTTCCAGGGCGCGATGAGCTCGCTCAACCCGGTCCAGAAGATCAGCCGGCAACTGTCCGAGCCGATCCTGCTGCACGAGAAAGTGTCCGAGCGTACGGCCCGCAAGCGCGTCGCCGAACTGCTGGAACAGGTCGGCATCCCGTCGTCCCGGATGGATCAGTATCCGCATCAGCTGTCCGGCGGCCAGAAGCAACGCGTCATGATCGCGATGGCGCTGGCCTGTCGTCCGAAGCTGATCATCGCGGACGAGCCGACCACCGCGCTGGACGTGATGGTGCAGGCTCAGGTACTGGCACTGATGGCGAGCCTCGTGAAGGACATGGACCTCGGCCTGATCCTGATCACGCACGACCTGTCGGTTCTCGCCCGTACGTGCGACCGAGCCGCGATCATGTACGCCGGGCGGGTGGTCGAGCAGGGACCGACCGCCGACGTGTTCGGATCACCGCGGCACCCGTACACGAAGGCGCTCGGCGGTGCGTTTCCGACGATCGGGGATCCGTCGTCCCGGTACGCGCCGAGCGGCCTCGGCGGCGATCCGCCCCACCCGACCGATCTGCCGAGCGGTTGCACGTTCCATCCACGCTGCCCGGTGGTTCGGGAGGAGTGCTCGTCAACCTCGGTCCAGCTGTGGCCTTCTCGCACGGTGTCCGGTCCTGATGCGGCTGATCGTCACGCGGCTGAGCATGACGCGGCTGAGCATCAGGCGGCTTGCGTCAACGTCCGGGATGAGGCATTGCTGTGACCCAACCTGCTGTGACCCAACGTGTTGTGAGCCAACGATCCGCATCAAGGCAACCACCGGTACTCGAAGCTGTGGATCTGCGCCTCACGTTCACCGGGCGTGGCGTGCGCCGGGGTGTCGACGCGCGTGCGGTCGACGGCGTCAATCTCGACGTACGGCCGGGCGAGATCATCGCGCTCGCCGGGGAGAGCGGCTGCGGCAAGACGTCGCTCGCCCGTACGCTGCTCGGGCTTGAGAAGCCGACCGGCGGTTCGGTGCTCTACCAGGGTGAACCGCTGAACTACTCGACGAAGGCGCTCCGCGCGTACCGGCGGCACGTGCAGCTCGTACTGCAGGACCCGACCGGCGCGTTGAACCCGCGGCACTCGATTTACGAGGCCGTGGCCGAGGGCTTGCGGATCCACAATGTACCGGGGGATGAAGAAACGCTGGTCGCGGATGCGTTGTCCCGCGCCGGATTGCGGCCGCCGGAGCACTTCTTCCTGCAGTACCCGCACGAACTCTCCGGTGGTCAGCGCCAGCGAGTGGTGATCGCGGGTGCGCTCGCGCTCGAACCGTCGGTGATCATTGCGGACGAGCCGGTCTCGTCATTGGATGCTTCGGTCCGGGGCGAGATCCTCGCGCTGCTGCTTCGGCTGCGGGACGAGATGGGTCTGTCCGTGCTCGTGGTCACACACGATCTCGGCCTCGCGTGGAACATCGCCGACCGGATCGCGATCATGTACCTCGGCCGGATCGTCGAGATCGGACCGACCGAGGAGGTGCTCGCCAATCCGCAGCATCCGTACACGAAGGCGCTGCTCGCGGTGGCCGGCAATGGTACGCATGCGGGCGGCGAGCCGCCGGTCCTGCTGCATGGCGAGGCACCCGACCCGACCCGGATCCCGAACGGGTGCCGCTTCCATCCGCGCTGCCCAGCGCTCCTGGACGGCACCGCGCACCAAGCCGGCGTGGAGATGAGGTGCATCTCCGATGCGCTCCCCATCCTCCAGATCACCGACTCCCACCAGGCCGCCTGCCACCTGCTCAGCACCCCTAAAAACCAAGTTGATCCTGGAGTTGGTTAGGCGTGTCGCGCAAATAACTCCAGGATCAACTTCGACGCCGCGGCGGCCGGGCGAAAGTGCGACGGTCCGCGTCGAGTTGATCTCAGATCTTGGACTTGGAAGGTGATCAAATCGCCATGATCACAGCAGTGGAACGACACTCGCGCCAAGATCAGCGATCCTCATGCGACACCCCGTCGAGGCGCTAACTAACACCAGGATCAACTGGGGGTTGCGGGCGGACGGTGCGTGCGCAACAGGGCCGCGAGCTGCGCGGCGGGCAGGCCCTCGGAGCTGTTGCCGGAACGGCCGGTCACGGTCGGGGATTGGAGGAGGCTGTTGAGCACCGCTTCCTCGGTCGCGTCCACGACCGCGCCGAAGAACGGATTCAGGTCCGAGGACTCGATCGGCGCGCGCGTCGGAGCGGCACCTCGCGGCACCCGCAATCCGGTCGCGGCGGCCAGGAAGATCTCGCCGGAGCCGTGGGTGGCGACCGACCCGGTTCGCGCCAGCCCGAGCCCGGCCCGGCGCGCGAGCCGCTGGCACGTCGCGGCGGTCAGCGGCGCGTCGGTCAGCACGATCACGATGCACGACCCCGCGTCCGGCGCGGTCGCCCGATCCGCGGGCGTGGCCGGCAGCAACCGACCGGCGGCAACGCCGTCGATCGTGAGACGTTCGCGTTCCCCGAAGTTCGTCATAACCAGAACCCCCAGGGTGTACGCCCCAACCAACCGCGATGCCGACCCGATGCCGCCTTTGAAGCCGAGGCAGCTCATGCCGGTACCACTGCCGACCGAACCTTCCGCGGGTGCGGACCTCGGACCGACCGCGGCCGTGCGTGCGGCGGACAGCGCGGATTTCACGTCGTCCCGGCTGACCTGCATGCGCCGCGCATCGTTGAGGAAGCTGTCGTCGCACTCGGCGACGACCGGGATGATCACGTCCTCGTCGCCGATCGCCGGCTCGTCCTCGATCAGCAGCTCGCAGGCGGCGTCGTACACGCGGCCGAGTTGCATCGTCGAGGTCAGAAAGATCGGCGTCTCAAGCAGCCCCCACTCCTGTGCGGCGAGGAATCCGGTGCATTCCCCGGCGCCGTTGAGCACCGCACCCCCGGCTGGAATCGGCTCCCGGAAAAGGTTGCCGCCGGGATCGATCACGGTCACGCCGGTACGCGCGATACCCCGCCCGACCGGCGGATCCGCTTCGTCGCGCCAGACCGTGGCATGTCCCACGCCGACCCCGGGTACGTCCGATATCGACGCCGTCGGTCCGGACGCCATTCGTCCGATCTTGATCCCAAGGTCTGCAACACGTGGCATCAGGGCAGCGTAACCGTTACGACAGTGAGGTTGAGTGCATGTTGGATCTTCCAGTGGTCTGGGCCCCCGAAACACTTGATCACGTGCCGGGTGCGGAGATCTGGGTCGGCGTGTCCACGCCGGGCACTGAGTTGCCCGAGCGCGCGACCGTGATCCGGGACGCGGTTGTCGATGCCGGCGCGACGATCGTCCCGGCGGTGGCACACGGCGACGAAATCCTCCGATCGGTGCACGGGGCCGGGCTGCTGCACCACCTGGAAACCGTCCACGAGGCCTGGGTCGCGGGCGGGTATCCGGTCGATCCGGGACAGGAGAACGTCGTCCCGTACGTGTTCCCGACCGGCGGCATGCTCGACGGCCTGCCGGTACGGGAGCCAGTCGCGACCCACGCCCGCGCCGGGCGCTACTGCTACGACACGATGACGCTGGTCGGCGCCGGTACGTGGCGCGCCGCCCGAGCCGCGATCGACGCCGCCCTGACAGCCGCGGATCTCGTCGCCGGGGGAGCCCGGGTCGCGTACGCGATCTGCCGCCCACCCGGCCACCACGCGACCCGGGACGCGTTCGGCGGCTCGTGTTATCTGAACAACGCGGGTGTGGCGGCGGCGGCACTCCGGGCGTCCGGCGTGGATCGGGTCGCGGTGATCGACGTCGATGCCCACCACGGCAACGGTACGCAGGCCTTGTTCTATGACCGGTCGGACGTGTTCTACGGATCCGTCCACGTCGACCCGGGCGAGGGTTGGTTCCCGCACTACGCCGGATTCGCCGACGAGATCGGCCGAGGGGACGGGCTCGGCGCCAACCGGAACATCCCGATCGCGCCGGGCGCCGGGGACGACGTGTGGCTGGCCGGATTGACCGACCTGTGTGCGGCCGCCCACGCGTACGGTGCGCAGGCGGTCGTAGTCTCGCTCGGTGTCGATGCCGCCGCGGATGATCCGGAGAGCCCGTTGCGGGTGACGTTCGACGGGTACCGGCGGACCGGCTCGATCATCGCTGAGCTGGACGTACCTGTCGTGGCCGTGCACGAAGGCGGCTATCACTTGCCGACGCTCGGCGCCCTCACCGTGGAAACCCTGCGGGGTCTGTCCCGGTAGCCGGATCGCAGGAACTGTGCCGATCCGCTCCGGGGCAGTAGACTCGCAGGTGGCGCTAGGTTTCTGGGGCTGGAGTTCGGCCTCTCGAAGGGAACACCCCCAATGCCGTCGACCGATCTCGCTCCACTTTCCGACCGCCAGCGCGCGATCATCGAACTCTGCCGCACGTTCGCGGCGGCCGAGATTCCGCCTGTGGCGTGCGCATTCGATGACGCCGATGTCGCGACGCTGTGGCGGCTTGCCGCCAAGGCCGGCATCACCGCGTACATGTTGCCGGCCGAGTACGGCGGCGGCGGCTTCACCGATGTGTTCACGCAGTGCCTCGCGCTGGAGCAGTTGTCCGCGGCGGGCGGCGCGATCGCGAAGCTCCTCACGTCCAGCGGTTTCTTCGCCGGACCGATTCTCGGATTGGGTACGGCCGAGCAGAAGGAACGCTGGCTCCGGCCGCTGACCTCGGATGATCCGCCGATGACGGCGCTCGCTGTGACCGAACCCGATGTCGGGGCCGACTCGCCCGCCATCACCACAAAGGCTCGACGGGTCGGAAGCGGTTACAAGCTGACCGGACAGACGACCTGGATCTCCAACGGCTGCGTGGCGGACTTTTACGTCATCTTCGCCACGATCGAATCGACGCGGCGTGCCAACGGCGTCACCGCGTTTCTGGTGGAGAAAGGCGTGCCGGGGCTGACCTGCGCAACGCCGGTCGCGGATGCGGCCAGTGTGTTCCTGGAGGAGGTCTTCGTCCCGGACGCTCATCGTCTCGGCAACGAGGGTGAGGGCTTTCGCGGCCTGGCGCACACGTTCGACATTTCCCGCACCATGATGGCCGCCTCCTCGATCGGAGCGGCCTGCGCGAGCTTGGCCGCCGCCACCGAGTACGCCTGCGGTCGAACCGAGTTCGATCAACCAGCGGTCGAGTCTCGTCTCACCGAAATGGCCGCCCGGATCGAAGCGTCTCGGCTGCTCACGTGGGAGGCTGCAAAGATCATCGACGGCGACGGCGACGGCGACGGCGACGGCGGCACGGTCGCGTCGAGCCGCGCCGAGCGGCACGCATTCGAGACCGAGCGGTTCTGCGCATCGACGACCGAAGAGATCATCGGCCGCTCTGCTCTGACCGGTCAAGTCAAGCCGGCGTCAAACGAGCTGGCTCGCGCGCAGGCCTAGTTCGTTCGCGGCGGCGGTCCGGATCCAAGCGGTCAACGTGCGCTGCGAGATCACGTCCTTGTGCGCCGTGATCTGGACCGCCAGCCCATCGATGAGCGCGATCAAGCGCCACGCCGCGCCGCGCGGGTCCTCGCACGTGAACTGAGCGGCAGCGACTCCTTCGGCGATCACGTCGGTGAGCGCTTCTTTCCACCGGAGATCAAGGCGGCGGGAGACGGCCTCCAGCTCGGGGACGCGCATCGACTCGGCCCAGCCGTCGATCCACATTGCCCACGCTTTCGAGTTGCCGGTCGGCGTGTAGACCTTGAGAATCTGACGGAGTTTCACAAGCGGCGTTCGGCTCGCCGCCATGATCTCGTCGAGTTGCACGAGATCGCGTTCGGCCGCGTACGCGAATGCCTGCGCGAGCAGCTTGTCCTTCGTTTCGAAGTGGTAGAACACGAGCGCCTGGCTGACCCCGGCCGCGCTGGCGACGTCCGCCGTCCGGGTATTCGGCAGGCCGCGTGCGAGGATTACGTCGCACGCGGTTCGGAGGAGCTCCTCCAGCCGCAGCTCGGGCGTTCGTTTCGTCACGGCAGCCAGGTTACCTGACACCCCAAACTGACTGAGCGAACAGTCAGTATCAATCCAAGCGTTGATCATGGGGTTGTTGCTGCCATTTGTTCCCAGATACCAGCAACAACCCCATGATCAACGAATCAGGCGGTCGCGAACGTGCGCAGGGATCGGCGCGCGGTCAACGTCAGCAGCATGCCGATTGCCGACAGGCCGACCGCCAGCAGCGTTGCATCGGTGAGCGCGGACGTGCTGCCCAGGCGCGACGACAGCGCCAGCGCGCCGATCGTGCTGCCGGCCGCGAATCCGAGGTACACCGCCGTCAGCGACCACGTGAACGCCTCGGTGGTCGAGTGCGCGGGCGCCAGCCGAGTCACCAGAGCACCCTCAACGGTCGTCGTCGGCGCGATGAACAGCCCGGCGATGAAGAGCAGCAACCCCAGGGTGTACGGCCCGCCGGCCAGCAGCATCGCGGCAAATCCGCTGACGTTGAGCGCCATCAGGATTGCGTACTGGCGGCCGAGCGGCGCCCGGAAGTCCCGCGAGCCGAACCAGAGGCCGCCGACGATCGAACCGCCGCTCCAGACCGCGAACAGCAGACCGCCGGCCTGCGGCATGCCGCTCGCATTCGTGTACGCCGGAATCGCGACTTCGAGCACCCCGAACGCGGCCGCCTGCATGACCGAGACCAGCAACACCGTACGCAGACCAGGACTTGCCAGCGGGCCGATCAGTTTCCGGAAACCGCTCGTGGTGGTACGAGCCATCTGCGGGTACCCGCGCCGGACCGCCTTCGCGGCGGCGAGCCCGAATGATCCGATGATGTTCAGCACGGCGGCGAGCAGCGCGGTAGCGGTGCCGCCCCAAACCGCCGAAACGATGCCGACCAGTGCCGGGCCGAACACGAACGTCAACTCCACCAGCAGCGCGTCGAGTGCGAACGCGGTCGTTCGCGCGCGCTCGTCGGCCGCGAGTCGTGGCAGCACCGTCCGGGTGACCGCCGCGACCGGCGGGTTCACGACGCCGGACAGCGCGCCGATCGCGATGATCAATCCATCGCCGAGGTGCATGTGCAACGCGGCGACCAGACCGATCAGCGACGCCGCCTGGAGCACGCCGGAGACCGCGAGCACCAGCGCGGCGTGCCCGCGATCCGAGACCCGGCCGAGCAGCGGCGCGAAGATCGCGGTCGCGGCGGCGTTCGTGGCGGCGGTCAGTCCGGCAACCGAGTACGAGCCGGTGCCCGCGTGCACCACGAGGATGAACAGCAACATGCCCATTCCGACCGGCAACCGGCCGAGGAAGCTCGCGAAGAGAAGAGATTTGACGCCTTTGGTGGCCAGGAGAGTGCGGTACCGAGACATGATCTTCCCAGTCTACCGCACCATTAACTAAGTCATCAGTCAGTTTTAGGTGGGCGGATCCGACACCGGTCGGACCCGCCCAGGCGTCGTCAGGCGGGCAGTCCCCGTCGCAGCAGGACGTTCTCGCCGGTCGTCCAGGCGGTCGTGGTCAGCAGATAGAGAACCGCCGCCAGCGGCAGTACCGCACCGGAAATCAAGATGAAGAACGGCGCGATCTGTCCGATTTTCGTCATCATCTCGGCGGTTCCGAGCGCGGCGCCGCCCGCTACCGCTCCGGTTACGGCAGCGGTTTTCAGACCCGGTCGCCGTACCGGCTCGGCCGCCGCCTTCGCTGCGGCCTGGTTGATCTTCACCAGCATGTTCGCCCGCTTCGCGCCGATGACCGCGATCGCCGCCAGCGCGGCAAACACCAGCACGAACACCACAACATGCGGGCCGAGCGCGAGCGCCGATGAGAGGAAGCGCGCGTGCAGTGGCACGCCGAACAGGTTCGCGGTGGCGAGACTGCCACTCGACGTCGCGAACGTCCGGTAGAGCACCAGGAAAATCGGTATTTGAATCAACATCGGCAACAGCCCGGCGAACGGCGAGATCCGCTCATCCCGGTAGAGCTGCTGCAACTCCTGCCCCATCCGCACCGTGTCGCCGGCGTGCTTCCGCCTCAATTCGGCGACCTGAGGTGCGAGCCTGCTCCGGGCACGTTCGCCGCGGACGGCGGCCCGGTTGAGCGGATGGAGCGCGAGCCGGACCGCGATCGTCACCAGGATGATCGCGATGACGGTGCCACCGACCGGCGTCAGCGCGGTTGACAGCGTGGACAAAAGCATCGAGGCAGCCGAAACTGCCCCGCTAAGCGGGTGAATCGAAAGCATGAAGAAGCCCCTTGGTGGCTAGTTTTCCGACTGGAAGAACCGTCAGTGCAAGGGGGAGAAGCCGGGTGCTCTCGGTCTCGGTCGTCCCGGTGCGTCCGGGTCGGACAGCCGCGGAACGTCCGGGCGTCGGGTCCGCGCATACGACGGTGCGCCGATTGGTCGCCCACCGATCCGCAAGATCGCCGAACCCGCGACGGTACGCGCAACCAGCAGCGCACCGACGACGATCAACGCGGCGGCACCGGCTGACCACTGGGCTCCGACGTTTCCGCCGCCGGCGTGCATACCGACGCCGAGCGCGAGCAGCGCGAGACCACCAACCCACATGCGGATCTGGGTCGCGGCAAGAGACATGTCAGTACCGTAGCGCGGCAACGCCAATGATCCGGAACGGCGAAACGATGCGACGTAATCTGCGCCGAAATTAGGTAGTCACCGTTCCGCGGTTTGTGATCAAACCGGCATGGGAGTCGCGACGGTCTCCAACGACATGGATGTCGATGATGTCGTGGGAGACGGCAGCAGCCGGTTGAGGCTTTCCAGCGCCGCATGCGCGTTGTCGTCGGCTCCGGTCAGCCGGGTAAGAACGTCGTCGCCATACGCGCCCCGGACCACCGCCTGCTGCGCCGCGACGACCTCAACCACGATCGCGTGAATGTGCTCGGCAATCGTGGCGTGGATGTCGGCGGCCAAGCGCGCGCGTTCTTCGGCGGCGACCTCTTCGGCGGCCCGGGCGAGATCGGCCGAGCGCTCGGCGGAGCGTCGCACCGAGCGCATGATCAGGCCTTGAGCCAGCGCAGTGAGCAGCAATAGCACGGCGATCGCAACGCTGATCACGACACGTTGATCGAGCCGCGTATTCAGATGTTGCCGCAGCCACACGTAGGCGATGGTCAGCGCGCCCAGCACGTAGGTGAGTACATAGAGGACGGAATATCGCGCTCGCATGGCGCTCAGACTAGCCCGTGTGCGGGGAAGGTCGCAGCACCGTCGCGCTGGGGTGCGGATCAGCTAGATCAACTGGGGTTATGCCAGTGCTCGCGGCATGATGGGTGGGTGACCGAGACGATTCCCACGCCCGGCGGTGGCGCGGACATGACCACTGAAGCGTTCCTTGCCCGCGCTCCCGAGGTGAGCCTGCTCAACCTGACCGTGGTCGACGTAACCGACGTCGGTACGGCCGGCCGCCTGGTGCGGGTGGGCGGCGCCGATCTGGCGGACTTCGCCTACGACGTCGGGCAGGACCTGATGATCCTGGTGGACACGTCGGATGGGCGGATCATCCGTCGCCGGTACACGATTCGTCGTTTTGATCCGGTTGATCTCGTTTTGGATCTGCACATCGTGACCGAGAGCGGCGGGCCCGGCGCGCGCTGGACGCTCGACCTGTCGATCGGTGACACGTTCGAGGCGATCGGCCCGCGCGGAAAGATCACGCTCCGCCCGGATGTGGACGCGCACGTGTTCATCGGCGACGACGTGTCCGCGCCGGCCATTGCCGCGATGGTCGAGGCGCTCCCGGCCGGTTCGCGCGCGACCGTACTGGTCGAGGTCACCGATCCGATCGACGAGTTGAAGATCGAGCCGGCCAACGACATCGACGTCGAGTGGCGGTGGCTGCATCGGGGCGAGGCGGCGGCGGGAAACCCATCGTTGCTGCTCGCCGCGGTCGAGCACGTCGAGATCCCGGTCGATGAGGCACACGCGTACGTGTTTGGTGAGGCCGGCGTCGTCTCGGCCGTCGGGGCGGCGTTGCAGCAGCGTGGCCTGGCCCGCGAGCGAATGTCACCGAAGGCGTACTGGGGTCGGGGTCGTGCGAATGCGAGCCACGGAGAGCCGCTGAAGGGCTGACGCTTCTCGCTTTTCGGGACTGTCCTCTGTGGCCGTCTATGTTTCCGTTTGGTTGCGACGGATGTCACCCCTTGACTCCGGCGTAGCGACGCTTGTCTAATCCAGGGACATAGTTAAAGACATAGTTCAACATTCAAGTTAACTATGTTTACGTTTCTGGAACGGGAAGCCACACCTGTCGCTTCACTGTGTCTGGCCGGTGTGGATGGTTGTTTTCTGAGGCATTTATGATTGTCGATGGAGACAGCGAACAGCGAACAACATCACGGAAGCCAATTCGCACAGACAGGGTACAAACGTGTCCCTTCGCAGAACCGGCATGTTCGCCATGGCCGCGGTGCTTGTTGCGACAGCGCTCGCCGCCTGCGGTAGCAGCGGTGGCGACAAGCCCGGCGCCCCCGTAACACTCACCTACTGGGCCAGCAACCAGGGCACCAGCCTCGCCAACGACAAGGCCGTACTTCAGCCTGAACTCGACAAGTTCAAGGCGCAGACCGGCATCACCGTGAACGTCGAGGTGGTCGGCTGGGCCGACCTCCTCAACCGCATCCTTGCCGCGACCACGTCGGGCCAGGGTCCGGACGTCGTCAACATCGGCAACACGTGGTCGCCGACGTTGCAGGCGACCGGCGCGTTCCTCCCGTGGAACGCCACCAACATGAACACGATCGGCGGCTCCAGCCGGTTCCTGGCAGGCAGCCTGTCCGCGACCGGCGCGGCCGGTAAGGACCCGGTCGCGGTGCCGCTCTACTCGCTCGCGTACGGGCTCTACTACAACAAGAAGGAGTTCGCCGCGGCCGGCATTGCCAGCCCGCCGACCACATGGGACGAACTCGTCGCCGACGGCAAGCTGCTGACCCACGGCAGCCAGTACGGTCTTGCTCTGGAAGCGGGCAGCCCGACCGAGAACGCGCACCACGCGTTCACGATCGGCCAGCAGTACGGTGCCGACTTCTTCGACTCGTCCGGCAAGGCGCAGTTCGACTCGCCGCAGGCGGTGGCCGCAATCCAGCGGTACGTCGACTTCATGGCGACCGACAAGATCGTCAACCCGAGCGACGCCGAGTACTCGACGAACCAGTCGATCACCGACTTCGCGACCGGTAAGGCTGCGATGATCATGTGGCAGGCCGCGGACAGCTCGATTCAGTCGCACGGCATGAGCGCGGACGACTACGGCCTGGCCCCGATCCCGTTCGAGGACCCGGCACCGGCCGGTGGCAAGCACATCGACAGCATGGTGGCCGGCATCAACCTGGCCGTGTTCGCGAACACGAAGCACAAGGACGCGGCGCTGCAGTTCGTCAAGTTCATGGAGAGCGACGCCGAGCAGGTGACGCTGAACAAGACGTACAGCTCGCTGCCGACGGTCCAGGGTGCGTACTCGGACGCCGCATTCCAGACGCCGACCGTCAAGACGTTCCAGCAGATCCTGTCGACCACCGCGGCTCCGATGCCCGAGGTGCCGCAGGAGAGCCAGTTCGAGACGCTCGTCGGCGGCGTGATGAAGCAACTGTTCGCCGATGCGGCGAGCGGTAAAGCGGTAACGGCCGACAGCATCAAGTCGCTGTTGACCGCTGCGAATCAACAGGTCACCGCAGGCGGCTGATCGCTCACCATCTAAAACGGACACTATCCCGGGGCGGCTTACGCGGCCCCGGGATAACCGAGATTAAGGAGCGGTGATGGTTACCGTCACGCGTCCGACATCGGTACGCGGAAAGCCACAGCCGGGCGGCGGAGCGCATCAGCGCGAGGAGCCGCGCCGCCGCCGCCGGCGAGTGAGTACGCCCTACCTCATGCTGATCCCGGCGATCATCCTGGAACTGCTGGTCCACATCGTTCCGATGATTACCGGCGCGTGGATGAGTCTGCGCGGGCTGACCCAGTTCTACGTCGCGAACTGGTCAGCGGCACCGTTCGTCGGACTGGCGAACTACCGCGTCACGCTTGACTTCAAGGACGCGATCGGCACGAATCTTTTGCACTCACTGGGCGTCACGGCGGCGTACTCGCTGCTCTCGGTGGGTTTGTCCTGGCTCTTGGGGATCACCGCGGCAGTGCTGTTGCAGCGCCCGTTCCCTGGCCGGGGTCTGTTGCGAACGCTGTTTCTCGCGCCGTACGCGCTACCCGCCTACGCCGCCGTCATCACCTGGAGCTTCCTGCTCCAGCGCGACACCGGTCTGATCAACCACGTTCTCGTCGATCAGCTGCACCTCGTCCACAACCGACCGTTCTGGCTGCTCGGCAACAACAGTTTCCTTGCACTGGTGGTGGTGTCGGTTTGGCGTACATGGCCGTTCGCGCTGCTGTGCCTGACCGCAGGTCTCCAGACCGTGCCGACCGATCTGTACGAGGCGTCCGCAATCGACGGTGCGAGCTTCTGGCGGCAGTTCCGCAGCGTGACGCTGCCGATGCTGCGCCCCGTCAACCAGGTGCTGCTGCTCGTCCTGTTCCTGTGGAGCTTCAACGACTTCAGCACCCCGTACGTGCTGTTCGGTGCATCCGCGCCGCGCGAGGCGGACCTGATTTCGATCCACATCTATCAGAGTTCGTTCGTCACCTGGAACTTCGGCCTCGGCTCGGCGATGAGCGTGCTTCTCCTGCTTTTCCTGATGATCATTACCGCGATCTACCTGTTCGGCACGTCCCGGAGGAGGAGCGATGCGTGAACCTCGATGGTTGAAGGTGGTCCGCGTCGTCGTCCTCGGGGTGCTTGCCGCGTGCACGCTGATGCCGATCTACGTGATGATCACGTCGGCGCTGAAGCCGCTGCGTGACGTACAGGGACCGTTCCAATGGATCCCGTCGCATCTGACGTTCCGGCCGTTCATCGACATCTGGCATACGGTGCCGCTCGGACACTACTTTTTGAACAGCCTGATCGTGTCGACGAGCGCGATGGCATGCTCGGTAGTCGTCGCGATCTTCGCGGCGTACGCGGTCAGCCGGTACCGGTTCGCCGGCCGTCGCCTGTTCACGGTCACCGTGCTGTCCACGCAGATGTTCCCGGGCATTCTGTTCCTACTGCCGCTGTTCCTGATCTACGTCAACATCGGCAAGCTGACCGGCATCCAGCTGTACGCGAGCCGGACCGGCCTGATCATCACGTACATGACGTTCTCGCTGCCATTCGCGATCTGGATGCTGGTCGGCTACTTCGACTCGATTCCGCGTGGTCTCGACGAGTCCGCGCAGGTCGACGGCGCCAGCCCACTCCGTACGCTGTTGCAGGTCATCCTGCCGACCGCGCTTCCGGGCATCATCGCGGTCGCGGTGTACGCGTTCATGACGGCGTGGGGTGAGGTGCTGTTCGCCTCGGTCATGACCAACGATGCCTCGCGAACGCTCGCGGTCGGTTTGCAGAGCTACGCGACCGAGCAGGACGTGTACTGGAATCAGGTGATGGCCGCGTCGCTCGTGGTCAGCATCCCGGTCGTGGTCGGATTCCTCGCTCTGCAGCGCCACTTCGTCGCCGGTCTGACCGCGGGTGCGGTGAAGTAGTCACCCGAAGCTATCCGGGTTAACCGGGTCGTGGGCAGTCTCAGTAGACGAGGCTGCCCACGATCCGGTTGAAGTTGGCGGTGTTCGCCGTGTAGTCGCTCGCGACCGTGGTGAACGAGACCACCTCGGCGGTCCCGTCCCGATCAAGGAACATCCGGACGTGGGTTTCGAGCATCGCGAGCGGCCCGACGTACGTGTAGATCCAGTCGGCGCACTTCACTTTGCACGACACGTCGGCGATTTTGACCCGTTGATAGCCGGGTAAACCACCCAGGCTGAGCGACTCCGTCTCTCGGCTGAGCAGCGCCTCGGCCGGATCCTTCACGCTCGTCGTCCATGCGTTGACGCCGATCACCCGACCGTTGTACGGGTCATAGATGCAGTCGGTCGGGTTGCCCGCGGCCACGCGCCACGTCGCCGGTACCGCGATCCGGTAGCCGGTCGTCCCGACGTACCAGATCCAGCTCTTCGGTATCGCCTTCGCGCCCGGTAGCGGATGGCTCGACGGTATCGCCGTGGTGGCCGGTGCCACCGTCGGCTTGCAGAACCAGATGAGGTTCGTTGCGGGCGGCGGCGAACCGTTTGGACCCGGCGGTGGCCCGGGCGGCGCGCCGCCGAACGGCGACGGCGGAGGTCCGGCCGGCGGCGCGCTCGGCCCTCCACCCGGGCCTCCGCCGGGCGCGCCCGCGTTTGCGGCCGGGTTCTGGTGCGAGCCGAGCATGTTCGAGTGGATCACCGCGACAATGGCCAGGACCATCGCCACCACCGCGATGAACGTGGCCGGTGCCCACCGGTTCGGCCGGCGGTTGTCCTTCGGCGAACGCGTCGATCGGCGACCCCGGTTCGGTCCCGGCTCGGGCGTGGACCAGGAGGCGGGCGAGCCACCCAGCATGATGAACGGCTCGGGGTCGGGTGCGTCCTTCTCGGGTAGCTGGGGCGCCGCATGCCGAGCCGTTCGGCTGGGTAGCGCGTCGCGCTCCGCATTCCGGGCGCCGTCCCCGGAGGGACTGTCCGGCCAGCCGGGATCGGTGGCCGGCGGCGTCGATACCGAGGCGACGTCGTCCGGATGGGTGATCCGCGAGGTAACCGCATCGACGATCTGCGCCACCTCGGTCCGGACGGTGGGCACGATCAGTGCATCCGTCTTTTTTGGAGCGTGCGCTTCGGTAGCGCCCGCCGGTCGGCCGAGCGTGCTCGCCCCGGCCCGCGACGAGGCGGATGCGTCGGCGACCGGTAGCGGGCCGCCGTCTCCGGCCATGCCCGCGCGCGATGCCCGGGTCAGGCTGCCGCGCGTGATGAGCTCACCCGGCTCGGGTTCGGCTCGCCGGGGTTCGCCGCTGCGAGGCTGCGGAATCAGCATCGGGGTGGTGGGCGGTGCGCCGGTCATCGGCGGGACGATCCGCGGCGGCGTGATGTCCGGCGTCTCGCGGGCATGCCGGGGCGGAAGTTCGATCTGGCGGACCGTACCGGCATCGGCCGCGATGATTCGCTCCAAGCGACGGCGTACCTCGTCGGCGTTCATCCGGTTCTTGGGATTGCGGATCAGCAGGCCGCCGAGGATCGGGGTGAGCACGCCGGCGTGCAGCGGCGGGTCCGGCGTCGTCGTAGCCAGCGCCGCCAACGTCGCGTACGAGCTGCTCCGCGCGTACGGCGAGCGGCCCTCGACGGCGGCGTACATGGTCGCGCCGAGCGACCACAGGTCGGCCGCGATGCTGGACGAGCCGTCGTGTGCCCGCTCCGGCGCGATGAACTGCGGGGAGCCGTAGACCACGCCGGTCTGGGTCAGGTGCAGCCCGGCCTCGTCGAACGTGGCGAGGCCGAAGTCGGTCAGCATGATCCGGCCGTCGTTGGCGAGCAGGACGTTGCCCGGTTTGACGTCCCGGTGCAGGACACCGGCCTGGTGGGCGGCGGTCAACGCGTACAGCAACGCGAGCCCGATTCGCGCGACCAACTCGGGTGCGAGCGCGCCCTGATCCCGGACCACGGTCGCGAGGGAACGGGACGCGACGTACTCCATCACGATCCACGGCCGGTCGTCGGCGTAGAGCACGTCGTAGACGCGCACGACGTTGGGATGATTGAGCCGGGCCGCCGTACGCGCTTCGCGTAGCGTCCGTTGGCGCAGCTCGCTCAGGTCGGCGTCACTAAGGCCGGCCGGCAGCCGGACCTCCTTCACCGCGACTTCGCGCCGAAGGACGTCGTCGTATGCACGCCACACGTGGCCCATGCCGCCGGTCCCGATGCGCTCGATGAGCCGGTAGCGGCCACCGACTGGTGCGACGCTCACGTATCACCCCGTCTTATGTTCCCGCCCCCATAGAACGACATCGACCTTTCGCCAATTGCCAGGGCAAGTAAACCCGCTGAATGGGCGAAATGATGAACACTATTGTCGGTGCGGGAACGTGAACCTTATTGCCTAGACCAGCTTGAGGACGCGATCGAGGCCGCGTGCCTGCTGTGGGGATCCGACCAGTGGTAACACCAGTGCGGTGAGGCCGGCCACGACGGCACCACCGTCGCCCGCCGGGTGGTCGCCGACCATCAGCGTCCGCTCCGGCTCGGCCTGCACGATCTTGAGCGCGGCGTGCCACATCTCCGGTTCCGGTTTGACGAAGCCGACCTCGTACGAGATGACGAACGCATCGACCAGATCGTCCAGACCGTGCCGGACGAACGCGGGCCGGATGTCCGTGCCGTAGTTGCTCACGACACCCACGCGGATGCCCCGCGATCGCAGTTCGGTGAGCGTGGCACGCACGTCGGCGTACGGTTCGAGGCTTGGCAGGTGGTTCGCGTACAGGGCATCGGCGAATTCGGGCGAGACGCCGGGGATCTCGCGCAGGATGGCCGGGAGCGCTCGGGCGAACACGGCTTGGTCGAGATCGCGACGGATGTGGTCCGGATCGTTCGCGGTCGAGCGGAGGCGCTCGGTGAACTCGGCGGTGATCATTTCGGGCTCGCCCGGTGCCACCGGCCGGTCGATCGCGGCCGCCGCGCCCCGGACCCACGTGTCCGGATCGCCGCCGAACAGGGTCCAGGCGAAGTCGAAAAGTACACACGTGATAGCGGGGGACGTCACAACGCAAACCCTAACGGCGCCGTGGCCGGAAATCGCATAGCACCCCGACGGCTCGCCGTCGTCTTAAACGGCACATGAGATTGTCCTTCTTCTGGCAATAATGGCTGATCAGCACCCGCGCGTCACGGTTGCTCGGCAAGGCCTTCTCGAACTAGTGTTCTAAAGATGCAGGCCGCGGCGCTTTCTGATCTCGTCCAGCCCCATGATCTTGCCCATGATCTTGCTCAGCCCCATGATGTAGCCCAGCTCCATAGTCTCGCTGAGCTTCATGGCCTCGGCCGCGCGAGCGATCTGACCGGGGAGTCCGCCGGTCTCGGCACCGATCGGCTCCTTCCGGTCCCGGAGCAGTTCAAAACCTTGCTACCCGGGTACGGGCTGCGGCGCGGCAGCGTGGTCGGCGTGACCGGCAGCGTCCCGGGCACCACATCGTTGTTGCTCGCGCTGCTGTCCACCGCATCCCGATCGGGATCGTGGTGCGCGATGGTGGGCATGCCGACGATGGGTTTCGTCGCGGCTGCCGAGAGCGGCATCGTGTTGGAGCGGCTCGCGGTCGTGCCGAATCCGGGCCCGGACTGGCCGAACGTTGTTGCCGCGCTGATCGACGGATTCGACCTCGTGGTGATCGGCGCGGCTCGGCTCAACCGATCTTCGGGCGGCGATCCGAACAGCCGGTCGGGTGGCGGCCGGATTGCGGCCTCGGTGTGCGCGCAGATGGCCGCGCGGGCTCGACGTCGCGGCAGCGTCCTGGTGCCGTTCGGTGCCGGATGGGACGGCGCCGAGGTCACGCTCAGCCTCGTCGACAGCGCGTGGGACGGCGTCGGTGAAGGCGCCGGTCGGCGGGTGGCCATCCTGGCGAAAGGTCGGGGCGCCGCATCGATTGGCCGCAAGGCGGAAATGTTCCTGCCCGCCCCAATCCCAGCCGTCGTCCCGAACGCGAGCTCGCACTTTCGCCCGTACGCGACGGAGTCCGCGACGAACGCCGGTCCGGCGCGGGCGCATCTGCACGCGGTCTCATGATCCCCGGTTCGGGGGCGGTTGCCGGAGCGGCGCGGACGATGTTGGTCTGGTGCCCGGACTGGCCGGTGGTGGCCGCCGAGATTGTCGACGGCGTACCGGCCGGGAAGCCGGTCGCGGTGATGCACGACAACCGGGTGCTCGCTTCGTCGCAGGCCGCCCAAGTCGAGGGTGTTGTTCGTGATCTGCGGAAACGTGATGCCCAGTCCCGATGCCCGAGCCTGATCGTGATCGATCATGACCCGGCCCGGGATGCGCGCGCGTTCGAGCCGGTGGTCGCGGCGGTCGAAGAGGTGGCGGCCGGTGTCGCGGTGATCCGCCCGGGCGTCTGCGCGCTCGCGGCTCGGGGACCGGCGGCGTACTTCGGTGGGGAAGAGGCGGCCGGCGAGCGGATCGTCGAGCGGATCGCCACCGAGTGCGGCGTGGAGGCACAGATCGGGATCGCCGAGGGTACGTTCGCGGCACTGCTCGCCGCGCGAGATGCCGGAGGACGGCACGTGCCGGCCGGTCGTACCCCCGCGTTCTTGGCCGGGATGTCGATCCGGCTGCTGGACCGACCGGCGTTGACCGGGCTGCTGGAGCGGATGGGCATCCGTACGCTGGGCGCGTTCGCGGCCTTGAGCGCGGCGGACGTGGCGGCTCGATTCGGTCTGGACGGAGCACTCGCGCATCGGCTTGCGGCCGGAAAGGACGACCACCCGCTCGCGGTCCGCCTGCCACCGCCGGACCTCGACGTGGAGGAGCGACCGGAAGAGCCGATCGACCGCGTCGATGTGGCCGCGTTCGCGGCCCGCGTGCTGGCCGAGCGTCTGCACGAGCGGCTGTCCGGCTACGGCCTTGCCTGCACCCGGCTGGTGATCAGCGCGATCACCGTAGACGGCCGCGAACTGCATCGGGAATGGCGGCACGACGGTGTGCTCACCGCATCCGGTATCGCCGATCGGACCCGGTGGCAACTGGACGGCTGGCTCGGTCGGCACCGGCGGACCGGTGAGGTCGCGCCGGGTGGGATCGCGGTGCTCCGGTTGTCGCCGCAGGGCGTACTCGCTCAGATCGGTTTGCAGCCAGGGCTGTGGGGCGAGGCTGGTGAGGAGCGCGACCGGGCACACCGGGCACTGCATCGCGTTCAGGGCCTGCTTGGACCGGACGCGGTCGCGCGGCCGATCCTCGGTGGCGGCAACGATCCGGTGGGCCGGGTGACGCTGGTGCCGTGGGGCGAGGAGTACCTGCCGGCCGCTCCCGACGGGCCCTGGCCAGACCGGCTCCCGGCACCGTCCCCCGCGGCCGTATTCGCCGCTGGCGATGGAGGTGCGGCCGCCGCTGGCGATGGAGGTGCGGCCGCCGCTGGCAATGGAGGTGCGGCCGCCATTGGCGATAGAGGCGCGGCCGGCGTCGGTGCTGGACCGGCGTCGGTGGTCGTGCTGGACGCGGCCGGGCAGCCGGTGACCGTCACGCCCCGGCTGTTGCTGTCCTCGGCACCCGCGCAGCTCGTGATCGCGCAAGTGCCGGTGGAGATCATCGCGTGGGCCGGGCCCTGGCCGGTCGATGAGCACTGGTGGGATCGCCGGTCCGCGCGGGCGGTGCTCCGATTTCAGGTGCTCCTCGCCGACCAACGGTTGTTGCTGCTGGCGGTATCGGCCGGTCAGTGGGGGTTGGTGGCCGAGTATGACTAACCATCGCGGGGAGTCCAGATGGGCTGGATGAGTCAGGACCACCTCTCGTGGCGCCAGCTGAAGGATCGGATGACGGGTCCCGTCGTTGATGCGCTCGCCACCGCCGACGGTGGCGACGGTCCGGGCTTCAGCCGGCACCGTCCGCCGTACGAGCCCCCACACGAGCTCACCGACCTCACCCCCGGTACGAGCGCCATGCCCTACGCCGAACTGCACTGTCACTCCAACTTCTCGTTCCTCGACGGCGCATCGACACCGGAGGAATTGGTCGAGGAGGCGGTGCGCCTGGGCCTTTCCGCGCTCGCGATCACCGATCACGACAACCTGTCCGGCGTCGTACGGTTCGCGGAGGCAGCGAAAGAACTGAAGATGAAGACCGTCTACGGCGCCGAACTCGGCCTCGGCGGTACGGTCCGGCCGGGCGTACCCGACCCCGACGACGAGCACCTGCTCGTGCTCGCCCGCAAACAGGAGGGGTACGCGCGCCTGTCCCGCCACATCGGCCTGGCACATCTGGCCGGCGGTGAGAAGGGCAAGCGGATCTATGACGTCAACGCGCTGGCCTCCGATTTGAAGGACCACGCGGTGATCCTGACCGGCTGCCGGAAGGGCAGCGTGCCCCGGGCACTACGGGAAGAGGGCTACGACGCGGCCGGGGCGGCGCTGGACCGGCTGACGTACCGGTTCGGGACGGAGAACGTGGCGGTCGAACTGATCGACTACGCGAATCCTCGCGATCGCAACCGGAACGACGCGCTCGCGGCGCTGGCAGCCGAGCGTGGACTGCCGATCGTCGCGTCCGGTGGCGTGCACTTCCACCATCCGTCGCGTCGTCGTCTCGCCGCGATCGTCGCCGCCGTACGCGCCCGAAGCAGCCTCGATCAGCTCGAGCCGTATCTGCATACGCCGAGCGCGTACCTACGATCCGGCGACGAGATGGCGATCCGGTTCGCCCGGTATCCGGGTGCCGTCGAGTACGCTGCCCGGCTCGGTGGCGAGCTGGCCTTCGACCTGATGCTGATCGCACCGAAGTTGCCACCGTTCGAAGTGCCGCCGGCGCATCACGGTGAGGCGGATTACCTGCGCCACCTCGCGTACGAGGGGGCCGCGCTTCGGTACGGGCCGCGTAGCGCGCACCCGGACGCGTACAAGCGGATCGACTACGAACTCGCGCTGATCGAGCAGCTGAACTTCCCGGGTTATTTCCTGGTGGTCTGGGAGATCGTCGCGTTCTGCCGCAAGGAGAACATCTTTTGCCAGGGCCGGGGTTCGGCCGCGAATTCGGCGGTCTGCTACGCGCTGTACATCACGAACGTCGACCCGTTGAGCGAGATCGGCGAGGGCCTGATCTTCGAACGGTTCCTGGCGCCGGAACGCGACGGTCCGCCCGACATCGACGTGGACAT
The DNA here is from genome assembly GCA_963831705.1 of uncultured Actinomycetota bacterium. Taxonomy (GTDB): domain Bacteria; phylum Actinomycetota; class Actinomycetes; order Mycobacteriales; family Micromonosporaceae; genus DASQPR01. The sequence goes on along the minus strand of CAWHRE010000010.1, from coordinate 180,290 downwards.
CGAATCCGACCGGCGGGAAGAAGTGATCCAGCACGTCTACAAGAAGTACGACCGGCAGCACACCGCGCAGGTCGCGAACGTGATCTCGTACCGGCCGAAGTCGGCGGTCCGGGACGTGGCCCGCGCGTTCGGTTACTCGCCCGGCCAGCAGGACGCGTGGAGCAAGCAGATCGAGCGGTGGGGTGCGATATCGGCGAGGCAGGAGGGCATTCCGGAGCACGTCCAGCGGTACGCGAACGAGCTGATGGAAGCGCCCCGGCACCTCGGCATCCACTCCGGCGGCATGGTGATCTGCGATCGTCCGATCATCGACGTGTGCCCGGTCGAGTGGGCGCGGATGCCCGGCCGGACCGTGTTGCAGTGGGACAAGGACGATTGCGCGGCTATCAACCTGGTCAAATTCGACCTGCTCGGGCTCGGCATGCTGTCCGCGCTGCACTATGCGTTCGATTTCATAGGTGGGGGCGCGGCGGACTCACGATCGTTCACCGACCTCTCGCCGACCGACCCCGAGGTGTACGAGATGCTCTGCGACGCGGACACCGTCGGCGTGTTCCAGGTGGAGAGCCGCGCACAGATGTCCACGCTGCCCCGGCTGCGCCCGGAGTGCTTCTACGACCTGGTGGTCGAGGTCGCGCTGATCCGGCCGGGGCCGATCCAGGGTGGTTCGGTGCACCCGTTCATCCGTCGCAAGAACAAGCTCGAAGAGGTGGTCATCCCGCACGAGCTGATGCGCCCGGCGTTGCAGCGCACGCTCGGCGTACCGCTGTTTCAGGAACAGATGATGCAACTCGCGACGGACACCGCGAGCTTCACACCGGCCGAGGCGGACGAGTTGCGGCGGGCGATGGGTTCGAAGCGTTCGTCGACGAAGATGGAACGCCTCCGCAAGCGGCTCTACGACGGGATGACCGCGAACGGCATCTCACCCGAGATCGCCGACGACATCTACACGAAGCTCGCCGCGTTCGCGAACTACGGCTTCCCGGAGAGCCATGCGATCAGCTTCGCGTACCTGGTCTACGCGAGCGCGTGGCTCAAGCGCTACCACCCGGCCGCGTTCACCGCGGCGTTGCTCGGGGCGCAGCCGATGGGCTTCTACTCGCCGCAGTCGCTGGTCGACGACGCCCGTCGGCACGGCGTCACGGTACTGCGCCCGGACATCAACGCCAGTGCGGTCAAGGCGAGCCTGGAATATCCGCCGGGCACCCGCTACGCGAGCCTTCCCGGTGAGCCGCCGAGTCAGTGGGGGATCGGTGGGCCGATCGTGCGGCTCGGTCTCGACATGGTTCGCACGCTGGGCGAGGACGTGGCGAAACGAATCGTCGAGGCGCGGGCGGCCGGCGCGTACACCGGCATGACCGATCTGGCCCGCCGCGCGAGACTGAGCGCGGGGCATCTGGAGGCGCTGGCCACCGCGGACGCGTTCGATGGTTTCGGTCTGACCCGGCGGGAGGCGCTGTGGGCGGCCGGTGCGGCCGCGAGCGACACCGCCGACCGCCTGCCGGAGACCGCGGTGGGCACGCACGCGCCGATGCTGCCGGGCATGGACGCCACGGATGAGCTGATCGCGGACGTGTGGGCGATCGGGTTGTCGCCCGACAACCATCCAATCGCACTGGTACGCCCAACCCTCACCGCCCGTGCCGTACTCCCGATTTCACAGCTGGCCACGATCGACAACGGCACTCGGGTGCTGGTCGGCGGCATCGTCACGCATCGGCAGCGCCCGGCAACAGCGGCCGGAATCACGTTCATGAGCCTGGAGGACGAGACCGGCATGCTGAACGTGGTGTGCTCGCCCGGTCTGTGGCAGCGTTATCGGAAGACCGCCCTGACCAGTACGGCGATGCTGATTCGAGGCGTCGTGGAGGTGACGAAGACGATCGGCAACAAGGATGTGATCAACCTGGTTGCCGATCGTCTGGATCCGCTGCCGATCTCGGTACGGCCGCCGTCCCGCGACTTCCGCTGATGACGATCCATGATCGTGTAGCGGCTGCACGCCCTGGCGTGTATGGCGCTACCCGATCACGAAAGCGGCGGAACCCAGGTGCGCGGATCGGAGCACTTGGTGACGCGCATGTTCTGCACCATGCGCGTCAAGTCGCTCAGCGGTATCTGCTGACGGTCGCGGGCGCCGATTTCAATCCGGCAGTCACCGGTCTCGATCACCATGACACTGGCGCCGGCTCGCAGTAGGGCAACGCTGTTCGACGCGGTGTAGTACCAGGTGTCGTAATTGCCGATCCTGGTCGGTTCGCCAATCTGATGCGTAGGTCCGATGCCGAATGGGGGATCGATCGGCAGCGCCTGGATCACCAAGGGCGTATTGGGGTACGGATGCACATCGCCTGTCCATGCGGCCGCGCCTCCGATGCCGATCGCCGAGTTCTGGTTGGCCGGCACGCCCTGACCGTCGTCGATGACGGCGTAGGTGCCGGATAGGCCCTGGGGGACGTAGCCGAGGTGATACGGAGCGGTCACCTCGCCCGGCGACGTTCGGGCATCGTTGGCGACCTGGAGGAGTTCGGCTCGATTCTCGCTTCCGTCCACGACGATCCATGCGCCGGAAGCATCTTGCCAGCCGATGGCGGGATCGCCGACGGGCACGGTCGTGCCGACCACCAGATTCGGATAATCATCGGATATGTGAGGCGCCGGGGATGCGCCGGAGACCACCAAATTGCCGGTGTAGTAGGCGGCATGGCCCTGCACCGTGATTCGCTCGCTATGGAGAAACGCTGCCTTCCCGGCACCCGAGCACGTCGGCGATCTCCGTGTCGCTCAGGTCCTCGTAGTAGCGCAGTACGATCACCGCGCGTTGCTGCCGCGGCAGACCGGCAAGGCGCTGCCAGAGCGTGTCATCGTGATCCGAGTCTTTGGGCGCAGCCGGCTCGGGCGTGTCCTGCGTGAGTGCGACGGTCCGGATCGACCGGCGCCTGCGTAGCGACAGATATTCGTTCGTCACCATCCGGCGTACGTACGCGTAGGGCTCGTCCACGCCGGCAATCCGTTTCCACCGGATGAGCGCGCGGGTCAACGTTTCCTGAACGATGTCCTGCGCCAGTTCCCGATCGCCGGTCAGCACACCGGCGTACCGCAGGAGCGCGGGTAACCGCGCCGTCGCGAACTCCTCGAACTCCATCCAGCCCCCATTGTGTGATTGACCGCCGTCCCCACTAGAACGCATTCGGGCGCGGATCTGCTGTGCGGAGAAGGCCGTAGTGGTTCGGTGACTACCGGTGATATGTCTTCTTTGCATTGACATGCGTATGTGAACTCTGGTTCGGTAGTCCGATGCGGCCATCCCCACGCATGTTGATCGGCGGCACATTGGCGGCAATTGTCGCGCTCGGTGGCGGTGCTCTGACACTGTCGCCGTTCCACGGTGACACATCAGATAATTGGCGCAGCAATGTCTACTCCGGGTCGCTGCTCAATGCGATGCAGGCACCGGCCGCGGCTACGACGCACGCGCCGGTAAAACCCTCGACCACACCTTCGACTCCACCGTCGTCGCCGAAGCCGTCGAGCAAGCCCTCGACCAAGCCCTCGAGCAAGCCGTCGAGCAAGCCGTCAACGAAGCCCACGACATCCGTTCCGAGTGCGAGTGCAGCCGTGGTCAATCAATTGTTGGCGCAGATCAACAAGCTTCGCGCCGACCACGGTCTCCCGCCGTACACGCTGCTCAGTGGCCTCAACGCGAGTGCGCATAAGCACAATCTGGTGATGATGGGTACGTGCGGAATGTCCCATCAATGCCCAGGCGAGAAATCGCTGGGCGCCCGTATTTCGGCGCAGGGCGTGCATTGGAATGCCTGCGGCGAAAACATCGGGTGGAGCGGCCCGCATCCGAACACGACCTCGGCGTTGATTTCCGCCGCCGAAGGGCTCACTACGGCGATGTACGACGAGACGCCACCGAACGACGGGCATCGGCTCAATCTCCTGAGCACACAGTTTCACCACATCGGCATCGACGTCGTCCGGGATGCATCCGGCAAGGTGTGGCTGACCCAGGATTTCAGCAACTAGTTAGAGTGGTTTGTGGCCGCAACAACGCTCTATCCGTTCGTACCGTCCGGTCCCCGCTTCGGCGAGTCGCTCGCGTTCTTCCGCGAACTGGGATTCGCCGTGGTGTGGAACGATTCGGGCCTCGCCGGGCTGCGCAACGGCAACGCGTACTTCTTGCTGCAGGACATCAATGTGCCCGAGTGGCAGAGCAACCAGATGATCACGTACGAGGTGGACGACCTCGACGAATACTGGTCGGACATCTCGAAGCGCGATCTGCCGCACACGTACGACGGAGTCGCGATCAAGCCGCCGACCGACTATCCCTGGGGTCGCGAGATCCACATCATCGATCCCGGCGGCGTCTGCTGGCACGTCCGCCAAGCCGTGTTCACGAACGCGATCACGCACATCCTCGTGGTGAGCGACACCGATGCGGCCCGCCGGTTCTGGGTCGACGTGGTCGGCACCGAGCTCTATCGCACGTATGGCGACAGCACCGTCCTGCGCTGGCACGGCACGTGGTTGCTACTGGTCGCCGAGGGCGAGCCGACGGTGGACAAACCAACGATCAAATTCGCGCCGCCGACCGATCGGCAGCGGGTCAGTCACGCCATCACGATCCGCGTCGCCAACTGCCATGAGGTGTACGACGAGATGCGCGCTCGTGGTGCCGTGTTCCTCACGCCGCCGTACGACTGGGGGAGCGAGATCCGGTGCTACTTCCGCGATCCGGACGGACACCTGATCGAACTCAGCGAAATCACGTCGTAACAGGCTGGTTTATCGATCACGCACAGCCGGGTACAGCGTGGTCATGGGTATCGGAGCAGGGATCTTCCTGATCGCACTGGGTGCGATCCTCACTTTTGCCGTCAACTGGCACGTTAGCGGCGTCGACCTGCACGCGGTCGGCTGGGTTCTGATGGTCGCCGGGCTCGCCGGGATCATCCTCTACTTCGTCTTTTGGAACAGCCGCCGCCGTCCGCGCACGGTCGTGACGCAGCAGCAGCCCGCCGGTTACGTCGGGCAGCCCGCGTACCGGGAGACGGTTACATACCAGGACCAGAACGGCATGCCGGACACGTACGCGCCGCCGAACACGCCGCCGGGCGTCTAGCCGCGTCCAGTCACGAACCCGAACGGGGAAGCCCAGCGGCTTCCCCGTTTTGCGTCTCCGGCTGAGTCTCTGTCCTTGATCGACGATCACCGTTGGATAACCAACGTGCCACTTGATTCCGGCGCCACCGGCTGGCAACATCGCAGCCGGTCGCATCTTTACGCGCATGTGTCCTGCTTATGACGGGTGTGTGTCTCCCGTGGATCAGGGTGCTTATCTCAAGACTTGAAATTAGTCGCATTCGTTACCTCGGCGTTATTGACGTGGCGCCCGTCACTCCGATTAACTCGTGCCACGGAACCGCTTCCGCAACCGGTACCGAAACCGGTACCGCAACCGTTATCGGTGCCGTTCCGTATTGGTCACGCACGCTCGATGAGGAGGTGGGGACGGGTGCCGATCACGATCGCCGATGTCGCCGCCCGTGCCGGCGTGAGCAAGACGACCGTCTCCCGGGTTCTCAACGGGAAGGGCGAGCTCGACATCTCGACCGCGACTCGCGTGCGCAAGGTGATCGACGATCTCGGATACGTTCCGAGCGCCCGCGCCGTCGGTCTGGCTCGCGGCCGGACACGCATCGTCGGCATGCTCGTGCCATCGTTGACGTGGCCGTGGATCGGCGACGTCCTGCAGGGCGCGGTAGACGTGCTCGAGAGCGAAAGCTACGGGCTGTTGCTGTTCACCTGCAATCGCGGTGAGGAGTCGATGCGGCAGTTCGCCACCCAGGTTTCGGCGAAGTCGTTCGACGGCCTGCTTGTCATCGAGCCCGAGGGCACCATCGACTACATTGCCGATCTGCACGACCGGGGCCTGCCGGTCGTACTCATCGACGATCGGGGGCATCGTCCCCAGTTCCCGTCGGTCACCACGACGAACCGCGACGGCGGATCGTCGGCGGCCTCCCACCTGATCTCGCTCGGCCGCACGAAGCCGATCGTCATCACCGGACATGAGCGCTTCGGCTGCACGCGGGAGCGCTTGGACGGATTCGCGGACGTGTTCGCGGCCGAGGGCCTGCCGCTGCATCCCGACCGGATCATCGAAGGCGACTTCACCTACGACTGCGGCCGGCTCGCGGTCAAACAGGCGATCGCCTGCGGCACCGAATTCGATGCCATCTTCGCCCACAACGACCTCTCCGCGATCGGTGCCATGCAGGCCATTCGCGAGGTCGGTCTGCGGGTTCCGGATGACATCTCGGTCGTCGGCTTCGACGACGTACCGTCGGCGGCGCACACCGATCCGCCCCTGACAACGGTGCATCAACCGCTCCGGCAGATGGGTGCGACGGCGGCGCACATGCTGCTCGATCATTTCTCCGGTAACCAGATGTCGCACGCCCCGACGGTGATCCCCACCGAACTGGTGATCCGCGGCACCACCCAGGTTCGCGCCGTGTCAACCGGCGGCGCTCTCGCCGGTAACGGCGCGTCAATGAAGAGAATTACCACCCCCCGTTCCACCAATTTCGGCTCCACAACATCCGGGACCGCCCCTACCGGCGCGTAACCGGACTACATATCCGCAGTGGTCGACCCGCCTAGCGGGTCGGCGTGATGAAACATGCCTTAAACAGGTTCATATCCCCTGACACCGGTACGAATGCAAGGAATCCAAGGAGGATCCATGCGCGTCACACGTGGTGCCGCCCTAGCCGTTGCCGGCTTGGTAGTGGCCGCCGGACTCGCTGCGTGTAGCAGCAGTAAGGCAAGCACGGGCTCGGCGACTGGCGGCAAGCCCGCGGTCACCGTGCTCAACATCGGTATGCCGAACGGTTCGCAGACTGATAACAACAACCCGTTCCTCGGCAGTTCTGCCGGTGCCTCGCTGGGCTACCGGTTCATGATCTACGAACCCTTGGAAATGACGAACCAGGTTCAGCCGGCGGCGCCGGGCAAGCCGTGGCTCGCGACGGCAGCGACCTGGTCGAACAACTTCCAGTCGCTGTCGCTCACGATCCGCGACGGTGTGAAGTGGACCGACGGCCAGCCGCTCACCGGCGACGACGTCGCGTACACGTTCCAGCTCATGAAGGACCACGCCGCGCTCAACATCAACGGCCTGACGTTCGGTGACATCACCGCCAGCGGCCAGACCGTCACGCTGACGTTCCCGTCGTCGCAGTTCGTGAACCAGACGAAGATCCTCAGCCAGTTCATCGTTCCGAAGCACATCTGGTCGACGATGACCGACCCGACCACGGACACGGTCCAGAAGCCGATCGGTACGGGCCCGTACACGCTGACGTCGTTCAACGCCACCACGGTCGTGCTGGACGAGGTCAAGAGCGGCTACTGGCAGAAGCTGCCGGCCGTCAAGCAGCTGCGTTACACGTCCTACACGGACAACGACGCGCAGACGACCGCGCTCGCGAATGGCTCGGCGGAGTGGAGCTTCGTGTTCATCCCGAACCCGAAGGCCGTCTACCAGAGCAAGGACCCGGCGCACAACCAGCTGTGGTTCCCGGCCACGATCTCGGCCCACGGCCTGTGGCTGAACACCCAGAAGAAGCCGTTCGACGACGCCAACCTCCGCGTTGCGATGTCGATGGTCATCAACCGCAGTGACGTCGTCCAGCAGGGCGAGGCCGGCTACTTCTACCCGGAGATCACGAACGTCACCGGCATCCCGACGCCGGCCGGTTCGTCGTTCATCGACCCGCAGTACGCGGACAAGAAGTACTCGGTGGACCCGGCCGGTGCCAAGGCACTGCTGACCGCGCACGGATACACGTACGCCGGCAACACGCTGAAGGACCCGACGGGCAAGCCGGTCACGATCACGCTGGCCGACCCGAGCGGCTGGTCCGACTACCAGACGGACCTTGAGATCATCAAGGACAACCTGTCGACGATCGGCATCACCGCGAAAATCAACAAGGAGAACCAGGACGCCTGGTTCAAGGACGTTGACACCGGCAACTTCGACGCGGTCCTGCACTGGACGAACGGTGGAGCGACGCCGTACGACCTGTACGAGAACATCATGGACGGCGCGCTGTACAAGCCGGTCGGCACCGGTGGTGTTGGTGGCAACTACGGCCGCTACCAGAACCCGGCCGCTACCGCGGCGCTGCAGCAGTACGCAACGGCGACTGATGACGCCACGCGTACGCAGGCCATGTACACGCTCGAAGGCATCATGGTCAACCAGATGCCGATGATCCCGCTCATGGCCGCTAACGCCGGTGGCGAGTACGTCACGACCCACTGGGTCGGATGGCCGTCGGACAGCAACCCGTACGCGCCGGCTCAGCCGACGGACCTGAACGCACTCGACATCGTCCTGCACCTCACCCCGGCGACGTCCTGAGCATTCAGACCTGCGTAGTCAGCAGTAGCAAGTGAGTAAGTAGGTTCTCCCCGGGCGGCCTCGGCCGCCCGGGGAGAACCGCACCAATACCTGAACGAGCACCAATACCACCAATCCTCAAATGCTTCGAAGAGAACGGAACGCGGGCATGACAGTTGCCACAACGCCCCCGCCGCCGGCCGTGCCGCCATCGGACGTGTCGCCGAAACTGACCGACTCGGCGACGGACGAGGTGGTCCTCGAGGCGAGGAATCTGACAAAGCACTTCGCGGTCAGCCGGAACGTCCGCACGGGCGGCGCGCGCCGGTACGTACACGCGGTTGACGATGTCGACATCACGCTGCGCCGAGGCCACGTGACCGCGCTGGTCGGGGAATCCGGATCGGGCAAGTCGACGATCGCCCGCCTGCTCGCCCAGCTCTACCCGCGTACGTCCGGGGAAATCCTGCTGCACGGCCAGCCGACCGACGCACGTGGCGGACGCAAGTTCCGCGCGTACGCCCGGCAGGTCCAGATGATCTTCCAGGACCCGTTCGCGTCGTTGAACCCGACGCACACCGTTCGCTACCACCTGACTCGGGCGCTGCGCATCCACGGCCACGCCGGCAAGGGCAGCGCGGCTCGCGAGGAAGCGCTCAACGACCTCCTCAACCGGGTGAGCCTGACGCCGCCCGAGCGCTACATCGACAAGTTCCCGCACGAACTCTCCGGCGGCCAGCGGCAGCGTGTCGCGATCGCCCGGGCGCTCGGCGCCCACCCGCACGTACTCCTCGCCGACGAACCGGTCTCGATGCTCGACGTGTCGATCCGTCTCGGCGTCCTCAATCTTCTCCGTGACCTGAAGGAGCGCCTGCAGCTGGCGATCCTCTACATCACGCACGACATCGCCTCGGCCCGTTACTTCGCCGACGACACGCTCGTCATGTACGCCGGCCGGATGGTCGAGGGTGGCAGCAGCGAGATCGTCACGCAGTCACCGGCTCACCCGTACACCCGGCTCTTGATTGAAAGCGCACCCGACCCGGATCACGTGACCGGCGGCGCGAGCGCGGCCGATACCCACTCGGTGAGCGGTGAGCCGCCGAGCCTGATCGTGCCGCCGAGTGGTTGCCGGTTCCATCCCCGTTGCCCGCACGCGATGGAGCGTTGCGCCGTCGACCTGCCGGTCAAGATTGAGCTCAGCGACGGGCCCGGCCACTGGGCGGCGTGCTGGCTGTACGACGCCGACACGGTCGCCAACTCGCCGAAGATCGAGCCTGGCAAGGCGGCCGAGGCCTCCGTCGCAGAGATCAGCATCGAAGGAGCGTCACGATGAAGTACCTGGCGCAACGCATCCTGTTCTACATCGTCACGGCGTGGGCCGCGGTCACCGTCAACTTCTTCATCCCGCGATTGGTGCCGGGCGACCCGGTCGAGGCGATCCTCGGCCGCTTCCAGGGTCAGATCAGCACGAACGCGATGCACTCGCTGTACGTGTTGTTCGGCCTGGACAAGCACGAAAGCCTCTGGCACCAGTACGTGCAATATCTGGGCCAGCTCGTGCACGGCAACCTCGGGCTGTCGTTCACGTACTTCCCGACGCCGGTGACCGCCGTGCTCAAGCAGGCACTGCCGTGGACACTCATCCTGGTCGGTACGTGTACGGTGCTCAGCTTCATCATCGGTACGAGCATCGGCGTGATCGCCGGATGGAAGCGCGGAAGTTGGGTCGACGGCGCGCTGCCGATCTCGACGTTCCTCTCGTCGATCCCGTTCTTCTGGCTCGGCCTGATCGCGATCTACCTGTTCACCGGCCCGGGCAGTTACCTGCCGTCGTCGAACGGCTTCGATCCGGGCGAGAACATCGGCTGGAACTCGTCCTTCATCGAAAGCGCGATCAAACACAGCATTCTGCCCGCGCTGACGATCCTGGTCTCGACACTGACCGGCTGGATCCTCACCATGCGCAACATGATGGTGACGGTTTCCGCTGAGGACTACATCACCGTCGCACACGCGAAGGGCCTGTCCGAACGCCGAGTGATGTGGAGCTACGCGGCCCGCAACGCGCTGCTGCCGAACGTCTCCGGCTTCGCGATGTCGCTCGGATTCGTGCTCGGTGGTGCCCTGCTCGTGGAGATCGTGTTCTCGTATCCGGGCATCGGATACATCCTGTTGCAGGCGGTCGGCTCGAATGACTATCCGATGATGCAGGGGATCTTCCTGGTGATCACGTTCGCCGTACTGCTGGCGAACTTCCTGGCCGACGTTGCCTACCTGCTCCTTGACCCACGTACGCGCCGGGAGGGCTGACCTGTGGCGATCTCCACTACCGAACTGGCGACAACCGCGCCGGCACCGTTGATTCCGGTCGCGGAAAAGAAGAGCCGGCGGCGCTTCCGGTTCGTGGCGAACCCGAAGTCTGCGGTCGGCCTGACGGTCTTCGTCATCTATTTGATCTTCGCGGTGATCGGCCCGTGGATCGCGCCGTTCGATCCCTCCAAGCGGAGCCGTGACCTCCTGCAGGCGCCGTCGGCGAAGCACTGGTTCGGCACCACGCACATCGGCCAGGACATCTTCAGCCAGATCCTGGTCGGTACACGCAGCGTCATGTTCGTCGGCCTGATCGCCGGCATCATCGCGACCATCCTGTCGATCCTGATCGGTGTTTCGGCCGGTTACTTCTCCCGGGCGACCGGCGAGGTGCTATCCGCGGTCTCGAACGTGTTCCTGGTGATCCCGGCGCTCCCGCTGATCATCATCGTTACGTCGATGCTGTCCGGCGCCGGTGACTGGCTGATCGCGACCGTCATCGGATTCACGTCGTGGGCGTGGGGCTCCCGAATACTTCGAGCGCAGACGCTGTCGCTCCGCAACCGCGACTACGTCCAGGCGGCGAAGGCGACCGGCGAAAGTTCTTGGCGCATCATCCTGCTGGAGATCCTGCCGAACCTCACCGCGGTCATCGCGTCGAGCTTCGTCGGTACGGTTATCTTCGCGGTCATGGCCGAGATCACGCTGGCGTTTATCGGTGTCGGTGCCGGCGCGGACTGGAACTGGGGCACAGTGCTCTACTGGGCGCAGAGCCAGGAGGCGCTCGCTCAGGGTGCCTGGTGGTGGTTCGTTCCGGCCGGTCTCGCGATCGCGATTCTCGGTACGGCGCTCGCGCTGTTGAACTTCGGCATCGACGAATTCGTCAACCCGCGCCTGCGCGACAGCGGCGGCCACAAGGTCAAGACGAAGTCCGGTTCGGCCCGGATGCGCGTCGGCTTCACGCCGGTGGCGCGCGATCAAGCGTCGTCGCTTCAGCCGAACCTTGTCATGCAGCCGAACCCGAAGGTCACCACCGGACGACGTCCGGTGCTGGAAATCCGCAATCTCGACGTCGACTACGGAGTCGGCGAGGGGTCGGTGCGGGCCGTACGCGACGTCAGTCTGACTCTCCACCGCGGCGAGGTCCTGGGGCTTGCGGGGGAGAGCGGCAGTGGCAAGTCGACGCTCGCGTACGGCCTTACCCGGCTGCTCGCCCCGCCGGGCGTGATCCGTGGCGGAGAGGTGATCTACCACCCCACCGTCGGCGACCCATACGACGTGCTGTCCCTGTCGGACAAGGAGATGCGGGCGTTCCGCTGGGCCGAGACATCGATCGTGTTCCAGGGCGCGATGAACTCGCTGAACCCGGTGCACAAGGTGTCCAAGCAGCTGACCGACGTGCTCAAGGCGCACAAGCCGGAGATGACGCACGCGCAGCGGATGGATCGCGCGAAGGAACTGCTCTCGCTCGTCGGCATCGCCGCCGACCGGTTGGACAGCTTCCCGCATCAGCTGTCCGGCGGTATGCGGCAGCGCGTGATGATCGGTATGGCACTCGCGCTCGAACCGCAGGTCGTCATCATGGACGAACCGACCACCGCGCTCGACGTCGTGATGCAGCGCCAGATCTTGGCGCAGCTGGTCGAGCTGCGGGAGCGGATGGAGTTCTCGGTCATCTTCATCACGCACGACCTGTCTCTGCTGGTTGAGTTCTCGGACCGGATCGCGATCATGTATGGCGGCCGGATCGTCGAGGAGGCGCCGGCGGCCGCGTTGTACCGCGACTCGCTGCACCCGTACAGCGACGGTCTGCTGCACTCGTTCCCGGCGTTGCGCGGCGAGCGTCGCGAGTTGACCGGCATCCCGGGATCGCCGCCCGACCTGGCCGCGATGCCCTCGGGCTGCGCGTTCCACCCGCGGTGCCCGCACCGGTTCGCGCCGTGCGACACCGACGTACCGATCCTGGGCGTACCGCTGTCCACGTTGCCGTCGGCACGCGTCGGCTCTCAGCCGTCCGGCTCGCCGGCATCGATGACCGACAAGTCGGTGCGGATGGCGGCGTGCTGGTTGCACGAGATCAAGCCGCCCACGCAGTCGTTTACGGCGGCCGGCGTGCCCACCCCGAGAGAGAACTGAGACTCATGACCACTGAGGCCATCACATCCGAGGCCATGTCGAGACAAGCCGGCACCAGCGCGGACGAAGCACCGTCGCTCGATGTCGTCCGGCGCCTTCAGGCACCGTTCCGATGGGGGGTCGCCACGTCGGCGTACCAGATTGAAGGCGCGTACGCCGACGACGGCCGTACGCCCTCGATTTGGGACACCTACTGCCGCGTTCCCGGCGCGGTCGACAACGGCGACACCGGCGATGTGGCCTGTGACCACTACAACCGCATGCCGGCCGACGTCGCGCTGCTGGCCGGCTTGGGCGTGGACACGTACCGGTTCTCGGTGTCGTGGCCGCGCGTCCAGCCGGGCGGGCGCGGTCCGATCAATCCGGGGATGGCGTTCTACGACCGTCTGGTGGACGAGACGCTGTCCCGTGGCGTTGAGCCGTGGCTGACCCTCTACCACTGGGACCTGCCGCAGGAGTTGGAAGACGCCGGCGGCTGGCCGAATCGGGATACCGCCGAGCGGTTCGCGGACTACGCGATGCTCGTGTTCGGCGCGCTGGCCGACCGCGTACGGGTGTGGACGACGCTCAACGAGCCGTGGTGCTCGGCGATGCTCGGTTACGCGTACGGGAAGCACGCACCGGGTCGGGAGAACTTTGCCGACGGCATCCACGCAGCCCATCACCTGCTGCTCGGCCACGGTATCGCGACCCAGCGCATGCGCGCCGAAGCGATCAGCTCGGGTCGTGACGTCGAACTCGGCATCACGCTGAACATCGGCAACGCGATCCCGCAGACTGACGACCCGGTCGACCAGGCCGCTGCTCGACGCGCGGACGCGCTGGGTGCCCGGCTGTACCTGGATCCGTTGCTGCGTGGCGAATACCCGGCCGATCTCATCGCCGATCTCGCATCGGCCGGCATCGAGATCCCGATTCGGGACGGCGACCTCGACCTGATCGCTGAGCCGATTGACGTACTGGGCGTGAACTACTACACCGACGCGATCTTCTCCGGCTACGGCGAGGACGGCAGCACGACCGACGCCGACGGTCGCCCGGTGGAGCGTCGCATCGACCGCGGCCTGCCTCGGACCGCGATGGATTGGGAGATCCGGCCGGCCGGTCTGACCACGCTGCTGACCCGGTTGAGCGCGGACTATCCCGGCATCCCGCTCGTGATCACCGAGAGCGGCGCGGCGTTCGACGATCAGGCGGACGCCGACGGGTACGTCGCCGACGCGGACCGGACCGGCTACCTCGCCGATCACCTCGGTGCGGTGGCCGACGCCCAGGCGGCTGGTGCCGATGTCCGCGGTTACTTCGCGTGGTCGCTGATGGACAACTTCGAGTGGGCGGAAGGCTATTCGAAACGGTTCGGACTGGTTCGGGTCGACTACGACACGCAGAAGCGCACACCGAAGCAGAGCGCACTCTGGTACCAGGAAGCAATTGCGCTCTGGCGTGAAACGCACCACGCTTAGCTGCTGACAAGCAGGCTTGCAACTCCCCTGAAACACCTACGGCCCCGGAAGATCCCGGGGCCGTAGGTGTTTTCGTGCGTCTAGCTGTTACGTGTGTCCAGCTGTTGCGTCTCTGGGTCAGGACGCGCTGATCCGCACGTCGGCCGGGCTCGCGGCCCGCCCGCTCGCGGCCCGGATGATGTCCGCGTAGCGGTAGCCGCTGGCCTTGATGGTCCGGCGCTGGGTCGGATAGTCGACGTGGACGAGGCCGAACCGCTTCGCGTAGCCGTACGCCCACTCGAAGTTGTCGAGCAACGACCAGGCGAAGTAACCGGCCACCGGAGCGCCCTGAGCGGCCGCACGTGCGCACGCGTCGATGTGCTGCTCGAGGTAGCTGAGGCGCTCCTTGTCCTGCACGGCGCCGTCCGGCTCGATCTCGTCCGGCCAGGCCGAACCGCTCTCCGTGACGTAGATGCGCTGCGCACCGTACTCGTCGGTGAGCCGCATCAGCAGCTGCTCGAGACCGTCCGCGTAGACCTCCCAGCCCATCGCGGTGAGCGTCCAGTCGGGCACGCTGACCATCTTCGCGCGAGGCGTCTCGCCGTTCTCGTCGGCCGTAACGACCTGACGGAAGTAGTAGTTCAGCCCGATGTGCTCCATCGGCGCCGCGATCAGCGCCATGTCGCCGTCGCGGACGGGCGGCTCGATCCCGTACTCCTCGATCATGTCGGCCGGATAACCGCGACCGAACAACGGGTCCAGCCACCAGCGGTTCGTGTGGCCGTCCGCGCGCTGGGCCGCGGCCAGGTCGGCCGGATCCTCGGTGGCCGGCTCGATCGGACTCAGGTTGAGCACCGCGCCGATCCGGATCGGTTGCGGTGCGGCGGCCCGTGCGGCCTGCGCGGCCAGGCCATGTCCGAGAAGAAGGTGATGCGAAGCCGGTACGGCCAGCGACAGATCCTTGATGCCGGGCGCCATCTTGCCCTCGAGATGCCCGATCCACGCGCTGCACAGCGGCTCGTTGACGGTGAACCAGTTCGTCACACGGTCGCCCAGACGACCGACGACCACCGATGCCATCTCGGCAAACGCGTACGCGGTTTCGCGATTCGGCCAGCCGCCGCGATCCTGGAGCGCTTGGGGGAGGTCCCAGTGGTAAAGCGTCGCGAACGGATCGATCCCAGCGTCTAAAAGACCGTCCACCAAACGGTCATAAAAATCGAGTCCGGCCGCGTTGACCGCGCCGGTTCCGTCGGGCAGAACTCGGGGCCACGCGATCGAAAAGCGGTAGCAGTCGAGGCCCATTCGCTTCATCAAAGCGATGTCCTCGGGCCAACGGTGGTAGTGGTCGCACGCGATATCGCCGTTGTCACCATTGTCGATGGCGCCGGGAACGCGGCAGAACGTGTCCCAAATGGAGGGCTTACGGCCGTCTTCGGCCACCGCACCCTCGATTTGATATGCCGAAGTCGCTGCTCCCCAACGAAAATCGGGCGCCAAGCCACGGTCGGACATGATTGGTCTCCTTCGTGCCGTGGGGGCAGCAGCCTACTTATTTCAAGTGTTGAGTTATGTGCTGAGTTAACCAAGTCGACCCTGCCGAGTCAAGATGGCACGTGGGTGGTGACTACGGGTACGCTCGCCCCACCAGTCACAAGAGCTCACCGCCCTTCGCGACAGCAAACTAACTCATTAGCGCTCCCCAACCCGTGGGCAGGGAAACGATCCGCATGGCCATGGACCCGACTCGTACGACGACGCGCGACATCCGTCGCCAGAACCGGTCGGCGTTGCTGTCGAAGCTATTCTTCGACGGTCCCCGCAGCCGACTGGAGCTTAGCCAGCTCACCGGCCTGAGCAGTGCCACGGTCAGCACGGTCACAGCCGAGCTGATCGACGATCGGCTCGTGGTCGAAGCGGGTCAGGTCGAGTCGAACGGCGGGCGCCCGCGCGTGCTGCTGCGCGTCGATCCCACGTACGGCTATGTGATCGGCGTGGACGTCGGTGAAACCGGTGTGACGGTCGAGCTATTCGATCTTTCCATGCGTCGCCATGGCTCCGTCGTCCGCCCGCTGCCCTCGGTCCAGCCGACGCCGGCGGCGGTCGTCGCCGAGGTCGCGGCTGGGATCAGCGCGGTCCTCGCGGGTGGCCGAGCGGTCGAAACGGACATCCTCGACCCCAATGCTGCGCAACGCGATGATGATGGCATCCCAGTGGACCTGGCCGGCGCCGCGCACGAGCCCGAGCCGATCGACCCGGCGCACGTGATCGGCATCGGCATCGGCGTTCCCGGCATCGTGGAGCAAGGTAATTCCGATCGCAACTCCGATCAGGGTCATCGGGTGCTCGTACATGCTCCGACAATCGGCTGGTCGGCGGTGCCGCTGGTGGAAATGCTCGCCGCGCACGGCGTAGCCGCGCCGATCTTCGTCGGGAACGGCGCCAAGACGCAGGCGCAGGCCGAAATGTGGTTCGGTGCCGCGCGCGGCATCCGGCACGCCGTGGTCGCGCTGGTTGGCTCCGGCGTCGGCGCCGCCGTGATCACCGAGGGCGAGCCGTATCAGGGCGTCAGCAGCAGCGCGGGCGAGTGGGGCCACACCACGCTGGTGTACGGCGGGCGGCTCTGCCGCTGCGGTGCCCAGGGTTGCCTGGAGGCGTACGTCGGTGCCGAGTCGATCCTGGACCGGTACAAGGCGGCGGGCGGCCAGCTTGCGGTACACGGCATCGGCGAACTCGCCGAGATCGACGCATTGATCGCCGCCGCACAGTCCGGCTCGCCCGACTCGATTGAGCGCGTGTTGATCGACGAGACGCTCGATTACCTGGGCGCCGGCATCGGAAATCTGGTCAACATGTTCAATCCCGAGCGCGTTGTGCTCGGCGGCTGGGCCGGTCTCGCGCTCGGCAACGCGTTGCTTCCGCTGATCCGGGCGGCCGCTGAGCGGCAGGCGCTGGCCCACCCGTACGGTCAGGTGTCGATCGAGTTGAGCCAGCTGGGAACGGATGCGGTCGCGCTCGGCGCGGCGACGTTGCCGCTGGCGGAGTTCCTGGTTCGTGGCGAGGATCCCCGATAGATCTTGAGATCTGCGGTCTGCTTGTTGTGCTGTCCGCGAACCGATCGTTGTGCTGTCCGCGAACCGAGTTCTCATACCGTTTTTGATATAGCAGGATCAGCGGTATGAGACTTTTGGTGTTGGGCGGTACGGGATTCGTCGGCGGCGCGGTCGTGGCCGAGGCGATCCGGCGAGGTTGGTCGGTCACCGTGTTGAACCGGGGCGAGCGCGCTCCGGCGCCGGCCGGCGTTACGGCGTTGCGCGGTGATCGACGGGCACCGGACGGACTCGTCGCACTGGGACAGAGTGAGCGCTGGGATCGCGTCGTGGACACGTGGTCCGGCGAGGCCCGTGCGGTTCTCGCGTCGGCCACGCTGCTGGCGGACCGGGTCGACCACTACGCCTATGTATCGAGCCGCTCCGTGTACGCCATGCCGGTCGCGCTCGGCATCGACGAACAGGCTCCGGTGGTGGCCGCTGCGGCGGATGGAGGCGAGGACGGTTACGCCGAGATGAAGGCGGGGGCGGAGCGGGCCGTACTGGATGTGTTCGGTTCTGATCTTCCTTCCGGAAGGGCGACTATCGCCCGAGCCGGGTTGATTCTGGGGCCGGGTGAGGACGTCGGCCGCCTTCCGTGGTGGTTGCGGCGGATGGAGCGCGGCGGGGACGTGCTCGCGCCCGGACCGGACGATCTGCCGCTGCAGTACATCGATGCACGTGACCTGGCGAACTTCCTGCTGGACAGCCCGGCAGGTGTGTTCAACACGGTGAGCCGTACCGGTGCGACGACAATGGGCGAGCTGCTGGAATTGTGTCGGTCGGTGGCCTCGAACCCGGCGCACCCGGCACGGCTGCGATGGACCGATCCGGACGTGATTCTGGCCGCCGACGTCGAGCCGTGGAACGATCTTCCGGTCTGGATTCCGGCCGGTCACGAGTACCGGTGGCTGCATGAGGCCGACGTATCCCGCGCGTACGCGGCTGGCCTGCGCCCTCGTCCGGTGTCGGAGACGGTCGCGGATACGTGGGAATGGCTCCGGGAGCGGGGCGATGCCCCGGTGAAGCCAGGACGACCGCCATTGGGTCTCGATCCGGAGCGGGAGGCGAAGATCCTCGCGGGCGGTATGGGGTAGCTGCGGTATGCATATATTCGGCCTGCAATTAGTGTTGGGGGTGGTTTGACAGCAAGAGTTTGAGAGCAAGAGTTTGACAGCAAGACGTTGACTCAGCAGGAACTGGCGGGAGCGGACGGCGGCATGGCCGAAACGGCGAGCATCTCCTCGGTAGACGGCGGCGACCTCGTCGGCGGCAGTCACGCCTGCCTGACGTTCTCCGACCCGGAGGAGCGGCTCGATCTGGTGGCCGGATTCGTCCGGGACGGCATCCGCCGTCAGGACAAGGTCATCTGCTGGTCCGACGAGCTGCCACCGGATGCCCTCACCAAGGAATTGGCGGCCCGATCGGTCCGGCCCGGCGCAGCGATCCGGCGGGGTCAGCTCGCGATCATGAGCGCCGGTGAGACGCCGCTGGTCCGCGACGCGGCCGGCGCCGAGCTGATGGTCAGCCTGCTCTCCGACGAGATGGCGCGAGCGGAGAGCGAAGGGTACGGAAACCTTCGCGTCACGATCGATATGGGTTGCATCACGCGACCACCCGCGGCGGCGGACCAACTCGTCGATTTCGAGTCGGGCGTCGCCGCTCTGTTCGCGGGTGGCCGGTTGTGCCTGGTCTGCCAGTACGATCGGGATCGTTTCGACGCGGTCACGCTCGCGTTCGCTGCCGACAAGCACCCGACGACGCTGGCCGCGCGGGTCTACTTTCAGTCCGCGTTGCTGCGCATTTGCCGGCAGTACAGTCCGGCCGGATTGCGTGTCGCGGGGGAACTCGACTACCGGCACATGGACGTGTTCGAGCAGGCGCTGGGCGAGGCGGTCCGGATCGATCGGAACCCTCAGGTCAACCTGTCCGGCCTGTCGTACGTCGACGCCGCGTGCGCGTCCGTCGTCGTACGCAGCGCGAGCCGACTGCCCGCATCGAGGCGTATGACCGTCACCTGTGGACGGTTGGTCGCCACGATGTTGGAAACGATCGGCGCGCTGGACGTGCCTCAGATACGAATGCTGCGGGCTCATGGCGAATCGTGACCCGCAGTTCGAAGCGCATTCGGCGGAGGTTGCCCAAGACAACCGCCCTGCCACCGATGTCGTGGCGCCCGGTGTCGTGGCGCCCGGTGTCGTGGCGCCCGGTGTCGTGGCGCCCAGTGTCGTGGCGCCCGTGTCGTGGCGTCTGATGTCGCTCTGGACCAGACCTTCGACGCCGACGGCCTGTACGGCCTGCGTTCCGCGCTCATCGCGCACGCGACCGAACTGGGCGTGACCGACGGTCAGCTCGATCGGCTGATCCTGGTCGGCAGCGAACTCGCCACGAATGCCGTGCGACACGGCGGCGGTACCGGCCGGATGCGCCTGTGGCTCGCGAACGACGCGATCTTCTGCGAGGTCAGCGACCGCGGCGGCGGCATCGGTGATCCGGGGGTCGGCGGCACCCAGGCCGAGCCGACCGCGATGGGCGGCCGTGGCATTTGGATCTGCCGGCAGCTGTCCGACACGTTCACGATCGAACCCGGAAAGCCCGGCGCGGTCGTCACCGTCTCGATCAACCTGCCTCAGCAGTAGGCCTCATCAACCTGCCTCATCGGTCGGCCTCATCGGTCGGCCTCATCGGTCGGCCTCATCGGTCGGCCTCATCGGTCGGCCTCATCGGTCGGCCTCATCGGTTGGCCTCGGCAGGAAGCCCCACCGGTTGGCTTCAGCGGTTGGCCTCAGCAGCAGGCCCTACCGGTTGGCCTCAGCTGTTAAGCCTCGACTGTCGGCCTCATCGGCCTCAGTTGTAAGTCCCGGCTGTCGGCGTCAGCTGTCGTTCGACGCTTTGCTTCCGTAGCAGACTGCGTTGAGACCGTGGCGGGCCGTCTATAACCCATTTCGGCCCATAACCGGTTGCGGCCTATAACCCATTACGGCGTGCTGATGCGGTGGAGCGTGGGGCAGTTTGCAGCGTTGCGGCCACGTTCCGGCGTACGCGTCCGCAGGAGCTCGGGCAAGCTCGCGAATGCCGCCCCGCCGATCTACGTCACGCCCGCCACACGGGATGTCGACGAGGCGTCAGACCGCTGCCGCTAGGGCGACTCTGATACCGGCCGCGGGATCACCTTCGTGGTAGCGCCGTTCGCTGGGTTCGATGTGATCGAGGAACGTCTGGTAGAGGATCGCGCCCGAGATTGCCTGCAGCGGGCGAGCGAGGTCCAACGCTCGCCGCGGATCGCTGGCCGGCACGTGTTCGGTCCATGCGTCGCACCACGCCTCGACCACGGCCGGTTGTCGTGCCTCGTCAATGAAGTCGCGGAGGCGTTCCCCGTCAAATGCCGGGTGCCCAAAATAGGCGTCCGCAAAGTCGACGAGAACCGCCGCGCCGTCCTCCGGTTGCACGCCGCCAGATCTCCAGTTGCCCGGATGGAAGTCGCCGTGTACCAGCGTGTTCGGCAGCCCACATGCCTCCAGCTGATCGATCAAATCAGGCAGCGCCTGGAGCAGCCGTTGTGCGGCGGCCATCTCGTCGATCCGGAGATCAGCCCCTGCCTCACCGGCAAGAAGACGAGACAAACCTTCAACCAGGAGGCGCGGTTGCCGATCGGGGACAACGTCGGTCGATGGTGGCGGCCGTCGCGCGATCGCGGCCTGCGCCGCTACCCACCGGGTCAGGGTGGATCGGATCAGTTGCGGTGACGCATTCCAACAATCCTCACCGGGTACGTGCGCCAGCAACGCCCGTCGATGCTCCGGATCAGAAGCCAGAACAGTGGGTACGAGCAACGGATCCACCCCACCGATGAGCGCCGTGACGGCGGGCTCATGTGCACCGAACGCGGGAGTCATCTTGAGCCAGACCGGCGCTCCCGTAGTGGTCGGAATGCGAAACAGCCCCGACAGATTCCACGTCTTGATCTGCTCGACCGTATCGCCGACCGACCGCTCTGACCCCAACTCATCGAGGCTTGTTGCGGCCCAGGCCAGCGCGGATCGGATGCCGCTCGGCGTGGCCCAGGAGGCCCGCTGGGCGACCGGAATCCGTAGGAACGCCGGCAATGTACCCGGCTTTAGCGCTCCGGTGCTCAATGCGGTGGTTCCCAGTGCCGTGGTTCGCAGTGCGATGGTTCCTAGTGCCGTGGGGTCTAGTGCCGTGGTTCGCAGTGCGATGGTTCCTAGTGCCGTGGGGTCTAGTGCCGTGGGGTCTAGTGCCGTGGGGTCTAGTGCCGTGGTTTCCGGTGCCGTGGTTTCCGGTGCCGTGGGATCCGGTGCTCGGGTGTCCAGCCCTCGGCTCGGGTGGTCTAGGGCCTCGACGTGGTACGTGACATGGCCATCCCGTGCCGACCGGCCATTCTCCACGTCGATGATCCGGACGACCACGACGTTGACCCCGATCGCCTTCCGGATGTACGCCGCTACCGGCTCGACATCGGCCCACCAGGGTGACGGCACGGCGAACGGTCCGAGTCGGCCGAGATCCTCGTCCTCGAAGGTGACGAGCGCTGTCACGGTACGGCCGAGCGTCGTGGTCATGCCGCATTGTCTCCGAATCTCTTTCACGGCGCGACCAGTGCCCTCACAGGCGACCGAGCCGCAGCAGACGCGCTGCCGCCGTAACCGTACTGACGTGACCCACGGCTGAGATTGGTGCGCGGCCGAAATTGGTGCGCGGCCGATATTGGTGCGTGGCCGATATTGGTGTGGCAACGGCGTACCGGCTATGTGCGCCGGTGATAGACGTTTCGCTGGGGTCTTCGAAGCGGATCGATGTACTCGGGTGGAATGAATTCCGGCAGTCCGTCGCCGGCGATTCGAACGGTCCAGCCAACGTCTACTTTGTCGGTTTGGTGAATGATGCGGTGGTGGCGCCGGCAGAGCAAGACAGCGTTGGCGAGGTTGGTCGGTCCGCCGGTGAGCCACGAGATGACGTGGTGTCCGTCGCACCAGCGTGGTGGTCGATCACATCCGGGAAACGCGCAGCCTTGGTCGCGCAGAACGATCGCGCGGCGAAGCGGTCCGGTGAAGAGGCGTCGACTGCGTCCTAGGTCGAGGAGTTCACCGTGGGTACCGAGGACGGCCGGGATGATTTGCGCATCGCACGCCATGCGGCGGACGGTATCCGGGCTGACCGATTCGCCGCTATCGAGAGTTCCGGCGCCGATCTCCCCACGCAACACGTCGTAGTCTGCGGTGACGGTGAGGTGCGGTCGTTCGCCGCCATTGTCGGGAAGCGTGTCGGTGGCGAGTGCCAGGCGGCAGATATCGATCAGTGCGTCGTGGCGGCGTTGGCCGAGGTCGCGCAGGTCGCGAATGCCAGGGCCGGGCTGTGCTTCGCATGAGCCCGCCCGGCCGGGCCCTGTTGACCCGGGTCCTGCCTGGCCGGGTCCTGCCTGGCCCGGTTCCGACTGGCCGGGTCCTGACTGGCGGGAAATTGTGTGAGCGGGATCGGTCGCGTATTCGGACCGGCCGACGAATGGCCGGGCCAGCGGTTCGATGGCGGCTCGCAGCGTCGCTGCCGATTCGGCGTCGAGGAGCGCACTCAGCCGAGTTTGG
This sequence comes from uncultured Actinomycetota bacterium, assembly GCA_963831705.1. Classification (GTDB taxonomy): domain Bacteria; phylum Actinomycetota; class Actinomycetes; order Mycobacteriales; family Micromonosporaceae; genus DASQPR01. The sequence continues at coordinate 157,282 of CAWHRE010000010.1, read as the reverse complement.
CCATGGCCGATCGGTGTCAACGTCAGCGTTCGGGTGCGGTGAGCGCGCGCCTCATCGCGGTCGAGTCTCGCTTTCAGGATCGCGTCGGCGCGCTCCGGTGCGATGTGGGCAAGGATCCGATTTCCGGCGATACGGAGAGCGGATGGTTCCAGCGTGGCCGCGTGTTTGATCAGCGCCGCCTCGCAAGCGGCAAGCAGGTCCGCCGTGCCGCGCAGGCCTGCAGGATCGGGCCGCCCTGAACCGTCGGGCCGGTCAGGGTCGGGCTGATGAGGATCGGACTGACCAGAGTTGGATTGGCCAGAATCGGCGGCGTGGCCGTCAGTCGATTGATCCGTGTCGCGAAGGTCGATGGTGACGTCATCGATTACGTCACCGACGATCGCCGCCTGCGCGGTCGTGATGGCGCCTTCGAGAATGGCGTCGGCGAGTGCCGGCCGTGTTGCCATCAATGAGCCCAGAGCGATGAGCTGCCTGGCCTGGTGGGCGGGGATGCGGAGCGCATCGCGAAGCCAAGTGGTCATGCTGGTTGCGGCCTGGGTCGCCGGGAATCCGCGCCCGTTGAGTTCCCACGCGTACGCGGCCTGTAGTGCGGTGAGCTGGGTGATAAGCGTTTGGGTCCCGCGCAGAAGCCGGACGCCGTCACGCTCGGACGCGGCCCAGGCGGGTCGGGCGAGCAGGTCCTTCACTGCCGCCGACGCCTGCCCGAGTAGCTCATCCACGGGAGTAAATTTAGAACATAGGTACGACAAAAATTTGCCGTGCGTGACTCGAATGGGTGACGTCCCATACGCTTGCCGGCATGGAAAAGGTCGATTACGACGGGCGTCTGCATGCCGTGTATGCCGCCGGCCGGCAGATGTCGCCCGCCGCCCTGCGGATCTGGATGGACGCGTTCGCGCGCCATCTACCGGAGACGCGACCGCTGGTCTGGCTCGATCTGGGATCGGGTACGGGCCGGATGACCCCAACGCTTGCGAGTACGTTCGGCGCCGCGCACGGCGTTGAGCCGTCGGACAAGATGCGCGCCCAGGCGATAGATCAAGCAACCAGAGATCAAGCAACCAGAGATCAAGCAGGCAGAGATCAAGCAGCTGTTGGTCAGATCGGCCATCCGACCGTCATGTACGCCGCCGGGTCGGCCGAGCAGATCCCGTTGCCGGATGCCTCGTGCGACGCGGCGCTGTTGTTCTTCGTCTGGCATCACGTGGTCGATCGCGAATCTGCGGTACGGGAATTGCGCCGGGTCGTCAAGCCGGGCGGCAAGCTCTTCGTGCAGGTCAACTTCTCGGACCGGATGCCGGACGTCTGGTGGTTCCGGGTCATGCCCGAGATAAAGAAGGCCGATACCGCGCAGTTCCGGCCGGAACAAGACGTGATTGCCGACTTCGCCGACGCGGGATGGACGCTCGTCTCTCGTGATGAAGTCAGGTGGCCTCGGTCGGCGAGCCTGGCAGAGGACATCGGGAAGCTGAAGCTGCGCTCGGTCTCGGCCTTCGAGCACATGACTGAGGAGGCCATTGAAGCAAGCTTCGCCCAGCTCGAAGCCGCGTTGCCCTCACTCGAGGATGGTCTTCAATACGAAACCAACCGCCTACTCGTCTTTCAGCGCTAGACCATCAGCGGACAACAGCGCCAGAGAATCAGCCAAACTCGTACCGGCCGTCGGCACCGCGCAACAACGGCACTGTCTCCACGACGGCGTCCGGATTGAGCGGGCCATAGATGTGCGGGAACGATTGACCGAGATCGGGCGCTTCCTCGTATCGCAGTTCGGATTCGAGCCGTTCGACGTCGATTACGAGCACGATCAAGCCATCGTCCGACGCATCAATATCTGCGTAGTGCCGGTTGGCCACCGCGGCGACCTGATGTGCCTCACCGGCGTGGATGAAGCCCTGATCAGCCAGCGTACGGCCGCGGGTCGACCACTGGTAGGAACCCTGTGAGACGGCCTCGTCCCAGTCCGCCGGGTACGCGATGTGATAGATGAACACGCCGCCAGAATACGGTCACTGCAAGCGGGTAAGCGTCACCTCGACGGTCTGCTCGGTGTTCGGTGGCCCGGCGTACACACCCTTCAAGCGGTGGTACGTCGGCGTAGTCCCGCCCGCGCCCGACGATGACATGACGCTCGCCGACCGGGATCCCGTTCGTCGGATCGAACGCCTGCCAGTCGCCGTCGAACCACTCGACCCAGGCGTGACTCTGCCCGAGAACCGCATCGCCGATCGCCGCATCGGCGGTCGGGTACAGATAGCCGGACACGTATCGGGCCGGCAACCCGAGCGCTCGCAGAAGTCCGACCGAGAGATGCGAGATGTCCTGGCAGACACCCTCTCGCTGGCGCCAGACCTGAACCGCGTCGGTCTGTACGCCGGTCGAGCCGGGTACGTAGTTGATCTCGGTGTTCACGAGTTCGCAGACTGCGGTGGCAGCGGACGCGGGGGTGTCGTGCGACGTTCGCAACGATGCGGCGATGTCCGACAGTTCACCGTCGAGCGCGGTGCGCGGCGTCGAGATCAGTAGTTCGGCCCATCGGTCGGTGAGCGCTCGGTCGCCGAGCGCTTCCCAGCTCAGACCGTTCGTCGGTCGGTGGCGGTGACGACGTCTCCACAAGCGCCTCCGCGATCACGTCCAGCCGCTCATGCGGTACGTGCACGTCGAACGCGGTCACCTGGGTGTCCCAGTAGTCGCGGTACGTGTACGTACGGGCCGAGCGGCCAGCACCGTGACCCGTGCGAGTCGAGCACGCTCTGATGCCCTTCGGTGCGTCGGCGACATCCGTGCCTCGTTGTACGACGACGCCGACCGGCCCGCGTACGCGAAGCCGGTTCGGTGGCTGATCTGAAGACGCCAACCCACTACGACAGCCCTCCATCAAGACGATTCATGCGACAAGCCCGGACTGCCACGCAACGGCCGCGGTCTGGCGGAAGTAACGCACCGAGATCGCGTCGCTGACCTTCGTGCACGTTCGCTCCAGACGATGCAGCACCGGCCCGAGGTCGGCGATCAGCTCATCCGGCGACCGGTACGCGAGGTCGGTCCGCGCCCGACCGAGAATCCGTTGGGCATCGGTGCCCATGCCGACCCGGGTCGTACGGCTCATGCCGAGCGCCCCTTCGAGTTCGGTCACGCAGCCCTCGGCCGTGACCAGCGCGGCCAGCACCGAGCGCGGGAACAGCCGGTCGAGCAGCAGGAACTCGGCCGCGTGCCGATCGTCCAGCGCGCCCCGATACGTCCGCAGGTAGGTCTCCCACGCGCCGCACGAGCGCAGCAAGCGTCAGCCAGCTCGGGATCGTGCCGCCGGCGCGCCGATGCGTGGACAGCAGCCGGGCGGTCATGTCGACCCGCTCGATGTTGCGTCCGAGCACCAGGAACTGCCAGCCCTCGTCCCGGCTCATGGTCGCGTCGGCCACTCCGGCGATCACCGAGCAGCGGTCGCGTACCCAGCGGAAGAACGTCGTGCACGCCCTGCTCCTCGATCCGTTGACGTGCGCCCGCGCAGCCCGTGCCACGTGGTGTTCAGCGTCTCCCACATGTCGGCCGACACCGTCTCGCGGGCGCCGCGCGCGTTCTCCCGGGCCGCGGCGAGCGCGCCGAGCACCGACGACGGGTACTGGCGGTCGAGGCCGAGCCGCTCGATCACGCCGGGCAGGCTCGCGATCGCGTCCTCGGCCGGCGGCTACGCCCATCACGGTCAGCAGCGAGCGGCAGGCGCGCTCCTCGTCGGTCCACGGGTCCTGCGAGCATGCGCTGCAGGTGCACGTCGAGGATGCGGGCGGTGTCCTCGGCCCGCTCGACGTAGCGCCCGATCCAGAACAGCGACTCGGCGATGCGGCTCAGCATGCGCACCCCCTCCGCTGTTGTTGTTGCTGTTGCTGTTGACCTGCCATCGCGTCGCGTCCGGACCCGGGTCGGGCGCGCGCTGCGGCGGGCATGCGGGCTGGCGTCGGCCGGCCAGGTGCGGCATCTCGAGCGTGGCTCGTCGGCGGTCGGCGAGCACCCAGGTGTCCTTGGAACCGCCGCCCTGGCTGGAGTTGACGACCAGCTCGCCCTCGGGCAGCGCGACCCGGGTCAGGCCACCGGGCAGCACCCAGACCTTGTTGCCGTCGTTGACCGCGAACGGCCGCAGGTCGCACGTGGCGCGGCGCGAAGCTTGTCGCCGATCAGCGTCGGCACCATCGAGAGCTTGACCTCGCGCTGGGCGATCCAGCCGCGCGGATCGCGGAGCAGCTTCTTGCGTACCTCGTCCAGCTTCTCGTCCGAGGCCTGCGACCCGATCACGATGCCGGCGCCGCCGGAACCGTCGACCGGCTTGACCACCAGCGTGTCCAGGTGGTCGAGTACGTGTTCCAGCACGCCCGGATCGTCCAGCCGATAGGTGTCGACGTTGTGCAGCAGCGGTGTCTCGCCCAGGTAGTAGCGGATCAGGTCCGGCACGTAGGTGTAGAGCAGTTTGTCGTCCGCGACGCCGTTGCCGACCGCGTTCGCGATCGTCACGTTGCCCGGCCCGGGCCGCGTTGATCAGGCCGGCGCAGCCGAGCATCGAGTCGGTCCGGAAGTGCACCGGGTCGAGGAACTCGTCGTCGATCCGGCGGTAGATCACGTCGACCCGCTGCTCGCCGGCGGTGGTGCGCATCGCGACCTCGTTGCCGACGCAGATCAGGTCGCGGCCCTCGACCAGCTCGACGCCCATCTCGCGGGCCAGCAGCGTGTGCTCGAAGTAGGCCGAGTTGTAGACGCCGGGGGTCAGCACCACCACGGTCGGGTCGTCGACACCTCGCGGTGCCGCCGCACGCAGCGCCGCAAGCAGCATTGCCGGGGTACGCCTCAACCGCGCGGATCCGTGGTCGCCGCGAACACTTCGGGCAGCACCTGGTCGCCATCGACCGGCGGTTCTCCATCACGTAGCTGACCCCGGACGGCATCCGGACGTTGTCCTCGAGCACCCGGAAGTCGCCGTGCTCGTCGCGGATCAGGTCGACGCCGGCGACGTGGATCCGCACGCCGTTTGGCCGGTACGATGCCGGCCGCTTCCCGGATGAAGTGCTGCGCTGGTGACGACGACCCGACGCGGCACGACGCCGTCGCGGAGTACCTCGCCCGCGCCGTACACGTCGGCGAGGAACGCCTCCAGCGCTCGGACCCGCTGGGCCACGCCGGGTTCGACGTGCCGCCACTCGGCGGCCGTGATGATGCGCGGGATGATGTCCAGCGGGAACGGCCGCTCGACGCCCTTGAGCGCGAACGTGATGCCCTGGTCGAGGAACGCTCGGGCCAGGACGTCGGCCCGGAGCCGCAGATCGGAGCCGGCCAGCGGGCGAAGCGCGGCGTGCAACGTCTCGTACGCGGCTCGGGTGCGCCCGCGTCGCCGAACATCTCGTCCCACGCCGGGTCCGGGTAGGTAATCCTCGAACAGGTCCGCCATGGTCTGACGCTACGGCCCAACCATTGCGAACAGGTTACGCAAACCAGCAGGTGACACGGTGAGGCCAACTTTTTGCCGGCCGGCCGTACGAGATAATGGCTTCATGCTCGGCTCTTATCACCAGATTGTGGACCGTGCGGCGCTCTACGCCGCGACCGGCGACCACCCGTGGGTTCGGTTGACCACACGCGGCGGTGACGGCGTCGCTTACGCCGGGCCGGACCTGACGTTGTGGTACGGCGGCGATCCGCGGAGCGCCCGCGTCGGTGCCCTCGGCGATGGCCGGCGTGCGTTGGAGCTCGTGGCCGCGCTCTATGCCGATGGCGAGATCGGTCCCGGCACGCGTGCCGAATTGCCGCGGATGGATCACGAGGCGGTGCTGTCCGCGTTTCCGGGCGTGGATGTCGTCGATTGGGATCTGCGCTGGCTGGAGTCGTCGCCACCGATTGTGGCCGGCGAGGAGCGCGTGATTGCGTTGGCCGAGGCGGACTATGACGAGATCAACGACGTTCTCGACCAGGCGCTGCCGGACGCGCATAACCGGGCCGGATCGGCGCGGATGAACGGCTGGTACGGGATCCGTGACCACGATCGACTGGTGGCCGTGGCGGCGGACGGTTCGATGCCGGGTTTCGGATTCCTGAACTCGATCGCGGTCCGGCCCGAGCTGCACGGCAATGGCCTCGGCACGGCGCTGACCTCGCGTCTGGGGCGCGAGCAATACGTGCAGCACGGCACCGCGATGCTCGGTGTGTGGGTGCACAACGTGCACGCCTCGCGCCTGTACGCCCGTCTCGGCTACACCGGCCTCCACACCATGACATCGTTCACCCTGCCCTAGCGCGAGTGCACAACCCCCGAACACCCTGTTGATCCTGGAGTTAGTTAGCGCCTCGACGGTGTGTCGTGCTCATAACTCCAGGATCGACTAGTCGTCACCCATCGGGCGAACAGCTCATCTGCCTCGTCGACTGCCGCTCGGTCGCCGGTCAGCAGCAGATCGAGGAGCAGACCGCGTCCGACCGCGAGGCTGAGACGCGCTCTCGCGCGCGGCTGCGGCAATGTCGGCGAACGCATCGATCAGCGGCCCTTCCCACGCGTCGATGACCGCCGTCCGGAAGCCGTCGGTCCACTCGCGACCATGCAACGCCTGTACGTACACCTCGAAGAACAGCCGCTCGGCCGGTGCCAGCGAGGGATCGCTCACGTGCCGCCAGAACATCCGCGCAATCTCGATCGGTTCCAGGTCGGTCTGACCGAGCGCGTTCAGCGCGATCCGCTGCTCCGCCTCGATAGCGCCAACGATCGCGGCGAGCAGCCCTTCGCGTGAGCCGAAGTGGTAGATCAGCATGCGGTGGCTCGTACCGGCGCCGGTCGCGATCTCCCGCAGGCTCAGTTGGCCGAAACCGGTCTGCTGAAGATATTCGATGCACTTGCGGAGCAGCGCGGCGCGCGGGGAGTCAGGCATCTGTCTCCGCGGCTGCTTTCAAACCGGCAGCTTCCATGCCCATATACCGGCGGGTACGCGCCGATGTCAGCGCGCGAACCACGCCGGCCAGCGGTCCGTCGTGTTGGATCTCCAGCGTCATGCGCGTGGAACCATCGGAGTTGGCGGCGATGCGGTGCACGCCGACCGTACGGGCGCCGGGGGAGTGGGCGGCCCACGCGAAGTCGCTGCCCTCGTGCAGTTCGGTGACCTCCCAGACCAGGACCGGCATCCGTGGCTGCTTGATTCGGACCTGACTCCCGACCCGCAGTGGTCCGTCATCGAGGCGCTCGACCGACGTCATCGAGGCCGTCCACTGGGGCCAGGTCGTGACGTCGGCAAGCACATCCCAGCACCGGTCAAGGCCTGCGTTGATATCGACAATCTCGTTCATGTACCAAATGGTACACCACGCGTGTTCTGGATAAACCGAAGTCGATCCTGGAGTTATCAGAGCGACTCGCCGCGAGGCGCCAACTAACTCCAGGATCAACTGGGGGTTGGGGACAACAGTTCTAGAACTGTGTTAGTGTTCTAGAACTGTTGAGAAAGAGGTGCGGCGTGCAAGAGCTTCAAGTGGCGGCCGGCGGGATGGTTGAACCGTCGGGCAACGGACGGTTTGGGGACTTTGGCGGTCGGTTCGTGCCGGAATCGTTGGTCGGAGCGTGTGAGGAACTGGAGCTGGCGTTTCGTGACGCGTGGCAGGACCCACGATTCCGGGCACAGCTCAACCGGTTGCTGACCGTGTACGCGGGCCGGCCCACGCCGCTGACCCCAGCTTGGCGGTTGTCTCAGGAACTCGGGATCACGCTGCTGCTCAAGCGCGAGGATTTGGCGCACACCGGTTCGCACAAGGTGAACAACGTGCTCGGCCAGGCGCTGCTCGCGCACCGAATGGGCAAGACGCGACTGATCGCCGAGACCGGCGCTGGTCAGCATGGGGTCGCAGCGGCCACCGCGGCCGCGTTGCTCGGCATGGAGTGCGCGGTCTACATGGGCGCGAAGGACATGGAACGCCAGCAGCTCAACGTGTTCCGGATGGAGATGCTCGGCGCTGAGGTGATTCCGGTGACCAGCGGCAGCCGTACGCTCAAGGACGCCTGCAGCGAGGCGCTACGCGGCTGGGTCGGGTCGCTCGACGACACGTATTACTGCGTCGGTTCGGTGATGGGACCGCACCCGTACCCGTGGATGGTCCGGGAATTCCAGCGCGTGATCGGTGACGAGGCGCGGACGCAGTGCGCGACCGAGCTGCGTACCGGGACGCCGGATTACGTGGTCGCATGCGTTGGCGGCGGCTCGAACGCGGCCGGATCGTTCGCCGGATTCGTCGACACCCCGGCTCGGTTGATCGGTGTAGAGGCGGACGGTGGGGCGGCGTTGACAAACGGGCGCCTCGGCATCCTCCACGGCTTCCGGTCGATGGTGCTGCAGGACGACGACGGTCAGGTCAGCGAGGCGCATTCGATCGCCGCCGGGCTGGACTATCCGGGCGTCGGGCCGGAGCACGCGTACCTGCGGGATCTCGGTCGCGCCCGCTACGTCACGGTGACCGATGCCGAGGTCGTCCCGGCGCTGCGCCGACTCGCCCGGACCGAGGGCATCCTGTGCGCGCTGGAATCCGCACATGCGATCGCATGGGTCATGCGTGCGGCCGGGACCGACGAGTTGCCGGCCGGATCGACGGTCGTGGTAACGCTGTCCGGACGAGGAGACAAAGACATGCCGCAGTTGATGGGTGGAGACCAGTGACAGTGACACCTGCAGCAATGCACGCGACAGCAATGCACGCGACAGCAATGGGGGCGACAGCAATGCGAGCGACCGCAACGCAAGTCACATCAATGCTGCCGACGATGGCCCTGAGGGCGGATCGCAAGATCCTGGCGCCGTATATCACCGCCGGCATCACCGAGGACTGGACCGACTATGTGCTGGCCTACCAAGCGGCCGGCGCCGACACGATCGAGATCGGCATCCCGTTCTCCGACCCGACACTGGACGGCCAGACGATCCAGGAGGCTTCCGACCGTGCCCTCGCCCGGGGCATCACCGTCGATCGCATCCTCGCCGATCTCGCGGCTGTCCGGTCGAAGGTGTCTATTCCGCTGACCGCGATGACGTACGCGAACGTGGTCGTACGGCGTGGCGAGGCCGCGTTCTGCACCGCGCTCGCGGATGCCGGGGTGGCCGGCCTGATCGTGCCGGACGTGCCTCTCGACGAGATCGGGCCGATCGAAAATGCCGCCGCCGACGCCGGAATCGCGCTGGTCTTGTTGGCCGCGCCGTCCACGAGCGAGCGCCGGCGCCGGGAAATCTGCCACCGGAGTCGCGGCTTCGTCTACGCCGTCAGCGTGATGGGTACGACCGGCGCACGCACCGAAATCGCCGCGACCGCGGAGAGTCTCGTGACGTCGTTGCGCACGATCACGGCCGGCTTGCCGTACCACCTGCCCGTGATCCTTGGTTTTGGCATTTCCGATGCAACGCACGCGGCTGCCGCGGCCGAGTTCGCGGACGGCGTGGCCGTCGGCGCCGCGCTGATGCGTAAGGTGCTCGACGGGGCGTCCGCCGAAACGGTGGGCGCGCACGTCCGAACACTGCGGGACGGCTTGGATCAGAAGGGCTTGGATCAGAAGGGCTTGGATGGAGCGGCGAGTACCTAAGTACGACACGATCGCGGCCGATCTCACCGCAAAGATCAAATCAGGGGTGTACGCGCCCGGCGCTGCTCTGCCATCGCAACGCGAACTGAGCGTCGCCTACGACGTGACGCTCGCAACGCTCCGGCAGGCGCTCGCCGTGCTGGAGCGTGACGGCCTCGTGTCCCAGCAGGCCGGTCGCGGCACGTTCGTCGCCGCGCCGCTCGTCGCTTACCAGTTGGATTCGTTACAGAGCCTGGTCGACGATTTACGGTCGCAGGGCCATGCGGTGACCACCGCCGTGCTCGGCCGCGCGCTGCGGAAGTTGCCCGCCGAACTCGGTACCGGCACAGCGCTCCGGCTGGAACGTGTCCGGTCGCTGGCCGGGCGGCCGGCGATCCATCAGGTGTCGTGGATCCCCGACCCGTTCGGATCGCAACTGCGCGACGTCGACTTTGCGGACATCTCGCTCTACCGGGCACTGGCCGACCGTGGTGTGGTGGTGCACCGGGCGACCGAGCGGCTGCGTCCGGAACTGCTGGACGAGGCGACCGCCCCGAAACTCGATCAGCCGGCCGGGATCGCGGTGTTCCGCAGCGATCGGACGACGTACGGCCTCGACGGTGAGGCGATCGTCGTCGACCACGCCACGATTCTGGGTAGCGCGATGGAGATCCGGACCGAGCGAGCTGCGACGAAGCTCTCGATGCGCTGGAATCCGAACAGGTAGAGCGGCCACGAGGAGTGCTCTACGACGAGCCCCCCACGACAAGCTGTCGCATGGCATGATCCGTGCCCGTGAGCGACACCGAAACCCTGCCGTCTGAGCCGGCGCCGTCTGAGCCGGCGGTGCCCGAACCGGCGCTGCCCGAGCCACCGCTATCCGAGCCACCGGTCACGCAACTTCGGCCGCCGCGCGGCGGCGAGCGCCGGGACCGATGGTGGACTTGGCTCGGAGCGCTCGTGGTCGCGGCAGTGGCCCGCGTCGGGTACGGGTACGCGGCCAACTCGGACGGCATCGAGGTCTACTACGTTCGATGCCCCGCTGGCACCGGGCGGGACGGCCGCGCGGCCGGTGATCCGACGGTTGATCAACTACGCGCGGAGATCACCGGCCGCGAGGTGAAGTTCGCGATCGTGCCCGGCGACGGCGACGTGCGGTCGGCGGATCCGCGGGTCGTCCTGATCAAGCAGCTGTGTACCGCGATGAACGTCAGGACGGCGAACGGCATCTCATTCGCTGCCCAGCTGTACGACTGCCTGCCGTACTAGAGGCTAAGCATGCGCGGCTTGTTCGTGTTCGGCGTGGCCGTCCGGCTCGAACTGGAACGTGCTGTGCTCGACGTCGAAATGCCCGGCCAGGCATTGCTGGAGCTGATCGAGCAGCCGCGGCAAGTTGCCGTCGTGAAAGCACGATTCGGCCACGACGACGTGGGCGGTCAGCACTGGGAGGTCGCTCGCGACCGAGGAGACGTGCAGATCGTGCACCTCGTGTACCCGATCGACCTCCAGGATGTGCGCCCGGATCGCGGACAGGTCCATGCCCTTCGGCGTCGCCTCCATCAGCACGTCCACGGTCTCGCGCAGCAGCTTCCACGTGCGCGGCAGGATCATCAGCCCGATCAGGATCGACGCGATCGCATCGGCCTGATCCCAGCCGGTGAACGCGATTACGGTCGCCGCGATCAGTACCGCGATCGACCCGAGCGCGTCGTTCACGACCTCGAGCATGGCCGCCCGGGTGTTCAGGTTCCCGGTCTTGATCCGGGACAACAGCAGGATCGACAGCCCGTTGCCGACGAGTCCGACGATCCCGAAGACGATCATGACACCGGACGCGACGTGCGTTGGCGCGATCAGATGCCTGATCCCCTCGACCAGCACGAAGATGCCGACCGCGAGCAGAACCGCTGCCTGGGCCGCCGCGGCGAGGATCTCCGCGCGGCGGTAACCCCAGGTCCGCCGCGGCGTGGCCGGCCGGGTCGCGAGCGTCGCCGCGATCAGCGCGAGCGTCAGTCCGGCGACGTCGGTGAGCATGTGCCCGGCGTCGGCCAGCAACGCCAGCGACCCGGACACCACCGCGCCGATGACCTCGACGACAAGCACCGTCGAGGAGATGGCCAGCACGATCGCCAGCGGCCGTTTGTGTCCCGCGGCGGCCGAGCCGTGATCGTGATCATGGCTGTGGGGCACAGCAAGATAATAGTCGCCGAGGCGATGCCGATCGGCTCGCGTGCGACCCGCGGCGTAGCGCCGTACGCCGAAGGTATGGGTTCGGGGCCTTTGAAGATCGCTCTCGCGGCGGTCGTCCCCAGCCGTCAACGCACATAACGTGGGCTCAGCTGACCAAACCCTGAGGAGCTACCCATGATCGAAGCGCGCGGACTGACCAAGCGCTACGGCGAGAAGACCGCTGTCAATGATCTGACGTTTAGCGTCAAGCCGGGTGTCGTCACCGGATTCCTCGGCCCCAACGGGGCCGGCAAGTCGACCACGATGCGGATGATCCTCGGCTTGGACGCGCCGTCGTCCGGTTCCGTGACGGTCAACGGCCGCCCGTACGCCGAGCACACCGCTCCGCTGCGCGAGGTCGGTGCGTTGCTGGAGGCGAAGGCCATTCACACCGGTCGCAGCGCGTACAACCATCTGTACGCGCTCGCCGCCACGACCGGCATCTCGCGTCGCCGCGTGTCCGAGGTCATCGACATGGTCGGGATCCAGGACGTGGCCCGCAAACGAGCCGGCGGATTCTCGCTCGGCATGGGCCAGCGGCTCGGCATCGCGTCGGCGCTGCTCGGCGATCCGGCCACGCTGGTGCTCGACGAGCCCGTCAACGGCCTCGACCCGGAGGGCATCCTCTGGATCCGCAATTTGCTGAAGGCGCTCGCGGCCGAGGGCCGTACCGTGTTCGTCTCGTCGCACCTGATGAGTGAGATGGCGCTGACCGCCGAGCAGCTCATCATCATCGGCCGAGGACGTCTGATCGCGGACGTATCGGTGGCCGAGTTCACCCGGTCATCGTCCCGGCACAGCGTCCGGGTGCGCTCGCCGCACGCGACCCGGCTCCGGGATCTGGTGGCCGGACCGGACGTGACGATCGCGTCGGCCGAGGCCGGCGTACTGGAGATCGACGGTCTCGGCAGCGAAGAGATCGGGCGTATCGCCGCCGAAAACATGATCACGTTGTACGAACTCGTGCCGCATCAGGCGTCACTGGAAGAGGCTTTCATGGACCTGACCCGCGAAGAGGTCGAATATCAGGGCACCAGTTCGCTGGTTGACGGCGCGCTGGTGGGTGCGGCATGACCGCGATGACCGCCGCCGCACCAGATCTGCGGGTCACCGAAGGTCGGGTGATTTCGTCCGAGTGGATCAAGCTGCGCTCGCTGCGTTCGACCGTGTACACGTTGATCGCGTCGGCCGGCATGACGATCGGTCTCGGCGTGTTGTTCTGCTTGGTCACGGTCGCCCGCTGGAACAGCATGCCGGCCGACCGCCGCTCGCACTTCGATCCCACCACCCTCGCCACCCAGGGTTATTTCCTTGCTCAACTCGCGATCGGTGTGCTCGGCGTGCTGCTGATCACCGGCGAATACTCGACCGGCATGATCCGGGCGACCATGTCGGCCGTACCGAAGCGACTGCCGGTGCTCTGGGCCAAGCTCGCGGTATTCACCGTGGTCGGCACGATCGTGTCGATGGTGTCCGCGTTCATCGCGTTCTTCCTGGGTCAGGCAATTCTGTCCTCGAAGCATCTCAACGTGTCGCTGTCCGCCCCGAACGAGCTTCGGGTCGTCGTCGGGACCGGCCTGTACCTCGCGGTGGTCGGCATCCTCGGCATGGCGTTCGGGTTCATCATCCGCAACACGGCCGGCGCGATCACCGCGCTGTTCGGCGTCCTGCTGATCCTGCCGGTGCTCGGTGAGGTCATGTCCGGATGGATCAACATCGGGCCGTACCTGCCGAGCAACGCGGGTTCGGTCATCACCACGACCCACCCCGATCCCGGATCGCTGGCGCCGTGGACTGGGTTCGCGCTGTTCGTGGCGTATACCGTGGTGGCGATTGTGGCGGCGGCGATCACGCTCAAGCGCCGCGACGCCTAACAGCCAACAGGGGTAGAACCATCAAACGACGGATCGAAGACGCGGCCGGCACGCTCACTGCGAGCGTGCGGGTCGCGTTCGACCGCGTACGGGCCGGGGTCCGGCGTCACCCGGTGATCACCGACACCGCATTCGTCCTGCTTCTGTTGGTTCTGTCACATCCGCGCCACGGTGATGTGGCCAAGGTCCCGATTCCTGCGTCGGAATGGCTGCTCGCATTCGGCCTGGTCGTGCCGTTGATCTGGCGCCGCCGCTGGCCGTCGGTCGTGTTCGCGATCGTGGCCGCGGTGGCGTTTCTCCAGTGGCTCGACCGGGATCTGCTCGCCGCCGATCTCGCGCCGCTGGTCGCGTTCTACACCGTCGCCGCGTACGAGCCGCTGCGTCGCGTCTTGATCGCGGCCGGAGTCCTCGAAGTCGGGGCGGTGCTGGCGGCCATCCGGTTCGGGCCGGTGAACGCCCATTTCTGGGCGTTCGTGTTCGTGTCCGGGCTGGTCGTGGCGGCCGGATTCATCGGGTACAACATCCGGACCCGCCGGGCATATCTGGCGGCGCTGGAAGATCGCGCCGCCCGGCTGGAACGGGACCGGGATCGCGAGGCGCATCTCGCCGCGGTCGCCGAACGGACGCGGATCGCTCGCGAGATGCACGACGTCGTCGCGCACAACATCGCCGTGATGACCGCGCTCGCGGACGGCGCCGCGTACACGGTGGAGGCCGACCCGGATCGCGCGACGATGATCATGGGGCAGATCTCGGACACCGGCCGTTCCGCGCTGGCCGAGATGCGGCGCTTGCTGGGCGTCATGCGAGAGCGCAACGTCCCCGAGCAATCTCAACCGACGATTCCGCAACCCACGATTGACGACCTCGATGCGCTGATCGCGACCGTACGCGCGGCCGGCCTGCCGACGCGGCTGACCGTGTCCGGCACGGTCGTCCCGCTGCCGCCGAGCGCTCAGCTGGCGCTGTACCGGATGGTGCAGGAGGCGCTCACGAACACGTTGAAGCACGCGGACGCGACCCGTGCGGATGTGCTGTTGGCGTACCGCGGGCGCGAGGTCGAGCTGGTGGTCACGAACGACGGAGCCAACGGCCCGATGGCCGAAGGCGCCTACGGAATCGAAGGCGGCCACGGCATCGCCGGCATGCGCGAGCGTGCCGCGGTCTTCGGTGGTCAGGTCGACGCGGGCCCGATGCCGCAGGGCGGCTGGCGGGTCCGGTCGGTCCTGCAGTTGATGACGGAAGGCGTCTCTTGATCACCATCCTCCTGGTCGATGACCAGCCGATGCTCCGCTTGGGCTTCCGACTCGTGCTCGATGCGCAGCCGGACATGGAAGTCGTCGGCGAGGCCGGGGACGGTGCCGAGGCGGTACGGCTGGCGGCATCGATCACACCCGACGTGGTGCTGATGGACGTACGGATGCCGAACGTCGACGGGATCGAGGCGACCCGCCGGATCGCGGCCACCGGCAGCCGCAGCCGCGTGCTGATCCTGACGACGTTCGACCTCGACGAGTACGCGTACGCCGGGCTCCGCGCCGGTGCCAGCGGCTTCCTGCTGAAAGATGTGCCGCCGCCGGATCTGTTGTCCGCGATTCGCGCCGTGGCGAGCGGCGATGCGGTGGTCGCGCCGAGCGTCACGCGCCGCCTGCTGGACGTGTTCCTGCCCCACCTGCCGGTATCGGCGACCGGAGCGGTAGGCGCCGAACCGGCCGAACTGACGACGCTGACGGCGCGCGAGCGGGAGATTCTGATCGAGGTCGCGAGCGGCCTGTCGAACGCCGAGATCGCGAGCCACCTCGTCCTGTCCGAAGCGACCGTGAAGACACACGTCGGCCGGGTGCTGGCCAAACTCCAACTGCGCGATCGGGTGCAAGCGGTCGTATACGCGTATGAGCAGGGG
Source organism: uncultured Actinomycetota bacterium (assembly GCA_963831705.1). Classification (GTDB taxonomy): domain Bacteria; phylum Actinomycetota; class Actinomycetes; order Mycobacteriales; family Micromonosporaceae; genus DASQPR01. Next base: position 141,714 of record CAWHRE010000010.1, on the reverse strand, counting down.
CTGGTCCGGCCGAGGAGCTAGCGACGTCCGTCCGAGAAGCTAGCGTCGGGCCAGCTCGGCGACCGCCCCGATCAGCCGATCTACGTCCGATTCGTTCGTGTAGAGGTTGATCCCGGCACGGTTCGCGCCGTCCTCGCCGAGGCCGAGCACCCGTGCCCCTTCGGGCGCGTAGAACGTACCGCCGGGCGCGTTGACGCCCCGCGCCGCGAGCAACCGGTGGACCTCGGTCGGCGAGTACCCGTGGACCGAGAACAGCACCGTCGGCGTACGCCGGGACGGCCGTCCGTGCATCGTCACGCCGGGGATCGATGCCAGTCCGTCGACGAGCAGCCCGAGCATCTTTGTCTCGTGCTGGTCGATCGCCGCGTACGACCGAACGAGTGCGGCGCGGCGATCCCCATCCGCCGGACCGGGTACGAGACCGGCCAAGAAGTCGACCGTCGCGGTCACGCCGGCCAACTGCTCGAACGGCAGCATGCCGAGCTCGAAGCGTTCGGGCACGGTATCCGCCGACGGCAGCAGCTTGTCCATGTGGATCGTCTCGAGCAGTTCCGGCGTCGCGACGAGCACGCCGAGATGCGGACCGTAGAACTTGTACGTCGAGCAGATGAAGAAGTCCGCGTCGAGTTCGCTCACGTTCACGCTGGCGTGCGGGACGAGATGCACACCGTCGACGTAGCACAGCGCGCCGACCTCGTGTACGGCGGCGACGATCGCGTGGAGATCGGGGCGCGTACCGACCAAGTTGGACGCACCGGTGATCGCGACGAGACGGGTACGTTCGGACAGCGCCTCTCGTACGCGTTCGACCGGCAGATCGCCGGTGCCGCCGTCGAAGTCGACGATCCGGACCTCGGCACCGACCTCGTACGCGGCTCGCACCCACGGACGGATGTTCGCGTCGTGGTCGAGCCGCGTGACGACGATCTCGTGCCCGAGCCGCCAGGTCTTCGCGATCGCCCGTGACATGTTGTACGTCAACGTCGTCATGCTTCGCCCGAACACGACGCCGTCCGGTACGCCGCCGAGCATGTCGGCCATCGCGCGCCGGGCGTCCCGGACGATGGCGCCGGAGCGCTGCTCGGCCACCGTGATCGTGCCGCGATTGGCGAGCGCCGATGTCATCGCGGTCGAGACGGCGTTCGCCACCACCTGGGGGACCTGCGATCCGGCGGGCCCGTCGAAGTGCGCCGCACCCTCGGTGAGCGCCGGAAATTGCTTCCGGACCGCGGTTACGTCGTACGCCATCAGGACTCCTACCGTTCAGATTGTTGTAGCGGATCGTGACATGATGACGGCGGCAATACCAGCAGCACCCACATCTTCGAAAGGGCGTCGCATGGATCGGTTCGCGCTCGATCGCCGCGCACTCGCGTGGTCGTGTGAGATAGTTGCCGAGGTTACGCCTGCCGACCTGCAGAATCCCACGCCGTGTGGCAATTGGACGTTGAGCGAGCTGCTCGGTCACATGACCGCCCACAATCGAGGATTCGCCGCCGGTCTACGTGGCGCGCCGGTCGGCGGCGAGGTGTGGGACAGCTTGGAGCTGCCGGACGATTTTCAGACCGCGTACCGGGCGGCGGCCGACGACCTGAACGATGCGTTCGCCGCGCCCGAGTTGCCGGAGACGATCGACGTGTTCGGCTATGGCGACAAGTTGATCCCGATCGTGTTGGGTATGCACATCATCGATTTCGCTGTGCACGGCTGGGACGTGGCCCGTTCGATCGGCTCTCCGCGCGTGCCCGACGATGAGTTGGCCGACGCCGCGTACCAGCTCATGCTCGGTTTCCCGGGTAAGCGCCCGAGCAAGGCGTTCGGCCTGATCGTGCCGGTACCCGACGAGGCGCCGATCTCGGACCAGCTCATGGGCCACGTCGGCCGAGATCCACAGTGGAAAGCCCCCAACCCCAGTTGATCCTGGAGTTAGTTGACGCAACTTCCCTGGTTGTTGGCTGCCTCGTCCGGCTTCACCGTCGGGTGAATCGCGACGATGATGCGGTGATCGCGGCCGTCCGGCGCGTTCTCATCGTGATATTTACTGACGAGCTGCGTGACCGCGACGGTCAGTTCCTCGACGAACGCGGCACGGTCGCCCGGCGAGGCGAACCGCACCTCGCCGTCGAGCGCGAACGTCGCCAGCCGTTTGCCCGCCTTCGTCGCGCCGGCGATCAACGCACCGGTATCGCGGACCAGCTTCCCGGCCACGGCCAGCAGCCATTGGGCCGAGAGGCGATCGGGGGAGCGAGCCGGATCGGGTGCGACCGACGAGAGTGCCATCGGTGAGATCACGTACGAGAGTGCGGTCGCCTGCAGTACGCGCTCGGTGACGTTGCCCTTGCGGCGTTCCTCGACGAGTTCGATCAGGCCGTGTTCTTCCAGCGCATGCAGGTGATAGTTGATCTTTTGGCGGGCCAGCCCGATCTTCGCAGCGAGCGTGGTCGCCGAACCCGGCTCGGCGAGCGCGGCCAGCAGGCGTGCGCGCATCGGATCCAGAGAGATCTGCGCTGCGGCGGGATCATCGATCACGGCGACATCGAGCATGCCGACAGCGTCTCACCGACAATACTTGTTGTCAATAATGCCGGTGTTGTCGGCGGTCGATAATCCGTTCGCTCACCGGCGTACCGCCCCGGTAGCGTCCTCCGTCGTGCCCCGACGCCGGTCCCTGCTCGTCGATATCAGTCCGCTCCGTGAGTCGGCGGATTTCCGGCGTCTGTGGATCGGATCCGGGTTCTCCGCCATCGGCAATCAGATGACGAACTTCGCGATCGCGTTGCAGATCTTCACGATCACACACTCGTCGGTCGCGGTCGGAGCGGTCGGGCTCTGCGCGGCCGTACCGGCGATCCTGTTCGGCCTGATCGGCGGCTCGATCGCGGACGCGCTGGACCGGCGACGCCTCGTGCTCGTGACGAACCTCGGGCTCGCGGCCGTATCGACCGCGCTCGCGGTACAGGCGTTCGCCGGATCACGCCAGATCTGGCCGCTGTACGTGCTCGTCGCGTTCGGTTCGCTCTGCACGGCGATCAACCAGCCGGCTCGGCGTACGTTCATCCCGCGCCTTTTGCCGGCCGACCGGATCGGTGCCGCGACCGCGCTCAACATGATTACGTTCCACGGCAGCGTCACCGTCGGCCCCGCGCTGGCCGGCCTCGTCGCCGGTGTCTGGGGCCTCAAGACCTGCTATCTGATCGACGCGATCACGTTCGGTGCCGCCCTTTACAGCGTGTTCCGTTTGCCGCCGATGCCACCGGACGGCGACGCTCGGCCCGGGCTGCGTGCCGTCGCCGACGGGCTCCGGTTCATCGGTCGCAGCCGGGTGCTGGTCGGTGCGTTCCTCTCCGACCTGAACGCGACCGTTCTCGGCATGCCGATGGCGCTCTTCCCGGCGATCAACGCGGCCCACTTCGGCGGCTCACCCCGGACGCTCGGACTGCTCAGCTCCGCGGTTGCGGTCGGCGGGCTGCTCGGGTCGACGCTCTCCGGACCGGTCGGGCGGATCACCCGTACCGGCCGGGCCATGCTGGTTGCAGGTGTCGTCTGGGGCATCGCACTGGCCGGATTCGGGCTCGCCGGGCAACTCTGGCTCGCCGTCGCATTGCTTGCGATCGCGGGCGCGGCCGACGTGGTGAGCGTGATCTCCCGTACCGCGCTCGTGCAGACCGTGACTCCGGACGCTTATCGTGGCCGGGTCGGCGCGGCCGACTTCGTGGTGGGTGGCGCTTGCCCTCAGCTCGGCAACTTCCGCGCCGGCGCGGTCGCGTCGCTGACCACGCCGACGATCAGCGCGGTCAGCGGTGGCCTTGCGGTCGTGGTCGGCGCGGCCGTAATCCGGCTGTGCATCCCGGCTTTGGCCCGATTCGACAGCAGCACATTCTCGGCTGTCTCCGAAGCGGCTATCTCCGAAGCGGCTGTCTCCGAAGCGGCTATCTCCGAAGCGGCTGTCTCCGAGGCGGCGACCTCCGAAGCCGTCAACACAGAGGAGGCGCCGTCCCACGCGGCGCCGTCCGGCGCCGTGACGTCAGCGTCGGTGGCAGAACAACGGACTACGCCAACTGACCCGTCTCCGGTGATCGCTCCGTGAGGCAGTAGACGCTGCCGGCCGGATCGCGCATCACCGTCCACCGCGGCCCGTCGGCGACGTACGTCGCACCGAGCCGCTCATGCCACGACCGAATAGCCGGTACGTCGGCACACGCGAGATCCTGATGCATCGACGTCGGCCGGTCCTGGCCCGGGGGAGTGTCGAGTCGCTGGATCAGCAACCGGATCGGGAGCCCGTCGGGCTGTTGCACGACCGCGAACTCGCTTCGCGAGCCGGCACGCACCGGCCACCCGGTGAGCGCGGGCCAGAACTCGGCCTCGTACGCGAACGCTCTGGGCGAGGCGTCGATCGCGATCTGATCGAGTCGGCTCCCGACGCCATCCGGGCTCACCACGACACTCGGCCGAACCGTTTCGCCGTGCGACGGGTCGTACGGAGTGATGCAGAACAGCTGATCGCCGGGGGAGTTCATGACGAACCAGTCGGCGTGCGAACCGAGGATCTCGCAGCCGAGGCCGACCGCGCGTTCGACCAGCTCCGGAACATCGTCGGTGACCAGATCGAGATGGCCGCCACCGCCCCCGGCAAATGCGGCTGCACCGCCGACGGCTTGAAGTTTCAGGTATGCGTCGCCCCATGGCGGGACGAACGTGGCGAACTCGTTGTGGTCGCCCCGCAGTGGCGACAGCCTCGTACCGGTAACCGTGGCCCAGAACTCGGCGGCGGCGCCGAACGAGTCACGCGGGCGGTCAAGGAACGCGTACATCCAGCGGATCATCGCGTCAGAGTAAGCGGCGGCGAACGCGCCTTGCCAATGGAATCCCAGCGAAGCGGGTATAACGGGTGGATGCCCGTACGGATGACCGCCGAGCGGTTCGAGGAACTCGTTGCCGACGCGCTCGACTCGGTGCCCGAGGGGTTGATGGCGATGCTGGACAACGTCGTCATCCTGGTCGACGACGAAGAGGATCCGGACCTGCTCGGCCTGTACGAGGGCTACGCCCTCACGTCGCGGACCAGCGACTACAGCGGCGTTCTGCCGGACCGGATCACCATTTTCCGCAAGCCCACGCTGCGCATGTGCCACTCCGAGGACGAGGTGGTCGAGCAGGTCCGGATCACGGTGGTGCACGAGATTGCGCACCACTTCGGCATCGAGGAAGAGCGCCTCCACGAACTCGGTTGGGGCTGACCGAAAGACAGTCGGGGCTGACCGAAAGACAAAGTCGGGGCTAGCCGAAAGACACTCAGTCCGATGTGATCTCGTGAGGCATGGCCGATCTCACCTGGACTGAACCCGGAGCCTTCCCCGTTGCGCCAGGCGTCTGGCGGATCCCGCTTCCGCTGCCTACCGACGGACTCCGCGCCGTCAACGTGTACGCGATCGCGGACCGCGACGGGTTCACTCTGGTCGACGGCGGTTGGGCACTCGACGTCGCCCGCAAACACCTCGACGCCGCGATGGCGACGATCGGCGGCGACGTCCGTGACATTCGCCGGTTTCTGGTCACGCACGCTCATCGGGACCACTACACGCAAGCCATCGCGGTCCGCCGCGAGTTCGGTGCCCGAGTGCTCATCGGTATTGGCGAGAAGTCCACGATCGACCTGCTCACCCAGCCGATCCCACCGGGGCTGGAGCGGCCGCTCGGGGCGCTCGCACGGCACGGGGCGAGCGCGGTCGTCGAAGCGATCCGGGCCTTCGGGATCGCAGGCGAGCCGGCCGACAGCGGGTACGGGAGTCCGGACGCGTACGTCGCATCCGGCGATCGCTTCGAGGTCGGCGACCGGATCCTGGAGGCGATCGCGACGCCCGGCCACACGGCAGGTCACGTCGTGTACGTCGACCGCGCGGCCGGGCTGATGTTCGCGGGTGACCACGTGCTGCCACACATCACGCCGTCGGTCGCGTTCGAACCGTCGCCGCCGAAGCTGGCGTTACGCGACTATCTGGCATCGCTGCGTCTGGTCCGGGAGATGCCCGACATGGCGCTGTTGCCGGCTCACGGGCCGGCCGGCGATGCGGTACACGAGCGCGTCGACGAGCTGCTCGCCCACCACGCCAGCCGGTTGGCCGAGATGCTGCGTGTCCTGAGCAGCGACGGCCACACCAGCTTCGACGTCGCGTCCGAGATCGGTTGGACGTCCCGGAAGCGGAAGTTCGCCGACCTCGACCCGTTCAATCAGATGCTCGCGGTGTTCGAGACCGCATTGCACCTGGAGTTGTTGGTCGCACGCGAACTCGCCACGATGGACATCGAGGACGGCGTCCTGACGTTCCGACGCAAGTAAATTCGACGCAGGTAAAGCGGCTAGGAGAAGATCTCCAGCTCATCGTGGATCGGTTCCCCGGTCAGGTGCGCGTCGATCACTTCGGCGAGTCGCCCCGGATAAAACCGTTCGGCACTCGCACGCAGGTCGGCGACCGGCCACCACCGGCTCTCCGGATAATCCTCCAGCTCGTAGTCCAGTTGGCCGGAGATGTCGATGGTCGCGGTGCCGGGCAGGCGCGCGGTCAGCACCAGCTCGTGCTGCAGACGCCGCCCACCGCGATAGCGGAACGTCGCGGTCCGCCGCCAGTTCGGCGCCGAGAGCTGATCGGGTACGACGGCGATGCCGGTCTCCTCGTACAGTTCCCGGATCGCGGTGTCGACATACGTTTCACCGGGCTCCGTACCGCCGCCCGGCAGCTCCCACCAGGTGCCCAACTCGGGCGCCGTGATGTCGCGGGCGTGGAACAGCAGGATGCGGTCTTCGGCGTCCAGCACGACCACGCGTACGACGTCGCGCTCGATCACCGGAAGATCGTCCGGCAGCTCGATCACGACTGGTAGATCTTCTGCTCGTACGCCGGACCGTAGTAAACCGCGAGCTCCTCCATCGACTGGTCGGCCCGCTCCATGCCGTGCGCGATCTCGGCGCGGGACGGCGCGGCATCGGGTTGCCAGGTCTCCGGCTTCCACAGCGCGGACCGGAGGAACGCCTTCGAGCAGTGGTAGAAGACCTCTTCGATATCGACGACGGCGGCGAGGATCGGCCGGTGGCCCTTGACGACCATTTCGTCGAAGAACGGTGCGTCGCTGATCAACCGTGCTCGACCATTGACGCGCAGCGTGTCACCGCGGCCCGGAATGAGGTAGATCAGGCCGAGAAACGGATTGTCGAGGATGTTGTGGAATCCGTCGGCACGACGGTTGCCGGGCCGCTCCGGAAGCACGATCGTGGTGTCGTCGACGATGTACGTGAAGCCGGCCGGGTCACCCTTCGGGGAGGCATCGCATCGGCCGTCCGCACCGGCCGTCGCGATCACGCAGAACGGCGATGCGGCGATGAACCGTCGGTCGAAATCGTTGAGCGATCCGCGGACCTTGTTCGCGTCGCGCTCGGACGGTTCGCCGAGAAGGGCGCTGAGCGCTTCATGAGACGTCACTTCAACGCCATCGACCGCAAATTTGGAAGTCATGTGGGTTCCCCGATCAGCCGTGGTGGGTGATGGGCGCCGGCGCTGCCGCCGCCCATCACCGTACCGGCTCAGGCCGAGGGTGTGGTGCTCCGCCTCCGGGCGCCGGTCACGACCAGACCGATTCCGGCCAGCGCGACAACGATGCCGACGTAGATGAACGCGTGCTTGCCGTTCATCCCGCCGCTCTGGTTGAACACGTTCAGTCCCTGCAGCAACCAGAACACGCCGAGCAGCGCGAGCAGGATCCCGATGACGACGAAGACGGGCTTTTTCATGTACGTCCCTAGGTGAGGGTCAGGCGGCCGGCTCGGGCATCTGCAGAACCCAGCGGTACGCCTGGACCAAGCCGGTGTCGAATCCGGCCGCTGAGCCCCACAGGAAGAGACGGAAGCGGCGGTAGAGCGGTTCACCGAACCGGTCCACGATCTCGGTGCGCTTCGAGTCGAGCTTCTCCGCCCAACGGCGGCAGGTGAGCGCGTAGTTGTGCCGGTCGTCCTGCACGCTGATCACTCGGAACGGCGAGTCGTTGACCTCCTCCAGGTACGCGTGCAGCAGCAGCGGCGACTGGCCGCCCGGGTACACGTACCGGCTCATGAACGTGGAGATGTTGTGCTTGGCGCGCATCGCGAGCGCGTCGAGGTAGACGTAGCCGCCCGGCTTGATCAGCTCGGCGTACTTCTTGATCGTGGTCTTGTAGTTCGGCAGGTGCTCGGTGACGCCCATGTTGACGATGCCGTCGTACTTCGTGGCGCTCGTGTACGCGAAGATGTGCTCGCGGATCACCCGGGCCGGGAGCTGCTCGCGCTCGATCAGCCCGTTCAGGTACGCCTCGGACTCCTTGGACAGCGTCAGCGTCGTGACCTCGATGCCCCGCTTGCCGGCGTGCTCGACGAACGCGCCCCAGCCCCCGCCGATCTCCAGCACGTGGTCGCCGGCCTTCACGCCGAGCGCCTCGATGGCGAGATCCATCTTCCGCGTCATCGCGTCTTCGATCAGCTCGTCGTCGGAGGCGAACACGCCTTCGGTGTAGCAGCGGTGCCGGTCGTCGAGGAAGCTCAGGAAGAAGTCCGAGTCCTCGTCGTAGTGGTGCGAGATCGCGCGCTTGTCGCTCTCCTTGCGGCCCCGGAGCAGCGACGGGACGAATTGCGAGACCCATGCGATCGGGTGGATGTCCCGGAAGAACGCGCGCATCTTGAGCGCTTCCGCCAGGTCGCCATCCACGTCCAGCCAGCCGTTGAGGTATGCGACCGCGACCGCGAACTGGTCGAGGCTGCCGAGCGCCTTGGCCCCGCGAGGATCGTCGATCTTGATGGTGAACATCGGTTCGCCAGAGCCGAACGTGTGCTTCGTGCCGTCGGCCTCGACCGCGAACGGGGTCTCCGGCTTCGTCGCGAAGAACGTTTCGTAGCGGTGTTGTACCGCGGCAATCATGTCTGAGGTGGTCACGGCCACAATCTAACTCTGTACGCCCCGATGCGTAAGATCCTCCGGTTTTATCGGCGTCACCCGGGCGCTCGGGAGAGCGGCTGACTGACGTGGCAGCGGAGTCGACCGATAGCATCGGGGACGGTGTGCCGGTCCGGCGCACCGTACTCCATGATCTTTACTCCGTGATCTTTTTAGGGAGCCCGCCGTGTCCGCACCCACCGCCGCCACCACATACGACACCCTCGTCGTCGCGGCCGGCACGACGTGCGCCGACGCGGTCGCGGCGGCCGGCCTGCCAACCACCGGGCCGAAGGCGGTCGTGGTCGTCCGGGACGCGGACGGGAAGCTGCGTGACCTCGCCTGGGCGCCGGCCGAGGACGTGACCGTCACGCCGGTCTCGATGGATTCGCCGGATGGTCTGAACGTGCTGCGGCACTCGACCGCGCACGTGCTCGCGCAGGCCGTGCAGGACATCTTCCCGGAGGCGAAGCTCGGCATCGGGCCGCCGATCGAGAACGGCTTCTACTACGACTTCGGCGTCGCCAAGCCGTTCCAGCCGGACGACATCGCCAAGATCGAAAAGCGTATGCAGGAGATCGTGAAGGCCGGTCAGCGCTTCCAGCGCCGCCGGTTCGAGTCGCTTGAGCAGGCCCGCGTGGAGTTGGCCGACCAGCCGTTCAAGCTCGAACTCATCGACATCAAGGGCTCGGACGTTGATACCGAGGAGATGATGGAGGTCGGCGGCGCCGAACTCACCATCTACGACAACGTCGACGCACAGAGCGACAAGGTGTGCTGGTCCGACCTCTGTCGCGGCCCGCACCTGCCGAGCACGCGCCTGATCGGCGCGTTCAAGTTGATGCGCTCGGCCGCCGCGTACTGGCGCGGTTCCGAGAAGAACCCCCAACTGCAGCGGGTGTACGGGACCGCCTGGCCCACCCGCGACGCGTTGAAGGACTATCTGAAGCTGCTCGAAGAGGCGGCCCGGCGCGACCACCGCAAGCTCGGCGCGGACCTCGACCTGTTCAGCTTCCCGGACGAAATCGGTTCCGGCCTCGCGGTGTTCCACCCGAAGGGCGGCATCATCCGGCGTGAGCTGGAGAACTACTCACGCCTCAAGCACGACGCGGCCGGTTATTCGTTCGTGAATACGCCGCACATCACCAAGGCCGGTGTGTTCGAGACGTCCGGGCACCTGCCGTACTACGCCGAGACGATGTTCCCGCCCATGCAGATGGAGGGCGCGGAGTATTACCTCAAGGCGATGAACTGCCCGATGCACAACCTGATCTTCCGGTCCCGCGGCCGGTCGTACCGGGAGTTGCCGCTGCGACTGTTCGAGTTCGGCACGGTGTACCGGTTCGAGAAGTCCGGTGTCGTACACGGCCTGACTCGGGTACGCGGCATGACGCAGGACGACTCGCACATCTACTGCACCCAGGAGCAGATGCAGGACGAGCTGCGCAACCTGCTCTCGTTCGTGCTCGACCTGCTGCGCGACTACGGCCTCGACGACTTCTATCTGGAACTGTCCACCCGCGGCGACTCGGCGAAGTTCATCGGCGAGGACCACGAGTGGGAGAACGCCACGAACGCGCTGCGGGAAGCGGCCGAGGCGTCCGGGCTGGCCCTGGTCCCGGATCCGGGCGGCGCGGCGTTCTACGGTCCGAAGATCTCGGTACAGGCGAAGGACGCGATCGGCCGGACCTGGCAGATGTCGACGATCCAGCTCGACTTCAACCAGCCGAAGCGGTTCGGCCTGGAGTATCAGGCCGCGGACGGTACGCGCAAGCAGCCGATCATGATCCACCGCGCGCTGTTCGGCTCGATCGAGCGGTTCTTCGGTGTGCTGACCGAGCACTATGCCGGTGCGTTCCCGGCCTGGCTCGCGCCGATTCAGGTGGTCGGCATCCCGATTCGGGAAGACCACACCGACTATCTGGTGTCATTCACCGAGAAGCTGCGTGAGCACGGCATCCGTGCCGAGGTCGACGCGTCCGACGACCGGATGCAGAAGAAGATCCGAACCGCCCAGCAGCAGAAGATCCCGTTCATGGCGATCGCCGGCGACGAGGACGTGGCCGGCCGTACGGTTTCGTTCCGCTACCGGGACGGCTCGCAGCGCAACGGCATGACGATCGACGATGCGGTCGCGCACGTGGTGGACGTGGTCCGGTCCCGGACGAACGTTGGCCCGTCCGCGGTTGAGGACTAGCCGCCGCAGGTCAGCCTCTTGGCCGATCAGGACGACCTGGCCCGATGCGGCTAGGATCGGACGGTCGTGAAGCTGGCCGCTCCGGTGGTGGTGATGAGGCAGTGAGTCGGTCGTTGGAGTGGGGTTCAAGATGACGGAGCAGACGTTCCTGGTCACCGGCGGTGCCGGGTTCGTGGGAAGTAATCTGATCCGGCGACTGCTCCGCGACAACCCGGGCGCGCAGGTCGTGTCGGTGGACAACTACTTCACCGGCACCGAGGCCAACCACGTCGCCGACCCGCGGGCGATCTACATCCACGCGAGCACGGTCGACATCGCGAAGGCCTGGGCGAACGCCGGGCTGTCCTCGCCCGCGATCGTCTTTCACATGGGCGAATATTCGCGCATCCCGCAGTCGTTCGAGGACATCGACCTGACCTGGGAGTTCAACCTGCACGGTACGAAAGAGGTGGTCAAGTTCGCGCACGCGCACGCGGCCAAGCTCGTGTACGCGGGATCGAGCTCGAAGTTCGGCAACGACGGCGAGGACGAGAACCTCAACCCGTACGCGTGGACCAAGGCGAAGAACATCGAGTACATCGGCAACTTCGCGGACTGGTACGGGCTGGATTACGTGATCACGTACTTCTACAACGTGTTCGGCCCGGGCCAGATTACGCACGGCAAGTACGCGACCGTGATCGGGATCTTCGAGTCGCAGTTCCGGGCCGGGCTGCCGCTGACCGTGGTGCGCCCCGGTACGCAGACGCGTGACTTCACCCACATCGAGGACATCGTCGACGGGATCATGATCTGCGCCGCGAGCGGTTCCGGCGATGGCTACCTCCTCGGGTATGGGCAGGAACGCGCGATCATCGACGTCGCTCGCATGTTCGGTGGCGAGATCGAGTTCCGCGACGCGCTACCCGGCGAACGGGTCAGCGGACAGGCTGATTCCACGAAGGCGCGGGCGCTCGGCTGGGTGCCGAAGCACGATCTGGCCGACTACATCGCGGAGTTCGTCGCCGCCCGGCCTCGATAAGGGACGGCGGCATTACCGGCATGGATACCGAGAACGAGATGCACGACGGTCTCGAGCGACTCTGGACGCCGCATCGCCTCACGTACGTGACCGGCGAGTCCCGGCCGGCCGAAGGGTACGAGAAGCCGGCCGGATGCCCGTTCTGCCTGACCGAAGGCTCCGGCAACCGGCTCGTGATCGCTCGTGGACAGCTGGTGTTCGCGGTGCTCAATCTCTACCCGTACAACCCAGGTCATCTGTTGATCTGCCCGTACCGGCACGTTCCGGAGTACACCGACCTCGACGGCGCCGAAATGGCCGAGTTCGGGCTGTTCACCCAAACCGCGATGCGTGTCATTCGCGCGACGAGTTCGGCCCACGGTTTCAACATCGGGATGAACCAGGGCTCGGTCGCGGGGGCCGGAATCGCGTCGCATCTCCATCAGCATGTGGTGCCGCGGTGGGGCGGCGACTCGAACTTCATGGCTGTGATCGGGCGCACAAAAGTGCTGCCGCAGTTGCTCGAAGATACCCGTGACCTGCTCACGAAGGCGTGGACAGACGTAGCGTCCTAATTTCGATACGCCCCCGGCGTGTTATCGTGCGAAGAGAATTTAGTTAGCACGAAGCAACAATCACTCGCAGGGCACAGTCGAAGGGCAAACCGCGTGAGCTCGCAGGGCAATCGTTTCGATAAGGATCATCCCCGGTACAAGTGGATCGTCGCTGTCGAACACCACGATCGGCATGCTGATCGCGACGATCAACGCCTCGATCGTGATCATCTCGCTGCCGGCGATCTTCCACGGTATCCAGCTCGACCCGCTCGCGCCCGGCAACGTCAGCTACCTGCTCTGGATGCTGATGGGCTTCCTGCTCGTCTCCGCGGTACTCGTGGTCACGCTCGGCCGGCTCGGCGACATGTTCGGCCGGGTGAAGCTCTACAACCTCGGCTTCGTGGTCTTCACGCGTGGCTTCGATCGCGCTGTCGCTCGATCCGTTCAAGCACGGCGACCGGCGCGCTGTGGCTGATCGGCTGGCGCGTCGTCCAGGCGATCGGCGGCGCGATGCTGTTCGCCAACTCGACCGCGATCCTCACCGACGCGTTCCCGGCCCGCCAGCGCGGCATGGCGCTCGGCGTCAACCAGGTCGCCGCGATCGCCGGATCGTTCATCGGCCTGGTCCTCGGCGGCGTGCTCGCCGAGTGGGACTGGCGCGCGGTGTTCTGGGTCAGCGTCCCGATCGGCATCCTCGGTACCGTCTGGTCCTACCAGTCGCTGCACGAGCTCGGCGCGCGGCGCCCGCGGCAAGATCGACTGGTGGGGCAACGTCACGTTCGCGGTCGGCCTGTCGATCCTGCTGGCCGGCGATCACCTACGGCATCCAGCCCTACGGCGGCCACACACCGGCTGGACGAACCCGTGGGTGCTGGCCGGGTTCATCGGCGGCGTCGTGCTGCTGGTCGTGTTCTGCGTCGTCGAGACGCAAGGTCACGGAGCCGATGTTCCACATCGGCCTGTTCCGGAACCGGACGTTCGCGTTCGGCGAACCTGGCCGGCCTGCTCGCCTCGATCGGCCGCGGTGGCATGCAGTTCATGCTGATCATCTGGCTGCAGGGCATCTGGCTCCCGCTGCACGGCTACAGCTACGCCGACACTCCGCTGTGGGCCGGCATCTACCTGCTGCCGCTGACCGTCGGCTTCCTGCGTCGCCGGCCCGGTCTCCGGGTGGCTGTCCGACCGGTTCGGCGCACGCCCGTTCGCGGTCGGTGGCGCGCTGGTGGTCGCGGCCACGTTCGTCGGCCTGATCTTCCTGCCGGTCGACTTCCCCTACTGGGTGTTCGCGCTCCTGATCGCTGCTCAACGGCATCGGCTCCGGGCTGTTCTCGGCCCCGAACACGTCCGCCGTCATGGACTCCGTACCGGCCGAGCCAGCGCGGCGCCGCGGCCGGCATGCGCGGCACGTTCTTCAACTCCGGCTCGGCGCTGTCCATCGGCATCTTCTTCTCGCTGATGATCGTCGGCCTGGCGTCGACGCTGCCGACACACGCTGACGAACGGCCTGGTCAGGCCCAGGGCGTCCCGCGCGACGTGGCCCAGCAGATCGGCAACCTGCCGCCGGTGGGCAGCCTGTTCGCCGCGTTCCTCGGGTACAACCCGCTGGCACAGCTGCTCGGCCCGACCGGCGTGCTGCAACACGCTGCCGGCCGCGCAACGCGGCGACGCTGACCGGCAAGGAGTTCTTCCCGCACCTGATCTCCGGACCGTTCCACCACGGCCTGGTCGTCGTGTTCAGCGGCCGCCGCGCTCATGATGTTCGTCGCGGCGATCGCGTCGTTCTTCCAGCCCAAGCCCGCGCCGACGGCACCGGAGCCGGAGATCGCGGTCGAGGGTGCCCTGAGCACCGACGTGACGGGTCTCATGGCACTCGCCGAGGCCGACGGCATGGAAGAGGCCAGAACTGCGGTAGAAACGAAGTCATGAACTCCGTTGTCATGCCGGTGGCGGTCCGGGAGGCTGGGCTTCAGGAAGAGCTGGCCAACCGCCTATTCCTCTCGGTCGCGCGGCTGATCCGCCGTATGCGCATCGGTGACCCGACCGAGCTCGGCCCCGGGTCGATCTCGGCCCTCGCCACGATCGTCTCGGAAGGGCCGCTTCGCCTCGGTGACCTGGCCGCCGCCGAGGGCGTACGCGCACCGACGATGAGCCGGATCGTCGACGCGCTGGTCGCGGAGGGGTACGCCGAGCGCGTCCCGGATCCGGCCGACGGCCGGGCCTGCCTGGTGCGGTCGACGTCCGGCGGAGCCGAGGTCATCACCGGTACGCGTACCGCCCGATCGGGTCGTCTGATCGAGCGGATGGCCGCGCTGGATCCGGCTCAGCTCGACGCGCTGTATGCGGCGCTGCCCGCGCTGGAAGCACTGGTCGCCGACGAACCGGTACGCGGCTCGCACGCGGCGGTGGCGTGATCGTGGTGAAGCTGATTCTGACCTGGCTCACGGTGATCCGCGTCGCGTTGCTGCGCGGACCGCAATGCCCCCAGTGCGAGGCGCACGCTGCTGACTCGCAATCAGCGGCGGCCGATCCGGCGCCGGTTGAGTCCCGGCGCCGGACGCGGCCGGCTCTTCGTGCGATGGTTCGGTTCGGGCGGCGGTCGCCGTTCGGGCAAGGCCCGGGTCGATCGCGCCGCCGGGGAACGTCCCGCCCAACCAATAGATTGTCGCGGTAGTTTCTAGACCCGGAACTGGCCCGCGAGGTGCGCCGGCATCGGGTCGTGCCGGACGAACGTACGGCTGAACGAACCGGTGCCGGATGTCATGGATCGCAGCTCGACCGCGTATCGGACGAGCTCGGTAGCCGGCACCTCGGCGTGGACCAGCGAACGCTCGTTGCCGTCCGGGTCGGCCTCGGTCCCGAGCACCCGCCCGCGGCGCGTGGACAGGTCGGACAGCACGCCGCCGACGAATTGATCGGGAACTCGGATCACGATGTCGTCGATCGGTTCGAGCAGGCTGACCTCGACCTTCTCGGCGGCATCCTTCAACGCCATCGCTCCGGCGGTCTGGAACGCGGCATCCGACGAGTCGACCGAGTGCGCCTTCCCGTCGGTCAGCGTCACGCGTACGTCGACGATCGGGAAGCCGGCCACGATGCCGTGCTCCATCTGTGCCCGTACGCCCTTCTCCACACTCGGGATGTAGTTGTGCGGCACGGCGCCGCCGACGACCTTGTCCACGAACTCGAATCCGGTACCACGTGGCAGTGGCTCGACCTCGATGTCGCAGACCGCGTACTGGCCGTGGCCGCCGGACTGCTTCACGTGCCGTCCGTGGCCCTTCGCGAAGCCGCTGAACGACTCGCGTAGCGGCACCCGTACGGGTTCGGTGGCGAGTTCGACGCCACCGGCGCGCAACCGATCCAGAACCACATCGGCGTGTGCCTCGCCCATGCACCAGAGCACGAGCTGATGCGTCTCCGGATTGCGTTCCAGCCGCATGGTTGGGTCGCCGGCGACCAACCGGGCCAGATTCTTCGCCAGCGCATCCTCGTCCGAGCGCGTCTTTGCCACGATCGCGACCGGCAGGAGCGGCTCCGGCATGTCCCATGGGGCGACGAGTAGCGGCGACGATTTCCACGAGATCGTGTCGCCGGTTTCGGCGACCGTCGATTTCGTGATCGCGCAGATGTCACCGGCGACGCACAGCGGTACCTCGCGCAGGCTCGCGCCGAGCGGCGAGTAGATGTGCATGATGCGCTCGTCGCCGTCGTGATCGGCGTGGCCGCGCTCGGCCATGCCGTGCCCGGCAACGTGAATCGCCACGTCCGGCCTGAGCGTGCCGGAGAAGACGCGGATCAGCGACACCCTCCCGACGTACGAGTCGATCGTGGTCTTGACCACCTCGGCCACGAGCGGACCGTCCGGATCGCAGGTGATCGCCTCACGTGGCGAACCGTCGAGACCGACCACGGCGGGCAGATCGTGCTCGCCCGGCGTCGGGAACGCGCTGGTCAGCACCTCCAGGAGGGAATCGAGGCCGAGGCCGGTGACCGCGCTGACCGGGATCACCGGGTAGAACGAACCGTTCGCGACCGCCTTCTCCAGGTCCGCGATGATCGTGCTGGTCTCAATGTCCTCGCCGCTGAGGTAACGCTCCATCAGCGTCTCGTCCTCGCTCTCGGCGATGATTCCTTCCAGCAACTCGCCCCGGGACTCCTCGATCGCCGGCAAGTGCTCGGGATCGGGTTCGCGAACGGTCGGCGGGTGTCCCGCCGTGTAGTCGAAGACTCGCGACGTGATCAGGCCCAACAGGCCGTCGACCGAGGCGCCGTCGTCGCCGAGCATCGGCAGGTACAGCGGCAGGACGTTGTCGCCGAACACGCGCTGGCAGAGCGCCACGGTCTCATCGAAGTCGGCGCGCGGATGATCCAGGCGGGTGACCGCGACCGCGCGCGGCATGCCGACCGAGGCGCACTCGTCCCACAGCGCGACCGTAGCCGCGTCCATCCCGTCGACCGCCGAGACGACGAACAAGGCCGCATCCGCAGCGCGGAGGCCGGCTCGCAGTTCGCCGACGAAATCGGCATAGCCGGGCGTATCGAGCAGGTTGACCTTGATGCCGTCGTACATGAGGGGTGCGCAGGACAGGCTGACCGAACGCTGCTGTCGGATCGCCGCCGGATCGCTGTCTGAAATCGTCGTACCGTCGGCCACATCCCCGGCTCGCGAGATCGTGCCGGTCGCCGCGAGGAGCGCCTCCACGAGCGTGGTCTTGCCCGCTCCGGAGTGCCCGACGAGCACGACGTTGCGTACCCTGCCGGGCTGTTCCACCACCGGCGCGGGGCCGGTGCCACCCTTCTCCAACGTCTTCTGCGCCATCATTGCCCTCCATTGGTTCTTAAGCCCCGAATAGGTCGATCCCACACCCGTGACACACGTCACACAACCCCAACGCGCTTACTGGCCCTGCCAAAACACCACCCGCGCTATCGGCGCAGGGCAGAGCGCCGATAAGGTGGGACGGCCATGGCAAAGATCTTCAACGTAAACGCTCGCGCCATCGTCGCGAAAATCTCCGCCGGTCCCGCGCGGGCCCTGCTGCGTGCCGGCGTCTCGCCGGACGCCGTCACCGCGGCCGGCACGCTCGGCGTGATCGCCGGCGCCCTCGTGTTCGCGTTCACCGGCCGGTTCATTACCGGCACCGTGATCATCACATTGTGCTGCTTCACCGATCTGATCGACGGTGCCATGGCACGCGCTCGTGGGACGACCAGCAAGTTCGGTGCGTTCCTCGACTCGACCTGTGACCGGATCGCGGACGGCGCGATCTTCGGCGCCACCGCGTACTGGCTGGCCGTCCACGACCGGCACTGGGGTGCGGCCGCCGCGTTGGTCGCGCTCGTCGCCGGTCAGACCGTGTCGTACGCGAAGGCACGGGCCGAAGGGCTCGGCTTCACCGCGAACGTCGGTCTGGTGGAACGGGCCGAGCGCCTGGTCGGCATCGGCATCGGAGGCCTGCTGACCGGCTTCGGAGTGACCTACGGTGTCGATGTGGTCTGCGTGATCCTCGCGGTCGGTTCGATCTATACCGTCGGTCAGCGGATGGCCGTCGTCTACCAGCAGGCGAAGACCGCCGCCCGTCCGGCCGCCGCCGCATCGGATCAACCGGTCGCATGAAGTCGCCGTTTACCAAGGATGGTGCGGTCGAACTCGGCTACGCGGCCGGATGGCGGCTCACCCGGACGTTGCCGAAGAGCACGGCGTACGCGTTGTTCCAGTCCGGTGCGGATCGGGCTGCCCGCAAGCCGGGTGCGGGCGTGCAGGTGCTTGCCGAGAACCTGCGGGTCGTGGTCGGCCCGGAAATGCCCGAAGATCAATTTCAGATCCTGGTACGTGATGCCGTCCGCTCGTACGCCCGATACTGGTGCGACGCGTTCCGTCTGCCGTCGCAGACGAATGAGCAGAACCGCACCAACTTCGTTCTGCACAACAAGGACATCCTGCTGTCGAACGCCGCGAACGGGCGGGGCAGCATCCTCGCGCTGCCGCACTCCGGCAACTGGGACGCCGCAGGCGCCTGGGTCGCGGCGATGGGCATGCCGATCACCACGGTGGCCGAGCGCCTCAAGCCGGAGGGTCTCTACGAGCGGTTTCTCGCGTTCCGGGAGGGCCTCGGCATGGAGATTCTGCCGCTGACCGGCGGTACGCGGCCGCCGATGGACGTGCTGACCGAACGTGTACGGTCCGGCTCGGTGGTGCCATTGCTTGCTGACCGCGACTTTTCGAAGGGCGGCGTCGGCGTGACGTTCTTCGGCCGCCGGACCCGAATGCCGGCCGGGCCGGCCATCCTGGCGCTCGCCACCGGGGCGCCTCTTTTCACGATCGACATGTGGTACGAGGACCGGGGGCCGACCGGCCGCGTATCCCAGCCGCTGATCATGCCGGATCCGTCGTCCGGGACGATGTCCCAGCGTGTGGCGCTTGTCACGCAGAATATCGCGGACAATTTCGCAGCGTCGATCCGGCGAAGGCCGCAGGATTGGCACATGCTCGCCAAGATGTTCGTACCCGAGAAGGCAGGCGCGGCGTCCGCCAAGGTCCGGGCGGGTACGGAGACCTGATGCGCATCGGGATCGTCTCGCCGTACTCGTTCGACACCCCCGGTGGCGTCCAGAACCACGTGCACGATCTCGCCCAGACCCTGATCGACCTTGGGCACCACGTCAACGTACTGGCGCCGGCCAGTGACGACATTGTGGGACCGCCGTTCCTGACGCCGGCCGGCCGGACCATCCCGATCCGGTACAACGGCTCGGTCGCCCGGTTGTCCTTCGGGCCGATCTCGGCGGCGCGGGTCCGAAAATGGCTCACCACCGGCAACTTCGACGTGATCCACGTACACGAGCCGATCACGCCCAGCCTGTCGATGCTCGCCGTCCTGTACGCCCGTGGTCCGGTCGTGGCGACGTTCCACACCGCGACCACCCGTTCCCGGGCGATGGCGGCGGCCCAGGGGCTGCTCCAGATCGTGCTGGAGAAGATCACGGCGCGGATCGCGGTCAGCACGCTGGCCCGGCGCGTGCAGGTCGAGCATCTCGACGGTGGCGCGTGGGAGATTCCGAACGGCGTGGCGGTCCGCCGGTTCGCCGATGCCCAGCCGCTTGACGGCTGGCCGGGCGACGGCGGTGCGATTGGCTTCCTCGGCCGGTTCACCGAGGAGCGCAAGGGCTTTCCGGTGCTGATCGCGGCGTTCGCGAAAGTGGCGGCGAACCGGCCGGGCCTGCGCCTGCTGGTTGCCGGCCCGGGCGAGGAAGAGGATCTCGCGGAGCCGATCCCGGCCACGATCCGCGATCGCGTCACGTTCCTCGGCAAGGTCTCCGAAGAGGACAAGGCGCGCATGCTGAGCAGCGTCGACATCTACGTCGCGCCGAACACGCGCGGCGAATCGTTCGGCATGATCCTGACCGAGGCGATGTCGGCCGGCGCGGCCGTGGTCGCGAGCGATCTTGACGCGTTCCGGCGGGTGCTGGACAACGGCGATGCGGGCCTGCTGTTCACAAACGGCAACGCCGACGCGCTGGCGGTCGCGATCGCCGGTCTGCTGGACGACCCGGAACGCCGGGCGGCGCAGGTTCGGCGAGCGACCGAGGCCGTCGCCGCGTACGACTGGCCGACCGTCGCCGAGCGCGTCCTGGAGGTCTACACGTCGGCGA
The DNA here is from genome assembly GCA_963831705.1 of uncultured Actinomycetota bacterium. Taxonomy (GTDB): domain Bacteria; phylum Actinomycetota; class Actinomycetes; order Mycobacteriales; family Micromonosporaceae; genus DASQPR01. The sequence goes on along the minus strand of CAWHRE010000010.1, from coordinate 121,350 downwards.
TCGAGGCGACGACCCGGGAGCCGGTCGCAACAATCCCGTAGTAAGGCGAGGTTACGATCTCTAGATCATGTGGTGGATTATCGGGGTCGTTGGCGTGGTCGTCGTTGTCGCGACGTACCTGACGTGGATCGCCGGGCGGGTCGATCGGCTCCACATCCGGGCCGTGGCGGCGGCCGAGGCGCTCAACGCCGCACTGTTGCGTCGGTCGGTGGCCGCGTTGAAGCTGGCCGATGAGATCGGGCAACCCGAGGTCCGTGCATTGGCCGAGTCGGCCTCCGACCGGGACGTGGCCGATCGTGAAGGCGTGGAGAACGCACTGACGAAGGCGTTGCGCGATCTCCCGTACCCGATTGACTCGCCGCTTCTGTCCGAGGTCGTGGCGACCAGCCGTCAGGTGTCGTTGGCGCGGCACATCCACACCGATCTCGTCCGGGACGCGAAGACGATGCGGCGGCGGCGGTTGGTGCGCTTGTTCGGTTTCAACCGCAAACACCCAGAATTAGCCTATTTCGACATCGAAGACCCGCAACTCATCTAATCCAACTGGGATTTGGGGCGGCGAGGACAGCGGAGCAGGCCACAGCGGGGCGATTGGCGCTGAATTGGCCCCTTGACTTCACGTAGACTTCGTGGTGTTCCCCTCAAACACATCAGGAGACGGTTAACCATGTCTGAGACCGGTACCGGTACGTCCCGCGTCAAGCGCGGTATGGCGGAGATGCTCAAGGGCGGCGTGATCATGGACGTCGTCACGGCCGAGCAGGCGAAGATCGCCGAGGACGCCGGTGCGGTCGCGGTCATGGCGCTCGAGCGGGTACCGGCCGACATCCGTGCGCAGGGTGGCGTCTCCCGGATGAGTGACCCGGACATGATCGACAGCATCATCGCCTCTGTGTCGATTCCGGTGATGGCGAAGGCCCGGATCGGCCATTTCGTCGAGGCGCAGATCCTCCAGGCGCTCGGCGTCGACTACATCGACGAGTCTGAGGTCCTGACGCCGGCCGACTACTCGAACCACATCGACAAGTGGGCCTTTACCGTCCCGTTCGTGTGCGGTGCCACGAACCTGGGCGAGGCGCTTCGCCGGATCACCGAGGGCGCGGCGATGATCCGTTCCAAGGGCGAAGCCGGTACGGGCGACGTGTCCAACGCGACCACGCATATGCGCAAGATCGGTGGCGAGATTCGCCGCCTCACCTCGTTGTCCGCCGATGAGCTCTATGTCGCGGCGAAGGAGCTTCAGGCGCCGTTCGAGCTGGTACGCGAGGTGGCGGAGAGTGGCAAGCTGCCGGTCGTGATGTTCACCGCGGGTGGAATCGCGACTCCGGCCGACGCCGCGATGATGATGCATCTCGGCGCCGAGGGTGTGTTCGTCGGTTCGGGCATCTTCAAGTCCGGCAACCCGGCGCAGCGTGCCGCCGCGATCGTGAAGGCAACCACGTTCTACGACGACCCGGACGTACTTGCGAAGGTGTCCCGCGGTCTCGGCGAAGCAATGGTCGGCATCAACGTGGAAGAGATCCCGCAGCCGCACCGCCTCGCCGAGCGTGGCTGGTAGCCCGTGACCGAAGCAGTCGTCGGTGTCTTCGCTCTCCAGGGCGACGTACGCGAACACCTCGCCGCCCTGGCCGAGTGCGATGTCATCGCCCGGCCGGTCCGGCGTCCATCCGAACTAGAGACAGTCGACGCGCTCGTCATTCCGGGCGGCGAGTCGACCACGATGAGCAAGCTCGCGACCACGTTCGAGCTGTTCGACCCGATTCAAGACCGAATCAAGAGCGGCATGCCGGTGTACGGTTCGTGTGCGGGCATGATCATGTTGGCCACCGACGTGCTCGACGGGCGGCCGGACCAGCGTACGTTCGCGGGCATCGACATGACTGTGCGTCGCAACGCGTTCGGGCGCCAGGTGGACTCATTCGAGGCGTCGGTGCCGATGCCGGATGTCAGTGACGAACCGTTCCATGCGGTCTTCATCCGGGCGCCGTGGGTGGAAAAGGTCGGCGGGGATGTTACGGTCCTGGGTCGGGCAGGTGTCCCGTCGGACGGTGAAGCGGCTAGGATTGTTGCGGTCCGACAGGGAAACCTGCTCGCGACGTCTTTTCACCCGGAGCTGACCGGCGATCTGCGGGTCCATCGCTACTTCGTGGAGATGGTGCACGCATCGCGTCGCCCGGGTGTCGTATCAGCTTGAGATCTGCGGAGGCGTAATGTCCGGCCACTCCAAATGGGCGACCACGAAACACAAGAAGGCGGTCGTCGACGCGAAGCGCGGCAAGATGTTCGCCAAGCTCATCAAGAACGTCGAGGTCGCCGCTCGTACCGGCGGGGGTGACCCGAACGGCAACCCGACGCTGTTCGACGCGATCCTCAAAGCGAAGAGGTCGTCGGTCCCGAACGACAACATCGATCGGGCGGTGAAGCGTGGTTCCGGCCTTGAAGCCGGCGGCGCCGACTGGCAGACGATCATGTATGAGGGGTACGGGCCGAACGGCGTTGCTCTCCTGATCGAGTGCCTCACCGACAACCGGAACCGGGCCGCAACCGAAGTGCGTACGGCGCTCACCCGCAACGGCGGCAGCCTGGCCGACGCCGGCAGCGTGTCCTACATGTTCAGCCGCAAGGGCGTGATCATCGTGCCGGCCGCCGGGACCAGCGAGGACGCGATCCTCGATGCCGTGCTCGACGCCGGCGCCGAGGAATGCAACGAGATCGGCGACTCGTTCGAGGTGATCTCGGAGCCGACCGACCTCCTGACCGTACGCAAGGCGCTGCAGGGCGCCGGCATCGAATACGAGTCGGCCGACTCGTCGTTCGTGCCGAGCATGACGGTTCCGCTGGACCTCGAGGGTGCCCGGAAGATTTTCAAGTTGATCGACGCGCTGGAAGACTCCGACGACGTGCAGAACGTGTTCGGCAACTTCGACATCAGCGACGAGATCATGGAAGAGCTCGACGCATAACTCGGGCGCCGCGGCGAGGTCGCTTTGCGATCTTGGATGCGGAAGGCTCCTGATCGGCCGTAAACGCAGCCGCCGGGGTCCAAGATCGGTGCTAGCCGACGATCTTGGACCCCGGCGGCTTTTTGTGCTGGATGCAATTTCTTGCACGAGCGAACGACCGTACGGCATCGAGGCATTTGCGGATGTCGCTGATCCGAGGCATCCATGCACGTCTTTCGCATGGTCGCCGGTACAACATGTCGTTTGTCCTTTGTGGACCACTGAGCGCGCACCTCGACGCCGGACTTCAAAAATGTCGACATTGGATGTTGCCTTCTTGCAAACAAAGTGTTGCTATCTTGCTAAGAATTTCTTTCGGGGAAACCGCAATTCTGCACCTACGGCGCTGAGGCCTGGGCGAGCGGCGCCCTGGCCGGCCGAGCTGACCAGGGAAAGGTCGCTTAGTGAAACTCAGAAGTCCTCGAACGCGGTTACGCGCGCTCGCCATCGTCGGATCGGGTGCGCTCGTCGCATCGGTGATGACCGTGATGGGTCTCCCGTCACCGGCCAGTGCCGCGATCAACGCCGGTGCGCCGGTGCCGTTCATCGAACAACTCGCGGTCAACGCGCAGACGAACGGCAACATCCTGGCGCCGAACTACTACTTCGGCACGCTCGCCTCCGAGGCCACCGGCCGCCAAGCCGTGCAGCTCGTCGGTCAGGGCAAGTACGTCACGTTCACGCTGACGGCACCGGCCAACGCGGTCGACTTCCACTACTCGATCCCGGACTCGCTCGACGGCGCCGGCCTCACGGCGCCCCTCGGCCTGTACGTAGACGGCGTCGCCCAGACGCCGCTCACGATGACATCGGTGAACAGCTGGCTCTACGGCTCGAACCCGCCCAGCGAGACGAACACGCCGCTGGTCAGTGACCCCGGTACCAGCGCTCCCCACGACATGTACGACGACGTGCGCACGATGTTCTCCTCGACGCTGCAGATCGGTGACACGGTTACGTTGAAGGTGGACGCGGGCGACAACGCACCGTGGTACACCATCAACACGGCCGACTTCGAGCTCGTCGCGGCCCCGATCTCGCAGCCTGCGGGCTACATCAGCGCGACCGCTTCGCCGTACAACGCGGACCCGAGCGGCCTGAACGACTCGACGACGGCGCTGCAGAACGCGGTCAACGCCGCATCGAGCGCGGGCGTCGGTCTGTACATCCCGCAGGGCCTGTACAAGGTCAGCTCGCCGATCTACGTCAACAAGGTGACGATCGAGGGCGCAGGCGAGTGGTACACGAAGTTGACCGGCCACGAGGTCGAGTTCGCCGGGCAGATCGGCAACCCGAGCACGAACGTCAACGTGTCTCAACTGTCGATGTTCGGCAACGTCAACACGCGTGACGACTCCGACGGAACGGTGCACGGGTTCAACGGTGGCTTCGACCACTCGAACATCAACCACGTGTGGATTCAGAACGAGAAGGTCGGCATCTGGGTGGTCGGCCCGACCGACTCGCTCACCGTCGACTCGGTTCGCATCCAGGACACCACCGCGGACGGCATCAACTTCCACGGCTCGGTCACGAACTCCCTTGTGGAGAACTCGTTCGAGCGCAACCTGCAGGATGACGGCCTCGCGATCTGGTCGTCGCCGGGCGCGGACGTGAACAACACGTTCAACCAGAACACGATCGACACACCGGGCATCGCGAACAACGTCGGCCTGTACGGCGGCAGCGGCACGACCGTGACGAACAACCTGCTGCAGGACACGATCACGCGTGGCGGCGGCATCGGCATCGGCAACCGGTTCGGCGCGACGTCGCTCGCGGGCGTCACCACGATCAGCGGCAACAAGTTGGTCCGGACCGGTCAGTTCGACCCGGGCTGGGACTACAACGTCGGCGCGATCTGGTTCTGGCCGCTGGAAAGCGCGCTGACCGGCACCGTCAACATCACGAACAACGAGATCGACAACAGCCCGGGTGAGGCGTTCCAGTTCGAGAACCAGGCACCGCCGGTCGGTACGGCCGTCGCGACCCAGGGTGTGAACGGGTACGTGACGAGTGGCGTGACCATCTCGAACAACACGGTCAACGGCGTCGGCACGTACGTGTTCCAGCTGCAGTCGCCCGGCTCTGCCACGGTCTCCGGCACGACCGCCACCGGCGTCGGTGTCGCGGGCGTCTTCAATTGCAACACCGGCTTCACACTGAACCAGGGCACCGGCAACTCCGGCTGGTCGACGAGCGCTTGTGGCCTGCCGGCGACGGCGCCGCTGTACGCGTTCCCGACCACGACGACGTTCGAGAACGCCACCGTCGGTCAGGCCACGCCCACGCAGAAGGTGACCATCTTCAACGCGGCCGCGGCCGCCGCGACGATCGGCAACATCTCGGCCAGCAGCGCGTTCACGGTCACCCAGGACGCGAGCAAGCCGTGTGGCACCACGCTCGACCTGTCCACGCCGATCGACAACAACGTGTGGTGTCAGGTGGACGTTTCGTTCACCGCGCCGTCGGCCGGCATCACCACCGGCACGCTGACGATCCCGAGCAACGAGCCGGGTAACCCGACCGTGCTTCAGCTCGTCGGCAGCACCGGAGCGAACAACGTCATCACGCCGCCGACCGTCACGCCGACGAGCCTCGCGTTCGGCTCGATCAACGTCGGCTCGACCACAGCCGCGCAGACGCTCACGGTCACCAACCCGGGTGCATCCGCGATCACCATTTCGTCGGTCGCGGCCAGCAGCGGCTTCTCGCAGACGAACACCTGCGGTACGTCGCTCGCGGCCGGTGCCTCGTGCACGGTGTCGGTGAAGTTCGCGCCGACCGCAGGCGGGTTCCAGAGTGGTTCGGTGGCGATCACGAACAGTGGTACGCAGACCCCGATCGGCGCGAGCCTGACGGGTACCGGCATCACCTCGACGACGAACCTCGCACAGGGCGCGGCGATCACGGCCAGCAGTTCGTCCGGCGGGTTCGCCCCGAACCAGGCGAACGATGGCAACACCACGTCGTACTGGGAGAGCCTGGACGGGTCCGCGTTCCCGCAGACTCTGACGGTCGACCTCGGTTCGTCGCTGTCGATCGGCAAGGTCGTGCTCAACCTGCCGCCGCCTACCAGCTGGGCCACCCGCACCGAGACGCTCGCGGTGCTCGGCAGCAATGACGGTACGAACTTCTCCACGCTGTCGGCCTCGGCCGGTCGCGTGTTCGACCCGTCCACCGGCAACACCGTCACGATCACGCTGCCGGCCAACGCCACGGACCGGTACGTACAGCTGAACATCACCGGGAACACGGGCTGGCCGGCCGGCCAGATCTCCGAGTTCGCGGTGTACCCGGGTACGGGTGGCGGCGGTGGCAGCGCGACGCTCGCGGCGAACCCGTCCAGCCTCGCGTTCGGTACGGTCACCGTCGGTTCGTCGAGCGCGACGCAGACCGTGACGGTGACGAACTCCGGCACCGTGGCGGCGACCGTCTCGTCAGTAGCGGTCACCGGTGCGTTCTCGCAGACCAACACGTGTGGCACGTCGATCGCGGCCGGTGGCTCCTGCGCCGTCACCGCGAAGTTCTCGCCGACCGCGGCCGGCGCGACGAGCGGCACGCTCACGGTGAACAGCAACGCGACGAACCCGGCTCTCTCGGTCGCCCTGACCGGTACGGGTCAGTCGGTCGGCACCGCGACACTCGGTGCCTCGCCGACGTCGCTCGCGTTCGGCAACCAGACCGTCAACACCACGAGCGCGGTCCAAACCACGACGATCACGAACAGTGGCACCGTCGCGGCGACGATCAGCTCGGTCTCGGTGACCGGTGCGTTCTCGCAGACGAACACCTGCGGAACGTCGATCGCGGCCGGAGCGACCTGTGTCGTCTCGGTCAAGTTCGCACCGACCGCGACCGGTTCGGCGACCGGCACGCTGACCGTGGCGAGCAACGCGTCGAACCCGTCGCTGACCGTTGCCCTCACCGGCACGGGTACGGCGGTCGCGACCGCGACGCTCACCGCAACGCCGACGTCGCTGGCGTTCGGCAACCAGACCGTCAACACGACGGCCGCCGCCAAGACGGTGACCATCACGAACACGGGTACGGCCAGTGCGACCATCGGCTCGATCACGGTGTCCGGTGCGTACGCGCAGACGAACAACTGTGGCGGCTCGGTCATCGCCGGTGGTACCTGCACGGTCAACGTCACGTTCACGCCGACCGCGACGGGCGCCAGCAACGGCACCCTGACGGTGAGCAGCAACGCGACGAACCCGTCGCTGACCGTTGCCCTCACCGGCACCGGTACGGCCGCCACCGCGGTGAACCTGTCGCAGGGCAAGTCGGTGAACGTGTCCAGCGTTTCGCAGACGTACGTCGGATCGAACGCGGTCGACGGCGACCAGAACTCGTACTGGGAGAGCGCGAACAACGCGTTCCCGCAGTCGTTCACGGTCGACCTGGGCGCGTCGGACAACCTCACGTCGGTGGTGCTCAAGCTGCCGACGGCGTGGGGTGTCCGCACCGAGACGCTGTCCGTCAGCGGCAGCACGAACGGTACGACGTACACGACGCTGGTGGGCTCGGCGGCGTACACGTTGGACCCGAACGTCGCGTCGAACAGTGTGACGATCAACCTGCCGGCCGGAACGGTCGACCGGTTCGTCTCGCTGACCGTGACCAACAACACCGGATGGCCCGCCGCTCAGTTCTCTGAGGTGCAGGTCTTCGGTACCACGTCGGGCACGCCGGTCACCAACCTCGCGCTGAACAAGGCGACGACGGAGTCCGGTCACACCCAGACGTACGCGTCGAGCGCCGTCACCGACGGCAACACGAGCAGCTACTGGGAGGGCGCGGCCGGGTTCCCGGCGTTCGTCACGGTCGACCTCGGTGCCAGCCACGCGATCACTTCGGTGGCGCTGAACCTGCCGCCGTCGTCGTCCTGGGCCACGCGTACCGAGACGCTGTCCGTCCTCGGCTCGACCGACGGAACGAACTTCAGCACGATCGTCGGCTCGGCGGTCTACACGTTCAACCCGAGCACCGGTAACACCGTGACGATCACGTTCTCGTCCACGAGCGCTCGGTACGTAAAGATCAACTTCACCACGAACAGTGGCGGAGCCAGCGGTCAGCTCTCGGAGCTGGCGGTTTACGGTTCATAAGATCAATACCGTTTGAGTGGTACGGGCGTCTGCGGCATTGTCCGTGGGCGCCCGTACCGTATTCCCGGTTTGGCATGTGGCGTCCCCCACAGAATTTGTTTACGAAACGGGACCGTATTGGAACTCGGCGGCGTAATGTAATCGTCATTACGAGTCGATGTCGTATCGAATCTCGACCGTATCAAAATCTGTGAGGGGTTCTACATGTCTGTGCAAGCTGCCTCCGCTGGTCGGTCCAGCGGCGCGGCCCAGGCGCCCGCCCAAGCGCAAGCGGCCAATGGTGGCCACCCGCGACGCTGGACGATCCTCGGCGTACTCGTGGTCAGCCTTCTCGTCGTCGTTCTCGACAACACCGTGCTCAACGTTGCGCTACGGACGATCTCCGACCCGGTCCACGGCCTCGGCGCGAGCCAGAGCCAGCTGGAATGGGCGATCAACTCGTACACCCTGGTCTTTGCGGCTCTGCTCTTTACCTGGGGCATCGTCGGTGACCGGGTAGGCCGCCGCAAGATGCTGGTGGCCGGCATGATCACGTTCGGTCTGGCATCGTTGGCCAGTGCGTACGCGCAAACGCCCGACCAGCTGATCTTCGCTCGTGCGCTGATGGGCATCGGTGGCGCGGCGGTTCTGCCGGCGACGCTGTCGATCATCTCGAACGTGTTCGACCCGCGCGAGCGGGCGAAGGCGATCGGCATCTGGGCCGGCTCGGTCGGTCTCGGCGTCGCGATCGGCCCGGTCCTCGGCGGCGCTCTGCTCGAGCACTTCTGGTGGGGCTCGGTCTTCCTGATCAACGTCCCGATCGTCATCTTCGGCGTGATCGCGATCTTCGCACTCGTACCGGAGTCTCGTGACCCGAAGCCGGGCCGCGTCGACCTCGTCGGCGTAGTGCTTTCCATCGTGGGTCTGATCGGCGTCGTGTACGGCATCGTCGTCGGTGGCGACCACGGCTTCGGTCGGTTCGATGCCTGGGGCGCGATCATCGGTGGCCTGCTCGTCCTGGCCGCGTTCGTATGGTGGGAGCGCCGGATCGAGTTCCCGTCGCTGGACGTGAAGTTGTTCCGCAACCCGCGGTTCTCGGCCTCGGTCGGCGCGGTTGGCCTGGTCTTCTTCGCCGCCATGGGCACGCTGTTCTTCATGGCTTTCTACCTGCAGCTGGTGCGCGGCTACTCGCCGTTGCAGTCGGGCCTTCTCTACCTGCCGTTCGCGGGCGCCCAGCTGATCTTCGCGCCGCGCAGCGCCACGTACGTGCGCCGCTTCGGCCCGAAGATCGTCTGCTCGGTCGGTATGGCCATCGCGGGCCTGTCCATCGCCGGCTTCATCTTCATGGGTGCGGACACGCCGATCTGGGTGCTCGGAGTCCTGTTCTTCTTCCAGGGCATGGGTATGGCCAACGTGATGCCGCCGGCCACCGAATCGATCATGGCGTCACTGCCGCGTGAGAAGGCGGGCGTCGGTTCGGCGATCGGTAACACGGTGCGTCAGGTGGCCGGTGCGCTCGGCATCGCGATCCTCGGATCGGTGTTGTCCGGCGTGTACCGCTCGCGGATCTCCGACCACCTCGGCGCGGTTCCGGCCGGTGCTCGAAGCGACGCGGGCAACTCGATCGCCCAGACGTACGCGACCGCTCAGCACGTCGCTCCGGCTGCGGCAGGTCCGCTGATCAACTCGGCGAACGACGCGTTCATCTCCGCGATGCACTACGCATCGTTCGGTGCGGCCCTGGCCGCCCTGGTCGGGTTCATCGTGGTCGTCAAGTGGCTGCCGTCGAAGTCGGCACCGCACACCCCGGCGACACCGGCACCACAGGAGATTGAGACGCTTGGGGAACAGTTCGAACTAGCCGAACCGGCACGTTAACGGCAGAATACGAAGTGATGACAACTTCCATGGCACTGACCGTGTCCGGCGACCTGCGGGTCGCCGGCGCGGTCGAGCCTGTCTCCGCCTCTCCGGTCGACGTCGACGCTGCTCCGGTCGAGCCGGCGTTGCTGCTGGTCGATGCCGATCGCCGCTCGCCCGGCAGGCCGCGCAGCGCACTCGCCGACCAGGCGATCATCGAAGCCGTCCTCGACATCCTGGCCGAGGAAGGCGCCACGATCGAAGCGTTGTCGATGGAGGCAGTGGCGAGCCGGGCCGGGGTCGGCAAGGCCACGATCTACCGCCGCTGGCCGAACAAAGAGGCGCTCGTGGTGGACGCGATCGCGGCCCTCAAGGGCCCTCTGCCGGAGATTACCGGCGAGTCCCTCCGTAGCGACCTCCTGCAGTACTTGAAGCCGCTGGGAACCGTCCGGACCACGCGGGCGGGCCGCGTGATGCCCTGCCTCATTCCGGAACTCAAGCGCAACGACGTGATGGCCGAGAGCTATCACCGGCTGACCGAGCCACGCCGCGAATTGCTGCGCGGCGTGCTGCGCCGGTGGATCGAGGCGGGGGTCGTCCGCGCCGATATCGACATCGACCTGACCTGCGCGATGTTGGTCGGGCCGATGATCGCCCAGACGATGCTGAACTACAACCCGGATATCGATGTGACGAAGCTGCCGGAGCAGATCGTCGAAACCATCGTTCCCGGCCTGCTCGCCTGACCGCACGTCGATTCATGAAGCGGAATCCGCGCGACGGTGTGTCCCCTGATACTTGTGTGGCCAGTGGGGGATAGTGTGGTCGAACACACGTACGTCTGAGGGGTGGATCTTTTGCGCGTGCTCGGCGTAGACCCCGGACTGACTCGCTGCGGCGTCGGTGTGGTCGAAGGCGTCCCGGGCAGGCCCTGTGCGCTCGTCGGTTACTACGTGGTCGTCTCGGACCCCGAGATGCCGCTGCCCGAGCGGCTGCTGCACCTCGATCGGAGCCTCACCGACCTGATCGCCGAGCACAAGCCGGACGGCGTCGCGGTCGAGCGCGTGTTCAGCCAGCACAACGTGCGGACCGTGATGGGCACCGCACAAGCGAGCGCGGTCGCGATCGTGACCGCCGCGAAGGCCGGCATCCCGGTGCAGCTCTACACGCCGAGTGAAGTCAAGGCCGCCGTGACCGGTTCGGGTACGGCGGATAAGGCGCAGGTGACCGCGATGGTCACCCGACTGCTCCGGCTCGACGCGCCGCCTCGACCGGCCGACGCAGCGGATGCGTTGGCACTCGCGATCTGCCATGTCTGGCGCGGCGGCACTCGTGCGAAAATCGCGGCGGCTGCCGCTCGTGTCGGTGGCACGAAGGGCTGGTAACAGATGATCGCGAGCGTCTCCGGCATGGTCGCCTCGGTCGCGGGCGATTCCGCCGTGATCGAGGTAGGCGGCGTTGGCCTGGCTGTGCACTGCGCGCCCGGCACGCTGGCCGGCATGCGCGTCGGGACGTCGACCAGGCTCGCCACCAGCCTGATCGTCCGGGAAGACTCCCTGACCCTGTACGGCTTCGCCGACGACGACGAAAAGCACATCTTCGAGCTGCTGCAGACCGCGAGCGGCATCGGTCCCCGGATCGCTCAGGCGGCGCTGGCCGTACACAGTCCAGACGTGCTTCGTAAGGCACTCGCGAACGGTGAGATCGCGGTGCTCGTCGCGGTGCCCGGGATCGGCAGGAAGGGCGCCGAGCGCCTGATCCTCGAACTTCGCGACAAGGTCGGCCCGGTGCCGATCGGCGGGACTGACTCGTCGTCTCGCCCGATTCGCTCCGCCTGGCCGGAGCAGATCCGCCAGGCGCTCGTCGGTCTTGGATGGAGTGCGAGCCAGGCCGAGTCGGCGGTATCCGAGATCCGCAGTGAGGTCGAGGCGACAGTAGCTGCGGGTGGCGCGGTGCCGGCCGTACCGGTGCTGCTCAAGCAGGCCATCCGGTTGCTGGGTCCGGGCCGATGACCGGTCCGGACGGGATCGTTTCGGCCTACGTGGAGGACGGCGATCTCGACGCCGAGGCGACCGTACGGCCGAAGCGGCTGGCCGAATTCGTCGCCCAGCATCGCGTACGCGAGCAGCTGGATCTACTTCTGAAGAGCGCGATGCGCCGGGGGAGTCCGCCGGATCACATCCTTCTGTCCGGCTCGCCCGGCCTCGGCAAGACGACGCTTGCGATGATCGTGGCCGCCGAGCTGGGTGCCGGATTGCGGATCACCAGCGGCCCGGCGATCGAGCGTTCCGGCGATCTTGCCGCCGTGCTGACCAGCCTGGCGCACGGTGATGTCCTGTTCATCGACGAGATCCACCGGATCGCGAAGCCGGCCGAAGAGTTGCTGTACAGCGCGATGGAGGATTTCCGGGTCGACGTGATCGTCGGCAAGGGACCGGGCGCGACCGCGATCCCGCTCGACGTCGAACCGTTCACGCTGGTCGGCGCGACGACCCGCGCGGGACTGCTGACTGGCCCGATGCGCGACCGATTCGGTTTCGTCGGTCACCTGGATTTCTACGCGCCACAAGAGCTTGAGCAGCTGATCGCACGATCGGCCGGAATCCTCGGCGTACCGGTGACGGTGGAAGGCGCCGCGGAGATCGCCGGCCGCTCCCGCGGTACGCCCCGAATCGCGAACCGGCTGTTGCGGCGCGTCCGGGACTACGCGGAGGTCCGAGCGGATGGCGTCGTGACGCTGGACACCGCACGCGCCGCCCTGAAGGTGTACGACGTCGACGAGATCGGCCTGGATCGGCTCGACAAGGCAGTGCTCAGCGCGTTGATCCGGTCGTTCAACGGTGGCCCGGTCGGCGTCTCCACGCTGGCCGTCGCGGTCGGCGAGCAGCCGGACACGGTCGAAGAGGTGTGCGAACCGTTCCTCGTGCGGGCGGGGCTGCTGGCGCGTACACCCAGGGGTCGAATCGCCACCGCGAACGGCTGGCGACACCTCGGCCTCACGCCGCCGACTGCCACGTTTGGGTTCGGCGCGGCCGCGCCGGACCTGTTCGATTCGCAGTCGTGATTTCGGTCTCGCAAGCAGGGAAAGTGTACCTGATGTCCGATTTTAGGCGGAAATCGGTACGCGAAACCGGACCGTAATCCGAACGTGATCTACACCGCATTCGGCGTCCCTAGTTGGACCGACTAGACTCGCCGCGGTCCGGACTGGACGTCGCTGGCCCGATTCGCCACCTGTACGGGTGCCGGACGGGTCCATTCGGAAGGCAACAACCGTGTATTTGGCAGCTACTAAGGCTAGTGGCAGCAACCCGACTTTCCTGATCATCATCCTGGTTGGTCTGGTGCTGTACGTGTTCTTCATTCGCAACATGCGGAAGAAGCAGCGGGCGCAGGCCGACGCGCAGAAGGGCATGCGCGAGTCGCTGAACATCGGCGCCGAGATCGTGACGATCGGCGGGCTGTACGGCACGGTCGTCGGCGGGGATGATGACTCGGTCATGTTGGAGATCGCCGACGGCGTGCACGTGCAATTTGACCGTAACGCGATCGCCAAAGTGCTCACCCCGGCCGAATCGGACGAACCCGATGCCGTAACGGAAACCGACAACACTGACCTTGACGCAACCGCTAACTCGGTAATCGAGCAGAAGGACTGATTTCCGGTCATCGCCGGAGTCCCCGAACGCTTTCGATCATCGATTAACAGGAGAGACGGAACACACCGTGGCCGCACCCTCTGGGCAGATCAAGCCAAGCCGGTATTTCATCCCGCTTGCGCTGCTCCTCATTGTTCTGTACACCGCAGTTGCCTGGCCGGGCCACAGTTCCGTGCCGAAGCTCGGTCTTGATCTGCAGGGTGGCACCAGCCTGACGCTGTCGGCGAATGCCGTCGCCGGTGGCGCGCCGGTGAACTCCGAGAACCTGGGCATCGCGCGCGACATCATCGAGCAGCGTGTCGACTCGCTCGGTGTGGCCGAGTCGGACGTTGTCGTGCAGGGCAACAACATCGTGGTCAACGTGCCCGGCAAGGTCACCGACCAGGAGAAGCTCAAGCAGCTGTCGAACCAGGCCAAGCTCGAGTTCCGTACCGTCGTCAGCTCGATCGCGGACGTACCGGCCTCGGCGCTGACACCGTCCGCGTCGCCCAGCGCGAGCGGTGGACCGACCCCGAGTGGTGCGCCCAGCGCGAGTTCGAGCACGACCGCTCCCGCGGTGAAGCCGTCTGCATCGTCTACCTCGAACGGTGACGCGAAGCTTGCCCGCGCGACCCCGGCGCCGAGCGCATCCTCGACGGCTCCGGCCGGACCGGCGGTTGCCCCGAGCACCCCCGCGTCGCCGGCGCCGAGCGCGTCTGCCGCGCCGAATGTCGCCGCCACCGGCGAGGGCATCACGCCGCTAGCCGACGTGAAGAAGAAGCTCGGCGACGCGGTCTACACCGAAGCCGCTGGGATCACCGATCCGACCACGTTCACGCAGCAGCAGGCGGTCGACCTGGCCGGCTTCAGCAAGCTCACCCCGGCCGACGTCGCGGCGCTGCCGCCGTCGATGCAGTACGCGATCCCGCTGATCAGCTGTGACCAGCTCAACGCGCGTGTGCCCGGTGTGCTGACCACCCCCGAGGCGTTGAACTCGCAGGTCGTCTCGTGCGAGATCACGTCGACCGACACGTCCAAGACGCCGACGAGCTGTGAGGCGAGCGGCGCGAGCTGTCAGAAGTACCTACTGGACGTTGCGAAGGTGCACGGCGAGGACATCTCCAGCGCTGCGGCCAACTACAACACCGGTGGTTCGGGCGGCTCGGTTGGCTGGGAGGTCGACCTGTCGTTCAAGGGCGCGGGCCAGAAGGCGTGGTCGGACCTGACCGCACAGCTGTACTCCGAGGCAACCGGCACGGGCACCAGCACGCCGAACTACAAGCAGGTCGCGATCGTGCTGGACAACGCGGTGGTCACCGCGCCGCAGATCCTCGCGGCGATCCCCGGCCCGGCCACGATCAGTGGCGGCTTCACCGCGGACTCGGCGAAGCTGCTCTCCACCCAGCTCAAGTTCGGCGCGCTGCCGATCTCGTTCCACCCGCAGGACGTCGAGACCGTCTCCGCGACGCTCGGCATCGCCCAGCTCAAGGCGGGCCTGCTCGCCGGTGGCATCGGCCTCGCGCTGGTCATCCTGTACTGCCTGTTCTACTACCGCGGCCTCGGCCTCGTCGTGATCGCGAGTCTTCTGGTCTCGGCGTCGATCGTGTACGCGTCGATCGTGCTGCTCGGCCGCTCGCAGCTGAGCTTCACGCTGAGCCTCGCCGGTATCGCCGGTTTCATCGTCGCCATCGGTATCACGGCCGACTCGTTCGTGGTGTTCTTCGAACGTATGAAAGACGAGGTCCGAGACGGGAGATCCGGCCGGACCGCGGTACCGAGGGCATGGGTACGCGCACGACGGACGATCCTGTCCGCCGACGCCGTCTCGCTGATCGCCGCCGTCGTCCTCGTCCTGGTGGCGGCGGGTCCGGTCTCCGGCTTCGCGTTCACGCTCGGTCTGTCCACGATCATCGACCTGCTCGTGGTGTTCCTCTTCACCCACCCACTCGTGTCGGTCCTGTCGGGTTCCAAGGCATTCACGTCGCCGCGGTTCTCCGGCCTCGGTGAGCTGCGGTCGGACCGCGTGCCGACGAGCCGCCGCGGCGTCACACGCTCGGCGCCATGCGTACGAAGGAGTCCTGACGATGGCTGCAGTACACGCTGATCGCGTTCGCGCCGTGCTCTACCGCGGCGAGATCGAACGTCGACTTCATCGGCCAGCGCAAGAAGTGGTACACCGCCTCCGCGGTCATCATCGCGATCTGCATCGCTCGCGATCGTGCTTCCGGGGCTTCAACTTCGGCATCGACTTCGTCGGTGGTGACCAGTACCAGTTCCCGGTGAAGCCAGGCACGTCGCTGCAGCCAGATAACGCTCGGCGGTCGAGAGCACCGGGTGCCCAGGTGTCCAGCGTCTCAGACGCCGGTAGCTCGGGTCGACGCACAACGTACGTCATCAAGACCGAGACGGCCGAGCGACGACCACCGAGCAGCAGATCGCAGGCACAGGTGACGCGGCGCTGGAGACGGCCGCCAAGGTCAGCCAGACCGACATCAACCCAGCTCGAGTCAGCTCGTCCTGGGGCAGCGAGGTCACCAAGCAGGCGCTGTGATCGCTCGGCTGGTCTTCCTCGTCGCGGTCAGCGTCGTTCATCGCGCTCCGGTTCCGGGACTGGCGAGATGGCCGCTGGCGGCGTTCCTCGCGCTGTTCCACGACCTGATCCTGACCGCCGGTGTGTACGCGCTCGTCGGCTTCGAGGTCATCGCCGTCACGGTCGTCGGTCTGCTGACCATCCTCGGTTTCTCGCTGTACGACACCGTCGTGGTGTTCGACAAGGTGGACGAGAACAGCCGGGGCATCCTGGCGGCGTCGCGGTACACCTACGGCGAGGCGGCCAACATCGCGGTCAACCAGACCCTGATGCGGTCGATCAACACCTCGCTGATCGGTCTGCTGCCGGTCGCCGGCCTGCTGTTCGTCGGTGCCGGCGTGCTCGGCGTCGGTACCCTCGAGGACCTCGCCCTGGTGCTGTTCGTCGGTATGATCACCGGCGCCTACTCCTCGCTGTTCCTGGCGACGCCGTGGCTGGTCGACTTCAAGATGCTCGACCCGCGGTACAAGAACCACGCGGAGCGCGTTCTGGCCCGGCGCCAGGCGGCGTCGCTGAAGGCGGCCGAAGCGGCATCGACGCGCCCGAGCGACGCACCGGCCGACGATCAGGACGACGACGTGCGCGAGAGCGCGCTGGCGGGTACAGGCACGGTCGTACCGAGAGTCGGCGCAAAGCCGGTCTCGCGTACGCCTGCGGCCAAGCGTCCGGGTGCCCGCCCGGCAAGTGGCCCGACCAACAGCGGTGGCGGCAAGCGCCGCGCGTAACCGGCAAGCGGTAGCGTAAGCGTCCGCCAGCTATGCCCTCGGGCAGGCTGGCGGACGTTTGCATGTCGGCGGACGTTTGCCGCGATGATCGGAGAGATGCATGAGCGAGATGTCCGAGCTGGTAGCCGCGTTCACCGCGGACGTTCCGGACTTTCCGCAACCGGGGATCGTGTTCAAGGACCTGAGTCCGCTGTTCGCCGACGGCGACGCGTTCCACCGGATGATCGACGGCATCGTGTCGGAATATCGCGACGACACCGGAGCGTTAACGTTTGACGTGGTCGCGGGGATCGAAGCCCGGGGTTTCGTGATCGCGGCCGCGGTTGCGTACGCGACGAGCCGGGGCGTCGTGCCGGTCCGTAAGGCCGGCAAACTTCCCAGGAAGGTGTATTCGACGTCATACGCGCTGGAATACGGCGAAGCGATGTTGGAGGTACACACCGATGCGTTCGAGGGCGGCGAACGAGTGCTGGTCGTTGACGACGTGCTCGCCACCGGCGGGACCGCGGAAGCGACACTAGGCCTCGTCGAGCGCGCCGGCGGTACGCTCGCCGGGCTCTGTGTGGTGCTGGAGCTGTCGTTCCTCGGCGGCCGGGCTCGTTTGACCGGCCGGGATGTAAAGGCGCTGCTCACGATCTGAGGGCGCCGGAAGCCCGGACGGCGTGGCCGATGCGCTTCGCGGCGCGGTCGGCGTAGACCAACCGGGTAAGGTCGATATAGACCGGACCCGGATACGATGTGAATCTGTCTTTGCAAGGGAGCGGACACGTGGCCAGCGACCTCGCCCCGAAGAATGACGAGTCGGTCGTGACGACCGACCACTTCGGCGCGGCCGGGACCGGCTCGGAAACCCTCACCGTGGTCGCGGACGGCTCGACCGAACTGACGAAGGCCGACGTTGCCGCCGGTCCGGCGAACGCTGAGAAGGAGACCGACACGACCGCTGAGAGCGCGGCCGCGGATCCGGTCGTCGAGGCTCTGCCGCTCGGTGACGCCGAATCGGCGCCCACCACGCTCACCCTGCCGGGCGATGACGCTGCGGCAACGATGCTTTCCGGCGCACCCACCGGTCGCCGAGTCCGGGCGCGCCTGGCGCGGTTCAACGCACCGTGGCAGTCGCCGCAGGTCAGCGAGGTTCTCGAACCGCTGATCGCGGCTCACCGGGTGCAACACCCAAAGGCCGACACGAAGCTGCTGCAGCGGGCGTTCGACACGGCCGAGCATTGGCACACCGGTCAGTACCGGAAGTCCGGTGACCCGTACATCACTCACCCGCTGTCGGTCGCGACGATCCTCGCCGATCTCGGCATGGACACCACGACGCTGGTCGCGGCGCTCCTGCACGACACGATCGAGGACACCGACTACACGCTCGAAATGATGCGTGCCGACTTCGGCGGCGAAGTCACGCTGCTGGTCGACGGCGTCACCAAGCTCGACAAGGTCAAACTCGGTGACGCGGCAAAGGCCGAGACGATCCGCAAGATGGTCGTCGCGATGGCCAAGGATCCTCGGGTCCTCGTCATCAAGCTGGCCGACCGGCTGCACAACATGCGCACGCTGACGTTCCTGCCGCGTCCGAAGCAGGAGCAGAAGGCCAAGGAGACGCTGGAGATCCTGGCGCCGCTGGCCCATCGCCTCGGCATGAACACGATCAAGTGGGAGCTCGAGGATCTCGCGTTCAACACGCTGTTCCCGAAGCAGTTCGAGGAGATCCACCGTCTGATCGACGAGCACGCACCGCAGCGGGACGACCTGCTGCGGCAGGTGACGAACCGGGTCAACAACGATCTCAAGGCCGTGAAGATCAAGGCCGAGGTCGACCGGCCGGCCGAAGCACCTGTACTCGATCTACCAGAAGATGATCAGCCGTAGCCGCGAGTTCGCCGAGATCTACGACCTGATCGGCGTACGGATCCTGGTCGACACGCGTGCGCGACTGCTACGCGGCGCTCGGCGTGATCCACGCGAACTGGCAGCCGGTTCCGGGCCGGTTCAAGGACTACATCGCGATGCCGAAGTTCAACATGTACCAGTCGCTGCACACCACCGTGATCGGGCCGACCGGCAAGCCGGTCGAGATGCAGATCCGCACGTTCGCGATGCACCGCACCGCCGAGTACGGCATCGCCGCGCACTGGCGGTACAAGGAGACCAAGGGCGCGACGATCGTCGGCCCGCCGGCGCACATCGACGAGATGACCTGGCTGCGGCAGTTGCTGGACTGGCAGCGCGAGGCGGCCGACCCGAGCGAGTTCCTCGACGCGCTGCGGTTCGACCTCTCCAGCCAGGAGGTGTACGTCTTCACGCCGAAGGGCGACGTGGTCGCGCTGCCGACCGGATCGACGCCGGTGGACTTCGCGTACGCGGTGCACACCGACGTCGGGCACAAGTGCATCGGCGCGCGGGTCAACGGCAAGCTGGTGCCGCTGGAGTCGGCGCTGTCCAACGGCGACGTGATCGAGATCTTCACGTCCAAGTCGGAGACGGCCGGCCCGACCCAGGACTGGCTCGGCTTCGTCAAGAGTCCCGCGCGCCCGTACGAAGATCCGTCAGTACTTCAACAAGGAACGGCGCGACGAGGCGATCGAGGCCGGCAAGGAAGCGATCGTCAAGGCAGATGCGCAAGCAGGGGCTGCCGCTGCAGCGCATGCTGACCAGCGACACGCTGATGACGATCGCCCGCGATCTGCACCTGGCCGACGTCACATCGCTGTACGCGGCGGTGGGGGAGAGCCAGGTCTCCGCGCAGAGCGTGATCCAGCGGCTGGTCGCCGCGTACGGCGGCGAGGAGGGCGCGGTCGAGGACATCGCCGAGACCGCGATCGCCACCCGGCCGCCACGCACCCGTCGGCGCGGCGTACGACCCCGGTGTTGTCGTGGTCGGGCGTCAGCGACGTGTGGATCAAGCTGGCCCGTTGCTGCACGCCGGTACCGCGGGATGCCGTCTTCGGCTTCGTCACCCGATCCGGTGGCGTCAGCGTGCACCGCGACGACTGCGTGAACGCCGCCGACCTGCTCGCTCAGCCGGAGCGGATGGTCGAGGTGACCTGGAAGGCGACCAGCGCGTCGACGTTCCTGGTCGCGATCCAGGTGGAGGCGCTGGACCGGCACAAGCTGCTGGCCGACGTGACCCGGGTGCTCTCCGAGGAGCGGGTCAACATCCTGTCCGCCACCGTCACCACGACCCGCGACCGGGTGGCGGTGAGCCGGTTCAGCTTCGAGATGGCCGACCCGAAGCACCTCGGGCACCTGCTGGACGCGGTTCGGCAGGTGGACGGAGTCTACGACGCCTACCGGGTGACGTCGGGCGCGTAGCCAGCTCGCAAACGGAAATCGGGCGCGTTCCCCAGTTTGGGAGCGCGCCCGATCTCGTTTGACGACAGCGGCTACGCGGCCGGGTTGACCGGGCCGACCGTCGTCGTCTTGATGTTCACCGGCAGCTTCGGCACGTACGCGCCGTAGCTGTTCGGAGTGGTGCCCGAGCCGGCCGCGCCGACCTTCTTCACGATGTCGAGCCCGCTCGTCACGGTACCGACGATCGTGTAGTTCGACGGGACGATCGGCGTCTCCGTACCCGTGCTGGGGTCGGTGTTCACCGGGGTGTCGCCGTAGAAGATCATGAACTGGCTGCCGTTCTGGCCGCTGCCGTTGTTGAGCATCGCGACCGTGCCCTCGGCGTAGTTCGGACGCTGGTCGGTCGGCAGGTTCTCGGTCGCGTACGTGTAGCTCGGCCCACCGTCACCGTGGTCGGTAGGGTCGCCGCAGATCAGCATGTACGGGCCGGAGCTGATTAGGTTGCCACAGTCGGTCTTGTCGTAGAACTTCTGATCCGACAGGTACGCGAGGCTCGCCGACGCGCAGGGCGCCTTCGCGAGGTCCAGCGCGATCGTGATGTTGCCCTGATCCGTGTTGAGCGTGAAGTCGCGCGTGCCCTTGTTCGGGATGTTCGTGGTCGGCGGCGTACCCGTCTTGATCAGGTCCTTGTCCGGCGACGGCGCGACCGACGGCACCGGGCTCGGCGACGGGTTGGGGTTCGGCGTCCACTTGCACGAAGCCGGTGCGGCCGATGCCGCGGCCGCGGTCGGCTTGGGCTTGGAGCTGCCACCGAGCGCATTGACCAAGACCACGACGAGCCCGACAACGACCACGACCGCTACCGCGATCGAGCCCGCCCAGAGGCGGCGCTGGCGGCGGCGGCCCGCCTGTTCCAAGCGAGTGGCCATTTCGCGTTCGAGCTTCGCCCGCGCCGCCGCGCGTTGGCGGTCCTTGAGGGACGTCACCGCTAGTTCTCCTTACAACGGGTGGTACCGAGAGGGGTCGGGAGACTTCTAGGACTTGCTCGACGTCGATGGGGACGGCGCGACCGAAGGCACAGCGGCCGGAGTCGGCTGCGTGACGGCACCCGGAACGACCGAACCGACGGTGAGCGTCTTGATGTTCGTGGCCTTCAGGGGCGGACCATCGGTCGTCGACTGACCACCGGGTCCGACACCGCCGGCTGCGATCGCCTTGACGACATCGAGACCGGCTGCGCTCATCACACCGAATTCGGAGTACGACGGCGGCAGCGGGCTGTCCTTGTAGACCAGGAAGAACTGGCTGCTGCCGGTACCGGGGGAGCCGGTGTTCGCGACCGCGACCGTGCCGGCCGGGTAGATCACGCTGCTCTGCGGCGCGGCGGACGCGCCCGCGCTGGCGCCGGTGTCCTCGGTCAGCGGCAGGTTCTCGTCCGCGATCGTGTAGGCAGGTCCGCCGTTGCCGGTGCCCGAGGGGTCACCACACTGCAGGACGAAGATGCCGCTGGTCGTGAGGCGGTGGCACTTCGTGTTGTCGAAGAACTTCTTCGACGCCAGGTAGGAGAAGCTCTGCGACGTACACGGTGCCTGCGTGACGTTCATCTGGACCGGAATGACGCCCTGGTCGGTGGTGATCGTCATGTCCTGCACGCCGGTCATCGACAGGCCGCTCGTGGGCGGCGTACCGACGTCCTTGAGGTTCGGGTTCGACTTCGTGTCGGCCGGGGTCCACGTGCACTCGGCCGCGGTCGTCACCTTGGGCTTCGTGATGCCGTACCAGTGGGTCACCAAGCCGCCGAGAGCGATCACGGCGAGGAGGGCGAACGCAGTGCCGACGCGAGCCTGGACCTGGCGCTGCGCGCGCAGTCGCTCGGCACGCTGGGCCTGCTGGCGATCGATCTTCGCCCGAGCGAGCTTGCGCTCGCGATCCTTACTGGAAGCCACGTGTGCTCCCCCTCCACTGGTTGACCGCCGCCCCGCATCCGCGGTCGGCCCATATTGATGTCGGTTTGGTGTGGTCGTCGGGTATGGCGCGGGTGCGCCCTCCCACAACTCGCCAGAGTGTACGGGCACTCTCTGAAAATTCGTTGGGCGCGGTGTGAACTGTGACCGAGACTGTGACACGGAACAGTCGACGTTCCATCACGCGCCGGGACGCACGCCAACGAGTGACCGTACGGCGGTTACGCTCATCCCGCCACCCTCGAACTGGATGATTGCTGGCAGTTGTTACGAAATGGAGCGTTTGTGCTGGTCACAGGGTTTCCCGCGGACGTGTTCGGGACGAATTGTTACCTCGTTGCGACCGGCGACGGCGAACCGTGCGTCGTAATCGATCCGGGCATCGGCGTCCTCGATCAACTGGACGCTCTGCTGACGGAGCACCGGCTGACTCCGGCCGCCGTGCTTCTCACCCATGGCCACCTCGACCACACGTTCTCGGTCGCCCCGGTCTGCGGTGCTCGCGGCATCTCGGCCTATCTGCACCCGGATGACCTGGAGATGCTTGCCGACCCGGCGAAGGGCCTCTCGATGAGCCTGGATCAGCTGTTCGGTGGCCGGATGGAGTACGCCGAGCCGGAGACGGTCGAGACGTTGACCGACGGCCAGCATCTGGAGATCGCCGGTCTGGAACTCATGATCAACCACGCGCCCGGCCATACCGGCGGGTCGGTGATGTTCCACGGACGCGACGGCGACGACCTTCTCTGCTTCAGCGGGGACGTCTTGTTCGCCGGCTCGATCGGGCGCACCGACCTGCCGGGCGGAAGCATGGACGCGATGTGGGCGAGCCTCCGGGACAAGGTCCTGACGCTGCCCGACGAGACCGTCGTGCTGCCCGGCCACGGACCGTCCACGACGATCGGCCGTGAGCGCGCGACCAACCCGTACTTGCGGGAGGCCGCGAACCACACGGCACCAAACAAAGGCTGGTAAGGACACATGGCAACGAAGATCGCGCCACTCTCGGGCTTCCCGGAGTGGCTCCCGCCGCAGCGCATGATCGAACAGCAGATCATCGCCCGGGTTCAAAAGACATTCGAGTTGTACGGCTTCTCGCCGCTGGAAACGCGCGCCGTCGAGCCGCTCGACCAACTGCTGCGCAAAGGCGAAACCTCGAAGGAGGTGTACGTCCTAAGCCGTCTGCAGGCCGATCCCGACGATGCGACGGATGCGTCGCTCGGGCTGCACTTCGACCTCACCGTACCGTTTGCACGTTTTGTCCTTGAAAACGCTGGGAAGCTCCAGTTCCCGTTCCGCCGTTACCAGATTCAAAAGTCATGGCGGGGCGAGAAGCCGCAGCTGGGCCGGTACCGCGAGTTCATCCAGGCCGATATCGACATCGTCGGGCGGGACACGTTGCCGTTCGCGGCCGATGTGGAGATCGTGCTCGCGATCGGCGATGCGCTGCGCGGGCTGCCGATTCCGGACGTGACGATTCAGGTCAACAACCGGCGGCTGATGGAAGGCTTCTTCACCGGCCTCGGGTTGAGCGATGCCGAGGCGGCGATGCGAGCGATCGACAAGCTCGGCAAGATCGGGCCGGCCGCGGTGGCCGAGTTGCTGGTCTCGACGGCCGGTGCGAGTGACGCCCAAGCGAAGACGTGCCTCGCGCTCGCCGAGATCTCGACCACGGACTCGTCGTTCGTCGACGAGGTGCGCAAGCTCGGTGTCTCCGATCCACTGCTCGACCAGGGCCTCGACGAACTCGCGCAGATCGTCGATGCCGCGCCAGGAGCACAGTCCGGGCCTGGTCCGGGCCGAGTTGAAGATCGCCCGAGGCCTCGACTACTACACGGGTACCGTCTACGAAACGGTGATGGCCGGGTTCGAAGCGAACGGTTCGATCTGCTCCGGCGGCCGGTACGACAACCTCGCGTCCACCGACTCCGAGAAATTCCCCGGCGTCGGCATCTCGATCGGCATCTCCCGGCATGCTCGGGCTGCTGTTCGGTGCGGATGCGCTGTCGATCTCGCGTGCGGTGCCGACCTGCGTACTGGTTGCCGTGACCGACGAGGAGACCCGCCGGATCAGCATGCGGGCGGCGGCCGCGCTGCGGGCTCGGGGGATTCCGACCGAGGTGGCACCGGAAGCGGCAAAGTTCGGCAAGCAGATCCGGTACGCCGACCGCCGCGGAATCCCGTACGTCTGGTTCCCGGGCGCTGAGGGAGACGAGGTCAAGGACATCAGATCAGGCGACCAGGTCCCCGCCGATGCCACGTCCTGGACCCCACCCGCCGACGACCTTTTCCCCACCATCGCCTAGCCCCAAAACCCCAGTTGATCCTGGAGTTCGCAGCACGAAACGCCGTCGAAGCGCTAACCAACTCCAGGATCAACTGAAGGTGTGGGGGTGCGGGTCATGTGTGGGCGGGTTAGTGCGCCTGCGAGAATGCCGAAAGACATCCGGCACGACGTTCGGCTCGATATCGATCAAGGAGTGCGTAGTGATCCGTACCCATAACGCAGGAAGCCTTCGCTCGGCGGACGCCGGCGCGACGGTCACCCTGGCCGGCTGGGTGGCCCGTCGGCGCGACCACGGCGGGGTCATCTTCGTGGATCTTCGTGATGGTTCCGGCGTCGTTCAGGTCGTGTTCAGAGAGGAGGACGCGGACCAGGCGCATGCGTTGCGCAACGAGTTCTGCGTCAAGATCACCGGTACGGTCGGCCTCCGCCCGGCCGGCAACGAAAACCCTGAGCTGCCGACCGGCGAGATCGAGGTCACCTGCACGGCCCTCGAAGTGCTCTCCGAGTCCGCGCCGCTGCCGATCCCGGTCGACGACAACATCGAGGCCGGCGACGACATCCGGCTCCGGTACCGGTACCTCGACCTGCGACGTACCGGCCCGCACCGCAATCTCATGCTGCGCAGTCAGGCCAACCAGATCGCCCGCCGGGTACTGCACGCGCATGACTTCAACGAGATCGAGACGCCGACTCTGACGCGGTCGACGCCGGAGGGCGCGCGCGACTTCCTGGTCCCGGTGCGGCTCCAGCCCGGCACGTGGTACGCGCTGCCGCAGTCGCCGCAGCTCTTCAAGCAGCTGCTGATGGTGGCCGGCATGGAGCGCTACTACCAGATCGCGCGCTGCTACCGTGACGAAGACTTCCGCGCCGACCGGCAGCCGGAGTTCACCCAGCTCGACATCGAGATGTCGTTCATCACGCAGGACGACATCATCGAGCTCGGCGAGGAGATCGTCGCCGAACTGTGGGGCGAGTTGGCGGGTTACGTGCTGCCCCGCCCGGTACCGCGGATCACGTGGACCGAGGCGATGGACCGGTACGGGTCGGACAAGCCCGACCTGCGGTACGGCGTCGAACTGACCGATCTCACCGGGTATCCTGACGCGGCACCGAATTCCGGGTGTTCGCGGGCGCGATCGAAGCCGGTGGGTACGTCGGTGCGGTGGTGATGCCCGGCGGCGCCGCGCAGACCCGCAAGGAACTTGACGGCTGGCAGGACTGGGCGAAGGCACGTGGCGCGCGCGGCCTCGCGTACGTGGTGCTGGACGCCGAGACCGGTGAAGCTCGTGGTCCGGTCGCGAAGAACCTGTCGTCAGCTCATCTGGACGGGCTCGCCGACGTGGTCGGTGCGAAGCCGGGCGACGCGGTGTTCTTCGCCGCCGGCGAACCGGCGTCGCGAGGCGCAGGAACTGCTCGGTGCCGCGCGGATCGAGATCGCTCGGCGTGCGGGGCTCATCGACGAAAGTGCATGGGCGTTCTGCTGGGTGATCGACGCGCCGATGTTCGAGCCGGTGATCGATGACAAGGGCGTGCAGATCGGCTGGACCGCGGTGCACCACCCGTTCACCTCGCCGAACGGCGAGTGGATCGACCGGTTCGAGGAGTCGCCGGGCGAGGCGCTCGCGTACGCGTACGACATCGTCTGCAACGGCAACGAGATCGGCGGCGGCTCGATCCGTATCCACCAGGGCGGCGTCCAGCGCCGGGTGTTCACGACGCTCGGCATCTCGCGAAGCGGAGGCGCAGGACAAGTTCGGCTTCCTGCTCGAAGCGTTCAAGTTCGGCCCGCCCCCGCACGGCGGTATCGCGCTGGGCTGGGACCGGGTCTGCATGCTGCTCGCGGGCGAGACGTCGATCCGCGAGGTGATCGCGTTCCCGAAGACGCGCGGTGGCTTTGATCCGCTGACCCAGGCGCCGACGCCGATCACGGCCGAGCAACGCCTCGAGGCCGGCATCGACTTCAAGCCGAAGCCGCCGGTACCGGCCGCGTCCTAGCTGTTGATTTTGGGGTTGTGGCTCCCTCGCAGCACGTCGAGGCGGCTATAACCCCAAAATCATTTCCGGTATGGTCTGCTCGCATGACGCTTCTGATCGTCGGGGCCAGCGGATTCGTCGGTCGGCACGTCGCCCGCAGGGCGGCCGCGCTCGGGGTGCCGGTGGTCGGGACGTACGCGACCCGGCCGCTCTTGCTCGATGGCGTCGAATGGCGGCGGCTCGACATCACCGACGCGCGGGCGACGTCCGCGTTGATTGAGGCTGAGCGACCGGCGGCGATCATCTCGACCGCGTACGCGGCATCATCCAACCTTTCGTCGCTAGCGCCCGCAATGAACTGGCTGCCCAACGCTGTCGGCCCGGTGACGATTGGCCGCGCCGCGATGGCGGTGGACGCACGTTTCGTGCACGTCTCGTCGGATGCGGTGCACTCCGGCCACCCCGAGTTGATCGGCGATGCCGAACCACCCAGCCCGACCTACCCGTACGGTGCCGCGAAGGCCGCCGCCGAGCTCACCATCGCGACGATCTGTCCGCAGGCCGCGATGGCACGAGTTTCGTTGATCAACTCGGACGGCACCATCCCCGACGACCGGGATACGCCGTACCCGGGTGGTGAACTGTCGAGTCGCGAACGCTTCATGCTCGATCTCGCCGACGGCCGGGCGAACGGCGTCCTGTTCACCGACGATGTCCGGCGACCGATCGCGGTCACCGATGTCGCGTCCGCGCTACTCGAACTCGCGCTCGGCGAGGCCGGCGGCGGATCGGCCGAATCCGGTGCGTACGCCGGGTTACTCAACGTGGCCGGCTCCGACGACGTCAGCTTCCACGAACTCGGCGTCCTGGTTGCGCGGCGGCACGGGCTCGATCCTCGGCGGATCGTGCCGACCACGATCGCGGAGTCCGGCGTGAGTCGGCCGGGCGTCCTTCGGCTGGACATATCCCAGGCCACGGCACTGCTGCGGACCCGGCTCCGGGGAATCCGCGAACTGCTGGGTTGAGGCGTCGGGAGTGAGTGAACCGAGTTCCGCGAGTGACATGTGTGATCCACACGGCCGATGGGTACATGGGGTTCACCCCCTATTACTCAGGAGTCAAAATGTTCGCAGCCGTTGCCGCGATTCTGTTTCTGATCGGTTTCCTGCTCCAGATCTTCCACGGACACCTGGGCAGCATCACGCTCAACGAGTGGTTGTTCGCCGGCTTGTTCTTCTTCGCGCTGCACTTCGCGTACACCGGTGGCGGATGGCGCAACCGGCGTTGATCTCGCCTCTCTGATCTCGCCTCGCCTGGCGATCCGACGATGGCCGCGACCGGATCCACGGTCGCGGCCATCGCCATGATCGCTTGCCGGCGACGGTTGCTCTCCGTGACAGCGACATGTGACGGCGACGCACCTCCCCGGTACGCTTCCGGCAATGGATTCCGACGGCCTGTTCGCGCTCGACGACGGCGACGCCGACCAGGCTTCGGCCCGGTCGCGTCCGCCGGCGCACAGCAGCACGCCCGGGGTCAACGCGATCGGCTTCGACACTGTCCGTGCCGATGCGCCGCTGGCCGTCCGGATGCGGCCGGCCACCCTCGACGAACTGGTCGGCCAGGATCATCTGCTGGCGCCGGGCGCGCCGTTGCGGCAACTGGTCGATCGACGACGCCGATGTCGGTGATCCTGTGGGGTCCGCCGGGCACCGGCAAGACCACGATCGCGCACCTCGTCGCGAGCACTACCGACCGTCAGTTCGTGGCGCTGTCCGCCCTGAACGCCGGGGTCAAGGACGTCCGCGCGGTGATCGACAGGCCCGCGCCGAGCGCGCGCCGCGGCGGTCCGCCGACCGTGCTGTTCATCGACGAGGTGCACCGGTTCTCCAAGACCCAGCAGGACTCGCTGCTCGCCGCCGTCGAGGACCGGACGGTCACGCTGCTCGCGGCGACCACCGAGAACCCGTACTTCTCGGTGATCTCGCCGCTGCTGTCCCGCTGCGTGCTGCTGACCCTGCAGCCGCTGGACGACGATGCGGTCCGCGGTCTGGTGCGGCGCGCGGTCGCCGACGAGCGCGGGCTGGACGGGGCGGTCACGCTCGAGCCGGCCGCCGAGGACCATCTGGTACGCCTCGCGGCCGGCGACGTCCGCAAGGCGCTGACCGCGCTGGAGGCGGCCGCGGCGTCCGCCGCCGCTCAGGGCGTCACGGTGATCGACCTGGCCACGGCCGAGCAGGCGGTCGACGTGGCCGCCGTCCGCTACGACCGGGACGGCGACGAGCACTACGACGTGATCAGCGCGTTCATCAAGAGCATGCGCGGCTCGGACGTCGACGCCGCGCTGCACTATCTGGCCCGGATGCTGGTGGCCGGCGAGGACCCGCGGTTCATCGCCCGCCGGCTCGTGATCTTCGCGAGCGAAGACGTCGGCATGGCCGACCCGACCGCGCTACAGACCGCGACCGCGGCCGCCGCCGCCGTGCAGCTGATCGGGCTGCCCGAGGCGCAGCTCAACCTGGCACACGCGGTGATCCACTGGCCACCGCGCCGAAGTCCAACGCGGTCATCACGGCGATCGGCGAGGCCATGGCCGACGTACGCGCGGGGCTGGCCGGGCCGGTCCCGCTCGCATCTGCGAGACGCGCACTACCCGGGCGCGCGTGGCCTCGGCCACGGCGCGGGGTACAGCTACCCGCATGATGAGCCGCGCGGTGTGGTCACCCAGCAGTACCCGCCGGACGACATCGTCGGTCGTGACTACTACCGGCCGCGCGGTCACGGTGCCGAGACGGCGCTGACCGATCGGCTGGCTCGGCTTCGCTCGGTGGTTCGGGGCACAATCGTTCCGGAGCCCGGCGCGCCCACCCCCGATACAGCGCCGGCACCGCTACATGCACCCGAGATCGACCGGAAGGATCCACATGACACCCCCTGACCGTGGCCCAGGACCGGATGATTCCGGCCGGACCCCACCGACACCACGCGGTCGGTGGCGTGGTGGCCGTGGTCGGGACGACGTCTCGGTTCCGGAAGAGGAGACCGGCTGGATCAGCGACCTGCGGCACGCGCAACAGACCGGCGGCGACCTCGGCCCGGACGATGCTCCGCCGGTCGACCCTCGTCGTACCGGTGGGTTCCGCGCCGGCGCATCCCGGTTCGCTGATGGGTTCCGATCCGGTGGCCGGTCGGAACGAGGCGACGAGCCGGACCGCCCGAACGTACGCAGCCGCCCCGAGGCACCTGCCGGCTCGGACGTACGCGGCCGCCCGGACGCTCCGTCTCGTTCTGATGCGCCGCCTCGTTCGGATGGGCCGTCCCGTTCTGATGCCCCGGCCCGCTTGGACGCCCCGGCTCGCTTGGATGATCGCGGCCGCCTTGATGAGCGTCGCCTCGATGACCGTCGCGTTGATGAGCGCCGCGAAGAACGCCGCCCGGACGAACGTCGTATCCCCGATGAGCGCCGTTCGCCCGAGGGCCGCAGGGTCGAACCGCCGCGTGGACCGGTCCCCGGCCGTGGCGCTGGACCTGGAAGCGGCCCTGCGAATGGACCTGGAAGCGGCCCGGGGAATGGACCTGGAAGCGGCCCGGGGAATGGACCTGGGAACGGCCTCGGAAGTGGACCTGGCAACGGGCCTGGAAGTGGCCTCGGAAGTGGGCCTGGCAGTGGGACCGGCGGCCCAGGCACGGGTCGTGGCCCCGGATCCGGCGCGGCCGGACCTTCCGGACCCGCACCGGGCACCGGCGCGCGGCGTCCGGCAGCTCCTGCTCCGGGCGGTCCTGGGGCGGGCGGCCCTGGCTTGGGTGGTCCCGGCACGGGTGGTCCTGGCACGGGTGGCTCTGGTTCGACCGGCCCGGATGCGAGCGGTCCTGGCGCTCCCGACGTCCCCAACCCGCGACGGCGCTTCGGCCGCCCGAGTTCGGGCGGGGAAACACGCGACGGTGGAGTAGATCCGGATGCCCGACCCCCCACACGGGGCTCGCTGCTGTCCGGCCGCAATCCGCTCGGCCGCCGAAGCGCGCCCGAACCGACTCCCGGCCTGGGCAACTCAAATCCAAATGCCCCAGGCGCGGGTCTCGGTACGTCGGGGCCGGCCATGCCAAGTTCCGGTGCGGGCGATTCCGCCCGCGATGTAGCGCGCTCCGAGCAGCGCGACGATCGTGCCGGAGAGTCGCGTTTCAGTGGATTTGGACTCGGTCGCCGTACGCCATCGCCACGTCCGCACTCGGATTCGCCGTCGCCGGCGCTGACCGAAGGCAGTGGCCGGTTCCCACGGCCGAGTCGTCGTCGTGGCTACACCGGTGTCCAGCCCGGCGCCACCGCGCCGGAACCGGCATCGCCGCCGGTGGTAGCGCGTACCGAAGCGGATTCTCCGCTCACCGATTCCGGGCGCCACGGTCTCAGCCCGATCCGCAGCGATGCATCGCGCCCGGAGACCGACCCCTTGGGTACGCGTACCGACCGAGACCTCGACCCACCGACGGCCGACAAACCGAGCAGCGGGCTGGGAGCAGCGGGACTGGGCGGTACCGGGTTGGGCGGCGCAGGGCTGGGCGCGGCCGGACTTGGTGCGGCTGGACTTGGTACGGCTGGACGTGGTGGGGCCGGAGCTGGTGGCTCGGGACTGGGCGGCGCCGGCTTGCCGAAGCGAGAGGACGTCGGACGCGAGGATCCTGCGGGACCGCGAATCGACGGTCCGCTACGCCCGATGCGTGGACGCATGCGCGGATTCCGCGGTACGCCGAGCGAGCCCACGCCATCGCGCTCGGACGATGAGCGCACCGAACTCTCGCGTTCCGAAGGCCAGCGTACGGACCAGTCCCGGCCCGAACCGCGCCCCAGCAGCCTGCGTGGCCGCCTGGGCGGTCGGGGCGGCGACGCCGTTCCGGGCCGGGCGCCGACCGGTCCGAACGTCGGCGGCCCCAATGCCGGTAGCCCGAACGTTGGCGGTCCGAATGCCGGTGGTCCGCCGCCGGGTGCTTCGACCCCGCCCGGTGTTGCGATTCCGCCCGGCGGTCGAGGACCGGACGGCCCACGTGGACCGCAGCCGGGATCGAACCGCAATCCGCGCGGTGGACCGGTAACGCCTGGCCAAGGCCCCCAGAGTGGTCCGCCGAACATGCAGAACGGTGACGGTCGTCCGAACGTCGGCGGTCCCGCCGCCGCATCCGCCGGTCAAACCGCCATCATCCCGACCGCCGGTCCGGGCAGCCGTCCGCCGGCCGGTCCTCCGGTTGCCCGGCGGGCGACCGCGGCGATGCCGCCCGTCGCGCCCGCCCCGGGAATGGCCGGTGCCCCCAACCCGGGTGGTCCGAACCCGGGTGCTCGCGGCATGGGTGGACCGATGACGGGTGCTCCCGCCCAGGGCGCCCCGATGCCCGGTGCGCCGATGCCCGGTGCGCCGATCCCGGGTGGCCCGATGTCCGGCGCTCCGATGCGCGCGCCGGGCGGCCAGGGCGGCCCGGGCCAGGGTCGGACGCGTTCGGTCGATGGCCCGAGCGTGCCGATCCGTCCGATGAACCAGCCATTGGGCGCATCGGAGATGGATCAGGGATGGGATCTGGACGAGCCATCCGACGACGACTCGGTCGAGATCCTGACCGCGAACCTGGTGCATCGGCCAGCCTCCCGAGGCCTGCTCGCCGGCATCTTTGCGCTGGTCATCGTGCTGCTGGTGGTCGTACCGGCCTACTTTGTGATCGGCGAAGGCAAGCACAATCCGGCGTTCGCGACGATGGATGCGCTCGGCGTACCGGCGTGGGCCGCCACGGACAAGCACGACGCTTCGATCTACAGCCGCTTCTGCGTGGCCGAGTGCCAGATCAACGAGCGAGACGCGAGTTCCACCAAGCCGGTCGATGAGACCAAGGCCGCGTACGTCACCGCCCTCACCACGGCCGGCTGGCACCAGACGTCCTCGTCGAGCTGCGCGACGAAGGCGGCCGGCTCGTACACGTGCTGGTTGCTCGACGAGCGCGAGCTCGACCTGTGGGTACGTCCGTCGACCTGCACGATGCCGGCGCCGCCGACGAGCGAGACCGGGATCGATCCGGAACCGACGAGTACGGCACCGGCTGCCGGAACGTGTGCGCCGACGGCCGTACAAATCAAGATTTTCGACTCGGTTGAGCGTGATCGAGTACAGCGACCGACTTCTGGGTAGAGGAACTCTCGCGAGCCTTGGGTGTCCGATGTATGCCTTCGCGTCACGGACGGTAAGGTTTTGATATTGAGGCATGTTCGGCGCTGTTGCCGAACCATCAGCGGGAGGTACACGTGTCCGGTGGCGCGATTGCGGCCTTGATTGCGGCCGGTGCGTTTGCGATGTTGGTCATCGTCTTGTGTATCCCGATCTACCGGCTCCGGCACACGGTGGACGCGGCGACCGCGGTGATCAACGACTTGAACGCGCAGACGAAGCCCTTGCTGGGTGGCGTTGGCGTGAGCATCGACAACGTCAACACCGCGTTGTCGCAGGTCCACACCACGCTCGACGGGGTAAACCTCCAACTGATGCGAGTCGACACGATCACCGGCCACGCCGCGAACGTCAGCGCGAACGTGGCGAACCTGGCTACCGTGGTGACCTCCGCGGCATCGAACCCGCTGGTCAAGGTCGCGGCGTTCAGCTATGGCGTGCGCAAGGCGGCAAGCGACCGCAAGCAGGCCAGCACCGAGGCGCAGGTCCGGTCGGCGATCAAGGAGAAGCAGGCGGCGGAGAAGCAGTCCCGCCGCGAAACGCGCAGGGCTGCGAAGAGCCTCTAGCCCGACCGATCACGCGGGACCGGTCTCGCGGATCGGGTCCGGTCCCCTCCACCTTGCGCGCTAAGCGCTCGGCACCACAGACAAAGGGGATCAGGACACCATGAGAAGATTGCTGTGGCTCGGCGTCGGCTTGGCTATCGGCGTACTCGCCGTGCGCGCGATCACGAAGAAGGCCCAGGCGTTCACGCCGGCCGGTATCGCGGACACCGCACGCAAGTCCGCCGGAGGCCTGGCCGGTTCGGTGCGTGGCTTCATCGACGACGTCCGCGACGGGATGGCCGAGCGCGAAGACCAGATCCATGCGGCGTTCGTCGACGGCGAAGCGATGCACGGGGACCCAGACGGCCTGGGCGAGTTCTATGTTGAGGAAGGTAACTACCGACGATGAGAACCGCGGAGATTAAGCGCCGGTTCCTGGCTCACTTCGAGGCGAACGGACACACGGTGGTGCCGAGTGCGCCCCTGCCCGCCATTGATGATCCGAATCTGCTGTTCATCAACGCCGGCATGGTCCAGTTCGTCCCGTACTTCCTGGGTCAGCGTCCGGCGCCGTATCCCCGCGCCGTCAGCGTCCAGAAATGCCTGCGTACGCCGGACATCGATGAGGTCGGCAAGACCAGCCGGCACGGCACGTTCTTCCAGATGAACGGCAATTTCTCGTTCGGCGATTACTTCAAGGAAGAGGCGATCAAGCTCGCCTGGGAACTCTCCACGAACTCGATCGCCGACGGTGGCTATGGGCTCGACCCGGAGCGGCTCTGGGCCACCGTCTACCTCGACGACGACGAGGCGATCGACATTTGGCGCCGGACCGGCCTGCCGTCCGAGCGGATCGTGCGCCGCGGCAAGACCGACAACTTCTGGTCGATGGGCATTCCCGGCCCGTGCGGCCCGTGCTCCGAGATGTATTACGACCGCGGCCCTGAGTACGGGCGTGCTGGTGGTCCGGAGGTCGACGAGGACCGCTACATGGAGTACTGGAATAACGTCTTCATGCAGTACGACCTGAAGACGTTCCGTACCAAGGAAGACTTCGATCTGGCCGGCGAACTTCCGAAGAAGAACATCGACACCGGTATGGGTCTCGAGCGGATGGCGTCGCTGCTGCAAGGCGTCGACAACATGTACGAGATCGACGAGATTCGCCCGGTCCTGGACAAGGCCGTCGAGCTGACCGGCAAGCAGTACGGCGTGAACACCTCGCACGTGGCATCCGAGTCGCACCCCGATGACGTACGGCTTCGAGTGATCGCCGACCACGTGCGTACCGGCCTGATGCTGATCTCCGACGGCGTGACCCCGTCGAACGACGGTCGTGGCTACGTACTGCGCCGAATCCTCCGTCGCGCGGTTCGGGCGATGCGCCTGCTGGGCTTCGAAGAGGCGTCGCTGCCGCATCTGCTGCCGATCGCGCGGGACTGCATGTCCCCGTCGTATCCGGAGGTGGAGAGCGACTTCGAGCGGATCAGCCAGTACGCGTACGGCGAGGAGGAAGCGTTCCTCTCGACGCTCGGCAAGGGCACCACGATCCTGGACACCGCGATCGTCGAGACGAAGTCGACCGGAGCTTCACAGCTGTCCGGTGAGCGTGCGTTCGCGCTGCACGACACGTACGGATTCCCGATCGACCTGACCTTGGAAATCGCGGCGGAGCAGGGCCTGACCGTCGATGCGGACGAGTTCCGGCGTCTGATGACCGAGCAACGCACCCGCGCGAAAGCGGATGCGAAAGCGCGCAAGACCGGTCACACCGACCTGTCCGCGTACCGGTCGGTGCTGGAGACCGGGGGACCGGTCGAATTCACCGGGTACGCCGAGACCACCCGTGAGTCACGCGTACGCACGCTGCTCTCCGGCGGCACCGGCCTCGCCGTGGCGGGGGAGGGTGACACGGTTGAGCTGGTGCTCGACGTGACGCCGTTCTACGCCGAAGGCGGCGGCCAGCAGGCCGACTCCGGCATCATCACGGTCGGCAGCGGAAAGTTCGAGGTCCTCGATGTCCAGCAGCCGATGCCGGGCGTGATCGTCCACCGTGGACGGGTCCTGGAAGGCGAGATTCGCAGCGGCGAGTCGGCGCTGGCCGAGATCGACGTACGGCGTCGCCGGGCGATCTCGCGCGCGCACACCGCGACCCACCTCGTCCACCAGACGATGCGTAACTTCCTCGGCGAGACCGCGACGCAGGCGGGTTCGCTGAACTCGCCGGGGCGGCTGCGCTTCGACTTCAACACGCCCGCCGCCGTGCCGGCATCGGTGCTGCACGACGTCGAGGACCAGGTCAACGAGGTGTTGATGAGCGACCTCGAGGTACACGCGTTCATCACCACACAGGCCGAAGCGCGCCGGATCGGTGCGATGGCGCTGTTCGGTGAGAAGTACGGCGAGCAGGTCCGCGTCGTCGAGGTCGGTGATTACGCGCGCGAACTCTGCGGCGGTACGCACGTCGCGCGCTCCGGTCAACTCGGTCTCGTCAAGATCCTCTCCGAGGCATCGGTCGGTTCCGGCGTACGGCGGGTCGAGGCGCTGGTCGGCATGGACGCATTCAACTTCCTCGCGAAGGAGCACCTGCTCGTCTCGCGCCTGGCCGAGTTCTATCGGGTCCCGTCCGACCAGGTCGGCGACCGGGTGTTCGCGACGATCGAATCGCTGCGTGAGGCCGAGAAGGATCTCGAGAAGATGCGTGCCGACGCGGTCATGGGCGGCGCGGCGGCGTTCGCCGACGCGGCCCGCGATCTGGGCGGCATCGCGTTCGTCGGGATCGAGGCGCCCGCGGGGGCGGCCGGCAACGACGTTCGTACGCTCGCGCAGTCGATCCTCGGCAAGATCGCGTCGCAGCGCCCGGCGGTCGTGGCCATCGCGGCCGCGTCCGGCGACAAGGCATCGCTCGTGGTGACCGTCAACGGCTCCGGACGCGACCGCGGGTTGTCCGCTTCGGACCTCGTCAAGGGCGCGCTGTCGGGTCGGGGCGGCGGCAACGCGGACCTTGCCCAGGGCGGCGGCGTTCCGGCCGCCGAGGCGCCCGGCTTGCTGATGGCGGTCGAGAAGATGGTTATTGCACACTGATGGCTTTCGTGCGCGGCACCCGGATCGGGGTGGACGTCGGCCAGGTGCGTGTCGGGATCGCGGTGAGCGATCCGGACGGCATCCTGGCCACCCCACTGGTCACGTTGGCACGTGATTTAAGCGCCAAAGAAGGTGGATTTCCTTCTGATATAGCTGAAATCGCCCGAATCGTGGGGGACCGCGAGAGCGTCGGTGTCGTGGTAGGACTACCGGTACGGCTTTCCGGCGAGGAAGGCCAGGCTGCGGCTTCCGCTCGTGAATACGCAGCGCTACTATCGGACGCTGTTGCGCCCACACCGGTCTGCCTATCCGATGAGAGGATGTCGACCGTAGTCGCCTCACGTAGGCTGGCCGAGCGGGGAGTGCGCGGAAAACGTCAGCGGGCTGTCGTTGATCAAGCAGCCGCCGTGGAAATTCTCCAGGGTTGGCTCGATGCACACCGGAGGCGCGAGTCATGACGAACCAGCCGTACGACGACGGTTCGGATCACCGGCGCAGACATCATCCGGCGGTTGACCGGGGACACCAGGTGCTGCGCGACCAGCAGGGTTACGACACCGGGTACGACCAGACCGGCTACGAGCAGACTGGCTACGACCAGGCTGGGTACGACCGGTCCGGGTACGGGCAGCCGCCGTACGGCCAGCCCGCTCCCCAGCAGGGTTACGACCAGCGCTACGACAGCGGCTACGACCAGGGCTACGGGCAACCGGCCTACGGGCAACCGGGCTATGGGCAAGGGCAGCCGGGTTACGGGCAGCAGGGCTATCCGCCACCGCAGTACGGGCAGGATGGTGGCCGCGGTGGCGACTTCTTCGAGCGTGGGTACGACGACGGAAGCGCGCGCGGGCCTCGCGGGCAGCAGCCCTACCAGGGTGGCCCTTATCAGGGTGGTCAGTACCAAGGCGGCGGCGAATTCGGCGGGTACGACAACAACGGTGGCTATGACAACGGTGGTTACGACAACGGCGGCTATCGCAACAACAACACCGGCAACGTGTACGGCGGCGGCGGCGGTAACGGCGGCGGTGGATTCGACGAGTTCGGGGACGTCGAACCGGTAGGCGCCGAGAAGCCGCGCCGTCGAGGCCGTACCGGTATGACGTTTGTGATCGTGCTGCTGATGTTCGCGGCGATCGGCGGCGTGGGCGTTGTCGGTTACAAGTACTACAAGAACCACTTCGGCGTTGCGGACTACACCGGGACCGGCACCGGCAGCGTGGATGTCGTCGTCAACAGCGGCGACGGCGCGAGCGTTGTCGGGAAGACTTTGATGACCGACGGTGTGGTCAAGAGCGTCGAAGCGTTTACGAAGGCGGCGGCCGCGAATCCCGGGTACGGGAAGCTTGAAGCCGGCACGTTCAAGTTGCACAAGCAGATGAGCGGCGCGAATGCCGTGGCGGCGCTGCTGGCCCGCAACTCCGACGGCAGCCTCACAAATCTGGTGCACGACGGCGTCACGATCACCGAGGGCATGATCACGCTTGACGTGTACGCGAAGCTGCACGCGAAGTATCCGAAGTACTCGATCCAGGACTTCCAGAACGCGGCGAAGGATCCGGTGTCGCTCGGCGTACCGGCCTCGTTCTTCAAGCTCTCGCCCGCGATCGACAACGGCCGGGCGCCGATCGTGTCTATCGAAGGCTTCCTGTGGCCGGACACGTATACGTTCACGACGGCCGACACTCCGAAGACGATGCTGACCAAGATGGTCAAGGAGTTCATGACGGCGATCGCGCCGAACGAGCTGAACCTCGTGAACGGTGCGAAGGCGTTGAACATGACGCCGTACGAGGTTTTGATCACCGCCTCGATCGCGCAGGAGGAGGCGCAGTCGCAGCCGGACATGGCCGGGGTTACCGAGGTCATCTACAACCGCATCTTCCGTACGTCGCGGGACGCCGGCTCGACGCTGGGGATCGACAGCGAGGTCAACTACTGGCTGCGAATCACCGGGCACCAGGCCGTGGATTCGAGCAAGCTCACGTACTCGCAGTTGCACAACCCGGCGGACAAGTACAACTCGCATGACATCGGCGGTCTTCCGCCCGGCGCGATCGGCAACCCGGGCAAGGACGCGCTGACCGCGGCACTGCACCCGGACCGTTCCAAGGTCAGCGACTACTACTGGCAGGGCGTGGCCGGCAAGCCCGGCGTCCTATTCGCGAAGACAGCGTGTGAGGCGGCCCAGCAGCGCGGACAGAAGTGCAACTAGAGCGCCGAGCAGCCGTCCTCGGCAAGCCGATCGCGCATTCGCTGTCGCCGGTCCTGCACAACGCCGGCTACGTGGCGGCAGGCTTGGATGGTTGGCGGTACACGGCGATCGCCTGTACCGAGGAGGACCTGCCGGGAGCGCTGGGACAGTTCGGACCGGAATGGGCCGGGCTGTCCCTGACGATGCCGTTGAAGGACGTCGCACTCGTCGTGGCCAAGGAGGTCACGCCGGTCGCGGCTGCGATCGGAGCCGCAAACACGCTGGTACGCCAACCGGACGGCGGCTGGCTCGCGGACAATACGGACGCCCCGGGCATGACCGATGCGCTGCGATCGATCGGCGTCACCTCGGTCGGCTCGGCCGCGATCATCGGGGCCGGTGGGACCGCCCGGGCGGCGATCGCGGCGGCGCAGGACCTCGGTGTCAACCGGGTCACGATCTACGCGCGGCGTCCCGAAGCTGTGGATGCGATGCGTAGGTCGGCGGCGGCATTCGGAGTCGAGCTTTCGCACGCGCCGTGGGAGCGAGCGGCCGAGGCCGCCAACGCTGATCTGGTGTTCTCCACGGTTCCGCAGGGGGTCGCGGACTCGCTGACGCCCGAATGGCGACCGTCGACCGTCCTGTTCGACGCGCTCTACCATCCGTGGCCCACACCGCTGGCGGCCGGCGCCGAAGCCGCCGGATGCCGGATCGTGTCCGGCCTCGATCTGCTGCTCTATCAGGGAATTCGCCAGTTCGAGATGTTCACCGGTGCGACTCCGGCGCCGGTCGAGGCGATGCGTACCGCGTTGTTCGCCGCCGCCGCGCTACGTTGACGAAGTGAGCAGCCCTTATTCGCCCGTACCGGCCCGGGTGGCGACCGCCGCCGACATTGACGCCATCGTGGCGACCATGACCACCGCGTTCTTCGATGACCCGATGTGGGGACCGGCGTTCCCGGATGTCGATCGCCGTGCCGCGCAGGCTTCGGCGTTGTGGCGATTGTTCGTCACGTCGTCCCTGCGCTTTCCGTGGATGCTCGTCACCGAGCACGTCGAGTCGGCGGCGCTATGGATTCCGCCGGACGCCACCGAGCTCACGCACGAGGAGGAATTCGGGTTCGAGGACTTCCTGGTCGACCTGGCCGGGCGTTCCGTCGCGGACGGCATTTTCGCGATCTTCGAGCAGCTCGATGCGGCGCACCCGAGCGAGCCGCACTACTACCTGAGTCTGCTCGGCACCCATGACGATCATCGTGGTAAGCGGCTCGGGATGGGTCTGCTGACCGAAAACCTCGGCCGCATTGACGCAATTGGCGCCCCGGCCTACCTGGAGTCGTGCAATCCGGCGAACAACGCCCGGTACGCGAGCGTCGGCTTCGTGCCACAGACCGAGATCGTGATCGCTTCCGGGCACGTGGTCACGACGATGTGGCGTCCCGCTCGGTAAGAGGGTCGACGGCCCGCCAGAGGCTGGGACGTGATCGATGGGGCTGCGGGTCGGCCGTGCGCAGCGTGCCAAAATGGCGTTGTGTTGCGATGGATGACCGCAGGCGAGTCGCACGGTCCGGCCCTGGTCGCGATGCTCGACGGCGTACCGGCCGGGGTCGAGATCACGAGCGCGGTCGATCGCGCACGAACTCGCCCGGCGGCGGCTCGGCTACGGCCGCGGCGCCCGGATGGCGTTCGAGCAGGACGTGGTCGAGGTGATCGGCGGTGTCCGGCACGGGCTCACGCTCGGCAGCCCGGTCGCGATCCGGGTCGGCGAACAGCGAGTGGCCGAAGTGGGAGACCGTGATGTCGGCCGACCCGGTCGACCCGGACGTGCTCGCCGCACAGGCCCGCAACGCGCCGCTGACCCGGCCCCGGCCCGGTCACGCCGACCTCGCCGGCATGCAGAAGTACGGGCACACCGACGCCCGGCCGATCCTGGAGCGCGCCAGCGCACGGGAGACCGCGGCACGGGTGTGCCGTCGGGCTCGGTCGCGAAGGCGCTGCTCCGCCAGGCGCTGGGCATCGAGATCGTGTCGCACGTGGTCGAACTCGGTAGCGTCGCGGTCAAGCACGGTCCTGATTCCGACGATCGGCGGACGCCGACGCGGATCGACGCCGACCCGCTGCGCTGCCTCGATCCGGACGTCAGCGCGCGGATGGTCGACGAGGTCGACGCCGCGAAGAAGGACGCGGACACGCTCGGCGGCATCGTCGAGGTGCTCGCCTACGGTGTGCCGCCGGGCCTCGGGTCGCACACGCCAGTGGGACCGCAAGCTCGACTCCGCGGCTGGCCGCCGCGCTGATGTCGATCCAGGCGATCAAGGGCGTCGAGATCGGTGACGCGTTCACCCAGGCGCGCTCGCCGCGGATCGGTCGCGCACGACGAGATCGTGCCGACCGCGACCGGCGTACGGCGGATCGACCGAC
Organism: uncultured Actinomycetota bacterium; assembly: GCA_963831705.1. Lineage (GTDB taxonomy): Bacteria > Actinomycetota > Actinomycetes > Mycobacteriales > Micromonosporaceae > DASQPR01. Next base: position 80,477 of record CAWHRE010000010.1, on the reverse strand, counting down.
CGGGCCGGCGGCCTCGAGGGCGGCATGACCACCGGCGAACCGCTGCGGGTACGGGCCGCGATGAAGCCGATCTCGTCGCTGAACCGGGCACTGTCCACTGTGGACGTCGTGACCGGCGAGGCGGCCACCGCGATCAACCAGCGCTCGGACGTGTGCGCGGTACCGGCCGCGGCGGTCGTGGCCGAGTCGATGGTCGCGCTGGTGCTGGCCGAGGCGGCGGTGGAGAAGTTCGGTGGCGACTCGGTCGCCGAGATTCGCCGCAACCTGGCCGGATACCTGGACAACCTGGTGATCCGGTGAGCGCGGACGTGACCCGGATCGGCGTCGGTGGCGATACGACGTACGACGTCTTGGTCGGGCGCGATCTACTCGACCGTGTTCCAGACCTGGTGAAGGGCGCGGCGCAGGTCGCGATCGTGCACTCGGCGCCGCTGTCAGCGCTGGCGCAGCGGGTGGCATCCGAGCTCGGGCGAGCCGGGATCAAGCCGCTGCCGATCGAGGTGCCGGATGCCGAGGCGGGCAAAGCGATCTCGGTCGCGGACGGCTGCTGGGAGCGGCTCGGTGCGGCCGGGTTCACGCGTACGGATGCGGTGATCGGCGTCGGTGGCGGTGCGGTGACCGATCTCGCCGGGTTCGTGGCCGCGTGCTGGCTCCGGGGCGTACGGGTCGTGCAGGTGCCGACGTCGCTGCTCGGCATGGTCGATGCGGCGGTCGGCGGGAAGACCGGTGTGAATACGAGCGCGGGCAAGAATCTCGTGGGCGCGTTCCACCCTCCGGCCGGCGTGCTCTGCGACCTCACGACGCTTGAAACGCTGCCCGCCGACGATCTGACCGCCGGGCTCGCCGAGGTGGTGAAGTGCGGCTTCATCTCTGATCCGGAGATTCTCGTGGAAATCGAGGCGGATCCGGCCGCGGCGGCCGATCCTTGTGGGCCGGTACTCCGGGACCTCGTGGAGCGGTCGATCGCGGTCAAGGCGTACGTCGTGTCGGAAGACCTGCGCGAATCCGGCCTGCGCGAGATCCTGAACTACGGACATACGCTCGGACATGCGATCGAGAAGCGCGAGCGGTACGGATGGCGGCACGGCGACGCGATTTCGGTCGGCCTCGTGTACGCGGCTGAGCTGGGCCGGTTGTCCGGCCGCCTCGACGACGCCACTGCCGCCCGCCATCGTGCCGTGCTGTCGTCGCTCGGCTTGCCGGTGCGCTACTCCGCCGACGCTTGGGACGACCTGCACGCGACGATGCGCGTGGACAAGAAGTCACGCGGCGCCACGCTGCGTTTCGTCGTGCTCGACGGGCTCGGCAAGCCGGGCATCCTGGCCGGTCCCGACGACGAACTTCTCAGCACCGCCTACTTAGCGGTCAGCTGAGTCGATCAAAGCTTGAGCAAGCGCTGAGGGCTCGCTGAACATCGGCCAATGCCCGGTCGGCAGCGAGACGAGTGTTGCGTCGCGGAGCCCGGCGAAGAACGGATTGCCGCTCTCGATCATCGCTCGTACCGCGTCGAGCGGGAACGTGCAGCAGATCGCGGTCCTCGGCACGCGCTCGCCCGCGCCGGTGACGGACAGCGGCTGGGTCATCGACGCGTACGGGTGGTCGGTCGCACGTTTGCGCATCATCGTCAACGCTGCCTCGTCCAGCCCGGCCAGGTTCGTCGGGTCGTCGACCGGGTCGAACTGCGACGGCGCGAGACGCCAGCCGTCGCCCTGCTGGGCGACCACGCGGGCGGTCGCGGTCCGATCTTCCTCGGAGCCGAACTCCGACGACGAAACGCCGTCCGGCGCCGGGCCGCTATCGACGTAGACGACCCGGGCAATCCGGTCCGGACGGCGATCGGCGACGCCGGTCACCACAATGCCCGCATAGCTGTGTCCGGCTAGCACGACATCGTGCAGGTCCTCGGCGTCGATGAGCCCGATGACGTCGTCAATATGGGTGTCCAGATCGACGTGCGGGCCACCTTCGACGGCGCGTTCGGCGAGGCCGGTCAACGTGACCGGATAGACGATGTGGCCGGCATCCCACAACCGCGACGCGATGCCGTCCCAGGCCCACGCCCCGAGCCAGGCCCCCGGGACCAGTACGAACGTTGTCATGGTGGGAACCTAAGCCAGGCGTACGACATCATCTATGGTTTGTTGGTGACTTTGGTTTATGTCCTCAACGGTCCGAATCTCGGGCGCCTCGGCACGCGGCAGACCGACGTCTACGGCGTGACCAGCTACGCGGGCCTGGTTGAGATGTGCGAGCAGGTCGGCAAGGAGTTGGATCTCGAGGTCGTCGCGAAGCAAACCGACGCCGAGCACGAGATGATCGCGTGGATTCACGCGGCCGCCGATGAACACGCGGCGGTGGTGCTCAATCCGGGTGCTTGGTCGCATTATTCGTACGCGGTCCGCGACGCCTGCGCGATGCTGAAGGCCCCGTTGATCGAGGTGCACATCTCGAACATCCACCAGCGCGAAGAGTTCCGGCATCACTCAGTGATTTCGGCGGTTGCTACCGGTGTGATCTGCGGGCTGGGCGTGGACGGATATCGGTTGGCGCTGGAACACGTCGCCCGCCTGAAAGCAGCGTCAGGTGACGCACGTCCTGCGTGATCTTGAGGGCTGATCGCGCTCTCCGGGCCATCCGCCGGTAGACTTGCCGGGTCCTATTGCCCGACAATGAAGATCAAGGCAGGTCATGGCCACCACGAACGACCTCAAGAACGGCCTGGTTCTCAACCTCGACGGAGATCTCTGGACCGTCATTGAGTTCCAGCACGTCAAGCCCGGCAAGGGCGGCGCGTTCGTCCGTACGACGCTGAAGAACGTGATGTCCGGAAAGGTGGTCGACCGGACGTTCAACGCCGGTACGAAGGTGGAGACCGCGACCGTCGACAAGCGCGGTATGCAGTACCTCTACCTCGACGGCGAAGACTACGTCTTCATGGACCTGGACACGTACGAGCAGCTGCCGGTGCCCGGTAAGACGGTCGGTGACGCCGCCAACTACCTGCTTCCCGAGGCTGAGGCAACGGTCGCGCTGCACGAGGGCGTGCCGTTGTTCATCGAGCTTCCGACGAGCGTGTTCCTCGAGGTCACATACACCGAGCCGGGCCTGCAGGGCGACCGCTCGACCGGCGGAACGAAGCCGGCCACGGTGGAGACCGGCGCGACGATCCAGGTACCGCTGTTCATCACGACCGGCGAGAAGATCAAGGTCGACACGCGTGACGGCCGTTATCTCGGCCGTTCGTGACGCCTCCCGATCGGGGCAGGGGTATTGATCATGGCTGAGGGTGCCAAGACGAACATGCCTGCCCGCCGCAAGGCGCGCAAGCGTGCTCTGGACGTGCTTTACGAGGCGGACCTGCGCGGCGCATCGATCCAGGGAACGCTCGCGGCTGCGCTCGGCCGGATCGAGCAGCCACCGCCGGCCCACCTGGCGTACGCGGTCTCGCTGGTCGAGGGCGTCGACGCGCACACGTGGAGCGGATCGACGAGCTGATCGCGAGCTACGCCGAGGGCTGGACGCTGGACCGGATGCCGGTAGTGGACCGCAACCTCGCCCGGATCGCCGTGTACGAGCTGCTCTACGTCGACGAGATCGACGATGCGGTGGCGATCAGCGAGGCGGTCGAGCTGGCGAAGCAGATGTCCACCGACGATTCCCCGCGGTTCCTCAACGGGGTGCTCGCGCGCATCGCGGAGTACACGTCGCACTGAAGCTTGAGGTCGATCCTGGAGCGACCGGCTCCAGGATCAACTGGGTGCTCGCGGGTGAGGCGAACCGAAACTAGGCAAACATGGCACGGACGTCGGTCACCAGGACGCCGTGCTCGGTGAGGCGCTCGACCAGGTCGGCGGGGACGAGTCGTAGACGATCGCGAGCGCGCGCAGGTCGTCGGCGCGGATCGACAGCACCCGGCCGTTGTAGTCACCGCGCTGCTGCTGGATGGCGCGCGCGTACTTGGCGACGAAGGCAGGTCCTCGTCGGCCTGGTCGTAGAGCTTCTCCAGGTCGAGGACGATCTTGCCGGCGGACTCGTGCCGGACACCGCTGCCTTCGGGCAGCAGCTCGGCCACCGGCACGCGGTAGAAGTCGGCCAGCTCGGCCAGGCGCGAAACGGTCACCGCGCGGTCGCCGCGCTCGTACGAGCCGACGACGACGGCCTTCCAGCGGCCGGTCGACTTCTCCTCGACGCCCTGCAGCGACAGGCCCTGCTGCTGGCGGATGGAGCGCAGGCGGGCGCCGAGGGACTTGGCGTACTCAGACGGCATCATGAACACTCCCAGTCACTGGCCCGGGGCCTCTCCCCAGCGATCGCTACGGAGCGTGACGGTAGTCGCCTGCAACGACGCGCGGTCAAGTGTTGTTACCTACCCGTTTCGCGGGATCATGCGCTGCAGCTGGTCAGCGCGTCCCAGCTGGTAGTCCCCCCAGACGTCCTTTAACGACCCGTCCCGTGAGGCGGGGAAGGAGGTCAGCCGTGTCATATCCTCATATGACCGATGCGACCAGTGTAAATGCCGGTAACTCTAAGATCATCCTGACATCCGCGGACATCTCGCGGATCGTCGATCGGATCGCCCACCAGATCCTCGAAAAGACCGAGGGCGCGCGGGATTCGGTCCTGCTCGGCATCCCAACCCGTGGATTCCCACTCGCGGTTCGACTCGCCGCACGCATTCATGCGTTCGAAGGCATCGTGGTCCCGGTGGGCATGCTCGACGTCACGCTCTATCGAGACGATCTCCGGCTTGCGGAGCACGCGAGCGATCGGGCACACCGAAATCCCGGCCGGCGGCATCGACGGCCGAAGCGTGATCCTGGTCGACGACGTGCTGTTCTCCGGCCGTACCGTGCGGGCCGCCCTGGACGCGCTCGGCGACATCGGCCGCCCGCGCGCGGTCCAACTCGCGGTCCTCGTCGATCGCGGGCACCGCGAGCTGCCGATCCGCGCCGACTACGTCGGCAAGAACATCCCCACGGCGTTGGCCGAATCGGTCCGCGTGTCGCTCACCGAAGTCGACGGCGAAGATCAAGTTCTGCTGAGAAACGGTACGGGCAGCAGCAGTGATACGGACGAGCCGCCGCATGATCACCCATCTGTTGTCCGCCGCCGATCTCGACCTCGAAACCGCGACCCGGATGCTCGACACCGCGACCGAAATGGCAACGCTCGCCGGTCGTGAGGTGAAGAAGCTGCCGACGCTGCGCGGCCGTACCGTGGTGAACCTCTTCTACGAAGACTCGACCCGGACCCGGACATCATTCGAGGTCGCGGCGAAGCGACTCTCGGCCGACGTGATCAACTTCTCGGCCAAGGGATCGTCGGTCTCCAAGGGCGAGAGCCTCAAGGACACAGCGTGGACGCTCCAGGCGATGGGATCGGACGCGATCGTGATCCGGCACAGCGCGTCCGGTGCACCCCATCGACTCGCGCAATGGGTGAACGGCAGCGTGATCAACGCCGGCGACGGTACGCACGAGCATCCGACCCAGGCGCTGCTCGACGCGTACACGATGCGGTCGCGGCTCGGCCGTCTCGCCGGTCTGAACGTGGCGATCGTGGGCGACGTGCTGCACAGCCGGGTCGCCCGGTCGAACGTCGCGTTGCTGCACACGCTCGGCGCGAAGGTGACCCTGGTCGCGCCGCCGACGTTGCTGCCGGTCGGAGTCGGTTCGTGGACCGCGGCGACCAGCTATGACCTGGATGCCACGCTGCCCGACGCGGACGTGGTGATGATGTTGCGGGTCCAGAAGGAACGTCTCACTGGCGGCTGGAAAGACTCGTTCTTCCCGTCCGAGCGTGAGTACTCCCGGCGGTACGGGCTCGACGCCGCCCGCCTGCGCCGGATGCCTTCGCACGCGATCGTGATGCACCCCGGTCCGATGAACCGGGGTGTCGAGATCACCGCCGAGGTCGCCGACTCACCGCAGTCCACCATCGTCGAACAAGTCGCGAACGGCGTCTCCGTACGGATGGCCGTGCTGTACCAGCTTTTGGGGGGTTCCAAGTCGTGACGTACTTGATCCGCAACGTGTCCATCGTCGGGGCGCCGCCGACCGACCTCAAGATCCGCGACGGCGTGGTGGAGGCGGTCGGACCGGGCCTCGCCACGGACGGCGCGACCGTGATCGACGGAACCGGCCTGGTGGCGCTGCCCGGCCTCGTTGATCTGCATACGCACCTGCGCGAACCCGGCCGCGAGGACGCCGAGACCGTGGTCACCGGCTCGCAGGCTGCGGCGCTCGGCGGATACACCGCGGTCTGTGCGATGGCGAACACGTCACCGGTCGCGGACACCGCCGGTGTGGTCGAGCAGGTCTACCGGCTCGGTCGGGAGGCCGGCCTGGTCGACGTACAGCCGATCGGCGCGGTCACGATCGGCCTGGCCGGTGAGCAGCTTGCCGAACTTGGCACGATGGCGACGTCGGCCGCGCAGGTCCGGATCTTCTCCGACGACGGCTATTGCGTCGCCGATCCGCGGTTGATGCGCCGGGCGCTGGAGTACGTCAAGGCGTTCGACGGCATCATCGCCCAGCACGCGGAGGAGCCGCGGCTGACCGCCGGGGCGCAGATGCACGAGGGCGACGTCTCGGCCCGCGTCGGCCTGGCCGGGTGGCCGGCCGTGGCCGAAGAAGCGATCATCGCCCGCGATGCGCTGCTGGCCGAACATGTCGGCGCGCGGCTGCACATCTGCCATGTCTCGACGGCCGGCAGCGTGGAAATCATCCGCTGGGCGAAGGCACGCGGCATCCGGGTGACAGCCGAGGTCACGCCGCATCACTTGCTGCTGACCGACGAGCTGGCCGAGTCGTACGACCCGATCTACAAGGTGAACCCTCCGTTGCGTACGGCGGCGGATGTGGCCGCACTTCGGCAGGCGCTGGTCGACGGCGTGATCGACGTGGTCGCGACCGACCACGCACCGCACGCGCTCGAGGACAAGGAATGCGAATGGGAGTACGCCCGGCCGGGCATGCTCGGCCTGCAGACCGCGCTCTCCATCGTCGTCCAGGAATGCCTTGGAGCGACGGGTCTCGACTGGGACGGCATTGCCGAACGGATGTCCCGGGCACCGGCCCGCATCGCCGGGCTGACCGAGCACGGCCACGACCCGGCGCCCGGTGCGCCGGCGACGCTGACGCTGGTGGATCCCGGTGCCGCCTGGCGGGTCGAGCCTGGTGAGCTGGCCAGCAAGAGCCGCAATACCCCCTACGCCGGGATGGAACTTCCGGTCCGCGTCGTCGCGACGTTCCTGCGCGGCGTCCCGACGGTTCTCGACGGAAAGCTTGTGTCCTCATGAGAAGAGAAGCTCTGCTGGTTTTGGAAGACGGCCGGACGTTCCGGGGCGAGGCGTACGGCAGCATCGGCGAGACGTTCGGTGAGGCCGTGTTCAGCACGGCGATGACCGGCTATCAAGAGACGCTGACCGACCCGTCGTACCACCGGCAGGTCGTCGTGCAGACCGCACCGCACATCGGCAACACCGGCGTGAACGACGAAGACGACGAATCGGCCCGGATCTGGGTGGCGGGTTACGTCGTCCGCGACCCGGCCCGCCGGCCGTCGAACTGGCGGTCGACCGGATCGCTGGAGGACCGGCTCGCGTCCGAGGGTGTGGTGGGCATCTGCGGCATCGACACTCGCGCGTTGACCCGGCACCTCCGGGAACGCGGTGCCATGCGAGTTGGCGTGTCGAGCATCGAGCACGATCCCGCCGTACTTCGGCAAAAGGTGTTGAATTCGCCGGCCATGGTCGGCGCCGACCTTTCGGCGCAGGTCTCTACGCCGCACCCGTATGTCGTCGAGGCTCAGGGCGAGCGTCGGTTCACGGTTGCGGCGCTGGACCTCGGGATCAAGCGGAACGTGCCCCGGCGCCTGGCCGTGCGTGGCGTCACCACGCACGTGCTGCCGGCCACGTCCACGATCGACGATCTGATGGCGACCGGTGCGGATGCGATCTTCCTGTCGCCCGGCCCGGGTGACCCGGCAACCGCCGATCATGCGGTCGCGCTCGCTCGCGAGGTGCTGACCCGCAAGGTGCCGCTGTTCGGCATCTGTTTCGGCAGCCAGATCCTCGGGCGGGCGCTCGGGTTCTCGACGTACAAACTGCCGTACGGCCACCGCGGCATCAACCAGCCGGTGCTTGATCGGGCGACCGGAAAGGTCGAGGTCACCTCGCACAACCACGGTTTCGCGGTGAACGCGCCGATCGACCGCGCGGTCGAAACGCCGTTCGGCGAGGTCGAGGTCAGCCACGTTTGCCTGAATGACGGCGTGGTCGAGGGCCTACGGGCACACGACGTACCGGCGTTCACCGTGCAGTACCACCCCGAGGCCGCGGCCGGGCCGCACGATGCCGACTACCTGTTCGACCGGTTCGTCGAACTCATCTCCACGAAGGCCGGGAGTGCCTGATGAGCGAGCGCCAGCGAGTGAATCATGTTGCAGAAGGTTTGCGCCTCTGCGGAGCAGAGGGGAAAACCCGTGCCGAAGCGTGAAGATCTGAAGCACATCATGGTGATCGGCTCCGGGCCGATCGTGATCGGACAGGCCTGCGAGTTCGACTACTCCGGCACGCAAGCCTGCCGAGTGCTGCGCGAAGAGGGCATCCGGGTCAGCCTCGTGAACTCGAACCCGGCGACGATCATGACAGATCCGGAGTTCGCGGACGCGACGTACATCGAGCCGATCACGCTGGAGTATGTCGAGCAGGTGATCGCGCGGGAGCGCCCGGACGCGATTCTCCCGACGCTCGGCGGCCAGACCGCACTGAACACCGCGGTCGCTCTGCACGACGCGGGTGTGCTGAAGAAGTACGACGTCGAGCTGATCGGCGCGAACATCGACGCGATCCGCAAGGGCGAGGATCGGCAGCTTTTCAAGGACATCGTCGCGGTGGCAGGCGCAAAGATGGGTCTGACCGGTGACCTGGTTCCGAGGTCAGCGGTCTGCCACTCGATGGACGAGGTCCACGCGGCCGTTGCCGATCTCGGCCTGCCGGTGGTGATCCGGCCGTCGTTCACGATGGGCGGCCTCGGCTCCGGCATGGCGCACAACGATGCCGACCTCGACCGACTCGCCGGTGGCGGCCTGGCCGCGTCTCCGGTCCACGAGGTGCTGATCGAGGAATCGGTGCTCGGGTGGAAGGAGTTCGAACTCGAACTCATGCGCGACAAGCACGACAACGTCGTGGTGGTCTGTTCGATCGAGAACATCGATGCGATGGGCGTACACACGGGTGACTCCGTGACGGTCGCGCCCGCGCTCACGTTGACCGATCGCGAGTATCAGGCGATGCGTGACCTCGGTATCGCGGTGCTGCGCGAGGTCGGCGTGGACACCGGCGGTTGCAACATCCAGTTCGCGATCGAGCCATCCACCGGCCGACTCGTCGTGATCGAGATGAACCCGCGCGTCTCCCGGTCGTCCGCGCTCGCGTCGAAGGCGACCGGCTTCCCGATCGCGAAGATCGCCGCGAAGCTTGCGATCGGGTACACGCTCGACGAGATCTCGAACGACATCACGCGCGAGACGCCGGCCGCGTTCGAGCCGTCAATCGACTACATCGTGGTGAAGGTGCCGCGGTTCGCGTTCGAGAAGTTCCCCGGCGCCGATGCCGAACTCACGACCACGATGAAGTCGGTCGGCGAGGCGATGTCGATGGGCCGGAACTTCGCCGAAGCGCTCGGCAAGGCACTGCGTTCCACCGAAACCGGCGGCGCGGGGTTCTGGACGCTGCCCGACCCGGTCGACGCGACCGTGGACAACACGCTCGCGGCCCTGCGTACGCCGCACGATGGCCGCCTCTTCACGATCGAGCGGGCGCTGCGCCTCGGCGCGCCGGTCAGTGCGGTCGCGGAGGCGTCCGGCATCGATCCGTGGTTCCTGGACGAGATCGCCGCGCTGGTGGAGCTGCGCCTGGAGATCCGCGACGCGGCCGTGCTCGACGCCGCTCTGCTCCGCCGGGCGAAGCGCTACGGGCTGTCCGACCGCCAGCTTGCGGCACTGCGCCCGGAGTTCGCGGGCGAAGACGGCGTCCGCTCGCTGCGGCACCGGCTCGACATCCGCCCGATCTACAAGACGGTGGACACCTGTGCGGCCGAGTTCGCCGCGTCCACGCCGTACCACTACTCGTCGTACGACGAGGAGACCGAGGTCGCGCCGTCAATCCGGCCGAAGGTGATCATCCTGGGCTCCGGCCCGAACCGGATCGGGCAGGGGATCGAGTTCGACTACTCCTGCGTACACGCTGTGATGGCGCTTCGCGGGCAGTTCGAGACCGTGATGATCAACTGCAATCCGGAGACTGTCTCCACCGACTACGACACCGCCGACCGCCTCTACTTCGAGCCGCTCACGTTCGAAGACGTGATCGAGGTATGGCACGCCGAGCACACGTCCGGTCGCAACGCCGGTGGTCCCGGCGTCGTCGGCGTGATCGTGCAGCTCGGCGGTCAGACGCCGCTCGGCTTGGCCCAGCGGCTGAAGGACGCCGGTTTGCCGATCGTCGGTACGTCGCCGGAGTCGATTCACCTGGCCGAGGATCGTGGTGCGTTCGGTGCCGTGCTCGCGCAGGAGAACCTGCTCGCACCGGCCCACGGCACGGCGACGTCGTACCCGCAGGCCAAGAAGATCGCCGACGAACTCGGCTATCCGGTGCTGGTCCGGCCGTCGTTCGTGCTCGGCGGCCGAGGCATGGAGATCGTGTACGACGACGACACGCTCCGGACGTACATCGCCCGTGCGACCCAGATCTCGCCGTCGCACCCGGTGCTCGTGGACCGGTTCCTCGAGGATGCCATCGAGATCGACGTCGACGTGCTCTGCGACGCGACCGGCGACATCTACGTCGGCGGCATCATGGAACACATCGAGGAGGCCGGCGTGCACTCCGGCGACTCGTCCTGCGCGTTGCCGCCGATCACGCTCGGCGACAAGCACATCGCGGAAGTTCGCCGGTACACCGAGGCGCTGGCCCGGGGCATCGGTGTGCGGGGCCTGATGAACGTGCAGTACGCGTTGAAGGACGACCTGCTGTACGTGCTCGAAGCGAATCCGCGTGCGTCTCGTACCGTGCCGTTCGTTTCGAAGGCGACGGCCGTACCGTTGGCCAAGGCGGCCGCCCGGATCATGCTCGGTGCCACCATCGCGGAGCTGCGGGCCGAGGGCATGCTGATGCCGACCGGCGACGGCGGCGAACTGCCCGAGTACGCACCGATCTCGGTCAAGCAGGCGGTACTGCCGTTCAAGCGGTTCCGTACGCCGGCCGGCAAGGGTGTCGACTCGCTGCTCGGCCCGGAGATGAAGTCGACCGGCGAGGTGATGGGCATCGACTCGTCGTTCGGCCACGCGTTCGCGAAATCGCAGGCCGCCGCGTACGGGTCGCTGCCGACCAGCGGCAAGATCTTCGTGTCGGTGGCGAACCGCGACAAGCGCGGCATGATCTTCCCGATCAAGCGCCTCGCCGACCTCGGGTTCGAGATCGTCTCCACCCATGGCACCGGCGCCGTACTGCGTCGCCACGGCATCGACTGCAAGATCGTGCAGAAATTCTCCGATTCGCCCGGCAGCGGCGAGCAGACCGCGGTCGAACTGATCACCGCCGGTGAGATCGGCTTGGTCATCAATACGCCGCAAGGCTCCGGGCTGCATGCACGCCAGGACGGGTACGAGATCCGCAGCGCGGCCGTCTCCGCCGACATCCCGTGCATCACCACGGTGCCGGGTGCGGCCGCCGCCGTGATGGGCATCGAGGCGACGATCGCGGGCGACCTCACCGTACGGTCGATCCAGGAACTCCACGCGATGCTGCGAGGTGGCGGCCACGGTGCTCTATGAGAAAGTGGCCCGGCCGGTGCTGTTCCGGATCGGCAAGGGCGACGCCGAGACCGCACACGAGACCACACTGAAGGCACTGGAACGCATCGGCCGTAGCCAGTCGGCCATCGCGGCGCTGCGTGCGTCCAGCGGCGGCGGGCGTAAGACGCCCCGTACCGTCTTCGGGGTTTCGTTTCCCGGGCCGGTCGGGCTCGCCGCCGGGATGGACAAGGATGGTCGCGCGCTGCCGGCGTGGCCGGCGCTCGGCTTCGGCTTCGTCGAGGTCGGCACGGTGACCGCAGCAGGCGCAGCCCGGCAACGACAAGCCACGCGTGTTCCGGCTGCGCGAATCGGACGCGATCATCAACCGGATGGGCTTCAACAACCGGGGCGCCGCCGAGTTGGCGTACCGGCTGCGCGGAACTCGGCAAGCTGCCGATTCCGCTGGGCATCAGCATCGGCAAGTCGAAGGTCACGCCGATCGGCGATGCCGTGTACGACTACGTGACGTCGCTGCGCGCTCTGAACGGCCTCGGCGACTACTTCGCGATCAATGTCAGCTCGCCGAACACGCCGAATCTTCGTACGCTCCAGGATGCCGACTCGCTGCGTGAGCTGATCACAGCGTTGAAGGTGGAGACCACCACGCCGTTGCTCGTGAAGATCGCGCCGGACCTCACCGACGGCGCGATCGCGCAGCTCCTGGAGGTCTGCGTCGGCTCCGGCGTAGACGGTCTGATCGCGACGAACACGACGCTGCGCCGGGACGGGATCGTCGGTGCCGATGTGGCGAAGGCGGGCGAGGCCGGCGGGCTGTCGGGGCGTCCGCTGGCCGTACGGGCTCGTCAGGTGGTCGCGTTCGTGCACAAGGAGACGTCCGGCAACCTGCCGATCATCGGTGTCGGCGGCATCTCGTCGCCGGACGACGCGCGCGCGATGATCGACGCGGGCGCCAGCCTGATCCAGGTCTACAGCGCGCTGATCTTCCAGGGCGCCGGTCTGATCAACAAGATCAACAAGGCGCTGTCGTGAGCGATCTGCTTGCGCTTGATCGCGCGCACGTCTGGCACCCGTACGCGCCGATGCCCGGCGGTCTCGAGCCGCTGCTCGTGACGTCGGCAAAGGGCACCCGGCTGACGCTCGCCGATGGGCGGGAACTCGTGGACGGCATGTCGAGCTGGTGGGCGGCGATCCACGGGTACCGGCATCCGGTGCTGGACGAGGCGGTGACCGCGCAGATCGGCTCGATGAGCCATGTCATGTTCGGCGGCCTGACGCACGAGCCCGCGATCCGCCTGTGCGAAACGCTGGTCAAGATCACACCGGCCGGCCTGGAGCACGTGTTCCTGAGTGACTCAGGTTCGGTCAGCGTCGAGGTCGCGATCAAGATGTGCCTCCAGTATTGGCGATCTCGTGGCCGAGCTGCGAAGCGGCGCCTGCTTACGTGGCGCGGTGGCTATCACGGCGACACGTTCCACCCGATGAGCGTGTGCGACCCGGACGGCGGCATGCACGCGCTCTGGACCGGCGTACTGCCGGAGCAGCTCTTCATTCCGCTCCCACCGACCGAGTTCGACCAGTCCTACGTGGACCTGATCGACGCGTCGATCGAGCAGCACGCCGATGTTCTGGCCGCCGTGATCGTCGAGCCGATCGTCCAAGGCGCGGGCGGCATGCGCTTCCATCACCCGGCCTATCTGACGGCGCTCCGGGACGCGTGCGACCGGCACGGCGTACTCCTGATTTTTGATGAGATCGCGACCGGCTTTGGGCGTACCGGCGAGTTTTTCGCCGCCGACCACGTCGGTGTGAGCCCCGATGTGATGTGCCTCGGTAAGGCGCTGACCGGCGGGTATCTGAGCCTCGCGGCAACGCTGTGCACGGCCGAGATCGCGAGCGGCATCGCGCGGGGAGAGCTGCCGGTGCTCGCGCACGGTCCGACGTTCATGGGCAACCCCCTCGCGTGCGCGGTGGCGAACGCATCCATCGCACTCGCGCACACGGACGACACGACCGCGGCGGTACGCCGAATTGAACGCGAACTCCGCGCCGGACTGGCACCTGCGGCCGAGATTCCGGGCGTGGCCGACGTACGCGTATTGGGGGCGATCGGTGTCGTACAGCTGGATCGGCCGGTGGACATGGCGGCCGCAACCGCCTCCGCAACCGCGCACGGCGTGTGGCTGCGGCCGTTCCGCGACTTGATTTACACCATGCCGCCGTTCGTTTCGACCGACGACGACGTGGCGATGATCACCGCAGCGATCCGCGCGGTGGCTGCTGAGCATCCGTCTTAAGGGAGCGATCGATATGGAACCGTTCGGAGCGCGGTTGCGGCACACGATGGACGCCCGGGGTCCGCTCTGCGTCGGCATCGATCCGCATCCGGAATTGCTGGACGCGTGGGGACTTCCGTTCAACGTCGACGGTCTGGCCCGTTTCAGTCAGACCATGGTCGATGCGATGGCCGATCGGGTCGCCGTGGCGAAGCCGCAATCCGCGTTTTTCGAGAGATTCGGATCACGCGGAATCGCGGTTCTAGAGTCGACTATCCGACAGTTGCGGGATGCCGGAACGGTGGTTCTGCTGGACGTGAAGCGCGGTGACATCGGGTCCACCGCGGCCGCGTACGGCCGTGCGTACCTTGATCCATCGAGCCCGATCTACGTCGATGCGATCACCGTAAGCCCGTTTCTCGGATTCGGCTCGTTACGCCCCGTGATTGACGTGGCCCTTGAGAACGGCGGCGGTGTATTCGTACTGGCGCTCACGTCGAACCCGGAAGGCGGCTCTGTGCAACTTGCTCGCGGAGCCGACGGCCGGACCGTGGCGCAACAGATCATCGACGAGGTTTCCCAGCTCAACAGGGGTGTGGAGCCTCTGGGCAGCGTCGGTCTCGTGGTCGGGGCGACGATGACGGACAACGAGCAAACATTCACCGGAATCAATGGACCAATGCTCGCTCCGGGCATCGGATTCCAGGGCGCGAAGGCGGCCGACCTGCGCAGAGTATTCGGCGATGAATATCGCCAGGTCGTTCCGTCGGTTTCGCGAGAGATTCTCATGAACGGTCCGGGGATCGCCGATTTAACGTCCGCGATCGACCGGGCGCAAGTCGAGTGTCGGAAGGTCATCACCACGGAAGGCTGACCGCAGGGTGGGTCTGACGTTGCTGAATCCGCCGTTGACCGCTAGTTTTCGCGAGGCGCAGCAGTCACACCCGCACCATGCGCCACAACGACCTATGGCGACCTGGCATTGGTCGCCCGAGAGAAGACCTGAGGAGGATTTGTGCCGCTTCCCACACTCACGCCGGAACAGCGCTCCGCCGCGCTGGCGAAGGCTGCCGAAGTCCGCAAGGCCCGCGCGGAGCTGAAGGAACAGCTCAAGGCCGGCAAGACCACGCTTCCGGCCGTGCTGGACCGGGCCGAGACCGACGACGTCGTCGGCAAGCTCAAGGTCTCCGCGGTGCTGCAGTCGCTGCCGGGCATCGGCAAGATCCGCGCGACGCAGATCATGGAGAAGCTGAAGATCGCTGACAGCCGTCGTCTGCGCGGCCTGGGCGACCAGCAGCGCAAGGCTCTGCTCGGCGAGTTCGCCGCGTCGAACTGACGCAAACGCTCGACCCCGTACGACTCCGCACGCGCTCGGATCACCATGATCCGGGCGCGTGCGTGGTTTATGGGGCGTGAGTTGGTAGGATTGCTCGTTCTGGTAGCTCTTCAATCTTTTTCTAGCTCTTCTATCTGTTTGAGGTGTCGCTTGAAGACCGTTGTGAACCCGGAAGGCATCACCAACCCGCCGATCGACGACCTGCTCGACCGCACTTCGTCGAAGTACGCTCTGGTGATCTTCGCGGCGAAGCGAGCCCGTCAGATCAACGCCTACTACAGCCAGCTCGGCGAGGGCCTCCTCGAATACGTCGGACCGCTGGTCGAGACCACGCCGCAGGAGAAGCCGCTGTCGATCGCGATGCGTGAGATCAACTCCGGTCTGCTGACGGCCGAACCGACCGAGGGCTGATCGCGCCCGTGCCCCGTGTGATCCTCGGTGTCGCCGGCGGCATCGCGGCCTACAAGGCATGCGAGTTGCTTCGCCTGATGACCGAGTCGGGGCACGATGTGCAGGTCGTTCCAACCGCGTCCGCGCTGAAGTTCGTCGGGGCGCCGACGTGGGCAGCACTCTCGCACCACCCGATCCACGACGACGTCTGGTCGGAGGTGCATGAGGTTCCGCACGTCGCCCTCGGACGTGGTGCGGATCTCGTCGTGGTCGCTCCAGCCACGGCCGACCTGCTCGCCAAGGCCGCGCACGGGTTGGCCGATGATCTGCTGACGAACACACTCCTGACCGCGCGTTGCCCGGTCGTGTTCGCGCCGGCGATGCATACCGAGATGTGGGAGAACGCGGCCACGGCCGTCAACGTCGCCACGCTTCGTGGGCGCGGTGCGATCGTGATTGAGCCGGCGGTCGGGCGCCTGACCGGTGCGGATACCGGCAAGGGACGTCTGCCCGAGCCGGGCGAGATCTTCGAGATCGTTGAGCGGGTGCTCGCCCGGCCGGATCAAGCCCGGGACCTGATCGGCCGGCACGTCGTGGTCACCGCCGGTGGGACGCGGGAGCCGCTGGATCCGGTCCGCTTTCTCGGCAATCGGTCCTCGGGCAAGCAGGGTTATGCATTCGCCCGTACCGCCGTGGCTCGCGGTGCCCGTGTGACGATCATCGCCGCGAACGTCTCTCTGCCCGATCCCGCCGGTGCCGAGATCATCCGGGTAGGTACCACCGAAGAGCTGCGTATGGCGACGCTTTCGGCCGGCTCGGAGGCGGACGTCGTCGTGATGGCGGCGGCGCCGGCCGATTTTCGGCCGACCGCGTACGCGACCAGCAAGATCAAGAAGCAGTCCGACGGCTCGGCGCCGATCATCGAACTCGCCACGAACCCGGACATCGCCGCCGAGTTCGGCGCCCGCAAACGCCCTGGCCAGCTGCTCGTCGCGTTCGCGGCCGAGACCGACGACGCGGTGGCCAACGGACACGGCAAGCTCGTCCGCAAGCGCGCCGATCTGATCGTGATCAACGAGGTCGGCATGGACAAGGCGTTCGGACAGGATGTGAACGCCGCGACCGTGCTTGCGACGGACGGGACAACCACCGTGCTCGACCAACGCTCGAAGGCCGCGCTGGCGGACGCCGTGTGGGATCTCGTCGTCGCGCGGATGTCGTCGGAACGGTGACCAGCGGGGCGTTAAGCTGGGTCACGGTCGCGCGGGAGCCCTTGACCATGTAGCGTCGCTGCATTCAGATCTATGGGAAACTTCTGCGTAAGATTTTGTCCAACGCTCAACGATGAGTTATCTGAGCCGCGAATTACTGTCGAAGGAGCACCGTGGCACGCCGCTTGTTTACGTCTGAGTCGGTTACCGAAGGCCACCCGGACAAGATTGCTGACCAGATCAGCGACGGCGTCCTGGACGCCCTTCTTGCCGAGGACCCGCGGAGCCGGGTCGCGGTAGAAACCCTGATCACCACCGGCCAGGTGCACGTCGCCGGTGAGGTGACGACGAAGGCGTACGTGGACATCCCCACGATCGTGCGCGAGACGATCCTGCGGATCGGCTACGACTCTTCGAAGAAGGGCTTCGACGGCGCTTCGTGCGGCGTGAACATCGCGATCGGATCGCAGTCGCCGGACATCGCGCAGGGCGTCGATTCCGCGATCGAGCTGCGTACGGGCGACTCGGATCACGTACTCGACTCGCAGGGCGCGGGCGACCAGGGCATGATGTTCGGCTTCGCCTGCTCGGAGACGCCGGAACTGATGCCGCTGCCGATCGCGCTTGCGCACCGGCTGGCCCGCCGCCTGTCCGCAGTTCGCAAGGACGGCACGGTTCCGTACCTGCGCCCAGACGGCAAGACCCAGGTCACCATCGAGTACGAAGGCTTCAAGCCGGTTCGCCTGAACACGGTCGTCGTCTCGTCGCAGCACGCGCCGGACATCTCGCTTGAGTCGCTGTTGACGCCGGACGTGCGCGAGCACGTCATCGCGCCCGAGCTGGAGGCGCTCGGCCTCGACACCGAGGGTTACCGCCTGCTGGTGAACCCGACCGGTCGCTTCGAGATCGGTGGCCCGATGGGCGACGCCGGCCTCACCGGCCGCAAGATCATCGTCGACACGTACGGCGGCTACGCCCGCCACGGCGGCGGCGCCTTCTCCGGCAAGGACCCCTCGAAGGTGGACCGCTCCGCGGCGTACGCGATGCGTTGGGTTGCGAAGAACATCGTCGCCGCTGGTCTGGCCGAGCGTTGTGAGGTCCAGGTCGCGTACGCGATCGGCAAGGCGAAGCCGGTCAGCCTGTTCGTCGAGACGTTCGGTACCGAGGTCGTTCCGGTCGACCGGATCGAGAAGGCGATCTCCGAGGTGTTCGACCTTCGTCCGGCCGCGATCATCCGTGATCTCGACCTTCTGCGCCCGATCTACCAGCAGACCGCTGCGTACGGTCACTTCGGCCGGGAACTTCCCGACCTGACGTGGGAGCGGACCGACCGAGTGGCCGATCTGAAGGCCGCCGCAGGCGCCTGAGCAAGTTCACGGAAGCCCGGCCGCGCTACGCGCGACCGGGCTTCCGCCATGTCCGGTCCGCGCGGTGCGCGGCCTGGCCTCTGCCACGTCCGGCCCTCGGCTAGCCCGCCGCACCGCAACCGGGCCACCGGGCGGTGATCGTCGATCTTGGACGCCGACAGCTGCCATTTCGCCAAGATCCCAGCATTGAGTCGCCACACCTTCCAAGATCCGAGATCCACGCGCTGATCTGACCAAGATCTGAGATCTCCCGGCGGGTGCGGCCAAGATCCGAGATCTTCGCCGTGAGTGCGGCCAAGATTCGAAATCTTCGCGTGGGTGCGGCCAAGATCTGAGGTCTCCGGTGGGTGCGGCCAAAGATTCGAGATCTTCGCGTGGGACGGTAGATGCCACCGGGCCGATTGAGCGCAAGCCGGGTCTTCCGGTGAGCGCTCGCGTTCGCGTACGCAGCGGTCGCGCTTTTCCGGGCCGGAAGATCGCACATCGTGGTGCGATGGGCTGTCCAGTGCTCTGATCATGGAGAAATGGCCGCTGTGGGCGTCCAAGATCGGTGATCACCGCTTGCGGTGTTTGGTTGTGTCAGGCAGGCGGGAGAGACTTAGCGCCGTGAGGGACCCGGCCGTGGATGCGGATGCGCTGATCGGCGCCGACGTCTGGGGCAGCCCGGAAGGCGCCGGGCGCCGCGGTGCTGAACCGCCACTGACCCGGCGCGACGCGTCGACCGGCGACGTGTCCAGACCAGTGACGCGCCGACCGCCAGCGCGCAGACCCGTGATGTGGCGAACGCCAGCGCGCAGACCCGTGACGCACCGACCGCCAGTGTCCCGACCCGTGACGCGCCGACCGCCAGTGTCCCGACCCGTGACGCGCCGACCGCCAGCGCCCGACCCGTGACGCGCCGACCGCCAGCGCGCCGACCCGTGACGCGCCGACCGCCAGCGCGCCGACCCGCAAGTCGGCAACCCACAGCCCGGCAAGTCCCAAGTCGGCAAGCCCCAAGGCACCGAGCCGCAAGGCCAAGGAGCGTGCGCCTGCCGCCACGTTGCCGGTCGCCCGGGTCTGCGTGGACGTCGGGTTGGCACACCTCGACCGGCTCTTCGACTATCTCGTTCCGACCGCGCTCGACCAGGACGCACAGCCGGGCACCCGGGTCCGGGTGCGGTTCTCCGGCCAACTTCTCGACGGCATCGTGCTCGAACGTGTGGACGCGTCCGAGCATGCCGGCAAGCTCGCGTATATCGAGAAGCTCGTGTCACCGGTGCGCGTCGTCTCCCCGGAGGTGGCCCGGCTGGCCCGCGCGATCGCGGATCGCTATGCCGGCACGCTGGCCGATGTGCTTCGTCTGGCGGTGCCACCCCGTCATGCCCGCGCAGAATCGAAACCGCCGGCCGGGGAAGTCCGAGCATCGCATGCCGGACGCGTAGGCGCCGCCGAAGACGCCACCGGGCGTCTAGCTGCGTCGGCGCCACCGTCGGATCTCGTGGCGAACGGCTGGAACTCGTACGCGACCGGTCCGGCGTTCCTTCACGCTCTGGCCGGCCGACGGGCGGCGCGCGCGGTCTGGACGGCTCTCCCGGGCGAGGACTGGCCGGCCCGCGTCGCCGAGGCGGTGACCGCAACCCTCCACAGTGGACGTGGGGCGCTCGTCGTCGTCGCGGACTCCCGCGACCTGGATCGCCTTGACGCGGCGCTCACCGACGCTCTCAGCCCGCTCACCGACGCTCTCGGCCCGCTCGGGCATGTCGCGCTGTCGGCTGCGATCGGACCGGAAGAGCGGTATCGACGATTCCTGAGCGCGCTCCGCGGCGACGTACGCGTTGTGATCGGCAACCGGGCCGCCTGTTTCGCGCCCGTACAAGACCTCGGTCTCGTCGTGATCTGGGACGACGGCGACGACGCGCTCGCGGAGCCACGAGCGCCGTACCCCCATGCTCGTGAAGTTCTTCTCACCCGCGCGCAGCAGCAGGATGCGGCGGTCCTGATCGGGGGGTTTGCCCGAACCGTTGAGGCGGCGCAGCTGATCGAGAACGGGTGGGCCAAGGAGATCGTCGCCGAGCGGGATGCGATCCGCCGCGCCGCGCCGCTGGTCACGGCCGTCGGTGATGACCCACGGGATCCGGACGCGGCGGCGGCCCGCATGCCTGGCGTGGCGTGGCGAGCGGCCCGGGATGCGCTCGCCGCGGACCTCCCGGTGCTGGTCCAGGTGCCGAGGCGGGGGTATCTGCCGTCGGTGGCCTGTGCGACGTGCCGAGCGCCTGCCCGTTGCCCGCACTGCCAGGGCCCGCTCAGCCTGCCTTCGGCCACCGGCCAGGCGATCTGCCGATGGTGTGCCCGCGTGGCGGCCGGATGGGCCTGCCCGACCTGCGGTGGCCGCAGCCTGCGCGCGTCGATCGTCGGTGCCCGGCGGACCGCGGAGGAGCTGGGGCGAGTGTTCGCGGACGTACCGGTCCGGACGTCCGGCCGCGACGGTGTGCTGGCCACGGTCGAGGCGAAAGCCGCACTCGTGATCGCCACGCCGGGCGCGGAGCCGGTGGTCGCACGTGGTGGTTACGGCGCCGTGCTGCTGCTCGACACGTGGGCGCTGCTGACCCGGGCGGACCTGCGCGCGGGCGAGGAGACGCTGCGCCGGTGGATGGCGGCGGCCGCGTTGGCCCTGCCCGCGTCGATGGGCGGCAAAGTCGTGGTGGTCGCCGACGGCAGCCTCGCCGCGGTCCAGGCGCTGCTGCGCTTCGACGCCGGCTGGCTCGCCGCACGTGATCTTGCCGAACGCCGCGAACTCGGATTCCCGCCCACCGTTCGAATGGCGTCGCTGACCGGCACACCCGCCGCCGTCGCGGACCTGCTCGCGGCGGCTCGATTGCCGGAGGCCGCCGAGATCCTCGGCCCGGTTCCGCTACCCGAAGATCAAGAGCGCTTCCTGGTACGCGTACCCAGGTCGTCCGGTCGTGCGCTGTCAGACGCGCTCCGGGCGGCTTCCGGCGTACGCAGCGCGAAGAAGGCCCCGGATCCGGTCCGGATTCAAATCGACCCGTTGGAGATGCTGTAAACGCAGCATGAACCGGGGCGTACGTAGACTGTTCGGGTGACCATCACCCCCATCCGCATCTTCGGAGACCCGGTGCTCCGCTCGGCCGCCGATCCGGTCGTCACGTTCGACAAGGAACTTCGCGGGCTCGTGTCGGACCTCACCGACACCCTGCGCAACGCGAACGGCGCCGGACTCGCCGCGCCGCAGATCGGCGTCAGCCTCCGGGTGTTCGTGTTCGACGTCGATGACGTCCTCGGCCATCTCGTCAACCCGGAGCTGCACTTCCCGGACGAGGAGGAGCAGGACGGCCAGGAAGGCTGCCTGTCCATCCCCGGGCTGTACTACGACACCAAACGACGGCTGAACGTCGTGGCGAAGGGCTTCAACTCGTACGGCGATCCGATGCAGATCGTCGGTACCGGGTTGATGGCTCGCTGCGTGCAGCACGAAACCGATCATCTGGACGGCGTGATGTTCATCGAACGGCTCGATACCGAAGCACGCAAGCAGGCGATGCGTGAGATCCGGGCGGCCGAGTGGTACGGCGACAAGCCCCCCGCGGTCAAGTTCAGCCCGCACGTCTCCGGCGCCCTTCCCGGCCACGGGCTGGGTCTGCGCTGATGCGGTTGGTCTTCGCGGGTACGCCCGCCCCGGCGATCCCGGCACTTGACGCACTCGCCGCGTCGTCGCACGAAATCGTGGCAGTCGTCACACGGCCGGATGCGATCGCTGGCCGGGGCCGTTCGTTGCAGCGCTCGCCGGTCGGCATCTGGGCGGACGAGCGCGGCATCGAGGTACTGACCCCGGCGCGTCCTCGCGAGGAAGAGTTCCAGGCTCGGTTGCGAGAGATCGCGCCGGATTGCGTACCGGTCGTCGCGTACGGGGCGCTGGTCCCGCAGAACGCGCTGGACATCCCGAAACACGGCTGGATCAACGTGCACTTCTCCCTGCTTCCGGCGTGGCGGGGTGCGGCACCTGTGCAGCACGCGGTGCTCCACGGCGACGAGATCACCGGCGCGTCGGTGTTCCAGTTGGAGGCCGGCCTCGACACCGGGCCGGTATACGGGACCGTGGTCGACGAGATCCGGCCGACCGATACGTCCGGCGACTTGCTTGATCGCCTCTCGGTCGAGGGTGCGGAGTTGCTCGTACGGGTGCTGGACGGGATCGAGGCGGGAGCGCTGATCCCGGTTCCACAGCGCCCGGATGGAGTGTCGTTGGCCCCGAAGATCCTGGTGTCCGACGCCGAGATCCGCTGGTCCGAGCCTGCGTTCGCGGTCGACCGCCGCATCCGAGCCTGTACGCCCGAGCCGGGCGCCTGGACCACACTGGCGTCCGACCGGCTGAAGCTCGGGCCGGTCCGACCCGTTTCCGACGGACCCGCGTTGGCGAGCGGCGAGATCCTGGTGGAGAAGTCCCGGGTTCTGGTCGGCACCGCCACGACGCCGGTCGAGCTGGGTGAAGTCCGGGCGGCCGGCAAGAAGCCGATGCGCGCGAGCGACTGGGCTCGGGGCGCTCGTCCCGCAGTCGGCACCCGATTCACCTCCGAGACTGGCGGCAACGCGTGACGAGACCTACCGGCCGGCGACCAGACGCGCAGTCCAGGACTTCGGGCGGCAGCCGGTACGCGAAGCCGGATCCGGTCGACCCGTCGCGCCGGGCGGCGTACAACGCGGTCGCCGCCGTCCATCGCGACGACGCGTACGCGAACCTGGCGCTCCCGTCGATCCTGCGCGATGCCGATCTGCACGGTCGGGATGCGGCGTTCGCCACCGAATTGACGTACGGCACGCTGCGCGCCGGGGGCACGATCGACGCGATCATCGCGATCGCGGCCGACCGTGGCGTCGACCGGATTGACCCGCCGGCCCGCGACGCGTTGCGTCTGGGCGTTTACCAGCTCCTGTACACGCGTGTTCCGACGCACGCGGCGGTCTCCGCGACGGTGGACCTGGTCCGGTCGGTAGCCGGCGAGGGTGCGTCCGGGTTCGCGAACGCGGTCATGCGCCAAATCGCCGCGAAGGACCTTGAGGACTGGCTGACCACGGTCGCGCCGGATCGGGAGACCGACCGGATCGGCTACCTGGCCGTCACCCATCATCATCCACAGTGGATCGTGCGCGCGTTCTTGGAAGCGCTCGGCGGCGATCTGGACGAGACCGAACGCCTGCTGATCGAGGACAACGAGCGCCCGAGCGTGCACCTGTGCGCTCGCCCCGGCCGGATCGACGCGATCGATCTGGCCGAAGAGGTCGACGGTACGCCCGGCGCGTTCTCGCCGTTCGCGGTCTATCTGTCCGGCGGTGCGCCCCGGGATCTGGCCGCCGTGGTGCACGCCGACGCACACGTACAGGACGAGGGTTCGCAGCTCGTCGCGTTCGCGTTGGCCGAGGCCCCGCTGGATGGACCGGACGCCCGATGGCTCGACCTGTGCGCTGGACCCGGCGGCAAGGCCGGACTTCTCGGCGCGATCGCCGCAGAGCGTGATGCCCACGTGACCGCCGTGGA
The DNA here is from genome assembly GCA_963831705.1 of uncultured Actinomycetota bacterium. Lineage (GTDB taxonomy): Bacteria > Actinomycetota > Actinomycetes > Mycobacteriales > Micromonosporaceae > DASQPR01. Next base: position 56,544 of record CAWHRE010000010.1, on the reverse strand, counting down.
GATCACGCCGCACCGGGCCGAGCTGGTGATCAAGACGACGCGCGGATTCCCGGTGACGGTCGTCTGTGCGGACGGCCGCGACGTCGGCCGGATCGAAGAGCTGCCCGCCGGTACGTTCGATCGTGTCATCGTGGACGCGCCGTGTTCCGGGCTCGGATCGTTGCGGCGACGGCCGGAAGCGCGCTGGCGGCGTACCCCCGGCGATCTTCCGCCGTTGACGAAACTGCAGCGCGAGTTGCTCGCGGCCGCGATTCGCGCGGTCCGACCGGGTGGCGTCGTGGCGTACGTGACGTGCTCGCCGCACCTGGCCGAGACGCAGGTGACGGTGACCGAGTCGGCCCGACGTGCGCCGCATCCGGTCGAATTCGTGGACGCCCGGCCGCTGTTGCCGGAGGGGATGCCCGGCCTGGGCACCGGTCCGACCGTGCAGCTCTGGCCGCACCGACACGGCACCGACGCGATGTTCCTGGCGGTTTTGCGACGTACGGCTTAGCGAGCGTTGGGTAATCGCGCAGGTACGTACGGGTGAACTCAGTATCTGCCGCACGGGCGAGGCAGACGGCACGACCTGCGCCTAGACTGTCGCTCGTGACTTCGTCGTTCATCATTGCCCCGAGCCTTCTCGCTGCCGATTTCGCCCGTCTGGGCGATGAAGCGAACGCCGTCGCCGACGACGCGGATTGGCTGCACGTGGACGTGATGGACAACCACTACGTGCCGAATCTGACGATCGGCCTGCCGGTCGTCACCAGCCTGCGCAAAGTGACCGCAATGCCGTTCGACTGTCATCTGATGATCGAGGCGCCGGAGCGATGGGCGATCGGATATGCCGAGGCCGGTGCGTACAACGTGACATTCCACGTGGAGACGGCCGATGATCCGGTGGCGCTCGCCCGGGATCTGCGCGCCGCCGGGACGAAGGCCGGGCTCGCGATCGACCGCGATACGCCGATCGAGCCGTATCTGGAGATCCTGCCGCACTTCGACACGTTGCTGATCATGACAATCAAGGCCGGCTTCGGCGGCCAGGCGTTCCTGCCCGAGATGCTGTCGAAGGTCGTCACCGCTCGGCGGAGTGCCGACGCCGGCCATCTCGAGCTGCGGATCGAGGTCGACGGCGGCGTGGACGAGGACTCCATCGTCGAGTGCGCGGTCGCCGGTGCGGACGCGTTCGTCGCCGGTACGGCCGTTTACGGCGCCGCCGATCCCGCCGCCGCGGTGCGCGCATTACGCCGTCGTGTCGAGGCGACCCGGGCATCATGACGATTTCAGGCGCGATTCCGGTGGAAGGCGACCTGATTCTTGTCGTTGACGACGATCCGGACATCGCGCGATTCATCCAGATGAATCTCATGGTGGAAGGTTTCCGGGTGCAACTCGCGAGCAACGGCGAGATCGCCATGAAGATGGTCTACGACCATCAACCCGATCTGGCCGTCGTCGACCTGATGATGCCCGGCGTGGACGGCCTTCAGCTCACACGGTGGCTGCGCAGCAATCCGACCACGTCGGCGATGCCGATCATCATGTTGACCGCGAAGGGTCTCACCGTTGACAAGGTGATCGGGCTGACCGCGGGTGCGGACGACTTCATGGTGAAGCCGTTCGACACGATGGAGCTGGTCGCGCGGATCAAATCGACGCTCCGGCGTACCAAGGAGGTCCGGGAGTCATCGCCACTCACCGGCCTGCCGGGCAACACCCGGATCGTGTCGGAGATGTCGATGCGAGCAGCGCGCCACGAGGCGTTCGCGGTCGGCCACGTGGACATCGACCGATTCAAGACCGTCAATGACGTGTACGGATTCGGGCGCGGCGACGAGTTCATCATCTCCCTTGCGAAGGCGCTCCAGGAGGCGACCCGGCACCTGTTCGGGCCGCCCGCGTTCGTCGGACACGTCGGCGGCGACGACTTCGTCATCATCTGCACGCCGGACCAGATCCGGCCGCTCTCCGAAGGCGCGATCTTGACGTTCGAGCAGGCACTCGACACGTTGTACGACCCGATCGACGCCGGCCGGGGTTATCTGGAGAAGCTCGACCAACGGGGCGAGACCCAGCGCGCATCGCTCGTCACGGTGTCGATCGGCTTCGCTCTGTCCACCGCCGCTCGGCCGATGACACCGCGCGACGTCTCGGCGGCAGCGTCCGAGATGAAGACCGTCGCGAAGTCGCAGCCCGGCTCGTACGTCGCGATCGACCGCCGGACCGGTGGCGCGGAGTAGTCGCTGCGGTGTGATCGGCGTCTCGGCGCCGTTGCCGGCTCGACGTTCACAACCGGACTCGCGGCGTGGAAGACTGACAGGGTACCCACCACGCGCTGGCGGGACTCGGTGAAAATCCGAACCGGCGGTGATCCGCGCTCCCACGAGCCGCGGTCAGCCCGCGACCCGACCGCAGCCAGCGGCCGGTGGATCTGGTGGAAAACCAGAGCCGACGGTCATAGTCCGGATGGGAGACAGCGCGCGGGCTTTTCGGGCATCCGTCTCGGACGGGCCGGTCCGAACGCTGGGCTGTTGGGCATGGCCCCCATCCGGGGACAAATGTCCGAAGTCGGCGTAAACCCGCATGCAAGACCCTCGCCACGCGCAACCATGGGGTGACCGCGATGGGAGGGTTGACGCGATGGCGAGCGAGCGAGAGTTTGCCGCGATGGATCAAGCCATCGCGCTCGCTGCCCGTGGCCTCGGTGGCACCAGCCCCAATCCCAGCGTCGGCGCCGTCATTCTGGACGCGTCCGGCGCGACCGTCGGAACCGGCCGGACGTCTCCGATCGGCGGTCCGCACGCCGAAGTGGTCGCGCTCCGCGAAGCCGGCGACCGCGCACGCGGTGCGACCGCCGTCGTCACGCTCGAACCCTGCAATCACACCGGCCGGACCGGCCCCTGCTCCGAGGCGCTGATCGCCGCCGGAATCGCCCGGGTCGTGGTCGCGGTCCGCGATCCCAATCTGCTCGCGGCCGGGGGGCTGGAACGGTTGCGGTCGGCCGGTGTCGATATCGAAGCGGGTGTACGCGAAACCGAGGCCCACCACGGTCTGCGGTACTGGCTGACCTCGATCGCCCGGGAACGCCCGTACGTGATCTGGAAGTTTGCCGCGACCCTGGATGGCCGTAGTGCCGCCGCCGATGGGACGAGTCAGTGGATCACGTCCGAGGCGGCCCGGTCGGACGTCCATGAGCTGCGCGGCACCGTGGACGCGATCATCGCCGGCGTCGGTACGGTGCTGGCCGACGACGCGAGTCTCACGGTCCGGCGGGAAACCGGTGCGCAGCGGCGGCCACTACGTGTCGTGGTGGATTCTGTCGGGCGTACGCCCCGGACTGCGAAAGTGCGCGACGACGCCGCACCCACCTGGATCGCGACCGCCGCGGACGTCGGCGCCACCGCCGACGGCAAGGTCGACCTCGCAGCTCTCGGCAAGCGGCTTTACGGCCGAGGGATCCGTGCGGCACTGCTGGAGGGCGGCCCGACGTTGGCGGGCGCGTTCCTGCGGGCCGGTCTCGTCGACGAGGTCGTCGCGTACCTCGCGCCGAAGCTGTTGGGTGACGGGCGTAACGCACTGGCCGATGCCGGAATCACCAGCATCGATGATGCATTGAGTCTTGATGTTCGGGACATGACCCGGATCGGGCCGGATCTCCGGCTGACCGCGGTGCCGAAGGGAGCGCAATAAATGTTCACCGGAATCGTCGAGGAACTCGGGACGGTCGAGGACATCGTGGACCTGGGCGATGCGGCCCGGATCTCGGTTCGTGGGCCGCTGGTGGTCGGTGACGCCGGTCACGGCGATTCGATCGCGGTCAACGGCGTCTGTCTGACCGTCGTGGAAAACGACGGTGCCGTATTCACCGCCGATGTCATGCAGGAGACGCTCGACCGTTCGTCGCTCGGCGGCCTGCGCCCCGGCGACCAAGTCAATCTTGAGCGCGCGGCGATGCTGTCCACCCGGATGGGCGGGCACCTCGTCCAGGGGCACGTCGACGGTGTCGGCGTGATCCGCGACCGTAAGCCCAGCGACCAATGGGAGTTGGTGACGATCTCGTTGCCGGGTGATCTTGCCAGGTACGTCGTCGAAAAGGGCTCGATCACGGTGGACGGGATCTCGCTGACGGTCACCGAGGTGACCGAGGACACGTTCTCGGTGAGCTTGATTCCCACCACATTGGCGTTGACAACGCTGGGACACAAGGGCGTCGGAGCGCCCGTCAATCTGGAAGTCGACGTGGTCGCGAAGTACGTCGAGAAGTTGCTGGGGAGCCGTTCATGATGAACAAGTACGCGAGCATCGAGCAGGCCATCGCCGACATTGCCGCGGGTAAGGCCGTCGTGGTCGTCGACGACGAAGACCGCGAGAACGAGGGCGATCTGATCTTCGCGGCGGACAAGGTGACGCCCGAACTGATCGCGTTCATGATGAACGACTGCCGCGGCCTGATCTGCATGCCGATGGAAGGTCCCGCGCTCGAGCGGCTGCACATCGACGCGATGGTCGCGCAGAACACCGAGCGCCACGGCACCGCGTTCACGGTGTCGGTCGATGCCCGCGAAGGCGTCACGACCGGTATCTCCGCCCGCGACCGCGCGTTGACCGTCTCCCTACTGGCATCCGGCGACACCAGGCCCGATCAGCTGGTCCGTCCCGGCCACATCTTCCCGCTGCACGCGAAGCCGGGCGGCGTGCTGCGCCGGGCCGGGCACACCGAAGCGGCGGTCGACCTGGCCCGCCTCGCGGGTCTGACGCCGGCCGGCGTGATCTGCGAGATCGCGAACTCCGACGGTGAGATGGCACGCCTCCCCGATCTGGAGATCTTCGCCGAGAAATATGGTCTGACGCTGATCACGATCGCCGACCTGATCGCGTACCGGCGCCGGACCGAAAAGCAGGTCGAGCGGGTCGTGGAGACGCGCCTTCCGACCGAGCACGGGCTGTTCACCGCGTACGGCTACCGGGCCACGTTCGATGGCGCCGAGCACATCGCGCTGGTCGCGGGCGACATCGGCGACGGCCAGGACGTCCTCGTCCGGGTGCACTCCGAATGCCTGACCGGCGACGTGCTCGGATCGGTACGGTGCGACTGCGGTCCGCAGTTGCAGGCCGCGCTTGCCCGGGTCGCGGCCGAGGGTCGCGGCGTCGTGCTGTACATGCGAGGGCACGAGGGCCGCGGGATCGGCCTGATGCACAAGCTCCAGGCGTACCAGCTGCAGGACGAGGGCCGCGACACCGTGGACGCGAACCTCGACCTGGGTCTACCGGCCGATGCCCGCGACTACGGCACCGGTGCGCAGATCCTCTACGACCTGGGCGTTCGGACGATGCGGCTGCTGACGAACAACCCGGCCAAACGGGCCGGCCTCGATGGGTACGGGCTGGAGATCACCGGTCGCGAACCGATGCCGGTACGCATCCACGAGGAGAACGTCCGCTACCTTCGGACGAAGCGGGACCGGATGGGTCACATTCTGGAAGAACTCGACCAGATCGCGGAAGGGCAGCTCTGATGGCCGGATTCGGTGCTCCGGAATTGTCGACGGTCGACGCCGGCGGCCTGTCGCTCGGAATCGCGGTGACGCGATGGCACTCCGATCTCACCGAGCAGATGCTGGCGCGGGCGGAGGCGGCGGCGAAGGCCTGTGGCGTCGAGGACGTCGTGATCGCTCACGTCGCGGGCTCGGTCGAGCTGCCGGTCGTCGCGCAGGCGCTGGCTGCACGCTGCGACGCGGTGGTCGCGCTCGGCGTGGTGATTCGTGGCGATACCGCTCACTTCGAGTATGTCTGCCAGTCGGTGACCGAGGGCCTGACCCGGGTCGCATTGGATTCATCCACGCCGGTAGCGCACGGCGTGTTGACCGTCGACACGCTGGAGCAGGCGCGCGAGCGGGCCGGTCTGCCCGAGTCGAGCGAAGACAAGGGCTGGTCGTCGGTGGTGGCCGCGCTCGACGCCGCGTTGGCGATCCGGCAAATCAGCGGGCGCCGCTCGTCGATCGGCTTCGTCGGCTGATCAACGTATCGACAATTGGCCGAATGGCATTAAGAAACACCGATATCGGCGCCTTGCATGACATAAATCATCCGTCTACTCTCACTCCCGAGTCGCTGATCAATCTCCTCTTCTTTTGAAGTCGCGAGATTCGAATTCTTTGGGAGAGTGCCTTCGTGGCTCGGACAGATGTGGCATCGCGCTTGGCAACTCCGATCACCGCCGATGGCAAGGCGGCCATCGCAGAGGTGCAGGCCTGCGTTGATGGGTACTTGAATGGGCGCGAGGGCCTGCGGGTGCTGGAAGCCGGCTGCGGACCGCGGCTGAACCTGGCATTCCCCGACGGTGCTTATGTCGTGGGTGTCGACGAGGACGAGGTCGCGCTCGCGCGCAACGAGCTGCTGGACGAGGCGATCGTCGGTGACCTGCACAGCATCGCCCAGGCGCCGGAGTCGTATGACGCGATCGTCTGCTGGTACGTGCTGGAGCACGTCGACAAGCCGGACGAGATCATCGCCGGATTCGCGCGGGCACTGAAGCCGGGCGGGGTCATCGCCCTGGCCGTCCCGAATCTCCGGTCGCCGAAAAGCATCATCACGAAGTTCACGCCGCACATGTTCCACGTCTGGTTCCGCCGCAACGTGCTGGGCCGCAAACACGCCGGTACGCCCGGCCACGGCCCCTACCCGACGACGCTGCGCCGCGCGATCGGGCCGCGCACGATGATGGGACAGGCCGCGCGGCTCGGGCTCGAGGTCGCGCACGTCGGTTTCTACGAGGACAGCAAGCAGGTCCAGGCCCGGCAGAAGGCGCACGTGACCGGTCCCGCGTGGTCGGCCGTACGCGGCACGGTCAAGGTGGGCAGCCTTGGCATGATGGACGCCGCTCGTTCGGAGTTCCTGATCGTGCTGCACAAGCCGTCGACCCAGGTGCCGTCGCAACGCGCATAACGTTTTAGCCGCGTAACGTTTTTGCGGCGGCGGTAAACCGAATAGGGGACTACCGCGTCAACTGTGCGTGGTATCGAGAATTGCGGACGCGACGTGGGACGGTTGGCCCGTGCCTGCCGACCGACGCGCCAACGAAGCTGCTGCGTGGAGCCCGGATGAGGCGGTCGAGCGTCTGTTCACGGCGCACTACCGATCCTTGGTGCGCCTGGCCAGCCTGCTGCTGAACGACTCCGGTATCGCGGAAGAGATCACCCAGGACGCGTACGTGCAGCTGCACGTACGGTGGCGGAGCCTGCGTGATACCGACAAAGCGCTGGCGTATCTGCGGACAACCGTCGTCAACCGGGCCCGATCGGCCTTGCGGCGCCGGATCGTGGTCACGCGGCATCTTGCCTCGACGGCGCCGCTTGCGAACGTACCCAGTGCCGAGTCGCACACGCTCGACCGGCTGCAATCCGAAACCGTCCTGATCGCGCTGCGGACGCTTCCGCGTCGGCAGCGGGAGGCGCTCGTCCTGCGTTACTACGGCGACCTGTCCGAGGGCGAGGTCGCCGACGCGATGGGGTGCAGTCGAGGCGCCGTCAAGAGCCATACCGCACGTGGCCTCGCCGCGTTGCGGGCGCGGATGGAGCGATCGTCATGACCGACGACAACATCGAGCGGACGCTGCGTACGGCCCTCGACGCGCAGGCGCGTCGGGTCGAAGTCGCCCCCGATGCTCTCACCAAGATCAGGGCTCGGACGCGCAAACGCCGCTTCGGTCCCGGACGAGTCCACAAGGGAGGATTCATGGTCACCATGGGTACCGGCGCCGGCGTACTGGCCGCGACCGCCGTCTTTGCTTTCGCGAGCGTGACCGGCGGATGCGGTTCGAAGCCGCTCGCCACGTCGCCGGCCACGGCGCCGTCATCACCATCACCATCGTCGGTGGGCGTACCGGAATCGGATGTCGTGATGACCGTTCCGGTGTACTACATCGGCCCGGGCAAGAAGCTCTACCGGGAATACCACAAGGTCACGCTCGGTTCGGCTCCGGCGAATGGCGTAGCGCCAGCGGTTGCCCAGCTGTTCGCCAAGACGGCGCTCGACCCGGACTATCACAGCGGATGGGTATCGTCCGCGCCGGCACCGACGGTCACGGTCGCCGGTGGTATCGCGACGATCAATCTGCACAGCACCCCGGGTTACGTCTCGGCCACCCCCACCGAAGGCGCGGCCGCGCTCCAAGAGTTGATCTGGACCGCGACCGCATACACCGGCGGCACCGGAGTTCGGATCCTCGTGGACGGCAAGGCGGTCTCGACCGTGATGGGGCAGCCGGCATCGGGCGTACTGCATCGCGGCCCGGCGGTCGACGTTCTCGCCCCGATCTGGATCATCGACCCCCAGCAGGGCGCCCAAGTCTCAAACAACGTCACGATCAACGTGGCCGGCATCGTGTTCGAGGCGCAGTTCAGCCTCGATATCCGTAACTCTGCCGGTGCCGTGGTGACGACGATTCCGGTACACCTTTCGGCCGGCCCTCCGTCTCAGGGCACCGCAACGCTCCACGTCACGCTCACGCCGGGCACATACACCGTCGAGGGGCTGCTGCCGAGCGCGAAGGACACGAGCTATCAACTGATCGACAACCACACGTTCACGGTCAAGTAATCACGGTCCAAAGTGTGGACGGCTCCGCGTGCCGGTTGGTCGGCACGCGGAGCGCACGCGACACTCATGTGGTGAAGACGTTCGATGACCTCTACGAGGAGCTGCGCACAAAGGCTGCGTCGCGCCCGGCCGATTCCGGCACCGTTCGGCTGTTGGACGCCGGCGTGCATGCGATCGGCAAGAAGGTCGTCGAGGAGGCGGCCGAGTCGTGGATGGCGGCCGAGCATGAGGGGCCCGCAAGGGCCGCCGAAGAGATTTCGCAACTGCTGTATCACCTGCAGGTGCTCATGCTCGCGCTCGACCTCGACCTGGATGACGTCTACCGATACCTGTGAGGGATCTTCATGCTCCGCATCGCCGTACCGAATAAGGGCGCGCTCTCCGCTCCCGCCGCCCGCATGCTCATCGAAGCCGGCTACCGGCAGCGCACCGACGACCGTGACTTGATCTGCCGGGACGAGGCCAATCAGGTCGAGTTCTTCTACCTTCGACCGCGCGACATCGCCACCTACGTCGGCTCCGGCGACCTCGATCTCGGTGTCACCGGCCGGGATCTGATGATCGACTCCGAAGCCGACGCGGTCGAGGTGCTCGATCTCGGGTTCGGGGCGGCCGCGTTCCGGTTTGCCGGCCGGGTCGACGACATCACATCGATCGATCAGGTCGCGGGTAAGCGGATCGCGACCGCGTTTCCCGGCGTTGTCGCGCGCTACCTGGTCGAGAACGGCATCGAGGCGACCGTGGTGAAGCTCGACGGCGCGGTCGAGAACGCGATCCGGCTCGGTGTTGCCGACGTCATCGCCGACGTCGTGGAGACCGGTGCCACGCTGCGCCAGGCCGGGCTAACGCCGGTCGGCAAACCGATTCTGGAATCGGCCGCGCTGTTGATCGCGCAGACCAATGCCGATATCGAGACCAAGCCGATGATGCAGCTGATCCGTCGTCTGCAGGGCGTACTCGTGGCTCGTCGATATGTGATGTTGGCGTACGACGTCCGCGCCGACCAGCTCGACGCGGCGGTCGACCTGACCCCCGGCATCGAGTCGCCGACGATCTCCCCGCTGCACCGAGAAGGCTGGGTCGCGGTGCAGTCGATGGTGCTTCGGGCGGACGTACACCGGATCATGGACGAGCTGTACGCCATCGGCGCCCGCGCAATCCTGGTAACGGACATTACGGCCTGCCGCCTCTGAGGAAGAGTTCCAAGATCGCCGATCGTGGAGCACTTCGCGGGGCGGCGACGCCGTCAATCCCCGGGGATCGTGAAGAGTTGTTGGGATCAGCCCCGTCAAGTCTTCACGATCAAGCCGTCCGTCTTCGGTCTAGCGCTCTGACCAGGGGCATTATTCGATCTTGTTGAGCGTCGAGAAGATCCTGAACGATATCTGCGCTCTGGCGCCTTCTAGTCTTCAGGATCTTGTCCCGTCGGCAGGCGCCTAATCGGTTCCGAGCGTTTTCGCTGGTCGGCGATGTGCGACCGGGTGGCTCCGTCGGCGTACAACATGATCGTGAAGAGTTCTTGGGGTCAAAACCGCCAAGTCTTCACGATCAAGCCTCGTGGGCCGGCTCGGGGTCGATCCGGCCGCCTGTGGCGATCTTGAACCTGGTAGCCCGGCTCGCAGGTTGCGGTGGGAGACTTGACCCGTGAGTTCGACAATGACGGAACCGGGCATGGTCAGTGCTCGTGGACAAAAGGCGCAAAAGGTCGCGTACATCGGGGGGGCCGCGGTGATCGTCGTGTTCTCCCTGGTGGCGATCACGTTGCGCGGCAAGACCGAGAGCGGCAAGAGCTATTTCCACCCAGAGGATCAGGTCGCGATGATCATCCTCGGGTTCCTGTGCGCCGCGGCGGTCTTCTGGTTCACGCGGCCCCGGATCGTGGCCGACGCGAGTGGGATTCGAGTGCGGAACCTGCTGGGCTGGGTGGACGTTCCGTGGGAGATCGTCACCGCCGTCCGCTTCGACCGGGGTTCGCCCTGGGTCGCGATCGACCTGCAGGACGACGACGTGATCTCGGTGATGGCGATTCAGGCGACCGACAAGGATTACGCCGTTTCCGCCGTACGCCGCCTGCGTGCACTGCATGCCGCGAGTCAGATCCAGTCGCAGTGATACACTAGACAAGTCGACCAAACTGTGGTCGCTCGTGTGTGGGCGAATAACTCACTATCGGGTGGTTGCAGCCCCAAGCGGAGCACCCGCTCCCACCCGAGTGACGCAGCATCATCCGATGTGTAGTTGCCGGGTTCCGGTCCCGCAGGACGTCGCAAGACGTCAGGCGGTGCGTTCTCATGAACGCGAAGACCGGTCGAGCGGGCCTTAGCGCATCTGCGCTGGGGCCCACATCGTTTTTGGGTCGGTCGCAAGACTTCAGAACCGACTCGAGGAGGCCCCATCAGCGTCGAACCACGCATCAACGATCAGATCCGGTCACGTGAGGTCCGCCTGGTCGGCCCGGAGGGTGAGCAGGTGGGCATCGTCCCACTCGAGCGCGCTCTTCAGCTGGCCGCGGATGTAGATCTGGATCTGGTTGAGGTCGCTCCGATGGCGCGCCCGCCAGTTTGCAAACTCATGGACTTCGGAAAGTTCAAGTACGAGAGTGCACTCAAGGCGCGCGAAGCCCGGCGCAACCAGCAACAGACCGTCATCAAAGAGATGAAGCTCCGACCGAAGATCGACGCGCACGACTACGAGACCAAAAAGGGTCACGTCATGCGCTTCCTCAAGGCGGGCGACAAGGTCAAGGTCACGATCATGTTCCGCGGCCGTGAGCAGAGCCGTCCCGAACTGGGATTCCGCCTGCTGCGCAAGCTCGAGGAAGAGATCTCTGAGCTCGGCTTTGTGGAATCTCAGGCGAAGCAAGATGGCCGTAACATGATCATGGTGATCGCACCGCACCGCGCCACGAAGGTGGCCGCTCGCGGCAGTGCCGAAGACGGCACCGCAGCTGAGCAGCCAGCACCCGAGGCCGGCCCGGGCGACCAGCAGTAGGGGAGACGTTGAAGTAATGCCGAAGATGAGGAAGCACAGCGGGATGTCCAAGCGGGTCAAGGTGACCGGCAGCGGCAAGATCCTGTTCGCACGGACCGGTATGCGCCACCGCCTCGAGGTCAAGTCCTCGAAGGAGACGCGTAGCCTCGCGGGCTACAAGGAAATCTCGAAGGCCGACACCCCGCGCGTAAAGAAGCTGATCGGCCGCTAATCGCGCGCCCACCCGACTTGTAAGGAGTTTGACGTGGCACGCGTCAAGAGGGCGGTCAACGCCCAGAAGAAGCGCCGTACCGTACTGGAAAGCGCCAGCGGCTACCGCGGTCAGCGTTCGCGCCTGTACCGCAAGGCCAAGGAGCAGATGCTGCACTCGATGCAGTACGCCTACCGTGACCGTCGTGACCGCAAGGGCGATTTCCGCCAGCTGTGGATCACGCGTATCAACGCGGGCGCCCGTCTCAACGGCATGACGTACAACCGCATGATCCAGGGCCTTAAGCTCGCCGGTGTCGAGGTCGACCGCAAGATCCTCGCGGACATGGCGGTCAATGACGCGGCATCGTTCGCGGCGATCGTCGAGATCGCCCGCGCCGCAGTGCTCGCCGAGGGTATCGGTGGCGCGGCAGCTCAGGCTGCCTAAATACAGATGAGACAACCCGGGGTGGATCCGTTTACGCAACGGACCCCCCGGGTTGTTGCTGCTCGGCGCCTGCAACGGCGGCGCGATCGGGACGACTCCGGCCTGTTCCTGGCCGAAGGTCCGCAGGCGGTCCGGGAAGCGCTGGAGACGCCCGCCGTGGTCGAGGTGTTCGCGACCGCGGATGCGCTCGATCGACACCACAAGATCATTAATAGGGTACGCGCAACCGGGGCTGAACTCTCCGTCATCACTGACGACGGACTCGCGGCGCTGGCCGAGACGCAGACACCGCAAGGCATCGTGGCCGTCTGCCGCCACGTTGACGTCACGTTGTCGGAAGCGCTCACCCGCCGCCCGCGCCTGGTCGCCGTACTGGCCGAGGTGCGTGATCCGGGCAACGCCGGTACGGTGCTGCGAACCGCCGACGCGGCCGGTGCCGAAGCGGTCGTGTTCGCCGGGGATGCCGTCGACCCGTACAACGGAAAGTGCGTACGCTCGAGCGCCGGCAGTATCTTCCACGTCGACGTGGTCCGGGCGGCAAGCCCGTTCGCCGTGGTGACTGCGCTGCGCGATGCCGGTATGACGGTGCTGGCCGCAGACGGCTACGGCGCGAACGATCTCGACACGCTGGAGTCCGACGGTGCATTGGTGTCTCGGACCGCGTGGATGTTCGGCTCCGAAGCGCACGGTCTGCCGGCGGAGTTGGCGGACGCGGCGGATGCTCGGGTGCGAGTGCCGATCCACGGCCGCGCCGAGAGCCTTAACCTAGCTGCGGCCGCGGCGGTCTGCCTGTACGCTTCCGCTCGTGTACATCATCGAGGTTGAGTCGTTTATCGAGCCCGCCGGTGCCGGCGGGCGGGTGAACTGACTCCTTCGGTTCTGATCCTTCCCAGCTGAGTACCGGTGGGCGCCTTGGGTAGACTTTGGCGGCTTACCTCCTGGGAGAAACTCAATGACGTATCGCAATGATCCATACGATCCGAAGCAGGTCGCGCTGCTCGATCCGGCCGCGTTGGAAGACGCCTTGGCCGAGGCCGAGAAGGCGTTCGCCGAGGCCGGTGATCTCGACGCGTTGACCGCGCTCAAGCCCGTACACCTGGGGGATCGTTCTCCGGTCTCGCTGGCGCGACGGGAGATCGGAGCGCTGCCACCGGCGGCCAAATCGGACGCGGGCGCGCGCGTGAACGCGGCCCGGACCGCGATCCAGGCGGCGTTTGACGCGCGGCGCGTGACGCTTGCGGCGGAGGCCGCGCGGCGTGTCCTTCAGGAGGAGCAGGTCGACGTCACGCTGCCGTGGGATCGGCGACCGCGCGGATATCGGCACCCGCTGACCACGCTGATGGAGGACATCGCGGACTCGTTCGTGGCGATGGGCTTCTCGATCGCGGAGGGTCCGGAGCTGGAATCGGAGTGGTACAACTTCGATGCGCTCAACTTCGTCCCGGACCACCCGGCGCGCACGATGATGGACACGTTCTACGTCGCGACGGCGCAGCACGTGGTTGGCGGTGAAGCGCCGCTGAAGGCGGCGAATCAGGAGAGCGGCCTGGTGCTGCGTACGCACACGTCGCCGGTACAGGCGCGGACGATGCTGAACAGCACGCCGCCGATCGCGATCGTCTGCCCCGGCCGGGTTTACCGCACCGATGAACTCGACGCGACCCACCTGCCGGTGTTCCACCAGGTCGAAGGCCTCGTGGTGGACAAGGGCATCACGATGGCGCACCTCAAGGGCACGCTCGACCACTTCGCTCGCGCGATGCTCGGACCGGATGCGAAGACGCGGTGGCGTCCGTCGTACTTCCCGTTCACCGAGCCGTCCGCCGAGTTCGACGTGTGGTTCCCGCAGCATCGCGACGGCCCGCGCTGGGTCGAGTGGGGTGGCTGCGGCATGGTCAACCCGCACGTGCTGACCGCGTGCGGCATCGACCCGGACGTCTACACCGGTTTCGCGTTCGGCATGGGGATCGACCGCACGCTGATGGTTCGCAACGGCGTCAGCGACGTGCGGGAAATGGTCGAAGGTGACGTCCGGTTCAGCCGGCAGTTCGGGATGGGGGCGTAAACGATGCGCGTTGCACTGTCATGGCTGCGCGAGTACGTCGACGCGCCCACCGATCCTGAGGTGCTGGAGAAGGCACTCGTCAAGGTCGGTCTCGAGGTCGAGGAGATGCTCGACCTCCGTACGTCGGTGACCGGCCCACTGGTCGTCGGTCAGGTCACGTCGATCGAAGAGCTCACCGAATTCAAGAAGCCGATCCGGCACTGCATGGTCGACGTCGGTAACACCGAAGCGCAGTCGATCGTGTGTGGTGCCCGCAACTTCCACGAGGGCGACCTCGTGGTCGTGGTGCTGCCCGGCGCCGTATTGCCCGGCGATTTCGCGATTTCCGAGCGCAAGACGTACGGGCGGACGTCGGCCGGCATGATCACCTCAGCTCGCGAGCTGGGCATCGGCGACGACCACTCGGGCATCATCGTGTTGCCGCCGGGTAGCGCCAAGCCGGGTGACGAGGCACGCCCGATCGTCGGCCTCGACGACCTGGTGATCGAGCTCGCGATCACGCCGGACCGGGGGTACTGCTTCTCGGTCCGCGGTGTCGCCCGCGAACTCGCGCACTCGCTCGGCGTGCCGTTCACCGATCCGGCGTCGCGCGTGGCGCCGCTGGTCGCCGACGGCGCCGGATATGACGTACGGGTCGAGGATCCGGCCGGTTGCGACCGGTTCACCGCCGTCGCGGTGCGGGGCGTGGACGTCAGTGCCGAGAGCCCGGCCTGGATGAAGCAGCGGCTGATCCACTCCGGCCAGCGGCCGATCTCGCTCCTCGTGGACATCACGAACTACGTGATGCTCGAACTGGGCGAGCCGATGCACGCGTTCGATCTGGACAAGCTGTCCGGCCCGCTGCACGTACGGCGGGCGGTGGACGGCGAGAAACTGTCCACACTGGACGGTACGGTACGCGTGCTGGACGCCGCCGATCTCGTGATCGCCGACGACTCCGGCGTGATCTCACTGGCCGCCGTGATGGGTGGCGCCTCGACCGAGATCGGCGACGCAACGACCAATGTGCTGTTCGAGGCCGCGCACTGGGCCCCGCTGTCGGTCGCGCACACGGCTCGGCGACACAAGCTGCCGTCCGAGGCGTCGAAGCGGTTCGAGCGGGGTGCCGACCCGGCACTCGGTCCGGTTGCGACGGCTCGCGCGGTCGAGCTGCTGACGTCGATCGCCGGCGGTACGGTCGGCGGTGTCACTGACGTCAACACGGTCGCGCCGCGCGCGGCGATCCGGATGTCGATCGATCACCCGGCCCGGATCGCGGGTGTGCCGTACCCGTCTTCGCTGCCGGGCGAGCTGCTCGCCGAGCTGGGCTGCACGGTCGAGACAGATGGCGAGACGCTCGTGGTTACGCCGCCGACCTGGCGGCCCGACCTGACCGAGCCGATCGAGCTGGTCGAGGACGTGATCCGGCTCGCCGGGTACGACGACGTGCCGAGCATCCTGCCGCCGCTGCGTCCGGGCGCCGGTCTGACCGCGGCGCAGAAACGTCGCCGTACGGTGGGCCGGGCGATGGCTGCGGCCGGATACGTCGAGACGATCTGCCTGCCGTTCGTCACACCGGGCAGCTTCGACGCGCTCGGGCTGCCCGCCGATGACGATCGCCGGACCGCGGTCCGCCTGGCGAACCCGTTGTCCGACGAAGAGCCGCTGATGCGTACGACGCTGCTCTCCGGCCTTCTCGGTGCCCTGCGGCGCAACATCGGCCGTGGTCAGCGCGACCTCGCCCTGTACGAGACCGGCCTGGTGTTCCTGCCGTCGATCGATGCACCGGCGCCGCCGTCGCTCGGCGTCGACCACCGGCCGTCGGAGGCTGAACTGGCCGCGATCGACGCCGCACTGCCCGCTCAGCCCCGGCACATCGCAGCCGTGCTGACCGGAGAGTTCGCACCGGCCGGCTGGTGGGGCGCCGGAGCGGCGGCAAGTTGGTCGGACGCGATCGAAGCCGCTCGGGTCACGGTCGACGCGGCCGGTCAGGCCGCGACGGTACGGGCCGGCAGCCGGGCACCGTGGCACCCGGGGCGGTGCGCCGAGATCGTGGTCGGCGACATCGTCGTCGGGTATGCGGGCGAGCTTCACCCGGAGGTCTGTGCCGCGCTGGAACTTCCGAAGCGCACGTGTGCGATGGAGGTCAATCTGGACGCGATTCCGCTGGCCGGAACGCCGATGGCGGCGCCGCTCGCGAACTATCCGTTGGCGCTCATCGACGTCGCGCTGGTCGTGCCGGAGGCGACGCCGGCCGGGGACGTGGAGGCAGCGCTGCTCGCCGGTGCGGGGGAGTTGCTCGAAGGCGTACGCCTCTTCGATGTGTACGCCTCCGACGCGCTCGGTGCCGGCAAGAAGTCCCTCGCGTACAAGATGACGTTCCGGGCCCCGGATCGCACCTTGACGGTGGAAGAGGCGGTGGCGGCGCGCGACGCGGCGGTATCGGTGGCGGCGACTCGTTTCGGAGCCACGCTCCGAGGCGCGTAGCCCGCCCACCCCGCCCAAACCCAGTTGATCCTGGAGTTAGTTGACGCATCGACGGTGTGTCGTGCTGATGACTCCAGGATCAACTTGCATCTGGTGGGTTTGCGAGGGGTGCGGGGAGGGCCGCCGGCGTGATAGACATCGTCGGGTGTCGAACGTTTTGATCAACCGTGACTTTGCCCGCCTCTGGTTCGGCCAGGCGGTGTCGACCGTCGGTGACTACGTGTTCGACACGACACTGGTCGTGTGGGTCGCCACCGTGCTGTACAAGGACGATGCGAAGGCCGGTCCGCTCGCGGTCGGCGGTCTCGTTCTGTGCGCCGTCGTCTCGACCTTCCTGATCGGACCCGTCGCCGGTGTGTTCGTCGACCGGTGGAGCCATCGCCGGATCATGCTGCGCAGTGAGGTCATCCGATTCGTGCTGGTCGGCGCGTTGATGATCGTGACACTGCTGCCGGTCACCACGATGTCGCGCTGGGCCTGGCTGATCCTGCTGTACGCAGTCGTGTTCCTGGTGAATACCGCCGAGCAGTTCTTCAATCCGGCTCGGTTCGCGACGATCGGCGATGTGGTCGAGGGCGATGTCGACCGTACCCGCGCATTCGGTTTGGGCTCGGCAACCGCAGCCGCCGCCGCGATCATCGGCCCTCCACTGGCGGCACCGTTGCTGTTCACCGCAGGCATCCAGTGGGCGCTCGGCTTGAACGCGCTGTCGTACCTCGTGTCGTTCTTCGCGATTCGGTCGGTGCGTTTTCGGGCAGCGGCAGACGCCGAGAAGGTGGCCGACACGGGGACTGCGGAGAGCACGCGGCCGTCCTGGCGCATCGAGTTCGTCGACGGCCTACGGATGTTCGTACGGAACCGGTTCCTGGTCGCGCTCGCGCTGATCGCCATCTTTGCGCAGCTCGGTACGGGCCCTCTGAACACGCTCGACATCTACTTCGTTCGGGAGAACCTGCACTCCAACCAGAACCTGCTCGGTTTCTTGGCGACCGCGATGGGCGTCGGAGCGGTGATCGGCGGTCTGGTGGCCGGAGCGGTCGTGAAGCGGATCAACGCACGCAACGCGACCTGGCTAGGCGTGATTCTCTCCGGCATTCTGCTGGTCGTGCTCGCACGGCAGACGTACTTCTGGGCCGCACTCGTGGTGATCTTCGTAGCCTTCATCCCACTGACCATCCTGAATACGGCGATCTCCCCGCAG
This sequence comes from uncultured Actinomycetota bacterium, assembly GCA_963831705.1. Lineage (GTDB taxonomy): Bacteria > Actinomycetota > Actinomycetes > Mycobacteriales > Micromonosporaceae > DASQPR01. The sequence continues at coordinate 38,601 of CAWHRE010000010.1, read as the reverse complement.
CTGCTCGCAGTGACGCCGAAGGAGTACCTGGGCCGGATGAACGCGGTGCTAGTCCCGCTCATCCAACTGTCGTCCACGGTGTCGATCCTGCTGGCGTCGATCTTTGCGAGCACGATCCTGCTGAACTTCCATCGGAGCGTGCTCGGCGTACACATGGCGCGGGTCGACGTGCTGTACACGATCGGCTCGCTGATCATTGTGGCGGCTGGCGTGTTCGCGTACTTCCGGCTGCCACCGGATCCGGCGATTGAACTCGGCCAAAGCGAACTCGGCCAAGCAGAATCCGACGCACCGATCGCGATCCCGGCACCGTCGAATCCGATGGAGCCGCTCGATCTTGTCACTCCGGCCGTGACGGCGATCGACGAGTCGGAGTCCGCCAGCTAGCATTTCCGACTTATCCCTATCTTTGACCGCCGTACTGTCGCATACCGGCCTCCACCAGCAACGCATCGCTTTGATAACAGGACCCTCAGCGACGCCAAGTCGGGTTAGGCTCGACGCCGCAGGGCGGCATTTGTGCGGGCAAAATCCACCCTAAGTGGACATTGAACCGTACGCGTGCCGTGGTGCGTGATTCCGTAGGAAGGCGACCGACAAGCCGCCGGAAGGCGATCCGGGGAGGGACACCGGTGGGGATGCCGTCGCAACGCCCGGCCGAACCGTCACCGTACGGGCGGCGGACGACGAGATCGTCGGTGCCGCAGCAGCGCTCGAATCCACCGATCGGCCGGATCGAAGTCGTCAACCATGCGCACGACCTACTCGCCACCGGGCAGAGCGTCTTGTTGCGTGGGCCGGCCGGTATCGGCAAGTCGACGATCCTGGAGACGCTCGCGCATGGCCGCAGGGACGCGCTGATCCTCCGAGTCGCCGCCGCCGAGGTCGAATCCGGCCTGCCGTACCTGACGCTGGTCGACCTGTTCGGCGCGGTCCTTGCCGACCATGGCGTGGTGCTGCGGGGCCATCTCCGGGCCGCACTCGATGCCGCACTCCTGCGCAGTGCCGCACCGGCGACCGTCCAGGATGAGCTGGCGGTCCGCCTCGCGGTCCTCGAACTGCTGCGCTCGCTCGCCGGCCGCAGCCCGGTGCTCCTGGTCATCGACGATCTGCCATGGGTGGACGAGCCGAGCGCCGGTGTTCTCCAATTCGTTGCCCGGCGCCTCGACGGACTGCCGGTGCAAATGATCGCTGCCGCTCGGGTGAACAGCGACGAGACGATCCCGCGTGCCGACCTGTGCCCGCCGCCCTGCACCGAACTGACGGTGCCGCCGCTGGGCGCCGACGATGTCGCGGATCTGCTCCGATCCCGGTACGGCGAGCGGCTCAACCGCTCGGCGATCCTGCGCGTACACGCCGCGAGCGGTGGCAATCCGCTCTTCGCGCTCGAACTCGGTCGCGCCGTCGCCGAGCGCGGCGAACCGATCACGCTGGACGAGCCGCTACCCGTGCCGGATCGACTGCGTGGCCTGCTCGCCGCCCGTATCGCCGCGCTGCCGCAAGCAACCCGCGACGTTCTCGTGTTCGCCGCTGCCGCCGCCCGACCCAGCCGTGTCCTGCTCGAACGCACCGGCGCGCTGCGAGCCGGTGCCCTGATGTCGGCGATCGACAGCGGCGTCGCCACGGTCGCGACCGACGGCGCGATCCGGTTCACGCATCCGCTGCTTCGCGAGATGGTGTACGCCGACGCCGATTGGCTCACCCGGTCCGCTGCCCATGAACGTCTGGCCGATGCCGTCGACGATCCGGTCGAACGCGCACGTCACCTCGCGCTGGCGCGGCCCGAGCCGGACGAGACGCTGGCCGAGGCGCTGGCGGACGCCGCCACCGTGGCACGGCGCCGCGGCGCCCCGGCGATCGCGGCCGACCTCGCCCAACTCGCCGCCGAGCGAAGTCTCGACCTCGCCGCGGGTGCACGCCGCCGGCTCGCGGCCGCACGGTTCGCCGAAGAAGCCGGGATGACCGAGAACGCTCGCAAACTCGCGATCGAGGCACTGCAGATCGCGGTGGAGCCGGCCGTACGGGTGGATCTGCGGCTTCTTCTCGTTGATCTGGCCGGACAGGATTGGTCCAACTTGGGGCCGCTGCTCGACGAGGCGTACGCGGATGCCGGAACCGATGCGGCGCTGGGCTCACGCGTCCGCCTGTACCGTGGGCACAAGGCGCTCTATGACGGCGATGCGGCGACCGCCGAGACCGAATTGCAGTGGGCGCGGCATCTCGCGGAGGCCTCAGGCGAAAGCGAGATCCTGGTTGCCGCCCTGTCGTTGCTGGCGACCAGCAACCTGCATACCGAGGGCGATGCCGAGCTGTTCCAGAAGGCCGCGACGCTGGCCCGCTCGCTGCCGCTCACGTCGCGGGTGCTGGCGGTCCGGGTGCTCGACACGGCCGAGATGACTCGCGTCGGCGAGATCACGGCGGCGCTCGCCGACCTGGAGTCGATGCGGACCGAGGTCGAGCGCGGCGGTTCGATCACCGATCTGGCGACACTTCTCGTCTCGATGTCCGGCGCATATCTCCGAGCCGGCCGTTGCGCGGATGCGCTTGCCAGCGGTCGGCTGGCCGCCCGGTTCTTCGCAGACTTCGACGCAACTCCCGGGCCGGGCCTGATCGCCGGCGCGATTGCGGAATTGCACGCGGGCTCGTTGACCGCCGCGGTGCGAAGTATCGAGCAGGCCGTCGAGGCTTGTGTGGCCGCCGGAGACGAAGACTTCCTGCAACTCGCGTACGCGGCGCAGGGCCAATGCCGGCTGATGCTTGGCGACGCGGTCGGTGCGCTGGATCCGTTCCGTCTCGCGTACGAGGGGCAGGCCCGTCGTCGTTTGTTCGATCCGGGTCTGTACATGTGGCACGCGGACTACATCGAAGCTCTGGTCAGCGCGAACTCGCGGGCCGAGGCAGCCCGGGTGCTGGCCGAAGTCGCGGTGCGAGCCGAGGAACGCGGTCGGGAGTACGTCCAGCTCAGCCTGTCCCGCGCGAGCGGCACGCTGATCGCGGCGGACGGCGATCCCCGTGCCGGTGCGGCCGAAGTGACCGCGGCGATCGAGCGCTGGCACCGCTACCCGTTCCCACTCGAGATCGCGCGCGCATGGCATTCGCTCGGGACGATCGAGCGCCGGGCGCATCGCCGAGGCGCCGCCCGCGAGGCATTCAGTGAGGCCGCTCGCCGGTACGCGCTACTTGGCGCCCAGCCGTGGCTGGAACTCGTCGAGACCGAACTCGCGAAACTCAACGGACCACGCGGAATGGGCATGTCCGAGACCGAGCAGCGAATCGTCGAACTCGTCCGCCGCGGCTGTACGAACCGCGAGATCGCGCGGTCGACGTTCCTGTCGGTGAAGGCGATCGAGGCGAACCTGACCAGGCTCTACCGACGCTTCGGCGTCCGCAACCGAGACCAGTTGAGCCGAGCGGTCGCCGAGCTCTCGATCGATTGAGAGCAGAGCAACAGATTTCCGCTTGCGTGCGTCCTGGCTGTGAGGAGGACGCATGACAGACGAGGCGATCGGGGCGGCGGGAGTGGCTGACGTCATCGGTTCCGGACTCGCCGGTCGACGAAGCCCGATTCGAAAACGTCGAAGCGGGCGCGGCAGGTGCGATCTGGCAGCGGCCATGACCGCATCGCGGATCCTGACCGAGACGTTGGACGCCTACGCGGAGCGGGCGGTCGCGGGCCGTGACGACATGGTGGAAATCGTCGAACGGCGCTTTCGCCGTCGGCGGGCGCGCAGGATCGGCTCGGCCACCGCCGCGCTCGCGGTGTTCGCGGTCGTCACGGCCGTGTTCGCCCTGAATATCGTGGAAGGTACGGCCACCCGTGTCCCGCCGTCGGCGACACGATTGCTCAACGGCTGGCGGATTCCAAATTCCGCCGCGCCGGTACGGTCATCCTGGCCGGAGTCACTCCACATTGGATTATCTGGGCGGTACAAGCGACCGGGACGTTGCACGATGCGGTTTATCGAGCGCCGATCGCTGGCGGGGCCGTCCAACCGATCGCTCCGCTCCCGGACTTCGCCGATCCGGACACGCCATGGTTTCTGACCGACGACGCGATCTATTGGACCGGTCGCGACGCGGGCGTGGAAATGCTGCGTTTGTCGGGTGGTCGAGCAACCGAGTTGCCTGGATTCGACGACTACCGCATCACCGCGTCGTCGCCCTGGGCGATTGCGGAGTCGCCCTCGACGGGCCTCGGCCAGGACCAGAATGCGGCGGTCACGACCGGTCTGCGGAACGTCCTTACCGGCGAGAGCCGCGATGTCACGGCACCGGCCGATGCCATCCAGATGGCGTGCTCGCCGACGTTCTGCGTCGGACTCGAGGGTGGCGGTGGCGTCGTCGTCTGGACGGATGATCGAAGCGGTGGCGAGACCGAACTGATCCTGAGCCGAATCAAGTGATCCGAGCGCATGGTCGAGGCAAGTATGTCCATCGGGGGCATGGCCCATACGGCTGCTCGGTGGCACTCTTCGTGCGTGACTGAACAGCCATCGAAAGACGCGACGGAGCCCGCGAAAGACACGTTCGTCGAGCGGACGAAGAAGGTGCACGAGGCCTGGGGACGGATGTTCCTGATCTTCGGCATTCTGGTCGTCGGCGTCGGCGGATTCATCCAGGAGAAGGTCCAGGAAGTTCTGACGTTCTGGCAGGTGATCTGGTTGACACTGCCGCTCACAGCGGCGGTGGCGATCCTTGCGTACCGGGTGTTCGCAAAGCAGGCGATCACGCTTTCGGTGTTCATCGGCACCGTGATCGGTACGCTCGTGGCAAGCATCGTCACTGGATTGAGCAGCGGAAACCAGGTGGCTGCCGCACTCTTCCATGCCGACTACAACCTCGACTGTCTATCGACGGACAGCTGTACCACGTCCGACCCGGCCTCCGGCGGCCCGATCGGCCTGGTGTTCCGGATCTTCGGCGCGTACTTGCACGTCTACGGCGGCATCGGCGTCATCAAGGCGCTGGTCGCGGGTGTGTTCATCGCGTACGGGATCCACGAGATGACGCGCGACCGGCTTCCGGCAAAGGCGCCGTCAAAGGCCTAGCTGTTGAAGAACTGGTACGCCGCGTCCGGTGCCGGGATCGACGAGGCCGGTGCGGTTACCGGGTCCGGTGAACCGAAGTCGGTGAAGTTGACGTCCTCGGTGAGGTTTCCGTCGTACCCGTCGGCGTCGATTTTGAGCTGCGTGAGCCGTCCCTGATCGTCGAGCGTGGCGGTGAACGGCGTGGTCTTCGCGGCCGTTGCGGCTTGCCCAAGATCCTGCTTGTCCGGAGCGCCGACGCCGGTCGCGGCGGTCAGGTCGACCGTCCCGGTGATCGTGGTCGGGTCGGCCGGATCCGGGTACTTCACGTTGGATACCGAGGTCATCAAGCCGGCCACGTCGAGCGCGTCGGTCGATCCGGACAGGTCGAACGGCACCGCGGTACCGCCGGTCACCTTCGACTTGTCCACCTTCATCCATTGATCGCCACTGACGCCGAGCTTGGATTGCACAGGCGGGATATCGATCTTCGCGTACAGGTCGGTGCCGACCTGGGTGAACGCCAGGTCCACCGACTGGCCGCCCTCGCTGCCCTTGAACTCCAGCGTCGCCGCCTTGTCCGCCGGGTCGACCGATCCGCTCGCTTTGAGCTGGCCGGCGCCGCCGGACGCGGTTGAACCGGCCGTACCGCTGAGGTTGTACCCCTGGCCCTGGAGGCCGGTAACCGCCGATTCGAGGGCTTGGGACGCGCTCGGTGCGGACGCGCTCGCCGTGCCGGCAGCGATCAGCGTGGCGGCGCTCGCCGGACCGGCTGCGATCAGCACGGCACCGATCCCGAGGACCGCCGAGGCTGCGACGAACGTACGCAACTTTCCGTGGCCAGTGATCATTGACTCAGGCTAGCGAGGATTGTTCGCGTTTCGCAGGCATTGCCGTCAACCGCCGGAACCACATATCCATGCATGATCGGGCCCGCCAATCTCGACATTCGGACTGCCCGGGCTTATTCGTTGGCGCCCGACTATGCATGATGTTACGGTCGTATGCATAGAGATGCGGAGGGCGTCAACCATGGGTGTACGAGTAGCGGTCGCCGGAGCCACCGGTTATGCCGGAGGAGAGTTGCTGCGTCTGCTCGCCCGCCACCCGGACATCGACGTCGCGTCGGTCACCGGCCATTCCAGCGCCGGTGTGCCGCTCGGCACCGTACATCCGCATCTACGGTCGTTGGCTCATCTCCCCGTGAGCGCAACCGACCCCACCGCGCTCGCCGCTGCGGACCTGGTGTTTCTTGCCCTTCCGCACGGCGAGTCGGCGGCCCTGGCGGCACAGCTGCCGGCCGGCGTCAAGATCGTCGATCTCGGCGCCGATCACCGGCTGCACGACTCGGCCGCGTGGAGCCGCTACTACGGCGGCACACACGCCGGCGCCTGGACGTACGGGCTGCCGGAGTTGCCCGGTGCCCGCGCCGAGATCGCCGCCGCCGACCGGGTCGCCGCACCCGGCTGCTACGCGACCGCGATCACGCTTGCGCTGGCGCCGTTGATCAAAGCGGGCATCGCGGACCCGGCCGACGTCGTCGTCGTCGCTGCCTCCGGCACTTCCGGCGCCGGAAAGGGCGCGAAGGCGCATCTGCTCGGCAGCGAGGTGATGGGCGAGATCAGCGCGTACAAGGTCGGTGCCCATCAGCACGTGCCGGAGATCAAGCAGGCCACCGGCGCGACGTCGCTGTCCATGACGCCGCTGCTCGCGCCGATGCCGCGCGGCATCCTCGCCACCGTCACCGCGAAGCCGCTGACGAGCGACGACCCGTTCGAAGCGCTGACCACCGCGTACCAGGACGAGCCGTTCGTGCATGTCCTTCCGAATGGTGTGTGGCCCCGCACCTCGTCGACGCTCGGATCGAACTCGTGTCACCTTCAGGTCGGATTCGATGTCGACTCGGGCCGGCTGATCGTGATGAGCGCGATCGACAATCTCTGCAAGGGCGCGGCCGGGCAGGCGCTGCAGTGCGCGAACCTCATGCTCGGCCTGCCCGAGACCACCGGCCTGCCGATCGACGGAGTGGCGCCGTGACCTCGACTCCCATCGTCATCAAGTACGGCGGCCACGCGATGTCGGCGCCGGACGCGTTTGCCGCCGGTGTGGTCACGCTCACCGAAGCCGGCTTCGCGCCGGTGATCGTGCACGGTGGCGGGCCGCAGATCAGTGCGATGCTCGGCCGGCTCGGCATCACCTCGGAGTTTCGCGGGGGTCTGCGGGTGACCACCCCCGAGGCGATGGACGTAGTCCGGATGGTGTTGGTCGGCCAGGTCGGCCGCGGTGTCGTCAACGCGCTCAACGCCGCCGGGCTGTCCGCGGTCGGTCTCTCCGGCGAGGACGCGAACCTGATCACCGCGGTCACCCGACCGGCGGTCATCGACGGCGTCGAGGTCGATCTCGGCGTGGTTGGCGATGCGGCCGCGGTGGACCCCTCGATCCTGCACGAATTGCTGTCCGCCGGGCGTACGCCAGTGGTCGCGACGGTCTCCCCGGACGCGAACGGCGTCATCCACAACCTCAACGCGGACACCGCCGCGGCCGCGATCGCGATCGCGATCGGCGCTGAACAGATCGTCATGCTGACCGACGTCGCCGGTCTCTATCGGGCATGGCCCGATCCGGCCAGCCTGGTCGAGGCGATCGACGCCGACGAGCTCGACGCGCTCCTTCCCACGCTCGAAGCGGGGATGGTCCCGAAGGTCGAGGCGTGCCTGCGTGCGGTGCGCGGCGGCGTGCCGAGCGCACACATCGTGGACGGCACCGACACGAACTGGATCGCCGTCTGCAGTGGCGGCACGAACGGCACGCTGATCACAGCGGCGGGGGTAACGGCAGACATGATGGCGGTCACGGCATGAGCAAGCTCCAGCAGCGGTGGGCGAAGTCCGTCATGGACACGTACGGCCAACCGAAACTAGCGCTCGTCGCGGGCGAGGGTGCGGTCGTCACGGACGATGCCGGAAAGTCCTATGTGGACATGCTGGGCGGGATCGCGGTGAACGCGCTCGGCCACGCGCATCCGGCGATCATCGAAGCGGTCACCCGGCAGCTGTCCACGCTCGGGCACGTCTCCAACCTGTACGTCGCCGAGCCGCCGGTCGCACTCGCCGAGTTGCTGCTGGCTCTGGCCGGTCGCAGCGGCCGGGTGTTCTTCGCGAATTCGGGCGCCGAAGCGAACGAAGCGGCGTTCAAGATGTCGCGGCGCACCGGCCGTACGCACATCGTGGCGGCCAGCGGCGGCTTTCACGGCCGTACGATGGGCGCACTGGCGTTGACCGGACAACCGGCGAAGTCCACGCCGTTCCAACCGCTTCCGCCGGATGTCACGCACGTGCCGTTCGGTGACGTCGAGGCGCTGGAAGCAGCCGTCACCGCCGCGACCGCGATGATCATTCTGGAACCGATCCAGGGCGAGAACGGCGTCGTCGTCCCACCGGCCGGATACCTCGCCGCCGCCCGGGCGATCGCGACCCGGCACGGCGCACTGTTCGCGCTGGACGAGGTGCAGACCGGCATCGGCCGTACCGGTCACTGGTTCGCGCACCAGGCCGAAGGCGTTGAGCCGGACATCATCACGCTCGCGAAAGGGCTCGGCGGCGGCCTGCCGCTGGGTGCCTGCATCGCGTTCGGCGATGCCGCCGACCTGCTCGGCCCGGGACAACACGGCTCGACGTTCGGTGGCAATCCGGTGAGCTGCGCGGCCGGACTCGCGGTACTTCGCACGATCGCCCGCGACGGTCTGCTCGACCACGTGAAGCGGACCGGCGAGCAGATCCGCGACGCGATCGAGGCGCTGCGCAGCCCGCTGGTCGCCGAGGTACGCGGAGCCGGTCTGCTGCTCGGCATCGTGCTCACCGAGCCGATCGCCGGTGCGCTGAACGAAGCGCTGCTCGACGCCGGGTTCCTGGCCAATGCGCCGCAACCGGACGTGATCCGGATCGCGCCGCCTCTGATCCTCTCCGCGACGCAGGCCGATGCGTTCGTTGCGGCGTTCTCGCAAGCTCTCTTGAAGGGAGAGACCCGTGCGGCACTTTCTGCATGACGATGACCTGAGCCCGGCCGAGCAGTCGGCCGTACTCGACGCTGCCGAGGCATACGCGGCCGCGCCGCTGCGTGATCGTCCGCTGGCCGGCCCGCGCAGTGTCGCCGTCATCTTTGAGAAGCAGTCGCTACGTACGCGGGTGAGTTTCGAGGTCGGCATCAAGGAACTCGGCGGCCACGCGGTCGTGCTGGACGCGTCCACCACACATTTCGGCCGGGGCGAGACGGTCGAGGACGCCGGGCGGGTGCTCTCCGGATACGTCGATGCGATCGTCATGCGTACGTTCTCGGACGACCGGCTGGCCGCGCTTGCGAGCGCCTCGACGGTGCCGGTGATCAACGCGTTGACCGACGGGTTTCACCCGTGTCAGCTGCTCGCCGACCTGCTGACCATCCGCCAGGTGTACGGGTCGACCGAAGGTCGCACTCTCACGTACGTCGGCGACGGCGCGAACAACATGGCGAACTCGTACGCGCTCGCCGGTGCCGCCGCCGGTATGCGCGTCACGATCGCGGCGCCGGCCGGCTACCAGCCCGATCCGGCGATCATCGCGCGCGCCCGGGCCATCGCGTCGTCGACCGGCGGCTGGGTGACGGTCACCGACGATCCGTACGCGGCGGTCGCCGGCGTCGACGTGATCGCGACCGACGCGTGGACGTCGATGGGCCAGGAATCCACGCCGGATCGGGTCGCCGCGCTCACGCCGTACCAGGTGAACTCCGCTCTTCTGGCCGCTGCGGACCCGAACGCGATCGTGCTGCACTGCCTGCCCGCGCACCGCGGCGAGGAGATCACCGGCGAGGTGCTCGACGGACCGCAGAGCGTCGCGTTCGAGCAGGCCGCGAACCGGATTCCGGCGCAGAAGGCGATCCTCGCGTGGCTGCTGGAAAAGGCCGACGGCATCCCGGTGCGGACGGTGGCGGCGAAGATGCGTCGCCCGCAGCATCTGGTGAACTCTCAGTCATGAGTGAGCGCCAGCGAACGACGCGTTATCGGTTATCTGCGCGCTCAGCGAAGCGAGCGGGCAGATGACTTCTCCGTTGACGAAGGCTGCTCGGCACGCGCGCATCGTGACGCTGGTCCGGACCCGTCCGGTCCGCGCTCAGACCGAGCTCGCCGAGCTGCTCGCCGCCGACGGGGTCCAGGTCACCCAGGCCACGCTCTCGCGTGACCTGGAAGAGCTAGGGGCGGTGAAGGTACGCGGAGTCGACGGCCCGTCCAGCTATTTCATCCCGGAGGACGGCAACCCGGCGCTGCGGCCGGCGGACGACAGCCCGGCGCGACTGCAGCGGCTCCTGCGGGAGTTGCTGACCGGAGCGGACTTCAGCGGCAATCTGGTCGTGCTGCGTACGCCGCCCGGCGCCGCGCAGTTCCTGGCGAGCGCGCTGGATCGCTCCGGCCTACCGGACGTGGTCGGCACGATCGCCGGCGACGACACGATCCTGGTGGTCGCCCGGGAGACCGGCGTGCCGTCGTCGACCGCCGGTCGCGACCTGGCCGCGAAGTTCTCGACTTGGGCTGCCGCGACCAGCGAATGACAGACTTCCGGTCCGCTGCGGAGGCGGCCGGTGTGGATACACATGAACAACACCGCGTTGTTCATCAGTGCAAAGGGGAACAGTGACATGTCCGATCGGGTAGTACTCGCCTACTCCGGTGGCCTCGATACCTCGGTGGCGATCCCGTATCTGGCCGAGCGTACCGGCGCCGAGGTCATCGCGGTCGCGGTCGACGTCGGCCAGGGTGGCGAAGACCTGGAGGCGATCCGCGACCGTGCGATCAAGTGCGGCGCCGTCGAGGCCGAGGTCATCGACGCTCGCGAGGAGTTCGCCGCGGAGTACTGCCTCGCGGCCGTACGCGCGAACGCGCTCTACATGGACCGCTACCCGCTCGTCTCCGCACTGTCCCGTCCGCTGATCGTCAAGCACCTGGTCGCCGCGGCGGCCCGGCACGGCGGCACGATCGTGTCGCACGGCTGCACCGGCAAGGGCAATGACCAGGTCCGGTTCGAGGTCGGCATCGGCGCGCTGAACCCGGCGCTCAAGGTGGTCGCCCCGGCACGTGACTACGCGTGGACCCGGGACAAGGCGATCGCGTACGCGGAGGACCGTGGCCTGCCGATCGACGTATCGCACCGCTCGCCGTACTCGATCGACCAGAACGTCTGGGGCCGCGCCGTCGAAACCGGGTTCCTGGAAGACATCTGGAACGCGCCGATCGAGGACATTTACGCGTACACGTCGGATCCGGCCGTGGCACGCGATGCCGACGAGGTCGTGATCACGTTCGAGCAGGGTATTCCGGTCGCGATCGACGGCGAGACGGTCACGCCGTACCAGGCGATCGTGGCGCTGAACCAGCGTGCCGGTGCCCAGGGCATCGGTCGGCTCGACATGGTCGAAGACCGGCTGGTCGGCATCAAGAGCCGTGAGGTGTACGAAGCTCCCGGCGCGCTCGCCCTGATCACTGCGCACCAGGAACTCGAGAACGTGACCGTCGAGCGCGACGTCGCCCGGTTCAAGAAGTCGGTCGACCAGCGCTGGGGCGAACTGGTCTACGACGGACTGTGGTTCTCGCCGCTCAAGCACGCGCTCGACGCGTTCATCGCGGACACCCAGAAGTTCGTCAGTGGCGAGATCCGGATGACGCTGCACGGTGGCCGCGCGACCGTGACCGGCCGGCGCTCCGAGGCGAGCCTCTACGACTTCAGCCTCGCTACGTACGATGAGGGCGACATGTTCGACCAGTCCCTGGCGAAGGGCTTCGTGGACCTCTGGGGCCTCCCGTCCCGCTTGGCGTCGGCCCGTAACGCCCGCCTCTCCTAAGCCCCTTTTCGTTGATCCTGGAGTTATTCGCACGACACGCGTCGATGCGTCAACTAACTCCAGGATCAACTTGAAGTTTTGAAAGGACTACAGCGATGAACGCGGCTAGTGCGACCAGGACGAGCCTGTGGGGTGGCCGGTTTTCCGGCGGACCGGCGGAGGCACTTGCGCGTCTGTCAGTAAGCGTCCAGTTCGACTGGCGGCTCGCCCCGTACGATCTCGCCGCGTCCCGTGCCCACGCCCGCGTCCTCGCCCGCGCCGGTCTCCTGACGAGCGACGAGCTCGGTCAGATGCTGGCCGCCTTGGACGACCTCGAAGCCGCCTGCGCCTCGCGCGATTTCGTGCCGACGGTCGACGACGAGGACGTACACACGGCGCTGGAACGCGGGTTGCTGGAGCGCCTCGGCACGCTCGGCGGCAAGCTGCGAGCCGGCCGGTCCCGCAACGACCAGGTCGCCACCGACCTGCGCCTGTACCTGCGGGATCACGCTCGCGGCGTCGCGGCGCGCGTGGTGGAACTGGCGGACGCGTTGATCAACGTCGCGGCCGATCACGTCGACACGCATATGCCCGGCATGACGCACCTGCAGCCGGCGCAGCCGGTGTCGCTCGCGCACCATCTGATGGCACACGTCCAGCCGCTGCTCCGGGATCTCGACCGGTTGACCGATTGGGACGATCGCGCCGCGGTGTCGCCGCTTGGCTCCGGCGCGCTGGCCGGCAGCTCGCTGCCGCTGGACCCGATTCAGGTGGCGAAGGAACTCGGATTCATCTCGGCCGCGCCGAATTCAATCGATGCCGTCGCAGATCGGGACTTCGTCGCCGAGTTCCTGTTCGTGGCGGCGCTGATCGGCGTGCACCTGTCGAGGCTGGGCGAGGAGATCGTGCTCTGGACGACGCCGTCGTTCGGGTGGGTCGAGCTCGACGACGCGTACGCGACCGGGTCCTCGATCATGCCGCAGAAGAAGAACCCGGACATCGCCGAACTGGCTCGGGGCAAGTCGGGCCGTCTCATCGGCGGCCTGGTGTCGGTGCTCACCATGCTCAAGGGACTGCCGCTCGCGTACGACCGGGACATGCAGGAAGACAAGGAGCCCGCGTTCGACGCGATCGACACGCTGGAACTCGTCCTGCCCGCGCTGGCCGGGATGATCTCCACGATGACGGTACGGGCCGAGGTGCTGGAAGCGGCGGCGCCGGTCGGCTTCACGCTCGCCACGGAGGTGGCCGACTGGCTGGTCCGGCGGGGCATCCCGTTCCGCGAGGCGCACGAGATCACCGGTCGGCTCGTGGCCACCTGCGCGGCCCGGAATTGTGCCCTGGACGAGGTGGACGACGACGAGCTGGCGCGGATCTCGCCGCACCTGACGCCGGACGTACGGGCGGTGCTGACGGTGTCGGGTGCGCTGGCCGCGCGTACCACGTTTGGGTCGACCGGACCCGGACCGGTCAGCGAACAACTCGGCGCGGCCGCGGACACGCTTGATCGCTTCCGCGCGTGGTCGGATCAGTCCGTGGTACCGCGCTAGCAAAGACCGAGGCACACTAACCACCATGGCGACTCGAGTGGCGATGTGGTCCGGCCCGCGCAACATCTCCACCGCGATGATGCGCAGTTTCGAATCCCGGCCCGACACCGTCGTCGTCGACGAACCGCTGTACGCGCACTACCTCGCCGTGACCGGCATCGACCATCCCGGCCGCGACGCCGTGCTCGCCAGTCAGCCCACCGAGTGGCCGGACGTCGCGACGGATCTCAGCAAGCCGCTGCCGGACGGCATCGAGGTGCAGTTCCAGAAACAAATGACGCACCACATGTTGCCGAACATCGGCCGGGCCTGGTTGAGCGCGTTCCGTCACGCGTACCTGGTCCGCGATCCGGCGCACGTCGTCGCGTCGTACGCGAAGGTCCGAGAAGCACCGACGCTGGACGATCTCGGCTACGCCCAACAGGTGGAGCTGTTTCGCCAGTTCCCAGGTCCGGTCGTGGACGCCCGCGACGTGCTGCTCAATCCCCGCGAGACGTTGCAAGGACTGTGCGCCGCGCTCGACATCCCGTGGGACGTACGGATGCTGCACTGGCCTAAGGGGCGCCGGGAGACCGACGGTGTCTGGGCGCCGTACTGGTACGCGTCGGTCGAGAACTCGATGTGCTTCGCACCGTACGACGCGACGCCGCCGGACGTGCCGGACGAGCTGAAGCCGCTGGTCGACGCCGCGATGCCGTACTACGAGGAGATGACCGGTACGCCGTTTGCGCGCGCGTAGGCGCGGTAGCGATTCGCCACATCCGCCGTCACCGGGCCGACCTCGCCGGTCCCGATCCGGCGACCGTCGATCGATGTCACGCCCGCGATCTCGCCCATCGTGCCGGTGCAGAACACCTCGTCCGCCGTATAGAACTCGACCAGCGAGACGTCCCGGATCTGCGCTCCGATCAGGTCGAGCACGGTCGCCCGGGTGATCCCCTCCGGGCAGGCGACCGTGTGCGGCGTGACCAGCCGACCACCGATCACCGCGAACAGATGCGTCGCGTTCGTTTCGGCCACGAAGCCGCGTCCGTCGAGCATCAACGCGTCGTCCGCGCCCGCGACGTTCGCCTCCATCTTCGCGAGGATCGAGTTCAACAGGTTGTTGTGGTGGATCTTCGGATCCAGTACGTCCGGTCCGGGGCGCCGCACGCTCGCGGTGATCAGCGACAGGCCACCCGTGTCGTACACCGGCGCCTTGAATTCGGCCAGCACGATCAACGTGCATCCGGCCTGGTTGAGCCGAGGATCCATGCCGCTGGTGATCTTCACGCCGCGGGTGACGGTGAGGCGGATGTGGACGCCGTCGATCATTCCGTTGGCCTGCAGCGTCGCGGTGATCGCCGCCACGATCTCGTCCCGCGTGGGTACGCCGACGAAGCCCAGCGCCGTCGCCGAGCGCCGCAACCGGGCCAGGTGCTCGTCGAGGCCGAAGATCCGGCCCTGGTATAGGCGAAGGCCTTCCCAAACGCCGTCACCGCCCTGCACGACCGAGTCGAACGGCGAGATCCCGGGCTCGGAACGGTGCCGGAGCACGCCGTTCACGGAGTAGACGATGTCGCGATTGCGCTCGTCGAAGAGCTGCAGCATGTGGGTACCGTACCCGCATGGCATCTCCTGATTCGGCCGCGGTCATCACCGTCCTCCGCGCCGCCGGCTGTGTTTTCGCTGAGGACGAGGCCGCGCTCCTGATCGCTGAGGCCGGGTCTCCCGAGGCGCTCGCGAACATGGTCGAGCAGCGGGTTGCCGGGCTTCCGCTGGAACAGATCCTCGGCTGGGCCGAGTTCTGTGGACTGCGGATAGTGGTGGAGCCGGGCGTATTCGTACCGCGCCGCCGTACCGAGTTTCTCGCGCAACAGGCGATTGCCCTGGCCCCACGCGTCGCGGTGGATTTGTGCTGCGGTTCGGGTGCGGTGGGTGCTGCGTTGCTCGCGGCGCTGGACCGCGTCGACGTGTACGCCGCCGACATCGAACCGGCCGCTGTCGCCTGTGCACGACGCAACATCCCGAACGGGCAGGTGTACGAGGGCGATCTCTTCGAAGCCTTGCCGCCGGACCTGCGTGGCCGGATTGACGTGCTCGTGGCGAACGCGCCGTACGTGCCGACCGCCTCGGTCGCGCTGATGCCGCCGGAGGCGCGTGACTACGAACCGCTGGTCGCGCTCGACGGCGGTACCGACGGACTGGACGTCTTGCGCCGAGTCATCGCGGGCGCGCCCGAGTGGCTGGCTTCCCGCGGTGCATTGCTGTTCGAGACCGGTCGGCGTCAGATGTCGTCCGCCATGGACTCGGTCGTCGCGGCCGGCCTGGCCCCGAGATCGGCGACCGACGACGAGATCGGCGCGACCGTGGTGATTGGTGCCCGGTAATTAGCGAGGCATTTTCACGTATGGGCACGAAGCGGTCCCGATCCTGGTTAGCGTTGACGCCGTTGCGCACAAATCAGCCCATTTGAGGAAGGCATCATCATGACTACCATGAATGCTCCCGGGGATCCGACCGTTGTGCTTGTCCATGGCGCTTTTGCCGACGCGTCCAGCTGGGCCGGCGTCACGCAGCGCCTGGAAAAGGCCGGTGTGCCGGTGAAGGCGATCGTCAATCCGCTGCGCGGGCTCACCGCCGATGCCGCGTACGTGAAGAGCGCGATCGATCAGATTCCCGGACCGGTGCTCGCGGTCGGCCATTCGTACGGCGGCGCCGTGATTACGAACGCAGCGACCAACGCGAAAAACGTCGTCGGCCTGGTGTACGTCGCGGCGTTTGCCCCGGACGAAGGCGAGACCGCCAGCGACATCATCGGTCAGTCGAAGGAGAGTCTCCTGCTCAACGCGGTCCAGGAGGCGAAGTTTCCGACCGGCAACGGCACCGAGACGGCGTCCGAATACAACATTGATCCACAGAAGTTCCATGAGGTGTTCACGGCCGATCTACCGCAAGAGGAGTCCGATGTTCTTGCCGTTTCCCAGCGGCCGGCCGCCGCAGCGACGCTCGGCGAGAAGACCGGTCCACCAGCGTGGAAGAAGCTATCGAGCTGGTCTGTCGTCGGGACAGGCGACAAGGCCATCGGCGCGGACATGGTGCGCTCCATGGCCCAACGGGCCGGCGCGGACATCAAGGAAGTGGACGGCTCGCATGTCGTCATGATCTCTCAGCCGGATGCGGTCACCGAGGTCATCATGAAGGCCCTCCGCTCCGTCAGCTGAGCGTTAACGAAGTGCGGGTCGGCGTGCCGGCCCGCACTTTCGTGTGCAATGGCAGGATGGCGAGGTGCCCGACGACGCTGTGCCGGATAACGACTGGTCCGTGCTGGATGAGCGCCCGGACGTGGCGGCCCGCGCTCTGCTCGGATGCCGGCTCTCCGCGAACGGCGTGACGGTTCGGTTGACCGAGGTCGAGGCGTATTCAGGCGTTGGCGACGACTCCGCCTCCCATGCTCACCGCGGCCGGACGCCCCGCAACGCCGTGATGTTCGGCCCGTCCGGCCACGCGTACGTTTATTTCACCTACGGCATGCATTGGTGCATGAACATCGTCGCAGGTCCGCCGGGGACGGCGTCCGGAATCCTGTTGCGGGCCGCCGAGGTCGTAGAAGGTCAAGATCTCGCCAGGGTACGGCGAACCGGGTCCTCCGTTCCGCCGGATCGTGATCTTGCGCGGGGTCCGGCTCGGCTGGCCAGCGCGCTGGCTTTGGACGGCGCCGTGACCGGTACGTCGGTCCTCGACGGGACAGGTCCGGTGCAGCTCGGGCCGCGCGTACGCACCCCGAAGTCCTTGATTCGCAGCGGCCCTAGGGTCGGGGTGAGCACCGAATTCGATCGCGAATGGCGTTTCTGGCTCGATGGCGACCCGAGCGTCAGCGTCTATCGCAAACACGTCCCGCGTCGCCGTACCGCGTGACCCGATCGGGGCCGGACATGCGAGGCGACAATCGGTACAGTGATGGTCGTGGATGAATTGACCGCGCCCGCCACCGCCCGCCCGGATGTACGACTTCTACATCGGAGGCACGCACAATTTTCCGGCGGATCGTGCTGCCGCGACCGAGGTAATGCGCCGGGTACCGCAGGTGGCCGCATCGGCCCGCGCCAACCGGGCATTCCTTCGCCGGGCCGTTCGGTTCGCGGCCCAGGCCGTGATTCGTCAATTCCTCCAGCGGGCCAGGACAACGATCGCGAGGTGCGAGACGTGTACGCGTAGCGGACCACAACGCCGGTCCGTATGCGTACGGCCGTCGAGATCGAGGCGTTCTTCGAGGATTAGTTCCAGCCAGGCACGCTCCCATGTCCGCGATGGTGAAGAATTGGCCGCGTGAATCTCTTGGACGATCTTCAGTGGCGCGGTCTCGTGCAGGACGCGACCGACCTGGCCGACCTCGGCAAGCTGCTCAACGGCGAACCGGCCACGTTCTACGTCGGCTTCGATCCGACGGCGGCGAGTCTGCACGTTGGTCACCTGGTGCAGGTGCTCACCGCCCGGCGGCTTCAGCTGGCGGGACACCGGCCGCTGCTGCTGGTCGGCGGTGCCACCGGCATGATCGGCGACCCACGGGAGTCGGCCGAACGCGTGCTGAACAGCGCTGATGTCGTGTCCGGTTGGGTCGAGAACATTCGCGCTCAGCTGTCGCCGTTCGTCACGTACGACGGTGCCAACGCGGCCACGATGGTCAACAATCTCGACTGGACCGGCGAGGTGTCCGCGATCGACTTCCTGCGCGAGGTCGGCAAACACTTCCCGGTCAGCAAGATGCTGGCTCGCGAGGTGGTCAAGGCGCGACTCGAATCCGGGATCAGCTTCACCGAGTTCAGCTACCAACTGCTGCAGGCGAATGACTTCTACCAACTGCACCAGCGGTACGGCTGCCGGCTCCAGTTCGGCGGCTCCGACCAGTGGGGCAACATCACGGCCGGTGTCGACTTCGTACGCCGGAAGGGCGCCGGGCCGGTGCTTGCGTTCACGACGCCGCTCGTGACGAAGTCGGACGGCACCAAGTTCGGCAAGAGCGAGGGTCAGGCGGTATGGCTCGATCGTGAGCTGACCAGCCCCTATGAGTTCTACCAGTTCTGGGTCAACACCGACGATCGGGACGTCGCGCGGTACCTGCGGTACTTCTCGTTCCGTACGCGCGAGGAGCTGCTCGAGCTGGAACAGGCAACGGCCGAGCGTCCGGGCGCGCGCGAGGCTCAGCGGGCGCTGGCCGGCGATCTGACCACGCTAGTGCACGGGGCGAGCGAAACCGAGCAGGTGGTTGCCGCATCGCAGGCGCTGTTCGGGCGAGGATCGCTCGCGGATCTGACGCCATCCACGCTGGCCGGGGCGCTGAGCGAGGCGGGCATGGTCGCGTTGCCTTCGCCGCTGCCTACGGCGGCCGCGCTGCTCAAGGAGTCCGGCCTGGTGGCGAGCATGAACGAGGCGCGCCGGGCGATCAACGAAGGTGGTGCGTACGCCAACAATGAACGCATCACCGATCCGGACGCGGTATTCGACGTTTCCTCGCTTCTGCACGGCCGGTGGCTCGTGTTGCGACGGGGAAAGAAGACCATTGCTGGCGTCGAATTACGCCCTTGACCTGCGGTTGTGCCATTGGCATGCGAGTGCCTTAGTGACGTCGGTTAATGGTGTGACCGGGGCCATGCGCAGCGGATTTGACGCTGTCGGATCGGCCGGGTAACTTTTACCAAGTCAGCGGGGCCACGGAGACGCGGACACGGATTACAGAGACTCATGTTCGACCGAGTTGAGGTTGTCTGTGCAGCGGTGCCGGCCTGTTGACCGCCGAGGACAACACTGCGGGCGGCGCGTTGTGATCATTGATTTGGTCCGACGGCGCTGACCGGGTATAGTCCTCAACGGAAGCGCCGCGAGGTTGCCTCCCAAATCTTCCGAAATGGTTCAGCCTAGGCTGCTGTTTCGGGTCACGGAAAAAGTGAGCAGTGCAGATCGAATCGCGTAGCGCGAATTTGACCGTGCGGAACTGATCATGTAAGTTTGAGCGGTTGCCCCAACTACTCATTCCGCGAATGCGGGATGGTATTGGTGTGTGGTTGTTCTTTGAGAACTCAACAGGGTGCTTTTTGAAAGCCAGTGCCATTGAATGGCATTTTTTGGCCTGCCATCTTTTGGGGTGGTGGGTCTGGCAAGGACAACATGTCAGTTGTTCTTTTGCTGGGTTGTAAATTTTTTGACAAAGGTTTTTGTTGGAGAGTTTGATCCTGGCTCAGGACGAACGCTGGCGGCGTGCTTAACACATGCAAGTCGAGCGGAAAGGCCTTTCGGGGTACTCGAGCGGCGAACGGGTGAGTAACACGTGAGTAACCTGCCCCCTACTTTGGGATAACCCTCGGAAACGGGGGCTAATACCGGATATGACCTCTTGTGGCATCGCAGGTGGTGGAAAGTTTTTCGGTGGGGGATGGGCTCGCGGCCTATCAGCTTGTTGGTGGGGTAATGGCCTACCAAGGCGACGACGGGTAGCCGGCCTGAGAGGGCGACCGGCCACACTGGGACTGAGACACGGCCCAGACTCCTACGGGAGGCAGCAGTGGGGAATATTGCACAATGGGCGGAAGCCTGATGCAGCGACGCCGCGTGAGGGATGACGGCCTTCGGGTTGTAAACCTCTTTCACCAGGGACGAAGCGCAAGTGACGGTACCTGGAGAAGAAGCGCCGGCCAACTACGTGCCAGCAGCCGCGGTAAGACGTAGGGCGCGAGCGTTGTCCGGAATTATTGGGCGTAAAGAGCTCGTAGGCGGCTTGTTGCGTCGGCTGTGAAAACCCATGGCTTAACTGTGGGCTTGCAGCCGATACGGGCAGGCTAGAGTTCGGTAGGGGAGACTGGAATTCCTGGTGTAGCGGTGGAATGCGCAGATATCAGGAGGAACACCGGTGGCGAAGGCGGGTCTCTGGGCCGATACTGACGCTGAGGAGCGAAAGCGTGGGGAGCGAACAGGATTAGATACCCTGGTAGTCCACGCTGTAAACGTTGGGCGCTAGGTGTGGGGGACCTCTCCGGTTCTCTGTGCCGCAGCTAACGCATTAAGCGCCCCGCCTGGGGAGTACGGCCGCAAGGCTAAAACTCAAAGGAATTGACGGGGGCCCGCACAAGCGGCGGAGCATGCGGATTAATTCGATGCAACGCGAAGAACCTTACCTGGGTTTGACATCACTCGAAAACTCGCAGAGATGCGGGGTCCTTCGGGGCGGGTGACAGGTGGTGCATGGCTGTCGTCAGCTCGTGTCGTGAGATGTTGGGTTAAGTCCCGCAACGAGCGCAACCCTCGTTCGATGTTGCCAGCGGGTTATGCCGGGGACTCATCGAAGACTGCCGGGGTCAACTCGGAGGAAGGTGGGGATGACGTCAAGTCATCATGCCCCTTATGTCCAGGGCTTCACGCATGCTACAATGGCCGGTACAAAGGGCTGCGATACCGTAAGGTGGAGCGAATCCCAAAAAGCCGGTCTCAGTTCGGATCGGGGTCTGCAACTCGACCCCGTGAAGTCGGAGTCGCTAGTAATCGCAGATCAGCATTGCTGCGGTGAATACGTTCCCGGGCCTTGTACACACCGCCCGTCACGTCACGAAAGTCGGCAACACCCGAAGCCGGTGGCCCAACCCTTGTGGAGGGAGCCGTCGAAGGTGGGGCTGGCGATTGGGACGAAGTCGTAACAAGGTAGCCGTACCGGAAGGTGCGGCTGGATCACCTCCTTTCTAAGGAGCAACCAACCGCCGCTAGACGGCGGTCAGGTACCTCGTCAGACGGCGAATGTTCGTCTCGGGGGCTCATGGGTGGAGACACTGGCCAGTTCATCAAGCGGGAACACATCTGGTTCTAGTACTGCCGGTCATCTTCGGGTGGGGGCGTGGAACAAACCTTAAGGATGGGTTCACGGTTGGTGTATGAAAGCATCCTGTTGGGTCCTGAAAGAACAACCATGTCCGGTGGAAGCCGGCGGGGTTGTTCGTTCGGTACAGGCCCGCATAGCGGTCACATCGGCTCAACTGTTGTTGGGTGCTGGTGTCCGCGGATACATGCGGGTTTCTGTTTGTTGTTTGAGAATTGCATAGTGGACGCGAGCATCTTTGTGGTCAAGTTTTTAAGGGCAAACGGTGGATGCCTTGGCACGAGGAGCCGATGAAGGACGTGGGAGGCCGCGATAGGCCTGGGGGAGCTGTCAACCTAGCTGTGATCCCAGGGTGTCCGAATGGGGGAACCCGGCATCAGTCATGTGCTGTCACCTGCACCTGAACACATAGGGTGTGTGGAGGGAACGCGGGGAAGTGAAACATCTCAGTACCCGCAGGAAGAGAAAACAATAGTGATTCCGTGAGTAGTGGCGAGCGAAAGCGGATCGAGCCTAAACCGTGTGCGTGTGATACCTGTCAGGGGTTGCGTATGCGGGGTTGTGGGACATCACTGAGCCGGCTGACAACGGGTCGAGAAGTTATCAAATATGTGGTTAGTGGAAGTCGTTGGGAAGCGGCACCGTAGACGGTGAGAGTCCGGTACGCGAAAGCTGCATGTCTTCTGTGGGTGTTCCCGAGTAGCAGCGGACTCCTGAAATCTGCTGTGAATCTGCCAGGACCACCTGGTAAGGCTAAATACTACCTCGTGACCGATAGCGGACTAGTACCGTGAGGGAAAGGTGAAAAGTACCCCGGGAGGGGAGTGAAATAGTACCTGAAACCGTTTGCCTACAATCCGTCGGAGCCTGGCACACTTTGGTTGTGGGTGGGTGACGGCGTGCCTTTTGAAGAATGAGCCTGCGAGTTAGTGGCATGTGGCGAGGTTAACCCGTGTGGGGGAGCCGTAGCGAAAGCGAGTCTGAACAGGGCGTTCAGTCGCGTGTCCTAGACCCGAAGCGGAGTGATCTAGCCATGGGCAGGCTGAAGCGCGGGTAAGACCGCGTGGAGGGCCGAACCCACCAACGTTGAAAAGTTGGGGGATGACCTGTGGTTAGGGGTGAAAGGCCAATCAAACTCCGTGATAGCTGGTTCTCCCCGAAATGCATTTAGGTGCAGCGTCGCGTGTTCCTTGCCGGAGGTAGAGCACTGGATGGCCTAGGGGGCCTACAAGCTTACTGAAGTCAGCCAAACTCCGAATGCCGGTAAGCCAGAGCGTGGCAGTGAGACTGCGGGGGATAAGCTTCGTAGTCGAGAGGGAAACAGCCCAGATCACCAGCTAAGGCCCCTAAGCGTGTGCTAAGTGGAAAAGGATGTGGGATCGCATAGACAACCAGGAGGTTGGCTTAGAAGCAGCCACCCTTGAAAGAGTGCGTAATAGCTCACTGGTCAAGTGGTTCCGCGCCGACAATGTAGCGGGGCTCAAGTACACCGCCGAAGCTGTGGCATTCACACTTTACCCGGCTTCCATCCTTGAGGTGGTTGTCTAGGTGTGTGGATGGGTAGGGGAGCGTCGTGCGGCGGGTGAAGCGGCAGAGTGATCTAGCCGTGGACGCCGTACGAGTGAGAATGCAGGCATGAGTAGCGAAAGAAGGGTGAGAAACCCTTCCGCCGGATGACCAAGGGTTCCAGGGGCAGGCTAATCCGCCCTGGGTGAGTCGGGACCTAAGGCGAGGCCGAGAGGCGTAGTCGATGGACAACGGGTTGATATTCCCGTACCCGCGAAGAAGCGCCCACGATGAACCTCACTGTACTAACCACCTCCATGGTTGATCCCTTCGGGTTGATGCTGGGGGGGCTGGGATCTTGGTGGGTAGTAGTTGAGCGATGGGGTGACGCAGGAAGGTAGCTGAGCCCGGCCGGTGGTTGTGCCGGGGTAAGCGTGTAGCCCGTGCCATAGGTAAATCCGTGGCGCATGAAGGGTGAGACGTGATGCCGAGCCGATTCAGGTGAAGTCAGTGATCCTATGCTGCCGAGAAAAGCCTCTAGCGAGCTTCAAGCGGCCCGTACCCCAAACCGACACAGGTGGTCAGGTAGAGAATACCGAGGCGATCGGGCGAACTATGGTTAAGGAACTCGGCAAATTACCCCCGTAACTTCGGGATAAGGGGGGCCACAGACCGTGAACTCCCTTGCGGGGGCAGCGGTGGGTGGCCGCAGAGACCAGGGGGAAGCGACTGTTTACTAAAAACACAGGTCCATGCAAAGTCGTAAGACGACGTATATGGACTGACGCCTGCCCGGTGCTGGAACGTTAAGGGGACCGGTTAGCCGTAAGGGCGAAGCTGAGAACTTAAGCGCCAGTAAACGGCGGTGGTAACTATAACCATCCTAAGGTAGCGAAATTCCTTGTCGGGTAAGTTCCGACCTGCACGAATGGCGTAACGACTTCCCTACTGTCTCAACCATAGGCCCGGCGAAATTGCATTACGAGTAAAGATGCTCGTTACGCGCGGCAGGACGGAAAGACCCCGGGACCTTTACTATAGCTTGACATTGGTATCTGAATGTAATTGTGTAGGATAGGTGGGAGACGGTGAAGCTCAGACGCCAGTTTGGGTGGAGTCAATCTTGAAATACCACTCTGTTGGATTTGGGTATCTAACCTAGGACCGTGATCCGGTTCAGGGACAGTGTCTGGTGGGTAGTTTAACTGGGGCGGTTGCCTCCTAAAATGTAACGGAGGCGCCCAAAGGTTCCCTCAGCCTGGTTGGCAATCAGGTGTTGAGTGCAAGTGCACAAGGGAGCTTGACTGTGAGACTGACAGGTCGAGCAGGGACGAAAGTCGGGACTAGTGATCCGGCACTGGCATGTGGAAGCGGTGTCGCTCAACGGATAAAAGGTACCCCGGGGATAACAGGCTGATCTTCCCCAAGAGTCCATATCGACGGGATGGTTTGGCACCTCGATGTCGGCTCGTCGCATCCTGGGGCTGGAGTAGGTCCCAAGGGTTGGGCTGTTCGCCCATTAAAGCGGTACGCGAGCTGGGTTTAGAACGTCGTGAGACAGTTCGGTCCCTATCCGCCGTGCGCGTAGGATACTTGAGAAGGGCTGTCCCTAGTACGAGAGGACCGGGACGGACGAACCTCTGGTGTGCCAGTTGTTCCGCCAGGAGCACGGCTGGTTAGCTACGTTCGGAAGGGATAACCGCTGAAAGCATCTAAGCGGGAAGCCTGCTTCAAGATGAGGTATCCCACCCCTAGAGGGTTAAGGCCCCCAGCTAGACGACTGGGTTGATAGGCCAGAAATGTAAGCCCGGTAACGGGTTCAGTTGACTGGTACTAATAGGCCGAGGACTTGACCAACAAACATGCTCGCGTCCACTATGCAACTCCCGAAACAACAAACAACCCCAACACCTGTGGGGGCCGGTGTTGAATGTTTCATAGAGTTACGGCGACCATAGCGGTGGGGAAACGCCCGGACACATCCCGAACCCGGAAGCTAAGCCCACCAGCGCCGATGGTACTGCACTCGCGAGGGTGTGGGAGAGTAGGACGTCGCCGGACAAACCTTCCAGTTGAGGGCCGCCACCAGGCGGCCCTCAACTGCGTTTGTGCCAACGTCGCCTGACGCCATTTGGAAGGATGTAGAACGTGAGCTCAACACCGGACGACAGTCACCGCGACCGCAAGGGTGGGCGCGACGGCGCACCACGATCCAGTAACCCGCGAGGTGGCGATCGTGATCGGGGTAGCGGCCGGCACGAAAATCCGCACCACGGTAACCGCGACAACGGTCACCGTGCGGTGAGTGGATCGCGCGAGGACCGTGGCGGATTCCGCGGCGGCCCGGCCGGCACCCCACGCGACGATCGTGGCCGAGGCGGTTTCAACCGCGACGACCGTCCGCGTACGGGTGGCTTCAACCGTGATGATCGTCCGCGTACCGGCGACCGTCCGACTGGTGGCGGCTTCAACCGTGATGATCGTCCGCGTACCGGCGACCGTCCCAGCGGCGGTGGCTTCAACCGCGACGATCGTCCGCGTACCGGCGATCGTCCGAGTGGTGGCGGCTTCAACCGTGATGATCGTCCGCGTACCGGCGATCGTCCGAGTGGTGGCGGCTTCAACCGTGATGATCGTCCGCGTACTGGCGGGTTCCAGCGCGACGACCGTCCGCGCACCGGTGGTTTCAACCGTGACGATCGTCCGCGTACCAGTGATCGTCCGAGCGGTGGCGGCTTCAATCGAGACGACCGTCCGCGGACTGGCGGATTCCAGCGCGATGACCGTCCGCGTACGACCGGTGGTTTCAACCGGGATGACCGCCCAAGTGGTGGCTTCAACCGCGACGACCGCCCGCGTACCGGCGGATTCCAACGTGACGATCGCCCCCGGAGCTTCGATCGGGATGAGCGTCCGCGGAGCTTTGATCGCGATGATCGTCCGCGCACCGGTGGCTTCAACCGTGACGATCGTCCGCGTACGGGTGACCGTCCCAGTGGCGGTGGCTTCAACCGGGACGACCGTCCCCGCAGCGGGGATCGTCCGAGTGGTGGCGGCTTCAACCGCGACGATCGCCCGCGCGGCGGTGGTTATCAGCGCGACGATCGCCCGCGTGGCGGTGGGTTCCAACGTGACGATCGCCCACGCAGCTTCGATCGCGATGACCGTCCTCGTACGACCGGTGGCTTCAATCGTGATGACCGTCCGCGTACGGGTGACCGTCCCAGTGGCGGTGGCTTCAATCGTGATGACCGTCCGCGTACGGGTGACCGTCCCAGTGGCGGTGGCTTCAATCGTGATGACCGTCCGCGTACGGGTGACCGTCCCAGTGGCGGTGGCTTCAACCGCGATGACCGTCCGCGTACCGGCGACCGTCCGAGCGGTGGCGGGTTCAACCGCGACGACCGCCCACGCGGCGGCGGTTACCAGCGTGACGACCGCCCTCGTGGTGGTGGTTTCAACCGTGACGACCGGCCCCGTAGCGGCGGCTTCCAGCGTGACGACCGCCCGCGTACGAGTGACCGTCCTGGCGGCGGCGGGTTCAATCGCGACGACCGTCCACGTACCGGTGGCTTCAACCGCGATGACCGTGCTCGCGACACCCGCCCGCAGGACAGCGACGCGGGCAATGCGGCGCCGAACGATGAGGCCTTCGAGGAGCGCGGCGGCCGTACGGCCCGCGAAGACGGTCCGGAAATCCCCGACGAAATCACCGCCGACGAACTCGACCCGGCGGTCCGCGCCGAGCTGCGTTCACTCGCGCGTCCGATCGCCGAAACCGTCGCACGTCGGCTCGTAGCGACGGGGCAACTCGTCGACGACGACCCGGAACTCGCGTACCAGCATGCGGTCGCGGCCCGCCGGCTCGCTTCGCGCATCGCGGTGGTTCGGGAGGCCGTCGGGATCGCCGCTTACCACGCCGGCGAGTGGCAAACCGCGGTCGCCGAGATTCGCACGTACCACCGGATGTCGGGCAAGCAGACTCACCTCGCGATCCTCGCGGATTGTGAACGTGCGTTGGGTCGCCCGGAGAAGGCGATCGACATCTACCGCTCGGTGGAGCACACGAACGATTCGGCCGAGGCGATCGAACTCCTGATCGTCGCGTCCGGTGCCCGTCGGGACATGGGTCAGGAAGAGGCCGCGGTCGCGATGCTGCAGATTCGCGAGTTGACCGCGGACGCGCCATGGGCAGCGCGGTTGCGCTACGCGTACGCCGATGCGTTGCTGGCGGTCGGCCGCCGCGACGAGGCTCGCGAGTGGTTCTCCCGGGCCGTCGAGGTGGACGAAGACGGAGAGACCGACGCCGCGGAACGCCTGCTCGATCTGGACGGGATCACGCTTGAGGAAGACGACGAGGCCGATGATCCCGAACTCGCCCTCGCCCTCGCCCACGATGAGATGGACGATCGTGCGGACGCCGAAGATGCTGCGGCCCGTCGTGGATCAGGATCAACGTCATCGGATACGGAAGACGAACTCGTGATGGTCGTCGGCGACGCAGACACTGACGCGGACAAGTTCGATGACGATGACGACGAAGACGACGAAGATGACGAAGACGACGATGACGACGAAGATGACGAAGATGACGAAGACGACGAAGATGACGAAGACGACGAGGGCGATTACGAGGACTACGAGCCGGTGACGCCTCCGACGTCCGCTGCCGCGCCGACTCGTGATCCGTTCTCCACCAATAGCCGAGAAGAGGAAGATCGCGCGTGACCTCTGTCGACTCTCCTGTCGACCGCTATGACCTCGTAATATTCGACCTCGACGGTGTCGTCTTCCTCGGCCATGAGCCGATTGACGGCGCCGTCGCGGCGATTAACGGGCTCGTTGCGGACGGCAAGCCGGTTGCGTACGCGACGAACAACGCATCCCGGCGCGCGGCCGACGTTTCGTCGTTGCTGGTGTCGCTCGGCATCCACGCCGATCCGGCCGAGGTGATCACGTCGGCGCAGGCATCGGCGACCGTACTGGCAGATCGACTGGAGCCGGGTTCGCCCGTGTTGATCGTCGGCGGGCCGTCGCTGCGTGCCGAGATCGCCGACGTCGGTCTCACGCCGGTGAGCATTGCCGCCGACAATCCGCGTGCGGTCGTCCAGGGGTACGCGCCGGACGTCGGCTGGGTGCAGCTCGCCGAGGCATGCGTCGCGATCCGCGGCGGTGCGCTCTGGGTGGCGACGAACGCCGACCGTACGTTGCCGTCCCCTCGAGGAGAACTGCCCGGCAACGGTTCGCTCGTAGCCGTGCTCACGACCGCGCTCGATCGGCAGCCTGACATCATCGTCGGGAAACCTGCGCCACGACTGTTCACCACGGCGGCCGGACGGGTCGGAGCCAAGCGGCCGTTGGTGGTCGGTGATCGGCTCGACACGGATATCGCCGGTGCCGTACAGGCGGGGATGGACTCGCTGCTCGTGCTGACCGGTGTCGCCACGGCCGACGACGTACTGGCCGCTGCGAAGGGATCCCGGCCGACGTGGATCTCGTCGGATCTGCGAGGGCTGACGGGCGGAGCGGTTGCCGTACCGGCAAAGGATTCTGATGGTTCGACCGCGACCGGCGGTTGGACCGTGCGGTCGTCGGTGGACGGCCTGGAACTGTCCGGCGGCGGCGATGCGGTGGCCGCGCTGGCCGCGCTGGCGGCGGCGTGCTGGGACTTGCCCGACCAACCGGAGATAACGGCGACGAATGGCGCCGCAGCGACCGCCCTGAAGCACCTGAAGCTGGCCCAGTAGCCCGCCAAGTCGAAGTTGATCCTGGAGTTACCAACGCGACACACCGTCGACGGGTCAACTAACTCCAGGATCAACTGGGTATCGGCGCGGCTAGAGGAGCTTTCGGAGTTTCAGGAGGTCGAAGGGGTTGGCTTTGATGCCGATCCGGCCGGACGTCCAAGCTTGGGTGATGTCGAGTTTGCCGTTGACCAGGGCGACTAGATCGTCGCTGCTCGCGGTCAGACGGATCTTCGCGTTTGGATCATCGCCATCGGTGATGTTGATGAGCCGGCCGCCGGTGAGCCGACCGTGGAAGGCCACGCCGAGGTCCTTGACGCTGCAGGCCAGAGGGCGATCGAGATCGATCTTGCCGGCGTTCGCAGCGGCGTTTCGGTCCAGGCGGGCAGCGAGCCCGAGCATCGCCTCGCGGCACTCGTCCACTGTGGCCATTATTCTTCCCCTTACCGAGCACAACGGCTTGATCGTTGTTTACCGGACGGTACCGTAAAGCAGGTATCCGCTCGGGCTTGTAGCGTACAAGCCTGGGATACTTTCGCGAGGTGGCCGACGCCTGTTCGGCCAGCGACAGCTGAAACGGTGCCATAGGTGGCCGCGGAGATCGTTGTCGTCCGCCACGGCGAGACCGAGTGGAGCGCTGCCGGAAAGCACACGAGCCGGACCGACCTCGGACTGACCGCCGCCGGGCGCGAGCGAGGCGATCGCTGTCGGCACGGAACTGGCGCGCGTCCTGGAGGTTCGCGCTCGTGCTCGCCAGCCCGCTGCGGCGCGCGCGGGAAACATGCGCGCTTGCCGGATTCGAGAGTGCCGCGGTGATCGATGAGGATCTGCGCGAATGGGACTACGGCGAGTACGAGGGGCTGACGACCCCGGAGATCCGATCGAGTAATCCGGACTGGTGGCTGTGGCGCGACGGCTGTCCGGGTGGCGAGTCGCCCGCGGACGTCGGCGCACGGGCCGACCGGGTGCTGGCGCGGGTGCGGGCCGCGGGCGGCGATGCGCTCGCCTTCGCCCACGGCCACATCCTGCGCGTGGTGACCGCGCGGTGGCTCGGGATGGAGGTGGCCGCCGGGGCGCGCCTCGCGCTGCGCGGCGGCGGGATCGGCGTCCTCGGGTTCGAGCGCGACACCGAGGTGCTTCAGGGCTGGAACGGCTAGGCGTTCGTGCTCCCCGGCCGGTTGCGCGGCGGCCGTCGTGGCTGACGAATGTCATGGCCGATTTCGGCCGCGCGCCACTTACGCGGTCGCGGGCTCTGGACCTACTCTCGATCCATGTCTACGACCCACACACAGAACGGAGGAACTCGCGGTCGAGGTGCGCGATCTGCGCAAGTCCTACGGCGAGATGGAGGCTGTGCGCGGCGTCAGCTTCGAGGTCGCGCGCGGCGAGGTGTTCTGCCTGCTCGGACCGAACGGCGCCGGCAAGACGACGACCGTCGAGATCCTCGAGGGCTACCGCACCGCGGACTGGCGGAGACGCGCGCGTGCTCGGCACGATCCGGCCGCGGCGAGCGCGAGCTGCGCGAGCGCGTCGGGATCGTGCTGCAGCAGTGCGGCGTCCAGAGCGATCTGACCGTCGCCGAGCTGGTCGAGATGTACGGCCGCTACCACGCGCGGCCGCGTCCGGTCGACGAGGTGATCGAGCTCGTCGAGCTCGGCGAGAAGCGCGACGCCCGCGCGAAGAAGCTGTCCGGCGGCCAGCGCCGCCGGCTCGACCTCGCGCTGGCGCTGGTCGGCGATCCGGACCTGATCTTCCTCGACGAGCCGACGACCGGCTTTGATCCGGCCGCGCGGCGCCAGGCCTGGTCGACGATCCGCTCGCTGTGCGAGCTCGGCAAGACCGTCTTCCTGACCACCCACTACATGGACGAGGCGCAGCACCTCGCCGACCGCGTCGCGGTGATGCGCGGCGGCGAGATCATCGCCCTCGGCCGGCCCGACGAGCTCGGCGGCCGCGACCTGCGCCCGGCCGAGATCCGGTTCGGGTTGCCCGCCGGGCTGCTCGCTCGGCGATCTGCCCGGGTCCCCTCAGTCGAGCGCTCGCTGGACGGTGACCGGGTCCTGTCTCACCACCGAGCCGGTCGGCCGCTGCCCACGAGCTGACCGGCTGGGCGCTCGAGCGCGGCGTCGAGCTCGAGCGGTTCTCGGTCAGCCAGCCGACGCTCGAGGACATCTACCTGGAGCTCACCGGCGAGCGCGACCAGACAACAATCACGAGACGGAGGAGGCGATTCGATGAGCTCGGTTCTCACACCATCGCTGCGGCGTGACCTCGGTCTCGCCGCCTGGCAGATTCGATACGAGCTGCGCGCCTTCCTGCGCAATCGGGGCCGGGGTCTCTTCACGTTCCTGTTCCCGATCATGTTCCTCGTGATCTTCGCGTCGCTGAACACGGGAACGCACCTGACCGACGCGCGGCGGGATCCCGTACAACGACTTCTTCGTGCCGGGGATCCTCGCCTACGCCGTGATCTCGACGACGTTCGTCAACATGTCGATCAACACCGCGATGCTGCGCGACGAGGGCGTGCTGAAGCGGATGCAGGGCACGCCGCTGCCACGCTGGGCCTACGTCGCCGGCAGGATCGGCTCGACCGTGGTGATCGTCACCGCGATGACGACAGTCACGCTCGCGCTCGGCGCGGCCGCATACGGCGTGGACGTCAGGGCCTCGACGCTGCCCGGCGGTGATCGTCGCGCTCGTCCTCGGCACGGCGGCGTTCACGACGCTCGGGATCGGCATCGTTCGCTTCATCCCGAACGCCGAGGCTGCACCCGCGATCGTCAACCTCGCGATGCTGCCGCTGACATTCATCTCCGGGATCTGGTTCGTGACCGACGGGATGCCGAAGTTTCTGATGAGCATCGCGAACGTGTTCCCGATCAGGCCGCTGGCTGACCTGATGCAGCACGCGTTCGATCCCCGCACGACCGGGATCGGGCCTGGTCGGACACGACGTCCAGACGCTCGCTGATCTGGTGCGTCGTCGGCGTGTTCCTGATGCTGCGTTTCCTGCGGCAGCCGCAGGGTGAGGTGGTGTGAGCGACGTGGGCCCGTCGGTGATGCTCCGGTTCCCGCACGAGCTCCGGCGCGAGGCGGTATGAGCGATCGCTCAGCGCACGATCCCCGGTTCGGTCTCGGCGGCGCGTTTCTGCGCGGCCAGACACGAGGCGCCGTCGGTCTCGGCGGCGCTCTTCGTGTGGCTGGCGTTCATCCTCTTCCCGCTGATCAACGCGATCGGCTCGCCGGGCCCGGCTCCGGGCACTGGCTCGCGGTCGCCGGCGCGGTCGGGTTCGTCGCCGCCTACGTCTCTGCTCGTGCTGTCCTGGCGCGCGAACAGGCACGTCGCGTGCGACCCGTCCGCTCGTCGTCTTGCTGTGCTGTCGCCGACCGTGGCGTTGACCTTGGCAGACCGTCCGGGCTGGGGATTCCTGTTCACGTACTGTGCGGCTGCGCGGCAATGATCGGCCCGCCGCCGCTCGGATCGCTAGGCGTCGTCGTTGTGCCGCGCTGGCCGGCGGCACGGCGGCATCGGCGGAGCCACGCGGAGGCGCCGTGGTCGGGTTCGTCGCCAGCAGCCGCCGGGATCGGCCTGCTGATGCTGCTGCTGCGCGACCTCCGTCTGCGCAACGACGAGCTGACCGAAGCGCGCGCCGAGCTGGCCCGGCTCGCTGTCGCACAAGAGCGAGAGCGCTTCGCCCGCGACCTCCACGATCTGCTCGGGCACACGCTGTCGGTGATCGCTTTGAAGGCCGAGCTGGCAGGACGGCTGCTGCCGTCACAGGTCGCCGAGGCCGAGCGCGAGATCGCCGAGATGTCGAGCAGGTCGCCCGGCGAGCGCTGAGCGAGGTGCGCGACGCGGTCAGCGGCTACCGGCAGCCGACGCTCGACGGAGAGCTCGCGGGTGCGAAGATGGCGCTGTCGGCGGCCGGGCATCGAGGTCGACGTCAGCCGCGCCGAGTGCCGCTCGACCCCGCCGTCGAGGCCGTCCTCGCCTGGGCGGTGCGAGAGGGAGCGACGAACGTGATCCGTCACAGCGGTGCGCACCCGCTGCACGCTGCAGGTCGCGATGAGCCCCACCGAAGCGCCCGGCGGAGGATCGTCGACAACGGCGTGGGCGGAGGCCGGGCGCGGGCTCACGGCGACGGGGCGGCCGACGGGCTCGACGGCGGCTTGGTCGAGCGGCGCTGGCCGCTGAGGCGGGATCCGTGCGGGGTCGGCTAGTGCCGTCGGGACGGCTAGGGTGCGGGCTCGGTGCGGTGCGGGGTCGGCCGGACCGGACGGTCCGCTGGCGGCATCACGCCGCCGCAGTGTCCGGACCGTGCTGGCGGTCCGGGCCGCTGACCCGTCACGCAGCGACAACGAGGTCGGCCATGATCCGTGTGCTCATCGCCGAGGACCAGGGCATGGTGCGCGGCGCGCTCGCGAGCCTGCTCGGACTCGAGCCCGACATCGAGGTCGTCGCCCAGGTCGTCCCGTGGAGACGAGGTGCTCAGCGCCGCACTCGATGCCGGACCAGACGTCGCGTTGCTCGACATCGAAATGCCCGGCCAAACAGGGCTCGACGCGCTCGGCGAGCTGGCCGCCGCGCTCCCGACTGCCGGATTCTGATCCTGACCACCTTCGGTCGGCCCGGGCTACCTGCGCCGTGCGATGGCCGGCGGTGCGTCCGGGTTCCTCTTGAAGGACGCGCCCGCGAACGAGCTCGCAACCGCGATCAGGCGGGCGCGTCGCCGGCGAGCGAATCGTCGACCCGGGCCTGGCAGCGGCCGCGCTCAGCCAGGGCGAGAGTCCGCTGACCCCACGCGAGCACGAGGTCCTCGCCGCCTCGCGCCGGCACGCCACAGTCGCGGAACTCGCCGAGCGCTCTGTACCTGTCGCCGGGCACCGTCCGCAACCACCTGTCGTCGGTTATGCAGAAGCTCGATGCGCGGAACCGCGCGGAGGCGGTGCGCGTTGCGGAGGAGCGTGGTTGGCTCTGAGGGCGGGTCCCCTGCCGGCCCGCTCGGGCAGCATTCGCCGCGCAGCCGAGGACTTCCGTGTTGTTCACGATCATGCGGCTGAGAGGACTCGAACCTCCAAGGGCTTGCGCCCACACGGACCTGAACCGTGCGCGTAGACCAATTCCGCCACAGCCGCGGAGCGCTTGAAGGTATCAGCTGGCGGGAGCGACCGGGGCGTCGCCGAGACCCGCGCGGGTCGCACCTCCGAGACCGCTGCCACTCGCTACGCTTGCATGCGTTCAGGGAACCCCCGCCGCTATCGTCTAGGGGACTAGGACGCCGCCCTCTCACGGCGGAAACCCGGGTTCGAATCCCGGTAGCGGTACTAGAACTCGGAATTGCAGGGATTTTTTCGGTGTCGGCGGTTGCTCGTGCAGGCTCATCTCGCCGCCGTGCGTACCGAATGCGTACCAACTTCGCGCCGCGCCTTCGCGATCTCGGCGTCCGCGTCGATCCGCTCGCGGTCTTCGAACTCGTCGATCAGATGCGCGTACGTCGACAGCAGCACTGCGAGCGAGTGCCCGAGCTGCCTCGCGCGACGTAGAGCGGCTGGCGTGCCCTCCGCGAGCAGCAGCGAGGCGAAGCTGTGCCGCAGGTCGTACGGGCGCGGGACGGGGTCGAGTCCCGACCGCGCGGCACGCGGGCGCCCAGCGGTCGGCGCGCCATATCTGCCACGCGTTCTTGTCCCACGGCTTGCCGTCGTCGTCGAGCAGGATCAGCGTCGTCTCGGGCGGGCGGCCGATCGCGAGCCTGTACTCGCGGATGTCCTGCGCGAGCGCAGAGAGCAGGCGCACGGTGCGATGCTGCCGGTTCTTCGTCGGCTTGCTCGAGCCGTCGGGGTTGGCCGCGCGCTGTACGAGGATCGTGTTCTCGCGCACGTCCCTCCCACGGCAGCGCGCGCAGCTCGCCCGGTCGCAGGCCGGCATAGGCCAGGATGCGACACGATCAGCGCGTCCCGCTGGCGCGTCTGCGGGGTGCCGGGCGCTGGCAGTGTGTAGCGCCGTCTGGCGCGGTGTCCGGGTGCTGAGGCGCTGATCTCCCGGTCGGGCGGGTTGAGCATCGCCTCGCGGATGCGTTCGACGACGGCGGGTGCAAGCGGTCGCGCCGCATCGCGTGGCGCCGAGCGCGGGCTGCGGACGACCGACAGCGGGTTGGCCATGATCGCGCCGTTCTCGGCAGCATGGCGCAGCACGCTCGAGAGCAGTGTGCGCGCCTTGTGGATCGTGCCGTGACCGACGCCGGCCTTGATCAGCGCGGCCTGCCATCCGGACAGCAGCGGGACGCCGAACTGGCCGAGCGGCACGTCATCGAGCCACGGCGCGATGTGAACGCCGTAGACCTCGGCGTAGCGCTCGCGCGTGGACTCGGCGAGCATGACCGCGTGTTCGGGAGCCCACCGCTCCGTCACCCACTGTCCAAGTGTCGGGCCGCCGCGAGCCGTGAGCTGCTGGACGGCGAGCGGACCGAGCTGCTTCCGACGCTGAACCTCGCGGTCCCACGCGTCGGCATCCTTCTTGAGCGCGAACATCCGAGATCGGTTGGCGCCGTTCTCCCGCCAGCGGACCTCCCATCCGCGCGTGCCGTCCTTGCGAGCCCTCGGCCTGACGCTCATTGCGTGCTCCGCCCGTAGCGCCGGCTGGCCGTCGCCTCGTGGATCCCTCGCGCTCTCGCGCCGTCGCGCACGCCCACCCAGTGGCTATTTGACCGACTTTCGTGCTCGGCGTCGCGCCTGCGTTCCGGCGCGGCGGCGTCCTGCGCGAACGACATGGATTCAGTCCGTCCTCCTTCGCGTCGCGGGATGCGGACGCTCCAGGGAAGTGTTCCGCACGCGGCGCGCAACCGACCACTCGCTACCGGGAACCGGCGGTCCGAATCGCGTCCGCGGCTCCGCCGCGAGCCCGCAAACGCATGCGAGCGAGGGGTCGGGGCGCTGCCGGAGCAGCGCGTGGGGGCTCCAGCGCCAGCTCGGCTGGATCAAAGCGCCAATGGCGGCCGACGCGCCTGGCCCCCGCGACTCGGCCGGCGGCAGCCGCGCGCGTGAGTGTCTTCGGGTGGACGCCCAGATGTTCGGCGGCCTCATGAGGGGAGAGGAGACGGTCGCCCGACTTGCGCTCGTCCAGCAGTGTGCGTAGCTCGTGACGGGCGCCGGGGTTCGAACGCAGCTCGTCGAGAATCGCCAGGACCAGTGTGTGCGCGACTCGCGCCTCAGCGCCGCTCGCGTCCATCGGTGCTCCAAGGCGATTGGCGGGCGCATGTCCGGGTGATTGCGAGGTCGTCGACGCATGCTTCTCTGGCGTCGTGCTCGGACCATCCCGCGCCGAGGAGTGTCGTGGTGAGGTGGCCGGCCAGCTCGCCGATCTCGGCAGCGAGCTGGCGCCGTCGCTCCGCGGCGCTCTGGTAGCTGGTGAACGCCTTGTGGATGCTCCAGTGCACCTGCTGGACCGCGCGCAGCGGGTCGGGTGCGTCGAGGACCTCAGAGCGGTTGTGCGCGGTTGCGGCCTCGACTACAGCCGGATGCTCGCCGTAGATCATGGCGATGCCGTCGGGATGCAGGCCTGACCAGAGCCGATCGTTGGCGCTGCTGTAGGCGCCGCTGTGCGTCGGCCAGCTCGGTCGCCAGCTCGGCGTCGTGCGCGAACCGCAGGTCTAGCTCGGCCGCGAGCCGCCGCGCCTGCTCTGGGACCGCCCGACTCATCCCGCCTGCTCCCGCGCGCTGGCTCGGTGCACCCTCCCGTCGGCGCGACCTGGTGTGAGACCGCGGTGCCGTGCGCGCGCCAGCCGTGGATTCCTCGTGATCGCTGCGCGCAGTCCCGAGCTTCTGCCCGAGTCGCTTCTGAAGCGTTGCGTGCAGCAGGTGCCGTGGCAGCAGGGCGGCGGTGAACGAGCTCGGCGATAGAAGCGCGTCGAGCTGCTCCGCGTTCCACTGCGAGTTGCGGGCGGCGAGCACCACCTCGACCAAGACCTGTTCGCACCATTCCCGGACCTGCGCCTCGATCGTCGCGTGGGCGCCGGGGACGCCGCGGTAGCGGGTGCGCCAGTGTGCGATCAGGTCGGTGATCGCGCGGAAGTCGGCGTTGATGGTCAGCTCGTGGCGACCGGGGTGGTAGCGGGCGGCCTGGTCTTCGAGGTCGCCCGGCGCCCGGGTTGCGTCGCGCGCTGAGATCCACGCGACGTCGGGCAGATCGACGATCGCGGTGAGAGCGCGTCGTCGTCGGGGTCGTCCGCCGGCGCCTGGTCGCCCGCGAGGCTGTGGTCGGGCTCCGGCTGGACGGGATGTGCCCGCTGGATGCGCCGCCGGCCCGGTGCTGGGCGATGCCAGACGCTCTCCGTGGGTGAGCCGGTCGTCTCGTCGCCCGGGCGGGCGGTGGCCGGCTCAGCCTGCGCTGTGGCTTTGCGGCCTGGTTGGGCGGTAGCGGCTGAGTCGGTAGAGCGGCAGGATTGCGCTGACGCGGCCGCGGATCGCCTCTCGGCGCGGCACGCAGTCGGTGCCGGCGGCGCGTTCCTGGAGCCGCAGGATCTCCTCCGGCATTGCGGCGGCGAACTCCTCGCCCCAGCGTGTCCACGGCAATGGCTCGTGGTCGAGCAGCAGCAGCGTTCGCGCGGTGTTGCACTCGACACCGGCCGGCCCCGGCCTGGGGCTCGATGTGCAGAACCACTCGCTCGTTGCCGAAGCGGATGCCGAAGTCCTGCAGGCGTCCGTACCCGCCGCGGGTCGGCGGCAGCACGTCGTAGAGCTCGTCGCCGAACACGGCGGCGGCGTGACCGGTCGAGGCCCACAGCGCCGCCTCGCGGCGCCGGGCGCGGTGATCGTCGTCGAGCACCCACCAGCGGACGATCGCGTCGCTCAGCTCCACGGTCCCTGCCGCGACGGCGTGGTGCTCGAGGTGGTGCTGCTCGCCGTGGATCCGCCGCAGGGTCTGCTCGTCGCGGCCGTGGTGTTCGCGCACGAGGACCTCGACCTGCGTCGGGAAAGCGGAGGAAGCGGCCGTTGAGGTAGCGCGTGATCCAATGCCGTCGGGCGTCTGTCACGCGTCTGGGGCGCCTGCGTGGTGTCGTGCCGCTCGTGCTGGCCGAGCAGCACAACCTGGGTGCCGTGATCCTGGCCGCGGAGGAGCCACGGCTTCTCCGCGTCGCCCAGCGGCCGCCAGTAGTCGACGTGTCCGTCTGCCCACCGCTGGGGCTCGAGTCCCCAGCGCCCGTCGGGGTGGCGCTTGAAGCACACCAGCGAACCGTGCCCCTCCTGCCACGAGCGGTACTCGAGCCCGTGCGGGTTGCGCGAGCCGGCGGCGACCTTTGCGCCGACGCCGAAGTTGCCGCGGCTGGATTGCTCGCGGCCGCTGGCCGCCAGCTGGTTGATGTAGTGGCGGAGCTGCTCGGCGGTCATGCCGGTGCCGGTGTCGATGATCGAGAGCTTGCGCACGCAGCCGCCGGATGCTTCGAACCGCTCCCAGTCCAGATCCCACACCACCCGGCCGGGGCGGTCCGCGCCGAGCGCCGCGATCGCGTCCAGCCCGTTGACGGTCAGCTCACGCAGACCCTGAAGGTCCGTGCACTCGCTCCCCAGCCGCTCGAGCAAGAACGTCGGGTTCGCGACCGCGAGCTCGTGCCACCCGTCCGCGGCGGCCACCGGGCCCTCCGCAGCGCCGGCCAGTTCAGCGAGCTTCTCTGGCATCCCGCCAGGCAGGTACCGGATGCGGCAGCCGAAGCCTCCACCCCAACCCGCTCAATCGTCCGCAAACGCGTCCGCGCGCGCTGCGGCCCACGACCCGTACAGGTCGATCACGGTCGCCGGAGCCGGCCACGCTCCCGCGCTCAGGCGCGCGACTGCCTCGCCGCCGCGTTCGCGC
This sequence comes from uncultured Actinomycetota bacterium, assembly GCA_963831705.1. Taxonomy (GTDB): domain Bacteria; phylum Actinomycetota; class Actinomycetes; order Mycobacteriales; family Micromonosporaceae; genus DASQPR01. The sequence goes on along the minus strand of CAWHRE010000010.1, from coordinate 238 downwards.
GCGTGCGTGCGCGACCAATCGTAGGAGGACGGCGCCGCGCCGTACAGCGACCGCCAGCGCCGCATCGCCTCACGCACGGCCTCGCGCGTCAGCGCCCTCGCGGCGGCGCCCGGATGGCAGCCCTTGCAGTACTCGTACGCGTCACCCTTGCCGTTGCGCGCCTGCGTCGGGGCACCGCACCCCCGGCACACCCCCTGATAGCGCGCCTTCACCGCCCGCGCCTTCTCGCCGCTCGGGT